>JASGKB010000001.1:0-477098 GCA_049840675.1 Pirellulales bacterium
GCGCCCGCAACGGACGATTCGCCATTGAGCCAGGGTCGGAGTTCATCGGCGGAGATCGCACCTGCACCGCCGAGCACGGTCGCCCGAGTCATCAAATTCTGCAATTCGCGCACGTTCCCCGGCCACGAATATTCGCCGAGCATGTCCAAGGCGCCGCGCGACAACACGACCGGCTCGCCGCCGACCCGTTCCGCGGCTTGCTTCAAGAAGTGCTCAAGCAGTTCGGGAACGTCGCCGACCCGTTCGCGCAAGGGGGGAACCGCCAGCGGGATGACGGCCAACCGATAGTACAAATCTTCACGAAACTTCCCTTCACCGACGGCCTGCCGCAGGTCACGATTGGTCGTCGCTACGACGCGCACGTCGACGGCAATCGATTCACTAGAGCCGACTCGCTCGAAGGCTCGCTCTTGCAAGACGCGGAGCAACTTGGCCTGCAGCGGCAGATCGAGCTCGGTGACTTCGTCGAGCAGCAGCGTTCCGCCGGTCGCGGCTTCGAAACGGCCGGCACGCCGGGCTTCGGCGCCGGTGAACGCGCCACGCTCGTGACCGAAGAGTTCGCTTTCCATCAGGTGCGTCGACATCGCCGGGCAGTTCAGCCCGACGAACGGCCGCTCGCTGCGGGCTCCCAAGGCATGCACGGCCCGAGCGACCAATTCTTTGCCGGTACCGCTTTCGCCCGTGATCAATACGGTTTCTTCCGTGGCCGCGGCGCGAACCAGCCGCACGCGCAAAGCTTGCATTTGCGGGCTGTTGCCGATGATGGCGGGCGTGCGTAAGGCGAGATCATCCGCCGTGGCCGCTGTTGTCGTCGTCGCCGAAAGGCCCGAATCGCGTCCCGCGCGAACGGCACGGCCGACGAGTTCTTCCAAGGCTTCCAAGGCAAACGGCTTCTCGAGAAAGTCGAACGCGCCGCGACGCATCGCTTCGACGGCCGTTTCGACCGTGGCGTAGGCCGTGACCAAGATGACCTGCGCAGCGTGCTTACGGCGCTTGAGTTCGGCCAGGAACTCAAGTCCGTTCAGGCCCGGCATCTTCAAATCGGTGACGACGACGTCGGCCGGCTCTCGCTCAAGCAGCTTCAAGGCTTCGACGGCGCTCGCGCAGCTTTGCACGGCGTAGCCGGACTGTTTCAAAGTAAACGCCACCGATTCGCGCCGAAGCGTGATCATCGACGACGAAGACGCGGGCTGCGGGAGATCCGGAACTGTGAAGTTTCAGCGACGGCTTGGTCATGCGGCGGCCCTCAAGCTTTGCGTGCGGCGCGGCAAGCGAACGGTAAACGCCGCCCCACCTTCCGGACAGTTGCAAACGGTTATGCCGCCGCCGTGGGCTTCCATGAGACGTTGCACGATCGCCAACCCCAACCCGATGCCGCTGGATTTGGTCGTGAAGAACGGTTCGAACGCACGACGCCGGGCCTCGTCGGAAAGGCCCGGGCCGGAATCGCCGACTTCGATCTCGACGGTATCGCGGCAACCGACGGCCGTAAGTACCAGATCGCCGCCGCTGGGCATGGCGTCGATGGCGTTCAGGACCAAGTTGAGCAGCGTGCGACGGAGCGATTCGCGATCGGCGTCGACCGTGAGCGCCGCGGCGGCGTCGACTTCGACGTGGATACCCTGAGCCAAGCATTGCGGCGCGAGGCCGGAGATGATTTCGTCGAGCAAACCGCGAACGGGGAAAGTCGTCGGCCGCGGCGTGCGCTCGGCCGTGAAGTTGAGCATGTCGTGCACCATCGCATCGAGTGCGGTCAGCGCGGTTTCGATCCGTTGTAATACGTCGAGCGAATCGGCCTGATCAGCCAATTGCCGACGCAGCACGCCTGCATAGAGGGACACGGGGACGAGATTGTTGCGGACTTCGTGCGCCACGTGCGACGCAATCTGCCCGAGATCGGCGAGCCGGTTCTTGCACCGCCAGTTCACGATTCTTCACGGCCAGCTCGTTCGTGAGGCGGGCCACCTCATCGCGCAAAGCGACGTGCGTCTGCTCCAATCGATCCGCGGCCTCTTGCCACGCGTCGATGATCGTTTGCCACTGGTGCGACGGAATCGAAGCCGGACCGCCGAGGAATTCGTCGGCCTTGGGTTCGCCGTCGGGTTGCACATGTTCCGTCATGGGGCACCTCAGTAATCGACCGACAGGTCAAGCGTGGACGCAGTGGAGACGTTCGAGGCAGTGTACGCGCCGTGGACGGCGCCGACCGTTTGCACGTCGGAAAGTTGACGGGCCGTTTCGTCGCGCCGGCCGCGGAGCATTTCTTCGCACAGCCGTTCGCATTCCAGGACTTCGGCCAATAGCGCGTCGCACCGGCTGACGAGGCCCGCACAGTGCAAACGTTGCGCTTCGCTCGGCCAAGCGCGACCGGCGGGGTCTTCCTGACGAAACGGATCAAGCGCCTGCTCGGTTTGCTGTAGCGTGTGGATCGTCCGCTGCTTCTCCGCCAAGAGTTCTAGAAGTCGCGTCATTTCGCCGGCGTCGATCAGCTCGCGTTGCCGCAAGCCGAGCACGCGCAACAACGTCAGGCATTCGTGCTTGACGTGCATCAAGGCGGCCAGTTGTGTGGGATCGAGCGTCATAAGTCGGCGGTCGGCAAGTGACGAAAAGGAATCACAGGGCGCTGAGCGTATCGAGCAACTTGGCCCATTCTTCGCGGCTGTAGTTGCTCACGGCGGCGAACGGAGCGTCTTTCGGCAAACGATTCAACATCAGCTTGGCTTGTTCGACGGTGCCGCGGGCTTCGACGAGCCGCTGCTGACGACGATGGCAGTCGGCCATCTGCAGGTACGCATCGAGCACGGCGGGCGATTGCGGAAACGCCGAGATCGCGGTTTGGTACGCCCGCAGCGAATCTTCGTAACGTCCGAGCGCGTGAAGTATGGAACCGCGGCCGAACAGCGCATTGCGCAACATTGCGAGCCGCCCGGCTTCGTCGCCCGCGAGGTTGTCGGGGTTGCGGGCCGCGACGATGGTTTCGTCGAACAACAGCAACGCTTTCTCAAATTGGCTTGCCGTCTCGCGGAGCAACTTGGCCCGCTCGGCAGGCAACGCGTTCGGCGGAACCTCGTCGGCGATGCGTTGTGCGACGCGGCGATGTGCTTCGCCGGCGCAGTAACGAGCTTCAATCGCGTCGGGATCGTTTGAGTAGCGCTGCACCGCTTCATCGAGCCGGGCCGCGGCTTCGGGATAGCGCCCGCGATCGTAAAGCAATCGTCCCAACGAAAAGAGCGAGCGCCGCCACTCTTCGGAGTTCGGCGTCAACGTTTCGGAGTTCAGATTCTCAAGCAAGATCTTCTCTGCCGGCTCCCATTGATTCATCTCGCCGTACAAGTCGGCTAGGAGCAAGCGTGCGCGAAACACGGCCGCGTCGCGAGGGAACGTATCGAGACATTGCTTGAGCAACGCGAGCGCTTCCGCTTGCCGCTCGTTGGTGAGCATCACTTCCGCCAAGCCGACGAGCGCTTCGGCATGATGATTGCGAGATTCAATTTCCAAATACTTTCGCAGCAAGCGCGAGGCGTTGTCGTAATCGCGACCTTGTAACGAGTACTTCGCGGCGATCCAGATGTTTTCCGAGTAATCGCGTTGCGTAAACCGCAGCTCGGCCAAACGTTCGTAGAGCTTCGAAGCCGTGCGGTATTGCTTGCGCACGTCTTCCGGCGGGTGACGTTCTAAGTAGCGTCCGCCCGGTCCTTCGCTTACGAGTTGACGAGCCCAGGCGGCGTGTGCGTCGGCCGCAAGCTGCACGGCCAGGTCTTCGTCAAGAAGCCGCGGCAGCAGGTCGGCGAAATTGGCCGAAGCCGCGAACTGCTTACGGTGGAAGAAGTCTTGATACGTCGCCAGCATGCACGACTTAAGCTCCGGCAGCGACAACCAACGGTTGCTGTAACGGATCGGCGGGCCGATCTCTTGGAAGACTTCGTCGTAGAGCGTCACGGCGTCGTCGGCCAAGTTGCGACGTCGGGCCAAGTGGGCCGATTGGATGCGGGCTGCGAAACCTTCGGGCGAATCGACGGCCCGACGATACGCTTGGTTGAAGCTGATCGTCGCGGCGTCGACTTTGCCGAGCATGTCTTCGCACAAACCGGCGACATAGTACGACTGCGGCGTTAGCGGCGAGGAAAGCTTGTCGAGCTTCTTGGCTTCGTCGACCTTGAGCAGCGCCGCGTTGAGCTTACGTTCGACTTCGGGCGTGAGTTCCGGAAGCGGCTGCAAACAGGAAGGAGACTCCAACGCAGCCTCGCCTTTCACGCCGGAGGCGAGCCGTGCCTCTTGCAGACAGATGCGACCTTCGAGCAACACGCCTTCCGCGAATTCGCGCGTGTCGGCAGGAATCGCGGCGATGTCGTGCCGTGCGTCGTCGAGCCGCCCTAAGCGCAGCAGCACTTCCGCACGGTCGGTCAGCGCGCGGCGGAGGTCTTCCTTCTCAAGCCGCTTCTGATCGAGCAGCGAAGTGATTTCGGCCAAGGCCTGCGGAAAATCGGGCGTCGCCTGCAGAAACAAGGAGCGACCGAGATAGCGGCGGATCTCCACGGCAAACTGCTTATTGATCGGCAGCGCCTTGCGCAACAGCGGCACCGCTTCGGTGAAACGCCGCGACAAGTACAAGCTCTTCGCCGTGAGGTAGACGAGTTCCGGCCGACGCTCCGGCGGCACGCCTTTGTGATAGGCCTCTTCGAACCAATGCGCGGCAATCTGATAAGCGCGGTGCTGTTGGGCTTCGAGCGGCGTATCGGCTTTCTTCAGCGCGGCGAGGCCGAATAAGTACGCAGGAGCTCCGGCGTCGTGAATAGACACGTTGCCCGTACGAGCCACGTGTTGCGCAATTTGGAGGGCCTTGGGAAGGTCGCCGTCGTCGATCGCCGCGTAGATGTCTTTCGGCGTGTAGGCCAGTTCTTTGGCGATCTGCCGTTGCTTGGCGCTGATCACGGCCCAGCCGAACAGCGTGGCCCCCATGAGCGAAAAGATGATCGAGAAAAGAATCGCCGCTTTGACGCTGTGCCGGCGAACCCAAGTCGGCAAGTTGCGCAAACGCTGAATCAGCGACGGCTTCTCGACCGCGGCTTCTTCAGGTTTGGCGGCAGGTTTCGACATGGCGAACTCGACGCGCATTGCACGGGTGCGCAGTGCAAACGCCGACGAGCGTTTACGAACGGCGACCGAGGCGAGGCTTCAGAAGCGAACGAAGTGAGACGCGAAGTGCCCGCCTGTGCGACGCGCGAATTTCGCGCATACAAGCAGGCAGGATGGGAAAATGCGGGCGACTTGTACCCGCGATCTTCGCGAGGCGTCAAGAGATGACGCGAATCCGGCGACGAGTACGAAGATGCACCGAGGCGTCTTCTTAGGGAGCGAGAAGTGATCTAGCGAGGTATCTCGCCAAGAAGGCTAGCAAGCGCGGGCCGGAGCGCCGGTCACCAGATCCATAGTCCAGCGATCCATGTCCGAGAGCATTTGCGGCGCGATGCCTGCTGCGCCCGGGTATTGGCGGAGCGTTACTTGCAGTCCGCCGGCATGAAACAGCTTGAGCTGCGATTCGACGGCGTCGTCGGAAAACGCGGCGTCTTCGCGACCGTAGGCCAAGAAGATCGGTAGCCGGCGGGCTTCGACGAGCCGAGCCAACGGCGAACGGCCGGCCGGGAACGTTCCACCGAGCGAGAGCACGCCGGCAAAGCGATCGGGGTGCGCCAGCGCGAGACGCAAGGCCGTGGTTCCGCCGACATCGGCGCCGGCCAGAAAAATGCGATGCCGAGCCACATGATACTGGCGGCGGGCCTCGTCGATGAGTTCAAATACGCGCTGTTGCGCGAGATCGAAATCACCGCCGTGTTCGGTCCAAGTGAAAGCCTGACGGGCCGCGGCCGTCGCATCAGCCCGACGTACGCCGCGCGGGGCGACCGCCACGTAGTTGCGTAGGCTCACCAGCGGCATGATCTTGACGAGCTGCCGCTCATTCTGCCCCGCGCCGTGCAGCCAGACGATCAGCGGATAAGCGTAGTTGCGTTCATAGTGAACGGGGCCGAAGACCGTGGCGGGATGATCAACGGCGGCTTTGCGAGCCGTGGCCGCGCCGAAATCCGTCAAATCGAGGTCTTGGCCGAGCGACGAAGCCGCCGAGCCGGCGGCGCCGCTCTTCTCGAGGAGCGATTCGAGACGATTCATCAGGTTGTTCCCGAACGGGTGGCAAAACACAAGATGGGGCCGCGGGCCGCGAGCCGACCGCGCGGAAGCCTTCCTGGCAATGCGACGCTCCTCGCCGCAACAGCCGGACTCTAAACGGAGCGCGGCAAAAGTGTCAACGTCGGCCGATGCGAAGTGCCGGCACTGCCGGCAAAAGCCAAGTGTGGCCAGGTCTGGAGTAACAGACTAAGACCAGAAGACCAAGAGACTGGGGCACCGCAGTGCCTTGCCCCAGCCGGCCTCGACAACGTCGTCAAAAAATCTAGCCGACGATCTTACCCATCGCACCGACGAGTTCTTTCACCGCGTCGATGCTCTTTTGCATGTCGGCCTTCTCTTGCGCGGTGAGTTGCAGTTCGATGATCTTCTCGACGCCGCCGGTGCCGAGGATGACCGGCACGCCGACGTAGTAGCCGCCGACGCCGTATTCCTTATCGCAATAGGCGGCGCACGGAATGAGCCGCTTCTTGTCGCGAACCACGGCTTCAACCATCTGCGCGGTGGCGGCGGCCGGAGCATAGTAAGCGCTGCCGGTCTTCAACAAGCCGACGATTTCCGCACCGCCGACGCGAGCACGCTGCACGATTTCCGCCAAGCGTTCCGGCTTGATGAGTTGGGTGACCGGAATGCCGCCGACCGACGTGCAACTCGGCACCGGCACCATCGTGTCGCCGTGGCCGCCGAGCAACATGGCTTGGATGTCTTCCACGCTCACGCCGAGTTCCATGGCGAGGAACGTGCGATAGCGGGCCGTATCGAGAACGCCGGCCTGGCCGACGACGCGGGCCGGCGGAAACCCGGTGACTTGGAAGGCGCGTTGGACCATGGCGTCGAGCGGATTGCTGACGACGATCACCACGGCGTCCGGACTAGTCTTCTTCACTTCGGTCGCGACGGCCGTCATGATCTTGGCGTTCGTGCCGAGCAGATCGTCGCGGCTCATGCCGGGCTTGCGGGCGATGCCGGCCGTGATCACGACGACGTCGCTCTTCGCGGTGTCTTCATACGACGTGGTGCCGACGATGTTTGAGTCGAAGCCCATGATGGGCGAGGCTTGCATCAGGTCGAGCGCCTTGCCCTTCGGCATGCCTTCGGTTTGCGGAACATCCAAGAGAACCACGTCGCCGAGTTCGGCGGCGGCGCACCAGTCGGCGCAGTCGCGCCGACGTTGCCGGCACCGATGATGGAAATCTTGGCACGACGCATGTCGAAGGCTCCTCAAATGAGAACGTGTCGCAGGCTCGCGCACTTAGGCCGATGCCAAGAACACGACGACACTATATGACTGCAAAACGGCGAACCGAAACCGTGAGTATCCGATTCGCATTTGCGAAGTCAAGGGCCGGGCGTGTCCGCACGAAAATGGCGTAAATTCAGGGCTTGCGGAGCGACAGAAACAGCGCCGTGAGAGGGGGTCGCGGCCATGCAATCAAACGGCTTCGACGGGAGCCGGCTCCAACAACTTGCGCGGCTTCCAACGATTCTTCCGTGCCGGTGACGGCCAATAAATCGCCGGCCGACAACATTTCATTTCCGGCAGGTACGAGCACCGCCGCCTCGCCGCGCTGAATGGCGACGATCGTCGCGCCGGTAAGCCCGCGGAGATTGATTTCGGCAAGCGTCTTGCCGATGGCCGGGCTGCCGTCGCGCAACAAGATCGGTTCGGCCGAACCGAGGCCGGTCATCAAGCGATTGACTTCGGCCAACGGGTTCTTCGCCACGTGATAAGCCCGTTCGTTACGCGTGTGCGACGCCAAGGCTTCGGCGATGAGTTGAGCGGCCGCCTTCGCATGCCCCTGAAAGTTCGCCGCGCCGCGCAGAACGAAACGGCCAACAGCGCGAGCACGAGCACCAGCACGATCGCTCCTTGTAGCGGCGGCAGGAACGGCTGCGTGATCGCCACGAGCGGCAAGCCGACGACGACGACGATTGCTAACTGCACGGTGACGACGAGCAACCGGCGAGGCGCGGCTGCCAAGTCGGGCGCGGTTTTGTCGGCCGGCGGAAAGGCGAGGTTGGCGATTTCGAAACCCAAGAAGCGGGCCATCCGTAACATGCCGATGAGAAACGGCGAGGCGACGGCCAACGCACCGAGCGCCGTTAAGACTTCGGCCACGCGTTGCGGGACGCCGAGCAAGTCGCGAACGTACGTGCTCACCGGTTCCATCTCCAACGCCGCGCCGACGACGATCACGGCCAAGATCGCCGTGTCGACCGCGAGCCAGCGAACGAAGCGGCGGATGCGGATGCGGCGCACGTCGGTGGGACTCTCGCCGAGCTTGGCGATCCACGAACCGTATAGGCCGAGGAACGTTTGGATGCGGCGCGGAAGCTTGCGGTCGACGAAGGCGGCCGTACCGTCGGAAGCACGGATAAGCCAAGGAGTGAGCAGCGTGGTGATGCCCGAAGCGGCCACGGCGACGGAATAGAGCAAGCCGTCGGTCGCCTTCGTGGCAATGCCGACGGAGGCGATGATGAACGAGAATTCGCCGATCTGCGCGAGCGACATGCCGCACTTGAGCGACGTTTGCAAGCTCCGGCCCCAGAGCAGGCAGCCGAACGTCACGGAGAAAATCTTGCCGAACACGACGGCGAGAATGAACGTCAGCACCACGGCCCAATGCTCGATGATCTGATGCGGATCGATCATCGTGCCGACGGAAACGAAGAAGATGGCGGCGAAGACGTCGCGCACAGGCTCCACAAGTTCTTCGATCGTTTTCTCCACACCCGATTCGGCGACCAAGCTTCCGGCCAGAAACGCCCCGAGTGCGGCCGAGTAGCCGAATTCTTCAGCCAAAAACGCCAAGCCGAACGCCGTGCCGATGCTCGTGACGATCGTCGTTTCGTGCCGACCGAGCTTCACGACGGCTCGCATAATGCGCGGCACGGTGAGCAGGCCGATCACCATGAACAGAATGAGGAAGAAGAACAGCCGGCCGATCGTGGTGACGATTTCCCAAGTCGAGAGTTCGCTGCCGCCTCCTAAGGGACGCAAGATCGTGAGCAGCAAGATGGCGATGAGATCTTCGACGATGAGAATGCCGAAGACGATCTGGGTGAACTTCTCTTTGATCTTCTGTTCTTCAAACGCCTTGACGATGATCGTGGTGCTGGAGATGGCGATCACGGCACCGGCATAGATGCTCGCCAGCTTCGACCAACCGAAAGCCTGACCGGTGAGATAGCCGATCCAGAGCATGAAGCTGCACTGTATGATACCGACGAAGCCCGCCGTGCCGCCGACGCGCATCAGCTTCGGCAAGCTGAACTCAATGCCCAGCGAGAACATGAGCAGAATCACGCCCAGTTCGGCCAACGTTTGCACGACCTGCGGATCGGCCACTTGAATCGGAATCGGCACGTTGGGGCCGACGATCATGCCGGCCAACAAATAGCCGAGCACGACCGGCTGACGGAGCCATTGAAACAACACCGTCGCCGCGGCGCCGACGCCGAGCACCAAAACCAAGGTCTGCAAAAAAGCGTGATGATCGTGCATCGCCGTACTCCGCCGACCGTTAAGGCCGTTAATGCGACAGGAAACGGATAGCGACGAACAGCGGCAGAGCGCCGGGCCGACGCGAAAGAGAAAGCGCCGCACGCGACGGCGCTAGTCGTGTTCTAACCGCGATCGACGGCGGCGCAAACCCGTGTCCGGAAAAAGTTTCGACAACCTCGGCACGCTGCGCACCGTAGGCCGTGCGCTGGTAAACTGCCGCTCATGATGAACATCGCCTGCATCGTGCTCGACCGTCTGCATTGGGGCTACCTCGGTTGCTACGGCAATACGTGGACGGCCACGCCCGCCATGGATCGCCTCGCGGCCGAAGGTTTCGTCTTCGCCCAAGCGCTGGCCGAATCGACCGATCTGCAAAACACGTACGACAGTTGGTGGTACGGGACGTCGCTTTGGCAGCGACGGTTGGACGCAGCAGCCCCGCGTCATGCGGCGCTCGTCGAACGGGCCCGCGCCTCGGGACGGCGCACCGTCTTGGTGACGGACGAGCCGCTGGTGGCCGAGCATCCCGCCGGTGCGGCGTTTGACGAAGCGGTGGAATTGGAACCAGCCGCCGATGATATTCCGCCGGCCGCGGACGCCGCTGCGACGCACGCGGCTCGCATCTTTGCCGAGGCGATCGAACGCACGAGCGCCGACGCGACGAATGAAGCGAAGCCGTTTTTTCTGTGGCTGCATGCTCGAGCGCTGGGCGGTCCGTGGGATGCGCCTCGCGAGTATCGCGAGCGTTACGTGGATGAGGACGATCCGCCGCCGCCGGACTTCACCGCGGTGCCGCACGAGCGGTTGCCCGACGACGTCGACCTTGATCAACGCTTCGGCATCTCCCAGGCCTATGCCGGCCAAGTGACGCACATTGATGAGTGCCTCGGCGGCTTCTTGGAACATCTGGAAGAAGCCGGCCTCGCGGCGAACACGGCCGTCGTGTTGCTCTCGCCGCGCGGAATGGCGCTAGGAGAACACGGCGCGGTTGGCCCGTTCGACGAACATGTGTACGCCGAATTGGTACAGACGGCGTGCATGCTCCGACTGCCCGGCGGGCGCGGCCGGTTGCGCCGCAGCCAAGCTTTGGTCCAATCCAGCGATTGGTATCACACGCTGGCGGAACTGCTCGAACCGGTCGAATCGCACGACATGGCGTCGAACGACACAACGCCGACAGACGCGAAGCCGCGCAGCGTGCTGCCGCTCGTGGATGAACCGACGGCCGTGTGGCGCGATCGGGCCTTGGTGTCGGGCGCGCCTACGGCCGACGGCGGACCGACGGAGATCGGCATCCGTACGCCGGCTTGGTATCTGCGGACGTTTGAGGAGTCGTCGGGACAAATGGAAAGCGATGACGCGGACGAACTCGAAACGCCAGCCGAACAGCTCTTCGCCAAGCCGGATGACGCTTGGGAAGCGAATGACGTGGCCGATCGTTGTCGCGACATCGTTGCGGGTCTGCATGCCGCGATTGAAGAATTCCGCACGGCTGCGGCCGCCGGCAATGCTCCGCCTCCGTTGGCCGATGAACTCCTACACGGCATTTCCTAACGCATCGTTGCCGGCATCGCTGGCGGCTCGACGAAACGTAAGCCGCTGCGGCATAGGAGTACGCTACCCAGGCGCGTATACTTCGACAGTTTGTCGCCGTCGGCAGGACGCCGTCGGTCTGTTGCGCTCGGCTTTTCGTGTTACCCATGCTCGGACAAGGACGTCCGCTCGCCGTGCTTGCTCGTCGACTGGTCGCCGTTTGCGGCCTGATCGGCGCGTGCGGCTGCGCGCTCCTTGTCGTAGCGGCCGAGGTGCCCGAACCGGCGAATGATAAGGCTCGGCAATCGCCGGTCGAGATTCGTCTTCGCATCGAATGGGGCGGCGGCGAGGCCTGCTCGTTCGCCGGGCTGATCGGCGTCGCCGGCGGAGAACTTTCCGACTTCGTCGCGCTCGGCATGGAGCCAGACGTTCCCGGCTCATCGTACTTGGACGACGGAGAGCTCCACCTCGTCCCGCGCGGCCCGCGAACTTACGACGGCGTCGACGTAACAGTCACCGCCGAAGCTGACGCGAAGTTAGCGATTCGCCTTCAATCGACAAGCACGACCGGCGCTACCGCGACCCGTGCGATCGAAGTGCCGCTCGCCGGCGTCGTGCAACAAACGTCGATCACGGAGTTGCCCGAACTCGGCGGCAACCGCATCTCGGTCCGTCGTGCGCCGGGCGACCGACTTCAAGCCGCGCTCGATCGCGACCACGTGATCTTCACGCCGGGTGAACTGCTTGAACTTAAGATTCGTCCGCACCTGCTCGGCTATGAATCTGGTACGGCGCTCCGGCTGACCGCGGCCCTGCACCGTGCGCGGCAATCCAAAGCACTCTGGAACGACACGACCGACCTCGCGGTACCGGACGACGACGGCGCTTGGCCGACCGTGCCGCTGTCGCTGCACCTGCCCGATGAAGAAGGCGTGTACGACGTCGTGCTCGAGTTGGCGCGGCGGGACCTTTCGTCACGGCTGCACATCGCCGGACCGACGGAGCGCCGGAAGTTGCAGATCGTCGTCCTTTCGCAACAGCCGCCGAGCCGAAGGTCGCAAACCGTCGCCGATCCGCCGGTGCTCGAAGAAATCGATCCGGCGAGTCCCGGTTGGTGGGACCGTGCGCGCAGCGCGGCCTTGCCGCCGGCGCTGCGCGGCGGGCCGCTGGGGAATTGCCGGATTCAGGGGCGTCGCACATCGGCCGGGCTGTTCGTTGAGTTGCCCCCTTCGGCCGATGCGCTGGGCCGGCCGCTCGTCGATGACCTCACTTGGCAAGCCTACCCGTTTACCGTTTCGCGGCCGGGAGCTCCGCACTTCTTGGAGATCGAGTACCCGAGCGACGTCGCCCAATCGCTGGGCATCAGCATGTTCGAACCTGACGCGGCCGGCGCTCTGCGGCCGATCAGCGTCGATCAGGGTCTGTTCGTCGATGCGAGCGAAACCTCGGGACCTGCGCGGCGGCTGACGAAGCGGTTCGTCGTGTGGCCGCAAACGGCGACGCCGCTCGTGGTCGTGATGAATCGCCGCCACGACGCACCAGCGGCCTACGGTAAGCTCCGCCTACTCGGCCCGCGCGCCGCTCCGCTGGTCGCACGCCCTTGGCAAACCGACGATTTCGCATCGCTGCCGCACGTGCATTTGCCCGATTCGCGCGCCGAAGGCCGATTGTTGGCGGCCTACTTCGATCGACCGAAGTTCACCGAAGCGTTTTCGCAAGACTCGGCCGGCGACGAATACGGACCCGACGCAGCGCGACCGCTCGACGATTGGCTGACGTTCTACGAAGGGGCTCGCCGCGTGGTCGAGTACCTGACGTTCGCCGGCTACAACGGCGCGATCGTTACCGTCGCATCCGAGGGGAGTGCGATCTACCCGAGCGAGCTGCCTCGAGCCCTCTTCACGACATGACACCGGCCTGCACTTCCACTCCGCTCAAGACCCGCTGCGGAAAGACGTGCTCGAGCTACTGCTGCGGATGTTCGATCGCGAAGGTCTACGGCTCGTGCCGGCGCTGGACCTTGCAGCGCCGCTCCCTCGATTGGAAGCCTTGCGGCGCAGCGCGCTGGAAACCGGCGAGGAAGACCCCGTATCTTTGCGACGTGCGACCGTGCGGGGTGCGGAAAGTACCGCCCCGCTCTACGATCCGCTACGCCCGCGCGTGGGAAAGGAATTCGAAGCGATCATCGCGGAATTCACCGCGCGCTACGGCCGGCATCGGTCGCTCGCCGGCGTCGCCATGCACCTAAGTTCAGCCGCGTCGCTACAACTGACCGGCGCAGATCATGGAGCCGACTCCGCCACACTGCGACGATTTATCCGTGACGCCGGACTATCGATCGACGAGCAAACGGCCGACGCCGAGCTTCCGACGAAAGTGCTCGACCAGCATCGCGCGGCTTGGCTCGCTTGGCGAGCCGGCGAACACGCCAAGTTGTTCGCGAGTCTCGCCCGAACGACGTCGCAGGGCAACCCGGCGCGCCGCTTGTTTCTGGTCGTGCGCATGCCTGGGACCATCCCGACGTCGCCGCGCGGCTTCGTCCGACGTTGCCCCCTGCCCCGACGGCCGAACAAACGTGGCTCGAAGCCGGCATCGATCCGGCGCAGCTCACACAACTCCCCGGAGTCGTCTGGCTCCGTCCCTACCAAACGGTCGCCGCTTCGGATCGGCCGGCCGAGTTTGCCGCGGCACATGAAATCTTACGCAGCGAAGCGCTGGATGCCGCGGCGCGCGGCGGCGGAACCGGCGGGACTCGCTTATCACCTGCCGCGAGAAATCGAACTCTCGTCGTTCGCACGGCAAAGTCCGTTTCAACCTGCGCGGCCGCGCATCGTCGCGCCATGTTCACCGTCGGGCCATGCTGCGCGCCGCGTGCTCGTACATCAACTCACGACGCTCGACGCCGTGGTCGTCGCCGAAGGAGGCGCTCCCCCGCGCTCGACGGACATGACGAAGTGCGCCGCATCGCCGGCGTGTTGCGAGCGCTGCCGGCCGAAAAGTTCACGTCGATCACCGGCGCACCGAGCTACGTCGCCGTGCGAACCTTGGCTCGTCATGATTCCACGTATCTCTACGTGACGAACGACGCGCCGTGGCCGGTCACGATCACGCTCGACATCGAGGCTCCCGTCGATTGTGCGTGGCGCGGCTTCGCTCATTCGGCCGAACAAGCGGGCTGGCTGGATGCGTCACAAGGAGGCGCTTCGCCGAAGCCCGGCGTGCGCCGCTGGCAGGCACGGCTGGAACCATACGACGTCGTGGGAGGCAGCTTCTTAGCGTCGCACGTCGTCGTGTTGGAACCGCACGTGAACATCGCGCCGGAAGTCACCGAACAACTCGCCGCGCGCGTGCGCAAGCTTTGGTCGGGCCTTACCGCACTGCAAAGAACGTCGCATGACGTACCGCTCGCCGACGCCGGATTCGAGAGCGACGCCGCCGTGGAAGCGTGGCGACTCGTCGGCGAACACGGCCGATTTCAGGTCGTTCGCGATAAACCGCACGCCGGAAACGGGGCGGGTCGATTGATTGCCGACGAAGCGGGAGCGACGCTCGCGGCCGAGCCTGCGAGGATCGACGCCGTGGGGCGCATGGCCCTGTCCGCATGGCTGCGCGTGCCGCAAGGCTCCGTCGCGCCGGTACGGCTCGTGCTCGAAGGAACGCCGACTTCAGACGACTCCGCCGGGTTCTACCGCTTCGCCACCATCGAAGGTTCGGAGGCCGCGCCGCTCGACGGCCAGTGGCGGCAATTCGTGTTTCAAGTTCACGATTTGCCGACGCGGCAGTGCGATCGACTTCGCGTCCGCATCGAACTCACCGGGCCCGGCACGCTGGACGTCGACGACGTGCGACTCGTCGATCTCGATTTCACCGAAGCGGAACGATTGCAACTTTCAAAGCTGATCACGCTCGCCGAACTCAAGCTCGAGCGGGGCGAACTCGGCGAATGCAATCGATTACTCGAAGGCCCCTGGGCCCGCTTCCTCACGGCCCAAGCGCCGCCGGCGACCGATGACGCCGCACCGCTGACGGCGCGCCGGCCGGATCAGCAGCGCCGCCCGATCGCCCCTCCGCCCGCCGAACCACCGGGCATGCGCGACCGGCTCAAAAAGCTGCTGCCGGAGTTCTTGCGCTGAGCCGGCATCACGAGTCGGACGACGGTTCCAATTTATAAAACGCCCGGAAGAAATTTCGTTCCGGCGGCTCTCCTAAGCAAATACCGACGCGACGTCCGACAGGATCGGCAAGTTCGTCGGCAAAATGCTTGAGTTCTCTATCGCCGACATAGGCCGTGTGAATTCGGCCGCTCCGGTCTTCCATCGTAAGCCAACGATCCTCAAACGACCTAACGACTCCGGACCATATCTGGCGACCAATCGATGCATCGCAACCGGGCGCCGACGACTGGATCATACGTTCGCCGACAATTGTTACGCGAGCGTGCATAGCGACAAAACGTCTTAGGCGGCGATGCGCCGTCAAGTGTCGAACACCTTTGTCGCTGATGATGGTATTCGTCAGGTCAATACATTCCAGCTCCGGCACGTAACGCAGCGTCGCCATGCCGTCGTCCGTGACGTCAGTGGAAGAGATATCTAAAGACCTTAGACGCGGGACGAACCGTAAAACGTCCAACGTCGCATCATTCGCCCGACCATGGCTTCTATCCGGGTTTCGCGATGCCGGACCTTCCCAGTCGAGCAGTTCACCGTACGTCGGTCGAAAGTTACTCGACCATTCGTGCGTCAGCCCCAGCTTCCGCAACTCTTCCATGACGGCGTCGGAAGCCGCGGCGTTGGGATCGGGCGATGAAACGTCTGATTTGCTCACTGCTGAACGTCACCTCGTACAACGCAGCGCTTCCATTTAAGTTCATCGACCGCCGACGATAACTCCCAACGTTAGCAACATGATACACACGACCAGCGCACCAAAGGCAACTCGTCGATCGACCTGTCCGCCCGACGAACCGAACCCGAAGTGCCGACCCTGACCGTGCCAAAGCCATAGGCCGACCGGCACCGTCAGCGTGCCGAAAAGCCGGAGTTGCCACGGCGCCGAACCGTGGCGGAGCATGACGTCGCAATCGCCGACGCGATCCAGAGACCCGACGCCGATATAGAGTCCGTTGGCGACGAGGCAAAACCCGGCAAAGAAACGCAGGACGAACGCCCATGAGAGCCGCGCTGCTGCGGCCGACGCCCAAAAGACGAGCGGCGCAATGATGCCCACAATCGGCCCGGCCCACACGACGACCAGCGGTCGCGGATTCTCCGCCAAGTCAGTGGCGCGAGATCGTCAACGGATGAAGCACCACGCGCTCGACACGACCTTCGGTGAGCCACGCCCCAAAGACATGGCCCGCCTCATGAATCGCCTGCATCGCGAGCCAGGAGCCGAGCAACACGGACCCGATCAAGACGACTTGCGGCAGGCGACTCACTTCAGCAGGTCCTGCGTTACGCCGTCCAATCGCGGGCCGCACGGCTGCGCAGACGGTTGGCGTCCGGGTCGTCGATGAACTCTTCTTTCACCGGATCAATGCGGACTTTACGCCCCAAAATCCAGGCGATCGCCGCGGCGTGGGCCGCCAGATGCGAACGGCGCATCACGTCCGCGTTCGCCGCCGTCGTGCCGCGGGTCTTGATCGCATCGAAGAAGTTGCGGGCATGCGCGCTCACGTCGAGGCCGCGAACCCGTTTGTACGTGTCGCCAAGCTCGGTTTGTAGCGCTGCCGACGAGACGACGATCTCCCCCTCGTCACCGGTTTCCACGGAGCCCTCTTCGCCGATGAATCGCACCGGGCAAGTGCCAAGCCGCGTGATGTAATGCGGCTCGCGCTTCTTGAACGGATCGCTCAAGAAGTCGATCACCAGCTTCACGCCATTGGCGTACGTGCAGGTGATGTCCTTATCGGTCGGCACGTATTCGATCGGCAGCGTGTCGTCGGCTTTGTTCGCCCATTGGCACAAATCGACCGTGTGCGCACCCCAATCCAAGATGCCAGCGCCCGAGTCGAAATCCCACACGCCGCGCCATTCGCGCCCCACGTAGCGTTTGTTGTACGGACGCCAAGCCGCCGGGCCGAGCCAGAGGTTCCAATCGACTTCGTTGCGCGGCGGCGTCGGTTCGGCCGGCAGCCAAGCGTTGTCGAGCACCGGCATGTAGACCGATGCGTGCATCGTGTGAAGCTTGCCGAGCTTGCCGTTGTGGGCCAGTTCCACGGCCTTCTGAAAATTCGGCACGCTCCGACGTTGCGTACCCGCCTGGAAGACGCGCTTCTCGGCATGCATCACGTCGGCCAGCTTTTGGCAGTCGGCGATGGTGATGCCGCACGGTTTTTCGCTATATACGTCTTTGCCGGCCTGGGCGGCGAGGATCGAAGCCGCGGAATGCCAACGGTCGCCGGTCGCCACGATTACGGCGTCAATGTCTTTGCGGTCGAGCAGTTCGCGGAAGTCGCGGTAGAGCTTGCAGTCGGCGTTGCCGTAATGCGTGTCGACAAGCTTCTTGCCTGCATCGCGGCGCGTCGCCTGCACGTCGGCGATGGCGACGCACTGCACGTCGGGGAGCTGCAGCATGGCCGTCAGGTCGTACGTGCAACGTGGTCCGATACCGATCACGCCGAGCGTAATCTTCTCGCTCGGGGCCGTCGCACCTTCGCGACCAAGCACATGGGCCGGCACGATCGTGGCCGCGGCGGCTGCAGCGGTCGCGGCCGCACCGGAGAGCAGAAAATCTCGGCGGGTCGCAGCTTGCGCAGGTGCGGCTCCGGCGGCGGAAGCGGCGGATGGATCAGCGGCGGACATGGCGGGAACTCCTCAAGAGCGCGGAGAGCGACAGGGGCGGACGAACGAGCGGCCATTATAGTCAGGCCGGCACGCCGGTTGCCAATCGAGACGAGGCCCGTATCGACGTCGGGCGTCGGGCCCGCGGCGAGACTTCGTCGAGTTGGTCGCAGTGCAACGAGCAACGTCCGGCGACGACGATGAATCCGCTCGACAGCTTGTCGCCGGCTGCTAGACTGCGGCGGCGAACCGCGGCATACGACGTGCGGCCGGTTCCGCGAACAATCTCTCCCTTTCGTAAGGCAACCATGGCTAAGAAGAAGTCGGCTCCCAAGAAGCAACCGAACGTGAATCTTCCGGAAGTCTCCAAGCAAACGGCCGGCGGCGTGGGCGGCGCGGTGATCGGCGGTATGATCGCCGGACCGGTCGGCGCGGTGATCGGCGGCGTGGCCGGCGCGATGGTCGGCAAGGCCTCGGCCGAAGGCAAGCAACCGATGAAGAAGGCCGCCGCCGCGGTCGAGAAGCAAATGCCCGCCGTCAAGAAAGCGGCCAAGACCGCGGCCGCGAAGGTCGCTGCGGCCGTGAAGCCGGCGAAGAAAGCGGTTAAGAAGGCCGTCGCCCCGGCGCCTGCTCCGGCTCCGGCCAAAAAGCCGGCCAAAAAAGCCCCCGCCGCCAAACCGGCCAAGAAGGCCGCGAAGAAGAAGGGGAAGAAGTAGTTCCGGACTCGGACACAGATATAAGGCGGCGACGTCGGGTTGCACGCGAGCGAAATCGCCAGCGTGCAACCACGTCGAGTCATTTGGCACTGCCGCTCTGCGAAGCCGTTTCCATCGGCCACTTCAAATGCCGGTGCAGAAAGTCGAACGTTCCCACCGCATGAATCTCGTGGGGGCCGTCGAAGTATTCGATCTCCGTGCGGTCGGCGATTTTCAGGTCGGCGTAGAGCATTCGCACCTTGGCGTATTCGTACGAGACCCATTCGTCGACGCCGACGCCGTCGCGATGCCCGCGCTCGACCATAAACGGCCGCGGGGCGATCAGCGCCGCCATCTCGGCGTAGTTGAACGTGTGGCCGAGGTCGAATTCGAACATCTCGTACTCATGCGTTCCCATGTAGCTATACGGCTCGCGCACGCTCGTGCATTTGCGAATCCATTCGTTGAAATCGCCCGAGCAAATCGAAAGACAATAGCGATCGACCAGCGCCGGAACGCGCATCGCCGTTTTGCCGCCGTACGAAAGGCCGTAGAAAGCGATACGCTCCGGATCGACGAACTTCTGCTCGGCGAGCCAATCGACGATTTGCTGATGCTGCGGAACGATGACGGACCAGAGCGTTTTCTTCAGCGGATGTAGCTTCCGCACGAGCGTGCGAAACCGGTCTTTGCCGATGTACGGGTTCTGCGGTGAGAAGGTGACGAACCCGCGCTCGGCAAGTCGGGCTGCGAAACTATGGTAAAAGTTCGAGCCGGGTAGGTCCGGCAGAATCGTATCGGCCGGCCTCCCTTCGAGCCCGTGCTGACAAACGACGACCGGCCGGCGCTCGTCGTCTTTGATATCTTTCGGCACCAGCAGAATGCCGTAAGCCCACACGCCGCCGGGCTTGCCGGCTTCGAGGCCCAGCACGTCGAGCACCACTTCGTAACCGCGGTACTTGGGCGTGTCGTAGATTTGCCGCGAGCGGGCGTTCGGCGGAAGCTGCGGATGTTCGAAGCGGCCGAGCACGTCGTCGTAGAGCGACTTGCGATACGGACCGAGCGTCGCCGCCCACTTTTGCGGATCGCGCGACTTGCGATCGGCGTCCTTCCAAAAATCCTTGCGGACAAATTCGCTTTCGTTGAGCAAGGCCTGAGTGTGCCCCACATGTTCGCCGACGAGGAACTCTTGCCACTTCTCCGGCGGGTACTGACTGCCGTGGCTGCTCTCTGCCAATTCCGGCAACTTCGGCGCGACGACGTCGAGCGTGTACGCCTTGCAGAAGGCGGCAACGAACGCTTTGCTCCAAGGTTCGCCCGCCTTGCCGGGTTCGATCACCTGAAACGACTCTTTCCACGGCGCCTTCTTCGGCAGCAGCCGCAGCGCGCGATCGACCTCCCGCGCACGGCCGACGCCGGCGGATTCTTGAGCGTGCCCGGCGTCACGCGCAGCGGACCGTCGGGCGATTTCGGCGGCTCGGAAGTTTTCGGACCGGCCGAGGTTTCCACGATCAGCCGATTCGGCGCGATCATCGCCGCTAGCTCGGCGTCGCCAAATTCATCGAGCAGCCCCCACACGTCGCGGTAAATCGGCTCATCCCACACGGCTTCGCGCGGGCCGAAATATCCGCTCACGCCGACCACCTCCAGGCGCGGGTCCAGGGCCGCCGCGTAGAGCGCCAACAAACCTCCTTCGCCGTAGCCCGCCACCGCGAGACGCGGGCGATCAAAGGGAGAGACGAACGTAAGGTAATCGGTAAGCGTGCGAATCATCTCCAGTTCGTAGCCGATAACGTGCCGCCCCATTTCAAACGCTTGACGATAGACGAACTCACGATGCGGCTGCATCGTCTTCTTCAGACCTTTCGCGACGGTCGAATGCCGATGGTCACGATTGATCAAACGCGGCACGACCACGCAGAAGCCGCTCTGCACGAACTCGCGCGCAACAGCCGACACGTCGGGCAACTTTTCATCCACTCCAATCAACGCCTCGGGCGATTGATCGGCATCCGGCAGCAGGATGATCGCCGGCGCGAGCACGTCTTTGGGAACGTCCGGCTTGAGAATGTAGAGATCCGTTTGAATGCCGTTGAGGCCGCGAAGCACGTAATGGCTCGACGTATAGCCCGGCCCCGAACCTTCCCCCATTTCATCGAGCAACTCGCCGGCGAAGCCGGAGCCCGGCGTTTCGGCATTGCGGGCCTCAGGATCGCCGACGCCGAGATACTTGCGCAAGCGGGCGCGATTCGGCTCCAAGCTCTTCTGATACGCGGCAGGGTTTGCGAAGTCGGGCCGGAAATGCTTCGTGCGCCGCGCCACGCTCGCCGCCGTTTCGCGATCGGCAAAGGCGTGCAGGTCATCGACCATGCGGGCTGCGAGATCGCCATCCCACTCCAGTAATTTCGTCCCCGCGAGCGGCTGCGACGCGGCCGGACGCCGCACGGCTTCCTTTTCGTCGGCTCGAACGAGGGGGATGCCGACCAAACAAAATACGATTGCGACCAACGAGAGGCGGGAGAGCATGGGAAGTTTGCTCCGTGCGCGGCGGGGATTTATCATCAGGTCGCACGCCACGATAACCGTCGCTCTTGCCGGGAACAATCATGCAGATGCTCCGACATATGTCTCGTCGCCGCTTCCTCGAATCCTCGGCCGTTGCGAGCGTCGCAGCGTTGGGATTGCCGCAGCTTGCCGCCGCAGCAGTAGAAGGAAAACAACCCAAGCTCCGGCTGGCCGTGAAGTACGGCATGATTCGCGTGCCTGATGCGACGCCGCAAGCGAAGCTCGAACTCGTGAAGAAGATCGGCTTTGAAGGAGTCGAAATTCAAGCGCCCGGCGAAGTGGATCTGGAGGCAATCGTCGCCGCTTCGCAGTCGACGGGAATCAAGATTCACGGCGTGATCGACAGCGTTCACTGGAAAGAACGTTTGAGCGACCCGAGCGAAGAGGTGCGCCGCAAAGCCGTGGGAGCGTTACAAGAAGCAATTCGCGCGGCGCAGAAAGTGGGCGCGGATACGTGCTTGCTCGTGCCGGGCAAGGTGAGCGATCCGAAAGTTGAGAACTTCGAACAATGCTGGGAGCGTTCGCAGGCCGGCGTCCGCGAATGCTTGAAGCTGGCGGAAGAGTGCAAGGTCGTGATCGCAATTGAAACCGTGTGGAACGACTTCATCACGAAGCCGGAACACATGATTCGCTACGTCGACGAAATCAACAGTCCGTGGTGCGGCGCGTATTTCGATTGCAGCAACATGCTGAAGTACGGCGTCTCCAGCGCCGACTGGATTCGGCAACTCGGCAAACGGCTCGTGAAGTTCGACTTCAAAGGCTACAGCCATGCGACCGGCTTCAAGACTCCGATCGGCGAAGGAGACGAGAACTGGCCCGAAGTGCTGAAGGCGCTAGGCGAGATCGGCTACGACGGCTGGGCGACCAGCGAAGTATCCGGCGGCGGCGAAAAGGAACTGACCGACATTTACGGGCGAATGGCGAAAGCGCTCGGCAAGGCGTAACGCCGACGACTCGGCGACGCGTTTGCCAAGCTCACGGGGAGGTTACGAGCATGCGAAACCTCGGCCGGTGGACGACGTTGTTCGTCGCCCTCGCTCTCGTGGCGTCCGGTTGCGAGCGGCAGCAGACGATCTACGACGTTCAGATGAAGCCGACCGCCGACGGCCTGGAGCGACGATTCTCCGGCTGGCGCGAAATGGGGTCCGGCCGCAACTTGCCGCTCTCCGACGCGGACCTCGCGCGGCTCGACGGCCTTTATCCCGAGCGCACGTCGCAACCCGGCGACATTCGCCAAGCCTTCGGCGGCGTGTTCCGAGACAAGCTTCCCGACGACGTCGGCGGGTACGGCCGTTACGAAGCCGTGCCGACGCCGCTGGGGATCAGCTACTCGTATCTCGAACGTTTTCGCGGCAGCGTGAAGCTCGACGCCGAAATCTACGATCGGCGGGCGGCCGTCGATCGCTTCTGCGATTTGACGGTCGGCTGGTTCGACGAGCAGCTCAAAGACGCTCCCGAGCGTTCGCAGGTGCGCCGCTTCTTGAACCAAGACTTCCGTGACGACTTGCGCAACTTGGCGGCGGCGATTTCCGCCGCAGGTCAGCGAGCACTCGAACATCATGAGCCCCCCGACCTGGACGACGCGCCGCCGCAGCCGGTTTCGCCGACCGTTACGGACGTACTCGAATTCGTCGTCGAGCGCGACTACGTCAAGCTCCATGAAGTCAGCGGGCTGACGGTCGATCTGGAAGAGGAAACGTTCTGGCTCTGGACGCGCCGGCTTCTGGCTCGCAAATGCGGGATCGAACCTGCGAAGGCCGACGTCGTATTCGCCTTTCTGAATTATCGCGATGCTCCCAAGTCGCTCGATCAATACTTGCGCAACACGCCCGAGTATCGTCGGCTGCGTCCCGCCGCGAAGACGCCTCCTCCCGCCGACGACGAGGATGACGACGAAGACTCGGGCTGGAAAGTCGTCGAGCAATTGCTTCGCCCGACGTTCGAAGACGCGATGGTCGGCATGCGGTTCGTCGCGCTGGACGAGCTGCGGTCGTCGCTTTCGCTCGGCGTAGCGCCGGACGAAACCAACGGAGTTTGGGAGCCCGAAGAAAACCGAGTGACCTGGAACGTCCGCCTCCGCAAGTCGGGCGGTGCGCCGACGATTTGCTATGCCGCTTGGGTCGAACCGGACGAGACGTTTCAACGTCGCCACCTCGGATCGCTCCTCGTCACCGGGAAGAACTTGGTTCGGTTCGCCGCCTGTTATCAACAGTTGTCGCCGGCGCATCGGGCCGAAGTCGACAAGCATCTCCGGTCGCTCGAACCGGGAGACGCCATCAAAGGGCGCGTGCAGGATTTTCGGCTTGTCGGCGAGGCTGACGAAACCGCACAGGGTCTGGCCCGCAAGCTAATCGACGTGCTCGCCGACGTGCTATAACCGGCAAAGCACGCATCGCCGGTAGGTCGCCGCGGCAAAAAGCCGTGCGGCGCGGCAAAGATTTGCCCGCTCCTGGTTTTCGACCTACGGTTGCGATTGAGCACTTGGAATCGGGCCGGCGTTCGCGTCGGGCCCGGTTTGCGGTGCTTCCCGCCCGCGATTCTCGCCCCGTCTGAGTTTGCCCGACCGTCGCGTCGTCCCGCCTTCGCCCACCTCCGGAACTGCGTGTCATGCCGACCACGTTGCAAAACGACGTCGATTTCTACTGCATGGTCCACGAAGTCTTGCGCGTCGCACAGAACGCCGATCAAGAAGAGGCCGAGTCGGAGGACGATTGTCGCCGCGTGCGCGACCGGCAACCGTTCGCCTGCCGGCAATGGATCGCCCCGTTGGCCGACGGCGCTTATCCGTCGGCGAGCTCCTATCAGGAAGTCGCCTGCCGCGACATTTCCACCGGCGGGTTCTCTTACGTCAGCTTGACGATTCCGAACACGGAGAAGATTTCCGTGCGGCTCGGCAAGGGAGACGGCTGGATGTATCTGACGGCCGGCGTCGTGCATTGCCGGCCGATCGACACGCCCGAAGGGCACGCGTTTCTGATCGGCTGCAAGTTTCTCGGCCGCGCCGCCGGCTAGCGCAGCGCGCGGATTCGGCGGCGACCGAACGGCCGTTTGCTTGACAACGGGTGCGGCGCGCGTGAAGTTGGGGCGTCTCCCTCAAGCTTCCGCCGTCGCCCTCCCCTTCCCCGCGCACCTTGGCCCACTCTCTTCGCACCGCCGACTCTGCGATCGCGCGCGCTTGCCGCGCCGTCACGATTCTCGGAAACGTGCGCTTTGGCGACGACCGCGACCGCCGGAGAGATCTCCGTCGACGGAACGGCGTCGAAAGAGTTGCGCGAGAGCGTCGGGAAGGAGCTGACGCGCGATTGGGCGCGCTTCGAGAAATTTCTCCCGCCGCGACTGACCGGCGATGCGAACGGACGACTTCTGGAAGTACGGCTCTATCGCACGCTACGCGAATATCAACAAGCCTTAGCGGCGCAGGGCGTGGCGGTCGAAAACCCGGCGGTGTATCTGCGCGACGCCAATCTCATTTTGCTCGGCTTCGACGGCGACCGCTTCGACGCGGCTCTGCAAGCTGCGCGGCAGCGGGTCGACAAGCGCCGCGACGAGCTGAAGACGCTCAACGTCACGTTCTCCGCTCTACAGAAGAGCGAGGCGCAGTGCTTCGAGCGCGAGAACACGCCCGAGCGCGTGCGCGACGAGATCCAGCGCAAACGACAGAGCGATTTTCAGAAGGCGAAAGCCGCGGCGGCCGCCGCCGAGCGCGCCGCGGAAGAAGCCAATCGCAAGACCTACGGCGAAGCGACCGATCGGCTGCTGGCCGCGGCCGCGCATGAATTGTTTCATGCCTATGTTTCGACCCGGCTTTACCCGCCGAACGTCGATCGTTTGCCGGCCTGGTTTCACGAAGGGTTGGCGCAACTCGTCGAACACGGCCGCTGGCGCGACGATAAACTACTGATCGATCCGCCGCCGCCCGAGCTGCTGCAAGCCTTGAAGCCTGGGGCGGGCAAGCCGCAGGAGTTGCCGAACCTGCGAGAATTGCTCGACGCCGAAGGGGCGGGCTTCTTACGCGCACGGCCGTGAAAAATCGAGCGACGTTCGCCGCCGTTATCTGACGGCCTGGAGCCTCGTGCAATATCTAGCGAGCAGCGGCGCGCTGGCCCAGCGCATGCCGCTCGACCATTACGCGCTCGACCAAGATGCGACAGAGAGCGGATCAGACGCCGTCGCTCGTTTTGAACGCTTCGCCGGGCGCGACGCAGCCGCCGTCGAAGCCGGCTGGCACACTTACTTACGCAAGTGGGTGAAGTAACCCGCTTGTTCCCAGGCTCCGCCTCGGTATTTGCAGGACTGCCATCGGCCGGCACAACAACTTCTGAACAACACCGGCCTAAGAGTCACCGAGGCAGAGCCTCGGGTCGGTGCGGTCCCAGGCGGAGCCTAGGACCGAGAGCGGCTACTTGCCGGCCGCCGCCCAAGCCTTCATCTGGGCGATGTTGCGTTCGGTCTCGTGCGTCTTCGGGTCGCCCGGCTTCTTCTCACCGACGTAAACCCGCATGTCGCTGTCGTACATCGCGGCCGATTCCGGAACGGCGCCTTTGTCGCCGGAATACTTGACCCAATTGTCGAGCTTCTTCCGCAAGTACACGAGCGCGTCTTGGTGCGCCGGATCGTCGGCCAAGTTTTTCGTTTCTTGCGGATCGGCCTGCACGTCGTAAAGCTCTTCCTTCGCGCGCGTCGGCGAGAAGAGGAGCTTTTCTTGGAGAGCGTCGAGCTTTCCTGCCGCGTGCAGCGTGCGCAATGTCTGCACGATCGATTTGCCGTCTTTGTAATTATTGGGCTGGAGGTGCGGGCGCTCCGGCAGGAAGTTGCGGACGTACTTGTAGCGCGCCGTGCGGACGGCCCGAATGTGCTCGACCGTTTCGTCGCACCGATCACGGGCCGCGAATACTTCGGTCCGCGGGTTGTAATCGGCGTTGAGCAAATCTTTCGCTTCCATTTCGGCCGGGAGCGGAATGCCGGCCAGGGCCAACGACGTGGCCGCGAGGTCGATGTGCTGGATGAGTTCGTCGCGAACCTTGCCTTGCGGAATGCCGGGGCCGCGAATCACCAGCGGCACGTGAATTCCTTCGTCGTAGAGAAATTGCTTGCCGCGGGCATGGCTGATGCCGTGATCCGTCATGAACGCGACGACCGTGTTTTCGAGCAGGCCTTCTTTTTCCAAGCGAGCCAGGACGTTGCCCACTTGCTCGTCCGTAAAACGGCAGGAATCAAGATAGGCGGCCCAATCGCGCAGCAGTACCGGATCGCGAGGGTAGTAGGCCGGCAACACGACGTCGTCCGGTTTCACCGCCGCGCCGAAACGCTGCTCCGCGCGCTTCGAGAGGCCGATCGCCGATTGATCCGTACCGCCGCGCTGCTTGCCGCCGGAAAGCTGAACCTGCATGAAGAACGGCTGCCCCGGCTTGCGGCCTGCCCAATCTGCGCCGTCGTACATGGCGCTATCGTATTCGAAGTTGTAGTCGGTCTTGCCTTGGCCGCCCCCTTCGCCGTCGCCCTTGGCTTTCTTCGCGGCCTTCTTGCCGGCCGGCTTTGCATTCGGGCCGGGAACGCCGCCGCCGATGCAAGTGTAGTAACCGGCTTGCTGGAAGAGCTTCGGCACCGGCACGACGCCGTCGGGGAGATAAATCTTCTCGGAGCCGCGACCGCTACGGTGGTTCTGAGCGCCGATCGTCGTTTGAAACATGCCCGTGATGAGGGCGGAGCGCGAGGGGGAACAAACCGGCGCCGTGGTGAAGGCTTGCGAGAACCGGATTCCTTCGCGCGCCAGCCGATCAACGTGCGGCGTCTGGATCAGCTTCTCGCCGTAGCAGGAGAGATTCGGCGACATGTCGTCGACGATGATCCAGAGGATGTTCGGCCGCTCGGCGGGGGCCGCCGCTGCGACGACGCTCGCCGACAACATCCACGACGCCACGACCCATGACGCGATCTTCAACATACGACGTCCTACAAAAGGTCTCTGAAGGCGCGGAGTTTGGGCTCCGCGCAGCATACCGCTCCGGTTTAAGACGCGCCGACGCCGCGAACTATTCGGGCAACTTGAAATCGGCGATGAAGAGTTGGCTTTGATGTTCGGGCGTGCGGTTGCTCGTCCACATGAGCTGCTTACCGTCCGGCGAGAAGACCGGCAGGACGTCGCCCGTCGGGTGATCGGTCACGCGCCGACGCTGACCCGGCTTGAACTCGCCGTCTTTGATTTCGTACTTCATCAGCCAGAGGTCGTAGTTCGGCCGAGCGTTTGGGTCGCTGTGATCCGCGCCGGTCCAAATCAGGTACGGCTCCGTCGGGTGCCAATACGGGGCCCAAAACACCGAGTTCGGGTCGTCGGTCACCGGCGTGTCTTTCGTGCCGTCGATGCCGACGACGTGAATCTGCAGGTGTTCCTTCTTCTTGCGGTCGGTGCGGTAGACCACCCACTTGCCGTCCGGCGATTGGAACGGGCCGCCGTCGTAGCCGTCGGAGTTGGTGAGTTGGCGGACGTTCTTGCCGTCGGAATCCATCACGAAGAGATCGGGATCGCCGTCGCGCGTGCTGCAGAAGACGATGGTGGAGCCGTCTTTCGAGTAGGCCCCTTCGGCATCGTAGCCGGGCGCGTCGGTGAGACGCTTGAGCGGGCCGCCGTCGACGGAGACCTCAAAAATATCCGTGGCCGGATCGAACGGCCATTCGTAACGTCGTCGTCGGCCGGCAGCGGCGTCTTCCGCCTGTTGCTTACGCTCGGCTTCTTCGACGGCGCTCATGTTGGCGTCTAAGTGACTCGACGCAAACAGAATCTTCTTCGCATCCGGCGAGAAGTACGCACAGGTCGTCCGACCGCGGCCGGTGCTGATGAGCTTCGTCGGCGGGTACGGCTGGCCGGCGGCTTGCAGCGGCTGCGTATAAATCTGATAGAAGGGATAATCCTTCGACACGGCCTGATAGACGATCGTCTTCTGGTCGGGTGAAAAGTACCCTTCGCCGGCCTTGATCATGCCGCTCGTGACTTGGCGCATGTTCGAAAGAAACTGATTCTCAACCTCGGACACGACCGGCGCTGCGGCCGACGGCGCACTGCGCGGCGGCCCGTCCGCGGCTGGAGCCGGCGACGAGGCGAAAAGCGACGTCGTCGCCACGGCGGCGACGAAAACGTTCGAACAAAAACGATGGAGAGTCATCGGCGGGTTACTCGCAGAAAAAATCGAGGACCGGACAGGCGGCCTTCAGTATATCTCGCCGAGCCCGACGACTTCAGTCCCCGGCGGCAAATGCACGGGGGCCGATATTTGGTCGCCGCGGCCGTCAAAATTTGCTGACATCGTAGGCCGTACTTGGTACTAAGTACGATGAATCGCGCCGGGCCGGCCGGCGCGGATTGTCTCGCTCACGAATCTGTTTCGCCGCCGCCATGCCGTACAGCAAGCAACTTGCCGACCGCGTCCGCCGACTGCTCGGCAAACGGCCGGGCTTGGTGGAAAAGCGAATGTTCGGCGGCGTCGTATTTATGTTTCGCGGCAACATGCTCGTCGGAATTTGGCAACTGTCGCTCATCGCGCGGCTCGGGCCTGAGGCCGCGGCCCGAGCGCTCACGGAGCCGAACGTCGGCGAGTTCGACGCCGCGGGCCGGCCGATGCGCGGCTGGGTGCTTGTCGAACCCGACGGCCTGGAGGCGCGACGACCAACTCGCAACCTGGCTGACTCGGGCGGAAGCGTTCGTAGAAACATTGCCGGCCAAGTAGATTTCGCCGCGCAGGCACTCCCCCTCGCTTGCCTGCCGGGGCTAGTGTGTAATGGCCCGATCGTTCGCCGCTTCGTCGTCGTGTGAGGAACCTTCGCCATGCGTACCACGTTCACGTTTCACACCGCCGGGCAGTTGCTCTTCGGGCGTTATGCCGTGCGGCAGTTGCCGGAGCAGTTGGCGCGTTTGAACGTCGTGCGCATGCTGATCGTGACCGACGTACACCTGGAGCGAGCCGGCATTCTCGCGGCCGTGCGCGAGCCGTTGGCTGCGGCGGGCGTCGCCGTCGAAATATTTGCCGGCGGCGAACCGGAGCCGTCGATCGATTTGGCCGACTCCGTGATCGCGCAGGCTCGCGCGACGAAGCCCGACGCGATTCTCGGCCTCGGCGGCGGCAGCAATATGGACTTGGCGAAGATCGCTGCGGCCGTCGTGACGCACGGCGGCGCGATTCGCGATTACCTCGGCGAAGACAAACTCCCCGGCCCCGTGCTCCCGCTCGTCTGCATTCCTACGACCTCGGGCACCGGCAGCGAAGTGAGCGCGGCGAGCGTGCTGACGGACAAAGCCAATCACGTGAAGGTCGGCATCCTCAGCAACTACTTGCGACCGCGGCTGGCGCTGGTCGATCCCGAACTCACGCTCAGTTGCCCGCGCAAGGTGACGGCCGACAGCGGCATCGACGCGCTGACGCACGCCATTGAAGCGTTCACGGCGGTCGACAACGCCGAGTTTCCGCTGCCGGCCGGCGAGCGCAGCACGTATCAAGGTCGGCATCCGTTCGGAGACATGCTGGCCGAGCGCTCGATTGCGCTGGTCGGCAAGTATCTCGTGCGGTGTTGCGATGCGCCGCAAGATTACGAAGCCCGCGAAGGGATGGCGCTGGCGGCGGTGCTCGGCGGGATGGCGTTTTCGAACGTCGGCGTTGCGATCGTTCACGCGTTGGAATACCCGATCGGCGCGGTGCTGCACTGTTCGCACGGCGCGGGCAACGGACTGCTGCTCCCCTACGTGATGCGCTACAACATGCCGGCGAGACGCCCCGCCTTCGCCCGCATCGCCCAATTGCTCGGTGCAAACACCGCGGGCCTCGACGAAACGGCTGCGGCCGAAGCGGCGATTACGGCGGTCGAAAAGCTTCGCGCGGCAGATCGGCATTCCGAATCGCCTGCGCGACATCGGAGTCGCAGCCCGACCAACTCGCCGGGTTCGCCGAAAAGGCGTTTGCGATCAAGCGTAGTGTTGCGCGTGAACCCGCGCGTACCGACGCTGGAAGATATGCGCGGAGTGCTCGAAGCGGCGTATTAAAGCCTGCACTAAGTCGGCGACCAAGTAGGACCGGGGGCTAGCGCCCCGCGGCTAATCGCACACATTCATATTAGCCGGAGGGCGCTAGCCCCCGGTCTTCGCATCGGCCGGCGGCGCACTCAGCCGATCTGCGCTCGCCCAACGCCGATCCGCTGAGTGCGCTTTAAGAATTTTCATTTCTCTGCGAACCCTGCCTGCAAGGCTTGCGTAGGACCGTCCAGATTTAATAGGCGGCCGCGGCCTGGGGGCAGGTTCTTACCGGATTTTCCGGTTGCGCGGCGCAAAGTTTTGCGAGCTACACTTCCGCGGGGGCGGTGCGCGCCCTCCGTGTCGTTGCGACCCGACAAACGATTTCTCGGGACCGGGCGTGGAAGGCTTACTCCTACTTTTGTTCGGCTTATTCGTGATCGCCGCGATCGGGCACGGCCTGTGGGTGCTCGGCGCGATGATCATGCGGCCGCTCCTCGGCATTGCGCCCGACGATCCGCGCGGCGCTCGCGCCGGTTCGCGCTCGTCGCACCCGGGCGATCCTTGCCCGCGTTGCTCCATGCCGTTGTCGCTCAACTCGTGCGACGCCTGCAATTGGCCGCGTGAGGCGACCGCGTCGCCGCGCCGTCGTCGGCAAATCGCGCTGGCTTCGCTGCGCCGCTCCGCCAAACGTTTCTTCGGCATGGGCTGGCTCGACGCCGACGTCTATCGCGAACTCGACGCGGCGCTTGAACGCCAACTCGTACCGGCCTCGGCTCCGATTCCGCTGGCTGACGCGCCCGTCGAGTTTGCACCCGCAGCAGCGATTGAGCCGATCGTCGAAACTCCGCCGGCGACGACGCCGAATGTCGCGACGTCCGAAATCACGACCGCTCCGCAGCCGACGACAAACACCGCCGCACCCGCCGAGCCGCCGGCCCCGGAAGAAAAAGTCTTCGACTTGGCCGAAGCCGCGGCGACGGTTCCCTTCGCTCCGCCGGTCGAACCTGCCGCACGGCAGGAAACGCCGAAGATTGACGTACCCGAGCGCGTCGCCGCGTACATGGCGGCACGTCGCGAAGTCGACGTCCCTAAACCGGCGGTGAAGCCTGCGATCGTCGCGCCGCCGCGCGAGCCAGCGAAACCGTTTTCGCGGATTCTCGCGTCGTTCATGGAAGAGAAGAACATCCGCTGGGGCGAACTCATCGGCGGCTTGCTGATTCTCTGTTCCTCCATCGCCTTGGTCCTCAGCTTCTGGCAACAGATCGCCGAGCGCCCGCTGCTCAAGTTCGGCCTGTTCAACGGCGTGACCGCCGCGCTGTTCGGCATCGGCCTGTACGTCGAACGCCGTTGGCGCTTGCCGACCACGACGCACGGTCTGCTCCTGATCGCCATGCTGTTGGTGCCGCTGAATTTCTTGGCGATCGCCGCCTTTACGCTCGAACGTCCGCCGACCGACGCGCGCTGACGCTCGGCGGCGAGTTCGCATCCCTGGCGATTTTCGCTTGGCTCACGTACCGCGCGGCACGCGTCGTCGTGCCGGCGGCGGCTTTGGCGACGGCCGCGTCGCTCGTCGGGTGCGCCGCGTGGCAACTCGTCGTTCGCCGCTTCGCCGGGCCGACGATGAACGGCGTCACGTTGTGGCTGCTCGGCGCACTGCCGGTCGCGGCCTTCGTCGTGCCGACCGGCCTGCAACTCCGCCGCTTCCGCAAGCTCGAAACATGCGGCGAGCGCGAAGCCAATCTGTTGTTTCAAGTCGTCGGCACGACGCTCTTTGCCGCCGTGCTGCCGCTCGGTTTGCTGTTGGCCAAAAGCGCTTCGTTTACGCTCACGCTCGCTCGGCTCGCGCCGCTCGTGAGCGTGATGGCCGCGCCGTTGGCGGCCGCCGGGCTGTTCCTGCGACGCGTCTTGAACCGGCCGGACCTGATGAAGGAACGGCTCGCCGGCACGGCGCTCGGCGTCGCAGGAGTCGGCGCGTTGCTCGCCGCCGCGGCGGCCGCTTGGCCCGTCCCGGCCGGAATGCTGCCGGTCGCGGTGATAGACGCTCTGCTGCTCACGTGGGTCGCGGCGCGCAGCGGCGTACCGGCCGCTCATTTGCCGGCGGCGCTCTGTGCGACCGCCGCGTATCTCGTCGGCCTGCACCTGTGGCAAGGGCGACTGGAATGGAACGGCGACGACACGTACCAGGCTCTCGACGCGCTCGTCTCGGCGCGACCGGCCTGGGCGCTGGTCGTGCCGACGTTGCTGCTGCCGGCGATCGTCGGGCTGCGGCGCTTCGCCCCGTTGCCGGCGACGAACGTCGGCCAAGGCGCGAGCCTGTTGCGCGGGCCGCTCGTCGGCGACGCGCGACAAGCCGGCTTTTGGTACGTCGTCGCGGCGGCGATGTGCGGTGCGGTGAGCATTGCGCTGCTCGGACACTTTAGCTTGTTTGAAGAGGGGGATCCGTGGGGCGTGCGGTACGTGTTCGCGCTCTGACGCGCTCGGGGCCTTCACGGCGGCGGGCGTGTTCGGCCTCCCTGGGTCCGCGTACGCCGGCACGATGCTGCTCGGCGCGGCGCTGCTGCAAGCGCAGCGCCAGTGGGCCGCCGCATTGCCGCCGGTCGCCCAAACTTGGACGCTGCTGCTCTTGGCGTACTCGACGCTCACGCTCGCGGCGGCCGTCATCGTCGAGCGTTTCGCTCGTCGTATTCCGGCGGCCGTGCTGGTGAAGCCGCTGCTCGATGCGGCGATCTTCACGAGCATTCTCGTCGCCCCGGCGATCATCTTCGAACAACTGCACATCGTGCCGATCCGCGCCGCCACGGCTTGGGCTTGGCTCTCCGCGGTTTGGGCCGTGTTCTTCTGGCGGATGCCCGAGCGCGGCTGGTTCGCGATGCTGCAAATCGCGAGCTTGGCGGCGCTCGGCACGCTCGTGCACGACTCCATCACGCGGCAGCTTTGGTACGCCGAGGCATGGAGTTACCCGGCGCTTTTCGACCCGCGTGCGCTGCAACTGTTCGGCTTCGCCGCGATCGGCTATCGCGCGGCATGGCTAACGCTGCGGCGCTGACGCAGCGCTTTGCGCCGCACGATCGTCGCACGGCGACTATCGCCGGACCTTGGACGATCGACCGAGGGCTCGACGTGCCGCCGTCGTCGGGCTGGCGCTCGCGCTGGCCGCGTATGCCGTGTTGCCCGGCGTGCGACAGGAACTCTCGTTCCGCACGTTCACGCCGCCCGAGCCGCGCACGGTGCCGGCGATCGAAGCGTTTCAAATCTTCGGCGTGCCGCATGAACCGGCGCGGCGAGGCGGGCTGGGCCCTGCTCGGCTGCGTCGCGCTCTTGGTGCTCGCCGAGCTACGGCAGCGTTTCACGACGGCGAAAGTCGTGGCGCTGGTGCTGTTGGGAGCCGCCGCGTCGCCGCTCTTGGCGGCACGGTACGACGCTGGCGCGGCCGCCGCTTCCGCCCTGCTCTGGACTTCGGCCGGGGCCTTGGTCTTGCTAAGCATGCCGCTCTGGCTTCGTCGGCCGATCGCCGCGGCGGTCGAGCGGACGCAATGGCCCGGCTGGTCCGAGCGGTCCGCGCAACTTTCGCCGACGCTCTTCGCGACGATCCTCACGGCGACGCTCGCTCCGCCGATCTTCACGCTCGTGGAACTCGGCTTGCGGGCCGTGGCGCGCTGACCATGCCGCGCCGTGGGATTTTCTCATACAGCGAAATCTGCCGACACCGAACCATTTGGAAACGGCGCTCGGCTTTTGTCTGGCGTTGGCGATCGGGGCGGTATTCGTCGCTTTGATCGTGTATGCGATCGGGCGGAAGTTCGCGAGTCGCGAAGGGTCGCGCTGGACGGTGCTCGGGGCGATGATCGTCGGTTTGCTCGGGTGTGCGCCGGCGGCGGTCGTTGCCATCTACTCGTTCGCCATCGCGCTGAAGGCGTTTCCGATTCTCGGGCCCGACCCGAACTCGCCGCTCGGTCAGGCGAGCTTGGCAGCCCGCTATGCCGTGCCGCTTTTGACGACGGCGTTGGCTCTCATCGCCCATGCGGCGTCGTTCCGTTCGCCCCGGTTGGCCTTTGCCTCGTCGCTGGTGCTGAACCTGGGCGTGACGGCGGGCTACATCCTGGCGCTGGTGCCCGGCGGACTGCAATTCGACCCGACGATGTGGCTGCGACTCGGCCAACTCAACGCGGCGACGTCGTCGCTCTTCGCCGTCATGTGGTGCGCCGCGGTTCTCATGCAACGTCGTCGCGCCGGAGCGACCGAAATCGAAACGGGAGCCGAGACTGCCGCCGATCACCGTTGCTCGAGTTGGCTCACCACGCAAACCGCGCTGGGCGCGGCGATCGCCGGAGCAGGTTTGATCGTCGGCGCTGGCGATCGTCGGCGAGCCGCAACGAGTGTCGCAAATTCCGGATGCCGCGGGAGATTTGCCGGCGTGGTTGGCCGTGGGATGCGCAGTTTTTGCCGCCGCGGCATATTTCCGCGTGCTCGGCATCGCCCTCTCCGTGGGCGCTTGGACGATCACCGCTTGGGCCGCAGCGACGCTCGCCGGACTTTACTCGGTGCGGTTCGACTCGGGCGATCTGTTGACGGCGCACGTGCTCGTCGGCCTGTGGATGCTCGTCGCTTACGGTACGTTCGCCGGCGGCGTCATGGCCGAGCGGCGCGGTTGGTCGCGGTTCGGCCCGCCGGCCGCCGTCGCCCGTTGGTCGACCTTTCTCGGGCTCATCGTCGCCTTGGCCGCACAGACCGCGGTGGTCAACAGCGGTTGGAGCCACGTGCCGCCCGTGTTCTACATCGGCTTCGCGCTGCCGGCCTTAGCGCCGCTCTTCGCAGGGCTCGCGGCGTGGCGCGGTTCGCGGATGCGGCTGTATCTGGCTGCGGCGACGATTTGCTGGGGAGCGGCCGTTTGTTGGCATGACTTCCTCGGGTATCTCCTCTTTCCGCAAATCAGCGCGTGGCGCGACCGACGGCTGGGCGCTGCTCGTCGCTTGGGCGCTGCCGGTGCCGCTGTGGTGCTTGATCGAGCTGAAGTTCATTCGGCCGCGACTGCTCGAACGCGCCGCCGCGGGCTCACTGCGGCGCTTCCGCTTGCCGCCCCTGCATCGTTTGGCGGCGCTTTCGACGCTCGTCCTCCTAGGCTGCTTTGTTCTTGGTGATCTCGACACGCCCCGAGGTTCGCGCGAGCCGGATTCGCTCATCGCCGCGGGCGTGACGGCCATGCTCATTGCCGTGGGCGCTTGCTTGTGGGACGCCGCGGCGCGCGGCGCCGTGCTCTCGCTCTATATCGCGGGCATTGTGGCGCTGGGGGCCGCGTGAATCAGTTTGAACTTTCGGAATCCATGCGGATATGGCTCGGCATGGTGTTCGCCGCCGCCTACGCGCTAGCGGTTAGCTACCTCTGGAGCCGGCGCGCGGGCTGCGCAAGCTGTGCGACGCGCTCCGCATGCCGCCGCGGTACGACGATGAACTGGCCGGCCACGTATGGCTTGTGCCTGCGACGTACTTGTTGGCGGTAGGCGTGCTGGTGCCCGCGTGTTGGGCCGTGACGTCGATGGAGACGTTCGCGCTGCGCGTGGCGGCGGCGCATGCCGTGTTGGCTTCGGCCGTGAGCGTGGGCTTGCTCGCGCGGGGCGAGCGCCGCAGCGTGTTGCAACGTCATGCGCTGCTGCTGGGCGCGGCGGCGGCCGTGATCGGAGCTTGGTCGGCTTTGCAACCGGGCGTACCGGGCGAGTTGCTCAATCGGGCGGTGGCCGCGGCCGTGGCGGGAGCGGGCGTCGTGGGGCTCTACGGCATCGGCTTCTCGAAAATTCTGCGACGCGAGAACGAATGGACGGCGGCGGCCGGCGACGTCGTTCCTTGGCTCGCCGGCCTGACCGGCGCGACGCTCGTGTTCGTGCTGTCCGTCGAAGGTTACGAATACTTTACGATCGGCGAAGTGCTCATCGGCGCGATGGCGTTTGCCGCCGTGTTGGCCGCGCTCGTTGCACTTTGCGCGGCCGCGCTGATTGCGGCTTTGGTGCCGGGTCGCGATCCGCTGGGGCTGAGCGAGCGCGGACGGACCGTGTATGTGTATGCCGCGGAGGTGCTGCTCGCGCTGATGTTCTTGCACGTGCGGCTGACGATGCCGGAACTTTTCAGCGGCTACTTCTCGCGCTATTGGCCGCTCGTGGTGATGGCGCTGGCGTTTGCCGGCGTGGCGCTGGGAGAAGTGTTTCGTCGCACGAATCGGGCGGTGCTCTCGGAACCGTTGGAGCGCACGGGCTGCGCTGTTGCCGCTCTTGCCGGTGTTCGGCTTCTGGGCGGCGCAGCCGGAGGTGCATTACTCGCTGGTGCTCTTGGCCGTGGGCGGGTTGTATGCCGGCCTGGCCGTGTTGCGGAAGAGTTTCGGCTTCGGCATTTTGGCGACGCTCGCGGCCAACGGCGGCCTCTGGTACTTCCTCGGCCGACAAGAAGGGCTCGGCCTGTTGGAGCACCCGCAGATTTGGCTGATTCCGCCGGCGCTCTGCGTGCTGATTGCGGCGCATCTGAACCGGCGACAGATGACGGCCGAACAATCGACCGGCGTGCGCTACGCGGCGGCTTCGGTGATTTACGCGGCGTCCACGGCCGACATCTTCCTGAACGGCGTCGCCGAAGCGCCGTACTTGCCGCTGGTGTTGGCGGCGCTGGCGATCTGCGGGATGTTCGCGGGCATCGCGCTGCGGATTCGAGCGTTTTTGTACCTGGGCCTGACGTTCTTACTGTTGGCCCTGGCGACGATCATCTGGCACGCCGGCTACAACCTCGACCGGACGTGGATCTTCTACGTCGTGGGGATCGTGACCGGGGCGCTGATCATCGCGCTGTTCGCCGTGTTTGAAAAGAAACGCGACGAAGTGTTGCGCGTTGTCGAGACGCTGAAGCATTGGGAGTAAGCGAGCCGTGTTCCGGCGCTGCGGAGACGCAGCGCGAACGAGCGCGGAGACAAGCTCCGCGGCTAAATGGGTGCGCTTCGGCGAGCAGAACTTCCGACTACCGAGGGCAAGCGCTCATCGTTAGTTGATGAGCGTGTCCATGACTTCGACGTCGTTCACGACGCGATATTCGAGCGACTTGGCGACGGCGCGAACCGCTTCCTGGGCGAGTTGCTTGTGGTAGAAGCTGCCGACCATACCGCGAATCACGAGCGTGCCGGCCGTTTGCTCTTCGACGACCAACGAGCGGAGATCGAACAACGGGCTGGCATCGAGCGCGGCCTGTGCTTCACGACAAACGAGAACGGCGGAAACGGTCGACATGGGTCTCTCCTTGACCGGGGCGCGGTGCGGAACGAATGGAATCGGCAGAATGGCCGAAGGATTTTTTCTCCTTCTTTCGAGGAGAGTTGTCAAGGAAGGGGTCCCGCAAGTGTGGTAAAAACGCGCTCGCCGGCGGCGCCGGCAAACTCGCCATATCTAAATGCCACAAGGTGACTTGTGTTTAAAAATGGCGGCGATTCCGCGTTGTGGCCAACTTCTGAACTTATGCAGACCGTTAAGCTAAGGAAAAATCTTGCGCGCGGAGCAAGCGCTGAGAGAGGCTGCGAACGGGCTCGCCGACTACCGAGCGGGCAGCTTGCCGGCCGTGCGGAGATACTCGATCACTTGATCGGCCAACTGCTCGGCGGAGTAAGCGGCCGAGTCGAGATGAAGCTCCGCTTGGAGCGGCGGTTCGTAAGGATCACTGATGCCGGTGAAGTGGGCGATCTCACCGGCGCGGGCCTTTTTGTAGAGTCCTTTCGGATCGCGCTGTTCGCAAAGTTCGAGAGGCGCGTCGACGAAGACTTCCACGAAGTCTCCGGGGGCCAGCGCAGCCCGCACGGCGTCGCGATCTTTACGGTACGGGCTCACAAAGGCGGTGAGCGTGACGAGGCCGGCCTCCGCGAAAAGTTGCGCGACCGCGCCGATGCGCCGAATGTTCTCGGCTCGATCTTCCGCGCCGAAGCCGAGGCCGAAGCGGGCCGAGGCCTTGTCGCCGAAGGCGTCTTTGAGCAGGGCCGGCGGTGCGTTGAGGCCGTGCCGGACGTTGTCGCCGTCGAGCACGAAGCTCCGGACGCCGAGCTGGTGGAGTTTATGGTCGACGATGTTCGACACGGTGCTTTTGCCGCACCCGCTCAGGCCGGTGAACCAGACGACGCAGCCGCGATGGCCGTTGAGTTGCTTGCGCTCTCGGGCGGCTGACGCTGTGTTTGTGCCAAACGATGTGGATGTCGGACATGGTGGAATTGGAGAGTGGGGAACGGGGAGTGGGGAACGGGGAGTGGGGAACGGGGAGTGGGGAACAAAAGACGCGGAGCGACCAATTACGGCCGTTGTCTGCATTCCCCACTCACCACTCGCTACTCACCACTGACTTCTCCTTCAAAGTTTCGCCATTTCACATAGCGTCGCCGTGACGACCGGTTGCGGGCAGCTCCAAACGAGGAAGAAGAGCGCTTCGCGACACCAGCGGCCGGCCGGGTGTCCGACAACGTAGCCGGAACCCTTGGCCGCGGCTAGGGCCGCCTGTGCGCTGCGTAGGGCCAGGCCGTTGGCGCGGTAGCGGACGTCGTCGGGCGTGCAACCGCAGGGTCCGCCGTCGGCAAGCGCCGCCAGATCGCTTGCCAACGTCGAGCGCCTGGATCTCAAGTTCCGCGGCGATCGGTTTCAAGTCGTCGCGTCGGCCGGCTTCTTCGCGCAAGAACGCGACCGCCGCCGAGATCGTGCCCAGCGCCAGCGCCGAGGTTTGCAAGCCGCCGGTCCCAGCGCCTTTGCCGTGTTTCAATACGTCGGGCACGACGGGAGCGAGCAGCCAATGGTGCTCGAGCAGCACGCCGTCGCAACGTACCGGACCGGTGCTGGTGGCGGTGAGGCCCACCATCTCGGCAGCCGGCTCGACCGCGACGCCGGGCCGATCAGTCGGCAGCACGCCGAGCAATTGTCGGCCGTCGTCGAGCACCGCGCCGGTCACGATATATTTCGCGTGTGCTCCGCCGGTGACCCAAGGAATGACGCCGTCGAGCACGAACCCCACGTCCGTTTCGCGAGCCCGCATGACGGGCTGCACGTGGCGTCGGCTAGTCGTCAGCTGCGCGATGCCGACGGCCGCGTAAGCCCGGCCGTCGAGCAACTCCGGATGACGCGCCGCTTGAGTTCGTCGTTGTCGCTCGCCGCGATGCGGGCCGCCACGCCGGTGGGCTGCGTGAGGCAGAAGGCCGTGGTGAGGCAACCGGACGCCAAGCGGGCGAGCGCCGCCAGCACTTCGGCCTGCGGTTTTACGACTCCCCCCTGCTCCGGCGGCACATACCAACGGACGATGCCCGCTTCAGCACACTGCCGCAATTGATCGCCGGGCCAGCGAGCTAGCCGATCGGTTTCATCAGCCCGGCTCCGCAGCAATTCGGTGAGTGCGTCGATTTGCCGGTCGTCGTCAGTCAACGCTCGCTCCCGCTGCAAACGCAGCGATGCCGCCTTACGGAATCATCAGAAGTGCTAATCTACGCAAACTACGACTATTACGCCGAATTTGCAAATGCCGGCGGGGGTCGATTGCCGAAGTTAGAGGACAATGCGCCCGACTCCGAACATCGCGAACTCCCACGTCTAAACCCTGTTTCCGGGGTCGAGAGTTCGCCGCCGTCCGATATAATCCGGCGGCACATCTATCAAGCCGGCCTGCCGTCGACAGTTACGCATCGCTCGCGGCCCGGCGCGTTCGCACACGGCATCTAGTTGCACTCGCTTTCGAGTTAAGGATCGCGTGATGAGTCAGACCGAAATCTCCTCGGCCCGCAGCATCGAAGTTTCGCACGCCGCTCAGACCGACGCCGTCACGCTGTATGAAAAGTGCCAGGCGCTGGCCAACAACCTGTGGTGGTCGTGGCAGCCCGACGTCGTGAATTTGTTTCGCGATCTCGATCCGATTCGTTGGCGGCAACTCGACCATAACCCGATTGCGCTGCTCAGCGAGTTCAACGCCGATCGGTTGGAGCTTCGCGTCGCCGAGTTCGTGCTCTACAGCCGGATCAATCATGCGTATCGTCGGCTCAAGGAATATCTGACGTCGAACCAAACCTGGGGCAACACGCATGTCGGGCGTGTTGGGCTCGAAGCCGGTGGCCTACTTCTCGGCCGAGTTCGGCATGCACGAATCGATTCCGATCTATTCGGGCGGCCTCGGCGTGCTCTCGGGCGATCACGTGAAAAGCTCGAGCGACTTGGGCATTCCGTTCATCGCCATCGGGTTGTTCTACGACCAAGGTTACTTCAAGCAACGCCTCGACCACGACGGCTACCAAGTCGAAGAATATCTCGACACCAAGGTCGAAAACCTGCCGATGGCGCCGGCCCTCGGCGTCGACGGCCGACCGGTGCTGCTGCACATCGACACGCGTTCCGGCGTGTTGCACTTCAAAGTCTGGAAGATGAACGTCGGCCGCGTGCAGCTATATCTCTTGGATTGCGACGTCGACGGCAACAGCCCGGAAGATCGCGAACTCACGGCACGCCTGTACGGCGGCGACCATCGCACGCGCATCCGCCAAGAGCTGGTGCTCGGCGTCGGCGGCGTGAAGGCGCTGCGGGCTTTGGGCATTTCGCCGGGTGTGTATCACTTGAATGAGGGCCATAGCGCATTCGCGCCGCTGGAAGCAATCCGTCAGATGATGGAAGACGACGGCCTGACGTTCGACGACGCGATGCGCGATGTGGCCCGTCACACGGTCTTCACCACGCACACTCCGGTGCCGGCCGGCCACGACCGGTTCGACGCCGGCTTGATCGAAGAGCACTTGGGCCCGCTACGCGATCGGCTCGGCATTTCGCACGATCAATTGATGGGGCTCGGGCGCGTAGAGCCGCATAACGGCGGCGAAACGTTCTGCATGACCGTGTTGGCGCTCAAGGCGTCGCGGCATGCCAACGCCGTATCGAGCCTGCACGGCCACGTGAGTCGGCGGATGTGGGCGCACTTGTGGCCGTGGCGCGTCGAAGAAGAAATTCCGATCGGCCACATCACCAACGGCGTGCACGTGCCGACGTGGCTCGCCCACCAGATGCAGCAGCTTTACGATCGCAACTTCCCGGTGAACTGGATGAACCGGATGGGTGAGCCGGAAGTGTGGCAACAAATTTTCAACGTCGACCCGGGCGAGTTGTGGGAAACGCATCACTCGCTGAAGAACCTGCTGTTGGCATTCGTCCGCCGCCGCGTGAGCCGTGATTGTCGCCGCCGCGGTGAGAGCGACGATGCCGTCGAAGCGGCCCGCAATATGCTCGACCCGAACGTGTTGACGATCGGCTTCGCACGCCGCTTCGCGACGTACAAGCGGGCTAACCTGATCGCCACCGACATCGAACGCCTGACCGACTTGCTGAACGATTCCGAACGTCCGGTGCAGCTCATTTTCGCCGGCAAGGCGCACCCGGCCGACGAGCCGGGCAAGGGTCTGATTCGCAGCGTGGCGAACCTGCGGCACGATCCGCGATTCGCCGGCCGCGTGGCGTTTATCGAAGACTACGATATCAACGTGGCCCGGCACATGGTGCAAGGGGTCGACGTCTGGTTGAACAATCCGCGCCGCCCGCTCGAAGCTTCCGGCACCAGCGGTGAGAAAGTCGTGCTCAACGGCGGCTTGAACCTCAGCGTGCTCGACGGCTGGTGGGCCGAAGCCTACGACGGCAAAAACGGCTTCTCCATCGGCAACGGCTCGAGCCACGTATCGTACGAGATCAACGACCGTCGCGACGCCGAAGACCTGTACCGCGTGCTGAAGGAGCAAGTCATTCCGCTCTACTACGAGCGCGATGTCGACGGTCTGCCGCGCGGCTGGATCAAGCGCATGATGAACTCCATCGCCACGCTGGCCTGGCGCTTCAGCGCTCACCGCATGGTGATGGACTACGTGAAAAGCGCCGTACCTCCCGGCGGCCGGCGGCGTAAGCTGCGTGATGGGCCAGCGATAGCGAGGTATCTCCTGCCCTCGGCGGAACACTCGAGGGCAGGCATGCGCGGCGGGCGAGGCAGCCAAACGCTCGCTCATACGAGCAGATCGTCGAGCGGCGGACGCCAGAGCGGCAGCCGCGGAAAGAGCACGGCCGCGGCTTGCAGCGTGGCGGCGTTTGTCGCTTTCACGCGCCCAGCGGCGGCGGCTTCTTCCAAATCGAGATGCCCCAAGAGCATCCGCGTGAAATCGGCGCCGCTCAGCTTCACGACGCTCCGACCCAGCGAACCTCGCGGGCCCGTCACACGTTCCAGCTCCGCAGCGCGAGCCGAAACGCCGACTTTCAGCCGCAACTCTCCTGCGGCGATGCCGATCTCGGTCGGTTGCCGCAGTCGCTTGGCTTGTTGCGCCGCTGCAGCACGGGCATGGAGCGTCGGCAGCAATCGTTCCAAGAAAGCCTCCGGATCAGCGAGCTTCACCATCGTCACTTCCCCATGGCTCGCTTCGCTGCGATGAAGCTCGGCGCCGGAACCTTCGACGATGTTCCAAAGCCGATCATTGGGAGCCAAGTGCAACCGCACGATGTGATGGTCGCGTTCGATCGCTTCGCCGCAGGCCCGGGCCAGCAGTCGCTCCGCCGTGCCGGGATGTTTGGCCGAGGCGACGAGCTCCAAGATGCGATTGTCGCGTTGCACGACGTAGCCGACGATCGAATCGTCGTGGAAATCGAAGTCGAAGCGCTTCGGGCCGGCCAGCGCCACGAAGATGTTCTCCGCCGCTTGCCGGCCGACGAGCCAGCGCCAGTAAGCTTCCGTACGTTCGTAAGGCCCGGAGGCCCGGGCGGTTTGTTCGCCGTAGAGTCGCACCAGCGAAGGCAATTCGACGTGCCGCCAAGGGCGAATATTTAGCACGTCGCCGGCGGCGTCGTGCGGTGCGAAGCCGCGGGCTGAAAGTTGCGCGAGCAAGTCGCGAGCCCCGACCACGGCATGGCTGTGCCGCATGCAGACGACCCAACCGTGACCGCGAAAGAAATGCGGAGCTGCGCGTCGTCAGGATGCCGAGCGTCGAACCTTCGGCCGCGAGTTGTTCGTCGACTTTGTCGAGCAGCCGACGTCCATAGCCGCGGCCGCGAAACTCAGGCAAGATCGCCAAGCGATGCAGGGCTGAAGCCGTGAGGTTTTCGCCTTGAAAACGCATCACGCGCTGGGCCAAATGCGCATGGCCGACGAGATGCGAACCACGCTTGATCACCAGCCGATCGCACGGTTCGTAGAAAGGATCTTCCAACGAAGCCGAAAACTCGTCGCGCGACGGAGCGTGAAATACGGCCGCCAACAATTGCTGGATCGCCGGATGATCGCCCGCCGAGGCCGGCAAGACTTCGCAACGCTCCGCACCCGCCTTGTTCACCGCCGGAGGTTCGCCGGCGACCACGCCTAACGGCCAAACGTATTCATCCGGTGCGGCCTCGGGAAACGTCGACTTCTTTTTGGCCGGTCCTGTGGATAACTTGTCGACAACCGGGGCTGCTGGATTTCGGGGTGAAGAATGACCGCCGAGAGAATTGTCCGAGCGCATAGCCAGAATCCCTTCTGTTTGTCAAGGCCGATCCGCTGGACCGGTAACTTAACGCCAACGCGCAGCTATCGCTAGCAAAAAATCGCGCAAATCCTTTTCGGGAAATAGGTAGGCGCTGTACTCGCGCGATCCGAAGTAACTCGGCGACGCGTCCCGCCGCGTGGCTCTCCTTAGCAATATGCCGCCACTTTTCCGCCTCACCGGCCACCAGCGGCTGCAGCGTTTCGTTGGCCGCGCGAATTGCCTGGCAGCGGATTCGCGCAGTTTCCGCGGTGGGAATTATGTCAGTCCAGCGACGTTTCTCGGCCACGGCCGCCGCGGCCGTTTCCCGCTCCGCCGGGTTCGAAATATCGGCCGGATGCAGAAACCGCTCCGGATGATGCCGAAGCTCCCAAAGCCGATGCCGGGCCGTCGGCTCGTCGACCGCGGACAACGCCTCGACCGCCGGTCGACCGGCTTCGTCGACAATCGGCAGCTTCCGCGTGGCCGTTACGACGGCGAACTGCGGCGGCGCAACGGCGAAAAACCGGCCGAGGATCGCATCGGTAAGTTCGTCGTACTTGCCGCCGCCGATGCCGTGAACAAAGAGGTCGCCGAGTACCACGCGCGCATACATGGTCGTCAGCAAGGCTCGGCTACGGAGGCGAATGCCGCGCCGGGCCGCTTCGTGGAGCGCCTCGGCGAAATCGTCGTGCCGAGCATCGACGAGAGGCAACTTGAGCACGAGGCCTGCCCGATCGGTGAGTTCGACTTCGCGGCCGCCTCCCTCACTCACTCGGCGTCGTACGAACACGTGCCGACGTCGCGGCTGGTCGACGGTCCACAGCCAAAGAGGCGATTCGAGCCAGTCTCCCTCCTGCTCCAGAGCCGGCACCGGATGATTCGCGCTGCGAATATTCTCGCGCCGCTTGTAAATCTCCAGTTCCGAATTGTGCGCTTCGACGAACCGCGGCAACTCGGCAACGAGGTGGCCGACGAAACGGCGGAAGTGATGCGAATCGCAAACGTGACTTTGCGGCAGTTCCAGCGTGCCGAGCCCCCAGGAACCTTCCAAGCGATGGCGGGCCTGCGCGATCGCCAAGCCGAGCTTGCCGCAAGCCTTGGCCTGTCGCACGACGTCGGGCCAGAAACTTCGCAACAACGGGTCAGCCACGAACGGCCGTAATGCGTCCGCGACGCGATTTCCGAACGAGGCAAACATCGCCGCGTCGAGCACGCGTCGCTCTTCGAAGGGAATCTCGTCTCCGGGTGCGTCGAAGGGAACGCTCTCCACGTTCGGTTCGCGCAGGCTCCCGGTCGGCACGCGGAGCGACGCCGCTTTGAGCGTGTCACCGTCGATCACCAAGTTAACGGCCGTGCCGCCGACGGCCGCGGCCAAACCCGAGAGAGCGAAATTCTTGGCCCACACGCCGGGATGAAAGAGTTCCGGCTGGTGACCGGCCAACAAGAGAGGCGAGTGCGAAGCGCTGAGCGGGGAATGCGAAACGTCGCGATAGGTGCGAGTGTAGGCGGTCGCCGCGGCGACAAACTCCGCGCGGGCCGTGGCCGCGAAACCTCCGAACGACTGGCCGGCGAGGCCCAATGACCACCGTGCGCGTTCGGCGATGTTTGCGCCGACGACGCCCGGCAACTCGTTTGCCGCCCGATCGATGAGCACGCCGCCGTCTTCGCGCGGGGCACGAAGTTTGCGACGGCCGACGTCGGTCATCCCGCGCATTCCTCACAGTTCGCGAGCGTGCCGGTCCAAAGCTCTCCGGCATGGCTCCCTTCGCCCAGACGAGCGAAGCTGCGATCGAGCACTAAGTGGTAGTACTCAAGCCGCGTCCAACTGTTGTCGAGCGAGCCGCCGAAGGAGCGTTTTTCGTCGAGGTAGATGCGGGGCACGGGAAGTTCGCGAATGCGGAGCTTTGAGTACGCCGCTTGAACCCACAATTCGAGCGGCATCGCGTAGCCGGCCTCCAACACCTGCAGGTGCTTGAGCGCTTCCACGCGGTAAGCTTTGAACCCGCAGAACGCATCGGTCAGGCTCAAGCCGAGCCGACGGTTGAGTTCGGCCGTGAGTTGCTGATTGATCCGCTTCCGCTCGGGGGGAGCTTCGCTGTCGCCCGGATAGTTCTTCAGGTAGCGACTCCCCGAGACGATGTCCCAGCCGTCGCAGGCATCGACGAAGCGCGGGATGCGCTGCGGCTCGTGCTGGCCGTCGCAATCGATGGTGACGAGAACGTCGTAGTGATGCCGTTGAGCGTACTCGAAGGCCGTCTTGAGGGCGGCTCCGTAGCCGCGGTTTTTAGCGTGCCGCACGAGATGGACATTCGGCAATTCGTCGAGTACTTCACTCGTGCCGTCGGTGGAACCGTCGTCGACGAGCAAAATCTCCGGGCTGTAGCGGCGGACTTCTTCGACAACCCCGCGCACGTGCCGGGCTTCGTTATAGACGGGCAAGGCGGTGAGAAAGCGAGTCATCGAAGTCCTCAAGATTGGGGGCTGCCGGCACGCGACCACGACCGCCGCACGCGACACTATTCCCAGACCGCATGCAGCAAACGCGAAGCCAAAGCCGAGCCTGTCCATTTTAGGTGGAGCCCGGCCATCGTCAACGCGACCGAACGACGCCCACGACCGCTACAAACGGCCGAAATCACGGCATTTCGCGCGCTGTACTAGCTTGGATGCCGGGGACCGCGGCACGGTTACGCGTGGAGAAACGGAATGACATTTCTGCCGGCGTAGACTTGGCAATATCAACTTGCGATCATGCACGCATGGCGAAGATTGAAGAACGCTTCGTCGTTTTGCGAGGAGTACTTATGTCACAGGCCGCCGATTTTTCGCATGTGTTGGCCGCCGCTTTAGCGCTGCCGTCCGACGAGCGTGAATCGTTGGTCGGCAAACTCAACGACTCACTCCACAACGAACTCCGCGAGACCGTCGGCGACGCCGGCATCACGGAAATTCGGGAGCGAATCCGCCGCTTCCACGACGGCGAATCGCAAGCCTGGACGATCGAAGAAGTTGCCGCAGAAGTCCGACGTCGACGCGACGCATGACGACGCCGGTCTTTACGACGGAAGCACGCGAGGATCTGATCGCCGCCGTCGTCTACTATGATCTTCAACAGCCCAGCTTAGGCGCTCGTTTCGAGACCGCAGCGTACGACGGCGCACTCCGAATCGCAGCCGCGCCGGAAGCATGGCCGCGCATTGACACCGACGCGAGATTCTTTCGGCTCGAGCCGTTTCCTTATGCGCTGATCTACTTTGCCGACTCGGCTGATCGGGCCGTAATCGTCGCCGTGTTCCAACTGAACCAAGACCCGAAGAAATTGGCTAAGCGCCTCGCCGGCTCCTAGTGCACCCGATGCCCCGGCTTGGCGCCGCTGTCTGGCTCAAGCAGGTAGATTTCCTTCCCTTCGGGTCCGCCGCCGCCGGCTGCGGCGACCATGCCTTCGCTGAGGCCGAACTTCATTTGCCGCGGCGCCAAGTTGGCCACGCAGATGATTAGCCGGCCGACGAGCTCTTCCGGCTTATAAGCGCTCTTGATGCCAGCGAAGACGTTCCGCTTTTCCTCGCCGCCGAGGCTCAGCGTCAACCGCAAGAGCTTCTTGGCTTCCGGTACGTGTTCGGCCGCGATGATGCGGGCCACGCGGAGATCGATCTTCGTGAAATCGTCGATCGTGCAGGTCGGCGCGAGCGGCTCCGCGACCAGCGGCTCCGGCCCGTCGTTCCATTGCGAAGCACCGGCAGCCGGAGTTGCGGCCGCGGCATCGGCTTGGGTCGAAGGCTTGGCGGCCAGGTCGTCGCGGCTTTCTTCAATCATGGCTTCTATCCGTTTCCTATCCACGCGGTTCATGAGGTGTTGGAACTTTGCGACCGGCGTACCGACGAGCGGTCGCTGCGACTGGTTCCAACTGGTGATCGGTTCGTTGAGCAACGCACCGGCGTCGGCCGCCAATTTCGGCAACACCGGCGCGAGATACGTGACAAGCTGGCGAAACACGTTCAGCGCCACGGTACAAATATCTTGCACTCGCGCGGCGTTAGCCGGGTCTTTGTTGAGCTTCCACGGCTCCGCCTCGGCGACGTACTTATTGGCTCGATCGGCCAACAGCATGATCGTCCGCATGGCGAGGTTGAAGTCGCACGCTTCGTACGCCTTGGCGATCTCCGCGCCCGCCGCCGCCGTGTCGGCGAACAAGCCGCCGTCGTCGGGATATTGGGCCGAAAGACCTGCTTGCTCGACGAACTTCGCCGTCCGGCTCGCGAGGTTCGCAACTTTGCCAACGAGGTCGCCGTCAATCTTGTCGGCAAACTCTTCGAGGTTCAGGTCTAAGTTGTCGAGCTTCGGCGTCAGCTTCGTCGCGTAGAAGTAGCGAAGCCATTGCGGGTCGAGATGCTTGAGGTACGTCGTCGCGCGAACGAACGTTCCTTTGCTCTTCGACATCTTCTCGCCGTCAACGGTGAGAAAGCCGTGAATGTGAATCTTCGTCGGCAAGCTGTAACCGGCCGCCTTGAGCATCACGGGCCAAAACAACGTGTGGAACCGCGTAATGTCTTTGCCGATGAAGTGATGCACTTCGACGGCCGGGTTGCGCCACCAATCTTCCAGCTTTTCGCCGTTCGCCTTGCACCATTGGTGCGTGCTGGCGATGTAGCCAATCGGAGCGTCGAACCAGACGTACCAATAATTGCCCGGCGCGTCGGAGATCTCAAAGCCGAAATATTTCGCGGGACGCGAGACGTCCCAATCGTGCAGCGCTTCGGAGAGAAACGCCGAGGCGAGCCAATTGGCGACGTCGGGATGCAGGTGGTCGTCCGTCTGCGTCCACTGAGCGAGGAACCCGTGTTCGTCTTCCGTGCGGATAAACCAGTGCATGGCCGGGCGTAGCTCGGGTTTCGCACCGCTGAACACGCTGTAGGCGTCGACAAGATCGGTTGCACTGTACGTCGAGAAGCACTTTTCGCAGTTGTCGCCGTATTGATCGGGCGAGCCGCACTTCGGGCATTTCCCCTTCACGAACCGGTCGGCGAGAAACGTCTGCTCCACGGGGTCGTAAAGCTGTTCGACTTCGCGCTCGGTCACTAAGCCTGTTTTACGAATGGCGGCCCAAAACTCGCCGCAGAGAGCCCGATTTTCATCGCAGTGGGTGCTGCCGTAGTTATCGAACTCGATGCCGAAACCGGTGAAGTCGGCGACGTGCTTGGCTCGCATATCGGCGATCAGGACTTCTTCGCTCCGCTTCTCCTGTCGAGCCCGCAGCATAATGGCCGTACCGTGCGTATCGTCGGCACAAACGAACACGCACCGGTTGCCGTACAGCTTCTGAAACCGCACCCAAATGTCGGTCTGGATGTACTCCACCAAGTGGCCGATGTGGATATCGCCGTTGGCATAGGGCAAGGCGGCGGTAACGAGCAAACGACGCTGGGTCATAGAGTTCGGGCGATTTTGCAGCGGGAAAACGTCGGATTGTAACGACTTACAACACAGTTCGCTTAAGAGACACGGCGGGCTCGAATCAGGCTCGAACCCTTGCCCGGCACAATCCGTATGATACATTTGATTGTAGTCGTTTTGACTATTATCGCCGTTGGATTTAGTGTCGTTTTTTGGACTATCTCGCCATGTCCGCCACAAAAACTAGCGACTCGTCTCTGTCGCTGTCGCAAGATTTACTTAGATTCGCCCTCGAACATGCCGATTCGACGGCAGTTTTTCTCGATACGGCCTTGGGAAAGCTCACCTCGACGGTCGGTGCCGACTACGCGGCCGTCGTTCGCAATCTCGACGGCCGATGGTCGGTCGTCGGGGCGTTCGGCACCACAGCCTCCTCGACTAGCTCGGCCTTGCCGACCACGCACCTTGCCGACGTGCTCGACCGCGAAACGGCCGGCGTCTCCGGCCATTGGCTGGCGTTGCCGATCGACCGCCGCAGCGCGCCCGGCGAGCTCCTAGCGCTGCACGCTCCCGACACGGCCGCCCTGAAGCGAATGCAGGAGGCCGTCGAACAATCGCGAGGCGTGTTCGCCCAAGGCTATGCCACGGTGCGGGCCGGCGAAAAGCAACGCCGCAGCAACGAACGGCTCGCTGCGCTGCTGGAGATTAGCGGTCGCTGGAACCAGACGCAGGAGATGGAGCCGCTCTTGGTGCAGATGGCGGAAGCCGCGACGAAGATGCTCGGCGCCGATCGTGCGAGCATTTTCTTGTGGGACAAGCCGAACCGGCAGTTAGTCGCCCGGCCGGCGCTAGGCGTGGAAGGGAACGAGCTCCGCATGCCCGACGATACGGGAGTCGTCGGCAAGACGCTGCGCTCGCGCATGCCGCAACGTGTCGACGCTCGCTACGGTCAGGAAGAGATCGCCCGTGAGATCGACCAGAAACTTGGCTATCGCACGCGGACGCTGCTGTGCGTGCCGCTCGCGTCGCGCAAGGGGGAAATGCTCGGCGTTTTCGAAGTGCTGAACAAGCGCGAGGGAGACTTTAACGACGACGACGAGCAAGCCCTTGTCGAGCTGGCGGCCCACGCCGCTACCGCGCTGGAAAACACGCAAGAACGCGAACGACTGCTGCAATCGCGCCGGCAATTGACGGAAGAAGCGGCGGCGGGCGTGCGGCTCATCGGCGACTCGCCGGCGATTGAAGCCTTGCGCTCGACGACACGCCGCGTGGCCGACACGGAGCTGGCCGTTTTGATTCTCGGCGAGAACGGCACAGGGAAAGAAGTGGTCGCTCGCACGATTCACTACTTGAGCAGCCGGCGCGATCAGCCGTTTATCGCGGTGAACTGCGCAGCGCTCACCGAGACGTTGCTCGAAAGCGAACTCTTCGGACATGAGAAAGGGGCCTTCACCGACGCTCACGAAGCGCGGCCCGGCAAGTTTGAACTCGCCAACGGCGGGACGCTGTTCCTCGACGAAATCGGCGACTTGAGCCTCGGCGGGCAGGCAAAACTCCTGCGCGTGCTGGAGGAGAAGGTCGTCGTCCGTGTCGGCGGATCGAAGACCATTCATACGGACGCGCGCGTCATTGCGGCGACGAACCAAGATCTAGGGGCGATGGTTCGCGAGAAGCGTTTTAGGCAAGACTTGTTCTTCCGTCTGAACGTCGTCTCGATCCATCTCCCGCCGCTCCGGGATCGGGCCGGCGACATCATCCTGCTGGCCGAACATTTCTTAAGCGACTTCGCCCGACGGGCCCGTCGCAAAGTGCCGCAACTTTCGGCGGCGGCCAAAAAGCGGCTCGAAATGCATTCGTGGCCCGGCAACATTCGCGAACTCCGCAACGCGATGGAACGGCTGGCCTATTTGTGCCCGGGCGAACGGATCGAACCGGAAGACCTGACGTTTATCCTCGCCGCCGGAAGCGAAGCGCCGGCGGCCGTGCCCGACAACTTACCGCTGGCCGAAGCGACCGACGAATTTCAGAAGGCGTACATCACCCGTGCCATCGCCCGCAGCGGCGGCAACATGAGCGAAGCGGCCGAACGCCTGGGGCTGCATCGTTCGAATTTGTATCGCAAGATGCGACAACTCGGGATGCCGACGAGCTAGATCGGCGCCTCGACGTGATGCGCGATATTAGGCCCGACTGCGCAAGCGAGGAGTCACGACGACCGACGTTACTCGGAGCATGTCCCCTCGCTCGCGCGTCGGGGCTAGTGTGCGGTGGTTCGCCGAATCCCAGATCACGCCTTCACTTCGTTCGTCAGCGCCGCGCCTCGGGCAAATTCGCCAAGATTCATCAGCGTCTGTCGCGCAATGGCTTCCAAGGCTTCCCGCGTGAAGAACGCTTGATGCCCCGTGACGAGTACGTTCGGGAACGTGAGCAGGCGTGAGAAGACGTCGTCGAGAATGGCGTGAGCGGAGTGATCGACAAAGAACAGATCCCCCTCTTCTTCATACACGTCGATGCCGAGCGAGCCGAGCTGTTCGCTTTTGAGCGCGGCGACGACGGCCCGCGTGTCGAGCAATGCGCCGCGGCCCGTGTTGATGAGCATCGCGCCGCGTTTCATGCGGCTGAGTCGCTCGGCGTTGATGAGGTGATGCGTATGCGGCGTGAGCGGACAATGCAGCGTGACGATGTCGGCCCTCGGCAAGAGTTCTTCGAGCGACACATACGCGGCGCCGAGTTCGCGCATCGCCGCGTTTTCGTACGGATCGTATGCCAGCAACTTGCAGCCGAAGCCGGCCAAGATGCGGGCCGTACATTCGCCGATCTTGCCGGTGCCGACGATGCCGACCGTGCGACCGTGCATATCGAAGCCCAGCAGGCCGTCGAGAGCGAAGTTTCCTTCCCGCACGCGATTGTAGGCTTTGTGAAACTTACGGTTGAGCGCGAGAATCATGCCGACGGTGTGTTCCGCCACCGCATACGGCGAATAAGCCGGCACGCGGGCCACACGAATGCCCAGACGCGCGGCCGCAGCGAGGTCGACATTGTTAAAGCCCGCGCAACGCAGCGCGATGAACTTCGTACCGCCGCCGGAGAGCGCTTCAAGCACCGCGACATCAAGGCGGTCGTTCACGAAAGCGCACACGGCCGGAAAGCCGGCGGCCAAGCGGGCCGTCTCGACCGTGAGCAACGGATCGAAGAACACCAATTCACAGTCGCCGTCGATACGCTGAGCTTCCGCGGCCAGAAACTCACGATCGTACGGCTTTGTGTTAAAAACGGCACAGCGCATCGCGACAAACCTCGGACCGTGTAGATAAGCCGATGAGGGCGTCCTCGTTATAATGCTCGCGTCCGATGGTCGTAAGTTGGTGATTTCCCCCAAGAACGTTCTTGCATGACGCACAGCCCTCCCATTCGTGGAATCGTGTTCGATCTCGACGGCACGCTCGTCGATTCGTGCTCGATTTCGACGCGATGCGGTTGGAAATGGGTTTAGCCCACGATCAGCCGATCTTGGAGGCGATCGACGCCTTGGCCGACCACGATGCCGAGCGGTGCCGAGCGATTTTGCATCGACACGAATATGAAGGCGGCCGGCGGGCCGTGCTAATGCCGGGCGTGCCCGAGTTTCTTGCCGACGTGCGGCGGCGCGGGCTGCATACGGCCGTCTGGACGCGCAACAGTCGGGCAGTGGCGCTAGCGACGCTCGCGCGAACGGGGCTGGAGTTCGAAGTCATCGTCGTGCGCGACGATGCCCCCGCGAAGCCCGACCCGACGGCGCTCGTCGAACTTGCAAAACTTTGGCGGCTGCCGGCGAGCGAGCTGCTGATGGTCGGCGATTACGTATTTGATATCGATGCCGGACGCCGGGCCGGCGCGTACGGCGCTTTATACGGCCGGTGCCGCGCCGGAAACCTGCGCCGGTCACGATCTGGCCGACCTGCGCTTCGCGTCGTTTCACGATACGGCCGCGCTCTGGCGCGGCTTGGGTCACGACGAATGCCGGCATTCGTAGCGCGCCGCAAACTCCGATAATTCCCGCGGCGGAACCGATCTAGGGGCGGTCGGGGGACGTTGCTAGAATCCCGCCCTCATTTCTCCGTCCCCGTTCGCGCATCCCGCACGTCGAGGCGCTTGCATGTCGTCGCGCACCCTTCGGTCGACCGCCGTTCTGACCCTGTCGCTGGTTTTCGCCTCGGCGAAGTTCGCCGCCGCGCAAGCTACGCTGCAGCCGCCTCCCGGCGCGATGCCGCCGGGGCAACAGCAGTACGCGCAGCAGCCCGCGGCCGGTCAGCCGGCGCCGCAGCAAGCCCCCGCCGCGCCGTTTACGCTAACTCCTCAAGAAGAAGCGGTGCTCGATCGGTTGCTGGTCGATTGGCAAAACATGAGCGCCGGCGTGAAGACGTTCGAAGCGTCGTTTGCCCGTTGGGATTACGACGGCGTGTTTAGCGCCTCCGGCCGCCGACGGTACACAAGCCCCCAAGCGCGTTGTCAACGGCACGCTCCGTTACGCCGCGCCCGATAAAGGTTTCTACGAGTTGGCCGACCAATCCGAGAAATGGATCTGCACTGGCGATGCCGTGTTTGAGTTCCGCGCCGACCTCAAACAGGTCCGCGAACATCCGCTCCCTCCGGACATGCGCGGCAAGGCGATCGCCGACGGGCCGATGCCGTTTGTGTTCGGCGTGGAAGCCGGCAAGACCAAGGCCCGCTATTGGATGCGGATCATCACGCCGCAAGACAAGCAAGGGGAACAGGTCTGGCTCGAGGTCTACCCGAAGTACGGCCAAGACGCGGCAAACTTCTTGAAGATTGACGTCGTGCTGAAGTTCGAGCACGCAGGCGGACAAGTTACGAAGCTGGAACCGTTCGCGCTCAACATGCATTTGCCGAACGGTAAGGATCGCACCGTCTACCAGTTCAGCGACATGAAGACCAACACGGTGCTCGGCAATTTCCAGAACTTCTTCAACTTCTTCGTCCGACCGAGCACGCCGTTCGGCTGGCAGCATCAAGTCGTCGAAGCACCGACGGGCGTCGACCCGCCGCCGACGGCCCAGCAACCGCAACAGCCGGTGCAGCGATAGGCGCTAGTTCTTAGGAACTGGGTCCTGGTTCAGAAGTGAAGCTTCAGAAGGCGGTTCATTCCGCCTTTCCCTCGTCCTTCATCTCCGCGATCCACTTCCGCAGCACGCTCGTGCCGGTCGGGTCGATGGCGTTGGTCGCCAGCGGCGGCATTTGACGCACACCGCGTAGTTCCACACGTTGCATGATCTCCGAGCGGTCCGGCTCGCCCGGTTTCACAAGCGCCGTTCCTTTCAAACGCCGGCGCGGTTCGGCTTGGGGCTTGTTCACGAAGTTGGTCTTCGCCGTCGGGGTGTGGTAACGCAAATCGCCGCTTCCCGGAGCAATCCCTTGCGGACGATGGCACATCGCGCAATTGACGTCGAGCCAAGCCCGAGCCAGCGTCGAAGTGTCTCCCTCGGGTACGCGCGGCCCGTGTGAACCCAGCGAACCGGGCGTCGGATCGTCGCCGCTACGATCCCAATTGCCGAAGGTCCACGTCGGGTAGCGATCGAGTTTGTCGAGGTCGAGCACCTTGGCGTCCTGTCCCCTCGCTTGCGCGTCGGGGCTAGTATTCGGATCAAAGAGCCCGAGACGATTCCAGAGCGCAAGCTGCTGTTCTACCGCGCCGTGGTATGCAGTTCCCTATTCATCTGCCGCGTGTTGAGCCCGAGCACGAAGCCTTCCTGTTTGGTGTGACAGCTCAAGCAATCGGCCCGCGAAGGAAAGTAGTACGCCTGCTGCACGTCGCCGGCGTCCGTGCGGATCGTGAGGTTCGCGCGATCGCCGTCCGCGGCCACCAGATGGGCCTCCTGTTGGTCGTCGTCGTAGCGATACGTGTAGCCGTTCCAGCCTTCGGCCGTGCTGACGAGTAGTCGGGTTTCGAGCCGCTTCGCGTCGCTCCAATCGGTCCGGTCGTGATGCATCCAAAACGTCTTGATGAACACCGTGCCGACGGGGAACTCCCATTTCTCCTTCGCATCGAACTTCACCTGCGCCCCCTTGGGCAGCGCAACGTAGCGATCTTTCACCGCGTAGTCCGACCAGAACGGCACGTTGATCTCGTACGGCAGCACGCCGGGGGCGACTTCATTCCGCGACCGACTTAAAGAACCCGGTCTCCGAGAGCTTCTTGGGAAACGCCGCGGCCACGGCTTTGCGATCGCCGGCCGTCGGTCGCAAGCGATAAATGCCGCCGTCGAACGCGCAGACGTACATCTCGCCGGCCTGATCGAGGCCGAACGCCGCAATGCTCAGATCGGTCCGCGCCGCTTGGCGCTTATCGGCGGTGCGACCTTTGTCGTCGAGTCGCACCGTCCAAACGTTGCCGGTCGCCCAATCGCCGTAGAAATACGCGCCGTCGAAGTCCGGCAACTCGGCCCCGCGGTAAACGAATCCGCCGGTCACTGAGATTCCCTCGCCGTGAAAGTACTCGGCGACCGGCTCAATCAGCTTCGGTTCATAGCCCGGCGTTTCCGGGTAGAAATCATGCGCCCCTTCGCGGATGTTCCAACCGTAGTTGCCGCCGCGCTCAATACGGTTGACCTCTTCAAACCGGTCTTGGCCGACATCCCCCGTCCAAAGGTCGCCCGTTTTGGAGTCGAAGCCGATCCGCCACGGATTCCGCAGCCCGTACGCCCAAATCTCGCCGCGCGCTCCTTCGCGGCCGACCAGCGGATTGTCTTTCGGCACGGCGTATTGCAATTCGCCGTCGCGGTTATCGACGTCGATCCGCAGAATCTTGCCCAAGAGCGAACCCAGGTTTTGCGCGTTGCCGTACGGGTCGTCGCGCAGAGCCGCCGTCTCCCATGCCGACGTACAAGTAACCGTCGGGCCCAAACTGAATGCTGCCGCCGTTGTGATTGGCAAACGGTTGCGGAATCTGCAGGATGCGTTTCTCGCTATCGCGATCGGCTTTGTTCGGATCGTCGGCCGACACGCGGTAACAGGCGATCACCGACGAGCGCGGCTGCGTCGAATAGTAAACGTAGAACTTGCCGTTCTCGGCATACTTGGGATGAAACGCCAGCCCGAGCAACCCTTCTTCGTTTCCTTCGCTCAAGACGATCTCGCGCAGGTCCAGAAACACGCCGGCCTCGGCGGCGCCGTTGTCGTTGGGAAACACCCGGATCACGCCCTTCTGTTCCAAGACGAAGAGTCGGCCGGAGCCGTCGCGGGCATGCGTCAATTCGACGGGGCGCTCAAACGTGAGCTTCGGAAAGACCCGCACCTTTTCCAGCGGCAGCGGATCGGGAGAGCCGAGCACCCGCGACGTATCGACCGGGGTAAACTCGTTCGGCAGCGCGAACGCCGAAACACCTGACGGCTTTTCGGCCTCGGTTGGTCGAGAAGCGAACAGCCCCCAACCCACGGCCGCCAGCGCGGCGAGGAAAACAGCGGAAAATCTCAAGCGGCACCTCAGGCACACAGCAACGGTGATTCACGTTGGGCGTGGCCGAGGGGAGAAGCAAACGATGCGCCAGGAAACGGTGCTCAAACTTTCGATGCTCTGCTCGCGAGCCGAAGTCCGCACGCAAAACCGCGCGAAACGACGCAAATTACGAGACAAGAACCTTCGCGCCGCACTTCGGGCAAGGTCGTAACGTTCCGACATACATCGCCGGTGAGTTGAACAAGTTACCGCAGACGCACGTCAAAGCCATCGTCCGCGAGGCCGTGCTTCGCTTTGCAACCTTCGCAATCGAACCGGACGTCGTCGGCAAACCCGTTAACGAGCGGCATCTCTGCGACCTCGAAGTAACGCGGCTATTTCTGTTGCTTCCGCGCCGCGAGAATCGCTTTCACGAGTCCTTCGGGAATCGGCGGTTGCGGAGCACTGCCGCCGCACGGATCTTGCGCGGCCTTCGCGTCGAGCGCCTGTTTGCTCAAGGCGATCGTCTTCTTGTAGCTGTCGAGATACTGCACGCACGGAGGACAAAGAGCGAGGTGCTCTTCAAACACGGCCCGTTCCCCGGCCGGCAGATCGCCGTCGAGAAACGCCATCATGAAGTCGCAAATTTCGCGACAGCTCAGGTCGTGGCGATGTTCGCCGCAAGTCAGATGTTCGTCGCTCATCGGGCCGTCTCCCCCAGCCGGCGGTCGAGCAATTCGCGCAAGGCTTGCCGTGCTCGATGCAGCCGAGTCTTTACGTTCGCCAGCGACAGCTCCAGCAGATCGGCCACCTCCTCGGTCGATCGCTCTTCGATGTCGCGCAATAGCAGGATCGTGCGATAACTCTCCGGCAACTCGTCGATCGCGGCCCGCACGATGCCGCGCAGTTCCATGTTTTGCGCCGCATCATCCGGACGCACGCTCCAATCAGCCCGCGGGTCCGCGCGGTGACCGTCGTCGGCAAAGTGCGGCAGCAGGTCTTCGATCGGCTTCTCCGGACGGCGGCGGCGCGTGCGGAGCTTCATCAGCGCAGCGTTCACGGCAATCCGATGCAGCCACGTGGGCAAGCTCGAATCTCCGTGAAATCGCTCGATCGCTTTGAACACGCTCAACAGAGCCTCTTGCAACGCGTCCTGCGCGTCGCTCTCTTCCGGCAAGTAACGACGAATCACGGCCAGCAGTTGCGAACCGTAGCGACGAATCAACTCTTCGAACGCCTCGTCGTCGCCGGTGCGCAGACGGGCCGTCAACTCCGCTTCGGTCAGCGTCGCGGAAGAATTGCGCTCGATGAGAGGACCGTCTTCGATCATGCCGGTCAGCATACCGACGACGGAAGCTTCATCCAAGCGGCGGCCCCTGCGAGCCTCCTGCCGCCTGATCCGTTCGATGCCGAAATCGAAACGCCGTTACGAAATTTTTCGGATGTCGGCGTGGCCGGGGCGTCGGGTGCTACCGGCGGACGAGCCGCCCGTGGCACCCTTGCACTACGGCGAGTACGTCCCGTCGGCCGGTTCAGCGGACTGTCCGTCGTGGACAAACGTGCAATCGCGGCCCGACGATTTCGCCGCGGCCAGCGCAATGCCGGCCCTCATGACCACGGACACGCTGCGGTCGCCGCTTTGCACTGCGGCCACTCCGCAACTGAGCGTGGCTTCGCTCAAGTGTCGCCCCCCCTCACGGCCGAAATCGCGCGCGGCCAGGCGAACCTGTTCGGCCGTGTCGACCGCCTCTTCGATCGTCGCCCCGTCGAGCAGGAGCGCGAATTGCCCTTGGTGATAACGGGCCAAGAAATCTTCGCGGCGGCAATGCGAACGGAGCAAATCGGCCGTATGGCGCAGCAGCAGATCGCCGGCCGAGCGACCGCCGGCCGCGTTGATCTGCGTGAGCCCGTCCACGTCGACGAGCACCATCGCCAAGGCCGTGTTCTCGCTGCGGCAACGTTGCACGCGGCGGCGCAGCTCGTGAGCGAACGCCGCGGCCTGCGGCAGGCCGGTCATCCGATCTTCTTCTTCCGTTTCGTGCAGGCCTGCGCCCGCGGCGGCAGACACGGCCGCGGCGGCCGACGCTTCGCTGACGTGCTCCAAGAGCCGCGGCGAATCCAGCGCGAGGAAATCCGTGCCGCTGTGGAAGTGGCCGCAATTGCGCCCGGCGGCCTTCGACAGGTACAGGGCTTCGTCGGCCCGACGAATCACCATGTCGGCGTCGTCTCCCGGCACGACTTCCGCCAAGCCGAGGCTGATCGTGACGGCGACCGGTTCGTGATCGTATTCAAAGTTATGATTGGCGATCGCTTCCAAGCAGCGCCTGCGCCGCACGTCGAGCGTCGCGCAAAGTCGTCGCCGGCAGAATCACGGCGAACTCTTCGCCGCCGAAGCGAGCCAAAAAGTCCATCTCGCGCAACACGGCCTCAAGCACGCGGGCCGTATCGCGCAGCACCGCGTCGCCCACGCCGGCTCCGCGCCTCGCGTTGATCTTCTTGAAGTGGTCGAGGTCGACCATCAATACGGAGAGCGGCACCGGCCGACGACGCCATTCGGCCAAGCGGCGCGTGAGCTCTTCTTCGAACCCGCGCCGGTTGGGCAACGTCGTGAGCGTATCAAGCCGCGTTTCGGTGAGTTGTGTTTCAATTTGTTGCGACTGGACTTCGAGCCGCGTTTCGACGTCGGCCAGTTGCGCTTGCAGCCGGCTGTTGGCCCCGGCGATTTGCGTCATGCCTTCGAGCAACACTTGGTGGAGCTGATCGACGTCTCCCTCGGCGGCCCCTTGCAGCGAAACGGCGACGGCCCGCACTTGCTCGGCATGCCCGATGGCTTCGGCGCCGACGTCGTCGGCCAAGGTTTGAATCTGCTTCAGAGCATCGGTGAGGCGCGCCGTCAGAGCGTCGGACGTCTGCAACATGTTGCGTTTGCGCGAGTGCAGCCAGTAGCCGATCGCACAGCCGCCGGCCACTTGAAAAGCCGAGATGCCCAACAGCAATAACATCGTGGACGTGGAAAGCATGCGTACGGCAACCCGCACCAAGAGAGACGGACTTTCGCCACGGCGTGCGAACGAGCGCAACACGCCTTAAGTGAAAGCTAGGTCGCGGACGGGTCGAATGACGCCGAAAAGCAAAGAGATGCCGAGAGAAGCGGTCGTGACGATTGCGCAGCCGCGAGGACCGGCGCGCGGTCGTCAGGCCGACGTCTTGGCGCTTCGGCGGCTGCGCATCGAAAAGAAAAACGGCACGCCCGCGGCGATCAGAGCCAAGCCGGCGGCCGACTCGATCGGCGACGTGACGGCCATGCTCGCGATGAACGCGCCGAAGGCCAGCAGAAACACGGCAGGCACGACGGGATAGCCCCATGTCTTATACGGACGCGGCAGGTCGGGTCGTTTGATACGCAGCGTAAACACGGCCGAGACGGCCAGCGCGTAGAACGTGTAGCCCCCGAAGATCACGTAGTTGGTCAGGGCGTCAAACGCATCGAGCGGCTTCTTGCTCGCGTCGTAGTGAAACACGGCGACGATCAACAGGACCGTCCAAATGCATTGCACGAGCACCGCGTTGTGCGGCGTTTCGAAGCGGTGATGAATGCGCGTGCATGAAGCGCGGCAACAAGCCGTCGCGTGCGACGGCGAAGTAAATCCGCGGCCCGGTGAGCATATTGGAATTCACGGCGCCGAACGCCGAGAGCATCACGCCGAGCGACACCCAGCGAGCCGCCTCCGGACTGAACAAGCGGGCAAAGAGCGTCGCCGTCGGCGCTTCGCTGGCGGCGATCTCGGCGTGCGGCAACACCATGTGATAAGCGAACGTCGCGGCGATATAGATCGTCATGATGAGCGTGATGCCCCAGGCCAAGGCCCGCGGCACGTTGCGCTGCGGCTCGCGGATTTCTTCGACGACCGGCCCGATGTTGATCCAACCGTCGTAAGCCCAGAGCACGGCGACCACGGCCGCGGCCAAGCCGGTCCACAGCGAAGCGTCGTACGTTTGCGGCATCACCGGCTGCAGCAGCGCCGGATCGGCCCGCCCCATCAACAGCGGCAGCACGATAATCAGCCCGAGGAAGGCGACCTTCAGGACCGTCGTGAAGTTCTGCACGTAGGCGGTCCAGCGCGTGCTGACGTAGTTGATCGCCGACAGGCCGATGACCAGCGCAATGGCGATCGCTTCCTGATGCCCGCGCTCCATCGGCGAGAACTCGGCGAGATAGATGGCCGTCGCCACGGCCAAAGCCCCGATGGAGCCGGTGCGGACGACCCAGAATTCCGTCCAGGCCCAAAGAAAGGCCGGCAACCGGCCGTAAGCCTCGCGCAAGTAAACGTACGGCCCGCCGGCTTGCGGCAACATGGCGGCGAGTTCGGCCAGCGCCAGGCAGCCGCAGAGCGTAATCAGCCCGACGCCGATCCAGACGCCGACGATCGGCCCGAAGTTCGGCAACGCCTCGGCCAGCGTATGCGGTTTGAGAAAGATTCCGCTGCCGATGACGCTGCCGACGACGATCATCGCCGCGTCGAATGCGCCAAGCACGCGCGGCAGCACGCGCGGTTCATGGGTGATGTCTTCCGAATGCATGGCCTAGAACATACGCGCTAGGCCGCACCGCGCACAACTTCGATACGCGCGGATACGCTCGTCAGGTCTGCCCGCTTTGCGGCGTCGGCTTGGGGCCGAGCTTCGGCGTCGGTTTTTCCGGCGGCGGTTCCGGAGGTTCGCCCGGCGGCTGCTTACGCGGCGGCGGAGGATTCGGCGAGCCGCGACCGTCTTCGTTCGGCGGACGCCCGAAGCCGGGGCCGCCTCCTTCGTTTTCTCCCGGTTTGCGGAAGCCTTGCCGCGGTCGGCCGTCGCCCGAGCCGAACGTCCGCGGAAACGGCCCGAACTTGCCGAGCGCCGGCTCTTTCCAAAGCCCCCGCTTGCGCAAAAATTCACGCCGCAATTGGCTTTGCATCTCCTCCGGAGGCAGGGCCAGCAGGCCTTGTCGTTCGTTTTCCGAAAGCTCGGTCTCGAAAAATTTCCGCAGCTCGTGTTCGTCGATCCGCGCCGAGGTCACCGCGCCGACGCCCCGATACCCGACCGTCCGTTCGATGGCCGTGCGAATCCAGTCGGCCAGCAACGTCTTCGGATCGTCGCCGTCGCGCTCTCGTTCGGCGGCCGCCCAGGCGCGCTTGAGCCGACGGCGACAGCTTCCCGCGAAGTTCTTCCAGCGCGGCCGGCGAGACGACGTCGAATCGCGACGGCCCCGGCCCCCGATGTTGCGACAACACGTAGTACATCAGCGCCCAAGTACGCTCCCGGGCTCCCATCAGCTCGAACCGTTCGCGCACGGTGCCGGGCAGATTCTCCAGCAGCTTTTCCTGGTGCGTCTTCACCTGCTGTTCGAGCCAGGCCATGACGACCTTGGCGTCGGCGTCGCTGAGTTCTTGCGCCGCGAAGGCCCGTTGCTCGCCGACGATCTGCTCGACCTTCTTCAAACGCTCCGGCGCTTCGAGCCCGACAAACAGTGCGCTCTGCTGCGGCACGAGCTTCGCCTTCCAATGCAAATAATCGTGCAGCGTTTGCAGCAACGCTTGCGAATCGACCGAGCCGACGACGCCCGCGGCCAGTTCGCGCAGTCGGGCTTGTTCGGCGGCGGGGAGCTTTTCGAACCGGTCGTACTTCGCGGCCAGCGCGGCTTTGGCGTCGGCCGGCATGGCGGCGACTTCGGTCCGTCGCTCCGCCAGCGGATCGTGCCGCTGCCAAGCCCAGGCGATCTCGCCGATCAGCAACAGCCCGATACCGACGGCGGCCGCCACCCTCCGTTTTAGCCCGCGCGTACGGCGCTCGGCATTTTCCGGCTCTTCGGCCGGCTTAGCTTCACGGTCTGCAGACGCTAAAAAGCCGTCGACGACGGGATTCAACGTCGTCAAACCGAGCTTTTCGGCCGAAGTTTTGTCGGGTGTCGTCATGGCTGCCGTGGTTGCGGAGTGTTGCGCGGCGACTCGTTACGCGGCGTCATCTTTTCCAGCGCGGCGAACGGAATCTTCGCGGCGTTCAGCTTTTGGAAAAACTCGGCCGTCTCGCCAGATTCGGTTCGGCCCAAGTCGTCTAGCTCGCGGACCGCGGGCAGATCGCGCAGCAGCGCGTCGTCCGGTCGCGACCGGAGCGTGTCGACCAGCAGGAACCCGCCGAGCGCCGCCGCCAGCACGCCGCCGGTGAGCAGCCCCAGATCGAACCAGCGATGGTCCGGCTTGGCTTCGGCCGTGGATAGTTCGGCCGCCGCATCCAGGGCGATCATCTCGACCGTGGTCTGCGTGAACTTCGCGCTCATGTCGCTGCGCGGCAGCGCATCGAGCAAGTCCCACGCCCGTTGCTGGCGATGCAGCTCGGCCTGCAGTTGCGAATCGGCGGCGAGCCGCTGTTCGAACCGGCTGCGCTCGTCGGCGCCGAGTTCGCCGTCGAGATACGCGTGCAGCTCGTCGTGCTGATCGGCCGCGGCGCCGGAGGTGAGACGATCGTCGTTCATGCGTCGTCCTCCTCGCGGCCGTCGTCGGCGTCGTCCGCACTCGCCACGCCGGCCGGCATCACGCCGCGCTCCAAGTACGCTTCGAGCACGTCACGCAGATTGTCGCGAGCGCGCGAAAGGAGCGACTTCACGGCCTGCGGCGTCATCTCCATGGTCTCGGCGATTTCGAGGTAGCTCATCCCTTCGAACTTGCAGAGCAACACGGCCATGCGTTGCCGTTCGTTGAGCGTTTCCAAGGCCCGCTGCACGACGTCGCGCATCTCGGCCTTGTCGAGTTGCCGCGTCGGCAGAAACGCGCTCTTGGCCTGCGCCATCTGCTCCAGCGACGGCTGACTCCACGCGCCCGTGTCGTCGCCGGCCGAAGGCGTGACGTTGCGCTCTTTCGCTGCGCCCTGCTCCGCCGCGCGTTCGAGGCCACGTTGTTCGCGATGGTGAACAGCCAGGTGGAGAACTTCGAGCCGGGGACGTACCGTTTGCGGGAGCGATAGATGCGGAGGAACACTTCTTGCGCGAGGTCCTCCGCGGCGTCGCGGCGACCGGTCAGATGTTCGAGCACCGTCACAAGCCGGCTCTGGTAGCGCAGCATGAGCTTCTCGAAGGCCGCGGCGTTGTCGTCGCGCACCTCGAGCATCAACCGCACGTCCGGGTCGCGGAGCTCGTAACTTTGGGCCGACGATTCACCGACGGTCAAACAACTACCCGTGAGTTCGCGTAAGGGGCGTTCGTTGTGGAGGTCGTCGTCCGACCGCGGCGGCGGCAACCGAAGCCGCGGCCGAGTTCCAGACGACGTCCGTCTCAGTCTAAGTCGCCCCCCGCAAGCGAACTAGTCGGTCGCGGAGAGGCTGCGGGATATGCTACCCCGCCCCCCGACGAAGGTTTCGCACGAGCCGACAAACCGCCGCCGGCCGGTCGACACGGAGCCGCGATTTTCGCCGCGCACCCTTATATAGGGATAGAGATATAGCGATACAGGGCGACGCGAAACTTTGGGAGCCGACGCAGAACGATAGCGTGCGACGCAGAACTCTAGGGAGCGATACAGAAAGTTCGGCCGCACGTCACCGCCGCCGAATCCGCCGGGCAATGAACGTCATCGCCAAGACGACGACAAGCCCGGCGAACAACAGCAAGTTCTGGTCGATGAGCATGCGTTCGATCGTAGTTCGCCACCGGAGCGATCACAAACTAAGCCCCGAGGCATGTTCTGCGACACTGTAACGATTTGTTCGACGACAATCGCCAGGTAGGTCACGACAAGGTTCCTGACACCTTTTCATTCCTCTTTTCATATTCCCGTTCGTGACCATTAGCATGCCGTGCGTTTCTACAGAGCATGCCAGACACCTTTTTCACTGCAACCTTGTCGCACGCTTTCCGGAAAGTTAGCTGCTGCGGCAGAGATTTCTTTGGTGCCGCCATCGTCGCAAAATCCGCTTAATTTAAGCGCACGATCCTTCGTCGTCCGGTAGACTCATCGACGTCTTCCGTACGACCACATGCGGACTCCACCGAGGATTGCATCATGCGCGTCCTGCTAGTGATCCTGTTGATCGTTTCTCAATTCTCGACATTGGAAGCGGCGCTGTTTCGAAGGCGGTGCTGCAATCGGAGTTGTTTGAGGTCTGGTTGCGGCGAGCCAAACGTCGCTAAGACTTCTCCGGTAAAGGAGTCGCCGCCGCCCGATCAAACGCCGATCCGTTGGTATCGAATTCGGTTTCATACCGAAGGCGGAAACTGGGGCGGCACAGATGCCGACGTTTTCGCCCAGATTCATGGCCCGCGCGGCTATACGCACTTCATTTATTGCGACAGCCCGGGCGGCTCTCACGAATTCGATTACAACGACACTTATCTATTTCAAGGCGAAGATGTGGGAGCCCCGGACAACATAAATGTTCAATTGGTACGACGGTCTTCGCTCGACAATTGGACGGTGAGACCCTACGTTTCGACGTTCAACAACGGTGCTTGGTCGCCTGAAGTTGAGTTGGGCGTGCGGGACTACGTCCTGACGGGCCCCGGACGTCAGCCACGCGGATGGGAGTATCCGCAAGGTAGCTGCCGTCAAGCACCCGGCGAACCTAACGACGCCGCAGGCGCCGGACCGAACGGAACTCCCGTTTGCCCGCCGCGCAGTTAGTCAAACTCGACCTATCGGCCGTTGCTCTCGAATCCGTTTCGCGGACCCAAAGGCGCCTGGAACCTTTTGTTCGGTTGGAACCTATTGTTCGGTCACCGCCGCCGAATCCGCCGGGCAATGATCGTCATCGCCAACACGACGACAAGCCCGGCGAACAACAGCAAGTTCTGGTCGATGAGCATGAGTACCATGCTAATTCGCACAGGCGGCGACGACCAATATTCTCCGGCGACTTGCCGGTAAAGGTTACGCCATCTCGATGTGGGTAAATGTCGGAGCGTAAGCGTCAGTGGCCGTAAATGATCTTCAGCGCTCGCGGGTCGTATCGACCGAAGGTCATGAGGTTGAACACCGGCCGCCATTCGGCGCTCTTGGGTTGCAGAACGTCTCTGGCGAAAACTTCGATTACAGCGAATGCTTTGTACTCGTAGGTATCGGGCTTGCTGTCTTTCATGCCCTTCTGAGCGACTTCAATTGTGCGTTTTTGATAATCAATGTCGACTTTCTCGCCGCGAATATTCATGCGAGCCTCTTCTCGGATGCCCTCGTCTACGATGTCCGATAACGCTCGGAAAATGTGAGCGTTGACGGCTTCAAGCGTCGCGTTCGAAAGCTCTACTTGCAGTTGGTTCGCACGGCTTTGCAACGCACGTAGTTCGACTTCTTTGTCTCCAAACTGTCTCCGTAAATCTTCGATGCGACGCGCCCGCTCGGCAACTTCTGCTTGCAGTTGCTTAGCTTTTTCTTCCGTGGCTTTGTTATCCGCCGTCAGTCGAATCCCTTCGGTCCTCAGCTTTTCGACTTCACCTTTCGCGTCTTTCAGCTCGTTCTCTTTGCTGAAAACCGGATAGATCGTGGTGCGATACACGACGATGGCAAAAATCAATGTGCCGATGGCAGCGACGCGCAACGCGCCTTCGATGACTCCATCTTCCGGCTTCCACCACTTCATTGCCTCTTCCTTCTGCTCGGTTTTTCCTAGTTTCGGCTTACCGATCGAGGTTCGTAAAAACCCGTCCGCGTATACGGTCGTGGATGTTCGAGAGTCGCGTCACGATGCAGCTCTCACGGGCCGACAATCACACACCGTTTGCTAGTTGCAAAGCTGCTTGGCGAAAAAGAAGGATGGTATACGCCGTTGCGACGATCAATCCTGTGAAGCAAGGAACCAAGCTATTTGTGAACTCGGGAACTTGGTCTCTGGTTTTCTTGTGCCGAGCAAACACCATACGCATGGAGAGAATCATCGCGGTGAGCGCGATCACTCCTTCAATAAGACTCCCCAAGCCCGCGGACAACCCAACTCTCTGAAACTGTCCGATTAGCCGCGGAGCACAGGATATCGCCAACGCGATACCCATGACATTCGCGTGCATGTTCCATTCTTGCTGCTCTTCCTTTGTCCACTCCTGCATCGCTTCCTCCAATAAAAAAGCCCCGCCATTGCTGACGGGGCTATATCGTTGTTGCCAAACAGCGAGAGGTCAGCCCAGGAGCTGCTTCTTCGTATACTCGACACCCGCGGCGTTGATCAGCTCCTGCCACGATCTGAAGCTCGTGGTGGTCCGCGTGAACTCGTCCTTCTCCGCGTCCGTCATTTGCTTAAAAGCATCAGCGGTCATTCCGCTCTGGGTGAACCAATCTTCGACGCTTTGGAAACGGCTGTGCGCACGCATAAAGCTCGGCGTCGCCATGTCGACGAGCTTGACTTCTCGCGTGCCGTCCAGTCGCGCGGCATTCTGCTGGAGCTTCTTCAACATCTTGTCGACGCCGCTCGTATCGATCTCAAATTTGAACATTCCTTGCTCCCTAAACGTCCGTGAAAGAATGAAAACCCCGGCGCCATCGCCCGCCGGGGCTAGGACCTACTTACCCGACTTGTTCTTCGTTCCGTCGACCAATTTGTAGGTGGAACCGGCCGTCGGTGTCGGCGGAAGAGTCTTGCCCTTCACACCCGTCACTTCAGGTCCTGCTCCGCCACGAGGTCCGACCACTTGGTACTGGCCAGACTTGGGGGCATCCTGCCCCGGCTTCAAACCACTTGGCTTCTTACTCATTGTCACAAACTCCGTTCAAAACCGGCCAGTGACCTATCAGAGATATCTGATGAATTGCCCCGACCGACCCGCATATTGTACCAATACTTGCCAGTGATACCACATGTGGTATGTGGTTTCGCGCAACCCCATGGTGTACAAGAGGTTGCGCATGTACTTTTGTGCAGGTGCGAGTGCGGCGTCGTGATGCGTTTTGAAAATCTCAAATCTTGGCAGCTCGGAGAGGCGATACACGGGTGCACGAAATGGTCGGCTACTTCAACCGTTTGAAGAAACGAATGGCTGCGAGAAAGTTCGATGACGACCGCATCTCGCAATGCATTGGCGACGCCGAGCAAAAGCTCCACTCGCTTTGGGTTCATCTGCATTACATGACTTGCGGTGTCGCAAAGCAGGTAGCCCAAGTTGCTTTGAGGCGTTACGGGCGACCTTGCAAAAATGTCCGCCTAAAGAATCCTGGATCCTTCGACCCGATAGGTTCGAAGCTTTTTTCGATTCGGAGAATTCCAAAAGAATTTTCCGAGACGTCGACATCTTCGATTCTTCAAACGAAATTGCGTTCTCGAACGTCGTTTTATTTCGCGGCGATATTTCCGAGCCGTTGTCCAACCTGTTGACGGACCTCGCAACGTGTTGATTATTGCGAGCGTAGAGCAACCGTTTCACGCAGGAGACAAAACGCCATGTCGCTCGTTGAATTGCCCACGTTCGAGAATGAGCTTTTGCGGTCGGCTTTCGAGAAAGCGGAAAGTGGCATGCCCGCTCAGATTTTCGAACGCACGACTGACCAATCCGAAGGTCCGTTCGTTGCTTGTAAGTACCAGTACACGAAGCCGGAAAACCGGCAGGGCGGTTTTGACGCTCTCGAAAACTTGATTCGCCTCGGCTTTGTCGAATTGCACCATGACGACGGTAACGGCCGTCTTGCCTACTCAATTACCAAAGCTGGCAAGGTCGTAGCTCGCAAGCTTCCGCCGACCGAGTAAAAAAAGGCGTCGTTCAGGAAAAGGTCAGAACTCCGAGCGGCCGCCAGCATCGTGCCCCGCTCCTTCGGCAACCTCGCGTTATGCCGCTAGAAATTATTCAGTTCAATAGGGTTGATGCCTCTTGCCGCTCGAAGTTCATTCAAAAGAATCGCGATCTTCCGCATTTCTTCCGGAGTGAACTCATCACTTTTGATTTGGTTGCACCTGCCGCAGCACGGTACGACATTGTCCGCCACATAGATGCGTCGGGTGTTATCCAAGCGATCAAGCCCAATTCCCGTTTCATTGATTGGGAAACCGCAGTAATAACAGCCTTGCGATACTAACGCTTCGTACTCGGCTTTCGACAACGACCATTCGAGGCCGCGTTTTTTCGCAATTGCACGGGCACGGTTAAATCGTTGTCGCCGCATCTGCACTTGGGCGACCTTGGCCCAACATATCTTGCAATGATGGCCTTTTCCCGACTTGTTCGCAGCGTTGGAATGAAAGTCCGACAACGGCTTCACCGTCTCGCAATGCCCGCAGTATTTTTCGTTCTCACCTAACAAATACGAGTACGCCTTACCTTTGCATTTAGCCCCACAGTATTTGCTTTCCTGTCTGCCTTTGTATGGATTCTTGCACACCTCGCAGATTTTTTCGGGCCTGTAATGATTTTCGGGCCTCGCAACCTTTCGGCAGTCTTCGCAACAGAACTTTGCTGCCGAACCGCCAAAAAACGGTGTTCTGCAATTTTCGCACATTCTTTGGCTCTGTTTCTTCACGCAACCTCTCCCCCATTATTACATTCGCCTTCGCGGCGCTTTCGTCGTTTGCCCGGCCTAATCTACTCCAGATCGTCGACTCGTAAACTTGCGAGAATCTTCTAGCTCTACGACGCCAACGACCTATGCAGGACCTTTCTCAGGTGTGTCACTGAACTCTTCGACGATTACCAACGTTGTTTATCTCCCTCGCTCCGCAACGCGGGGCGAGGGGACCAAACCTGTTTTGTTCTGAAGCGGGTCGTCGGTTTGTTCGTCCAGCGAGACGGGCATGTCGGCCTTGTGGTTCGACGCTTGCTGAGGCGGAATCATATTTCATTAGCCGGAACGCGCTAGCGTCCGGTCCCGAATCGCAACCGATGGCGAATGGACCGGGGGCTAGCGCCCTCCGGCTGATGAGACTTCCTTGGGCTGATGGAGCGGGTCGCGGATCGATGTCGTGACGCGGCACCGCTAGATAGATGACAAAGCGTGACGCGGCGCATCGCACTAGCCGGCCGTGCCGGCATGGTCGGGGTTGGACGAGTTCGCCGGTTCTGCTACAAACCGCGGCCCGCGTAGGTCGGGCGTTGCCGGCTGGGAAGCCTCGGCAGCGCTGCGGTCGCCTTGCGCGAGGCTCCAAGTTTTGCGGCCGGGAAGTCGTCACGGATGAACAACTTCGGAAGATCGCTCAAACTGGCGCTGCGCTATAAGTGGACGTTCGTCGGCTCCGTGCTGGCGGCGCTCGCCGTGGCCGTGCTGTGGGGCGGCAACATCGGCGCCGTCTACCCGCTCGTCGAGATTTCGCTCAAAGGGGAAACCCTCCGCGATTGGTCGCAGAAGCGGGTCGACACTTACCGCAAGCAAATCGAAGCCGACGACGCCGAACTGGTACGCCTCGGCGGACCGGAAGCCGGCAACGCAGCCCGCCATTTGGCGGCGCAGCGCGAGTCGCACGTCGCCCTGCTCCACATGTTCACCTGGCTCGACGAATCCGTCATCGCGCCTCATTTGAACTTCTCGCCGTTCGCCACGCTCGTGCTGGTAATCGGCGTCTTGCTGGTCGGCACGCTCGTGAAGAGCGTGTTCCTCGTCATCAATCAGATTTTGGTGACGCGGCTGGCGAGCTTGGCCGTGATGGATCTGCGCAAGGAGTTCTTTCGCAAGTCGCTCCGTTGCGACTTGGGCCGCTTCACGGCCGACGGCACCGGCGAGCTGATGAGCCGGTTTACGTACGACATGGAAAACCTGCTTTCGGCCCACAGCGAATTCTTCGGCAAGCTCGTCCGCGAGCCTCTGAAGATGCTGGCCTGCTTGGCCGGCGCGGCGTTCGTGAGTTGGCGGCTGTTGCTCTTCTCGCTGATTCTCGCGCCGCCGGCGGCGTTTCTGGTCCGCAAACTTGCCAAGGCGCTGAAGCGCGCGAATCGCAAGCTGATGGAAGAGATGTCGGAGATGTACGAAATCATCGACGAAACCTTCCAAGGGGTGAAGGTCGTCAAGGCGTTCACCATGGAACGGCACGAGCGCCGCCGCTTCCACTACAGCAACAAAGAGTTCTACAAGAAATCCATGCGCATCGGCCGCTACGATGCGCTGACGCGCCCGCTCACGGAAGTGCTCGGCATCGGCACGATCTGCGTCGCCCTCTTGGCCGGCACTTACTTGGTGCTCAATCAAGCGACGCACATCGGCTTCATCAAACTCTCCGACGAACCGATCTCGCTGAGCATGATGTTCGTGTTCTACGGCATGCTGGCCGGCACGAGCGACCCGGCCCGCAAGCTTTCGGAAGTGTTTAGCCGACTGCAGCGCAGCGCCGCGGCGGCCGACCGTATTTATCAACTGCTCGACCGCGAACCGACGGTCGTGAACCCGCCGAAGCCGGTGAACTTGCCGCGGCACTCGCGCGACCTCGTGCTGGACAACGTCAGCTTTTCGTACACGCCCGACCGGCCGGTGCTGGAGAACGTTTCGCTCACGATTCGCGCCGGCGAAACCGTGGCGATCGTCGGCCCCAACGGCTGCGGCAAAAGTACGCTCGCCAACCTGCTGCCGCGCTTCTTCGATCCGACCGGCGGCCGCGTGCTGCTGGACGGCGTGGATATTCGCGACGTGCGCATGCAGGACTTGCGCACGCAGATCGGCATCGTCGCTCAAGAGACGCTGCTCTTCGACGATACGGTGCTCAATAACATTCGTTACGGCTCGCCGCGCCACGCGCGAGCAAGTGATCGCCGCCGCCGAACAAGCGCACGCCCATCGCTTCATCGAAGAGAAGCTTTCGGCCGGTTACGAAACCGTGGTCGGTCAGCGCGGGAGCAAGCTTTCCGGAGGTCAGCGGCAACGCATCGCTCTGGCCCGCGCGATTCTGCGCGATCCGGCCTTGCTCATCCTCGACGAAGCGACGAGCCAAGTGGATTTGGAAAGCGAACAAGTCATCCACCGCGTGCTCGAGCGCTCGTGCGCGACCGTACGGCGGTGATCATCACGCACCGCCTCAGCACCTTGGCGCTGGCGGATCGGATCGTGGTGATGAACGCAGGTCAGATCTTAGACGTCGGCACGCACGCCGAACTTCTCGGCCGTTGCGATTTCTATCGTCGACTGCACGAGTTGCAATTTCACGACGCCGCGGCCTAGGAGCACCGCGCGGGTCAGAGCTAGGTTCGGTTCGAGCGAGGGTCGTCTCCATGATCGATTTCACTCCGACAGTGCGCCGGCGGTTGCCGCAGGCGCTGCTGCTTGGCATCGCCTGCGGTCTTACGATCGGCTTCGTCGGCTGTGCCAACTTCTCTAAGCACCGGCCTGCCGCGCTCGCGGCGGCGCACGATCGGCAGGCGCAACGCACGGCCGGCGTCGACACGCGCGACGCGATGCTCACGATCGTTCGCGAGCTCGTACCGCCGGGGACGTCGTTGGCCCAAGCCGAAGCGATTCTTGAAGCCGAAGGGTTCGACTGCGCTTCGCGGCCGACGACGCCGGCACGGTCGACTTTCTTCGCGGTACCCGAGTTGATTCGACCGGCCCGCTGGTTTCGCGCCGCTGGACCGTACGGTTGCCGTACCGCGACGGGATGGTGGTCGACTGCCACGTGGAAACCGGGCTCATCGGACCGTAGCGCAAAAAGGCCCGCCGGCAAGTCTTTGACCCCTTTGGCACATGGCTTGCCTATAGAGAGGTGTCACCGCTCCCGGAACAGAGAGCGGTGGCCCTCGGAGCCTTCGGGTTTCGGGAGCTTGCTCAGAGGCACTTCGGCCCTGGGAAGTCTTCCTTCGGGAAGCTCTCGAGCCGCTGTTTCCGGCAAAAACAAGCCTTTACGATCGTGGGCTCCGCAGTCCCTGTCGCAAGGTTTGGCCGGATGAGCAAGGCAGCGGGGCGGGTCGGGAGCTTGAATGAGGCACAAGCTTTCGACCCTCCCGTTGCAAATTGCAACGTTGCAGAATGATACACCTGTAGCAAAACGCTGCAGTTCACGGTCGGATCAGCCTGGGGAACAGGGGCTGCCGATCGTGTGAATTCTGCCGCGTTGGGTCTCGACGGGCGTGAGCGAAAGTCGTTGAAATCAAACGATTTTATTGACTCCAGCCCGGCGATTCCTACCATGAATGTTTGGCGCTCAGGTGGTTCCTTCGAGGGGAGTAGAACTCTCGACGGGACTTGAGGAAGTGCGAACGGGTAAACGCGCAAAGTGAATGCGCACGATGCTCGTCGCCCTCTCGTCTGAGTTCTCTTGTTCGATCTGAGTTCTCACGTCTGGGGTTCTCTCGTCTGCGTCGGCATTCATTACGTTCGCGTCGGGCTGAAAGTTTGTAGGCACGCAAGTTTGTCAGCACGCCAAGTCTGAAGCATGTGCATTGGAAAGTTCGGTCGAGCATGACCAAGTCGTTCAACTGTTCTGTTGCACGCTCGTCGGTACGGATACTTGCACCATCGCGCTGGTACACCCCGGCGCTTCGTCTACCGCCGCGGAACTCGCGGCCGGTGCCGCGACGGCTGCTACGCGCAAACTTCCGCGCAGCGCCACGGGCAATGTCAGCGAAGGCGACATCATCAAGTACATCAACGAACAAATTCGCAAAGGCTGGGCCGATACGGGCGTCGGCCCGTCGCCGCAAGCGACCGATGCCGAATGGTGCCGTCGCGTTTATCTCGACATCATCGGCCGGCTGCCGACCGTCGAAGAATTGAACGCCTACCTCTCGTCGGGCAGTCCGGAAAAGCGGCTCCGCATGGTCTCGCTGCTCACCGGCGAAACGCTGCCGGGCAAAACCCAAGGACACAAGCCCTGGCCGACAAGTATCTGGAAGAGTACGCCCGTCACTGGGCTTCGAAGTTTTCGATTCTGTTCGTCGGCCGTCCGCCGGCTCAACGTCAGAACCGTGAGCTCGTGAACCGTGACGGCATGCAGGCCTTCCTCCGCGGTTCGTTCCTGCGGAACAAGCCGTGGGACAAGATCGTCGAAGAGATCGTCGCGCCACGGGCACGACGTCGCCGGGCTCGCCGGAATTCAACGGCGCCACGAACTTCCTCGTGAACAAGCTCGCTGAAAACGCCACGGAAGCCACGGCCAAAGACCGCCAAGTACTTCCTCGGCATCCAAGTGCAATGCACGCAGTGCCACAACCATCCGTTTAACGATTGGAAGCAGGACCAATTCTGGGGCCTGAACGCCTTCTTCCGCCAAACCAAGAGCGTGCAAAATCGCAACGGCCAGAACGTCGAATACGTGACGCTCGGCAACGAAGATTTTGCCGGCGAAGGGAACAGCCCGAAGGAAGCGGAAATCTACTTCGAACTGCGTAACGGCGAACTTCGCGTCGCCTACCCGACGTTCGTGGACGGCACGAAGATCAACTCCAGCGGCTACGTGAACGAAGTCGATCGCCGCGGCGAGCTGGTCGAAGCTCATCGTCAAGCACGAAAACTTCGGCAAGGCGTTCGTCAATCGGATGTGGGGCCACTTCCTCGGCTACGGCTTCACCAAGCCGGTCGACGACATGGGTCCGCACAATCCGATTTCGCACCCGGAACTTCTCGATCGCCTCGGCTCGGAATTCGCGGCCCGCGGTCACAACGTTCGCGAAGTCATCAAGTGGATCACGCTGAGCGAAGCTTATTCGCTTTCGAGCCGCACGACGCCGCGCAACAAGAAGGACGATCCTTCGCTCGGCGAGAAGCCGATGTTCTCGCACTTCTACATCCGCCAAATGCAAGCGGAAGAGTTGTACGAAAGCCTCTTGGCCGCCACGCGGGCCGACAAGGAAGGCACCCCGGAAGAACGCACGGCGAAGAAGGCCATGTGGCTCTCGCAATTCACCGTGACCTTCGGCAACGACGAAGGGGACGAAGCCACGACGTTCGACGGCACCATTCCGCAAGTGCTGATGCTCATGAACGGCGATCTCACGAAGACCGCCCTGACGAGCACCTTTATGAGCCAACTCTCGGCGAGCCCCGCCTCGCTGAAGGATAAGGTTGATTACTTGTACATGGCGACGTTGGCCCGCAAGCCGACGAGCCGCGAAGCAGGCTTGGCCCTGAACGCCAAGGGAGCCGGCCCGCAAGAAGTGCTGCAAGACGTGTTCTGGGCGCTGCTGAACTCCAACGAGTTCATCTTCAACCACTAACGCGTCGCGAAGAAGTATCGTCGCGTCGGGCCTTGGGAAACCCTCGGCGCGACGAAGCCCGACGAGCGATCAGGTAAGCGGATCGCATCGTCGGGAGGTAGGAAAGGCCGAGAGGTCGGATAAGTCACCGTTTGAGATCACGTTTAGAGATCACGCAGTTATCACGCTCCGGGAGATTCGCAGATGTCCATGAATCGTCGTCACTTCATGTCGCACATGGCCGCTTCGGCCGCCATGACGGCGCCCGTCGCCGCGTCGTTCACCAACATCCTTCAGGCCAACGCCAAGGACATGCAGAAGCGGCAAAAAGCCTGCATTATGCTGTTCATGAACGCCGGACCTCCGACGATCGACATCTGGGACCTCAAGCCGGGCCAACCGACCGGCGGTCCGTTCCAAGAAATCGACACGTCGGCCCCCGGCGTGAAGATCAGCGAACACATGCCGTTGATGGCCAAGCAAATGCATCACACGGCCATCGTGCGCTCGATGAGCACCCGCGAAGCCGATCACAATCGCGGCCGTTACTACATGCACACCGGCTACGTGCCGAACCCGAGCATCGAGCACCCGAGCTACGGCGCCGTCATCGCCAAGGAACTCGGCAACCCGAACCTCGAAATTCCGCCGTTCGTCGCGATCGGCGGCTCGAGCTACGGCCCGGGCTTCTTGGGCATGAGCTACGCCCCGTTCGCCGTCGACTCCAACGGCGACGTTCGTAACCTGAACATGAACATGGAAGCCCCGCGTTTGGCTCAGCGGCTCGGCCTGCTGTCCGAAATCGAAGGCGGTTTCGCCATGTCGTCGCGCGGCGAAGCCCCGATCGAACACAAGAAGGTGATCGATCGCACGGTGACGCTGATGACCAGCGACCAAATGAAGGCGTTCAAGATCGACGATGAACCGGCCAACGTGAAAGAACGTTACGGCATCGCCGCTCCGGCGCAGGAATGGCCGCCGGCGGTCAAGGCGGCATGCGTCGCAACACGACCTTCGGCCGTAGCTGCTTGGTCGCTCGCCGTTTGGTCGAGCGCGGCGTGCCGTTCGTCGAAGTGGACATGGGCGGCTGGGATCTCCACCAAACGACCCACGACACGCTGAAGAACAGCCTCCTGCCGGTGCTCGATCAGGGCATGAGCGCCCTCATCGAAGACCTGGCCCAACGCGGCATGTTGGAAGACACCGCCGTGGTCTGGATGGGCGACTTCGGCCGTACGCCGCGCATCAACGCTCGCGCCGGTCGCGATCACTGGGCTCGTTGCTGGTCGACCGTGGTCGCCGGCGGCGGTCTCAAGGGCGGTCAAGCCGTGGGCGCGACGAATGAAGACGGCACCGCGGTGGCCGACGGCGTCGATCCGATCAAGTCGGAAGACTTGATGGCTTCGGTGCTCAAGGGCCTCGGCGTCTCGCTCGAAACCACCTACACGAGCAAGAACAACCGTCCGATGAAGATTGCCAACAGCGGCAAGGTCATCAAGGAACTGTTCGCCTAGTCTGCGTTCTCGACCCTCTCTCCCTGCGAGAGAGGGTCGTCACTCTCTGCGTGATTTCCACCGGCCGCGGGCTTCCCACCCGCGGCCGGTTTTTTATTGCGCCCGGATCGCCGCGGCAAACTCGGATAGGCGTCGGCCCGGTCGGGGCTACACTGACGTCATCCCCTGAGAACCCCGACGATGCTCCAATTCGTATTCGCCGCGTGCCTTTGCTTCGCGCCCCCTGCTCCGGCGGAGAGCGTGAGTCTCGATCGCGCCGCAGCAACCGCAAAAAACTTCGACCGACTGCAGGAGTTTCAACACGGCCGTAAACTGCTGGACTTGGTCGCACAAGAGTCCGACGATCAGACCGAACGGCTCAAGCCGTTCATCGGCTCAGTCGCTACGTTTCTTGCCCGCTGGCCCGGCGAGTCGGGAGAAGTCGACTTCGAAGGGGAACAAAAGACACGGCTGCACTTCGTCAACGTTCGCGGACGCCCTGTTAAGCACGCGCCGTCCGGCGCCGTTTGGGCCGACTATCTCATCACGGGAAAAGTTCTGAAAGTCGACGCCGACTCGCGAACGATTTTGCTGGAAGTCGACGACAAGAGTTTCGAGTTCCTGCAATCCGGCTAGACGAAACGGACGATCCGGCCGAACCGTACGCCGCTCAATTCAGAGCGGCATGGTCGGCCGGAGGGAATGCCGCGAAAATGACCGACGACTTCGACTACGACGCACACCGCAAGACCCAGACCAACTCGTAATGCCCGCCAATCTCCTCTTCCTGCTCATCGTCAGCACTTTGATTTCGACGATGCTGCTCCGCGCGGCCGTCGTGATTTACAACCGCATCACTGCCCAACCGTCGGTCGGCGGGCTCTCGTTTCGCCAAGCCTTGGGCATTTCGCTCGTCACGTTTCTCATCGGAGCCGTGGCGGGAGCGGTCGTCGGCGGCGTGCTGCAAGTCGAAGGTCGGCCGCCGCAAGACGTGCTGCCGCTGATGTACGCGTCGATCGGGCTGAACGTCGTCGTCACGGCGTCGCTCGTCGGCTACGTGCTGCAAATCCCCTTTCGCCGCGGCCTGACGATCGCCGCGTTGCAGACGTTCATCCAATTCCTCATCGTCGCCGCCTGCCTGATGCTGTACGCACTCACCGGCGGCAGCATCGCGCCGTAACTCAAGCGCGCCGTCACGAACGGCGCTCCCCCAAAAGCCGACCCAAACAGCGAGCCGGGAGCGTCAGCGACCGGAGTCCCCCGCAAACGCTCACACTTCGAGAGTCTTGCCGTCTTCGGCCAGCTCGGTGTTCGGAAAAATCCGCCGCGCCGCGGCCAGCCCGACGGGGTCGATTTCGTTAATCGCCGGGTTCAAATGCGTGAGCACCAATCGGCCGACCTTGGCCGCCTTGGCCAGTTCGGCGACCGGCGTCGTTTGGCTGTGCCCCGTCTTCTCGGCAAACTCGGCCGGCACGTCGTCGCCGAAGTAGCACTCGTGCAGCAGCAGATCGACGCCGCGAACCTGCGCAACGTACGGCGCATCAGGTTCGCGCCGTCGTGTCGGTGACGTACGCCAGCGATCGGCCGGCCGCTTCGAGACGAAAGCCGATCGACCCGCCCGGATGCTCCAGCGGAAAGTAGGTTACCTGCCCGCCGCTGGCGACTTCGATCGGCCGCGGCTTCTGCAAATCGAGCGGCCGCATTTCAAACGTCGGCACCACGGGAAACAACTCGGCCGAGAACAAATGCTCGCGAATCGCCGCCAGCTTCGCGCCGTCGCCGTGCACCGTCACGCGCCGCATTTGCTTGTCGTACAGCGCACCGAGCAGAAACGTGAGCCCGACGACGTGATCCAAATGGGCGTGCGAGAGAAAGATGTCGAGCTCGTCGGTCGTCAGCACGCTCCGCAACCGATGCATTCCGGTCCCCGCATCGAACACCACGCCGATTTCCGGCAGCATGTAGCAAGCCGTATCGCGCAAATCGTTCGGGTGATAACCGGTGGTGCCGAGCATGACGAGCTTCATGCCGGCTATTGTACCGTGGAATTGGAGAACTTCACCACGGAGGCGCGAAGAGCAGGTAGCGACTTAAGAATGACCAATGATCAAGCACCAAATTCCAAACAATAGAAAACGAACGAAGGACCAAACGAGCCGCTTTCATCGGTCATTCGGTCTTGAGATTTGTTTGGGTTTTGGTGCTTGGTCATTGGTGCTTACGCTCTGAGCGGTCTCTACCTCTGTTCCGTCGTCGTCGGCGCCGCAGCCCCCGGGCCGAGTAGTTTGTTCAAGCCGCGGTTCAGCGCATCTTGTCCGCGGTTGAGCGCGTTCTGCGCCGCGTTGGTTCCCTTATCCAGAGCGCCTGCGCCGCGGTCGTCCCGCGATTGAGGAACCCTTGCGTCATGTTCTGGCCTTGCTGTACCGCATCCGGCACCGCACCGGGCTGCCCGCCGAGCGCCTGCTGCGAAGTCGCCGGCCGCGGCGGTTTGTACGAATTGCGTCGTCGCCTGCCGGAACGCGTCGCGGTCGAGCGTCGGCTTCTGCAACGTGCCGGCGATCGGCACACGGATCACCTGCCCGGAGAGGGCCGCGTTGGCCACCGGCAAGTTCTGCAATAGGTGTGAAGGAATCGGCACCTCGGCCATGAGCGAAAGCGATTGATCGGCCACGCCGACCGAGCCCATCGTCCGCACCGTCACGTTCGGAAACGCAAACTCCAAATTCTGGTGATAGATCCGTCCTTCGATCATCTTGAAGTCGACGACTGATTCGCGCGTCAGGTTCACCGAGGCCGGCAAGTTCACCAGCGTCGCCAGTTCCTGCGTGAGGAAGCCGGGGCCGACGTCGACGTCGTGCACCGTGAGCTTGCCGCCGATCGCGCCGGCCGCCGGGTTGCTGATCGGCACGCGGAATTCGTCGAGCGCAATCGAGAACCGGCCGCCGACCTGCGCGACGCCCGCCATGATCGGCATGACGTACTGCAAGCGCTCGTTGGCCATTTCGCGGGTGATCGTCACGTGGTCGGCCAGCAGGCCCGGATCGAGCCGTACTTCCATCGGCTCCGGCCCCATGCGCACCGTGGGAGCCAGCCGCAGTTTGCCGCCGCCGGCAGGCACTTCGAGCGCCGTCGTCCGCAAGTAGCCTTGGCCGAGCGTCGCTTCGAGTTGGTTCTTCGGTACGACGAAGCCGTACGCGCCGAGCTGGTCCCACCCGAAACGCTGCGCCGCCTTGCAGTTGATGCCAAGCGAGCGCGTCAGGCCGTTTCAAATCGACCAGCGCGCCGGAGAGCTGAAACGGTTGCGTTTCGCGACCGGTCATCATCACGCTTTTGTCGAGTGATGTTTGGGCCAACGGCGTGAGCTTGGCCAGATCGTAGGTGAGTTCGCCGCGGCAATCGAGCACCCGCGTGGTGCTGATCTGATCGAGCTTGCCGGAGAGCAATACGCGCAGTGCATCGGCGGCCACTTCCAAGCGATCGATGGCCAAGGCATCGCGACGCGGCTCATACACGCCGCTGCCGACCATCCGCACTTGCGGCTCGCGCCACAACGTCGCCGCTCCCTGCTGTACGACGAGGTCTTTCACGACGGCGTCGAGCGCCACGGCCGTCACGGCGCCGGTCCGTTCCAACTTGCCCGAAGCTTCAATGAGGCCGGCGTAGCGCAGCGGCGTCGTACTCGAGGAACCGGTCGCGGAGGAAGCGACGAGCAACTTGGCGAGGTCGCCGCGCAACCCGAGTTCGCCGTGCAGCTCCGGAGCTGCGCCCTTGGCCCGGGATGTATGCGAAGTTGCGGAGTGCGGCTTGCGTGCCGACGCTGTTGAGCGTGGCCTCGCGAACTTCAGTGCGATCCGGATGATAGCGGCCGACGAGCGTCAACTCTCCCGCCGGCTCGTCGATCGCGAGGCCCGGCATGGCCAACCGGAGCGGTTTGGCCGTGAGCTTCGATTGCACGATGGTTACTTCTTGCGGCAGGCGAATCTCGCCGACGGCGTTGAGTTCCACTTGGCCGTCGGCCGAGACCATGGCCGGAATTCCGGCAAACGGCCGGAGCCGCGCGAGCCAAGTCGCCAACTGCCCGCGCCCTTCCACGACGAGCGGCAGCACGGCTTGAGGGTTCGTCAAATCGGCGACCGGCGCGGTGAGTCGAGCCGTGAGCTGATCGCCGGCCGATTCGAGGCCGACCGTCGCTTCGTCGAGCGAAGCGATGCTCAGGCCGGCGGCGCGACCCAAGGCTCGCACGCCGACGACAAGTTGCTTCTCCGTCCAGGTCGGATAACCGGGGCAGAGCAGTTCGAAACCGTTGACGGCCGCGGTCCCTTCCACGCGGAACCGATCTTGCTCGCGCGTCCATGAAGCTTCCGCGGTCCCCTGCCCTCGACATTGCAGCCCGACCAAATCAATGAATTGATCCAGCCTCGCCGAGAGTTGATCAAGCGAATATTGCGCCTGCAGCGTGAACTGGCTCGGCGTGTTGACCCCTTCGACCACGAGGAAGTCCGACCGGCAATTGACTCGATTGACCACCGGGCCGCCCGAAGTTTCGACGGCGGTGACCACGGCCGTGAGCGGTTGCTGCCAAGTGACGGCCTGTCCGCGCCGAGGCCGTGAGGCTCGCCACGTCGAGGTCGGCCTGCCATTGCCGCACGCCCGCTTCATTGCGTTTGCTTTGCACGCCGACGACGACGTCGCCGCCGGTGACTTGTACGTCGTCGCGGAGCCGCATCACGTGCGGCATCGATTGAGCGATCTTCGCCAAGCTCACACGAGCCGACGCGTGCCCGTCGCACCGCACCAGCAAGTCGAGCAGGCCGGCGACGCTGTAAGTGCTGAACAGCTTCGTGTAATCGTTGAGCACCAGCCGTGCTTCGGCCGACGCGAGATCGCAGGCTACGCCGAGCTGTTCGATGTTGAGTTGCGTGCCGACGACGGAGGCCCGAATCGGCAGGTCGACGCTGTCGAGGCGAAGTTCGTCGCCGTCGAGCCACATGCCGCCGACGCACGGCCGTCGCAAACCGATTTGACCGTCGACGGAGACGGTCGACGGCGAGGCCGCGTAGTCGAACTTCGTTTGCACTTTGCCCACGGCCACGCCGGTGAACGTCAGGCCGGGCAGAAATCGCCGCGTCAGTGCGCCGACGAGATCGAGCGGCAAGGCGTCGATTTCCGCCGATGCGTCCCCTTGCGGAACGGCCGCACCGCCGTCGGTCGACAGGTCGCGATAGTTGCAGCGCAGACGAATCGGCCGCGGGCCGTCGGCGAAGGCCACGGAACCTTGCACGTCGACCGATAGCGGCTCGGTCGCCGCGGCCGGCACGATGACGACCCCGCCGACGCGGGCAATTTGCCACTTCCGGTTGGTCAGCTCCTCGCGAACTTCAATCGAGCCGTCGACCAGCTCGAGCGCCACGTCGACGCCTTGCACAGAGGTGCCGGTCGCGGCTTTCGCGGCCGACGTGAAGTTGGCGAGCACTTCATCGAGATTCGTTTTGCCGTCGCCGCGAACGACGAGATTCAAGAACGGACGTTCGATCCGAATGCGGCCGAGTTGCGTCGGACGCACGGCGAGATCGAGCAATTTACGATCGGCATGCACGAGCGCGGTGCGGCGCGACGAGTTGTCCGTCGTGCCCCGTGAGCTCGACCTCTTCGGCCTGCGGTTCCGTGAACCAGTTCAGCGAGGCTTCGCCGATCGTCACTTTGCCTTGCACGTCTTGCGAGGCCAGCCCGACGATGTAACGCAGCAGCGGCGTGCGGGCCACGATCTGCGGCGCCGCGACGACGAGGATCACGAGCCCGACGACGACGAAGAGCAACCGTCGTCCGGTCTTGCTGCGGCGCGGTGGGGCGAAGATCGGGTCGTCGATCGCCGTGTCGTTGTCGGAAGTCGACGCACGCTTATTGTTCGTGGCCATGCTGCGCTCGTCCGTGAGCTGGAGATGGGAGCGAAAGACGGGCAAAAAGGGCCGGAATGATAGGGATTTGCGCGATTCTCATCCAGACGAACACGCGGCCTCGGTGCGGCGGCATGGAAGGGAATTCGCCGCCGATTTAGAATCGCAGTCGTACGTCCCGCCGCTTTGGAGCCCGCGCGTGTCGCAGTACCCTCGCATCTTTCGTGTTCGCCAACATTTCACCGGGCCGCAAGTCGCCGACATCGACGCCGAAGTGCGCGGCCAGCTCGGCCGGTTGCCGCTCGACAAGCGCATTCGGCCGGGCGAGAGCGTCGCCGTCACTGCCGGCAGTCGCGGCATCGCGAACATCGCCCAAATCATTCGGGCTTCGGTCGCACATCTGAAATCGATCGGCGCGAAACCGTTTATCGTGCCGGCCATGGGAAGCCACGGCGGCGGTACGGCGGAAGGGCAGGTCGAAATCCTGCACGGCTACGGCATCACCGAAGAGTATTGCGGCTGCCCGATTCGTGCGAGCATGGAGACGATCATCGTCTGCCAGACGCGCGAAGGGTTTCCGGTGCACTTCGACAAACATGCCTCGCAAGCCGACCACGTGCTGGTCGTCGGCCGCATCAAGCCGCACACCGGCTTCGTCGGCGATATCGAAAGCGGGCTGATGAAGATGATGCTCATCGGCTTAGGGAAGCACGCCGGCGCGCTGGTGTATCACCGCGCGATTCAGGATTACAGCTTCCCGCAGATCGTGCGCAGCGTCGCGGCCGAAGTGATCGCCAAATGTAAGATCGTCGCGGGCCTGGGGATCGTCGAGAACGAGCGCGAGGAAACGGCCCAGCTGGCCGCCGTACTTCCCGAAGAACTCGAAGCGCGCGAGAAAGAACTCTTGGTCTTGGCCAAGCAGTGGATACCTCGGCTCCCGTTCGAACGTTGCCACATGCTCATGGTCGACCAGATCGGCAAGAACATCAGCGGCACGGGGATGGATACCAACGTCGTCGGCCGAAAGTACAACGACCATAAGGCCGTGGAAGACGAATGGCCGAAGGTGAAGGTGATCGCCGTGCGATCGCTCACCGAAGAAACGCACGGCAACGCCACCGGCCTGGGGATGGCTGAATTCTGCCGCTCGCGCGTGCTGGAGCAAATTGACGTGAAGAAGACCCGCATCAATTGCCTTACCGGCGGGCACGTGGCGGCGGGAATGACGCCCTTCGACTACCCGACCGATCGCGAGATTCTTCGACATCGCGCTGCCGACGATCGGTCTCACCGATCCGCCTCACGCCAAGCTGCTCTGGGTCCACAACACGCTCGACCTCGTGGAAGTGGAATGCGGCGAGGCGTATTTGCCCGAAGCGCGCGAGAAGGCGAACTTGGAGATTCTTACAGAGCCGCGTCCGCTTCCATTCAACGCGGAAGGCAACTTGCCGGACTCCGTGAAGGCGTGGCGATGAGGCGGTGTGCGGCTATTTAACGACCGCGCGTGCGACGAGCGCCGCACTCCCCGTGCTTGCGCGTTGGACCTAGCGTTTGTCGTTGCAGTCAGCGGCCGCTACGGCAACTTCCGCAACAGGCCTTGGTCGTAGCCGACGTACTAGGAAGCGATTCGAGCATCCGAGCCCATTGCGCCAATAGGCGATGATGGCGATGCTTCAAATAATCGTGAGCTTCGCGTAGCCGGTCTTGGGCCATGCGTTCCTCTTCGTGCGAAACCGGCAGAACCGCCGCGGAATTTTCGCAGCAGGCCGGATCGATGCCGGGCTGTGCGGCCGTGCGTTCGCCGCACGCCAGCGAATGCTCGTGGTCGGCGAAGTCTTGCTGGTAGCTGCGAATGGCCCCGGCGTGAACCGACATCGCCGCCTCGTGAGCTTCGAGTGCGGCCTGCACGCGCTGCAAATCGCGATGCATGCCCGCCGCCTCGGCTTGCCAGAGGCTGATTTCCTCGCGCCAAAGGTCGTTCTCGTTGTTCCAACGCTGATGGTCTTCGTGCATGCGGATGTTGGCGACGTGTGTCATGGCGGCACCTCGAAATCGGGCGGGGCTTACGGCAATCGGCTGATGAGGAATGCACGCGCCGTGCCGCGGCGACGCCGTCGCGCCAAGAGTGCCAGAATCGCGGCAATTCGGCCGTCGCAAGGAAACCGGTCGTCATTGATTCGGCAATACCTAGGCGTGCGGCCGTTCCCAGGAGGCACATTGGTGCGCGGGCCCGCGCGCTTCTAGAATCGGGCGAATCGCCATTCGGGCTTTGACTCCTTCTTCTCTCGCCGAGACACCGCTTATGAACAGTTCGAACGGCGAAGAATCCCTGCTCGCCGGTTCGCTCTTTTTCAATGCGGCCTTCGATTGGGGTGATGAGATCGATTTGTGCGAGCCGCGCCGTTGGCCCCTTCGCAAGAACAAGATTTGGGCCGGCGACCGCGAACGCCGGCTTCGATCAGTTACCGTCCCGCTCCTCTGCAATTTCCGCTGGCCGACGTCGGCATAAGGTTCGGCGATCGCGACGTGACGGCCCGCGCCGAAGCATCCGTGTTCGACTTCGGCGGCGTCAACGTACGGCTGGAAATTCCGCTCGATTGCGGACCCGAAGAATTACGCCGCGCGGCGGGAAACCCGGCATTGCAACAATCGATGATTCGCGCGGCCCGGCAAGCGGTGGAACCCCTTCACCAACGACTCTTGCCGACGATCAAAGGGCCGGCCTGGAGCGAACTGGTCGAAGAGTATTTCGTGTTCCGATTCGCTCCCGAGAACTGGTCGTCGGTCGAGAATGTCGCGTCGTCGCGGGCTGACTGGCTCGCCGGGCTTTTGCGATTGGAAGCCGGCCCCTTGGCGGCCGAGCAAGTGAACGAGGCCTTGAGCCGGCGCATCGCCTACGCGCCGCACGACTTGGTCGTCATCGATTGGGCGGCGGCCGTGGTGATCGACCACGATTGCGCGAGACGTTGCGAACGTTGGAGTTCGCCAATTTGCAGTTGCTGGAGTTTCGCTTGATCGACCGTCGGCTCGACGACGCGCTGGAGAAAGCCTACGGACTCGTGCATTCGCTCGTCCGTCGCCGGCTGCTCTTCTTCGGTCGCTTGCAAGACCGGCCGATGCGGGTACTCGGCGACATCAAAATGGAAACTGAGGCGCTTTTCGATCGGGCCGCCGGGGCGTTGAAACTCGTGGGCGATCAGTACCTGGCCCGCGTGTATCACCTGACGGCGGCGCGGCTGCATCTCGACGAATGGTCCTCCAGTATCAAGAGTTCGCTGGACACCGTGCAGGACGTGTATCAGATCCTCTCCGACCAAGCGGCGGCCGGGCGGATCGAACTGATGGAGCTGATCGTGATCTTGCTGATCGCGGTGGAGATCGTCATCTCGCTGGTCGGACACTGACCGAAACAGCCCGCGAAAGCCTTCGCCGGCCCCCTGCCGCGTCGCCGCAAGCCAAAGACTTGGGCGGAGATAGGCGTTTTCCCGCCGATTCAGAATCCGCTGTCAGCGGGTTGTATAGAATTCTCTTGTGTTCGCTTATAAGCGTCGATAAGTTAGAATACGGTATTACAGTACCGACGCGTTTCGCCGTCCGTATTTTGCGGCGTTGAAACGTGTCCCTGCCTGCCGAGTTCCTACAACTCGGCTACCCTGTTCCCCAAGCCGACGACTTCGACGATTTTCCCGGGCTGCTGGAAGCCTGCGAGAACGCGAATCGGCAAGGTTTGGAAGAATGGTGGACCGGCGATGTCCATTGGAGTCGGTTTCGAGGCCCCTCGGATCCCGGCTTGCTGACGTAAGTTGGTGGACGGCGCACGACCGGGTTTGCGGCAAGCTCTCGCTTGTCCGCGCGGTCAACGTGTCTCAACCGTCTCACGTCCGGCAGCGTTGAGCTACGGTTGATCGATCGAAATTCCCAAGTGCGGCCCCGTCGAATGCGGCTGCGCGCTGCGCGAACGTTCGCTCGTCCGGCCATAGTTCTCCCGGCGATCTCCGAGCGGTCTCTTCGTACGTGTTACGAGGATCTTGCGCTCATGTTCCGTTTTGCTCTTACGCTTGCTCGTACCGCCGCAGCCGTTGCGCTTTCGTCGTTCGTCGTCGATGCGCACGCCGCCGAGGCCGAGAAGGTCAGTTTCCATAAGCAAGTCCGTCCGATCTTGCAGGCTCAATGCCAAGGCTGCCATCAGCCGGCCAAGCAAGGGGGCGACTATGAAATGACCGACTTCGGCCGTCTCCTCAAAGGTGGTGAAAGCGGTTCCGCGGCCGTCGTCGCCGGCAAGCCGGATGCGAGCTATTTGGTCGAGCTGATCACGCCGACCGACGGCAAGGCGGAAATGCCGCGCGGCAAAGAGCCGCTCTCAGCCACGGACATCGATCTGATCAAGCGCTGGATCGCCGAAGGGGCGAAAGACGACACGCCGGCGAGCACCGCCCAAAAGTACGACGCCGAGCATCCGCCGGTTTATACCCGAGCTCCGGTCGTTCCTTCGCTCGACTACTCGCCCGACGGCAAGCTGCTGGCCGTGGCCGGCTATCACGAAGTGCTAATCAATAAGGCCGACGGCTCCGGCGTGGTCGCCCGTTTGGTCGGCATGGCGGAACGAATCGAATCGGTCCGGTTCTCGCCCGACGGTAAGCAACTGGCCGTCGCCGGCGGTCTGCCGGCCCGGCTCGGCGAAATTCAAATCTGGGACGTCGCCACGAAGAAGCTGCTGCTCTCGCACACGTCAACTTACGACACCATCTACGGTGCGTCTTGGTCGCCCGACGGCAAGTACGTGGCCTTCGGCTGCGGCGACAACAGCGTCCGCGTGATCGAAACGGCCACGGGCAAGCAAACCCTCTTCATGGGCGGCCACAACGATTGGTGCGCTCGACACGGTATTTAGCCCGGACGGCACGCACCTGATCAGCGTCGGCCGCGACCGCTCCGCGAAGCTCACCGAAGTGGAAACACAACGCTTCGTCGACAACATCACGTCGATCACGCCGGCGTGCTCAAGGGAGGCCTGCAATGCGTGGCTCGGCACCCGACGCGCGATGAAATCGTGTTCGGCGGGTCCGACGGCATTCCGAAGATCTACCGCATCCATCGCGTGACGAAGCGCGTGATCGGTGACGACGCTAACCTCATCAGCGTATTGCCGGCTTTGGCGGGCCGTGTGTTCGGCATCGACGTCAGCACCGACGGCAAACTGATCGCCGCGGTAAGCAGCAGCGACGGCATCGGCGAAATCGGCATCTATCAGTACGGCGACGACAAAGGCCTGCCCGACGACCTGAAGAAGATTCTCGAGAAGCGGATTTCGGAACGGACCGAAGCCGAGTCGAAGCAGATCGACGAATTCACCAAGAAGTCCGTCAAGCAATTGGCCAAGACGACGTTGAACGAGACCGGCCTGTTCGCCGTATCGATCTCGCCCGACGGCAAGACCTTGGCCGTGGCCGGCGCCGACGGCGTCGTGCGGCTCGTCAACGCGGCCGACGGCAAGATCACCAAGCAATTCACGCCGGTGCCGATCACGAAGCCCGCCGCCGCGCAAACGGCCGCCGCCGCGAAGCTCGGCTTCCCGGTCGCAGCGATCGAAACGGAACAACTTCCTGAAGGAGCGAAGGTCGAAGCGATCACGGTGACGCCGTCGACCATTCAACTCCACGGCAAGACCGACTACGTGCAGTTGCTCGTCACGGCCAAGCTCGCCGGCGGCGCAACGGCCGACGCCACGCGCATCGCGAAGATCGCCGCTTCGTCGGCGTCCGCTGAAGTGCTGGCGGGCGGTGTCGTAGTGGCCCGGGCCGACGGCGACGCCGGCGTCACGATCACGCTCGGCGACAAGACGGCGACCGTACCGGTGAAAGTCGGCGGTTGCAGCACGGCTCAACCGGTCGACTACATTCGCGACGTGAACCCCGTGCTTAGCCGCATGGGCTGCAACCAAGGCACCTGCCACGGCGCGAAAGACGGCAAGAACGGCTTCAAGCTCTCGCTCCGCGGTTACGATCCCGTGTACGACCTGCGGGCCTTTGCCGACGACCACGCGTCGCGTCGCGTGAATGTGGCCGCGCCGGACAATTCGCTGATGCTGCTCAAGGCCACGGCGGCCGTGCCGCACGTCGGCGGGCAACTCACCAAGCCGGGCGACGCGTACTACAACATCGTCCGCCGCTGGATCGCCGCCGGCGCGAAGGTCGACCACAAGACGCCGCGCGTCGTCAGCATTGAAGTGCAACCGCAGGGAGCCGTGGTCGATCGGGCCGGTCGCAAACAACAAATGCGAATCCTGGCCCGCTTCGCCGACGGCAAGGTGCGCGACGTGACGCGCGAAGCGTTCATCGAAAGCGGCAATCTGGAAGTGGTATCGGCCGCGCCGGGCGGATTGCTCACGGCCTTGCGTCGGGGCGAAGCTCCGGTGCTGGCCCGCTATGAAGGTGCCTACGCCGCGGCGACGCTCACCGTGATGGGCGACCGCTCCGGGTTTAAATGGGCCGAGCCGGCGAAAAACAACGCCATCGACGACCTCACGGCCGCGAAGTGGAAGCAGATGAAGATTCTGCCGAGCGATCTTTGCACCGACGCGGAATTTATTCGCCGCGTGTCGATCGACCTCACCGGCCTGCCGCCGACGGCCGAAGAAGTGGAAGCTTTCTTGGCGGACAAGCGCGAAACGCGCGTGAAGCGCGATGCGCTGGTCGACAAGCTCATCGGCAGCGATCCGTTCGTCGACCATTGGACGAACAAGTGGGCCGACCTGCTGCAGGTCAATCCGAAGTTCCTCGGCGCCGACGGAGCCAAGCTCCTGCGCGATTGGATTCGCAAAGAAGTGGCCGCGAACACGCCGTACGATCAGTTCGTGCGCAAGATTCTCACGGCCGACGGTTCGAACAAGGACAACCCGGCCGCGTCGTACTACAAGATTCTGCGCGACCCGGCCAACACGATGGAGAACACGACGCACCTGTTCCTCGCCGTGCGATTCAACTGCAACAAATGCCACGACCATCCGTTCGAACGTTGGACGCAGGATCAGTATTACGAAACGGCCGCGTACTTTGCGCAAGTCGGCTTGAAGGCCGATCCGAACGCGAAGGGGGCGCTCTTGGGCGGCACGGCCGTCGAAGGGGGCAAGCCGATGTACGAAGTCGTGTTCGATCAACCCAAGGGGGAAATCAAGCACGACCGCACCGGCCAGGAAACCGCACCGAAGTTCCCCTTCGCCGCCGAGTACGCCGCGTCGGAAAAGGCCACGCGTCGCCAAGAACTCGCCGCCTGGATGACCTCGTCGGACAACCAGTATTTCGCCAAGAGCTACGTGAACCGAATCTGGGGCTACCTGTTCGGCGTCGGCATCATGGAGCCGATCGACGACATCCGCGCCGGCAACCCGCCGACCAACCCGCAGCTCATCGAGTATCTCACCGAGCAGTTCGTGAAGAACGGCTTCAACGCTCGCGAGCTGATGCGGGAAATCTGCAAATCGCGCACATATCAACTCTCGGTGAAGTCGAACGAGTGGAACGTCGACGACAAGACGAACTACTCGCACGCGATCGCACGCCGGTTGCCGGCCGAAGTGCTGTACGACGCCATCCATCGCGCGACCGGCACCGTGTCGAAGTTCCCCGGCTATCCCGACGGCACCCGCGCCGCGCAATTGGCCGACATCAGCTCGACCATGGGAGGCGGCTTCCTGCAAACGTTCGGTCGCCCGCCCCGTGAAAGCGCTTGCGAATGCGAACGAACCGGCGGCATGGCGCTCGGCCCGGTCATGGCGATGATCTCCGGCCCGACGCTTTCGGACGCGATCAGCAATCCGCAAAACTCGCTGGCCAAGCTGACGGCCACCGAGAAGGACGACGCCAAACTTATCGACGGGCTCTTCCTCCGCGTCCTCAATCGCCACGCCACGCCGAAGGAACTCGAAGTGGCTCGCAAGACGATGGCGGAGATCGACGTCGACCACGGCGAGCTTTCGAAACAGCTCGCCGAGCGCGAAGCGTACTGGAAGCCGATCTCCGAAAAGCTCGAAGCGGAGCGCGTCGCGGCGATTACCGCCGCTAAGAAGGCCCTGGGCGATTACGAAACCGCGCAAGCTCCGAAGGTCGCCGCCGCCGAGAAGGCCCGCGTGGATGCGATCGCGCGGGCTGAAGCGGCTTTGGCCCTCGCACAGCGCCGCGTGCCGCGTACTCAAGACACGTGGGAAAAGAGCCTCGGCCTGAAGGACGACACGGTGCTCTGGCAGCCGCTGAAGATCACCGAAGCGACCGCCAAAGCCACGAGCCCGGTGAACTTGAAGATTGAAAACGAAGGAACGACCGTCTTCACGCTCGACGGCAACTCGCAGCCGACGTTCAGCATCACCGGCGAAACGCCGCTGACGAACGTCACGGCGATCATGTTGGAAGTGCTGCCGGACGAACGGCTGCCCGGCTTCGGCCCCGGCCTGAGCGGACGCAACTTCGTCCTCAGCGAACTCATTCTGGCCGACGCCGCGAGCCGATCAAAGAAGGTGCGCTGCGCACCGGTCGCGCAGAAGTTCAGCGACGCCATCGCCGACTACTCGCAAGAGAAGTTCGACGTGAAGACGGCCATCGACGGCAAACGTGAGCAAGGTGCGCAAAACGGCTGGGCGATCGGCGGCAAGCCGGGCGTGCATCGGGCCGTGTTCCAGTTGGCCGCTCCCGTGACCGACAAAGAAGGGGTGCAGCTCAAGCTCGACATGGCCCAAGCCTTCCGGCAAGGGTTCATCATCGGCAAATTCCGGCTCTGGGTGACTGACGCCGCGAAGCCGCTCAGCTTCGGGCTGCCGGCCGACGTGGCCGCGGCGCTGCGCGTGCCGGTGGAAAAGCGAACGGCGGCCCAATGGGACGTGATTGACGCTTACCAACGTTTCACCAGTCCCGAGTTCGAAAAGTACCAAACGGCTCTCTGGAGCTGCGCGGCTGCCGCTGCCGGTCGATCAGCAACTTATGACGCTGAAGACCACGGTGACGACCGCCGAACAACCGGTGCCCCTCGATCGCAAGCTGGCTCAACTTCGCGCCGATTTCGATCAAAGCAAACAACAGACCGCCGATAAACGTCTGACCGTAGTACAAGACCTGGCTTGGGCGCTGATGAACAGCCCGGCGTTCCTTTTCAATCACTAACAAAAAGTAGGGAGCGGCGAGTGAGGAGTGGGGAATGAAGACAAGTTACATCGCTTGAATCTGTCGCTCCCCGCTCGCCGCTCATCACTCCCCGCTCAATAAAAGTCACCTTTCGCTTCAGGAGGATCTCTCATGCTCGTCGTACCCGGCCGTGAAGGCAAAGACTTGTGCGATCCGCATCTCGGCATGTCGCGTCGGGCCGTGCTCCGCGTCGGCGGCAGCGGCTTGTTCGGGCTCACGCTCGGTTCGATGTTTCGCCTGCAAGCGGCCAACGCGGCCGCGGGCCTGCACGGCGGGCCGGGCTGGAACAAGGCCAAGAGCGTCGTAATGGTCTACCTCCAAGGCGGCCCGAGCCACATCGACCTTTGGGATCCGAAGGAAAACGTGCCGGAGAAGGTCCGCAGCGCCTTCAAGAGCATCCCGACGAAGATCCCCGGCGTGCAGTTCACGGAGAACCTGCCGAAGCTCGCGCAGATCAACGACAAGTTCACGATGATCCGCTCGATGGGCTATACGCCCGTCGGCCTCTTCAACCACACGGCCGCCATCTATCAGATGATGACCGGCTACACGACCGACAAGGTCAGCCCGTCGGGCCAGCTCGAACCGCCGACGCCGAAGGACTTCCCCAACTTCGGTTCCAATATTATTCGCCTGAAGCCGAGCGACGTGCCGATGCTGCCGTTCGTCATGCTCCCCCGGCCGTTGCAAGAGAGCAACGTCGTCGGCAAGGCCGGCACCGCGGGCTTCCTCGGCCGCGACTACGATCCGTACACGCTGTATCCCGACGGCGACGATATGGATATGGCCAAGATGGAAAAGGTCCGCGTCGACGATCTCAAGCTGCGGCCGGAAGTGTTCGCCTCACGCCTCGAGCGCCGCGCGAAGCTTCGCGAACTGATCGATGCGGGCATGCCCGACATTGATAAAGCCGTGGAAGATTACAAGCTCGACGAATACTACGATCGAGCCTTGAATCTGGTGATCTCGGGTCGGGCGCGCGAAGCGTTCGACATCGGCCGCGAAGATGCCAAGACCCGCGATCGCTACGGCCGCAACACGTTCGGCCAAAGCCTGCTCTTGGCGCGCCGCCTGGTGGAAGCCGGCACGCGCGTCGTGGAAGTCATTTGGCCGAAGGTGGCCAACTCGGACAACCACTCGTGGGATCATCACGTCGGCCTTACCGACCGGATGAAGAACCGTTCGGGCCCGATGCTCGACGGCGGCCTCTCGGCCTTCATCGCCGACTTGGACGAGCGCGGCCTGCTCGACGAGACGCTCGTCGTGGCCGTCGGCGAGTTCGGCCGGTCGCCGCAGAAGGGCGTGAGCACCAGCGGCAACGGCAACAGCGCCGACGGTCGCGACCACTGGCCGTACTGCTTCACGTCGATCGTCGCCGGCGCCGGAACCGAGCGCGGTTACGTCCACGGCAAGAGCGACAAGACGGCCAGCGCTCCGCTGGAAGACGCCGTCCATCCGGGCGAGCTCCTGGCTTCGATCTACCACAGCGTGGGCATTGATCCGGAAACGATCGTCTACAACCACTTGAACCAACCGCGAGAGCTCGTGAAGGCGCAAGCCGTCGCGAAGCTGTTCGCTTAGTCCGCTTCTTGAAACGCCGCAACTCCCCCCTTCGCTCGACGCGGCCGCCCTGGCGGCGGTCGCGTTCCCGCCTCGCTCGAAAGGAAGATTTACGATGATCGATTTCGCCAACCCCGCTTCGGAAGTTACGCCGGAAACCGTCGCCGCGCTCGCCGGTGATCGGGAATCATTGGAAGGTTGGGCCGCGATGTTCGGCCTGATGGCCGACCGGACCCGACTGCGGATTCTCTATCACCTCTCGCGCCATGAAGAGCTGCATGTCGGCGGCCTGTGCGAACGGCTGAACCAAAGCCAACCGGCGGTGAGCCATCACCTGTCGCGGTTGCGCGAAGCCGGCGTGCTGGCGGCCCGCCGCGACGGCAAGCAGCGCTTCTATCGCCTGCTGCCGCAACGCTGCCGCGACGTCCTGCAAGCGGCCTTCCAAGGCGTGGAATCGTAAATCGCTCGACGCGACTTCGCATTCAGGCGAGCGGGGGCCGTCAGGCCCCCGATGACGCCGAGAGAAGTTTCAGCGCAATTCGAAAGGCACACAGTCACCGGCCGGCTCACGCCGGCCGCTCGCCTTTACGCCCGCGCACTCAACTCTGAATCTTCTTGCTCAAGCGCTCGGCCAAACGTCCGAGCGCTTGGCTCTTGTCCGTCACGGAAAGGTGCGCCTGAATCAGGCTCACGCCGCGGTCGTTCCAGGCCGCTTTGAGGGCCGCATCGAACTCGCCTTCGGTCCGCACCTCGTATCCCTTGCCGCCGCCGTACACTTCCGGCAGCTTGTGATATTGCCAAGGGTTGATTTCGTTGAAGTCGCCCGGATGCAAGAATCGCTCCGTGCCGTAGCCCTTGTTGTCGAGCACGATGCAGATGTGGTGGAACTTGTGGCGAATGAGCGTCGAGAGCTCCTGCCCCGTCATCTGAAACGCGCCATCCCCCACCACGGCGATCGTCCGCTCGTTCGGTCGGGCCACCGAAGCGCCTAAGCTGGCGGGCACAGAGAAACCCATCGACGTGTAATACGCCGGGCCGATGTACTCCGTCCGCCCGTGCATCGTCAGTTCGGTCGTGGAGAACAGCGAATCGCCGACGTCGCTGATTACGATCGTGTCGGCGTCGAGCGCTTCGTCGAGACGCGCGATCAGCCGCGCGATCGTCAGCGGCGCATCCGGCTGCAGCACGAACGGGCCCGCCGCGGCCTTCGGTTTCGTAAGCACGGGCCGTACCGCGGTCTGCGGCTTCGCCGCGGTCAGCTCCCGCAAGAAATCTTCCAGCAGCACGTCGTGGAAGTGGTGATGGCGAATTCGCAGCTGCTCGCTCGTCGCATACACGCACTTGCCCGGATCGAGATTGGCCGTGTTGATTCCTAGGTTGATGTCCGTCATGAACGCGCCGAGCAGCAGCGTGCAATCGCTCTCTTCGACGTAGCGCGTCACCTCGTCCAGCCCCATCGCCCCTTCATACAGTCCGACGTACAACGGATGCTTTTCCGAAACGACGCTTTTGCCCAAGATCGTCGACGCGATCGGAATTTTCGTCGCCTCGGCCAGCGCGATGAGCTGGTCCTGCAGCGCAAAGCGGTGAATTTCCACGCCCGCGATGATGATCGGCCGCTTGGCTTCGGCCAACAATCGCTTCGTCTCGGCGACCGCTTCCTGCAACGCCTCTTGGTTGCTCACCGGCTCCGCCTTGCGATACGCCGGCGACTGCGGCGGCACCACCTTCACCATGTCGCGCGGCAGTTCGATATACACGGGCCGCTTGTACCGCACGGCCGCGTCGAGCACGCGGTCGATCTCGCGGCAGGCGGTGTGCGGATCGTTGAGCTCCGCGCAGGCCACGCAGATTTTCTCAAACACCTCGAACTGCGTCCGGAAGTCGCGCACCTTGTGATGCAGCAGCGGATTGTTCGGACGTTCGCTCAGCCCGGGCGAACCGGAGATCACGACCACGGGCGACTTCTCGGCGTAAGCGCCGGCGATCGAGTTCGTCAGGCTCAACCCGCCGACGCAGTACGTCACGCAAACGACGCCGAGCCCGTTGATGCGGGCATACGCGTCGGCCGCGAAGCCGGCGTGATCTTCCTTGCAGCAGCCGATCACGCGAATCGGCGAGTGTTCGAGCATCGAGTAAAACCCGAGCACGTAGTCGCCCGGAATGCCGAACACGTCGCGCACGCCGTATTCCTGCAACCGGCGAATCAGATAGTCGCCGATCGATTCGGCTTTGGCGGGCAGGTCTTGTCCGGCTTGATCGTGATCGCGCTTCGAACGGATGAGCGTCATCGTGGCGATTCCTGGCGAGGTGGCCGCGGGCATGCGTGCGGCAAATTCATCCTTGCGGGACGACCCGTCCGGAAACGGCTCGTTTCGGAAAGGCATTCCCGCGGGGAATTGTACGCTCGACCCAAAGCGGCGGCCGGCCGAGTATTTCCCGCCGTAATCGCAGGCCTTTTAGACCTCGATGATCATCGCCGTAGCCTGATCTTTCAGCACGCGCGGCAAAGCCGGAAGCATGATGAGGACGCCGGACGAATTGGCCACGACGTCGGCCTTTTCATCACCGCCGACCGTGGTGACCGTGCCGATGCGCTCGCCGGCCGCCACGCGATCGCCGAGCTTCGCCGCCGGGGCGAAGATTCCCGTCAGCGGCGACGGATGCCCAAGCTGTAAGAAGCCCGAGTTGTCGCGCGCGTCTTCATGGACGAATCGCACGCAGGTCGGGGGCGGCGTACGCTCCAGCATCTCGAACTCGGCCGCCACGTTGAGGCAGCCGTCGACGTAGTCGCGCACGCCTTGCGTCGAGCAATCGGCCCCGCCGAGATACTCCGCATAGATCGCCGGCACGCCGGCATCGCGGGCCACGCTGAGGCTGCGGCCGTTCAGATTCGGCGACGTGCCCCAAATCAACGGCAAGTTGAAGGCCCGCGCCATGCGGCGCTGCGAGTCGAGCACGCGGGCGTCGCGATGCAGCACGTATCCGGCCAACGGAAAGAGGCGATACGCCACGCCGCCGGTGTGTAAGTCGATGTAATAGTCGGCCTGGCGAATCAATTCGCTCAACGCATGAGCGACGCGTTCCGTCGGCTTGCCGTCTGCGCTGCCCGGACATGTGCGGGCCAAGTCGAGCCCGTCGTCGGCCGTACGCGTGCCGCGCTCGAACGCCGCGACGTTCACGCACGGCACGATCGTCACACGGCCGCGCAGCTCCGCGCGTCGGGCGGTAAACAAGGCCGCGAGTTCGCGGCAGGCGACCATCGGCTCGTATTCGTCGCCGTGGACGCCCGCGGTGATCAGCAGCTTCGGGCCTGCGGCGGCACCCGCGATTTCGATCGTGTGGAGCATGGGCACCGCCTTCGAGAAGCAACGTCGTGCCGATCGGCGGCCGAGGAATTTTGTTTATGCCAACGGCTTCGGCTGCGACACGGCCGGTCGACGGCGGCGCGACTTCGGCTCGGTCAGCGCATCCACGATCAACTGCCCCCAGTGCTTCACGGCGGCGTCGATATGCTTCGACATCGCCTTGCTGGCCGCTTTGCCGTCGCCCGCTTCCAGCGCCTCGGCGATGGCCAAATGTTCTTCGTTCTCTTCGGCCATGCGCGTGAAATCGTTCCGCTCTTCAAAGCGGGCGTAGCCAACGTCGCGAAAGGCCCGAAACAGCAGCTTGAACTGACCGATGGCTTCGGCCAACCGTCGGCTGCCGCAGCAATGGGCGATGAGATCGTGCAGCCGCGAATCGGCCGTCCGAGTCTGTTCGATAAACGGCACGCCGTCGAGATTCTTCGAATGGCCGAGTTTCGCCAACCGGCGCAATTCGACGAGCAGCGATTCCAACTCGACGCGGTCGACCCGTTCGGCGGCACAGCGCGCCGCTTCCGATTCCAACACGCGGCGAATCTGGCAAAGTTCGGCCACGTCGTTACGCGTGACGCTGCGCACGACCGCGCCCCGATTGGGCAGCAAATCGACGATGCCGATGCCGGAAAGTTCGACGAGCGCTTCGCGAATCGGCGTCGGGCTGACGCCGAACTCGTCGGCCAATTTTTGTACGACGAGGCGCTGGCCGGAGTGGTAGCGGCCTGCGAAAATGCCGTGCAAAATGGCTTGCACGATGGTTTGCCGGCGCAGGCCGTGCGTGCAGTTAACCATGGCGAAAGAATGCGGGCTGAGGCGGGAAGCAAGCGGTGGGACGGACTACTTTGATACTAAACCATACGACCGGCGTGAGCAAGCAGCATCGTCGGCGGTGCAACGCTCGCCGATGATGCGACGCTTCCCTGCGGCCAAGAAGAGCGCCTAGCGAAAACCGACGATGGCTCACTCCCTCGCACAGAACGTCGCCGTCGTCGGTTTTGGCCCCGCCGGAGGAGCTTTAGCGTTGCTCTTGGCTCGTGCCGGCCGGCGCGTGACTCTCTTTGAGCGTGCGGCGAAGCTCGGCCCCGTCGGCGCAGGCATCCTTCTCCAACCCTCCGGACAGGCGGTGCTTCATCGTCTCGGATTATTGGAGCCGGTACGCGAGCGAAGCGAACGAATCGAAATGCTGCATGCGGTTCGCGCCTGCGGACGCACGCTCGTACGGCTGCGATACGACGGCGCACTGCCGGATGCCGTCGCCTACGGCGTGCATCGCGGCGTGCTGTTCGAACTGTTGCACGCGGCGATCGTTGCGGCGGGCGTTGAAATTCGTAGCGGCGCGGAGATCAACGAAATCTCCGATTCGCCGAGCGGTGCCGAACTCATCGACACGGCCGGCCGCAGGCACGGACCTTTCGACATGGCGGCCTGCTGCGACGGCTCCCGTTCACGGCTCCGGCAATGCATTGATCCGCAAGTTCGATCGCAGCCGTATGACTACGGCGCGTTGTGGGCCGTCGGGCCTTGCACGCAGGTTCGCGGCTATCTGCATCAAACGGTCGACGGCACCCGCCGCCTCTGCGGAGTGCTGCCGATCGGCAATGCCCGCGCCACGTTGTTTTGGGGCCTACGCACCGACAAATTCGACGAATTGCGACAATCGTCGTTCGGCGACTTTCGCGACGAAGTGCTCGCGCTTTGTCCCGAGGCCGAAGAAATCTTCACGGAGTTTCGCAGCTTCGACCAAGCCGCATTGGCCCGCTACGGACATGCCGCGCCGCGCAAATTGTTCGGTTCGCGCGTAGTACTTGTCGGAGATGCGGCCCATGCCATGAGCCCGCACCTGGGACAAGGCGCCAACCTCGGGTTGGTCGATGCGGAGACGCTGGCAAGCAGCTTAGGAACTTCGTCGTCTCTCGAGGCGGCGTTTCGCCAATATGTGGCGGCAACTCGCAGCCGGGTCCGTTTCTATTCCCGTTTGTCGCGACTGCTTTCACCGTTCTTCCAAAGCGACGGTTCGTTGTTCGGCCGAGGACGCGATTTCGCGCTCCCGCTGATGACGATGATTCCGCCGCTGCGGCGACAGATGGAACTCTCGCTCGCCGGTCTGAAGTGCGGTTTGTTGACCTCGGTCCGCAATTCTCCGAGCGATCATCCGCACGCGAGATGACTCCGCATAGTTTCGCCCGCGACCCGCGGCGCAACAATATTTTGTTGTCCGCAACGGCGTCACGGCGATAATCGCCGGTTTCACGACCGCCGTCTGCTACTGTTTTTCGCGAGTCTCCGCATGGTCGCCAAGTTCTTCGGGATGTTCGCCGTCGTCGTCGCCGCGTTGGCCTCGCTGCCGCTTGTTTCGCAAGCCGGCCAATGGAAGGCAGGCACGGCCGTCGTAAACGTGACTCCGAAGGAACCGATGTGGATGGCCGGCTATGCGTCCCGCACGAAGCCTTCGGAAGGCGTGGCGCTTGATCTCTATTGCAAGGCGCTGGCCTTGGAAGACGACGCCGGACGACGAGCCGTGATCGTCACGTGCGATCTCATCGGCATTCCACGCGACTTGCGAGAGAATGTCGCCGCCGCGTGCGAGCGCGAATACAAACTTCCTCCCGAACGGCTGCTGCTCAATGCTTCGCACACGCACTGCGGCCCGGAGTTTCGGCGGCAAAAAAAGGAAACACTCGCACTTTCCGACGAGCGCGCTCGGCAAGGAGCCGAATACGCCGAGCTGTTGGAGAAACAGTGGATTGCGCTAGTCGGCGAAGCTTTGGAGAACCTCGCGCCGGCGAAGGTGAGCTACGTCCAGGCCCGCTGCGGCTTCGCGATGAACCGCCGTACGCCGAGCGAGTCGGGCTACAAGAACGCGCCTTGGAGCGAAGGCCCGGTCGATCACGTCGTGCCGGTGCTGAAGATCGACGGCGCCGACGGCAAGCTCCGCGCCGTGCTCTTTGGTTACGCCTGCCACAACACGACGCTCGGCTTCCAACAATTCTGCGGCGACTACGCCGGCTACGCCCAGCAGTATCTCGAAGAGCGACGTCCCGGCACGACGGCCCACTTCTTCATGGGCTGCGGCGGCGACCAGAACCCGTACCCGCGGCGCGAATTGGAATACGCGCGGCAACACGGCAAGTCGCTCGGCATCGCGGTCGAGGCGGCGCGAGAATCTGCGCCGGCTCGTGAACTGCAAGGACCGCTCGGCGCCGCGCTCACGATGGCGACGCTCGACTTCGCTCCACCGCCGCCGAAAGAAGTGCTCCAGCGGCAAACGCAGAGCCCGAACAAATTCGAAGCCCGGCATGCCGAACGCTTGTTGGAAGAACTCGCGGAGACCGGCAAGATCGCCACGACGTACGGCGCGCCGCTGCAAGCGCTGCAATTCGGCGACGATCTGACGATCGTGGCGTTTCCGGGGGAAACCGTCGTCGATTATGCGTTCGCGCTCGCCGCGATTTCGGCGACGACAAACGCATCGTCTGGCCGGCCGGTTATTCGAACGACGTGTTTGCGTATGTTCCCTCGAAGCGCGTGCTGCTCGAAGGAGGCTACGAAGCCGGCGGTGCGATGCTCTACGGCCGGTTTCCCGGGCCGTTTTCGGTCGACGTGGAAGAGCGCGTCATGCAGGCCGCGGCCGACGCGGTGACGCGTAGTCGGCAAACACCGTAACGCTTAGGTTAATGAGTGCCACTGGTGGCTTGTCCACCAGTGTCGTTTGACGTCGACCGAACACTGGTGGACAAGCCACCAGTGGCACCGGCAATAATTTCAGAGCGGGGCCGGTAGATCGCGCTTGGCAAACACGGCGACGGCTGCGACGTAGCACAGCAGCCCGGCCGTGAAGAGCACGCCGTTGTTCACGGCCACGTCGCGCCACGCGGTTTCCGGACGAATACCAAGCACTTCAGGTTCAAACGCCGAGAGAAACGATCCGTAGCCGAGCCAAGCGAAGCCGGGTACGGCGCGAGCCACGAGCTTCAGCAGCAGTTGAAACAAGTAGAAGCCGCACATCCAACCGACGGTGCGGCGTCGATCGCTGCCGCAAGCCGAAGCCAGCGTGGTCGCGGCGGTGAGAAAGAAGAGAAAGCCGACGAGACTCAACGCCGACGGTCCGAAATCGAACGGTGCGACGCGGCCGGAATATCCCATCAGCCGGACGCCGAAGCAGGTGCCGAGCCACGAAACGACGGCCAACAGCAACGCTCCCACGTTGTTCACGACGGCATGCGTTACGACGATCGCCCACCGCCGCACCGGCTGCGCTAGCAGCATCTCCATCGTGCCGCGACCGATCTCGCCGCTCACGCAATCGGAACCGCGGGCAATGCTCCACGATACGCAAACGAAGATCGTCACCGGATGGACGTACGCCATCGCGAGCCGACCTTGCGGCGTCGCGAGCGAAGCCAAAGGGATGCCGAGCATCTTTTCAAACGACTTCGGCAATGTGCGGAGAAACACCTCGAGCGCTCCCAACTCGACCTGGCTCGACATCCACACGTAAATCACTTGAAACAACACGGCCGTGGCGACCAGCGCCGCCAACAGCCCGCGAGATTCGACCCAAGCCTTCCACCATAAGGCCCGCGGCAACGAACTCGTCGCTCCCTTCGCAACGTCGGACGTTTCAAGAGTCGCGCTCATGCGGCGGGCTCCTGCGGCAGTTCGCTGCGCCAAGTTTCCGGCGGATGGAACTTCTCGTAGATCGCCGCCAACCCGACCGGCTCGATTCGCAGTTCGTCGGTCGGCAACGTGGCCAGCCAAGCCAAGAGCGGCCCCAGCGCACACCCGGCGACGATCACCAATTCGTCGCCGCGCAACGTCACGTCGACTTCGCCGCGGAGACTCGTCGGCAATTCCGGCGCCGGTCTGCGCGAGTGCGCCACGATGCGGTGGCGACGTCGCAAATCGTGCAGGTCTTGCTCATGCACGAGCTTGCCTGTGCGCAGCAACAGCGCGCGGTCGCAGGCTCGTTCGACTTCGTCGAGCACGTGCGACGAAAAGAACACGGCCCGGCCGGCATCGCGGGCCTCGCGCACCGGCGCAACGACTTCCCCTCGCACCGTCGGATCAAGATTCGCCGTCGGCTCATCGAGCACGACGAGCGGCGCATCGACGGCCAAGACCGAGGCCAAGGCGAGCTTCTGTCGCATGCCGGTCGACATGGCCCGCACGCGGCGCGAAAGATCAAGATCGAGCCGGCGAGCGAGGCCCGTCGCACGCTCGGCATAGCCTGCGTCGCGCAGGCCTGCGAAAAACTGTACGATCTCGCGGCCGTTGAAGTGCGGGAACAACCGGGCTTCGGCCGGCAAATAAGCTACGGCACGATGCACGTCGACCGACGCGGCGTGGCAATCAAGCCCGGCGATCGCCGCACGTCCGGCCGTCGGACGAAGGTAGCCCATCAGCAGCCGCAAGAGCGTCGTCTTTCCCGCGCCGTTGGGGCCGAGCAGCCCGCAGATTTCGCCCGGGCTAAGTTCGAACGTGCAGTCGTCGAGAGCCGTGAAGTCGCCGTACCGCTTCGTCAGGTTGCGAACTTCGACCAGGGCCTGCGGCATCGACGACTTCAACTCACAAAACAGATTGCGGCTCCCCGAGACGGCGACGATTCACTGTAGCCGGCCGGCCGCATTTGAACAGGTCGCCGGCGTTCTGCGGTAGCGAAACCGGCGGGTTTTCGCGATACTGCCCCGGCGGCTTTCGGGCCGCCTTCGGCACGTCGCCCCAGCGCTTTCGTCTTCCTTTTCCGGCCGCCTAGGTCGGGCATCGCATGAGTTCCGCTCCCGGTCTGCGTCCGCTCATCGTCGACGCCAAACGGCGTTTGGCCGAAGGGCGCGAGCGCATCAAAGCACGTCACGAAAAGGGCTCGCCCGGCATTCAAGTCTGTCGGGCTATGACGGAACTCTACGACGGACTGATCCTCGAACTCTATCGCTCGGCGCTGGCCGACCTCGGCGAAGAAGGTCTGCAAGGTTTGGAGTCGGTCTGTTCGGTCGTCGCGCTCGGCGGCACCGGGCGTTGCGATTTGGCGCCGTACAGCGACGTCGACCTGATGCTCCTGCACGCGCCCACGCAAGACGCCGAGCGCCGCACGGCCAAACTCGCCGAACGATTGCTGCGCGACGTGTTCGACGTCGGCTTTCAGCTCGGGCTTTCCGTCCGCACGGCGTCGCAGGCTTGCCAATCGGCGCGGGGCGACGCCACGATTTGCACGTCGCTCATCGAAGCCCGCCTGCTGGTCGGCAACCTCGAACTGTTCGAATATTTTCAGCGCCGCTTCCGCAAAGAAATGATGCGGCGGGCTCCCGCGCTCATTCGCCTGATCGAACAGGCCCGCGGCGACGAGCGCACGCAGTACGGCGAAACCGTGTACGTGCTCGAACCGAACCTGAAGCGCTCCCGCGGCGGCTTGCGCGATATCCAGTTCGTGCGCTGGATCGGCTTCTTGCAATACGGAGTCGCCGAGCCCGACGGATTGAAGCTGGTCGGTGCGCTGGAGCGGGCCGATCATGAAGCGCTCGTGCAGGCCTGGGAATTCTTGCTGAATTTGCGCAATGAGATGCATTTCCAAGCCGGCAAAAGCAACGACCTGCTCGACAAGGCCGAGCAATTGCGACTAGCCGAAGTGATGGGCTACGAAGGGAGCGCAGGCCTGTTGCCCGTCGAGTGCTTCATGCAGCATTACTTCAAGCTGACAAGTCGCGTGAGCGGTATCGCGCTGCGATTCGCCGAGGCCGCGAAGCCGCGCCCGATGCTGGGCCGGCTGTTGTCGCCGCTGGTGTCGCATCGGTTCGAGGGCGATTATCGCGTCGGCCCCACGAGCATCGGTCTGCTGCCGCGCGCGTTTCCCAAGCTGCAAACCAGCTTGGAGGAACTTTTGCGGCTTTGCGATTTGGCGAATCTTTACGACAAGCCGATCGACCGCGACACGACGGAAGCGATTCATTCGGCCGTGCCCAAGCTGCCCGAAGGTCTTTCGCCGGAGGCCGCGAAACGGTTCTTGGCGCTGCTCAATACGCCCGCGCGACTCGGCGAATTGCTGCGGATGCTGCATCAAACCGTGTGCTTGAACGTATACTTCCCGACTTCGCGCACGCCCGTTGCCTGCTGCAGTTCAACGAGTATCACAAGTTCACCGTCGACGAACATACGCTCCGCGCCGTGGAGCAAGCGACGTCGCTGGTGAACGATCCGGGTACGCTCGGCGACGCTTACCGCGGGCTCAAGCGGAAATGGCTCTTACACCTCGCCCTGCTCTTGCACGACTTGGGCAAGGGTTACGTGGAAGACCATAGCGACGTCGGCCTGCGAATTGCCGCGGAAATGGCGCCGCGACTCGGCTTGGAAGAGTCCGACGCCGAGACGCTGAAGTTTCTCGTGCACAAACATCTGATGATGTCGCACTTGGCGTTTCGCCGCGACACGAGCGACGAGCAGCTTATCACGAAGTTCGCCGTCGACGTCGGTTCGCCGGAAACGTTGCAGATGCTTTACGTACTGACGTGCTGCGACACGGCGGCCGTCGGCCCCGGCACGCTCAACGCTTGGAAATCGGAAGTGCTGACCGATCTCTATCGGCGAACGCGTCGGCGTTTGACGAGCGAAGATCCGAACTCGGCATCGCGGGCCGCGTTGGCGGAACGCCGGCGCTCAGTGCAAGAGGCTCTGCTGCCGACTGCGAACACGGCGCGGTGCCGCCGCAGCCGAGCCGTCACTCGACCCTTGGTTTCAGCGGCATCTCGACGAACTTCCGGCGAGCTACCTTTACGGCAATCGGCCGGAACAGGTGGCGGCCGATTTGCAGAAACTCAAGTCGCTCGGACGGCAGGACGTCGTCGCCGAAGGACGCTACTCGCCGGAGAGCAACGCCACGGAGTATTGGATCGGCACGTACGAAGACATTGCGCCGGGCGTGTTCCATCGTCTGACCGGGGCGATTTCCGCAGAAGGTCTGCAGATTCTTTCGGCCGAGATCAACACGCTTGCGGGCGGATTGATCGTCGACCGGTTTTGGGTGCAAGACCCCGACTACACAGGCGCACCGGCACAAACGCGCATCGACGACGTTTGCCGGGCCCTCACCAAGGCGCTCGACCATCGACAAGCGAAGCGGCCGGCGTTTCGCAAAACTTGGGGAGGCAAATCGTCGCGACGAGCGGCGGCCGTGCCGACATTGCCCACGCGCGTCAACGCCGACAATGCGACGAGCGACAACTACACCGTGCTCGACATTTTCGCGGCCGACCGTCGCGGACTGCTGTACGCCATCACGCGCACGCTTTACGAACTTGAGTTGAGCGTGGCGGTCGCGAAGATCGGCACGTACGTCGATCAGGTCGTCGACGTGTTCTACGTGACCGATCGCAAAGGGAAGAAAATAACGTCGACCGCGAAGGTCAACGAGATTCGCACCCGACTGCTCGTGGCGATCGAGGCGTGGGAGCGAAGCGAAGTTTCGCGTTCGTAGAGTTTTACTCGAAAGCGCTGCCGCAGATCGGCGAACGCGAGCTACTTCTTCTCGGCGATCTTATACAAGTGCTTGAACGTGGCGCATGTAGATCGCGCCGTGCGCCACGGCGGGCGAGGCCCGCATGCCGTCGTCGAGATGATTGACGGCCACTTCTTCAAACTCTGACGCGGCCCGCACGACCGTGGTCACGCCGGCTTCGTCCGTGAAGTAAATGAGATTGCCGGCCACGATCGGCGAGGCACAGAACGCGCCGCCTATCCGCTGGGCGTAAATTTCCTCGCCGCTGCGAGCATCCACGCTGTAGCACACGCCCTGATTCGTGATGAAGAACAACCGCTCGCCGATCAACACGGGCGAGGCGAGCGCGGCGTTCGCCTTCTTGCGATGCCACTGCACGTGCGATCCGGTGACGTTGCCCTGCGTGGTTTCGTCGAGCTTGAGGCCGTAGAGATTGGCCCGCTCGCTGCCGGAATTGATGATCGCCAAGCCGGGCAAAAAGAGCACCCGCGGGGCCGCGTTCATGTTCTCGTGTTCGAGCACCCAGAGCTCTTTACCGGTGTACGGATCGAGCCCGAACGCGGCCTTGGAAGCGACGGAAAACAACACGGGCCGACCGGCGACGGCGGCGACCGTCGGCGTGTGGTACGCCTTGCGGTAGTCACCGTCTCCCTTGGGTTTGCCCTGTTCGTTGAGGTCTTTGTAGTCGTGCGAGCGGGGCGTTTCCCAAATGGTCTTGCCCGTCGCTTTGTCGAGCGCCGTAATGAATTGCCGATCGATGCCGTCGAACGTGAGAAACAGCAGATTCTCGAAAACGACCGGCGACGAGCCGGGCCCGCGATAGTGACGGACGTTGATGTCGCGCCGCTGCCAAACGACGTTCGCCGTCTGCGGATCGAGCCGGGCCGTGCCGTAAGTGCCGAAGTGCACGTAAACGGCGTCCGACTCAATGACGCACGACGGCGAAGCATAGCTGTTGATCGGGTTGCCGAGCGGCTCCGGCTCGGCGTTTTCAAACAGCAGCTTGTGATGCAAGATGCGGCCGTCGTCGGCGCTGATGCAATACACGTACTGCTGCTTGCCGTCTTCCGTGGCCGCGGTAAACCAGAGCTTGCCGTCGCCGATGACCGGCGTGGAATGCCCGTCTCCTTCGAGATCGATCTTCCAGGCGATGTTCTTCTTCGACGGCTCGTCCCAAACCGTGGGCAAGCCGGCGGCATCGGCTTCGGCGACATGTCCGTCGGCCGTAGGTCCGCTTTTTTCCGGCCAAGACAAATCAGCGGCCTGCGCCGAAACGGCGACCAGTGCGAAGCCGAGCGCAAAAGCGAACGCAATTCGAGGGCGAGGCATGGCGAGTCTTCCAGGCGGGAACGAAGACCAAACGGCGGGCCTTTCATTACACCCCGCCGCGCTGCGCCGGTAAAGAGCCTGCGCCTTGAGCCAGGCAAAGTGAATGCAATCGCGCCGTTAGCCGTATCGCGAGAGGTACCAATCCACGAGCCGGGGACACCAGCGGTTGAGGCGGACCATGGCCGCGCCGCCGAAGCTCGGGATGATTTCTTGCTTGCCGCGCTCGAGAGCATCGGCCGTGGCCGCGGCGACGACTTCCGGCTTCGTGCCGCCCCCTTCGCCCTTACGCCAGGGAAGCTTCACTCGCATGGCCAGGACGTTGTCGAAGAAGCCGGTATCGGTCGTGCCGGGGCTCACGAGGAGCACGTTGATACCGAGCTTGGCGAGTTCCGGACGGATCGATTCCGTGAAGCCGCGCACCGCGAACTTTGCCGCGCAATACTCGGCGGCGAACGGAATGCCGCGATGTCCGAGAATCGACCCGATGTTCACGACGGTCGAATGGAATCCGCCGGCCTTGGCCGATTCTTGCAACAAGGGCAACGCAGCCCGCGTCAGCTCGACCGTGGCGAAGAAGTCGACTTCGAGAATGCGGCGCAAGTTGGCCGGATCGGCCTCGGCGAAACGGCCAAACGCGCCGACGCCCGCGTTGTTAACCAGGACGTCGAGTCCGCCGAAGCGCTCGGCGCCGTATCGATCAAGCGTCGGCGAGTCGCGTCGTCGGCAATGTCGCCGGCGACCGCAACGGCCTCGGCGCCGGCACCGTTCAACTGCTGACACAGAGCGCCCAACACATCTTCGCGGCGTGCGTTAAGCACCAGTTTCGCGCCGCGGCGGGCAAACTCTTCGGCCAGCGCAAGCCCGATGCCCCCCGACGCACCGGTTACGGCGACACGTGCGCCGGCCAGCGTGCGTCGGTGGGCGAGAATCATTTTTTGCTTTCGTAACTGGGTGCCACTGGTGGCTTGCCCACCAGTGTCCGAATCGACGTCGAAGGAAGCACTGGTGGACAAGCCGCGAGTGGCACCCTCGGAATATTAGGCGGTTTCCGCCAGGTCGACGTCGCTCGTCGCCGACGGACCGACGATCCGCGAACCGTCGGGAAGTGCGTGGCCGTTTTGCTTGTACGGCCGAATCGTCACGCCGGCTTCTCCTTCCACCGGACCCAAATGCTCCGGCGGAATTCGCACGTGGATCAGCACGCGATCGTCGTGGAATTGTCGCGAGAGCACTTCACCGTGCGCGGCCAAGTAGGCCATCAGCCGGCCGTTGGAAACGTCGGCTTCGATCTCGACGTCGTTGAAGTTGCGGCTCAGCGCGTCGCTCACGGCGCGGGCTAGCTGCGGAATGCCTTCGCCGCTGCGGGCGCTGACCGGCACGGCGTTGGGATACCGCTCCAGCAGTCGATCGAGCGTGCCGCGGTCGGGCACGGCGTCGACCTTGTTGAGCACGAGCAGCGTGTCTTTGGCGTGGATGCCGAGTTCTTCCAGCACCTTATACACCGAAGCGATTTGCTCCTGCGCGTGCGGGTTGCTCGCGTCGGCCACGTGCAGCAGCAGGTTGGCCTGCCGAGTTTCTTCGAGCGTCGCCTTAAAGCCGGCGACCAATTGGTGCGGCAAGTCGCGAATGAAACCGACCGTGTCGCTGAGCAATACCGGTCCCCAGCCGGGCAGATGCCAGCGGCGCGTGCGGGTGTCGAGCGTGGCGAAGAGTTGATCCTTCGCGTATTCGTCGCTGCCGGTCAGCCGGTTCATCAGCGTGCTCTTGCCGGCGTTGGTATAGCCGCAGAGCGAAACGGTCTTGCGGTCGCTGCGCGCGGCCACTTGCCGCTCTTTGCGGCGTTCGAGGCTTTGCAGCTCCATGCGCAGATCGTAAATCTTCTTCTCGGCCAACCGGCGGTCGACTTCCAACTGCTTTTCACCGGGGCCGCGCATACCGATGCCCATCTTGATACGGCTCAAGTGGGTCCACATCCGCTTCAAGCGCGGCAGCGAGTATTCGAGCTGCGCAAGCTCCACGGCCAGCCGGGCTTCGTGCGTGTGCGCACGTCCGGCGAAGATGTCGAGAATGAGCTCGGTGCGGTCGAGCACCTTGATGCCGAGCGCCTTTTCCAAGTTGCGCACTTGGCCCGGGCTGAGGTTGTTGTCGAACAGTACGACGTCGGCCTCTTCCGCTTCGGCCTGCAAGCGCAACTCGTCCACCTTGCCGGAGCCGAGGTAGGTCGTCTTGTCGGGCTGCTGCCGACGTTGCGTCAAACGCCCCACGACTTTCGCACCCGCCGACTCCGCCAGATCGGCCAACTCTTCCAACGGATCCGCTTGATAACTTCCTTGATCGTCGAGCAGAACGCTGACCAAAAAGGCCCGTTCGCCGGCGGTTCCTGACGTGCGATTGATTTCCATCACGAAGTTTCGAGGCTCCGGGGTGCGCGATTGGCGAACTGCTTCGCTCGTAAACGCTGCGAGGGGGAGCAGTGCGCCGCGTCGGCGGAACGTCGGAGAGCCGGGGCCGCGAAGGCTCCACGGTTTCCCGTCCCGCACGCTTGCATTATAGTTGCCGCGGCGAGTCGGGTGAACGCCGACGTTCCCTGACGACGCTATCTATCTAGACGTTTCCGTTTGGAAAAGGTTCTCGAAAAATGAGCACGGCGGGCCTGCCCGAGCGACGCCTGTCGATGCTCGACTGCACGTCGATCGTCGTCGGAATCATCATCGGCTCGGGGATTTACAACGCCATCGGCCTGGTGGCGGGCAACGTCGCCGACGGTCCGACCTTGGCCGGCCTGTGGATCGCCGGCGGGCTGTTCGCGCTCTTGGGTTCGCTTTGCTACGCCGAATTGGCGACGCGGTTTCCCGAAGAGGGGGGCGACTTCGTCTACCTGACCAACGCCTTCGGCCACGGCATCGGGTTTCTCTTCGCCTGGACGCAGCTTTGGGTCATTCGGCCCGGCTCGATCGGCGTGCTGGCCTACGTGTTTGCCGAGTATGCCGCGAAGCTGAAGTCCCTTGGTCCGCACTCGCTGTTGATCTACGCCGGCGGCTCGGTGCTCGTGCTCTCAGCTCTCAACATGCTCGGCGTGCGCCAGAGCACCGTCGTGCAAAACATACTGACCGCGGCGAAGGTGCTCGGGTTGGCGCTGTTGGCCGGCGCCGGATTGTTCGGCACGCCCGCCGTCGCCGCAGGTGCGCCGGCCGCAGCCGGCGAGACCAACTTGTCGCTGGCGATGATCTTCGTGCTGTTCGCCTTCGCCGGTTGGAACGAGATGGGTTGCGTCGCCGCGGAGGTGCGCGAGCCGCGGCGCAATATTCTGCGCGCGCTACTCTTGGGGACAGCCGTCGTGACGCTCGTCTACCTCGGGCTCAACACGGCCTGCTTTCGAATGCTCGGCTTGCAGGGAATGGCGTCGGGCGGGTCGATCGCCGTGACGAGATCGCTGGGCGATTGGGCCGCCGATGCGCTGGCCGTGCTGGTTTGCATTTCGGCGCTCGGCTCCACGAACGGCATGATCTTCACCGGCGCGCGCATCTACTACGCCATGGGAAAGCGGCACGCTCTCTTCGCAAGCTTGGCGCAATGGAACCCGCGGTTCGGCACGCCCGTGATTTCGTTGGCGCTGCAGACTCTGGTGACGCTCGGGCTACTCGTTTGCTTCGGCGGAACGGGAGCTGGCGATGCGCCGCAGGCCGCCTTTCAACGACTCGTGATCTTCATGACGCCGCCGTTTTACGTGTTTCTCCTGCTGAGCGCGTTGGCGGTCGTCGTCTTGCGGCGGCGCGATGCGGGCCGAGCCGTCGATACGTATCGCCTACCGTTTTTTCCGCTCCCGCCGTTGGTCGTCGCCGTCGCGGCGGCGTTTCTCGCGTACATGGGGGCCGACTATGTCGTCGCCAATTTCGCGAAACAAGGAAACGCTCTCATCGGGCCGACAATCTGGGTGGTCGCCACGTTCGCCACCGGGCTGCTGCTCGTCGGTTGGGATCGCTTGCCGGGGCGGGCGACGAAACCGTAACTCAAACTTCTAAGGTGCTCGGCGCAATTGCTCGATCAAATCGCCGACGCCGTTATGCACGTCGCTCGTGCCGGTGATCACCAGCGCATGGCCGAGGGCCCAATAACGAATCACGCCGCGGCCGCCCGCATCTTCCCAACTCTCCGGTTGGATCGAACGGCTAATCACGTCCATCAACTCGCGGGCCGACTCCAATTCGGCCGTGTTACCGGCGGTCGTAGTCGGCGACGCCGCGCCGCTCAGCATGCCCAAACCTGCCACGGCGTTCTGCGGCGCGAGTTGCTGGGCCAATGTCGTGGATGCCGGCTCGGCGACGGTCGCCGGCCGTTTATCGCTTGCCAAGCTGCGTTTCGCCGCATCGCGTTGAGCCTGACGTGCCAACACATCAGCCGCTTGTCGCAATCGCACGCGCGTCAAAGCCCGCAACCGCTCACGCTCCGACGGCGCCGGCTTGTCGGCCGACTTCAGCGCTTCGGCCGTGTTGAGCAGCGCGACGAACGCCGGCTGCTCCGCGGCTTCGATCGATTGCGATTGCAGCGCAACGGCCGTTTCGCGCAACAGCCGATTGGCCTCGACGGCCAGATCGATCGGCGTCGGCGTTTGAGTTTTGGCAGATTCCTTCACCGACACCGGTTCCGCAGCCTGCCCGGCGGCGGAAATCGCCAGCATCAACAACCCGACGCCCGTCGATAACGCCCGCATGGTCGCACTCCTCGCTCACTTGCGAACAAAACGCATCCGGCTCGGCCCCATAATCTCATGGGCCCGAGCCGGGGAAAGCGAAACAGTGATATCTGACGAGCGTTTCGGCGACAGGGTGCCACTGGTGGCTTGCCCACCAGTGCCGAAATCGGCGTCGAGTAAAGCACTGGTGGACAAGCCACCAGTGGCACCCCACGGATTAGCACCCCGTGAGTTACTTGAAAGCAATCTATTCGTACTCGGAAGGCCGGCTACTTCTTAAACGTCCCTTCCACGATCACTCCCAGCCGGCCCGTGTTGTCGTCCGGGTTACTGTCGTACATCCGCAGGTAAAGCCGGCCGGTGACGTTGGGCTCGATCGACTTTTCCGAGCCGACGAGAAAGACCTTGGCCTCGGACAAATCGGCCGATTCTGAGATCGCCCCGACCAGCGACCCGAGCGGGAAGTCGCGCAGTTCCTTGGGGATTTCGATGCCGTCGGGCGAGAGGGTGTAGGTCATTTTCATCACCCATTCGCCGTTGGCGCGGATCGAAAGCGGCTTGCCGGCGATGACGTTGATGCCCGTATCTTGCCAACCTTTGTTGCCGAGCACGTCGACCAGCTTCTTTTCGGCCGTCGCTTCCTTCTCTTTGATCTTGTTCAGCTTGTCGGCCGCCGGCGAATAGCTGGGGACCAGCCGAAGGATTTCGGTGTAGCAATCGCGGGCCTTATCCGTTTGGTTCGCTCGTTCGTATTCCCCGGCGAGCTTTTCGGCGGCGTCGACGAAGTTCTTATGGATCGTCAGGAGCCGCGCATCGTCGGGAAGCTTAAACGTGCTTTCCTCGCCGCCGCGATTTCCGCCGGGACCCCGTTGTTGGCCGCCGGGGCCGCGATTCATGCCCCCTTGCGTCCCTTGGCCCCCTTGCATGCCCGGCGGGCGTCGACCGGGCTGCTGTTGGGCACCGGCCTCGGACGAGGAAAGGAAACCGGCCGCCGCCAACGCCGTCGCTACGCTTAAGATTGTGAGTCGCTTCATGTTGCCGCTTGCTCCGCCCGTAGTAGTGAATGCCTCGCTTCAGCCATTAGAAAGCGGGGTAAGCCGAGGTTCAAGAAAACTCCGGCCGATCAACCGGCGAATTGCTCGCGGCTAGGCCGATTTGCCGGCTGCGTCGTCGCCGTTGTCTTCCGGCTTCTCGGCCGGACCGCGCTCCCAGGCCACCCGACCTTTCGTGTTTAAACACTCGGCGGGTATCTGAAGGTCGGCCAAAATCCGGCCGTGAACCACGGTTTCGTCGATAATCCGCTCGACGTCGGCCGGCGTCACGTGGCCGTACCAAATCTGCTGTGGGTAAATCACCACGGCCGGCCCGTATTCACACTGCTCCAGGCAGCCGGCTTCGTTCACGCGCACCGTCGGGCCGAGCTTACGACTTTTTAGCGCCTCCTTGAGGGCCGCCTTCAACGCGCCGGAACCTTCGGGATCGCAACACCCGCGCGGATGCCCCGCCTCGCGACGGTTGCAGCAGACGAACAGATGACAGGTGAACTCGGGCACGGAGACCTCAAAATGATTTTTACGGCAGTCCTACGACGTCGCCTTGCGCGGAAAGTCGGAGGCGGTAATCCAGAGTGCCAGATCACGAAAGGTGACGAAGGACGAAGGCAGAGGATCGGCGACTCGTTTGTAGATCGCGGCCGCTTTGTAAATCAAGAACGAGACGATCAAAGCTGCGACGATCGGCAGAAAGCTTCCCATCACGCAGGAGGCGAAGGCGGCGACAAAACAGGCCAAGCAACCCAAGGAAAGCGCCTCGCTCGGAGCACCACGCCAATGCTTGGGCAATTCAGGAAGCGCGTTGTTCGTCCACCATCGCAATTCACGCCAAAATTCGTCGAGGCGTTCGCCGCGGAAGGCGTCGATGATGCGCATGCTTGGAGCGAATCGTACTTCGTCGCCGGCAAGCTTCGCCGCTTGCTCGATGCCGACGAACGCACCGGCGGGAGCACAGGTGCGCCCGAGCAAAGTCACGGGTTGGAACGTGATCGGCTCGATCTGCGGAACGACGGTCGCTCGCGCCGCGATAAAGCGGGCCAAAGCGCCGAACGTGAGCCGCGGCGCGACTTCCGCTTTCCAAACCGTATGATCGCTCGTCGCCAAGTCGAAGCGAAACAACTCATTCCATTCGTCTTCGCCGCAGGTGAAGCCGAAGTGCCGCTCAAAGCGAAACATCACGTCGGCGAAATCGAGTTCTTCCCACGATCCCTCGGCCTGCGAGTATTCATCGATCCGAGTGTCGCCTTGAAACGCACCGACCATGCAGCCCGAAACGGCCGCCCACTCGCCGCGCAATTCGTACAACACTCGCAGTTCGGTGATGCCGCGATCCATTGCGTCTCCCTCGCCGAGTCGTGTTTGATAACGATGCCTTAGCGTCCGCCGAAGAAGCGGCGTTCCAACTCGGCGTTGCCGGATTGGATGTAGTAGTTTACCAATGTTTGCCGGGCTGCGCGGCGCGATGCGACCTTGTTGCAAGGCTTGAATCAGCGCCGCGTGGCGACGTGCGGCGGCGGCCTGGCGCGTGCGCTGTTGCGGCGTCGCGTCGGCCGGAAGCGGGGCGTTGCGCAGCGCATCGCGAGCCGCTTGAAAGTCGGCGCTCGCCGCGAAGGCCACTTCGTCGAGCGTTTCCACGACGGCCGCCGCTTTGGCCGCGGCCACGAGATCGGTCTCGCTCGCCACGCCTGCCGCGCTCGCCAAAGCCTGCGCCAACAGCGGATTGCTCTTCGCCGCTTCGGCCGTCTTCAAGCGAAGCGCATCGAACCAATCGCCGCGGGCCTGCATCTCGCGGACCACGAGCAGCTTGGCGAACTGATCGAACACGGCCTCTTCCACTTCGCGCCGCGGATCATACATCGGCTCGCGCCGGCCGACGATCTTCAACCGGGGCGAGAAAAGGGCTCCACTGGGCGAGAGAAACCCTTCGCCGAGCGACAGCCCCATCTTGGCGACGTTCTCCACCGTGCGGCCGCCGGCTTGCTTCTCGGAGAGCGGAAAATATTCGGCTCGCGGCACGTCGGATTGCAACGCACAAAGCAACAGTAGCCCGGCGCAATACGTGTGAACCTTCTCGTCGGCCAGCGACTTCTTCGCCAGCCGTTCGACGCGATCGCTGCGGAAGTTCAAATCGAACTGCGACGGGTTGTCGATCACTTCGCCGGCCGCGCGGGCCATCGCGGCGGCGGCCTTCGCGTCGTCGTCGCGCAGGAAGAAGTAATGCAGCGTTCGTTCGAGATACGTTTCCACGTTCACGGCCGGAACGCGATCGCCCCGCTCCGGTACGTCGACGATGACGAACCGGCGGATGCCGTCGGCGCCGGTCTCCGTCGCCACGATGCCGACGTGCGTGAACAGGCCCGGCGAGAGATCGGTGAACAAGTTGTACGGCGACGGGTTGCGCATCAGCAGCCAATCACCGGGCCTGCGCCTCGAACGAACCGACGCGATAGGAATCTTCCGTCACGCCGCGTTTGCGCCGGCCGTCGCTCCACTCGAGCAACGTCGAACGGCGGGCCTGTCCTTCGGCGTCGAGAGCTTGGGGGTCGATCGCTTGGACAAGTCGGTAGAACTCGTCGGGCGTGATCGCCGGATCGGGAAGCTTTTCCACCGGATTCGGACGCGGAGGTTGCGGTAAGCCGAGAACCTGAATGATCTCGGCCGCGAAGAGCCGCATCGGCGCGCTTTGCGATGCGTCGTCGACGTATTGCACGACCTGCGGAAGCAGCGACGTCTGCCCCGAGACGGCGATGAGCCGGAGGATTTGCTCGTGGTAGCGCGTGCGACCCGGGAAGGCGAAGAGATCGTCGGCCGATTGCATCGCGCCGACGGTGCTTTCGTATTGCAGGAACAGCGTTGCCAACTGCTCGCGTGAGCCGGCGTCGGCCAAGCGACCGCGAGCGATGCGCACGGAATCGTTTTGCAGATATCGCAGGCGACCGGAGAGATCAATGAGCGTGGTGGCCGCACGCAAGAAGCCGCGCGCCGCTTGGCGGCGCGTCTGATCTTCCGGCGGTTCGGCGGGCAACGTCACGATCGAAGTGCGCAGATTCAACACGCGATCGAGCATGGCGTCGACGCGAGCTTTGGCATCCAGCGAGTTGCGCACGGCCGCGAGCGGCGACGTGCCGCGACGTGCGGCCAAGCCGGACGACGGGCCGAGCTGCGTGCCGGTGAAGACCCAATCATCGACGTCGGCCGCGGCGCACTGCCAACGGGCGGCGTCGACGGCGAGCAGCCCCTGCGCAGTCGGCCGGGAGCAATGCTTCGAGCGTATCGAGAGGGGCGGCCGCGAGCGAACGCGCGTAACACGCCGCGAGCCAGAGTATGCAGACCGTGTAGCTAAGGCCGCGCAGAACGGCGCGAACCTGCGAGCAGCGCGCAGTACGAGCTGCATCTTTCAACGACATCACGTTCGACCGCCCCGGAAGACCGCGCCCTGCAGGATCGGCGGCCGTTTACACCATCAGCCCAACCGCCCAGAGCACTGCCATAATGATTGACATGAAGGCGACAATCCAGACCAGCGAACGGACGGTGCCGACCAGAATGTCGTCGGCCCGTTCATCGCGCGTGCCGGAGTAAACCACGCTGATGGAGATGATCAGCGGCAGGGCGTACCACAATTCGTTGAGACGGGCGGCGAAGAGCGGTACGAGAAAGTTCATGGCAGGCGGCTTGCGGAACGGGGCAAATTCGAGACGAAGCGGGCTCTTTCGGGTGGGCGACTCGGGCGACGCCGGCCTGATCAGCCGGGAGCCGGATTCGGGGCCGGAGCCGGCTGCGGAGGCTTCGGGCGACGCGGAAGCCGAGCCGTATGCCGGCCCGCCGAGAGCGTCGAAGACGACGAGCAAATTGAGCAGCCCGGCGACCATCGTGTAGACGGTGCCGAGCTCGAACCGGCGGTTGAGCTGATAGTTGATCAGGTCGATCTCTTTCATCGGGTGCACATAGCCGGGCACCTTCACTTCCAGCATCGGCGGGGCCATGAACCATTCGGCAAACGTCCGCGTGCCGGCGTCTTCCTTACGTTGCATCTCGGCGACGTACTTCTCATTGCCGTAACGCTGAGCCTGCCATAGGGCCGGAAGCGCCACGGCGCCGGTGCCGATCTGGCAGAGGTACGGGAGCCGCTTGTCGTCGCTCGACGGTCCCCAAGCGGCATACACGACGCGACCGCCGCCGAGCCAGAGGCCGTAGAAGAACGTGGCGTAGATGCAGAAGAAGAAGAGCAACGCCTTCGTGCGTCGCCCTTGATACCAATGTCCTGCGCCGGGAATGAGCCAAGCCAAGATGCCGGCCACGACCGGATCGCGCAGCGAAATCTTCAATTCGGCTTCGGCCGCCGGGGCGGACGTTTCAACGGACGATGGAGCCACGCGGACCTCGGCACGGACGAGCACGACGCAAAGCGAAAAACGCCGCTTGATTGTACTCGTCCGGCCGGCCGACGCCAGGGCGATACGACGCCGGCACGCCGCGACAACCGCCGCTTTCGGCGGTTTTTACGACCTTCGCACGCTAGGCGCTACGGACATGCACGCCGAGTTCTTCGTAGACGCTTTCCACGATCTCCGCGTCGACCACGTCGCTGCCGGAAGCGGAAGCCGCCAACTGCGCGAGGCCGGCCAAACGCAGGATAGAGCGCGGCAATCCGCCGGCGAGCACATGGACCCGTTCGACGGCAATGCCGGAAAATCGTACCGGGCGTCCTTCGCTCGGGGCCGACTCAATGAGAGCCCGCGTCTCGGCGGCGTTCCATTCGTTGAGTTCGATCTTCAGTTCGACGAGGTCGAGCAGATGACGACCCAAGCGACCGACGGCCGACGGAGTGCCGCTGAGAATGAGCGATAATCGCGCATCGGCCGCGTTATCGCACTTGGTCAAGCGATAGAGATGCATGAGCGTGTCGCTGGAGGCCAGCCCGACGTCGTCGACGAGCACTACGGCCTGTTCGCGAAGGTAGCGGAGTTCGGCGAAGCGGTCGTTCAGAGCGCGCCAGAGTTGGAACAAGTTCCAGTGGCTTTCGACCGTGGCTTGAAGCTTCACGGCGATCGACCAAAGCAGTTCTTCCGGCTCCAAACCGGCGACGTTCACCAAGGCCGTGAGGCACGAGGCGCGGCGCAGGTCTTGGTGGACCGATTCCAACAGCGTGGTCTTGCCGGAGCCCGACTCGCCCAGCAACAAGCCGAGGCGCGAGCCGTGGTCGACGAGAAATTGCAGGCGAGCAAAGGCTTCTTCGTACGAAGGGGTGCGCACCAACGGACGGGAAGCAGCCTTGGCATTTTTGCGAGAGATCGTACCGGCGCTCATGAGCTCGACAGGCCTCGAAGGACAGGGAGGAAAGGGCGGGCGGGATGCAGACCGCTGCGAATCTTTTACCTAATCGGTAAACTCTGACGGTGAACATGATTATTTCCGGTGCCGGCGCGACGCACTGTCGCACTGCCGGCAACGACGCTGCTCTCGCAACTTACGTCCATCGCTCGCCGCCTCCGCCATGACTCAGCGCATACTTCGTGGAAACTCCGATCGTCGGTTCGCAAGCGATGCTGGCGGATGCCAAGGCGCATCACTTGGCGCACGTCATGCGGCTGAAGAGCGGCGCGGAGGTTGTACTGTTCGACGGCGGCGGTGCCGAGTTTCTCGCGCGGGTTGAGAACGTCGGCAAGCGCGAAACCCGGCTCGAGGTTTTGGAGCGGCGCGAGATCAGCCGCGAGTTGCGACGGCCGATCACGATTTACACCGCCCTGCCCCGCGGCGATCGCCAGAAATGGCTAATCGAGAAGGCCGTGGAGATCGGCATCGCGCGCTTGGTGCCGCTGCATACGGAGCGCACCGTGGTCGTGCCCGACGGCGACACCTGCGCGAAGCTGCGGCGCGCGGTGATCGAAGCGTCGAAGCAATGCGGGCGGAACGTGCTGATGGAGATCGGCGAACCGCGGCCGCTCGCCAAAGCCTTGCAACAGCCGACGGGCGAAGAGTTCCACTTCCTCGCTCAACCGGGGGCCGAACTTACGCTGGCCGCCGCGGCGCGCGAAGCGGCGCAGCGAGCCGAACTGCCGGCAAGCTTCTTGATCGGGCCCGAGGGAGGTTTCTCGCCCGCCGAAGAGCAAGCGGCGCTGGCGGCCGACCGGCGCGGCATCTCGCTCGGCCGCTCGATTTTGCGGATCGAAACGGCGGTCGTACTATGCGGCGCTTGGGGAGCGTTGACGGAAGCCTAGCATTGCCGGCGTTCGGTCTGGCCTTGGTCCCCCTCCGCCGGCTGCGGTATCATTCCGGCCGCGCCGAACCTTCGACGCCGCGCGGATTTAGGAATGCCGCGCGTCCTCCCGCCGCACGGATGCGTCATGACCCCGTCGCTTCGCCTCGCGCTTGTCGTTCACAATCATCAACCGATCGGCAATTTCGACGGCGTCGTCGAAGAGGCGTATCGCGACAGCTACTTGCCGCTCTTGGAAGCTCTCGCACGACGACGCTCGTTGCGATTGACGCTCCACCTCAGCGGTTCGCTCTACGACTGGCTCGAAGAGCGGCATCCCGAGTACTTGGAGCAAGTCGCCGCTTTGCAGCGCCGCGGCCGACTGCAAATTCTCGGCGGCGGCTACTACGAACCGATTCTACCGATGCTGCCGCGCCGTGACCGGCTTGCGCAAATTCGGCTTTATAGCGAGAAGCTCGCCGCGCCGTTCGGCGCAGCTCCGCGCGGGATGTGGCTTGCGGAACGCGTGTGGGAGCAACAACTCGCCGGCGATCTGGCCGCGGCGGGTATTCAACACACCGTGGTCGACGACTACCACTTCCGCAACGCCGGCCTCGCGCCCGAACAGCTTCGTGGCTACTACCTCACCGAAGACGAAGGTCGGCTCGTCGCCCTATTTCCCGGCAACGAACGGCTGCGGTATCTCATTCCTTTCGCGCCGCCGGAAGAGGCGATCGACTACTTGCGCAGCGTCGCCGAAGCTCAACCGGGCGCGACGCTCGTCTTTGCCGACGACGGCGAAAAGTTCGGTTCTTGGCCCGGTATGCGCGAGCACTGCCTCACGCAAGGTTGGCTCGATCGGTTTTTTACGCTGTTGGAAAACGAGCCCTGGATTCAAACCACGACGCTTGAAGAAACCTGCACCACGGTCGAGCCGCTCGGCAAAATCTATCTGCCGGACTCCAGCTACCGCGAGATGGGCGAGTGGTCGAGCTTGGCAGGAGCGACGACCACGCCAACGCGCGGGTCTTACGTCGCTCAAGACGCGCACGACGGCGACCTGCGCCGCACGCCCGGTCATTGGCGCAATTTCCTGGTGAAGTATCCCGAAGCCGGTGAAATGCATGCGCGGATGCTCATGGTGAGCGATCGCGTCGAGCGAGCCGCGGCCGCAGGCTATCCGGCCGAGATCGTCGCCGCCGCGCGACGCGAGCTCTATCGGGCTCAATGCAACTGCGCATACTGGCACGGCACGTTCGGCGGCATTTATTACTCGCACCTGCGACAAGCGATCTTTCGCCACCTGATTCGAGCCGACGATATTCTCGACCGCACGGCCGATCGACCGGAAGCGTGGGCCGAGGTGAGCGTGCGCGATCACAACTTGGATGCGAAGCCGGAAGTTTGCTTGGCGGGGGATCAACTCGTCGGCTTCTTCGCGCCGCATGCCGGCGGATCGCTGTACGAACTTGATCTGCGTCACGCAGCCCGCAACGTGCTGGCCGTGATGGCCCGGCGGCAGGAAACGTTCCACTCCGACGACGCGGCGGCCGTGCCCGACGTCGCTCCGCGCCGCACGTTCGTCGAACATTTCTACGAAGAGCCGCCGTCGCTGGACGAAGTCGCCTCAGGCCGCGCCGTCGACTTGGGAGACTTCGCCGACGGTCGGTTCCAATTCCAAGTGCAACAAACGCCGACGGCGGCGCGCGTGCGGATGCAGCGCGAAGGAGCGGTCGCCGGCCACGCGGTGAAGCTGACGAAGACGTTCACGTTGGCCGCCGGCTCGCGCGAACTCGTGTGCGAATACCTGTTGGAAAACTTGCCGGCATACCGCGCGTGGCACTTTGCCGTCGAGTTGAACGTCGCAGGCTTCGCCGGAGCGGGACGCGGTTACATTCAGCAGCCGGAAGGTCGCCGACTCGGCGGGCTCGCCGCGCCGCTGGAGTTCCCTAACCTCCAAGCGTGCGAACTGGTCGACGAAGGGCTCGGCGTCCGGATCGGCATCTCGGCGTCGCGGGCCGCGTCGCTGCGGCTCTATCCGGTGTCGGCCGTGCATCGTTCGCAAGTCGGGCTCGAGGCCACGCAACAAGCGGTGTGCGCCGTTGCGCATTGGCTCGTGCGGGCCGACGCTCAAGGCCGCTGGGGGCTGACCGTGTCGCTGCCGGTGCAAGCCTTGCCGATCGCGCGACTGCGCGACGACGCCGGCCTGCCGCTACGTCCCGACCTCGGCGACGTCGCCCCGCAACTCGAATTCCCCGCCGCGCGCGTCATCACCGAAACACAAACGGTCCGCGGCGAACCGGAAGTTCGCAATGCACACGACCCGGCGGCTGAAGAAAGCCGGCTGAAGAAACTAGCCGCGGCATTTCGTGCCCGAGGCCAAAGTCCGGCCTACCCCAAAAACATTCCCGCCAGCGAGGCGTTAATGAGCGTCGCGAGGAAGCCGCAGAGCAGTGCGCGGCCGCCAAGTGCGGCAAGGTCGGCTCTTCGCGTCGGGGCCATGGAGCCGATGCCGCCGAGCTGGATGCCGATCGATGAAATGTTGGCGAAGCCGGTGAGGGCGTAAGTCGCAAGCACGAGCCCGCTGCGAGAAATCACGCCCGCGTAACCGCCGGCGGCCTCAGGTGACGTGAGCTTCGCGTAGGCCACGAATTCGTTGGTCACGAGCTTCGTGCCGAGCAGATCCGCAATCATCGCGGCATCGCCCGCTTCGCAGCCCATCAAGAGGGCCACCGGATAAAACAACGCGGAAAAGATCGACGTGAGCGACATACTTCGCTCGGTCCAGCCCCAAGCGTACGGCAGGCCAAGCAGATAATTGATCAGCGTAATGAACGCCAGAAACGCGATGATCATCGCCGCGACGTTCAGCGCCAGGTAAAGCCCGTCGCTCGCGCCGCCGGCCGCCGCATCGACGGCGTTTGAGTGCAACTTCTCCGACTTGATGTTCGCCCGTCCGTGTGTCTCGGGCGTATCCGTTTCGGGGAGCATGAGCTTGCTGAGATACAGCCCGCACGGCGCGGCCATGACGCTCGTGGCGAGAATGGCGACCGGATCGGCCCCCATGGCGATATACACGGCCATCACGCCGCCGGAAATCGTGGCCATGCCGCCAACCATCATCGCCAAGAGCTCCGACCTCGTCATCCGCGGCACGTACGGCTTAACGATCAGCGGCGCTTCGGTCTGCCCCATGAAGACGTTGGCCACGGCCGAAAGCGATTCCGCGCCGCTGGTTCCCATCATGTACATCATCGCGCGGGCCATCACGCGCACGACGAATTGCAGGATGCCGAAGTAATAGAGCACGGTGAAGAACGACGAGACGAAGATGATCGTCGGCAGCGCGGTGAAGGCGAAGACAAAGCCGTTGTTCGGGCCGAGCGCCTTTTCGAGCACGGCCGGATCGGACAGTTTGCCGAAGACGAACTCGGAGCCGACGTTCGTGAAGCCCAAAAACTTCTGTACGACCTGGGCGATGCTTTGAAAGATGCTCGCGCCGGCCGCGGTTTTGATGATGAAGAGAGCGAAGCCGAGTTGCAGACCGATGCCCCAAACGATCGTGCGCCAGCGCACGGCGCGGAGATTCGATGAACACGCGGCGATGACGGCGATGAAACAGCCGATCCCAAGCACCGCGCGGACGTGACGGCCCAACGATTCGTGAGCCACGGTCACAAGACCGGCTATGACGGCGACCGTGGCGAGAATCGCCAGCCGTAAAGCAAGCGGAGTCGGCGCGATCGGCTCGCTCGTCGGCACGCGCTCGGCGGGATTGGGCAACGATTCCGAGGCCTCGGCGGCGTTCACGCGGTGCGGCTCCTGGGGGCGATCGCTTCTGCGACGTTTCGACGCAGCGACGATTTCGCAGCGTTCGTCGCGTCGCCATTGTGAGGCCCGCGCGAGGTCGTCGCAAGTTTTCGCGCGAACATGCGTACGCGATGAGGCGGCGGCGAGGCTCGGATGAGCCGAGAGGTATCGCCTAAGACAGACCGGCGTGCGTCCGTGCTCGGAATTCCGTCGGTCGCGACAGCCTGCCGGAGCCGCGCCGCCGAGGCTCGCGGCGAACCCGCATTTTCCCGCGTTTTATTGGATACCGCTTCGATTCGCGGGCTCACGGAACGCGGGGTGCATTCGTCGCGCGCACCGCCGAAATCTGCGGCGGCCTCTTCTCTCGCCGCGCTCGCGGCTTCGCATCGCCGAGGTGTCTGATGAAACGTTCGCTTCTCACACGGCCGAGCATTTTCGCACGCCGCGCCGGCCGGCGCACTCATCGAGGCTTCACGTTGCTGGAAGTGCTGATCGCGCTGACGATCACGCTCGTTCTCCTCGGCCTCGTGATGGAAGTGTTTTCGCACGTCGGCGACGGCGTGCAAAAGGCGCGCCGCCGGGATGGACCTGCGCGATCAGTTGCGTCATGCGAAGCAGCACCTCATCAGCGATCTCCAAGGGACGACGGCCCCGACGATTCCGCCGCTCGACCCCACGATGAATCTCGGCTACTTCGAATACGTCGAAGGACCGCGCGTGGCCAACTCGCAGTTTGCTTCCGGCAGCGTCGGCGGCGATCGGGGGAAAACCTCGGCGGCAATTGGTACACCGGCCGCGGCGGCAACAACAACCATGTGGTCAACTCCATCGTCGGCGACACCGACGACATCTTGATGTTCACCACGCGCAGCCACGACTCCAAATTTACGGGCCGCGGCGGCGTGAAGACCGGCGTCACGCGCGGCGTGAAATCGCGCACGGCGGAAGTTGCCTGGTTTTTGCGACGTCGCACGACCGGCGAAGCGCGCGGCCTGCGCAACGACAATCGGCCCGAGTATTACACGCTGCACCGGCGGCAGTTTCTCGTGCTTCCCAACGGCAACTATTGGGGCGCGCTCACGTATGCGAACGTCGACCATTCGCTCCGGCCCGAAGGAGGCACGCTCGACAATCGAGCGACTGCCGCGCAACATCGTGACCGGGAAAAGCCAGGTCGATCCGCTCACGTTGCGCAATAGCCTCGGCGACCTGACAAAGCGCGAGAACCGTTCGCTGCACCAGCCGTTTCTCTGGCCCTATCAGATGATGTATATCGCGCCGCAGATTCATCTACAACTCGGAGAATCAGGGCTACCATTCTTCGTTTAATCCGGCGCTGCTGACGGCAAACGTCGGTTCGTTCGCCTACGGCTACAACGTGCCGACCTCGATGCTCTCATTGCCCACGCTGGCCGAACAATCGCACGGCACGTTTCCGCTGCCGCAACCGGAGAAGGTTTCGGGCACGGGCAATTACGTGCCGAAGTTCACGTTCACTCCGACGCCGCCGCCGGGTTTTGTGGGAGGAACGCGCTATCATCAAAGCGGCTCGCGCCGTGGGCAGCGATATCGTGCTGACGAACGTCGTCGGCTTCGACGTCAAAGCTTGGGACCCGGGAGCACCGTGTTTCGCGCTCCGGCCTCGTCGATCAATCCCAACAACGCCGGCGTTCTCTTGCCCGGCGATGCCGGCTACGTGCGGGCCATCGACCTCTTCAACTCGGCGCCGACGAACGTCGAGCGACATCCGGTGGCGTTCGGAGCGTTCGCGGATTTGAACTTCATGGCGACGGAGTCTGCTCCGCCTGCGAACGTGACGAGGTATCGCACGTATCAGGATACCGGGAACACGAGCTTATCTGCCCTGGAGCGGATGGAGCAAGGCGCGCCGTTCAACCGCCGCTGCCAAGTGCCCCGTTCGCAGTTCGGCTATCCGGGCGACGGACCGCTGAGCGGCAACCCGACGCACGACTTCGCGCACCCCGCGGTTTGGGACACGTGGTCGACGCACTACGAGTACGACGGCATCGACAACAACGGCAACGGACTGATCGACGAGCTCACCAACGGCGTCGACGACAACGACGACGGACTCGTGGACGAGCCGAACGTCTACAACGCCGGCGGCCGACCGACGGGCGAGCAGGAAGCCCCGCCGCCGTATCGATCGCCCCTGCGCGGCATCAAGATCACGCTCCGCGTCATGGAACAAGACAGCAAAGAGGTGAGCGAAGTGACGATCATCCACGAATTTGTGCCGCTCTAGCACAGGCGACTTTGGATACGTAATTGGAACGCACTACGTTGCGGAAAAATCACGGAGATACGCCACTTTGGCGGGGTATTGTTTGAAGCGGCTTGCCGCAACGTGACGATGACACGGGCAGCAGCGAATGTGCCGTAAAGCCCGCTTACAAAAGGGTTTACGCCGACCCAGGCCAGCACAATCGCTACAACCCTTACAAATTATCGGCCGCACCGAGCAAGGAGGCTCCCATGCGGGTACGTCATCGTTTGGTCACTTGGTTCACGGCGAGCTATTTCGCCACGCTCGGCTTACTCCCCAGTTCGGTGAGCGCCGGCGACTTCATCAAGAGCGTTTTCAAAGGCCCGAGCGTCACGACGAAAGAGCCGTGCGTGGAACGGCTGGCGCAAGAGATCGACTGGCTCGAACGCCACATCGATCAGTACGGGTCCGTCGTCGCCAAACAGCCCGACGTCTGGGGCCGAGCGCGGCTGACGAAGCATCGGGATGAGTTGGAGAAGCAACTCTTCGAGCAGCTCAATCAGTTTCACGTGTACTTGAACGGCACGCTCAATCGGGCCGATCAGGCGTTCTTGGCGAGTGCTTTTTCGCTGTCGGCGTCGTTGAACGGAGCGACTCAGCCGCCGACGCACGTGGAAGCGAAGACGCTGGTCGACAACAAGCCGTCGGAACCGGTGATTCAAGAGTTTAAGGCCAGCAATTTCATTACGCAGGGCGACGGCGACATCGGATTAGAACCGGTCGTCGCGCTCGATCAGCTCAACCGCTACATCAACCACCTGCACGAACTTCGCCGCATCAACGAAGGCGACGACACGGCCGACTCGCCGGGCTACTCGCTCAACTTGGTACGGATTCCGGTTTCCGTACTCCCGGGTCGTGCGACGGACGAAGGCTACGGCGCGGAGATCACGATTACGGCGACGCCGTATTTGAACGATGCGATTTTGCCGATCACGTTCCGTAGCTTGGTGATCAATGACATCGTCGATCAACTGGCGCTGCCCATAACGAAAATCGCGGACGGACAGTTGTGGAAACGCGAGGAGAACGCTCGCAAACGAGTCGCGGAAATTGAAGCGCAAATAGCCGCAACCCAGGCTGAACTTACGCCGCTTGAGAAGAAGATTGAGCAACAAGATACAAAGATCGCTGCCGCGCTCAAGGCTTATGAGAAGGCTTTTCCAGCCGAAGAGGCACCGCCTGCGCCACGTCCTGCGTTCGCACCGTCAGAATGGAGAGGCCTTGCCTCTTCCGCACGAGCGCCAATCGCACCCGTTGCAATAGATGAGGTTTGGAACAAGCTTGACGAAGACCAGCGCAAAAGAAAGAAGCGACGGACCTGCGCGCTGCATATGACGATTACAACAAGACGATTAAGGAACGCCAACAGTACGAATCGGAACGTCTTAGAAAACAAGAGCTGGAAGGAGAGCTCGAACGGCTTCGGACTGAACTGAAAAACGCGATCAACGAAATTATTCCGGTTCCCGTCATCGGACCGTCGTCACGGACGAGAACTGCTCAAAATCCGATTCCGCCGTCGCAAGTCGTCTCTGTTTTCGGCCAAGCGGAACTTGTTGCGATCGCACGGCAGTTTTACGAAGGATATCAAGGCCGTGATGTCCGTTGGAACGATGAGCCGAATAAGATCGTGCATTTGCCCGATGTTCAGCGGTTTCTTCAGTCCGAAATCGCCGCGGCTTACGAATTGTTATCGCGCCCGGAAAATATCGAACTGTGGGAGGTAATACAAACTGCGACGGCGGGACTTCGCCCGGAACTTGGCCTCATTCACGAAATTCGCCATTCCGACAAGGAACTCTTAGAAGCTCGGCGAACATGGTTGACTAAAGCCCTGCGGAGCAACTATCACCGCGACATATCGGCCCCCACCGTCGAGTGCTTAGAAGCCCTAGTTTGGGCCGTGCTTGTGGAATCAGCTCTTCTGGACGCGGCACCTCAAGGGCGACATGAAATCGATCGCACAACTCCGCGGCTGCGGCTGCGTCGAGCCTGATCATCTTCAATTCTACATGCCGAATCCCGGCGTTGGCGAGCGTCAAGCCTTCCAAGAATACGTCCGCTGCCGTTGGCCGATTCACGTTTTCGCTCTTGATCCTGTGACGCAGGACCAAAACATCGGCGACGCTGCGACGATTCGGCGCGAGATGCAATTGGCCGTCTCGCTGGCCTTTGTCGGCGGCAAGATAAGCGCCAGCAACTTTACGAAGTTCACGCGTCAGTTCGAAGCGCAGTTCGAAACGATCGCGCTCAATCGCACGATCGTCGGCTTTTCGCACGGCGACGATACGTTCGGTTGGCGGTTCTACCCGCGTTTTCAAACGCCGCCGACCAAGGGAAATATCGCGGCGTTCCACGAAACGCTCTTCGGCAAGCATAAGGATTGCGATCTGCTCAATCGCAAGATTGAGTCCGGCATGCGGGAATGCGTGGCGGTGGTGATCATGCCTTCGTTCGTGCCGTACGTCACGTTCGACGTGCGCTCGAATTGGTTCCGGCTCAATCATCACCACGGCGTGCTCCCCTCGCGCGATCAAGCTGAGCCGAGCATGAGCGACACGATGAAGCTCAGTCGGGCCGTGCAGTCGATGCATCACACGGCGGCCTGCATTCGCGATGCGAACTGCTATCGCGGCGGCGACGTGGCGCTGCTCATGAATCGCGTCCATCAGCTTGATCGTGAACTGCCGCTGCAAACGATGGTCGCTCAAGTGCCGATCGAGAACACGCTCGGCGGTTTCGAAATGTTCAGCAACGGCGTCACCGACCTGGCGCCCGATCTCTACGGCTGGTACGGCGGCCCGGGCGTGTTTGAAACGGTTGGAGTCGAGGCCCGTGACTGCAACGCAACCGCCCCGACGCTAACCGGCATCGGCAACATCCCGGTGCAACCGGCGACGAGCATTTGTCCGTGCGGCATTAAAGGGACGACGTTGTTCCTGGTGGGCGATCACTTCAGCGTGCACGACACGAAGGTCATCGCCGGCGATCAGTGCATCAGCGACGTCTCTCTGCTCAGTCGGCAGATTATGCGAGTGACGTTGCCGGAGAACCTCAAGCCCAACAAGCTCGACGGCGTGGAGTACGTGGACGTGCACGTAGCGACGCCTTACGGCGTGACCAGCCATCTGCATATTCCGTATATCCGCGACAAAAAGCCGGCGTCCGCGCCGCCTGCCGGTTGGCAGTGGCTCGGCACGACGGAGTTCGGCGCCTGCGTATGCTTCAAGGGCTGCGTCGACACGACGATCTGCAATGAGAACCTCGACCTCTCGGGAATGTTCGCGTTGTTTTGCGCGGTGATCGAGTTCTGCTGCCGGCCGGTGAGGTGACGGGGCAGGTCATCGCGGTCAAACCGACGTTGAAGGCGGCCGACGGCTCCGTTATCGCGTCATTCGATCCGGTTAAACTTAACACTCCGCTACAGATCAAGTTTAATCAGTTTCAACAAGGAATCTTTGACGGAGCGAGCGACACGGAGCTATTGGAGATCGTGCGAACAGCGTTGAAAGATCAGGAGAATACGGCCGCCGTGGAGCTTGAGACCACGATCCAAATTGGCGGAGAAAAGTTCAATGCGGGCAACGTGTGGACGATTCTGATTAAGAAGGCGGATTCGTGTGCAACTTGCCAGCCGGTCGCGGCGGCACCGAGTCCGAACACCGCTGCTGCCGCCTCACCGACGGCTCCTCCGGCCGGCGGATTGTTTAGCGACGCAGGACTAGTCTTGACGGAATCGGTCGCCGAGGAAAGCTTGCCGCAACCGACGGCGGCCGCGCCCACTGCTCCGGCGACGCCGACGGCCGCACCTCAACCGACTCCGGCTCCGCCGATCACTCCGAGCGTCGTGGCCTCTCCGACCATCGGCGGTGCGGCCATCGTTGCGAATCCGCAGTCGGCAGGCAGCGTGACGACGATCACGCAAGGAGTTCCCGTCTTCGGTCAGCCGGTGCCGGTACCCGTGCTTGTTCCGGCGCTCCCTGCTCCGCCGGTGCAACAGGCTCCGGCACCGCAGCGGCATCCGTGCCCGTGCAAGTCGCTGCGCTTCGCCTTGCCGGGCCAAGAAGGTTCGGAAGCCGTGCCGGGCGACGACCTCAGCTGGTCTCCGTCGGTTCAAAGCCTTGGGAAGATGCTGGGGTGGCGGACGACGGACGCCGTCGCAGCACCGCGGTTCCTCGATCCGGAGCTCGTGCCGGCAGGTTACGTGCGTCCGATGCCGCCCGTCGGCGAATAGCTCCGCGTAACCGTACGCACTAGCTAAATTTCATTACCGGCAGTCACAACTTTGTGACTGCCGGTTTTGTTTGCGCGAATCACAGGAAACACCGTGTTTTCCGACGTTTTTACGTCGCGAGGCCTCGATCCGGTTACGTCCTTGCAAATCGTAAGGCCGTTAAGCTAAGCCGCGATGTTGCGAATTCAAAAAAATCCGTCGCTCACGAAACGCCGTAAATCACGGCGTTTCGACGGCGAAGTCGCAACGATCTTGAACCGCAGATTCGCTCTCGGCACAGGTCGTGCATTTCACTCTTCCCAGAAACAACTCAACGAGCCGTCGGCGGCTCCTTCTTGCAGCCGACGACATTTTTACGAAGGGGTAATGCCATGAAAAAGATCGAAGCCGTCATTCGCCATTTCAAGCTCGAAGCCGTGAAGAACGCGCTGAGCGAAAAGGGCATCAAGGGAATGACCGTTACGGAAGTTCGCGGATTCGGCCGCCAAAAGGGCCACACGGAAACCTACCGTGGCGCGGAATACGCCGTCGATTTCATCCCGAAGGTGAAGCTCGAAGTCGTGGTCCACAACGAAGACCTGCAAAAGGTGATCGACACGGTCGTCAACACGGCCCGCACCGGCCAAGTGGGCGACGGCAAGATCTTCGTCAGCGAATTGTCGAACGTGATTCGGATTCGTACGGGCGAACAAGCCGACTCGGCCATCTAAGGTCGGACGGGCACGCTCAACGGGTGCCGGCCGCAAACGGCCGAGCGCCGACAAGTCGCCGGGCGTCCATCGCCCGGCGGCACGCACACGGGTGACGCATCGCACGCAACGGAGCCTCGCAGCGAGCAATTGCTGCGGGGCTCTTTGCTTGCGCCCCGCTGAACTTTGCCTGCGGCGGAGCCACGTCGGACACGCGAATAAAGATGATCGTCGTGCCGGCTACGACTCGGCGACCCATGCCTTGTCCGGTCGATCCGGATCGACCAGCAACCGCACCGCGTCGCCGGGGTTGAAGCGAGAGCGGTCGCCGGTGCCTTGCGAGATGCGATAGTTTGCGCCATCGATTTCGTAACCGACGGTCATGTACCAAACGTCTTCGCTGTTTTGGTCGACCACGAGCACGCGGCCGTCGACGACGACGCCGTGAGTCGTGAGCCGACGTATCCACAACAAACGTCGCAGGAAGACGGCGCCGCACCCCAGCGCGAACAGCCCGAACGTGCCGGCGAGGAACCAAGCCGACGTTCGCGACTCGCCCGCGGTGAACATCGCGCCGACGAGCCCGGCGAACGCTCCCACGCCGAAGAGAACGACGAACGCGCCGAACGTCTTGGCGGGATGATCGCGACGAAGTAGCGTGCGCACGGAAGGCCAGTCAGACATAGATGCTGAATTTCCGACAAATGTAAGGAACGCCGCGGAGGGCGTTCCCTACAGCGCATAACCGGTCGCTCGTGTTACACGCTCGCCATTTCGCGCGGGCCGGCAGCCAAGAGTTCCGGCGAAGCGCCATCGGCGTACTTCGCGAAGTTCTTGCGGAACAGTTCGGCGAGTTGGGCCGAGGTCTTGTCGTACGCGGCGCCGTCGCTCCAGACTTTGCGCGGCTGCAAGATCGCCTCGGGTACGCCTGAACAGCGCGTCGGCACGTGGAAGCCGAACCAGGGATCGACTTCCGTCGGCGCAGTCGCGAGTTCGCCGGAGTGAATCGCATTGATGATGGCTCGCGTGTATTCGAGCTTCATCCGCATGCCGGTGCCGTATGCCCCGCCCGACCAACCGGTGTTCACGAGCCAAGCTTCCGCGCCGTGAGCCCGCATTTTCTCGGCGAGCATCTCGGCGTACTTCGTCGGATGCCAAACAAGGAATGCCGCGCCGAAGCAAGCCGAGAACGTCGCCTGCGGCTCCTTTACGCCCACTTCGGTGCCGGCCACTTTGGCCGTGTAACCGCTGATGAAGTGGTACATCGCCTGCTCGGGCGTGAGCTTGCTCACCGGCGGCAACACGCCGAACGCATCGCAAGTCAGCAGGATGATGTTCTTCGGATGTCCGCCCATGCACGGAACTTTGGCGTTGGGGATGTACTCAATCGGATAAGAGCAACGCGTATTCTCGGTGATCGAGATGTTCGAGTAGTCGACGCGCCGGCTCTTCTCTTCGTACACCGTGTTTTCCAGCACGGAGCCGAAGCGGATCGCGTTGAAAATCTCCGGCTCCTTCTCGGCCGAAAGGTTCACGCACTTCGCGTAGCAGCCCCCTTCGATATTGAACACGCCTTCATTGCTCCAGCAATGTTCGTCGTCGCCGATGAGCGCACGGTGCGGGTCGGCCGACAGGGTCGTCTTGCCGGTGCCGGAGAGGCCGAAGAAGAGCGAGACGTCGCCGTCCGGCCCTTCGTTGGCCGAGCAGTGCATCGAGAGCACGCCCTGCTTCGGCATCAGGTAGTTCATGATCGTGAACACGCCCTTTTTCATTTCACCGGCGTATTCGGTGCCGAGGATGACGAACTCCTTCGACTCGAAGCTCAGGTCGATCGTCGTACGCGACGTCATCTGTTCGGTGTGCAGATTCGCCGGGAACTCACCGGCGTTGTAGATGACGTAGTCCGGATCGCCGAAGTTTTCCAGTTCGTCGCGCGTCGGCCGGATCAGCATGTTGTGCATGAACAGCGCGTGGTACGGCCGGGCACAGATGATGCGCACCTTCAGGCGATAACGCGGGTCCCAGCCGGCGTAGCCGTCGATGACGTAGATCTGCGAGCGGAAGTTGAGGAAGTCGACCGCGCGCTGACGGTTGATGACGAACGAATGCTCGGCGAGCGGAATGTTGACCTCGCCCCACCAGATGTCGGCCGCCGAGGCTTGGTGCTTCACAACCCGCTTGTCTTTCGGGCTGCGGCCGGTTTTGGTGCCCGAGCGCGAGAGCAAAGCGCCGGCTGACGAGATGGCGCCGTGGTCCACGCGGATCGCCTCTTCATAGAGCTTCGCCGGCGGCGGATTGCGGAGATACTCTTTGTGGAAAATGCCGTAACGGCTCAAGTCGGGAAGTCCGGCCATGGCGGTACTCTTGTCCTTATGCGATGGGATTATGCTCACGTAATAGCGCCGCCTACGCTGTAAAAATTTACTTCGACTTCTTATCTGCAGCTTTCGCGCCGTCGGACGACGACGATTTCGCAGGAGCGTTGCTCTTGCCGTCGCCGCCGGACTTTTTCACCGGTTCCGCTTTCTTCTCGTCGGACTTCTTGACCTCGGATTTCTTCTCGTCTTTCTTCGCCGGTTCCGGCTTCTTTTCGTCTTTCTTCTCTGCGGGCTTTTCCGCAGGCTTGGCCGCTTCCGCCGGTTTTGTTTCGGCGGCGGCAACCGGCGGCACGAAAGGCTTCATCTCCGTCGGCGGGTTCAATTTCACGGCCTCCGCGGCCTTGGGGCGTTCGACGGGAAGCAGTTCCTTCCGCTCACTTGTGGTCCAGATCCGCACGCTGGGAATCTTCTCGCTCGAATCGTGCGCTCCGCCCGCGGCGAGCAACGCGCCGTCGGCCGATATGGCGACGGTCCAGATGGTCGTCGTGAAGCCGTCGAGCGCGGCAGTTTCATTCTTCTTGCCGACGTCGATCGTGCGTATCGTCCGATCGTAGCCAGCGGCAAAGAGCGGCTTGCCGTCGCCGGCCGCAGCCAAGGACGTCACCCAATTGCACTGCATCGGAAGCTCGGCCGTTTGCTTGGCCGAGGCGACGTCCCAAAGCTTGATCGCGCGATCTTCGCCGCCCGAGGCAAACTGTTTGTCGGGCACGGTCCACGCCAGCGCGATGACCGGCTCCGTGTGACCTTCCAGCTTGGCCTTCGGAGCGCCATTGGCGACGTCCCAAACGTGAATCGTTTTATCATCGCTCGCGGTGACCAGCGTCTTGCCGTCGCCGGTAAAGAGCAACGCGTTCACCGCGGCCGTATGCCCCTTGATCGCTTGCTTCTCCTCCGGCTTCGCGCTCGCAACATCCCAAAGACGTACGATGCCGTCTTCCGACGCCGCAGCCAACAAACCTGAGCCGGGGACGAACTGCAGTGCTTTGATCCAATGCGTGGCCGCTTCCCAAGAGGCCTTTTCGGAGCCGTCGGCCGTGTTCCAGAGTTTCACGGTGCCGTCGTAGGCGCCGGTCGCCAGCGTTCTGCCGTCGGCCGAAAACGCCACGGCCCAAACGCACGAATCGTGGCCGGCGAGTCGCTTGGCCAACTTGCCGTCGGCCGTGTTCCAGAGCACGACGTCGCCCGGCCGATACAGCAAGCTTTCCCCGCCGACCGTCGCCAGCAGCTTGCCGTCGGGCGAGAACGCGGCACGAGTCACCCAACGAGTATGCTCGTTGACGGCCGCCGGTTGCTTCACGGCCGCCGCGGAGGCAGGCGTAGCAGTTTCGGCGGCCGACGCCTCACGAACGGCGCTCGTAAACGGTAAGACGAAGAGCGTCGCGGCGGCGACGAAACAAACTTCTCCGCGACGACGAACGCGGGACATGATCGACATGCCTGGTCTCCGTAGTGGTGCGACAGGATGCACGGGCGGCGCTTGACGAAATGGCTTACCGCGCTGGTCGATTGAATGCCGTGATTATAACTCGCGCGAAACGGCTCGCGAGGGCCGCCGGCATCCTGATTCGATGCGCCGGTAATGTGCCGTTTCCTTATATTTCCGACTTTCCAGGAGTGAGCCGCGATGTCGGGTCCGATCATTCGTTCCGGTCCGAGCCCCGAATTCTCGAAGAATTGGGACAGCATTTTCGGCGGCGGCAAGAAAGCCGCGAAGCCTGCGGCCGAAAAGAAGGCCGCCAAGACGCCGGCCAAGAGCACGAAGAAGAAGGCCGCCAAGAAGGCGAAGAAGAAGTAACCGCGTCTCAGAGAGGATGTGGGAATTAGGAAGAGATGTCGGGAATGAAGAAGGGAAATGACGACGCGACGAAGCAATCGTTTCGTGCTCTTCACTCATCCTCTCATCTTTATCCCCGACATCTCCCTCATCTCCTAATCCCCTTCTCTGCTCTGTCGGCAGCGGTGATCTGCGAATGAAGATCTACACCAAGACCGGCGACGACGGCGAGACGGGTTTGTTCGGAGGTCCGCGGGTTCGGAAGGATCATCCGCGGATCGACGCTTACGGCACGGTCGACGAGTTGAATGCGGTGCTCGGCGTCGTACGCACGCATGAGCCGCCGGCCGACCTCGATCAATTGCTCGAGCGGGTGCAGAACGAACTCTTCGATTTGGGAGCCGTGTTGGCCACGCCGGAGCCGGCGAAGTTCGGCATGGCCGGCGTCGGCGAAGAGCAGGCTGCGCGGCTGGAAGCAGCCATCGACACGTTCGAAACGGAGTTGGAGCCGCTGAAGCAATTTGTGCTTCCCGGCGGCACCCCGGCGGCCGCGTATCTGCACCTCGCGCGCACGGTCTGCCGCCGCGCCGAACGTCTGCTCGTGGCGCTCGATCACAAAGAAGAAATCTCGCCGGGCGCGATCATCTACCTCAATCGCTTGAGCGACCTGCTGTTCGTCGCGGCGCGTTGGGTGAATCATCGGGCCGGCACGCCCGATGTGCCGTGGACAAAGTCTTAGCGCGGCCTGCAGGCTCGTTTACGTGTCGAGCCGTTTCAAGCACTGCACGACTTCGGCGTGCGACAGTTCCCGATCGGTCGGCAGCAGCGCCACGTACGCATTGTCACTGCAGCAATCGATGATAACCTGCTTGTCGTTGGGAATGCGGTAGCCCATCGGGCACGGTTCGTGACCGTGAATCAAGCAGCGGGCATTGACCGTCTTCGCAAAGGCGGCGGCGTTCTGCAATCGAAAATCGCGGCCCCAGACAAGTTTGAATACGGCTCCGCCTTCGCACAAGTCGCGCTGCGTATAGGGCCGGGCCAAGATCGTGGCGTCGTAACAGTCGGCGTCGGCACGCTCGGGGCAACTGTGCGACACGAACACCGACTGATTGATGCGGGCGGCCACCGGACAGCTCGCAATAAAGTCGACCGCGGCCAGTCGCACGGCGTCCGATTGTTCGCCGTACGCTTCTTTCATTCCCATGCGAAACATCACGTTCAGCATGCGCCGCGACTTCATGATCGGAAACTCCGTGAGTTCCGATAGCTCATGATTCGACAGCAGAAAGTGAAACCGCTCGGGATAGCGGACCTTCAAGCGGGCGACGTCTTCCAACATGCGGTGCGACTGGCAACCACCGCCGTCGTACGTGGGGCCGCCGTGGCAAACCTCTTGCATGATGAGATGCCGCCGGGGATGACCGTCGAGATCGGCCAGCGCGAGGATCGCCTCGTAATTGCGGCGATGGCCGTGCAAGTCGGCCGAGACGAGCACGTCGGCCGCGTTGTCGGTCGTGAATTGCAGCACGTTGCCGAGTCGGGCCGGCGTCGTCCGATTGAGCTCCGTCGCCTGACGGAAAGCGTCGATGACAGACTCGGCGGCGGCGGTTTCAGCGGCAGTGCCCATGAAAAAAGAGTAACAGTGGGTCGAAGCGGGAACAAGGGAAGACGCGAGACATGAGCTGGGAGACACGTGCCTGAGAGCGATGCGCCTCCGCGGCGAAGCGGTCGCCTATCGGGAAATCTCAAATCTTGGCTCGAGGCGCTCGGCGCTCGGCCGCCCCAACACACACCGCAGCCCCACCGCGTCGTCGAGAAGCGTCGGATCCGCACGTCGGCGGAAACCGCTGGACAGTTGTTCGGCCCGGTCTTTCCAACTACCGCCGCGCAGGGCACCGCCCGACGATTTGTCGTCTCCGTCCGCTGCAAAGGGTCGGCCGTCGGCAGGAAGCAAGCCGACGTCGTCGGTCCAATCGTCGGCGCACCATTCCCAGAGGTAACCGTGGACGTCGTATAAGCCCCAAGGGTTGGGAGCCTTCGCGCCGACCGGCGGATCATTTCCCTTGGCATTGCCGGTGTACCAGCCGTGCTTGTCGAGCAAGGCCGGGTCGTCGCCGAAGGAGTAACTGGTCGTCGTTCCCGCCCGCGCACAGTACTCCCATTCCGCTTCGCTCGGCAATCGCACGATCTGCGCTTCGTCGATGAACTTCGCCGCCCTCATCTTCGCCGTTGCTCGTCGACAGAACTCTTCGGCTTCGGCGCACGAGAGCATTTCGACGCTGTTGCGCGGTCCCTGCCAACGGCTTGGGTTCGCCCCCATCACCGCCTCCCACAGGTTCTGCGGCACCTCGTACTTGGCGATTTCAAACGGTCCCTGGAAGCGAACCGTCACCGACTTCTGTTCGGCTCCGCCGCCGCCCGTCGGCAAGGTGATCGCGGCGGGAAACTTTCCCTGGCCCGGCGTGATCGGAATGAACTCGGCGCGAAACGTCTTGAGCAGCGCGAGTTCGTCGGGAGCCGCGTTCGAGGCCGGCGGATCGGCGGCGAAGAGTGCAATCGAAATGACGGCAGCAAGCATGCTGGTGTTGTTCCCGTGTCGGAGAAAGGACGCGCGATCGCGCCGCACTTTGCCCACTCGATACAACCGGCATTGTCGGTCGCACCGAGCCCTTAAGCTACCGTCGCCGGCGATGAATTTAACGATTGCAACGGCTTTGCGAGCGTCGGTCCGAGGCTCGGAATTCTTGAAAGATTTTCGACGTTTTCTAACCCGTTTGTGGGCTATGTTTTAGATGGCACTTTAATCGGCCGTGTTAAACCTTGCGGTTTGCACGCCGAGGCGAGTTGCGGCAGATTCGCATTGAGCGAGTTCGTCCGAGTTTCGAGTTCGAACAGTTCGTCGCCTCTCCAACGGACTCCAGGGGCCGGAGATCGCAACGAGGAGTAAGTCGCATCGCGAGCGCAGGCATTGAAGCCGCGCGAACGACGTGCTTCTGAGTTGCGTAGTTCTCCATCAGGCACGGATGCTCGGGATGCGTGTGCGCTTCGAAGGCACGGCATGCGGTTCGCAACAGCGAACTTCCCAAACAGAGACAGTCATCCACATCGATCCGTGTCGAGGTTTCACTTCACCATGAGAATCGTTTCTCCGCCCGCAATCCTGCTCGCGCTGTGCGGCGTCGCCCAAGCCCAGGCTCCTTGTAATTCTTGCGCTCCGGCCGTGAGCGCCGTGCCGACGGAAGTCTATCGGCTCGAGTATCGCACCGTTTACGACGACCGCCCGTTCACGGCGTATCGCCTGGAGAACGAGACGGTGTACGAAGAACGCGAAGTGACGAGTTATCGTCCCGTCTGGGAAACCCAGATGCGCGAAAAGAAGTACACGGTCGCCAAACCGATCTACGAAACCAGCGAACGCGAAGAGCGCTACACGGTCGAAAAGCCCGTGTATGAAACGCAGCTCCGCGACGACAGCTACGACGTCGTTCGCCAAATTCCCGAAACCAGCGAGCGCGAAGAGCGCTACACCGTGCAACGCCCGGTGTGGGAAACGCAGATGAAGGAAGAGCGCTACAGCGTCCAGCGCCCCATCTACGAAACCTCGGAGCGGGAAGAAGCCTACACGGTGATGGAACAAGTGACGACCTATCGCCCGGTGCAAATCGAGCAAGGTCAGTACGTGACGAACTACGCGCTGCAACCCGGCGCGGTTCGTACGCGGCTCGCTTGGAATCAACGCGGCTACCAAATCGACCCGCTGACCGGCGTCGCCACGTATCAACGCGGCGGCCTGCATTGGACTCCGATGCAAGCTCCGGCGTCCGTCGTCCCGCAAACGACCTTCCAATCGAACATCGTCACGGCTCAAGTGCCGCAAACGGCGCTCATGCCGCGGACCGAAGTTCGCAAGGTGCCGGTGCAAACCGTGCGCTACGTCAACGAAGAAATGATCCGCCAAGTGCCTGTGCAAGTTTGCCGGATGGTCACCGAAGAGCAAGTTCGCAAGGTGCCGGTGACCACGTACAAGCAAGTGGTCGAGCGCGTCGAAAAGCAAACGCCGGTGCAAGTCTGCCGGATGGTGCAGGAAGAAGTCGTGAAGAAGGTACCCGTCACGACGATGCGCATGGCTTACGAAGAAAAGATCGAGCAAGAACCGGTGCGAGTCTGCAAGCAAGAAGCGGTCGTCGAGAAGGTTCGCGTGCCCCACGTCGTTGAGAAGCGAGTGGCCGTGAACTACATCGAACGGACGCCGCGGATTGTTTGCTACAAGGTGCCGCTCGATCCGTGCGGCAACCCGATCCGCGTCGAGTCGTCGGCCGCTCCGGCGGAAACTGGCGCCGTTCGCAAAGAGCCGGCCGCCGCGCCGACTCCGGCTCCGGCCGCTCCGACCTCAACTTACGGCAGCGGCAACACGGGCGCCACAGGTTCGGCTCCGGCCCTGCCGCGCGACGCCGTGGTACCGATGCCGATTGACGAATCGGCCCGCAAGCCGATCGTCGAAGGAGCTCCGGCCGTCGAAGCTCCGCAGAAGTAACGCTCGGCCGCCGGCCGATAGATCGCAACTTTCACAAGGCCCGAGGTGCAGAACCTCGGGCCTTGTCGTTTTCAGGCTTCAACGAACGACCGCACGGTCGAAGTGCCGGGCCGTTGCTTGAAGTCAGCCGCCTGGCGAACGATAATCCCGCGCATCGCCAACCGGTACTTTTGAGCGGGGCCTTGGATATGTTCGCACGCACTACGATCGTCCTGCTGATTCTCGCAGTCGCTCCGCTCTCGGTCCGCGGCGGGGAACATGTCGATTCGCAAGGCTTCCGCTTCACATATCCCGCCGGTTGGACCGCGGTCACCGAAGAAGTCCGGCAGAACATCGGCAACATTCCGGCGTCGGTCCGAAACTGGATGGCCGACAACAAGGTCGACCTCTCGCGCGTAAGCGTCGTCGTGCTGCGCGACGGCCAAGCCGAGTTTCTTCGAAAGCTTGAACGTCGTCGTCGAGAAGAAGCAGATCCCGCTTGATCAGAAAACGCTCGACGAACTCGCCGACTTCCTGCCGCAACAATTCAAGCAAGTCGGCGCCGATTGCACGATCATTCGCAAGTCGTTGCAAAAGTACGGTGCGAATCAGGCCGGCATCTTGGAATATGACGCACGACTTCCCGGTATACCGATGCCGCTCAAGCAACGACAAGTCTACTTCGTCGGCGGCGGCAAAACGTTCATCGTTACCTGCACCGCCACGGCGGGCACATTTACGAAGTACGCTCCGACGTTCGACGCGATGCTGGCGAGTTTCGAAGTACCGGAACCGGTCGGCTTCAATTGGAGCAAAGTCTTGGCCGGCGGAAGCCGCGGAGCGATCATCGGCGGACTCGTCGGCTTGGCGGCCGGGCTCATCGGCGGCGGAGTAGCCCTCATGAAGAAGCTATCCGGCGGCAAACGTCCGAAGACGCCCGAACCGCCGCTGAACTTCCCGCAGTTCCCGCAGGCCTGACGATGGCCCGAGCTCACCGCCGAATTTTTGTCGGGATTGTCTTGGGTGTCGCGGTGCTTATCGGCGGCGCAGCTTGGGTGGCGTACGACGCCACGACAACCGTTCGCAACGCCTACGCCGTCGAATGGGTCGCAGGCATGATGGTCCGACACCTTACGGAACATCCGGGCGCATGGCCTCGCGGCTGGGACGAGCTTCGCGACGACTACGACGCCGCGGTTGCCGAAAATGGCCGGCCATGGACGTTTGAGGAACTGCAAAGTCGCGTCGTCGTTGATTGGCATACCGACGTACGACATCTGGCCGAACTCGCTCGTAGCGACCAACCGTTCCCTCGAGTCTTTCGTTTGGTCGACGGTCGCAACGACCATTGGTCAAGTACGGAGCCGGATAAGGTATTGCGCGATTATTTGCGGTCGTCCGCGATAAGAACGGAGCCGTCGAACACAGCGCAGCAACGCAACAATCGGTTCAAGCGACTTCTCGCGGCGATGCCGGCGATCGTGCAGGTGCAAGGCGAGACGTCGGCCGAAGAAGCTCCCTCGTCACGCTCCGCCGTCGGCGTCGTCCTTGATGCGCGAGGGTATGTCGCCGTCGCAACAACGGAGCTCGGCAATTCCAAGACGCCGACGGTCGTGCTGCACGACGAACGGAACATTGCGGGCCGAGTGGTAAACGCGGATTCTCAACTTCCTTTGAGCATCGTGAAGATCGAGGCGCCGCCCTCTCTGCCTGCAATCGCACCTGCCGACGAAGACCTGCAAATCGGCGACGAGGTCTTTGTCGTACACAGCATGTATGCCGGCCAACCTCAGCTCACGGCCGGAATCATCAGCGGACGCCAGGCGATCGACGGCGGGCCTGAGCGATGGCAGATCGATTCCGCCATCGGTCCCGGCCTCGGCTCGGGCCCGGTCTTCGATCTTGCCGGCCGGTTCGTCGGCATCGTCTCGCAAGGCGGTCCGCAAGGCATCGGTTTCGCCGTGACGAGCCAACAGCTTCGCGAAATTTTGCAGCAAGCCGACGGCAAATAAGACGGGTAGACTACGCGTCGCACTATCGCCGGCACGACGTGGTAACATGTGTTACTGCTAATATGCCGGTCCCGCCTTCGCTCCCTCCTCACCATCCTGCCTTTAAGACTCCGGGCGCTATCGCTCTCGGATCGCTGCGAGACTCCCTAATGAAATTCTTGGCTTTGCCGGCCGTGTGGTCGGTGCTCGTCGCTTCGTCACTTTCCGCCGCCGACTTCGTGCTGGTCGACGAAAACACGCCCCCTGCCCCGATCGTCGTTTTCAAAGATGCTCCGCCGCTTACGCGCGAGGCGGCCGTCACGTTGGCCGACACGGTCGAGAAAATGTGCGGCAAGCGTCCGGAACTCATCGACGGCGAGCCGAAGCCGCGGCCCGAGCGAGCCGTTTGGGTAGGCGTGCAACCGGCGGTGAAGGAGTTGTTTCCCAAGCTCGATTTTGAGTTCAAGTATCCCGAAGAGATTCTGCTGGCGACCGACGGCAAACACCTCGTCGTCGCCGGGCGCGACTCATGGGATCCGAATCATCTGAACGTCGTGGTGAAAAAGGGAGTCGTCAAAGGCGAGCAATTTGAATATGGCACGGCCAACGCCGTCTTCACGCTGTTGCAAGACAAGCTCGGAGCCCGCTGGTTCTGGCCGGGTCCGCTCGGCGAGGACTTGCCGAAGCAAACGGCGATTCGCCTCGCGCCGTTTGAGTATCGCTATCACCCGCAGATTCGTTCGCGCGGCGGCGTGCTGCACTACTCAGGCCTCGGCGTGACAGGCTACGGTATCTCGCACGAATGGACGCGGCTGCAACGTCTGCAATTGCAATCATTGAGCATGGAAGGGGGCCACGGCTTCGGCGACTGGTTCGACCGGTTCCATAAGGATCATCCTGATTGGTTCGCGCTGCAGCCTAACGGCGAACGGAACGGCCATCCAACCCCGCACAATGCCAAGCTTTGCGAATCGAATCCCGAGGTCGCCGAGCAGTGGCTGGCCGACGTCGCCGAGAAGATCGCCGCCGACCCGACGCAAACCATTTTCAACGCCTCGGCCAACGACGGTTGGTCGACCGGTCACTGCACGTGCGAAAAGTGCCGTGCTTGGGATCATCCCGACGGCGAGCCGCGGCTGTTTCACTGGCACCATGTGCATGAACTCCGCCCGGCGCTGACCGATCGGGCTGTGACGTTCGCCAATCGGCTCGCGGCGATGCTCAAGGAGCGGTATCCCAACAAAGACTACAAGGTGCTGCTCTTAGCATACGGGCACACCCGCCCCGCGCCGGTGAAAGCCGTGCCCGCCGACAACGTGATCATCTCGAGCGTTGCAAACTTCCTGGGGCGCAAGAACCTCGTTGACGACGGTTCGACGCGCGGCACCACGCATCGCGAACAGTTTGAAGCGTGGACGAAGCACGCCAAAAGTCTCATGTGGCGACCAAACACGGGGAGTCCGGCCGGTTGGCAGCAAGGCTTGCCCGATGTTTCGCTCGAGCAAACGATCGAGGATTTCAAACTGATCGGCAACTCCGGTTGCTTGGGCATCTATGTCGACGGCGTCTGGGAACATTGGGCCGCGATGGGACCGATGTACTACCTGATGGGACAACTCTCGTGGAATCCCGACGCCGACGGGCACGCGATTCTCGACGACTACTACCGTCGCGCCTTCGGGCCTGCCGCCGAGCACGTGCGCCGCGTACTACGCCGCGTTCGAGAAAGCCCGCATGGACTACACCGACCAGCACGGCTACGAAGGCGGGCTCACGAACATCGCCCAGCTCTACACGCCCGACTTACTTGCGACGGCACGCGGCCATTTGAAGCGAGCCGCCGAAGTTGCGAGCGACGGGCCGGAGATTTATCGGAAGCGAGTAGAGTTCGTCGGCCTCGGTCTGCAATGGACGGAGCTCGTCGTCGCCAACGCGCGATTGATGAAGGACTACTGGGTGAAGCCGGATAAAGAGGTCGCCGAGCAAGTTCGCACCAACTGGAAAGCCATGGAAGCGTTGGCCTCGGTGAATGAGCCCGCAATCAACTGGGGACCAAGCCGCCCGATTACGCCGCGCATGGCCGGCCTGCACCCGGACTACCCGCCGGCCAAGGGAAAAAAGAAACCGGCTAAGGACTTGGATTTGAATTAGCGTGGATGTTGAACCACGGAGATACAGAGATGGAGAGGAAGACGGTGGAGAATTGCCCTCTGTTTGTTTTCCTTCTCGGTGCCTCTGTGTCTCTGCGGTGAACTAAAGTTGCCGCCACAAGACCACGGCCGGCGGGTAACGGCGCTCGGTCCATTGTTCCGGCTGTGGAAGCTTTTGCGGGTCAAAGCGTTCGTCGGCTTCGACGACGAGCGTGCTTTGCGGTGGGGCTAGGGCGATGACGTCGTCGAGCAGCCGCTGCATCTCGGCTTCGCGCACCGCGTAGAATTCGTACGGCGGGGAACAGAAGACGAGCCACGGCGCAGGCTCGGCCGCAGCCTCGCCTTGCGAAGCCGCGTTCGGAGGAATCGAGAACGTGCGACCGTCGCGGCGCATGAGGCGGAGTTGCAGGAACGTGTCGCCGCCGATCACCTGCGCTTTGTCGCCGAGCCCCACCTCGCGCAGGTTAGCCTCGATCAGCTCGGCCGTCGGAAAGTGTTTCTCTAAGAACACGCCCCACTTGGCGCCCCGGCTCAAAGCTTCGATGCCCAAGGCTCCCGTGCCGGCAAACAAATCGACGACGAGCGTCCCTTTGATGCCGCGTCCCAGCAGGTTGAACACCGCTTCTCGCACGCGATCTTTCATCGGGCGCGTACGGGCATCGCCGCTGTATTTCAGTTTTCGCCCGCGGGCGTCGCCGCCGATGATTCGGATGCCGGCGACATCCGGAGCTTCCGACTGCGGCGACTTGGCGACCGGCGAGTCGTCGGCGGGCTCGTCTTCGTCTCGGCGTCGGCGGTCGCGATAGGGTTTGGGCATGTTGTTTCTTATAGTTGCCGCCGCCGACTCGTCCGCCGGTGCGAAATCAACGCAGCTTCGAGCCGGGCGGGCAAGTCGCCCTCGGCCCCGTTTCCGAAGTGCCGGCAGAGGCTACGAGTCGGCAACTCCCCTTTGCGGGAAAGCCGAAAATTCCCTATCTTGCTGGTTTGCTCGCTCGGGCCGAGAGATCGGCCGTGGGACTCTTCGAGCGGGATGATTGAATCGTATCGAGATCGCAATCCGTCGGGAAGGAACCGTCGTATGTTCGCACGCCTCGCCTGTTTCGTATCGTTGGCCGGTTTGATGGCGGTCGCCGCCTGGGCGCAAGAACCGACGACGACGCCTGCGGCGGCTACGGGCGCCGGACCAGTTTTGGGATTGCCGGCCCTGCCTTCGGCTTCGCCCACCGGCACCGCCCCGGCTCCAGCCACAAGCGGCTCGCCCGAATTCGACGCCCTGGTGAAGAAATGGGACGATCTGCTCGACCAGATGAAACAGACCCAAGTCGACTACAAACTGGCCAAGCCTGCCGACCGGGCCTCGATCGCCGAAAAATTCAAACAGCTCAAGCTCGACGGCGAAAGGCTCCAGCCGGAGATTCTCAAAGCGGCGGAAGCCGGTTTGGCCAAAGATCCCAAGGGGACCGCCTTCACGACCTTCCTCGCCTCCTTCGCCTACGGCTCGTATCAACGGGACGACTACGAACAATCGCTCCGGCTGAGCGAAAAGCTGATCGATGCGAAGTACGACAACAAGCGGATCTACAATCTGGCCGGAAAGGCCGCTTTCAATTTGTGCGACTTCGACAAGGCGGAGAAATATCTGAAAACCGCTCAAGAAGGCTCGGCGATCGACGGCCGCGCCGACGGCTATCTGCAAAACATCGAGGCGTATAAGTCGCTCTGGAAGAAGGAACAAGAGATCCGCGCTCAAGAAGCCAAGGATGCAGCCGACCCGAACAAAGCGCTGCCGCGCGTCTGCTGCTGAAGACGACCGACGGCGATATCGTGCTGGAGCTTTTCGAGAACGAAGCTCCGCAATCCGTGGGGAACTTCATTAACCTCGTCGAGAAAGGTTTCTACAACGGGATCGCGTTGCACCGCGTTATCCATGAGTTCATGGCCAAGGAGGCGATCCCAACGGTAACGGCTCCGGCGGCCCCGGCTATTACATCTTGGACGAGACGGATAAGGAAAATCGCCGCCTGCACTTCCGCGGCGCTGAGCATGGCCCATTCCGGCGTGAAGAACTCGGGCGGGTCGCAGTTTTTCATCACCTTCTGCCCGACGTATCAGTTGGACGGTAAGGCCATCAGCTCGAAGGTCGAGCAACATCCTCACACGGTGTTCGGACGTGTGGTTGAAGGGTTCGACGTGCTGCCGAAGCTGCAGAAACGAGATACGTCGAGCAACCCGCACGGTTCGGCCAGCGGTCCGTTGCCGCCGGCGGACAAGATCATTGAGGCCAAGGTGCTGCGGAAGCGCAATCACCCGTACGAGCCGACGAAGCTCCCCGAGCCGAAGATCATCAGCGGCAAGTAAAGCTTCTCGTTCCGACGCTCCGCCTCGGCAAAGCCTCTCTTTAGCTCTTTTGGTGCATCGCTTCTAAAAAGTGATGCCACCGGCTGGCTCACGCGCCGTCCGCTCGCCGTTCCCCTGCTTATTCTGCGAAGCGGAACCTCGCGCCATTGCGGTCCCAAGCAGAGCCCGGGACCGAGATTGTTCTCCCTCGGCTGTGGATAACTTGTCACTTTGTCAGGTTCAAAAAACACGATGATAGGTTCTTGACACTATCAGGAAGTCTAAATAACCTTTATCCGATCGCCGAATAGTAGCCATGCGCAGCATCTGTGGTCGTGAATCTGCATTCACTTCTACCGGCTGCGTTTTTTCGTCGCCTCGGATTCGCCCGTGCAACTCAAAGCCCTGAAAGTGTTTTGCGACGTCGTTCAGCAGCGAGCTTCTCGCGCGCCGCCGACGAAAACAGCATCTCCCAATCGGGAGCGAGCCAGCTCGTGCAGCAGCTCGAAGATCATTTGGGCGTGCGACTCATCGATCGGTCCAAGCGTCCGTTCGTGATGACGCCCGAGGGAGATCTCTTCTATGACGGCAGTGCCGGGATATCGTTTCCCGTTATTTTGCGCTAGAAGACAAAGTCCGCACGATGCACCAAGAAGTGATCGGCCGGGTTCGCGTCGCCGCGATCTATTCGGTCGGTCTGCACTTGATGGCCGATTACATCAGCTCGTTCATGAGCGAGTATCCGAAGGCGAACGTCCGCCTCGAATATCTGCATCCGCATCGAGTGTATGAAAGCGTCGAAGACGACGTGGCCGACATCGGGTTGGTGAGCTACCCGAAGTCGTCGCGCACGATCGACGCGATCGCCTGGCGCGAAGAGAAGATGGTGCTGGCCTGTGCGCCGCAGCATTCGCTTAGCGCGACGTCCGCAGATTTCGATCTCGGAACTGCACGGCCATCAGATGGTCGGCGTTCGACGGCGACCTGACGATTCGCCGCGAGATCGATCGCGTCCTCAATCAGCATCACGCCGAAGTGATCGTGCAGATGGAGTTCGACAACATCGAAACCATCAAGCGGGCCGTTGAGATCAATACCGGCGTGTCGCTCTTGCCCGAGCCGACGATTCGCCGCGAGGTCGACGCCGGAACGCTCGTAGCCGTGCCGCTCGACACGGACGAACTCGTTCGTCCGTTGGGGATCATCGTGCGGCGCGGCAAAGAACTCAGCGTCACGGCCCAACGCTTTATCGAACATTTGCAGCGAGGAAACCGAACCGAAGAGGGTTCGCTTGCCTCCAACACGACGACGCCGGAGGCGTCGGATCGGCGACGAACGGGCACGGCGGCCGCAACGGCGCAGCACACGCCTCCGCCAAAACCACCACCGTCTAAATCACGTTTGGACGGCCGATACCGAACACGTCGGCCGTCGCTTTGTCAGGGAGTTTGCCATGCAACGAGCGCATCAAACAAATCGGCTTGCCGCCGCGCGAAGGGCTGTACGATCCGGAGAACGAGCACGATGCCTGCGGCGTCGGCTTCGTCGTCGACATCAAAGGCCGGCAAGAGCCATGAGATCGTCCGCCGCGGGCTTGGAGATTCTCGTCAATCTCACCCATCGCGGCGCCACGGGCTGCGATCCCCTCACCGGCGACGGCGCCGGCATCATCACGCAGATTCCGCACGATTTCTTCGCCGCCAAAGCGGCCGAGGCCGGATTTAAATTGCCCGCCAAGGGCGACTACGGCATCGGCTTCGTGTTCTTGCCCAACGATGCCGCAAGAGCGGAAGTATTGCATCGATCTGCTCGAAAAGTTCATCGCCGAAGAAGGGCAAACGCTGCTCGGCTGGCGCGACGTTCCGGTCGACAACGAACACATCGGCTGGAGTGCCCGCGACGTCGAGCCGGTGATGAAGCAGGTCTTCATCGCCCGCGGCAAAGATACGCCGGCCGACATGCTTGAATGGAAGCTATTCGTCATTCGCAAGCGGCTCGAAGTGGCCGTGTACGACAGCAAGCTCACGCAGAAGAAATACTGCTACCTGCCGAGCCTGTCGACGCGCACGATCGTCTACAAGGGTTTGATGCTGGCCGAGCAGGTCGAGCGGTTTTACTTGGACTTGGCCGACTCGCGGTTCGTCTCGGCCCTCGCCTTGGTGCATCAGCGTTACAGCACGAACACCTTCCCGACGTGGGATCTCGCGCATCCGTTCCGCTTCGTCGCCCACAACGGCGAAATCAATACGCTCCGCGGCAACGTCAACTGGATGCGGGCCCGTCAAAGCTTGCTCGCCTCCGAGAAGTACGGCCCGGACCTGCATAAGGTGCTGCCGATCTATACGACCGGCGGCTCCGACTCGGCCAACTTCGACAACGTGCTCGAACTGCTCGTGGTAACCGGCCGCTCGCTGCCGGAAGCGATGAGCATGATGGTGCCCGAGCCGTGGGCCGGTCACGAGACGATGAGCGACGAGAAGAAGGCCTATTACGAATTCAAGGCCTGCTTGATGGAGCCGTGGGACGGTCCGGCATCGATGGCCTTCACCGACGGCACCGTGATGGGCGCCATGCTCGACCGCAACGGTCTGCGCCCGAGCCGATATTGGGTCACCAAAAACGGCTGGGTCATCATGGCCTCGGAAGCCGGCGTGCTCGACATTCCGCCGGAAGAAGTGGAAGCCAAGGGTCGCCTGCGCCCGGGCCGGATGTTCCTCGTCGATACGGCCCAAGGCCGGATTATCACCGACGACGAAATCAAGAACGGCCTCGCCTCGCGCCACCCGTACCGTAAGTGGCTCACGGAAAACCAGATCAAGCTCGACGACCTGCCGAAGCTCAAGGACTACCCGAAGAACGGTGCGGCAACGAACGGCGCTGCGAACGGTCACGCGTCCAACGGCGATGCCGTCGACGGCTTCACGCACGAAACTCTCCGCGAACAGCAACGGGCCTTCGGCTATACGCTCGAAGATCTGAAGGTGCTGCTCACGCCCATGGGCGCAGACGGCATGGAAGCGATCGGCTCGATGGGAAGCGATACGCCGATCGCCGTGCTCTCCAGCCGGCCGCAACTGCATCTACAACTACTTCAAGCAGCTTTTCGCCCAAGTCACGAATCCGCCGCTCGACGCGATCCGCGAAGAGATCGTGACAATGCTGATCACGACGATCGGCTGCGAAGGCAACCTGCTCGCGGAAACGCCCGAGCAAGCCAAGCTGCTTCGGCTCGATTCCCCGATTCTCACCAACGAGCAATTGGCTCGCATCCGCGCTCTCGATAAGCCGGGCTTCAAGACCTGCACGGTGAGCACGCTCTTCCCGGCCTCGGAAGGGGCCGCGGGCCTGAAGAAGCGGATTGACGAAATTCGCGACGAAGTCACGAAGTGCATCGCCGACGGCGCGACGATCGTCGTGCTGAGCGACCGGGGCGTCTCGAAGACCATGGCGCCGATTCCGGCCTTGCTCGCCGTCAGCGCCGTGCATCACCACCTGATTCGCGGCAAAGATCGCATGAAGTGCGGCCTAGTCGTGGAAACGGGCGACGCGCGCGAAGTCCATCACTTCTGCTTGCTCTCGGCCTACGGCGCGGGGGCCATGAACCCGTACTTGGCCTTCGATACGCTGCACCAAATGCAGCGAGAAGGTTACCTGCCGGCCGACCTGCCCGCCGAGAAGATCGAAAAGAACTTCATCAAGGCGGTCGGCAAGGGTCTGCTTAAGGTCGCCTCAAAGATGGGCATTAGCACGCTGCAAAGTTACCGCGGCGCGCAAATCTTCGAAGCCGTGGGCCTGAACCGCGAATTCGTCGACGAATACTTCACCCGCACGGCGAGCCGCATCCAAGGCGTGGGCCTTGAGACCGTCGCCGAAGAAATGCTGAAGATGCACGAGCACGCCTTCCCGCGAACGAAGGTTCCGGAAACGCTCGAGCTCGACGTCGGCGGCCAATACGCGTGGCGTCGTAAAGGCGAGGCGCACCTCTTCAATCCGGAAACCATCGCCAAACTGCAGCTCAGCACGCGGCTCAACAGTCGCGAAGAGTTCAAGCGGTTCTGCGACCTGATCGATCATCAAGAACGCCAACTGCTGACGCTCCGCGGCCTGCTCGAATTTAAGAAGACGGCCAATCCGGTGCCGCTGGAAGAAGTCGAACCGGCGACCGAAATCGTTAAGCGGTTCGCCACCGGCGCCATGTCGTACGGCTCCATTTCGAAGGAAGCGCACGAAACGCTCGCCGTGGCGATGAACCGGATCGGCGGCAAGAGCAATACGGGCGAAGGGGGCGAAGATCCGGTTCGCTACCAGCTCGACCCCAACGGCGACAATCGCAACAGCGCGATCAAGCAAGTCGCCAGCGGTCGGTTCGGCGTGACGAGCAACTACCTCGTGCATGCCCAAGAACTGCAGATCAAAATGGCTCAAGGCGCCAAGCCGGGCGAAGGAGGACAACTCCCCGGCCATAAGATCGACAAAGAAATCGGCCGCATCCGCCATAGCACGCCGGGCGTCGGTCTGATTTCGCCGCCGCCCCATCACGACATCTACTCCATCGAAGACCTCGCGCAGCTCATTCACGATCTGAAGAACGCCAATCATCATGCTCGCGTCAGCGTGAAGCTGGTGGCGGAAGTCGGCGTCGGCACGGTGGCCGCAGGCGTCTCGAAGGGTAAGTCGGACGTCGTGCTGATCTCCGGGTACGACGGCGGCACCGGCGCTTCGCCGCTTACCTCCATCAAGCACGCCGGCATTCCGTGGGAACTCGGCCTAGCCGAAACCCATCAGGTGCTCGTGAAGAACGACCTCCGCGGCCGGATCATCGTGCAGACCGACGGCCAGATTCGCACTCCGCGCGACGTGGCGATCGCCTGCTTGCTCGGAGCCGAAGAGTGGGGCATCGCCACGGCGGCGCTCGTCACGATCGGCTGCATCATGATGCGCAAGTGTCACTTGAACACCTGCCCCGTCGGCCTCGCCACGCAAGATCCCGCGCTGCGGGCCAAGTTCTCCGGCCAACCGGAGCACGTGGTCAACTACTTCTTCCTCGTCGCCGAAGGGCTGCGGGAAATCATGGCGTCGCTCGGCTTCCGTCGGGTCAATGAAATGGTCGGCCGCGTCGATAAGCTCGACTCGCGCAAGGCCGTCGACCATTGGAAGGCCAAGGGAATCGACTTCAGCGAAATGCTGCACAAGCCCGCCGTGCCGCCGCACATCAAGACGTACTGCTCGGAGTCGCAAGACCACGGCATTGAAAAGTCGCTCGACATGACGACGCTCGTGCCGCAATGCCAGCCGGCGATCAAGCAAGGCAAGCCGGTCACGCTGAACTTGCCGATCAAGAGCTTGAACCGCACGGCTTGCACGATCCTCTCCAGCGAGGTCACTCGGCATCACGGAGCCCCGGGCCTGCCGGAAGACACGATTCAGCTCAACTTCACCGGCACCGCAGGCCAGAGCATCGGCGCGTTCGCCGCGCCCGGCGTGACGATTCGCATCGAGGGCGACGTCAACGACTACTGCGGCAAGGGGCTCTCGGGCGGCAAGATCATCGTCCGGCCGCCGCGCGTCAGCTCGTTCAAGGCGCAAGACAACATCATCGCCGGCAACGTCGTGCTCTACGGCGCGACCTCCGGCGAGGTCTACTTGAACGGCATCGCCGGCGAACGTTTCTGCGTCCGTAACTCGGCGCGAAGGCGGTCGTCGAAGGCGTGGGCGACCACGGCTGCGAATACATGACCGGCGGCATCGCCGTGATTCTCGGCGAGACCGGCCGCAACTTCGCGGCCGGCATGTCGGGCGGCATCGCCTACGTGCTCGATCGCAAAGGCTCGTTCCCGACGCTCGTCAACAAGGAAATGGTCGAACTGGAAACGCTGACGCCCGCCGACGAAAAGGAAGTCCTGCGGCTCGTCCGACGCCACGCCGAGTTCACAGGCAGTGAGCTGGGCACCGAGGTCGTCGAAAACTGGGACGCGCTCAAGTCGAAATTCGTGAAGGTCATGCCCGTCGATTACAAACGGGCCTTGGCCGAAATGCTCGCGTCGGAACAAAAAGCGGAAAACGTAGCGGCAACCGGCAAGCCGGCGGCCAAGCTCGCGGAGGTGTCGCGTGGGTGATGCAAAGGGTTTCTTGAAGCACGGTCGCAAGCATCACGGCAACCAGCCGCCCGAAGAGCGCGTGCAGCCATTACCAAGAGTTCATGGTGCTGCTGCCGGAAGCCGAGCTGCGCACGCAGGGTTCGCGCTGCATGGATTGCGGCATCCCGTTCTGCCACACCGGTTGCCCGCTTGGGAACATCATTCCCGACTGGAACGATCTGGTGTATCGCGGCCAATGGCGCAAAGCGCTCGACCGCCTGCACAGCACGAACAACTTCCCGGAGTTCACCGGTCGCGTCTGCCCTGCTCCGTGTGAGAACGCCTGTGTGCTGGGGATCAACGAAGATCCCGTGGCGATCAAAGAAATCGAAATGACGATCGCCGATCGCGGCTTCAGCGAAGGCTGGATCACCGCGGAGCCGCCGGCCGAACGCACCGGCAAGAAGATCGCGATCATCGGCAGCGGCCCCGCGGGCCTTGCCGCCGCGCAGCAGCTCAATCGGGCCGGCCACACCGTCACGGTGTACGAACGGGCCGATCGACCGGGCGGTTTGCTCATGTACGGCATTCCGGACTTCAAGCTCGAAAAGGCCAAGGTCCAGCGCCGCGTCAAGCAGATGGAAGCCGAAGGCGTGACGTTCCAATGCAACGCCGACGTCGGCGGCAACGTCTCCGCGAAGAAGCTCAAGGAAGATCACGACGCGGTCTTGATCTGCGCCGGCAGCACCGCCCCCCGCGACCTGCCGATCCCCGGCCGCAATCTGAAGGGCGTGTACTTCGCCATGGAGTTCTTGCCGCAACAGAACAAGCGCAACCAAGGCGACGTGCTACCGACTGAAACGTCGATCATGGCGACCGACAAAGACGTGATCATCATCGGCGGCGGCGACACCGGCAGCGACTGCACCGGCACGTCGAACCGTCACGGCGCCAAAAGCGTCACGCAGTTCGAACTCCTGCCGGAACCGCCGGACCTCGGCTACTTCCCCCGCGCAAAAGATCGTCCAGTCCACTCGCCTTGGCCCTACTGGACGATGATGCTTCGCACCAGCTCTTCTCACGAAGAAGGCTGTGACCGCAAGTTCAGCATCCTCACCAAAGAATTCCGCGGCGACGACGCCGGCAACTTGAAGAGTCTCGTTTGCTGCACCATCGAGTGGTACCAAGAGAACGGCCAGCAAAAGTTCCGCGAAGTGCCGGGCACCGAAAACGAATTGCCCTGCCAGTTGGCGCTGTTGGCCATGGGCTTCGTCGGGCCGGAGAAAAAGGGCGCGATCAACGAACTCGGCTTGGAACTCGATCCCCGCGGCAACGTCAAATGCGATGCCGAATATCGCACGAGCGTGCCGGGTGTGTACGCCGCGGGCGACTGCGCGGCGCGGGCAATCGCTCGTGGTGTGGGCGATCCACGAAGGGCGTGAAGCGGCCCGCGCGGTCGACAAACACCTGATGGGCGTCACGAACCTGCCGAGCACGCACGCCGGAGACTTCGCGGCGCGCTAGACCTGCTCGCTACGAGCAAGTTTTGAAAACGACTTCGGCAATACGCCCCCGGTTTGCAGAAAGCCGAGGGCGTATTGCGCTGCCGACTATTTGTATCCGTAAGCCGGGTTGTTGACGTCGAAATCGGCGTCGGTGAGCCCCGGATTGAGCTGCACGTTGCGATACGTGTATTCCTCGACGAGCGGCGATTGCTCGCCGGCGCGGGCCGGCCAATCGTAGGCCTCCCAGCGAATCGGCAGGCCGTTTTGTTCGTCGTAAAACACGCGCGTCATCTGGAAGAAGAAGTCCGGCTTGCGAACCGAGTGTGAGTTCTGCACGCAGGTGCAAGGCCGGCCGTCGACCTTCGCGCCGGTGAAGATTTGCACGTCGTTTTCCGGCTGCTTGGCTTCCCCTTCGTACATTTGCAGAACGCTCGTCATCATGTTGGTGAAGCCGGCGGTCGTCATCGGGTAGCGGCTTCCCTTCATGAGGTTCGGGTCTTTCGGATCGAACGACATGACGCCGAGCAGTCGGTGTTGAAAGCCGGTGACGTGAACCTGGGCCTTGTTGCCGTTGCGTCCTTCGACGTAGATCGCCTCCTGGCCTTTGGGTTGCACCGGTCCGAGCGTGTGAGCGTAGACGCTGAACGGCTTGTTGCGAATCTTCATCGCCACGGCTTCGTGCTTGCTGAGCGCGCCGTCGACGAATTCGCGCTTCACCATGATGAACGAGTAGCCGTTGAGACGTTGAGCCTGATCCATCGCGGCGCGAGCCAGATCAATGGCCCGCTTCAGCGGATGCTCCTGCAGGTTGCCGATCGGCGGGCCTTGCGTCCGCGCGGTTTGCACGGGAGCGGCCGGACCGGGTTGTTGCGAGAAGCAGAAAGGCGTCGCGCCCAGCGCCGTGACGAGAACGAGCAGCGCGAGCCAACGCATGTGGATCAACTTCATCCCTGGTACCTCGCCAAGTGGGGCCGCCGAAAGCGAATCTTCCGTGATTCGTTCGTGTTCCTTATCGCACAGTTTACGAGACGAGCTTAAGGCGACCGACAGCAGTCGGGAAATCGTGACGTAGGCGCTGCGACCGCGTCTACCGGCAAACTTTTCCGGACACTCTGTCGGCAAACGATGTGCCGAAGCCCCCGCCGTCGGAGCGGCTTCGCGTCGGAGCGGCCGAAACCACGGCGAATCACGGGGGTTTAACATTTCGACGATACTCGGCGGCAGCTAGAATTGCCGGCAGGAAATCGATCGAAGTCGCCCGCTGGGCGAGCATTTTTTTCAATAGACCTTTGGTGCGGAAGCCCGGGAACGCCGGCAAACGATGTGGCAGGGAATCGTCGGACAAGACGCCGTCGTCGAGCAGTTTCGCCGCCGCTTGGCCTCGGGGCGCGTTAACGGCACGTTTCTGTTCGTAGGCCCGTCGGGCGTCGGCAAGCGAACGTTCGCCGAAAAGCTGGCCCAGGCCCTGCTTTGCCAGGCCGGGGCCCATCGCTCGCTCGATCCCTGCGGAGCTTGTGAAGATTGCCGGCTGTGCGAGGCCGGCAACCATCCGGACCTGATCACCGTCGCCAAGCCGGCCGACAAGAGCGAGATTCCGCTGAGTCTGCTGATCGGGCCGCCCGAGAACCGGATGCGGCAAGGACTCTGCCATGAGATCGGCTTGAAGCCGTTTCGGGGCGGGCGGCGGATCGCCCTGATCGACGACGCCGACGAGCTTAACGAAGAAGGGGCCAACGCCCTGCTCAAAACGCTCGAAGAACCGCCGCCGCGCTCGGTGATCATCTTGCTGAGCAACGGCGCCGATCGGCAACTGCCGACGATCCGCAGCCGTTCGCAACTAGTGCGATTCGCGCCGCTGGCGACGGATGTTCTGGCGCAGTTGATGGTCGAACAAAACTTGGCGAACCTGCAGGACGCGCAGCGCATCGCCCCGCTGGCGGAAGGAAGCTTGGAGCGGGCTCGGCTGTTGTCGGAACCTGCGGTCGTCGAATTTCGCCGCGAGCTGTTCGGACTGCCGATTTTGGAAATCGGCCAGGCGCAAGCGCTGGCAAAGTTAATCTTGGCGTTCACCGAAGCAGCCGGCAAAGAAGCGAGCGCTCGGCGCGATCGACTGCGTTTGGCGATCGGCTTTCTGGCCGAATATTTTCGCGCGGTGACGCATGCCTTCGCCGGCGCAGAGCCGCCGGCCGACCCGACGTTGCAACGTGCGGCCGACGCGGCGGTGCGCACGCCGGGGCTCGATTTGGAGCTCTTGGCGGACCTAACGCAACGGACGCTCGAGGCGGCCGAGCATGTCGACCGCAACGCGCATCAGACGATGCTCGTGGAAGCGCTCTGCGATGACCTCGCGCGGCGCACGCTCCGACGCACGGTTTCGGCGTAGCGGAGGCGCAGGTCGTGGACGAACAGCCGCATCGTCGCCGCCGACGCCGTCGACATCGCTCAAGCGAGGGAGACGCGAGCCGATCAAACGACGGTCGCGCGCACGAAGGCCGCGGTTCGTCGAGCCGCCACGGTTCGCATCGGCGGCGGCGCTCAAGGAGACGCAGTTCGCGCAAACAGTCGAACGTCGATTATCGCAACCTCAAGCCGGTAGGCGGCTTTGAAACCTGGCTCGTCATTACCGTCGGCTATTGGCTGCTGCTGCTCTTCTTGATGCACGCGCCGGGCTCGACGTTGCCGACCGAATGGATGCCCGAAGACGTCAACGACCGCTGGCTCCATGCCGCGGCGTTCTTCGGCTTTGGGTTCTTGATCAGCCGCACGCTCGAACAATGGTGTTTGCGCGAACGACCAAAGGAGAACCCGCCGATCGTCATCTATGGCGCGGCGTTCGCCGTCTGCGTGGTGTATGGCTATTTCGACGAAGCGACCCAGCCGTGGACCGGCCGCACGAACGACGCCGCGGATTGGGAGGCAGACGTCATTGGAGCAGTCGTAGGCGTTTGCCTGGCGCTTTGCCTGCAGATTTTCTTCGTCGCCGGTTCGACCCCGACCGCCGGCTTAGCCGAGCGAGCAGGTCGGCGGGGTCACAGACGACGACACCGTTCGAAGCATCGCAGCGACGAGCGACGGCACCGTTCCACGGGGCGGGAGACTGCGGAAAAACCCGCCTCTCCGCCGGATTTACCTGCCGCAAGCGACGAACCTCCGGTCGCCCCGCCCCCTCCTGACGACCGCGGGACGACATAGGCCCGCCCCTTCGCGCCTCGCAGGCGGCGCGATAGGCTCGCAGATTCATTCCCGATCAAAAGGCCCCGGCAGTGCGAGAGATTCCGATGTTCCCCGCGACCCGAACCGAGATTGCCGGCGTTTCGCTGCGCGACGTGGCCCGCCGCTTCGGTACGCCGACGTATGTGTACGACGCCGCGGTGATCGAAAAGAAGATCGCCGACCTGAAGGCGTTTGACGTCGTGCGGTTTGCGCAGAAGGCTTGCTCGAACATCGCGATCTTAGACTTGGTTCGCCGTAACGGCGTGCTCGTCGACGCCGTGAGCGCCGGCGAAATTCATCGCGCGTTGGCGGCCGGCTACAAGCCGCACGGCGAGAAAGGTGCGCCGCACCCGATCGTCTACACGGCCGACATTTTCGACCGCGACGCCTTGGCGATGGTGCTCAAGCACGACATCCACGTGAACTGTGGTTCACCCGACATGCTCGAGCAGTACGGCAACCTCAAGCCCGGTGCCGACGTGACGCTGCGGATCAATCCCGGCTTCGGTCACGGACACAGCCAGAAGACCAACACCGGCGGCGAACAATCGAAGCACGGCATCTGGCACGAGCAAGTCGACGACTGTTTACGAATCGCCGATCGGCACGGACTGACCGTCACCGGGCTGCATCTGCATATCGGCTCGGGCACGGACCTCGAGCACCTCTCGCAGGTTTGCGGCGCGATGGAGAAGCTGGCCGTACAAGTCGGCCGCACGTTGACGACGATCTCCGCAGGGGGCGGCCTGCCGACGATCTACAAAGCCGGCGACACGTACGTCGACGTCGCCAAATACCATACGCTCTGGGACGCATCGCGCAAGCGACTTGAGGCACAGTTCGGCCATAAGCTGACGCTGGAGCTTGAGCCGGGCCGATACCTCGTGGCCGAGAGCGGATATCTCGTCGCGGAGATTCGGGCGATCAAGCAGATGGGAAAGAACACCTTCTATCTGCTTGACGCCGGCTTCAACAATCTGGCCCGACCGATTCTCTACGGCTCGCACCATCCCATGTCGATCGTGCCGGGTCGGATCGACGATACGTCAGCCCCGGCGAGCGGTGCGGAACGTGAGCAAATCGAAGCCGTGGTGGGCGGGCCGTTGTGCGAATCGGGCGACATCTTCACGCAAGCCGAAGGAGGCTTCGTGACGACTCGCAAGCTGCCGAGTGCGCAAGTGGGCGAGTTGCTGGTGCTCGAATGTGCGGGTGCGTACGGCTTTGCGATGGGCTCCAACTACAACAGCAAACCGCTGGCGGCCGAAGTCATGTTGAAAGACGGCAAGGCCCATTTGATCCGCGCCCGTCAAACCCCGGAAGATCTCACACGCGGCGAAGTGATTCCGGTCTTCGGCTAACAAAATGCCGCCGCAATTGTTGCGGTGCGCGCACGCTCGCGACATGATCTAATTAACTCGCCGGCACATTGCGATAGCCGGCGCCGGTCTCGTCACGTGGCGATCTTTGAATCGCGGAGAGTCCGATGGCGTTTCCATTCGGCTACTTTCGCTCGGCCTGCGCCAGATCTTGGCGATCGGCGGAATCACGAGTTTGATTCCGTACGTCCACTCTGACGAACTTGGCGCGAAGCCGGCCGCCGAAGAGTTCTATGAGATCGGTCGTTACCGCGACGGGCATCGGGTCGAAGTGCGGACCGGCGGCGACCCCAAAACGCTCGGCTTGGACTTTTCGCTGCAGATCCCCGAGGTGTGGACCGTTTCCTACGACGCGTCTCGACCGCAGGTCGTTCAGCGTTTTATGCGTCGGAAAGACCAGATTTGGATCGGCGGCGAGATGTTCGTATTTCCGGACTACACCCGCTCCTATGTCGACCGAGTGATCCCGTTCAGCATCAGTCGGCCGACGGCTCAGGAATTCAAGGTCCCGGGCACGACGGCGTCGGGCGTTCGTGAATTCGGCGCGATCTTGAACACGCCGCATCTGCCCGACAAGTATTACGCGAGATGTTCGGTCCTGACGTTCGTCTACAAGGGGCACTTTGCAGCGGTCAGCCTTTCGGTGCGCGGCCTCGCATCGGACAAGAAACAAATCGATGCAATCTACGAAGAACTCAAGCCCGACTATCTCAAGATCTATAGATCGTTGAAGATTCACGGGCTCATCGAAACGTCCAAACCTTAACGACCTGCCGGTTTATCGCCCGAGCGCCGAGTCGCGTACGGCCTGGACAACGCGCATGTTCGCGAGTCCGTCTTCGGCCGGGGCTTCAAGTTTGCCGGCCGCAACGCTGCGGGCGAAGCATTCGAACATGGCCGTGTATTGATCGGCGGCGGGAAGGCGAAGGATTTCAGCGCCCGCGTCGGTACGATAGACGAGCGTCGCTTCTTCGGGGGGCAGCACCCCTTCGGGAAATTCCAACGACCCCTTCGTCCCGACAAGTTCAAACCGATTGCGATACGGACATTCGAAGCTGGCATCGAGCAAGGCCGACACGTCGCCGGGAAAGCGGAGTTGCATCGCCATGGTCATGTCGACGCCCGGCCGCAGGTACCGCACTCGGGCATGAATCTCCGTCGGCTCGGCGCCGGTGAAGAAACGGCTCACGCTGATACCGTAGCAGCCGAGGTCGTAGAGAGCGCCGCCGCCGCGAGCCGCGTCGAGTCGCCAATCGTTCGGATCGATGACGAACGAAAAATCCATCTTCACCAGCCGCAGTTCGCCGAGCTTCCCTTCGGCCAGCATCTGGCGAGCCAGGGCGACACGGGGATGGTGCCGCCACATGAAGCCTTCCATCAGCACGACGCCCGCGGCACGGCAACCGTCGACGATGGCCGCGGCGTCGGTCGCATCGAGCCCGAGCGGCTTTTCGCAAAGCACGTGTTTGCCCGCCGCGGCGGCTTGCAAAGCCCACGGACGATGCAGCTCGTTGGGCAGCGGCAGATAGACGGCGTCGACCTCCGGATCGGCGACGAGCGCCTTCGTAACTATCGTAATGCTTGGGAATGCCGAACTCGGCGGCCCAAGCGGCGGCCGTCTTGCCGTCGCGTCCGGCGATCGCATGCAGCGCCACTTGCGAAGTTTTGCCGAGCGCGGCGGCGATGTTGCGGCGCACGATGCGAGCGCAGCCGAGAATTCCCAAGCGGAGCGGGCGTGTCATGGCGGAACGGCCGAGGGTTTTCGGTTTTCGTCGAAGTGCGAGCCGAGCATAATAGCACGATGCAAAAGCCTTGGGCATTCCTGAACGGCCGTCTGATCCCGGCCGACGAACTCGTCATCCCCGCGTACGACGCCGGCTTCGTCCTCGGCACGACCGTGAGCGAACAACTGCGCACTTTTCGCGGGAAGCTGTTCGAAGTTGAGGCCCACTGGGCGCGGCTGCGTCGCTCGTTGGAGATCGTGGACATCGAGCCGCCGATCACGCTGGAAGAGCTCACGACGGCCGCCGAAGAATTGGTCGCCGCGAATCACAAACTGCTGGACGCTGCCGACGATCTGGGGCTGTCGCTTTTCATCACACCGGGGCCTTACGCCACGCTCGCACCGCCGCATGTTCACCGTCGGCCGACAATCGGCATGAGCACCTACCCGCTGCCGTTTCACCTATGGGCGGAGAAGTACGAACGAGGCGAAAGGCTCGCAACGAGCACCGTGCGACAAGTGCCGCAGGAGTCTTGGCCGAGCGAGATGAAGTGCCGCAGCCGGATGCACTACTTCTTGGCGGAACAAGAAATTCGCAACTCTGCGCCGGGTGCTCGAGCCCTATTGCTCGATCGTGACGGGTACGTCAACGAAACATCCACTGCGAACGTGGTCGCCGTGCGAGGCGACGAATTTGTTTCCCCGCCGCGCGGGGCGATCCTGCCTGGAATTAGCTTGGCAACGGTCAATGAATTTTCGACCTCGCTGGGAATGCTGTTTTTCGAGCGGCTGGTGGCGACGAATGACTTAACGACGGCAGACGAGGTTTTGCTCACCAGCACGCCGTTTTGCGTGCTCCCGGTCGTGAAGTTCGACGACCACGTGATCGGCGACGGGCGGCCCGGCCCGGTCTTTCGCAAGTTGCTCCAAACATGGAGCGACGACGTCGGCGTGGATATCGCCGAGCAAGCGCAGCGGTTTGCCGTGCGCTAATGTCGCAGCGGCAGGGGACGGAACTGCTTTCCGTCTTTTGGAAGCAGCTCTCGCACAAATGCAAACGGCGGGGATATACCCCGCCGTTTGCTTCTTCGAATTTGCTAAGAGAGGACGGTGGGAATCGAACCCACTTTCACCGGGTTGCAGCCGGTTGCCTAGCCGTCTGGCTCCATCCTCGCGTGGCTGACGCATACATTCATCGGCCAAGCGAGGAGCATCCTTGAGCGAGAAAATTTCGCCCAAGTTCGAGCCTTTTTTCTCATGTCTTACCGGGGTGCGAACGCGCCGATCAGAGCCTGCACTTGCTCGACGTAATCACGCGTCGCTTCCATCAATTCCAGCGGTACGACCATGTCGACCTGCGCGAGATTGTCGCGAGTTTTGAAGGTGTAGCCGATCGGCGGAGCTTCCGGGAACGGCGGAATCGGCAGCGGAAACGCGGCGCCTTGAGCGGCCATCATTTGGACGACCATCTTTTTGACGAACTCGATGTAGCCGCCGATGTCGATGTAGCCGACCGCCGTGACTTCGCGCGGCAGCAACGCCGCCGTTTTCTTGATCATTACGTCGTCGGCGAGGCCGGGTTTATCGGCTTTGACCGATTCGACAATGGTCTTCAATCCTTTTTCACCGTAGGCCATCACGACCTTGGTCTTAGTCGCAGCGGCGAGATAAATCGTCATCTTCCCTTCGCCGCCGAACATGGCTTTCATCACGGCGTCTTGCTGCGGTTGCGCTTCTTGGCCGAAGGCTTCCATCAGCGCGAGGATGTCCATCGTGTAGACCAGGGCGTCGACTTCGCCGACTTTCTTACGGCTGATTTCCATTCCCTTGAACTTGTCTTTGAACTTATTGAACGCATCGACGAACGCCTTGAGGCCCGCCTCGTTCTGGTCGAGGAATTCGTCGGCGTTCTCGACGTCGTAGATACCGTAGACGCCGTCGTAAATGCCTGGGCCGGTAGTCGATTGGGTTTGTGCGATGAAGTTCAGTTGGTTGACCAGCTTGCGAGAGATTTCAAAGCCTTCGCGAATCTTGGCGATGTCGACGGGCAAGTCTTTCAACTCGGCAGCCTCGCCCAGGACGTCGTCGAGCAGCTGAAACAGCGGCTGCGTGAGCCCCTTCGGATACGCATAGGCGGCCGAAAGGATGAACTGTTCGGCCGGCAGATTCCGCAGACAATCGGCCGGGAGCGGCGCACTGTTTCCTACGACCTGCTGGAACTGGCCACCCGCCTTAAACACGGCTTGGCTCGACACGGCGAGGCCCGACTTGTCGTCGACTTTCAACGAGAACGTCAGGTGCGTGAGGTCGTCGCGCACCGTTTCCACGAACTTCACGCCGAACTTGCGGGCCACTTCGCCAAGCTTCGCATACGGCGCGAATTCGTCGTCAACCGGTCGCGAGCCGTCGGTCAGTTTCTTGGCCTCTTCCAGAGCTTTCAAACCTTCATCGGCGACGAACTTCACCGTGGACGGCAACACCACGGCGGCCGCTTGTTGCTTGGTCAGCCAAGAACGAATCGGTTCGCAGGCCGCAACGACCGACTTCTTATTGTTGATCGCTTCTTTGAACAGCGTTTCATCCGCACCGGGCTCGGTGAACACGGCGTAGCCCGACTTTTCCGCGATGAGCGAGCGTTCGCCGAACGGCTTGCACTCGGAGACCGAACCGTCGGTGTTCTCAGCCTCGACGCTTGCGGCGAACTTCGCATAGTCGGTGACCGGCACGAAGATCAATGGAATCGGATCGTCTTTGTCTTCGCCCGGGAGGAGCGCGAACGCGTGCTGGCCCTTGGAATCCCAACCTTCGAGGCGTTCGAGCGAATCGTTGAAGTCGGCGTATTCGCGCGTGGTATCGAAGGGGATCTTGAGCTTGTGGAGCAAGCTCTCAACCTGTTGGCGCGCGGATTCCGCATCGGAGAGCACGGCGAAGCCGTAGGCGTTGTCAGGAATGGCCCCGAGCACGCTTACCTTGAGGTCGACCGGAATGTTGCCTCCGGCGGGAGCTAGTGCGACGAGCGACGGCGCGGCAACCGGCAACTGCGAGAAAGCGGGCGCAGCGACGAAGGCCACGACAAGCACCGCGCCTAGGAGACGAGAAGACAGACTACGAACCGGAGCGTTCATGAAAGCGAACCTCGGAGAAGAAAAGGAAGTCGCGAAGTGAGTCGGAGCCTCGGCACTTTGGCGCCGGGACAATCGTAAGGTGATTTCTTAGAGAGACATGATGTGTGTCGCGCCGCCGGCGCTTGCCGGGTTGGAAGACCCAAACGCCGACGTTAAGCCGCAGGACTGCCGTGGGCTTAACATGTGCCCGCAGCATAGGGGGCCGGTTTTGCCGGTGCAACGATGCCCGGCGCGTACATCGTTGTTCGTCGCCGGGTGCTGCCATATTGGCAGCAATGGACGAATTCTTCGGCCGTTTTCTGCCGAAGCGCGAAACGGCTCCCAATGTTACTAATTGTCGAAAACAAACCTAAGACCCGTGACAGCAACGGCTTAAACTTCCGTTTCTTGTTATTGGCGCTGCCCCTTGCGTTATCACGCCGCACCCGCGGCGATGCTGCGCCTGTTTGGCAGGCGGCTGAGGTCAGATTCGCGGCGGCTAATGCCTTCCCCATCGCCATTCCCACATTCGCTGTTTCCGTACATTCGGAGGTTTTTGAACACATGAGCACGGCCACCAAGGATAAGAAGGGCAAGTCTGGAAAGCTCACCTTGCAACCGTTGGGCGATCGCGTCGTCATCGAGCGCGAATCCTCGGAAAGCAAGACGGCCGGCGGGATCGTGCTGCCCGATTCGGCCAAAGACAAGCCGGCCCGCGGCGTGGTGAAAGCGGTCGGCGAAGGCAAACTCTCCAAGGACGGAACGCGCAAGCCGCTGCAAGTGAAGGTCGGCGATCGCGTGTTGTTCAGCTCGTATGCCGGCGACGAGTTCAAGGTCAGCGACCAAGAACTGTTGCTCATGCGCGAAGACGACATCCTCGCGGTCATCGAGTAATACGGCGTTTACTCATTTGAATTTAGCCGCGGAGCTTGCCTCCGCGTTCCCCGAGATCGCGGAGACAAGCTCCGCGGCTAAATGACAAAACACGTTTGCATACTTTAAGAATTTGAATTCCGTCTTGGAGTGTTCGTAATTATGGCAAAGACCATTGCGTTTGATCAGGAAGCCCGCGAAGCGATTCGTCGCGGCGTTTCAAAGTTGGCTCGGGCCGTGAAGGTGACGTTGGGCCCGAAGGGTCGCAACGTGATTCTGCAGAAGAGCTTCGGCTCGCCGACCGTGACGAAAGACGGCGTGACCGTCGCGAAAGAAATCGAACTGGAAGACGTCTATGAAAACATGGGCGCTCGGATGGTTCGCGAAGTCGCCAGCAAGACGAGCGACGTCGCCGGCGACGGCACGACGACCGCCACGGTGATGGCCGAAGCCATCTTCAACGAAGGCCTCAAGGCCGTTGTGGCCGGTTGCAACCCCTTGCACATGAAGCAAGGCATCGAGAAGGCCGTGGCCGACATTACCGAAAAACTGCACGGCATGTCGATCGCCATCAAGAGCAAGAAGGAAATGGCGCAAGTCGCCACGGTGGCCGGCAACAACGATTCCGAAATCGGCGACATCCTGGCCGACGCCATGGATAAGGTCGGCAAAGACGGCGTGATCACGGTCGACGAAGGCAAGAGCCTGAAGACCGAAATCGAGTTCGTCGAAGGCATGCAGTTCGATCGCGGCTACCTCTCGCCGTACTTCGTCACCGACAGCACGAAGATGGAATGCGTGCTGGAAGACGCCTACGTCCTCGTGTACGAGAAGAAGATTTCGAACGTCAAGGAAATGGTGCCGGTGCTGGAAGCGGTCGTGAATTCGGGCAAGCCGCTGTTGATCGTCGCCGAAGACATCGAAGGCGAAGCCCTCGCGACGCTCGTCATCAATAAGCTCCGCGGCACGTTCAAGATCGCGGCCGTCAAGGCGCCGGGCTACGGCGATCGCCGCAAGGCGATGCTGGAAGACCTCGTCGATTCTCACCGGCGGCACCGCCGTGTTCGAAAGCCTCGGCATCAAGCTCGAAAGCCTGACGCTGAAGGACCTCGGCCGCGCGAAGCGGACGTGGTGATCGACAAGGACAACACGACCATCATCGAAGGCTCGGGCAAGAGCGCCGACATCAAGGCCCGCATCGACCAGATCCGCAAGGAAATCTCGGTGTCGACGAGCGACTACGATAAGGAAAAGCTCGAAGAGCGGTCTGGCTAAGCTCTCCGGCGGCGTAGCGAAGGTGAACGTCGGCGCCGCGACCGAAAGCGAAATGAAGGAAAAGAAGGCCCGCGTCGAAGACGCTCTGCACGCCACGCGTGCGGCCGTCGGCGAAGGCATTCTGCCGGGCGGCGGCGTTGCGTTGCTGCGGGCCACGGCCGGCCTCAAGCCGAGCGGTCTCTCGCACGACCAAGAAGTGGGCTACAACATCGTTCGCCGCGCTTGCCGCGCTCCGATGACGATGATCGCCACGAACGCCGGCCAAGACGGCAACGTCGTGTGCGAGAAGGTGCTCGACGAGAAGGGCAACGTCGGCTACAACGCCGCGACGGACGTGTACGAAGATCTGGTCAAGGCCGGCATTATCGACCCGACCAAGGTCACGCGTTCGGCCCTGCAAAACGCGGCCAGCGTCGCGACCTTGCTGCTCACGAGCGATGCCCTGATCGCCGAGAAGCCGAAGGACGGCAAGAAGGGCGGCGGTCACGGCGGCCACGACGACATGTATTAATCGTCAGACGCTTGGCACTCGTTGCTAGGCGGGGACGGATTGTAAGGAACGCCCTCCGCGGCGTTCCACGAAAGCTGAAGTTTGAGGGGCGGTGAGTTGTCGGACTCACCGCCCCTTTTCTTTTTGCGCCGCTTGGTGAGGCGACGAATCATGAACTCGCCATTGTGCGTCGTGTCTCGCACGGCTGCGTCCCTGAGCGTTACGTAAGAAAACGTCTCGCTTCGTGCGCGATCTTTGCTCGCGTGATAGACTCGCGCGGCCGCGTCTTTACAATGCCCGGCGTCGTTTCGAGAGCAGCGCCGCCTTGCAGCCGAGGAAGAACACGATGCACGAGCCGTTGAAAGCCGAGTCGTTGAACACAGCAGAATCAAAGTCGGGCGTCAGCCGTCGAGGATTTGTCGCCGGCACCTTGGCGACCGGCTTCGCGATGGCCGTTCGACCCGTCTCCGCCGAAACAATCACGACCGATACCGAAGGACTCGAAGCCGGCGAAGTGAAGATTCCGGTCGCCGACGGCGAGATCCCGGCGTACGTCGGCGCACCGGCGAAAGAAGGCAAGTTCCCGGTCGTGCTCGTCGTCCAAGAAATCTTCGGCGTGCATGAGCACATCAAAGACATCTGCCGACGCTTTGCGAAGCTCGGTCATCTGGCCATCGCGCCGGAATTGTACGTGCGGCAAGGAGACGTCGCCGGAAAAACCGACATTCAAGCGATCATCAAAGAAGTGGTGTCGAAGGTGCCCGACGCTCAAGTGATGGCCGACCTCGATGCGGCCGTCGCTTGGGCCGAGAAATCGGGCCACGGCGACGTGAGCAAGCTCGGCGTCACCGGCTTCTGCTGGGGCGGACGCATCACTTGGCTCTATTCGGCCCATAGCGACAAAGTGAAGGCTGGCGTGGCTTGGTATGGTCGCGTCGTGGGACCGCCTGACGCGCTGCATCCGAAGAACGCCGTCGACGTGGCGGCCGATCTGAAGGCGCCGGTGCTCGGGCTCTACGGCGGCAAAGATGCCGGCATTCCGCTCGAAGCCGTCGATCAGATGAAGGCCGCGATCGCGAAAGCCGGCAAGCCGTCGGAGATTCAGGTTTACCCGGACGCGCAGCACGGGTTCCACGCCGACTATCGACCGAGCTACAACAAGGCCGACGCCGACGACGGCTGGAAGCGTTTGCAAGCGTGGTTCAAGAAGAACGGCGCGGCCTAACGGGCACGACGATGAACCGACGCCGCGCCTTCGTCGTCTTGTCGCTGATGCTGTCGATCGCCGGTTCGGTAAATGCCGTCGAACCGGCGATCGGCGTGCGCGGCGAAATCGGTTGCCGTGAGCGGCCGCGGGAAGTCGAGCGGCTGGAAATTACGAAGCCCGGCGTCTACGAGAATTATCTCGTCGATAGTCGCTGGGCAGGCGGCAATCGGGTGAAGATCACGGCCGACGACGTCGTCGTGCGCCACTGCGAGATTCGCGACGCCTCGGGCAACGGCATCGGCGTCTTCGGTCGCAACGTCGTCGTCGAGAATTGCCGCATTCATCATTTGCTCAGCGGAACCTACGCCGAGCAAGACGACGCGCACGGCATCACCGGTCGGCCGCAAAAGCTCGTGGTTCGCAATTGCGACATCTCCTACGTCTCAGGCGATTGTTTGCAGTTTGATCCGGCTCGCGACCCGTGGGACGACGTGCTCGTGGAGAATTGCACGCTCTGGACCGGTCCGCTGCCGGCCGATGCCGCCGGATTTAAGCAAGGGGAGCGTCCCGGCGAGAATGCGTTCGATTCGAAAACGCCGGCCGCCGGCCTGCGAAGTCGAATCACATTTCGCAATTGTTTGTTTCACGGTTGGAATCAGCCGGGGCAAGTAAACATGCTCGCGGCGCTCAACCTGAAGGAAAACGTTGAAGCCGCGATCAAGAATTGCGTCTTTCGCGACAATCAGGTTTGCTTCCGTCTGCGCGGCCCCGGCAAGCAAGGCGGGGCGCTCGTGCGCATCGCCGACTGTGCCGTTTACGATTCGGCACTCGGCATCCGCATGGAAGACAAGCTCGAGAATCTAAAAATCGAGCGGCTCGGGTACGGCTCAGGCGTCGTCCGCAAATTGCAGCAAACCGACGGCGGCCCCTGGCCCGGTTATGAAAACAGCGGAGAATTCGCGGCTCCTTCGCTTGAGGAGGCCGTCGCCCGCGGGCTCAAACGGTAAGACCCGCCACGACTCGATACAATGCGTGCGTCGCCGCTGCTTCTTTCCACGTCGAGGAACATCGCCATGCATTTCTTTCGCGCTCATCGTCGTCGCCATTTCGCTGGTCGCCATGCCTGCTTTGGCCGAGCGACCGCCTGAAACCGAGGAAGATGCGACGCACATCGTCGTCGGCGAAGTCGAAGGCGTGTACGTGCTAGATACGCACGAGCAGCACAACTACGTGGTGAAGATCGTCGTCGAGCGGGTCGAGAAGGGGGACGGAGTGCAGCCGGGTGATGCGTTCTACGCGGAATGCTTCCAACGCAAACGCAACGCGCCGCAGATCCCCGCACCGTACGGACACACTTCGGTGCCGAAGGCCGGCGAATTTATTCGGGCCTGCGTCGTGCGCTCTGGTTCGCGCAACGAAGGCATCTATAAAGACTGGTATACGATCAACGCTGTGAAAGTGCCCGAATCGAAGTAGGTTAAACTTGCGACGCTTCGGATGCCGCCGATAAATGTCTGCCGCCGCCCTACGTCGGCTCGCCAATTTCGTTATTGCGCACCGCGGCTTGGTCGCCGAGCGTCGTCAGCAGGGAAGGCGACCAACGCGACCGGCTTTGATAACCGCGGGCCGACGCTTGGCCGATGCCGCCCATCGTCGGCAACATACGGTTCATCAGCGAAGTCAATTCGGCCGAGATATTCGGGGCGATCGTCTGCATCGCCGCCGCCAAGTTGCCCATGCCGGAGAGCACAATCTCGGCGTCGCCGTTACGGCAGGCCTTGAGGATTTGTTGCGCGGCGCGGTCGGCGTCCATGGAGACGATCGGCAACGAATCGCCGATGCTGAACCAAGCATATTCGTCGCGATGCCGGCCTTTGAACACGGCGTTGCGCGGGCTGCCTGTGCGCATCAAGCCTGGACAGACGGTCGTCACCAAGATGTTCTCCTGCGCCAATTCGGCCCGCAGCCCTTGTGAGAGCCCGACCAGCGCAACTTGCTCGCGCCGTAAGGCAGCATATGCGGCACGGCCCGCTTTCCGCCCAAGGACGCGATGTTCACAATGCGACCCCAGCCGCGACGGTGCATTCCGGGCAGGACGGCGAGCGTGGTATGCAGCGGGCCGAAGCAATGCGTGTCGATCGAGCGTCGGAAGTCGTCGACGGTCATCGCGTCTAACGGGCCGACTTCGATGATGCCAGCCACGTTGAGTAGCACGTCAATCGATCCCCACTGGCTTTCAATCTCGCCGACCATGCGCTCGACTTGGGACTGATCGCGCACGTCGCAGGCGAAGGCCATCACCTCGCCGCCGCGCAGCGTGAGGTCTTTCGCCGCGGAAATAAGCTGCGAGCCCGTGCGGGCGCAGATGACGACGCGGGCTCCTTCGGCGACCAGACGCCGTGCAAAAACGAGCCCGAGCCCGCGCGAGCCGCCGGTGACAAGCACCGTCTTCCCGGCGAATGAGAAATTGCGGCTACGACGCAGCATCGTGCGGGCGAGGATCCAACCGCCGAGTGCCGCGCAAGCGATGCCGGCAGTTTTACGAACGAGCGGATGCATGACGACGTCTCCCTAGAACGAGGCGCATGAAACAAGTTGCAAAAGTCCGAGGGACCTTGGAGCAAAGCCGGTTCCGAACATCGATGCGGGCGACGTCTTGGTCGCAAACCGGTCAGAAATTGGGGTGAATCGTGATATGAAGCGAGGAAACTGGCCGAGAATTGCTCGCACTTTGCGAAGCTGGGCAAACCTTGCCTGTGAGTCACAAAAGTCTGCGTATGCCGTCGGTGCCGTGTCGATCACCTGTGATGGATATGCCGCACGCTTCGGTTCTAGCGTTTGAACCGGAGTTACCGGCCGCGAGTTCTTGTGTGCTTTGGGGAGAGTTGCGATGTGGAAGCGTGAGACCCGTCGTTCGTGCGGTCTTGCCCTCGGGTTCTTGCTGGGCTACCGCGGCGTTGAAGCCGTGGCGGTCGAACCGTTGCCGCTGCCGCTCCCGCCTAGCGGGGACGAACCGAGCGTCGCGACGTTGGAAGCGAGCCCGCTGAAATCGACGTTGTCGGAAACCGCCGCCGGTCCGGTCGAACGGGTCGTCGAGCGCTATCCGAACCGGCTCGTGAAGATCGAGCGTCACGTCACGCAAGACGCCGAAGGCAACTTCTTCAACCACGGCCCGTGGACCAAGTGGTCGGAAACCGGCTCGCTCATGGGCCAAGGCGAATTCCGCAACGGTGCGCAACACGGCCGCTGGGTGCGGCTCTACGACGACGCCGAAACGCGCGAAGCCTACGCCGCGGCGTTGGAGCTGGGCTTTGAAGCTCCGTTCAGCTCGGTCGCCGAGTTCGACAACGGCCGCCTCCAAGGCACGTGGGTCGTGCTCGACGCCAAGAAGCGGCAAGTCAGCGCCGTCGAACTCGATCAAGGCGTGCGTCACGGCAAGTCGCTCGCTTGGCACCCCAACGGCAAGAAGTTCCGCGAAATCGAATACCGGGCCGGCGAGTTCGACGGTCTCGCCGTCGAATACGACACGGAAGAACGCGTCGTCAAGCAAGAGAAGTTCGTCCACGGCTACCGCCATGGAATGAGTGCGAATACTACCCGAGCGGCGAAGTGAAATCGGAGTGCGAAACGCTGTTCGCCAAGCAAATCGTTGAAACCAATGACGACTGGTGGAACGGCAAGAGCGAAGTGGAAGTCGTCGGCGATGAAGGCTTTGACCAACGCCATGGCCGCTTCGTCGCCTGGAACCTCGACGGCTTGAAAGTGCTCGAAGGCAGCTACTCGGACGACGTACCCGAAGGCCGCTTCACCTGGTGGCACGACAACGGCACCAAAGCCATCGAAGGCTCGTACGTTCACGGCAAGCAAGACGGCACGTGGACCTGGTGGTATTCCAACGGCATGAAGGAACTCACCGGCGATTACGTGCAAGGCGAAGAGGTCGGCAACTGGAAGGAATGGCACGAGACCGGCTTGGTTAATACAAGCATGGCCGTGTTCGAGACGCCGCTTTACGAAGCCACGGAAGCCGTCGACCTGCAACCGATCGAAGCGGAAGCGAAGATCGACGACGAATCGACGGGCAAAGTCAAAACCGCGGTGGGCGTCGAATCGAAGGACAAGATCGACCAAACGACGGCTGTAGAATTGAAGCAACCCGAATCCGTTGCGACGACCAGCGTCGCTCCGGCCGCCGAGAGCAAGGCTCAACCGGCCGAATCGAAGTCGACCACGGACAACGCCTCGGCCCTGCAGAGCTTGTTCCCCGCTTCGGCCGACGCCGTGCAACTTGAGCCGGCCGGCAACACCGTCGAGGTGCAAGAAGTCGAAGTCAGTCGGCACCCGGCCGAACTGCCGCGACCGCTAACCCCTTCGATTCGCGCGGCTTCGCTCCGCACGATGAAGTCGTAGTCCGCCGGCATCGGCGGCAACCTAAACGCTTGACGAAGCGGGGCCTTACGAGGCCCCGCTTTTTTCTTGCGCCATGCGCACACCGGTGAGCCAAGCCGCGTACAAAATTCGCCCCGGATCGGCCGGCCCCGCCCCCTTCCAAACTGATATAGTGGATTCCGAGGGCTCCCTTCGTCGACTTCCCGTCGGCCGTCCGGGCACGAGAACCGCGCGTGTCGCAAGATCCCACGATTTCGCAGAACACCGACGACTTGTCGTGCGCACGCCGGCAAAGTTCGCAACGCCTGCGCCCTCCCACAGAAGTGCCGGGCTATGAATTCGAGCGCTTTCTCGGCGCCGGGGCCTACGGTGAGGTGTGGGTCGCCGTAGATCGCAACACGAGCCGCCGCACGGCCATTAAGTTCTACATTCATCGCGGCGGCGTCGATTGGTCGCTCCTCTCTCGCGAAGTCGAGAAGCTGGCGTTTCTGTTCGCCGATCGGTACGTCGTGCAGCTCATCGACGTCGGCTGGGACGCCAACCCGCCGTACTACGTGATGGAGTATCTGGAGAACGGGTCGCTGGCCGACCGCATTCAGAGCGGCCCGATCCCCGCCTCCGAGGCCGTGTCGCTCTTCCGTGACGTGACCATCGGGCTCATTCACGCCCACGATAAGGGCGTGCTTCACTGCGACCTGAAGCCCGCCAACGTTTTGCTCGATCAAGACGGCCGACCGCGGCTGGCCGACTTCGGGCAATCGCGGCTTTCGCACGAACAAACCCCTGCACTCGGCACGCTCTTTTACATGGCTCCCGAGCAAGCGGATCTCGGGGCCATGCCCGATGCCCGCTGGGACGTGTATGCCCTTGGTGCGCTGCTGTACTGCATGCTCTGCGGCGAGCCGCCGCACCGTTCGCCCGATACGCTGACAATGTTCGAACGGGCTCCCGACTTGGCTGCGAAGCTCACGGCCTACCGCAAATATCTGCAAGGGTCGCCGCCGCCGACTCGCCATCGCGACGTCCCCGGCGTCGATCGCGACTTGGCCGACATCATCACCAAGTGCCTGCAGCCGAACCCGAATCGTCGGTTTCCAAATCCCCAGGCCGTGCTTGACGCCTTGGAGATGCGCACGCAGCGCCGAGCGCGACGTCCGCTGCTGGTGCTCGGTGCGGTGGGGCCGGCGGTGCTCCTGGCCGTGCTCAGCTGGTTCGCCTGGAGCGTCTATCGCACGAGCGTCCGCGAATCGGACGAAGCCCTGACGAAACGCGCCGTCGAAACGAACTTGTTCGCGGCCCAGTTTGTGGCGGAAGCCGTGGCGGGAGAGATCGATCGTCGCTGGCAAACTTTGGAACAGGAAGCGACCGACCGCGACCTGCGCGAGCAATTGGCCCGCATTTCCGCAACGGATGCGAAGCTTGCGCCCGACGACCAGCGGACGCTGCAAACTTGGATCGAGCGCACGGCGTCTCGCAATCCCGACGTGCAAGCCGCGAGTTGGACGATGATGGACGCCCGCGGCAACCAGCTCGCGCGCGTTCCCTACGAAGCCAAGACGGTCGGCAAAAACTACGCTTACCGCGATTACTTCAACGGCCAAGGCGGACTGCCCGAGGGGACGCCGAATATCAAGCCGATCGAAACGCCGCATCTGTCGAACGTCTTCGTCAGCACGTCGACGCAAGATCGTAAGGTGGCGTTCTCCGTGCCGGTCTGGAGCGTGCCCGAGCGCGACGACGCTCCGCGCCGCGTCATCGGCGTATTCAGCGTGACCGTGGCGCTCGGCCATTTCGCGGAGCTCCGCACCGACGACGCCGAATCGGCCGCGCTGATTGCGGCCCTGGTCGACGCCAAGCCTGACTCCGACAATCGCAGCGGCGCGGTGCTCGAGCATCCCGAGCTCGCCGAACTCGCTGCCGCCAAAAAGCCGGACGATCCGTTTCCGGCCTACTACTTCGACGAGTCGGGCATTCGCCGTTTGAACAGCCTCACGACGGCCGCTCCGCATGCCGAGCGCAAGACCGGACGCGGCGCAGCCGAACTGGATTACCGCGATCCGCTCGGCGGCGACTACGAAGGGCGCTGGATCGCCGCGATGCAGCCGGTCGTCGTCGACGGGCGTCCGCCGGAATCGGGCAACACCGGCTGGGTGGTCGTCGTGCAGGAACGATACGAAGCCGCTTTGAAGCCTGCCCAAGAACTCGGCGCCAAGTTGCTCCGCTACGGCATGACCGCACTCGGCGTGGTCGTGCTCGTCATTACGACCCTGTGGGGCTTCGTGATGATCGTGCTCAACGAAGCTCCGCGCTGGAAGTTTGCCACGATGTTACGGCGCTCTGCAGGCTTGAGCACCACGGCGGTTACCGGCGCTTCGAACTCCGTCGGCGGTTCGTCGCAACGCAATTCCCCCGGCCCGGCGACGCCCGCCGCACCAGTAGGCGGAGCCCTGCCGACGCTTACTATGCCTCGTCGTCCCGACGCCGATTAGTCCCCCATTTTCAGCCTCCGCAGTCAACATTTGCGAACATGCCCGACCTGATCGCTCAAGGCCCGCGACCTCATCAACGTTGGCGGCGGGCCCTGGTCGAAGGCTCGCCGACGACGCTCGGCCGCGATGCCGGCATTTGGTCCGTGCCGTGGGACGCTCACATTTCGCGCCACCACTGCGAAGTCATGCTGCGCGGTGAGGAACTCGAAGTTCGCCGGTTGGACGCGGCCCGCAATCCGATCTTCGTCGCCGGCCGCGAACAGACTCGGTTTAAGATTCATCCGAGCGACCATTTCGTCATCGGTGAAACGACGTTCACCTTCGTCATCGAGCGGGCTCGCATCGAGCGCGACGAGCCGCTGCCGTTGGAAGAACAAACGTTTAGTGCTCAATACCTGCAGCGCGTGCGCTACCGCAACGCCGAGCAGCGTCTGGACGTCTTGAGCCGGATGCCGGAAGTGATTTCCGGCGCCACGAGCGACTCCGAACTTTTCGTACGGCTCGTCAATTTGCTCCTCTCCGGCATTCCACGGGCCAACGTCGTCGCGCTGACGAACCAAGCGTCCGACGCAGCAGGCGTCGAACACACTCAAGTGTTGTATTGGGATCGCCGACTCCATGCCGGAGGCGATTTTCAACCGAGCCGGCGTTTGATTCTTGAGGCCCTCGAGCGCGGCCAGAGCGTGCTGCACGTGTGGAATACGGCCGGCTCGACCGGCTCGGGCAATTTCACAATGTCGGAAGAGGCGGATTGGGCCTTCGCCACGCCGCTTTCCGGCGACGCTTGCAAAGGGTGGACGCTCTACGTCGCCGGGCGCTACCACGGTCACGCCGGTTTGGCCGTCACGCCGAGCGATCCGACCGACTTACGGGAAGACGTGAAGTTTGCCGAGCTGGTCGGTGCGCTGGTTTCGGCCTTGCGGCAGACCGAGCAATTTCGCAAACGACAAAACGTCCTCAGCGGGTTCTTCGCGCCGGCCGTGTTCGGGCGCGATGCAATCGGCCGATCCGGAGCTGGTGCTCACGCCGCGCGAGGCCGACGTCTGCGTGATGTTCTGCGATCTGCGCGGCTTCACGCGCACGGCCCAGCGCAACGCCGACAATTTGCTCGGCCTGCTCGAACGCGTGAGCCGAGCCCTGGGCGTGATGACGCATCAAATCCTCGAGCAAGGAGGAGTGCTCGGCGACTTTCACGGCGATGCGGCGATGGGCTTCTGGGGCTGGCCGCTGGTGCAGGACGACGCCGTGGTGCGGGCGTGCCGCGCCGCGCTGGCCGTGCGACGCGAGTTTGAAATCGCAGGCAGCACGCCCGGGCATCCGCTGGCCGATTTCCGCATGGGCGTCGGGTTGGCTTCCGGCCGCGCCGTGGCAGGGCGGATCGGCACGGTCGATCAAGTGAAAGTCACCGTCTTCGGACCGGTGGTCAACTTGGCGTCGCGATTGGAAGGAATGACCAAGCTCGTGCAAGCACCGATCTTGCTCGACGAGCCGACCGCCGCCGCCGTACGCAAACACGTTCCGTCCGCCGTGGCGCACGTACGACGCGTCGCGCGAGTGCGGCCCTACGGCACCGACGGGCATGTCGAAATCAGCGAGCTGCTGCCCCCCGCTGAAGAACCGGGGCAACTCACCGACGAACAAGTCCGCCAATACGAACTCGCGCTGGAACAGTTCGTCGCCGGCGAGTGGAGCGAAGCGCTCGAAACCCTGCACGGCTTGCCGGCCCGCGACCGTGTGAAGGATTTCCTTACCGTGTTCATCGCCCAACACGGCCGCACGCCGCCGCCGAATTGGGACGGCGTCATTCCGCTCAGCTCCAAAGGTTAGAGCCAGCCGACTTTGCGGAACCAGCGATACAGGGCCGTGCAAATCGATAGCATGCCCAACACGACGACCGGATAACCGTAGGCCCATTCCGTCTCCGGCATAAACTTGAAGTTCATCCCGTACAGCCCGGCGATCAGCGTCGGCACGGCGATAATGGCGGCCCACGCGGCCAAGCACTTGGTGTCGTCGTTTTGCGAAACCGAGATCAACGCGAAGTTGGCGTCGAGCGCGTTTTGCGAGAGTTGCTGCAGGTTGTCGATCAGCTCGACGATCCGCAACACATGGTCGTGAACGTCTTGGAAGTAGGGTCGCGTTTCCGGCGGAATCAACGACGAATTCATCCGCGACAACTGCAGCGACACGTCCTTCAGCGGCACGATCGCCTGCTTGAGCGAAAGCAAGTCGCGCCGCAAGTGATAGAGCCGTGACGTCACGCTCCGCACGAACTTACCGCAGAAAATCTGCTCTTCAAGTTCGTCAAGTTCTTTCTCCAGCGCATGAATGACCGGAAAGTATTGATCGACGATGAAGTCCAGCAACGAGTGCAGCACGAAACCTTCGCCGCGCGCGAGCGATTGCGGAGTCGCTTCACAGCGAGCGCGCAGGCCGACGTGCGATTGCAACGAGCCGTGACGTACCGTGATGACGTACCGAGAGCCGACGAAGACATGCGTTTCGCCGAACTCGATGCGATGTTCCCCCGATTCCGAAAGTCGGGCCGTGCGCAGCACGATGAACAGCGAATCGTCGTACACCTCGAGCTTCGGCCGCTGATGCGCATTGTGGGCGTCTTCGATCGCCAGTTCATGCAGGCCGAATGCTTCCTGCAGGTGGGCGAGCAGCTTCTCCGTCGGCTCGTACAGACCGACCCAGAGGAATCGGTCGCTGTAGCGCCAAGCGTCTCCCAAGTCGGGCACCGGCACGTCGGCCACGCGAAGGCCGTTGTAGTAGGCGGCCGAGTTGATCACTCCGGCCCGCGGCGGCTTCGACGGCGGAATCGGCGGCGACGGTGATGAGGGGTTGTCTTGAGTCACGCGGCGTACCGAGTTGAACGACGGAAACTCTCTCCTATTTAGCCTACCACCAAGTTAGCGACCCGTCCGCAAATCCCGTACGTTCGCTACGGCGCGGGCCGCAAAACGATCGGTTTGCCGTCGGGTCGAGCTTCGTAAACGGCGAGGCCGTCGCGAGTTTCGATGATCGCTTTTGCCGCCCCTTGAGCGACTTCGACGCGTTTCCACGCGGCGGGCACTTGCGTGACGAGCGTCAGCGGCAAGTCGTACACCTTGGGATCGGCCTTGGTTTTTAGCGTGATCTGAATTCGCTCGGCGTCCGCTTCGCCGACTTTGACCATCGCCCCGTCGCGCTCGGTTTGATACTTGTGAATTGAGATCGTGTCGGTCACCCAGAGTTGATCGCGCTTGGTATCGATGAAATCCAACAGCGCCAAGAACGCCGGCACGTCGATCTTCAGCCATTCGCCGCCGACGCCGTGAAACGCCACCGCATCCGGCTTGCCGGAAGCGAGCGCCTTTTCGACGCGGGCGATCATCGCCGGGCCGTCCTTCATATGTATCTGCGCAAAGAGCACGTTCGGTCGGCGCACGAGCCGATGCTTGGCCAAGAGCGTTTCGAGTTCGGGGTCGGTCACGTTCCACTTTCCCTTCGGCACGCCCGGTCGGCCGAAGGCCCACAACGTCGGCTTCGCGCCCTGCTTGGCGGCGATCGCATCGAGCACGTCGTTGCATTGCGTAATCTCGCGCTCGCAGTCGGCCACGTCAGCCGCACCCTTGTGCGTGAACGTGTGATTGGCCAAGACCATGCCGGCCTTGGTGAAATCATTTTCCCAAGCCTCTTTGTGAGCCTTGAAATGGCCGGAGCCGGCGTTGATGTAAAACTCACCGACAAGTTTGCGCTTCGCCAACTCGGGCAACACGGTCTGCACGTGGCTCGGCATACTGTCGTCGAACATCAGCACCAGCGGCGCGCGGCGATCGTCGCGCCACTGGGCGACGCGCGTCGTGCCGATCGCCGACGACGGTTCCGCGGCGGGACTTGGGCCCGACGTCGAGATCGTCAAAGCGGCGACGGTGACGAAGGCGAACCAGTGGCGTGGCATGGCGATGATCATCCCGCTTGAATCGGCAAGGTGAAAACAGTTGTCAGCTTACTTCACGTCCGGCAGTAGCGCTCGCAACAGCGGTTCGTGCCAAGTCTTTCTCACCGGATCGTAGGCTCCGAAGCCGCTGCAAAACTCCCAATAGGCAGTCCCCATGCGGCGCTTCACGGCTTCGTCGGAAACAAACTTCGTCCAGCGAGCCCTGCTCGGCATGTCGGCCAAGCCCAGCACGCCGAACTCACCGAGATAAATCGGCCGCTTATGCTTCAGGCTCCAGAGTACGGCCGCGTCGAGGTCGCGGACGATCGCATCCTGCTCGGCGTCGCTCCCTTTCCATTCGCGGCCGAGCGGCGGGCGCGAAGCGGCGTCGAGCCACGGCGCACCCTGATGCGTGAACTCGAACGGGCTGTAGTAATGCACCGTAACGACGAGGTTCCGATCGTCCACAGGCAGATCGAGCGACTGGAGTTCGGCGATCGAGTTCCAGGCCGTCGGCCCGACGACCACGGTTCGCGACGGATTGGTCTTTCGCACCGCGGCCAAAGCATCTCGCAGGATGAGGTTCCACTTGGTGGCGGTCAGTTGATCGTGCGGCTCGTTCAGCAACTCGAACGCGAGCTTCGCCGGCCGGTTCTGAAAATGCTCGGCCACTTGCTTCCACAGCAAAACCAACCGCTCCCGATTCTCGTCGGGCTTGGCGTCCATCTCTTCGTAGTGATGCACGTTGAGCACGACGTCGAGCCCTTGTTCCAACGCTTGGTCGACGGCCCAATCAACGCGGGCCAAAAACTGCGGATCGATCGCGTACGGCGCTGCGATCGCGGCATGAGCCGACCAACGAACGGGCAGACGAATCGAGCTGAACCCGGCCGCCTTGATTGTGCGGAAATAATCGGCCTCAAGCGTCACGCCCCATTCGCCTTCGTTGGGAGCTTCGAGCGCATTGCCGAGATTGATGCCGCGGCCGAACGGAGGCTTGAGATCGCGAAAGAACGGGTCGGCTTCGGCCGCCGCAAAATTGAAACGCGCGCGACCGACGGCCCGAATGTCGTCGACTAGGAAACGGTGCGGCCGCTCCGGCTTGTCGAGCAACACGTCGAGCGAAGTGATGTTTGCGAGTTCGAGCGGACGAGTTTCGCCGTGCCATTGGCCGAGCGGCACCGTGAGCGTGCCGGTTTCTTGCGGCCCCAGGGCAATAGAAGCCACGCTGCAATGTTGCAAACCGTCGGACCCCGGGTTGTTTACGCTCAAGAGCACGCGGAGCGGTTCGTCGGACGGGTTCCGCACCACGGCGGTCACCGCTTCGTAGCCGGCCAGGTTCCAAGGTCCGGCAATCGGCTCGATGCGCACGCTCGGGTAGTCGGCGGGCGACTCGGTAACAATCTCCAACGCCGCTCCCCCTGCCGCGCCGTCGGGCTTCACAATATCGCCCGACGCTTGATTTCCGGTCAGAGCGACTGCACTGGAATTCTCAAAGTCGACCAGCAACAAACCCGCCGGCACGTCGGCGGCCGAAGCCTTGCTCGCTCCGAGAAGCAACACGATCGCGGCGAAGCAAGCCGTGGAAATTTGACGTAAGTGGTTCAAGATTTGTCGCTCGTGAAAAAAGTTACGTCGATCAATCGAGGCGGCCGTGCACACGTCGGTGCGCACTCATCTCGGAAGTTAGTGCGCACCCTTGTTGGTAAGCGTTCCGACGCGCACTCCGTGATCCAAAGTGTGCGCACCCCGGTTGGAAGTGCGCGGACCGAAAATGGACGTAAGTCGAAGTTCGTGAGACTCGGTCTTCGGGAACTTACGTCGATTTTGCAGATCCGCGCCGTGTCGACGGGATGATCTTCGCCCCACTCGGCAAGCTAGCAGGTTTGGGGATTCCTGCAAGGAAGCTTTCGGCCGACGACGCGGGCCGGCGCATCTTCGATCAAGCCGGCCGTTTCTCGGCTCGGCATCTCGATCACCCATGACATAGGCCGGCCGAATTTTCGTTTGAGTCGTTTGCCGAAAACGACACAATGTGAGTATCGCTCCTTACGCATAGGCTCGCAGAAAGAACCCGACGTTATGATTCGTCTCCTGCAGCGGTCGTCGACGGTTCTTCTCCTGGCGGTCGCCGGCTGCTTCCTAGGGTGCGAGAAGGCCGAGCCGCCGATCGTATTGCCGCCGCCCTCGGCCGAAGAGGCGCAGCTTCCCGAACCGGCGGCGATCGCGTCGCTGGAGCCCGGCACGGTGATCGATCCGAAGTCTCCTCCTGCCGGATCGAGCTTGGTGTTTCGTAGTCAGCCCAAGCTGACGACCGGCGACGTAAAGAAAGTCGGCAATTCGATTCGCAGCGCGCTGGAGGAGTACACGACGCTCGTCGTCATTCGCTCCGAGCCCGACCCGTCCGCTCCGGGCCGCTTTCGCCGGCGAGATCATCTGCTCGGCATCGGCAAGCCGGGAGAAGCGGGCGATAAGGTCGTTACGGTCGAGTCGGCCTCGAAGCTCGGCGTCGGCCTCGGCATGTTTGAGAAGCGCGTGCTGGGCGAGCGAGAAAAGGAACTGGCGACGGTGAAATCGCCCGGCGCCACGCCGACGATGGCGATGTTCGACTTCACGATGCTGCTCCTTCGCGACGACAAGCCGACGCCGGTCGTGGCGCGCTACATGGCCGTCGTCGATCCGGCCGACGGCTCATTTCGCACGGCCTATTGGGTGCTCGACGTCACGCCGCAAGGCTATGCCTTTCACGGCGATTCGCTCTTCGAGCTGGCGCGCAACCACGTGATGGACTGGGAAATGCACGTCAACGGGAAGCACGTGACGTTCGGCGCCCCTTCCGCCAAAGCGCTCACGTCGACGAAGCTCGCGGAAGGCAAGCCGCTGGCGGTCTCGGCCGATTTCAAGAAAGCCGCCTCGGCTCGCTCGTTCAACGCCGACACGGCCGGCAAACTAGAACAGCAGGTACGAGCGCTGCTGAAATAGGGTCGAGCGCGATGACGACGCTCCTCAAGGTTCTCTTCGCCGCGCCACTCGTCGCGTTGAGTGTATGCGGCATCAGCTTGGCGATCATCACAGTTCGACAAATGCGCGACGACCGGCTCCTGCGGCGACCGTGGCCGTTAGGATTTCGCGGCATCCCGCTCCGGCGGGAGGAATCGCCTATGCGATTTTGGTTGATCGGCTGCACACGAATCGTGTTCTGCGCCTACGTCTCCGCGCTGACCGCATATCTCGCCGTCGAACTCGTAACGCGCAACGCCGATCAGTAGAGCGCTACTCCTTCGCCGCGTTTTTCGTCAGTCGTTTGTTTCCGCGGCCGTCCGGCGGCGAAACTCCGGCACCGGCACGCCGCCGACGCCCCAATCTTCCAACGCCACTTCTTGAATGATGACGAACGTCTGAGCGGGCGGCTTATCGAGCACGTCGACCAGCAGGTCGGTCGCCCCTTGGATAAGCGCCTGCTTTCTGCTCAGGCGTCGTTCCTTCGCGAGTGATCTGAATCGTAACGATCGGCATCGCAATTCTCCCCGTAGTCGCCGGACGGCATCTGTCCGATTCGTACCCGCAAATGAAAGCGACCTACCCGCGCGGTGCGGGCAGGTCGAACACCGTTAAACGACGTTCAGTTCCACGTCGATGTTGCCGCGCGTCGCTTTCGAGTACGGGCAGATCTGGTGCGCCGCGTCGACCAAGGCTTGCGCCGTTTCGCGATCGAGCCCCGGCAGGCTGACGTTCAGTCGAGCCCGCAGAATGAAGCCCCCTTCGTTCGTGCCGAGATCCACTTCGGCGTCGATCGCCCGATCGGCAGGAAGCGCGACTTTCATCTTGCCGGCCGCCACGCCGAGCGCTCCGAGGAAACAGGCCGACCAACCGGCGGCGAACAGTTGTTCGGGGTTGGTGCCGTTGCCGGGACCGCCGGGCGACGAATGCTTGACGTCCAACCGACCGTCGGAACTGCGGGAAGCGCCATCGCGCCCGCCCGTGGTGTGCGTTTTAGCCGTGTACAGGACTTTGTCGAGTTGCGTAGACATAACAGGCTCCTTTTGAGTTATCAGCACTTCGATCTTGGCTTCATCTTCTGTGAGATATACCGACCGCGGAACAAAACCTTTCAGATGTTTTCCTGCGACTTCGTCGCCTACCAGCGGCCCGCATGGGCGCCGCCGTCGACGTAAAGCGTTTGCCCGGTAACGAAACCGGCCGTCTCCAAATACAGCACCGCTTCCACGACTTCCGACACCTCTCCCATGCGTCCCATGGGATGCAATGCGGCGAGCGCTTGATGCTGCTCGGGCGCGTGCATGGGCGTTCGAATGATGCCCGGGCCGACCGCGTTGACGCGGATGTTTTGATCGGCGTACTCGATCGCGAGCGAACGAGTGACGGCGTCGAGTCCCCCCTTGGTCAGCGAGGCCAGCGCAGAAGGCACGCCTTTCATCGGCTGGTCAACCAGCGACGTCGTGAGGTTCACGATGTGGCCGCCTCCTTGTTTGAGCATCTGCCGCGCGGCATGTTGCGAGACATAGAAGAACCCGGCCACGTTGACGGACATCACGTTGGCAAAATCGGCTTCGTTGTATTCCGTAAACGGCTTGGCGACGAAGATGCCGGCATTGTTCACGAGCGTGTCGACCCGCCCAAACTTCGCGACCGCTTCGTGAATGACGCGTTCCGCGACTTTCGGATCGGCGATGTCGCCTGCCACGGCCAACACGTCGGCCGACGACTCCGGCTTGATCGAGCGCGAATTGGCGACCACCTGATAGCCGCGATCAAGAAATCCGCGAACCAAGCCGGCACCGATTCCTTGCGAGGCTCCCGTCACGACGACAACTTTGCGAGGCGTATTCATGGCGAGTCTCCGGGGAGAGTAACACAGTTTACGGAGGGATGTTTCAGAAACGATTACGAAACTCTAAGTCCTACCGCTCGGACTCGCCCACCTTACACAGGCAACGGCTTTTGTCGCCCCCGGCAGGCAGCGGAGCATCGTCGGGCTCGTGCCCGCAAATCTCTAAGCGTTGCCGCCGGACAGGAGTGCGCCTGATTGCCCCCTTCTCGACGCTATCCCCTGTATCCAACCTTTGATATCTTTAGGAGTTACGACGCACGCCCGGCATCGTAACTACGTCCGTCTCGTCATCGTGTAAGGATTCGTCCATGGCCTCGCCTCTGCAATCGCTCGTGGCTTCCGGCACCAAGCTTTGGCTCGATTCGATCGATCCCGATCTCGTCGCCAGCAATCGCAAGCTTGGGGCGACCGGGGCGACGAGCAACCCGATCATCATCGCCGATTTGCTAAAGACCGGCCGGTTCGACGACGAAATCGTCGCCCAAATCCGCGAAGGGGGCGACGACGTCGGCATTGCCTGGACGATGACCGATCGGCTGGTCCGCCGCGCCCAAGAGGTGTTCCTGCCGGTCAACCAAGAAACGCGCGGCGACGACGGCTACGTGAGCTTCGAGCTCGACCCGCTGTTGGAAGACCTGCAGCTCGGCCCGCCGCTCAAAGAGCGGACGGAAGCGTATATCGAGCTCGGCAAACAATGGGCGGCCGGCCACGAGAACCGGATGATCAAAGTGCCGGCCACTCCGGCCGGTCTGGGCTCGCTGGAAGAGTTGGCCGCGGCCGGCATCACACTCAACGTGACCCTCATCTTCAGCACGCGCCAATATCGCGAAGCCCGCGACGCCGTGTGGCGCGGGGCTCAGCGCCGTAAAGACCTGGCGAAGTTCAAGAGCGTCTACAGCATTTTCGTTTCGCGGCTCGACGTGTACACGGAGAAGGCCGTGCCGCAATTGTCGCCCGCTGCGCAAGGGCAGGTCGGCATCGTGAACGCCAAGCGGATCTGGAAAGAGAATCTCGATTTCTGGGCCGGCAAAGGCACGCCGCTCAAGCAAGAGATGATCTTCGCGAGCACCGGCACGAAGAAGCCGGAAGACGCGCCCTGGAAGTACGTGGAAGCGTTCGCCGGGAGCGATATCGAAACCAACCCGCCGGCGACGAACGAAGCCGTCGAGAAGAGCGGCCGGACGTTCACGCGGCACGTCGACAAACTTCCGCCGCCGGAAGTGCTCGCCGAAATCGACAAACACGTCGACATGCAAAAGCTCGAAGAAACTCTCATGACCGAAGGCTTGGCGAAGTTCGCCGATCCGTTCAAGGCGCTCCTGAAGCTGATCGCCGAAAAGCGCAAGTCGCTGGCTTAAGCGACGACGCCTCACGATAGAACACAACGACAAATCACGACTCGAAAGAAACGCATCCGCCCATGGCCAACGCTCTCGATCCTTATGCCTTCTGCCCCTGCGGCTCCGGCAAGAAGCTGAAATTCTGCTGCCAAGACCTCGCCGGCGAAATCACGCGCATTCACGAAATGCTCGAAGGGGGCCAGCGGGCCGCGGCTGCTGGAATACATCGAGTCGCTCGAAAAGAAATTTCCCGACCGCGCGTACCTCGTCACCACGAAGGCCCTGCTCTATTCGATTCTCGGGCAAGACGACAAGGCCGCCGCGACGCTGGAAGATTTTCTCTCGCGTCATCCGGGCCACCCCGTGGCGCTGGCCGAGCAAGCCGTGGTCACGGCGACGAAGCACGGCGCCTTGGCCGGAATCCAACCGCTGCAACGGGCGCTGGAAGCCAACACGGAAGCCATTTCGGGGCGCGTGGTCGCAGCGGTGAGCCGACTCGGCGAATTGCTGCTGATGGAAGGGCGCGTGGCGGCGGCGCGCGGGCACTTCATGCTCGCGTACAACCTCAACCCGCAGGATGAGGTTTCGCTGCAACTGCTGGCCCGGTTCTTCGCCTCGCCGAACATTCCGCTGGTGATGAAGAACGAGCAGGGTCTGTATCCCGGCCGACGTGCCGTGGAAGCCGGAATTCGACGAAGCCGTGCAAGACGCGCGGCGCGGGCTCTGGTGGCGGGCCGCGGACAAGTTTAAGTCGCTCATTCCCAAGGCCGACGCCGCGCCGGAACTCTGGCGCAATCTCTCGGTCGTGCGGGCTTGGCTCGGCGACAACGCCGGCTCGATCACCGCCTTGCGTAAGCTCGCGGCGATGGACATCCCGTGGGACGACGCCGTGGAAGCCGAAGCGCTCGCGCAGATTTACGACGGCGGCGCGGATACCGACGTCGTCGACGAGTTGCGGGCCACGGTCGACGTGAAGAACCCCGAAGCGGCGAACGAAGTCTTCTCGTCGCACAAGCAATTCACGGCCTTCCGCTGGGAATCACTCGGCATTGATTTTGGCGACCAGCCGCCGCCGCGCAGCGCGTACTTCTTGCTCGATCGGCCGCTGCCGGCCACCGGCGTGGGCATCGCCCGGCAAGACGTTCCGCGCATCCTCGCACGGATCTTGGTCTTCGGCCGGCAGACCGACCGCGAAGCGCGGCTCGAAGTCTTCTGCCGCTCGACCGAACGTCACCAAGTGAAGCAAACGCTGGCCACGGTGATGCCTCCGGATGCGCTCGGCGCTTGGCCCGAGTCGCCGGAAAAGGTGGGCGACGTGCCGGTCGCCGAGGCTTCGCTGAGCTGGAGTTGGCGGCTGCCCGACGACACGCCGCCGGCCCACATCCGCCAGATGCTCGACGATCAGCGTCGCGACGCGGTGCTGAACATCTGGACGCAAACGCATCAACAACGCTTCGGCGGCAAGACTCCGGCGGAAGCGACGAGCGATTCGCAATACCGTGTGCCGTTGGCCGGATCGGTGCTCTTGATCGAGCTCTCGTTCTCGCAGGCCTCGACGACGTCGGTATTCGACGAGCTGCGCACGCAACTCGGCATTCAACCGCCGGCCGTGCCGGACATGGCGACCGCCGGTCCGCTCGGCGTTCCGTACACGCGGCTCCATCGCTTAGACGCGCCGAAGCTAAGCGACGACGATTTGGTGATGAGTTTCCAGCGGGCGCTGCAAGTCGTAGCGCGACAGGCCGTGCGTAAGCTCGGACTGGAAGTCGTCGGCCGCGCAAGCCTGAAGGGGAAGATCGATATGGCCGGCGTGTACGGCCATCTCGCCGACCTCGAAGAAGCCAGCGACGACGCGATTCGCTATATCGATCTGGCCCGCAAGGCGGCGGAAGAGCAAAAGCAATCGACGGCGCCGATGGGACTTGGAAGAAGTGGAGCTGCGATTGCGGCGCGGCGAACCGCAGGAGTTCGCCCGCTTGGTCGAGCACATTCAATCGCAGCACATTCGCGAACCGGGCGTGGCTCAGGCGCTGATGCAATTGCTGTATCAGGCCGGCGTGATCGGCCCCGACGGCCGTCCGCGCGGCATGCCCGGCGGCGGCGTGGGAATTCCGGGCGTGACGGTTCCCGGCGCGGCCATGCCGGCCTCGAGCGACGAAGGTTCCGGCGGCCTCTGGACTCCCGACGGCGGCGGTGCTCCGGCGGCCGGCGGCGCACCGAAGTCTGGGCTGTGGGTTCCGGGAATGGATTAAAGACGGCGGCGAGTGATGCGCGGCGAGTGGCGCGAGATTTTCGCGTCACTCGTCGAACAACGACTTGCCGAGATTTCTCACCACACATCACGCACCGCTCGCCACGACCATGTCCGACCTCGACGCTTGGCACATGGCCCGCGCTTTAGACCTTGCCTTGCACGGGCAAGGTCGCGTCGAGCCGAACCCGATGGTCGGTTGCGTGATCGCACACGGCGCGGAGATCGTCGGCGAAGGATATCACCGCAAGTACGGCGGGCCGCATGCCGAAGTCGAAGCGTTGCACGTCGCCGGCAAGCGAGCTCGCGGGGCGACCGCCTTCGTCACGCTGGAGCCGTGTTGCCATCACGGCAAAACGCCCCCCTGCACCGAGGCGTTGTTGGCCGCGGGCGTGGTGCGTGTGGTCTACGCGATGGACGATCCGTTTCCGCAAGTGGCCGGCGGCGGCGGCGAGACTTCGCGCAGGCCGGCGTCGAAGTGCAAAGCGGCGTCTTGGAGCCGGACGCGCGACGGATCAATGCGCCGTATCTGAAGCTGCTCGCCCGCGGCAGGCCGTGGATCGTCGCCAAGTGGGCCATGACGCTCGACGGCCGCCTCGCCGCGGCGACGGGCGACAGCAAGTGGATCTCCGGTGAAGCGTCGCGGGCCGTGGTCCACGAACTGCGCGGACGGTGCGGCGCCGTGATGATCGGCGCAGGAACCGCCCGCGCCGACGATCCGTTGCTCACCGCGCGTCCGCCGGACCCGAAATCGCAGCCGCCGCGAGTGCCGCTGCGGATCGTCGTCGATGATCGAGCCTCGCTCTCCGTTTCCAGCCGTTTGGTCGCGTCGCTCGACGCAGGTCCGGTGCTTGTGGCCGCGTCCGAAGCTGCGCCGGCCGAAGCCGTCGCCAAGTTACGGGCCGCCGGAATCGAAGTCTTACCGCTTCCCGGCGCCTCGCGCAATGATCGCCTCGCGGCCTTGCTTGACGAACTCGGCCGGCGACGATTGACGAACGTGCTCGTCGAAGGGGGAACGAAACTCTTCGGCACGCTCTTCGACCTCGCGGAAGTCGACGAAGTGCACGCGTTCGTCGCCCCCAAACTCATCGGCGGCGCAGGCGCCCCGCCCCGGTCGCAGGCCTGGGCCTACAAAAAATGGCCGACGCCCGAGGGCTGGTCGACGTCGCAACCCGGCAGCTCGGCGAAGACTTCTACATCTTCGGCCGCGTTCGATAAAACCTCTCCCTTCGGGAGAGGAACTAAAGCACCCCGTCGTGAACAACCCAGAGTAACTCCGCCATGCGACGCCCCGCCCTCCTCACGTGCCTCATTCTCGCCGCCTGTGCGGCCGCCGCGCAGGCCAAGCCGCTCAAGGTGTTCATCCTGGCCGGCCAGTCGAACATGCAAGGGCATGCCCGCATCGAAACGTTCGACTACATCGGGGACGATCCGGCCACCGCTCCCCTGCTCAAGCAAATGCGCGACGCCGACGGTAACCCGCGCGTTTGCGACGGCGTTTGGATTTCGTACTTCACTCAAGACGGCGACGGCAACGGCGAAGGACACGGCAAGCTCACCGCAGGTTACGGCGCTCGCGACCGCGCGAACGAGCCCGACGGCAAGATCGGGCCTGAGTTCACGTTCGGCCTTGCGATGGACGCCGCCTTCGACGAACCGGTGCTGCTCATCAAAACGGCCTGGGGCGGCAAGAGCCTGCATACCGATTTTCGGCCGCCGAGCGCGGGGCCGTACGTCTTCCACGAATCGCACCTGAAAGAACTACGGGAGCGCGGCCAAGATGCGGCCTCCGTAAAATCGGAGAAGCTTCAAGAGACCGGCGTTTACTATCGGCTGATGATCGAGCATGTCCGCCGCGTGCTGGCCGATCCGAAGCGCGTCGTGCCGGAGTACGATGCGCGGGAAGGTTACGAACTCGCCGGGTTCATTTGGCTGCAGGGGTTCAACGATCTGGTCGACTCCCACACTTATCCGGATCGACAGAAGCCCGGCAGTTACGCGGCCTACAGCGACGCGCTCGCACACTTGATTCGCGACGTCCGTAAAGATTTGAACGTCCCGCAGTTGCCGTTTGTGATCGGCGTACTGGGGGTCGGCGGTCGCGATGCCAACCCCGAGACGCTGGAGTTTCGTAAAGCCATGGCCGCCCCGGCTGCGATACCGGAGTTTCAGGGCAACGTCACGGCCGTGGCGACCGCGCCGTTTTGGTCGGAAGAACTCGGCATGATCGACCACAAGCATCAGCAAGTCCGACAGATGGACTACTTCCTCGATACGAAACACCCGAACCACGCCAACGCCGAAGGCAAGATGACCGACGAGCAGAAACGGGCCTACTTGAAAGAGTTTGAAGCCAAGCTCATCTCGCCGGCCGAAGCCGCCCTCTGGAAACGCGGCGCCTCCAACGGCGGCTATCACTACCTGGGTTGCGCGAAGACGTTTGCCCTGATGGGAAAAACGTTCGCCGAGGCGAATCTCGAGTTGCTTCGCAAACCGGCGGCCCGCTGATCGGCCGAGTTCGTCGACTTGCCCCTGCTCGATTTAAGGAATCGCCGTGACCGACGAAAGTGACCCGACGTCCGAAGCCCTGCGTCTCGACCATTTCCTCAAGATGAGCGGCCTCGTCGAGAGCGGCGGACAGGCCAAGGTGCTGATTCAGGCCGGCGAGGTCAAAGTCAACGGCGAAGTCGAAACGCGCCGTCGCAAGAAGCTGACGCCGGGCGACGTCGTAGAGTTCGACGGCAAACAAATCGCCGTGCCTAAGTAGTATCAGCGCATTAAAAAGCCCCCGGCGAGATTCGCCGAGGGCTCTTTCCGTTCAGTCGCGTTTATAAACCCGATCGCTAGGCGATCGAGTTCGGCACTTCGAAGTTTGCGCGGTAGGCGCGAGTCAGCAAGGCGTTAGCGTCGTCCGAGCCGATGAACTTTTCCGTTTGCGGGTCGAATTCGAGCTTCGCTCCCACGTGGAACTTTTCGTTCTCGAGCTTCAGCCCGTTGCCGGCAACGAGGTGCTCCTGCATCCGGGCCAAGGCTTCTTGAGCGTCCGCGTTGTCGCCGAAGGCTTTGCCTTGGCCGTCGAACGCCACTTGTTGCCCCAAGCGGTACGAGATGTTCCCCAAGTGGCACAACGCGCTGGAGTAGTGCCCTTCGAGAATATCGGCGTATTGCTTGCTCGTGTCGCGCGTACGGACGGCATCCACGAAGTTGCGGAAGATGTCGCCGCCCCGTTCGAACTTCTGTTGCCCCTTCAGTTCGGGCAGCGCTTCGCCTTCGGTGCTTCCCTTGCGAAAGAGCTTATTGCCGGCGATCGTCGTGCCGTCTTCAAAGTGGAGCGTGTTGCCGACCTTCTGGCCGTAGTAGTCGGGCGTGTTGAGCCCGCGCACTTCGAAGATGAGCTTCGTGTCGCCGTAATCGAACAGGTCAATCTGCGTGTTCGGCGTTTGACCTTGATCGACGTAGCCGACCCGTCCGCCGACGCTCACGACGCTCTTCGGCAGCGTGGCGCCCGGGATCATCCAGCGGGCGACGTCCATCTGATGTACGCCCTGGTTGCCCACGTCGCCGTTGCCGAAATCCCAGAACCAGTGCCAGTTGTAATGCACCAGGTTGCCGTGGTGCGGTTGTTCCGTGGCCGGGCCGAGCCAAAGGTTGAAATCGATCTCGGCCGGAGCCGGAGCGACCGGCTTCTCGCCGATGCTCTTGCGCGGCTTGTAGCAGAGCCCGCGCGAGACGACGAGCTTACCGAACTGGCCGGCTTCCACGGCCGCGGCCAGCGCGCCCAAGACTTCGAGCTCCGGCTTTGCGTGCCGTGTTGCACGACGCGGCCGTACTTCCGCGCGGCTTCCACGCAGATGCGCCCTTCGTGGACGTTGTGGCTGCACGGCTTTTCCACGTACACGTCTTTGCCCGCTTGGCAGGCCCAGATCGTCATCAGCGAGTGCCAATGGTTCGGCGTGGCGATCGACACCGCGTCGAGATTCTTGTCGTCGAGCGCCTTGCGAATGTCCTGCACTTGCTGCGGCTTGTCGGTGCGGGCCTTCTCGTCAATCAACGACAAATGCTTGGCGTAGGTCCGCGTGTCCGGGTCGACGAGATAGACAAACTCGACGTCGTCCATCTTGCGATACGCTTCGGTGTGCGACCGGCCGCGGCCGTTCAAACCGGCGATCGCGATGCGCACGCGATCGTTCGCGCCGAGCACGCGGCCCGACGACTTCGTGCCGCTGATGACAAAGGCGGCGCCGAACGCGGCGGCCGACGATTTCAAAAACTCTCGACGCGGAGTGCCGGACGACCGGCGCAGAACGAGCCATGAGGAAAGCTCCTATTGGAACAAGCGGAATGAGGCGGGAAGTTTTAGGAAGGCGAGGCGAGCATCGTCACGCAAGTGCGACGCGCCGGGGCTCTCAGTATAGAACGCTCGGCAAAATGTCGCCGGCTTTTTCCCGCCGCAAAACATGCGGGTGATTTGATACAAACCGACCGGCGGCGATCGTGCTTCGTCGGCTTGCGGCGGCCGTTTTTGCGGACGACACTACGTAGCTCGCAAGCCTCGCACGACTTTCGACGGAGACCATGGATATGTTGCGACCGCTCTTCCCGCTTTGCCGGATCGTCCATCAGCTCATGCCGGCACTCGCCGTGGCGCTTGTTGCCGGGTCGACGGCGGCTCCCGTCGAGACCCACGCCGCCGACGCGCCGGCCGCTCCCGCAAAGCCTGCGGAGCTCACGCGTCGCGGGCCTTCGGAAGAGACGCTGCAAGAACTTCTCAAGCGCTACCCGAAGGCCGACGCGAACAACGACGGCCGGCTCACCGCGGACGAGGCCCGCGCGTACCGCGAGAAGATTCAAGCCGCGCAAGGGGCCAAACGAGCCCAAGACCAACAGCCGCGCGCGAAGCCGACGGCGGCGAACGTTTCTTACGGCCCGCACGAGCGCAACGTGCTCGATTTCTACAAGGCGGAAAGCGACAAGCCGACGCCGCTGATCGTGTATATCCACGGCGGCGGCTTCGTCGGCGGCGATAAGTCGAGCATCAATCCGATCATTCTCAAGCACGCGCTCGAAAGCGGCGTCAGTTGCGCCGCGTTGCACTACCGTTTCATCGACGGCGACCAAGTGCTCTTGCCGATGCCGCAGCAAGACACGGCCCGGGCGATTCAATTTCTCCGCAGCAAAGCGAAGGAGTGGAATCTCGACGGACGGAAGTTCGCCTGCTACGGCGGTTCGGCCGGCGCCGGCTGCTCGATGTGGATCGGATTTCATGACGACTTGGCCGACCCGACCGCGACCGATCCGGTGCTGCGCGAATCGTCGCGCATCGCGGCCGTCGGCACGATGGGAGGACAGAGCACGTACGACCCGATCGAAATCAAGCGGCTCATCGGCGGGCGGGCCTGGGAACATCCGTCGATCTTCAAAGCCTACGGTTTGAAGTCGCCCGAAGAAGCGCAGAACCCGACGGCCGAGCAAAAGAAGCTCTACGACGAAGCCGCGGCGATCACGCACCTGACGGCCGATGATCCGCCGCTCTACATGGTCTACAGCGAGGCCGACGGCCCGCTCCCGGAGAACGCCCGCCCGGGCCAAGGGATTCACCATCCGAACTTCGGCCGGCACCTCAAAGAGAAGATGACCTCGCTCGGCATCGAAAACGTGATGGTCTACACGCCCGACGAACCGACGCGCAACGCCTCGCAGGAGATGTTCGAGTTCTTCCAAAAGGCGTTCGCGGCCGTGGATGCGAAAGACGCACAGCCGAAGAAGCCTGCCGCCGCGAAGGCTGCGCCGATCGCGGCCCGCGATCACGTCTACGGGCTGGCGGCCGACCTCAAGCCCGATCGCGTCATCACGTACAAGACGGCCGGCGATCAAGAGCTCACGATGCACGTCTTCGAGCCGAAGGGGAAAGTTCCGGCCGGCGGACGGAGCTGCTATGTCACGATTCACGGCGGCGGCTGGACCGGCGGCACGCCCGACCGGATGTATCCGTTTGCCAAGCACTTCGCGGACCTGGGCATGCTCGGCATCAGCCTGCAATATCGTTTGATGCCGAAGGGCTCCACGAACACGCCGTTTGATTGCGTGCGCGACGGCCGTTCGGCCCTACGTTACCTGAAGACTCACGCGAAAGAGCTCGACATCAATCCCGACAAGATCGCCGTCAGCGGCGGTTCGGCCGGCGGACACGTTTGCTTGGCGACGGCCCTCTTTCCCGGCGTCGATGATCCGGCGGACGACCTCACGATCGACCCGACGCCGGCCGCGCTGGTACCGCTCTTCCCCGTGATCGACACGTCCCCCGAAGGCTACGGCACGGCCAAGTGCGGCCCCGATTGGAAACAAATCTCGCCGCTACATCACGTGCGCACCGGATTACCGCCGACGCTGATCTTCTTCGGCACCGCGGACACGGTGACTCCGTTCATCGGTGCGGAGAAATACCTGGCCGCCTGCAAGAAGGTCGGCACGCCGTGCGAGCTCGTCATTGATGACGGGGGCATCCACGGTTACCTGATGAAGGATGCGAAGAAGTACGACGACACGATGGCCCGCACGGAACAATTCTTCCGCACGCTGAAGCTGCTGGAGTAAATCGTACGGCGCTAGGAAACGGTGCCCACAACCTTTCCTGGAGGAGTTCGGACGCTACTTCGTCGGCGCGTCGGCCGGCTTGGTCGCGTACCACGGCGTGTCGTCGACTTTCCAATAGTGCTCGACGACTTCCGGCGCACCGACGTCAAAGAACTTGTCTTCACCGCCGTGGTGCATCACGTCGACAAGCAATCGTCGGCCGTCGTCGAGAAACAATTCGTTCCAGGCGTGCGGAAAGCCCGGCTTTTTGTCTCGACCGTAGTTGCCGCGCACGAGCGCCGTTTTCAAGCCGGCTTCGTCGGCCAAGATTTTGAACAAGAGCGCGCGATGCCGACAGACGCCGGCATGGCACTGCTCGACCCAATCACCGATGAGTAACGGCCGGTTCTTGAACTCCTGTTCCAGTTGGGCCGTCGTCTTCTCGACCAATCGCTTGCCGGCCGGCGGCGTCGTCTCCGAGTCGATCCAAGCGGCGATACGTTTGGCTCGCTCCAACGGCGGCAACTCGCGCAGCGCGGCCGAACGGGCCAGGGCCAAATCGTCGGCCAGTTCGGAATCGCGCGAGCGGTCGACCTGCAGCATCTCGCGACCTGCGGCGGCCCGATTCTCGTCGTCGATCTTCATCCCGCGGCCGCCGTCGAGATAGCCGTCGGGAATGCGCGTTTCTGGCCCGACGTAATGTCGCCGATTGAACATCTCCACGACGTCGCGCACGTCCGACGAAACCTCGGCCGCGGCCGTTTCAGTCGGCAACGTCTTGATCGCCAGATCAAAATACAAATCGCTGCTCTTCGGGCCGGCCTGATGAACTTCCACCGCCAGCACGTTCTTCTCGCCGGGTTTCAACAAGCACCGCGGGATTCGCAGCCGCTGCTCGAAGCCTTCGGTCGTATCGTCGACGACTTGCATGGCCGGCGTCGCGGCCGACAACCGGTCGCGCAGGCAGATTGACGCGCTCGACTTCTTCGCCGTTGCAATAGACGACGGCGCCGTCGTCGACGGAGAGCAAAATGACGAGCGCGTCCGGTGCCGCCGAAGCGGGGAGCGTGAACTCGCGGCGAAGCCAAGTGGTGACGTGCTTCCGCGCGGCGTCGCCGAAGCGAATCTCCGTGCCGAGCCGCGGTTCGCCGTAACCCAAAGGCGCCGGGCCGGACTTCCACGACGAGTCGTCGAAGTCGACGTCGCGCCACGCCGCAGCCGGTTCGATGCCCGTATCGAGATATTTCCACACCGTTCCGCGGCCCGACGGCAAGATCGTCCGCGCCGCAACGGGGGACGCGGCGAACAATCCGACGACGCAGAGCAGCAGCACCGCGGAAGCTGCCGACAGAACCCCATGCGGCCGACTCATGTGACGGCTCCCGGCAACGGAAGTGAGAAACGTCCTACTTCACCAATTCGTTCATCGTGTAAAACGCATCGGCGTGCAGCAACGCGTCGCCGTCTGCGGCCGTGACGTTTTGCAAGGAAATCTTGCAGACGTTTTCCCCCTTCAGCGGCGAGGTCGTGAGTCGCACGCTGAGGCGGTCCGACGACCACACGGCTTCACGCACTTCGACCGGTTCCAAGTTGATCCGAGGCGAACCGTACGTGGCCCAGTGATGATAGCCGTATTGTTCGAGCGCGAACTTCGGCGACTGCTCGGCGTCGACCGATTTCTGCTCGGCCACCGGCTTGGTAAACCGTAGCTCGAAGCCGTCTTTCAAGAGCCGCACGCTCGCAATTTCCAGCGGCGTGCGGCCGGTGAACTCCAGTCGCGCGAGGCCGTCGCCCAAACCGCCCCCGCCCCAACCGCGATTCACGCGGGCGAAGTAAAGCTTGCCGTCGGGGCCGAACGCCATGCGATTCACGGCTCCCAAGCCGCGGCGAAAGAGGAAGCAGGCTCCCTGATATTTGCCGTTCACCTTCTCCAGAGCGACGCGGGCAATCAGACCTTTGGTCATCTCGCCGACGAAAATCTGCCCGGCGAATGGCCCGAACTTGCCGGCGCTCGTGTCGCACTGAATGTCCGTGGCGGATTGGCAGAGTTCGTCGTACGGAAACCAAACGGCCGGCAGCTTGCGCTTCGCCTCCGCGCCGCTGCCGCCGCGCCCCGGCACAGTCGCCAACCAAGGTAGGCTTTGCGGCACGCCGAGATAGTCGCCCGGCTCCACATGGTACAGCGGACAAGCCGGCACCCAGTTGCCTTGGTTGTCCGTCACGAAGATGTCGCCCGCGGCGTTGCGGCCGATGCCGTTGGGGCTGCGCAGCCCCACGGCCACGGTCTCTTGCGTTCCGTCGGGGCAGATGCGCAGCACGCAGCCGCGATACGGCACCTTCGACGATTGACCGCCCTGCCCGAACGAGAGATTCAACGCGACGTACATGTTCCCCTGAGCGTCGTCCGGCAAACCGTAGGCGTATTCGTGATAGTTGCCGGTGACGCCCCAATCGTTGGCGACGCACTCCTGACGATCCGCGGCCGTCGTTGTCGGTGTCGTCGAGCCGGGTGACTTCGCCCCGATTCACGACATGCACGGCCGTCGCATGGATGCCCAGCCCCAGCGGCTCGTGCAGGCCTTCGGCAAACCGCGTGAACTTGATTTGCTTGGGATCGTCGCTCCCCGGGTTCTCGACGACGTACACATACCCGCGACGCGTGGCCACGGCGAGCCGGCCGTCGTCGAACGCGGCGAGGCCGGTCCCTTCGATAACGTCTCCGGCAGGCGAATCAATCTCGACGGCCCGATAGTATTGATCTTCGGCGGCCGACGAAACAAGCGCGGCGCACTTCGGAACTCAGTTTCCAACGGTTGCGGCGTCGGAAAGTCGGCGTCGAGCTTGGCGTAAAGCTCTTTCTCGAACGCCGCGCCGAAGTCGGGCTGAAAGAAAAACCGCGTGACCGGTAAAGCGTGTTTCACTTCCAGCATCAGCACGTTCTCGCCGGCCGCCAGCGGAAGCTCGACCGACTCTTCACCGGCGTCGAACTTGTCTTTGCTCCCCGCATACAGCACCTGCTTGCCGTTGAGCGTGAGGATGAAATGCGCAGTCCGCCAGATACACGCGGCGGCGCTCGGGTGCGACCGCGGTGATCGTGCGGCGGAGATAGATCGTCGGTTGCTTGGCGACGGTCTTGGCATCCATTTCACTCGTGTCGAACGCGTTCCAGCGTCCATCTGCATAGACCGGCACTTCGCACCACGTGCCGCGTTTGCCGCCGTACAGCTCATATTGAACGCCGAGCCTTGGGTCGAGATCCGGCCCCTGCACCTTCCGCAACAGCACGTCGAACGGCCCGACCTGAAACCAAGGGCCGAACATCGGCAACCCGGCGGCTTTGAGCGCCGCGGCGTAGGTCGTGCTGCGGGCGTCTTGCTTGACGTAGCTCAACTTCGGTTCGGCGGCGACGGCAATGCTTCGCTCGGCAAACATCACGCCCCAGGCGAAGACGAACGTTGCGGCGACGATAGGCATCGAGAATTTCTTCATCACTTCGTCGCTCCCTTCGCGGCCGGCTTCGGCAAGTTGTAATTCAGTTCGAACGTGCGCAGCTCCGGCGCCTGCATCGGCTCGAGCCGTAGCGTCGGCGGGCGGCCTTTGTCATCGCGGGGCGGCTCCAGTTTCACCCCCTTGGCATCACGGAGTTCCACGGCGCCAAGCCAATCGCCGGGAGCTAAGTCGAGCGCAAGAGCCGGCAATTCGTCGCGGGCTCTCAGGGTGAACATGCGAACGAAGCCTTGCTCGGTCACCGCGAGGCGATCTTCTACGTGCAGCCATTTGCCCGGCACAATCTCCAGCGAATACCCGAAGCCGGCATCCTTCTTATCCGCATGAACTTCGCGAAACCGCGAGGCCGGCGGCGGCCCGTCGCTCGGAATGGAAGCGCCCGAGCCGGGAGCCGGCACGAAGCGTCCGCCTTCGGAAGGAGCCCGCCACGCGATGCGGCCCAGCGCTTCAAGGCGTTGTCTTCGGGAGTGCCGCGGCCGTTGTCGAACCAGCCGCCGATCTCGGCGAAGTCGCCGGTCCAGGCCGCGCTCAAGACACAACGTTCGCTATCGAAGGCAAAGTGCGTTCCTTGCGGCGTACCGACGGCGATGCCACGCAAGCCGGCCACCTCGGGCATGAACCCGCGGGCGATGAGCGGGCGATCGGTCGGCGTAAAGCGCAGGGTTCTCGCCTCCCGGCACGATGGCGTTCGCCGGCGGCGCCAAGCTCGGCAACTTCATCTTCGAGCCTTGCGACAAGAAGGCCCACAGCGCGGCGATCTGTCGCTCGGGATCGCCGTCGAGATATTGCGGAGCCGCGCTCTTGCCGCCGAAGAACACCGTCGGCATGCGCGTACCCGGCGTAAACCGCTGCGGATCGAGAAGCCAACTACGGAACCACTCCTGCCGTACGCGGCCCGGCACCTTCGCAAGGTCCGGCCCGCGCACGCCGAGGCTGGGGATGCCGCGAATGTCGTGGCAGCTCACGCAGTTCAAACCGGTGCGACCGACAAGCTGCCGGCCGATTTCAAGATCTTCTTCGCTTACCGTGGCGGCGAGGTCTTCGTGATCGGCGTCGGCATCAGGTCCGATGCCGTCGATCGAGGCCAAGCCGGTGCCAAGCCCCTTGATCGTCTCCTCGCCGAAGATCGGCATCCGCAGAGCCATCCACGGCCGGGCTCGCGTCTTGCCGTCGATCACGCTCTGCATCGTTTTGGCGACGAGCTTCTCGCCAATGCCAGCCAAGTTCGGCGGGGTCAGATCGTGCAACGTTTGATCGGTGCCGAGCGGCACGAACGAGAGAATTCGTTTGGCAAACGCCGACTCCGTGCCGCCGCTACTGTGACAGTTCGTGCAATTGTTCTGCTGCAATTGCCGCTGGGCCGCGTAGAGCGGCGCTTTCGCTGCCTTCTGTTGCGGCGCGAGTTGCAACGCCTCCGCCAAAGCCACGCGCTGTAGATTGTCGAACGAATACGACGCAGCCGGCGTTTGCGGCGTCGGGCTCATGCATCCGTGGCCGACTTTTGTATCGCCGATGCCCGCCAGAGACGGCGCGGCGAGGCGAGTTTTCCGTTTGTCGAGATCGTGGCAGTTCAAACAGCCGCGCGTTTCCACAACGCGAGCCCCGAGCGTGCGCCACCGTTCGTCTTCCGGCATTTGCTCGAACTTGCCGCGAACGGAATCCTTCGCAAAGAGCGTGTTCCAGCGTTTCTCCAACACGTCTCCGGCAGGCGCTTTCGGCTCGGGCAAAGCTTCGGGAGCGTGTTGATCTGCCAAGTACGCGGCGATATCGCGGAGCAATTTCGGCTGTTCCTTCTCAAGCTCGAAATCAGGCATTCGGCTCGAAGGATGGTAAGCCCGCGGTTCGGCGATGCGTTTCTCAAGCACGGCGGCCGTCGTCTTATCGCCCAGGTTCGTGAGCGGCCGTAAGTCGGGGAACTTCGCGGCATCTTCTCCCGGCAACGTATGACAAGCAATGCACCCGACGGAAGCCATCGACTTGCGTACGGCCGCGACATCGGGCCTGTCGACCGATGCGGCCGGTTTGGCTTCGGCCTTCTTTTTGTCTTTCAATGAGCCGAGGTATTTCGTCGCGGCATACAAATCCGCGAGTTCCTCAGGCGTCTCTCCGAACAGGTCCGGCATCGTCGCCAACCGGCGCATCGCCTTCGGGTTCGCCAGCCAGCGCTGGATCCAAGCTTCCGAGATCCGATCGCCGATTCCCGGCAATAAAGCGGCCCTCGGCACCGGAGCCGTGCCTACGGTACTGCTGAGCCCGCCGATCTCGTGGCAAGCGGCGCAACGATGATCGGCCACCAGCCGACGACCTTGCTCAAACGACGGCGTCGGTCCGGCCGGCGGGGCATCCTTCGCCGTCGCCTTCGGCCGCTCATGACTGAGCACGCCGAGCGGCAGGGCAAACTCCGGCTCCCCTTCGCGCTGCCAAAACACGCGCAACTCGGCGGCATCACCCGGCTCGCGCTTGGTGAACGTCGCCACGAGCGGAGCGTAGCCGTATTTCAAGTCGACGGTCGTCGGCGTCGCCGGCTTCTCCGCTCCTTCGGGATCGATGTTGCTCAGCGCCGTTCGTCCGCCGATGTCGAGCAGAAATCCCCCCGTCGTCTCGACACGAAACGTGTACTTGCCCGCGCGTTGCACAAAGAGTCGGCCGACGTAGGTCGTGCGGAACCGGCCGGCGGGAATCACGGGATGCGGCGACTCGTCGCTCTTGAGCGACAGCGCCAACCGCTGAGGCGCAGGCTCGGCGACCTTGAGTCCTTCGCGACCGTCGACAAGCACTTGCGCATGCACGGCGACCAAGCCCGGCAGGCCGGCGTCTTCCTCGTCTTCGTCCTCTTCATCGGCCGCAAGCGGTGCGCACAAACACGCCAGGATCACGAGCGGCAACCAAGCGGCGGTGCGAAACAACGAGAAGGGCGAGCCGAGCGAAGAGAACGTCGGCGCAAAAAATCGCGCATAGCGATTGGCGAAGCGATTCGATGAGGCGGGATGCGACGGGTTGTCGCGCCGTGAGGGCGCGTCCGTCGCGGTGAGGCGGGAACGAGTTCTTAGAATAACCCACGACGCGCATGCGGGGGACCACAAAACGAGGTGAAATGCCTGACATCTCGGCGCGTCGTACGGCAGGCCGCGACCTGACGTTGCGCCGCTCGGCAAGCTAAATTAGAGGGCGACGAATTCACATCAGGCGGCGGCGATGGCTTCGGCACGGCTCTTTATTTTCGACGCGGATCCGGCGGCCCGCGCGCGCTACGAAGCGGCGCTGGCCAATTTGGAACCGACCGAACTGCTGCTGGAGCGCAACCTCGCGGCGGCCCGCAAGGTTCTCGAAAGCGAGTCTTTCGACGGGCTGGTGATTGCGGTCGACACGGCCGACGGCGCGGAGCTGCAGCTCGTGGCCGCGGCCCGTGCGAGCGACGCCGAATTGCCTGCGGTCGTCGTCTGCCGGAAGCTCTCGACGGAAAACGCCGTGGCGGCGCTCCGGCTCGGAGAAGTCGAGTTTCTCACTCCTCCGGTCAACGACGAACAACTCGCGGCGGCCGTCGACAAAATGCTCGCCGAGCACCGCACCGAGGCGCAAAACGCGCTCCTTCGACGGCGCGCGGAGCGGCCGCACGTGTTCGACGACATGATCGGCACCTGCCCGGCCATGCGGAAGGTGTTCGACGTCATCGCGCAGGTGGCCGACAGCGGCGTCGATTGCCTGATTCACGGGGAGACCGGAACCGGCAAAGAGCTCGTAGCCCGCAGCATTCACACGCGCAGCAAACGAGCCGCGAAGCCGTTTGTGCCGGTCGACTGCGGCGCGATTCCCGACAACTTGCTGGAGAGCGAATTCTTCGGACACGAGAAAGGCGCGTTCACCGGCGCCGATCGGCGCGAGATCGGCCTACTCGAATTTGCCGACGGCGGTACGTTCTTCCTTGACGAACTCGGCGAGCTGCCGGTGCTGCTGCAGGCCAAGCTGCTTCGTACGTTGCAGGAGCGGCGGATTCGGCGCGTCGGCGGGCGGGCGGAAATTCCGGTCGACGTGCGCGTCGTGGCGGCGACCGCCCGCAAGCTGGAAGACATGGTCGATGACGGCCGGTTCCGCCGCGACCTTTACTACCGCATCAACGTCGTGCGCATCGACTTGCCGCCGCTGCGCGAACGGGGCGACGATCTGGGACTCCTCGCCGAGCGGTTCGCCGCGAAGTACAGCCGCGAGATGGGACGCACGATTCACGGCATTTCGCCGGAAGCGTATCAGGTGATGTCGCACTATGCTTGGCCCGGCAACGTGCGCGAGTTGCAGAACGTCATGCGGCGGGCCATTGCGCTCTCGACCGATACGCTCATCGGCCCTGACGATCTGCCGGAGATGCTGGTCGAACAGGCCGGGCGGGCGACGACTGCGGCGGCCGGCGGCGACGTGCAACTCGCCAAGACCGGCGACCAAGGGGGCTACTTCAGCTTACGCGACGCTCACCTCGCCAAATTTGAAAAGCAGTATCTGACCGATCTGCTCAAGCGCCACCACGGCGACGTGAAAGCCGCAGCCCAAGAAGCCAAGCTCCCGCGCGGAACTCTCTACCGACTCCTGAAGAACAACGAACTGGACGGCGGGCAGTTTCGGTAAGGCTGACCTCGATCTCTTTCTCGCCGTTTCTCGCTCCCAATTCCATGGGGACTTCCTCGCGGGCGGCGCGAGGCTTGAAGCCCACCCGCGGTGGAGAAGCGGCCGAAAAACCGGTATTTCCCGCAGATTCCGACGATTTGAGGGTCTAGCGGCCTCAGACAAATCCGCCGCGTTTTCCTTGAACTGCCTATTTTGCCTATTTAGAATCGAAAGAAGCTAGGTTTCATTTACCGAACCTCGCTGCCATTTCTTACCTGCCGGGTCAAAAACGCCCCCGGCTCCGGACGGCACTGGAAGTTTTCTTGTGCCGGGGGCTTTCGGAACCACATCTTTCGCACTGCGCTCCTGGGAGATCTGCCGTTATGGGTTTGCGACGCCACTGGGTTCGGGTTCTTAGCCTGGCGCTGACGCTTGCCGTCGGCGGCTTCGCCTCGCAAGCGCACGCTCAGCTCACCCCGGGTGCCGGCGTGATCATCGACGCCAACGGCGTGCTCAAGGTCGAATCGTTCAGCGATCCGACCGGCACGGTGATGCGCAAGCGTCTCTCGGCCGCCAAGGCCTCGCTCTCGGCCGACGTGCAGAAGCCGAGCAAGCTCCGCAAGATTTCGCTCAATCGGTTGGAAAAGGCGATCGAAGCCCAGGCGGCCGACGATCGTAAGCCGACCGACGAAATGAAGTACCTCGCCGGCCTGACCCGCGTGCAATACGTGTTCTTCTATCCGGACTCGGGCGACGTCGTCGTCGCCGGCCCGGCCGAAGGTTGGGTGCCGGATCTCTCGGGCCGCGTCGTCGGCATGCAAAGCGGCAAGCCGGTCGTAGAGCTGCAAGACCTCGTCGCCGCGATGCGAGCATTCGGCCCGGGACAAAACGGCGGTTCGATCGTCGGCGTCTCGATCGACCCGACACAAGAAGGCCTCCAGCGGATGCAAGACTTCCTGCGTCAGCAAGGAAGCCAAGCCACGCCGAACATGACGCAGTATATCGTCGACAACCTGCGCACGAGCCTCGGCCTGCAAACGGTGCGCATCATGGGCGTCGAGCCGAGCACGCACTTCGCGCAAGTGCTCGTCGAAGCCGACTACCGCATGAAGCTGATCGGCATCGGTTTGGAACCGCCGCTGGTGAAGATGACCACGTTCATCGACCGGGCCGATCCGTCGACCGTGCGCAACGCTCTCTTCCGCTGGTTCTTCGTGCCGGACTACAAATGCGTCCGCGTAAGCGGCGACGCTCAGGCCATGGAACTCGTCGGCGACGGCGTGAAGCTGGTCGATGAAAAGGAAGTGGTGCTCGCCGGCGGACGCCGTGCGGTGGCCGCGGGCGAAGTGAACCGCGCGAGCCAAGTCTTCACCGCGTCGTTTACGCAAAAGTATCCGGAAATCGCCGCGAAGAAGCCGGTTTACGCGCAGCTTCGCAACCTCATCGACCTCACCGTCGCCGCGGCTTTCGTGCAACAGCAAGACTACTACGGTAAGGCCGATTGGCAGGCCGCCACGCTGATGAGCGAAGAGAAGTTCCCGATTCAAACCTACAAGGCCCCGGTACAAGTCGACACGGTGGTCACCAGCGTCTGGAAGGGAAATCGCCTGCTGACGCCGGTCGCCGGCGGGGTGACGATTCAAGCCAAGCAAGCCTTGTCCGTCGAAAACCAACTCGAAGACGACAAAGGCCTCACGGCCAAGGCCAAAGAAGGCACGACGCTGAGCAACCTCAAGGCCGGTCAATGGTGGTGGGACTAACGGTTCCACGGTCCGCCGAATCAACAAACGAACTTGCGGGGCGTCGTGTCTACGACGCCCCGTTTCGTTTATCACGACGGCGGCGACCACTCAAACTCTTCCCACGGCCACAACGGCTGCGGACGCTCGTGGTACGGATAGTTCCAAAAATCCGCCGGTGCGCAACCCGGCGCTTGGACGCTTAAGATCAGCGCCGCGCGGTCGGCGTACACCGCCCGAAAGCCGCACGGGCTCTTGGCGATCAGCACCTGCGCCGCAAACGGATCGAGCCCCGCCGCGCGGAACAGCTCCGGCGCGAAATGCGGCCCGCTCCTCTCCGTGCAAACAATTCGCACGTCGCCGGTGCGCAACACCGCGGCTCGTCCCATATCAATCGGCAAATTGACGCCGAGATGCCCGCTGAGCGTAAATCGCGAGGGGAACAGCTTCTCGACGGTCGCCGTGATTTCCAGCGGCGTGCTGTGACGATGGTCGCGCCGGCCGCCGAGCGACGTCGTTACGGTCGCTCCTGCGCCGACTCTTCGGCCTGCGATACGACTTCGGGCGCGACGAACGTCACCGCGCACCGCCGCGCGGCCAATCGTACTTCAGCAACTCGCGCAGGCACCACGTCGAATCGCCCGGCGCGCCGGAAGTCGTAGCATCGGCCGCATCGCTCAACACGACCAACCCCAGTTCGCAATTCCGAGCTTGCCGAACCGCCTCGTCTGCAGGGACCAGCGTCGGCAAGTAATCGCGACGACGACGCCACAAGTCCGCCGCCAACGCCGCGGCTTCGCGTCGCGCCAACTTTGCGTCGCCGGCCGTCGTTACGACCACGGCCGAGCCGAGTTCGGGTACGTCGAGCCAGGGCTGCACCGTCGCTAAGCTTGCCGTCAGCACCTCCGGCCGAGCTTCTAAAGCCTGTAGCCGCCGGCGAAATTCGTAGCTCACGCTCGACGAGTCTTGAGTATTGGCCCGTTCTGCGGGGAGCACGACCGGCACTTTGACCCATGCCGTCGTCGGCCGAACGCCGTCGACCAAGATTCGCCGCAACACGCCGGCACCTCGAACGCCTGTTTCCAAAACGTCGACGTGCGGGGCCGTGTGGAAGCCGACGAGCGCATCCGCCGCGCGAACTTTGCGCTCCGTGAGGTTGGCGTGCAAATCAAACGTGGCGACCAGCGGAACGTCCGCGCCGATGCGTCGCCGCACCAGTTCCAAAGCCTCCCCTTCGGCATCGGGATGCTCGTCGGCGGCCAGCGCCTCCGTGCAGGGCGAACAAGACCCCGTCGAGTCGGCCGGCGCCGGCCAGCGCTTCGTCAATCTCCGTCATCAGCCAAGCGAACGTCTCGCGCGTCGCCCGCCCGCTCGGCCAAGCCGGCAAGCGCACCAAGCCGACGATCTCCGGACGCTCCGGCCAAGCCCGCAACGATTGAATGAATCCGCCCGGCTCGTTCGTCGCGCCGAGCTGGTCGACGATTTCTGCGCCTCGCAGCAGCCCGAACGCTTCAAACTCGCGCCGTGTCGTCGGCAGCGGATTGAACGTGTTGGTCTCTTGCCAAAGTTGCAGAATGCCGATGCGCATGGCGTCAACTCGATTGAATCATCGGGTGCCACTGGCGGCTTGCCCACCAGTGGCACCCACACAATCTTCGGCGGCCAGCGAGGCGATCGCGGCATCCAACCGTTGCAAGGTTTCATCGACGTCGGCCTCCTGCATCGCCGCGCAGAAACCGTGGTGGCACGGGGCCCCGCCGTAGTCGTGAAAGTAAACGCCGTGCTCGATCGCGGCGCGAATGAAGCGCAGCATCATCCCGCGGTCGTGGCCGACGACGTCTCGGTAGTTGCCCAAGCCGCCGACGTCGCCGAAGTAGACGCCGAAGCGAGCCCCCAGCCCTTCGACGCGCCCCGGCACGTCATGCCGCCGAAATAGCCGATTGATACCGGCGATCAATCGGCCGCCGATCGCCCGAATGTGGTCGTAGAATCCCGGCTCGCGATAAATCTGCAAAGCGGCGATGGCCGCGGCCACCGGCACCGGATGAGCGTTGTACGTGCCCGAGTGTTGGCAATCGCCCGTCGGCATAAGCCGCTCCATGATTTCTCGCCGGCCGCCGAACACGCTCAGCGGATGACCGCCGCCGACCGCTTTGCCCAAGGTACACAAGTCGGGCGTGAGGCCCAGATATTCTTGCGCGCCGCCCGGCCCCATGCGAAATGCCGCGAGCACTTCGTCGAACATTAAAAGCACGCCGTGCCGGCGCGGTTCGGTTCGCAAAGCTTCCAAGAATTCCGTGGTCGGTTTAATGCAGCCCGCGTTGAAGTAGATCGGCTCGCACAACACGGCGGCGATCTCATGCCCATGCTTGGCCAACGCGGCGGCGAGCAAGTCGGGCCGGTTGTAAGGAACGAGAATGAGCTGCTCGGCCATGCCCGGCGCGATGCCCGTTGAGCCGGGCCACATGGTCGGCGCGGTTTCGGACCCGAGCTTGTCGGCAGGCGTACCGATCGAAAACATCACCTGATCGTGATAGCCGTGGAAGTTTCCTTCAATCTTGAGCAGCTTCGGCCGGCCCGTATAGGCCCGCGCCAAGCGGATGGCGTGCATCGTCGCTTCAGTACCGCTCCCGACGAACCGCACCCGCTCGCAGGCGGGCACCGTGGCGCAGATGAGTTCGGCCAACTCCGTTTGCAGCTCATTCTCATACGAACATGCGGCGTTGTCGGCCAACACGCGTTCGACCGCGGCGCGAATTCGCGGGTCGTTATGGCCGATCAGCGTCGCCCCGTGGCTGCAACACAGATCGACGTACTCGCGACCGTCGAGATCCCACAATCGGCATCCTTCGGCGCGGCGAAAATACAACGGATGGCCGAGCGCCCGATTGACGCGCGTCGAAGACGATACGCCTCCGGCCAGCGAGCCTTGAGCGCGAGCAAAGAGATCCGTGACTTGGGACATGTCAAAAGATCCAACAAGATGTTAAGCGAGAATTTCTTTCAAGACCCGGCCATGGACGTCGGTCAGACGAAAGTCGCGGCCGGAGTACCGATACGTGAGCTTTTCGTGATCGAAGCCGAGCAAATGAAGCAGCGTCGCGTGGAGATCGTGTACGTGCACTTTGTTCTGTACGGCACGGAAGCCGAAGTCGTCGGTTTCGCCATAAGTCATGCCGCCGCGCACTCCGCCGCCGGCCAGAAACATGGTGAAGCCGTAATGATTGTGATCGCGGCCGTCGCCGTTTTCGGAAACCGGCGTCCGGCCGAATTCGCCTCCCCACACCACCAGCGTCTCGTCGAGCAAGCCGCGCTGCTTCAAATCCGTCAGCAGCGCCGCAATCGGCTGGTCGATCGACTTCGCCAAGCTCCGTACCTGCTCGTGGTGCTTGGTGTGCGTATCCCACGGCTGACGGTCGCCGTAATAAATCTGCGTGAACCGCACGCCTCGCTCGGCCAGGCGTCGGGCCAGCAGGCAAGCGTCCGCAAACCGTCCGGTGCCGTAGGCGGCGCGCGTCGCTGCGGTTTCGTTCTTCAGCTCGAACGCCTCAGCCGCTTCCGTCTGCATGCGGAAGGCGGACTCCAACGACTTAATCCGCGTCTCCAAAGCATCGTCCGTGCCGCGCTCGCGCAGATGCTCGCGATTCAGAGCCTGCATCAAATCGAGCTGGCTGCGCTGCGTGCCGCGCGCGAGGCCCGGGTTCTTCAGAAACGGAATCATCTCCTGCGGATCGAGATTCGAATGGTTGATGTACGTTCCCTGAAACTCAGCCGGAAGGAACGCGCTGTTCCACAACTCGGCAAATCGCACCGGTCGGCCGGGGCACAAGACGACGTAGCCCGGCAGGTTGGCGTTTTCGGTTCCCAGACCGTAGAGAAACCACGAACCCATGCACGGCCGTTTCGGCGTGATGGTGCCGTTGTTCATCATGTACAAGGCCGGCCCGTGGTTCGGGTTGTCGCTATGCAGCGAGCGCAGAATGCAGAGATCGTCAACGCACGCCCCGAGCTTCGGCAGCAGTTCGCTTACCGGCACGCCGCTTTGCCCGCGCGGCGAATACTTAAACGGCGACGGCAACAATCCGGCGGTGGCGCACTCCGTACGCAGATCAACTTCCTTCGGCCGCTGTCCGGCATACTTCGCCAAGCCCGGCTTCGGGTCGAAGAAGTCTCCTTGAAATGGTCCGCCGTTCATGAAGAGGTGAATTACGCGTTTGGCCCGCGGCACGAAATGCAGCCGTGGTGAAGTCTTGCCGCTTGCGCCGGCCGGCGCGGCGGCGCTGGTTTCGGCCAGCAACGTCCCCAGCCCGACGGCTCCGAGCGTACCACCCAAGCGGCCGATCGCGGTGCGGCGCGAGAACATGTTCACCGTGGAGCGTTGCGGCATGGTCGGTACTCGGTTAATCCACGTACAAAAATTCATTGCCGCCCAGCAGCGCCTGGGCATAGCGCGCCACGGCGGTGTGCTGCTTGCCCGCAGCCGTCTCTCGCGTGAGATACTCGCATCCCAACCGGAGTTCGACCGAGTTCGGCTCGCGCGCGAACAACCGGCGATAAGCCCGGCGCACCACGTCTTCAGGCGTCGCCGATTCTTTCGTCAACAGTGCCGAGGCCAACTCGCTCGATCGTTTCAGCATGAACGGCCCGTTCATGACAAACAGTTGCTGCAGCACCGAAGTCGTAGGAGCACGATTCGGCGCGTGGGCCGAAGGATCAGGAAAATCAAACAGCCGCAACACGTCGTCCGGGTCCGAACGATCGATTCGACCGTAAAGCGTGCGCCGCACGTTTTCCGGCTTGGCCAAGTCACCCGGAGCGCCGCCCATTCGCAAATCGAGCGTTCCGGCGGCCGCCAACATCGCGTCGCGCCACGACTCGACGTCGAGTCTGCGGCGATTCATCCGCCACAACAATCGATTGTCCGGATCGACCGCCGCGGCCCGCGGATCGTAAGTCGAAGCTTGACGATAAGCGGCCGAAGTCATGATCTGCCGATGCAGCCGTTTGAGCGACCATCCTTCGGCGACAAACTGCGCAGCCAGATCATCGAGCAATTCCGGGTGCGTCGGTCGTTCGCCTTGCGTACCGAAGTCGCTCGTGGTTTCGACCAATCCGCGACCAAAATGCCAAGTCCACACGCGATTAACGATCACGCGCGCCGCCAAAGGAGCGGCCTGCCCTACGAGCGCATCGGCCAGTTCCAATCGACCGCTGCCGTTGCGAAACGGCTTTGGCTCGCCGGCCGAAAGCACCGTGAGAAAACGCCGCGGCACCGTGCGGCCGAGCTTTTCCGGATTGCCGCGAATCTGCACGGCCAAATCCTGGGCTTGGCCCGGCTTGTACACCAGCTTCGTATTCGCCGGTCCCGCGGGCTCCACGTAGAGCGCGGCATCATCCACGCCGTGCGCCAACGCATCATGAAAGTGCGGCGTCGTCTCGCGAATCGCGGCGATGCGCCGTTCGCATTCGGCCAACCGCGTCGTTTCTTCCGGCTTCGGTTGCTTCACCTTCTTCAGATGGGCGATTTCGTTCGTCAGTCGCTTCACCTCGGCTTGCGCCTTGCGCACCACGTCGGCCTGTCCTTCCGGCACGACGAAGCGTTCGGTCAAGCGCGTGCTGGCCAACACGCCGGCAAGCCCGTAATAGTCTTCGGTGCTCACGGGATCAAACTTGTGATCGTGGCAACGGGCACAGGCCAACGTGAGCCCGAGAAACGTGCGCCCGGCGCATCAATTCGTTCTTCCCGTTCGTCCGCGACGATCGTACGAATCATCTCCGGCGAGAGCTTCAGCTCCTTGAAGTATTCAGGGCTGACGCCGAGAAACCCCAGTGCCGCCAGCTCGCGCGGCGGCAAGTCGGGCAACTGATCCGCGGCCAACTGCCGACGCACGAATTCATCGTACGGCAGATCGTCGTTCAGCGCACGGACGACCCAATCGCGATAAAGCCAAGCCTGCGCACGAATTTCAAGCGACGTCTTGTTGCCGTCGGCATAGCGGGCCAAGTCGAGCCAATGCCGGGCCCAACGTTCGCCGTAGTGCGGCGAAGCGAGCAAGCGATCAAGGAGACGCTCGTACGCATCGGGCGACTGATCCGCAATGAACGCTTCCACTTCTTCCGCCGTCGGCGGCAGGCCGAGCAAATCAAACGTCGCTCGCCGAATCAACGTGCGGCGATCAGCAGGCTCGGAAAATCGCAAGCCGCGCTCTGCGAGCTTTGCGCGCAAGAACGCATCGATTGGGTTCGCCGCGACGGCGCCGTCAGGCAATTGCGGCGGGTCTTGACGCTGAAGCGGTTGGAACGACCAATGCTTGCGTCCGGCGGTGAAGTCGATTCCTTGCCGCGCCGTGACGCTCGAACCGTCGACCGGCAACGGCAGCCCGCGACGAACCCATTCTTCGAACAGGGCGATCTCCGCAGCGGGCAACTTCCCGTCCGGCGGCATCTGGATATCGCCGTCGTAACGCACGACGTCCAGCAGCAATCCGCCGGCCGGTTGTTGCGAGTCGAAGAGCGGTCCGTTCTCCCCGCCGCGACGAATGCCCGCCGCCGTATCGAGCAGCAAGCCGGCTTCCGGTCGCTTCGCACCGCTCGCGTGGCATTCATAACACTTGGCCGCCAACAACGGACGAATCTTGCGCTCGAAGAAGTCTACGCCGGCCGCATCGGCAGGGCTTGCCGGCTTCGCGACGGCCTCGGCCGCCGAAACGCCGCACGCCGTCGCGAGGACGAAGGTCGTCACGACGACCAAGCGCAGCAGCCGACAATATCGGGCCAACGAGAACATACGCAGGGCGGAGGGTGACGGGCAGGAGGCGGGCCAACGGCGAAGGATGCTTCCAGTTTGTCGTGGCCCGACGGTCGGCCGCAAGTGTAGTATGGGTATTGATTTCTCTGCATCAGATAAAGGTTAAACCTTTACGTCCTATACTGAACTCTCGCCATGCCGCGCAGTTCGCCTCGCAACCGACCGTACAAAGAGCTGACGCTGCAGCAGCTCCGCAGCTTCGCCGAAACCGCGCGGCTCGGCAGCATGGCGGCCGCGGCCAAATCATTAGGGCTCACGCATCCCACGGTCCGCGAACAGGTGTTGGCCTTGGAGCGTGAGTTCGCGCTGAAGCTCGTCGTCCCTTACGGCCGCGGATGCCGGTTGACCGTCGAAGGGCGTCAACTCGCCGAACTCGCCACGCCGCTGACGACCGGCGCGGCGTCGCTGAAGGCGCGTTTCGAGGCGCTGCGCAGCCAAGCGAAAGTGCGACTCGTCGTTGCGGGCCCGCCGCGCGTACTGCAGGAGGATCTGCCTGCGGCGGTCGATGAAGCATTGCGCAACGAACCCAGGCTGAGTTTGGCGTTTCTGGAATTGCGCGACGATCAGGTCGTCGAGGCCGTGGCTTCCGGTGCAGCCGATATCGGCTTGACGACGCGCGTCGTACCGGCCGATGTGCCGCTCGGAGTGACGTTCGAAACGGCCTATGAATTGGAGACGCTGCTGCTCGCGCCGAAGCAGCACCCGCTGGCGCGGCGACGCACCGTGAAGCCCAGCGATCTGCGACATTACCCGATGCTGTCGTCGCGCTACACCTTGAGCGACCAGCCGGAGTTGGCCGCGATGTTAGACCGGCATCGGGCCTTCGACGGCCCGCCGCCGCGCATCGAGCCGTTTCTGGCCGGCACCGTGCGCCGTTACGTCGAGCAGGGGCTCGGGATCGCCGTGGTTTACGGACCGCCGCCGAAAACCCGTGGCGGCGCCGTGCACGAACGCTCGATGAGTCGGTACTTTGGCCGCGGCCTCGTGCGCTTCGCTTTTCGCAACGGCGGGCCGCACGAAGATTTCGCCCGCCTCTTTGCCGAGCAAGTGCGCAAGGCTCACGCCGCGAAATAAGCAGGAGCTCTAGCGCTCCCCCAGATACCAGCGCGGCTTGACCTTCGGGCCGTACGTCAGACCAAACCGACGCATGGCCGTGTCGTGAACAATCTTCACAGCCTCTTCCGGCGAATCCGTGATGACAATCGCCGCGGCGTCGGCCGGATCAATTGTCTTCTCTTCGACAAACCGGCGCAGGAGGTCCGCCAGCGGTCGCCAATACTCCGTGCCGATCAGCACCACGGGAAACTCGCTGATCTTCTTGGTTTGAATCAGCGTGGCCACTTCGAACACCTCGTCGAGCGTGCCGTAGCCGCCGGGCAGCGCGATGAAGGCGTACGAATACTTCACCAGCATCAGCTTGCGAACGTAAAAGTGGCGAAACGTCACGAACCGGTCGAGGTACGGATTCGGACTCTGCTCCTGTGGGAGTTCGATATTGCAGCCGACCGATGGGCCGCCGACATCGCGGGCTCCTCGATTCGCAGCCTCCATAATTCCGGGGCCGCCGCCGGTCATCACGGTAAAGCCGGCCTCGGCCAACAGCTTGCCGACGCGACGAGCCAGCACGTAATAACGATGATCCTCCGGAAAGCGAGCCGAGCCGAACACCGTGACGCACGGGCCTACGAAGTGCAGCGCGCGAAAACCGGTGATCAGTTCCCAGAAGATTCGCACGGCCCGCCAAAGCTCCGAACCGCGCCGCTGCGGGCCTTGTAGAAACTGCTGCTCGGGGGGACGAGTGTTCGTGAGATCGGCGTGCGACTCCGCCGTAACTTCCGCCGCGGCGGGGGCCTGCGAAGGATCGGCAGGCGGAGGACTGGATTTGTGCGAGTCGCTTTCCACGGCGGAGACAAACATCGGCGAGGTTCGTAATACGGATCAGTCGCGGCGACGAGCGACGAAACAACCCGCAACACTCTAAATCAAGCGGAGGCCGACGCAAACGTCGATTGTCGCAAGCTACGAAGCCAACCGACCGTCGAGAAAGCGCATCCAGGCGGAGGTCGCGGCGCACAGCACCCCACCCCATGCCATGTCCGCCACGGTCAAGCGAACCGACCATTTCTCCAGCGTCGCCAAATTCGTTAGGTCGTAGATGCCGTACGTTACCAAACCGAATAAGGCGCCGAACGCGAGAGCCCGCGAATAAGCGTCGTGGGGTCCGACCCAAGGTCGCACGAAGAGCACGATTCCGCCGGGGATCAACAGATACACGAGCAAAGCGGCGGTCCAACGGGCGCGAGTCCGCCGTCGCGGCGACGTGCCAGTTCGCCCAACTCGCTACTGTAAAAATTCTTCATCACCACGCCGAGCCACGTGAGATCGACGACGAGAAACACCGGCAAGATCAGCAGAAAAAGTTTCAGTTCCTTCATCGCGATTTCTCCTCAATCGTCGGCCGTCACTTACTCACCTTGCAAACCGTCGACCATCCCTCGAGCGCCGCCTTCAGACTTAGCACCGCCAACTCCTTGGCTTTCGCTTCGATCTCGACCGTGATATCTCCGCGCCGCCAGCAGGCCGGGAAATCGCGGGGGTCGATGTAGTCGTGATGCCGATGCGGTTGACGACCCGCCCAACCTTCCAGCGGGCTCGACAAATGAAAGAGCGGCTCCCGATTCCAAGTCGCCGCCGCCGCGTCGGTCGCCTCGTCGATAGTCAAACCGTCTGCGAGGCAGCGGTGATGATGAACGTCATAGACCAACGGCACGCCTGCCGCGTGACAAACGGGCAACAAGTCTTCGGGCGTGAACGTTTTGTCGTCGTTTTCCAAAGTGAGCCGCTGACGAATCCCGTCGGGCAGCGCATCGATCGCGCGGCGCAGCACTTCCAGCGCGGTCGCTTTGTCGCCATACGCGCCGCCGCCGTGGATGTTGACGACGTCGGCTCCGAGCCAATCGCAGAGTTCGGCATGGCTCGCCAAATCGGCGAGCGAACGTTCGACGACGTCGGGCTTCGGCGAGTTGAGCACGACGAACTGATCAGGATGAAACACGAGCCGTACGCCGAGCCGAGCCGCAAGCGTTCCACACCGCTGAAACTGCGCCACGATCGCACCGGCACGCGGCAATTGATCGACGGAGTAGCCTGCCTCGGGATGCGTCTTCACCGGCAAAATCGTGCTCGCGACGCGAAAGCAACCGATGCCCGACGCCGCGCAGTATTCGACGGCCCGCTGCAGCGAGAGTCCGTTGCTCAGCGCCAAGTCGGAGAGCTTTTCGCGCCGCAGGGGCTCCGACATACGCAGCAGCGCCGTAGCGGTCGCCGTGTAAAACGGGATCGATTCCGACACAAACTGACAGCAAAGCCCTAAGCGCGGCAACGCGGGAGGCGAGAACTTTCCGGACCGTTGCGTCATGGCATCTTCGGGCATGCAAGCGTAGCGCGTGAACGTTTAGGCTAGGCGATTGTTGTCGGTGAGGCGGAATCGGCCGGCCCCGGTGCCGCGAATCTCACATGGTCGATTTCGCTCATGGCGCGTATAACTCCTTGGCGGTGCCGCGTTCGCTTCGCCGAATCGGGGAATTTGCGGAAATCGGGCCATGCGCATCGCCGTCGTCGGAGCCGGAATCTCAGGCTTGGTCGCCGCCGATCGGCTGGCACGCCGGCATGAAGTAACGCTCTACGAGGCCAACGACTATCCCGGCGGACATACCAACACGGTCGACGTCGAACTCGACGGTCGCACCTTTCCGGTCGACACCGGCTTCATCGTGTTCAACGACTGGACATACCCACACTTCATCGCCCTCCTCGACGAACTCGGCGTGAAGTCGCAACCGACGAGCATGGGCTTCAGCGTCCGCTGCGACCGCACCGGATTGGAATACAACGGCAGCTCGCTCAACGGACTCTTCTCCCAGCGTGCGAACCTCCTGCGGCCGAGTTTCTGGCGAATGACGGCCGACATCTTGCGCTTCAATCGCTGCGCGGCAATTGAAGTCTTGGAAACCAATGCAACGGCTACGGACGAGACGACGGTCGAACAGTTTCTTCGCGACGGCGATTACTCGCGCGAGTTCGCGGAGCATTACTTGCTGCCGATGGGTGCGGCCGTCTGGTCATGCCCGACTGGAACCTTTGCACAGTTTCCGATCCGCTTCATCGTCGACTTTTATCGCAACCACGGTTTGCTCAACTTGCTTGAGCGGCCGCAATGGCGAGTCGTCGCAGGCGGCGCGTGCTGCGTATGTGCAAGCGCTGCTCGCTCGATTTCGAGGTCGCTTACGTCTGAGCACGCCGATCGCCCGCGTCGCGCAGCGACCAAAGCGTCGAAGTCGTTCCGGTGCAGGAAGAGGCGGAGCATTTCGATCACGTCGTGTTCGCCTGTCACGCGGATCAGGCCTTGCGGATGCTGGCCGACCCGACGCCGACGGAACGCGACCTGCTGAGCGCATTTCCCTACGAACGAAACTCCGCCGTGCTGCATACCGACGAAGGAGTGCTGCCGCGCCGTCGCCGGGCGCGGGCCAGTTGGAACTACCGACTATCGATCGATCCGGCGGCGCGACCGATCGTGACTTACAACATGAACATCCTTCAGCACCTGCCGACCGCGCGCACCGTGAACGTGACGCTGAATGGAGACCATCTCATTGATCCGGCCCACGTGCTGCGACGATTCACCTATGAGCATCCGGTCTTTACGACGCGACGTAGCGAAGCCCAGCGTCGCCGTGCGGAACTTTCACATGCCCGACGCACGTCGTACTGCGGAGCGTACTGGCGGAACGGGTTCCATGAAGACGGAGTCGTCAGTGCGCTGGCCGTTTGTCGGGCGATCGACGGGCCGATCTCGAACTTGGGAGACGTGGATTCCGGACGAGCTGCGGAGGCCGCGACCGCATCATGATGTCCGCCGTTCCGCAAGCCACTTGCTTTTACGAAGGAACCGTTCGGCATACTCGCGGCGGACCGCAGGCCCGTACGTTTACGTATCGACTGTTCTTCACGTTTCTCGATTTGTCCGAAGTGCCGACCTTGTTGAAGCATTTCGGGCTCTGGTCGCAACGAGCGTTGGCGCCGGCCCGCTTTCGTCGCGACGACTACTTCGGCAATGCGCAAACAACCGCTCGACGCGACCGTACGTGAGCTCGTCGAAAGTCGACTCGGCTTTCAGCCGGCCGGGCCGATTCGCTTGTTGACCAACCTGCGAATGCTCGGCCTGCGCATGAATCCGGTCAGCTTCTACTATTGCTACGCCGGCGACGGCACGAAGCTCGAAGCCCTGGTGGCCGAGGTGACCAACACGCCGTGGGATGAGCGGCATTGTTACGTGCTCGACCTGCGCGATTCAGCGGTCGGTCTTGAAACGCGGCGAAGTTCACAAAGAGTTTCACATCTCGCCGTTTCTCACTCACGACTACGTCTACCGCTGGCAGATCGGCACGCCGGGGGAGCGACTGATCCTCCAAATCAGCTTGGTCCCCGACGGCGACGCCGAATCACGGCCGCCGGCGTTCTCTGCGGATTTGAATTTGGAGCGTCGTGAATTCACGGCGCCGCACGGCTGCGAATGCTGCTCCGCTACCCGTGGCAGACGCTGCGCATTCTCTCGGCAATCTACGCGCAATCGCTGCGCCTTTGGTGGCGCAGTGCTCCGTTTGTTCCGCATCCGCAACATACCGGCCCACCGTTGGCCACGACGCACGAAGCTCCGCAGGAATCCGCATCATGAGCCGCATCAAAACCGCTTCGGCCGAATCTCAAATGCCCGCCGACCAAACTCTGGGCCTGCTTGATCGCTGGGGCCGACGCGCCGTCGCCGCGCAGATCGCCGGCATGCGCCGCGGCGAATTGACGATTCACGATCCGCTCGGCGTCGCCCGATTCGGCAATACTCCCGGCGAATCGCCGGAGGGCGAGTTGCGGGCCGTGTTACGTATTCACCGCGGCAGGTTCTATCGCGAGGCTTTACTGGGGGGCACGCTCGCCTTCGCGGAAACGTATTTTCGCGGCGATTGGGACTGCGACGACCTCACGACCCTGTTTCGCATTTCGATCCGCAACATGGCCGAGTCCGACGGACTCGATCGCGGACTACCGCGGTTGGCGACGGCCGTTCGGCGCGTCGTTCATTGGCTACGCTCGAATACCCGCCAAGGCAGCCGCAAAAACATTCGTGCTCATTACGACCTGGGAAACGACTTCTTCGCTCTCTGGCTCGACGACACCTGGGCCTATTCCAGCGGCATCTTTCCCTCGCAAGATGCAAGCCTACGGTCGGCGTCGCTCGAGAAATTCAACCGCGCCTGCCGCAAGCTCGATCTCCAGCCCGACGATCACCTGCTGGAAATCGGCGCCGGTTGGGGCGGGTTGGCTTTGCATGCCGCCGAACAATTCGGCTGCCGCGTCACGACGACGACCATTTCCGACCAACAGTACGACGTCGCCCGTAAGCGAATTTTCGCGGCCGATATGAACCACCGCATTTCGCTGCTCAAGCAGGACTATCGCGATCTCACGGGCCGCTTCGACAAAGTGGCGTCGATCGAGATGATCGAAGCCGTCGGGCATCGCAACTTCGACGACTTCTTCGGCCGCTGCGGCAGTTTGCTGCGCGACGACGGTTCGCTGCTCGTGCAAGCGATCGTCATGCCCGAGCGGCGCTATGCGGGCTATTTGAAGTCAGTCGACTTCATTCAAAAGTACGTCTTCCCCGGCGGCTGTTTGCCGTCGCTGGCCGCAATGCTCGACTCGCTCGGACGCGCCGACGGATTTGCGCTTCGTGCATGCCGAAGACTTCGCGCCGCACTACGCTGAAACCTTGCGCCGCTGGCGAGCCGCGTTCACCGCGCGGCAGGACGAAGTGCGGGCCCAAGGCTATTCGGAAGAGTTCATTCGATTGTGGCACTATTACCTTTGCTACTGTGAAGCGTTGTTCGAAGAACGCTACGTCGGCGTCGTGCAACTGGTCTGCGACAAGCCGCAATGCCGTCGCGATCCGATCTTGCTCAGCCGGGCTGCCGCCGCTCCCTTTGCTTCGCAAGAAGCGCCGAAGACCGCGTCTGTTCGTAAAGTCCGCGAATGCCGGATGACGTCATGACGCTCACGTTCGGCAATTGCGCCGCCGTCGTACTTGGACTGATGTTCCTCGTATGGCTCCTCGCCGTGCTGCGAAAAGACGTGAGCGTCGTCGACATCTTCTGGGGACCGGGGTTCGCAGTCGTAGCATGGTTATCGACGTGGCTGAACCCGCCGCATTCCGCACGCGATTTGTTACTCGTCGCGCTCACAACGTTGTGGGCCGCGCGGCTCGCAATGTATCTCGCTTGGCGCAAATGGGGCGAAGGCGAAGATCGCCGTTATGCCGCGATGCGTAAACATCACGGTGCGAGCTTCACATGGGTCAGCTTGCCGACGGTCTTCGGCCTGCAGGCTTTGCTGATTTGGTTCGTGGCCTTGCCGCTGCAAGTCGCCGCGGCGCGGGAAAGTGCACGGCCGCTGGGGGCGATCGACTGGGCGGGCGCAGGACTATGGTTGGTCGGCTTCGTGTTTGAGGCCGGCGGCGATTGGCAGATGGCCCGCTTTCAAAGCAACCCGGCCAACCGAGGCCGCGTCATGGATCAAGGCTTCTGGCGCTATACGCGGCACCCCAATTACTTCGGCGATTTCTGCGTGTGGTGGGGTTTGTATGGAATCGCGGCTGCGGGAGGAGCATGGTTCACGCTGTTGAGCCCGCTCGTGATGTCGGTGCTCTTGCTCAAGGTGTCGGGCGTGGCGTTGCTGGAAAGTACCATCGGCGAGCGCCTGCCCGAATACGCGGCTTACGTACGCCGCACGAACGCCTTCTTTCCCGGCCCGCGTCGGAAAGCGCCGTAGCGCGGCGCGAGATTCGATAAATTCGCCCCGTGCGGCAGGCGGCGATTATCATGGCGGCGCGGACCTTGCTCGGCCGGTTCCGTTCGTGAACTTTGCGAGTCTCCATGATGTTTCGATTTCTGATCGGCTCGGCCTGCGCAATCTTGTTGATCTGCGGCTTCGCGGCACCTCGCATAAAGGCCGCAGAATTGCTGGCCGGCGTCGGCCGGGTCGACATTACCGATCGCGCCGCGGGGCCGGTGAACGATCCGCTGTTCGTCAAAGCCCTCGTTTTGCGGCAAGGGGACAAATCGGCGGCGATCGTCACCGTCGACGCCGTCTCCATCGGCGAGATCGGTCGCATCAAAAACAGCTACCTCACCGATGTTCGCGGCACGCTGACGAAGGAACTTGGCCTCGAGACGACGCATGTGCTGGTGAATGCCAGCCATTGCCACGGCGTCGTTTGCAGCGACGTGGAAGCTCGCACGGTCGAAGCGGTGCGGCAGGCTTGGTCGAGCGCGGAGCCGGTCACCGTCGGCTCGGCTGCGGCGACGGAGAATCGCATCAGCGAGAATCGTCGCGTGACGTTGAAAAGCGGCGCGGAGGCCGACGTTCGGCGGGCTTATCCGCTGCCCGGCAACAATGAGGTTGCGGCCATCGGGCCGATCGATCCCGAGGTCGGCGTCTTGCGTTTCGATCGGGCCGACGGACGCGGCGCTGGCCGTGGTTTACAACTTCGCCTGCCATCCGATTATGGGCGTGCCGAGCGGCGGCAACACGGCCGACTTCCCCGCCTTCGCCTCGCAAGTGATTGAAGCCGGCTTCGATACCGACGCCAAATCCGGCACCACGGCTTTCTTCCTGCAAGGCTGCGCCGGCGACGTTAACCCGATCCGTTACAAAGACACGACCCACCCGCGCGACGCCGAGCCGCTGGGGAACCTCTTGGGGGTCACCGTCCTGCGCAGCCAAGGGAATTCGCACCGCACCGGTCGATCGCTTCGAACTGCTCAGCGAACGCCTGGCGTTGCCACGCGGGGCCGATTTAGAAAGCCGGATGGCGGCGATCGAAGCCGAACAGAAAAAGCTCATTACAACGCTCCGCGGCACGAGCTTGAACTTTCAACAGTTCCTACCGCTGTACGTCACGACAAAGGTCGCCGGCGACTATCCTTCGTACTATTCGCACGACTATCTTCGGGAGCAGGCCCAAGGTCGCGAAGACCGCAAGAAGCTCGACGCCGAAAACCAAGCCAACCTCGCCGCCTATCTGCAAAACATTCACGCGATGGAGCAACTCGCACGACTGCAGGCCAACTACAACCTGCTGAAGAAGCATCACGCCCAAAATGTCGCGGCCGGCAGCGCGACGCTTGACGTAGAAATCGCCGCTCTGCGAATCGGCGACGTGTCGCTCATCACATTTCCGGGCGAACTCACGACGCAAGTCGGTCTGAACATCAAGACACGTGCGCCGCGTCCGCACACGTTCGTCGCCGCCTACACCAACGGCTACATCTATTACGCCCCTACGGCCGAGCAACGCCGCAACGTCGGGTACGCCCAAGAAGATTGCGATTCGCTCGTCGCCCCCGAGTGGCAGAAGCTTTATGAAGACAAAGTGCAGGCCCTGCTCGGCCGTCTTGAAAGTCGGTAGCCGAAACATCGATCGGCCCCTCGATTCGGGGAGGTTTCGCAGTTCCGCAGCGGAAAACTTGCCTGGTCGATAACTGGCCAATCGCCGATTTCGACCTAAAATTTCTGTTACCTGCCTGCCGCCGGTCGCCCGCTCGTTCCCGCGTGGCCGCGGCCCGTTCGAACTCTTCGAACCCTCCCACCTGTGCGAGACACCCGATGACGCTCACGCCGAAACTGTCAACCTTGCTCACGCCGCGCCGATTCCGTATCTCCGCCTTTTCCACCGCTTTGCTCCTGGCGATCGCTGCGGCCGAAACGGCGACCGCGGACCGCGTGAAGCTCGGCGACCCGGCGCTCACCGCAGGCATTCCCGGCAGCGGGCCCGTGACGGCCGCGCAGATCAAAACTTGGCTCGACGACCCGAAGGTTCACGAGAAGCTCGACGTCGAACTGCCGCTGGGGATCAAGGCCGCGGCGGGCAACGTCAAGATTCCCGCCGACAATCCGCTGACCCGCGCGAAGATCGAGCTCGGGCGGCAGCTCTATTTCGATCGGCGTCTGTCGGTCGACGGGAGCGTGAGCTGCGCCGACTGCCATCATCCCGACGACGGCTGGGCCCGCAACACCCAGTTCGGCATCGGCGTGCGGAGCCAAGAAGGAAATCGCAACTCGCCCGTATCGTTCAATCGGATTCTCACCGACTTGCAGTTCTGGGACGGGCGGGCCAAGACGTTGGAAGAGCAAGCCGTCGGGCCGATCGCCAATCCGATCGAAATGGGCAATACGCACGCGGCCTGCGTCGATTGCCTCAAAGCCATCGACGGCTACCGACAACAATTTGAACGGGTCTTTCCGGAGAGCGGCGTGACGATTGAGAACGTCGGCCGCGCCATCGCGGCGTTCGAACGAACGATCGTCACCGGACCTTCGGCCTACGACTACTTCGAACCGGTCCGCAACATCGAGCAAGCCTACAAGGGCGACCTCGATACGTTGAAGGAAGACGAGCCGGAAGAGTACGAGGCCTATCTGGCGGCGAAGAAGATCGCCGATGCGCATCCGATGACGGACTCGGCCAAGCGCGGCCGCGAACTCTTCTTCGGCAAAGCCAACTGCACGGCTTGTCACGCCGGGGCCAATTTCAGCGACGAACTGTATCACAACCTGGGCGTGGGCATGGACAAGCCGGAACCGGACCTGGGACGGTTCGTCGTGACGACCAACGACGCCGACCGCGGAGCGTTCAAAACGCCGACCTGCCGTAACATCGCCGAGACCGGCCCCTACATGCACGACGGCAGCCAAGCGACGTTGGAAGAGGTCGTCGATTTCTACGACAAGGGAGGGCACGCGAACCCACACTTGAGCAAGCGCGTGCTGAAGCTGAACCTCACGGCTCAAGAAAAGGCCGACCTCGTGGAATTCATGAAAGCGCTGACGGGGGAATTTCCCAAGATCGAAATCGGCCGCTTGCCGGAGTAGCCTTAGGTTTACGATCCGTCGAACGAAGCGAGCCCCACCGTGGAGTTGACGCCAACCTCGTATTGAGTGGTCATACCTGAAGTAATTTTGCCGTATGGTGTTCGATACGTAGCGTTACTTTTCGATGAAGCTGGATCACGGGGATGATAACTCCCAAAGAGTTTCGCGCCATATTTGCCAAACGCGGGCTGGTCCAGTTCTCTGCAACGGCTGTGCGGCGACTATCGCTGGCAGCGGCTGATGCAAATTGGCTGACTGAAATTGGACTACCTCGATCCGCCGCACCGTACATTGACTTCGGCGGAAAGCACGTGATCGAGATTCCTACTGCTGCCGATATGTGGCGCATACCAAATGCGTCGCAGTACTACGTGATTGGCAGCAATGGAAGCGGCGATCCTGTTGCGATCGATACGGCTTCGCAAGGACAAGTTGTCTACCTAAACCACGACGACAATTTTTGCCGAGTCTTTATCAATTCATCCGTCTTACAACTTGCCGAGAGCCTTGTTGCCTACGTGCAATTGATTCGAGAAACGCAGGCGGTTAACGGTCCCGATGCATTTCTCGACGGCAACGTGCCGCCGACGACTCAGACGAAATTCGCGGCGGCGATGTCTAACATAGACTCAGCCGCGATCCATGAAGGACTGTGGATGGACGAGCTTGCGCAGTTTAAGAAAAAACAAGCGGGAACTTGAACTGAGACCTGGCTAAATGGCAAGTCCACGGTGGACCTCACTTTGTTCGATTCACCTTAGGCGCGTTACTTCTCCACCGGCGGAATGTATTTGTTCAGCATGGCCGCGTAATCCTCACGGACCGGGCTGAAGCAATCCAGCACCACGGCCGGGCCGTCGACCGCGACGGCCCGGTGCTTCACGTTCGGCGGAATGATGAACATCGAGCCGGCTTCGCAGACGCGGGTCTCGTCGCCGATAGAAAGTTGAATTCGACCGCGGATCAAAATGCCGCCCTGTTCGTGCGGGTGCGAATGCCACGGCACCTCGGCTCCGGCGTCCATTTCTAGATAGCTGAGCATCAAGTGCTCGCCGAACGGAGTGCGCATCTTGCAGCCGGGCACCGGCTCGATCGGCACGATTTCGCGAATATCGATGAAGGGCATCGGGGCGTGTCCTAGGGTGGCCATCCAGTAATGCCGGCGGGCGTCGCGGCGCTCTCAGCTTAGCCGCGTCCGTCGCGGTGCGAAATCGGCGGATCGGTACATCTGCCGACATTGCCGGCACAACCCTTTCCCGCAAGACTTTGGCGAGCTTGGCGGCGATTGGCATTGCCCCGGCCGACGACCTGCGGCATCATCCCGCTCCCTTGCGGCCGCGGCATTCGCACGCCCGACCGCAACGGGCCGATTTCGCGCAAGGCCGCGCGGGTCGGCAAGGTCGCGGCAAGGATGCTCGCGACCAAGCAAAAGCTCGCAAATCCACGGAAGGATTTCCATGTCGATGCTTCAGGCGGCGCTCGTCGTGTGCGCTCTCGGTGCTCCGGCTTCGGCCGCGGACGACACCGTGCTCTTGGACTTCACCGCCGCCTGGTGCGGTCCTTGCCGACAAATGCTCCCCGTCGTCGATCGGCTCGCCGCCGAAGGCCTGCCGGTCCGCAAGATCGACATCGACGCCCAGCCTGAGCTGGCCAAACGATTCCAAGTCACCGGCGTGCCGTGCTTCGTGATGCTCAAGCAAGGTCGCGAAGTTGGCCGCGAAGTCGGAGCGACCAGCTACGAAACTCTCCGCGCACTCGTAAACGTGGGCTTGGCACAAGGCCCGACCGAAGCCGGTCCAAACATGCCCGCACCGCCGAGCTTGGCCGCTTCGTTCGCTTCGCACAATCTCGGCGCGTCGCAAGCCGCCGCTTCTGCAACTCAGGCCGTCGCCGGCAATCGCTCGCACCTGTCGCCGGAACTCATTCAACAACTGCTCGCCACCACGGTGCGGCTGAAGATCTACGACGAAGGGGGCCAATCGGTCGGCACCGGCACGATCGTCGACTCGCGTGAAGGGGAAGCCCTCGTGCTGACCTGCGGTCACATCTTTCGCGACAGCAAAGGCCAGGGCCGCGTGACGGTCGACCTTTACGGCACCGGCGCTCCGCAGGATTTGCCCGGCCGCGTGATCGGCTATGACTTGGAATCGGACGTCGGCCTATTGAGCTTCCGTCCCGGCGTGGCCGTGACGACGGCAAAGGTCGCGCCTTCGGGCTACGTGGTCCGCTCGAACGACGCGGTGGTGAGCATCGGTTGCAACCACGGCGATCCGGCCACGGCCCGCGTCAGCCGGGTCACGACGATCGACAAGTTCCTCGGCCCGCCGAATCTGCAAGTCGCCGGCCAGCCGGTGCAAGGACGTTCGGGGGGCGGACTCTTCGCGCGGAAGGTTATCTGATCGGCGTGTGCAACGCGGCCGATCCGGAAGACGACGAAGGCCTCTATGCGGCGCTGGCGGCCGTACATGCCGAACTCAATCAACACGGTCTCGCCAAGTTCTGCTTGCCGAGCGACCCGATCACGGCGAGCGCACCGCCCGCGATGCCGGCCCGCATGCCGAGCTTTGGCAGCGCCGACGCTTCGCAAACGACGATCCCGACTTCGGCCGTCGCACAGCCGAACTTGCCGACTGTGAACATGCCGTCGAACAGCCTGCCGATTTCGGCCGCCGCTACTCCCTTTGCCGCGCAAGCCGCGGGAATGAGCAAGACCGAACAAGCCGCACTGACCGAATTGGACAACCTTGCCGCCGGCGCGGAAGTGGTGTGCATCGTGCGGCCGCTCAACGACCCGCGAGCCAAGAGCCGGGTACTCGTGCTCGACAACGCCTCGCCCGAGTTCCTGAAGCAACTCGCGACCGACAGCGGACGGCAAAACGCGCGTCACGTCACCTCGCACGACGTGCGCGATCCGCAACCGACGGCGACGACCCGCCGTACGGAATGGAAGCCGAAGCGGTAAGCGCTTTCTTTACGTCGTGCGCGCGAGCGACATTCCGCTGGAGATGCCGTCTGGTTTGACGAACAGCATCTGGTGGACGTTGTAGACGTTCGTGCGGAACCCGTAGGCGGCGCCTGCGAAGTAGAGGCGGAAGACGCGAAAGTTCGCTTCGTCCGTGGCCGCCACGATCTCATCGTGGTGCGTTTCGGCATTCTCCAGCCAGCGCCTCAGCGTGAGCACGTAGTGCTCGCGGAACGATTCGACGTCGCGAATCTCCAGCCCGGCGGTTTCGGCCGCGCGGAGCGTCGTGCTGGTCGGCGCCAATTCGCCGTCGGGAAAGACGTACTCTTGATTGAACTCCGGCGCCGCCGTCGTATCGCGATCGCCTTGGAGCGTGATCTGTTGCAGCATCAGCCGGCCGCACGGTTGCAGCATCTCGCGACTACGCCGAAAGAAATCGGGAAACTGCCGGACGCCGAAATGCTCAAGCACTTCCACGATGACGATCTGATCGAACGTCGGCCGCAATGGAATGTCGCGATAGTCACGTAGCTCGACGCGACAACGATCGCTGAGCCCGGCGCGGGCGATCGACTCCACGGCGTAGGCGACCTGTGTTTCGCTGATCGTGACGCCCAACGTCTCGGCGCCGTAATGTCGGGCCGCGTGCATCATCAGCCCGCCCCAACCGCAGCCGATGTCGAGCAATTTATCGCCCGGCTTGATCCGCATCTTACGGCAAAGCAGATCGAACTTTCGCTCTTGAGCCGCATCGACCGATTCTTGATCGTGGTCAAAAATCCCCATCGTGTAGCCCATCGTCGGGCCGAGGATTTTTTCCCACGCCGGGTTCGGCACGTTGTAGTGATACGTCACCGCGGCCCGATCGCGCTCGACCGAATGCTTCTTGCCGGTGAGTTGCACGCTGCGGCGTCCGGTGTGACCTGTCTTCTGATCGGGCAGCCGCAAGAGATTCCAGGCCGACGACAACTTCTGCTTGAGCCCGAGCGTCTTCGGCAACTTGTACAGGTAGTTGCAGAACTCCAGAAACGCGTGCATATCGCCTTCGACGTCGAAGTCGTCGTAGATATACGCCTTGCCGGTCGTCACCGGGCTCGGGGGCCAAAACATGGCCCGCACCGAACCGGGATGCTTAAGCGCGAGCGTAAACCGGCTCGGTTGTCCGGCGTCGGGTCCCCATTCTTCGCCGCTCGAAAAGCGAACGGTGAAATCGCGCGGCCCGTAGCCTTGGAAGAACATTTCCAAGACGCGGCGGCTGATTTGAGAATTGCGATCGGCAACGGGAGCGGCGACGGCCATCTTGGCACCTCGAGAGATCAACGATCCGCGGCGTAACGCCGGAGGCGACAATCGACAGCTTGCCGTTACGAGTATGATAGTAACGACGGCGACGCGTCACAACGGACGATCGTTGCGCACCAAGGACTACGACCAAAGCGGCGGCTAAGACTTGGCCGCTTTTTTCGCCTTCTTCGCACCCGGCTTCTTGCCGGGCTTCTTCGCTGATTTGCGAGCGCCGGTTTTGCCTTCGTCGGGCTTCAGCTCGTCGAGCGCGGCTTGCAATTTCGCACGACCGGCCTTGGCGGCCGAATCCGCGGAGTCAGCGGCGATGGGAATTTGCTCATACGGCGAGTTCTTCATCCAGAACAACTGCCCGCTTTGGTCGAGCTTCCAGTCCTTGCTACGGGCAAACCATTGATCGCCGAGTTGCACGAACACGTTCTCGCGCGGAGAACCCGTCTCGCCGCGCAACTGCGGTGCGAAGCTATGGCCGTCGAACTTCACGTCGGCCGGAAGCTTTGCGCCGGCCAGCTCCGCGAAGGTCGCATAGAAATCGGTGAAGTCGACCATATCGCCCAGCACCTTGCCGGCGGGCGTCATCCCTTTCCAATTGGCGATCAGCGCCACGCGGCTCCCGCCTTCGAGCATCGAGCCTTTCTTACCGTCGACCGGTTTGCCGTCGACCAAAAACGGTCCGTTGCCCGTGCTGCCGTTGTCGCCGGTGAAGACGATGAGCGTGTTCTCGCGCAGTCCGAGCTTGTCGAGATCGGCCGTGAGTTTGCCGACGAGTTTGTCGAGGTAGGCGATGTTGTCTTCGTAGTAGTTGCCTGACTTTCCCTTCTCTGCGCCGGAGGCTTTCTTCGCGCTGTCGGGCGTATGCAAGATCGGGCCGTGAATCAGAGGCGTCGGATAGTAGATGAAGAACGGTTCGTCTTTGTGCCGCGTGGCAAAATCGACGACGAAGTCATGTAACAGGTCGGGGCCGTACTTCTCGCCCGCGTCCACCGGCTTGCCGTTGTGGATGTAGGCCGGATCCCAGTAGCGCTCGCCTTGAGCGTCGGGGTTGGTGCGATTCCAAATCATGAACTCGTCGTAGCCCCAGGCGCGGCCGTCTTCTTGCGTGTTGAAGTATGCGAGTTGGCCCCATTTGCCGGCGACGGCCGTCGCATAGCCTGCCGACTTGAGCGTCTTGGCGATCGACGGCGAATCGCTCGGCTTGTAGTCGCTGCCATGCCCGTTGGTGAGCACGCCGTTACGGAAGAGATATCGGCCCGACATGATCGTGGCCCGCGTCGGCCCGCAGAGCGGTTGCGAATAAGCATGCGTGAACCGCACGCCGCCGGACGCCAGAGCATCGAGATTCGGCGTCTTATGATTGCCGCCGTAGCAGCCGACCCCCGGAATGCCGTAGTCGTCGGCGAGGATCAGGATGATGTTTGGCTTGCGGGCCTCGGCACACAAGGCTTGGTCCGCGCCGGCGAAGAGGGCCAAAAACGCACAGCAGGCGGTGAGTGCCGAGGATTTCATCGACGAGCTTTCGCAGGAGGAGACGGGAGTTCTCCTCGTACGATGCGCCGGGCCGGCGAATTATTGCCGATTGGCCGCAGGTCGGGGCTCGGCCGCAGGTTAATCGTCGATGTACACCGTCGTGCCGCGGCCGTTTTTGCGTCGGCCGGCGCGGCGGACGTATTGCGGCGGGGGCGGGGCCGTCGTTCCTTCGCGGAAATAGTAGCCGGCCAGAATACGGTAGAACCCGAGGATCACGAACGCCCCGGCCGTGGCGACGACGAAGCCCAGCGGGCTGATCGGCGTGATCCGTTTGCCGCCGGTGAAGAACATCAGAATGCCCGAACCGATGACCGTACCGCCGATGCCCATCATCAGCGTCGCGACGGTTCCACCCGGATCGCGGCCCGGCATGATCGCCTTGGCCAGCAAGCCGGCCAACGTGCCGAAGCCGACCCACACGAGGATGTCGTTGATCGTCTGCTCAAAGGCTTTGATGAACTCAGGGCTGTCGAGCATGACGCGAACTCGGCAGATGAGGAAAACGTGCTATTGAGTGTGGACGCACAAACGCCCCGGCGCTTCAGGCCGAGGCGTTACGTAAGTGTCTATCGGCACGACCGCGCGAACCAATCGAGAGGCTTCGCGCGGTTTTGTCGCACCGAGGTTGGATGCCGGCATTGCGCTGAGAGCAGGCGACCAACGCCTAGCGAAGCGGCTTCCGAATGAATTCGTGGGCTTCGGCTATGCGGTCAGCTCGTTACGGAGCGATCGGCACGGCCACCGGAGCAGCCGGATCAATCACGGCTCCGCCCGGACCAACGCCCGGCACGGGGGCCCCGCCGCCGACACCCACGCCGGGTACCGGAGCCGGTGCGCTCGGTGCCGACGCCGCAGCCCGTTCGGCTTGCAGAGCGGCCGCTTCACGCGAGAGCTTGAATTCGGTGCCGGGTGCAAAGTATTGCACGTCGTCGGAGAGCCAATAAGGGCTCGGCAGCGTTTGGCCTGCGACGTCGACTTGGCAGCCGGTCAGGACGCTCAGGGCCAACATGCCCAGCGTCGCGACGACGCCGGCTTGCTTTCGACGGTAGTTTTGCGGCCGCTTCATGAACTCGATCCTCAGAGGTTGCCGGCGACTGCCGGCGGCGACGCGCGACACACCGAAGGTCGCGAAACCGTCTCAACCGGAAAGGTCGGCAAAATCGTCACACTCGTTATCGACCGCCGGTCTGCCCGACTTGCGAGCAATTTCGGAAAACAGGCCGCAAACTCCCCCAGCGTCCACATAGCGAGGGGTGCCGGCACGGCCGGCGTTTTTTGCCCCGCCCTGCCCCACGCGGTATGTTGATAAGACGAAGCATGTGCGGGACTTGCGGGGAGTTTGTCGAGCGCAAGGAGGCTCGGCCGGCTGATCGCGCCGTAACGGTCTTCGTCGACGGGCGCTTGAGTTAATAGAGGGGCCGGCGCTCGGGGTCTGCGCAACGGGAATCTCACATCGGAGCGGAAGATGCACATCGAGTTCGGCGCTGCGCGCCGTTCCTCTCTTCGCGGCGCTTTAGCGATCGCGCTGCTGTCGGTCGCCGCCTGTTGGCCTGCCGGCACCGCCTCCGGTCAACAGGTCACGATCGGCAATCCGGCGGCGGCCGGCGGCACCGGCTTTCGGCAAACGCTGCCGACCGACGAATACTTCGCCGTCCTCGGAGTGCTCTACGACGGCGACTATCAAGCCGCGCTGAACGGGTTTCAAGATTGCCTCCGTAGCGGTTTGAAGACGCCGAGCAGCTTCTGGATCGACTCGATCTGTTACCACACGATGTGCGGCGAGACGTACTTCCAGATCGGACAGTACGCGCAAGCGCTCGACCACTTTAATAAGGCGCTGCAACTGCAAGTCGCTTTCAACGACTGGATGATCCCGGTGAAGTTCGACGCCGTGATTCGTCCGGCGAATCAAGCTTCGCTTCGGCCGATTCCCTGGGGCAAGCCGAATCGGCCGATGATGATCGGCCATTTCTCGGATTCGGTGCTCATTCAACAAGGCTCGGTCGATCAATCGCAAGTGATTGCGCGCGGCGGCGGCGTGGTGCAACAGGCCACGCAGCGGCCGATCAATCCGCAGGAAATCGTGCGCTGCGTTTGTCTTTCGTTGCGCCGGCGGCACGAAATCTTGGGACCGCTTGCACCGTACGATACGCTCGCCGGCCAGTTCGTGAGCGTGATGACCAAGCGACCCGTGCAGCCGAACCATTGGACGGAGTCGTGGATCGACGTGATGCTCGGCTGCGCGTTCGCCGCTATCGGTAAAGATCCGCAAGCCAAACCGCTCTTGGAAAAATCACTGCTGGCCGGCGGCACGTATGACCACCCGCTCACCAGCACCGCCTTACTTGAGTTGGGCCGCATCGCGCTCAACGCGGGCGACTACGACCTGGCCACGAAATATTTCGAAGAAGCAAGCTACTCGGGCTTCTACTTCTTCGATCCGTTGATGGTGGAAGACGCTTTCCGTTACGCGATGATTACGCACGTCACGGCCAATCGCGCGGCGCTATGCGCCGTTGCTCGGCGGCATCGCTTGGTCGCGGCAACAAGACTACCGGCAGATGCAAACCGGGCTGATGCTCTTGATGGCCGAGAATCAATGCCTGATGAACGACGCCAAATCCGCGAGCACGACGCTCGACAACGCCCGCGCGGTCGTCGGCCGACGCGACATGCTCAAATCGCGCATCGGCGCACAGCTCAGTTACAACCAGGCGCACGTGGCGTACCAGCTCGGCAACGTCGCCGCCGGCGACTCCGCGATCAACTTAGCCCTGGCCTTCGCGAAAACCGGCTCGTTGCAACTGTTCCGGATGGGGTTGGCCGACCGGATGGTCGTCGATCGCTCGTTGACGACCCGGGCCGCGTCCGAAGTGTTTCAAGAATTGCTGCGCGACCCGCAAGCCGGCCGCTGGATTTACGATCCGCTCGAAACGTTGGCGGTGCTTGTGCATCCGCACCCGCTCTATTTCGAGCGCTGGTTCGAGGTGTCGCTAGAACGTAAGGAGCTCGACGGCCGCAAGGCGCTGGAGATCACCGACCTCTGGAAGCGGCACAAATTTCTGACGACACAGGAGTTCGGCGGCCGACTCTTGGCGCTGCGCTGGGTTTTGGAAAGCCCGCCGCAAGCGCTGTCGTCGCAAGCCGGGTTGCAGCGGCAAGCGCTGCTGACGCAATTTCCCGCGTACGAGAAGCTTTCGCAACAGGCCGCGGCGCTGCGGGCCGAGCTCGGCCGGATGCCGATCATTATCGACGATCCCGAACAAGCCAAACTTCAAGCGGCGAAACTGGCCGAGCTTGAGAAGGCCTCGCGCGATCAAGAGATCATGCTCAAGGTGATGGCCGTGCGGCGCTTGCCGGCCGACATCGTCTTCCCGCCGATTCGCACGGTGGAAGAAGTGCAAAAGGCCTTACCGAAAGAGCACGGACTGCTGGTGTTCTTCACCGGCGCTGCGCAGCTCGTGGGGCTTTTTGATGACCGACGAGAAATTCGGCTACTGGCTCCTGCCCAACATGCAGGACGTGCAGAAGAAGCTGGCCGCCGTGCTGCAAGGCATCGGCAATCACGACGAAAACAAAGTGCTAACCGCAAGCGATCTTCAGGACGATCGCTGGCGAGAAGGTTCGGTCGAGCTGTTTGAAATGCTGACGAAGGACTCGAGAGCCGGTCTGCCGTACGGCTTCAAAGAATTGGTGATCGTGCCCGACGGGCCGCTCTGGTACGTACCATTTGAAGGGCTGTACGCGTCTTCGCAGGGCGAAGCGCCGCGCCCCTTGTTGGAGCAGATCCGCCTACGCTATGCGCCGACAATGGGCTTGGCCGCCGGCGACGTGTTGCCGCGCGTTGATAAAGGCAAAGCCTTGGTCACGGTCGGCAAGCTTTATCCGACCGACGAAGATGCAATTGCCGAGAACGCATACGGCGAGTTCGTGCGGGCCGTGCCGCAAGCGGAAGTGCTGAAGATGCGGGCGAAGGTCCCGGCCTCGCAAGCATTGTTCGCAGGCTTGGCCGATCGACTCGTGACGTATTCCGAAATCGTGCCGGGAGCCAACGGACCGTACCAAACGGCGCCGCTGCGAGGCGAGAAGAGCGTGCCTGGCGGAACGTTGGCCGATTGGGTGCGCCTGCCGTGGCAAGGTCCGGCGCATGTGGCGCTGCCGGCCTTTCACTCGGGTGCGGAGAACGCGATGAAGAAAGTCGCGCCGATTGACGCGGGCAACGAACTGTTTCAAACCGTGACGAGCCTCATGGCCTGCGGCGCGCGGACGATTCTCATCAGTCGCTGGCGCACTGCGGGTCGCACGTCGTTTGATCTGACGCGCGAGTTTATGCAGGAGCTGCCGTACGAATCGGCGGCGAAGGCGTGGCAACGAAGCGTCGCATTGGCGTCGCGCAGCCCGATTGATCCGAGCGCCGAACCGCGAGTGCGCGTCGACGGTGCGGCGACGCCTCCCTCGGCGGCGCATCCGTTCTTCTGGGCCGGCTACATGGTCGTCGATACGGGCACCGAGCCGACTGCGTCGGCCGAGGATGCCGCCAAGGAAGTACTGGATGTCGTGCCGAAGCAACCGGCAATCAACGGTGAAGCACCAAAGGCCGAGCCGGCGAAGTAACCGACGGATACGGCGCCTACGCCGCCTTGCGAACTTCCGGGACGGCCGCTTCGAGCAGATCGAGCGAACCGAGCATTTCGCCGTCGGCCGAGTAGAACTGTACGAGGCCGATGTCGATCATCCACATGGCGAGGATGCCCGCCGCCCGATAGGAGCGACCGAAGTAACGACCGTCGCGGATGAGCAGCGTCTCGATGACCGCGGAGTCGGGAGCATCGAATTTAAGGCGGGCCAAGTATTCGACGACAAGTTGGCGCACGTCGGTCGGCGTAACGGTCGAGAGCATGTGTCGTCCCTGATTCGCGCGAGGGCGCGCCGCCTGCGAGCCCGGTCCTTGAGCACTTCGCGACGTTACGTTCCATCGGACTTCGCACGGTCGTCGCTCCGCTGAGAGAAACGCCCCCGGCCAAAGCTTGCCCAAAGCCCGCGACCGGACCCCTCCCAATCGCAATAGTTGACATTTGTTCACTATTGCATAAAATGTGCTGGAATCGCGGATTTTGAGGCGTTTACGGAGGACGAGCTCATGGTGGCGACCGGTTTTTACGGAGCGAGGCCGCTTCAGAAGGAAAGCTCTCCGCGACTCGGCGACGACGGCCCGCAGCACATCGGCGAGTTGCTGCCGCAAGTGCTGGCTCGCTACGGACTGAATGCCGAAGGGCTCGGTGAAGCCTCGCCGGCTCGCGTGGGATTGCCGCGAGTCGCCTTTGAAGGAATGTGGGCGGAGCTACACGACTTCGTCGTTTAGCGTCGAAACTGCGGGGCGGCGCGACGTCGTAGTTCCCGAGGCCGGCCGGTTTGGAGGAGCGGCGAAGTGCGATCCGACGCGGGAATGAATTTCACCGTGGCCGGTAAACAAAAAAGGCGACGTCTTCCCGAGTAGGAAGACGCCGCCTCACAAAATTCATTCGCAAGCGAAATGCGACGAGCTGAAATGAGCCGGGCCGTGTCGGCGCGGTTTACAGCAGCTTTTGCAGCACGTCGAGCAATTCCTTAGCTCGAGTTACGCCGCCGACCTTGTCTGCCATCACGCGAGCTTGAATCAACTCTTGGGCCGTGATGCCGCCGTTGGATCCGACCGCTTTGCCCGCCTTACGGCCCGACGATTTGCCTTCTTTCAGCTTCGTGCGAATGTTGCTGATTTGGGCGGGAGCGATTGTGACGCCGGCCGCATCGCATTCGGCTTGCACATCCTTGGCCGAAGCGTCGATGCCGAGCTTCGTAAACGCGTCCCGAACGAGTTGAGCTTTGTTGACGCCGTCTTTGGAACGTCCGCGTTTGGTCGCCGTACCGCCCTTTGCCATGAGAACCTTAAATGAAATTGCGTAAGTGAATCGAAGATGATTGTCGGCGCAAGCCGCCGGTCTTGAACGACGCGGTCCGCCGGACGGCGGAAAGAAACTTTTTCGATGCGCTTCACCGGCGTCGACGTCTTGCTGCGCCACGAACAATTAACAATCAATACACTACTACGCTCGGCGTTTGACGCAACCGATTCCCCCCGAAAGATGACGAAAAAGCGTCATCGTCTTCGTGGCGCGGACATGGTCGCTTTTCGACCTCATCAGTGCTTAACTACGACGTGAACTTACGCGTCGCCGTGCCCGTCCGCTCGGCCGCGCGAAACAAAATGCGCGTACCTCGACAAAACCCGAGATTCACCAACCAAGAGAGGGGTGAGCGATGCGGCGTATCGACGTTGCGTAGTTAAAGAAATCGTTGGGTATGGGAACGGAGCGTATCTCTATCGCAAAACGTGAATTCTCGCGATCGCCTCTCAACAATCGAACTTCAAGAAGAAAGGTTCGGGACTTTACGGTCGCGGTACGAGCATCGAGCCGGTGCGACGACGTGTCGCGGAAGCCTGAACGCGCAGGAGCCGCGCTTGTCAGAGCGTGTAGATAAGAGAACCGTTCGGATACGGCTCAATATTAGAAAAAGACGATCCGAGTACGACCGCCGCCCGCCGGAGCGAACACGATCTTGTTCGCGCGGATCACGGGGCAACCTTCTTCATCGGCCTCGGCGGGCTTCGTCGAGGCGGCGATCTTCAACACTTGCTCGGCCGCGTCGAGCCGGCGAACGTTCACGCTCGCGGCGTTCTTGCCTTGTGACTTGTCGACGGTTTGCTTGTGGGCCGTGACGCTCATTGTGCATTCGCTCCGACAACGTGTCTCAAAAGGCTGCCCGAACTATCGTCATCTCATCAGTGAAAGCTGAGTGAAATGCATGAACATTCTTGAGTCGCCGGCACTCGTTCGCCGGCAACGCCGCTGCAGTGTATAAGCGTGGCGAAGGGCATCGCCGTTACAGCGAAAATCGCGCCGAATTATGAGTCAGATCGTTTCCGTCACTTCGTGGCCGGTCGCCTATACGCAGCGCGGCTATTTCAAGTTCTTCCCGACCGGCAGCAACCGCCCGGCCGGCCGTCGGACCGTGGTCGTACGCATCGCCGACGACGCCGGGTACGAAGGCTGGGGACAAGCCGTCCCGTCACCGCGCTGGAGCTATGAAACGCCGGAAAGCGTGCGTTCTGCGCTCGATCATTACCTGGGACCGGAGCTGATCGGCGTCGACGTCGACGATGCCGGCACGATCGAGCGTCGGCTGAACGCCGCCATTGCGCCCTCTTTTTCCATCGGCATGCCGATCGCCAAAGCCGGCATTGATCTCGCGCTGTGGGAGTTGCGCTCTCGACGACACGGTGTATCCGTTGCGCAACACATTGCGAACGAGTATCCCGAGTTTACGCCGACCGATCACCCGGTGACGTTAAGCTGGACCATCAACGTTCGCACCCTCGACGAACTCAACGCACAACTCGCTAACGCTCGTGAGCGCGGTTATCGACATTTCAACGTTAAGGTCGCACCCGACAGCTCCTTCGACTTGGAACTCTGCCGACGCGTCCGAGCCGCGTCACCCGACGGCTTTCTTTGGGCCGACGCCAACGGCGGCTACGATCTTGCGGCAGCCCTCGAGATTGTCGCCGCTCTTGGCCGATCTGGGCTTCGCCGCTCTTGAGCAACCGCTGGCGGCGAATCGGTTGGCCGACTATTGCAAACTGCGAACTCAGCGAAGTTTGCCGATTCTGCTGGACGAATCGATCGTCACCGCGGCCGACTTCGACGAGTTCCACCGTTTGGAAATGCTCGACGGCGTCGCGATGAAAGTCTCGCGGATGGGAGGACTCACCGAATCGCTCCGGCTTGTGCGACGGCTGCGCGAAACCGGAAGCCTGTACTTTGCCAGCGGGCTGACCGATCCGGATCTTTCGCTGGCGGCGACGCTCCAGCTTTACACGGCCACCGGCCTGACGCTGCCCGCCGCTCTTAACGCGCCGCAATACCTGGCTGAAGATTCGATTTTGACGACTCCGCTCCGGCCCGACGGAGACCAGCTCGTTGCACCAGCCGGATTGGGGTTCGGCGTCGAAGTTGATCCGGCCAAGCTCGAACAACTTACGGAGCGTTAGACGTTCACGTGCGCGTCACACCGGCGTTCGGTCTGCGAACGGGAGCCAACAACCGATCGTTGCCCGGGTGCGGGCGGTCCTCACGGCGGTGAATTCGTTCTTCCGCTTCGATCTCAGGTTCGTGACGAATCGTCGTTTCTTCCACATCGGTTTCGTCCACACGGTTAGCGCTCATCCAGGTGAGCAGCGCCGGAAGCATGATGATGGAGGTGAACAAGCAACAGCTCACGCCGATCGTCAGCACGCGTCCGAGGCTTTGTAACCCTTGATGCGTCGCGATCATCAGTGCGCCGAAGCCGACGATCGTCGTCAGCGAGTCGACGAGCACGGCGATCGCCGTCGACGGCGACATGCGATACCGGCCGCGCTGCTCCAAGTAGTCATGCACAATATGAATGCCGTAGTCGACGCCGAGCCCGAGCATCAACGGCAACGCGATCATGTTGGCCGGGTTCAGCGGCAAACCGAGAATGCCGAGAATGCCGAAGGTTTGCAGCACACCCAAGCTTAGGGGCAGCGCAGCCAGCAATGCGTAGCGCACGCTACGGAAGTTGAACCAGAGCACGGCCATGATTACGACCAAGGCCAACAGGGCCGAATGCTCGTAGCTTCCCTTCATTTCCAGCGACGCTTCATAAGCCTGCAGCGGATTGCCCGTGGATTTCGGATCGACCGAGCGAACGTCTTTCACAAATTGCGTCAGGGCGTCCATGTCCCAGATGTTGCCGCGGCCGTAAATCTTCAGCAGGTGCCGATTGTTGTGCCCCACGAAGCGATCAACCAAGCTCTCCGGCAAGTCGGAAAGCTGAGGAGCTTCGGGATTGGCCATCGAGCGCAAAGCGTGCAACCGCGTCAGTAAATCGCCCGCCATTTGTTGCTGAAATTGCGAAAGCAGCGAAACGCAATCTTGCGTCGGCAAGCGACGGAGCACGTCGCGCACTTGTTCGAAGGTCCGCGCAGCTCGGAGTTCTTTGCGTTCGAACAGGGTTTGCTGGGCGCCGGCCAAGAGTTGACCGAGCACGTCGGGCTGTTCGACGTTGAGCAGCGGCGGACGTTCCGGCAGATTCGCCAGCTTCTGCTGGATCCGCTCGATAATCGGCTTCTTTTTCTCGTGATCGACCGGCAACAGCGAGACAATTTCTTCGGTCCGTTCGACCGAACCCAACTTCAGCAGCTTTTCCTTGCGCTCGAGCAATTCTTCGCGACTGTCGGCCATCGACACCGCGTACCACATGCTCTGGCTGCACTCGTTGAGCAGCTTGCGTTCAAGCTCGACGCTCTCCAGCCCTTCGGCTTGCAAGTTCAATAGGTTGTGATCGTACGTGAGCTTGGCGGTGCCGGCTCCGACGACGAGTGTAAACAACATCGTGATGACCAGCAGCTTCCGCGGCGCTTCCATGAGCGGCGCGATCCACAAATGCACGGGCAACGGATTGGGCATGCGGAAGCCGGCGCCGCTGCGATCGATGAGCTGAATGAGCGGCGGCAAAATGAAAAGTTCGGCGACGCAGCAGAGCAGGATGCCGCCGCCCGCGATAATGCCCAACTCGGCGATACCGGTGAAGTTCGTCAGACCGGCGGCGAAGAACGAGATCGCGGTCGTGATTGCCCCGGTGGCGATCGCGGGTCCGACGCCGTTCATGGCCTTCAGCAGCGCTTCGCGCGGCGTGCGGATGTGCTCCCGCAGCTTCAAGTAGCGGGCCACAAAGTGAATGCCGTAGTCGATGCCGATGCCGATGAGCGTGGCCGCGAACGACACGCTGAGAATGTTCAAGTGCCCGACCGACAGCGTGATGTAGCCGAACGTCCACGCCATACCGACGAGCAGCACGATGTTGGCCAACAGCGCATGGCGCATGCCGCCGAATCCGGCGATGAACAAAGCTGCGACGCCGAACAGCGAAATGATGCTGGCCCAGGTCATTGACGATTGGCTGGTCGCCATTTCGTCGAATTCCAGCACAGGAATGCCGGTGAGGCCGATTTGCACGTCGGGATGACGCAGACGCAGCTTCGCTAAAAGCGAACGAAGAGCCTCGACGGCTTCGGCGCCGCGAGCAAAGCCGTCGTCATCGCTGTGGGCCAGGCGCAGCAGAACGAAACCGAGACGGCCTTCTTTGGTGAGCAGATATTCCGAATTGAGTTCGCTGAGCGTGGCGAAAGACGACGGCATCTCAGGCCACGGCGAGAGATAGCCCGGCTGCTGAGAAAAGGCAGATTGCAGGCTTTCGCCGAGACGCGCGAGCTGTTGATCGGCGGCGACGACGAGACCGGCCGTGAGTTGGCCGCCGGGCGTCGTTGCAGCTGCGGCGGCAGGTACGGAGTTCCCGGGCTGCGCGGGGGGCGGCGTTTGCGCGGCAGCCGGCGGTTGCATCGCCGCACCGCCTTGTACGGCCATTTGGCCTTCGTACTGCAGACGCATGGTCATACCTTGCACCATGCCGCCGACGGACAGCCGCGACCAATCTCCTTGTACGACCGGACCGGCTTCATCCAAGAAGCGTTCGACTCCGAGCAGTTCTTCCGGCGGCAAGTAGTGCAGCCCCTTCGACCGCACCTTTTCCAGATTCACGCCGTGCAACACGGCATGGAAGTGTTTGTTCTCGCGCGACAACGCCGTCGCCAGCTCTTGCAGCACCGGCACGACGCGAGCCCGGTTCTCCCCTTCCACGACGACGACGGCATCGTCTTCTTCGCCGAATTCTTGGATGTAGTCGTTCCAGAGCCGGCCGTATTCGTTGTTGGAATTAACCAGATCGTGCCGGCTCGTTTTGTAGCCGAGGTTTTTCCAAGAATAGAGCCCGGCGGCCGCCGTCAGCGCCAAGCCCGCCACAATCGTGAACAAGGGGTAGCGCAAACAAGCTGCCAGCGCACGAAGTCATCAAGCGCGCCGGGAGCGAATCGTCGTGACCGTGCGGCATCCGTTCCGCCGACATAGAAACCTACGCAAACGAGGTGCAAGACATGGGCAGTTCGCCGTCCGTGGCGGCTGCGCGGGGGTGAAGTCTATCGCCTGCCGCCGGTTCGACAAAGCCGGATGTGAGGGGGATGCCGGCGTTCGACGCAACAGCAATGCCGGCTTGAGCGTTCGTTCGCAGAAAGTGCGTCGCTTAGAACAGCGGCTCGTCGTGCGGACGGCGCTGAAACCATTCCTGCCACGCGTAGCGCACGGGGCCGCTCAGCGCAAATCCTACGCAGGCCAACGGCAGCACGTAGCTGGGGGCCGACATCACGGCGGCCAGCGCAAACAGCACGCCGACGACATGCCCGAAGCTCCGCTGTCCGCGAAAGATCTGGTTCATCAGATGCGGAAACGGAATTCGCGACACCATCAAGAGCGCCGCGAGAAACGTAAGAAACGGCAGCAAGGTTTGAATCAGGCTGTCGATTCGCGGCGCATATTCCAGAGTGTTGGTGTCGACGCGGAGCGAATAGAACAAAATCGCAAAACTGGCCGGGATGCTTGCCGCCGCCGGAGAAGGAAGCCCGGAGAACGACATATGATCGTCGTCATCGTCGGTCTCGACGTTGAAGCGGGCCAGCCGGAGCACCGCGCAGCAAGCGTACGCAGCCGCAATAATCCACACCAGTTTGCTATGGTTGAACGTGAAACCGGGGCAGAGCTTCACCAGAAGAAACGCCGGCGCCACGCCGAACGTCACCAAGTCGCACAAGCTGTCGAGCTGAGCGCCGAAGTCGCCGGTGGTTTTGGTGAGTCGTGCGACTTGGCCGTCGAGCGCGTCAAAGATCATCGCCAGCATGATCAACCACCCGGCGAGCATACCGTTGTGTACGGGATCCTGCTTGTCGAAGAGTGAGAAGAGCTGGGTCGGCACGATCTCGCGGATCGGCGCGGCTGTCGGTAGATCGGCCGAAATCGAGAGCGCCGATGCGCAGACGCCGCGACGATGGCGAAGAACCCGCAAATGAGATTGCCGAGCGTGAACAACGTCGGCAATACGCCGATGGCACGGAGGCGATGCATGTCGGGTTGATTCTTTACAGTGCTGTTAAGTCGCGTAGCGGGCCATCACCGTCGAGCCGGCTTTTACCACCGTGCCCACCGCGACGTCGATCGTTAATCCCGGCTCGGCTGGAATCACGAGCTCGGTCCGCGATCCCAGTTTAATCATGCCAAACTTGTAGCCGCGCGAAATTTGCTGCTCCGGCTTCAGATCGCAGACGATTTTTCGCGCCAAAAGGCCCGCGATCTGGCGAACCGACATCCGACGGTACGGATACTCGGTTTCTTCCAGCCCGATGACCATATTCTCGTTGATGATCGCGCTCTCGGGCTTGCGGGCGTCGACGAACTTACCCGGATGATAGTTCAGCCGCACGATGCGACCGGCTACAGGACTACGATTGACGTGAACGTTGAACACCGAAAGGAAAATGCTAATCCGCACGGCGGGGCCGCCGACGAATTCGTGTTGATCGAGGTTGACGACTTCCGAGACGACACCGTCGGCCGGCGACACGACGAGGCCCGGCGCCTGCGGAACGTCGCGATACGGATCGCGGAAGAACCAGACGATGAGCGCCAAAAAAATTCCCGGCACGATCGCCAACCACGGAATTGGCGTCAGAGCCGCGACGATCGTCAGCCCCAAGAGCGGCAAGCCCATTAAGAGCAACTCGGCCAAGCCCCAACGAACAAACGGCAAGCGGCCGCGCCAGGCGAAGCGATCATACTCCGGCGCCCAACGAGCCGAACATAAATTGCTGCAGAACTTCAGATCGCGAGGGTCAAGCACGTCGTGCGGGGCTCCGCGCAGATCCCCTTCGCGCAGTTCGGCCATGCGGCGAACGTAGCCCCGGCGGAACGTTCTCAAATACCCACGACGTACGCGGCCCCACGCCATTTCCATCGAATAGCAGACGCCGCCGCCGGGCTGTACGCCGCGAATATTGGCGGGAAGCGGCTCGGCGGGAGCGCGAGCGGGCGACGACGTAGCGGCGGGCGAATCCATGAAAACTTTCGACAAACTCGGCGGGGCGCGAAGCGAAAACTCTATCGTACCGCGACGCCCTGTGAGCGTGCAAACGGCCCTTAGCTCTAAGTGCGTTTCATTCGGGCATTTCGTCTGCGTGATCTTTAGGCCGTCGGCTCCACAAGATCGCGAAGATGGAAATCAATGACGAGCGGACGATGGTCGCTGGCCCGTTTGGCCGCGGCGCTGGCAACGATGCGAGCTTCTTTAACCCGCACGTCGCCGCGGAAGAACGCTTTGTCGAGCGAACCGAGCGCAAACCAGGCGGGAAACGAACGGAATCGCGACGGCGGACCGGTCACGTGACTAAACCCTTGCGCGGCGAGCTCTTTCGCGGCAAGCGTGTTGCGCCAGTCGTTGAAATCGCCGGCGATCAATTCGGGCACTCCTTCAATGCCGCGAAACAAATGATGACCGAGCAGATGTTGCACCTGCCAATGCCGTTCCTTTTCAGCGAGGCCCAGATGGACGTTCACCACCTTGAGCTTCCCCTCGGGCGTATCGACGACGGTGATCACGGCCCCGCGGTTTTTCTTCTTGCCGAGTTGCAGCGAGATCACATGTCGCTCGACGATCGGCCAGCGCGAGATGAGCAGATTGCCGTAACCGCCGGTTTTGAGGCGAACGTTCTGCTGATAGACGGAGTCGCACGCCTGAAAATGCTTGCAGAGGAGCGACGTCTGATCGTCGCCGCCGCACCGCTTAAAGAGGTGCGTCACTTCTTGCAGCAGCATCAAGTCGGGGTTCTCGTGCTCGATCACCTCGATCACACGGCGCAAGCTGTAGCGCCGATCGTGTCCGCCGATGCCTTTGTGAATGTTGTAGCTGAGGAGTCGCATGAAGTACGTGTTTGTCTGTATGGCAACGCGACGATTAAGTCATAACCAATGCCGGAACCACCAAGCGACGCGATGCAGGGCCTTGCGATACCAAGGCGTATTTTCGTGATGCCGCATTTCAATCGGCAGGCTGTGCGTACGTTCGTAAACACAAATCTGCTCCAGCGCGGGCGAAAGCGTCCGAACGAACCACGCCGAAAAACTCCAAGTTCACGCGTAGGCTGCGAGGATCGAAATTGCACGAACCGACGACGGCCAGCCGACCGTCGATCGTCATGGCCTTCGAGTGCAGCATCCTGTCTTCGCGTTCGTAAATGCGAATACCCCGCTTGAGCAACAGACGATACATGTAGCGGGCCGCCCATTGCACGACCGGCACGTCGCTGATGCCGGGCAGGAGCAACTCGACGTCGACTCCTCGCGCTCGGGCCTTAAACAACTGTCGCAAGATCACGCGCAGCGGCAGAAAATAGGCCATGGCGACGACGATCTTTTCCTGCGCGCGGCGTACGAGCAGCGCAATCACCTTGTCGGGCCGGCGATATTTGTGCGTCGGGCGCGAGTCGAAGAAGTAGATCCCGTCCCCTTGTTCGAGGAACAGCGGACGCCGAGGCCACAGCTTGAGCCGAGGCCGCGGTTTGCGAAGCACGCGCAGCCACAGGTCGTTCATCGCCGCGGCGATTTCGCTCTGTTGCGGGCCGACGATTCGCACATGGACGTCGCGCAAGGCTTGCCGGTGCGCCCGGGATCGGCCTTGCTGCTGTGGAGCACCGGCGGGCCGCTCTGGTCGACCAAATTCATGCCGCCGAAGTAACCGATACGGTCGTCGATGACGGCCAGCTTGCGATGGTTCCGCCGATTGAAACGGCGAAAAAATCGATTGCGCCAAAAGGCGTCGCTCAAGCTGTGATAACCGTGAACCAAAATCCCGGCGGCACGAAGTTCGTCGAAGAACGCGTTCGAGGTACCGATCGATCCGACGCTGTCGTACAGCAGGCGACACTCGACGCCTTCCGAAGCCTTCTGCTTAAGCGCGGCGACGAGTTCGCGAACCGTCGGGTCGTCGGCGATGGTGTACGTTTCAATCCAGACGCGTTTTCGCGCGGCGCGTACGTCGGCTACCAGCACCGCGATCATTTCGGGCGACTCGGTGTATATACGCAATTGATGACCGGCGACTTCGATCTCCGGCGATTCGGTGGCCGGAGCTGCGGACCGGTCGAACGTCGTACTCATGGGGCGATGCGCGACCACGGTCAAAGATTCCCGGCGTTTCCTAGTGCATTATACGTGCCGGGGAAAGTCGCGGTTCGGCGTACTCGGCGTCAGCCGTGCCCCGATCATCGCAGGCCCGTACATATCCGAGGTTTCGCCCGCTCCGGCCACGGAGGCTACAACAGCGAATCGACCAGTCGGGCCATATTTTCGAGCATTTTTTCCACTCGTCCCCGGCGTTGCCATACGTCGAGCGTGAGCAGCTCCGAACGAGCGACGTAGTCTTCCTCGATTTGCTTCAGGCGGCCCGCCAGATCGCGATCGAAGAGCAATAAGCTCACTTCCGCGTTGAGCGCGAACGAACGAATGTCGAGATTGCTCGAGCCGATCTGTACGACCTGATCGTCGACGCTCAAGTGCTTGGCGTGCAGGAAGTGATCGCGATAGAGATGGATCTTGACGCCCGCCTCAAGCAGTTCTTCGTAGAACGAGCACTGCGCATGACCGACGAGCCATTGATCGCAGACGCGCGAGACGATCAAGCGAACTTCGATCCCCTTTTCGCCGCCGTAACAAGCGCTTGCGCAAGGTTTCGTCGGGCACGAAATACGGCGTGGTCAACACGATACGGCGCTGTGCGGCGTACACGGCGGCCGTGATCCAGCGCAGGTTGTTGGCTTGTCGATAGCCGGGCCCGCTCGGAAGCACCTGAGCGGCCACGTCGCCTGCGGGAGCAATATCGGGAAACACGCCGGCTTCATGCCGCGGCAAGTCTTCCGTTTCATAAAAGCGATCGGCCAACAGCACGACTTGCAACTGTCGCACGACGGGTCCCGTGACGCGCGCGACGAGTTCGTGATACACCAAGCCGGGGATGAACGCCTTGTCGACGAGGTTCTGCGAGCCGACGTAGGCGATCGAGCCGTCGACGACGGCGATCTTGCGATGGTTCCGCAGGTCGTAACGGGCCGCGTTCTTGTGCAAGTTGCGAAAGAACCCGCCGGGGAGCAGTACGTGCGTTTCAATACCCGCCGCACGAAGCCGAGGCGCGAGCGACGTGATCGATTTGCGCGAGCCGAGAGCATCTATCAGTACGATGCAGCGTACTCCGCGGCGGACCGCGTCGACCAGAGCCGCTTCGATCTTTTGACCGACGTCGTCGTCGCCGAAGATGTAATACAGCAGATGCACGTGCGTCTTGGCCGCGCGAATGTCGTCGAGCAGCCGCGCGACGGATTCGTCGTAGTCCGGCAACAGTTCCACGCGGTTGCCCGCCACGAGCGGAAACTCCCCCAAACGCTCAGCCAGCGCGGAGGCGTCGCGAAAGCGCACCGCAAAGTCTTGGTCGGGCGCGGGCCCCCAACTCGGCGTCGGAACGGAGAGCAACATCCGCGATACGCGGCTTTGCAATTGCAGTCGCTTGCGGGGCATGAAGGCGCGGCCAAAAGTCGCTAGAGCGCCAGACCCGGCAGCGGCAACAAAAAGATGAGCAGCAGCCAACTACGGGCCGCAGCGGGGCTGCGCCTTTGCGGCACGTAGACCAGCATCACGAGCCGAACGATCCATTCGCTCGCGTAGAACAGCTCGCTCCAATGGAATCGAATCCAGTCGAGCATGACGGCCCGTCAGATCAGAGTGCCGTACTGAAGATGCGAACTTGCGGCGGCGGCGGGCGATGACGAACTCTCAAGTCGCCGCGAGACGCCGCCGTACGATCCGGCGGCGCCGCGTCGAACAACGTCGATCAGCGACTAGACGCTGATCTTCGAGATCTTCACGACCGAGTGAATCTGACGGTGGCCCGTGCGGCGCTTCGAATTTTTGCGGCGACGGAACTTTTGCACCGTGAGCTTCGGGCCTTGGACGACGTCGACGATTTCGGCCGTGACCGAAGCCACTGCGAGAGCCGGTTGACCGAGCTTGATCGAAGCCCCTTCGCCGGCCGCCAACACGCGATCGAACGTCACGGTGTCGCCGCCTTGCGCAGTCGCGGAAATCGACCGTCAGCGTTTGACCTTCACGAACTTTGTATTGCTTACCGCCGTCGACGATGATCGCGTACATGATTGGAAACCCGACTACTTCGCAAAGTCTGAAAATGGGAAACCTACGAAACTAGCAAACCGTCGGCCGGCCGTCGAGGGCCGAAGCCGCCCGACGACCGCCGGAATCGATACTTTCGGCCGTGCCGCCGCCGGGACATGAGCCCGGCGGCTTTCGGCAGCCGGTTTATTCGAGTGAAAACTTCATTTCGCGGCCGTTCACGTCAATGCAGCTTACGGCCAAGTGCTCGGGCGCAAGTCCTTCACGGCTAAATACTTGCACCGTGATAGAAGCCTCGTCTTCAAGCTTCGCGAGCTCGCGCCGCTTGCGGTTGTTGAGGTATTGGGCCACTTCTTCCGCCACGGTCACGCTGATCTTACTGACGCCTTCTTCCTGCGATGCCAGCATGAGGGCACGAATCACCTCGATTGCCATGCTTTCCGAGGTTTTCACGAAGCCCGTGCCGTTGCAATTCGGGCAGTTGTCAAACACGCTCCGCTTGATGCTCGGACGAATCCGCTGCCGGGTCATCTCGATCAGCCCGAACGGACTCGTACGCAGAATCTTCGTGCGGGCCCGATCGCGGCGCACGGCGTCGCGCAGCGCACGCTCCACGCCCCGACGATGCCGCTCCTTGCGCATGTCGATGAAGTCATTTACGATCACGCCGCCGAGATCGCGTAGCCGAATCTGCCGGGCGATTTCTTTCGCCGCCAACAGGTTCATCTGATACGCGGTTTCTTCGGCCGAATCTTCCGCACGGAAGTTGCCGCTGTTCACGTCGATCGCCACGAGCGCTTCCGTCTGATCAATGACGATGCTGCCGCCCTGCTTGAGCGGTACCTTGCGCTGGTGGATGCGGGCGATTTCGTCGTCGAGGTTGTACTTATGGAAGAGCGGCTCGCGCCCTTCGTACAAATGCAGCCGGCTGACGTAGCGCGGCATGACGATCTGCAAAAACTCCTTGGCCCGCTCGTAGGCCGTGACTTCGTCGATGTGAATGGCGTCGACGTCGGCGGTGAAGATGTCGCGGATCGTGCGGATGACGATGTCCGATTCTTCATAAATGCAGCACGGGCCCGGCTCCTTCTTGAGCCGGCGCACGATGACCTTCCAGAGCCGCAGCAAGTACGCCAAGTCGCGCGAAATCTCTTTCTTCGTGCGGTCGACGCCGGCCGTGCGGACGATGAAGCCCAACCCCTTCGGCGGATTCAACTCCAGCATGATGTCGCGGAGCGTGCGGCGGGCCTGATCGTCTTCGATCTTGCGCGATACGCCGACGCGGCCGAGCGCCGGCATCAGCACGACGTAGCGGCCGGGAATGCTGATGTAGGTCGAAAGCGTCGGGCCTTTGGTGCCGATGCCCTCTTTGATGACTTGCACGAGCACTTCGTCGCCGCGGCGAAGAATGTCTTGAATCGGCGGCTTCACGCGCGGCCGAGCGCCGGGCGCGGGCCGCGACGTTTATGACGGGCCGGAGCGCCGCCGCCGCCCGATTCCCCGTCTCCCTCGTCGTGCGCATCTTCGTCGCCGTGATCGTCGTCGTCGGCCATGTCATAGCGACGATAATCCGGATCGTCGAGCGGCTTCGACGGATCGAAACCTCCCTGACGATAGTACTGCGGCTCAATGTCGCTGATGTGCAGGAAGCCGTTGCGGCCGACGCCGAAATCGACGAACGCCGCTTGAATGCTCGGCTCGAGGTTGACGACCTTCCCTTTGTAAATATTGCCGACGTAGTTGTTCTGGCTCGAACGCTCGATGTACAGCTCTTCGAGCAGTCCGTCTTCAATGATCGCGATGCGGCATTCTTCCGATTGCGACACGTTGATCAGCATTTCTTGTTTCATCGTTCCGGCTTTCCGCTTCGGCTAGTAAGCGAGTACGCAGCGCGATCGCGACGAAGCGCGAACGGACGCGAAGCTTTCGCAGGCTCGTCATGTCGACACCTCCACGCGCGTGCGCCGCAACAGGGCGCCCGACGTTTCGAGGTCGTCCAGATCAAGCCAAGCGAGCAATTCGCGCGGACGAACGGCGCCCGCTTCTCCGAGCGTCAGGCGCATCCGTAACGCCCCGTCGACGAGTTGCACGCCTTGCACGGTCGCCGGGAGGCGATCGGGGGCGGGCTTCGTCACGGTTGCAGCGACGTTCGATCCGGCCGGAGCCGACGACGCATCTTCAGCAGATGCTTCGGCCTCTGGCGCGGCGAACGAGGGTGCGGCGGCGGACGTCGATTCCCGGGTCGGCGTCGCGACTTCCTCGACAACTTCCGTCGTCGATTCTGCGCAACGCCAACGCTCCAACCGGGCCGCGACGTCGGGTTGCCGAGCGTCGGGCACGCGGATGTCGTACTCGGCGGCGCACGGTTGCGAGAACCGGGCGCCGGCGGGCATTCGCTCAATGGAAGCGATCGACAATCCGGCGGGAGCCTGTGCGTCGAGCGACGCGGCCAAGGCGGCCGGATCTTGATCCGCTTCCAATTCCAACTCGATGACTTCATCGAGCCCGCAAATGCCGACCGCCAGCGCCGAGGGGAAATTGAGCCGCGCGCGTTTGTGGAAGCCTTCGGTTTGCGCGGGCCGAACATCGGCCCGACGAAGAAGACGTTCCCATGTGCGCAGCAGGTCGTGATGCCCCAGGAAGCGGAGGTCGTGCTCTTTGCGATAACGAATGCGTACTCTAGGTCGAACCATAAGTTGGTTCCGTCGGCGCCGCCGCCGATGGCGACGCCGACCCTTCAAAAATAGAAACGTAAATCTTCGGACAAATTCTCTTCAGACGATTTCGCGAACTTGTTTCTTGCGGCTGCGTATCGTCGCGACGAGCCTCGTCGGCTCGCACGGACGAAGCGTCAGCGCCGGTCGTCCAACTCCGGCAACACCTTCTTCAGCTCCTCCTTCAGAAAATTGCGAATGTTGCGAGCGTTTTCCATCGCCAAGTGCGCTGGGCCACGGCCCGGCATTGCTCGATGGTGACGCTGCGCACGACTCGTTTGATCTCGTAAACGGCGCTCGGCGGCACGCTGAGGCTGCGCAACCCGAGCCCTAACAACAACATGGTGTACGTAATGCTGCCGCTCATCTGCCCGCAAAGGCTGACCGGCGTTTGCTTCCGCTCGGCCGCTTTCACCGTCATGTCGATGAGCCGCAGGAGCGACGGATCGGACGAACTGTACAACTCGGCGACGTCCTTGTTGCCGCGGTCCACCGCCAGCGTGTACTGAATCAGATCGTTCGTGCCGAGCGAAAGGAAGTCGACCTCGTCGACGAAGTGGTCGAGCATGATCACGGCCGACGGTACTTCGACCATCATCCCGAGCTTCACGTTGCGCGAGTAGGGCAGCCCGCTTTCGAGCAGGTCGTCAATGACGTCCGCGACGATCATCTTCGCCTGACGAAACTCATGCACGGCGGAGATCAGCGGGAACATGATCCGAACTTCGCCCAGCGCCGCAGCCCGCAGAATGGCCCGCAACTGCGTTTTGAAGAGCGAGACGTTTCGCAGCGAGAGGCGAATGCTGCGCAAGCCGAGCGGGCTGGAATCCTCCGGCGTCGGATCTCGTCCGACCAGCTTATCGGCCCCCAAGTCCAGCGTGCGAATGACCACCGGTCGACCCTGCATCGCCTGCACCACTTCTGCGTACGCGCGATAGTGGTCTTCTTCATCGGGCACGCCTTCGCTGCCCAAATACAAGAACTCCGTGCGATAGAGCCCGATCCCGTCGACGGCGCGCTCCAAGCAGTGCGGCGCTTCGTTGGGAAATTCGATGTTTCCCATCAACTCAATCTTGGTGCCGTCGAGCGTTTGCGACGGTAGGTCGCGGAGCTTTTCAAGCTTGGCGTGCCGCGTGCGATCTTGCTCGGCTTCGAAACGGTAGCGAGCGATCGTTTCTTCGTCGGGCTGCAGAATAACGGTGCCCGAGTTGCCGTCGACGATCACCAAATCGCCGCCCGACACGTCGTTCAAAAACGGCCCGATGCCGACGACGGCGGGAATTTCCATCCCTTCGGCGACGATGGCCGTATGGCCGGCGGCCCCGCCGATTTCCGTGGCGAATCCGAGCACGAACTTGCGATCGAGCGCGGCCGTTTCACTGGGCGTGAGGTTATAGGCCAACACCAGAACGGGCGACGTGAGGTTCGTAATCTCCTCGCGCGGCTTGCCGAGCAGCTCGCGGAGGAGCCGGCGTTCGATATCGACGATGTCGTTCGAGCGCTCGGCCAGGAAGCTATTGTCGAGCGAGCGAAACACCTTTGAGTAGCGTCGCATCACACGGCTGACCGCGTATTCCGGCGCGTAGTGTCGCGTGCGAATGGATTCATCCAGCTCGGCCCGCAATTGCGGATCGGCCAGCATTTGCAGATGGGCTTCGAAAATGGCAGCGTACTGAGCGCCAAGCTCGCGGGAAACAGTGTCGCGGTGCCGTTCAATTTGGCTGCGGGTTTGGTCGAAGGCTTGGGCCAGGCGCTCCAGCTCGCTATCGACTGCATCGCGCGCGACGAACCGACGAGGGATGCGAAACCCCTCGTTGTCGAGCACGAACGCTTCGCCGATGGCGACGCCCGGAGAAACCGCGATACCCTGCAGCTTCTGCATCCCAATCCTTCGCGCACGGATATTGAGCCGGCCGCTTCGTCGTTCGCCGAGGGTCGACCATAGGTCTCGCCTATGTCTCAGGCGAGGGTCGTCTTCGGCCCGCGGGCGGCCCCAACTCTCCGGCGTATCGACCTCGCAAAGCGTGCGTAGGGGCTCGAGACGCCGACGTGCAATTTTACTCTTGGTGTTCTGCAATCGAACCGCTGCGGTCGCGCGACGACGGCGCGGCGATCGCAACGGCCCGCTAAGCCGATTCGTCGGAATCTTCGTAGGCCTCGAGCATCGCGACCAGAGCGGCGACCGCCTCTGCCGCGTCGTCTCCTTCGGCCTCGACGGAGATTTCGTCGCCGCACTTGGCCGCGAGCGTCAGCAGCGAGAGCATGCTGCGACCGTCGGACCGTGCGGACTCTTTCACGACCTCGATTCGACACCTGTACTTGTGCGCAAGCTTCACGAACTGGCTCCAGGGCGCAGGTGCAAGCCGTTGGCAGGCTTTACGACGTACGTCCGCGTCTCCCGAGCTTCGCCCATGAATCTACTGCCGCGCCCAAAAAAACTACGTGCCGAATCGTTATGAACTAAGGACTCGAACCGTCCTACGATCCAAACTGATGGTTGTCCGCTTCGTCGAGCAACGTCAGGATTTGGTCCGACGTGGTCGACTGTTTCAGGAACTTGCAGAAGGAATCGTCGCGCAGTTGTCGCGAGACGTTTTCCAGGGCCCGCAAGTGATCGCTGGGGCGATCGTGGGGAGAAATGAGCATGAAAATCAGGTAGACCTTCTCGCCGTCGAGGCTGTCGAAATCGACTCCCTCATGGCTCACGGCGACCGCGCCGACCAGATTCTTCACGCTGGCGTGCTTGGTGTGCGGAACCGCGACGCCCCGACCGATGCCGGTGCTGCCGAGTTCTTCACGCTTCAAAATCGCTTTGACGATTCCTTCGTGCTCCGTCGGGTCCAAAGCCCCGGCGTCGAGCAGCATCTGCACCATCTCACGGATGACGCCTTCTTTCGTGTCGGCTTTCAAGGCGGCCGTAACCGCCTTTCGCTGCACGAAGTCGGAGAACTTCATTCCAACACTCCTCAAAAACCTTTATTTCGAAAGCGGCCGTCGTAAAGGCCGCGGGCTGTCGATGCGAGTCAATCGGGCCGATAAAAACTTCGCCCGAAGGAGAACCGCGGCTCGGCCTGCGGCGTGCCGAAGCCGCCGCGGCCGCGCGGTGTCATGAGCTATTCGGCCGTTTCGCTCGCGGCTTCCGCCGATTGCTGACGCAGGCCCGGTCCACGGTGTTCCTGCACCTTTTCTTTGTACTTGCGAATCTGTTGTTCGAGCTTGTGGATCACGCCGTCGACGGCCGTCATGAAATCGGCGTTGACGTCCTTGGCGACGAAATCGTGCTTATGCTCTGAGTCGACGCGCAGTTCGACTTCCGTCTTGGCCGGATCGGCCAAGTCGACCGTCAGTTCCACTTCGGTCAATCGCTCGAAGAGTCGGGTCAGCTTCTCCAGCTTCGCCTGCAACTTGGCCTGCGTGGCCTCGCTCAAATGCCCGTGACGAGAAGAGATCTTGATCTGCACCGATAAAACTCGCTCAGGAGAAGTGTTGTCAGGATGCGGACGACGTCGAGGGTCGGCCGGGGCAGTTTGCCAAACATGCCATTCTATCGACGGCCCGAAACGCCCACAACGGACCGTGATGGGCCGCAATAACTATTTACCTCGCCGAAATTTGCGACGACGGCCGAATTGCGGAAGCCCGTCAAAGAATGCCGGCATTCCCCACCCATTTACCCCGCCATTTGGGCGGGATTTGGCAGCTCGGCCAGCAGCTTTTGCAACTGCCGCCGGTAGCTGAAATGCTCCACCTCGAGCAGGTGCCGCTCCGAGGCGACATAACGGATGCCGCCGGTCACATCCGTCGGACGACGCTTCGCCTGCCGCAACCGCTCGGCCGACGCATGGCCGGCGGCTGCCGCGGCCGTGAACGCCGCGACGCACCGGGCCTGATAATCCACCAGCCCAAACTGCCCGCTGTCCGGCTGAATGAGGCCGATGACGAAGAGATCGTCGCGCTCGGGATGGAACACGTTGAGATACAGTTCCGGCTTCCCGTCTTGCCAATTCAACAGGTCGCGATCGACGAACGGGAACGAAATCCGAAAGCCGGTCGCGTACACGATCAGGTCGATCGCCTCGCGCGAGCCGTCGGCGAACCGCACTTCGCGGTCGCAAAGTTCCACAACGTCGGGCTTCGGGCTGATCCGGCCGTGCGCGAGGTAGTAGTGCATCTGCGAGTTGATGATCGGATGCGACTCGAACAAGCGATGGTCGGGCTTCGGCAAGCCGCGCCGCGTCGGGTCGCCGAAGCTCGCGCGTTCGATGAACGTCGCCAACAATCGGCGCAGAAAGGTCGGCACGCGCCGTTGCAAGAGCTTTTCGTTGAGTGCGTCGATCGGCGCACCGCGCCAAAACTTCGGCAAGTAGTGATATCCGCGGCGCACGCTATGAAACGTGCGCTCGGCATGCTGAGCCGCCTCGGCCGCAATATCGCATCCCGAGTTGCCGGCCCCGACCACGAGCACCCGCTTGCCTGCGAGAACGTCCGGAGTTTTGTATTGCGACGAATGCAAAACTTCGCCGGCAAACGAGCCCGGGTAGTTCGGCAGCCGCGGATCCCAATTGTGTCCGTTGGCGACGACGACGCCCCGATAACGACGCTCCGCGCCGTCGGCCAAGCGTACGATCCACGAATTTCCGTCGTGCGTGACGCGCTCGATCGTGCGGCCGAATTCGATTCGCTCATAGAGTCCGAAGTGCCGTGCGTACGACTTCAGATACTCCCACACCTGCCGATGGTGAGGGTACTGCGGGTAGTCTTTGGGCATCGGAAAATCGACGTACTCGGTCAGCCGCTTGGAGCTGATTGTGTGCGTCGACGCATAGATGCTGCTATGCGGCCGGCCGTAGTACCAATTGCCGCCGACGTCGTCTTCGCGCTCGAGGCAATCGGCCGGAATGCCCGCCGCGGCAAAAGCTCGCACCGCGGCCAACCCGGAACTTCCGGCCCCGACGATGCAGAACTTTTGCGAACGATCTTCGATGGCCATCGAACGAAGTCTTAGCCCCCGGCAAGTCGTCGCGGGCCGGCTTCGCGCAACGTAAGCGGCGCCTGCTCCGCTTGCTTGTTGCTCCGATCGTCGGCCTTCTGCCGATCGCTCGTCGCCCGCACTTCCCACTTTTCGCCGAAGAAATCGGCTTCGGCGATCTTGCCGGGGCGAATCGCGTCAGGCTTCGTGCGCACGTCGACCACGGCCCAGTCGGGCAGCATCGGCACCTGACGAGCGTTGTTGAGATAAGCGTATTCGCGGAACGTGAAAGAGCTGTTCGTCACGACATACCGCTCGGGGTTCAACGGGTTCGGGAAAATCTGAATCGGCGCGTGATGCTCACCGGCAAACTTCCGCTCGACCTGCCCGCTGCCGACGACCAGCGATTCGCCGTCATAACGCAGCGGCAGCTTGTCCGCGATGCGCACCCAAACCGAATTCGCTTGGTCGTCACCCCACAACACGAGGTTGGCCGTGGCGATGTCTTCATCCGTCACGTCTTTATCCAGCCGCACGCGGGCCTTGCCGCGAAAATGCCGTCGCCAATGTTCGATCGCGCGTTCAAGTTCCGCCTTGCTCCACTCGTCGACTGCCGCGTTACGGCACTTGCCGCTCGGCCGGACAAAAATGAAGGAGTCCATGAATGCGTCGTCGATCGGCCCTTGCAGGCCGTGCCGTTTCGCAAGTCCCTCGCTCGGCGCAGGCCCGAGCTTCCATTCGTCCCCCGCTAAGTGAAGTTGCGCCGAAGAAGCTGCCGTCGGTTTGTTGTTGCGGACCTTCGATCTCTTGGCCGTCGATCGTAATCAGCACGCTGCTCAACGCATCAAACAGGTTCGAGCCTGCGGCATAGTCGATCGTCAGCGCCGTCACGTTGTCGGTGGCGAGTTCGATGCCGTCGATCTCCGGCTGCGCGGCCGTCACCATGGCCTGTTTCCAATGTTCGCCGAGCGCATCCACACGGATCGTCGCACACCGGTTGTATTTCAGCGTATAGGTCGTGAAGAAGACTTCCTGCGGATAGTTCATTCGGCCGAACTTCACGATGCTTGAAACGCGGCGTTCGACCTCGTCACGCGCTTTCGGCTCGTAGGCGTGCGCCGTCTTCGGGCCGATGATGTGCGTGAGTTCGAGCCCTTCTTCGAACAGCGCTTCGGCCATGATGTCAGCCGCTTGCTTCTGGCGATCGATCTCGCCCGAGTAGGCCACGGTCGGGCAGTGCATCAGATTGATCGCCCAATCCGTGCAATCGTAGAGATGCCAGAGCTTCCGCTCGTACCACGTGGGATCGAGCGTTTCGTTTTGGAACTTCTTCAGGAAGTCGGGGGTTTCACTGAAGCCGGCTCCGGGATTGGCCGCGGCCCACATCGTCGGCTGATGCACGGCCAAGTGCCAAGTCGAAGCGCCTCCCATTGAGAAGCCGCGCACGCTCACGCGGTCGTCGTCGATCTTGTAGCGTGACTTCACGCTCTCGAGTGCTTCGAAGACGTCGGTCTCGCCGGCGAATTTGTTGGCGTTTGAATAACGACCGTACGGATGCAGCACGATCGTATCGACCGGCGCAAACTGGCCGACTTGCTTCCGACGCTGTTGCAGGAAGTTCACTTCGCTCAGCGTTTCGCCCCGGCCGTGAAACCAGAAATCGAGCCGATAGCGATGCGGCCCGGGCGTGTAATCGGGCGGGACGACGAGCCCGTACGGCTGCACGGATTTGTCGATCTTCGAGACATAGCCGCGGACGACGAGCCCGGCCTGCGTGGTCCACGGCGCGCGACCTTCGGCAAGTTGCTTAGCTCGCTCTTTCCCTTCGGCGAGCAGTTCGAGCGCAGCGCCGGTTTCCTTCAGGTCGAAGAATTCTTGGTGCTCGGCGCCGTGCGAACCGCTTCGGCATAAATCCGCACATCGACCAACAGATCTTTTACCTTGGCATCTTTGCTCTTCGCCAAATCGGCGAGCGCGGCATCGAGCTCGGCGAGCGACTTCTCAAGCTCCTGCTTCTTCTCGGCCGGCAATTCGACGCCCAACTTCGGAATCCGCCGCACGGAGTCGGGATGATTGTCGGCAGGCCCGTCGGCGCGAGCCGGCACTGCGAACAGCAAGCCGGAAAGGAGTGCGACAAAGAAATAACGCATCGGAGAAGGCTCCGTCATGAGCGAGAAATTCAGCAGGCGGCGCAGAGCCGAACAACACGCTGAAAGTAATCGCCCAAGCGGCGGAAGGCCAGCCCCTTACGTAAGCCGCACTAACGCATCGGCCTACAAATCGGAACGCTGCGCCTTCTTCGCGGCTTTCCGTTTGCCGCCTTTCGGCTTCGCAGCGTTCTTCGGCTTCGTGCCGGCTTCTCCCTCGTCGCCGACCGTCTCGCGTTTGCCGTTGCGACGTGCCGCGGCCTCCGCTTCGACTTGCGCCATATACGCCTCGCGCACTTTCGCATCAGCGCGGCCTTGAAATACCGTGAGCATCGGGTCGCCGGTCCGCTTCATCCAGGCCTCAAGCGCCGCGGTGAGCTTGTCGTACGTCGCGCGATGCTGCAAGTCGTTCACAAGGTTCGCCCGTGCATCGGGGTCGGCCGCGTAGTTGTAGAGTTCTTCCGGCACGCGATGTTCGAACAAGTCCAACCGGGCCGCGATCTCTTTGTTCTGCGGCGCGAGCGCCTTCATCCGTCGATAGGTAATCGTCCCCTTCGTGGCCGTGGACATCTTGCGCTCGCCGTTCGACCAGGGGTTGAAGATGTATCCGTAGTCGTGCGTCACCACGGCCCGCATCGGGTGTCGGAAACCGCCGGCGTTTTCGTTGTACTCGGTGACGATCATGTCGCGACCATCCTGAGTTTCGCCTTTGAGCAGCGGCGCGAAGCTGCGTCCGTCGATCCCTTCGGGCGACGCCAGCCCAAGCACGTCGAGCAACGTCGGCATGAGGTCGACCGCCGATACCAGATGCTTGTCGTCGACCGAGCCGGCCTTCGTCACGCCGGGCCAGCGCACGACCAGCGGCGTGTGCGTGCTGTGGTAGTAAAGCTGCGTCTTGGCAAACGGCAGCGGCATCCCGTGATCGCTCAAGAACACGACGACCGTTCGCTCTTTCAAACCGGCGTCATCCAGAGCCTTCAGCACCTGTCCGACGCAGTCGTCGCCCCGACGGACCGACGAATAATATTGAGCCAATTCCTCGCGCACTTCCGGATCGTCGAACAAGAACCCGGGCACCGGAACTTCCGCCGCCGTAAACACGCGGCTCGGCTGATGCGGATCAGGTCGCTTCCCTTCATTGAAGAACGGCTTGTGCGGATCCGAAACATTGATGTTCAGGTAGAACGGCTTGCCGGCCTTCTTTGCCGCGTCGAGTCCCTGCTTGGTCGAAGCGTAGTACGACGGCGCATCTTTGATGTGCGGAACCTTACTCTCCGGCGTAACGTCGAGTACGCCGCTCCAAGCCGGGTAGCGAGTATACGGCGTGCTGTGCGCCGTCTTGCCGCGGATCGCCGTGTAATAGCCGGCGTCTTTCAAATAGTCGATGAGCACCCGATAGCCCGGCTCGCGCACCATGTAGAAGCCTTCCACATGGTTGTTGTGCGGATACCGGCCGGAAAACATCACGTTCCGCGACGGCATACAGTTGCCGACCTGCACATGAGCATGTGCGAAGCGAAGGCTTTCCGCCGCCAGCCGATCGATGTTCGGCGTCGTCTCAGGAAGCTTGCAACCGAACGCGCCGACCGAATCGCAACTCATATCGTCGACGGTGACGACCAACAGATTCATCGGTTCGGCGGCTGCCGCAGGCGACGCTAGACAAACGGCGACAAACGAGGCCCAGATCCAGCGACGCATAAGCAGGCTCTTCCGCAGAGATGTTGGAATACCGTCCTCGGAACAGACGCGCATGTCCGGCCGTTTCATTGAGGCGGCTCGATGTTTCTTTCTGAATTCACAGCCTCACGCTCCAAGGCCGGAGCCGACCCCCTCGAACGCTGCGGAACCTAGTGAAAACCGCGTCCCACTAGGCTATCTTAAAAGTCTCTCCGGCGCGAAATCCCGCCCTGCCGCATCCCCCTTAGCTAAACGGTCTGCCCATGTTGCGTCTTGTTCTCGGACTCGTCGTCGCCGCATCTTGCTTCGCCGAAGTCGGCCGCGCGGACGAAGGTTTCACCTCGCTCTTCAACGGCAAGGATCTCTCTGGTTGGGACGGCAATCCCGAGCTTTGGTCCGTCGAAGACGGCTGCATCACCGGCAAGACCACCGGCCCTGAGCAACTCACCTACAACCAGTTTTTGATCTGGCGCAGGGGGAAAACTTAAGAACTTCGAGCTGCGTGTGAAGGCCCGCGTCACGGGCAACAACACGGGCATCCAATATCGCAGCCAAGAGCTCACCGACGTCGGCCGCTGGTCGATCGGCGGTTATCAGTGCGACATTCACCCGGCCGCGCCGAACAACGCGATGCTCTATCACGAGCGCGGTCGCGGCATCGTCGCGCAAAATGGTCAGACCATTTTGGTCGATCCGCAAGGTGACAAATTCCTCACGGCCGCGCGCGATCCGGTCGCCGTGAATACGGAAGAGTTCCACGAATACGCGGTCACGGCCGTCGGCAATCACCTCGTTCACAAGCTCGACGGAAAACTCACCGCCGAAATTTTCGACTACGACCCGAAAGGCCAAAGCTTCGAAGGTCTGCTGGCCATTCAAGTGCATCGCGGGCCGGCGATGCGCGTGCAAGTGAAAGAAGTACTGCTCAAGGTTCTGCCCGACGCGCCGGTCGCACAGTTTGACGCCGCCAAGCTGCCGGCTGACGCCAAGAAACTAGAGAAGCCGGCTCCGAAGAAAGCCCCCGCGAAGAACAAGAACGCGCCGAAGAAGGCCGCTGCAAATGGGCCGCGTTCCAATAATCGCGCCGCGGTGAAGGCCGCCCCGGCCGCGCTCGCAAATGCTCCGGCCAAGCCGCGCAACGCTCATCGCCGCGCCGAAGAACAACGCAGCCCCCAAGAACAACGCCGCGGCCAAGCAAGCCACAAAGCAACCGGCGGCCAAGCCTGCTCCGAAGCAAAAGCCTAAGCGTCCGACCGAAGTCGGGCCGGCCGTCAAAGCGAACAAAGCCACGCCCATCGACAAGATCGTCGCCCCCAAAGGTTTCAAAGTCGAACTGCTCTACTCCGTCCCCGGCGTCGAACAAGGTTCGTGGGTCAACCTTTGCACGGACGACAAAGGTCGCATCCTCGTCAGCGATCAATACGGCGGGCTCTATCGCTTCCCCGCACCTGCACCCGGCAAATTGATCGACCCGGCGACCGTCGAACAAGTGCCCGCTCCGATCCGCGCCGTCAACGGCATGCTCTGGCACGAAGGGGCTCTGTACGTCGGCGTGAACGACTACGAACAAAAGCTGCAAAGCGGCTTCTATCGGATCACGGACAGCGACGGCGACGACAAGCTCGACAAAGTCGAACTCCTGCGTCCCCTGCAATCGAAAGGCGATCACGGCGTACATGCCGTGCTGCTCGCACCCGATAAGAAATCGTTCTACCTGATCACCGGCAACAACACCGATGCGACGCAGATCGAAAATTCGTCCCCCGTGCGTCAAGTCTGGGGCGAAGATCATTTCCTCGAGCGCATGCCCGACGGCCGCGGACACAACGTCGGCCGCTGGGCGCCGGGCGGCATCATCTATCGCATTTCGCTCGACGGCAAAAAGTTCGAAGCGGTCGCGTCCGGCTTCCGCAACATTTTCGACGCCGCCTTTGATCGCGACGGCGAACTGTTCACCTACGACGCCGACATGGAATACGACTTCAACACGTCGTGGTACCGGCCGACGCGGATCAACCATGTCGTCAGCGGCGGCGAGTACGGCTGGCGCAACGGCGCCGGAAAGCGCCCCGAGTTCTACGCGGACAATCTTCCGTCGACGGTGAACATCGGCCCCGGCTCGCCGACCGGCGTGACCTTCGGTTACGGCGCCAAGTTCCCCGCGAAGTATCAAAATGCTTTGTTCGCGCTCGATTGGAGCTGGGGCCGGTTGTACGCCGTCCACTTAGAACCGGACGGCTCCACGTACAAAGGAACCAAGGAAGAGTTCATCACCGGCGCACCGCTACCGATCACCGATGCCATTGTTCATCCGGCCGACGGTGCGATGTACTTCACGATCGGCGGACGCCGCGTGCAGTCGGGCGTGTACCGCGTAACGTACGAAGGCCCGGAAGCGACGACCCCGGCCGAGCACAAGCCGAACAACTCCGACCTCCGCGCCCTGCGGCACCGGCTCGAAGCTTTTCACGGCAGGCAAGATTCCACGGCCGTAGACGCCGCTTGGCCGTACCTCGGACACCCGGACCGCTGGATTCGTTGGGCGGCCCGCACGGCGGTGGAGCATCAACCGCTGGAGCAATGGCGCGCGAAGGCGCTGGCCGAGAAAGATCCGACGATCGCCGTCGAAGCGCTTTTGGCCGCGGCCCGCGTCGGGGGCATTTGCCCGATTCATCGCAAAGAAGGAGACCCGGCCGTCGACGTGAAACTCCGCGACGAACTGCTCACGGCCTTGGCAGCCATCGATCCGGCGGCACTCGACAACCAACGGCAGTGCGACGTCGTGCGGACGATCGAAGTCGTACTCAATCGCTTCGGCCGACCGGACGACGCGCTCGTCGGCAAGCTCGTCGCTCGGCTCGATCCGCAGTTCCCGGCCAAGACCTTCGAGCTCAATTGGGTGCTCTGCGAAACGCTCGTGTATCTCCAAGCACCAAACACGGCCGCCAAGGGCATCGCTTTGATCACCGCGGCCCCCACCCCGGAAGAGCAAATCGAATACGCCCGCTCGTTGCGATTCCTCAAAACCGGTTGGACGCCCGAGCTGCACAAAGCCTACTTCGAGTGGTTCCTCAAGGCGGCGAGTTACACGGGCGGGTCGAGCTTCGATAAGTTCATGGAGTTTATTCGTAACGACGCCGTCGCGTCGCTCACAGACGACGAGCGTAAAGAAATGGCCGAACTTCTGGCCCGCAAGCCGGAGAGGAAGCCGCTCTTGGAGAACTTGGCCGAAGTGTTCAAAGGCCGGCAATCGAAGACCTGGACGCTGGAAGAACTTTCGGCCGTCGCCAAAACGGAACTGCACGATCGCGACTTCGCCAACGGTCGCAAGATGATGGCGGCGGTCGGCTGTTTCGCCTGCCACCGTTTCGGCAACGAAGGAGGCATGACGGCCCCCGACATCACGGCGGCCGGCCGGCGCTACTCGCCTCACGACTTGCTCGATCAGATCATCAACCCGAGCAAGGAAATCAACGAGCAGTTCTCGACGATCATCGTGACGACCGACTTCGGCAAAGAATACACGGGCGTCGTCGTGAACCTCGGCGGCGACTCGATCACGCTCAACACGGATCTCACCGATCCGAACCAGCGTGTAGGCGTCGACCGCAAGACGATCGAGTCGATTGAGAAATCGAAGGTTTCTGCGATGCCGACGACGCTCCTCAACCTGCTGACGAAGGACGAAGTGTTGGACTTGCTCGCCTACGTGCTCAGCGGCGGCGATGCGAAGAACGCCATGTTCAAGAAGGCGGGTGCCGAGTGATGACGATCCGAACCTGGCTTGTCGTCGCTTGCGGAATCGTCCTGCTTGGCGGCAACGCGACGGCGGCCGACGATCCGGTCGAGGCGCTGGAAAAACTTGGCGCAAGGTCCGGCGCGTGCAAGGGGCCGCGGTCGACCTGACGGCCGATGCCGCAAAGTGGGGCCCGGCCGAATATCGGCTGCTCGGGGCGTGCGCCGGCTTGAAGAAAGTGACGCTCGACGGCAAGACTCTCAACGATGAAACGCTCGCGCTCCTCGCAGGCCTGAACGAAGTCGAAGAGTTCAGCACGAATCAATCGACGCTCACCGACGACGGCTATCGGCACTTCGCGGCCTTCACGAAGCTGCGGGGCTTGAGCCTTTGGCATCCGTCTTGGAGCTTGGAGTCGTTCACGGGCTCTGGTCTGGCTCATCTCAAGAGCTTGCCGAACTTGCGCCGGCTCACGTTCGCGGGCAGCACCACCGGCGACGCGGCTTATGCGGCGGTCGGCGAACTCGCGCAGCTCGAAGAGTTTCACACGTGGCACACCATGCCGACGCCCGGCGCGATCAAGCACTTGGCCAAGTTGCCGACGCTGAAGGTCGTTCGCATAGGTCAGCGATTGCCGCGCTGGGGCGGCGAACCGCTCAAGCCGACGCTCGACGGAGCGGCGGTTGCCGTGCTGGCCGGCGTTCCGTCGCTCGAGCGGTTGGAATTGTTCGAAGCCGTGTTTACGGCGGCCGACTTAGAACCGTTGGCCAAGCTGCCGAATCTGAAACAACTCAAAATTCATCAAACGGCGATTGCGCCGGCCGATGTCGAGAAACTCCGCACAAGTCTGCCGAACGTGAAGTTCGATTTCACGCCGCTGGCCGCGGGGGAAGCCGAAACGCTGCTGGTGAAGAAGCTTCGCCTCACGGTGCCGGACGAACTGAAGCAGTAGCCCGGCCCGAATAGTTTTGCGTCTGCGATCGCGGTCGACGGGTACGAACGTTTTCCTTTTCGGGAGGTGTTCGATGGCGCGCGATGAGTTCCTGGCCGAGCATCTTCGGCTTTCGCGACGATTCTTCCTGCAAGCGGGCGTGACGGCCGCCGCTTTGGCCCGCTTGCCGGAAGCCGGCGCGGCGGAGCCTGACGCCAAACCGGCGGAGGCGAAGAGCGCGGATTTGAAAAACGCGGAGCCCGCCAAGCGGGCGAAGCCGGAAAAAGCGGGAGCCCGCGGCGAACCCTACTTCACGCCGACGGAAGATTTCCGCGACGTCTCGCGCGGCAAGCCGGTGCCGCACTCGCTGCCGGAAGAGAAGCTGCGCGAAGTCGGCCTGACGCGCGACACGTGGAAGCTGGAAGTGACTTCCGACTCCGAGAAGCCGGCCAAGCTCGGCAAGCAACTCACCAAGGCCGACGGCACGGCGCTCGATTTCGCGGCGTTGCTCAAGCTCGGCGAGACGCACGCCGTGCGGTTCGCGAAGGTGATGACGTGCTTGAACGTCGGCTGCCCGCTCGGCATGGGTTTGTGGGAAGGGGTGCCGCTGCGCGAAGTCGTTTGGCTCACGAAACCCCGCGAAGATCTGCGGCGCGTGTTTTATTACGGCTACCACAACGACGATCCGAAGCAGATGTTTCGCAGTTCGCTGCCGATCGGTCGCGTGCTGGAAGATCCGTTCGATCTGCCGCCGGTGATCTTGTGCTACAAGCTCAACGGACAATGGCTCGACGCCGAGCGCGGCGGGCCGGTGCGCATCGTCGTCCCGGAGGCGTACGGATTCAAGTCGATCAAATGGCTCTCGCACGTCGTGCTGACGAACTTGCGCACGCCAACGATACGTACGCCGAGCAGAATAACGACGTCGACAGTCCGCTGAAGACGTTCGCCGCCGTGCTCGCGCCCCTGACGATCCGCGGGCCGGCGAGAAGATCGCCGTGTCGGGCTATGCGCAGGTCGGCATCTCGGGCCTGACGAAAGTGCAGGTCTCGGTCGAATCGGCCGACAAACCGCGACCGGAAGGAGATCCGTACTTCACGACTGCGCCGTGGGTCGACGCCGAGTTGTTGCCCGCGCCGACGAATTGGGGCGCGGTCGACGAGGGTCGCATTCCTCCGCAGACGCACGGCTTCGACGATGCCGGCCGGCCCAAGACTTGGCCGCTGCGATTGACCAACGCTCACTGGGCCGCGGTGCTTCCGGCTCTTTCCGCGGGGAAATACGTGCTGCGGTCGCGCACGATTGACGAAAAGGGACACGCCCAACCGCTGCCGCGGCCGTTTCGCAAGTCGGGTCATGCGGCGATCGAATCGATCACGTTCAACGTCAAGGCCTAGTGCTGGCACGAAACGAAACAGGCACGGGCACGGGCACGGGCACGCGACTTGCTTTCCTTATCTTCCCGCTGTCAAGTGCTTGAGCGAGAGCCTGCGCTGAGCGAAAGGAAACCGATTTGATCGGCTTCCCGTCGCGCGCGGCTCCTCGCCGTACCCGCAATACATCACCTTCCGCTTTGCCGAGGTGCCGTCATGACCGTTGCCGCAAATCCTTCCAACGAATCCGTGCGCGAGAGCTTTTTGGGGGACGAAGAAACGTCGACCTGCGCGAGATCTAAGGCGTGTTCCGTGAACGTCGGTCCGCAAGAACGAGCCGTTTCGGCGGCCGCCGGCGCGGCGATGCTTTTGATCGGCCTGACGCGCGGCCCGTTCCGCGGTTTCATGCTCTCGGCGCTGGCGCAGGCCTGCTCTACCGAGGCATTTCAGGCGACTGCCAGATGTATCGAGCGATCGAGGTAGATACGTCGAAGCAAGGATGATCGCGCGAGCCGCTACACGGCCAACTGCGCCGCCAGCTTCACCGCTTCGTACAAGCTGTTCGGATTCGCCATTCCCTCCCAGGCGATGTCGAACGCCGTGCCGTGGTCGACGCTCGTGCGGACGATCGGCAGGCCGAGCGTCGTGTTGATCGCCGAATCGAACGCCAAGGCCTTGAGCGGAATCAGCCCTTGGTCGTGGTACATGCAGACGTAAGCGTCGGTCAGGGCGCGACGCTGCGGCAAGAACGCCGTATCGGGGGGGAGCGGGCCTTCGATCACGATGCCCCGCGCGCGGGCTGCGGCCACGGCCGGCTCAATGAAACTCTCTTCTTCGCGGTTGCCGAATAGGCCGTGTTCGCCGGCGTGCGGGTTCAATCCGCAGATTGTCAGCCGCGGCTCGCGCCGCGCATGCGACGGAGCGCGGCGTGCGTCAACTCGATCGCATCGACGATGCGCTCGACGCTCAAGAGGCCCGGCACTTCGTGATAGCCGACGTGGGCCGTCACCAAGCTGCACGTAATCTCGGCCGACGTGAGCATCATGCACCATTTGTCCGAATGCATGCGCTCCGCGAAGATTTCCGTATGGCCCGGGTATTTATGTCCGGCGGCGTGCAAAGCCTCTTTATTGATCGGGCCGGTGCAGATTGCGTCGGCTTGGCCGGCCAGACATGCATCGATCGCCGCCGTGACGTAGCGATAGGAAGCTGCACCACAATCGGCGTTGACGAGCCCGGGTGCGACGGCGAGCGCGTCGACGGCGGCGAAGTCGACGATCGTCGGCCCGTCGACCGCTCCGGAGTTTTGCGACCAAGCAGCTTGCGAGACGACCGGCGCGTTCACCGGCAGCGAAAGATGATCGGCGACGCGACGCAGCACGCCGGCATCGCCGAAGACGACCGGCGTGCAAAGTTCGGCCGAAGCCGCGTGGCCGAGCAAGCGTACACAGAGCTCCGGCCCGACGCCCGCCGGGTCGCCCATCGTCACCAAGATGCGCGGTTTGCGAATCGTCATTTCTGCTCGGAGTGCTGCTGCGTGGTCGTCGGGGGTTCGGGTCGTTGCCACGGGACGGCGCCGCCGAGTTGAATCTGCCGTCGTAGGGCTGCGCTCAAGTCGCGGAAAACGACCTTTTCCTGCGCGGCGAGATTCGTCGTTTCCTGCGGATCGCTCGCCAAGTTGTAAAGCTCCGGCGGTGCGAACGGGCTGTCTTGCAGGAGCTTCCAAGGCCCGCGCCGATACGCTTCGATCGTCTTGCCGCCGTAGGCCGGGCCTCCTTCGCGGCGACAAAAGTAGAGATCGCGCGGGCCGTCTGCTTGTCGTCGTCCGAGCAACGTCGGCAGGAAGCTCACGCCGTCGATGCCCGCGGGGGGCACGGCGCCTGCCAGTTCGCAGCACGTGGCAAAAACGTCCATTGTGAGCACGACGTGATCCGTCTGCCCGCCGGGCGCGATCTTTCCAGGCCGGCGCACGAGGCCCGGCACGCGCAGGCCCCCTTCATACATATGCGTCTTGCCGCTGCGCCACGGGCCGTTGAAACCTCCTTCGGGGAGCGAGCCGCCGTTGTCACTCGTGAAGAGTACGAGCGTGTCGTCGGCGAGGTTCAGCCGGTCGAAGCGCCTCGAGCACTTGGCCGACGCCGTCGTCCATGTGTTCGAGCAGCGCGACGTACTTCGCACGCAGCTCCGAAGGCTGCGGGTCGCGGGCCTTCACCTTGGCGAGCCAAGCATCGGGAGGTTGAATCGGTCCGTGCGGCGCGTTGTACGCGAGGTAGAGGAAAAACGGCTGGTCGGCGTGCGCTCGTTCCGCCAAGTAGTCGCAGGCCCACTTCGTGAAAAGGTCGGTCGCGTGCCCCTCGGCGCGATCTCCTCCGTGTTGCGGCGCATAAAGTTTCGGCCGCCGCGGAGATGAGTCCGGTAGTCGTCCATCATGTCGCCGAGAAAACCGTGGAAGAAGTCGAACCCGCGCTCGTTCGGCACGTCGGGCGACTCCAACCCCAGGTGCCATTTGCCGACGAGCGCCGTATGGTAGCCCGCGGTCTTTAACACTTGCGGCAACATCACCGCACCGGGCGCGAGGCGGCCCCAATTGTCGGCCGGCACGTGGCGAATGACGCCGGGGACGCCGACTCGATCGGGATAGCAACCGGTGAGGAGCGCGGCGCGCGTCGGGGAACAGACGCAACTGTTGGCGTAAAAGTTGGTGAACGTCAGACCCTCGCGGGCCAAACGATCAATGTGCGGCGTGCGCAGGTCCGGCGTGCCGTAGGCCGAGTAATCGCCGAGGCCCATGTCGTCGGCGAGGATGACGATGATGTTCGACGGCGGGGCGTCGGCCGCGGAGACCATCGACGACGCGTTCGCTACGGCCGCGAGCACCAGCGCCGCCGCAGAGAAACACATAATCCGTCGCCAAGATCGCATCGTCGTACCGCCGATAAATCGTTCGAACCGGGCGACGACGTGACAAACCGTCGGGCCGTGATTCGATTACAACTTACGACGCGCCGCAACGCAATTGCCGCCGACGGCGGGCAAACCTCGTACGAAGACTATTTTTGCGATGTTGCGGCGGGCGGCGGAGCGACATCGCCGAAGATCAGGCACTCCGGCAGGTCTTTGCGGAGGGCGGCGATGCCGGCCGGCGTGACTTGGGTTTTTCTCACGAAGAGTTGTCGCAAGCTTCGGCAGGCGGCCAAGCGTCGCAGGCCGGCGTCGGTGACGCGCATGTCCGAGAGATCGAGCCGGTTGAGTTGTTCGGCTTTGGCGAGCGCAGCCAGAGCGGCGTCGGTGACGCCGGAGCCGGAGAGATTCAGATGCAGGAGTTGCGGGAGCGACGCCAGAGCGGCGAGCCGCGAGCCGGTCACTCGCGAGGAGTTGAGTTGCAACCCGCGCAGCCGAGGCAGCGCCGCGAGATGAGCGAACACGGCGTCGGTCAAAGCGGTGGACTCCAAACGTAACGACGTGAGTTCCGGCATGTTCGCCAACGGAGCCAATGCGTCGTCGCCCGGCTGTTCGGAGCGACCCAAGTGCAGCGACGTCAGGCCCGTGTGCCGGGGCAAATCGGCTAACGCCGCGGCGGTCGTGAACTTCGGCTGATAAATCGTCACCTGGCGGAGGTGCGGATATTCGCGGAGCGATTCCAGCAGCGCGCGGAGATGTTCGTCAGTCGTGTTGTCGCTGGTGACCTGTAGCCCGTTGAGGTTTTTGACTTTCGCCAAGCGGCGCAGGCTGTCTAAGGCGACCGCCGTCCGCAGGTTCAGATTCGTTTCCAGCGACAACACGGCCGACGGCGAGCGCAGCGAACCGTCGTAACCGGACATCGTGCCGACGGTGTTTCCCCAATCGAACACGGCCAGCTCTTCGGCATAAAAAGCCTGCAAGTCCGGGTGCACGATCGTAATCCGCGGCAGCGGGGCGCAGCGATTCGTATTCCTCCAGCTTAATACCGGCCCCGTAGGTGCCGACGACCGACAGCGTCGGATGGTCGGCCAGCTTCCGCAGCGACTCTGCGCTGACATGGACTCCGCGCAGCGACAGCACACACAGCTTGCGAAGCTTCAGCAATTCGTCAATGACGGCCGACGTACAACGCGTATCGGCGATGTTTAAGAATCGCAGCCGGGGAAGCGCCGCCAGATCACCGACGGCCGCATCGGCGACGACGGTGTTGTTGAGTCCGAGGTTTTCCAAGTTGACGAGCGTGCCCAGCGGCTTGAGTGACGTGACCTGCGCGTTTTTCAGGAAGCCCAATTGCAACGAGCGCAGCGACGTGATCTTGGCGAGATGCTCCAAACTCGCGGCAGTGACGCCGGAGTTGCAAAGGTCGAGGTGTGCCAGCCGCGGCAGTTCGACGAGATGCTTGACCCCTTCATCACCGAACGAATCGTGGAAGGCGAGCACGAGATATTGCAGCGACTTACAACGTCCGAGCGCCTTCAGGGCTTCATCGGTCGGGCGGCAGCCGGCGAGCTGGACGCCTTCCACGGCGCGCAGTTCGCCGAGGGCTCGCCATTCGTCGTCGGTGATCGGTTTTTGAGTTCCGCCGATCTTGAATTCGGTAACGAAGAACGGCTCCGTCGGCAGATCTTCGACGCCGCTCACGGTCTTCGACTCGCCGTCGGCCCGGCGAATGCGAGGCTGCCCGCCGCGGCCCAAGACCCACAAGGCGACGCGCCGCTCGGGATCGGTTTCGTTCAGCGACGCCGTTGCCGCCGCAGCGTCGACCGGCGCACTGTAATCGATCTTGCAATCCGGCAGCGCCCCTGCAGGGCTTCGATCTGGGCCGGATCAATCTTATGATTGGCGATCAACAGCGTCCGCATACGCTTGCATTGGTGGAGCGGCGCGAGACTACTGACCGGCGTGTTATCGCCCAGATCAAGAAACGTGAGCGGCATCGCGCTCAGCGGGGTCAAATCGGTGACCTTCGTGCCGGCGATGGTTAGGCCTTCCAGCGGCATCGCTGCGAGCACCGAGAGATCGGTGATCGATGTCCCGTTGGCCGAGAGGTTCGTCAGCCGCATTCCGCGCAACGGGCTGAAGTCGCGCACCGTGCGACAGCCGTTCATCGCGATCTTTTGGAGCGGCATGCCCCGTAACGGTTCGAAATCAGTGCAACGGTTCGCCGCGAGCCCGATTGAAACCAGCGGCATTCCGCGAAGCGGTGAGAGGTCTTCAATGCGGTTGTAATAAACCGTCAGCTCGACGAATTGCAGGCCGGCGAGCGGCGAAAGGTCGACGAGCTTGCCCAACGGTCCGGTTCCCGGCTGAAGGCCGCAACCCCAGAGCTTTCTGAGGCCCGGGAAGGCGCGGACCGGGGCGATGTTCGTTACGAACTGCGTGCTGAAGCCGACTTCCGTGACCACGCCGTTTTCGATGCGCGGCTTTCCCCCGCCGCCGGCGTCGACGAGCTTGCCGTCGAAGCCGGGGTTCAACTCCATGAGCTTCTGCGCGACGGCCGTGAGTTGCTTGTCGGCCGGCAGTTGTTGCGTCGCAGCCAGCCATTGTTGAAAGGCCGGATCGAGCGCGGCGTTGCGATCGTCGACGGGTTTCGTCGGGTCGTCCCAGTCAACTTTGCAATTTGGCAACGCCTTTTGCAGCGCGGCGACACCGGCGGCCGTCACGCGTGTGCCCTTCACGTTCACGTAGGTGAGCCGCGGGAGCCCGGCGAGTTGCGCGAGTCCGCCGTCCGTGACGCCGGTACCCGCCAATGACAGGCTTAGCAACTTGCCGAGGCCTTTGAGGTGCGCCAAGCCGGCGTCGTCGATCGCAGCGAAGTTCAGATGTATGTTCGTCAGGCCGACGCATTTCGCGAGCCGGGCCAGATCATCGTTCGTCGCTCGCTTGATGCTGAGGCTGTTGTTCCAAAACGGCTCGCTCGGGAGTTCACGGACGTCGCGAACGTTGACGGGGCGGTTGCTCACGAGCACCTGCAAGTCTCCGCCGTTTTGTAAAACCCACTCGGCGATGCGCCGTTCCGCCGCGGGCACATTCGTGAGTCCGTCCCAATCGACTTTGCATCCGGGCAAGGCGGCTCTCAAAGCGGCGACTTGCTCCGCCGTGACATTCGTTCCTAAGAGCTTCGCCGACTTGAGCGATTTGCACTTGGCCAAGGTTGAAAGATCGGCGATCGCCGAATCGTAGGAACTGAAGTCGCTAAGCGATATGCCTTCAAGCGGCGATAAGTCCGCAAACTTCCCCATGCCGAAGTTCTTGCCGTTGCAAGAGAGGTAGCGGAGCGAGGTAACGGCGCGGAGCGGTGAAAGGTCGTTGACGTCGTTCGACGTAATGCCAAGGGAACCGAGTCCTTGAGAATCGATCCCGGGCGGCTTCGACGTATCGGCGCCGGTCAGCTTGCCGTCGAAGCCGGGATTCAACTCGACGAGCTTTTGTGACACGGCTTCCAACTGCTTCTCGGCCGGGAGCGATTGCGTGGCCTTCAACCAAACTTGAAACGCGGGATCGGCGAGCGTCGAAGTTCCTGCGGAGTATTGACTTGCCGGCACATTCCAGCGCTTCAACCCTCCGTCCGGCGACACGGTGAGCAGTGCTCGGCCGGCATCGACAAACGCCACGTCCCTGACGTACGGCTCTTCCAGCCGAACAACAAGTTGCCGCGTCGCGACATTCCACACCAATACGGCGCCTTGCCAATCCCGACCGTCGCCCTGATACCAATGCGCTCCGGCAAGCAGCTTGCCGTCGGGCGACCAAGTCAACGCCTGACAGAATCCGAGATTCACGTCCGGCGATTCATAGAAATCGAAATCCCCTCGATCAAGTGACGTGACGCAGACGCCGCCGCCGTCGAAATTCCCGGCAAGACGACGGTATGCTCCGACGGCGATCTTCGTTCCGTCAGCCGACCAGGCACACGACATCAACATCGAAGCCAGTTGCAAACCAGGTTTCCGCGAGCGAACTTCGACCCCGTCGGCTACGTTCCAAACCTTCAAATAAGCATCGCGTGAGACGGTCGCCACTTGCCTCCCCAAAGGAGAGATGGCCGCTTCGGAGAGTCCTTTATTGGCGCGCCGAATGTTGCCTGGGGAGCGGAGCTGCGCGAAAGATCGAACCAACGACATTTGCCGTCGACCGTGCTATGGCCGTCGCGCAACAGCAACGCACCGCCCGTCGGTGAAAAACGCACGGCTGTCGACACCCCGGACGTTCCGAGAGAATGCAGAAGCCGGCCGTCCGACAGGCGAACGACTTGTACTTCGCCTCCGACGGCCGACGTCGCGAGTTTGTCGCCCGCGGGTGACAGGCTCGCTGAGTGCACATCCCCTTCGCGCGTGACGACATGCAGTTGCCGGAATTGATCGTCGAAGACTCGCACGGTCTTACGGTTTCCCTCGGCGACCGCGATCCGCCCACCGTCGTTCGACACCGAAAGATCGAAGCCTGAAACCTTAACTTGATTGGCGATGTTCCATGCGGCGGGTACGGCGGCGGTCGTCGGTTCAACCGATCTGATCCGAATGTTACGGTAGCGGACGATGCCCGTATTGCTTTGCAGCGCGATGCGGCCGGGGCCGGGCTTGCCGAACTCGGGCACCGAACTGCGGCGGGCCTTCGCGAGCCGCGCGTTCCATTCCTCCCCGCCGAGCGTGCAACGCAGAACCATTTTGCCGTTGAGCCAATGCTCGATTTCGGCCCCAAGCACGACGAGTCGCGCCTGATTCCATTGCCCCGCCGGACGCGCGGTCTGCTCCGTCGGCGCGAACATGCTGAACATTGAGCCGGCGGAACTTTCCGGGCGTTTGCCGTTGGGGTGGCCGTCGTTGTCGACGATTTGATACTCCGGTGCGGCGACGAGTGTGCCGTCGTAGGGCGATTCGACCGTTTGACCATGCCAGACGTAATGCACGCCGCCGTTGGCCCCCTGGCCGACTTGCCATTCCCACTCAAGTTCGTAGTCGGCGTACTCTTTCGTCGTCGCGATGAGCGCTTTGCCGCCGGTCGCGACGATCGCGCCGTCTTCGATTTTCCAATCGAGCTGAATTCCCTTGCCGCTGACGCTCGACCAGCCGGCGAAGGTCTTGCCGTCGAACAGTGATTGCCAATCCGAAGCGGCGTCGGAAGTTGCCGGAGTCGTGGTACCCGCTTTGCCGACGCGGCGCGACATCCAAAGATCGGGATATTCGGAGCCTACGTCCGTCGTGCTGAAGACGACATAACCGCCGTCGGCGCTGAACGACGGATGAAAAGTCCGGCGTTCGGATTCGGCCGCGGAATCGACAATTCTTGTCGCGGCCCGAAGGCTTGATCGACCGCGGTACGAGAGGCGGCCCAAATCTTTGCCGGCGGTTGCGCCGTGTTGGCTCCGTCATACTCGTTGTAGACCAGCACGAGACCATCTCCGGAAAGCCACGGATGGCGCTCTATTTGCGCTCCATTCTGGCCCGACACCGGACTGCGTTTTCCGAACGACGCCTGCAAATCCGATCGCGAGGTTTGGTACAAATCTTCGCTCGGCGCTCCGTGCGAAGAGGAAACGACGACGACTCGTCCGTCGGCGCTTACGGCGCACGACGGCTCGGCGCTTGTCGTATTGATCCCGCCGGCCAGCAGTCGGGCCGGGCCGAAGGGCTCGGCGCGTGAGGCGCGCGTCGTTTCGTAAATGTCGCCATTGCCGCTGCGGCGACTGGTGAACAGCAGCCGAAGTCCGTCTTCCGAAAGCGACGGCGAGTAGTCTTCCTCCGCCGAGTTGACGGCCGGCCCCAGGTTTACGGCCGGTGGAAATTGCTCATCGAGACGTGACCGCTGCGACAGGTACAAGTCCCATTTGCCGTTGAGGCTGTCGGGACGCGCGGCGTGAAATACGAGGACTTTCGCGTCGCCGGAAATCGTCGGCGCGTACTCGCCGACCGTCGTGTTGACGACGCCGAGCTTCGCCGGCTCGGACCACTGCCACTTTGCATTGTCCGTGAGACGGGCAAAGAGTTCGTCGCCCGGCGGCGCAACGCTAGGCGTAGAGACCGCAGAATCCCATTGGCAGAGGTAACCCAGCTTCGGATGTTCCGTAGATACGGCCGGCTGGTCGCACCAGCGGCCGTTGTAATAGGCGCCGCGAAAATTCAGAAGAATGAGCGCGTAGTGCTCGCCGGGCGACTTGTTGTTCGGTTGGGCGTTGTCCCAATCGGTGAAGCCGAGCTTCGTGCCGTCGACCCAAACCCACTCTCCTTCCTTCTTTTCGTCGGACGCGCCGATCCAGGCGGCGTCGAGGCCGGCCGCTTTCGTGAGTTCGACCAAAAATCTCTGCTCGGCGGCCGAGCGAACGATCGCCAAGTGCCCGCCGTGCGCGATACAACGATCGCGAGCTTCGTGCCAGCTCGACACTTCGCGAATCGCCTGATACCGCGTGCCTTGAAACTCGACGGGAGTCGTCGCTATCGAGGGAGAACCGGCCGCGGGCGACGGACTCTTCGGCGGCAACGGCAAAGTCGATGAAGGCGAGGCAACTGCGGGCGTCGGTGTAGCCGAGGGGAGCGTGATGCTAACCCGCGGCGTGCCGGATGAATCGACGTCGATCTTGGCCGTGGCGCCGTCGGGGACTTCGATCTTGTTGTTGCCGATGTAAAGCAACACTCCGCCGAGAATCATGGCGAAGCCGCCGAAGCCCGCCGCGATCAGCTTCAGCGGCGGTTTCCTACCGCGGCCTCCTTTGGCAGACGTCGCAGGTTTCTTCGCCGGCGAAATCGCAGCCCGCGTCGGCATCGGGCCGGGGCCCAAGTCCAGCACGACGGACCGCGCGAGCCCGTCGTCGGTCGCCGCCGATCCGCCGCCGATCGTATCCGTGGCCACGGCCGACGAGCCGCGGCTTTGCAACGCTTCCAATTCGCGCACGACGTCGGCCATCGCCGGTCGATCTTCGGGTGCTTGGCCATCATCCGTTGATAGAGCGCATCGAGCGCGGCCGGTGCTTCGGGCCGTGCCGCCGCCAGCGACGGGATCGGGCTTTCGCGATGCGAGAGAATCTTCTGCACCAGCGTTTCGCCGTCGAAGGCGTTCTTGCCGGTGATGAGCCGATAGAGCGTGCAACCGAGCGAATAGACGTCGGCCTTGCCGTCGGCCCGATGCGTGTCGAAGGCCTGCTCCGGCGCCATGTAGTCGACCGTGCCCATCACTTGGCCCGTCTGCGTCAGGCCGTCTTTGGCATCTTTCGACGCCGCGTCCCCTTCGAGCCGGGCCAGGCCCATGTCGAGAATCTTGACCGTCCCTTCGCCGTCGACCAAGAGATTGGCCGGCTTGATGTCGCGATGGATGATTCCCTTCGCGTGGGCGAACGCCAAGCCGCGGGCCGCCTGCAGGACGTACGCCGCCGCTTGCTCCACGACCAGCGGCCCCTTTTTCTTCAACAGACTCGACAGATCGCTCCCCTCGACGTATTCCATCACGAGGAAGTGAACGCCCCGCGCTTCGCCGGCGTCGTGGGCCGTAACGATGTTCGGATGATGCAGCCGGCCGACGGCTTTCATTTCGCGGCGAAAGCGATCGACGGCCGCCTTGTCGTTCATCGCGGCCTTCGGCAGCACCTTGATCGCGACGAGCTTTTCCAAGTGCTCATGCTGCGCTTTGAAGACGGCTCCCATGCCCCCTTCGCCGAGCTTCGCCAACAGCTTGTACGGCCCGAGCTGCGGCGACGGCGCTTTGGTCGACGGCTGCGGATCTTTCGCCGCCGCGGCAGGCTCTGCGCCGCTGCGCTCGGCGATGCCCGCCGCATTTTGGGCGGCACGGCGAAACTCCGTTTCGTTCACATACGGCTCGGCCGGAGCTTTGCCGCGCAGCCCGCTGAGCATCGTGTCCGACTTGGCTTCGATCTGCTCGACCGTGTTCTCGCAGGCCGAGCACTCGGCCAGATGTTGAGCCACGGCGGAAGCATCGGCTTCGGGAAGGGCGCCGCTGACGTAGTCGGCCAGTTGGCGAGGTTCGGGATGGGCGGGCTTATTCATGGCGGGGTTCACGCGAAAGGATCTGGCTCGGCCGGTCGGTGAGAGAGTTAACGTCGCCGCGTCAGACCCTTTTTCGCCTAACTGATTTCGCCGGCCAGTTCTTCGCGCAACCTTCTAGCCACCACGTACTTAGCCTGACGCACGGCTCCCGCCGTGGTGCCGAGCTTGTCCGCCGCCTCGGCCGCGGAAAGGCCGTCGACCGCCATCGCCCAGAACGCCTGCCAGGTTCGAGGTTCGAACTCATTGCGAACCATTTCCGCAGCTCGGCGAACCAGCGCCTGCGCGATCGTTCGAGCGCGACGCTTCGTCGTCGTCCGCCGGCAGCGGTACTTCGGCCAGGCGGGCTTTCGCATCCGTGCCGCCGACGGCCCGTTCCGCATCAGCCCGCTTGCGAAAATGGTCGGTCAGCTTGTTGCGGCAGATGACGCGCAACCAGCCGCGCAGAGTGTCGCCGGCTCGATCGTGGCGAAACTGTTCGATCGCCCCGAACACGCTGCGCAAAGACGTCCTGCACGACGTCGGCCGCGTCCGTAGGCGACACTCCGGCGCGACGACACCAGGAGTAAACCAGCGGCGCGTACAGCGTGACGAATCGAGACCAAGCCGCCGGTTCGTGCTGTCGCACGCGCGAGAGCAAGTCGCTGGATGTCGACCACTGGCTGGTGACGGTCGCCTCGGGCATGCCGACCCCGGAAAGCTTGCGGGAATGTCAGGCGGAATTCAGAACCCCTCCATCTTGCGTGGGGTATGGCGGCACGCAAGCCGGAAACTTCGAATTGCCCGTTTTTGGCCCGTTGCCGAGACGTCTCAAGCGGATGGGTCAGGGCAAAAAGCCGTTGGCCGAAACGCCTCGAATGCGACATATTGCCGGGCCGAGCGACGGCCGCCGGCCGACGTCGCCTGCAGGCCCGATCGCCACAGAGAGCGAGTTCCCGCGATGTATCTTCTCGATGTTCTCCGTCGGGCGTTTGCCGCGAATCCGACGACCGTTCCGGTGGGCCCGCGGGAAACGGCGAAACTGATCGAACGGGGCGTCGTCGAGCCGACGTTGCAATCGTACTTCGCGTGGCGACGCAGCTTGATGATCTTCGTCGTCGGTTCGTCGCTGGCGAGCGTCGGGCTGGCGACGTATCGGGCGAACATCGAAGCGGAAGAGCGCGTCGACGTGTTGGAAACGCTGACGGAACGGTTCGCCGTGCTGGAGAACCTGCCGCTCGACGAAGAGGAAATGGAAGCCGACGAGACGGACGACGCCGAGGGAATGACCGAAATCGGCGGCGCGGCCGAAGCGAAGGCGCAGCAGGCCAAGCCGGCGAAGGCCGAGCCTGAGCCGCGCGAGCCGCAAACCGCATTCGGCAATTTCGCGGAAGGAGTACAACTCGCAGCGCTCTACGCATTGCCGGTCGCCGCGTTGGCCGTGGTGCTTTTTTGGACTCGTTTGCAACTCACGTTTTCAATCGTCATGGCGGCGTTCGGCTTCGCGTTCCTCGTTCCGCTGTTGATTGCGCTCTGCCCGTGGAGCTGGTGGGGCTACATCGAGCCGACCTACTCGCCCGATACCCAGCCGCTGGAGTTTCTTACGCTCAAAGCCGAAGGGGTGCTCGAAGGGGCCGCCTATTTGGTGACGCTGCTGCCGACCGTGTTGTCGCTGGTGCCCGGCGTGCAAAGGGCCTGCATTCGCGTGAAGCTGCTGATGCCGCAAGCGATGCTGCCCGGCTTCTTTCTCGTGGCCGCGTCGCCGTTCTATGCGTTATTTCTGCTGGTCGTGTTCGTGGCGATCAATCAGTTCGACACGCATCCGCTGTTCTTCAGCGGCATGCTGATTTTTCTTTCGGCTCCGCTGGTGTACGCGCCTGCGCGGCGAGCTGTTCACGCGCCCCATCGCTACCGACGAAGATTACCGCCGCATCCGCTTCGTGCAGCGCCTCGTCGGCATCATGGTCGCCGTCGCGGGCGGGCTGATCGTCACTTATTTGGCCACGCGCGAGGCCTTCGGCGTGCGGCTGCTGGGGCTGCATTACAAATCATCGATCCTGGTGCCGCTCGACGTCGTCGAATTTCTGCTCGAAACGCTGAGCCGGTCGATGTTTATCACCGTGCTCGGAGCGGATCTGTTCGTCCGCATGAACCTCACGGCTTGGCGCAATGCCCGCGAGTTTGCCGGCTCGCCGGAAGCGCAAGACTACGCCCGCGTGATGAGCGAGCTCGAACGCATCTCCGGCTTAGAGCCGAACGCCGGGCGATAAGAACCTGCCCGCACACGGCGACGGGACGCTTCTACTCAATCAGCCCCTGAAAATCGGCGGCCCAGGCCGGCCCAGTGCCGGTGTCTTCGTGTTTGAAAAACACGTAGGCCGCTTTCCACGACTGTTCGGCGATCGTCGCCGCATGGCGCTTGAGCGTTCGCTTCGTGTAGTCGTCGCGCCGCAGACGGAGATAACCCCAATCCGTCGTGGCGACCAATTCCTGCGGCGGCAAATCTTCGGCTTCCGCCAAGCAGAGCGCGGCGTCGTGTCGTCGCAGGCAGTCGTATACCGGTTCTTCGAACCAACTCGAATGGCGAAACTCAAACGCCGCCCGCACGCGCCCCTTGAGATGCTTGAGAAACGCTTCCAGACGCGGCAGATCCTGCTTCATGTTCGGCGGCAACTGAAAGAGCACCGGCCCGAGCCGCTTCTTGAGAACCTTGATGCGAGCGAGGAATTCGTCCGTCGGCTCTTCCGCGTCTTTCAGCCGCTTGCGATGCGTGATCGTCTGCGGCGCTTTGATCGCAAACTGAAACGCCGCCAGCGTCTCACGAGCCCAACCTTCGAACACGCTCACTTCCGGCAGCCCGTAAAACGTATTGTTGATCTCTACCGCGGGAAATCGCTCGGCGTAGTAGCTCAGCATGTCCTTCGTGGGAAACTTCGCCGGATAAAACGAACCGCGCCAAGCCGGATAGGCGAACCCGCTAGTGCCGATGAAATACTCCATCACGGCAACGTCCCGACTCATGCGAAAAGCTCCATCACCGGTTTCCCCTTATCGGCTACGGTAAACGGCCGACCGGAGGGCGAAGTTTCCGTCTTCTCCAAGTCAATTCCCATGGCCAGCGCGATCGTGGCGTTCAGGTCGGGCATCTCCACCGGATTCTCCGCTACGCGATCGCCGGCTTCGTCCGACTTGCCGTAGACGAAGCCTCCCTTCATGCCGCCGCCGGCGAGCCACCACGTAAACGCCGCCGGATGATGCCCGCGACCGGCCGTCACGGTGTTGATCTGCGGGGTCCGGCCGAACTCCGTCGCCATCACCACGAGCGTCGATTCGAGCAATCCGCGCTGCTGCAAATCCGTGAGCAGCGCCGCGAAGCTTTGATCGGCCGTCGGCGTCATTCGCTCCATCTGCACGAGCTGATCGTTGTGCGTGTCCCAATTCTGCTCGTCTTCCACTTCCACGTATCGTACGCCGTGCTCGATCAATCGGCGTGCGAGCAAACAACCTTGGCCGAACGTGTGATCGCCGTATGCCGCGCGCACCGCGGGATCTTCTTGCGATATGTCGAACGCCTTCAGGTCTTTGCTGCGCATCAGCTCGACCGCTTTGGCGTGAATCTTGTCGTAAGCCGCGGCCGCACGATGCGGCGTGCGTTCGAGAAATCGCCCGCCGAGCATCCGGGCCAGCTCCGTGCGCCGCGCGAAGTCGGCTTGCTCCACGCCCGGCAAAGGCGCCGAGTTCTGCAAACCAGCCGCCGGGTCGACGATGGGCAGCGGCGCCAAATGCGATTCCATGTAGCCCGCCCCGGGATGCTGCGGGCTGCCGTTGATCAATATGTTGCCCGGCAGCAGCGGATTGGCCGAACCCAAACGCCGCAACGACCATGCACCGAGCGCCGGATGCACGATCGTCGGCGTCTGAAAGTAGCTCGTGTGCGCAAGGTAGTTGCCGCGCTCATGCACCCCTTGTGTCGACGTCATCGAGCGCACCAACGCGATGTGATGCATCTGCCGGGCAGTTTGCGGAAACCACTCGGAGACTTGAATTCCCGGCACGCTGGTGTCGATCGGCTTCACGCCGGCCATCTCTTCGCGCCCGGCTTCGGATCAAACGTGTCGATATGCGAAATGCCGCCCCGCATATAAAGGAAGATCACGTTCTTGGCTCGGGCCTCAGGCATCGCCGGAGTTTGCGGAGCGGCGGCTCATGCGCGCCCTTGCAGGTTTGCACCGATGCCGTCACCCCAAAGAACGCCTGCGCGAAGGTTTCGACGAACCGTCGACGGTCAATTTCATGGCGCAAGTTCAGCATACGATAGTCCGGTAAGCTTCTATGTCCGTCGAAACTACTGAATGAACAAAAACTCGGGCGAGTTCACGAGCGCCCAAATCAAATCGGCGTCGGGCGTCGCGCTCGTTGCAAACAAATCTCGGCAGCGTGCGAGTTCGTCGGCCGTCGGGCTACGGACGAGGATCGATTGATACAAGGCCTCGATCCGCTGCGGCACGTCGAGCGATTTCACTTCCGTCCGCAGGTACGATTTGCCGTCGAGCGTTTCCGCCGTGAGCTCGCCGTTCATCAACGCCAAAGCGTGCGTCACGTTCGGGTTCTTGTTGAAAGCGTCGATCTCGCGTCGGTCCGATTGCCCGAACTGCCGCAGAAAGTGCCCCAGCGCCACGGGCGTGGGAATCTCCGCAGCCCGCACGAGCGTCGGCGAAAGCTTCGTCCAACGGCGATCAGTTTCCTTCGGCGCAGGCCCGCCCCCCATACCGAGGCTCAAGCTGTAGCGATCGAATTCGTCGTTCACCGCTGCAAACTCGCGATGCAGCCGGCCGTATTCCTTGTCGTCCCCGGCGTCACGGGCCGCTTTCAGAGCATCGCGCTGTTTCTGCAGCTCGATTGAGTGAGCGCGCCGCGCCGTGTGATGTTCCTTCACCTCGTGCGTTCGCCGGAGCAATTCGGCGGCGGTCATTGTGGTGAGTTTCTTCAAATACGGCTCTCCCAACATGCCGCGATCCGCCACCTGCGGTTTGCGATCGTCGAGCCCGTCGACCTGCATCACCAGCAGCGAGTCCCAAATCTGCTCGGCCGACATCCGCCGCAATAGCGGACCGCGCAGCCGATACGCCGCACCCGGCTCCAATTCTTCGCGCTCCGCCTCGCTTTGATACAGCTTGCTGTTGAGCACCACGGCAAGCAGAGCCCGTTCGTCGTACTTCAGCCGTGCCATGGCGTCGGTGAGGAAGTCGATCAGCTCAGGTTGCTCGGGCCGATTGACGGGCGACAAACTATCGACCGGTTCGATCAGCCCGGCGCCGATCACACGCCGAAACAACCGGTTCGCGATGTTCCGCGTGAAGCGCGGGTTGCGCGGCGAGGTCAGCCACGCGGCCAGCGCTCGGCGGCGATCATGGCCCGATGCCGGAGCTTCGTCGCCGAACATTGTGCGCGGCTCCACCGGCTTGCCGCGCAGTGCTTCGGTCGTCGGCGCATGGTCCGGATACTTGAGCGTGTGGGGCGTGTCTTTCGTCAATCGTTTGAGCGGCGCAACGGTCACGCTCGCGAAATCGCGCAGGCCTTTGTCGGCCTTGATCGCATCGAGCTCGGCCTGCAGCTCGGGCCATTGTCGAACGTTGTCGGTCGAGTAACCGGCCGACGAATACAAGTTCGACACGCCGAACGTGTACGCAGTCAGTTGATAAAAATCGCTTTGCGAGATCGGTTCAAACGGATGGTCGTGGCACTGCGCATTCGAGCCGCGTGCCGAGGAAAATCCGCGCCATGTTCGACATATGATCGAACGGCATTCCCAGATCGCGCAAATAAAAACCGACGGCGCCGTTTTCCCACAGATATCCCTCGGCCGTCACGAGTTGCCGCACGTATTCATCGTACGGCATCTCCGAGCGGATCGACCGCCGCACCCACTCGTCGTACATGTAGCCCGGCTGACCCGGAAAGCCCTTCGTGACGAGCCGCAGCAAGTCGGCCTTCCAGTTGAACGTATGACTGACGTACCCCTCCGAGTCGAGCAGCCGATCGATGAGTCGGGCTCGTTTGTCGCTCTTAGCTTTCGAGGCCTTGTCGTCGAGGAAGGCTTGCGACTCGGCCCGGCTCGGAATTCGCCCGGCGACGTCCAGATATACACGCCGCAGGAATGTCGCGTCGTCGACCGGTGCGTTGAGCTTGGTTTGCTTGGCCGCGTGATACTGGTCGACGAGCTCGTCAAACCGCGTGGTCAGCCGCGGCACGTCGGTTCGCGACAGCGTCTCGCCCTGAAATTCAACCGCCGGTTGGCGATGGTCGAACGCGTGCCAATCTTGAGTTGCGCGCCCTTCGGCGATCCAGCGCCGCAGCAAAGCTCGCTCCGCGTCGCTCAGCGGTTGCCCGCCTCCCTTCAGCGGCGGCATCAAGCTCTCGTCGGAGTGCGGCAACGAAACCCGGATGAGCATCTTGCTCTCGTCGGGCTTCTCGACGTTGATCACGCCGCCTGCTTTGAGACCTTCGGCCGAATCGAGCCGGAGGTCGGCTTTCGGCTCCGCCTGCTTCGCGCGATGGCAACTGAAGCAACGGTTGTAGAGCAACGGCAGAATCTGCCGCTCGAAGTGGACCGGCTCGGCGGCATGTACGACCGACGCGAAGCCGATCGCCGCCCCAAACGTCAACACGATGTGCGCTGCGGATTTCATATCCGCTCACTTTACTTCGCCGCCCGACCTCGGCCAACACGACGTGTCGTCGAACCTCGGCGACCGCGACGACTCGTCACGGCTTGCGAATCTCCCCTTCGCGCTGAAATTGCCGCCAATCCGCGGCGTACTCTTTATGAATAAGCCACGATGCAACTGACTTGTCGCCGCTGAATTCACTCACGGGCGCCGTTTCCAAGTCTTGATAGCCGCCCCGTTTCGCATCCCAGCCTGCGCCGAGATAGCCGGCCGCCGCGTCAAGCTTCGTCAGTTTCGGCGGGCCTTGCCGCGCGTCGTGATCGCTCGGCACGCTGCGCTGCGAACGTATGACGGAGGAACGACATCACGAGCGGCCACGTTTTCGGCGTCGGGCCGTGTCCGGTCTTCGGCTCGAGTGCGTAGTTCCGAAGTGTGCCCTGTTCCTTCCGCATCCGTTGCACGACCGCGATGTTTTCCGTTTGGGAAGGCTTGGCGAAGAAGGGATCGTCTTCGCCGAAGATGACGAGGCCCGGCACCTGCGCCGCTTCCGGTTGCCAAACTTGCAACGTCGTCCCCGGCCGCATGGAGACGAACGCCCAAACCCGAGCGCTCTCCTGCGCCGCAAACACGGCTGAGAAGCCGGTGCCGTTGGAATGGCCGTACAGGAACAGCGGCCCGTTTTCGATTTCCGGATGCTTCGCCTTCGTTCCCATCTCGCGCAAGCGCTCGAAGAGCAAGCTTCGCGGCCAAAAACCTCGCTGCACGGGATCGCCTAAGAATTTGAAGATCGCCAACTTCGATTGCCGCGCGATCTCGCGCAGCTCCGGATGACGATACAGATACTCGCCGCTGCCGTGCGCCGTGATGGCGACGACGCCTCGCACGATGTCGGCCTCCTTAGGAATCCACAGGCCGTACGAACACTCCTGCGGCTTCCCTTCCCCCTTAGCTTTTACGGCTGCGCCATTGGTCGTCGGTGAGCGACCAGTTCCAAGTTTTCACGCCGGCCGGTTGCGTGTTGGCCTTCACCCAATTCAAGCTGTGGCTCTCCGGCAGCGAGAGCGTTTCAAGAATCTCAACGTCATCGGCCGCGGACGCAGTTCCGACAACCGTCCCGCCAAGCAGGGCCACGAGCAACGCGACGCGCATCATCACACATATTCTCCAGGGGTGCGGCCTCTGGTTGTACCCGACGCCGACGCCTCTCGCATCCGCCGGGTGCGAGCATCGGCGCGACTATTTCTTCGGCTCGGGTTGCTTCTTCTCGGCCTCGTCCGTCACCAGCTCAATCTGCTCGGCCGGCACTTGGGCGATGTCATGCTTGCCGACGAACCCGAAATAGCGCTGCCGCCTGCCGTCCGCCAGAACCTCCTCCGCTTGCCAGATGTAACCGTTGACGACGACAGGTTCCTGCTTCGCTTGCTGATCGTTTTCGGCCGCCGGCTTCGTCCACCGCGCCCGTTGCGGAAACTTCGGCAGCTCGACGGGCCTCGCGTCCTCGCCCAGATCGGCCAACGTAAACAAGGCTCGCCCTTGGGCCACATCGTCGGCCGTCGCGCCGCGATTCAGCTTCGCGATCCGAAACGTCGCATGATTCGGTCCGAACCGCGACGTGCCGAAATACTGCGGCGGGTTCAGGAGCTCATAGTCGCCGTAGCAACGGCCGTAGCGCTCGAGGAACTCGACCATCGCCGTAATGCCCGCGTCGCGGCGCTCTTCCGGCCAGTAGATTTCAAACGGCGGCGCACCTTCGATGAAGCTCAATCGCCACGCGACGAAATCAGCGTTGCGCGAAGGAATCGGCTTTTGAAATCGCGGGTCGTCGGCATTGGCGGGACGCGGAATCTGTCCGCCCATCATGCCCCCCTGCTTCTCGTTCACCGCGATCGACGGCTGCTTCAGGTCGATCACGACGTTGCCGAACTCCGACTTGTCGCGTAACGAACTTTGGAGATATTCGCGGAAACCAGGCAGGCCGATCAGCGGGGAACTCAGTAAGTCTCGCTTCCACGTCAAGTTGCCTCGCATCGAAGCGAGCCGATCTCGTTCGATGAACAATTCACGGGAGAACGCTGCGCACGTCGTCTCGCTGCGCATAGCGAGCCGTCGGTTGAAACAACGAGTAGATATTTTGAGACGACAGCCCGTCGGTCTTCAACTCGCGGAACCAGCCGAAGTATTCGTCGAGCAGATCGTTCGCGCCGGCGTCGACGCCGACCATCACCAACTGCGGCAACACGCTTTGGTAATGCTGAGCGGCGTAGTTCGCAAAGAATCGGTCCTGCGTCAGCTCGCGAATTTGTGCGATCCGCCGACGAATCGCAGGGAGCGCCGCTTCCGGATCCCAGCGAGCAGCGCACAACGTCAGTCGGCAGGCGTCTCCCAAGTGATGCAGACGGCGCGTGTTGTTCAGGTCGAGCGTCGTGAGATGCTCGGCCCTGTTAGCTAACACTTCGACGACGCTCGGCACCCGCTTGGCCCGTAGCGCCTCGCCGGCCAGCGGTTGCCAGACCCGCAGGCCTGCGATAGTTTTCACATCGTTGGAGACGTTCCATTGCGGGCGTCCCGGGACGCGGAGGCCGTGATCTTGTGGGCGGCTTCAAGCCACTGCTCGGGTGTCGCGTCGGCGTCGGTTAAGACGTGATACCAACGTTCTGCTTCGGCGCGGCCTCGATTGTTGATCCAGTAGTTGCGAATCTCCTGCGCGGCGAGAGCCCGCGTTTGAGCGTCGGCCGAATGGAGTGCGCTGCGCTTCATCATGTCGGCATGCGCTCCGAACGAGCGCGTATCGAGAATTCGCGACATCGCCATAAAGGCTGGTTCGGCGACTCCAAGCAAGCTGCGATGCGTCCCAAAATCACGAGCAAATTCGATCGACCGGGCAAGTCGGCGATCGTGTTCCAAACATTCCAAGAGCGGCTCCATCGCCGCTTCGCCTTCTTTCACCAACGCCGTAACGATCGGACCGCGCGAACAATCGACGCCCCCCGGTTGTCCCCATTGCGTGTCGTCGACGATTTCCAGATCGCGAACGAGCGCCGCGATGCGCTGCTTCGGGTCCGCGATCGGCGGCGACTTCGGATCGAGCACCCGTTGTACCTTTCCTCCCGCCGTGCGGCGGGCCTGATCCTCGATGAGCTCGTCGAGCGGATCGAGGAAGTCGATATAACGGCGCGGGACGTCTTCTTGCGGAGAGCGAGGTTCTTTGTCTCGCCGCGCGGCCTCGCGTTCGACAAAGTCGCGCCACCGGGCCGCCGTACGAGCGTTTTCGAGCGAGACGACGTCGTCGCCGCGCAAGTGCGCATTGACGGCGCGATCGAAAGCCGCCCAAGCCCAGAGCCGAGCCGCTCGTGAAAAAACTTCGTCGTCTTTCGGCGGGTTGTTTCCGGGCAGCGCCACCTCGTGAAAGGCGGCCTTACTCAAGATCCATTCGGCGAGTTCGCCTTCCCCCGCCGCCAACAGCAAGCACGCCTTCAAAACGCCGTTGACTTGATGAGAAATAAGCGCCGTTTCCGGCGCGCTTCCGAAGTAGTCGCCGTGAACATGTTTGGGCAGCTTGCTCACGTCTTCGCGCAGGTCGGCCGGCGGGCCGATGCGCGTCACAGGGTACACGAGCCCGTTCCACGCGACGGCGAAGCTTAGCGACGCGACCGGCTTCTCCCGCGGGATCGCGATCAACCAAGCGTGCGTCGTGACGATTTGCCCTTGGTTGCTCCAGACCGACCCGCAGACGAGATCAACTTCGCGATACTCGCACCCGCGCGGATCGCCGAAGCCGTGTTCGAGCAATAGTAAGGTCGTGCGGCGCCACTCGTCGGAGAGTTCGGTTTGCGGCGGCGTCCAAGGCTTGCCAGCCTGCGGCGGCTTGGCGAGTTCCGAACCGACGAACGTCGGCGGACCGGGCGGCATAACGCCGACGGGCCCCGATTGACCGGCGACGTGCGCCGGCCCACAGTTCAACGAAACCCAACTTAGCGCAACGATCAGGGCCCGCCTCATGATCGGCTCCTTCACGAGTCAGAACAAACTCGCAACGGCGACGACCACTAAGCTACGCCCGACGGGGCCGCGGAGCAAATTTCGCGGCGGACCCGGTCTTCTACCGTTCGCCGGGGCTTAGAACAGCGTGTAAATGAAGGGCGCCGCACCGCCGCTGCTCAAAACGACGAGCGTCCCCAAGAGCAGGAACAGCAGCAGAATCGGCAGCAACCACCACTTTTTGTTGTCCATCAGGAACGCGAAGAATTCGCCGACGAGCGAGGTGCGTTTCCCGCGGGCGGCGTCTTCGAATGAGTTGGGGGTCGACATTGTAAGAAAGTCCTGAGGTCTTAAGTTTCGTAGACGGCGCAATGCGATAGCGGCACACGGATCAGAATTGTCGGAAGTAGCTCGCGGTCGAACGGGCCGAACGTTTCGGCGTCCAATAGCTCGGTGCCGTGCGATCGAAGCGGCGCTCCAGCGGATCGCGGCCGAGCAATTTCATCACCATGCCGATCGGCAGGAATACGCCGAAGTACATCACCAGCAGCAGCAGCTCGCCGACGACCAAGCCGATCGGCGCCGTGGCGTACGAGAGTCCGACGAAGATCGGCTTCCAAATCTGAGTTTGTCGCCAAGTGGCGGCGCAAGCGACGATTCCCGCCGCCGCGACGATTCCCGCCGTGAGCAAGTTGCGACTGATCGTCGCCGCGGCCAGCGTCGCCACGACCGTCGCTGCAACGGCGAATTGTCGCAAGGTCCGGTCGTCGGGACTGCGATTGATTTGAAACAGCGCCATGTTCGGCACTCCGCGAGAGACTAGTCGAGTTGAAATTGAGCCAAGTGGCGATGACGCAGCGCGAAGTCGGCCTTGCGTTGCCGCTCCTTGCGCACGATCGCGCGGCCGACCACGAGCACGTCCATGTCCGTGGCCATGAAACAGCGATAAGCGTCTTCCGGCGTACAAACGATCGGTTCGCCGCGCACATTGAAGCTCGTGTTCACCAGGACGGGGCACTCGGTCCGTTGATGGAAACAGGTCATCAGGCGATGCAGCAGCGGGTTGCGCCGCTCGTCGACCGTCTGCACGCGCGCGAGTAGTCGACGTGCGTCACCGCGGGAATCGTCGACCGCAAATGGCGGAGCTTTTCGATGCCGAAAGCAGCCTCGGCTTCCGGCGGCGGCTGCAAGCGATGTTCTTCCCGCACCGCCGCGACCAGTAGCATGTACGGACTATCTTCGTACGGCCGCATCTCAAAATACTTGTCGACGTATTCGCGCAACACGAGCGGGGCAAACGGCCGGAACGACTCGCGAAACTTGATCTTCAGATTCATCACGGTCTGCATCTTCGGACTGCGGGCGTCGCCGAGAATGCTGCGAGCTCCTAAGGCCCGCGGCCCGAACTCCATGCGACCTTGGAACCACGCGACGACCTTCTCCTCCGCCAAAATTCCGGCGACGGTCTCGCACAGCTCTTCTTCGTCCGCGCACGTGGTGTAGCTCGCGCCGAGGCCGTCGAGCGCGGCGGCGATTTCGTCGTCGTCGTAACCCGGCCCGAGCAGCGAGCCTTGCATCGAGTCGCGCCCTTGCGGCTGCCTGTCGTTCTCCAACAGTTGATGCCAAATGAAGAGCGCCGTGCCGAGGCGCCGCCCGCATCGCCCGCGGCCGGTTGAATCCAAACGTTTTCAAACGGCCCTTCGCGCAGGATGCGGCCGTTCGCCACGCAATTGAGCGCCACGCCGCCGGCCAGCACCAGGTTCTTCATCCCCGTCTGCTTATGAACATGCCGCGCCGAGCGCAACATGACCTCTTCGGTCACGGCCTGAACGCTGGCGGCCAAATCCATTTCACGTTGCGTGAGTTGCGACTCCGGCACGCGCGGAGGTGCGCCGAAGAGCTGGTGAAACTTGGGCCCGGTCATCGTCAGGCCTTGGCAATAGTTGAAATACGACAGGTCGAGGCGGAACGAACCGTCGTCCTTTAGGTCGACGATGTGTTTGAGGATCGTTTCCTTGAAGCGCGGCTCGCCGTACGGCGCTAAACCCATCACCTTGTATTCGCCGCTATTCACCTTGAAACCGGCGTAGTAGGTAAACGCCGAGTACAGCAGCCCGAGCGAATGCGGAAAGCGGACTTCGTGCGACAGCTCCAACCGACGCCCGCGACCCGAGCCGTAGCAGCTCGTCGACCATTCACCGACGCCGTCGAGCGTCAGCACGGCGGCTTCGTCAAACGGCGACGGATAAAACGCGCTGGCGGCGTGCGATTCATGATGGTCGAGGAACACGTACCGCCCGCGAAACTCGCCGCCGAGTCCGCGATCGAGCTCGCGAGGCAGATGTAGCTTCTGCGAAAGCCACGGCGGTACCATCTTGCGAAACGAGCGATAACCGCGCGGCGCGTAGGCTAAGTACGTTTCCAGTAACCGATCGAATTTCGAGAGCGGCTTCTCGTAGAAGCCCACATAGTCGAGATCGCCGGCCTGCAACCCGGCTTCGCGCAAGCAGTAGTCAATCGCGTGTTTGGGAAACCGTTCGTCTTGCTTGACCCGCGTGAACCGTTCTTCTTGCGCGGCGGCGACGATGCGACCGTCGACGACCAGCGCCGCGGCCGAGTCGTGATAGAAGGCGGATAGTCCGAGGATCGCCGTCATAACCCCTCCCTGGGTCGCAGCAAGTCAGGCGGATTGCCGCGGCGCACGCCGTCGCGCCGGCAATCGAAAAGCCGGCAAACTCTAAGTGCGGGGGAATCGCATGACAATTGCAGTTCTTCGACCAAGCCCGGCATGTCGACCGCCGGCGCTGCCGGCTCCGGCACTCGTCTTGCCCGCGGCCGCCGAACGCCGCTAGTTTACGCGCTTGCCGGCATCGCACCCCGCCACGCCATGGAGCCGAGAATGACCGCGCCGACGCCAAGCCCTCGCACGACCCGCGCTTTGCTGATCGTCACGATCGTGGCGCTAGGGCTGAACGTGGGTTTGCCGGCGCTGGTCGCAAGCCGCGAAGTGCTGGAGCCGACTACTCGCGCGACGGTGTTATACGTGCTCGGGGGGATCGGCTTCGCAGGCCTGACGGCGATCGTCGGCCAAACGTTTGTCGGCGGCAAGTTTTTCACGGGGCTCGGCAAGCTGCAATTCGCGCTGTGCAGCATGGTGCTGAGTTGCGCCGCGATCGAAGGCCTGTTTACGCTCGCACCGAGTCTCTTTCCCGGTCGCTTGCGGAGCGAAGTTCAGCAGCCCGACGTCGAACGGCAGCGGGGCCAAGTCGTCGAGTATCTGCCGCACGCGCCGTTCGCCAAACCAAAGCCCGACGTCGTCATTCGCGTTCCCGGCTACTACGGGCCGCCGGAGCAATTTGAATACGAGTGGCGAACTGATCGGCGCGGGTTCAAAAATCTTCCGGCGCTCGCGGCAAAGGAATCGTTCACGGCCGTCGCCGTGGGAGACAGCTTCACCGAAGGGATGGGCGTACGCACCGAGCAAACTTGGGCGAGCCGGCTCACCCGCGCGGCGTCGATACGTATAGTCTCGGCGTGCAAGGCTACGCGCCGACGCAGATCGCCGGCGCTTTCCAACATTACGGCCTGCCGCTGAAGCCGCGTTGGGTCATCGTCGGCTACCTCGGCGGAATCTACGATCGCGAGGAGTATTTCGCCGGCAAGGTCGACGTTTCGCAGCCCGACGCTTTGCCGAGCGGCATCGGTCGCTTGGTCGCCGATGATCTCGCCGCGCAGCGCCGTGCGCAGCTCAACATCGCCGAACCGGCCCCGCGCGAACTCCGCAAGCAATATCGCTACTTTACCGTCGCCCTCATGGCGCGGGCTGCGCGAACCCTCCGCGGCGAAGAGCCGGTGCCCGAGTGGCTGAAGACCGGCATCCGTGACGCCGACAACGATCCACGGTTCATGACTCGCGACAAGCTCGTCGCCGACGGCTCGATTCGCATCGGGCTCATGCAACGCTACCGCGCCGAGATGGCCGCGGCCGGCAAAACCGTGACATCCGCCGCCGCGCTCGACCCCGATCCGCGCTGGCAAAGCACCTTGCGCCGGTTCGACGAAATCCATCGCGCAGCCCACGCGGCCGACGCCCGCATGCTCGTGGTCATGTTCCGTAACCGGGGCAACATCTATGCCGAGCACGCTACGGGAAGCGCTGTCTCTGCAAACGCAACGGAGGAAATCGAACGGGCTCAGCTTGAAAAATTCGCCGCCGAGCGCGGCATCGAATTTCTCGATCTCAAGCCGGCGTTTCTCCAGGCCGTGGCGAAGATCGACGACACGACTCCTATCGAAGCTTATCCGTACCTGCCGATCGACGGGCACCCGAGCCCCGCCGGTCACGAGATCATCGCGGCTGAAATTGAAGCACGTCTTAAATACGTCGGCGTGAACCAGCCGGCCGTCGTCGCCGAGCGCGAACCGGCCGCCGCGCGCCGATAACAAAATGTCGACGCGCCGCAGCCTAGCTCAATGCGCCGCGGCGGTCGCAGTCATGTCGTGAGCGTCGTCCTGTAGGCGTTCGTCGCTGTCGATGAAGCCCCAGCAGACGGCGCCGGCAAGATACGCGGCGGCGAACAGCAGCATGTTGGCCATCCAGTTGTTGTTCGTCGCGGCCAGCACGAGCGGCACGACCATCGGCGCAATCGCTCCGCCGGCGTTGCCCACCATGTTCATGCTGCCCGCCAGCGCCGCCGGTATAACGTCCGCCGACTTCCATGCATGCGCCCCACGAGCAGGGCAACGTCAGGTCGCTGCAAAAGCTCGCCAGTCCCACGGCGCACACGCTCAGCACCGGCATGCGAAGCTGCGTCGAGAGCAACATCATCAAAGCCGCCGCGCCGAAGCCGACGACTCCCACAACCCGCCGCGAACGCGAACGCCCGCCGCAGCGCCGCTCGAGCGGGCCGGCAATATGCCCCGCCGCAAAGCAGCCGAGCCCGCCGAAAAAGAGCGGCACGCAAGCTAAGAGCGCCCGCTGCATGTCGGTGAGTTCGGTGAATTGCTCTTTCAGGTACGTCGGAAACCAAGTGATGTAGAAGTACCAAGCGTACGACATAAAGAAGTACTGAAACCACAGCATCCACACCGTACGCGAGCCGACGAGCTTCCCCCACGGCATCGCGTGCCCGCCGCCGACGCGATCAGTCTCGCCGATCTCTTCGCGCTCCGCCGCATTCACGCTTGGGTGGTCATGCGGATGGTCGCGGAACCAGCGGTAGAAGAGCACCGCCCACAGCACGCCGAGCCCGCCGAAGATCAGGAACACCCATTTGTAGTGCAGCCCGAGGCCGGCCTTCCCTTCGCCGCCGGCCAACATCCAGCCGACCAGTAGCGGCGTGAACGCTCCGCCCCACCGCGCGCTGAGCCACATGATGCCCTGCGCCTTCACGCGTTCGTGCGCGGGAAACCAGAGCGTGAATGCTTTCGTGAGATTCGGGAAACAGCCGGCCTCGCCGACGCCGAACAAAAACCTGCACACGACCAGCGACACGAGGTTCCAAGCCCAACCGGTGGCGATCGTGAAGATCGACCACATCGCGACGACCCGCATCAGCACCTTGCGCGGGCCGATCCGATCTCCCAACCAGCCGCCGGGAATCTCAAACAGCGCGTACGCCCAGCCGAAGGCCGTGAACGCGTAGCCCATCTCGATCTTTGAGAGGCCGAGCTCCGATTGCATCGTCGGCGCGGCTTGCGAAATGCAGACTCGATCGACGTACGTGATGATCGCCAAGGTTACGGCGAACCACAGGACGACCTGGCGGGCACGGGTCGGCGCTTGAGCGATCGGCGCGGCGGACGATTGGAGCGGGGCGGACGAGGCGGGCAGATTCATGAGCGGCACGGCGGGCGAGGCGGAAAAAATGGGGACGCCGATTATCGACTGCGGTCGACCCGAATTCAACGCCGGACCACCTATAGGACGGCCGAGGCGCAGGAAATACTGCCGGAAGGAATCGTCGGAACACGGCGGCAAACGCGTATCTCGCGGCCGCCAGCTGGTAAGATGGTGATCTCCCCGGGCCAAAGTTTAAGCGCCGTACTTTGGTCGCCCTCCCCTGCCCCGCCTGCCTTCAGGAAGGCTCCCGCCATGACGTCTCGCCGCTCGTTGCCGCGCCGTGAATTTCTGCAATCGGTTTGCGCCGCCGGCTTGGCGCCGTCCGCAGCCGCCGCCTTCGCACAACCGCCGGCCGCGCAGACTTCGCCCGCCGCCCCTGCCGCGAAAAGCACCTCGAAGTTCCAAGGGAGCAAGCCGCTGCCGCCGTTGCCGGAAGGCGCGTTCACCGTCGTCGTCATTCCCGATACGCAGCACTATGTCGGAGCCCGCACGAAGCGCACGCCCGACGACACGACCACGCCGGTCACCAATCCGCATCTCGAAGCGCAAGTACGTTGGATTCGCGAGCACGCGGCCGATCAGAACATCGCGTTCGTCAGCCATGTGGGCGACATCGTCGACGAAGACGACGACGCCCAATGGGCCGTCGCCAAACAGCATCTCGATACGCTCCGCGGCGTCGTTCCCTTCGGGCTCACCGTCGGCAACCACGACATGAGCACCAAAGGCAACGCCCATCTTTTCCAGCAAGCGTTTCCCGCCGCGAGCTTTCGGCAGTATCCCTGGTATCTCGGTTGCTATGAGCACGAGCGGGCCGACCAACGCGTGTCGGCCGACAACGTCAACAGCGCCCAACTCTTCACCGCCGGCGGGCTCGAATTCCTGTTCCTCCATTTGGAATGCAACGCGCCCGACGACGTGCTGGCCTGGGCCGACGGCCTCCTCACGAAATACGCCGACCGTCGGGCCTTGATCACCACGCACATGGACCTCGGCATCCGCGACAAGCCGAAGACGAAAGAAGGCTACATCCACGATCCGAAAGGCCGCATGCGGTGGGTGAAGATCCACGGCCCGCGCGGCAACACGGCGGAGCAACTCTGGGACAAGCTGTTCCGCAAACACGCCAACATCGGGCTGATCTTCTGCGGCGACCAAAGCCGCGTCACCGCGCTTCGGCTCACGACGCCGGCCGACGACGGTCATCCGGTTACGTCGCTCTTGTCCGACTACATGTCGGAACCGGTCTTGCGACTCTGCCGCTTCGTCCCGTCGGCCGACCGCGTCGACGTCCTCTCCTGGCACGTGACGCAAGAGTTCCTCATCGAACGCTCAAACTACGTGCCCGACCTGGCCCAGCACCAATTCTCGCTCCCTTACGATCTGAAGCCGAAGTCCGCAGCCCGCTAAGGAGGCAAAAACCTCGCGCGGAAGCGCAAACCCGCGGAGCAGGCGGAAACAGGAACCGCCGATGGACGCAGATGAACGCAGATAGAGAGGAATGAGTAACCGAACCCTGTAGGGAACGCTCTCCGCGGCGTTCCGTGCGGCAGGTACCCGATTCGTAAAACGCCACAGAGGGCGTTCCCTACAAAAGGAAGTCTCTCTCGCCTCTCATCTCCACCATCGCCTCCCTCATCCCCCTATCCCCCACTCCGTCTCTGCGCACCGCTCAGCGTCCGGTCGGAGCGGTTTGCAGTGCGGCGACCGGCTGCTGTTCGGCCGCGTCGATCTTGATCGAGTCGGCGATTAGGAGGAACGCTTCGCGGACGCTGTCGACTGCGTGCGCGCGCAATAGCAACTCAGATCGATGGAGCCCTGCTTCGTGAGGCGGTGCATTTCCAGTCGGGTCTGCTTGTCGTTGACCGGATGCTCCGTGACGAAGCCGTCGGGAAACCGGCGCAGCGTCTTCTCCGTCGCCGTCCGTTCGAGCTGCGTCTTCAACACGTCCACATGAAATTTGGCGCCGAGTTGCGTCGGCGAATAACCGGTAAACGTGCCGATGATCCGGACTTTGCGCCCGCCGACGCCTTCGAACGGCCCTTCGAGAAAGAAGAGCCACGGCTTGCCGTCGGTCTTCACTCCGGGCGGATCGCTCGGCACGCTCGCCCAATCGGCGGGAAACGTCAGCGAGAACCCGCGCTCGCTCCGAAACGCCGCCCCCGGCCGAGCCGGAACCACGGGCTCAGGAGCCCGCGAACACCCGACCACGACGACCAACACAACTAATAGCTTCCAGACGTTCACAAGAACTCCCTAACGGAAACTGACCTTGGGAGCGGCATCGAATCGAACGCAGCAGCTCTTCAACACGGTCGAGAACCGATCCCCGTCGAACACCACAGCCACGGGATTCCCCCGAAACGGAACCGCACCCACACCCAACTCGCTCCGCCGAAGAAAAGGAGACTACGGGATGATATCAGGCGACGAGGAGGACGGAGAGAAGGGACGGATACGCCTGCAGCGATGAAATCCGGCACCTTACTGCTTGTCGCCATCAACCGGGAATCGGTGGATCAATTGCAGGTGACACCTTCCGAAAAAGATGCCCAACTCCGCCATTTCTCTAAGCTCAAATTCAAATGATCCGTCTGAAAGCATCTCTTGGTCGAAGAGCAGTTCTCCCGACTCACTATCCACTTCCAACCGAGGATCTGATCGCATCAATCCGTGTACTTCGTCGCCGGCGGTCAACGCGACGAATGCTGAGTGAAGAATCTTGTTTCGCGCCCGCCGAATATCGCGAAATCGAATAGCGTGCGCGGCGAAGGATTCCCGGAACTCCTGCTCAAGTTCCGGACGAAGATTGCAGCGGGGAAGAGCGTCAAGAAACAATCTCTCGACCTTGCTAAATAGGACCGCCGTGGTCTCGCCGCGAAGTTCCGTAGGTGGCCAAATCCTTCTACCCGGGTCTAGAATGAACCATCCAATCTCGCGAATTTGACTTTCCAACGACTGAAATGCGACAACAAATGTTCCGATTCGTTGATAAACCGCCGCCTCGTTAAACATCGACTTCACACCGGCCTAATTTCCGCGAGTTTTCGAAAGCAGCGGTTTCCAAGGCCCAGAGAACGATGACGCAATCTCGACGCATCCCGGAAGTATCACTTCGTCGTTAAATACGCACTCAACCACCGCCGCCGCGGAGAAATCTGCATCACCGCACGGAACAAACGTATTGGGGCCTCGCGGACTCGCAATTCCATTTGACCAGCGCGGTGACCCGGAATTGTACCGACAGAACAGTGGAATAGTTTTGGCGTTGACTGCCACAACTCGGCTGCTGTTCAAACGAAGAAGCGCGGGGCTTTCAGACGCATAGCGTTCGAAGTGACGAACTCCGTAAGATATCGGACCCAATGATGAACCGGGCCAGAAGAAAACTTTTTCATTAAGCATTCGGACAAGGTCTTCAAATGTCCAATTTTTCGGCAGTCCTGCGTTTCCAGCATGAAGTGGGCGTTGGTCGCGAACCCAAATCTCATGGCCGTCGATCGAGATTGGAATACTGTCCGGTCGTTTTGCGCGGTAATGATACCGCGCTGCTTGGCCGCATTGAGCAGTCGTGTTGCGCTCAGCAGTCGACCAGTGCGTTTAATGCGATCTACGTTGCGCCGATCTGTAAGGTGATATAAGTAGGGACGAAGTGACTGAAACTTAGTCAGCGTAAAAGGCAAGATGAGTTCTCCTCTTTTTATGCGACGCCTACCACGCTCTGCGATCAATAATCGCGCGGGAATGGAAACGAGTTGAAATCAGCGTCACGGGCGCGTGTGCAACTCGCTCTACTTCCTGCAGAAACCGTACTGTCTCTGGCGTCAGTTGCTCAAATCGCCTTGCATCTCTATTTGACTTACAAATGTAGTCGACGAAAGTCATAGCAATATCTGTCGGTGCGTTAAGAAATGACGCCTTCTTTAGAAGCGCCCAATCAAATTCGCCTACCCGCCGCAATTTTCTTGATACGGAGCTGTGCTCCGCCTTTCGTAGCTCCAAAACATCGAGACCCGAGCGTTCCGCAATGGTGGTCCAATCTATCTCGCGGGAGAACGGGCCCGACGTCTTTCCCTTTTCTTTTGGGTTGGCGACTCGAATCGGATACGTCCGACAAACCATTATCACTTTCCTTACGCGGCTTGGAGAAATGCCCGCTTCTGCTAGGCATCCTGCTACCGTTGTGTCGCGCGAGGTTACATGAGGATATGGACCGTGTATTAGACTGAGTCCGGTACCCTGTGTTCCTTCCAAGAGAATCCTAGCCTTTCGGCAGCATGCATCCTCTATGATCCGAGCTGTGTCGCGAACGAAAGGACGTAAAGGCTGAGCGTCTTTCGTAGTCTCGACGGACCGAATACCGCGGTCGAGAATGCGCCGCGCCGTTGCAACTCCCACGCCTTTTCCGGTGGAACCAATCGAACCGGTAAGAGCTACTTCAGTGGCTATGTCTTCATCGGTAATCGTAATAACCTGCGGATCGATCGATAGCCGATCCACGGCCACTTCCGAAGCAGCAATCTCATCGAGTAGCGTCGGAACGTGTACGACAGCCCCAGGACCAATTACGATTTGTGCGCTGCTCGATCGTGTTCCGGACGGCAAGTGCCGAAAGGTGTGCGATGTCGGCTCTTCATATACTGTGTGGCCGGCATTCGGACCGCCTACACGCACAAGCAGGTCGTATTCTGGCGCAAGGTACGCCGCGATCTGCCCTTTACCCTCGCTACCATATTCGCCGCCCACAAGCACGTCGACAACGCGATCGTATCCTCGGCCAAATATACCCAAATGGCTTGCAGCACGAATTAAGACGTCTTCCTCAGTGCATCGAACCGTATCGATTACGACATCTGCCGTCGCCGCCAACGACCCAATAGCGCGTTCCGTCTCGCTTTCTTGGACAGCGGCATAGCTAGTCAGTTCTTTGATATCGGCGCGTTTTCGGCGACTGTAGCGATCGGTTAATTCGCTTTCAGGTGCGTCTAGATGAATGTGTACGACTCTCGCGCCGTAGGCTCCTCGCAGCGAGTCCATTTGCGATTGAATTCGGACGGAGTCAATAACGATTCTTGCGTTTGCGGGTAAAACACGCACTTTTTGCGACAGTGCATCGCGAACCCAGGAACCATTTGTCTCAACGTCCAGTTTTTCCCCGAGTTCTTGAAGGGCTCGCCTTTGCGCGACACATTCGGCGCAATGTCCGTTAGCAACTCCCACGTTTTTATCAGCGTGAAGTCGAATCGGGATGCCAATTCGCGAGCTAACGTACTCTTCCCGGCAGCAACAGGCCCGGAGAGAACTACGATCAACGACGGCATAGCTGAACATGCCTTAAGAAAATAGCGATTGCTGTCCCCGCGGTTCGTTCCAGTCCTCGTCTGGAAGATCGTACACAAACACTGAAATGCCACGATCGACGAGCGACTCCTCCACCAACTCTCGAACCACGAACCAGTGCCCGCCAGCCTGCCCGCAACCAATTCGTGGCATGTGGACGGAAGCCGATTTCGAGGCCGCTAGTTGGCCAAGCTCGTCCAAGCAACGTGACAGCGCTGTGTACCGAATCCGCGGGCCCGCTGAATCACCATACCCGCGCTGGGCAATCATTTGAAAGAGGCCTAATGAAGGCTCTACGCTAATGAGCCGACAGTTCCCGAGCTTAAACTGTGATTTATAACGCTGCGACCATTCGATGAATTCTGTCTGTACAGTAGGCCATTTTGCTTTTACGGCCTTCGCAAAGCCAGCGCCCCATCGTGCCGCCTTGTCATTAACAACGTGCGCGATGATCCGCTGTCCTGTACCACGCGGTTGAGTTGCGTCGCCCTTTAGATACGAAATTTTGCTCGGCTTTCCCGCTTGTTTTCCCTTTGGGATAAGTAATCCCAAGACACGTGGGAACGTGTGATCCGGGTACGGCGGGGCCCCTACGCACTCGACTTGGAACTTTAGGCTGTTCTTTCCCCAATGCTCGTCGGACTTTGCGGTAAAGCCAATTGCCGTGCACTCGGCCGCCACAGAATCGGCCGGAAGTAGATCCCCTATTGCGAGCGGCGGCGTCAATCCATGGTGTCCACGTATGACATCGACGCGGTAACGGCCTTTGTCCGCACCGTCTTCGAGTCGGGAACAACAAAACGCTGCTACAGGGTTCTGTGACAGTCGCACAATACGGTATAGCACCGCTTCGGCGGACACTTGATAACGCTCGCGAAGAGACAGCACGCGGTCGATTGAAAGTTCTTCATCGCGTAGTTCTTCAAAACTGCCGACCGGCATTAGCATTTCTGCGGCAGCCAAATTGCAAAGCATTTCCAACTGCCAGTCGTCAGCCTTCATGTGATCGCGACCGAGCCGATGGCGCGTTTGATCACGGCAGTCTGGAAACAGTGTGTGAGCTAACTCATGTGCAACGGAGAAACGAACTCGCACCTGCGGCTTGTGAGGATTGTACTCCACTTGCAGCCGATTGCCCGCCAGCGGAATGGTACGCGCATCATTAATATCATCACGAGGAACTACTGGAATGTTGAGATGCTTTGCAAGCGCGAACGGGTCGAACGGAGGTCCGGTCCAGCCTTTTTCCAAAGCGTCCAGCACAACTTCACGGGCACGCTCAACAATCGCTTCAACTGGATCTCTGTCTCCGCCTAGGCCACGGACTGACGGATGAGTCCAATATGACGACATATGTCTAAGCTTTGTTGAGTAATCCGACAGCATGCAGAAGCAATCAGCTGACGACGATCAGGCTACACATCCAAATTCCGCACTTCCAGCGCATGCCGTTCGATGAAGTCGCGTCGTGGTTCGACGATGTCGCCCATGAGGATGCCGAAGAGTTCGCCGGCGGCCGTGGCGTCGTCCATTTTGACTTGCAGCAGCGTCCGGTTCTTCGGGTCGAGCGTGGTGTCGCGTAACTCTTCCGCGTTCATTTCGCCGAGGCCTTTGAAGCGGGTGACTTGCAGGCCTTTTTCGCCCGCTTTCCGGACGGCGGCGAGGAGCCCGCGGAGATCTTCGATGCCGATCTCCGATTCTTCGCGGCGGAGCTTGTAGCGGCTGTCGAGCGAGCCGGTGCGGGTGATCGGCCAGAGGCTGTCGATCTCGAAGCCCATGCCGCGCAGGTCGGCCAGGTCTTTGTTGAGCGAGCGGACTTCGTGTAGCTCGACGATGTGCAGCCGCTTCTGCGCGTGGCCGTTGCCGTCTTTCGCCGTGCCGTCGGCCGCGGCGGCGTGATCGGCGGGCGCTGCGGCCGGCACCGTCGCGGCGTCGACTTGCAGTTCGTCGCCTGTCTATTTTTCTTGTTCTTCGACGAAATGATTCAACTCTTCGCGGGTCGTGAACCAGCGTTCGAGCGTATCGAAGAAGACGTGAAACACGGGGAGCCGACCCTTATCGTCTTGCCGGCCGGCATGCATCCGGAGCGGAATGCCGCGGCGTTCTAGAGCCGTGATCGACGTTTCGATGTTGGCCAGCGTCTTGCAGAGCTTGTCCATGTCCGGGCCTTCGATCGTGCGGCCGTCGCCCGGCTCGAACGTGCTCCCTTGCAGACCGGAGTCCATGAGCTGGTTGCGCATTTCCTCTTCGGTCTGCACGTAGTACGTCTGCTTCTTCGTGCGGACGCGGAAGAGCGGCGGCTGGGCGACGTACACATGCCCGCCCTGCACGAGCTTGTACATCTGCCGATAGAAGAAGGTGAGCAACAGCGTGCGGATGTGCGAACCGTCGACGTCGGCATCGGTCATGATGACGATTTTGTTGTAGCGGCGCTTGGAGAGGTCGGCGTCGTCTCCCATGCCGATGCCGATGGCCGAGATCATGCTCCGCACTTCTTCGTTCGCGAGCACTTTGTCTTCGCGGCTCTTGTAGGCGTTGATGATTTTACCTCGCAGCGGCAGGATGGCCTGATATTCGCGGAGCCGGCCGCCCTCGGCCGAGCCGCCGGCCGAGTCGCCTTCCACCAAGTACAGCTCGCACTTGGCGACGTCGCGGCTGGAGCAATCGCGGAGCTTGCCGGGAAGCCCCCCGCCGCCGAAAGCGCCTTTGCGGTCGCGCAGGAGTTGCTTCGCCTTGCGGGCCGCTTCTCGAGCTTCGGCCGCGAGAATGGCCTTCTGCACGATGAGCTTGGCGATTTTCGGATTCTGCTCGAGATACTTCGCGAGGAAGTCGCCGACGATGGAATTGACGATGCCTTCGACTTCGGGGTTGTTGAGCTTTCCCTTGGTCTGGGCTTCGAAGTGCGGGTTCGGCACGCGCACGGCGATCACGGCGGTGAGGCCTTCGCGAAAGTCGTCGCCGCTGGGAGTGAGGTCTTTGTAAATGCCTTCGCGTTTGCCGTAAGCGTTGAGCGTGCGGGTGAGCGCGGTGCGGAAACCGGAGAGGTGCGTACCGCCGTCGATCGTGTTGATGTTGTTGACGTAGGTGTGCAGGTTGTCCGTGTATTCGCTCGTGTATTGCATGGCGACTTCGACGCTGACGTCGTCTTGCTCGCCGCGGATGTACACGACGTCGGCATGAAACGGCTCGGCGGCACGATTGAGATGCTCGACGAACGCCAAGAGCCCGCGAGCATACTGAAAGGTTTCCCCTTCGCCGGTGCGCTCGTCTTTGAGCGTGATGCGCACGCCGGCATTCAGGAACGCGAGTTCCTGCATGCGGCGGTGGAGCGTGGAATACTCGAACTTGATCTGGCCGAAGATTTCCGGATCGGGCTTGAACGTGGTCTTGGTGCCGGTGCCGGCGGCTTTGCCCATGCGGGCGACCGGAGCGCTCGGAACGCCGCGAACGTATTCCTGCTGGAAGACGTGGCCGTCGCGGCGGACTTCGACGGTGCACCATTCGCTGAGGAAGTTCACCGCCTTGAGGCCGATACCGTGCAACCCGCCTGAGGTTTTGTAGGCCTGCTTGTCGAACTTGCCGCCGGCCTTCAGATTCGTCATCACCACTTCGAGCGTATTGATGCCGAGTTCGTGGTGAACGTCGACAGGGATGCCGCGACCGTCGTCCTGCACGGTGCAGGAGCCAGCGGGATTGATCGTGACGAAGATGTCTTTGGCGTGGCCGGCCATCACCTCGTCGATCGAGTTGTCGACCGTTTCGTAAACGAGGTGATGCAGCCCGCGCGTACCGGTATTGCCGATGTACATGCCGGGACGCTGGCGAACGTGTTCGACGTCGCTCAGAGCTTGAATTTGGTCACCCGTGTATTGGGCCAAATTCGGCGTGTTGGGCGAATCGTAACCGGGGGAATCTTCATTCGGCGTAGCTTCGGACATCATCGTTCCAATCTTCTGTTACGAAATACCAAGTGCGAGGCCCGACGCTTGGTGCGGGACCGGGCGACGAACTAGATTTCGCCGATCACGGACCACGAACAAAGCACGTCGGACGCGGTTCGTCTTAGCGAACCGAACCGATCTTGCAGCGGATGTCGCGGATTTTTTCGTCCGGGAGCAGGTCGGCAAGACGGGCCACGATTTGTTGTTTTTGAAACTGCAATTCTTGGGCGACCATGCTGTTGGCCGCCGTGACTTCCAACACTCCTCGTTTCACCGGACCGACCCGAGTTTGCGGGCCGAGCACGGGTCCGACCGCTTCACGCCAAGCCTCTTCCGCACTTTCGCTCGAGCGGCACGCGGGCATAACCGCGACGAGCGTGCAGCTCGGTGAGAATGTCGGCAAGTTTGCGAGGATCGAACATTTGAGTTTTCGTTTCACCACGAAGACGCAGAAGCACCGAGAAAACCTGAGAGGGGGATGTGGGGATAGGAAGAGATGATGGAGATCCAAAGAGGTGAGCAGGGCAATTCGGAACGTCATATCCCTTTCATAAATTCCTTCGTCTCCCTCATCTCCGTTTGATCCCCCAATCCCCTTCGCATTCCATCTGCTCCGTGCTTCTGAAAACCTCTGCAGCGAGTCTTGCGTTACCGATCGCGAGCCAGCGGCATCACGACGTAGCTGTAGCCGTCGTCGGTCATGCAGACGGCCGCGCTTTCGCCGTCTTTCAGTTCCAGCGTGAAGGTCTTCTCGCCGTCGAGCACGCGGAAGAAGTCGTTCACATAGCGAGGATCGAGGGCGATGGTGATTGCCGGGCCGTCGTAGGCGATGGGAAGTTCGATCCGCGATTGGCCCGTCTCGGCGCCGCGACCGGCAAGGACGCACTTGCCGTCGGCAAAGGTGAAGTCGACGCCGCGGCTTTCTTCGCTGGTGACGATCGCCGCTTGCCGCACGGCCGAATAGACCTGACCAACAACGAGCGCGATCTTTTGGGTTCCTTCGCGCTTGGGGAACACGTCACGCCACTTGGGGAAACGCCCTTCGACGAGTCGCGAGTAGATCACGGCCCGCGGCGTCCGTACGAGGATGTCGTTCGCTCGGGCGACGATTTGCACTTCCGCGTCGCCGTCGGTGATCGAGCGTTCGATAAGCTGCATCGCGCGGGTCGGTACGATGGTCATCGTGTCGGCGGGCTTGTAGTTACCCACGGCGTTGGCCGGGCCCTTCATCACGGCCAGGCGGCGGCCGTCGGTGCCGACTGCGGTGAGTTCGCCGTCTTTGAATTCCAAGAGCACGCCGCCGAGCGCGTACCGGCTGCTTTCGTTGTCGGTGGCAAAGACCGTGCGGCGAATCAATTCGCGGAGCAGGCGGGCCGGCACTTCCAGATGGCCTCCCTCGCTGAACTGCGCGACGGTGGGAAACTCGTCCGGGTTTTCCGCCGGCAGACGGAATTCGCTCCGCTCGCCCCGCACGACCGTACCGCGGCCGTCGGTTTCAATCTTGATGGTCGGATCGGTCGTTTCGCGAAGAATCTGTCCGAAGCGAGCAACCTGCAACAAGGCGCTGCCCGTGGCGTCGGCCGTGATGCCCGGCACGGTGATGCGCATGCCGACTTCCAGATCCGTGGCCGTGAGCACGGCGGTATCTGCGCCGACTTCGAGCTTCACGTTTTGCAGAATCGGCTTCGGGCTGCGGCTCGGCGCCACGGCGGCCGCCAATTGAAACGCGGCCAACAACTTGTCACGCTCGCACGACACTTTCATGTTTCAAATCCGTTCTTGGGCGAAGCCGTCGTTTGCGATCACTTCCACGTCTTGCAGACACACGCTGCAAACACGCTCGCTCACGGGGCTCTTCTCTCTCTGTTATGTATTTTTAAACTCAGTAGCAGTAGGAATACGCGGCGACCGATCGTTCACCGGCGCTCGCGGCCGGCGATAACGGTTCGCACCGGCTTATCTTGCGCCGCGCGGCGCTCTGTGTAAAACTCGTTGCCCGGGCGTTGCGCGCGCCGTCGATGGTTTGTCGATGGTCGGCTTGCATCGTCGCACTGCGCGTCGGCATGTCGCGCCCTGTCGACAACCCCGTTCGGCTTCGACACGCGACGAACAACCTTTCCCCAAATCTTCGTTCAACAGTCGTCTCTCAGGTTCGCGTTTACAAGTTCACGTCACGGACGATTCAAGCGTTCGTTCAAGGCTGCGAGCGCAGTGCGCTCGCCGGATCGAGCTCGTCGGTCGTTTCCAATTTGCGGCAACTGTGCAGCACGGTCGTGTGATCGCGGCCGCCGAAAAAGTCGCCGATTTCTTGCAGGCTCTTCTTCGTCAAACGGCGGGCCAAGTAAATGGCCGTATCGCGTGCGGCAACTACGCTGCGTTGCCGCGAGCTGCTCTTCAAATCGGCGGCGCAGTCCGAAGTAGCGAGCCGTTTGTTCGATGATTTGTTTCAGCGTCGGTGCCGCGCCGGTCGGTTGTGCTTCAAGGAAACGTTTGACGTGCGGCACGTCGATCGGCGCCGGTTCGTCACCTCTTAGCGGAAATAGCAACCCTGCGGCTTCGCGCCGTGCCCGCTCTTTCGCCGTCAACTCCAGCGCCGCGACCGCCCCGCGCAACTCGCGCACGGTCGTCTCCCGATCGGCGGCCAACAGCTCGAGCGCTTTCGGTTCCAACGTCAAGCCTGCGCTCGGTTGCGAGCGCTGCAAGAATCGCACGTCGCGATTCCAACGACGGCGCCACGACGCCGAAGACGAACCCTTCCACCAAGCGGCCCACGAGCGCAGGCAGAAACGTCTCCAGCTTTTGCGGCGCCGCATCGAGCGTGATCACCGCACGAGCACCCGTTTGCGCCAGGCGCGTCGAGCGTGTGCATGAGCTCCCATTGCGCCTGCGGCTTCGTCGCCAGTCGGCCCGCATCTTCGACCACGAGCAAATCCACCGTACGGTAGCGGCGACGAAATGTTTCGACTTCGTCGCGCTCGACCGCTTCGGCATATTGCTCGGCCCACTCGCTGCCCGCCAAACGTACGACGGCATCGTGGGCTAAACGCGCCGTCCACGCGGCCATGAGTCCGTCGACCAGCAACGTCTTACCCGTGCCGGAAGGTCCGTGAAGAACGAACGTACCGGCGGTGAGATTGTCGCCAGCGGCCGCAAGCTCGCGCTCGTCGCGACGTTGTGCGGCCGATAGCACCGCATCGTCGACAAACCGACCCAAGGCCGACACCACCAAACGGTTCTCTTCCCCGGCGACAAAACTGGTCCAGGGATCGTTAGGGCGTGAGGCGTCGGCATTTGCCGACCCGCCGTCGCTCGCTAGGGAGCCGTTCACGATCGTGTCCTCGCCCGAGAGCCCGAACGTCGCGCGTGCCGCAGCTTCCGCAGGGCGCGAAAATTCGGGTTGCGAGAGGTCAAACACGTCGATCCGTCCGGGCTGATGGCGCGATGCAAACCGTGCGAGGCGCGAAGCTCAAAACAGGGCCGGTCCGAGGCCCTTTTGCGAACCGTCGAGTATACCGAATTTGAGGCCCACAAGCGACCTCAAGGGCCTGGAATTACCGGCCGAAATTAGCCCGTCGTCGCTCGCCGTAAGCCTTGAAAAACGCGGCAGATGCGCTCCGCCGCGGCGGTGATGTCGGCCGGCTCCGTCGTGAGGCCGACGCTGAACCGCAATGAGCTCGCCAATTCGCTCTCGGAACAACCCATCGCGCGCAACACGGGCGACGGTTCGCTTGAGCCGCTGGCACACGCGGAACCGGTCGAGCAGGCTACGCCGGCTTGATCGAGCGCGAGGAACAGCGCTTGCCGATCGGCGCCTATTAGCGCGATATTCAGCGTTTGCGGCAACCGCGGCACGTCGGCGCCGTGAACGACGAACTCGGAATGAGCCATGGTCAAAAACCGCTGGAGTTCGTCGCGCAGCGCCGCGAGGCGGGCCGTACGCTCGGCATGTTCGCGTCGCCAAATGTTCAACGCCTTGCACAAGCCCACAATCAGCGGCGGTGACTCGGTGCCGGGTCGGAGTGCTTCCTGTTGGAACCCGCCGTAGAGCAACGGCGGCGGGCTGATGCCGCTACGCAGTACCAGTGCGCCGATGCCGAGCGGGCCGCCGAACTTGTGTGCGGCCAGCGTCAACGCATCGACGCCGAGTTGCCGAAAGTCGACGTCGATCTTCCCCACGGCCTGTACCGCATCCGTGTGGATCAGCACGCCGCGAGCCCGACAAACGTCCGCCAGCATCGCCACCGGCTGCAGAATGCCGGTTTCGCTGTTCGCCAAACCGATCGATACCAGCCGGGACGGAGTTTCCAAACGTTCCGCGAGCGCGGCGGCTGAGACGATGCCCGAGCGCTCGACCGGTATACGCTCGACGATTTCCCCTTCGGCCGCGCAAAGATCGGCCGGGCCTTGCACCGATGGATGTTCCACCGCCGACACGAGCAACCGCGCGGCGAGCGACGGATTGTCGCCGGGACGCTCGCCGAGCTTGCGACCGAGCGTACGGATCGCCCAGTTGTTCGCTTCCGTTCCGCCGCTTGTGAAGATCACGCGATCGGCGTGGATCGTCGATTGGTCGAGCCCCAGGATCTCGCCGATTTGTTCTCGGGCTTCTTCAACGACGCGCCGCGCCGCACGACCAAACCAATGCTGGCTGGCCGGGTTACCGCAGCCGTCGCGCACTGCGCGGTCCATCGCCTCGGCCACTTCCGGCAAAACGGGGGTCGTCGCGGCGTGGTCGAGATAAATGGGCTGCATGCCGGCAATCGTAGCGGGAAGCGGGTTTCGTAGATCTCCCGATTATCGCTAGGCGAGCGGGTGCCGTAAGGCCCCCGGTGACTTAGCACGACGCATCACGCTCGCCGTCGGCATCGCGCAGACACCGACTGACATTGCGATTCTCGCCGGCCCGCTGCTATTCTCCGCCGCCCAAAAAGTTCGCCGAGTCTTCGTACGGATGTCACGCATGGAACCTGCTGCGCACGACGATTCTGCCGAGTCGCACGCCGTGCCCGACATGGGCGACGCGCAACATACCGAGCCGGGCTATGTACGGCTCCGGACGACGGTCGTCGTCGTGAGCATGTTGCTATTGCCGGCGGCCGCTGTATTCGGCGTGAAATCGCCCGGCGCGGCCGTGGCGAAAAAGACGGACGCCCCTGCTCCTTCGTCGTCCAAACCCCGTACGCCGCAAATCGCTGCGAACAATTCCGAATCCGAGTCCCGCGCTCCAGGTGTTTTCCACCAAGCTACGGCTGCTTCGATGACCGCCGCCGGTACGAGCCCGTCGGGAATGCCATCGCAGGGCTATGAGGTTCAGCAGGCCGTGGCGAACATCGATGTTCAAAGTTCGTCGGCCGTCGTGCCGGTCGCCCACGCCGAATCTCTCGGTGCGCCGCAGCCCGCCGCCTCACGCCCAGCGGCGGCTCCGGAACAATTTACCCAAATTCAACAGCGGCTTCGGGCTCTTGGCGCAACTCATTACGCTCTTGAGACTTGGGGTTCCGAAGGCGGGTATTACCGCTTCCAATGTCAAATGGCGGCCGGCCACAATTCGGCCTATACCCGGAAGTTCGAGGCGACGGATACCGACGCCCTCCGCGCAATGCAGACGGTGCTCGACGACGTCGAAGCCTGGAAAGCCGGCCGGATGCCGTAGGCGTATCTGACGCAAATTCGCCCAGCGGCCGAGCGCGCATTGCTCTTGCCAGAACCGCCGGCAAGCTCCAAATTGTCCGACGCAACAGCATCCGCTCCGTGACGCTCCGCTTCGATGATGCACAGCGCCCGACGATCCGGCCTGCGACAGACTATGCAAAGCTCCGGCCTGCGCAGTCCGACGGCATGGGGACCGGCGCGGTCTGAGCTGCAAACCCTTGCGCCGTCGCAGTCGATGGCGCTTCGCCCCCCCTATCGGACCGCCGGTTCGACGAAGGGGCGTGCGGTATCGCGCGGACAATTTGTCCGCGATGCCCGAATGGCGCGGGTCGAGGCGGTGTTGTTACTCTCGGACGAGCCGTTGAACACGAGAAAAATAAGTCAGCTCGCAAACTTGGCGGATGGTACTGAAGCGCGTACATTAATCCGCCGATTGAACGAATTCTACGACCGCCAAGGAACGGCGTTCCGGGCGGAAGAGGCAGCCGGCGGCTTTCAGTTGCTCACGCGGCGAAAGTTTTCCGGCTGGTTGCGGAGGCTCGTACGTACGCACGTCGAGGCTCGGCTTTCCGCTTCCGCGTTGGAAACCTTAGCGGTCACGGCATATCGTCAACCGGTCACGCGCGCCGAGATCGAAGGCATTCGAGGCGTGGCTTGCGACGAGATGCTGCGACAGTTGCTGGAACGGAATTTGGTGAAGATCGTCGGCCGCAGCGAGGAGCTGGGCCGGCCTTACCTGTATGGGACGAGTAAGCGGTTCTTGCGGTTTTTCGGCCTGCGGCATCTCGACGAGCTGCCGTGCGCCGCAGAATTGCGAGCCCGCCGCGACGGTCCGCAGATTGCTACGGACGTGACCGGCACGACGAGTTCCGAGACCGAACAACAGGATTTGAGTAACGCTACGCAAGAGGAGTCTGCAGTGAGCATCGTTTTCGAAAACGAAATGGAACAGGAAGAAGCGCTGAAGCGCCGCCGTCAAGGTTGGGCCGACGAAGTTCGCGCCGAAGACGAAGATGACGACTTCGAGGAAGAAGAAGACGAAGACGACGACGAGGATGAAGACGACGAAGAGGACGATGAAGAAGAAGACGACTTCGAAGACGACGACTTCGACGACGACTGGGAAGAAGTCGACGACGAAGATGAAGACGAGGATGACGACGAAGAAGAAGAGGAAGATTGGGACGAAGAAGAAGACGAAGACGACGACTGGGACGAGGATGAAGAAGAAGAGGAAGAAGAGGAGGAGGGCGAGTAAGCCTCGTCCCCCTTCTAAAGACCTCACGCCGTCCGTCGTTAATCGATAAGCAAAAGGCCGCCGCGCTCCACGAAGTGCGGCGGCCTTTTTTGTCACAAGCAGGTTCGTGGACTACGGCCACTTCGGCTCGCGTTTTTCTAAGAACGCCGCCAGACCTTCGCGGGCTTCCTCCGTCGTGCGGGCCGTCGCACTGGCCGCCGCTCCCGGCCCGAGTTGAACCAGCATTTGCTCGCCGATCGTTTCGTTGAGCATGCGCTTGGTTTGCAGCATGGCGGGCGGGGCGCACTTCGCGCATTGTGCGGCGATCGCGTCGGCTCGTTCTGCGAGACTGTCGGCGGTGCCGATTTCGTGAAACAGCCCGATCCGATGCGCTTCGCGAGCGTCGATCGTCTGCACGCCGAGCAACAGCCGCGCGGCCTGACCTCCGCCGACGCGAAACGTAAGCAACGGCGCCACGAGTCCGGCGACGATCCCGCGCAAAGGCTCCGGCAGGCCGAACGTCGCTTCATGGGCCGCGACGACGATGTCCGAAGCCAAGACCAATCCGGCGCCGCCGGCGATCGCCGGGCCGTTGACCGCGGCGATGATCGGCTTCGGAAACCGGAGCATGTATTCGACGAGGTCGCGATACGCCGCGGCGTCGCCGTGCCACAACTCCGCGGCGTTAGGCTGCTTGCTGGTTTCCAGCATTTCGCCCAAATCCATCCCGGCGCAAAACACGTTGCCGGCCCCGGTGAGAACCACGGCCCGCACTCGCTTCTCCAGATGCAAATCCTCAAACGCCTGCTGCAACTCGGCCAACAGCGCTCGATTGAGGGCGTTACGCTTCTCCGGCCGATTGAGAGATATTGTCGCCGTTGGACCAGTGACTCGAAGTTCAATAATTGCCATGTCTGCTTTCTTGAGATCCGACTATCCGGCAATTGCCGAATTGTGGTCGTAGCATGCTTTCAAGAGACGCCACACTCGCTTTTTTACGGAATGCCGTGCCCTCCCAGGCATTTCGCCGAATCCTTTAGGTTGATAAATCGACATTCCCCTGAACGTACGGACAAGCCTTGGCTTTGGAGAATATCTTTCGAAGAGCGCGATCAACTCAGAGAATTGTCGTCCCAGTTCAGGCGATGGAAAGTCGCTCAACCAAGCAGGAAATCGATATGTGCGCTGATTCAAGGGCAAAGGATTTGTCAGAGGTCAGCAAGAATGACTCAACTGCCGACGCAAGTCGTTCAATCACTGAGTCGTCAACTCGATCTTCAAAGTCATTCATGGAGTTCTAATTCCATCAGCGCCGTGCCGAGCAACTTTCCTTGCGTATCGAACCGCAACGACCGGCTCGCGCCGCCGGCCAAGACGTCGTACAACAGAAAGTTGAACGCTAAGACGTTCGGCATTTCGTACGCGCACGATGCGCGAGGCTTCGAGCGACGCAAAATAATCGGCGACGCGCTGCGGCGTCAGTTCGCGGCGGAGCGTTTCGTACGCTTCCGCCGAGCGGGCCACGACGCCGATGTTCGCATGGTTTCCTTTGTCGCCGCTGCGGGCCACGGCGAAGTCTCGTACTTGGCTCATAACCAATCTCCCGCCGGTTTGACGACGACGTCCGGCTTCACGACGCCGCGCGGAACCAATGACGGCCAATATGCAAACACCGGTCGAACTTCGCTTCGCGCTTGCGTATAACCGGCGAGTCCGGCAGGCCCCGCCGTAGCGAGCGGTGCGAACTGTCGCGTGAATCGCTCCACCGCTTCGCGGCGCGGATCGTGTACGGCTAAGCGCAGCACGACCTCAGTCAATTCCGTAGGCGGCGGTCGCAAGCCGGGTACGCCGGCCCCGCGCCGAGCACTTCGAAATAGGTTCGCTCATACTCAAAACCGGCGTCGGCCAACTGCTGGAAAATAATCATGGCGCAGGCCTGCGCCTTGGCGTAGCAATCGCGGCCGTAGACCAAGAGCCGGCCGTCGGCCGTGTAGCCGTCGCGATAGGCCGACGAGACTTTGAGCATCTCCGGCGCAGGGCGTCCCGCGGCGTCGGTGACCTCGACGCGATCGTCTCCCAGATCTTCCAACGCCACCGTCGTGAAATCGCAATCCACGTCGGGCGTGAGGTAATGCTGCGGGTTGCCGATTTCGTAAACAAGCTGCGAAGCGACGGAGAGCCGATTGACGAATCCGCCGCTGCCGGGCGGCTTGGTGATGACGAACGTGCCGTCGCTTTGCAACTCCGCGACGGGGTAGCCGACATGCACCAGATCGGCCGCTTGCCAGTTACTTGAGTACCCGCCAGTCGCTTGGGCTCCGCATTCGATGAGGTGTCCGGCCACGTCGCGCCGGCGAGTTTGTCCCAATCGTCCCACTTCCAGCCGAATTCGTGCACCGCCGGGCCGACGGTGAGCGAGGCATCCGCCACACGGCCGGTGATCACGATCCGCGCTCCCTGCCCAAAGCTTCGGCGATCGGCTGCGCTCCGAGATACGCATTGGCGCTGACGATCGGTTGCTTCAGTTCGGAAAGCGGCCGGCCGTCGTCGAGGTTCTTAAACTCGCAGCCGGCCGCTTGCAGTTCGGCGATGCGCGGCAGCAGGTCGTCGCCCGAGACGACGCCGATCATGACGTCTCCCAAGTCCGGCTTCGCGCAAGGATTTGTCGCGGCGGCCTCCGCACAACTCTTGGGGTTCATCCCGCCGGCATTCGTGACGATCTTCAACTGCGGCTGCGTCTTTGAGCGCCGGCACGAGGCTCTTCAACACCGGCAGGAAATCGTGGGCGTAGCCGGCCGTCGGATCTTTCTCGCGCAGCCGGGCGAGGATCGAAAGCGTCAGCTCGGCCGAGGTACTCGAGCGTCAGATAATCGAGCCGCGCAGTTTCGACCAGCCGCCGCGGCGCGTCGAGGTTGTCTCCCAAAAACCTGCTGCCGTTACCGATGCGAATGGTCACGCAACTTTCCAACTTGGTACTAAACCTGAAACACGCCCAGTGGTACGCTTCCTCTCCGCGTGTCGGGTCACGACTTCTAGAGGCCGCGATCAGTTCTTCGCGCGTACGAGCCGGATCGATGATGCGGTCGACCCAGCCGCGGGCCGCGGCGTAGCGGGTGTCCATCTGCTTGTTCATAGTCGCCTTCACGCGTTGTCGCGAAGCTTGGCCAGCTCGTCGGCGTCGACGGCTTGTCTCCCTTGTCGTTCCAGGCGCTGACGACGGTCACGTCGAGTAGCGTACTCGTCGGCTTGGTCGCCACCCATCACGGCGTACGTGGCGGTCGGCCAGGCGAAGATCAACCGCGGGTCGAACGCCTTGCCGCAGATCGCGTAGTTGCCGGCGCCGTAAGGAGCCGCCGATGAGCACGGTCAGCTTCGGCACGCGGCTGTTGCTGATCGCGTTGACCAGCTTGGCGCCGGCCTTGATGATGCCCGCGTGCTCGCTGTCGCGGCCGACCATAAAGCCGTTGACGTCCTGCAGGAACATGAGCGGCAGCCAGTCCTGGTTGCAGTTCATGACGAACCGCGCGGCCTTCTCGGCGCTGTCGACATAGATCACGCCGCCGAACTGAATCGGCCCGTCGGCCGGCTTCACGCGATGATGCTGGTTGGCGACGATGCCGACCGGAAACCCGCCGATGCGGGCCGTGCCGCAGACGAGCGTCTGGCCGTACTCGGCCTTGTATTCGTCGAACGTGCCGGCGTCGACGATGCATTCGAGCACGTCGCGGACTTCGTACTCGCTCGCGCGGTTGGCGCTGACGATGTCGTAAGATCTCGTGCAGGGACGGCCGTGCGGTTGCGGCCGACGCGAGTGAACGGCGCGGCCGGCTGCGCGGAGTCGGGCGCAGCCAGCGCCGACCAACTGGCGCAGCCGCGTCGAGGCACGCTTCGTCGTCGGGTTCGCGGTAGTCGATCGTGCCGCTGATCTGCGCGTGCATCTTCGCGCCGCCGAGGTCGTCGCTCTAGACCTTCTGGCCGATCGCGCTCTTCACCAGCGCCGGTCCGGCGAGGTACAGGCCGGAGCCCTCGGTCATCAGCAACTTGTCGCACAGCACCGGCAGGTAGCCGCCGCCGGCGACGCAGTTGCCCATGATCGCGGCGACTGCCCGATGCCCGGCCGCCGAGATCACGGCGTTGTTGCGGAAGATGCGGCCGAAATCGTCCTCGTCGGGAAAGACGTCTTCTTGCAGCGGCAGGAACACGCCAGCCGAGTCGACGAGGTAGACCAGCGGCAGCCGGTTTTGCAAGGCGATCCGTTGGGCGCGGAGCACCTTCTTGGCGGTCGCCGGAAAGAACGCGCCGGCTTTCACCGTGGCGTCGTTGGCGATGATCATATGCCGCCGGCCGGCGACGGTGCCGATGCCGGTGACCACGCCGGCCGCCGGGGCCCCGCCGTATGGAATACATCTCCCACGCCGGCCCAGAGGCCGAGTTCGAGGAACTCGGTGCCAGGATCGATGAGCTTGGCGATGCGTTCGCGGGCCGTGAGTCGGCCCTTTTTATGTTGGCGAGCGATCGGCCTTTTGGCCGCCGCCCAGCTCATTTGCGCTCCTCGGCGTGCGATCTACTGCCGAGTTGGCCAACGTGGGAGCGAGGGGTCATCATCCCGTCTCAAGGGGAGGCGCGAAGCGCCAGGCAATTTTGACGGTGCGGCAAACTTCCCAACGAGCAAATCTGCCGGCCTGACGTCACGGCTCGCCAAAGTGTCTTGCGACTTCGGCGTTGTCGACCGCGGCAAAATGCCGTAGTGAGTGTTGCCGAGACGGCCACACGGCCGATGCGGCGGCCCGAACCGGAATCAGCCACCTACGCAAAAATACCACACATTTCACGGTGCCTTTGCGGTTCGCATCACACGCCGTGCGGCGTTGGCACCCACCGTGCTTTAAGCGGATTCGTCATGCACTTGGAAGCCGCCGTCAGCAAAGCTGTCACTCAAGGAGCTTGCCCTTGCGTAAGCCGACCAGCAAGCTCTCGCCGCCACTCGCAAAGCCGTCGCACCCGAGAAACCGGTCGGCAGCCGCAAGTCGATCACTCCGGCCAAGCCGACGGCGAAGGGCAAACGGTCGCCCGGCAGCCTGCGGTCGACATGGAAGAACTCTTCAACGACGATGCCGACCTGCTGCCGATGCACGGCACCGGCGACCAACAGACGTCCGCCCAAGTACAATCGATCGAATCACCTTCGAGCAAGGAACTCGACGACGAAGAGCAGGCCGACACCTACGGCGATTCGTGGGACGACAACATCGACGACCCGGTTCGGATCTACTTGATGCAAATGGGCGAGATCCCGCTACTGAACCGGAAAGAGGAAGTCGACGCGGCCAAAAAAATCGAACGGGCCCGCACGCTCTATCGCCGCAGCTTGCTGGCGAACGACTTCATCCTGCAAGGGCGCCGTGACGCTCTTGAAGAAGGTTCGCGACGGCGAACTGCGGCTCGACCGCACGATCGAAGTCTCGGTGACCGACGCCGCGGTGAAAAAGCAGATCTTGAGCCTGCTCAGACCGAACCTGAAAACGCTGGCGCACCTGCTGCAGCGCAATCGCCGCGACTTCTACTTCGCGCTGAACAAGAAGTCATCCGCTGGCCGAACGTCGGCAGGCGTGGCATCGGCTTGTCGTCCGTCGGTACAAGGCCGTGCGATTGGTCGAAGAATTGAATCTGCGGACGCAACGTCTGAAGCCGCTGTTGGACAAGCTGGCCGAGATCGACGCTCGGATGTCGGTCATTCGTCGACCAGCTCGCGGAAATTGAAGCCGGTCGCGACGTCGGCACCAGCGAACAGGAACTTCGCGGCGAACTGCACTAGCTGATGCGGATGACCTACGAAAGCCCGGTCACGCTCCGAGCCCGCATGATTCGCACCGAGCTGCACCAACTGGACTACGACGCCGCCAAGCGGCAGCTCTCGGCCGGCAACTTGCGGCTCGTGGTCAGCATCGCCAAGCGTTATCGCAATCGCGGCCTCAGCTTCTTGGACCTGATCCAGGAAGGCAACACCGGCCTGATGCGGGCCGTCGATAAATTCGAACATGCCCGCGGCTATAAGTTCAGCACGTACGCCACGTGGTGGATTCGCCAAGCGATCACCCGCGCCTTGGCCGATCAAAGCCGCACGATCCGCCTGCCGGTTCACATGATCGAAACCATGGGCAAAGTCCGTGCGGTCATCGCGAGATTTCATTCAACGTCTCGGCCGCGAGCCGAGCGTCGAAGAGACGGCCCAAGCCACGGGTCTGTCGCTGGAAGAAGCCCGCATCGTTATGAAAATGACGCGGCAGCCGCTGTCGCTCGACCAACCGGTCGGCGATCACGACGACAGCTTCTTCGGCGAGTTCGTGCAGGACCACCGCGAAGTCGATCCGTTGTACGACATGACGCAATCGATGCTGAAGTCGCGCGTCGACGAAGCGCTGCAGGAGCTGAACTACCGCGAACGCGAAATCATCCGCCTGCGCTACGGCCTGGCCGACGGTTACTCGTACACGCTGGAAGAGGTCGGCAAGATCTTCTGCGTCACTCGCGAACGGGTTCGCCAGATCGAAGCCAAGGCCGTCCGCAAGCTGCAACACCCGGTACGGGCTCGCATGCTCGAAGGCTTCATGGACTTCAACTCCGGCATCCCCGGCCTGAGCGACGTGGAAACGGCGTAAGGAGCCGAGAGACTGGAGACGTGAGCTTTGAGCTTGGAGAGCGAGTTTTCTTGCCGCTCCAAGCTCGTCGCTCTTGGCTCTCAGCTTCTAGCTCTCAGCTCACTCAATCGGCGTCGTCGCGATTTCCGCGTCCACGCCGTTGAGGTACTTGTTCCAAAACTTTTGCATCCGGTCGGCCAGTTCGGGGCCCACCGGAATGCCGTGGCCGGCTTCCGTGATTGGCACCAAGTAGTGCACGGCGCCGGCCTTCTTCATGGCCTCGTCGAGTTTCGTGGCGTTGTTGTAGTTTACGCGGGCGTCTTTCATCCCGTGCACGGTCATGATCGGCACGGCTTTGGCCGAAACCCAAGTGAGCGGCGAAGCCTGCTTCACGGCATCGGCCTTTTCCTTGAGCGGTCCGCCGACGAGGCCCGACACGGCCGGATCGTCCGTCTTTGCGGCTTCTCCTTGCATGAGCGGCGCGGCCATGTCGGTCGGCCCGCAGAAATTGATCACGCAGGTCACCGCCGTCGATTCGCCCGTGTGCGGGCCGAGGTCTCCTTCGAGTTCCTTGGTGTCTCCCGTCAGACCGAGCATCGTCACCAGATGCCCCCCGGCCGATGAGCCGGTAAGCCCGATCTTGGTCGGGTCGATGTTCAGCTCCTTGGCATGCGCCTTCACCCAGCGCAGGGCCGCCTTGCAGTCGTAAATCTGAGCCGGCCATTTGGCTTCGCTCGACATCCGGTAGCCGACGGAAATCGCGGCGAACTTCCCGCTCGCGGCCAGGCCCGACGCATTGGCGATGTAACCTTTGCGATCGCCGCCGCTCCAGCCGCCGCCGTGGATAAAGAGCACGACCGGCAGCGGCTTACCGGCCGAGGCGTCTTTCGGCAGATAGATATCGAGCTGTTGCCGCGGGTTGTCGTTGCCTGCATACGGCACGTCGAGGCGAACGTCGACCTTCTCGCGGGCCTTCGCGAGCCACTCGGCCCGAGCCTTGGCTTGTTCCTCGGCGGTCGGTTGCGGCCGCGCTGCAGGCTTGGTCGCCTGCTTCGCTTCCGGCTTTGCCGGCGCCGTCGCTTGAGCCAATACGGCCGACGGAACGGCGACCAACAGGACCGACAACCACCAACCGGCGACGCGCGAAACGTTCATCGAAGTCATCCCGAAAAGCAAAAGGTGCGTGGCAATTTTTCCGACCGGCTCGAAAGCCCCGCCATCATCCGCCGGCCGCCGACCCGGAGCAAACACATTCGCACCGGTTGATTCACCACGGCGACGCGGAACAGGCGGAAACAAGGAACCACAGATGGACGCAGATGGACGCAGATAGAAAAGAGAAGTGAGCAACCAACCGCTGTAGGGAACGCCCTCCGCGGCGTTCCATGAAGTTTGTACCCGCCGCACGGAACGCCACGGAGGGCGTTCCCTACAGCAAGAAATCTCTCTCGCCTCCCATCCCCATCATCGCCTCTCTCATCCCTCCATCCCCCACTCCGTCTCTGCCGCGCACCGCGAGACATCGTGAACATCGTTCCGTAAAGAAAAGTTCGTGACGAGACGTTCGGGGGTACCGCAAGCGAAAAGAAACAGAACACGAGCGCTTCGGCCCAGGTAGGAACCGGGGAAGAGGAGGAGCGAACGCCGCCTTGCCGTCAAAGGTTTGACGCAGTTCAGGTTTCGGCGCTCTTGCTCTTCGTCCGGCTCTGGTGAACGTCTCGTCACCGGGTCTGCCCGCATTGGCCGCGAAGGTTCCCCTTCGGCTGTGAAATGGCCGCATTTCGCGACGGCGTCTCTGTCGGACGTCGACTTGGTCTACTCGCTTCCTTCGACCTACCGGGAAGCCGGAGCTTCCCGTTCGCCGAGCGGATTGCGCCATCCGCTCGCAGCTTGTGAGACACCCGCACAAGCCTTGTCCGACACCCGTAGCCGCGGACCAGATCGGCGTTTCCCCGAGCGCCGGCAGTTCCCTCCGGCGTGCTCTCGAGACGATCTCACCGACCGTCGAACGAGTCCGCGGTACGCAGGCGGCGTCTCGGAGCGACCATTGCGGGGAGTCGCCGCAGGGGCGAGCTTAAGTCCGTCGCGACTCGGTTCCGAGGAACGCACGGGCAGCTTCGCAGAGCGCACAACAGATTTCAAACCGACTTTCGGCCGGCGGTATTCACCCTCACAGCCGGCCAAAAATGGGTTTGACTTACGCTACGTCGGCGCCAGACAGCGAGTATTAGGTAACGACAATGACTGGCCACGGTCGCGCGATTTGAGCAGTAGAAAAGTTACTATATAGAGTCGCATTCCCACGGAAAGTATCATAACCACCGAACGAAATTCTCGCAGCTCACGTACATTTCCAAGCAGTAGCGTGAACTCAACACCATGGCCAAACCGCGCGTCTTCGTCAGTTCGACCTACTACGACCTCAAGCACATCCGTTCGTCGCTCGACCTCTTCATCGAGTCGCTCGGTTACGAGCCGATCCTATCGGAGAAGGGGGACATCGCCTACAGTCCCGACACGCCGCTCGACGAGTCCTGCTATCGCGAAGCGACGACGGCCGACATTTTCGTGCTCATCATCGGCGGTCGCTACGGCTCCGAGGCTAGCGGGCCCGACAAGAAGGCCAACCGCGATTTCAACGAACGCTACGAAAGCATCACCAAGAAAGAATATGATACGGCGAGCGTCAACAACACGCCGATTTACATACTCATCGAATCCAGCGTTTACGCGGAATATCGAACTTACCAACGGAACAAAGACCTGGAGAAGGTCAACTATGCCCATGTCGACTCGGCCAACGTATTTCGACTGATCGAGGAGATTCTTGCGAAGCCTCGCAATAATCCCGTCCATACCTTTGAACGTTTCGCCGACATCGAGACTTGGTTGCGTGACCAGTGGGCCGGATTATTCAGGGAATTGTTGAAGTGCAAGTCTGATCAAAAGCAACTGGCGGCATTGACCGCTCAGGTGGAAAATCTTAGCGCCGTTGGCGAGACGCTCAAGCGCTATAGCGAAGCAATCCTTTCCGGAACATCGAAAGAAGACTCAACCAAGTTAATTGAAGACGAAGAAAAGCGATTGGAGGAAAAGAGGATCAACGAAGAGTTCGAAGCCAATCCCTGGACAATGTTCGTACACGACATTACCAATATTGACGCCGCTCAGTTCAAAGAACTGATTGTAAAAGCTAGGTCGACGGATGAATTCGTAGCGTTGATTACACAGAAAGCAGGGAATCGGGATTTCACCGAATCGCTGCGGATGAATCTAAGTGAGCACCATTCAGTGAGGTTGCTCAACAGGCTACGAGATGTGCTAAAATTGCCGCCATTTCAGCCGCTGCACGAAAAGCCTCAAAGGACATCGAAGTCGAAGTAACCGGCCTCTCTCACACTACGCGCCGTGCGCGAGAGCTCGACCAGTTGCAGGCGAACACCCAGGTCCCTCCTTTAGTCGGTCACAGGTCGGTCCGTCCATCTGGCGGACGGCCTATTTGCCGTTGCGGAAATTCACTGTGACGATCATCGGCCACGATGAAATCAGTGCGTCGAATTTGTCGCCGGTCATCGTGATTCCCTTTAGGGCGTCTTACGGCGATTGTCGAAATTCCGTCGGCGTGCGGCCCGTGTATTTGCGGAAGACGTTGCTGAAGTATTGGCTCGTGGAAAACCCGACGGCCAGGGCGATGTCGGTGATCGTGCGTTCGGTCGTGGCCAGCAGGTGTTGCGAGCGGGCGATGCGAGCTCTCAGCAAATAGTCGTTCGGCGTCAGGCCCGTTTGTTGTTTGAACAGGGCGAACAGGCGAGCACGGCTGCACCCTGCGGCGTCGGCGGCCGCGCGCATGCTGATCGGTTGGCCGAGGTGGGCGTCGAGGAACGCCGTCGCGGCTTGCACGGCCGCCGTCGGGGCGACGGTGCGCGGCGCCGCCAATTGCCGGGCCGCTTCGACCACGGCGGCGCACAACGTTACGCGAAGTTCCAGGGCCGCGTCGTCGTCGACGGCCGCACGAGTTTCGGCGTCGAGTTGCATGAGCTGTCGAGCAAGTGCGCCGGCCACGCGTCGGAGTTCGCCGCTCATCGGGCAGGCCGTGGGTGCGGCCGCTTGCAGCGTCTTCGTGAGGCGGCGCAGGTCGGCGGGCGTGAGCGGCGTGTGCCGGGCCGCGCCGCGCGAGCGCGGGTCGAAGAGCAGCCCGCAAAGTCGGGCCGGGCGACGGATGTCGTGCAAGCCGCGATGTCGCAAACCGGGAGGGATGACGAGAAAGTGTCCGCCGGGAAGGTCGACCGTGCGGCCGTCGTCGAATTCGTACGAGGTGGAGCCGTCGAGCATGAGCAGCATTTCAAACTGCTCGTGTCGATGCCAAGTGATCCGCGAAGCTTGCTGCGAACGAACGATGGCGGCCCGCCGGACGAGCGGCAAATGCAGCCGGTCGCCCGCGACGTCGCGCTCGCGGCCGGCCGTGATTTGCAGCGGGCCGGCGGCGGAACGCCGTGCGCGGCGACGGGTGATCGACTTGGAAGCGGGCATGTATAAAATCGTCGCCGAGAGAATCGCAGTAGATTCAACTATACACTTGGCCGATCATGGCAGCCATGCACAGCCCTCCGCAAAAGCGCGATGCCGCGCAGCATGATCCGTCGTCGGACGCCTCGCTCGGCCGCTTGGCTTGGGTGATCGTCGCGCTGTTGGTGCCGGTCGCGCTGCTGAACTATCTCGATCGGCAGATGTTGGCGGCGATGAAGTCGTCGATGATGAACGACATCCCTGACATCGCCACGAAGGCCAATTGGGGCATCGTGCTTGGATCGTTCAAATGGGTGTACGCGGCGTTCAGCCCGATCGGCGGGTACTTTGCCGATCGACTCAGCCGGCGGCATGTGATTGTGCTGAGTTTGGCCGTGTGGTCGGGCGTGACTTGGGCGACGGCCCACGTCACGACGTTTGATCAACTCGTAGCGGCCCGGGCCATTATGGGAATTAGCGAGGCGTTTTACATTCCCGCCGCGCTGGCGCTGATCACGGATTTTCATCGCGGGCCCACGCGGTCGCGGGCCGTGGGCCTGCATCAGATGGGCATCTATGCCGGCATCATCATCGGCGGATTCACCGGCTACGTGGCCGACGAACCGTCACTCGGTTGGCGTTGGGCGTTCAGCTTGTGCGGCGTCGTCGGCGTGGTCTACGCCGTGCCGTTGTTTGCGCTGTTGCGCAATCCGCCGCGTGCGGTTGGCGGCGACGTATTGCAACCGTCTCCCGCGGCGGCCGTGCGCGAACTTGCGGCGAACGCCGGGTTCATCTTGCTCGTGTTGTACTTCACGCTGCCGGCGCTGGCCGGTTGGGTCGTGAAGGATTGGATGCCCGACATTTTGAAAGAGCAGTTCGGCTTGGGGCAAGGAAAGGCCGGCATGTCGGCCGTGCTTTACGTACAAGTGGCGTCTTTGGTCGGCGTGCTCCTCGGCGGTTGGTGGGCCGATCAGTGGATGCGGCACACGGTGCGCGGGCGAATCTTCGTGAGCGCCGTCGGTATGACGTTGTTCTTGCCGTCGCTCTTCGGCGTCGGAAACGCGGGCACGCTCACGGCGGCCGTCGGCTTCTTGATGCTCTTCGGTCTCGGCTGGGGCTTTTTCGATTGCAACAACATGCCGATCCTCTGCCAGATCGTAAGGCCCGAGCTGCGGGCCACCGGCTACGGCGTGATGAACTTGGTGAGCATCAGTTGCGGCGGTTTCGCCGACTGGGGCTTCGGCGCGCTGCGCGACCGAGGCGTGCCGCTCAATATGATCTTCGGCGTGTTCGCGGCCGTGGCGCTGCTCTCGGTCGTGATCGTGCTGATGATTCGTCCGCGCGAGATCGCGGAGCGGTCGTGATCGATAACGTGCTGCCGCTGCGGCGCGGAGATCTCGGAGACAAGCTCCGGGGCTAAATGAAAAACCCAACGGACCACTGACAACTGACATGTCTGCAACAAGACGCTATTCCGGCATCATCCCGCCGATGATCACGCCGCTCGTGGATCGCGACGAGCTCGATGTGCCGGGCCTCGAACGCTTGATCGAACATTTGATCGGCGGCGGCGTGAGCGGAATCTTTCTGCTCGGTACGACCGGCGAAGCGCCGAGCCTCGGCTATCGGTTGCGGCGCGAACTCGTCGAACGAGCCTGCAAGCTCGCGGCCGGTCGGGTGCCGGTGCTCGTCGGCATTACCGATACGGCGTTCGTCGAATCCGTGGCGCTGGCGCTGGGCGCAGGGTTGCGGAGCCGACGCCGTCGTGCTGACCACGCCCTACTATTTTCCCGCCGGCCAAACGGAGCTGCTCGCGTACACCGAGAACCTGCTGCCGCAACTCACGCTGCCGCTGGTCCTCTATAACATGCCGGGCCTCACCAAGGTGTGGTTCGAGCTCGACACGCTCCGCAAACTCATGCGGCACGAGCAGATCGTCGGCGTTAAAGATTCGAGCGGCGACCTCAAGTACTTCGAAAGCCTGATGACGTTGCGGGCCGAGCGGCCCGATTGGTCGATCCTGATCGGGCCTGAAGCGATGCTGCCGGCCGCGATGAAGCTCGGCGGCGACGGCGGCGTGGCCGGCGGCGGCAATGCGTACCCGCGATTGTTCGTAGAGTGCTACAAGGCCTGCGTCGCCGGAGATGCCGACCGTATCGGCGCGACGCAACGCGCGATTGACGACTTGCAGAAGATTTACGACATCGGCAAGTACGCCTCGCGCTACATCAAGGGGACGAAGTGCGCCTGCTCGCTCTTGGGATTATGCGACGATTTCATGGCCGAGCCGTTTCACAAATTCAAAGCGCCCGAACGGGCCCGCGTTCAAGAAATTCTCGATTCCCTGAAGCTGCCGGAGGGTTGCCGATGACGACCATGTTGCGAATGCTGGTGATGAGCGCCGCGTGCGGCGCGGCAAGCTTGGGAGCGGCCGAACATCCGGCGGTGCTCACGCGAGAGTTTATTTACGAGACGGCGCCGTTTCCGAGTTGCCATGCTTCCACCATCGTGGAGCCGAAGCCGGGCGAACTCGTCACGGCGTGGTTCGGCGGCACGGCTGAGAAGAATCCGGACGTGTGCATTTGGGTCTCGCGCCATGAGACCGGCGGTTGGACTGCGCCGCAGGAAGTCGCCAACGGCCTGCAAGCCGACGGCACCCGGCATCCCACCTGGAATCCGGTGTTGTTTCAGCCGAAAGACGGGCCGCTGCTGCTCTTCTACAAGGTCGGGCTGTCGCCGAGCTCGTGGTGGGGCGAACTCCGCACCAGCGCCGACGGCGGACGCACCTGGAGCGCCGCAACCCGTCTGCCGGAAGGCATTCTCGGGCCGATCAAAAATAAGCCGATCCAGTTGGCCGACGGCACGATTCTCTCGCCGAGCAGCGTCGAAGGTTTGAGCCCCGAGCCGAGTTGGCAAGCGCACGTCGAACGGAGCACGGACGGCGGCAAGACCTGGACGAAGCACGCGGTTCCGGTCGATGCGAAATCGCCGGGCGCCATTCAACCGAGCCTGCTGAAGCTGGCCGACGGCGGTTTGCAGGCCTTGGGTCGATCGCGAGGCAGCCGGATTTTTACGTCGACCTCGACCGACGGCGGCAAGACTTGGACGAAGCTCGGGCTCACGAAGCTGCCGAATCCGAACTCGGGAACGGACGCCGTGACGCTGGCCGACGGCACGCACCTGCTGATCTACAATCACACGCAAAAGGGACGCTCGCCGCTGAACTTGGCCGCCTCGCGCGACGGCCAAACTTGGGACGCCGCGCTGGTGCTCGAAAGCGAGCCGGGCGAATATAGCTATCCGGCGATCATTCAGACCAGCGACGGCTTGATTCACGCCACTTACACATGGAAGCGCGCGAAGATTCGGCACGTCGTCATTGATCCGAAGCAGCTTGAGCCGAAACCGATGACGGACGGAGCTTGGCCGAAATGAGCCGGATCGCGTCGCTCATCGCGCTCTGCTTAGTCGCCGGCGGCTTCGTCGATGTTGCGAATTCGGCGGCGGCCGGAGAGTCCGGCATGCCGGGGTTCGACGTCGTCGTGATCGGCGGCACGCCCGGCGGAATCGCCGCGGCGATCAGCGCGGCCCGGTTGGGACGCACCGTGGCGTTGGTCGAGTACCACGACCACGTCGGCGGCATGATGACCAGCGGGCTCGGCAAGAGCGACGTTGAAAATCGGGCGATGATCGGCGGCTTGTTCCGTGAGTACACCGAGCGCAGTGCTCAAGCACTACGTCGATCGCGACGGCACCGATTCCGAGAACGTCCGGCTTTGCCACGACGGCTACTACAGCGAGCCGTCGGTCGCCGAAACCGTGCTGGAGGGGATGCTTCGGGCCGAGCAGCCGAAGCTCTACGTTTACAAGGGCTGGCGCTGTGCAGCGACGGTCGTGCTCGACGGTCGCTTGGTCACCGCCAATCTGTTGAACCGCCGCGATCCGCAGAAACGGCTCAATCTCACGGCCGACGTGTTTATCGATGCGACGTACGAGGGAGACCTCTACGCGGCCGCGGGGGCCGAGTTTCGCTTGGGTCGCGAATCGCGCGCGGAGTTCGACGAACCGCATGCGGGCGTCGTGTACTTCGATTATCAATCGCATGAATTTCTGCCCGGCACGACCGGCGCGGCCGACGACAAGCTTCCGGCCTATACGTACCGACTTTGTTTGACGAAGGACGCCGCCAACGCTCGGCCGCTGACCGAACCGCCGCCCGACTACGATCGCCGCAACTATACGGGCTACTTCGACGACCTCAAGGCCGGCCGGCTCGCAGGTCCGAAAGTTTTCAAGCCGGGCCGCGGCTACAACCCGGCGCATTTCGATACGCTCGTTCGCGCGCTGTCGGTCACCGATATTCCGGGCGACAAGACCGACGTGAACATCAACCCGCGGCCGCTGGGATTTCCGTTCTGCGAAGAGAACCGGGGGTACGTGCAAGGCGACGACGCGGCGCGGCAACGCATCAGCGAGCGGCACAAGAATCTCACGCTCGGGCTGCTCTGGTTTTTGCAAAACGACGACGAAGTGCCCGCGGCGCATCGCAAGCTGGCGCACGAGCTGAACTTGCCGAAGGATGAGTTTACGGACAACGGCGGGTTTCCGTTTCAGCTCTACGTGCGCGAGGCCCGGCGCTTGGTCGGCGAATATACGCTCACCGAGCACGACATCACGGGCACCGGCGCGGACCGCACGCCGAAGCACCAGCCGGATTCGATCGCCGTCGGCGAGTTTCCGATCGACAGCTTCCCGGCAAGCAAGCGCAAGCCGAGCGACACGCTGGTGCTGGAAGGTTACCTCGGCATGCTCGACTACATCACGCGGCCGTACGAAATTCCGTATCGCGTGATGGTGCCGAAGCGCGTGGACGGCTTGCTCGTGCCCGTGGCCGCCTCGACGACGCACGTGGCGTATTCGTCGATTCGCATGGAGCCCACTTGGATGGCCTTAGGCCAAGCGGCCGGCACCGCGTCTCATCTGGCGATTGAGGCCAAGATTGCGCCGCGCAAAGTACCGATTGAGCGCTTGCAGCGGATGCTCGTCGAGCAAGGACAAGTCCTTCGCCACGCACCGAACTAGCTCGTTCCCAGGCGCCGCCTCGGCCTATTTCCGCTTACCCGACGACACGAACTCCTCGCGCGACAAGTCCCCGCTGCCGTCGACGTCGAACTTCGTAAACCGGGCCGGAGCTTCGTTCGGGTCAGGTTGATTCGCCAAGAATTCTTCGCGGGTGAGTTTGCCGTCTTTGTTCTTGTCGCGTCCGGCGAACATCGCGCCGCGGTCTTGTTTCTTGGCTTGCGGCTTCTTCTCGCCGGGTTGCTTTTCACTGCCCGGCGGTACGCCGACCTGCGGCTTCGTCGGAATTTGCGGCTTCGCCTCCGGCTGCTTGGCGAGAATCGCTCGCAACTCCGCGACGACGCTCGGCTGCTCGGCCGCGATGTTCTTCGTTTCTTGCGGATCGTTCTGGTAGTCGTAAAGTTCGATCACCGCCGTGTCGGGCACCGCGCCGATCGCCTTCCACTCGACCATGCGATAACGCTCCGTACGAATGGCCCGGCCCAAGTGATTCGTGCGCGGATAGACGTGCGTGATGCTCGTACGGGTGGACGTCGTCGGATCGCGCAGCACCGCCGCAAAGCTTTGGCCGTCGAGCGGCGTTTGCGGCGACAAGCCGGCGAGTTCACACAGCGTCGGGTAGACGTCGACCGTTTCTACGAGGGTTTTTGTGCGGTTGCCGGGCTTCGTCACGCCCGGCGCGGCGACGAGGAGCGGAATCCGCGCGGCTTGTTCGTAGTTCGTATGTTTGCACCACATGCCGTGGTCGCCGAGGTGCCAGCCGTGATCCCCCCAGAACACGATGATCGTCCTCTCGGCCAAGCCGGTCTTATCGAGCGCGTCGAGCACCCGGCCGACCTGCGCGTCCATGTAGCTCACCGCGGCGTAGTAGCCGTGAATGAGCTTGCGCTGCAGATCGAAGGGTAACGTTCCCTTCTCCGGAATGCCGCCGTAGCGCCGCAACTCGCCGCCGAACTGAGGTGCAAACTCCGGCGCACCGTCGGGCGGCGTTTGCCGCGCGGCCGGTTCGAATTGCGACTCTTGATACAGATCCCAATATTTCTGCGGCGCACAAAACGGCAGGTGCGGCTTGATGAAACCGACGCCGAGGAAAAACGGCTGCTCGGGCGTCTTGGCGAAACCTTCCAGTCGACGTTCGGCTTCGAACGCCGCCACGCCGTCGACATAGGCGTCGTCGTCGCATCGGCCCGCCTCGACGGCCGCCCCGCGCAACGACATCGCCGCGGCTTGCTTGGCGTTGACCTTTTTCTCTTCGAACCGCGCCTCGACGCGGTTCGCTTCGTTCACGTATTGCACGCCGCCCCCTTTGAACGGCGGCTCGCTCCAAGAATCTTTGTCGCTCACGTTGCCGTGGCCGACGTGAAACAGCTTGCCGATGGAGATCGTCGTGTAGCCCGATTGCTTGAACTGCTGCGGCAACGCGACGGCATCCGGCGCCGACTTACGAAAGTTCGTCGCCAAGTCGTAGATGCCGAGCGTCTGCGGCCGCAGACCCACGAGCAGCGCATTGCGCGAGGGGGAGCAAACCGCTTGGTTGCAGTAGGCGCTTTCCAACAACAATCCGCGGGCCGCGAGCCGATCGATGTTCGGCGTCTTCACGAGCTTGTCGCCGTAGCAACCGAGGATCGGCTTCAGATCGTCGACGCAGATCAGCAGCACGTTCGGCTTCGTCGGTTCCGCGGCCGCGGCCGTGCTCGTCCGACCGCCGAAGAATGCCGACACGACGACCAACGACCAACTTGCGGCGCACAACATGACCGACCTCGCAGTTCACGGAAACCGACAAATCGCAAAAACGGAAAAGCCCGGAAATCGACGCGCGGCGACTAGGTTTTCTTCTCGGTCGCTTGTCGCATTTTCAAAAATGGGTTCGGCTTCAGCTCGATTTTCTTCACCGTTTGCAAATATTCGAGCACCGGCTCCGCTTCCGGGCCGCCTACTTCGGCGTGGAAGTGCAGGCTGAAGCCGTGCGGGCCTTTGGCGTCGATCAGCTTCGGCTGCAGCGTGAGAAACGCCTTCGTCACGTCGAGCATGCCGAGCATGGCGGCGGAGAAGATGTCGATGCGGGCTCCGTTCTCCAGCAGGTATTCCACGATGTCGCGCCGCCCCATGTGGGCTCCCGCGTTAAGGGCCGACTCCCAATCTCCCGCACCCCAATTGATGGTCGCGGCGATCAGGCCCGGCTCTTTTTCCAGAAGCTGCTTCGTCATCGGCAGGTCCATGTGCGCGTAGATGACGAAGTCTTGCACGAGCTGTCGCGGCAATTGCGGCCGCTTCCAAGACGGCTTGAAGTCCGGTTCCGGGTAGTCGCGCACAAACGGCGCTTCGGTCGGTTGCCGCGTCGGTTTCGCGTCGGCGCTTGTCGACGAAGCCGGGCTCGTGGCGGCGGCAGGCTTATCTTCGGCGACCGAAGTTCCGGCGGCGCTCAGCAAGACGCCGGCTGCCGAAACGGCGAAGGTGCGACGAGAAAGAGGCGCGGTCATACGGCAGCTCCTGAGATTCAACGGAAGAAAGTCGTCGGCGCGGCGGCTCACGCCGTCGTGCCGCGGCCTGCGGCTTAGCACGGCGTTGTTGCGAGTGGAACATGGCGAAATCCGGCCGGCAATCTGCTTTCGCCGCGGACCGGTCGCCAAGGTCGAATTCTCTTGCTCGGCCGCAACAGATCACGTATAAGCGTTGTTTGATCGGTTTGTCCCGCCCGCCTGTTCGTTCCCCGCCTGCTCCCGCCGTTTGCTTCCTGCCTGCGGAGGCCTGCCATGTTGAGTTTGCCGTACGCCGCGGCCGCGCGCCCGACGCTTTGCAACGGACTTTCGCGCCGTAGTTTCTTGCGGATCGGAAGCTTGGGGCTCGGCGGGTTGTCGCTCGCTCAGTTGCTGCAAACCGAAGCCCTGGCCGGCGCGAGCAACCGGAAGAAGGCGGTGATCATGATTTACTTGGTCGGCGGGCCGCCGCACCAAGATATGTTCGATCTCAAGCCCGACGCGCCGTCGGAGATCGCCGGCCCGCACCGTCCGATTGCGACGAACGTGCCGGGCGTCGAAATCTGCGAACTCTTTCCGCAGCTCGCCGCGCGTATGGACAAGTTGGCGATCGTCCGTTCGATCGTTGATGCGCAAGCGGGCCACGACGCGCACCAGTGCTATACGGGACGTCTGCCGGGGCGCAACGTGCCGGCCGGCGGTTGGCCGCAGTTTGGTTCGATCGTCGCCCGGCAACAAGGTCCGGCCGAGCGCGGCGTGCCGCCGTTCGTGAGTCTTTGCTACACCTGCACGCACGGGCCTTACAACGAGCCGGGCCCCGGATTTTTGGGCGTGGCGCAATCGCCGCTCAATCCGCTGGCCGCCAGCCGCGACGACATGCAACTCTCCGGCATCACGCCCGAGCGTCTGCACGATCGGCGTTCGCTCTTGGCGAGCATGGATCGGATTCGTCGCGACATGGACGCCACCGGAAAAATGACCGGCATGGACGCCTTCGTCGGTCAGGCGATGGACCTGCTCACGTCGTCACGCGTGGTCGATGCTTTGGATCTTTCCAAGGAAGATTCGCGGACGGTGGCGCGCTACGGCACCGGCGATACGAAGATCCACATGGACGGCAACGGTGCGCACGCGCGTTCCGCAGAGTTTGCTGCTGGCCCGACGGCTCGTCGAGGCCGGTTGTCGCGTCGTCACGGTCAACTACAGCAAGTGGGACTGGCACGGCGGATCGTACAACACGATCTTCAACCGCGAACGGGAAGATTTCCCGCCGTTCGATCAGGCCGTGTCGGCGCTGGTCGATGATTTGCACGAGCGCGGGTTGGCGGACGACGTCACCGTCTTGGCTTGGGGCGAATTCGGCCGTACGCCGATCATCAGCAAGCAGGTCGGTCGCGATCATTGGCCGCGCGTTTCCTGCGCACTGATGGCTGGCGGCGGCATGCGAACGGGGCAAGTGATCGGTGCGACCGATCGTTTGGGAGGCGAGGCGGTCGACCGGCCGGTGACGTTCGGCGAAGTGTTCGCCACGCTCTACCGGAACTTGGGCATCGACTACCGAACGACGACCCACAACGATCTGCACGGCCGGCCGCAGCATTTGCTCGACGGCAATCCGGAACCGCTTCGCGAGCTCGTCGGCTAGAGCCTCGCTAAAGAGCGAAGTTGCCGACCGCGCGCCGCCGGCGTTAGGCCCGGCGTGATTTCTTTTGCGCCGGCTTCGAAAGCTGCGGCGTGAGCGACGGCCGCTTCTCGTGCAGCGTGCTGTGCTCGGCGGCGCTGGATTTGGAAACCGTAGGGGTCGGAGCGCGCAGCACCAAGCGCTTGGAGGGCTTCACCACCTTGCCGGTCTTGGTCGGTTCGGCCTTGGCGACGGCCGACTTCTTCGCGGCTGCGCCGGTTTTGCTCTTCGCCGCGGTCTTCGTTTTCTCGGCGGCGCCCTTGCCGGCCTTGGCCTTCGTCGGCGCGATGGTCGATTGCTTGACGAGCTTCACCGCGGGGCGGCGCTTCTTCGGGGCCGGGGCTTCTTCGTCGGCCGGCGATACCGCGGCGACGACGACCGCTTCTTCCACGCCTTCGGATTCGAGCAGCACTTGCACGTCGGCCACGCCGTTCCAACTGTGGCTGAAGGCCGCAGCGTCGTCGGCCGGACGATAGCGGAAGAAGCAGGAGCCGGCGGCCGCGTTCACTTGGGCCGTGCGCGTGACTTGCAGCAAGTCGTCCTGCGATTCGTTGCCGCCGCCGTCGACCTTGCGCGGCACGTCGGAGGCGAACTTAAATCGGTCTCCCTCTTTCAACAACCCGACCGAGTGCTTCTTGAACATCCGACTCTCAAACCCCTGCGAAAAACCGTACGGTGAACGAAGTTCCAGGCTACCCGACGCCGCCCGCCGGGGCAATGCGTGAGCCCGCATGCCGGCACGAGGTTGCAACGCCGCCCGGGGCGACCAGAATAAAGCCCATGCGAATCTTCGCACCCGAATTCGCGACGCGGCGTCGTTTGGCCGCCCTCTGTTGCGGTCTTGCGGCGGCGGCCGTCGTTTGCTCGCTCAACGTGTTATTGCCGCCGGGAACCTCTTACCGGTTCGAAATCGGTTGGACGTTGCTGCTGTTTGCTTTGGCGGTATTGCTCGTCGGCATCGGTCTGCTCTGCGGCGACCGAGTTGCGGCCGCCGTCACATCGCGGTGGCAAACGTGGTCCGTGCGCAAACGCGTCGTGATCTGCGCGACGACCTACGTCGTCGGCGGATTGGCGTGTCATGCCGCCGTCGATCTCTACGAAGCCTCCCGTTGGCTGCTTTATACCTATCTTCCGCGCAGCGTGAGCTTTTGGTTTCAGTAATCGCGACCGAGATTGGATTCGCGCGTAGATGATCAGTGCGGGACGAGTTGACGATGAGGCGCGAGCAATCGGATTTCTTCAATCCGTCGAAAAATTGACGCCACTCCGCACGCCGGTTAGTCTGCCGATTCTCCCGCCCGCTCTCATCCCGCCTTGCGAGGTCCGCTCATGTCTTCTCGTCGTGCGCCCGTTGCGTCTCGTCGTCAGTTTCTCCAAGCCGGTGCTGCGGCGACGGGTGCGGCATTCTTCGCTCCCGGCGTGCGAGTGGTGCACGGAAGCTACGTGTCGGCGGCGGGCAAACTGCGCACGGCCCATGTCGGCGTCGGCGGAATGGGCGGTTCCGATCTGAAGAGCATCAGCACGCACCCGCTGCTGGAAGTCGCCGCGCTCTGCGACATCGACGCCGGCCGGCTCGAAGCCGCTCAAAAACTGCATCCGCAGGCGCAGACCTTCCGCGACTATCGCGAAATGATCGCCGCGCTCGGCGACAAAGTCGACGCCGTCGTCGTCTCGACGCCCGACCACACCCACGCCCCGGCCGCAACCGCCGCGATGCAGGCCGGCAAGCCGGTCTATTGCCAAAAGCCGCTCACGCACGAAGTGTTTGAAGCCCGGGCTTTGCGCGAATTGGCCGAGCAAAAGGGGCTCGTCACGCAAATGGGCATTCAAGTGCATTCGTCGGCCATTTATCGGCGGGCCGTGCGAATGATTCAGTCGGGCGTGATCGGCAAGGTCAGCGAAGTCCATGCTTGGTCGAACAAAAATTGGGGCTACGACGGCGGGCCGTTCGCGAAGACCGAAGCGCCGCCGGCCGGGCTCGATTGGAATCTCTGGCTCGGCACGGCGGCCGAGCGGCCGTTTACGCCCGGCGTGTATCACCCGGGCCAATGGCGGAAGCTGGTGGATTTCGGCACCGGCACGCTCGGCGACATGGGCGTACACATCTTCGACACGCCTTACGCCGCGCTGGACCTGACCTTTCCGAAGTGGGCCAAGACCACGTGCCGCACGCCGACCGGGATCGGCCATCCGGAGAAGAACGTCGTCGAGTACGAGTTTCCGGAAACGAAGTACACGACCAAGTCGCTCAAGTGGAAGTGGTACGACGGCGATCTGGTGCCGCAGACCGCCGCCGAGTTGCAACTCCCTGCCGCGTCCGGCGTGCCGGGCGAGTTCAAGCTGCCGGGCCAGGCGTCGCTCTTCGTCGGTGAAGGAGGCGTGATGTTGCTGCCTCACGTGGCCGAACCGACGCTCTTCCCCGAGCAGAAGTTTGCGGATTACAAACGGCCCGACGTCGAATCGGGCAATCACTATCACGAATTCGTGGATGCTTGCTTCGGCAAAACGAAGACGAGCGCGCCGTTCGCGTACGCAGGCCCGCTGACGGAAGCCCTGCTCTTGGGCGTGGTGGCTAATCGGTTCCCGGACACGAAGCTCGAGTGGGACGCGGCGGCGCTGAAAGTGACGAACTTGCCGGATGCGAACAAGCTGCTGCGGAGCGAATACCGGAAGTTCTGACGTGTGTCGGGGGCTAGTGCGGTGAGGGCGAATCGGGGAAAATCGTTTGCCTCGCGTCGACTTGCCGGCAACCGATCTTTTGCCCCTGACACATAATCACCATGCAACCTGTTCTCATCGCCGGAAAATGGCGGGCCGCGGATGCGGCGGCGAAGTTCACCGCGTTCAACCCGCAGACCGGCGAGGCGCTGCCCGACGTCTACCCGACGAGCGCTTGGACTGATTGCGAAACGGCCCTCGATGCGGCGGCCGCGGCGTTTCAGACGTTGCGGAGCACGCCGCGCACGAAGATCGCCGGCTTTCTGCGAGACTTTGCCGCCCGCATCGAAGCGCAGAGCGAAGCGTTGTGCGCCATGGCCAACGCTGAAACCGGCTATCCGTTGAAGCCGCGGTTGGCCGAAGTGGAGCTGCCGCGGACGACGAACCAGCTTCGCGCGGCCGCCGCGGCCTGCGAAGACGAATCGTGGACGCAGCCGACGATCGACACGAAGCTCAACATTCGCGCCCGCTTTGAAGCGCTGGGGCCGGTCGCTGTCTTCGGGCCGAATAACTTTCCGTTTGCGTTCGGCAGCGCGAGCGGCGGCGATTTTGCCGCGGCCGTTGCGGCCGGTTGCCCGGTGATTGCCAAGGCGAACACGTCGCATCCCGGCACCACGCGGTTGTTTGCCGAGTTGGCTCAGCAAGCGGCCGAAGCGGCCGGGTTGCCCGCGGGCACGGTGCAATTGATCTACCGCACTTCGCATGTCGACGGCGAGCGGCTGGTCGCCGACCCTCGGCTCGGTGCGATTGCTTACACCGGCAGCCGCGGCGCAGGCCTGAAGTTGAAGGCGTCGGCGGATGCGGTCGGCAAGCCGATCTACTTGGAGCTGTCGAGCGTGAACCCGGTGGTCATTCTGCCGGGCGCGTTGAAAGAGCGGGGCGAGAAGCTGGTCGACGAATTTCTTACCAGCGCGCTGATGGGGACCGGCCAGTTCTGCACGAACCCGGGCTTGGTCGTATTGCTCGCCGGCGCCGAAAGCGACAAGTTCTTGGAGGCCGTGGGAAAGAAGTTTGAAGCCGCGCCGGTCGGAGCGCTGCTCTCGGGCAACGTCGCCGATTCACTGGCTCGCGGCGTGGAAGTGCTCGTGCATGCGGGTGCGAAAGTCGTCGCCGGCGGCAAGAAACCGGAGGCGGCCGGCTTCCGTCAACCGAACACGCTGCTGCAGGCCGCAGCGAAGCAATTCATCGCCGAGCCGCATGCGCTGCAAACCGAGTGTTTCGGCAACGCGTCATTGGCCGTGGTTTGTGAGAACGTCGAAGAACTGCTCGGCGTGCTCAAGAGCTTGGAAGGCAACCTGACCGGCTGCGTTTACAGCGACACGGCCGGAAGCGACGACGCGACGTACGATCGACTCGCCCCGGTGTTGCGCGAGCGCGTGGGGCGATTGCTCAACGACAAGATGCCGACCGGCGTCGCAGTGAGCGCTGCGATGAACCACGGCGGACCGTTTCCTGCGACCGGCCATCCCGGCTTCACGGCCGTCGGCATTCCCACGGCCATCCCGCGGTTCGCCATGTGGTGTTGCTACGACAACGTCCGCGAGCCGCGGCTCCCCGAATCGCTGCGCAACAAGAACCCGACGGGGAAGCTCGAGCGCCAAATCGACGGCAAGTGGACGACGAACGACTGCTGAGCTTGTCCGACGCCGGCCGTTAGTAGGCTCCGCGTCGGCTCACGAGCGCCAGCGGAGTTCGTACGAGTAACTTCAGGTCGGTCGCCAGCGATTGGTGTTCGACGTACCAGAGGTCCATCTTCACCCAGTCGACGAAGCCGATCTCGCTCCGTCCGCTCACTTGCCAGAGGCAGGTGAGGCCCGGCTTCACCGCCAGTCGGCCGACTTGCCACGGTGCGTAACGCATGACTTCGGCGGCGATCGGCGGTCGCGGGCCTACCAGCGACATGTGACCGAGCAACACGCTGAAGAGCTGCGGCGTCTCGTCCAAGCTGGTGCTGCGAAGGATGCGGCCGAGCCGCGTGATTCGCGGGTCGCGACGATTCTTGAAGATCGGGCCGTCGCTGTGTTGGTTTTGCACTTGGTGCTGGAGCGATAGCGCGTCGAGTCGCATCGTGCGAAACTTGTACATCGGAAACAGCTTGCCGCGGAGGCCGACTCGCTCTTGGCGAAACAACGGATTGCCGCGCGTCGTCACGCAGAGCGCGAGGAACACCACGAGCATGACGGGCGCAAGAGCGCCAAGGCGACGAGCGCTCCGGCGACGTCGAGCGCTCGCTTCGCCGCTTGGTAGACTGAAGACTGGTTGCCCGCCGCGGCCACGAGCGGCGCACCCGAAGCGGCCCAAGCGGCAAAGTCGGGCGCAGGCAAACCGCCGGGCCAAGTTTCGGGCGTGATGAATTCGGGCACGTCGGCGCGAACCGCTGCGTGCGAAGGGGGCGGCATGGCCGACGTCGACGGCTGCAGGTCCGACGGCATCGCGTGTAGCCTGCCGGCCGCATAGTGGTGCGGCGGCAACAACGGTTCGACGATGCTCGGCGTGGTCGACATGGAAAGCTCTGCCGGTAATTCGCGTGGTGCGGCCTCAAAGACGTGCCGAACCGAAAAGGCAAAGCAGGTGCCCCGCGCCGGAAAGGGGCCGCAAAGCAAGCGGCCGGGGCGAACGGAACGTGTTGAGAGACGAGCGTTTGCGCGAAGCGCAAGCGACGGTCGCCGAGCGTCGACGAGCGGCGGCCGATGTTGCCGCAACGCAACGCGGATGTTGCCGCGAGTCGACATGCGGCCTCGTCGCAACGAGGGGCGTCTCCCCCTGGCGCGTCGCGCTCGTCGAACGGCGCTCGCCGGCAGGTTGTAACGATGCCGGCGGTCATGCTCGGCGTAGTGCTGCGGCTCGTGATATGCCGCTTGCACCGGTCGTGCGCGTTATCTGCCGGCATTGCGAAACAGGCAATTTTGCGGACAACCGCGACGATGATTCACCGCAGACGACGCCCTCAGGACGTGCGCGACGGAGCGCGCGGAACGGGCTTCGGACTCTTTGAAACGTTCGCGACGGAGTCGGCGATGCGACGCAGCAGATGCGCGTCGCCCCGGCCTAGCGACGAGCGTGCGTGGTGGAAAAGGAGATCCCGGTGAAGAAGCTGCTCTTCTCGCTTTCGGCGGCCATGGCTTTCGGCTTCGCGGGCCAAGCCTCGGCACAATACAACGCGTATGCGGCGCAACAGCCGGGCCGTTACGCTCCGGCCGCTCAAGCGCACTACGCTCCTGCTCAACAGGGTTACGGCGTGCAACCGGTGTCGACCGCGATGCGACCCGGCACGACGACCTACGCCGCTTCTCCGGCCGTGGGGCTGAAGCCGGTGAATGCGCCGTCGCAAGCGACGCAGCGCATTCTCATGGCCAGCCGCACGTCGCCGACGCCGGCCCCGACACAAACGGCTTCGGCCGCCAAGCAGCCGATCGCCCCGCCGCAGCAATATTGGAACTCGGGCGTCAACGCTTCGCCGTGGGAAAGCTCGCAAGGCGCGTCATACGGAGCCCCGCAAGCCGATGCGATCAGCGGCGGCGGCTACGCGGGCGGAGCTCCCGCGGGCGGCGGACAATGCTGCGGCAACGGCGGCGGCGCGGTCGGCGGAGATTGCGGCGGCGACTCCTGCGGGTGCGCCCGGGCTGCGGCTGCTGCCTCGGTCGCCACTGCTGCCTGCGTACGACCGGCGATTTGGTGCAGCACATGCCCCACTTCGGCACGACGCACGGCTACTACTACTTCCGCCCGTACCACGTGATGCACGTGTTCTCGCAACAAGAGCTCGCCACGCGTTGGGGCGGCGATCCGCGGAACCCGTACGACAACACGATGTTCCAAAGCGTGTATCAACAATTGGGCGTCGACGCGGCGACGGTGAAGGCCCGCGCCGAACAAGCGGCGAAAGAAGCGCAAGCCGCGGCCGGTGCTCAAGCGACGCAAGAATACGTCGTGCCGACGCCGGTGCCCGCCTACCCGATGGCTCCGCAATACGTGCCGGGTCACGAATCCGTGATCCCGCCGGGTGCGATTCCGCAAGGCATCCCGCAGGGCGTCATGCCGCAAGGTGCCGTGCCGGTGCCCGGTCCGGCCGTGGAATACGTTCCGAACAAATAGCTCGGCGAGAGTCGGCCGCTTCGCTATGCTAACCGTGAGCCCTCGACGAAAGTCGAGGGCTCACGTGTTTTACGGCAGCGCAACTTCGCGGCGGCGACGACGATGAACCCGGTTCAGATCATTGCCAAGAAGCGCGACGGCCAAGCGCTCTCGGCCGGCGAGATTCGCGCACTCGTCGAACGCTACGCCCGCGGGGAACTGCCCGACTATCAGATGTCGGCCTGGGCCATGGCCGTGTTTTTGCGCGGGATGACCGACGACGAAACTGCGGCGCTCACCGAGGCGATGCTCGACAGCGGCGCGCAGCTCCAGTGGCCCGCGGAGTTGACGACCGTCGACAAGCACTCGACCGGCGGCATCGGCGATAAGACGTCGCTCATTCTCGCGCCGCTCTTGGCTTGTTTCGATTTGGCCGTGCCGATGATCTCGGGTCGAGGGCTTGGCGCCACCGGCGGAACGCTCGACAAGCTCGAGGCCATCCCCGGCTTTCGCACGGATCTGAACTTGGAAGAAATCCGCGCGGTGACGCGGGCCGTCGGCTGTGTGATTACCGGAGCCACGGCCGACTTGGTGCCCGCCGATCGCAAACTCTACGCCTTGCGCGACGTGACGGCCACCGTCGCCTCGATCCCTTTGATCACCGCCAGCATCATGAGCAAAAAGCTCGCCGAAGGTCTGCGGGCCTTAGTGCTCGACGTGAAGTTCGGCAGCGGCGCGTTTATGAAAACGGCCGACGAAGCCCGCCGGCTGGCCCGCTCCATGGTCGCCGTCGGCCGCAAGATGGGCGTCGCGACCACGGCTCTGCTCACCGACATGAATCAACCGCTGGGGCGGATGGCCGGCAACGCCGTGGAAGTCGACGAATCGATCGACGTGCTGCAAGGGGGCGGGCCGCAGGACTTGATCGATCTCACGCTGGCACTCGGCGCGGAACTCTTGGTCGCGACGGGCCGAGCGGCCGATCACGAGGCGGCCGTGACTACGCAACGCGCTCGCTTGTCGGACGGCACGGCCTACGAAAAGTTCCGTGGCGCTGATCGATGCGCAAGGAGGCGATGTTGACGCTCCGCGCCAGCGCGCGCCGGAATCGATCGTCGCCGCGGATCGCGCGGGCTACGTCGCCGCGATTGATACCGAAGCGCTCGGTTGGGGCGTGATCGAACTCGGCGGCGGTCGCAAAGTGCTGACGGACAAAGTTGATCCGGCCGTCGGCTTGGAGATGCTCGTGCGACTCGGCGAAGCGGTGAAGCCGGGCGATCCGCTGGTGCGAATGTTCGCGCGACCGGGGGCTGCGGCGCATGCGGCGTCGGCCGTCGTTCGCCGCGCGATCACGATCGGCGATGCACCGCCGGCAGCGACGCCGCTGGTGCTCGAGCGCGTGGAGTGATTGCGTAGGGTGGGCTTCGCTCCTACGTTTTGCCCCTGCCCTACGTACTTGCGCACGGCGAAAAGCCGCTCGAACGACCGTTTGATTGACCCTCTGTTTTGCCACCGATACGATTACGGGGAGAGGGAGCATCGAGAGTCGCCGCTTGAGCGAGATCGTCGGCCATGCACGTACGACGCGGCCCGCAGTTGGTCGAGGTGTTCGCACCGGCGAAGCTGAATCTGTTTCTCGAAGTGCTCGGCAAGCGGCCGGACGGTTTCCACGAGATTGAAACCGTGATGACGCGCGTGTCGCTCTACGACACGCTTTCGCTGCAGCCCGATCCGAGCGGGCGAATCACGCTGGCGAACGATTTGAACGTCGCTGCGTTACCGCCGGCGGGAGCTGCCGTCTCCGCTGAAAAGACGTTGCCCGGCGGGGCCGACAATATCGTCGTGCGAGCGCTGGAAGCGTTGCGAACGGCCGCCGGCGTCGAATACGGCGGCAAGTGCGGTTGGTCAAACGCATTCCGCTGGCCGCCGGCATGGCGGGCGGCTCGACCGATGCCGCCGCGGCGTTGGCCGCCGCGAACGCGGCTTGGAAGCTCGATTGGCCGGCCGCACGGTTGGCCGAAATTGCCGCCACGCTCGGCAGCGATATTCCGTACTTCTTCACGCCCGGCGCCGCGCTTTGCACCGGCAGGGGTGAAAAGGTCGAACCGGTTCGGGCCGGCGGCGTCTTTCACTTCGCGGTGATTGCTCCGCCTGAGGGGTTATCGACCGCGGCCGTTTATCGCGCTTGCCGACCGGCGGAAACGCCCCGGCGCGCTGCGGATCTGATTTCCGCCTGGAGTCACGGCGATGCGGCGGCGGTCGGTCGATTGTTGTTCAACCGTTTGCAGGAGGTGGCGGAATCGATTTCCGAATGGATTCGCCGGCTGGCGCGAGAGTTGCAACGTTTTGACTGCTTGGGACATCAAATGAGCGGCAGCGGCACTAGCTACTTCGCCTTATGTCGGTCGGCGACTCACGCCCGCCGAACGGCGGCGGCGCTGGCGTCGCGAGGTTTGGGTAGAACGATGGCCCTGTCGTCGGCCCCGGCTTAGGGCGGTGACGCGGAATCAACAAAGACGAGACTTCGGAAAGACGAAACCTTACACGGACGGAACGTAGCAAGGACGAGCACAAAAGAAGATCGACCGAGAACGGACGCGGCGGCACGCTAGGGAGAGAGAGCAGCCATGGATATCACCGAGGTGCGCATCAAGCTGATGGAAGATTCGGGCGAGCGACTGCAAGCTTTCTGCTCGATTACGTTCGACCATTGCTTCGTGATTCGCGATTTGAAGATCATCGGCGGCGCCAACGGTTCGTTCGTCGCCATGCCGAGCCGACGTTTGACGGCCCACTGCCATCAGTGCGGTTCGAAGAACCATTTGAAGGCGGGCTACTGCAATCAGTGCGGCGCGCGTTTGCGGCAAGACAACGTGCGCGAAGACGACGGGCGGGCGAAGCTCTACGCCGATATCGCGCACCCGATCAATCAGGCCTGTCGCGACATGATCCAGCAGAAGGTCATCGAGGCCTATCAGCTGGAGCAGGAGCGCGCGAAGCTGCCGGGCTATGTTTCCAGCTACGACGACTTCGACGAAGACGTCGCTCCGCCGCCGCGTCGCAAACACTACGGCGATCATGGCCACGGGCAGCGCGAATCGCACATTCGCAAAACCCCGCCGGTTGCGCCGCCCCATTCGCCGCCGCCCGGCACGGTGAAACCACCGGAAGTGTCGTCGGCGGAATCGCGGGCCGCTCCGTCGCCGCCTTCGGACGTACCGCCGCCGCATACGGGATCGCAAGCGCCGGAGAAGTCTGGCGAAGCGCAAAAGCGCGGCTTCGGCGACGGGATTCTCTAGATCTTTGCCGGCGCATTCGGAATATCCGCTCGGCTTTGCGGACTTGTCGTCGTGTTTCTTGCTCGCACTCTTGGCGAGCCGGCGGGCCTCAGACTAGCATGGCAGGTTTGAGTAGTCTGGAGTACTCACCCCTGAGGTTTGTACGACGACCTTGACGCCGCAACTTGTCGCGCCGCCCGCCTGCCGTTCATGCTCGAAGCGATCACCAGCAAGACGATGGAAGCCGTGTCGCGGGCTTTGCTCGTCGGCTTTGCGCTTCATCTCGGGCGCGAGCGTGCGGTATATCAACTGCCAGCCCGACACGAACCAGCGGATTTACTTTGCGAATCACACGAGCCACCTGGATGCGCTGGTGATTTGGTCGCTCTTGCCCGCCGAGGTACGCGTGCTGACGCGCCCCGTGGCGGCTCGCGACTATTGGGAACGAGGCCGGCTGCGGCCGTATCTGGCCAAGCACGTGTTCGGAGCGATGCTGATCGATCGGCAGAACATCAAAGTGCATCAGAGCCCGGTGGACATGATGCTCAAAGAAATCGGCGACCGGTACTCGATCATCGTGTTTCCCGAAGGGCATCGAAACACGGAATCGGAAATCGATGAATTTAAAAGCGGCCTGTATTACTTGGCGAAAAAAAGACCGGACCTAGAACTGGTGCCGGTCCATATTGATAATCTCAACCGCGTCTTGCCGCGCGGCGAGTTCCTGCCGGTGCCGCTCTTGAGCTGCGTGACGTTCGGACCGCCGATCTGGCTCGAAGCCGGCGAGCCGAAGACGCAGTTTCTCATCCGAGCCAGAGAATGCGTACGACGACTGAAAGACGTGTGAGATGACGAAACGCAAACGACGAACAACTGACAACTGACGACCGCCTCCGAGTTCATGGATACGTTCGACTTATCGACGTTCTGGGTCTTCACGACGTTGCTGATGGTGCTCACCGCGGCGACCGTCGTGGGCCAGATGCTGCGCCGACAAACCGAACTCGGCGTCAATCCGGCGGTCGTCGAGCAATTCAACTCGCGCGTTCGCAGCTGGTGGATGCTCACGGCGATGCTGGCCTTCGGCTTCCTGCTCGGACCGGCCGTGACCGTAGCGCTCTTCGGCGGCCTCTCGTTTTGGGCGCTGCGCGAATTCATCACGCTCACTCCCACGCGCATCGCCGATCATCGGACGTTGTTCTGGGTGTTCTTCGTGTTCACCCCGCTGCAGTTTTATCTCGTGGCGACGCGGCAGTATGAAGTCTACAGCATCCTCATCCCGGTCTATGCCTTTCTCTTCATCCCGGCCCGCATTGCTTTGGCCGGCGACTTCAAACGCTATCTCGAACGCTGCACGACGATCCAAACCGGGCTGATGATCTGCGTGTACTGCCTCAGTTATGCGCCGGCTCTACAAAGCATTTCGCTGCCGGAATCGCAATCGTCGGTACGGCTGCTGCTGTTTTTCTTCATCATCGTGGCGCTGAGCGACGCCTTCCACTACGTCTGCGAAAAGCTGCTCGGCAAACATCTGATCGCCCCGGCCATCAGCCAAAACAAAACCTGGGAAGGTTTCCTCGGCGGGCTCGGGTGTCGCGAGCCTCGGCGGCATGGCCTTGTACTGGGTCGTGCCGTTCCCGGCTCCGCAAGCCGCGATGATGGCAGCGCTGATTTCCGCCATGGGCTACTGCGGCGGCCTGACGATGTCGGCCATCAAACGCGACCGGGGCGTGCAAGACTACGGCACGCTCTTGGTGGGCCACAGCGGAGTGCTCGACCGTATCGACTCCATCTGCTTCGCCGCGCCGGTCTTCTATCACGCGACGAGGTATCTGGTGAACGCGGGCCTCATGTGAGGCGCTCGGAGCGAAGAGACGTAAACTCGTAGCTCCAAGCTCTCGGCTCTAAGCTCACCGCACCGTCGGTGCGGACGAGTATCCGACCACCGGCACTTCCGCCGGCTTCGACCATTCGAGAATGATCTGCCCCGGGCTTTGCGGCGGTTGCGGGCGGCTGCTCGACGATTGCACGGCCGTGGAACTCGCAGCGGCATGTACGCCGCTGGAGAGCGCGGAGTGAACCACGCCTTGGGCTGCCGTCGCTTGTTGCGAAGCGGCGGCGAACGGATCAACCGGCGGTGCGCCGTTGTTCGGAGCCGGCGAAATCGCAGGCGTCGGCACGGCCGGCAGTTCGACCGGCACCAAAGTTCCGGCGCTCACCGCCCCGTTCGGTTCGGCGTGATGCACTAGGTTCGGCGTCGGACGGCGCGCTTCGCGTCGGCCGTCTTCCATTGGAAGAGCGGGGCCGACGGCGCGGCGCTGTTTGCGGCGATCGCGTCCAGCGGCGGCGTCGGCAAGTTCGGCGCGGCCGGAGCTTGCTGCGCCGGGCCGTTGTTCATCGCCGGCGACTCGCCGGAAACGAGCAGAATCGGCGAAGCGCCCGGCGTCGGCGCTTCCAGCGGTCGGCTGCCGCTGCGCACCCAATCGAGCCAAACGTTTTGCAGTTGGGCCAGATCGTTGAAGCCGTAGAACTTCTTCACGGCGGCCGTCCAGTTTTCGTCTTCCAAACCGGCGGAGATGAACTCAAGGAACTTCGCCTTGCCCCCTTGGCCGATGAAGAACCCGGCCAGTGAATGGCCTTGGGCGTACAGCGGCAGGACGTCGGCCGGATATTCCTTCATCGCGAACATCGCGCTAAACGGAATGCCGCGGCCCGTCTTCAAAAACTGAATCAGCATCTGGTGCTGCTTCGTCCGTTCGCTCGTGTGTTCGACCGTGGTGCAGGCACCTTCGTCGGCCCAGCGCGGCACCGGTTGGCGGAAGTGGCTGGCGAAGATCGTGTGCGTCACTTCGTGCGGCAGGACGCTGTCGAGCACGCGCTCGTACGAGCCTTGAATGCTCATGGTCCAGCCGAACACTTCGCCCCGGTCGAAGACGAAGCTCGTCGCTCCGCCCGCGCCGAGGTTGCGGCCGACTTGCGCCGTGATCGGGCAAGGCCGGCTCCACGGCGGCAGCGGCTTGCCGAGCCATTCCACCGCGAGCTCTTCGCGATAACGCTCGGCGGCGTCGCCGATGCCCTTGGCCATATCGGCCGTCGGCGCATTGACGATGAAATTTTGAGTGCGGTAACTGGCGCCCAACAACAGCGGCAGCGCCGCGACCAGCGCGACGCTCAGCTTACGAGCTTCCATGCTCTACTCTCCGCAGTGCGATTTCGTTGCGACGCGTCGTAAAGAATTCCGTTCTTACGCGCACGTCCCGACCGAGTTCGGTCGCCTCTTTCCGGCTTGCTTCGCCGCGACTTGGGGGCCACTCACAGGCCGCGGGAAGGTCGAATCGTCGAGCGACCGCACCTGGGTGAGTCGTACGAAGATTCGTCGCCGATGGTTCACGCCGTTGCGGAGCGATTCCGCGCACGGCGCGAGCGGCAAAAAATACCCGACCGTCGTCCGACGACCTAGACCGGTTTGAAGGAAAGACACGAGGCAACGGTGGGAATGCCGGCGGGCCGAAGGCGGGTGTTACGTGCGATTCGCCGTCGATCCGCGACCGGCGGCGAGCACGTCATTCTGAAAGGGTTAGCGTCGGCCGCCACGAAAGTGCGCAGCGATTACGGTTTCCCGCCGGCATCGCGACTCGCCAGCAATGCGAGCAACCCCTCGTTGGCCCGGGGAAATTCGTAGTCGGCCAGTTCGCTCGGCCCGACCCAGCGATAACCCTCCGGCGTCGGCGGCTCGGCATCGGCCCCGGTTTGCTCCAGCGTGCAGGCGAAGAAGTGCAGATGCACTTTGTCGTGATCGTACTGCTGCGTCACTTCCAGGTACTTTCGCCCGACGACTACGGCCAAGCCGGTTTCTTCCAAACATTCCCGCCGCGCGGCGTCGGCGGGCGTCTCGCCTGCCTGAACTTTCCCGCCCGGAAATTCCCACAACCCGGCCAGCGGAACCCCTTCGGGCCTGCGGCCGATGAGAAACTTCCCGCCATGTTCGACCACGGCGACGGCGATAGGCTTGGCTTCGGGCATGATTTGTGAGGCGGACCTAATTTAAACGACTTGGCGGCAGCCCGACACGCGTCTTCGCCGTGCCGTCGTAGCATTCTCATGCTAACGACGCAAATCGTCGGGTTTCAATTGGTCCTGCGCAGCGTGTCGCACGGAGAGCACGACGACGGTTTGCTTCACGATGGTGAACACCGCTCGATGCGTCGGACGGGGCCCGAGTCCGTAGAGGATTTCGCGCAGCACGTAAGCAAACTCGCTGCTTTCGGCGGCCTGCGGCCATTGTTCGGGATGTTCCGCAAGGCCCGCGACGGCCTGCCGAATGCCGGCGTACCAGCGCTCGGCCTGTTCCGGCGAACGCTCGTGAGCCCACCATTCCGCGGACTCTTCCATTTCGCGCCGCCTGCTCGGTGACGACGACCGAGTACCTCATGCGGATTTCGGCGACTGAATTCTCGCCCGAATGCGGACGTCGAGTTCGTCCAGCGTCAGCACGCGGCCGGCTTCCATATCGGCGATGCCTTGCCGAATCGCCGCCCGATCGGCGCTATCCAGAGTGTTTCGATTGACGAGGAAATAGACTTCGTGAGTCTGCTCATCCTCGACCGGAATCGGACCGCCTACTTGTTTGAGAGCTTCGCGTTGTTCGGCGGTGAGCTTAAGAGTCATGAGGGCACTATATCATGTCGTTCGGCGCCGCCCAAATTTAACTCAGCAGCACGAGTTCCAGAGCCGTACGACCGGTTCGTGCTTTTGGCGTTCGTAGGCCAGGATGCTCACCGAGGTCGTATCGAGATGGAACGCCGCGCCCGCATAGGCCGGCAGTCCGAGCCAGCGGGCTGCGAACATTCGCAAAAAATGGCCGCTGCTGAAGAGCAAAACATCGTCGTCTGCGGCGCGGATGCGGGCGATCATACGGTCGGCCCGCGCCGCAACGTCGGCGACGCTCTCACCTTCCGGGCAGCCGTGTTCGAAGATGTGCCATTGCGGTTGCTCGCGGCGAATCTCGGGCGTCGTCAGACCTTCGTAACGCCCGTAATTCCACTCGACCAGATCCGGCTCAACCACGGCCCGCTCGCCGAAGCCGGCGAGTTTGCAGGTGTCGTGAGCGCGGCGCAACGGCGAGGCGAACACGCGGCCGAACGTGAACCCTCGCAAGCGGTCGCCGAGCCGCACGGCCGCGGCTTCCCCGGCCGGCGTCAGCGGCAAATCGGTGAGCCCGGTATGTTGCCCGGTGACCGACCACGGTGTTTCACCGTGCCGACAGAGATACACGGCGGGAAGACCGTCGAACATGGATGGTTGCGGAAGTTATGAGTTATGAATGACGAGTTATGAAGACCGGCGGGCAAACTCAGGCAAGCATCGGAAATTCATAACTCATAACTCCGAATTCATCACCCTACTTCGCTCCCATGTCCTTCGCGGCGTCGAGCAATCGGCCGGGGGAGCCCATGACGTTGTAGCCGCCGTCGAGGTGGAGGATTTCGCCGGTGATGCCGCCTGAAAGATCGGAGAGCAAGAAGCCGCCGGTCGCGCCGACTTCTTCGTGCGTGATGTTGCGGCCGAGCGGGGCCATCTTTTCGTAGAGGCGTTGCATGTCGTCGACGCCGGCCGCGCTGCCGGCCAACGTTCGCACCGGGCCGGCGCTCACGGCGTTCATGCGAATGCCGCGCGGGCCCAGATCGTAAGCCAAGTACTTCACGATACTGTCGAGAGCCGCTTTGCAGACGCCCATCACGTTGTAGCCGGGCACCGCCTTTTCGCCGCCGAAGTAGGTGAGCGTCACGATCGACGAGCCGTCTTTCAACACGTCGCGGGCCGCATTCGTCACGGCAATCAAGCTGTACGCGCTGATTTCCATGGCGAGGTTGAAACCGTCGCGGCTGGTTTGCACGGTGTCGACCTTCAGATCGTCGAGCTTCGCGTAGGCGATGGCATGCACGAGGAAGTCGATCTGGCCGAATTCCTTCTTCGCCGAGTCCATGATCGCGCGGATGTCGTCGTCTTTCTGCACGTCCATCGGGCCGAGAATCTTGGCCTTGTCCGGATATTGGTCCGTACACTTGCTCACGCGCAGGCGGTTCTTTTGCTTGGCATCGTCGGCCTTGTCCGGAAGGTGCGAGAAGCCGCAGACGCCTCCTTGATCCATGACGAACTTAGCGATGGCCCAAGCGAGCGACCGATCGTTGGCGACGCCGAGGATGAGACCTTTCTTGCCGTCGAACAAACCCATGTGCGGAGACCTTTGCGAATGCGTGCGATGTGACAGACGATTGTGTGGATCGATCCGACGTCGGGTGCCACTGGTGGCTTGCCCACCAGTGCTTCGTTTGAAGTCGAATACAGCACTGGTGGACGAGCCACCAGTGGCACCCCTTGGGCTATTGAACCCACTGGGCTATTGAACCGAGAAATGCCCCCCGCTTCAAGGCGGTCGGGCGCTGCGGCATCGTCGCCGGCGGAGGAATTAGCGGGCTTCGGCCGCGGTGCGGCGCATTTCCACGCAGATTCCGCCGACGCGCAGCAGCTTGTGCATCCGCGTGAACCAGAGTTCGCGCTGCCAGTGTAGCCCGACGTCTTCGCAGACTCGATGCAGCTCGCGACGATTGAACGTGCGGCAGCACCACATGCGGCTCGTGAATGCGCCGGCCATGCTGTCTTCCGTCGCCAAGAGGAGCATCTTGCCGCCGGGAGCGAGCACGCGAGCCAATTCGGCGAGGCCCGGCCGCGGGTCGGGCAGATGTTCGAGCACGTAGCCGCAAGTGATGCAGTCGAACGAACCGTCGGCGAACGGCAGGTGCGAAAGGTCGGCCACGAGGTTGCGCGGCACGCTGCTTTGCAGCCGGTTGCGAGCCCGGCGGAGCATTTCGAAGGAGATGTCGAAGCAGGTCAGCGAGGCGTCGGCGTCGGAGTACTTCAGCAAATGCTTGGCGATTTGGCCGGCGCCGCTGCCGACGTCGAGAATGCTGCGGCAGCCGCGCAGGTCGAACACGCGTTTGCGAAACATCCGCTCGCCGAGCGGAATGTGCAGCGAGAGCATGCTGGCCGTGGTGAGCAGCGCGCCCTGCGGGCCGTCGTACTTTTCGCGAACCTTGTCGCGGTATTCCTTATAGCTGACGCGCTTCATCAGCTTGTGTTCGACGATCCGACCCAGCAAACGCGGCGTACGAAACTTGCGTTGCTTCGGCGACCCCTGCGACACGCTCATCAACCGACTCTCCGACTCGTCGCTCGCGAGCGACGGCTCTTGGATTGCGTAGATCAATTCCTTTTGATCCGGCGACGCACCGCCCGGAGCTTTCCGGCCGGCGGCGAACGTGAGGCGATCAGCCGCCTGCCCGTCTCCCGTAGATATACCACTCGACCACCAAGAGGGCCAGCATGAGCCAAAGAAACGGCCGCCAACCCTCGAGCCGCGTCGTCTCCCAGCGGGAATTTCCGACGATTTTCACTTCTCCTGCTTGCAGTGCAGGTTGCTCGCCGACGCCGGTTTGCGATTCGCCGGCATCGAACAGATTGACGCAAAACAGCCGGGCCGGCTTCCCTTCCGTTTCGATGCGATACGGCCCGACGAGCCCCGTGTCGTAAAAAGCGAAGTCGCCCGAATCGGAACGGGGTAGTGTGGTCGCGGCGCCGTCGGGTCCGACGACCTTGGCTTCGGCGAGGCCGCCGTCGAGGCGAAACCGAAACGGCCGGCCGGGACGAATCGACGGCGCGGCCTGACCTGCGCCCGAGCGGCCGAAGTATTGCACGAAGTTGAGAATGAACTGTTCGAAGCCGGCGCCGTCGACGAGCGGCCAATTGGTCAGCGGCGCGCCGTCGGCCCCGGTGAGCGAGAAGCCGAGCACCAAATCTTCGAACGCGCCGCGCGGCGCGACCACGGCCAGCGGACCGCGATCGCTTTCCACGAGCGTCTGCACGCCGGAAGGTCCGGTCGGCGGCAAGGCCTCGGCCACCAAGACTTGCCCGAGCGAGACGTTTTCGAACAGCGGGTGCGTGCGGGCCACGTCGATGATCGACGGCAAGTCGATCTTCGCTCCGCTCTTCCAACCGTCGCCCGGCGGTAAGCCGCCGAGATAAATCGTGGAACAGCTCGGACCGGTCGTCGGCCGGCAGCGGTCGTAGAGAATCCAATCCCAGGCTCCGGCCGCAACGAGGTCGGCGTAGTCTTTCGAGGTGAGGAAGCTCGGCGGCTCGTAGCGGACGGTCGTCCAATGGCGGGCTTCGTCGGTCGCCAAAGCGGCCGACAGATAGCGATTGCCGGTGGTTACAACGAGCCCGCGCGGTGCGCGGCGGCGCGAGGACGGCCCAAGCCATGTCGTCGATCGGGAGTTCGTCTTTGCTCGAGAGCTTCACTTGCCAGAGGCCGTCGGCGGCGTCGGACACGGTGAAGACGATATCCTTTTGCTGATTCGGCTCGAGCGCTACCCGCCGAGCGTCAGCCAAGCGATCGCCGATGCGCAGTTCGAGGTCGACGTTCTTCGCCTCGCTCGAGAAGTTGCGGACCTTCGCCAAGGCTTGCGCTTTGCGACTGCCGATGCCGCTGCGATCTACGACGAAGCCGAGCACGGCCAAGTTTTGCGACGTCGCCCCGCCCACGGGCAGGAACGTCGCAAACGGTTGCGCCGCGGCCAAGTCGGCCGGCGGGGCGAAGCGGCCGTCGCTGATGATGAACAACTGCGGCGGCTCCGGCTTATCGGCCGCGCCGGCGTTGGCATCGGCCGACGCGTCGTCGTCGCCGGTTGTTGCGCCGCCTTGGCGCAAGCAGATACGCAGGGCTTCGTCGAGCGACGTCGTGCGGTTGGTCGGTTGAATCTCACGGACGGCGCGGCGCAATTGTTCCCGGTTCTCCGTGAACGCCTGATTGATGCGGGCCTGATCGGCGAAGCTGACGATCATCGCGGCGTCGCCCGAGTTCATGCGGTCGATGAGTTCGAGCACGCGCCGTTTGGCCTCGTTGAGCCGCGTCGGCGCAACGTCGTCGGCCGACATGCTCGCGCTGTTGTCGACCAGAAATACGTACCGCCCGCCGCGCAAAATGGAACCGCTCCACGTGGGCGCAACAGCGCGACGGCCGCGGCCAACACGGCCAAAAGTTGCAACAGCAGCAAGATGCTGCGCCGCAGGCGTTGCCAGAGCGCGTTGACGCGATTGTCTTGAATCGTGCGCCGCCAGAGGTACGTGCTCGGCACCAGCACCGGCTTGCGGCGAACTTTGAGAAAGTAAAACGACAAGATCGCCGCGGCCGCAATCGCGGGAATCGCCAACTGCATCCAGGGAACAGGCCCGGTCGGATTCATCGCCGCACCAATCCATGGCGGCGGAGCGTATCGGCCACCGTCTTTTCGACAGGCGACTGATTGTCGACGAACGTGTAGTGCAAGCCGCGCCGCTTGCAGAACTCTTCCGCCTCGCGCAAAAACGCCTTGAGCGTGCGGTCGTAGGCCTTCACCAGCGGTTCGCCCACCGTGACTTCCACGGCCTGTTCGTCTTCGCAATCGATCAAGCGGAGCTCGCCGGCGACGTCGGGCTGCAGTTCTTCGCGGCTGAGGATGTGGACGACGTACGTATCGAGACGTCGCGCACTCAGATAACGAAGCGCCTCTTCGTAACCTTGCTTGTCCATCAGATCCGTGATGAGCACCAAGATGCCCCGGCCCGAATGCCGCAAAGTGAAATTCTTCACGCCTTCGAGCAGCGAGCCCTTTTCGGTCGGCGGCGTGCTCGTGAGATGTTGGAACATCCTCCAAGCGTTGTGCCTGCCGCGCCAAATAGGGCTCGGCGCCTTCAAGCTCCGGCCGAGCGTTTCCAGGCAGACGCGATGCGAACGGATGAGCCCGATGAAACCGAGCGCCGCCGCGATCTGCCGGGCTACGTGGAGCTTGGTGGGATCGCCGAAGTCCATCGACGGGCTATTGTCGACCAGCGTATAGAAGTGCAGGTCTTCTTCTTCGAGGAAGAGCTTCACGAACAGCCGATCAAGCCGGGCCGCGATGTTCCAATCGACGAATCGCAGATCGTCCCCTTGGACGTAGCTACGGTAGTCCGCGAATTCGACGCTGCGACCTTTGCGCGTGCTGCGGCGTTCGCCTCGCACGTGCCCTTGCAACATCTTGCGGCTGACGAAATCGAGCTGCTCCAGCTTCGCCAGCACGTCGGGAGAAAGCAGCGCGTCGGGCATGGCGATGAGAAGAATCCGTCGGAGAGTCGTAATCGGCTCAAGACGATTCTACTCGGTCGCCGGCGACGAGTCGCCGGGGCGTTACCGTGTCGTTTCGAACGTCGCGGGCGTCGAAACTTCCGCGTCGTGAATCGCGGAGGTTGCGGCTTCGGTCACATGCGCCGGCGGCGGCGGGCCGAAGAGTTTGTGTTTCACGCGGCGAAGCAATTGGTGCACCGCGTGGCGAGCCCGACTGCGGCGGCGGCCGTTGACCACGGTGATTTGTTCGGTCGGCGTCGGCAAAGCCCGCCAGTGGGCTTTGTACGGTTCGTCGCCGCGGAGCAGATCGTACGTTGCGAGGCCTTCGCTGATGGCTTGGCGAATGACGGCGATGCCCGCCAGTCGGCCCGGCTCTTCGTCGAGTCGCTGGGGATCGACGCCCGACTGATAGCCGTAAACCACGCCGCCCGACTGCAGGTGATATTCGGCGGCGATCGGCGTGCCGTCGAGTTCCAGCCAATGCAGCCGGAGCAAGCCGCGCGCGAGCAGCCCGCGGGCCATCTCTTCGTGAAAGGCTTGGAAGCAGGGCGATTGAAAACAGCCGGCCTCGCCCAAGCTGCGACGGCGGCGCTGATGCAAGTCGACGAAGATCGGCCAGGCAATGGCGAAGTCGTCGATCGAGCGGACGGTGTGCCACACGGCGCGGTCGGTGTCGAGCACGTTGCGCTCGAGTCGGCGCAGTTGCTTGCGGTGCGATTTCGAGCAGAGCGCGAGATAGTCGTCAAAGGTCGCCGGCAAGGCTACGCGCCAGCAAGACGGTCCGCGGCGGCGCTCGATCGGAGCGCCGTGCAGATGCAGCTCGTCGACCAGCGCCGTCAGCGCCGCGTCCCCGACCACGACGCCGTCGAGGTCGAGCCGATCCCACTGGTTGCGCAGTTCGACGCGCAGGTACTGTGCGACGGCCGCGGCCACTTCGCGCTCGCAGCCCGGCGCGGCGAGCAGCGTTTGATAGTCGGAGCAAACTTCGCCGCTGCCGAGTTGCTTGACCACGCGCCCCCACAGCGGCGACGGATCGACGTACCACGGCGCAAGCCCGACGATGCACTCGCCCTCACGCACGACGAGCACGCAGAGCTCGCGCGTTCGCGTTCGCCCGGGTGCGGCTCGCCGTAATATTCCCACCACGTTACGAGCCAAGACGGTTCACGAAACGGCACGCCGCCGGCCAGCGCCGCCCAAGCCGAAGCCAGGGGGCGTAGGTCGTCGAGGCGTTCGATGCGTTGAACGTGGAAAGTCGTCATGCTCCAACCTTGCATTCCTGTAAGGAAAGGCAAGTTCGGCGGAGGGTCGTGCGGAATGTTTTGATTTTGCGGCCTACTGCGCGGCGTCGCCGCACATCAGGCTGCGCCCAAACATAGGTCGCGATTCACGGCGCTCGGCCGGTCCGGCGGGCCGCCGCAAAGCGAAGCGTGGCGTAGGTTTTCGAAGCCCAAGCCCGTTCATTTTTCCGTCGTCTCCCGCAACTCCTTCCTCCTTTTATCGCCTGCTCCGCAGAAACAAACGCCGAGTCGAAAACCGTGGAAGACCTGCTGCCGATACTCGCCCCTGCCGCGCTCGTCCTGGGAGCTTTGCTCTTGGTGCGCGGGTCGCTCATCGGCGGATGTCTGGCGGTGATGCTCAGCGTCTGCTGCTTCGGCTACGAGCTGATTCACTTCGACGTCGGCCCGCTGCCGCTGACCATTGATCGCATCGCGCTCGGCTTGGTGATCGGCATGTACGTCTGGCAGCGCCGCGCTGCGGCGAACGGACCCGAAGCCGCTGAGCCGGGCCGACGTCTGCACGGTCGCCTTCGTCGGCTGGCTGCTCGTGCGGATGCTCACCAGCGACTGGCAGGCTTATCACTATCCGAAAAATTTTGACGGCCCGCTCTGGCGCTACATCGGCGGTTACTTCACGCCGCTCGTCTTGTATTGGGTCGCCAAGCAAGCCGTGTGGAACGAGCGCACGGCCCGACTCGTGCAAACCAGCTTCGTCGTGTTCGGGGCATACTTGGCGTTTACCGCGGTTTGTGAAATCGCGCAGCTGTGGACGCTCGTCTGGCCGAAGTACATCGCCGATCCCAAAATCGGCCTCCACTTCGGTCGCGCCCGCGGCCCGATGGTCCACGGCGTGACGTTCGGCCATTACATGTCGGTCTGTTTGCTGGCCGGTTATATCTGGGCCTGCTCGCGCGGCAAAACCAGCCGGCTGACGATGGCGCTCCTGCTGCCGCTCTTCGCGGCCGGCGTGTACTTGAGCTACACCGCGCAGCGCGTGGATCGGCGCAGCGGCCGGCCTCTGCATGGTGCTCGTGCTCACGCTCGAAGGACGCTCGCGCAACATGGTCCTCGGCGGAATCGCCGCCGTCGGGCTCGTCGTCGGCGCGACGCAAATGGATAAGATCGTCGGCTTCCAGCGCGAACAATCCGCGGCAGACACCGCGGAAAGCGCCAGCATGCGGGTCGGCTTCGCCTACGTCTCTTGGCTGATGTTTCAAGATCGGCCGATCGTCGGCTTCGGGTTCGGCCGGTTTCCGGTCGACAAACTGCCGTATCTCGACGATCGCTCGACCGACATCAATCTCGAATGCCTCCGCGAATACGTCCACCACAACACGTTCTTGAGCATCTTGGTCGACACCGGCCTCATCGGCTTGGTGCTGTTTCTCGCGATGCTCACGTATTGGATGCTCGAGGCTTGGCACACGGTGCGCAGCACCGGCGTGCCGCGCTGGGCGAAGCTCCAAGCCGCGCTGCTGATGGGAGCCGTGCCGGTGTACGTCGCGCAACTCTTGTTCCACGAGTTGAGCTACACGCCGATGGACAACTCGCTCGTGTTCTTCTTGGCGGGGTGCTCGTCAGCGCTCGCGCCTTTGGCGAGCGCGGCCGGCGTATCGGCGCAAAGAAACAGGTTTGGCTCCCTCGCCCCGTGCACGACGCCGCGCTCACGTTGGGCTGACCAACGGGGAGAGGGTTGGGGTGAGGGGAGCGAGCAAATGCCGAAGCACGAATGTCGAAGTGAGGAACAAGTCCGTTCGTGCTTCGTCCTGCTTTCGTCATTCGAGCTTCGTCGTTCCCTCAGCTCCCCTCACCCTATCCCTCTCCCCCGATCCGAGCCGAACAGAAATCACCGTCGTGCCGGGGGCGAGGGGACCAAACAAGAATCGTTTGAGTTTGGCCGCCGGCTCTTACCAAGCGAGCTGCAATCCGCCGCTGCCGGTGTGTGATACCGTGCGGTCGGCCGTCACGGCGTCGTAGCCGAGGTAACCGCCGAAGCGTCGCGTAAACGCGGCGTTCAGGCCGACGCCGTATTGTCCGAAGTGCCGGCCAAGTTGATTGCCGCCGGCGAGGAAGCTCCCGCCGACCGCGCCGCTGAAGTTCGCGGTGACCAGCCGATCGACGTCGAGCATTTCATACGCATAGCGCGCGTGCAGATCGGGCACCACCATCACGCCCCCCACGATCATCGGCCGCGCGAGCCGAAGCCCCATGCCGGGCCGCAGCGAGTTGTTCACCGTACTGCCCACGGTCAACCCTGCGCCCCCTGCTCCGGTTTCGGTGAAGCCGTCTTGCTGCAGCAGAATGTATTGCAGGTTCGCAAAGGGTTGCAGGTTCCAGCGGCCGAACGATCGCGTGGTGCCTCGTTCGAAATACGTCGAAAACTGATTGCCCGAGTATTCGCCGCGTGCCGTGATGTTCGCCGGCAGCAGGCGCGTGGTGTCGTACATGTCGTGCCCGTAGCTGCCGACGCCGAAGAAGTACCCGCGGCCGAACGACTTGCTGAAGTACAGGCCCGATTGCAGCGAGTCGACCTTGGCCGATTGCAGGCCGGTGTCGGTGCGCACGTGACTTCCGGCGTATCCGCCGGCCATGCCCACGACGAGATCGGAATCAATCCGCCGGTCGATGCCGAACGACGTGCCGCCGAAGCCGTAGTTGAAGCCTTGCGCGTTGCCGTCGCCGGTGGCGTCGCCCCCTTGCCCGTAACCGCCGACCCAGCCGTAATGCTCCGTCGTGCTGCGGCGCGAGCCGTTCGGAGCAGCCGTGTTGACGATCGGGGCCGAGTTGTGCGCCCGACGTGCGGGCCGGCGGAATGCGTTGCTCGAACGAAGCGAGTTGGATCTCCCCCTCTTCGGCAAACGGATCGTCCAAGGCTTGCAGCATTTGGGCGGCGGCGAGGCCTGCGCCGCCGGCCGAAGTCATGCCGCCCGCCGGACGGAGCCGATCTGCGACGGAGCCGAGATACGCGGCCGTGCCCTGGAAGCCGAAAGACGCGAGCGAGCCGAAGAGTTCGCCGCTCAATTGGTTGAGGGCCGACTGTTGGCCCGCACGGTTCATCTGGCTCATCGCGTCGAAGACGTTGTTGAGCGTCGGGTCGCTTGTGCCGTCGGCCGCCGCGACGCCGCCGGCCGTTTCGTGCTGGTTGAAGGTCTGTCCCGGCACGACGAGCGCATTGCCGCCGAGGACGAGGTAGACGTTGTTGAGGTCGTACAGCAATTCCGCGCCGAGAAACCGCGGGCCGCCGGCGACATAGACGTCGGTGTAGTAGCCGGTGACGCCGTTTGCGGCGGTGAGAATCGTGTAAGTGATCGGCGTCGAATAGTTGCCGGCCGCGGCGAACACTTCGACCGTGCCGCCGGTGCCGCAACCGCAGATGCCCAGGTCGGCGAAGCCGGTGACGTTGATCAAGTCGCTCTGGCCGGCGTCGTTCACTTCGACGCTGTAGTAGCTGTACGGCATCTGAATGTAGTCGCCGGTCACGTTCAACGTGCCGATCGAGTTGCCGGGCGCGATCGTGCCGCCGACCGCCAAGTAGTCTAAGGTGCCGGAGCCGCCGATGGTGCCGAACTCATCAATGAACGTCTGACCGGAGAGCGAGCCGTTGACGACGAGCTTGCCTTCGTCGACGAGCGTGCCGTAGGCGTAGGCGCTGGTGCCGGTGAGTTCGAGCGTCCCTTCGCCCGTCTTTTGGATGAGTGCGCCGTAGGGAACGAAGCCGCCGTCGTTGTTGCCGAGCGCCGGTGCGAAGGTGAGCGTTTGGCCGGCGGCGACGTTGAAGTTGGCCATCGTGCCGGACATGAGGTACAGATCGGCGCCGTCGGCGGAGCCTGTGCCGCCGTCGCCCGCGCTCGAGCCCGCGTTGACGTCGTTGGCGTTGAACGTGATGGTCCCTTCGACGCTGATCTGTCCGCCGGTGGCGACGAAGATCGCACCGCCGAACGCCGCGCCGCCGCCGCCGCCGCCGGGCACGGCGGAGAAGATCGTTCCGCCGACACCGCCCGCACCGCCGCCGAAGCCTCCGAGGCCCGCGGTGCCGCCGATCGGCGCGTAGGCTCCGCCGCCTCCCGCGCCAAATCCGCCGGTGCCGCCTTGCGGAGCGCCGAAGCCGCCGCCGCCGCCGAAGCCGCCCGTGCCGCCGGAGCCGACCAGCGCGCCGCCGCCGCCGCCAAAGTCGCCGCCGGTGCCGCCGGGATCGATGGAGTTGCCGGACGTTCCGCCGCCGCCGCCGAACATTTGGCCTGTGCCGCCGCTTTGACCGTCGCCGCCGCCGCCGCCGCCGCCGCCGATGTCGTTGGCGGAGCTTCCGGCGACGTTGAAATCGCCGCCGGCGCCACCTTCGCTGCCGCCGGCCTGCGCCGCCGGTACTGCCGCTCGCCGCCCCGCCGTCTTGCGTGAAGCCGCCGCCGCCGCCGCCTGCGTCGTTGCTCGCACTACCGCCGTTGCCGAGTAGCCCGCCGCCTCCGCCGCCGGCGAAAGCGCCCGCCGCGCCGCCGTTGCCGTAAAGACCGCCGCCGCCGCCGCCGGAGCTACCGCCGTTGCCGCCGTTGCCGCCGAGCCCGCCGCCGCCGCCGCCGCCGCTGCCCATCGCGCCGCCGGAGCCGCCGTTGGCGATGTTGCCCAAGAAGGCGACGTTCTTAATCGTGAGCGATGCGGTCGCATCGACGAACACGGCCGCACCGGCCCCGAGCCCGCCGCCGCCGCCGGCCCCGCCCGCTCCGCCTTGAGCCAAGCCGTTGGCGAGCGCTAAGTTTTCCAGCGCGACTTCGCCCCCTTGGATGAAGAACGGGCGAAACTGTCCGTTGCCGTTGATCGCATGGTTCTGACCGACCACGGTCAACGAACCGCCGTTGAGCAGGATCGGTTGCGGTTGGGCCGAGAGCGTGATGTCGTACATCAGCGTGATCTGATGGTCCGACGTCGGATCGAGATTGATCGCTTCGATCGCTTGCAAGAATTCCAGGTCGGTCGTCACGACGTGCGGAACGACCGACTGCACTGCACCGCGCCGGACAAAGCGAGCAGCAGCGCACACGTGATCGTGCCGATCGCCGGCCCGCGCATGAAAGTCCGAAAGATCACGAAGGCTCGTCCCTGATGTGTTGTGCGGCGGTCTTTGCCGGCAGCGCCTGCGTACTCGTCACAAGCGGCAGGACTCTACTTCAGTGCATCGGGCGAGTCCGCACGCCGCATCCAGGAACCCGCACCGCACCCCTACAGACTCCGTAATTTGCGGCGAATTCAGTGGGTATTTACCCTGCTTGCACGGAGAGATGGGGACAAGAAAAAGCGACGAGAGACGAACGGGAGCCGAAACGAATCGTCACAAGCACGCATAACAAAACTGGTTTGGCTCCCTCGCCCCGTGCGCGACGGTAAGCATGGCACCCGGGAACCAACGGGGAGAGGGTTGGGGTGAGGGGAGCCAGAGAATGCCGAAGCACGAATGCCGAATGACAAACAACTCTGTTCGTCATTCGAGCTTCGACATTCCTTCAATCGCCCCTCACCCTATCCCTCTCCCCCGAATTGAGCCGAGCAGAAATCGCGGCCGTGCCGGGGGCGAGGGGACCAAACAAGTTCTCAAGAAGCGGCAACGAGCGTTCGCCGCTCGCAACTCGTCACGCGCCACTCACCACGCGCCTTAGTACATCCATGCCAAGTTGAACCGCACGCCAAACGGTTCCACCGGATGGAAGTGCAGATCATCGACGCCGCCGGCCGGTTCGCCCGGCAACGCGCGAGGTGTAGAAGTAGTCGATGTCGTGGTCTTTGGAATTGAACAGGTTCAAGAAATCGACCGACGCCCGGAAGCGCCGCGTCTGATAACCCACGGTCATGTTGCAGAGGCTCGTGTAGTTCGAGCGCACGCTGTTGTCTTCTACGAGCGGCGCGGGCCGAAGTAGCGCGTGCGGAACGTCCAGAAGAAGCCGTTGGGCAGGAGGATCGTCGGGCCCGTGTTCAGCACCGTGCCGATCGCGCCGGGAATGTGATCACCGGCCGGATCGTCGTCGCGGAAGCGGGCATGCGTGAACGCCGCATCGCAGTCCCATTGCAGCCAAGAGTTCACCGTGTAGAAGTTCGTCCATTCGACGCCCGTTCGTCGGCTCGGGCGGCTCGCTTCCGTCGTGCCTGCGTCGCCGACGAACAGCAGCTCGCTATCGAGATCTAAGTTCCACACGCTCACCGTCGACGTCACCCCTTCGATGGCTTGCGTACGGACGCCGAGTTCGTAGCCGTGCGAGCGGACGAGCGGCCGGGCCTGCCCGACCGGCGTCACGCCGTCGATCGGGTCGACTTGAATCGTCACGCCTCGCGCGTCGTTCGAGTGAAAGCCCATGCCCCAATTCATAAACATTTCCGTCTGCGCCCAGGGGCCGAACGCCACGGACGCCTTCGGGCTGAGAATGCCGGCCGTATCCGTGCCGGAGTTGATCGGCGTGGATCGGCTCGTGACGTCGAAGTGGAACACGTCGCCGCGGAGGCCGTAGCTCGGGCGCACCTTTTCCCAGATCGTCAGCTCCTGCATCGCGAAGAGGCTGTAGCTCGTTTCATAGACTTTGCTGTCGCTCGTGACGCCGGTGGGGACTTTGGCCGTCGACGTGTAGAGCGCCACTTCCGGAATGGCGTCGTTGCGAATCTGTCCGCCGAACGTGTTGCGGGCCAGGTTCGCTTCGTACGTGTGCTGCAAGTTGAGGCCGCTGGTGAACCGGCGATCCGATTGTTGAAACTGATCGCCGTCGACCGGGTTGTCTAAGAAGTACGTGAAGTTCGACCAAAGGTCTAAGTCGTAGTAGGTGCCGTAAACGTTGAGCGTCGTCTCGCCGTCGGCCGTGCGATTCCAAAACTGCGTGTTCATGCCGACGCGAGACGTTCGTCCGCCGTCGGTCGGGTCGACGAAGCCGAGCCTGGAGACGAGCCCGGCATTCACGGCGCGGCGCGGAATCTGATCGGTCGCCGCCCAGCGATTCGTGTAGCCCAACATCGACACGGACGCGCCGAAGTCGTCGTCGCCCACGGTGTACTTCATCACGCCGTTGTACTTCTGCACGTTCTCCGGCAGCACCCAAGGCCCGTCGTACGCTTGAAACTCGAAGGCCGTGAGCAGCGTCCCTTGGCCGAACTCGGAGCTATCTACGACGAGCGTGCGCCAGAAGTCGTACATGCCGCCGCCGAACTTCACGTAGCTCTGCGGGAAGCCTTGCGAGAGCGAAATATCGGCCGCGCCGGCGGAAGCGAAGTCGCCGTCCTGCACGTAGTACGGGCCTTTGCGGAAGTCGACATGGTCGACGAGTTCGGGAATCAGAAAGTTGAGATCGAGATAGCCTTGGCCGTGGCCGTGCGTACGCAAGTTGATCGGCACGCCGTCGACGCGCACGGCAAAATCAGTACCGTGGTCGAGATTGAAACCGCGCAAGAAGTATTGATTGGCCTTGCCGCTGCCGGAGTGCTGCGTGGCGATGAGCCCGGGCACAAGCTCCATGACTTCAGCGGGACGCGAGAACGGGCGATACTCGAGATCGGCCCGACCGAAGGTGCCTTGCGAAGCGCTGCGCGACGTGCCGAGCGTCGTTTGCCGGCGGTCGGGACTGGTGAAGGCGTTGAAGCTGTTGGCGTTGAAGAAGGTCGAGTTCTCGGCGGACGTGGTGGGAACCTGTTGCGTCGCGGGGCGCGGCGGTTCGACTTCGATGACCGTTTCCGGAAGCTCCGGGGCTTGCGATGCGGCGGGCGGTTGCGGCTGTTGAGCCGCGGCGTAGTCGGCCTGTGCGGCGATGAAGAGACACAGCGCAACGGCCGGGCCTACGAGACGTCGGTGCTTCGTCGAAGTTGTCGTCGGCATTCCGTTCCGCCCTGCGCGAATGCTAGCGATACGATCGGTCGTATCGAAGCTATCGGGCGATCCGGCGCGCACCTTACAACGTTCTCATGCATGCCCGAATAACCGGTGCCGGCACTGCGCCGAGGCGCGAGCGCCGCAACTTCCGCGCGATGGGCTCGGCGTGCGATGAAGAGTTAGTCGCGCACGTCGAAGCGGAACGACTTTCGTACGCCGTACTCCACGGCGATGCCCGCACGATACGCCGGGCGGAAGCGCCAATGATCGCGCACGGTACGCAGCGCCGCATGATCGAGGGTCGCCGATCCGCTCGGCTCGGCGATTTCGACGGAGCGCGGCCGACCGTCGGGCCCCACGATGATGAAGAGCACGACGCGTCGATCGACGTACGGTTCGCCGGGACCGAGCTCGTGCGGAACGCTCGGGTTCGAAGGGAGCGGCGACGGCAATTCGTCGACCGCTCCTTGCATGGCCGTGTCGGCGGCGCTGGCGACGCTCGGCGCGACGGCCGGTTCCGGCGGCGGCACGGCCTTCGCCATTCGCTTCGGTCGCACGGTCGGCGGCGGTTCGATCGCCTCTTCGACTTGCGACTCCTGCCGCGCCGGGACATCGGGTTTGTTCAACTCGACGATCTCTTCGACGAGCTGCGCCACTTCGAGTTTGCGTCGCTCCGCAACCACGTTTTGCCGCTCGGGAGACGGTTGTTCGACGTCGGGAAGGATCGGAGTCGGCAGGCGTCGGGGTATGCGCACCGTTTCCTTCGGCCGCTCCCACGGCGCGGCCGACTCGATCGAAGCCGTGAGTTCGACGGACGTTCGACCTGCCGCAACGCGCAACGACGGAATGAGGTCGACCACGGCCCAATAGGCGGCCGCCGTCAACGCCCCGGCATGGAGCAGCAGACTCAAAATCCAAGGAGACACGAAGTGCATCGAACGGCGGAGGGAGAGTTCGGCGGGGCGGGAAAGCCGTTTAGTTTAGTTGCCGGACGAAGCGATGGACATCTGTAGGGAACGCCCTCCGCGGCGTTCCGTGAAACGTGTACCAGCTAATGGAACGCCGCGAAGGGCGTTCCCTACAGCCGTTTTGTGCCGGTCGTGCGGGTTCTGTTGATTGTCCGGACCCGCATTTCGGCGGACTTTTGGCGCGTGATTTTGACGTAGAGTTATCTGCTCGGCGTCGCCCCCAGGCGTCGAAATCCCCTCATCGTTTCGCACGCACATGCCCCACACGCGCCGCCCCAATTCGCTCGACGACTTTGCTTCGCGAGCCCGCGAGTTGTATTCGTTGCCGGCCGTGGCGATGGAAGTGTTGTCGTTGGCCGACGAATCGCAGGCCGACGCCGCGCGATTGAAGCGGACTATCAGTCGCGACCCGGCCCTCTCGGCCAAGCTCTTGCGCGTCGTCAACAGTTCGCTGTTCGGCGTGAGTCGGCAAATTTCCGACCTCGGACAGGCCGTGAATTTGGTCGGCGTGAAGGCTTTGAAGTTGCTCGTGCTCGGATTCAGCCTGCCCGAACGAATGTTTACGAGTAAGAACGGCGACGTCTTGCGGCATTATTGGACGCGCACGCTGACGCGGGCCGTCGCTTGCCGCGAATTCGCCGCGACGGTCGGCCATCGACATGCCGAAGAAGCGTTCATCGCCGGCTTGCTCGGCGATCTGGGCGTGCTCGTCTTCATTCAAGAAGGGGGCGACCGCTACGTGGCCATGTATCGCCGCGCGCAAGACGGCGATCCGCCGCTGGCCGTGGCCGAGCGACGCTACTACGGCTTCAATCACGTCGACCTCACGGCCCGGTTGTTGGTCGATTGGAAGCTACCGCTGGTGCTCTGCGAAACGGTTCGCGAAGGGCTCGGCATTCGTGAATCGGACGACGAGCGGAAGCCCGCCGCCGGCGCCGCGGCCGTATTGCGCTTGGCGGACTTGTTGTCGGCGATCGTCGTCGACGAGCGCACGGATCTCTGGCCGCAGTTACTCGACGAGGCCGGCCCGTTCGCAACGTTGCGGGCCGAAAAGCTCGCCGAGCTGGCCGAACGCGTGCAGGAGCACGTCCGCGGCTTGGCCGAATTGCTGGACGTCGAACTCGTCGGCGAGCATTCGTATCGTGAAGTCGTGGATCGAGCCCACCAGCGATTGATCGGCGCTTCGGAAGACGTGATTCAAGAGTTGCTGCGCAAAGGCCGCCAGACCGACGAGCGGGCCGTCGCCGAGCTGGAGCATGAACTGCTCGACGGACTCGACGACCTACGGCACGACGCCCGGCGTACGGCCGGCGGCACGAAGCCGACTGCGCCGGATTCGACGAGCGACGGTGACGACGGAGCCCGCCGCTCGCAAAACCAAAATTCGATTCGTAAGGCGCTGGCTGATCGGGCCGCGGTGCGACGCGACAAGCCTGCGCAGCCGGAAATCGAGGAATCGCCGCAACCCGCCGCTCGCAAAGAGCGTCGTTCGGCCGCGGCGCCGCATGTGCCCGATGCGGCCGGCTTGCTCGGTCGGCTCGATGAAGCGATCACCGTTTGTCGACAGGCCCGTACTCCGCTGAGCTTGGTACTTGTGGAAATCGACCGCTTTCGGACGTCGGCCGAAAAGTTCGGGCCGGTTTGGTCGGCGTACACGATGGACCTGTTGAAAGAATCGCTCGACGCGGTCGATTGGCCGATGCATCGCTTCGTGCGCGAAGCGGAAGAACGTTGGGCCGTGGTGTTGCCGGGAGTCGATCGCCCGCGCGCGTTGCAACTCGTGCAAGAGGTCATTCGTCAGTATCGCGAGATCTGTCCGGTGGACGACGCCGGCGCGACGACGCTTAGCTTCGGCACGGCGACGGTGAACATGCCGCCGCGAGATTTTCCGGCCGAAGAACTGACGACGGCCGCCGGGCGATGTTTGTACGCGGCCCAAGCCGCGGCCGGCGATACTTCCAAAAGTATCGAGATGTGTTGAGCGAACTGCGCCGGTAACCGGGGCGCCGCTTCGCTAGGCTTCAAGCACCTGCAACGTCACGCGCGAAAGCCTAACTGCCGCGCTTGTGGGCTCGGGCTCGTGCCTGGCTCGTTCGAGCGTGCGGCGTTCTTCTTCCGTAAGGCTGTCGTAGCCCGAGGTGTGGATCTTCGCGAGGATGCGATCGGTCTCGGCCGAAAGATTCAGCGGCTGCGGCTCTTCTTCCGGCTCGTGAAGTTTGATGTCGGCCCGGCGTCCGAAGCGGCGCGGCAGCGCACTCCAGCGGTCGCCGCCGGGAATCAGCCGCCCCAAGTTCCAGCCGAAGCGATGGTAGCCGAAAGCGAACAGGATGCCGGCCACGTGAGCCTCGTAGGCCGTGGTCGCGCCGTCGCGTCGTCCGGCCATTCCCATGATGTTGATCACCACGATGATCGCGGCTAGCGCCCATACCGGCGTAGGCAACACGCCGAACACGAGCACTTGACGATTCGGATAGTGCAGTGCGAAGAGGACGACGACCGTCGACACGGCCGCCGATGCCCCGACGAGTTGCGCCCACGGTTCGTCGAGGACGAAGTTGCGCCACAGCACGAACGCGATCCCGCCGAGGACGATTGCGGTGAGATAGATCCGGAAAAATTCCCACTTCCCGTAGGTCGTCTCCAGCTCGCGGCCGAAGACGAACAGCATCAGCATATTGCCGAGGATGTGTAGGACGCTGCGATAGTCGTGGAGGAACCCGTAGGTGACGAGCTGCCAGAAGTTCCACGGCTCGGCGGTGAGGGTTGCCGAGAGGTCGAAGCGTTGGGAGAGCCGGCCGTCGGAAAAGACGTCGAGCAGCCAGAGGGCGATATTCAGCAGGATGAGCCCGCCGACCATCGATTGCGGCGCGCCGAGCTGAAAGCCCGACTCCGAATCGCGGGCATATTCACGATCATCAAGTCCCATCGGTCGACGCGTCCGCTTCGGCAGCCGTAAGAAAAGTCCGAGACACTCCATTATTCGCGCACGAGGGCCGGCTGTCGACTCATCACAGGCCGGCGGATTGACGCCGGCGGCGCTGCTTGCGACCTAACACCTGCTAGCGGACGTCGGCCAGCGGCTGGGGAACGACCGGCTGAGCGGCCGGAGGAGCGGCGGTGACCTTGCCGCCCGCGGCCGACTCTTGCAGCAATCGCCGATTTTCGAGAACGCCTTGCACGATCTCTTGCTTGGCCTTTTCGATGGCCGTGGTGAGTTGCATCGACAGCGACTGCACCACCTTGAGTTCCGCGTCGATCAGGGCGAGCTCTTTCTCGATGCGGACCTTGCGGACGTCGAGCGCCGGAATCGTCTTATCCTTCAGATTGGCCAGGGCCTGTACGGCGAAATCTTTCTCGCGCGAAAGCACTTGGATGCGATCGGTCATTTCCGTAAGCCGTTTGGCGGCCGTTTGGAAAATGGTTTGATAATCGCGCAGCGGTCGCAGGAAGCGGGTTTGCTTGCCGTCGGTCACGACGAACTCGGCGAGTTCCGGACGATCCGTGATGGCCTTCGACGGGGCTTGATCGTCGTAGATGAATTCGTCCGCCACGGCGGCCATACGCTTTTCAAATTCCGCATCCCCGCCGCCGACCGCCTTGGCCAGACCGCTGAAAATGCCGCGGATTTCGTCTTCGCTGAGGCCGACGAAGACGTCGCGCGAGTCGGTCGGCATCTTGTCGTAAATCACCCATTGCGCCGTGGCGGCCGAGGCTTTCAGGGCGTCCCACTGGGCCGTGGTGAGCGGCAAAGCCGGCTTCAGCGGAATGATGTTCTCATTGGTGCCGGGGGGCAGGCCGTTGACGACGAATTCCCCGACGTACTTGTCGGACGACGGGAGGACGTCGCCGGTGTGCGACATTTGAAAGACGTAGAGGAACGCCTTGTCGACGAGGCCGTGATCGTTCAGCGGCGTGCGATTGTTGATGTCGGTGGTGACGTCGTCGGCATAGACGTCGATCTTCAGCGCCGGTTTCGGCGCTAATCGACGCGGCTTGCGGACGGGCGTACCAAACGCGACCGGCGCCGCGCATGATGTTGTCGCGGGCGGTCTTCCATTGCAGTTCGCCGGGCGTGCCGACGATCGGCTTGCCGGGAACCAGCGCATGAGTCTGAGCGTCGAAGTCGCCGTAGGTCAGCAGCTTAAACTGCGCGTCTTGCTTCTGAATCGCCGCTTCGAGGTCTTTGATCTTCCGGTGCCATTCGTTCTGCACGTTGAGCACCTGGGCCGCCAGGTACAACACCGGGAACGTGGCCAGGATTACCAAGCCGATCAAGACTCTCGTCAAAATGCTCATCGTGCGCCGCCGCGAGGGAGATGGTAGACGCTAATAGTTTAGATTGAAGTGATTCCGGCCGCCGCAAAAATGCAGCGAATGCGGAAGCTTGGCGAAGTCGAGCGCCGGTTGGCGATCGGCCTGTCGAAGGGAGCTGTCTGCGGTAACCGAAACTCTTACCGCAAGATAGCTTAGGTCGATACTAAGCAGGCCGATGCGGAGTGTCAACTTAGGCGAAATAGGTAGTTGCAGGTAGCGGCCGGCCGGTGAATGCCCGCAACTGCCCGCAAGCTCGGCATAATCGTTAAACTCTCGCCATTTTGCCGCCGAAAACTGTTCGCATGTTGCGAGCATCGGGCGGCAACGCTCGCCCACCCCGGCATTATCGACGGCTGTTCTTGTTGCTGGCGCTCCTCTGCGCGACGGCCGCCGGCGGCTGTACGCGCCGGCATTGGCGAGATCAGGCCGATCGGCAGGTATGGAGCCTCTGGAACGGCTTCACCACGGAAGCCGGGCAACCGAACCGAGAGAACGGCATCGGCATCCGGCCGCAGTCGCGGATGTTCGACCCGACGAACCCGGACCATCCGCCGATGGCGCCGGACGATCCCGTAGCTCACACGCGGATGCACTGCGTCGACGGCAAGCGCGGCTGGCGCAAATGGCATAAGTACGGCGAAGTCGACGCCGTCGACGACCAGCATTGGCGGGCTTTTCTTCCGTACGACGAACAAGGCAACGTGCTGCTCGACCGGCAAGCGGCCGTGCAGATTGCGCTGATGAACTCGCGCAATTACCAGCGCGAATTGGAAGATCTGTACCTTTCGGCGCTCGACGTCACTTTCGAACGCTTCCGTTTCGACTCGCAGTTCTTTTTCAACAACGGCACGCTCTTCACGACGGTCGGACCCAATCGACCGGTCGGCGGCGGCGGATCGTCGAGCATTCTGACGACCGACACCGACTTCCGGGTCAATAAGCTCTACGCCGGCGGCGGACAGTTGGTCGTCGACTTCGCCAATAGCGTCGTCTGGCAATTTGCGGGCAACGACACGAACACGAACGTCTCGTTCTTGAACTTCAATTTCGCGCAGCCGCTGTTGCGCTTCGCCGGCCGGGCGCGGGTGTTGGAACGATTGACGTTGGCCGAGCGTTCGCTGATTTACAACGTGCGACAGATGGAGCAGTATCGCCAAGGCTTCTATGCGCAAGTCGTCACGGGTCGCGCACCGGGCGACGGTCCGGCGCAGCGCGGCCTCGGCGCAGGCGTGGGTAATCCGCTGCCGAGTTTTACGGGCGTCGGCGGGTATTTCGGTTTGCTGCAAAGCCAGGTGTTCATTCGCAACCAAGAGGCGAACGTCACCACGCTGCGCGACAGCTTGGCCCGGCTGCAAGAAGAGTTCGACGCCAATCGATTGAAAGACCGGTTCCAAGTGGAGCTGGCTCGGCAGGCTCTCTATCGCGGCCAAAGTACGCTGCTGGCGAGCAAAGCCAATTTTCAAACGTCGCTCGACTCTTTTAAGTTGCTCCTGGGGCTACCCCCCGACGTCGAGATGAAAGTGCAGGACGATCTCCTCAAGCCGTTTGAGTTGATCGATCCGGAAGTGACGTGCCTCACGGAACTCGCCGGAAAACTCGCGCTAAAGTCGCATCAGGCCGACATGCCGATCACGGCAACCGATCTAGAAGCGATCATCGGCGACTCGGGCATGCGGCCGACCGTGGAAGAGCATCTGGTCGAACTTGAGGCCGACTATCAAACGTTGCTCGCCGCCGTACCGGCCCGCGAAGCGCAACTGCAAACATTGCTGAATCGACCGGAAGTCGTCAGCGGCGAAGTCGACCGCGGGGCGTACTCGATCGAAGACTTCCGCAAACGCGTGGCGTCGTTGCGCGTCGACATCGACGCTCTCAACGAGTCGCTTCAAAACCACCTGGGGCGCGTTCGTCAAGATTCGCGACGATCTCCCGACGGCCGAGCCCGAAGCGATTCGCGAACGGATGAAGCGGGCCCATCCGGATCTTTCGAGCCAGTTGCTCGGGCTCACGTTGGCGAAGGCCCGAGCGCGGGTTGACGCGGTGACTTGGATGCCGATCGACCTGACTGCGGCCCAGGCTTTGGAAACGGCCCGCGTCAATCGCCGAGATTGGGCCAACGCCCGGGCGCAGCTCGTCGACATCTGGCGACTTATCGAATTCACGGCGAATGCGCTCAAGGCGGGCGTAAACGTGACGATGCAAGGCGACGTGGCGACGACCGGCGACAACCCGCTCAATTTCCGCGGCAGCGCAGGGCGCTTGAGCGCGGGCCTGGAGTTCGACGCGCCGCTCACGCGGTTGATCGAACGCAACGATTACCGCTCCGTGCTGATCGACTACCAGCGGAACCGCCGTCAGTACATGCAATTCGAAGACACGGTCTCCCAGAATTTGCGATTAATCTTGCGAACACTGGAACTCAATCAGTTGAACTTTGAAGTGCGGCGTTCGGCCGTGCAGGTCGCCGTGCAACAGGTCGATCTGTGCGAGAAAATCTGAATCGGCCGCCGCGGGTCAACGAAACGGCCGAAGCCTATGCCGCGGCCCGGGCTTCGATCGGTCGTGACTTGGTGTCGGCCTTGAGCGACTTGCTCGACACGCAAAACGACTTCTTGAACGTCTGGGTCGTCTACGAAGTGCAGCGTCTCAATCTCGATTTTGAGATGGGGACGATGATGCTCGACGACCAAGGAATGTGGATCGATCCGGGACCGGTGCGGGAAGATCCCAACGCCGCGGTCGACGACAACCTCATCGGCAACGAAGGCCCAAACGAGGCCGACGCCCCGCTTCCTTTACCGGGCCAGGATGCGGCCGGCCGAAGGGGGGAAGGGGTTCCGCTGCCGCAGGACCCCGACAATTTGCCTCCCCCGGAAGCACGGCCTCCGGGCCCTGTCTTGAAGCCGGCACCCCTGCCCGACGCCTGATCTAAGGTCCGGCGGAGCAAGAGTTTGAGCCGTCGGCCGTCGTCGTAAGTCAAAGCGGCCTTTACGAATACATGCGGATTCGTTTAGTGTTCGCCAATCGCGGCGACGGCAGATTTTGCGGCTTTGAGCCCCTGTCGGAGCCGAATAGAATATTGATCGCCTGCCCAATCACGAATCGGATCGGACGGCGCGTCGACCAGCTCGACGCAATTTCCCCACCTACCGTCCGGCCGTTCGTCGATCTGCACGCCTGCCTGATTTTCCTACCTGTTTGCCCATCCAGATTCCGAGGAGGTGCCTTATGAGCCGAGCGCAAGAACTATCTTCGCTTAGCCACCAATCGGAACGCGTCGATCAGTTTCGTCGTGTTCGCCGTCTGCTCGTTGCAGGAGACCGCTCGCCGGTCCCTGTACGTGCCGCTGCGCGCCGCGGGATTGGCGCCTGAAGCTTCTGGCAGCCGTCGCTGCGTTGGCAGTCGTCGGCGGCGCCGGGGTTTGGAAGTTTGCCCCCGCCTCATGGAAGCCGCAGCCCGTGGCTCCGCTCACCGGCACGGTCGTCGTCGACAAGTTCGTGCATGAAATCGTCGAACGGGGCGACATCAAGAGCTCGGCCAACGTCGAAGTGCGCAGCGAAGTGCAACTCCGCGGCAACGGCGGCGTGGCGATTCTGGAAATCGTGCCGGAAGGAACGTTCGTCGAAGAGGGTGATTTCCTCTGCCGGTTGGACGCCTCGAGCCTGCAAGACGACCTGACGCTGCAAGAAATCGACACCAACAGCAGCCAAGCGAACGTGATTGGCGCACAAACCGGCGTGGAAACCGCGAAGCTATCGCTCTCGGAGTACGAGTCGGGGACGTTTAAGCAGCAAGAAGAGCAGATGCAGAGCGAAATCTTCGTAGCCGAAGAGAACTTCCGCCGCGCTCAAGAGTATGTCCGCTACAGCGAACGCCTGGCCTCGAAGGGCTACGTTACGCCGATTCAGCTCGAAGCCGATCGGTTCGCCGTCGAAAAGGCGGAGAAAGAACTGGAAGTCTCGCGCACCAAGCTTGACGTGCTGCGCAACTTCACTGAAGCAAAAGATGATGAAGCAATTGGAAGCCGACGTGAAAACGGCGGAAGCCAAGCTCGGAGCGGCTTAAGAGATTCACAGCGTCGAATCGGCCCACCTGAAGCGCATCAAAGAACAAATCGCCAAGTGCACGATCGTGGCTCCGCGAGCGGGCCAAGTGGTGTATGCCAACGATCAAGGCTTCGGCCAATCGACCGACGGCATCCTGATTGAAGAAGGTCGGCTCGTTCGCGAACGGCAAATTCTCATTCGCCTGCCGAATCCCAAGCAGATGCAAGTGCTGGCGAAGATCAACGAATCGCGCATCGACCTCGTACGGCCCGGCATGCGGGCCAAGGTCAAGGTGGATGCTCTGCCGGACGTCGAACTCGTCGGCGAAGTGCGTAAGGTCAGCGAATACCCAATGCAGCAGACGAGCCAGTTCACGTCGCACATCAAGGAATATGCCACCGAAGTGGCGATTATTGATCCGCCCCCGGGCTTGCGGCCCGGCATGACGGCTCAAGCTTCGATCATCGCGGAAGAAATCGAGAAGGCGGTGCAAGTGCCGCTGCAAGCCGTGATGGAGCGCGACTCGCGTTACTATGTGCTGGTGCAAAGCGCCACGGGTCTCGAAGCCAAGCAAGTGCAAGTCGGTGCGACGAACGATCGGTTCGTCGTCGTCGAACAAGGCCTCACCGGCGGCGAGCAAGTGGTGATGACTCCGAAGCTCTTCGCGGAAGACGTGACTATGCCGGAACCGCAGAACTATCTCTCTCGCAAGCAAGTCATGCTGGCCGCCAAGCGCGAGAAGCAAAAGCTCGACACGGCCCCGCAAATCGCTCAGAGCGACCTCGACGATCGGCCGGCCAAGCGCAGCCCGATCAAGCGCTCGAAGGCCTCGCAAACCGATTCGCACGGAGCCGGGCTATGAAGCTCGCCGCCCGGGTTCAAGACCTGCGCAAGGTCTACCGCTTGGGCGACGAAGAGGTTCATGCTCTGCGCGGAGTCTCCTTGGATTTTCCCGAAGGAGACTATGTCGCCGTGATGGGCCCCTCGGGCTCGGGTAAGAGCACGTTTTTGAACGTGCTGGGATGTCTCGATCGGCCGTCGTCGGGCAGTTACTTCCTCGGCGACGACGACGTTGCGCAGATGGACGACGATTCGCTGTCCGAAGTCCGCGCCTCGCGGATCGGGTTCGTCTTTCAGTCGTACAACCTGATTCCGCAGCTCACGGTGCTCGAGAACATCGAAGTGCCGCTGTATTACCGCGGCAACATTTCCGCGGAAGACCGACAACGCTGCCGCGAACTGGCGGAGCTCGTCGGCCTCGGTAAGCGGCTCGGGCATCGACCGACGCAGCTCTCCGGCGGTCAGCAACAACGGGCCGGCATCGCCCGCAGCTTGGTCAACAACCCTCGGTTCATCCTGGCCGACGAACCGACGGGTAATCTCGACTCGGTCACCACGGCCGAAATTCTCAACCTGCTCGACAACCTGAATTCGGCCGGCAAGACGATCATCCTCGTGACGCACGAAGACGAAGTGGCGCACCGCGCCAAACGGATCATCCGATTGAAAGACGGCGTGATCCAGCTCGACGAGCGATTGCGCGAAGTGAACGCGAACTGATTTCATACACCAGCCCCGACGCGCAAGCGACGGGCGTCGGCTTCGATTGCTTGAATACCCCCTCGCTTGCGCAGTTGGGGCTAGTATCTGATTCAATCTCCGTTTCTCCCTCCCCGTTTGCATCGATGGTTTATCTGCAACTACGCACGTGGCAGCTCGGGGTGAAAAGCCTGTTGCTGCACCCCTTGCGCTCGTTGCTGACGGTGCTGGGCATCTTCATCGGCACGGCGAGCGTGATCTGGCTCTTGGCCATCGGCGAAGGAATCAGCTCCAAGGCCCAAGAGCAAATCGCTCAGCTCGGGGCGGACAACATCATCCTGCGTTCCGTGCAGCCGATGACGAACAAAGGGGGCGGCAAGGCGTCTTTTGCCGTGAAGAAATACGGCCTGACGCGCGACGACTACGCCGGGCTCGCTGAAATCCCCACGATTGCTCGCGCAGTGCGCATTCGCGAAACACGCCGTGAGTGCAAATATCTGACGAATTCGGCCGATTCGCGCGTCGTCGGTTGCGATCCCGAGTACATGGACCTCAATCGGTTGATCGTCGACAAGGGGCACTTCATTACTGATTCCGAATTACGCACGGAAGACCCCGTGTGCGTGTTGTCGGCCGAGTTGGCCGTGCGGCTCTTTCGCTACGAGAACCCGATCGGCCAAGACATTCACATCGACCTGCACTACTACACCGTGATCGGCGTGATGCGAGAGAAGACCGCCACGGCCGCCGTCGGCGGCTCCATGTCGGGCCAAGACTTTTCGCAAGACGTCTACATTCCGTACACGACGTTTGTCCGCCGCATCACGGATAAGAACACCTACTATCACAACGGCTCGCGCACCAGCGAATACCTCGAGCTGAATCAGATCACGCTCAAGGTCCGCAACCCCGACGACGTTCTGCCCACGGCCGACGCCGTACGTGCGATGCTCTCGGGCCGGCACACGGAAGAAGATTACGCCGTGGTCGTGCCGATGGAATTGCTTGAGCAGGCCAAGAACACGCGGCTCATGTTCATGGTGTTCATGGGTTTGATGGCGGCCGTGTCGCTCGTCGTCGGCGGCATCGGCATTATGAACATCATGCTGGCCACGGTTACCGAGCGCACGCGCGAGATCGGCATTCGCCGCGCCTTGGCGCAAAGCGCGGCGACATCACTCGGCAATTTCTCGTCGAGACGATCGTGCTCTCCGTCGCGGGCGGCTTCACCGGAGTGCTCGGCGGCACGATCGTCGGTCCGCTCATTCAGGGGTTGCGCGCCTTGTTGGAATTTGCCATGCCCAGCGCCGTGGCGAGCTTGCCGGAATCCATGCGCGACGTGGTGCCGATCGTCGTGCCTTGGTCGATTCCGTTGGCCTTCGGCATCTCGATGATGATCGGCGTGGTGTTCGGCTTGTACCCCGCCCGACGTGCGGCGCGGATGAATCCGATCGAAGCGCTGCGGCACGTCGCGTAGTTCCGCTTGTTTTCGGCGGTTTGGCGCTTCTTCATCGTCGTCCGCCCCTGGTTGGCCGTCGCCGCGCCGACTACACTCGATAGATGCGTCTCGGCGCACTTTCGTCACCCGGTTCGGCTCTTCGCGATCTCGCCATGCAACGCACGTCCGACGTCAATATTCGCAGCCTCGTTCCGCTCACGCCGCCGCAAGCGCTGATCGACGCCTTTCCGCTCAGCGAGCGCACCGCGCAGACGGTCATTGAAGGACGCGAAGCGATTCGGCGAATCCTCGCCGGCGAAGATCGCCGACTGCTGCTCGTCGTCGGGCCGTGCTCGATTCACGACGAGGCCGCGGCCCTGGATTACGCGCGGCGCATCCTGGCCGTCAGTTCGCGCTTGTCGGATCGGCTCTGCATCGTGATGCGGGTCTACTTCGAGAAGCCGCGCACCACGGTCGGTTGGAAAGGTCTGATCAACGACCCGCACCTCGACGGCACGTTCGACATTCCCGAAGGTCTCCGCCGCGGCCGCAAGCTGCTCTTGGAAATCAACGAGATGGGCATGCCGTGCGCGACGGAAATGCTCGATCCGGTCACGCCGCAGTACACGGCCGACCTCGTGACCTGGGCCTCCATCGGAGCCCGCACGACCGAATCGCAAACCCATCGCCAAATGGCCAGCGGGTTGTCGATGCCCGTCGGCTTCAAGAATGCGACCGACGGCAACCTGCAGATTGCGATCGACGCGATGTTCTCGGCCCGCACGCCGCACAGTTTCCTGGGTATCGACGTCGCCGGCCAACTCTGTATCGTCAACACGACGGGCAACTCGCAGGGGCACATCATTCTCCGCGGGGGACGCACCGGCACGAACTACGACCCGCAAACCGTGCAAGACGCCGTGGCCGGCATGGCCAAGGCCGGTCTCGCGTCGAACGTCATGGTCGATTGCAGCCATGCCAACAGCGAGAAGGATCATCGCAAGCAAGAAGGCGTGTGGCACAACGTCCTCCAACAGCGGGCCGCCGGCACGACGAACATCATCGGCATGATGCTCGAAAGCAATCTCCACGAAGGGCAACAAAAGCTCGTCGACCCGAAGCAGCTCGCCTACGGCGTCTCGATTACCGACGCTTGCCTCGGCTGGGAGAAGACGGAGGAATTGCTCGAAGCCGCGCATGCGGCAATGGCCCGCGCCATGGAAACGGCCGGAGCTTGACGACTGCCGCGGAGGCGTCATGAGCATTTGGCAAAAATATGCTTTGACCGCTTTGCTGTCGGCAGCCGTCGCCTTCGGCGTTTACCAACTCTTGTTACGCGGCCATCTGCCGAACGAACAATTGCGTCAGTTTTTGCAACGCAATCCTCGACTCCTCGAGTACTTTTTCGAGGACGGCTCGGCTCGTCCGAGGTTTCGCGTTTTCATGTTCGTCGGCTTGCTCGTCGTCGTCGCGATACAGCTCTCGTTGATGTGGTTCGTCGAACCGACGACGTAGTACGTTGAGCGCGGCTCGCGCGGCTGCCTATAATCGACGAATCCCCGCTACGTCGTTCACCTCTTGATCTGCAGCCGGAGTCGTCACCATGGTCGGTCTTGCGCACCGAGTTCTCGTCGGCGGTGTCGGAACGTTTCTCGCGCTCGCGTCGCCCGCGTTTGCTCAGCAACCTGCCGCGCCAAAGTCGCCCGAAGCGGCGGCCGTGGAAGCCGTGACGCCGGCGAAGGTCGTGCCCGCGCCGATCGTCGAGCCGGGGGCGACGGTGAAGCCCGAAGGAATCGTCGCCTTTCTCGAAGGCCCGGCCTGGCATCCCAACGGTAGCGTCTTCTTCAGCGACGTGGAAAACAACCGCATCATGCGGCGCGACGTCAGCGGCAAGTTTCAAATCTTCCGCACGCCGAGCGGCAAAGCCAACGGACTGGTGTTCGACGCCGACCGCCGCCTCATTGCCTGCGAAGGAGCGGCCGAGGGAGGAAATCGCCGGGTGACGCGCACGGAAACCAACGGCGTCGTCACGGTGCTGACGGATCGTTACAAGGGGAAGCGTTACAACGCGCCCAACGACGTGACGCTTGACAGCCGCGGCCGGATCTATTTCACGGACCCGCGCTACGGCGATCGCGACGGGTTGGAAATGTTCGATGAAAAGGGAAATCCGATCCTCGGCGTGTACCGCATTGATGCCGACGGCAAAGTCGAACGCATCCTGTCGTACGAAGTCGCCTGCCCGAACGGCATCGACGTTTCGCCCGGCGACAAATTCCTCTACGTCGTCGACAACGACAACAGCAAGCCCGACGGCAATCGAAAGATTTGGCGCTTCGAGTTGACGCCGGAAGGAACCGTGGTGCCGAAGAGCCAAACGATGATTTACGATTTCGGTCGCGGGCGCGGCGGCGACGGGCTGGCGCTCGACGTCGAAGGTCGGCTTTACGTGGCCGCCGGCACGAACGTGCCGGCCCCGCCGAAAGAAACGGCCGACAACAAGGCCGGCGTCTACGTGCTTTCGCCGGAAGGGAAGCTGCTGGAGTTTATTCCGGTGCTCGAAGACATGGTGACCAACTGCACGTTCGGCGGCCCGGATCTGAAGACGCTCTACATCACGGCCGGCCACAAGCTCTGGAGCATTCCGGTCGGCACGCCCGGCTACTTGCCGTACCCGCGGAAGCCGAAGCCGTAAGCGTCGGCTTCTCTTAGGGCGTGAGACGAGTTTCAAGTCACGGCTTCGGCAGCTTCGTTGAGTCGACCCCGCCCGTATATTCCGCGGGCGCAACGAGCGAACCGTCGAACGGCTCGCGGAATTCGAGCTTCGCCGCCGTGGGGCGCGATTTTTCCTCGGTCCAGTTCAAAAGTTCTACGTCGGTCAGGCTACCGGAACTCACGGCCCGCGTCGTTGCGCCGATCGTCGCTTTGTTCCGCCGTTCCGTTCCGCTGCCGACGACCGAATCCGCCAACTCGAACAACTCTCCGTCGACGGTCAGATCGAAGCCCACGATCGCCGAGCGCTTGGCGGTAAAGAGCGACCTTGGCATCAGTCGCAAGCTCGTGTTCTTGCCGCGACGAACGACGGCCGTGTTCTCCAGCACGAGCGTACAAGAGCCGGGCGGCGTCTTTCCCTCTTTGTCCGTTCGCGGGCCGAGCACGACGACGCTCGACGACGCCGACGAAAACACGAGGCTATTCGTGAGCGTGTGCCGACCGGTGTCGAGCACGAAGACGTCGAAGCCGAGACAGTCGCGAATGAGCACGCGATTGCTGTCGCTGTAGCTGTCGTTGGTATGGCAGAAGCCGGTGCTATTGCCGATGGAGGTGAACCCGTCGACTCGGATGCGGCAATCGTCGTGGGCGCTGATGCCGTCGTCACCGCATTCCACGGCCGAGACGTTTTCAAGCACTACGCCGCGACAATAGTTGTGAATGTTGAAGCCGTCGTTGTAGACGTGCTGCGTGTTGAGATTGCGAATGACGATGTTCTCGTTTCGTCCGCTGATCTGCACGCCCGCGAGAGCGCATCGGGGCTTCGATCACGTAATCGCCGGGCTTCTTGGCCGGATCGATCTGCACGTAGAACGCATTCTCGTCGGTGACGTACGTCCACTCTTCCGGCTGCAATTCGGCCGGCTTCTTCAGCGGCAGGCTCGGTCCTTTCGACGTGCGCCCCATGTGCTGCATGCGGCCGTCGATGCGAAAGAACCAGCGGCCGATGATCGCCGAATCGATTCGCGGCAACAGCGCGACCTTGCGATAGCGGCCGGGTGCGACGTTTTCCCATGTCGCCAAGTCCATCCGCTCCGCGCCGCTGATCGTCGCGCCGTGGCCGTCGAGCGTGATCGGCTTGTCGGCCGGGCAAGTTCGATCGTGAAATACGGGCGATTCGTGATACGGCTCCTCAAGCGGCGTCAGGTGAACCGTGTCGCCCGGTTGAGCGTAACGTACGGCCCGGTGGATCGTCTTCACCGGGCCGGAGCCTTTACCGTCGGCCGTGGCGGCGAGCCCGTCGTTTCGCTCGTCGCCGAGTACGGGATGCACGTGGAGATCGCGCACCGCGCATGGAGAAGTCGCAGAAAACCACGACGAGCAAAGCAACACGGCCACCGACGTTCGAAGCATGACGACCTCGCAAATCCCGGGCAAACGGAATCTGCCGATGGTACTTTGCTGCGCACCGTGCCGCCACCGTTTATCGTCGCATGTTTCGAGCTTGCGGCGACGACGGAGCATGCGACGGCGAGCCCGGCGCCGTGTTCCAAGGTTTCGCGTCCGACCCGCGCATGCGGCGAGCGGTCGATCTTTGGGGCGTTCTCGATCTTCCAATCCCTCACGGCGCACAATCGACAAGGCATATGAACTCGGCCGCCGCAACCGGTGCATCGCTCGATCGGCCCCAGCTCGAGAATCACGTCTCCTTCTTCGGCGCAGGGCGTGTCGTCGTACGTCTTGAGCTTTCCGGCGGCGACGGCGGCTGCCGAAGCGCGGCTGATGCCGAGCCTCTTGGCGACGGCGCGAATCGACAACTTGTCTTCTTCCAGCAGGTGTTGAGCGGCTTCGATCACGGCGTTGTCCAACATGCGAACTCCTCCCGGCGGCCCGATTACGTGTTGCGTGAAATCATGAAAAACGGCCGCTTGTGACGTCGAAAAAAGAGCCCGATTTCGCCAAGCGACAGGCAGATCATAGGCCCGATGCCGGCTCATTTTCAAACGTCGGGAGATACAAAATGTAGGGCTTTCGAGCGCCGCAAATCCCACCGATAGACGCCGATTTCGCGCGAAAAAAGAGCCGGAAACTGCCGATCGGGGCTTGCTTTCGGCCGCGCCGCAGAGAGCAAAACAATCACTTTCGAAACCCAAAAAAAGAGCCTCGGGCGAGGCCGCCCGAGGCTAGAGGAAGTGTCGCATCGATGTGTTTTTTAAGCAGCGTTTACGGAGATTGATTCAGTTGTCCGTAGAGCTTCTCAAGATTCGTACGCAGCGTTTCCAGTTGCGTTTGAGTCGTGCCGGTCGCGTCGGTGCCGATCGTTTCGAGTCGGCTGCGCAGGCCGTTGAGTTGAAAGCGAATGCGATCGGTTCGCACTCGTTGTTCGGCCGGCGTTTCGTTCGGCGCGGCCGTAAACGACGAGTTCAGCGCTTGTGCGGCTTCGTTCAAGCCGCCGAGTTGCGTGTGCAAAGCGCCCGTCGATTGGTCGAGAATTGTCGAGAGATCGCGATTCCACGAGGTGAAACCGGTACGCAATTGATCGGCCGACACGGCCGTGACCCCGGTTCCGGTTTGCGCCGTTCCGACAGGGGCCGGCGTAGAACTGGTTGCCGTCGTCGTTGTCGCAGCGTTCGCCGAGCCTGCGGTTGCGCCGCTACCGGACGTCGCAGCACCCGACGTTGCGGTACCTGTCGTCACGGCACCGGTCGCCGCGGAACCCGTCGTCGCGCCGACGGTACCGTTCACGGCATTCGTCGTCGGAACGGTCGGATTGGTCGTCACGCCGCCCGAGGTATTGGCTCCGTTGCGGAGTTGTTCTTCGCCGGGAATCGGCGGCGATTGAGGAGCCGTATCGCGACTATCGGTCGTCGGCGCCGTGGCTCGGCTGTCGCCGGTCGGGGCGCTGTCGCGGCTATCGGTGAGTGCGGCCGAAGTCGTCGCCGGTTGGGTTGTCGTCGGGTTGGTCGCCGCGGTGCGCGCCGTCCCGGCGGCGTCGGTGGAAGCCGCGCCCGGTTCAACGGAACCGCTGCGCACCGCTTGGGTATCGTTCACGTTCGGCAGCGTCGCACCCGCAGGTTGCCGTGAGGCTGCTTGAGTTTGATCGAAGACCGCTTGCGGCGGTGCGGCGGGAGTGAAGGCTTCCGGCGTAAGCGTGACGGACATCGGCACGTCGCGGCCGTCTCGATTGACGACGAGTTGTGCCGTGCCGCCGTTGAGATTCGCGGCGGCCCGCATACGCTCGATGAGTTGCGTTTGCGAATTCACGGCCTGTCCGTTGAACGACGTGACGCGATCACCCATTTGCAGCCCGGCCGATTGTGCCCAACTGTCGGGGGCGAGTTGCGAAACGCGGATGCCGCCGTTTTCGTTGGCGAACGAGAGCCCGCCGAAGCTGAACGGCGCTGCTCCGTTTTGCGCGCCTGCGACCTGAGCACCGGTCGACGGCATGCCCGCGCCGGCCGTGTTCGTCGCCGCCGCACCGCCGCCGGCCAGATTCACTTGGAACGTTTGCACGGTGCCGTTGCGGCGAATGCCGACGGTCGTCAACCCGCTCTGCGCGGCGGCTTGTTGCAAGGCTGCGTTCACAGAGTCGGCCGAGTTCACCGGAGTGCCGCCGATCGAAAAGATTTGATCGCCGTTGCGTAGGCCTGCTTGTTGAGCGACTCCGCCGGCGTTGATGTTGTCGATCGTGACGCCGGTGGCCGTGGAACCTGCGACGGTGCCGGTGCCGGGCGGGCTGATGGAAGCCGCGTTGAGTTGTAGCCCAAGCGGAGCGACGAATCCGGGCGTCGCCGCGGCCGAGGTGTTCATCGCACCTGCGGCGTTCGGAGCGACGGCGGCACTTCCGGCCGCGGCCGCGTTAATCGATCCCGGCGCTACCGCCGCGTTCGTTGCTCCGGCGGCATTCACGGCATTCGGCGCGACGGCGGCGTTGGCGGCCGTCGTGCCTGAGGCGTTGACGCCGGGTTGCAATGCGGCGGCGTTCTGCGCCGCGGCGTTGAGTCGTGCGTTGGCGTCGTTCACGTTGCGGCCGTTGCTGAGCTGGCTATTGTTGGCGCCGGGAGCGTTCGCCGTATTGCGGTTGCGCAGCGACGCGGCGTTGTTCGGGCCGGCGCTTGGAGCCGTGTTGGCGGCGCTGTTGCGATTGGCGGGATTGTTCGAATTGTTCGCTGCGCCGGCCGCCGAATTCGCACCGCGGGCTTCGCGACCGTTGAACGCGTTGCGCCCCGAGCCGCTGAAGCGACTATTGACGTTGTTCGTTCCGGCGCCGTTCGCGCCGGGTTGGCCTTGTTGAACGTTCGGCATTCCTTGTTGGCCGGGCGATGACGCTGCCGGGAAGATTCCGACCGTTGGACGGTTGTGCTTGCGTCGTGCCGGGATTCGCTGACGCGTTGCCTGCGTTTGAGTTGGGAACGAGCTGACCGTTTGCACCGACGCTGGAGCCGAGTTGGCCCGGCATCGTGATCGCGCCCGCACCGCCCGGAACGCTGCCGATTCCCGGGGCTGCTAATCCGCCGCTGGGTGCTCCGGGCAAAGACCCTGCTCCGCCGACGCCGGCCGCACCCGTTGCTCCCGCACCTCCCACAGCTCCGGCGCCACCGGTCGCTGCGCCCGCGGAAGCCGCTCCGCCTCCCGCACCCCCTGCTCCGCCGCCACCTCCGCCGGCTCCTTGAGCCCGCAATGTTGCGGTGCCGAGCGGAGCGACGCAGAACGTGGCGACGAGCGCTGCTGCGGCCGTCGCTCGAGCGAAGTTGCGGAATCGAGCGAACATGATCGAATCTCCCTGCGAAAGACGGAGCCGCGATGCGCACTTGACGGAGTACGACACGACGAGCAGCGCGAATGTTGGAAAAGTCGGTGCGGAGACGGACTGCCTGTATCGGCAGACGTCCGCACGGGCAGGTTGCAACCGATGTGCCGCACCGTCAAAGTCGCCAAAAGCGGCTCTTCGGCGGTCGGTTCGTGCTCGCGCCGGCAAATGGTCGAGCGATCCGCGAATCCGACGAGAGACAGTTGGTCAACGTTGACCCAAGCACCGCAACGGAGCATATTTGGCGCAGCGACCGCGCTCGTGTGCGGTTCGTCGTGAAACAGGAGCAGACCATGTCGACTCGTCGTCGAATCACGCAGGCTTTCGTCGTCGGTCTATTTGTGGGCGGCCTACTGAATACGGGTTCAAGCATGTGCCGGTCGTCCGCCGCCGAGACATCACCCGCCGGTGAGGTCATCACGTTGCATAAGCAGGTGCGCCGCGCCGACGAGAACGGCTTGCACAAGCCGGCGGTGACGGAAGAACGCTGGAATCCGGCGGAGACGTGCGTCATCGTCTGCGACATGTGGGACGCGCATCATTGCTTGAATGCGGTGCGTCGGGCCGAGGAGCTCGCGCCCCGAATGAACGCCTTTTTGAAAGCGGCCCGCGAGCGCGGGGCTCTTATCATTCACGCTCCGAGCAGTTGCATGGCCGCGTATGCCGATAGCCCCGGTCGCAAACTGGCGCAGAACGCACCGACGGCGGCCAACTTGCCGAAAGAAATCGATCAGTGGTGCCGCCACATTCCGGCGGAAGACAAGCTCGAATATCCGATCGACCAAACAGGCGGCGGCGAAGACGACGATCCGGCCGAACACGCCGCATGGCAGGCGAAGCTCACGGCCATGGGGCGCAATCCGAATGCGCCGTGGACTAAACAGATGGACGGGCTGACGATCGCCGAAGGCGACGCGATCAGCGATTCGGGGGTCGAAATTTGGAATCTTATGGAGCAGCGCGGCATCAAGAACGTGATGCTCCTGGGCGTGCATACGAACATGTGCGTGCTCGGTCGACCGTTCGGCCTACGGCAAATGGTCCGCAACGGCAAGAACACGATCTTGGTCCGCGACCTGACCGACACGATGTACGACCCGGCGAAGCGGCCGTTCGTGAGCCACTTCGAAGGGACCGCTCTGATCGTGGCCTACATCGAAAGCACGGTCTGCCCCACGATCACGAGCACGGATCTATTGGGCGGAGAGCCGTTTCGCTTTGCCGGTGACATGAGCACGACGGAATAGCGTTCGTCAGTCCAATCGCAGTTGCGAATCAACGGTCCCAGGCCTCTTCCGCATAACGACACGCAAGTATCACAAAGTACGGTTCGGTTCGCGGAAATTGAGCCTCCAGATGTTGCGCGAGAGCAAGCAGTTGCTTGTATCGACTAGCAGCAGTCGGTTGGCGATGCCCGAAATTCGCACGCTGAAATCGTATTGAGGCAACGGCAATTTGAAGGGCAGCGGCAAGCGCTGCCTTGCAAAAACCAGAATCTTGCCCTCGGCAGCACTTGCGTCTAAGAAAGTTTTTTTCGATCACATCGATGCTGCTGCGAAACGAGGCTCGCTCATCAATGCTTCTTCGTGCCAAGTCCCACGCCGCATTCAATACGGCGAACCGCGTATCAGATTGACGAATCGGCATTGAATACATCCGGCGGAGTCTTTTGACTAACCCCGCTTCTGTAGCTCGCGCCGCACGTCTTCCGCCGCCAAGCGAATATTCGCGGGCGGGTTTGAGGCGATGAGCTTATCGAGCCCGGCAAGGAGCGGCTTCACGTCGGCCTTGGGGTTCTTCGCGGCGAATTGTTTCGTCGCTTCCAGGGCGTTGGCGAACATCGTGAACCGCTTGGCGTCGCGGGCTTCCGGTTCCTTTTCGGCGTCGAGCCCCGCGGTTTCCGCCGGGTCGAGCATCTTGCTGAGTTCGTCGACGCAGGCCACGTTGCCGTGGCGGGCCAAGCCGGTGGCGGCGTTCATCCGCACGTCGACGTTCACGTCGTTGAGCATCACTTCCAAACGATCGAGCGATTCCTGTCCGCCGAGCACGCCGAAGTCGTACGCCGCGTGATAACGCACGACCGGATCGTTGTCGCGCGAAGCCGCTTCCAAGGCGCGACGCAAGTTGGCGTCGTTCTCCGGTTTGTCGGCGGCGATGTTCGGCAGCAGTCGGGCCAGCGCTTGCAAAGCGCCCGAGCGCACGTCGCGTTCGGCCGGGGCGCGATTCGTCTCCACGGCTTTCACCAGCGGCGGCAATGCGGCCGGTTGATAAAATTCGCCGATCGTCCGGCAGAGGTACATCCGGAAGCTCACGTCTTTGTCTTGCATGGAAGCGGCGGCGATCTCGCCGTCGAGCAGCGTCGTCAGTTCGCGGAGCATCGCTTCGTCGCGACGCAGGGCTTCGTTGCCGCTGCGGTTCAGCTCGTTCGCCAGATTCACGGCCTCTTGCCAACGCCCTTCGTTGTCGCGTTTGAGCGCCTCAATGTGGGCTCGCGGATCGCTCCCCATGTGAGCCAGCCAATTGAACGTGGCCCACACGATGATGATGATCGCCACGATCACCGCAGGAATGACGAAGAGCTGCACGATGAAGCCTGCGCTCGGCGGCTCGACCGGCGGCAAGGCATCGTTGGGCGAAAGGGGCGGCTGCGGGCGTTGCGGATTGGCGGACATGGCGCGAGGCGAACCGTGGGCGGCGAGCGGGTTACGGCGCGGTCGACGCCGCCGGCAGGCGTTTCGCATCGACGGCCAAACCATTAAGTTTAGTCGAACCCCTCTGCGACGACGAGCCGTGCCGTCGTCGCTTCCGTGCGACATTTCCCGCTGCGCCGCGATGTTTTTCCTTTCGCATACTTGTGCCTCCGCCGCTCAGGACGTGGCGTTCGATGAAGCGCTGCTCGACCACGTGGAGCAAGCCGGCAATACGGAACATGCGGCAGACGCCGCCGTACCGGCGCCGCCCGAGTTTCTTCGCGTGTGGGAAGCGCAAGGCCCGGCGGTCGTCATCGGCCGCTCTTCATCATTGGACGGCGAAGTCGACCTGGCGGAGTGCCGCAAGCGGGGCGTCGAGGTCGTGCGCCGCACCAGCGGCGGTGCGGCGGTCGTGATCGGGCCCGGCTGTTTGATGTATTCCGTCGTGCTGGCCTATCGCAATCATCCGGAGTTGCGGGCCGTCGATTTGCGCATCGCTATGTGCTGGATCGCGTGGCGGCGGCGATTCGTCCGCTGCTCCCCGACGTCGCCATTCGCGGCACGAGCGACTTGGCTCGAAGCGAGCGGAAGTTCTCGGGCAACAGTCTTCGCTGCCGCCGCGAGGCGCTGCTCTATCACGGCACGTTGCTCTACGATTTTCCGCTCGACTTGGTCGGCACGGTCTTGCGAACGCCGCCGCGCATGCCCGACTACCGCGAACAACGTCCGCACGGCGCGTTCGTCGGCAACTTGCCGACGACTCGCGTTGCACTGGAGGTCGGACTGCAAAGGAGTTTCGCGGCGAATGAAACCGTCGATCAAGAAGTGCTCCGCCGACTCGAAGCCGTGGCCGAGTCGCGAAGCCGCAGAAAAATTCGCCGCCGCCGAATGGACGGCCCGCGTGCCGTAAACCTTCCTCCCTGAGCGAGAGGAGTTAAGGTTATGCCGCGCTTGCTCGCAGCGTAAACACGGTAATCTCCGGGCGCACGTTGAAGCGCACTCGGTGCAAGTAGCCGACGCCGCGATGGATGTAGAGTTTGCGGCCGGGGCCGACGTCGAACTCGCCGCTCGTGTAACGTTTGTTCTTCACCGGTAAGAGCGGCGGCGGCAGAAACGGCGGTTTGCATTGGCCGCCGTGCGTATGGCCCGCCAAGATCCAGCCGCGGTAGTCGCCCCAGAACGAGCGGTCGCACGTGTCGGGATTGTGCGACAGCACGACCGCCGGCGAGCCCGCCGTATTGGCGACGAGTCGGCTCGCGGCGAGTTCTGAAAAGCGCGGAGTCCAGAGGTCTTCGAGTCCGACGATCTGTAGACCTTCCACCGTCGCCGTTTCGTTGCGGAGTAAGCGAATGCCGACGTCCGACAAGCGGCGCATCGAGTCGATCGCCGACGCGCTCATTGACCCAGGCTCGTCCGTAGTCGTGATTGCCCGTGATGCCGAACGTCCCGAGCCGGGCGGGCTGCAAACTTTCGACTACGCGGCCGACGTGGTCGATCTGCTCCTCGCCGTCGCACGACATCCAATCGCCGGTCATCACGACGACGTCGGGCTGCAAATCGTTGACGCGGGCCAGCACGCTGCGCAAGTAGTCGTCGTCGACAAGCGGGCCAATGTGCAAATCGCTGAGTTGCACGAGTGTTTTGCCGTCGAGCGCCGGCGGCAACCCGACGATCGGAATCTCGCGCCGCACCACCTCGACCCAATGCGGCTCGATCCGCCAAGTGTAGAACAGCGTCGCCGCCGCCGCACCGAAACCGCCGAGCAAGGTGCGGCGAAGAAACTTGCGACGGGGCTGAGGTTGTAGTTCGGCGTTCATCCTGAAGCCCGCCGTTTTTACTTGAGCACGTCGCGTAGAAATCGGCCCGTGGCGTTGTCGTCGAGCGCCGCAATTTCTTCCGGCGTGCCGACGGCCGTGACTTGGCCTCCTGCTGCGCCTCCTTCGGGGCCGATGTCGATGAGCCAGTCGGCCGTTTTCATGACGTCGAGATTGTGCTCGATCACGACCACGGTGTTGCCCAGGTCGACTAACCGGCCGAGCACTTCGAGCAGGCGGCGGACGTCGTCGAAGTGCAGCCCGGTCGTCGGTTCGTCGAGTACGTAGAGCGTATTGCCCGTGGCGGTGCGGGCCAATTCCGTGGCCAGCTTGATCCGCTGAGCTTCGCCGCCGGAGAGGGTCGTGCAGTTTTGACCGAGCGTCACGTAGCCGAGGCCGACTTCGCGCAACGACGTGAGCATGCGGTGGATCGGCGGGAAGTTTTCGAAGAAGTCGGCCGCTTCGTCGATCGGCATGTCGAGCACGTCCGCGATTGATTTGTCGCGGTAGCGCACTTCGAGCGTCTGCCGGTTGAACCGCGCCCGCCGCACGTTTCGCACGGCACGTAGAGGTCGGGCAGGAAGTTCATTTCGATCTTCCGTACGCCTTGGCCTTCGCAATCTTCGCAGCGGCCGCCGGCGACGTTGAAGCTGAACCGGCCGACTTTGTAACCCTTCTGCCGCGCCTCGCGCGTGGTCGAAAACACCTTGCGGATTTCGTCGAACAGCCCGGTGTACGTGGCCGGATTGCTGCGCGGCGTGCGGCCGATCGGGCTTTGGTCGATCTCGATGAGCTTGTCGATCTGCTGCAGGCCGGAGAGCTTTTTGAACGGGCCCGGCTTGGGGCCTGCGCCGAGCAGTTCGCGGCGCACGGCGCGGACGAGCGTTTCGTTGACGAGCGAGCTTTTGCCGGAGCCGCTGACGCCGGTGACGCAGGTGAACGTGCCGAGCGGAAACTTTGCGGTGACGTCCTTCAGGTTGTTGGCCGAGGCCCCTTCGACGGCGATCGTCTTCTTCAGGTTCACCTTGCGGCGCGAGGCCGGAACGGGAATCGTCAGCCGACCGCCGAGATAGCCGCCGGTGAGCGAAGCGGGATCGGCCGTCACTTCGGCGGGCGTGCCGAGGCTGACGATCTGCCCGCCGTGCCGGCCTGCGCCGGGGCCCATGTCGACCAAATGATCGGCCTGCCGCATGATCGCTTCGTCGTGCTCGACCACGAGCACGGTGTTGCCGAGCTGCTGTAAGGCCCGCAGCGCGTCGATCAGGCGCTGATTGTCGCGCGGGTGCAAACCGATCGACGGTTCGTCCAAGATGTAACAGGTGCCGACCAGGCCGGTGCCGATGCCGGTGGCGAGGCGGATGCGCTGGAGTTCGCCGCCGGAGAGCGTATCAGCGCTGCGGGCCAGCGTCAGATAGCCGATGCCCACTTGTTCGAGAAACGCCAGCCGCTTGAGGATTTCCGTGATGATCGGCCGCGCGATCAGCTCGCGCTCGGCGTCGAACTTCAGCGGCGCGAAGAACGCGCGAGCATCGCTCACCGGCATGTCGCTGATGGATTGAATCGTCTGCTCGGCCAAGCGCACGGCGCGGGCTTCCGGCCGCAAGCGCGAACCGTGGCACACCGCGCAGGGAATGCTCGTGCGATACGGTTCCAGTTCTTCGCGGCCGCCGGCCGTGGCGGCGGCGTATTCTTCGTCGAGCAGTGCGAGAATGCCGACGAACTTCTTGCCGGAGCCGTGCAGCAGGTTTTCCAAGTCGCTCGGCTTCAAGCTTTTGAGCGGCGTGTTCCAGCGAATCTCGTGTTCGCTGAGGAACTCGGATAAGTCTTGGCGGCGGCGTTCGAGTTCGTCGGGCTGCATCTGGCGCCACGGGGCGATTGCGCCGTCGCCCAAAGCGAGCGAGCGATCAGGGACGACGAGGTCGGGATCGAAGCCGGAGCGCGCGCCGAGCCCTTCGCACGCTTGGCACGCGCCGTAGGGGCTATTGAAGCTGAACGTTCGCGGCTCCAGCTCTTCGAAGCTCATCCGGCAGTTGGGGCAGGCGCTGAGCGTGCTGAAGAGCTCTTCCTTCCAATCGGACACGTCGGCCGGCTTCGGCGCTTCGCCGACAGGCGCAGGTGCGGCGTTGCCTTTCGCGCCGTTGCCGCCGGAGCCGTGGCCGTTGGTTCCGTTGCCGTTTTTCGGAGGCCCGATCGGCTTGGTGCCGTTGGGGCCGGCGTGTTTGTGAGCCGCGGAAGGAGCCGCGCCGGCGGGAGGAGCGGTTTGCACGGCAGACGGTGCGTTCGTGCGGGCCGAAAGTATGGTCAGCACGCCGTTGCCGTGCTTCAGCGCCAGTTGCACGCTCTCGGCCAAACGCGGGCGGAGATTGTCACGAATGATCAGCCGATCGACGATCGCTTCGATCGTGTGGGCTTTGCGCGGCGCGAGCTCGGGGACTTGGTCAAGTTCGCAGACCATGCCGTCGACGCGCATGCGCACGAAGCCGGCCTTGCGCATGGCGTCGAGCGCTTCTTGGTGCTTCCCTTTGCGACCGCGGACGAGCGGCGAGAGGAGAATGACTTTGCTGCCGACCGGCAGGCCGGAGAGGTTGTCGATGATCTGCTCCGGCGTTTGCCGGTGAATCGGCTCGTTGCAATGCGGGCAGTACGGCTCGCCGACCCGGGCCATCAGGAGTCGCAGGTAGTCGTGAATTTCGGTGACCGTGGCGACCGTGCTGCGCGGGTTCTGCGTGCCGGCCCGCTGGTCGATCGAGATCGTCGGCTGCAGGCCTTCGATGAGGTCGACGTCGGGACGTTGCAATTGTGTAAGGAATTGCCGCACGTACACGGAGAGGCTTTCGACGTACTGCCGCTGCCCTTCGGCGAAGAGCGTGTCGAATGCGAGCGAGCTTTTGCCCGAGCCGCTGGGGCCGGTGATGACGGTGAGCTTGTCGCGGGGCAGGTCGATATCGACGCCCTGCAAATTGTGCATCCGAGCCCCGCGCACGCGGATGAATTCCGCGGCGCCGTCGGCTGCGGTCGCAGCGGCGGAATCAGCGGAAACGGGCGTTGCAGAAGCGGGGGGCATGCGAAATTCGGCGAGCGACGGAGCTGAGCGACGACTGCGGGTACACAGGCGTCGCCGGCGCGTGGTTTCCAATCTGGTAAGTTTAGTCCCGGCGGGCGCGTTTCACAACGGTTTGCGAGGTCCGCACGAGGCGGCGAACCGCCGCCGCAGCGGCTTGTCGGGCCGTTGCGACGGAGTTACAGTTACAACAGACGCCCGTTTTCTGTGCGGCGTCCGTTTCTTGTGCGGCTTCGCTCGAAGCCGAAAGCCGATCGACCATGAAGAAATCGCGGGCCGCCGAAGACATCGTCGAGTTGAAGAACCTGCTGCGCGGCTCGGGCTTGCGGAGCACGTCGGCGCGGTTGGCCGTATTGCAACAACTGCGGGCCGCGAAGACGCCGCTCTCGCACGCGGAGCTCGCCAAAGAGCTCGTGCCGACCGGACTCGATCGGGCGACCGTGTATCGCAACTTGATGGACTTGGCCGAAGCCGGCCTCGTGGCCCGCGCCGAACTCGGCGACCATGTGTGGCGTTACGAAGTGCGCCGCGCGGGGCACGACCATTCGAGCGAGCACCCGCACTTCGTGTGCTTGGATTGCGGCGAGGTGAGTTGCTTGAACGACGTGACCGTCGATATTTCCCCCGCGCCGGGCAGCAAGAAATCGACGATCGGCAGCCTCACGGAAGTGCTGCTCAAGGGGCACTGCGGGAAGTGCTCGTAACCGACTCGTGCGCTTCTTGGAACGCCGCGAAGGGCGTTCCCTACAGCCGTTAGGCCGCTCGGCGATGTGCGGCGGAAGTCGTCGCGGCCGTTTTTCGTACTCCGCTCCAGCAGAGGAAGAGGCCCGGCGTGCGTTGTTGGGGGCCGGCCGGCAGCGGGGCGCAGCAGACGTCGTCGCAATGTTCGGCGAGCAATTCCATCACGGTTTGCGGCGCGAACCACTGCTCCCACGGTTCGGTGCGCGAAAGCGCTTGGAAGCGGGCGTCTTTGTCGATGATCACCACGCGGCCGCCGGGCGCACGATGCGGCAGAGCTCGGCCACGGCGCGGCGCGGGGCGAGCGCATGTTCCAGAGCTTCGATGCAGAAGGCGGCGTCGAACGTGTCGTCGGCCGTCGGTAAGTGCAGCATCTGACCGGGGACGGCCGCAGCCGATTCCGGCAATGCTCCGAGCAGCGCGGCCGACGGATCGATGCCGGTGAGTTGCAGCCGCGGATATCGCTCGGCGATCGGCTTGAGAAATCGGCCGGACCCGCAACCGACGTCGGCCACCGACGCTCGACCCGGCGTCGCGCGGCAACGTCGTCGGCCAAGTCGAGGACGATCCGCAGCCGCGCGTCGTCGTCGGTCGGCTGTTCGAGCAAGGTGGCGGGCGCCGAGGCGAACGCGGCGCCGACTTGCAGAAGTTGCGCATCGAGCGCGTATTTGGCGGTCCAGGCCGAACCGTGGTGCGGAAAGAACGCGGCTCCGCGGCCCCAGCTGCCGGGCCAACCGCCGGCGTCGGTTTGTCGATCGGCGAGTTGCCGCATGGCGAGGTTGCCCGAGCGTACGTCGCCGGTACGAAACCAAAGGCCGGCGAAGTGGGCCAAGCCGGCGGACGAGGTCCAATCGTGCGCGACGTCGACGGGCAACGAACCGTCGCAGCGCAAGCAAGCGGCCGTTTGTTCTAAGGCGCGGCGAGCGAGATACCCGCAGCGCGCGTCGACCTCGGCGAGTTCCAACAAAGCTTCGACGCCGTGAGCCGTGACGTGCGAAGCCAGATTTGCGGAACCGGGATCATCGCGCCGGGCAACTCGTTCGACGGCTCGCCCCAGCGCGAGACGCCATTGCGGCATTTGAAAACGGCGGGCTGCGGCGAGCAATTCGGAGAAGCAGGCCAACTGCACGGCTTGCGGCGACCAACGTTCGAACGAACCGCCGCCGACGGGAAAGCGGAGCGTGCCGTCATCGGCGATGCGCGAGGCGAGATAGCCGCACGCCTTGCGCAAGGCCGGCAGCGCTTCGGGGAGTGCGTCGGCATCCACGAGCATCCGCCAGGCGCGAACCGCGTGGGCCGTGTTGAAGATGGAGGTGTGCAGCAGGCCGGCGTCCGGAATCGAGCCGTCGCGCGCTTGAAGGGCAAGCAGCCGATATGCGAACGACATGGCCATGTCGGTGGCGCCGAAGTTCCAAAGCGTGGGAATGGCCGCGGCGGTGAGGCCGGGGCAAACGGCGGCCGTTCCGCAGGTGGGGGCGAGCCCGTTGCCGCGCAGCGCGCATTGCTCCAACCATTGCAGAGCCTGCTCTGCGGAAAGAGCCCGCGGCCGGCCGGTGACTTTGCGGCACCAAGCGTCGGCTCGCCGACGGAAAGCGTCGGCGAAACGTTCGATCCAACGAGGCGCGACCTGCAACGACGGGCCGGGCATGGGGACTTCCTCAAGCGCAGAAGAAGCGGGCGAACGGCAAAGCGACGAACGAGCGAAACGAGGCTAACGGCGAACGGGCGAACTTTCGGCGGCGACGGTGACGGGCGGCGGTGTGACGAGCACGATCTCGCCGCGGCGACGCAGAAACCGTTTGTGGCGGGCTGCGATCTGCGGCTTCGTATCGAGCGCGGCTTCGAGCGCCAGCAGGTGTTCGTCGCGCGTGACGATGCAGGAGTTAGGATGTTTTTCGAGCCAAGCGGTCAGCTCGTCGGCCGTACCGACCGATGGCACATGGCCGCGGGCATAGTAGACGAGCGTCGGTTCGTAGTGGCGAAAGGCGACGAGCGTCGTTTGCTCGCCGCGCAGTTCGCGCGCCTCGGAGACAATTTGCGAACTCGTGGTGTGCATACTGATGCGGCTGCCGACGCCCGCAACGAGCCCGACGGTGAACACCAGCGACATCGCGGCGTACGCGGCCATGATCCGTTGCGATTGTTCACGTCGCGCGAAGTACACCAGCACGCCGCTGCCGGCGATGAGCACGACGCCGATCGCACCGAGCCAAGCGTCGCCGGGCAGTAGATACATGGCGACGATCGGCAGTCCGACGCAGATCCCCACGCCCACGATGGCCGGCGTGTAGAGTGCCCAGCGAAACCAAGTGCGCGGCACGAGCGACGGAGCTTGCAGCCGTTCGACGATGAGCTTGCCGGTGATGATCGCCAGCGCCGGATAGGCCGGCAGCACGTAGCTGGGGAGCTTCGTGCTGGCGAGCGAAAAGAACCCGACGTACAGACCCGCCCAACAGGCGAGGAACGTATCGGCCGGGCGGTGCGGGTTGGCGGCCCCTTCACGGAGGCGAATCACCAAGCGATAGATACCGATCGGCAGCAGCGTCGACCAGGGAAAGAAGCCGACGAGAATCGCAAATAGGTAATAGACGATCGGGCCGCCATGCCCTTCCATCGAGCCGGTGAAGCGGGCGACGTTGTGTTTGCCGAGGAAGCCGGCGATCCAATCGCCGTTTGTCTTGATGCCGACCGTCACGTACCACGGCAGCGCCACAAGGCCGACGACCGCGAGCAACATAAGCGGCTTCAATTCGAACGTGGCCGCAACGAAGCGGCGTGGCATGAACGCTTGCGCAATATTCGCCGCAGCCCGACGATACCAAGGCCGCGCGGCGAGCGTCACCGGATCGAAGATTACTCCCTCGCACTCTTGTTGTTTGCGACAGAGCAGAAACAGGCCCAAGATGCCGCCGGGCAAGACGACGCCGACCGGACCTTTGGCCAAGACGGCCAAACCCATCGCGGCGTACATCGCCACGTAGCCGCCGCGCTCCAGGCGAAAACCTTCCGGCGACGCGCTCACTCCGCCGAAGCGCACGAACAAATAGAGCGTGAGCGTGATGCAGAAGATCAACGTCGAGTCGGGCGTGGCCGCGCGACCGCTGACGGCGAACATCAAGCAGGTCGCCATCGCGAGGCCCGACCAAAGCCCGACGCGCGAATCGTACAACCGGCGGCCGAGATGATACGTGAGCAACGTCGTGCCGACGGCCAACAGGGCCGACCAGAACCGGGCGGTGAACTCGGAAACTCCGCCGACGTGGTACGCCGCCAACATCAGCCAGTAGAGCAAGATCGGCTTGTCGGTGCGCAAGTCGTAGTTGAACTGCGGCACGCTCCAATTGCCCGCCTCGTACATCTCGCGGGCACATTCGGCGTTCTTCGGTTCGTCTTCGTCCCAGAGATACGGACGACCGAGCATCGTAAAGAAGACGACGAGTGCCGTGGCGACCACGATCAGCGGCCGACGAACTTCGAGGCGCATACGAAGAGGTTGCATCCTTGCGGCGCGTGCGAGCGATTCTCCGCGGGGCGTGCGTCCTGCACGTCGGGTCGGGCACGAGCGAGGCACATCGTAGGCACGCCTGGGAGGGCCAACAATGCGACTATTTGGCGAAATCCACGACGGCTTTTCGCAGGTGTTCCTCGGAGGTGTGCCAGCGCTGCCGGCAGCCGTTCGCGAAGGACCGGGGGCTACGCCCTGCGGCTGATAGGAGCAGGATCGCAGCGCGCGATTAGCCGCTGGGCGCTAGCCCACGGTCCTTTCTTCCGGCGACGGTCTCATGGATGCGTTCATCGAGCCGCGTTCGTCTTGCACTGATGCGGCGGTGCGACCTACAGTCCCGCTCCACGTTTTCTTGCGGATCGGTAACCCGCATCGGACCGGGGGCTAGCGCCCTTCGGCTGATAAGGCGCGGTTCCCATTAGCCGTGGGGCGCCGGCCCCCGGTCGCTGACAAATCGCCAAACCCAACTTCCACTCCGCATGCACGTCGCCCGCCGAGAATCCCCTGCTCCGCTCGTCGAACTTCCGCCGCAGCCCGGCAAGCCGCGGCCGTGGCGGGTGCCCGTCGGTTTGCTGTTGGGCGCTTTGGCGGCGATTCCGCTGGTCGACGCCGCCGCGGCTCGCGGAGTTGCACACGTCGCTGCCGCGGATCGTCTTGCAGATGATCAACCAGGCCGAACTCTTCGGCGACGGCGCGGCGGTGCTCTTCGTATTTGCCGCCGTGTGGACGCTCGACATCGCCGGACGCCGCGGCCTCGTGCGCATAATGTGCGCCACGTGGGGCGCAGGGATCGCGGCCAACTTGGTGAAGATCTGCGTTGGTCGCGAGCGGCCGTATCAATGGCTGGCTCACGCCGCAGATGGTTCCGCTTGGCAACAGTTCCAAGGCTGGCTGCCGCTGGCGCGCAACGGCAGCGTCTGGCAAAGCTTCCCTTCCGCTCACACGGCCACGGCGTTCGGCTTGGCCTTGGCGCTCTCGGCCCGCTATCCGCAGGGGCGAAAGTTCTTCCTCACGCTGGCCGTGCTCACGGCCTGCCAGCGGGTCGTCGGCGATATGCACTACGTGAGCGACACGCTCGTCGCCGCGGCTTTGGCGTGGTGCACGGCCGGTCTGCTTTACGGCGAGACGCGCATTGCTCGTCGGTTCACGGCCTGGGAACGCCGCGGCGGCGCGGCTGCCGATGCTTCCCGCGCCTGGAACGCCGCGTCGCGTAGGTTGACCGGCGCTCTTGTAGGGAACGCCGTCTCTGGCGTTCCGCGTGCCGGGAACCAGGCTCAAGGAACGCCGCGGAGGGCGTTCCCTACAAGACTGTTGCTAAGGCCGCGCTTAGCGGGTCGTCGTGCTCTTCGAGGCGCTGGCGTATTTCACGCGCAGCTCGGCCAGTTCGCCGTAGGCCTTCACGAATTGATCGCGTCCGATCGCGGCGGCCGGTTCACGCGTGATGAGCACCCAGTCGGCGGCGCCCGAGATGTCGAGCAGGATTTGGCCGACCGGAATCGTCAGCTCGACGGTGCCGGCCTTTTCGAAGTCGATCATCATCGTGCCCGCGCCGGTGGCCGCCATCTTTTCGACGACGTCGGCTTGCGCGACCCACAGCTTTTGCGCGGCGGCCAGCTTTTCAGTTTCGAGCGCGGTGCCCTTCATCCGGCCTTCGATGCGGGCCAGGAGTTCTTTGATTTGCGGAGCCCGATCGGCGGCGGGCACCGTATGGATTTTGCGGAACTCGGCTTCCCATTCTTGAATCAGGCCGGCCGTCAGCGCGTCGTCGGCCACGGTCGTACGAATGCTGCGGTAGACTTCGAACATGCGGAGCCGGTGAGCGAGGTAATCCACGAGGTCCATCGCATCGGCTTCGGTGCTTTCAAACAGCCGCTTGTGGAGCCCGTCGTGAACGCGCTTCAAGAAGACGACGGCCGCTTCGCGGTCGGCCGGAGCGCCGTAGGTACACTCGGCGCTTTGCAGGTAAACGCGGACCGGGCCCCAGAAGTCGGTCGACTCTTGGATGCCCGCGATCAATTGATCGGGGCCGATCGTGATGCCGTGGTCGTGCGTGGTCGGCAGGTCTTGCGCTTGGGCGGCTCCGGAGAGCGTGACCAGGAGCGCGAAAGCCGAGGCGAGCGACAAGAACCTACGCATACCAAGACACTCCCTTGCCGCCAAACCGGGCGGTGTGCGAGGACAAAAGACCTGGTGCAGGCCGGCCGCCGACGAGCGCAGGTGAATTTAATTTCGGCCGGCGGATACACCCCGCTAAAAAAGAAAACGGAAAATGGACCGCCGGCGACGGGTTTTCTCAAGGCGACCGGCCGCGAGGTCGCCGGTAGAATGGCCGAGCGGCGTGCCGGCATTGCCGCGGCAAAGCTCGTTTGGCCGGGCAAAATCGCCGGCGCGGGCTCGGTCGGCCTGCCGGCGTCGTCGCGGTCGCTCACCCCTGACCCTTGTCCCCTCACCCCTTCCCGCTCGCATGCGCCACCACCCCATTGATTCGCAACTGTTCGTCGAAAACCGGGACCGGCTGCGGAAGCTCCTGCCGCCGAACTCGCTCGCGGCCGTGAACGCCAACGACGTGCTGCCGACCAACGCCGACGGTTCGCTGCCGCTCGTGCCGAACAACGACCTCTTCTATCTCTCGGGCGTCGAACAGGAAGAAAGCCTGCTGGTGCTGGCCCCCGACGCGGCCGACGAGAAGCTTCGCGAGATTCTCTTTCTGCGCGAGCCGAACGAGCACCTGAAAACTTGGGAAGGCTACAAACTCTCGAAGGACGACGCGACGAAGATCTCCGGCGTGCGCACCGTGAAGTGGCTCAGCGAACTCCCCGGCGTGTGGCACGGACTGATGTGCGACGCCGAGCAGGTGTTTCTCAACTCGAACGAACACAAGCGGGCCGTGGTCGAGGTGGAAACCCGCGATGCGCGGTTTGTGGACGACTGCAAGCGGCGCTATCCGCTGCACACGTATCGTCGGCTCGCGCCGCTGCTGCACAAGCTACGGGTCGTGAAATCAGCCCGCGAGATCGAATTGCTGAAGGAAGCGATTCGCATTACCGACGCCGGGTTCCGCCGCGTGTGCCAGGCGGTGCGACCGGGCGTCGCCGAATTCGAACTGGAGGCCGAGTTTGCGCATGAGTTCGTGCGCAATCGGGCCAAGTTCGCCTACACGCCGATCATCGCTTCGGCGCAAACGCCTGCATCTTGCACTACATCGCCAACGATCAACCGTGCGGGGCCGGCGACTTGCTGTTGATGGATGTCGCCGCGAACTACGGCAACTACAACGCCGACCTGACTGCGCACCGTACCGGTCGACGGGAAGTTTACCAAGCGACAACGCGAGATTTACGACGCCGTGCTGCGCGTGATGCAGGCTTCGATCCGAGGAGCGACCGTCGGTAAGCTGCACCGCGATTGGACTCGCGAAGCGCAGCTCATGATGAACGACGAACTGGTGAAGCTCGGGCTGATTACGGCCGACGACGTGAAGCGGGCCAAGCCGGAAGAGCCGGCCAGCCGGAAATACTTCATGCACGGGCTCGGGCATCCGCTGGGGCTGGACGTTCACGATGTGGGCCTGATGAACGAACCGATCGCCGCGGGCTGGGTGCTCACCGTGGAACCGGGCATCTACATCCCGGAAGAAAAGATCGGCATCCGCTTGGAGAACAATATTCTCGTCACGGAAAACGGTCCGGTGGACCTGATGGCCGATACACCCGTGGAAGCGGACGAGATTGAAGTGCTGATGCGGAAGTAAGCAGAAACGATCGGGTGGCTGTAGGGAACGCCCTCCGCGGCGTTCTGGGAAGCTCCTGCACGCGCACCATCACACACTAGCCCCGACTGCGCAAGCGAGGGGACCAGCGAACGAGCGAGTCGTCAGGCCGGCGCGTCGGGCTTGTCGGCAACTTTCGGCAGTTGCGGCTTCCGCGAGAACCAAGCCGTGTGAACGGCCGATGCAATGACGACCGGCAGCAACGCGAGCTCGATCGTCAGCGCAATGTTGAGGTAGGTGAAGAAGCCGAGAGACGAAACGAACTCTTCTTCCACCGTCTTTGCGGTTACGGGAAACGGCCAATTCGCCCCGACGCAGAGCGGCGAGATCGGAATCGTCAGCAGCAAGGCCGTGATCATCGACATCGTCACCGCGCAGCGCCACACGTGCCGCGGCTCTTTGCGCCAAGCGGCCGCGAGGCTCGTTCGCAACGGGGCCAAGACGAAGAGCGGCACCAGCACGAGCGGCTGAAACACGACGATCAGAAAGATGACGACGCGCGCTTCGCCGGCGCGAAAGGTTCCCAGCGACGGTGCGTTCCAGAGCGGTTTCATCGCTTCATCCGTCGTACTCGTCGGGCGGCGTCAGGTTTCGTCGTCGGCCTCGATGGCCGCCAGTCGCAGGCCGGGCGTCAGGCGATCGTCTTCGTACACGAACACTTGGGCCAGCGTGCCCGAGGCGGGAGACGGCAGATCGACCGTGACGCCGTCGGCCGAGACTTCCAGCAAGCGGTCGCCGGCGGCGAGTCGGGCTCCGACGTCGACCAGCCAAAGACTGACGACCGGCGTTTCGTCACCCAGGCCGAGATCGGGCATCGTGAAGTCGACCGTAGGCATCGTTCGTTGTTTACCAATCGTACCGAGATGCCTTCGGGCTGGAGTCGAAAGCGAAGCTCCAGGAACTGGGGTGCCGCTGCGCTATGCCCCGGCCACCCCAAGCGGCAAGCTCAATACCGATACGCGAGGATCGCCAAGAACACCAACCACGCGAGCATCGCCGCCGCGGCTAGGCCGAACACCAGTTTATGCCGCGCGTCTTTCATCGCCGCCGTTGCTCGCCGCCTTTAGGCTTTACCGGTTACGACGACGTGTTGCGCGTTGGTTCGATGACGTAGTCGCGACGGAACGCCGCGTCGAAGTCGAACACGTTTTCGAAGTCTTCGCGCCGATCATGCTTCGTCTTGCTCATCTCGCCGATGTCGATGAGGTTGAAGACGATGTTGCCGAAATCTCCCGTGCTACGCACGCCCCAACTGCTCAAGACCGTGGCGGCCATGTAGCCGAATTGTTCTTGCGCGTAGCGGCGGATGGCGTCGCACAGTTCGCCGCCGGTGAGATGCCGCTGCCCGGAGGAGCCGCTTTCCTTGGCTTCGCCCTGCTCGCTTGCCGGGGGCGTTTCGAGCGCGTCGAGCGGCGTGTCCGTTCCCATGCCGAGCGTGTCGTGTGCGTAGCGCAACGCTTCGAAGACGAAACCGTAGGCGTCGCGCTTGTAGCGCTTGTCGGCGGCGAGCAAATCGGCGAAGTTTTGCGGCTTGGGCATGGGCTGACGATGCGAGGAGCGGCGATGCGTATTCTGGCTCCCCTCTCGCTCGGCGAGAGAGGACGGGGATGAGCGTTGCGACGGCGACGACCGAACTTAAGTTTCCGGCTCGTTCGGCTTTTCGTCCGCCGCGAGCTCCGCACGAGGAGTCGCGGTCGGCGGCGGAGTCGAACTTTCGCCGGGTTCGCTCGGCGGCGCTTCACCGACGGGCGCCGCCGATTCGGCCGGCGGGGCATCGCTCCGCGGCTGGTCGTGCGATCGATCTTGCGGCGGGCGCGAACCGCCGTGGCGGCCGCGGTCGTCGCGCCGGCCTCCGTCGCGACCTCCGCGGTCTTCACGACCCGGGCGATCATCGCGGCGCGGCTCGCGGCGGCCGCGCGGTTCGCGACCTTCGCCGCCGTGGTCGTCGTCGCCCTCGCCTTCTTCACGCGGCGGGCGACGCGTACCCGGCAGCACGCTCAGCACGTCGGCCATCTGAATCAGCACGCGGCGGCGGTCTTCGGTTTCGACGAGCAACTGCCCAGCCAAGATTTCTTGAGCCAGCACGCGCACACGACCGTCGCGCGTCAGCACGTCGGCTCCCAGCGGCGGCATTTCCTTTTGCAGGTCTTCGTACGTGTCGTACTCGTAGCGCAGGCAGCATTTCAGCCGGCCGCAACGGCCCGAGATTTTCGTCGGGTCCAAGGTCGCTTTTTGCAGCTTGGCCATTTTCATGGAGACCGGCGGCATCTCCGCCAAGTGCGTGTTGCAGCAAACCGGCTTGCCGCAATCGCCGTAGTCGGCTAAGAGCTTGGCTTCGTCGCGAACGCCGATCTGCGCATTTCGATTCGCGTTTGAAACTCGTTGGCCAGCACCTTCACGAGTTCGCGAAAATCGACGCGGTTCTCGCTCAGGTAATACACGACCACGCGCTCGCCGCCGAACATCTGCTCGACGTCGACCATCTCCATCGGCAGGCTTAGCGCGAGAATGTGCTTCTTGCAGGATTCGAAGGCCCGCTGCTGCTGCTCGAGCAGGCGGCGCGATTCGCGCTCGTCGTCGGGCGTCATCACGCGGAGGACTTGGCCGCGGCGGGGGTCGCTCATCTTGGCGACCACGTCGTCGCCGGCTTCCATGAGCACTTCGCCGACTTCCAAACCGCGCTCGGTGCGGGCGATCACCCGGTTGCCGCGGCGCAGACTCTCGCCGCGGCTGTTCGTAAACACCCCGAGCGCCGCGCATGACGCCGTAGCGGACAACGTATCGATTCGACATCGGCTCGCGCCGGTTGGGTACGGAGTAGGAATCGGTAGACGCATCAGTATACCCGCAGATTCCCCAGCCGGAACAGGTACGCTCCGAGCCGCTTCGACGAACCGGCGGGCCTGCGCGCCGCGGCCGATTATTCCGCGCGAATTCCGACGAGCTCCGCGGCGCGAATCGCCTCGGCGGTGCGCTCGGGCGCGGCTTGCTTCAGGTTTCGCAATGCCGTGCGCGCGGCGGATTCCGGACAGACGAGCAAGTACCCGACGGCCGCGCGATCGAGCGCCGGATCATCGCCCGCCGATGCGAGAAACAACGCCTCGGCCCGTGCGACAAATTGCCAAGCCTGCCGACGCGTGAGGTCTTGCAGCGCGCCGGCGCGGTCGCCGGACGATCGAGCAACAAGGCGACGCTCGCCGTGAGCCGGTCCGCGGGAATCGCCCGGCCGTATTGCAGATAGAAACGCAACGCCGCGGCCGCGTGACGCACGTCACCTTCGGCGGCTTGCGGGTTGCGCAGGAAACGCTCGTCGACGAAGTCGAGCGCCGTCGTACTTTCGGCCCAGAGCAGCCCGCCGAGGATGCCGTCGAAGCCGGCGCGAAACTCTCCGGCCGGCGCGGCGGCGAGCTTGCGTAACAGCGCGATGTTTTGGTCGCGCTCGCTTCCGGACGGTGCGAGACCGAGCGCCAGTCCGTAAAAACCCTTCCGCTCCCCCGGCACGTTCGGGTCGACGAGCCAACCGCGCAGAGCTTCGTAAGGGAACAGGTTCGCGACGGCCGCGACCGCGTCGAACGGAGCCCGCCCGAACTCGCGGAAGGCGTCTTCGGCCACGTCGCGATCGGCGTGCTCCAGATACTTCACGAAGTACGGCAACCGCTCGGCCGGCGGCAGGTTCACGGCCGGCGTGCGGATGTAATAGACGAGCGACGTTTCATCGGCCGGTATGACGGACCAGCGCCAAGCATCGGCCGCCGGGGTAGATGCGCCGGCGGACGACGTCGCACGTTTGCCCAAGAGCAGCGCCAGCCGGCCTTGCGGGGTGCGATCCTCGTCGACGATCAGAGCCTCGGGCATGCCGAGCGCCTCGGCGCCGTCGATCACTTGCCGCACGGTGAAGTTGCCGCAACCTTGCGCTTCGCCCACGACCAAAGCCTGCGATTCGGCCCGGGCTTCCGCAAACGACGGCTGCACGGCGTTGCAGAAAGGACAAGCGAGCAGAAGTGGCGAGTGGGGAGCGGCAAGTGGCGAGTGAAACGCGATCAGAGCGAGCAACAAGTAGCGAAGTCTAATCATGGCAGCTTCTTCGCTCTTGTATCTACAACGGCCGGCCCACGCCGGCCGCTCACCTTTTCATCTCTCATCTCCGTCCGTATCCCCCTATCCCCTTCTCTGCTCCGTCGAGGCGGCGTTACTCCACCGCTTCGGCGTCGAGGTGGAAGATCGCTTCGTGCTTTCCCTTCGAGTCTTTGAATTCGCGGAACTTCAGCACGCCTTGCACGGCCACGGGGCGGACGGAGTAGTTCGTCGTCCGGCCGGGCACCATGTCGACCATGATGCAATCGTACAGCAGCGCGCCCGGTCCGAAGCAGCAACCTTGGTCGTCGCGCACGAGGATGAAGCTCTTCACGCCCGTCTCGTACGGACAGCTCGGGTGAATGAACCCGCGGACTTTGATGCGCTTGTCGAAGAGCGACCGGACGGCGTCCGTCAGCAGCGTGGGGGAGAACGGATCATCGCGCTCCATCGGAAACATCAGGTTATCGAACGTGATCGGCAACACGCCGGCTTCGGCCGACGGCGCTTCGAGCACGCGCGTCCGCGGCGGCGGTTCGTTGGCCGAGGTCTTGCGAACCGGGTTGCGCGAGCCTGCGCTGGGCGGCCGCCGGTTGTACGGGCAAATCGGTGCGTGCCGGCCGTACGTATCTGTCGCGCGTCGCGGACGGCTTCGGCTTCATGTCGTCGTCGGCGACGGCCGACTTCACGGCCGCAGGCGCCGGCGTGTCGGAAGCCGAGGCGGCGGGCTTCGTCGCGGAAGCCGTGGCGCTCGGTGATGCGGAAGCAGACGCCGTTGCGGAAGTAGACGATTTCGGCAAGCTCGCAACTTCGGCGGAGCCGCCGCCGGCCGAACCGGTGCTCGGAGAACGGGCCGGCAGGTCCGCCGTCGGCGTCGTCGCCGGCTTGTAGCAACCGACGTAAGTCGCGGTCAGCAAAGCGGCGACGAGCGCGCAAGGCGCAAGAATTCTGACATGGCAGGAAGTCCCTAGGCCCGGCCGGACGAGATTTATTCGTGCTCCGGCCGTTCTCTCTACTTAATGTAATCGGCGTCCAGCCGGTAGAGAACCTGCTTACCTACGTCGTTCTTGTCGTTATTCGCCACGTGAAACGTGCCGGCAACGTGGCGCAAGCGTCGATCGTAACGCGTGTCGAGCCCTTCCGTGAGTTCCACGAAAATCATGTCGCACGGCGGCGGTTGGCCGCCGAAACAGCAGTCGCCGTTGTCGCGGCAGAGCACGAACTTCGTCACGCCCGTCTCGTGCGGCGTCGGGAACATATAACCCTTGATAAATACGCGCTGGCCGTCGAGCGCCGCCGCTTCGGGCGACGCCACATGCTGCAACGCTTCGTTCGGGTGTTTCAACATGCCGTACGAAATGCGCTGGTACCCTTCGGGCACTTCAAGCTGATGCGAAACGATCGCCAGCGCGGAGCTGCCGACGAGCAACGTGCCGGAGAGCGCGAGCCCGAGCTTGGCTTGCTTCATGCCGGTGAGTTCGTCGGGCCGGCTGCGGATCTGCCGCATCGCCGCGACGGCGGCAATCACGCCGAGCGCCGGCACGACCTTCAGCGCCCAAAAGTCCAAGAGCGCGATCACCGAAATCGCGCCAATCACGAGGCTCAAGATCGCCGGAGCGCTGAGAGCCCGATAGTTGGAAAAGTCGTCGGCCGGGCGCGGTTGCGGCGCGGAGAAGAGCGACGTCGAGCGAATCGGCGCGGAGGCCGCGGCCTCTGCACCGGCCGGCTCCTGCGATTGAACTTCGGACGGCGACGGAGCTTCGGCGGTCGACATGATCTGGTTCGGCGAGGCCGACGGGTTGTGCGCACCATCAGACGGCAGGCCGACGGCGGCCCGCTGATTGGCAACCAGAAATTCTATCCGACCACTACTGCGCGACATGTTAGAAATCCGTGGGCGTGCCGTGGCCATGCGGTTTTAAGAGGCCGCACGGACATGCCGACGGACCGAAGCTGAGAGAACGAGGAAGTGTCTTGGTTGGTGTAGGGAACGCCCTCTGCGGCGTTCCGCGGAGCGACGTGAGATATACGGCCCCCTCATCCGCCCTTGCGGGCACCTTCTCCCGCAAGGGGAGAAGGCGGAACGCCACGGAGGGCGTTCCCTACGAGAATCATACGCCGCGGCTCGTTTACGAACCGGACGGCGGCGTGGCGACGGCCTTCGGCGCTTCCGGCGCTTTGCCGGCGTCGGCGGCTTCCGGGGTCGCTTGGGTTTCGATGCCCGGCGCGGTCGGGTAGTAGTTCAAAGCCCGCTTCACGACGTCCGGATCAATCTTTTCGAGTTCGGCCAATCGTTCCTTCGCTTCGGGGAGCGGGCAAGCGCGGAGGTAGTTCACCACCGGCAGGCGCACCCAAGCGGAGTCTTCGTCGGCGTCTTTGAAGAGTTTCACGAGCTTGTCCATCACGCTCCAGTCTTGCCAGCGCGTGAGGTCGGGAATGATCAAGTCGGCCAGCGTCGGCCGGTTGAGCATGTGCCGCATTCCTTCCATCAGTCGCTCGCGCGACACGGCCTTGGTTTCCTGCCCGACGAAGCGCAGGGCCATGATGGCCGAGTAAGTGTCGGTGTATTCGGCCTTGGCGTTCTTGAGGAACAAGTCTTCAACGAGCGGCATGCCTTCAGGCCCGCGGAGCGCCAGGTAGCTGCCGATCATGGCGTCGAGCGCGGTGCGAATCTGGCGATCGTCGTTCCTGATCAGCATTTCGAGGAACGGGATGTCTTGCTGCGTGCCGCAGACGCTGAGCATGCACAAGTACAACCGGCGGCGGCTCGTGCTGACGTTCGGGTCTTTGATCCAGTCGATGAGTTTGTCGTGCTGCATCCGCGGCTTGAGGTCGACCAAGTCGGAATACGGCGCCTTGGCGAATTCGTCGTAGCAGTCGGCGGCCAGGAGCGAATCGGAGTCTTCGAAGTATTCTTGAAAGAAGGCCAAGCGATCCGCGCCGGTATCGGGAAGCTGCGGCAGGCGCGAGACGTACGCGATGGCCTTGTCGCTCATGGCCGTCGGAGTGCCCCAAGCCAGGTTGGTCGGGTCGATGCCGAAGGCCAGAAACTTCGTGCCGATCGGTTGTTCGCCGAAATAGAGAATCTTGATCTTCGCGGCCTGTCCGCCGTCGGCGGTCTTCAGATGCTCGGCCCCTTTGATCGTGGCGATCACTTCAAACGTGCATTCGCTGGCTTCCGGCGGGGCGTCGGCCGGCTGCTCTTCGGGACGATGCACGAGTTTGCAGATCACGGCGATGTCGTTTGACTTGATGTCTTCCGACAACGTGGTCTGCGCCGCGCTGCAAAACGGACAAGCCGAGGCCTGTCGCAAGCCGACGACGTCGGCGGCCAGGGCCGTGACCAAGGCCGCGACGAGGAGGATTTTACCGGTACGCATAAACGACTCTTTTCAGCGCGTGGCGGATGTGAGGTGTATGGGAGGGTTCGGCCGGGGCCGACAAGTTATTTTAGCTTAATCGGCCGGCAGGTGGCGGGCCGTGTTTCGGCCGGTTTACGACGGTTTAAGGTTTATTCTGCGGGACCAAGTACCGACGTTCGGGGGACTGATGGATTGGTTATTGGTTTGGACCGGGGGCCGGCGCCCTCCGGCTAATGCAAACTTCGTCATTGTACGATCGTCGCCGGATTGTTGGCCGGCGGTTGAAATTGCCGCATCGATTTGGCGACGGCTTCCGGATCGATCTTTGTCAGTTCTTCCAAGTGCTTCTTGGCTTCGGGCAGCGGACAGAGCCGGAGAAAGTGGACGACGGGAACCCGCACCCACATGGAATCTTCGTCGGCCTCTTTGAAGAGCTTCACGAGCCGATCCATCGATTCCCAATCTTGGGCCTTGGCCAGATCGGCGACGACGAGATCGGCCAGAACGGGATTCTCGAGAAGCGCGCGAAATCCTTCCAGCAGTCGCTCGCGCGGGACGGCTTCCGAATAGTCGCGCAGGTTGCGCAAGGCCGTGATGGCGGAGTAAATTTCGGTGTATTGGGCCGCCGGATTTTTGAGGAAGAGCTCTTCGACGAGCGGCATACCGGCGGGGCCGCGGAGCGTGAGATAGGTTGCGATCGTCGCATCCAATCCCTTCACCGTTTCGCGGTTCTCTTCGCGAATCATCGCTTCCAGCAGCGGCAGGTCGTCGGCCGTGCCGCAGACGGCGAGCAAGCGCATAAACAAACGGCGTCGGGCCACCGTCTGCGATTTGTCTTGAATCGATCGCACGACGTCGTCGTGCCGCAGATGCGGCTTCAGCATGCGGAGCGTCGCGTCGTCGAGGCGCGAGAGTTCGTCGTTGCCGTCGGCCGCGACGATCGGGTCTTCGTCGCCAAGACGGCCGTAGAAAAACGCCAGCCGTTCGGCGCCGCTCGCCGGCAACGACGGGAGGCGCGTAACGTATTCGATGCCGCTCTCTTTCATCACCGTCGGCGAACCCCACGCTAAATCCAGCGGATCGATCGCGCAGGCGAAGACTTTTGAGCCGAGCGGTTGCTCGCCGAAAAACTTGAGCGTGATGCGCGTTGCGCCGTCGACCTGCGGCAAGCCCGCGAGGTATTGCTTCCCTTTGACGACGGATAGGACGTCGAACAGGCAGTCGCCGTATCGAGGATCGTCTTCCGGCGCTGCGATGCGTTGCACGAGCACGGCCGTGATGACGACGTCGGACGCGCGGATATCGTCGGCGATGGTAATGACCGGACCGGCGCAACAGATCGAGCTCGCCTGAAGCGGGGCCGTACCGATGGCGCCGAGCAGAGCCGCTACGAACAGCAACGTTTTTATGTGCATGAGAGACACGTCGGGATGAGGCTTAGCGGCGATCGTTTACCGTGTGCGAAACGTCTTGGGATGTTCGGCCCCCTCATCCGCCCTGCGGGCACCTTCTCCCGCGAGGGGAGAAGGAGAGGAGGTCTCTTAACGAAATGGGTTAGTAGTATCAGGGTAGCCCGCTTGATAGACGGCTTCGGGATCGATCTCCGCGACCTCTTCCAGGCAGAGTTTGGCTTCCGGCTGCGGGCAACTCTGCAAATATTCGACCACGGCCAGCCGCGTGGAAAGGTCGTCGTCGTCTCGAAAAACCGTCGGCATGTCGTCGATGGCCGACCAATCTTGCATTTCGGCCAGTTCGTAGATCGCATGCATCGCGATGTCGGGCCGCGCGATCACGGATCGCAGGGCCGACTTCAGCCGATCGTGCGTCACGGTATGCCTGTACAAGCGATTGAAGCGGAGCGCACCGAACGCATCGTAGAGGGCTTCCGCCGAGACGTTTTCATTCCACAACAGCGACTGCTCCACGAACGACATGCCGGCGTCGCCTTGAATCGCCAAGTAGGCGTCGAGGGCGCTCTCGAGCAATTGGCGGCCCGCCGTCGATTTGTCGTCGATCAATTCTTCAAGTAGCGGAACGTCGTCGGAATTGCCGCATACGGAGAGCAGCAACAGGGCCGAACAACGATGAGCGGCGTCCTGCGTCGTGTCGCGAACGACGGCGACGATTTCGTCCCGGCGGAGGAATCGCCGGAGTTGCTTCAGGTCTCCGTACGGGGCCCGTTCCAATTCGCGGCGGCAATCTTCCGCGACGGTTTCGTCGCGCTCGCTCCAATGCGAGTAGAAGAATTGGAGCCGTTCCGGGCCGTCGGCTTCGAGCAGCGGCAGCCAGCCGACGTAGGCCGCGGCGGCGTCGCTCAAGAGAACCTCCTGGCCCCAAGACGAAACGCCTTGCTCGTTCACGTACCCGAGCATCAGATGGTTGGAGCCGACCGTATGTTCCGAGAGCGTAGGCCCGGTCCAAGTGAGTTTGCCGTCGGCATCGCGGAGCTGGTTCGCGTGAACGGCTCCCTTCAGCACGGCGTAAACGTCGAACGTGGAGTCCGTCCAAACTTCTTGAGGCTGGGGAATGTTGCGAGCGACGAGGCGGCCGAGTCCGACGATCTCAGCTCGTTCGATTTGCTGAGCAAGGGTCGGCGGCGGCCCGCAAAGGCAGCCGAAAAACGCGGCGGCCGGCCGAGATTGGACGAAGACAAGAGCGAGAAACGACGCGACGGCGGCGAGCAGCTTCGTGTGCGACATCGAAACGACCCCCTGGCGAGAGACCACGCGCGGCCGGTCGTCGACCCATGGGCGACCGGCCCGGAAATTTCGCCGCCGAATGCCGGCGACGTCCCACCTCTTAATTCGCGTTGCTCAGCGCCCGCGAAACATCCGTCTTGTAAGCCGCTCGGGCCGGGAAGTAGCCGACGACGCCGGCCAGCAACACGAGGCCCGGGACCAACAGTAATTCTATCGGCACGATCAGTACCCCGTTCATAAAGGGTATCTCTATGGTCGGGAACTGAAAAGCGCCGATTTCGACCCCCGTGTGTGCCAGCACGAAGGGGCTTGCAGCCCCGATTAATAAGTGGCCGAGCACGAATCCGGCGGCGCCGCCGCAAAGGGCCAGTAGCAGTGATTCCAACATCACCACCGATAGCACGCTGGAGCGACTGGCGCCGAGCGACCGCATGACGGCGATTTCGCGGCGGCGCTCGTTCATGGAGTTGTAAATGCCGACGACGATGCTGACCGCCGCGACGACGACGACCAAGACGGCGATGACCAGCAGCACGGTGGCGACCGGCGCGACGAACGTGTCCATGAGAATGCTGATCTCGCGCAGCGGATAGGCGGCTTGCGCTTCGACCCCTTCGTTGACTTGGCGATAGATCGTGCCGGCGGAGAACTGCCGTTCGGAATCGACCTTCACGAGCACGGCCGAAACTTCGCGGAGCTCGACGGGGAGCGGCCCGTGGTGATGGCTGCCGTCTTTCGAGTGGCCGTCCATGGCGTAGAAGCCTTCGATGTTGACGAACAGCGCCTGATCGTTGGGCGTGCCGGTGGGCTTGAGGACGCCGACGACTTTGAACGGATCGTGCTTGTGTCCTTCTTCGCCGGCCGAGACGCCGTGCGTGGGCTCGAACGTATCACCGACTTTGAGGCCGGTATCGCGGGCGACGCGGCGCCGACGACTGCTTCTAAGAAGTGGGGCGGCAGATCGTGATGGTGTTCTTCGTTTTCGTCGCTGTCGTCGGGACTGACGACCGTGGGCTGCCGCGGCTTGGGTTCGGCTTTCGCCGGGCCGTGCGAGTGTCCGTGGTCGTGGCCATGCCCGTGATCATGATCGTGGTCGCCATGTTCGCCGGCGGCGTGGGCCGCGTCTTCGCCGAAGTTGCGACCGGCCGCGAACTCGTAGCGCTTGCCGGCGCCGTATTCGATTTTGGTGAACAGATCGGGCGTGGTGCCGACGACGCGATAGCCTTGGAAGTTGTCGCCCAGGCAGATCGGGATGGCCGCGGCGATGTCGTCGCCCCATTCACCACCGGGGAGGAACTCTTGGTAGAAGGTCCACGGAATGGGCTCGCCCGGAGTACCGAGGTGGTACACCGTGTTAAGGACGAGCTGCATCGGGCTCCCCTTCTTGCCGACGATCAGGTTGTAACCTTGCGCGCCGCGGCGGAACGATTCGTCGACCATGCCGCGCAGCACGAGCACGGCCACGATGAGCGCGACGCCCAAGGCCATGGAGAGAATCGTGAGCGTGGAGCCGAGCCCGCGCTGCTGAATGCTGCGCCAGGCGATTTTGAACAAGCTCATGGGCGAGATCGGGTGTTCGGAGTTTTCGGGGGCGACGTGTGTTCGGGGCTTGCGCTGGTGCCGAGCCGACGACGGCCGGCGCGACGGACGAAGGGGCGACTAGGCCGCGGCGAGTTGATTCAGCTCTTCCAGCCGCTCGATGCGCGAGAACTGGCCGCTGACTTCCGCGGCGTGCGTGACGACGACGAGCGCGACGTTTTCTTCGCGGCAAGTTTCGCGGATCAGGTCGAGCACTTGCTGCTGATGGCGGGCATCAATGCTGGCCGTGGGTTCGTCGGCCAGCATGACCTTGGGTTTGTTGACCAAGGCGCGGGCGACGGCCGTGCGCTGTTGCTCGCCGACGGAAAGCATGGCCGGCTTGTGATCGAAGCGTTTGCCGAGGCCCACGCGTTCCAACAAGTGCCGCGCGCGGGCTTCGTCCGGCTTGCGTCCGCAGAAGCTCATGCCGAGGAGCACGTTTTCCAGCGCGGTGAAGCCGGCCAAGAGGTTGAACGTTTGGAAGACGTAACCGAGGTTGTTCGCGCGGAACATATCGCGCGCGGCTTCGTTGAGGCGCGTGACGTCGGTGCCGTCGATGCGGACGCTGCCGGAATCCGGGCGGGTGATGCCGGCGATGATATGCAGCAACGTGGTCTTGCCGCTGCCGGAGCCGCCGACCAAGGCGAGCTGCTCGCCGGCGGCGACTTCGAACCGAGGGACGTTCAAGATGGGGAGCGGGGAGCCGTCCGGGAGGCGGAACGACTTCTGCACGTTTTCAACCAACAACATGCGGGCGACTCGCACGAAGGACGATCTGCGGAAGAGAGCGAATCGCAATTGTCTCTGATTTGCAACTAAATTGCAATAAGCACGAAAGTGCTTCGCACGCGGGAAATCCTCACGTTTTGGATGTTAGACCGTTAAGCTAAGGGGAAATCGCGATCACTGCTTCTTGCGCTTCGGCTTTTTGATTCCCTCCTCTTCGCGGAGCCGCGTGACCTTCGACTTGCTGCCGGCCGCGAGATTGACTTGAGCCGAGCGCAGATGCGCGAGCGCTTTGCCGCGAAGCGTCGCGACGATGCCGGCGTGTTCGGCCGAGGCGGCGAGGTTCGTCTGCTCGAGCGGATCGTTCTCCAGGTCGAAGAGATACTCCGTGCCGTCTTGAACCCACCACTTGTAGCGCGCGTCGCGCACCATGAGGTTCTGCTGTGTGTCGCGACTGATCTCGCTGAGCACCGTCTCGCGCACGTGCGGCGACTTGCCCGCGGCGACCGGGAGCTGCGAGACGGCGAACTTGCCGGGGGACAGCTTGCCGCCAATCGCCTCGACGATCGTCGGGTAGACGTCCATGAGTTGCGCGAGCGCCGGAGTGCGCCCGGCTTTCACACGCCCGGGCCAACGCATGACCAGCGGCACGCGGGCCGACTCTTCGTAGAAGCGGCCCTTAGTCAGCGCCCCGTGAGCGCCCATCATTTCGCCGTGGTCGGAGGACATCACGAAGAGCGTGTTGTCCCAGGTGCCGCGCTCTTGCATGGCGGCGACGAGGCGGCCGATTTGAGCGTCGGCCAGACTGATTTTGCCGAGGTAGTTCGCCAACATGCGGCGCATCTCGGCGAGCTCGATCTCGTGGACTTCGCGCACGAAGCTTTCCGGCACGTTCGCCGGGAGCTTCAGCTTTTGCGGGTCGTACATCGTGGCGTAGTCGCCCGGCGCGTCGAGCGGCGGATGCGGCGCGTGGAGCCCGACGACGAGACAGAGCGGCTTCTCGCGCGGTTGTTTGGCGATGTACTCCACGGCCCGATCCGTGACGAAGACGTCGTGATAGTCGGCCGTATCGACGACGCTGGTCCGCGGCTCGAACTCCCATTTCACCATCCGCTCGCGGATATCGCCGGCGACTTTATCGAGCAGCCCGCGCTCCGTGAGGTGCTTGCAGTACGGATCGCGACCCGTGGCGCTGGGAGGCCCGGAGACGTTGACGACGAAGTCCAGCCCGACGGCTTCGTTGTATTTCTCCGGGGTGTCGAACTCGCTCCGCCACGAGGAACCGGACGACCAGTGCAACTTGCCGATCTGCGCGGTGGAGTAACCGGCGGCGCGAATATCGCGAAACATCGAAGCCGGCTCGGCCGCGACGTGCCAATTGTTGGCGTTGTTCCAAACCGAGTGACCGGCATTGTGCGGATAAAGGCCGGTGAGGATCGACGTGCGCGCCGGCATGCAGACGGGGGACGTGGTGTAGCAGGCGTCGAAGATCATTCCTTCGCGAGCCACGGCGTCGAGCGCGGGCGTGCGAACCTGCGGGTTGTCCCAACTCAGATAGCGCGGGCTCCACTGATCGCAGAGCACGACGAGGACGTCGGGCTTGTCGGGTTGAATCGGTTTGTCCGCGGCGCGGGCGGCCGGAGCCGTGCCGCAAAGCGCCGCCGCCAGCAAGATGCCGAGAGCCGTAAGTTGCCGGATGAGGAAACGTGGTCGATCGTGGTGAGGCATTTTTTGCTCGTCGCTACTGTTCCGTCGCTCGTACTTCGCCGATGCTATGGGTCGACGTGTTGCGCGGGACCGTTATTTTGTTCCGCCGGTCGATTCGATTCCACTTTATTGCCGCCGCCTTTACAGACGTTGCTTACCGCGACGTCTCATCACATTCATGAAAACGTATAAGATCGCCCTCTATCCCGGCGACGGCATCGGTCCTGAAGTGATTCACGAGGCGGAGCGCGTGCTGGCGGCGGTGCAGAAGCGGCATGGTTTTCAAATCGAGTACGTGCGGCTGGCGTGGGGATACGACTATTGGCAGAAGCACGGCACGGTCGTGCCCGAAGATTTCTTGGACGTGTTGCGGCCGCTTGATGCGATCTTGCTTGGGGCCGTCGGTTGGCCGGAGAAGCTGCCCGACCATGTGACGCTGGCTCCGCTGGTGAAGATTCGGCAGACGTTTGATCAGTATGCGTGCATTCGCCCGTCGAAACTCTTGCCCGGAGTGCGAAGCGTGCTGGCCGGCAAAGGTCCGGCCGAGATCGACTTCGTCGTGCTGCGCGAGAACTCCGAGGGAGAGTACGTCGACTCGGGGAGCCGGTTTCATCAAGGGCGCGACGACGAGTTCGCGCTGCAGACGGCGATTCACACGCGCCGCGGAGTCGAGCGTATTCTGCGATTCGGCTTTGAGATGGCCCGCTCGCGCCGTAAGCGGCTGACGATGATCACTAAGAGCAACGCCCAACGCTATGCCTACACGCTGTGGGACGACCTGCTGGAAGTGGTGAAGCCCGAGTACCCTGACGTGGCGGCGGATAAGCTGCATTGCGACGCGGCGGCGATGGATTTCGTGCGCCGGCCGCAGCGGTTCGACGTGGTCGTGGCGTCGAACTTGTTCGGCGACTTGCTGACGGACCTCGGCGGCGTGATCGGCGGCGGCTTGGGCTTGGCGCCGAGTACGAATACGAATCCCGAGCGGAAGTTTCCCTCGATGTTTGAGCCGGTTCACGGCAGTGCGCCGGACATCGCCGGGCGCGGGTTGGCGAACCCCGTGGCCGCGGTACTCAGCGCGGCAATGATGCTCGACTGGCTCGGCGAAGCCCTGGCCGCCGCAACGGTGCGCCGCGCCGTGGAAACGACGCTCGCCGCCGGTAAGCACACGCCGGACCTCGGCGGATCGCTGACGACGAACCAGATGGGAGATGCGCGAGTGGCGGCCGTGGAGACTTAGATTACAGGCGGAATCGGTCATGGCGAACGTTCGAGTCGTCAAAGGCGATATTACGACGCTGACGGTCGATGCGATCGTCAACGCGGCGAACGAGCGGATGCTCGGGGGCGGCGGGGTCGACGGGGCGATTCACCGCGCGGCGGGCCCGGAGTTGCTTGAAGCGTGTCGCGCCGTGCCGGAAGTGCGGCCCGGCGTGCGCTGCCCGACGGACCAGTGTCGAATGACCCCCGGCTTTCGCCTGCCTGCGCGGTTCGTCATTCACACGGTCGGGCCCATATGGCGCGGCGGCGGTGCGCGCGAGGCCGAGCTATTGGCGAGTTGCTACACCGGTTCGCTGCGATTGGCTCGAGACAACGGTCTGACGTCGATCGCCTTCCCGGCGATCAGCTGCGGCGCGTACGGCTATCCGCCGGAGCAAGCCGCGGAGATCGCGACGGCGGCGATCCGGCAATTCTTGTCGGGCAATGATACGGTGCGCGACGTGACGCTCGTCGCGTTCGACGAGACTGCGGCTCACGTGCTGCAAGCGGCCGTAGATCGTAGCTAAGAAAGCTTTCTTTCGCCGAGATCTACGTTTACTTCCTTTGCCGGAGCGAGCGGAGTGCTAACGCAACGAATTCAAAATCCTCAGCCGTACCGCTTTCACGGCAGGGAGGAAGCCGCCGAGTACGCCCATGAGCAGGGCTAAGAGCATCCCCAGGGCGATCGTGTCCGCGTCCACCGTGAGGCGTAGCACCACGAACTTGCCGCCGCCTCCCGAGCCGCTCACGACGCTATTGGCCGTCGCGCCGTGGCAGAGCGATCCGATTGCGCAGCCGAGCGCTCCGCCGACGAGCGCAATAACGATCGATTCGAGCAAGAACGAAGCCAGCACTTGCAGTCGCGTGAAGCCGAGCAGCCGAAGGACGCCGATATCGCGCGTGCGTTGATTGATGGCCGCGAACATCGTGTTCATCACGCCGAACACGCCGCCGATCGCGACGACGACCGTGAGAAATACGATCGCCACGAGAAACTGCATGTTCGTGCGCGAGAGCGATTCGTAGTATTCCGTTTCGACCTGAGCGTTGAGCTTCGCCTTCTTGTAGTCGTTGTTGAGATATTGCTTGAGCCGGGTTGCGCCGGGGGCGTCGCCTGCGAAGGCCACGAGCGACGAATACCCCTCTTTGCCCAACAGCGGGCCGACGAGCGCCCGCTTGGCCCAGATTTCCGAATCGAACGTCAGGCCTTCGCTGCGCATCACGCCGGCGACGACCCAGGTACGGTCTTTCACTTGAAACCGATCGCCGACGTCGAGCCGCGGCTTCACGCGCGGATCGAGCCCTTGATCGCGGGCCAATTGCCCGGCGATCCCTTCGCCGAGCACTCCTTCAATGGCCGCGGCGGCCTCCGTCGGATCGATCGGGCTGTCGGCTGATTGGGGCGTCTTGCCGTCGTCGGGAAGCGTCCGCACGCCGGCTTCGGAAAACCAGCGACCGCCGTCGTAAAGCGGCACCTTGTGCACTTCGCCGGCGAGCGCCGGATCATCGACGCCGCGGATTTGCAGAAATCGGCGCTTGGTCGCTTGGCTCGCGGCAGGAATCCCCACAGGTTGCGCACGTTCGGCTCTTCGCGATCGTCGGGCAATACCGGCAGCGGCTGATTGACGATGAGATACGCCTCGCGGCTCACGAGCGGGCGATTTCCTTCGCGCATGACGCCGGGCTGGTTCTCAATGTCGCCGACGTCGGAGTAGCCGAGATTGCTGAAGCTCTCGTCCGTCGAACCTTCGGAAAGAATCACGACGTTGCCCGGTCGGCCGCTGCTGTTGGTCAGGGCCGACATGCCGTTGACGAACGCCAGCATCACGACGAGCAGTCCGATCACGAGCACGAAGGCCATGAGCGTGAGCGCCGTCGTCCGGCGGCGGACCGCGAGATTCTGCACGTTGTACATCAGCGGAATTCGCCCGACGGCCAGCAGCGCGACGATCGCCGCCAAGCCCAAAGCGACGGCGATGATCGTCTTGCCGTCGACCCACATGGCGAGCAGTCCTTCAACGCCGCGGCTCGGGTTCATTTACGTCACCTTCGCAAAAACTTCGGCGGCTTTCACGCTGCGAGCGTTCCAAGCCGGGAAGAAGCTGCCGACGAACGACGCCCCGATGCCGATCGTCGGTCCCCAAACGAGCGCCGCAACCGGAATCATGAACACGCCGAAGAATGCGACGGGAAACTTGATGCCGCCGTAATAAAAATTGACGGCGGCCAACGTCAGTCCCGAGCCTGCCAAGCCGGCCAACCCGCCGAGCACGAGCGACTCGCCGAGCACCAAGGCCAGCAGCTGATTTGGCCGGTAGCCGAGCACCTTCATCACGGCGAATTCCAACTGTCGCTCGCGGACGCTGATGCTGATGGCGTTGGCGATGATCGAAGCGAGCGTGAGCATGATCGCGGGTGCAATTAGAAATCGGAACGCCCAGATGAGATCGCGGTATGCCTCCATCCAAGTGCCGACGCCGGAGGCCGCGGTTTCGACCTTCACGGCCGGATTGCTGAACGACGGCGACTCCGAAATCTGCTGCGACACCTGCTGGAAGGCGGCCATATTCGGCACGCGCAGCCAGACGAGATTCAGCGTCTTGTCTTCCAGCGGATGCGGCGTGCCGCGATTCTCACGTTTGTAAGCTTCGAGCGCGGCCAGCAAGTATTCGACGTTGATCGCTCCCAGAGGGTCGTAGCTTCCTTCGGGAAACGTGCCGACGATGTCGAGCTCGAGATTGATGTCCTTGTAGTTGAGCCCGTAAAGCTTGATACGGTCGCCGACGCGCTTGTTGAGCTTCTTCAGCAAGGCCTGACCGACCAAAGCGCCGCGTCGATTTTTCTTCATCTTTTCGATGTCGGCGGCGAGCTGCGCGGGGTTCCGGCTGCAGCTCGTCGAGCTCATCCATCATCGTGAGCAGCTTTTCGGGCTCAAGACAGAACGCGAACATCGCATTCTCGAACGACTTTGACGCCGGATCGAGCGTGCCGCCGAAGAACGACCACGTCATCGAGTCTTGCGGCGGCACTTTGTAGTCGGTCGGGTCGCGAGCGGCTCCTTCTTGCAACGGCTTGGCGTATGAAGGAGGCATCTGGCTCGGCACGCGCCAACGTTCGCTGACGATCGCCTTCAGATTGTCGGTCTTCTCGGCCGTGGCGGCATCGAGAAAAGCCAAGATCGACCAGATCAGCGTCACGGCGACGACCAGCACCATCGTGCCGAGCATCGTCAGCAAAGTGCGCAACGGATTGCGGGCCAGATTCTGCGCGACGAGCCAGGAAAGCTTCAGCATGGCGACTACCCGTGACCTGCGGGTGCGGAAACGGCCGTCGTCGCCCCGGCGCGGGTTTCTTGCACGAGCCGGCCTTTTTCCAGATGCAGCACTCGGTCGGCCCGCGCCGCGGCCCGCGGGTCGTGGGTCACCATGATGATCGTCTTGCCCAAGGCCACGCGCAGTTCGTGGAGCAGATCCAGGATTTCTTCGGCGCTCTTGCTATCGAGATCTCCCGTCGGTTCGTCGGCGACGATCAACATCGGGTCGGTCACCAAGGCCCGCGCGATGCCGACGCGCTGTTGCTGACCGCCGGAGAGTTGCCCCGGCTTGTGATGGATGCGATCCGCCAGCCCGACGATTTCCAGCGCCGTGAGCACCTGCTGCTTCCGCTGCGCCGCGGATAGCGGCAGTAGGAGCAACGGCAACTCGACGTTGCGATATGCGCTCAACACCGGCATCAGATGATAGAACTGAAATACGAACCCGACGCTCCGCGTGCGCCAGCGGGCCAACTGAGCCTCGCTCATGGACGAGATTTGCATCTCGCCGACGCGCACCGTGCCTTCGCTGGGAGTGTCGAGGCCGGCGATCAGGTTGAGCAGCGTCGTCTTGCCCGAACCGCTGGGGCCCATCAGGCCGAGAAACTCGGCGGCCGGCACGTCGAGCGAAAGATCCTGCAACACGTCGACCTTTTCGGCTCCGCGCGTGAAGAACTTATGCACGTGCCGAACTTGGACGAGAGCGGAAGCATCAGGCATGGGGACGCCGACGGAAAGCGGAGGACGTTGGCAAGCGGCGAACGAGCGATCACCGAATCGTTATGTTATGCCACGCCGCGTCGAATGCCCAGGGACGACGACACGGCTCCTCTCTCGGAGGGAGAAGCTTTGCGGCTACATGCGCTCCATGATCCACGCGGAAACGTTGTGTCCGCGTTTTTTCAGCAACTGAACCAGCACGCGCTTGCGGAAGCGCTGTAAGACCGGGTCGTCTTTGATCGCTTCGGCGTGCGGCTTCAGCGCTTCGTGGAAGCGGCGGATCAGCGTCCAGCCGGCAAAGCCCGACGGCTCGGCCGGTTGCAAGAGCAGACCGGCCGTTTGGGCCATCGTCAGGACGGTCGCCGCATCGCGATCGAGCCAGCGCGTTTCCACGCCGTCGATCAATTGGGACGCCGCCGCATCGTCGCCGTTTACGAGGTTGTGCACGGCGAGATACACGCGATGGTCGGCCGTGCGGTCGTCCTTTGCGCTCATTTCGAGAGCATAGCTCCGAACATCGCCCGCTTCGCGCATGCGGTCGAGCGCTTCGTAGGCGTTCGCCAAGTTGTGCAGCATCCACGGCTCCACCCCCTCGCGCGTGCGCCAATCGTTCATCCACTCGACGGCCTTGGCTCGGCAACCGGGCAATACGCAGAACGCGTATCCCGCCGTGGCCCAAAGCAGAACATCGGCTCGAAGTTCTTCGCGGCGGCGCTTCGTGAGGCCGACCGCGACGTCCGTTTTGCCGTGGTCTACGGAAGCCGTGAGCATTTGCCGCAGCCCGGCCGCTCGATTTTCGAGCGGCGCTTTGTCTAAGTGCTTTTCGCAAGCGTCCCAGGAATTGGCCGCGGCGCAAGCTTCGACAAAGCGTCGCGTCGCCGTTTCGCCGCCGGGCTGCAACGTCGCGTTTCGCAGGAGTTCGGTGGAATCTCCTTCCGCGCCGAGTTTCGTCAAGGCTTCCACGCCGGTACGAATTGGCCATTCGTTGGGTTGCGGGAGCTCCAGCATGTTGCGAAACGCGGCAATCGCGTCAGATCGGCGACCGCGCAATCCGAGCCACTTCACGTAGCGGGCCACGACGAACGCGCTCGGCTGATGCGCCATGGCCGACGCCAGATACTCCTCCGCCTTGTCGAGCTGTTGCGCGTCGAGGGCGTAGTCGACCAGCCATTGCGTGCAATACTCGTAAGCAGGATCGAGCGTGAGAGTGCGCTCGTACGCTTGGAGGGCGCCGTTTTCATCTTTGTTGATACGGTGCGCATCGCCGGCGTGACGCCACGACCAAGCGTCGCTCGGCGCGAGATCAATCATTCGCTCGGCCGCTTCGAGATAGTCCTTCGCGCGGCTTTCGTCTTCTTCGAACCATTGGGCCAATTGGCTCCAGCCGGCCCAATAGTCGGGGTTCTCCGCTAAGGCGCCTGCGCACGAGTTTCTCGGCCGCCGCGCGATCTCCCTGGAGGTCGACGACGCACGCCTCTTGCACGATGAGCGCCGGCGGCAGGTGGCGCCGAAAGTTTTCGGCCGGCAAGCCGCGATCGCCTCGTCGAAGCGACCGGCTTGCGCGAGCAGCTTGCTGCGTTGCACGTGCGGTTCGGTTCCCAGGGGATTCAGTTCGGCGGCTTTCGAGAGCGCGGCGAGCCGTTCGTCGAGCAGGTCGTCCCCTTCCAACACGCGGGCCAACACGAGCCAACTGCGAGCATGCGTCGGATTGCGCTCCACCAATTTGCGCGCCGCTTCGACGACGCGCTGCGGCTCTTTCATCTCCTGCGCCGCATTCGCGCAGCCGGTTCCAGGCCCAGTCGTACCCGGGTTCGAGCAAAATGGCTCGTTCGAGCGTGGCGATCGTTTCGGCCTTCTTATCGGCCCGCCATTGCAGGTCGGCGAGGTGACCGTGCAGTACAAAATCCGTGGGGTTGCGGCGCAAGGCCTGCTCGACGAACGCTTGGGCCTCTTCGTATTGGCCTTGGCGTTCGTAAGCGTCGACGACGCGACGCAACGGGACCGACCATACCGGATTGATTTCCAAAGCGCGACGCAGCGCGGCGAGTTCGCCGTCGGCGTCGCCGCGCAGTCGGCAAACCGTGGCCAAGTCGACATACGCGACCGGCAACAGCCCGAAGCGTTCGACCGCGCGTTCCGCAAGCGCTTGAGCTTGGTCGAACTGCTCCATGTCGACGAGCTGCCGCACGACCGACGACCAGGCTTGCCACAGATCGGGCCGTGCGTCGAGACGCGGCTTGCAACTGGGCCAACACTTGTTCGGGCGGAAATACGGTGCTCGCGTAGCTTCCGTAGGCCAGCAGGGCTTCGCCGTACGTCGTCTGGCTCACGAGCTGATCGTAGAGGAATTTCAGCGTGGTTTGCCGATGCGCATGGTCGTGCTGAATGCGGAGCAAGCCGTCGAACGCCGCTTCGTTGTCGATTGAAAGTTCCAAAGCTCGGCGGTAGGCGTCTTCCGCTTCTTGAAGACAAGTCAACCGTTCCAGAATTCCGCCGCGAATGGAATGGGCCGACGAATTCGTCGGGTCGAGCGGCACGGCGGCGTCGATTTCTTCCAGCGCTTCTTCCAATCGTCGCTGCAAGGTGAGCACCACGGCCAATTCTCGCCGGGCCCACGGATCGACCGGATTGAACTCGATGAGCCGGCGCACGAACCGCTCGGCTTCATCAGGGTGATCGTCACGCAGGAAATCGCCCGCCATCTGAAGCAGGGCGACGTTGTGCGGAAAGCGCTCGACGAGCAGCGCAGGAAGTCGAGCCCCGCTTCACGGCCGTCGAGTTCGCCGAGCAGCCGGGTGATGCCGGCCGCGGCGTCGACGGATTGCGGATCTTCGGTATGCAGTTCGCGCCACACGGCCAAAGACTCGGCCAAGTCGCCGTGGTACGAGGCGATGTCGCCTCGCGTGCGCAGCAGCTCGTGCGGATGGCATTTCCCCGCGGCCTGCTGCAAAAGTTCGGCGGCCCGCTCGAACCGGCCGGCTCGGGCTTCGGAATCAGCCGTGAAAAGGAGCAGCCGACCGTCTTCAGGCCGAAGTTTGATTGCTTCGTGCAATACGGCGATCGCCTCGTCCGAGCGATCGAGCGTGTTCAAAGCGGCGTACAGCGTGCGGGCCGGATACGACGACTTCGCGCCGAAGCGTGCAAACCGGCGGCGTAGAAATTCCAAAGCTTCGTCGGTGCGCTTCACGCGTCGCGCGGCCGCGAAGTACGTGCGGGCCAGATCTTCATCTTTGTCTTCGAGGCACGCGGCCGTGTAGTAGAGCCGCAGAGCTTCTTCGTAGCGCCGCGCTTGCCACGCGATTTGAGCCCAAAGCGAATAGGCCCGCGCCTCCAGCGGTCGGCGGCGGACGTAACGCCGCAGCACGCGCTCCGCTTCAGCGTGAGTTCGTGCGTCGTCGGAAAGTTCTTCCGCCAGATGCAGGCGAAACACGAAATCGCTGTCGTGCCGGTCGAGCACTTTTTGCAGAAACGCCAAGCGCTCGTCGCGCGGCGCAAGCCGACGCAAATAGAACCACAGCCCGTAGAGCCAAACGTCGCTCTCGGGGAATTGATGAACGAGTTGCTCGCACGCGTGCCGACCGCCGACCACGTCGTTGTCGTAAGCGGCCATGGCCCGACGGCCGATGAGCGTCAAGCGGTGCGTCGCCGCTTGTTCGCGCATCTGTTCGAGTTCGCGGGCCGCCGTGGCGCGGTCGAACTTGTCGAGAGCGCCGAGGAGTTGGTAGAGCCGGTCGTAGAGTTCGGCGTCCGGCAGCAGGACGTCGCTCAATCGCCCGGCCTCCTCCTGCGGCATGAGCACCATCCCGCGCGGGCCGGTCGGTGCGTAATGTTCCAGGCCTTTGTCGGCCGTGAGTTCGCCGAACGAGCGATAGTTCGAGTCTCGGAGCAGCAGCGTTTGCCGGCGGGCGTCGTAACCGGCGATCGCCTGCAGGTGCGACGTCGTTGGTTCGACCGTGGTAAACGTAAACGGCACGCCGCGCGAAACCAGCGCTTCGGCCGTCGCCAGATCGACCGTGAATTCGCGAGCCAAGAAGTTGTTTTGCTCGGCCCACGAGCGCTCGCTTTGCGACGGAGTGCCGTCGTAGCAGATTTTTTCCGCCACTTCGACGTGTTCGACTTCGCGCTTCCAATACTTGGCGATGGCCGTGAGCGTCGCCGGGCGCAGGTCACGTGATGTTGCCGCACGAACGGCACGTCGAGCTCGATGCGCCGCGCCGCGGGCTTCGCGGCGGCCAACCGGTCGGCGAGTTTTTCGTGGAAACCTTTGCCCGCTTTGCGAGCATGCTCGATCGCCGCCGCTTCGTCGCCGCAGTGATAGGCCGCGTCGCAACGCTGCGCCGAGAGCGCTTTGAGGTACTTCTTTTCCATGAGCGGACAAAGCGCGGGAATGCGCTCGATCACTTCGCGGGCTTCCGCGTAGCGCCGCCGCTCCATGAGCATGCCGGAAAGCTGAAACAGAATATCGCCCGACTCCAGCACTTCCGACGCCCCGCGCAGCAACTCAAGAGCTTCTTCATCGCGGCTGCGCATCGTCAGCAAATGGGCCGCGGCCTGTACGCCCGGTCGATACCAGGTGCGCATGGCGAGCGAACGTTGCGCGGCCGCCAAAGCTTCGTCGTGCCGATCTTCGTACATCAGCACTTCCGAGCGCTCGAAGCTGCACCCAAGGACTGTCGGCGCAATCGCTTCGGCCGCATCCAGCGCGCGATCGGCTGCTTCAAAATCGCGAAACAGCGCGGCCAGCACTCCCTCAAACGCAATCCAATCGGTGCAAGACGTGATCGTCGGTCTGCAGTTCGCCGATGCTCTCGTAGTACTTGCGAGCTTGCCAAGGCCCGCGCCGCGAGACGAGGCTGCGGACGGCATAGTATTGCACCAACGGATGGTCGGGATTCGTGCGCCATGCTGCGCCAGCACCATGCCGAGGCCGTGCGTCCGGCGCCGAGATTCGAAGCCAGCCGCGTCGCTAAGATGCGGGCCTCGGGACCTTGCCAGGTGTGGAGGGGGCCGAACATCGCCACGCCCGCCGCATGCCCCTGCAGGTACAAACCCCGATCGTAGAACGCTTGAATCTGGTTCAAACGCGGATCTGCGGCGGCCGTGTGACGAGCAGGCAAAGTGGTTTCGTGCATGCGTGAAACTCAGTGATAGCTGCGACAACCGGGGCCGACGGGTCATGCGAGAATCGTCACCCCCTCTTGGGTGATGACGATTGTGGAGCGGCGCAGGTTCGCAAACAACTGGCCCGCGAAGAGATTCACTCGTCCGAACAAGTCCCGGCGGAAGCCGTCCGGTCGCTCCGTAACCCTTTGCAGGTGCAAGAGATGCCGAATCCCGGTTGTTCTCGACCCCGGCTGCTACCGAGGCCTCATGCCGCTGCTGCGGTTGCCGCGCCACAACAAGCTCACGCCCTTGTCCGAGCCTGCCGATACCGGTAAGATCGGAGATTCTTAACTGTTTTCCCCTCGCACCTGTGCGCACCTTCGTCGCTGAAGGCCCGTCGCTTGGGTGCGGCAGTCGTCGTCGGGCCGCAATCGTTGCGGCGAGGTTCAAGAGCCATGCAAAAAGATATTCATCCGCGCTATATCGCGACGGTCGTTAAGTGCGGCTGCGGCAACTCCTTCGTGACCCGCAGCACGCAACCGGAACTCAAGGTCGATATTTGCTCGGCTTGCCATCCGTTTTATACGGGCAAGCTGAAGTTCGTCGACACGGCCGGCCGCATCGAGAAGTTCCAGAAGAAGTTCGCCGCAGGCTATGCGAGCCTGACGAAGAAGGCCAAGAAGCCGGTGAAGGCCGCCGCGGCCGACGAAGAATAGCGCCTGAGTTTGCAATTTGAAACGAGCCGCGTGTTCCCACGCTCTCGCCCGATGCGCACGTCGCTCGAGGCGCGCGGGGAACAGGCGGCTTGTTCGTTTTCCCAGGGAGCGATTGGTCGAGCTACGAGCAGAGCGCCGACACAAGGTCGTCGGCTCAATGAAGGCGTTAAATCATGCGTGACGAACTCGAACTAAAACTGGCTCGGTTCGAAGAGATCGACAAGTTGCTCATGGACCCCGAAGTCTTGAGCAACGGGGCGAAGCTCGCTGCGCTCTTGCGCGAACGGGGTTCGCTCGCGAAGTTGGCGGGCAAGTACAAGCAGTTCAAAGAGCTCAACCGCCAGATCGCCGAAGCGAACGAGATGATCGAGTCGGGCGACAAGGATATGCGCGAGCTCGCAGAAGCGGAACTGCCCGAGCTCCGCGCGAGCGCGAAACGGTGTGGGATGAACTCTTGGACCTGAGCGTCGGCGGCGAAGACGCCACGCGCTCGGCTTGCGTCATGGAAATTCGCGCCGGCACGGGTGGCGAAGAAGCGGCGCTCTTTGCTCGCGATTTGTTCGAGATGTATCGCCACGTACTGCGAAGCCAAGGGCTGGAAGACGGAAGTGCTCGATATGAACCCGACCGAACTCGGCGGGTTCAAAGAAGTGGTGATCGGCATTTCGGGCGACGGCTGTTACCGCGAATTGCAATACGAAAGCGGCGGCCATCGCGTGCAGCGCGTTCCGGAAACCGAAGCTAAGGGGCGGATTCAAACGTCGATGGCCACGGTCGCGGTGATGGCCGAGCCGGAAGACGTGGAAATCGATCTCAAGCCCGACGACTACCGCAAAGATTTGTTCTGCGCTAGCGGCCCGGGCGGTCAGCACGTCAACAAGACGCAAATCGCCGTACGGCTCACGCACTACGAAACGAACATCGTCGTGCAGTGCCAAGACGAAAAGAGCCAACACAAGAACTTTGCCAAAGCTCTACGGGTGCTCAAGACGCGGCTCTACGAGCACAAGCGCGAGCAGGAAAACTCGAAGCGTTCCGAACAGCGCAAGACGCTCGTCGGTTCGGGTGATCGCAGCCAGCGCATTCGCACCTACAATTTTCCGGAAAATCGCATCAGCGATCACCGCATCAACTTCACGCTTTACAAACTCGACCATGTCTTGGCCGGCGACTTGAGCGCGGTGACCCAAGCCTTGATCGATTACGACCGCAACGAACAACGCGCCCAGTTCGGGAATATGGAGTGAGAGCGGCCGCTAGGCGTCTGTTGCAAGGCGCCGGCGAGTTCGGCCATCGCGGTTTCCTTTTTTCCCAACGCCTCAGCAAGTAGCGCCATGTCTGAACCTTGGACCATCGGTCGGCTGCTGACTTGGACCACGAGTTTCTTGAAGGACCACGGTTCCGACAGCCCGCGCCTCGACGCCGAAGTGCTCTTGGCTCACGCGCTCGGCACGCAGCGGATCATGCTCTACACGCGGTTCGAAGAAGAGCCGAACGAAACGGTTCGCACGCAGTACCGCGGCTTCGTGAAAGAGCGGGCCAACGGTAAGCCGGTCGCCTATTTGGTCGGTAAGCGCGAGTTCTACTCTTTGAACTTCGCCGTCACGCCCGACGTGCTGATTCCGCGACCGGAGACGGAGTATCTGGTCGTCGGCTTGCTGGACGCGGCCAAGACTCAAAAGCCCCGTAGCCGGCGGCGGGCTGCAAGTTGCCGACGTCGGTACCGGCAGCGGAATCTTGGCCGTATGCGCGGTGCTAAAGATTCCTCAGGCTCAAGTCATGGCGATCGACGCCAGCCGGGCGGCGCTCGCGGTCGCCGAGCAAAACGCGGCGGCCCACGGCGTGACCGAGCGAATCGAGTTCGTCGAAAGCGATCTCTTCGCGAAAGTGCCGGCCGCGAAGAAGTTCGACTTCATCGTCAGCAACCCGCCGTACGTCAAGACGTCGGAAATGGCGGAGCTCGATCGCGATGTGCGCGACTTCGAGCCGCATCTGGCTCTCGAAGCGGGGCCGAAAGGAACGGAAGTCGTCGAACGTTTGGTGCCGCAGGCGGCCGAAAGGCTCGTACCGGGCGGACAGCTCTTCATCGAGATCAGCCCGCAAATTCACGACGCCGTGCAAGAGATTCTGAAAGCGGACAGCCGGCTCGAACCGCTGCCGACGATTGACGATCAAGCGCGCCGTCCGCGCATCGTGCGAGCGCGACGACGTTCGTAGTTCCGAGTCGCCGCTATCGCCCCTTCATCCGCTCGGCCGGGTCTTGCCGATACACCTCGCGGAACACGTCGTAAAGTTCCGGGTGATGTTCCCGCAGCGCATGCGGGCGCGTGAAGAACGTCTCCGTCGTCACGGCGAGAAACTCGGCCCGATTCGTCGCCCCGTAGCAGCCGATGACCGTGTGCGCGCCGTGCTCGCAAGCTTGGACGAGCCGTGCATACTCCGCATCGTTCACACGCAGCCAGCGCGCGTCCTGATCGCGAGTTTCCAGCGGCGGCACGCCGTCGCACGAGCCGCCGTTGAGCATGTCGAGTTGGTGGGCGAACTCATGATAGACCACGTTCCCCCGATCGTGTCGGAGAGCCCCGCCGAGCACGTCGGCCCAGGAGAGCACGACCGGCCCGCGGTACCAAGCCTCGCCCGAGCGAAACGAATCGCCCAGCGTGAGGACGCCGCCGTGGTAACTCTCCGCGTTGCGGTTCACGTAGGCCTGCGGGTAGACGAGGATCGACAGCACCGCGTCGAAGTAGCGCGGCTCGGCCAGATTGACCGTAAGAATGCCGACCTGAGCCGCGATCGTCACGCGGACCTCGTCGGTCATGGCGAGGCCGCCGCAACCTTCCCAATTCTTCTCCGCGGTGAACACCTGCACGTAGCCGAGCACGCGTTGCCGCTCGTCCGGCGCGAGGTCGTGGAAATCGAGCACGTTTCGCTCGACGATCGTTCGCCAAGCGTCGGGAAACGGCCGCTCGCGCAACGTGCGGCGACGGCGATTGCGAAACCAATCGAACACCATGAGGGTATTGCTGCCTGGGCCCTGCGATAACGTGCGGCTTGGCGAATTGGCTTTCGCCGCTACGAATCGTTATTTTGGCAAAAGGCCTCTCCGATTCCAATCGCCCTACCCCATCGCTTACGAAGGGCTTCCGATGACTTCACGCCTGCTGCGTTCGGTGAGTTACCTGCTGACGTTCGGCGTCGCCGTGTCGTCGGGCATCGGATCAGCTTGGGCCGCTCCACCGGTTGCAGAAGCGCCGGCCGCGGCGCCAAACTCGGCAGCGGCGAAAGTCGACGTGAAGCCGGCCGCACCGCAAGTTGCCGCCGCGGCCAAGTTCGCCGAACAAGGTTGTCGCGTCTTCATCTGCGGTCACAGCTTTCACATCTTCAACGCTCAGTATCTCGTACCGCTCTGCAAAGCTGCGGGCCTCGCGAAACACGAGATCGTCGGCCGGCAGATGATCGGCGGTTCGAGCGTCACGCAACATTGGGAGCTGCCCGCCGACAAGAATCGCGCAAGGAAGCGCTCGAGGCCGGCAAAGTCGACGTGCTGACGCTCTCGCCGAACTGGGTCATTCCCGACCCGGCGATCGACAAGTTCGTCGAACTTGGGCTCAAGCACAACCCGCAGATGAAGTTCGTCGTGCAGATGTCTTGGACGGCTTTCGACGGTTGGATGCGCGGCGGCTTGAAGACGCTCGAAGAGCGCAACACGAAGACGATCGCCGAACTGCGTCCGCCGCAAATCGCCTTCGCGGCGGCCATCGAACTGCAGGTCGCCGCGATCAACGCCAAGCTCGGCCGCCAGGCCGTGTTTGTGTCGCCCGTCGGTTACGCCGTGCTCAAGCTGCGCGAAGCGGTGATCGACGGCAAAGTCGCCGGGCGTGAAAAAACAGGCGGACCTGTACCGCGATCTCTTAGGCCATGGCCAACCGCCGATCTTGCGCTCTGCACGTACGTCAACTACGCCACGATCTACGGTCGCAGCCCGGTGGGGCTCGAACCGTTCGACACGTTCAACGGTGCGGTCTCGCCCGAGCTGCACAAGCTGTTGCAAGAGATCGCCTGGGAAACGGTGCGCCACTACAAGCCGAGCGGCGTGACGGCGGAATAGCGCAGTCAAAATTCCCAGCGAGCGGCGAACGATGAGCGAGAAGATATTTAAGCGGCTGTCGATCTTCGTACTCCTCGCGTTGGGGCTCGCCATTCTGTTCCGGTTCGGCCTCTACGCGCTCGACGAACTCATCGGCCCGTACTTCTTTCACGGAGCCGGCAGCTAAAGCCGCCGGCTTGCCGGCCGGTAGGTGCGGTGAATTCCGCTCGACTCGCGCGGTTTCCCCCATTTACAATGGGAGTTCCCGCCCTTCGCCCGCCTAGTTCGTGTCGCCCCCTGCGCCGTCCCGCCTTGCGAGTTGTGGTTATGTCGCACGATCGCTTTTCCTCGCGCGTTCCATTGTCGCGCCGTACCGTGTTGCGCGGGTTCGGCGCTGCGTTGGCTTTGCCTTGGCTCGATGCCATGCGGCCCGCGCGAGCTGCGGCCGCCGGCCGAGACGTGCCGCGGCGGATGGTGGCGATCGAAACGAACATGGGCATCCTGCCGCAGTTTTTCTTTCCGGAGAAATCCGGAGTCGACTACGCGGCATCGCCCTACCTTGAGCGGCTGGCCGCGCATCGCAAGCAGCTCACCGTGTTCAGCGGCGTGAGCCTGCCCGGCGTGACCGGCGCGCACGCCGCCGAAAAATGCTTCCTCACCGGTACACCGCATCCCGAGCGCGGCGGATTTCGCAACGGCGTGTCGCTCGACCAGTTCGCGGCCGAGCGCATCGGCAACCGGACGCGTTACGCGTCGCTGGTCACGGCCGTATCGAACGAAGGACAAACGCTGAGCTTCACGCGCAGCGGCGCGCCGATTCCCGCGGAGAAGAGCGCGAAGAAGCTGTTTCAAAAATTGTTCGTGCCCACGAAGCAGGAAGAGGCGGCGGCGAACGTCGAAGCCCTGCGGCAAGGGCGGAGCATGCTCGACTTCGTCGGCGACCAAAGCAAGCGCCTCGGCCGCATGCTCGGTCCTGCCGATCGGGCGCGGCTCGATCAATACTTCACTTCCGTTCGCGAACTGGAAACGCGGCTGCATTCGGCGGAAGAATGGGAACATAAGCCGAAGCCGGCGGTCGACGCGAAGGCGCCCGAAGACATCGTCGACGGCAAAGAGTTCGTCCGCCGTTCGGAGCTGATGTACGACCTCATCAAGCTCGCCTTGCAGACCGACTCGACGCGCCTCGTCTCGCTGTTCGTCGATTCCGTCAGCATTCACAACATCACGCATCACGGCAACCGGCCCGACGTCTTGGCGGAGCTGCGCGGTTACGAAGAAGGGCAGTTCGACGTGCTCGGCAAGTTCCTCACGGCGCTCGGCGAAGTGAAAGAGGACGGCGAATCCTTGCTCGATCGCACGATGGTGCTCTACGGCACGTGCATGGGGAGTGCCAACTCGCACTCGAACGTCAACTTGCCGGTGCTATTGGCCGGCGGCGGTTTCCGGCACGGCAAGCATTTGGCGTTCGACACGCAAAACAACTACCCGCTGTCGAACTTGTATCTCTCGATGTTGCACCGGCTAGGCATCGAAACCGACGCGTTCTCGACGTCGCGCGGCACGATGACCGGTTTGGAACTCGCCTAATACAGTCGGTTCGGCTCCCTCGCTCCGCTTGCAGAGAGCGAACCGGAGCGAGGCACGAGAGTCTCGAAAGACCATGATCTACGTGCGCATACTATCGCTGTCGTCTGCTGGTTCGCTTCGGCGGCGCTGCTGCGCAGCCGACGAACCGACGCAAAAATTTCTCACCGCCTACTGCGTCAGTTGCCACGCCGGCGCAGAAGCCGACGGCGGGCTCGATCTCACGCAGCTCGGGTCCGATCTTTCCGACAGTCGTCTGAGCGACGGCGAGACGTTTCGCCGTTGGGTGAAAATCCACGATCGTCTCGCGGCGGGCGAAATGCCGCCGAAAGATGCCGAACAACCGTCGGCCGGTGAAAAGACCGCCTTCGGTAAAGCCGTGGCGGAGAGACTTATTGCCGTCGAGCGAGCCCGGCGTCTTGCCGAAGCCGGCCGGGTACCGATCCGTCGCCTCACGCGGGCCGAGTACGAATACACGATTCGCGATCTCCTGTCGCTCGACGGCATCATGCTGCAAGCGAGCCTGCCCGAAGACGGCTCCGCTCACAACTTCGACAAGAACTCCGAAGCCCTCGACATCTCGCACGTCAATCTCGCCAAGTACGTCGAAGCGGCCGACGCCGCGCTCGATATGGCGATCGCGACTCAGCCGACGCCCCCCGAGCGTCAAACGCATCGCTTCTCGCTGGCTCGCCACATCTATCACATACTCACCAACGGCGACGCCGTCCTCCTCCGCAACGGCCAGGCCGACGACGAATTTCCGCCCGGGAGTTTGCGCGAGCATGTCGGCGCGCACGAACACAGCGTGCTGACGCGCAACAGCTTGCGGCGCGGCGTAAGCGCCGGCGTGTTTCGGCACGAAGACGAATCGTTCAAGCCGTACTTCTACGACTTCGCAGCCCTGTATCCCGGCAAGTATCGCGTGCAAACGTCGTTCTGGAGTTTCCAGTGGGACAAAGGGCAAGTGCTTCCGGGACGAGGCGTGGAAGCGGCTCGGCTCTCGGTCGTGCAACTGCAAGACGACGGACGCGGCGGCGGGCACCCGAGCTACATCCTCGGCTACTACGACGCCCCGCCGCACGGCCCGCAACGTCACGAACTCACCACGTGGTTCAATCCTAAAGACACGCTCGGCTTCAACGCGGCGTCGCTCGCGCCGGTGGTCAATTACAGCCGGCCCGGCCGCGCGATGGCCTTCACCGGACCGGGCATTGCGTGCGACTACATGGAGATCGAAGGGCCGATCCACGACGTTTGGCCCCCGGAAGGACATCGCCGGCTGTTCGGCGATTTGCCGCTCGTGGCGTTCGACGCCGCCAAGAATCAGCCGGGCGTCACGCCGCCGAAGCGCAAGTTGCTCCGCCAAGAAACACAGGCTCCGAACAAGCCCGACGAGCGCCGCGGCGATTGGACCGTGGCCAGCCTTTGGCCGACGGCCGACGCCGAGCGATTGCTGGCTTCGTTCTTGCCGCGGGCTTTTCGGCGGCCGGTGCCCGACGAAGTTCGCAAACAATACGTGACGCTGGTCTCGGAGCGGCTTGCGGCGGGCGATTGTTTTGAAACGGCGCTGCGCTACGCCTATCGCGCGGCCCTCTGCTCGCCCGATTTCTTGTACCACCTCGAGACGCCCGAATATTTCGACGACCACGCCTTAGCCACACGGCTTTCGTACTTCCTCTGGTGTTCGCAGCCGGATGACGTGCTCGGGCAACTCGCCGACCAAGGCAAGTTGCGACCCGGCCGGGCGTTGCAGGAACAAGTCGAACGGCTGCTGGCCGATCCGAAGTCGCAACGTTTTGTCGACGATTTCCTCGGGCAATGGCTCAATCTGCGCAAGATCGCGGCCAACGATCCCGACCGCAAACTCTATCCCGAGTTCAGCGCGTATCTGCAAGATTCGATGATCGCCGAAAGCCGGGCCTTCTTCCGCGAACTGATCGACAAAAATCTCGACGCTCGCCACTTGGTAAAATCCGATTTCGCGATGCTCAACGAAAAACTCGCCGTGCACTACGGCCTCACGGGCGTGAGCGGTTCGCAAGTGCGCCGCGTGGCGTTGCCCAAAGATTGTCCGCGGGGAGCGTTTCTCACGCAGGCCGCGGTGCTGAAGGTCACGGCCAACGGCACGACGACGTCTCCCGTGCCGCGCGGGGCGTTCGTGATGTCGCGTCTGCTCGGCAAGCCGCCCGAACCGCCGCCGCCGAACATTCCGGCGGTCGAGCCCGACGTGCAAGGGGCGACCACGATTCGCGAGCAACTCGATAAGCATCGCTCGATCGAAGCCTGCGCCGGCTGCCATGCCAAAATCGATCCGCCGGGCTTCGCGCTGGAAGCGTTCGACGTGATCGGCGGGGCGCGCGAGCGCTATCGTTCGATCGGCGACGGCGACGCCGCGCCGCGCGGTTTGATCGATCGGTTCGTGCCGATTTCGTTCAAGCTCGGACCGGCGGTCGACAACTCCGGACGACTCCCCGACGGCCGGACGTTTGCCGGGATCAACGAATTTCAAACATTGCTCGCCGCGGATGCCGGGCCGTTGTTGAAAAACCTCGCCGAACAACTTTGCGTCTATGCGACAGGGCGGCCGATCGGATTCGGCGATCGTGCCGAAATCGCCGCGATCGTCAACCGAACGCAAGCTAAGGGAGGGGGCATACGCACGCTGATTCACGAAGTCGTGCAGAGCCGATTGTTCTTGCCGGTGGGGCCGATGAACGGGCCTCGGCCCGCGAGCGCTCCGGCGAACGTCGCACAGACGACTCCGACGCGCGCCGCGCCGCTCGGGATGATCGCCGCCGTGACCGTGGCCGCCGAGAAGCCGGAAGCGGAGCCGCGCCGTCGGCAGGTGACGCTGCGACTTTGGGGCCTGACCGAGCCCGCCCGCGTCCCCGATTTGCATTCCGATCTGGCGGCGTTGCCGGAAGTACGCGTCGTCGCGCTGGACGAAGCCAAGCAAGAGCTCACGCTCGAATACGACGCGGCTCGATTATTTCCCGGCACGCCGGCAGACAAGCCGGTGCCCGAAGATCAACTGCTGCAACAACTCGACAACAAAATTCGCGGCGTATCGCGCGGACTGTTCGCCGTGAAGCCGACGCTCGGCGATAAGCTCGCCGCCCTGCGACGCGAAGAACTCGGCGTGACGATTCAAGATTGCGTTTCTTGTCGGCTGTGCGTCGTGCATGCGGCGCTGAAGTGCGAAGGAGTCGAGCAGGCGTCGTTTGATCGGAAAACGCAGAAGCTCGTCTATCGGCGCGATCCGGCGAAGGATTGCGACGCGGCGGTTCGCGAATCGTTGACGAAGTCGAAGGTCGCGCTCACGACGCCGGCGTCGGACAAACCTGCGGATTTGCAGGGAGCGAACTCGGCGAAGGGGTCGGAGTGATCTGCTCCGTCTTCACGCTCACCGTGAGGTCGATGTAGTCGGACGCTTCGCCGTGGAACATGCCGGAAATCGGCATCACGCCGCGGGGATGATTGCTCACGCCGGTCACCACGTGCTTGAGCGAAGTCGGTTCCCCGATCGTGGCGTCGTAGCCGGTCCAGCCGATGAGCGGCAAGTAGATTTCGGCCCAGGCGTGCGTCGAAGCCCGGCCGACGTGCGACGCCGCGCAATCGAGGTAGCCGCTGGCGAAGCGAGCCGACAGGCCGAGCACGCGGGCCGCGTCCATCATCAGCACGGCCATGTCGCGGCAGCTTCCCGTGCCGAGCTCCAAAGTTTGCGCCGGCGACTGCACTCCCTTTTCCGTGCGGCGCAGATACTTCACGTGTTCTTTCACGGCCAAGCCGAGCTGTTCGATGATCCTTTCGGCGTCGATCGTTTCCGGATTGCTCCGCGCGGCCGGCGGGATTTGTTCGTCGAGCCAGGTGCGCACCGCTTCGCCGTCGTCGGGATACGACAGGGTTTGATAGGCCGAGGCGACGATCGATTCCAACGGGTCGTAGACCACGGGAAACGGCACCTTGCCCCGCGCGTGCGGCTCTTCGCCCGCGTAGAGCGGCAACCGTTGCACGACGACCTGGCTACGAACTTCCAGCCGATCGGCCGGTTCTAGAAATTCGGCCAGCGCGATCGAATTGCCGAATACGTCGCGCGACCAAGTGAGCCGATGCGTCGGGAACAACTCCAGCGACATCTCGACTACGCGGACGTCGTGCCCTTCGCGGGGCGCAGCACGAGCCGATGCCGACCGAAGGAGATCGGCCGGCGGTAGCGATAGGTCGTGTGATGTTCGATGCGGAGGATGGCCATGTTCGTCGGCGGTTACGACTTGGGGTGCCACGGGTGGCTTGTCCACCCGTGCTTCGTAGGACACCTATTCCGGCACGGGTGGGCAAGCCACCCGTGGCACCCTACGTTTGCACCTCTGCTAAACAGTTACCTTGCACGAGCGACGTCGAGCGAGACGCCGCGCTTCTTGAGTTGCCGCTTGCCGAGCGGCGCGTAATGTTGCCCGGGTGCGAGTTGGCAATCGACTTCCATCTTTTTGCAGGTGACTCGACCGAAAATGCTGGCGACCGCCGCATCGGCCGCGTCACGTCCGTTGCCGATTCGCACGAGCCCGTTGACGTGCGCGAGCCGCGTGGCGTCGAAAATCAGCCAGCGTCCGCCGATGTAGGCTTCGAAGCAGGCGTGAAAATCGGGCGGCTGCAATTGATAGGCGTAGCCGGAGAAGTAACGAGCCGGAATGTTCAGAGCCCGACAGAAGGCGATGCCGAGGTGCGCGAAGTCGCGGCAAACGCCGGTGCGCTGCGTGACCGTGTCGTAGGCCGACGTTTCCGACGTCGTACTGCCGCGGACGTACTCGACGTTTTTGTGAATCCAATCCGTAATCGCGACGACCTTCTCGTACGGATTTTCGATCCGGCCGAAATGGTCCCACGCCAGCCGGCTCAAGCGATCCGATTGGCAGTAGCGGCTGGGAAATAGGTACGGAATCGCCGAGCGGTCCATCTCGCCGATCGACATCGGATCGATCTCTTCGGCGTCGTGAAAGTGGTAGTTGCAGTCGACCGTGCCGTCGTAGGCGATGTTCAAGTGTTTGCGTTTGCCGGTTTCGAGGCGAATGAACCGGTTCTCGACGCCGGCGATCGAAAACTCTTCAACCTTCACGCGCGGCTCGATCGTCAACCGCTCTTCGACGATCGTCTGGGCGGCGTTGCGCTGCGGGTGGATGTTCAAAATCAGGGTCGTCGGAAAGGCGACCTCGTACTCAATGCGGCAGGAAACGTGGAATCGCATAAGGGGCGTTGGATGACGAAGCTTGGACGCGATGAGGGAGAAACCGCTCCAGAGAGTAGCAAACCGCGTGCCCCGGAAAACGGTCTTGCCGTGCCGCAGAGCGACCGCGAGCGGCATCCGCCGATTTAGAATTCTGTCTTCGCATCCAGCGCGGCGGAGTTCGGCAGGGCTGATATTGCCGCCGCTGAGGATGAGCCCGACCCGGCGACCGCGAAGTTCGTCGCGCATCCGCAAAGCGGCGGCCAGCGACGAGGCGCCGGCCGGTTCGGCCAGGGTCTTGGCCCGTTCCAAGAGCAACCGCACGGCGACGAACAATTCGTCGTCGTCGACCAGCACGCAGTCGTCGAGATGCCGGCGGAGCAACTCCTGCGGCATGGCGAACGACTCGCCGGTGGCCAGACCTGCGGCGACCGTCTTGATCGGAGCGGTCTGCGGCGCGCCGCTGCGCCAAGTGAGCGCGGCGGCCGGCGCTCCGCTTGCTTGCACGGCGATCACGCGCGTGCGCGGGCTCAACGTCTTGGCCACGAGCGCGCAGCCCGCCGCGCCGCTGCCGCCTCCGAGCGGGACGATCAAAACGTCGAACGAACTTTCGCGCAGCATCTCGAGCGTGTGCGTCGCCACGCCGGCGATCAAATGCGGCTCGTCGCCTGACGATATGAACCGCATCCCGCCGCGCGTGCCCAAGCCTTCGGCATGGCGTTTGGCGGCTTCGAAGTCGTCACCGGCGAGAATCAGCTCGGCGCCGTAGCCGGTCATCGCCGCGAGCTTGACCTGCGTCGTATTGTTCGGCGGCAGACGACGGCCCGCACGCCGAACTGCCGGGCCGCGAAGGCGATGGATTGCCCATGGTTGCCGGTCGAGGCGGTGACGACGCCGCGCCGGCGCTCGTCGGCCGAGAGCCGAGCGATGAGGTTCACGCCGCCGCGCACCTTGAACGCGCCGGTCGGTAGGTGATTCTCGTGCTTCACCAGCACTTCGCAGCCGAGCAAATCGCACAGCCCGGGATGACGATAAAGGGGCGTCGGCTCGATGAGCGGGCGAATCGTGCGCTCGGCGGTCAATACGTCGTCGAACGTCGGCGGGGCGAGGCTCGTCATGAGCGGCCCGTTGCGGCCGGGGCCCAGAGTTCGTCGGTCGTCGCGAGGAAGATGCCGCGCTGCTCAGGCCCGTACGATTCGCGATGGTTATGGGTGAAATTGTTGCCGGTGTAGAAGAGATGGTGCTTACCGGCATGCTTCACGATCGCGTGCGGAGCGTGCAGTAGAAAGCCGTCGAGCGCCGGCTTCGCGCCCCGTTCGATGAGCGGCTTGCGGAGCGGACGTTCCCAAGTCACGCCGTCGGCCGAATAGCAATATTCCAGATCGATGGTTTGCGCGGCGCAGCGATAGTGGCCGAGCAACCCATAGCGGCCTTCCGGCGTGTGCGTCACGGACAAATAGTAAAACTGCTGATCGGCCGGGTCCTGTTTGTCGGCGCGATCACCGGGCGGCGATCGGTCCAGCGGAGGCCGTCGTCGCTGGTGAGCCGATGAATGACGCGCTGCAGTCCTGCGATGTTGTCGTAGGCGATGAACGCCGGGCTTTCCTTCGGCACCTCGACGAGCGACACCGTGTACATCTCGAACGTGCCGTCCGGGAGGCGATAGACGTTCGTGGCGTCGTTGCAGATGTGCTCGAACTCGGCGAGCGGTTCTCCCGGCGCAGGATTCGGCTTGCGCTTGGCGAATCGGGCGAGCCGCGTGATCGGGCCGTTCACGGCGCGGTCGGCCGGATGATAGAGGCAAGGCCGCAACGGATCGACGACGCGGAAGCGGCGGCCGTCGTCGCTGTCGGCGGCCAGATAACGAACCACGCCGGGACCGTGCGCCAAAAGTAGAGCCGCTCGCGGCCGTCGGCCAGCGGTATGCGCACGACCTGCACCGGTCGCCACCCGGCGGGCAGGTTGCCGATGACCAGCGGGGCGTCGCTCATGGGTTCGCTCGCCGTCAACTCGGCCCAGGTGAATTGCCAGCTCACCGGGTCGTCTATCGTGCCTTCCACGAAACCGACGTTCTTCGGCGTGGTCTTGCCGGACCGGCTGCACCAGAGCCGCCAACGGTCGTCTTCCAGCGGGATCGCCGGGCTTGTGAAATTTTGCAGCCATTCGCCGGCGGGCAAGACTTCCGGGCCGATCACAAGCCCTTGTTTCTCCCAGACGGCAGGCAGCGGAGCCGGCGCAGCGGCGGCTGCGGCGCGGTGCGGAAGTGCGGCGAGCCCGAGCGCGGCGGCGGCCGAGGCTTGCGTGAAATTGCGGCGGGTGAAAAGACGTTCGCTCAGCATGGTTCGGTCTCCTCACCCCCGGCCCTCGCCCCGCTACATTTCTTCCAACGCGGAGCGACGGGACCCAAACGGCGAAAAACAAGGACTACGTGAAATGCTCGATGCCGTCGGCTTTGGCGATCACCACGATGCCGCTGTCGCTGATCGTGAAGCCGCGGGCTCGGTCTTGATCGACGTCGTAGCCGATCTCGATGCCGCCGGGGATGTGGACCCCTTTGTCGATGATCGCGCGGCGGATCTTCGCATGTCGGCCGACGTCGACCCCTTCGAAAAGGATCGAATCTTCCACGAGCGCGTAGCTGTTGATGCGGCAGTTGGAGCCGACGATCGAGCGGGCCACGGTGCCGCCGGAAACGATGGAGCCCATGCAGACGATGCTGTCGAGCGCCTGCCCGCGCCGGCGAGCGTCTTCTTGTCCGGAGAAAACGAACTTCGGCGGCGGATAGTTGGCATGGTAAGTGCGCAGCGGCCAGACGTCGTCGTACAGATTCAAGAGCGGATCGATGGAGACCAAGTCCATGTTGGCTTCGAAGTAAGCGTCGATCGTACCGACGTCGCGCCAGTAGGCGTCGCTCTTGCGATTTTCGTCAATGAACGGATAGGCGAACACGCGGTGCGAATTGATGATCGCCGGAATGATGCTGTGGCCGAAGTCGTGCTTGCTGTCGTCGAGCGTGGCGTCGCGGCAGAGCTGGTCGAACATCACGTTGGCCGTGAAGACGTAGATGCCCATCGAAGCCAAGCAGTGCCCCGGGTCGCCGGGAATGGTCTTGGGATTCGGCTTCTTTTCTTCGAAGCCGATGATCCGATTTTCCGTGTCGACCTCCATCACGCCGAACGCCACGGCCTCTTCCGGCGTCACGCGGAGCGAGGCCACGGTGAGGTCGGCCTTGTTGGCGATGTGGGCGTCGACCAGCTTTTGGTAATCCATCTTGTAGATGTGATCGCCGGCGAGGATGACGACGTACTGAGGTCGTTCCTTCTCGATGGTGTAGATGTTTTGGTAGACGGCGTCGGCCGTGCCGAGGTACCAGTTTTCGTCGATCCGCTGTTGCGGCGGAACGACGTCGATGAATTCGCCCAACTCGCGGCAGAAGAGGTGCCGCCAGCCGATATTGATGTGCCGGTCCAAGCTCGCCGCTTTGTACTGCGTGAGCACCAGAATCTTGCGGATGCGGCTGTTGAGACAGTTGGAGAGCGTGAAATCAATGATCCGATACGCCCCGCCGAACGGCACCGCAGGCTTGGCACGATCGCGCGTCAGCGGTTCCAATCGGGAGCCCTTGCCTCCCGCCAATACGACCGCCAACACGTCGTTCATCTCGTATCTCTCCGTAAGCCGAACATTGCCGATTCCGCCGCACTCCCCGCGACGGGTACTCGCTATTTAACGCGGGCTTTCGCAGATTGGCAAGCGGACACGTTTCGACCGCCGGCCGACGAACGGCGGCCTGCTAGAATGCCGACGAGACCGTTAGAATCGCGAACCGTGCGTGCGGCTGCGTTGATTGAGATAGTCTAAGAGGACGTCGCCGACCGTGCGGCTCGTGTCGACCGGAACCCGCTCGATGCGGTTGCGTCGGCAGATGTCGTCGAGCTGCGCGTTATGGCGAGCCAGGGCTTCCAAATACAGCGCGCGGAGTTCCTCGGGCTGAGTCGTCAGCTCTTCCAGGCCTTCGAGGCCGCGGAAGCGAACTTGCCCTTCAAACTGAAACGTCAGTTCGTCGTGATGCAAAACATGGAATAGCACGACCTCGTGCCGCTGGTAGCGGAGCCGTTGCAGGGCCGGCTCCAAAGCTTCCAGGTCCGTCAGGAAATCGCTGACGATCATCACGATCTCGCGGCGTCCCCAGCGACCGACGAGCTGCTGTAAGCATTCGTCGAGCTTCGTGGTGCGGCGCGGTTCGAGCTTGTGGATTTCTTCGGCGAAGCGGACGACCTGGGCCGGCGAATTGCTCGGCGGTACGGCCAGCGCCACGCTTTCGTCAAGCGCGGCCAGCGACACCTGATCGCTCTGCGCCGTGATGAGCTTCGCCAAGATCACGGCCATTCGTTGGGCGTAGAGCAGCTTTTGCTCGTCCCCTTCGCCGTAACGCATGCTCTCGCTGAAGTCGATCACAAGATGGCACGTGAGGTTCGTCTCCATCTCGTATTGCTTGATGAAGAACTTTTCGCGGCGGTAGTAGACCCGCCAATCGAGATGCCGCAGATCGTCGCCGGCCGTGTACTCGCGATGCCCGGCGAACTCGACGGCGAATCCGGCCAGCGGCGACTTATGCGCTCCGGCCAAATGCCCAAGCACGAGCCCCCGCGGCTCCAGCGAACGCTGCGCGAGCCTGCCGAGCGTCTGCGGATCGAGATAACGGCCGAGGATCGAGTGGGACAAGAGCGGAGAAGTGGGGAAGGCGGAGTGGGGAGTGGGGACAAGCTCCGACAGCGAGCCGGGAGCGTCAGCGACCGGAGTCTTCGTACTGAACGCTCCCATCCTCGCATGCCGCCGGCTCGGGTGCCACTGGTGGCTTGCCCACCAGTGCGTAGTTCGACGTCGGATCAGGCACTGGTGGACGAGCCACCAGTGGCACCCCGCACCGTTCTAATAGCTTGACTTCGCCGCAGCTTCGGCCCCGCCGGAGACGGTGATCGGCGGCAGGTTCAGGCGTCGGCGAGCTTCGTCCAAAAGTTCGCCGGAGCGGCTGGAGCCGCAGCGCGTGACGCCGATGCCGCGGACTTGCAGCAGCGTGTCGAGGTCACGAACGCCGCCGGCCGCTTTGACCTGGGTTTGCGCCGGGGCGTGCTTGCGCATCAGCCGGAGGTCGTCGAGCGTCGCGCCGCCGGAACCGTAGCCGGTCGAGGTTTTCACCCAATCCGCGCCGACTTCGCCGCAGATTTCGCAGAGGCGAATCTTGTGGTCGTCTTTAAGGAAGCAGTTTTCGAAAATCACCTTCAGCTTCGCGCCGGCGGCGTGCGTGCAATCGCACACCTCTTTGATGTCTTGCTTCACGTAGTCCCACGCCCCGCTGAGCACTTGGCTGATGTTGCAGACCATGTCGAGCTCGCGGCCGCCGTCTTTCAGAGCTTGCTCCGCTTCGGCGACTTTGATCTTCGTGGTGTGCCCGCCGTGCGGAAACCCGATGACCGTGCTCGGAACGACCGTGCTGCCGGCCAGCAACTCGGCGCAACGCTTCAAGTAGTACGGTTGAATGCAAACGCTCGCGCAGTCGTAGGCCACGGCCAAGCGGCACCCGGCCTCGAAATCGGCCGTGGTCATCGTCGGGTTGAGCAACGAATGATCGAGCATCTTGGCAACGTCGGCGTAGGTGTAGGTCATGGCGTCCAAGGCGAAAGCGGAGGGCGGAAGGGGAAAGAAAACAACGGTGAGTTTAGCACTGCGCGAAGAGGGCCGCCGGCACCGAAGAATTGCGTCCGTTTCCGCGGCTTGCTAGGCTGGATTTTGAGAAATATTCCGCCTTGAGACACGCCGAAAGGTCGGGCCGCGATATGGCAGGCGAACTTGCTCCGCAAACGGAAGCATTTATTCACGACGCGATCGCCGCCGGCCGTTTTGCGTCGCGAGAACAGCTGCTTGACGCAGCCGTTGCCGCGTTGCGCGAGGAGAAAATTCCCCTGGTGCCGGAAGAGCACATGGCCGCGGTCGAGGAAGGCATTCGCGAGGCGAACGAAGGCAAGGTCGTAACATCCGACGTCGAGGACGCGGTCCGCCGAATGTACGCGAGAAATGCGGCTCGAAGAGGCGCTTAATCGTGCCGCGCAGTTCATCTGACGCTCACGGCGTCGCGCGAAGTCGATGCGATTGCCGATTACATCGCCGCGGACAAGCCGAGCGCCGCTGAGAAATGGCTTCGTGAAGTCTTCCGGACGTTCGACATTCTTGCCGAACAGCCGCAGGCCGGTGAGAAAATCAAGACGAGAACGGTCGGATCGGCTCGCCGTATCGCGCATGGCAGCTATGTCATCTACTTTCGACCCCTCAGCGACGGCGTCGAAATCCTTCGCGTGCTTCACGGCGCTCGCGACCACGAAAAACTCCTCTGAAGCGGCTGAGCACGGGTCGGCCTAGAGCGCCGCGAATTGGCGGCTCGCCCCCGTCGCGATATACTTTCTCCCTAGGAAAGCCCGCCTCGCCGGTTCCTCGAAAGGATGCGCATGTCCCGGCCGTTTACGCTTGTCGATCTCTTTTCCGGCGCCGGCGGCATGACGCTCGGATTCACGCGGGCCGGGTTTCGGCCGGTCGTGGCCGTCGAAAAGGAAGCGGACTTCGCCGCGACCTATGCCGAGAACTTCGGCCCCCACGTGTTGGCCGAAGACATTGCGACGATCGTCGATCGGGGCGGCCTGCTCGCGCCCGACGGTAGTAATCTTAAGGCCGACGTCGTCATCGGCGGCCCGCCCTGCCAAGGCTTTTCGAATCTCACGGGCAACAAGGCCAACGACCCGCGGCGCACCTTGTGGCGATTCTACATGGACGCCGTCGAGTCGACCGGTTGCTCGATGTTCGTCGTCGAGAACGTGCGCAACCTGATCACGGCCGTCGAAGGGCGCGCCGATCTTGAAGCGAGCCAAGCAACTCGGTTTTCATACGGCCGCCGGCGTGCTTTTGGCCAGCGATTTCGGCGTGCCGCAAAACCGACGCCGGGCCATCATCATCGGCTCTCGGCTCGGGCCGATCGAACTTCCCGAACCCAACGGCGTGCGGCAAACCGTCCGCGAAGCGCTCGCCGGCATTCCGCTGAAGCCGACGCATCGCGAACTCACCGCGCAGCCGGCGACCGGGCCCGATCTGCACATCGCCCGCACGCCGACGCCCGTCTCGCTCCAACGCTACAAACTCGTGCCGCCGGGCGGCAATCGGTTTGATCTGCAGCGCAAAGCACCGCATCTCACGCCCGATTGTTGGATTCGCAAAACCGAGGGAGGCACGGACCTCTTCGGTCGCCTGCATTGGGACGAGCCGGCGCACTGCACGATTCGCTGCGAGTTCTACAAACCGGAAAAGGGACGCTATCTGCATCCGTCGGAGCATCGTCCGATCACGCATTGGGAAGCGGCCCGCCTGCAGACGTTCCCGGACGACTTCCAATGGTGCGGCACGAAGATTCGCATCGCCGTGCAAATCGGGAATGCCGTGCCCCCCGTCTTTGCGGAAGCCTTGGCCCGCCACGTGCGCGAGCATTTACGCAGTCACGGCGTCGTGCCGGAAACCGCGCCGCCGCGTCGAGCCAAATCGCGCAAAGCGGCCGGCGTGCGCTAGTCGTTCCGCTTCGCCATTCGCAGGTCACGCGGCCCGGCGGGGTTTCGGCAGTCGCGTGCAAGGCTTCTCGCGAAACACGTTCTTGGCCGGCGGCGCCTTGATGACCGGTGCGAGCAGGCCGGACAACAGACGGAACGGCCATTTCAACACGCCGCGCACCTTCACATAGACGGCCCGTTCCGCGGTTTGCTGCCGAGGCGCAGCTTGAACTCGTCGGCCGTGGTGCCGAGCCCGATGGTGTGAAAGCCGCGTGCCAGGGCGGATTCCATCTCGTGGAAGTACATGTTGCGATAGATGCCGAACTGTCGGCTCAGGTCTTCATCGACGGCCACGATCAGTAGCTGATACATGTCGCCGACCGGAATACTGAGGAAAAATCCGGCGGGTCGGCCGTCGACCGTGGCCCGCAAGACTTGCAACCGGTCGGCGTAGCGGCGGGTGAACTCGTTGAAATACTCCCGCGGCAGCGTCAGTAGATGAAACTCCACGCGCTCCAACAGCTGTAAGTAGAACTCATACAACTCGGGCGTGATCGGGTCGGACCGCTTTTGCGTTTCGTCGAGCTCTTCGATCCGTACGCGGCGGCGATCGAAGAGCTTCATGTCGCCCTTCAAGTCGATGCGGTAGTTCGAGCGCATCGACGTGAGATAATCGTCGAACGTGCCGGGCTGCAAATGCAAGAAATGCGACGGCAACGAACCGCCGCGAGCATAGCCGTATTGCTTGAGCACGCCGGTCCATGCATCGTCTTCGCCGAAGAAATCGCCCAGCAGCGTGAGGAGCGTCCGATGTTTGCGGGCGAACTCGTCGAGCGCAAGCCGAGCACGCGCAATATCTCCGCGCGATCCGTGCCCGGCGTCAAGCGAAGCTTCTCCTGTTCGGCGGTGACGGGGAGTCCCATCATCGCCAACTTGAACTTGAGGAAGTTCGGAAACCAGCGCCGCACGCGCTCGGCGACGCGGCGCAACGGAGCCGGAGCTTCCATCACGGCGTCAATCGGGCAAGTACCGAGGCAGACGCCGCCGACGGCCGTGCCACGCTCGTCGTAGAACACCACCACGGCGGTTTGCGTCAGGCCCTCGAGCGTCTCTTCCACGAGTTCGACGAACGCCGGCTCCGTGAACGGGTCGTCTCCCGCGGCGGCGCACACGCGCCGCCAATCGGCCGGCGGCACGTCGCTCATGCGATCAAACATGCGGAAGGTATACGACATTCGAGCTACCTCGACGGGGATGGCCGCATGACGTTCGAAGAACGAGCCGGCTAGTGAGTTGTCGTTATTCATCGCCGTTTTTCCGCCTTCGCTTGACCTGTGGAAAATTCATTCGGTCGATCAGCGCGCGGATGTCGAAATCTGTGGAGCAAGCCTCGCCGTCGCCCGCTACGAGCGTCGAACAGTCTTGCATTTTCGCCATCGTTTTCACCTTTGATCGACCTCCGCGACTCACGCCGCATGCCCGACGCACTTCCACTGCCGGCGCTTCTATCGTCGCCTTATGAAGACGACAGGTTCGCCGCGGTGGAAGATGGGCCGTCTTACGGCGCTGCGTCGGATGCGGTTGCCCGCATGGCGTATGAATATGGGCAAACGTACGACGCCTATCTCGCGGCCGAACCGAATCGCCGCCGCTTCTGGTCGTCCGACGGGCTCGGCGTTTTGTCGTACGTGCGCTACGGGCGACATTTGAAAGTCGGCGGCGGTTTGCTCGGGCCTCCGGAAGCGCGCGAGCGGCTGTTGCGAGAGTTTCTGGCCGATTGCCGACGACGGCGACGAACGGCGTCGTTCTTCGTGATACCCGGCGACGACGTCGGCTTGTTCGAAGCGGCCGGCTGCACGGTGACGAAGTGGGGCGAAGATCCGCTCGTCGATCTCAGCAGTTGGTCGTGCCGCGGCAAACGCTACGACTGGTTGCGACGACAAGAGAATTTCTGTCGTCGTGCCGGTTTGACTTGCGAAGAATGGGACTGGCGCGGCGATTCTCCGGTGCGGCGCGAAGCGACGTTCGCCGAGATCCACGACGTGTCGCAAGATTGGCTGGCCCGCAAGCCGCAACGTCGGCCGCTCGGGTTCTTCAACGGCGAGCCGACGCGAGAAGCGCTCGCGCGGCAACGAGTGTTCTTGGTCCGAGGTTGCGAAGGGGGCGGCCGGTTGGAAGCGTTCGTCACGGCCAGCCCTTATCGCGGCGGCACGGCTTGGGCGCTTGATATTTACCGTCATCGCAGCGACGCGGTGCGCGGCGCAGTTCCGTTCGCCATGTTGGAAGCGTTGCGCACGTTGCAGGTCGCGGGCGTCGAGGAAGTTTCGCTCTGCATGGTGGCGGCGCTGGGCTGCGGCGCGGAACCCGAACAAAGTTCGCTGACCGGGCGGCTATTGAACCGGGGCGCGCGGATGTTGAGCCCGCTGTTCGATTTGGCGGGGATGCATCACTACAAAAGCCGGTTTCGGCCGCGGTTCGAGCCGCGCTATTTGTGCGTCTGGCCCGCGCCGTCGTTGATGAACACGCTCACGACGTTTCACTTGACCGGCGTCACAAACTTCTCGTGGAAGAAGCTCGCCCACAAGGCGTGGCGACAACTGCGCCAAACGCAGCGCCGGACGCTGGCGAAGTTCGATTCCGATCACGGCGAACAAAATGCCGCAGCGCCGTTGGTGCCGAGGCCGCATTTTCTCGGCAAGTCGAATCGCTCCGCCCGCGAAGCGTGAGCACGACGTTCGCTAGTCGACCTCTTCGAAGAACCACGGTTTTTCCAGCGCCTTCTCGTCGCCGCCGGTCGTGTGGGGCATGTTCGCGTAGTAATAAAACAGGTGCCGTACGCCCGGATCGTCGAACTTCAGGTCTCCGGCCGCTTCCGCGGCTTCATAGAGTTTGCGGCGAGCGTCGAGCGCTTCCAGGCCGAACTGCTGGAAGATGACCCGGCCGCCGTAGGTGCGTTGGAGTTCGCGCTCGATCTTCCACGGCAGGATGAACATGCGGGCCAGTTCTTTCTCCGGACCCGCATCAAGCGGCGGCGGCGACGGGCGCAGGAAACCCTCGAGCATTTTCTGCTCTTCGCGAAGTTTCGCGGTTTTGTCGGCCGCGAGGTTCGGCACGGCGAGTTCTTGGGCGATGGCCGCGAGCCGTTCAGTCCATTCCTTTTTGTGGCGCTCGTCGAGCTTTTTCGACGTCTCCAGAAAGCGGGCGATCTCGGCGTCGGTCACGACGAGCTTCTTGTCACGAACGAAACGCTCTTGAATCGGGAGGCCGAACGCTTGTTGGATGCGTCCCATCTGTTCCCAACGGGCACGGTTTGCGGCGTCGAATTTTTCGCTCACGTCGATCGGCTTGGCGAGCCCGACGTCGCCGGCGGTCACCGGCTTTCCATAAACGGCACCGATCACGCGGTCGGGCGGAATCGATTTCGGCTCATCCGCCGCGAGCGCCGCTGGGCGACACGGGCAGATCGCGAGCAGCAACAGACCGACGTGCGAGCGCAGAGTCATGGCTGGTCTCCGTCACCTGCGAGCGAAAAAGTTCGGAACGACGTACCGACATTTGCCAATCGACGTACGCGTATAAGCCGATGAACAGCAGACCAAAGAATGACGCGACGAGCAACACGCCGCGATGCGGCGTCCGAAGGAAGCAGAGCCAAGCGACGAAGCCCGTGACGCCGTGGACGACGGCCCCCAACGGCCCGAGCTCGCGGGCTTCCGGCGCATTCATCGTGAGCAAGATCAGCGACGCGCACCATGCGGCGACCAAAGCGAAATAGCTGAGCGACGCCTTGAGCCGGCTCGACGTGAGTCGCTCGAGCAACGTGTAAACGACGGCGGCCGCCGCCGCGAACGCGCCGCAGAAGAAACCGGCGATGTAGGAGTCGTCGGAGCGCAGCAGGTTGTCGCCGTCGAAGTACCACATCGCGGCCAAGCCGAGCCACGCCGTGACGACGAAGCCGATCCACGCGCGAAGCAGCGCGTCTTGCGTGAATCGTCCGATCGCGGCGGCAGTGATCGGATAGGCGTAGCGAGTGGTCGACATGACGGGCCTACGAACGGATGTGAATTTCTATGTTGTGCGTACGACCGGCCGTCAAAGAGTACGCAGCCGACCGGGAAATGGTTTCACGCGCGCACCGATTTTCGATAATCCGCAGACCGGCCGGCCGGCCGAAAACGGATTTGAGTTGCGCCCGGCGGTTGTGGGATAATGGGGCGTTTGCCGCGGGGTCGAGTGACCGAAGCTTGCGCTCTCGGCCGGCCGGAGCGACGGACGCCGAATCCAACCCACATTTAGGAACCCTGAAAGGGTTCAAAAAATCATGAATCACCTCCGCCGATCGTTCGACGACTTCTCCACGCTCCCGCCGTGCGGGCCGTCTTCTTCGCAGGGGCGAAGGGCTCACGATAATCGACGTAAGTCCGGTTCCGTCGGCGCGACTTACGTCGATTCCCGGCTCTTGGGGTGCGCCCATAAGTCGGGGTTATGGGCGCACAAGTGCCAAACCCACAAGGGGTGCGCCCTTAACTCGAGTTGATCGGCGCAGTGCGCCCATAACCGGCGACGTAAGTCTGCGCAAGCGAGTTGGCACTTACGTCGATTTCAGCGCGTCCGAGGCGAGCCGCCGGCGTGAGCCGGCCGGCGGCGCTCACGAACAAGACACGTTCTGCCGGCGCAAACTCACCGGGGGCCTCACGACACCCGCTCGCCCGTTTGCGTCTCGGGGCTCCAGTGAAATGGTGCGTGTGGCTGCTGTTGGCCGTGTTGCCGGGCTTGGCTTCGGCGCGAGTCGCCAAGGCCGACGAGTTGCGCGTCGCCGTATTCAACGTCGATGCCACGCCGCCGCTCGGAAGCCCCGTGGCGTATGCACCGGCCCGGTCGATCACGGATCCGCTCTCGGCCCGCGGCATCGTGTTATTGGGGGTCGGCAAGCCGGTCGTGCTTTGCGCCGTCGATTGGATCGGCATTTACAACAGCGGCCACGATGCGTGGCGCGAAGCTCTCGCGAAGGCCGTCGAGACGACGCCCGATCGCGTCACGGTTCATACGCTCCATCAGCACGACGGGCCGCGTTGCGATTTTGGCGCGGAGGAACTTTTGGCCCCGCACGGGCTGGCCGGCAAGCGGTCGGACGTGGTGTTCAATCGCCGCGTGATCGCCGCGGCCGCCGAAGCCGCGAAGGCCGCGCTGGCGAAAGCGTCGCCGGTTTCGCATTTGGGGGTCGGGGAGGCGAAGGTCGAGAAGGTCGCTTCGAATCGGTGCTTGCTCGGGCCCGACGGACGCGTGGCGATCGCCCGCTCGAGTTCCTATCGGATTCCCGAGCCGATTCTCGGTCGGCTCGTCACCGAAGCGCATAAGCAAGGCTACCAACTGAGCGCCGAACGGGTGGACGAAGCGCGTCGCTGCGCCGGAAGGGGTGATCGATCCGCTGCTGAAGATGATCACGTTTTACGACGGCGAACGGCCGATCGTCTCGCTGAGTTACTACGCCACGCATCCGCAAAGCTTCTTTGGACAAGGAGACGTGACGAGCGAGTTCGTCGGCTTGGCGCGGGGAACATGAGCAAGGCCGCGACGGAGCGACGCTCGTGCATTTCAACGGGGCCGCGGGCAATATCGCCGCCGGCAAGTACAACGACGGCACGCCGGCGATGCGCGTCGAACTCACGAAACGGATGGCCGCCGGCATGCAGGGAGCTTGGACGGCGACGAAGCGCGTGCCGATCACGGCCGACACGTGCGAATGGCGCGTTGCGCCGGTGCAGGTGCCGGTCGCCAAGCATTTGAATGCCGACGAACTTCGTGCGACGCTGGCCGACGAGAAGGCCGAAGAGAATCGGCGTTCGGCGGCCGCCGGCAAACTCAGCTTCGTGCTCCGCCGCAACGAAGGACGACCCATCGAGCTGAGCTGCTTGAAGCTCGGCGACGTGTATCTCGCGCATATGCCGGGCGAGTTGTTCGTCGAGTATCAACTCGCGGCTCAGCAAATGCGGCCCGGCTCGACCGTCTGCCTAGCGGCCTACGGCGACGGCGGCACCGGATACATCGGCACCGAGATCGCCTACGAACAAGGAGGCTACGAAACGCAGCCGAGTTCGTCGAACACGGCTCCGCAAGTGGAGAAGGTGCTCATGGACGGGCTGCGGAAGCTGTTGAAGTAGTTTGAACGTCGGGAGCTATACAGTGTCTCCAGCTGACTACGTGATTGATCGCGTCGAGTGGCATACAGAGATTGCGGATTCTCCGGCGGTTATTGCAATAGTTCATGAGTACTTTCGTAGTTGCATTACGTTTCTACAGGAAAATAACCTTACGAAACGACAGCTTTTAAAACCGCATCAGAAAATTACTGATGACTTGCAAATTGCAACGTCGGACCTCACTGACGAAGGTCTTGAATTGATCAAGGCTTGCTACAACCGATGGCTCAAAAAGGTGGGTAACGGTACATCGCCTTCCGATACTTCGATTCTTGCTGGCCAGCTCAAGAAGCTACGACATGGCTAGTCGTAATTTGAGCAAGACTACAATTTCCCGATGCAGTAAACGTACTCTTGCCGTTTGCCGTCCGTGGTCTTGGCGACGCGGAAGTAGATGCGATCGTCGACGAACGTCGGCGTGGCGAAGGCTTCGTCGCCGAGCGTATTTTCCCCGAGCATTTCGAACTCCTTCGGCGAGGCGCGGAAGATGACGGTGCGTCCCTTTTCGTCGATCGCGAAAATCTTGTCGCCCACCAAGACCGGCGAGGCGCTGAACGTGCCGCCGACGCGCTGTTTCCAAGCTTCTTCGCCCGTGGCCGTGTTCCAACACATGGCGACGCCGGCGTCGAGGACGGCGTAGAGATGGCCGTCTTTCACGAGCATCGAAGGGACGTAAACGCGGGTGTGCTCTCCCACGCGAGCTTGCCGGAGCCGTCGGCTTCGACGGCCGCAAGGTGATTCTTCGGGTAGCCGCCGCTGGTGAAGATGCGGCTGCCGTCCGTGACGGTCGACGTTACGCATTCGGTCGTCGTGCCGGCGACTTCCCAGAGTTTGGCGCCGGTCGCCGGGTCGAGACTCGTCACCAAGTCGCAACCGGTGAGCAGCAGTTGTTCGCGGCCGGCGATGGTGAAAATGATCGGCGAGGTGTAATTCGGCAGACTCGGGCGGTCGACTTTCCAAACCACGTTGCCGGTGGCCCGATCGAGGGCCGCGATCGCACCGCCTCCTTTGTTGTCGGCCGAGACGATGACGGTTTGTTTGTAGATTGCCGGAGACGAGCCGAAGCCTTGATGATTGACGAAGTCGCAGATCTTCGTCTGCCAGAGGATCTTGCCGTCGAGCCCGAGGGCCGTGGTGTGAACGGCGCCGGCGTTGAGGAAGTTGATGAAGAGCCGCGCGCCGTCGCAGGCGACGGTCGACGAGGCGTGCGAACTTTTGAGGTTCCCCTTGGGATCGAACTCGCCTTGGTGGACGGGCGTCTGCCAGAGCAACTTGCCCGACGTGCGATCGAGGGCGAGGACCGACTGAACCTGAGATTCGACGTCGGCCGTCGCCAGGTAGATGCGCTCGCCGACGATCGTCGGCGAGCCGTGGCCGCGGCCGATGATGGAAGTCTTCCAAAGGACGTTTTCGGATTTGCCGCCGGGTTCTGCGGCGTCGCCGCTCCAGACGAGCGGCGGATTTTGAGCACCGAGGGCGACGCCGTCGAACTTCGGGCCGCGCCACCAAGGCCAATCTTGCGGACCGATCTGAACGGGATCGGTCGTCACAACGCCGGCGGGAGTGGCGGCTTGAGAGACGTCGTGATGGGCGGTCGCCCAAAGAACGGCGGCGATCAGCGTCGACAGAATGCAGACGGGGCAAAACCGGCGCATGGGAAGAGTCTCGCAAGGCGGGCGACGAGGGAGGGTCGTCGCATTCTAACCGAGGGAGACGTGCGGGACACGGCGTCGCGCAGACCGAGGCGGAGCCTCGGGTCAGGGCGTTCCCAGGCGGAGCCCGGGAACGAGTCGCACTTATTCGCGGTCGTCGGCGGCGCGGGCCGGTTCGCCGGCACCGAACAGGCTCTTCACGCTGCTCCAGAAGCCGCTGCTCGAGTCTTCCGTCACGGCTTCCACGCCGTCGACGTCGGTCGCCATGAGATACGACCGCAGGCTCGCCACGATCTCGCGGGCCCGTTCCATCGCGGCCGACGTGCGGCGCTTGCGCGATTTCACGGGGCTGATCATGGCAGTGATCCGCGTGCGCTTGAAGAGCGCGCGGGGATTATTTTCCGGGGCGAACGATTCTTCGTGAATCGCCAAGTCGACGATCAGGCGAATCGTGCGATCGCTTTGGCGTTTGAAGAGCGGGCCGCCGCGGTCGCCGCCGATGCGGAGCTGTACGCGGTTGCGGTCGGTAAGCAGGATTTCGGCGTGATGATCGGCCACGAAGCCCTTGAGCTTTTCGATGTTGCGTTCCAGCGGCGAGTCGCTGGTCATCTCGCGCTTCAAGAGCATGTTGCCGGCGAGGCGCTTCTTCGAAGTCGACGTGATGCGATTGTCGTCGGTCGGAGCATCGCCGCCGACGCCGAGTTGCACGACGCGGTTACGGCCGGTTTCCTTGGCTTGGAAGAGTGCGCGATCGGCCCGGCGAATCATCGTTTCGGGCGTATCGCCGGGCTGAATTTCCGTGACGCCGAAGCTGGCCGTGACGCAGCGTTGGCCCAAGGCCGTGTGCTTCACGAGGCTGAACGCCACGCGAACTTCCTCAGCCCGCTTGGCGGCCGTGGCGTTGTCGCAGTCGGCGCACAGCAAGACGAACTCTTCGCCGCCGTAGCGAGCGACGAGATCTCCCGCGCGACAGAAGGTCTTGAGCATGTTGGCGATCGACTTGATCACTTCGTCGCCGGCTTGGTGGCCGTACGTGTCGTTGATCGTCTTGAACCGATCGATATCGGTCATGATCAAGCGCACGGCCGCTTCGTTTCGCGATGGGCTTTCACGAACTCGGCCAGCACGCGATCGAACTCGGCCCGATTGGCGACCTTCGTCATCGGGTCTTGCGTCGCCATGTCGTGCAGATTTTGGCAGCGCTGCTCGAGCGAGATTTCGTCGGAGACGTCGTGCAACAGGAGCGAGAGGCCGACGACCACGCCTTGCTCGTCGACGACGGGCACGGCTTGAGCGTCGACGGCCGTCGTGCGTCCGCCGCGACCGTTGACGTGCAGCCGGCGCATCGATTGAACGCCCCCCTGCACGGCTTGAGCGAGCGGGCATTCTTTATCGGTGATCGGCACCTGACGCTCGTCGGTCAGGCCGACCATCGACGGTTGGAACGTCGTCGAGAGAATCCCCTGGCCCGAGATGCCGGTGAGCCGTTCGGCGCCGTGGTTCCACTGCGTGACTTGCAAGTTGGCGTCGACGAACACGACGGCGTCGTGCATCGTGTCAATGAGCCGCTGCTGGAAGACGTTGTCGAGCGTCGGCAGGGCTTTCGTGGCCGACATTTGGCCGCGACGCCATTGGCCGTCGATGACTTCGGGCAGAAGTTCCGAAAGCCAGCGCTGCGCGGCGGCGGCCTGCATGGCCATCGGGTCGTTCTCGAACAGTTTGCTGAAGACGGCGACCAGATCGGGGTCGAACTGCGTGCCGGCGCAACGATAGAGTTCGTCGAAGGCCCGTTCGACCGGCATGGCTCGACGGAACACATGGTCCGTGGTCATCGAGTCGAAGGCATCGACGACGGCGAGCATGCGCGAGCCGAGCGGCAGATCGTCGCCGAGTTTGTCGACATGGCCGCGTTTGCCGTCGAACCAGCCGCGAGCGTAGCGGACGATGTCGAGCACGCCTTGTGCGGCGCAGGAGCCGCGCAGGATTTGTTCGCCCATCAGCCAATGGCATTCCATGATCGCCGCTTCTTGGGCGTTCAGGGCGCCGGGCTTGCTCAGAATGGAATCGAGTACGCCGACCTTGCCGATGTCGTGCAGCAGCGAGGCCAGTTCGATTTCGTCGCGGACCGCCGGCGGCAGGTTCATCAACTCGGCCCAGCCCGAGACCGAGAGAGCGACGCGCAGGCAGTGTTGGGCCGTCGGTTCGTGTTTCCAACGGAGCGAGGCGTACAAGCTCGTGGCGATGCCGAGGCGAGCCTGCACGAGGCTGCTTTCGGTGTCGTAGCCGTCGACGATCGTCGGGCGCGGCGACCGGAACTCTCGGAGTTCAGGTCGTCGACGAGCGTCGACAAGGCCGCAAGTCGCGCGGCGGCGTCGTTATGGACGTCGTCGGCGAGGGGCGTGCGTGGCGGTAGTGTGGTAGGCGTCAGCCTTTGATCCATCGGTCAACAATTCCGGCGCAAAGCAGGAGGTGCTACCGAAACCTAGTTCGCATCCGCGGGTGGGGCAAACCGCACTCGAAAATCCTAGAATGCGGCCGGCTAATTGCGGCGTCACAATCATCGCAATCGTTGTGATCGGCTCTCCGGCCCCCTTGTCGCGCACGATCGGGCTCGTTTCAATGACGACTTCCGCCGACTTCGACGGTTGGGGCCGTCGTTCGCCGTTGTTGTTTTTCCGGCTTTTGGGAGCTCCAGACCGTGAAGTTAATCAGCTATGCCTCCGGCACCGGTTCGCGCGCCGCGGCTTTGGTCGATGGTCGCTACGTGGATTTGAATGCGGCCGACCCGTCGCTGCCGGTCACGCTCAAGGAACTCGTGGCGTTGGGACCGGAGGGCTTGAAGAAGGCGGCGGCCGCGGCCAAGGCCGGCAAACCGCTGACCGGCGACGTGCGACTGCTCGCGCCGATTCCCGACCCGCAGAAGGTGCTATGCGTCGGCTTGAACTACGCGGACCATGCCCGCGAAAGCGGAGTGGAGCCGCCGCCGGAGCCGGTATTCTTTTGCAAGTTTCCGACGGCGATCTGCGCCCACGACGACGAGATTCGGCTGCCGAAGCAAAGTTCGCAGGTCGACTACGAAGCGGAGTTGGTCGTGGTGATCGGCCGCGGTGGACGTGATATCCCCAAGGAGCGGGCGCTTGAGCATGTGGCCGGCTATTGCCCGGGGCACGATGTTTCGGCTCGCGATTGGCAGCTCAACAAGCCGGGCAAGCAATGGCTCTTGGGCAAGACGTTTGATACGTTCGCGCCGTACGGCCCGGCGCTGACCACGCCCGACGAAGCCGGCGATCCGCACAACCTAAAAATTCAGCTTCGGCTCAACGGCAAGACGTTGCAAGATTCGACGACGGCGCAGCTCATCTTCAAGCTCGACGAATTGATCGCCTACATCTCGCAGATTTGCACGCTGACGCCGGGCGACGTGATCTTCACCGGCACGCCGCCGGGAGTCGGCATGGCGCGCAAACCGCAGGTGTTTCTGAAGCCTGGGGACGTGGCCGAAGTGGAGATTGAGAACCTCGGCACGCTGCGAAATAAGTGCGTCGGCGCGTAAGCGGCGTACTACAGTACGGCCCGCACGTCGTCCGGGTTGACGTTGCCGACGAGTTCGACGTGTCCGAGTTCGCTCGGTAGCACGAAGCGAAGTTTGCCGTGCTCGACTTTTTTGTCGCGCTGCATGACTCGGAGGACTTCTTCCGGGTCGAGCTGCGGCACGGTCGTCGGGAGGTTGAGCGCGGTGAGCAGTTTGTGTTGTCGGTCGACCAATTCGCCGTCGATGCGTCCCATGCGCTCGGCGAGTCGCGCGGCGCAACCCATACCGATCGCGACGGCTTCACCGTGTAGCAGCGTGTTGTAATTGGTCAGGGTTTCGAAAGCGTGGCAGAACGTGTGGCCGTAATTCAGCACGGCCCGCAAGCCGGTTTCTTCACGCTCGTCTTTGCTGACGACGTGGGCCTTGAGGCGGCAGCTTTCCGCGATGATTTCGCGCAGCACTTCCGGATCGCGCGGCGTTGAGCCCGGCGACGTTTTGCTCTAGGTAGGCGAAGAACTCGGCGTCGAGAATCACGCCGTATTTCACGACTTCGGCCAGTCCGGAGCGATACTCGCGGGCCGGAAGCGTATCGAGCACGGCCGTGTCGATCACGACGCCGAGCGGCTGCCAGAAGGCGCCGACCATGTTCTTCGCGCCGGCCAGGTTGATGCCGACTTTGCCGCCGACCGAGCTATCGACCTGCGCCAGGAGCGTGGTGGGAATCTGCAAGAACGCCAAACCGCGGGTATAACTGGCGGCGACGAAGCCGGCCAAATCGCCGATGACGCCGCCGCCGACGGCGGTGATGACCGTGCGGCGATCAGCTCCCAGATCGAGCAGCTTATTCCAAAGGCCCTCGAGGACTTCGTTGCACTTGGTCGCTTCGCCCGGATCGACGACGAGCAGATCGACGAGCATGTCGGCGTCGCTCAGGCTCTCGGCCACGACCATGGCGTGACGGTTTTCGACGTTGGTGTCAGTGATGATCACCGCGTGCGAAACCTTCCGCCGGGTTTGCAGATACCGGCCGGTGTTCGCCAAATTGCCCGTGCCGATTTCAATCGGATAGCTGCGCTCGCCGAGCGCGACGTGCACGGTGCGAAGAGGAAGGCTCATCGGAAAAGGCGGAAGGTGGAGAGGGAAGGCGGAAGGGAAGACCGATGATCGACGAATTCGGTTCGCCGCCTTCAGCGCTTCGGCCTACTTGCGGACGCGGGCCAAGTCGGCTTCGGTGACCGTGATGTCGCGGCAGAAGCCGGTATGGAGCCGCGTGTAATCGAGGTCGGCGGCGTCTTTCGGGGCGGCATGCAGCTTCACTTCGAGCTCCGCCTTCTCGCCGAGCGAAAGGTTGGAATATTCGGCCGGCCAGACCGTATTGGTTTCTACGACCAGCGCTTCGCGGTACGGATCGAATGCGTTTGCCATCGCGTATGCCACTCTCGGCGGAACGTCCCGCTCAGGCGGGAACCTACGGAAATCACGAGCCTCAGAGTATACCGCCGCCGGAGAGCGTTTTGTAGGGCGGAGAATCAGGCTACGCCGGCGTCTTTGGCTTGGGAGCGGGAGCCGTAGATGCCGGAGGATTGGCGGTCGGCGGGCTCGGAGCCGGCGGTTGCGGCGGCGGAGGCTCGAGTAGATTACGCAGGCCGTTGAGTAACGGACGCCGCGGGGGTTGCTGAATCGGCGGTTGTGCTTCCGGCGGCAGGCCCGACACCGGCGGCGGGGATTGGCGGCTTTGCATGGCGGCTTGGCGACGCGCACGAGCGCATCGAGTACGTCGAGCGCCGTGCCGACGCCGTCGGCGATCGTTTCCGCCGTCGTCGGGGCGGTGGCCGAAGGCGCGGCGACCGGCGGCGCGGGCTGCTGCGGTCCGACAGGCTCTCGCGGAATCGTGCCCGGCTCCAATTCGCGCGGCATCGGACCTTGCGGCGTCGGCAGCTGAGGCCTCGAACCTTGCGGAACGGTCGGTGTTTGCGGATTCGTCGGCGACTGCGCACCGTCGATCAGCGGCCCGAGCATCTGCAAGAGCGGACCGACCGTTTCCGGATCGACCGGCAAGCCGGTGTTCTGGCTGAGCCCGCGGAGCAACTGTTCGCCGATCGAGCCGCGGCCCGATTGCCAATCTTGCGGCAGCTTCTGAAAGACGAGTTGTTTCCAAGCGTTGTTGAGCGGCGAGAGATCAATTTCAGGCTTGCCGAGATTGCCGCGGATGTTCACCGGCCACGGTTGCGAATTGAGCACGCGCAGCAAAGCCAGCCGGCGCTCGTCGGCTCGCGGCGGATGAATGCCGAGCGCCGCCTGCAAATCGAGCGTTTCATCGAGGCCGACGGTGCCGTGCGATTGCACGTCGACGAGGTCGGCCACGCTGAACCGAAGGTTCTCGTGATGGATGCGCCCGCCGGCGATCATTTTGAAGGGAACAGTCGACTCGTGCGCGATTTCAACGGCTGCCGGCAGACCGAGGCCGCGATAAAGATCGCCGAACAGCGGCGTAGTCTCGATGCTGTGAATGATCATTTGAACGATCGGCCCGGGCCCGATAACGACCGAGTGCATCGTCAACCGTCCGGAGAGCTCGCCGTTGCCAAAATCGTTCCAGGGCAAACGCCAGTCGTCGAGTTCGATTGAGATGAGCCCGGCAGTTCGAGCGGCATCCGCCAAGACGGGGGCCGCGTACTTCAACACGTCGTTGCACATACCGACCGTCAGCGGTTGCCGCGCAACGAGGGTCCCCTTCTCGACGATCAGCTCCGCCTTGCCCGACTTCGTTTTTCCTTCGGGTCGCACGCCGACGCCGATATTGATCCCCGTGATTTCCCACGGCTCTTGCGTCTGGGTCGAAATGCCGTGGAGCCGGCCGTCGACGACGCGGACATTCACGCCGACGTTGAGCGTCGGGGGCGGCTTGAGCTTCAAGACCGGAGCGAAGACTTCGCCGTAGTTGGAGGTCTTCTCCGTGAACTTTACGAACACGGTCGGCCGCTCGATGCGGACCGAGCCGATGTCGGTGCGGTTCGTGAGGATGTGCCAAAGCGATTGGTCGGATTCGAGCCGATCGATCGTCAGCAGCGGTTCGCCCGCCGTCGTCGCAGGGCCTGTACCGCCTGCGATCGGATCGAGCCGTACGCCGGTAACGATGATCGGTTGCAGCCAGCCGAGCCGTAGATCGGCGACGGTGAGCGTGCCGTGAATGTCGCCCGTGAGTCGCCGCAGCAAAGCATTACGCAGCGTCGGGCTCCACGAGAGAATCGCCGGTGCGAACGCCGTGACCAGCACCACGGCCGCGAGCGTGAGCAAGATCAACCGTCGCCAGAGCGAACGGCGCGGAACAGGTGCGGCGGTTGCAGCCGAGGAGACGTTCATAACCGGCATTCTAGGAAGTCGGCGGGCCGCGTAGTAGCGGCGCGGAAATCGCCTGCTTCATTACGGTTCGACAGTCTTCGTGGTTCGCCGTGCCGGCAACACTTTGACGTCGGCCGAGCCCATCGCGAATCCGTCGCGCCCCTCGACGTAAATCCTAACGTGGCAATCTCCTTTGATCGTCGCCGGCAGCTCGATTCGCCGCACGATTCGACCGCCGTCGACTCCAAAAGTGCCCGAAGCCAGACGCTTATCGTTGGCCAGCTCGTAGGTGGCCGCGAACTCTCGTTGGCCTGCCGGTGAGAGATCGTACGCCTCGCGCGGCGGGGGCGAGTTCGCCAAACGATCGCGCCTCACCACAAGCTCCAGCGTTACTTGGCCTGGAAACGGTAATGCCGCTGCAACGTCAAAGCTCTCGCCGGCGCCACTTCGCGTGGCGCTTCGAGCGTCACCGACTCCGGTCGCGGCATGCGCAGCAGCGGATCGCCCAACAGGTTGAACAGATGCAAGTGCTCGCGACGCTGAGCGTCCAGATCATCGGCCTCGGGCATCAACGTCTTCGCCAGCGCATCAAGCTGTTTGTCTTCATCGCCGGTGCGAGGTCGCTCGACCGTGGCTCGCTTGGCGCGCCATAGCACTTGTCCGAGTTCTGGAATTGCCTCACGTTCGAAAAACGCCGTCATCAACTCTTGGCCCAGGATCGACATGGCGTAAGGCAGCGTGACCCGCGAACCAGCCAACACGGCGATCGGGCCGCCGTCGGCGCGGAGCATCGTTTCGGCGAGGCAGTCTTCCGGCCCATCGAAGGCGCCGCTATAACACGAAAGAAACACGGCCAACGGCGGATGCGGTTGCGCCGTGAGTTGCGGCACGTCGCGTTCGGAAAAGATCGGTCGCACGCCGTCGGGGGCGACGAGTCGATCTACTTCGTTGCGCCAGCCGTGCCCCATGTAAACCCACATCAGCGCCTTCATTGAAGCGGCCGAGTACCTGATTACGAAACTGCGGCGGGCCCGGGCAGTAGGGACTTTGCCAACTCGCTTGGGTCAGCGTGGTTTCGTAGGCCGGCGGCAGATGCCGCGTGAGCAATGTCTTGGCGGCCGATTCGATGGCCGTATCGGCGACGACGCCGAACCCGCCGAGGCCGGCGATAAGATTGATCCGTCGTCGCCACGGGCCGAACGACGGATTCTGTTCGTAATCCATGATCCGTCGGGTGAGCGACGTGAGTTCGGCCGCGCTATCCACCGGCAACCGGCCGATCGGCGCGTCGGGCAGACCGTCGTCGTCGAAATCGACGTACCAATTGTCGGTCGCGATCTGCGGTTCGCTGCCGAAGAGCACGTTCACCTTGGCTGCGGCGAAGTGCGCCGGCACGCACCGTTCACGCCCCGTCAACGTGGCGCGCTCGTTCGACGAATTGGGATCGGCATCACCGACAATGACGACGGCGAGCTTCGGGTTCGCTGCGAAGACTTGCTTGATCTTGGCTTTGATCGCCGCCGGATCGGCGTCGCTCGGCACGAACGTTACGACGCGTCCTTGCCGCCGGCGGTATTCGGCCCAAGGTTGAATCGCATCGACAAACGCAGGCGGGCACACCACCGCGAGGTCGGCCGCCGGCTCCGCCCCGCCGATCGAAAGCAACATGGCACTTACGAGCGCGTACATCCGTCACGCACCTTCCAAAAGTTCGTTGCGTCGCTCTCGCACCGTCGTGCGGGCCGCGGGCAACATCTCGCAAAGCCGGTCGGGCAACTGTTCCAAGCCGACGCGTTTCATCACCTGATTCAAACGGCGGAGCAAGCGCTCGTCGCTCGGATAATCGCACAGAAATCGTTCACGCGTAAAGATGGAAATCAGGACCGCCAGCCGTTCCGTTCGCCGCGACTGCATGCGATTCACGGCTTCTTCCACGACCCAATTTTCCACCTCCGCCATGGCACTGTAATAGTCGTCGAGCAGCGCCGGCCGCTCTTCGATGAGCACCGAATCGAGCAGGAGCTCGACGAGGATGTGTCCGAGAAAGCTGGGACGCATGCCGGCATCGCCGCCGAGCAGGTCGCGAATCGTTGCCGTGAAACGCCAGTTCAATTCGTTGAACGCCGCTCCGGCGTGGAACATCGCGTCGTCGGCATGGTGGCGGGCCACGCCGCGAGCCACGCGGCAGAGAATCGGATCACTGCACTCGGCGTGCGCCGCGGCGTCTTTGGGACGTACCCGCACGCGGCGATCGATAACCGACAGCCAGTCGGGCACGGCCGTCCCGGCCAGAAAGTACGGGTCGTCGACAAACCGATAGCCGTGAGCGAAATAATTCATCCGTGTCGGGCGTCACTCAAAGCCGGTTACAGACGGCCGATGCCTGCCGACAAGGTTTTTGCCTGCGGTCGTCGGGCCAACTACACTTCTTCCGTGCATTATAAGATCGCCGCCCCTCCGCCGAGGAGAAATCGCTTGAACGCCCCCATTTCGTCTCTTCCGACACCTTCGCCGCTCCGCCCCCGCATGCAGGCCCTGGCCTGCTGGATCTGCTACGTCTCGCTAGCCGTCGCGGCCGGGGTAGTCGCGCTGCGCACGCAATCGGTCGAGGCCGCCGACGGTGCGACCGGTAAGGCGTCGCCTCCGAACATCGTATTCATTTTTTCGGACGACCACGCTTATCAGGCCATCAGCGCCTACGGCCACGGCCTGAACCAAACGCCGAACATCGATCGGCTGGCCAAGGAAGGAACCTTGTTCCGCAATTGCTACGTGACCAATAGCATCTGCGGCCCGAGCCGCGCGGTGATCCTCACGGGCAAGTACAGCCATCTGAACAGCTTCCCGACCAACGGGGGCTGGGAACGCTTCGACGGCGCGCAGACGACGTTTCCCAAGCTGCTGCAAGGCGTCGGTTATCAAACGGCCGTCGTCGGCAAGTGGCATCTCGTCAGCGATCCGACCGGCTTCGACTATTGGCACATCCTGCCGGGCCAAGGGGCTTACTACAACCCGCCGATGAACGACAACGGCAAGCAAGTGAAACACACCGGCTATACGACGGAGATTATTACGGATCTCTCGCTCGAATGGCTGAAGAAGCGCGATAAGAACCGGCCATTTCTTTTGATGTGCCAACACAAAGCGCCGCACCGCTCTTGGGATCCGGCGCCGAAGTACTTGAACAAGTACGACGACGTGACGATCCCTGAGCCGGACACGCTCTTCGACGATTACTCCGGCCGCGGCAAGGCCGAGCATACGCAAGACATGACCATCGAAAAGACGATGACCGAGCTGGATCTGAAGCTCAAATTCCCGCCGACGCTCAATGCCGAGCAAGAAAAACTTTGGCACGAAGCTTATGACGCCGAGAACGAAGCGTTCCGCAAAGCGAACCTGCAAGGCAAAGATCTGATTCGCTGGAAGTATCAGCGCTACATCAAAGACTATCTGCGCTGCATTGACTCGGTAGATGAAAGCGTCGGCCGCGTGCTCGACTATCTCGATCAGGAAGGTTTGGCCGACAACACCATCGTGGTGTACGCCGCCGACCAAGGTTTTTATCTCGGCGAACACGGCTGGTTCGATAAACGCTGGTTCTACGAACAATCCGTGAAGACGCCCTTCTTGGTACGTTGGCCAAAGCAGGCCAAGGCCTGCGCCGTGAACACCGACATGGTGTCAAACGTCGACTTCGCCGAGACGTTCCTCGAAGCGGCGGGCGTTGCGATTCCGCCGGAAATGCAAGGTCGCAGCCTCGTATCGGTGTTGGCCGGTAACACGCCCGCCGATTGGCGCAAGAGCTTCTATTACCACTACTACGAGTTCCCCGGCCCGCACAGCGTGCGGAAACATTACGCGGTGATCGACCCGCGCTATAAGCTCGTGCACTTCTACGAACCGGACGTCGCCGAATGGGAAATGTTCGACCTTGAGGCCGACCCGAAGGAAATGAAGAGCGTGTATGACGACCCGAACTACGCGCAAGAACGAGCTCGACTGGAGAAAGAATTGGCGCACTTGCGGGCCGAATTGAAAGTGCCCGATCAAGACCCGCCGCGCCCTGCGGGAAAGCCCGGTGCAGGCCGGCCGGGACAGCGCAAGAAGCAACAACAAGCACGGAGCGCAACATAACTCGCCAAGTTGTTTAAACGCTTGGCGAGTGACGCGGCCGAGACGGTATTGCTAGTGCGCTGCCTTGGCCGGAGCGTGTGCGTCTTTTCCGTGGTCATCCTTACCGTGGCTGGCATCGCCGTGCCCGGCTTCGGTGTGGCCATGGTCGTCTTCATGGCCGGGCTTTTCAGCATGGCCGTTCTTGCCGTGGCCGCCGGCGTGCGCGTCGTCGTCGCGACGGCGATTGGCGTCGTACTCGTCAACGTATTCGTTGAGCATGATGATTTCGACGCGCGAGTTGCGGCGTTTCCACATCGGATCGTCGGCCGTGACTTGCGGTTCGTAAGGCCCGGCCTGCGCCAGGCGGAAGCGCTCTGGGGTCGATTCCCTTTTGAATCAAGTAATCCATAACGGCCGTCGCCCGGTTGTAGCAAAGTTGCCAAGCCTTCGCCGGGTCCGCCTTATCATCTTGCGTGTTGCGAATGACGTGAGCTCGCAATTCGATCTTGGTCTTCTTGCCCATTAGGAGCGGCAAGATGTCGTTGAGCCGTTCGCGAGCCCCATCATCGAGCACGGCCGTGTCTTCGCCGAAGGTGATCGCTGCGCCGACGCTTGTCCCTTTTTGGTTCTGCAGCATCGCGAGCGACGGCACCCGGCCGCCGCCTCCCTTCTTCTTCATCTCGCTTCCTTGCTTCGAGCGGGGAGCTCCTCCTTCAAGGAAACCTTGTCCGCCGGGCGTCAGGCCCGAGCCGCTGGGATCACGAAAATAACCGGCGATCGCTTCCTTGACCGGTTTGTTCTGCGCAACGATCCACATGACCAAGAAGAAGGCCATCATAGCGGTCACGAAGTCTGCGTAGGCGACTTTCCAAGCGCCGCCACCCTTACCGGCCATGTGAAACTCCTGAGACGTGAGCTGGGAGCTTAGAGCCGGGAGCGAAGAGCCGACTCCGGCTCTAGGCTCTTAGCTCCGGTCTCCGAGCTTTCTTATGCCGCCGCTTCCTTGAACAACGCGTCGAGTTCCTCGCGATTCGGTCGGCAATCGGTCGCCACGCCGCGGCGCGCCATGTCGATGGCCACCTTCGGATTGACGTCGTTGACGAACCCTTCGATGATCGACTTCGTCGTTCGGAAGAAACCCATTTCTTGAGCGCCGAGCAATTCCATCCGGCCGACCATCGGGCCGAAGAAGCCGTACGACGCGAGAATTCCAAGGAACGTACCGACGAGAGCCGCACCGACTTTGTGGCCGATTTCTTCGACCGGGCCGTCGATGGCGCCCATCGTGATGACGATGCCCAACACGGCCGCGACGATGCCGAAGCCCGGCAGAGCGTCGGTCGTTTTTGAAAGCACGCTGATCGGCGCGTGGTGTTCTTCGTCCAGCACGCGAAGTTCGGCGTCCATCAGAGCCGGCAATTGTTCCGGCTTAGTCGTACCTTCGACGATCGGCGTGAGCGCACCGCAGATGAAGTCCATCAGATGGTGATTGCCCGAAAGCTTGTGATACTTGCTGAAGATCGCGCTCTTGTGCGGGTCTGCTAAGTGCGATTCGAGCGAGAGTAATCCTTCACGCCGCGCAATCTGCATCAGCTCGTACATCATTTTGAACAGTTCGGCGTAGGCCCCTTTGTCGTACGGCGAACCTTTGAGCGACGCCATCACGCCTTTGAACAGGTCGCCGAGAATCTTCTTCGACGACATGATGACCATGGCCCCGCCGGCCGCTCCGCCGATCGTCAAGATTTCGGCGGGATGGATCAGCGCATGGATGTGACCGCCCGAGAGCAAAAAGCCCGCGATCACGCAGCCGATGACGATGAGACTACCGCCGATGACGATCATGGAACGATCCCTAGATTTGCCGCAACGTACTCGGAAAAACCGTCGTACGAACGAGTACCGCGCACAACGCTTGCGCATTGCCGGCACCGGTCGCCGTGCAAATCTAGGTCGCAGTTAAGCGAGGAGAAGTCGCGGAATGCCGCGAAAGACGAACTTGCCGACCGATGCGATTGCACCGGTCGTAGCGATTGCTTGGCCGGCGGTTACGCCGCGCGGGTTCGTAACTGCCACCGACGTTTGGTGAACCAACCTTCGTCGAGGGCGCTCACCGCCACTCGATCTTCCAAATTCGGACGGAAAATCGTCAGCAGCATCATCGGCAGATACCAAGCCATGTACGTGCCGCCGCCGTCGAGATGCCAAAACTGCGTCGCCAACATCACGGCCGACGAGCAGCTGATGAGCGTTCCGAGATTCTTTTGCGACGGCCAAATCGCAAAGCCTGCGGACATCACCAGAAACCCCACCATCACCGGAATTCGGTACGGTCTGGTCTGATCACTGAAAGCCCAGAACCCGTAGTCGGTCGTCGATGCGATCAGGTTCGTCCAACCGAACATGTTCTTCAGGCTTTCCAAGAACGCAGGCGTGTCTTGCAACAGAAACGCCGACACGCCGATCAATACGGCCCAAGTGCCGATGACGCCGCCCAAAAATCGATACAACCCCTTTTGCCAATAGAAGCCGCACCACAGCGGCAGCAAAAACAGCGGGTAGTAAATCATGCCCGACGCCAAACCGATGAGCACGCCGGCGATCAACGGATCGTGATAGGCCAAGATGGCCCACACCAGGAGTGCCGCGGGTAGCGCATGGTCGACGTGTCCGGTCATCTGTGCCGTGTAAGGCAGCAGCAGGTACAACGTCGCCGCGGAAATGCCCAGGCGGACGTTATCGAAGTGTCGCAATCCAATCAGCACCAACCCTGCGACGACGGCCAGATGCGAGAGAATCGCCGTGGCTCGAGCCGCGGCAATTTGCTTCTGCTGCCGACTGATCTCGTCGGCGTTTTGGGCATTCGCGTCGATGATCGCGGCCGTCGAAACGCTCGGCAGCCACATCATTAGAAAGTAGCCGGGCCGGCTTCCGGTGGCCGCCTTCGCCGCCTCGTTTTGAGGGTGAGCGGGGCCGTCGACGTCGTCGGCAAGCGCAACATCCACCTGAGCCGCAGCCGCCAAATCGCGGTCGCTCGGGCGATACGTGAGGACGTTCACCATCAAGAACACCAGCAGCGAGACGCCCAAAAACGCCATGCCGCCGGGAAGCAGATTGGGTTCCAAGAGCGGACGTCGGGTCATCATCGGATCGATCAAAATCCGAATCAGAAACAACGCGCCGCAGGTAAACAGCCACACATAGCCGAGTTGCTGTAGATTCGGCTCGGGGCGGGCGATGAGCAGCAGGCCCGGTGCGTAGCTGATCAGCCCGAGCAAATCAAGATTGCGAACGCTCCAGACGCGGTTGAACTTGAAGAACACCGCGATGGTCAACAACGACGCCAGGTAGACCCACGTCGTGGCGTTCAGCTCGTATTGATAAAGGATCTGATCCATGAATGCGGACGAGCGAACCGCGACGGCCCCCTCGCGACGCGGGGGCGCAATTACGTAAACCTATTGAAACTACGCAAGTTTGCAAGACGAGGTTTCAGCCGGCAACGCGAAACGGCGGGGAATTTGTGCTCCGCAGGCGCGAAAAGCCCGTTCAGGCAAACTCTGACGGCTACGCATCGTCTTCGGCAGTGGCAGCAGGTTTCATTCCTAAACGGCGCCGGGCGTCGGCGGCCCACGGACTTGCCGGCGAGAGATCGAGAAAGGCTTGCCAATGCCGGCGGGCTTCGTCGCCACGTCCGACGTCGTCGAGCACGCGCGCCAGTTGATAGTGTGCGTCGGAATAGTCGTGATGATAGGCCAGCGCACCTTGCAACGATGCGATCGCCAAATCGTAGCGTCCTTCTTCCGCCAAGAGGCAACCTAAGTTGGCCCGAGCTTCGACATAGTCTTCATTCAATTCGACGGCCATGAAATATCGCTCGCGGGCCGCGGCGACGTCGCCCATCCGATACAAGACGTCGGCCAGCGCGAAGCACAACTCTGCCGTCGGGCCGGAAGTCGCCAAGGCCGCGCGATAAGCTTCGGCCGCCTCCGAGAGACGGCCTTCCTCTTCGCAACGCTCGGCCGCGGCGATGAGCGACTTCACAGTGCGCGGTGGCGCAATGCCGTCTGTGAGTTCGGGAAGCGGTGTTGTTGCGGCGGCCGAGGAATGGATGTCGTCGTCCGGTTGTGAGCCGTCGTTGAAGAAATCAATGCGATATTGTCCGCCGGCTTCCACCAATCCGCTGGCTTGGCGAAGCATGAGTTCGCCGCCGTCGACGATGACCGAGAGTTGCTCGAGCGGGTGCTCGACCGACGGGAGTAATCGTCGGAGCGCGGTAAGTTGTCGAGCGATTTCCGTTGCGGTTGCGCCGTTGGCGAGAAGTTCCGCCAAACGTCGAGCGGTCTGCACTTCGCGAAAGTCGAAATACGGCAACTTCCGCACCTCGCGCACCGCGTGGATAAGTTTGCGGCGATGCCAAGCTCGCACGGCGGCGGTAGGCACGCCGAGCAAGTCACCGAGCATGGCGGGCGTGTAAAGCCGATGCAGATCGTGCGACGTGTCGTCCAGACCGGCAAGTTGCCGAAACTGGGTTTCTGAAACCACGCGCACCTCGTCGGGCGGCGTGCCGAGGGCCGCAATCTGTTCGAGGAGATCCGCCGGCGGCAAATCCTGCTCGCCGACGATTACCAATCGCACTTCGCCGGCCAACTCGTTGACCAACTCGGCTCCCTGCACCGCCAGCGCTTTTCGAGCCTGACTCGGCGTTCCGGCCGCCAACTTTCCGACGATCACGGCCTTCAGGCCCGACCATTGCGGCGGGGCTGCATCGGCAGAGTCGGCGGAAGAACTCATCGGCGGCACGGCAAAGAAGCGGGCGAAATGGGCGAACGGTTCAGTGTCGCGATGGGGGGAAAGAGTGTCAAACGCGTCGAGTCGTATGGTCCTAAGTACGAGGTACTGAGTACTCAGTGCATGACGCTAACCGGTTTCGTCCCATGCTTTTCGTTTTCAGCAAGGAGCCTGTTTGCGGTGCCCGTCCGACGACATGCGGATGCTGCCCGCTCAATCGCCCGAAAAGCCTGCCTGCTTCCCGCATTGTGAAGCTTTCCGCGTTTTTCTATACTGAAAGGCTTCCCAGGAAGGTCACGGTCGGCCCTCATCGGGCAGACGGAACTGCTTTTCCCTCAAGACTTTCGGACTTGGAATCAAGGCCCGTAGTCGGGCGACTTCCCGTGTCGCCGGGTTAGGCTTTCTCTCGTCCCGCGCTTGTCCGTCGCCGCTTCCGGGCCATTTCACGTCCTGCCGTCCTTTTTAGAGCCCGGGCGATTTGCGTCGATGTCGGTTGCGGCATCGGCTTGAGTTCGCGCCGCCGGCACACCGGTCATGAGCGAATCGTCGTACACGCTGACGCATCTGCGGCAACTCGAAGCCGAGAGCATCCACATCTTCCGCGAAGTCGCCGCCGAGTTTGAAAACCCGGTGATGTTGTTTTCGCTGGGCAAAGACTCGATGGCCATGTTGCGCGTTGCGCAGAAGGCGTTCTATCCCGCGCCGCCGCCGTTTCCGTTGATGCACGTGGATACGCTTTGGAAATTTCAGGAGATGTATCGCTTCCGCGATTGGCTCGCGAAGGAATACAACCTGAAGCTGATCGTCTACAGCAACCCGGAAGGGATCAAACAAGGGATCGGCCCGATCACGCACGGCAGTCAGAAGCACACGAACATCATGAAGACCGAGGCCTTGAAACAGGCCCTCGACCTGCACAAGTTCGACGCGGCCTTCGGCGGCGCCCGGCGCGACGAAGAGAAGTCGCGCGAAGGAACGCGTTTACTCGTTCCGCGATAAGTTTCACGTGTGGGACCCAAAGAACCAACGGCCGGAACTCTGGAACCTCTACAACGGCAAGGTGAACAAGGGCGAAAGCATCCGCGTGTTCCCGATGTCGAACTGGACCGAACTCGACGTCTGGCAATACGTGCATCTCGAGAACATCCCGCTGCCGGACTTGTATCTCGCCAAGATGCGGCCGGTCGTGAAGCGCGACGGCAATCTCATCATGGTCGACGACGACCGGCTGCCGCTGAATCCCGGCGAGAAGCCGGAAATGAAGATGGTCCGCTTCCGCACGCTCGGCTGTTATCCGCTTTCGGGCGCGATTGAAAGCAACGCCACGACGCTACCGGAAATCATTCAGGAAATGCTGCTCGCCAAGACGAGCGAACGCCAAGGCCGCGTGATCGACCACGACGAGGCCGGCTCGATGGAAGAGAAAAAACGACAAGGCTACTTCTAGGAAATGATGAGTTCGGAGTGATGAATTACGAATTGCGAACGATCGCACTCAATTCATCACTCGTAACTCCAAACTCATAACTCGCGCCCCATGTTCACCGAACAAGAACTGATCGAAAAAGATATCCACGAGTATCTCGCCCAGCACGAACGCAAAGAGCTGATGCGCCTGCTGACGTGTGGTAGCGTTGACGACGGCAAGAGTACGCTCATCGGCCGGCTGTTGCACGATTCAAAGCAGGTTTACGAAGACCAAATGGCGGCCGTCACGCGCGATAGCGCTAAGAAGAGCTCGGCAGGCGGTGAAGTCGACCTTTCGCTGCTGGTCGACGGTCTCAAAGAAGAGCGGATGCAAGGCATCACGATCGACGTCGCCTACCGTTACTTCAGCACGGCCAAGCGGAAGTTCATCATTGCCGACTGTCCGGGCCACGAGCAATACACTCGCAACATGGCGACCGGCGCCAGCACGTGCAACCTGGCGATCATCTTGATCGATGCCCGCCACGGCGTGATGCAGCAGACGCGCCGGCATTCTTTCATCGTCTCGTTGCTCGGCATCAAGCACGTCGTGATTGCCGTCAACAAGATGGACCTCGTCGACTTCTCGCAGGAGCGGTTCGAGCAGATCAAGAAGGAATACACAGACTTCGTCACCAAGCTCGAAATGGGTGACCTGCACTTCATTCCGGTCTCCGCGCTCAAGGGAGATAACGTCGTCGACGCCAGCGCGAATATGCCCTGGTATCACGGCGGCACGCTGATGCACTATCTGGAAACGGTGCATATCGCCAGCGATCGCAACCTGATCGACTTCCGCCTGCCGGTGCAATATGTGAACCGGCCGAACCTCGACTACCGCGGCTTTTGCGGCACGATCGCCTCCGGTGTCGTGCGCAAGGGAGACGAAGTCGTTTCGATTCCCTCGGGCCGCAAGAGCAGAGTGGCTCGCATCGTGTCGTACGACGGCGATCTCGATGAAGCGTTCGCCCCGCAATCGATCACGGTTACGCTGGCCGACGAAATCGACTGCGGTCGGGGCGACATGCTCGTGCATCCCGCCAACTTGCCGCGCGTCGATCGTTCGTTCGAAGCGATGGTCGTCTGGATGAGCGAACAGGCGTTGGCCCCCGGCAAGCAATATTTGGTCAAGCACGCCGCTAAGGTCGCCCAAGGTTCGTGCGAAGCGCTGCGATATCGGGTTGACGTCAATACGCTGCATCGCCAGGATGCAGCCGAGTTGAAGATGAACGAAGTCGGCCGTTGCAAAATCACGCTTACCTCGCCGATCGCCTTCGATCCGTACCGCAAGAACCGCAACACGGGCGCGTTCATCTTCATCGACCGGCTGACGAACAACACCGTTGGCGCGGGCATGATCATTGATCGCGAAAGCACGCTCGGCGGATTCGGCGCGGATTTATGGGATGTCGTCGAAGCCGAGAACCGGAAGCCGGAAAGCGTTGAAGCGGTCGACCATGCCGAACGCACGACGCGCGCCGGCCATGGCGCCGCGACCATCTTGCTCACAGGTCTCACCGGAGCCGGCAAATCAACGACGGCCTACGCCCTTGAACGTCGCCTCTTCGACGCACAGAAGAACGTCTACGTGCTCGACGGCGAAAACATGCGGCACGGCATCTCCAAGGGGCTGGGCTTCTCGGCCTGGGAGCGTTCGGAAAACCTGCGCCGCTCGATTGAAGTCGCCAAGATTCTGAATGACGCAGGCCTGATCAGCATCTGCGCTTTCCTCGCGCCGGACGAAGCCATTCGCGACAAGGCGAAGGAAACCGTCGGCGCGGAACGCTTCGTCGAAGTGTATCTCAAAGCACCGGCCGACGTACTACGGAAACGCGACCCCTCGGGCATGTACGCCAAAGCCGACAGCGGCGAGATTGCCGAATTCCCCGGCGTTTCGGCAAAGTACGACGAACCGAAGTCTCCCGACTTGGTGCTGGAGACCGACAAACTCACGACGGCCCAGTGCGTCGACCAAATTGTGGCGCTGCTGGAGCGGCGGAAGCTAATATAGAAGTCTACTCGGGCACAACTTCGATGCGCTATAATGTACAATGGTGATTGCAGAAATCCCTCCATTATTGCGTTAAGCCCATATGCGCATTCCGGATCGACTTGCAAGTTTACTCGCTAAAGACCAAGCGACAAATGCGGCTGTATTGACGGCAATCTCTCGTTTTGAGCCGTGGTTGAAGCAAAATCGCCTTGAATTCTTTCCCGAGTATACCGATCACGGGATTGAACATTTCGAAGGCGTGCTTGTTGCCGCAAGTTCGTTGATTTCTGACGGCGCGTGGGACGTACTGCGCCCTTCAGACGCTGCCGCTTTGGTAATCTCTATCGTCCTGCATGATGCTGGAATGCACATCAGTGCGGATGGCTTTAAGCACTTAATCGGAACTTCAGATCCATGGCAGACTGTAAATGCGTCATATGACCGGCCTTGGAACGTGCTGTGGGAAGAGTTTGTGGGCGAAGCTTCACGGTTTGATGGAAGAACGCTAACCAAACTGTTTGGTACCGCGTCACCTATTCACAGACCGCATGACGATTCATGTGAGTGGAAGGACAGAGACAGGCTCTTAATAGGCGAGTTTCTCCGGCGTCACCACGCTCGGCTCGCGCATGATATTGCCGTTTTCGGAGTACCTGGCGTTGATGACGACAAGCGAGTGAACCTTGGAGCGATGGAACCTGAAGACCTGGACCTCTTTGGGCTAATTGCTCGTAGTCACGGCATGCCTCTTCGCAAAGCCGTTGACTGGCATGAACAAAAGGCAACAAAGGCTTTTCGTGACTATCGAGGAGTCTTTGTTCCTTATGTAATGGCGATTTTGAGGATTGCGGATTACTTGCAAGTTGGAGCCGAACGAGCTCCATCACAAATCCTCCAAATTCGGAAGCTTCGAAGTCCCATATCCGTGCGCGAATGGAAGATAAACCAGGCCATTGAAAGTATTACAAACGCTTCGGAAGACCCCGAAGCCATATTTGTAACGGCACGTCCTAGAGACGTCACGGCGTTCTTAAGACTTCAGGATCTATTTCGCGATCTTCAGAGGGAACTTGACGAGTCGTGGGCAGTTCTAGGAGAGGCATACGGCCTTCATACACAACGACGGCTTAACCACCTTGGGATTGTGTTGCGACGCATCAGGTCGACTTTGGATGATTTAGCCACATTTGAACATACAATTGATTACGTCCCGCAACGCGCCTCATTCTCCGCAGCGGACGGCGAACTTCTGAAACTGCTCGTGAAGCCTCTCTATGGAGATGATTGGACGATTGGAATCCGGGAATTGATGCAAAATGCGATAGATGCAGTTCGCGAACGAAGTGCAAGCGAGGGCAGAACATCGGACGGCGATACAAAGGACGCACCACAGGTGCAACTTGAAGTAGTTAAAGATAAAGATGCCACTTGGTTTGTATGTCGGGATCAAGGAATTGGAATGACCTTTGAGGTCATTTCCGGCTACTTCTTACGCGCGTCGCCTCCTTTAGAAGGAGCGACGCTTGGCGTAAGGAATATGAATCACATGACGGGCACTCAACTGTCTTGCGGTCTGGGCGCTTCGGAATTGGCGCACTGGCGGCATTTCTACTAGGGGATGAGATTGAGGTAACGACACGTCATATCTCCCAGCCAAAAGATCGCGGAATATCTTTCTCTGCATCGCTGGATACTGAAGCAATTAATGCTCGATATTGCCCGTGCGCCGTCGGTACTGAAATTCGCGTTCGCCTTCATGAGCGGGCGGCCAAGTCTTTTTCCGCTGATTCGGTAAACGCTGAGAGGTGGCAGGGCGAGAGATGGTCATGGTACTGCCTGGACGACGTGACTGTTGAGAGGAGGCATTTTTCTCTCGACCGACCACTCAAGCAAACCCATCATCTGCCATCCGAACAAAGCGATTTGCCGCCAGATTATCGAAGACTGAGCGTGCCAGAGTTCGCGGACGTGCAGTGGTCGTGGAATACGGGAAGATCTTCGCCGCAATTGGTGTGCAACGGAATACGTATATCAGAATATCTTGGACCTTCAAAATCAGAAATTGCAAATACGCATCCATACATACACATCAAGACACCGTCAGTGTCTGTGTTTGATCGTGATGGACTTCTGCCTCTTAACTTGGAACGAACCAGCCTAAATCAGAAATCGCTGCCGTTTGAGAGCGAGCTCCTGCTTGATATCGTTAAAGATTTCATAGGATGGTTGTTTGTTCATACGCCAACCGCGGAAGACGTCGAAAAAGCCGTAGTGGGCGACTTCGAGGGTAGATACCCGGGGATTAGCGTGAATGAATATAAGTTGTATGGATGGTTGCCTTTGGCCTTCACGTCTACGGGGGTCGCGCTATTTGATGCGGCTATATTAAGCGAACTAAAATGTTGGCGATTGATGGTGCTTCCAGGTGATCGAGCGGGTTTTAAGATGTCGCAACTGAAACCCAATGCTGCCGTTGTACGAAATAACTCACCTGGAAGTTTGGCTGCGTGGTTTAGGACGGTGATGACGACTCGCTATTTGAACGTGGAACGCTACAAGTCCTCGACGACAAAGATCGATGGCGCGAGAGTTGTTTTACACACAAGCGACGCAGACGAACTTATTAAGCCGAGAAAAATGGCGGCATGGGTGCGAAATTCGGTACGGCGAACGAAACTAAATGACGATTTAGAACGAATTGAAATCGGAAACCCGTCCGCACCCGCCAGTGACTTTGATGAAGGTGCCTTGGAATGTGTTGGTATTGGGCATAATCGTATGCCAGCATTGCTTGGTGAGTGGTCACTGAGCCATCCACAAGAACTGAGCATTTCGACCATGGCACAATTGTGGCTGGCGGTGCTAGGGAATGCAGAGATTCCTTTTGACGGAAGCGAACGAAAAAGATTGCTGGCCGCTTCCGCTAAGGAATTGCAACCATACGTTAAAGCGTACCGAGAAATTCAGGATATGAAGCAAAAAGACGGATAGCTCAAGACGACTATATGCAGCTATGGCAGAAGGTATTGTCATCTCTTTCGTTGTCCGCGATTTTGTTTCTCGGCCGGCGGCGGGTCGGTGAACGGCGACTTCTCGAAGGTGTCGCCCGGCGGCACGACGCGCGGATCTTTCGCTTCCAGCAAGATCGCCATGAGTCGCGTGCCGAGTTCCACCTTCTGCGATGCGTAGGCCGGATCGTCGGCCACGTTCGTCACTTGGTCCGGGTCTTTACGCAAGTCGTAAAGTTCTTCGGCCGGATGCTTCGCGAAAGCGTAGTCGTAGTACTTCTTCCATTGCGGATCGTTGCGATGTGCGACAAGCCAGGCCTTCGTCGGACTTGCGTCCATATCGGGAAACGCCGCATAAGTCTCGTTTTCCAGAGCCTCTTGCGACGGAGCGTACGTGTCGGTGATGTCGCGCGGGTTGCCCATCGGCCACCGCTCGGGATGGAAGTTGCGAATGTAGAGGAAGTCGGGCGTGCGGAGCGCGCGGTGCGGGTATGTGAGATTGTCTTCGCGCACGTGACCGACATGCCGTTCGCGGCCGGTCACGACCCAATTGCGCTCGGTATCGACTTGGCCGGCCCCGCCGGAGGTGAGCACGCTCCAGAGGCTGCGGCCCGTCATCACTTCGGGAATTGCCGCACCGCCGGCTTCGCAAAACGTCGGCGCGAGATCCATGAGATTCACAAAATCGTCAAGTACACGACCTCCTTTGACGCCCGGAACGCGAGCCACCAATGATACGCCGGTGCCGAAGTCGTAAAGGTTGCACTTGCCGTGCGTGAATCCCGGTGCGCCGTGGTCGCCGCTAATGACGATGAGCGTATTGTCCAGCTCGCCGAGTTCTTCGAGTCGCTTGAGCAGCACGCCGATTCCGGCATCCCAACCTTGAATCTCGCCGAGATAGTCGGCGAAGTCTTCGCGAATCTCGGGTACGTCGGGGAGAAATGCGGGTAGCTTCCCTTGCAAACTCTCCGGTTCGATTACCCACAGCGCCTTGCCCGAACCTTTGATCCATTTGCGATGCACGAGCGTGGGCCCGAACCAGTAGAGCCACGGCTTGTCCCCTTCGCGAGCTTTATGGAAGGCGTCGAAGTTGTCGCGGACTTCGGCCAGCATCAGGTCGCGGGCTTCGTCAAACGTCTTACCCTGCTTGATCATCTGCGTAGCGTTCTCGGAGAAGTTGTTGTACTTCCCGCCGGCGCTTTCGAAGGCATGCTTGCCCGCACCGAACGGCGCATCGTTCGGCGTGCCCGGGCTCCACACTTTGTAAGTCTCGCCGATGTGATAACCGGCGTCGCGCAGCAAGTTTGGGAACGAAGGAATGTCGGCGTCCCACACGGCGTTGTGCAAAATCGCGCCGCGACCGGTGCGGAAGAAGTACTGTCCGCTTAAAAGTGCGCTGCGGCACGGCGTGCAACTCGGTGCGTTCACGAAGGCATTCTTGAACAGCGCTCCTTCGCGAGCCACGCGATCGATGTTCGGCGTCTTAACGACCTGATTCGGGGAGGGGCGACTTTCCGTTGCGGCGTAAACGCTCGCATACCGCCCCCAATCGTCGGCAAAGCAGAAGAGAATGTTCGGACGTTTGGCCGGCGCGGCGGCTTGAACGACGGACGAACCGACGACGAGAACGGCGGCAAACAGTTTGAAAGGGGACATCGAACCGACTCCGCGAAGTTTCTCAGCTTCAGGCCATGCGACGGCCCGGCATGATACTCCGCCCGGCAGGCGATTGCACGTTGCGGCCGTTACCCATGCCGGCGGCTTTATAAATGCGCCGCCTGTGCGCGAGGGCGCAGGCGTCGCGAGGCCTGGCGCAGGGATCGGTTCGGTCGTGGGCGTCGTGGCGGGCTTGGGGGAGGCTCCGCCGTCGACATCGGTTGCGTATCCGTCGGCCGAGCAGCAGAGATCGGTCTGCCCGATCCATTCATGCTCGATTTCGCGCATAAGCAGCACGTTGTCCAACTGAATCGTACCGGGCGGGAAGATCGTCGCGTCGTCGAAGTAGCTGCTGCGCACTTCCTCGACGGCCATCGCTTCGGCGTGCCACGTCTTGCAGTGAAGTTCCAGTCCGTGAAACGTGCCGGAGCGAGGCGTCGCCGAGTAGCCCAATGATCCGGCGGCAAAAAATTGCGACGCTTCGTCGCGGGAGGCGAAAATGCTGTCGGCCGGCCAATCTTGTGTGAGCCGGGCCTTCACGTGAACGCGGGTCTCGCCGTCGTCGGCGGCAACGTCGATTTCCAGCCGATCCACGGTTTCGCGCGATTCGACCTGCGCATGATGATGAACGCCGGGAAATAGTCGGCCGCCGGCCAGTGCATTGAGCCGCGAATCGGTGTCGCGGCGACGGACGTAGACGCCTTCACGTCGCAACCCGGCGGCGTCGGTCCAGACGACCGCGGCGCGATGGGCCGCGTTCTCGCTGCCGATCCCCAGCGCTTCAGGCAAAAACATCGGCCGCACGCCGCGCAAGCGAATCAGACAAATGCCGACCAACGCCCGGCCGTTGTGCAACTTCGGTTCAAACGGCGCCGGCAACTGTCGGACGAGCACTTCCGGCTCAACCCGAAAGTTGACCAACATCCGACGTTCGATGACGCCGCGTAGCCGAGGAACACGCATAGATACGTCCGCCGTAAATATCACGCTCTGCCGCCGGTTGCAACTTCATCTTATCGTGGGCCGGCCGCCCCGTCGCAACACATTGCACAACAAACGATCAACCGTGAACCGAGTTTCGAGATTAACACTACGGACAATGAGTTTTTTAGCGGCGGCGACGTGGCGGGCGGTTCCGCGGCCGTAAGGACTTCGGTCGACATCGCGGCCGGGTTCGTCGGCGGGCGACTCATGAGTTTCGATTCGACGAACTGTTGAATGATCGCGTCGGGCTGCCAGCGTTCAATTTCAGCCAGCGGAAATTCAAGGCCGGGAACGTAGTACACTTCGCGAAATTGCTCGCCGACGAGCGGCATGATTCGTTTGAAAAACGAATCATGGAGAACGACCAAGCAGCCCCCGCTCGCCGATTCGCAAGTCCAGCGCGTGATGGTGCGACCGTCGCTCGTCGCGCCGACAACTTCCGACTTTGCTTGTCTCGGCGTGCGGGGCAACAACGTCAACCAGTCTTCGCGAAATGGAACCGGCGAATTGAGCAGCTTTGCCAAGTTTCCTTGGTCGACGACCGGTTCGATTCGAACCTCGAAATCGGCAAGCGCGGCACGACGACCGATCATCAGCGAAGTCGGCATTCGTGCCATCGTCTGTTCATAGGCTAACAGAGCGCCGAAGTCGTTCCAGTAGCCGTCGGTCTTGAGGTACGTCGGATGCCGATGGCGCTCGTCGACAAGCACGGCGCACGGGTCGACGAATTTCACGTCAGGCGTTTGGCTCATCGCAGCGGCCAATTCGTCAAGTCGTGAAGGCCGATCGGCCCGCTTCAAGTTGCGCGGCATGAATTCGGGATAGATCGTCTGTGCGGTCGGCGCGGCCAGCACGACGTACTCGATTCCGCGACTTCGAGACCAAGCACTGCGCTCGACGAAGCAAGATCGCCACGCGGCGAGATCTTCAGGTCGAAACGCGGCCGTGCGGCGGAAGTCGTCGAGCAATCCACCGGTCAGGAAGAGCCAGCCGTCGCGTCCGACGGTCACCAGCGCCTGATTCTCGCCGACCACTTGTCGATCGACCGTGAGTCCGTACACCTTGGCGAGTTGATAGGTCTGAATCAGCGGACGTCGCAGGCCGATGTGATCGTCGAACCACGCTTCGAAACTTTTGGGAAACGCCACGAGCGATTGCTTGCGCGGCAACGCCAAGCCCCAGCGTGTCCGTGTTTCCCATGCGGGAAACGCAGCAACTTGTCGTCGTTCGACGGCGGCGATGTCTTTGGCTACGTCGGTCAGCAACGAACTCGCAGCGGGCGCAACAGCGCGACGGCAAAGCCGACGGTCAGTGCGAGATTCGCACGCCGACGCAGCTTGCCGTCTTCAAAACCGTTTGATGCCGCCGTCGCCGTCATGATCGTTCAAAAGCGGAAGTAAATGAAAGGATTGTAGGTCGACGCCATCAGCTTGGCCGCCGAAGCACAAAACAACACGGCCACGGCGCCGACGCCGCCGAACTCAATCACGGCGGGATGCAGCAACCGTTGCCAGATGCGGCTGACGGTGAACTTCGCCCGTTCGGGGGATCGCAATTCGTTCCATTTGCACCGCAGCCAATGGCCGACGGGTAAGGCGACGAAGACGCTGACGACAAGTGCGAGAATTAGCCCTGAGTCGAGATAAGTCGTCACGTCGTACTCGGCCGACGGCGCGGCTCCGCAACCGAGCATTGCTTTCCAACAAGCCCATGCCTGCCCAAGAGTCTCGGCTCGAAACAACGTCCATCCGAACACGACCGCCGTCAGCGTATAGACATGCTGCATCGTGGCGGGAAGTTGTTGTAGTCGCCGTGCGAGGCCTGCACGTTCCACGATGAGAAACGCCCCGTGATACGCGCCCCAAGCGACGAACGTCCATTCGGCCCCATGCCACAGACCGCAGAGGAGAAACACGATTAGCAGATTTCGATATGTCGCCGCGGACGAGCCGCGATTGCCGCCGAGCGGAATATAGAGGTAGTCGCGGAACCAAGTGGAAAGCGAGATGTGCCACCGTCGCCAAAACTCCGTCACGGAGCGGCTGACGTAGGGGTAGTTGAAGTTTTCCTCGAAGCGAAATCCGAATAACAACCCGAGGCCGATGGCCATGTCGGAATAGCCGGCAAAATCGAAGTAGATCTGCAGCGTGTAGCAAACCGCGCCGAGCCAAGCGACGCCGCACGAAAGAGAATCATCCGGGATGAGAAACACGGCGTCGGCCACGACGGCCACGCTGTTGGCCAGCAATACCTTCTTGCCGAGGCCGATGACGAATCGTCGCACCCCTTCGGCGAATTGGTCGATCGATTCTTGTCGCTCATTGATCTGCAGCGCAGCGTCGCGATAGCGCACGATCGGGCCGGCGATCAGTTGCGGGAAAAACGCCACATACAATGCCGTGTTGATCGGGTTGCGCTGTGCCGGCACTTCGCCGCGATAGACGTCGATCACGTACGACATTGCTTGGAACGTGTAAAACGAGATGCCGATCGGCAGTGCGATCTCGCACAAGTCTGCACGGAAAAGCCGGCGGCCGTGAGCAACGTGTTCGTGGAGTCGACGAAAAAGTTGGCGTATTTGAAATACGCCAGCAGGCCGATATTTACGACCACCGTCAAACCGATCGTCCATCGCCCTGCGGCGCTCTCTCGTGTTTGCTCGGCAACGAGACCGAACACATGATTCAAACCGATCGAGAGTAGGAAGACCCAGACGAGCTCCGGCTCGCCCCAGCAATAAAATGCCATGCTCGTGGCGAGCAGCCAACTATTGCACAGCGCTTCGGTCCGAGGTAGTACCCCGCCAAAACGAGCGGCAAAAACAGAAATAGGAAGATGCGCGAGCTGAAAACCATGCCGAAGCATCCTGCGGCGGCCAGTTGGAGAGGCGAGCGAGGTTAGGCAAATCAAAATCGCGGGTCAATCTCGACGCCGGATTCGCGCGGAACCAATCGAGTGCCGGCATATGGATGCCGGCAGACGCTTTGACGTTGTCCGATGCGGCCGCTTGCCGATAGATTTCCGCTCGCGATGTTTTGCCGCCCCCTCAAACGCGGCAGACTTTCGTTCTCACTGCCAAGGACGGCTGCCATGGATACGACGACTGTCGCCGAAAAACGTACGGCGATTGAACAACTTCAGCGCGACGGTTTCACCGTCTTTCGCGATCTGTTTCCCCGGTCGTTGGTCCGCCAAGCCGCGACGGAAATCGAGGCACTGTGCGAGAAGCATGTCGACGATCGGGCTGCGGCGACGATGCCCGGCGCACGAAGCAGATGCGATTCGAACATTTCACGTTCGTCGTCGACATTTATGGCTATTCGCCTGCGCTCGAAGCGATGGTCGAACGCGTGCTGACCGATCCGGTTGCCTCGGCCGTGCTCGAAAAGGCCGTCGGCAAGCACTTCAAAATTCGCGGCTACAACCTGCGCCGCATGGACGGCTCGCTCGATCCGTTGACCGACGGCCCGCAAGCCGTGCCGCACGTTTGGCATCGCGATTGGCGCGGGGAATTCGGCATCAGCATCTTGCTGAGCGACGTTCCTGAACCGAACAACTCCGGCACTTGTTTCGTTCCCGGCTCACACCTCTGGCCGTATTGTCCGCGCGACAACACGGTGCTGAGCACCTGGAACGTGTTGCGTACCAATAAGCTGCGGCTGCTCTCAAAGCTCATGCACAAGTTGAGCTTGTTCACGAACCGGCTCGCGCGGCGGCGGATGACCGACGTCGTCGAATCGACGGGTGAGGCCGGCGACGTGTTTTATTTCTTCAACGACACGTGGCACGGCCGCAACCCGAACCTACACGGTCGACAAACCACGGTGCTGTTCCTCGGGCTGTTTCCCACGGAGTTTCCGTTTCCCGACGACGTGAAGCTCCCGCCGGCCGAAGTCTTGGCGACGTTGCCGCCCCGATTTCGCCAAGCCGTGCGGCACGATCAGCCGGTGAACCAAGGCCGCGATTCGCTGGCCCACTGGGTGCTCGACAACCAACAGCCCGTCCGTTGGTTCGATCTGTTTCACCTCGTGCGGCTTGAACGTCGGCTGTTCGACGTGCTCGCACTACCGCTGACGCTCGCCCGCCTCATGGCCCGCAAGCTCAAGCAACTTCGCGCCCGCAAAGCCGCGCCCGTCGCGCCGACGAAGACGATGTACGACGCCGCGCCGGCTCGCAAAGCGGCATAGTACGAAAGCTCGCCGAACGCTCGGCCGACGTTACAGCCCTGCGTTCAGTCCTTGCAGGTCGGGCGTCACGAACCGACCGTCTTTGCGGATAAGCACGTCGTCGAAGTAAATCTGTCCGCCGCCGTACTCGGGCGTTTGGATCAGCACCAAGTCCCAATGCACGCGGCTGCGGTTGCCGTTGTCGCATTCGTCGTAGGCGTTGCCCGGCGTCAGATGAATGCTGCCGCCGATCTTCTCATCGAAGAGCGTGTCGAGCATCGGCTTACGAATCCGATTGTTGCAGCCGATCGACCATTCGCCGATGTAACGAGCCCCGTCGTCGGAGTCGAGAATCTTGTTCAACGCATCGGGCGCATTGGCGCAAGTGGCCCGCACGATCTTGCCGGCCTGGAATTCGAATTCAACCTGCTGAAACACGGTGCCTTGATATCGTGATGCCGCGTTGTAGCGAATCACGCCGTAGACGCTGTCGCGAATCGGCGCGGTGAACACTTCGCCGTCGGGAATGTTGCGCTGACCGTGGCACGGTCGCACGTTCATCCCTTTGATCGAGAACGTCAAATCAGTTCCCGGTCCGACGATTCGCACCTGATCGGCGTCCCACATCCGCTTCACGAGCGGCTCCTGATCGCGGGCCATTTGCGCATAGTCGGCCGTGCAAACGTCGAAGTAAAAATCTTCGAAGGCGCTCGTGCTCATGTCCGCAGCTTGCGCCATCGAAGGGGTCGGGTAACGCAGCACGACCCATTTCGTTTCGGGCACGCGCACTTCGCTATGAACCGGATGCCACCAATACTTTTGATACAGGTCCATTTTGTCATGCGGCACGTCGGCAAACTGACTGCTGTTGGCCGAACCGCGAATGCCGATATAGGCATGCATCCGCTGCATGCGGGCTCGTTCGAATTCTCCCGCCGCGCCGAGGTTCGCCTCCGTCCCCGTGCGATACAAGCTCCGCAGAATCTCGTTGCTCTTCCAAGTTACGAACGGATGCGCACCGCGCGCCGCGGCCAATTCGACAAGCCTGCAGGCCAGCGTCGGCTCCGGCAAATCAATGGCTTCGATCAGCACGTTCTCCCCGGCGGCTATTCGACAACTGTGATCGAGCAACGTCTCGGCGAGGCGCGTGATTCTGGGATCGTTCATAGCAGCGACAACTTCGGTGATGCGGTGATTAGGCGAGCAATGGCAAGCCGGCGGGTAAATGGTAGGATATGCGACTCGCGCGGACAATTCTGCGCGACGTTCGATCACAGCCTCTTCCGCTAGCGAGTTTCCGACGTGCCGAAGTTCAAAGTTTTGCAGACCGATTACGCTTGGCCTGACACCGAAATTGAACGTCGCATTTTGGCCGAGGGCGATTGCGAACTGATCGTCGCCGATAAGTCGAAGACCGACGTCGAATCGCTCGCCAAGCTCGCCGCTCCTTGCGACGGCATCATGACCAACTGGGCGAAGGTTCCCGGCACCGTGATCGGCGCGGCCCCCAACTGCCGCATCGTCGCCCGGCTCGGTATCGGGCTGGACAACATTGACGTCGACTATTGCACCAAGCACAAAATCGTCGTCACGAACGTGCCCGACTACTGCCTCATCGAAGTCGCCGAGCATGCGCTGGCGTCGATCTTTGCGCTGGGGCGGAAGATCGGCTTCTATCATCATGCCACGAAGTCGGGCCGCTACGAATTGCAAGCCGGCGCGAAGCTGAGGCGTATGGAAGGCCAGACCGTCGGGCTGGTCGGTTTCGGCGCGATTGCTCAATGTTTGGCGCGGAAGCTCCTGCCGCTGGGCTTCAAGGTGCTGGCCTACAACCGTTCGCGTAAAGATCAGATGCAAGGGGTCGAATATCGCGACCTGCCCGACCTGCTGCGCGAGAGCGATTACGTCTCGCTCCACATTCCGGCGACGCCGCAGACCAAGCACTTGATGAGCACGGAACAGTTCCGGCTCATGAAGCCGACTGCGTATCTCATTAATACGGCCCGCGGCGCCGTGGTCGACGAGGGCGCATTGGCCGCGGCTCTTGCGGCCGGCGAATTGGCCGGAGCCGCGCTCGACGTGCAACAGCAGGAACCGTGCGATCTTTCGAAGGCGCCGTTCAACGACGAACGTGTGATCGTCACGCCGCACGCCGCCTTCGTTTCCGAGGAAAGTTTGGCGAATCTCCGCGAACGCACGGCGCGGCAAGTCGTCGATCGTCTACACGGCCGCGTACCCGAGAACGTCCGCAATCCGGAAGTGTTGAGCTAGTCGATGCTCATCCGCGCCGAAGCTCCGGGCGACGTCACGGCGATCCACAAGGTTATCGTCTCGGCGTTTCCCACGGACGCCGAAGCGCGGCTTGTCGATCTCTTGCGCGATTCCGGCCGGCTGACGGTGTCGCTCGCGGCCGTGTTGCAAAATCACATCATCGGCCATGTCGCGTTCAGCCCGGTGAGCGTCTCCCTTTCCACCGCCGTACTGGGGCTCGGCTTGGCCCCCCTGGCAGTGGCGGAATCTCAGCGACGTCGCGGCGTCGGCGCGGCTCTGGTTCACGAAGGTCTTGCGGCGTGTCGTGCCGCCGGGGCCGGTTATGCCGTCGTCTTGGGCGAGCCTGAATATTACGGTCGGTTCGGCTTTCGCGCCGCAAGCGAGTTCGGGTTGTGCGACGAATACGGCGGCGGCCCCGCCTTTCAGGTGCTCGAACTCCGCGAAGGCGGCCTTCCTCGCAACGCGGGTCTCGTGCGTTATGCCCCCGAGTTCGGGATCTTCGGCGAATCGGTCTAACGGCGACCAATCGTCGCAAGTGTGACCGGAATTTGCCCACTTCTATTTTCTGACCTATGGTTGCCATCGGGGGACGAAAATCCTTCCCGCTTGCCGCACATCGCTCGCTTCCCGCCTCGTCGAGTTTCCGTGTTGCCGCACTCCATGGACGAACTTCGCCAAGCCGTTCCCGTGGATTCACGCCGTGAATCATCGTCGGCCTTGCCGTTCGCCGAACAGCGCGAGCAGATTCGTCGTTTCCTCGGCGAGCTGACGGAGACGACCGTTTCGGCCGAAGCCGAAATCGCCGGCGTCGTGAAGCGGCTGCTCGACGACACGGCCGCGCATCGCGGCGGCGCCCTCTCGCGCGAAGTCGCGGCTCGCGAAGCGCAGCTTGTCGAACGTGAGCGACAGCTCACGGATGAACTCAAACGCGTCGAAGAGCGCCGCGCCGAAGTCGAAGCTCTGTTGCAGGCCGCCGACGCCCGCGGGAGCGGGGCCGTCGAAGCCGAGCAACGCGCTCAACTGGCGTTGCAGGAGATCACGGCCCGCCAGCGGCAGCTCACGGTCGAGCAGGAGGAAGTCGCCCGCCTCAAGCAACGGCTCGACGACAAGCTCCGCCGCCACGAGGGCCTCGAAGAGGAGCTTGAGTCCGAGCAAAGCCGGACCAAGGCCCAACGCCGCCGCATCGCCGGCGAACTCAACGAACAACGCGAAGTCCTCCGCCGCGACCAACAACGGGCCGAACAAGAGTTGCTGGCTCGTGGCGAAGAGCTGCTTCGCCGCGAGCGGCAATTGCAGTCGCGGGCCGAGGAACTCGAACGCCAAGCCGCCGAAGCCTCGGCCACGTTGGCGGCCCGCGCCGACGACTCGGCTCTTCGCGACGAGCTGGTTCGCGCCCAATTGGCGCTCGCCGAGCGTTCGTCGGCCCTGATGGAAGCCGAAGCCGCGCTTGCCGAAGCTCACGCCGAATTGCAGGCGGTGCGTCAAGCGGCGGCCGACGCCCAGCGCGAAGCGGGCGATTCGGGCGAGTGGGAACGTCGGGCCACCGACGCCGAAGCCGACGCCGCCGAGTTGCGCGATCTGCTCGACCACGCGCGCCGCAAGTTATCCGAAGCGGACGAACTCAGCGAGGCCGCGGCCGATGCCGATGATCTCCGCCGCGCGCTGTCGATCGCCCAGGAAGACTTCGCGACCTGCGCCAACGCAACGCCGTGCTTGAGAAGACGCAGGCCGCGAACCATGCCCAGGCCGCGTCGGGCGACGCTTTACCGATGGATTGGGAATCGCAAAAGCGTCGGCTGTTGGCGGTGCTCGAATCCGACTTCGACGAATCGCAACCGGCTCAAAAGTCCGACCGGTTGACGATCGAAGGGACGATCCGCATCACCGACGGCATTGTCGCCGACAAGGAACGCGAGATCGACGATTTGAAGCGCGTGCTGGAGGAGCAGCGCCGCAACGTCGGCGAGTTCACCGTCGGCGCCGCCGCTCTCACCGCCGCCATTGAAGACGACGAACTCATTCAGCAGCATCGCACGCAGATCGAAGATCTCAAGCGGCAATGGGAGGAGAAGCTCTGCGCCGCAGAAGTCGAAACGTCGATTCGAACGCGCCAAGCTGGCTCGTGAGCGAGCCGAGCTCGTCGACAAGCAGGCCGATCTCGAAAAGCGCCTCGCCGAAGCCGGAGCCAACGCTGGCCTGCCGGTCATCGAAACGGGCGACGCCAAAAAGGCCGGCGGCGGTCGCTGGTTGGCCCGCCTCGGACTTCGCGACGGCGACAAATAGCCGCGCGCCGCGCAGAGTTTCCGCTACGCCGCGTCGCGCCGATCGTCGTCGTCCTCTTCTTCGCGCGGCCCGCCGATGTCCATCGACTCGCCGAAGTAATACTTCTTCGCTTCCGGGTTCTGCAGCACTTCTTGCGGCCGGCCGTGGCAAAGCACTTTGCCGCCGCGAATCACGTAGCTCCGATCCGTGATCTGCAACGTCTCGCGCACGTGATGGTCGGTGATCAAGATCGACATGCCCGCCGCCTTCAGATCGCGGACGATTTCTTGAATGCCCGCCACCGTCACCGGATCGATGCCCGTAAACGGTTCGTCGAGCAGAATCAGCTTTGGGTCCGAAACCAAACAGTGCGCGATCTCCAGCCGCCGTCGTTCGCCGCCGGAAAGCGATTGAGCCAAGCTCTTGCGAATGTGGCCGATGTGAAACTGCTCGATGAGTTCCGCGGCGCGGCGCTTGCGAGTCTTGCGATCAATGCCGAGCATCTCCATCACGCCGAGCAAGTTCTTCTCGACGGTCAGCTTGCGAAATACGCTCGACTCTTGCGCGAGGTAGCCCATTCCCCCTTCTTTGGCGCGGCGGTACATGGGCCAATTCGTGACGTCGACCCCCTGCAGAAAAACCGTTCCTTCGTTCGGTTCGATCATGCCGCAGGCCATGCGGAAGCTCGTGGTCTTCCCCGCGCCGTTGGGGCCGAGCAGTCCGACGATCTCTCCGTGCCCGACGTTGAAGTCGACGCCGTCGACGACCTTGCGCCGGCCGTAGATCTTCACCAAGCCTTTGACTTCGAGCATGTGCATGAGGAATCCGTCCCTCGCAAGTTGTGTCGTGCGGTCGTCGCGGCGAGCGTCGTCGTGCCGCGAATCCAGGCCGCGTCGCGTCAGCGAATGATGCGCATATCTTTGAAGTTGGGATAATACGAACCGCCGACGACCGGCAGGTTGGGCAAGTCGACGCTCGAACCGCCGACGGTCGGCAGCCCGTGCGGCCAGTAAACGAACAGCGCCTTGCCGATCAAAAGTTCGCGCTTCACGTAATGCTCGGGCGAATCCCAAAGCCGGCCGTCGGAGCTGTGCGGGCTGTTGTCGCCGAGCATAAAGAACTGATCTGCGCCGAGCTTAAACACTACGCCGCGCACCTTCAGAAATCGCGTCGGGTCGCGCTCGACGTTCGTCATAAACGCGTGCAACTTGAGCTCGGCGTTGAAGTCGAGTCCCAGCGAACGTTGGGCGAAGTCGGCGAACACGTTGTCGGAATAGTCCGAAGCGACCGGTTCGCCGGCGATGACCATGGAGCGCGAGAATTCGTCGAACGATTTGTTCGTCGCCACGTAGTAGGCGTCGCGCAGCACGCGGAACTGCGCCACTTCCAGGCCGACGCCGCGCGAGGCGATTCCCGCCGGTGAGAGCAAGTCTTGCGCTTTCGGCATGTTCGTATCGAGAACCGGCACTTCCGTGTCGTCGTCGATCGTCATCGGCTCCAGCTCGCGCGGATTGTTCAACGCGGCTTCGGCGACGTTCGTCGCCAGAAAGTTCGTCGAGGCGTTGAACTTCAGCGGCTTGTCGTTCACCCAAACGATGAGTTGGTCGTCGACGTTGGCGAATCGCAGCTTGTGCGGGCCTGCGCCGACCACCGCGGCGGCCGCGACCGGTCGGAACTTGTCTTGGTTCGAAATGCGCAGCTCGACGTCTCCCGTCGCGGCGCGAATGCGGCATTGGAACGCTCGTCCCCCTTCGACCAATTCCAGCACGGCTTCGGCTTGGTCGTCGGCCCGATTGAGGAACGTCAACTCGCATTCGAGAATCAGATCGCTCACCCAATGCAGACCCAGCGCGGCGGCGCTGACCGTTTGATTCGGTCCGGCGGTGCCCCAGGTGTTGTACTCGCAGAAATCGGTGATGAGCTGCGGTTTGGCCGTGCCCGGCGTGACGTCCCCCTCTTTCAGTTTGCGCCAATCCGCGGTCGTCGGTACGACGTGTTGATAGCGGAGCCAAGACTCGGCCGGCGCCTTCCCTTCGGTACGAAACGACTTGTAATCGGCCGACGTCGTCCAAACGGTCGGTTCTCCTTGGTCGACGCGGATCGATCCACCGCTGCGGCCAACCCTTGTTGATGATCGCCGGCAGTACGAAGTCGTTGTCGTAAACGATCTGCATGACCGACACGACTTTTTCCGGCGGCTTCCGCTGCATGCGGAACTTTTCGGAACCGGCGGGCCGAGCGTAAATATCGCCCCGGTAGATCATGACGTCTTCGTTCGGCAGGCCGACCAGGTGCTTGATGTAGTTCTGGTTCGCTTCGCCCGGGTTTTTAAAAACCGCGACGTCGAACCGCTTCGGGTCGCCGAACTCGTACGGATATTTCGTCACCAAAATCCGATCGCCCGCGGCGGAAACGGCCGGCGAGTCGGGCAGATAAGCCGTGTAGCGGCAGTTCGGGCACGTGCAGGTCACCACCTCTTGCGGCGGCCGGCGGCGGCCTTCTTCGTTCTCGACGCTGGCGCCGACCTTGTACAAATAGCCGCATTCCGGGCAGGTCACTTCCTTGTGGCGCCCATCAGAGTCAGCGCCATCGAGCCGGTCGGAATGACGAACGCTTCGGCTTCGAACGTGCGGAACAGGAACGCCAGAATGAACGCAATGGCGATCGAATCGAACGTCTCGCGCAGGCTCTCGAAAGGCGTCGGCTTATGCACGGCGCCGGCGGTCTCGGGCTTGGTGTCGGTCGTCTTCATACGGCGGGCGATCCTCTGGCGGTCGGAAGCTCAGCGAATATAGCGGATCATGGCAAGATCGGGAACGTGAACCGGACGTCCGTACCAATGCACGGTACGCAGCGGAAAATGCACGATAAGCGGTTTCCCCACGATGAGTTGCGCCGGAACTCCCGGGCCCGCTTTCCACAGCCGGCTGTCGTCGGAAATCGGCGGATTGTCGCCGAGCACGAAGTATTCGTCGGGCCCGAGCGTCCATCGATCCTGCGCGGAAAACCGCGCACCTTTTCATAGGCGATGTCGGCGACGGCGGCCGGCTTCGGCTCGGCGGCGCCGTTCACGTAAACTTGGCCGTCGCGCAGCTCGATCGTCTCGCCGGGGAGGCCGACCACGCGCTTCACCGCCACCTTGCCGGCCTCGTGCGGCAGTTGCAGGGCGACGATCTCCCAACGCCGCGGTGCGCGAGACAGCCGCGGTGTAGTCGACCAACATCCGATCGCCGGGCGTAATCGCCAGCGTGTTGAGCACCGGCCCGAGCTTGCCGCATTTGCGACAAACCCCGCGGCGACCGCCGAACAAAGGAATCTCGACCGGCATGACGTTCCGCTCGCCGCACTCCTCGCAGCGAAACTGCCGATGCGGACCGACGAGCGTCGGCGACATCGACCCGCTGACGACGGCAAACGGCGCAACGAGCCAAGCCCCGCCGACGACGAGCACCAGCGCCAAACAAACGACGGTTTCAAAACACTTACGCATGACGACCTGACGAACCGACGGAACCCCCGACCGATGAATTATACCCGGCCGGAAAACGGTTTGTTTTCACCAAGCAGACCGGAAGAAGAAAGGGAACCACAGATGGACGCGGATGAACGCAGATAGAGAAAAAGGGATGAGCAACCAATCGCTGTAGGGAACGCCCTCCGCGGCGTTCCATGAAGTTTTTACCCGCGGCACGGAACGCCACAGAGGGCGTTCCCTACAGCAAGAAATCTCTCTCGCCTCCCATCCCCACCATCGCCTCTCTCATCCCCCCATCCCCCACTCCGTCTCTGCGGCACCGCGAGACATCGTGAACGCGAGTTCCGTAAAGAAAAAGTTCGTGACGAGACGTTCGGGGGTACCGCCAGCGAAAAGAACCAGAACAGGAGCGCTTCGGCCCAGGTAGGAACCGGAGCAGAGGAGGAGCGAACGCCGCCTTGTCGTCAAAGGTTTGACGAAGTTCAGGTTTCGGTGCGCTTCAGCTCTTCGTCCGGCTCTGGCGAACGTCTCGTCACCGGGTCTGCCCGCATTGGCCGCGAAGGTTCCCCTTCGGCTGTGAAATGGCTGCATTTCGCGACGGCGTCTCTGTCGGACGTCGACTTGGTCTACTCGCTTCCTTCGACCTACCGGGAAGCCGGAGCTTCCCGTTCGCCGAGGAGATTGTGCAATCTCCTCGCAGCTTGTGAGACACCCGCACAAGCCGTGTCCGACACCCGTAGCCGCGGACCAGAGCGGCGTTTCCCCGAGCGCCGGCAGTTCCCTCCGGCGTGCTCTCGAGAACGATCTCACCGACCGTCGAACGAGTCCGCGGTACGCA
>JASGKB010000002.1:0-10792 GCA_049840675.1 Pirellulales bacterium
GAGTTCCTTGATGTTGTCTTCCGTGAAGCCCGGGAGCGACTTGCCGTTGTAAAGCTTGAGCTTCTGCAGCACGGAAAGGCTGGCGTGTTTCGGCGGCTCGAGTCGGGTGAGCACGGCCCACATGGCCGCCATTTCGATCGTATGCGGCGCGATGTGCTTCCCCTTCACCTTCTGCCGGTTGTAATCCTTCTCGTAGATGCGGATTTCGTCGCTCAGCTTGGTAACGTAAGGGATATCAATCTTCACCGTGCGATCGCGCAATGCTTCCATGAACTCGTTGTTCTGCAAGCGGCGATACTCGGGCTCGTTCGTGTGGCCGATGATCACTTCGTCGATATCGGTTTGCGCGAACTTCTTCGGCTTGATCTTGTGCTCTTGGCTGGCGCCGAGCAGATCGTAAAGGAACGCCACGTCGAGCTTGAGGACTTCGACGAACTCAATGATGCCCCGATTGGCGACGTTGAATTCGCCGTCGAAGTTGAACGCACGCGGATCGCTGTCGCTGCCGTATTGGGCGATTTTGCGATAGTTGATGTCGCCGGTGAGTTCCGTGCTGTCCTGATTCTTCTCGTCTTTCGGCTGGAACGTGCCGATGCCGATGCGATCTTTTTCGCTCAGCAATTGCCGGCGCACGCGCACGTCTTTTACCACGCGCGTCCAGTCGCCGCCGTAGAGCGTGATGCGTTCGTGGTAGATGTAGCGGCAATACGGGCAGAGTTCGCCGTGGATCTTCACACGGTAATCTTCTTCCCCGCGCTCGGCGTTGAGATGCGCGGCGACATCAGGGCGGAACCGGTGCGGCACCATGTGCAGCGGCTCTTCGTGCATCGGGCACCAATGCACGAGGTTGGCGTCTTCCAGATCGGCCCAGCCGAGCGTGTAGAGCGCACCTTCGTCGCTCGAGGTGTAGCGCTCGAGCCCGTGCTTTAAGAGCCGGGCCATGGTGCTTTTGCTGCTGCCGACGGGGCCGTGCATCAGCAGCACGCGTTTTTCGATGCCGTAGCCTTTGGCCGCACTTTTCAGGGCGTTTACCAGCGCCGCGATGGAATCTTCCAGGCCGAAAACGGCGTCTTCCCCGCCGTGGTCGGGATCGTCGAAAAACTTGTACCGTACGTGACGTTCGCGGTTCACTTCGTACGTTTCGGTGCCGTACGAAAGAATCATTTCGTACACGCGTTCGAACGCGTTACGAACGACCTTCGGGTCGTGGCGAACGATGTCGAGATATTCCTCGAACGTGCCGATCCAGTTCTTCTTGCGGAACTGTTCGAGATCCTGACGTTCGGCGATCAGCGAGATAATCGAGCTTCCACTGCTCATGGCGATCCCTCCCCTTGCGGAGAACATTTTCGATTCGTCGAGTCTTCGTAACCGAGGAACTGGACGCGGCGACGCACTGCGGCCGGCGGAAACCTTTCGCAATGCTTAGCCCCGAAACGGGTGCAGATTGCGACCTGGGCAAGATCCGGAACAAGACGAGCAAAAGAAAAATAATCCCGGGCCGGATCCGCTCAAGAGTGAGCAAACTTGGAAAAGAACACCCGGAACTGGGCGAGGCGGGCCAACTCGTGTGGAGCGTCCTGCTATTCGCAACTTGTCAGGCTTCGTGCCTGACTCCTGTCCCTAGTTGAAGTATTGTCAGCGCTCAAAAATGCGACAAGAGCGAAGTGGCGGAAGCGTGCGCGAATGCCATGAGTGGCGAGTTTGCAACGACGCGAAAAACCGCAAAATCACGGTCGCTGATCGTTCGTCGTGATGAAATCCGCAGTAGTGTATTTTTCCGCGAGAGACTTACTGACATGAGACAAACACGCTGTGCAACTAACCATCAAGGGTGTACCGTGACGAATTTCACAAACTTAGTCCCTGCCGACTTGCGGACCGTTTTCTAGGAAGCAAAAGCTGGAGACGTTCGTCCGGCGAGACGCTACGAATGACGCTACGCATCGGACTTCTGCGACATTTTCCGGTTTCTGAGCAGCTTCCGGCCGGTTGGCGAACCGCCGATGAGTTGGCGGAATGGCGGGCTATTTATGATCGGTCCGAAACCATCGTCGGCCCGTACGATTTGGCAGGCATCGACTGGCAGTCCTGCGTGGCGAGCGATTTGTCGCGCACCATCGCAACGGCCCAACGGGTTTTCGCAGGCCCTTTCACGACGACGCCGCTCTTGAGAGAGCCCGAGTTCGCCACGTTCGCGACCGGACGATTGCGTTTGCCGCTGCGAGCCTGGCAGGTCGTCTTGCAAATCGCTTGGCTGTCCGGGCACCGTTCTCAACGGGACCATCGCGACGACTTTCGCCGCCGCGTCTCGGCCGTGGCCGACCAACTTTCCGCGGCTACGCGTGACACATTGGTCGTGTCACATGCCGGAATGATGGCCTACCTGGGGCGTGAACTTTGCCGCCGCGGATTTCGCGGGCCGACGCTGAGAATCGCCAAGCACGCACGCGCGTATGTCTACACGTGCCCCGACTAGCTAACGACGCAAGACGTCGATGCGCTTGGCCGTGAGTTGCACGGTTTGCTTGTCGGGCAAGAAGCCGCGGATGCCGTTGATACCGACGTCCTGCTCCAAATAAGGCCGCAGATTTACGCCGGGGGCCGCGGTGACGTAGGCCGACACGCGACCTTGGCCGTCGACCAAAGCGTAGGCCGTCGTCGTGCCGCCGCCGGGAACTTGTTGCAACCGACCGGCTGCGTCGTAACGGGCCGTGTCGAGGCCCGCTTGTTCAACGAGCGGCTTCTCCGGCGCGGCGGGACTTTGCGGAGCCGCGGCGACGACGGGAGTCGTGAGGTTCGGTTGCGCGGGAGCCGTTTCGACAATCGCCTCCATCGCGGAAGCCGGGACGACGTCGTACTTAGGCGGAGTGCCGCCGAGCTGACGATCGACTTCCGACGTTTCGTTTCTCAAGTGGGCGATTGCCGAATAGCGGGCCTGAATATCTTGGAACCGGGCCAGCTTGCCGAGGAACATGCGGGCTTGGCCGCGCTCGCCGGCGTCGTCGGCCGATTCTAAGAGGGCCTCGCCGCGACGTTGCAATTCGCCGAAGCTCCAGGCCGTGGGCTCGGCGGCGACCATCTGTGAGAGCACGGCTTCCAAACGGGCCAACGTTTCGTCGGTCGGCGCATCGGCAGGCAAGTCTCGTAGCGATTCCAAGATATCGTTGGGGCCGCGGATGCCGGCCATGCCGGATGCAGCTGCGGCGGCGTTCTCCGTGAAACCGACCTGCAGAACTCCCGCACCCGGCGAGGCTTGGCCGGAAACGACGTCGCTCGGCTTCGGCAAGTCGTCGGGATGACGTACGAGTTGCCGCGTGTGAATCCAGCGAAATTCGCCGGACGGCGGATGGATTTTGTACCACGTCGTCGCTTGGTCGCCGGCCGCGAGCGTGCGACGTTCGATGATCTCGACCGTTTCGCCGTCGTCGAGTTTGACCTGCACGGCGTCTGCGCATGTCGCTGAATTGCGTACCAACGCGGACATTCACTTGGCTGCCGCGCACGACGCCGGTCCGGTCGCCGACGACCTCCACGAAGTCGCTCGAAATCCAACTGAACGCTCCCTCCGGCGGACGAACCGCGCACCAACCGCCCGGATCGTGCCGCCACACTTCGACGGCGTCGCCGTGCCGCATCGTCAACACGGGATAGAAGGTTTCGCTCGGTCCGCTCCGCACGGCGGCTTCGTTCGACGCGACAAAGGCGGAGTAGGGAAATCGTTCCGCGGCGTCTTGAGCGCGAAGCGCCGCAGTCGAGTGGAACGTGAGCGCGAGCAGTACGAGCGCCGAACCTCGCATGGTGAACCTCAAGCTGCGCGGAAGTGTCTGTCGTGTCGAAGGATACGAACCGCCGTGAGCGGCTCGAAAATCGCGCGGACTTGTAGCGAAATCAGCGATTGTCGGCAATTGCAACGTACGACGCCTCGCTGACTGCGAACGAGCAAGCGCCGAGCAACCACGGCGGCTAAACGGTCGTGCCGGCATTCCCCATTTCGCCGGCCGCCGTTAGAATCGCGGCTTTTCGCCGCCCGCTGCCGTCCAAAGTCGATACGCCGCAAACGCTTATGCCTCGTTACAACCCCGCCGTCGTCGAACCTAAATGGCAACAATTTTGGGAGCAGAACAAGACGTTCGCTGCTCCCCGTCTGCCTGCCGGCGAGAAGCTCTACGTCCTCGATATGTTCCCGTATCCCAGCGGTAACGGGCTTCACGTCGGTCATCCCGAGGGTTACACGGCGACCGACATCGTTTGCCGGTTCGAACGCATGAACGGCAAGAGCGTCGTCCATCCGATGGGCTGGGACGCTTTCGGCCTGCCTGCGGAACAGCACGCGATCAAGACGCAGCAGCCGCCGCGAGTGACGACGGAAAAGAACATCGCCACCTTCCGCCGGCAGCTCAAGATGCTCGGCTTCAGCTACGACTGGGACCGCGAGGTGTCGACGACCGACGTCGATTACTTCCGCTGGACGCAGTGGATTTTCTTGCAACTCTTCGACACGTGGTACGACGCGGCCGCCAAGAAGGGGCGACCGATCGCCGAATTGCCGATTCCTGACGACGTGAAAGCGCAAGGGGACTTGGCAGTCGACAAGTATCGCGACGAACATCGCTTGGCCTATCAACTCGAGGCGCCCGTGAACTGGTGCCCGGCCTTGGGGACGGTGCTCGCCAATGAAGAAGTGATCGGCGGCTTGAGCGAGCGGGGCAGCCATCCCGTGGTTCGCATCCCGCTCCGGCAATGGATGCTCCGCATCACCGCCTACGCCGACCGTTTGGAAAGCGATCTCGAAGGGCTCGATTGGTCGGACGGAATCAAGGCGCTGCAGCGCAACTGGATCGGTCGCAGCACCGGCGCGGAGGTCGACTTTTTCATCGGCGCGGAGCCGAGCAAGAACGGCAAGCCGGTCCCTGCGGAGTTTAAGCAATGGCGGGAAACGCGCGGCGCGAGCGGCTTCCCGCGCACGGCAGGCCCGGAAGTGTTGCGCGTGTTCACTACGCGGCCCGACACGCTTTACGGGGCGACGTACATGGTCGTGGCTCCGGAGCATCCGCTCGTCGGTCGCCTCACGACGCCCGACCGCCAAGCTGAAGTGCAGGCCTACTGCGAACAGGCCGCGCGCAAGAGCGACCTCGATCGCACGGACCTCGCCAAACACAAGACGGGCGTGTTCACCGGCTCGTTCGCCGCCAATCCGGCCAACAACCGGCCGGTGCCGATTTGGATCGCCGATTACGTGCTCGCGGGTTACGGCACCGGCGCAATCATGGCCGTACCCGCGCACGACGAGCGCGACTACGAGTTCGCCAAGCAGTTCGATTTGCCGATCGTTCCCGTCGTCGATCCCGGCGAAGCGGCCAAGGATCGCGACGACGTCCTCGCGGGCAAGGCTTGCTTCGGCGAACACGGCACGGCGATCAACTCCAGCGAGTACGACGGCACGCCGACCGCGGAGTTCAAAACCAAAATCACGGCCGATCTCGCCAAACGGGGCGCAGCCCGCGAGGCCGTGAATTACAAGCTTCGCGACTGGCTCTTTAGCCGGCAGCATTTCTGGGGCGAGCCGTTCCCGATTTTGCACGAGCTCGACGACGCCGGAAACCCGACGGGCCGGCTTCGCGCGATTGCGGCGGAAGACCTTCCGGTGAACTTACCGCCGATGACGGAATTCAAACCGCACGGCCGGCCGGAACCGCCGTTGGAAGAAGCGTCGCAGGACTGGCTCTACGTCACGCTCGACGGCAAGCGGTACAAACGCGAAACCAACACCATGCCGCAATGGGCCGGCTCCTGCTGGTACTTCTTGCGGTTCCTCGATCCCAAGAATGACCAAGCCCTGATCGATCCCGCGATCGAAAAGGCCTGGATGCCGGTCGATCTCTACATCGGCGGCGCCGAGCACGCCGTGCTCCATTTGCTCTACGCGAGATTCTGGCACAAGGTGCTTTACGACCGGAAGGTCGTCAGTACTGCTGAGCCGTTTCAAAAGCTCGTCAATCAAGGGATGATCCTCGGCGAATTGGAAATCACGGGCTATCAAAAGGCCGACGGCTCGTGGGTCAGCGCGAAAGACGTGAAGGAAGGGGACGACGAAAAGCCGCTGGATCGCCGCACCGGCGAAGAACTGAAAGCCGTACGAGTGGCGACGAGCGAAGCTAAGAAGGAAGGCGATTCGCTTGTCTTGGTCACCGATCCGGCGATCCGACTCGACTCGCGCGCTTTTAAGATGTCGAAATCGCGAGGCAACGTCATCAATCCCGACGACGTCGTGAAGGAAGTATGGCGCCGATTCGCTCCGGCTCTATGAAATGTTCATGGGGCCGCTTGAGGCGACTAAGCCGTGGAGCACGACCGGCGTGAACGGTGTTCGCGGCTTTTTGGATCGCGTCTGGCGAATGATCGTCAACGACAAGGCCGAGACAATTGGAACTTCAGCGCCGCCGTGCAGGACGTGCCGCTCAATGAAGAACAGGCCCGCATCGTGCATCGCACGATTCGCGAAGTCACTCAGGACATCCGCCGGCTCTCGTTCAACACGGCCATCGCCAAAATGATGGAGTTCACGAACTTCTTCACCGGCGGCGAAGTGCGGCCGCGTGAAGCGATGGAAAAGATCGTGCTCTTGCTCTCGCCGTTGGCTCCGCATATCGCCGAAGAACTTTGGGAATTGCTCGGCCACAAGAAGACGTTGGCGTACGAGCCCTGGCCGACGTTTGACGAAGCGAAGATCAAAGAATCGTCGCTGGAGATTCCGGTGCAGATCCTCGGCAAGGTTCGCGGACGTGTCGTCGTACCGGCCGACGCCGATGACGCCGCAATCGAATCCGCGGCCCGAGCCGACGAGAAAATCGCCGCAATTGCTCGAAGGAAAGACGATCGTGAAGGCGATCGTCGTGAAGAGCCGGCTGGTCAACTTCGTCGTGAAATAGCGGCCACCCCCGCGGCACAAGCACTGTGCGACCGAACGCCGGCGATTATATTCGATCGCAACGCCCTTCAACCGCGACTCAATCCGCGAGCAGCTTCGTTGCGCACGATTATTCTCTGCGGCGGCCTCGGAACCCGCCTGCGCGAAGAAACGGAGTACCGCCCGAAGCCGATGGTCGAAGTCGGCGGCCGCCCCGTGCTCTGGCACATCATGAAAACGTACGCCCATTACGGGCTGAACGACTTCGTGCTCTGCGTAGGCTACAAAGGAAGCGTGATCAAGGAGTATTTCCTCAACTGCGAAGCGTTGAGCAACGACTTCACGATTCGTTTCGTGCGCCGGACGGGCGATTGAATATCACGGCAGTCGTGACGAGCAAGACTTTCGCGTCACGCTCGTCGACACCGGGCAAGAGACGATGACGGGGGGGCGACTCAAGCGAGTCGAGCGATTCGTTGAGGACGATACGTTTCTCATGACGTACGGCGACGGGCTGGCCGACGTCGACATCGGTAAGTTGCTCGAATTTCATCGCAGTCACGGCCGATTGGCGACGCTCACGACCGTACGCCCGCAGTCGCGATTCGGAGTAGTGGAACTCACCGACGACGGTCAAGTCACGGCGTTTGCGGAAAAGCCCGAACTCGAAGGTTGGGTAGCGGCGGGGTACTTCGTGTTCAACCGGAAGTTGTTCTCGTATCTCGAAAGGCGGCGACGAGTGCATTCTCGAACGAGCGCCGCTCGAACGTTTGACTGCCGCCGGCGAATTGATGGCCTATCGCCACCGAGGCTTCTTCTTCGCCATGGACACTTATCGCGACTATCTGGCCCTAAATGAAATGTGGGACGCCGGTCTGTGCTTCATGGAAGGTTTGGTCATGAGTGCTGCTGTCGATTCAATGCCTGGCGCGGGCGGCGCGTGTTCGTGACCGGGCATACCGGCTTCAAAGGCGCTTGGCTCGTGCAATGGCTGCGTCGGCTCGAGGCCCGCGTCTTCGGCTACGCATTGCCGCCCGAAACGACGCCGAACTTGTTTTCTGCAGCCGCCGTCGGCGACCTTTGTGAAGCGAGCACGACGGGGGACGTACGCAATCGCGAGACGCTGGCCGCTTCGATCGATGCGGCCGATCCGGACGTTGTCTTTCATCTCGCCGCGCAGCCGTTGGTGCGCCGCGCGTATGCCGAACCGGAGCAAACGTTCGATACCAACGTTCGCGGCACTTGGAACTTGTTGGAAAGCCTACGGCACCGCAGAAAGCCGTGCATCGTCGTGGTCGTCACCAGCGACAAGGTCTATCGTGTCGACGGCCGCACGTCGGGATATCGCGAAACCGATCCTCTCGGCGGAGACGATCCGTACGGCGCAAGCAAAGCGGCGGCGGAAATCGTCGTTGCTTCCTATCGCTCGTCGTTCTTTCCACCGAGCAAGCCGGGCGAGCACGGCGTCGCCGTCGCATCGGTGAGGGCCGGAATGTGATCGGCGGTGGTGATTGGTCGGCCGATCGTATCATGCGCGTCATGCGGTGCGAGCATTCTCTCAAGGCGAAACGCTCAAGCCTGCGCAACCCGGCGGCGGTGCGACCTTGGCAACATGTGCTCGATCCGCTGGGCGGGTATCTCCTGCTCTCCGAACAGATGCTGACTGCTCCGCGTGCCGAACTGTGCGACGCTTGGAACTTCGGGCCGACGGCGGGTACGGAGACGACGGTCGGCGCTTTGGCCGCGGAGTTCACGAAACACTGGCCTGGTGCACGCTACGCTTGAAGTACGCGACCCGCAACAACCGGCGGAAACGGGCTCGCTGCGCATCTGCATCGACAAAGCCGTAACGCATCTGCCTTGGCGACCGGTGTGGAAGTTCGAACAGGCCGTGCAGCGGACCGTCGCGTGGTATCGGCGCTTCTACGGAGATAACGGGAGCGCGTTTGACGCCTGCCGCAACGATCTGCAAACTTACGCCGGCGACGCACTGCAAATAGCGGCGTCTTCGTAAAGATTGCAGGAAGTTATGCACGCCGATTGCGGTTATCAGGACGATATCGACTCCGCGGTTCGCCATGTCGGCGACCGCTGGGAGACGTTCGGCGCGGTCGGCGGCTGTTCATTACCGGCGGCACCGGCTTCGTCGGCACTTGGCTGTTGGAAACTTTGGCGGCCGCGAATCGGAGCCGCTTGCTCCAAGCCGAAGCGATCGTGCTGACGTGCCGTCCCGAGAAGTTTGCCGAGAAAGCACCGCACCTGTCTGCGGACCCGATGTTCGTTTGGCACCCGGGTGACGTGGCGCTCGTTTGCGTTTCCGGCGCAGCCGTGTTGGGGAACCGTCCACGCGGCGTTCGATTCCGGAGCGCCTTCCGGAGCCATCGCGGGCCGACAGATCGTCGACACGATCTACGAAGGAACCCGACGCACGCTCGAATTTGCACGTGAATGCCGCACGGAACGGCTGCTATTCGTCAGTTCGGGCGCCGTTTATGGTCGCCAACCTCCGGAACTGAGCCACCTGCCCGAATCGTACGTCGGCGGACCGACGATCGACCTCCAACGGCCGCCGGTTCGTCTTACGGCGAAGCTAAAAGATTGGCCGAGGTCATGGTGCTCAACGCAACTCGGCGAGTCGGAGTTGCAAGCTTCGATCGCTCGTTGCTTCGCGTTCGTCGGTCCTCATTTGCCGCTCGACGGCAGCTTCGCCGTCGGAAACTTCTTCGCCGATTTGCTCGCGGGCCGGCCGCTGAAACTCAGCGGCGACGGCACGCCGTGGCGTTCGTATCTCTACGCAGCCGACTTGGCCGAATGGCTTTGGACGATGCTACTCGCCGCACCAAACGGCACGGTACTGAACGTCGGCTCGGAAGAAGCACTGCAAATCGGTGACGCTGAGCACAGAATCGCCGCTCTGGAAAGTCCGTCGCGAAAGGTTCATGTTGCCCGGCAACCCGACCCGACGAAGCTCGCCGAACGCTACGTACCGAATTGCCGACGTGCCGCGGAACTCTTAGACCTCCGTGCAAGAATTCCGTTTGATGAAGGCGCTCCGCAAGACGTGGGGTTGGTATCGGCGTTAGGCCAATGGGCGGCGAGATTGCGGCTCGATGTACCCCGTGCGATGTGATGGCGTATCCCTCAGCTTTGGGTGCGTAAAGAATCACAAAAATCCCGGCGTCACCCGCCATTCTATGTAGCCGCAAGTAACGGTCATGCCTAAGGTTGCGGCGAACCGACAGGTCTACCACAGCAATAAGTGCATTCACTTATACATAGGGCGTAGGGGAAAGGGCAGAAAACTTAAAAATCGGCTTCGGCACTTAAGTCCAGACGTCGCCCCGCCCTTGCACCTGCCGTATCGCCGTGCGGTCGTCGCCGCGGCATAGCGGTTGCCTTTAAGACGTGTCGCATTCGCGGTCGATCCTGCGCAACGCACGTTTGTGTCGCCGCTCATTGCGACCGCTATCCCAGAGAGCGGAGTCAGCGACTCCGGCTCTTCGTCCGACTCGAGCTCTCGCGTCGTGCGAAAAAAGTCTTCGCACGACGATAGGCGAAGCTGCGGCCTGGAGGCGCCGGCCGGGTTCGACTCGACGCCTCGCTTACGAAGGATCTTATGTCTCGCACGTCCGCTCCCCGCCGCATCGCCTGCCTCTGCTCAATCGTAGCCGTCGCATCGCAAAACGTCGTCACCTCCGCCCTCGCGGCGGAGAAGAATTCGGGCAATGCCGGTTCGCGGCTTGGTAGTTTTCCGGCAACTGGTCTCCGAGCGGCACGCCGAACAACACGTCGTGGATCAACTTGCGGCAGATAGGATACCCTTGCCGACGACCGACATGACGAGGTGCTGTTCGGATTCTATCGTGTTTCCCTATTAACCTT
>JASGKB010000003.1:0-259410 GCA_049840675.1 Pirellulales bacterium
GTCGCCGTTTCGACACTTCTCACGCCGCGCAGCCGATCGATCATGGCCGAAAACCTGCAACACATGCTGGACGACCTCAAGCAACGTCTCTTGCTTTTGAGCGGATACGTCGAAGAGGGCGCGGCCAAGGTGGTGTCGGCATTGATGAATCGCGACGTGCGGCTAGCCGAAAGCGTGGTCCTAGGCGACCAAGAAATCGACCGGCTCGAGGTGCAAGTCGAGACGGAGTGCGAGAAGATTCTCGTGCTCCAAGGGCCGGTGGCCCGCGATATGCGGTTCGTCGTCGCCTCGCTGAAAATCAGCAGCTACCTGGAGCGAATGGGAGACCTAACGAAGAAGATCGGCAAGAACGTCGTGTTTTTGTGCGGCGTGCCGCCGACGGATGCGAACGTCGATTTTCGCGAGATCGCGCGAACGGGCTCGTTCGATGGTCAAACGGAGCATGGATGCGTTCGTCAATCGGCGATGTCGAGTTGGCTCGCCAAGTGATGGCGGAAGACGACGCCGTCGATGAGATGAAAGACGGACTGTACGACGAGATTCTCAGCGCAATCCCGCGGAATCTCGAGCAACTCAAGCCGCTCTTGAAGCTGTATTCCATCGCTCGGAATTTCGAACGCCTGGGCGATATGGCGACGCACGTGGCCGAGGAAGTCGTGTTCCTCGTCGACGGGGACAACGTGCGACACTCGCAGACGACCGGGACGACCGGCTAGTTTTGCGACGCAATGAGCCGCAATGGGCTAGCTTGCTGCGTAAGGCGAAGCATGTCCCGTGGCCAGCAACATGCGCACGAGCAAGTACGCGATGGTGCCGGAAATCGGTATCGTCAGCAGCCAAGCCCAGATCATCTTTTCGATGATGGTCCACTTCAGGGCGTTGAGCCGCTTCGCCGCGCCGACGCCCATGATCGACGCCGAAATATTGTGCGTCGTCGAAACGGGAATGCCGAAGTGCGATGCAATGCCGATGATCGTGGCGGACGTGGTTTCCGCGGCAAAGCCGTGAACGGGCTGTAGCCGGACCATCTTGTGGCCGAGCGTTTTGATGATTCGCCAGCCGCCGCCGGCCGTGCCCGACGCCATCACCACGGCGCAGGTGATCTTAATCCACATCGCGATTTCCAAATCTTTGCCCGGCCCCGGAGTCTCCACGCGGAGAAACGATAACCAATCGGGCAAATCGTTCATCAGGCCGGCACCGGTTCCGGCGGCCAAAGCTAAGGCGATGATGCCCATGGTTTTTTGGGCGTCATTCGTGCCGTGCATGAAGCCCATTCCGGCGGCGCTCAGCAGTTGCGCTTTGCCGAACACGGCATTTACGGTTCGCGGCTTCCAATTGCGCAGCAGCGCATAGAGCAGCCCCATGATGAGCATGCCGATCACAAAGCCCACCGCCGGCGAGAGGAACATCGGCAAGACGACCTTCCACAGCAACCCCTTACCGGCGTACCAATGCACGGCGTCGGGTTGCGACCAGATGACGACTTGCCAATTGCCCGCCGCCGCGACGGCCGCACCGACGAGCCCGCCGACTAAGGCATGGCTCGAACTGCTCGGCAGTCCCCAATACCAGGTCGCCAGGTTCCACACGACCGCGCCGATCAGCGCACAGATCAGCACTTCTTGCGATACGACGCGGGCATCGACCAAGCCGGAAGCAATTGTCTTGGCGACGGCCGTCCCCCACAAAGCGCCGATGAGATTGGTAATGGCGGCCAGAGCCACGGCCTGCCGCGGCGTCAGGACCTTCGTCGCCACAACGGTGGCGATGGAGTTGGCCGTGTCATGAAAGCCGTTGATGTATTCGAAAATCAACGCCACCAAGATCACGCACAGAATCAGCGTCATGGCGTGAGTCGGTCCTAGGAGTTCTTCAGCACGATGTGAGAAATGGCGTTGCCGGCGTCGCGACAACGATCGATCACTTTCTCCAGCAAATCAAACAAGTCGCGAACCATCATGGCCTGCAGCGGCTCGTACTGTCCGCCGTAAACCTCGCGGAGCAAGTCGATCATCACATCGTCGGCTTCCGCTTCGATGGCTTGAAGCTTGTCGTTCATCTCCTTCATCGTTTCCAACGGCGGCATTCGTCGGAGCAACCGCACCATCTGCGAGAGCGTTTCCGTCGCCCGTTCGAGAAGCTCGATTTGCCGGGTGAAGTCGACTCCCGCCAGCCTCTGCGGCGCCAGATTGAACCGCTCGGCGAATTTCTCGATCGTCTTGCAAATGCGGTACAACGCATACGACACCATTTCGATGTCTTCGCGTTCCAGACCGGTGACGAACGTGTTCACCAACTCTTCGCTGATCTTTTCGGTAATCCGCTTGTCTTTACCGCGAGAAAGGGCGAACTCGTTCAGCGGATGCGGATGAGTGCGATCTTTCAAAAGATCGATCAGCAATCGCGTGGAGGCCCGCGTTTCGTCGGCGCTGGCTTCCAACAGGTCGAAGAACTTTTCGTCGTGACTGAAGAACTTCTGAATTGAGAACACGTGGGCATTCCTAAGCGAACAGGCCGTTTGCACAGGCCGGGGCGTTTTGACGGAAGCCCAAGAATATAGCCGAAATGTCGTCGCAGGGCATTGCCCCCAAAAGTCACGCCTTAGTCGTAGATTTCTAAGTTCTGAGATCGCGATACCACGCGATTTCTTTGCCTGCGGTATCGAGCGGGTTGCAAGACTTCGCCGCGGCGCAGGATCATCAAACGTCCCAGCCCATCGTTTTTCGTACGAGTCAGCGTCATGCTTGTTCGAATGCCAATTACGGTCGTCCTGCTCGCGACTATTGTTTCCGCCGCGCGGCCTGCTTCGGCCGACGACGTGCTTCGCGCCGACGTATGCGTTTATGCGGCGACGCCCTCCGGCATCGTTGCCGCCGTGACGGCCAAACAAGAAGGTCGCTCGGTCGTGCTGATCGAACCTAGCCGCTGGGTCGGCGGAATTCTCGCGCGGGAATTAAGCCGTTGCAAGATTGCCCCGAGCCCCGGGCCGTCGGCGGCTTGACGAAGACCAAGGTGTTTCAATCCGGCGGCGACCCGCCGTCGATCCGTCGTTCGTTTGCCGCTTGGCTCAAGGCCGAGGAAATTCCGGTCGTCTACGAATACCGTGTAACCCGGGCCGAGAAAGTCGGTACACGAATCGTAAAACTACACCTTGAGCATGCTCCACCGGACGCGTTCGGCGTGCCCGCGCCAAAAGGAGACGGCGGCCCCGCGAAGACAGTCGAGGCCAAGGTGTTTATCGATGCGAGCTATGAGGGAGACCTACTCCCGGCCGCGGGCGTGAAGTATACGTTCGGTCGCGAGTCGCGCGATACGTTCCAGGAAGAACCCGCCGGCGTCGGACCGCCGACGAATTGGCGGCCGGTTGATCCGTACGTCGAACCGGGCAAACCGGAAAGCGGGCTTTTGCCGCTGGTCGACGCGGATCACGGCAAGCCGCTCGGCGCAGGAGACGACTACACGCAGGCCTACAACTTCCGCTTCTATGTAACGGACAACCCCGAGCATCGGGCCGAGATCACGCCGCCGGAAGGGTATGATCCGAAGCAGTTCGAACTCGTCGGCCGGTATGTCGAGTACATCATGCAGTGGGCCGGCGGCGACGTCGCGAAATTCACACCGCGGCTGGCGTCAATCCTTCCCGGCTGGCGCAACAGCGGCGAATACAACTACCAGCGTACTTCGCTGGTGACGATGGCTCCCCTGGGCGTGAGCCGCTTTTACCAAGACGGCGATTGGCCGACGCGGAGCCGAGTGTGGCGCGGTCACATTGATTACCTCCGCGGTCTGCATCACTTTCTCAGCACCGATGCTCGCGTACCGGAAGCGTTTCGCAAGCAAACCGCGGCGATCGGGCTCGACAAGCGGATGCACCCTGATACTCACGGCTGGCCGCACCAACTCTACGTGCGGATCAGCCGGCGCATGAAAGGGCCGTACGTTCTGACGCACGCCGACGTGCTGAACAAGACGACGGTCGACGATTCCGTCGGCCTCGCGTTGTACGGCGTCGACACATATCCGGCACGTCGCTACGCAGTCCGCGATCCGGAGACCGGCGCGATGGGCACGGCCACCGAGGGCAACATGTTCCTCGGCGGTTCAAAGGGAACCGGTCGACCGTATCCGATTCCGTATCGCTCCATCACGCCGCAGGCCGACGAATGTACGAATCTCATCGTGCCGGTTTGCTTTTCGGCTAGTTACATCGCCTACGCTTCGGCACGGATGGAACCTGTGTTTTGTGTACTTGGCGAATCGGCGGCAGGGGCCGCCGCACAGGCCATCAAGGGTGCGCAAGGAGACACGCCGATCGACGTGCAAGCCGTTGATTATGCCGCACTGAAATCGCGACTCGTGGAGCGCGGGCAGGTTCTAAGTTGGCCCGTCGAATAGCAATTTCCGGTCGAACGTAATGCCGTTTATTTCCTGGCTAAATACAACAGTAATGGGTTCGGGGGGATACGATTTCGCAAGCGACGAAACAATCGAGAAAATCGCCGATCCATGTTTGCTTTCCTCCTTATGGCCAACTAGATTGCGTCCGCTAGCTCGGGTGGCGACATACGGCACACCCAAGCGAGCTATCAATACATAACGACCAAGGGAGAACGAGATGAACGTAGGCTTGAACGTTTTGCGACGTGTCGTCGCCGCGGCGGTTCCGGCTCTGGCCTTGGCAGGGATGCCGACGCTGCTGATCGCCGACGAGAAGACCGAGGCCAAACCGGCGGCGGCTGCGGAAGCCAAGCCCGCCAAGACGCCGGCGGCCGATCGCAAAGGCCCGCTGCCCTTCTATTTCGGCAAGGTGGTTGCGCCGGATCAAAAGGAAAAAATCTACGCCATCCAAGATCGCTTCCAGGACGAGATCGCTCCGCTGGCCGCGAAGATCAAAGAGTTGCAGGCGGCCCGCGACAAGGAAATCGAAGCCGTACTCACGCCCGACCAACTCGCCAAGGTCAAGCAACTGAAGAGCGAAGCGGCCGCGAAGGCCGCGGCCGGTAAGAAGCCTGCCATGAAGAAACCGGCCGCCGAACCGAAGGCCGAGAAGACGGAAAAGTCGGCCGCCGGAAACTAACCGACGTCCGCATCAGGTCGCCAAACAAAAGAGGCCGCCGCACAGCTTCCTGGGCGGCGGCCCTTTTCTGTTGCCATTTTCTTCATGCTCGAGCGTTTACAAAGTTCCCGCCTCGAACGCATCTCGCAGCTTTTCCACGGCTCGGGCGTTGCGCACTTTGCTGGTCGTTACGCCGCCATAGTTGCGTTTCATGCTGCCGGCTTTGGACGTCACCTCGGTTGCCGCCGACACGATAAACTCACCGCCGAACTGCTTGATCGCCGAGGCGTGTTCGGTGCAAAGCCGTGACTCGGGCACGGCTTCCAATCGGTCGGCCTCGATCGCTTGCTTACAAATCTCGCAGAAACGAACCTTCGACATGGCGAGTGCTCCTAACGTGAGGTGACGGCCTTTCGCCGAGCGAACAAAGTCTCCCAACTACTCCGTAGCGCGAACGTGCCCGCTTCGGCATTTATCGTTCGGCGCGTAAAAAAAGGTCGCCGAATCGTTCGATTCGGCGACCCTTCTTCATCAAGTGGCGGGGACAGGATTTGAACCTGCGACCTCGAGGTTATGAGCCTCGCGAGCTACCGGGCTGCTCCACCCCGCGTCATTTAGGAACTCGGAGTATGACGAATCGACCGGAGTTCGTCGAGGGCTTGAGAAAAGTTTTTGTCGAGTTGTAACGCCGCCCGCGCTAAGCCTTCTTGACGATCCCAACCGTTACGATCGTCAGAAACGCAAGCCCGCTCGGCAGTTTGCTTGCCGCTGCGAATTCCAATGGGTAGATTTGAGCCTAGGAACAGCTGAAGGCGAGGCCACGAATTTCTGAGCAGTTCGACGGCGAATGCGGTCTGCATGCGCTTGCCGAACAAAGACTGCGCTGCCACGAGCGACGGGGTGTCGTTCTTGCGCTGAGGGCGTTTGCGATTCCGCAGACGTCGCAGTCGTCACGCGGCTTTGCGCCTTGCTTGCCAAGGGAAAGCGTATCGCATGGCGGGACCTGATCCGCGCCGCGTGCCGAAGCCGCCGGGACAACTTCCGGCCGTGCCGCCCCTTGCGCCTCCCGGCACGCCGCAATATCCGCAAGCGCCTGCGGCCGGTATGCCGGGGCAAGCCCCTGGTCCGGTGTCCGGACAGGTACCGCAGTATCCGCAACAGTTCCCGCAACAATACCCACAGCAGTTTCCTCAAGCGCCGATGCCCGGTGCGGCATATCCGCAGCCGCAGTACGGTGTTCCTCAGTATCCCGCCGCACCACAATATCCGGGCGCAGTGCCGGTGCGCGGCGCACCGCAATTTCCGGGCGCGCCGCAATACACGGCCGTTCCCATGCCGGGCTCGCCGCAGTTTCCGGCTCCCGCACAGTACCAAGGCGGGGTCGCCGCACCGCCGGTTGTTCCTCCGCAATATCCCGGCCCTGCATATCCTCAAGCGCCACAGTATCCGAGCGCACCGCAATACTCGGCGGCCCCCGGCTATCCTCAAATGCCCGGCGCACCGCCGTACCCGCAAACGCCGACCTACACGGCTGCGCCGGCTTATCCGCAATCGCCGCAGTATCCCGGTAGCATTCCGACCGGCGTACCGCAAATGCCGGGCACTTCGATGCCCGCAGCGCAGCCACCGGCAACGCCGCGACAACAGTCGGCGCAGCGAAAGCCTATGCCGCAACAGCAATCACCGGCCGTTCAGCGTCCTGCGGCGCCGGTGAAGCAACAGCCGCCGCCTGCTGCTCCGGCACCTTCGAAACCTGCGACTCCGTCGGGCAAACAAGCATTCGCGTCGTCGCCCCAACCGCAATCGCGTCCGTCGTCGCCGACGAGCGGCCCGGCAATCGGCGGCGCTTCATTGACGGCGGCCCCCGTCAACTTCCGTGGCCTCGTCGGGGTTGCCGCCCCGACCGGCGGGAGTTCAATTCCCGAGCCCGAAGAAATCTCGGCGATCGATCTCGCGCAAGAACGCCATTCCGTTGCTCGTCAGCTTTATCGTGCATCTCGGGTTGATCATTGCCCTCGGCCTGATGCACACGCCCGAGATCAAACGCGATCGCGTGATCATCATGTCGTCGACGGAAACTCCGCCGCCGCCGTCGTTCTCGGAAATTCGCGGTCTTGCACCGAGTATGGACGCCGTCCAGATGGAAAGTTTCCGTCCGCTCGCGCGGCTCCCGGAGCTGCCGAAGCAAGTAAAGGTCAACGTCGTCGCTCCCGGCGTCGGCTTGCCGGCCACGGCGCTGGCCATGCCTGCCGATCTCCTGCCGGCCGCCTTCGCAGGTCGTGGGATGAAGGGGCAATTGCTCGGAGACAAGGGAGGCACGATCCAAACGGAAGAAGCGGTCGAGGCAGGGTTGCGTTGGCTTGCTAATCATCAATTGCCCAACGGCTTTTGGAGTCTCACCGGAACGCAAAGAGGGCGCCCGCCTATACGAAAGGCGCAGGCTTCGAAAATCAGGAAGCCGCCACGGCCATGGCCCTCTTGGCTTTCTTCGGTGCAGGGCACACGCCGAAGAATAACAGTCCTCACTCGAAAGTGATCGACAAAGGTGTGAAGGCCTTGCTCCGCGGGCAGGATGCACAAGGCAACCTATTTCACGGCACGCAGAAGGACGACCTGCTCTACACGCAGGCCCTTTGCACGATGGCGCTCTGTGAATATTTGGCGCTCGAGCCCAAGAACTCCGAGTCACGCGCCCCATGCGAGAAGGCTCTGAAATATTGCCTGGAAACACAGAGCGATTCCGGCGGTTGGAAGTATACCCCTCGCCTCGACAGCGATACCTCCGTCACCGGCTGGATGCTCATGGCCCTTCAAAGCGCCAAGAACGCAGGCCTGCAGGTTCCGCAGGAAAACTTTGACAAGATCACGGCCTACCTCGACCAAGTCGCCAAAGGCCCGGACCTCGTCAACGCTCGTACGACGATCGTCAACCTCAACACGCCCGGAATGAAGGCGGCCGGCGAGACGCCGGTCGGTAGCCGTTACGGCTACATGATCGGTGACAACTACGACCACGTCATGACGGCCGAGGGGCTCCTCTGCCGCATGTATCTCGGCTGGGCCCCCAGCGACGAACGGCTGCGTAACGGCGTCGAGTATCTGTTGTCGGAAAAGCTGCCGCAATGGCAAGATCGCGACGTCTACTACTGGTACTACGGCACGCAGCTCATGTTCCACATGGAGGGCAATTACTGGAACCTTTGGAACAACACGCTACGTGATCAACTCGTGACAAAGCAGGAAGCGGCCGGCCCCGAAAAAGGAAGCTGGAACCCCATGGGAACCGGACCTGCGCAAGACATCGGCGCCGATACATGGTCGATGGTCGGTCGCGGCGGCCGGCTCTATGTGACCTGCTTCTCGCTCTATATGCTCGAAGTCTACTATCGCCATCTGCCGCTGTATTCGGAACTCAAGAAGCAGATGGAAGCTCGTCAACGAGCGGCCGGCAGCGACGCGAAAGCCGACTCGTCCGGCAAAATGTAAACCCTAGTGGGCGTCGCTACGCAGGTACTTTCGCCGTGCGCGGCACTTCCCTTCGGCCGGCCCATGAGCAACGGTGCAGGCCGGTCATGGCCACAGCGTCGGAAAGCACGGCCTTCTGGTCATCCACCGATACGGCATCAGCCTTTCCTCGACGCACCAATTCGTAAACACGTTCAACGACGACTGCCGGAGCCGTTTGCTGCCCGTCTGTCGCATCAAGAATCGACGTGTGCAACACCAGCAACGCCGGATCTTTCAAGAATCTGCGCAAAGAGCGATGTGCGACCGGCGTCCGCTTCTTCCGGAGTGATCGCCGCGAGTTCGTCGCAACGTTGCAGTACGGCGGGCGGGGCGAGTTCTTCCGAGATTGATAGAATTCCGAACTTCGCCAGCCACGCGCCGACTTGAACGCTACTGCAAAGCTTCGAAATCGGCATCGCGAGAATCAATCCTAGAAGAACCGGCGACAGCCACGGCAGCAGTTGTGGCGCGGCGAGCGCTACGATCAGCCCCGCGACGATAGCAATCGCCGTCTGTCGTAAGTGTGCCGCATAGGCGTCGCGCCAAGTAATCCCGGCTTCGTCGCGTTGCTGTGCATTCCAATGCACCTTCTTGCCGAGCAATGTGGCGATCACAAACGTCGAGTGGAACGCCATCATGATCGGAGCGACGGCGATCGACAGCAGCACCTCCGTCAAAAGCCCCAAACCTGCCCGGCCGACTCCGCCGTATCGGCTCGCCCGTTCTCGATCGACGATCAAAAGTAACCAACTCCAGAGCTTCGGCAAAAGCAGCAACGCCATCGTTCCGGCAAAAATCCAGAGCGACGAAATCACCGGAACCGACATTCGCGCAGTGTTGCCGCCGGCGAATGCCGCAGCCGCGAGACTAAGCACCAAAAACACGAGCCACACGGGCGACGACAAGTAACTCATTACGCCCGAACAGAAATGAAACCGGCTCACCGACCGCAGCCCGCGGGCCAGAATCAGCCGCATGTGCTGCAAATTGCCTTGGCACCAACGTTGATCCCGCTGCGCGAAAGCGATCAGCGTCGGCGGGCACTCTTCGTAGCTGCCGTCTAGGTCGTGAGCCAGCCGTACCTTGTAACCGGCGCGACGCATCAACGCGGCTTCCACAAAGTCGTGGCTCAGAATTTCTCCGCCGAGCGGCGCCTTACCCGGCAACGGGGCTAAACCGCAATGTCGAGCGAAGGCGTCGGTCCGAATAATTGCGTTATGGCCCCAATAATTGCCGTCGTCTTGCGTCCACCACGCGAAGCCTTCCATAAAGATCGGCCCGTAGAGCGAGGCGGCAAACTGCTGCGCTCGTGCAAAGAGCGAACGTCGATTCACCGGCTGCGGCGGAGCTTGCAGAATCCCAAGCTTCGGGTCGTCTTCCATCCGCCGCACGAGTTCGACCAGCGTCGCGCCGGCCATTACGCTGTCGGCGTCGAATACGATCATGTAGCGATACTGCGAACCCCAGCGGCGGCAAAAGTCGGACAAGTTGCCCGACTTGCGGCAGATATTTCGCGTGCGGTGGCGATAATAGACTCGGCTTTCTTGCCCCAACGCGTCCTGCAAGTTCGACCACGCTAGTTCCTCGGCGAGCCAGACTTCCGGCTTTGTGGTGTCGCTGAGAATGAAAATATCGAACGTCTCGCCTCGGCCGGTCGCCTGCACCGATTCCCACACGGCCCGAACCCGCGCAAACACGTCGTGCGGGCTTTCGTTATAAATCGGCACGACGACCGCAGTCGGGGGCAAGCGAATGGCATCTTTCGTTCCGACGACCTTATTCGGCCCGCTGCGATCGTCCCAAGCCTGACGCGCCAGGCGGCAAAAAGCCGATCGTCGCCATCCAAAAGCTCATCGCCACCCAAACAAAGAGGGCGACGAACAATACGAGCGACATGCCGTCGAGAGGAGAAAACCCGTCGGCGGCGGCGACATCGGCAAAGGTCCACGCCGCAAAGCAAGTCGTGAAGAGCGTTAGTGCACTGAGAATCGAACGGGCCGTCGTCGTCGACGGCAGAGGGCGCGCGATACGCTCCGTCATAACGCAGTCTCCATGGCCGTACGTCGACGCCCCGTCGCCCAAGCCAGCAACTGCGCCAATCGTCCGGCGTAGAAAGCCGGCGTCAGCGCGGGCGCTAGTTCGCCGAGCGGTTGCTCCGGCATCGGCTGATGAACCTCATGCGGAACAACGGGGCAGGCCGCATTCCGCAATTCCGCCAAGAAATCGCTCGGCAAATGATTGACTCGCAAAAAGGCCTGCGGGCATTTCGCCAGCAGCTTCCGGCAACGCAGAGCGACCAACCCTGAGGAAAGCACGACGCCGTTACGTTCCAAATGCCGCGTCAATCGCGTGACCCACAAGTACGCGGCGTTCATGGCGCGCGAGAGGACGCGATGCTCCAACTCAGAGGAGTTCACTCGCCGAGTCGAGTTTTGCAGGCCTTTCAGTTCGTGCAGTTCATGCCGTGTCCAACGTTGGGCGTGAGCTTGCAGCAGCAAGGCGTCCGAAATTCCCCAAGTGCGCAGATAGTCTGCGACGCGAGCCTCCACACGGCTCACTACGGCAGCGTTCTGACGCCGCAAGTCCGCCGCATCGGGCTTGAAAACGAGAGGAGCGATCTTCGTTGCGGGATGCTGCGAAGTTAGCTGCACAGGTAACTCCATGTTTCCGTGAGCGCATCCGTGCCCGAGCGGAGAAAACAGCGCAGTTCGGCCGGCTTCGCCTCATCGCGAACCAGCAAAAAGCGCACGGTGCGAACATCGGCCGCGTCGGCATCCGCCTGCACGTCGCGAATAGAACCGATGTTCGAAGAGACGACAGGCTCGATCGATTTATCGACCGGCCAACGCACGCGCGAACCTGCCGCGAAACGGATGACGATCTCCGTCGTGCGAGCGTCGCGCGGGAGTACGTTTGTTTTGACGACGCGGCCACCGATGTGCTCCATCGGTTCTTGCCGACCAAAAGCCACACGATAATCGAGCGTCAGCGATTCGCCCGGTTGCGGCGGAGTCGCCGGACACCAATAGGCGGCGATGTTGTCGTTGGCTTCGGTGTCGCTGGGAATCTCCAGCAGTTCGACGCCGCCTCCCGTCCAAGGCTTCTTCGGAGAAATCCAGACGCCCGGACGCAAGTGATACAGAGCTTCGCGATCGTCGTAGGCGGCGAGTTCGCGTTCACGTTGCAACAGCCCGAAGCCTGCGCACTCCGGCGAACGAATATCGTGCGACGTCGACCGATTTCGGATTGCGCAGCGGTCGCCAAAGCCATTCGCCGCTATCGGAAGCGATCAGCAATCCATCGGAGTCGTGAACTTCCGGCCGATGATCTTTCTTCGGCTTCGCCGCAGCGTCCCACATCCACATGCTGGTGATCGGGCCCAATCCAAGTTTTTTCACGCCGCGGCGGAAGTGGAGTTCGGCTTGAATATCAAGCGTGGTTTGCTTGAGGCCCGGCGTAATGACGAACTCGTAAGCTCCCGCGACGCTCGGACCGTCGAGCAAGGCCCACATCCGCATCGTCGTGGCATCGGGCCGTGGTTCGTCGAGCCAGAGTTGCGTGAACTTCGGAAACTCCTCCGGCTCGGGCAATCCGACGTCGACCGCGATACCGCGGGCCGACGAGCCGTAAACTTCGTGCGACGGAATCGCCCGGAAATAACTTGCACCCTGGAACGTGCAGAACTCTTGGTAATGCTCGCGTTCCGGCAAGCGGCACAGAAATCGAAGTCCGGAAAACCCCCAGTCGTCTGATGCTTTCATTCCCGCGAGCTTACCGCGGTATTGAAAGAACTTCGGATCAAACGCCAAGTGATACGCCGAACCGTCGCGTACGACGTGCATGTCGACTTTGTCACGATGCACGAATCCGCGGTGATGAAACTCGGTCCAAAACGACCGTTGCTCCTGCTTCCACAGCGCTGCAGCATGCTCGAACGCAATCAGCCGATAGGCGTCGTAGTTCAACTTCGCCAACGACTTGGGGAGCGGGTCTTGAGCAACGTATGCCTGTTTTGCCGTCACCCGCGCCAAGTTCTTGACGTATTCGAAGTCGAACTTCGTCCGCAGGGCGCCGGCCGCCGGCTTCGTCGCGGCTTGCGACAAAGACGATGGCGCAGACTTCGCCAATGCAGCCAAGCTCAAGAGCTTGAAGAGGTTGCGACGTGTCAGCGGCAACATGCAAGAAATCCTACGAACTCGTATCGCTTTGAACTAACGGGCGATCCATCGCAGCGACTGATTCACAAAATCACGAACGTGAAGGGCGAGATGTTGGTCGCTCATAACAGCAAACACCGTGCCCGTGATCTGCCGGCTAGTGCGAGCAGCGTAGCCCGCGATTAAACTCACGGTGCTCAAACGCTCTGCTCATCTTCGTCTGCGCATGCCGGCATGGGCGAAGAATCGTAGAGCAGAATTCCCGCGGCATTTCTGTGACAACCCGAAGTTACAAAAGCTCATGCAACAGCTTGTTCCGATTGGTCGGCTTAGAACCGCGCAGCGTGCATCTGCCGCGCGATTGATCGGGGGGCTGGTCGTTGCACTGTCAGTCGTCGGAGTTTGTCAGGGACAATCTCACGTCGTCGAAGCGCCGCCGCTCACGCCGCAACAACAAATCAAAACTTTTCACTTGCCTCCCGGCTTTGAGATTCAACTCGTCGCCGCCGAGCCCGAGGTGCGCAAGCCGATTAACTTTGCATTTGACGACGCCGGCCGACTGCTTGTCACCGGTTCGATCGAGTATCCGTTTCCGGCCGCTGATCCGGCCAAGGCTCGCGACGTCGTAACGCAGCTTGAGATCGGTGCCGACGGACGTGCCCGTTCGGCGAAGCCGGTTGTCACCGGGCTGAATATTCCGATCGGCATCGCCGCCGTAGCGGACGAACTCCTCGTTTACAGCATCCCGGAAGTGCTGCGCTGCCGTGACCTCGACGGCGACGGCGTGTACGAAGACAAGCGACCGCTCGTGCAAGGCTTCGGCTTTCGCGACACGCACGGCATGGTCAACGGCATGGCCCCGTGGATCGACGGTTGGGTCTACACCTGCCACGGCTTTGCCAACGAATCTGCGGCCGAAGGTCGCGACGGCTCGAAGCTCGCGATGCAATCGGGCAACACGTTTCGCTGGCGGGCCAACGGCTCCGACGTTGAAGCCTACACGCGCGGCCAGGTGAACCCGTTTGGTTTAGCCTTCGACGAGTGGGGACACGTGTTTTCGGCCGATTGTCACACTCTGCCCGCTTATCAATTGCTGCGTGGCGCGGTGTACCCGAGCTTCGGCAAGCCGCACGACGGGCTCGGGTACGGGCCGACGATCATGAAGCATTCGCACGGCTCAACCGGCATCGCAGGCATCGCCTACTACGCGGCCGATCAGTTTCCTGCAGAGTTCCGCAATACGCTCTTTATCGGCAACCCGATCACGGTGCGCATCAATCATGACCGACTGACGCGTATTGGCGCGACTTACCAAGCGGTCGAACAGCCGGACTTTCTTACCTGCGACGATCCCTGGTTTCGCCCCGTCGACGTGAAGCTCGGTCCGGACGGAGCGTTGTACGTCGCCGATTTCTACAACTGCATCATCGGGCATTATGAAGTGCCGCTCGACCATCCGAAGCGCGATCGCGAGCGAGGTCGGATTTGGCGCATCGTTTATCGCGGCGAAAAAAGACAGGCGGCCGAGATCCCGACCCCGCCAAACTTGCGAACGATGTCGACCAAGGAACTCATCAGCCTATTGCAAACGCCAAACCTCACATTGCTGCAACAGGTCGTAGAGCGGTTGGTTAGCAGCAAGCTCAAACCTAATGACGTGGAACTGCTCCACTCGTATATCCCTGACACCAACACCAAGAACACATCGCGCGCGGCAGCGATGTGGATCATGTTTCGCCAAAACCGCGACAGCACAATGAACTCGACAGCCGATTTGTTGGCGGCGAACCATGCGTTCATTGGCGCAACGGCCGTATCAATCCTGGGTGAGGCGTCGACGAAGACTTACCGAGCCGACATGGCGGACGGACTCCGTAAAGCACTCGATGACGATGAGCCGTTTGTTGCGATGGCGGCCGCCGAGGCGCTAGCCAAACATCCGGACTGGAAGAACGTCACTCCGTTGCTGGCGGCATGGAAACGAACGCCCGTGGCCGACACGCATTTGACGCACGCTTTAAGAATCTCGCTGCGGCAGCAGATCGCCGAGGCCGAGAGCGCGAAGATACTCGCCTCCTTCGGAGATCCGAAAGATCGTCGATGTTTGGCGGAAATCTGCCTCGGCGTCCCGAAGGAATTTGCCGCGGAGTTCGTGCTCTATGAGATGGGTCGGCCGAAGTCTCCGCTCACCGGTGAATCAGCGTACGTGGAGTTTGTTGCGCGTCGAGCCGCCACGTCTAGGCTACCAGACCTTTATGCCTCGGGAACTGCGATTGATGAGGACGATCGCCGACTCACATTTTATCGCAGCCTGACGACAGGCCTGAATGCTGCCGGTCGTGAAGTTCCAGCGGAAGCGACGGCCGCGCTCGTTGCTGTAGCCAGGAAGTTTCTTGGCGACGACAAGGAATCGCAGATCAAACGCGGTTTGGAGTTGGCTCGCGAACTCCGCCGCAACGAACTTTACGATGCCGTTGTCCGACACGCTCCGCCGAAATCCTCGGTTGCCGCTTTACATATACCGGCGCTCGAAGCCGCGGCGGCATGCGATCCGGAACAAACCGTGACTTTGTTTGCTCAATTGCTCGACGACTCACATCAGCCGGTCAACGTGCAGGTGCGAGCCGTGCAACTTTTGGCCGTCTTGAATCGGACCGACTCGCGTGAATTGTTGCTCAAGCAGGCCGGCGCGTCGTCGGATCGTCTGCTGCGCGAGATCGCTCAAGGTCTCGCGCAATCGGCCGACGGCGGCGACGCACTGCTCAAGGCGATGACTGCCGGAAAGATTTCACCGCGGCTGCTGCAAGAGATTCCGGTGATCCTGCGGCTCAAAAGTTCGAAGCCAAAAGATTTCGAATCTCGGATCGCTTCCTTGACGAAGAACTTGCCGCCGGCCGACGAGCGCATCAACGGCGTTATCTCGGCGCGCATCACTGCATTTGCCAAAGCGTCGCCGGATGCGAGGCGCGGCGAAACGATCTTCATGAAGAACTGCGCGGCGTGCCACCGTCTGCAAGGCCGAGGCAACAAAATCGGCCCGGAGTTGGAAGGCATCGGCCGACGAGGACTGGAGCGGATATCCGAAGACGTGCTCGACCCGAATCGGGCCGTCGATCAAGCGTTTCGTGCAACTCAGTTCACGCTCGTCGACGGACGAATTCTGTCTGGCCTCGTCGTGCGTCGCGAAGGGGACGTGGTCGTCGTCGCCGACGCTCAAGGACGCGAGCAACCGCTGCGGAATATCGACATCGAGGAGCAAGAAGCCCTCACGATGTCGCCGATGCCGGCCAACTTTGCCGACCTGCTGCCGGAGGCCGATTACTTCGATCTTGCGGCGTATTTGCTCAAACAGGACGCCGTATCTGCGGCAAGGGAGCGTGCCAAACCATCGCAATAGGCCGTCGAACGTCATATCGCTCGACGGTTGTAGCGGTTGTTCCGACGGTGAACATGTGCGAAAGTCGCGCGAATTGACTCCCTATTTTTTTGCGGTACGTCTTAGTAGGGAGTTTTACGTCATGACGTCTCGTGCGCCTACGGCTTCACGCTGATCGAGGTGTTAATCGTCGTCGTCATCTTGGCGACGTTGGCGGGCATCGTCTTGCCGCAGTTTCAAGACAGCACGCTGGACGCACGAACGAATACGACGAAATACAATCTGCGCATGGTCCGCGAGCAAATCCAGCTCTTCTCCAACGAGCATGACGGCCGCAAACCGGCTTCGCTCGACGACTTGGCGAAGCAAACCAATTTGCAAGGCGCAGTCGGCACGACGACTGGGTTTCCCTTCGGCCCGTACATGAACGCAGTGCCGGAAAACTCACTGACGGGAAGTGGCGTCGTCAGACCTGCAGGCTCGAATCCGCCGACGGCGGCCAGCGGCGCGGAAGACGCAGGCTGGCTGTATCACTCGTCGAGCGGCGGCATATGGATCGACCACCCCGAATTGATCACCGAATAGCAAGCTCGCAGGGGCATTGAGTGCCCTAGCTTCCCGTTGCCGGCGGAGCAAACGGACTGGGCTGCCGGGATATCCCGGCAGACTCGGCTGCGGTGTTGCATAAGGGCTTGCCGCCGGTTGCGAAGGCGCCGGCGAGAGAAAGCTCGGGGGAGCGATCATGCCCGGCGCAGAGATTGCCGGAGCGGTCGCGGGCGGAGCGGCAAGTTGCATGGCATTGGTATTGTTGCGGCGCAAGTCTTCGCGCGAGAGCAACGTATCAGTCGGCACAACATACTGCGGCTGCATTTGATAGTTGAAATTGCGCTCGTCGCGAATTTCATACGGCCATAGGTTCTCCGTAATGAAGTCGATGCCGGGAAGTTGGTACCATGGCGCATTCACCGGCTGAACGACTGTTTGCGTCTCGTAGCCGTCTTTCACAAGCTTGATCGTGCGGTCGCCGTAGTAGACGAAGTCGGTCGACACCGGCGTACGACCGATTTCATAGTTGTCGACGTACACTTGAGCGCCCGGCACGTTCGTACGCACGGTCATGCGACGTTGCACGCAACCGGAGGTGACGGCCAAGGCGACGGCGAGCGTGAACGCCGCCGACGGCAGGACGTGGATCAAGGGTCGTAGAAAACAACGCGACATGCGGCAATCCTTGCCGTTAAGCGAAGCTGTGCGGTCTGCGGAAGTGAAGCGGGCGAGACGTGCCAGCGGGCGAAAATGCGGCGGGAGTATAGAGGGCCGACGCCGGCGGTTCCAGGCCGGTCTTACCTGGGATTCGCCTCGCGAAATCAGGGCGTTCGTCGACGGCGATGACGCTGGGAAAGCACCGGCCTGCCGATTATACTCAGCTTGCCGCAGCGGCATTTCGCGGGCCGGGGACGTGCCCTTCGCGCAAGCATCGCCGGCGCTGAAACTTCCTCGATACGACCCCATGCACAACGCCGCGGGCTATTGGCAAGCTTTTGTCGACTACGCCGAACTGAGCGATGTCGGCTTGCGCCGTGCGAACAATCAAGACTCGAAAGCCTGCATGCTTGCAGGAACCGAGTTGGATTTCTTTCGCCGCGGTCATCTCTTTATGGTGGCCGACGGGATGGGTCGGCATGCGGCCGGCGAGCTGGCCAGCAAGATTTCGTGCGATACGGTTCCGCTGGAGTATTTCAAACTCCCCACCGGTTCGCCTCCGGCTGCGTTGCAGATTGCGCTGGAAGAAGGTAACCGGCGAATCTATCAGCGAGCCGAACAGAACGCCGATTTCAAAGGGATGGGCACGACTACGAGCGTACTCGTGCTCTTGCCGCAAGGCGCACTGTGCGGGCATGTCGGCGATAGTCGCGTTTACCGCCTGCGCGGCAATCGGCTCGAACAATTGACGTTTGACCATAGCGTCGTTTGGGAAATGCGCGCCGCTGCGAAGCAAACCGGCGCCGAAGTTCCCGGATTCGTGCCGAAGAACTACATCACGCGATCACTCGGACATGATCCGAGTGTGAAAATCGATCTAGAGGGACCGTTTCCTCTGGCGGCCGGCGATACGTTCCTACTCTGCAGCGACGGCTTGAGCGGCCAAGTTGAAGATGACGAAATGGCTTGCCTCTTGAGCTGCCTCTCGCCAAGCGAAGCGGTGCAAACGTTTGTCGACTTGGCAAATCTACGAGGCGGCCCCGACAACATCACGGTCATCATCGCGAAGGTCGGCGATTTGGCGCCGGTGAATAACGCCTCGCCGCCGAAGTTGCCGGCAGCTTCGGCGGCCGAAGTCGTGCATCCGATCATCTGGGCGACGATGGGAACGGCCGCATTGCTCGGCGCGATCTTGGTTCTTACCGGAAAGACCTTGTGGGGATTGTGCGCTGCCGGCGTGGCGATCCTGCTCGGACTCTTCGCGATGGCGAAGCTGATGACCGGTAACTCATTGCGAACTTGGCGAAGCCGGCCGCTGGGAACGGGCCCGCATACAGCGACCGTCGCCCAGGTTGATGCAACCTTCGTCGACAAGTTGGCCGGCGTCGCGTCCCAATTGCGGGAATCGGCGAACTCTCAAAAGTTCTCGATCGATTGGACGCAGTTCGAAAAGCAATGCGCCGCGGCTGTCGCGTCCAAGGCATCCGGCAACTTTCCAGCCGCAGTCCGCAGTTATTGCTTCGCACTAAATGCCGCGATGGCCAATTTACGCAATCGTCGCGGACCGCCTCCGTCGCCGGCCGACGTTCTCGACGAATAGCCGATTTGATCGGCGGGCGAGACTTCCCGTTCAACGACGCATGCGGGATAGATCCTCTTCGAGCGGGCCGTCACCGTTGAGAGGTGCGAGGCTCTTGGTCGGGCCTATCCGCCGCGCAAGCTGTGCCTCAACCGGATGCTCCGCATACCATCGCCGAACGGCGTCTTGGCCTTGTGCGACACACCATCTCCCGCGTCCACATCATGCACGGAATTTCATCGGTCGTCGACGTGATGAAATAGAGCAGCGATTCGCAGTAGCGGTATCGTGACGCACTAACTCCAGGCCGTAAACGAACGTCATCGACAAGCGGTTGCAAGAATGCCGGTCGATTCCGTGTAAAACGGCTCATCAATCCGCGAACCAGAGCTTCGTAATAAGGAGACGGCTCGCGCAAAGCGCCCACCTCGGCGCGAATCTGCCCTGCGAGAAACTCCTGCTCGGCGGGAGAGCCGAAATCGGCGACCAGCGTTGCGGCCGCCGAGACCGCCGCCGAATCGCAAGCGACCGCGGCGGATTGCTGCTTGAGCTCGGCAATCGCGGCGTTCGTCGCAACTCCGGAGAGATGACCATCGGGGGCGTCGATCAGACGTGCCGCCAGCGGGAGCGCAAACGGCTCTCGTCGCTCAATGTAAGAAACGAGTGCGGCTTGAACGGATGCGTCAGTTCGCGTCGCGCGCAATCGCCGTACGAGCGTTCGGAAATCGACATCGGCGGTGTCTTTGCCGGTCGTCACGAGCGATTCGCGCAGGCTCTTCCACTGCACTGCGTCGGGCTCGGGGCGTGACGTGTAAGTCAACAAATTGTGCTCTTGAATCGGGATCGCGCCGCCGAATGAGAACGTGTACATTTCGCGCAACGCTTCGGCCGGCGAACAGCGGTCGTACTCCATGCGATACAGCGCGGAAATTGTACCGGTGCGATGTCGGCCGCCCATGCAATGCACGACGACCGGATGATTCGCCGGGTTGTCGAACAACTCATAGAACGCCTCTAGTTGCCACGGCTCGGGCCACGGCCAGCACTGCTCGTCGCCCATCGTCCATTGCACGTGACGCATGCCGAGAGATTCGACAAACTCAGCTTCTTTACGGCCGTCCGAATGCACCAGATCGAGCAGACCGGCCTTTAAGCGAAAGTCGAACAGCTGCAAACTGACGACGGTACGAGCTCCGTAGAGCTTTTCGAGAACGTGAAAGCCGATCTCCGTCGGCTGCCCGACACGATAGAACACGCCGGGGGCGACGGCCTGAAACCGCTTGAGGTGGTAGCGGTAGAAGCCCAGCGATGCCGCGACGCACAGTGACGGAACGAGCAACAGCAACCAAGTACGTCGTCGCCAAATGCCGGCGGCGGCTTCGGAAACGGTGCGCGAGTCGGCTTGCGAATCTCTTGAGTCGATCAATGCCGGCATCCGTGCTGCGGATCTGCGTCGCGCCGACCGTCACGCCCCCATCGCTGCGGACGTTAGCACAGCCGGGCAGCCGCGACAACACTCATCACGGACCGCGATTTCCGGCCTAATTACGCCGCCCAGCCCGTCTTGCCGCCGCGCACCGCATGTTGGTACACTCCCGCCCCGCGTTTGTTTGGAAAAGACGCCGCAACAAGGAGGTCGCCGTTGCTGCCGAAGTGGTCAATTCGCAAAAAGCTGCTCTGCGTGCTGGCGCTGCTGTTTGTCGTCGTTTTCGGGCTTGCCTGGAGCGCGCATTCACGGACTGTATGCCTACCGCTGCATGGTGCGCAGCCTTTATAAGCGAGTGCCCGAACTGACTTTGGCCAACGATTTTGGTCGAGTCGCCGGCGAACTCCGCGTGCTGTGGTATGCCCGACGCATCGGCACGATCGACGCCGAAGGGCTGACCGGCGATTGGCTCACCGCCGGCAAGCGGGCCGAGCAATTGCTCGATGACTTGCGAATCAAGCTTGCCGAAGTTCGCAAAGTCTTCGAACGGTACGAAACTCGCCTCTCCGACAACGAATCATTCGATTACGGCCTGCCGATCTCCGACAGTCGGCAAGAACAAGAAACGACGCTCGCCATCACGGCTACGATCGCCGAAATCCAGCGCCTCGCCGAAGCCAAGCGTTGGCATGTGAACCGCGATCATTCGGAGCGGCTCACTGCGGAGCTAAATCGGCTGCAAACGCTGGCCTCGCGTCTGCCGACGTTTCTTCACGTCAATATTGAAGAGGCGATGGAGGAAGCCCGCGATCAATATCGCACGCTGATCTTCATCGGCTGGATTACCAGCGCAACCACGATTGCCGGTGTCGTCGGGCTGCTGGCGTTGTTCTATCGCTGGGTATTCCGCCCGTTGCGCAAGCTGATTAAAGGATCGCGACGGATGGCGGCGGGAGAGTTCGAGTACCAAATTCGCATGCAAACGCACGACGAGATGTCGGAACTTGCGCCACAACATGAACTCGATGACTACGGCGTTTCGCGAGATCAATACGGAACTCGATAAGCAAGTCGCCGAACGGACGCAGCAGGTCGTGCGAGGCGAACAGTTGGCAAGCGTCGGCTTTTTAGCGGCCGGCGTGGCGCACGAAATCAACAACCCGCTGGCGTCGATCGCCGTTTGCGCGGAAAGCCTGCAAGGTCGCGTGCAGCCGCTGCTCAATTCTGAGGATCCCGATCATCAGGTGATTGCGACGTACCTCGGGATGATTGAAAAGGAAGCTTTTCGCTGCAAGGAGATCACCGAAAAGCTTCTCGATTTCTCTCGTACCGGGGATTCGCAGCGTTCGACGACCGACGTTCGCGGGTTGGTGCAAGACGTCGTCGACATGGTGCGGCACGTCGGCAAATATCAAGGCAAGAATCTTGAGATCGTTCAAGGCAATCCAATTTACGCCGTCTGCAACGGTCGCGAGATCAAGCAAGTGGTGCTCAATCTTGTGACCAATGCGCTCGACAGCCTCGACGACGGCGGGCGTGTGAAAATTGAATTCGCCACACGCCCTGGCGAGACCGAGGTGATTGTGAGCGACGACGGCTGCGGGATGTCGCACGAAGTGCTCACACACTTGTTTGAGCCGTTCTTTACACGCCGTCGCGGCGGCAACGGCACCGGCCTAGGACTTTCCATTAGTTACCGCATTGTCGCCGATCATCACGGCCGGCTGTCCGCCCATAGCGACGGCCCCGGCCGCGGCTCGCAATTCCGTCTGCGGCTTCCTGTATCCCCCGTCATGAAGGAGAACGGCCATCAATCCAAAGCCGCTTAAGAAGCTAAAGCTGCTCTACGCAGACGACGAGGCGCATTTGCAGCAACTCATGAGCTTGGAACTGCCGCGACTGGGCCATGAGGTGACGGTATGCCCAGACGGCTTGACGGCCGTCGCCGCGCTGGAACGCAACAGCTACGACTGCTTGATCGTCGACCTCGACATGCCGGGCATGTCAGGCATTCAAGTGATTGCTCGCGCAAAAGAACTTGATCCGGCCGTCGAAGCAGTCGTGCTCACCGGGAAATCGACGATGGACTCGGCGATTTCGGCCGTGAAGCTCGGCGCCTTCGACTACATGACGAAGCCGTTCAAGATGACCGACCTCGGCGCGATGTTGCAACGTGTGGCCGAGCGGCGCGAATGGCTCAATAAATACCGAGCGTTGAAGATGCGGCTCGAACGGGCCGAAGGGAAGACACAGCTCATCGGCGATTCCGTGCCGATGCACCGTATCCGATCGATGGTGAAGCGCGTGGCGCCGACCGAATCGACCGTGCTGATCCTCGGCGAAACCGGCACCGGCAAAGAACTCGTTGCCCGCAGCATTCACGAACAGAGCCTGCGGGCGGAAAAGCCGTTTGTTGCAGTCAACTGCGGTGCGCTGCCGGAGAACCTCATCGAAAGCGAGCTTTTCGGACATCGTAAAGGGGCGTTCACCGGGGCCGACGAACATCGCCAAGGGTTGTTCGAAGTGGCCGACGGCGGCACGCTGTTCCTCGATGAAATCGGGGAACTGCCCAAATCAATGCAGGCCAAGCTGCTGCGAGTGTTGGAGTGCGGCGAAATCCGCAAGGTCGGCGACAACGGCTCGTTCGTCGTGGACGTGCGCGTGCTTTGCGCGACGCACCGCAACCTAGAGCAAATGGTGGCCGACGGCGACTTCCGCCAGGACTTGCTCTTCCGCATCAACACGTTTGAAGTATTGCTACCCTCGCTGCGAGAACGAAATAGCGACGTGCCGGCGTTGGTCAAGTATTTGCTCGCGCGGATGCGGCCGACCTCAAAGCCGGACGATACGCTCGTGCTGCCCGAAGCAATGCGCAGTGCTGGAGCAATATGCCTGGCCGGGAAACGTGCGCGAGTTAGCGAACGTCGTCGAACACGCGGCCATTTTATGCGAGACGGGCCCAATCGGCCTGGAGCATCTGCCGAGCCGGTTTCAAAAAGCCGGCAGCAACAAGCGCGAGCACCGGCGTCAATTCGCCCGTCCCCAGCACAAGTTCGGCGGCGATCAAAGGCCCGCATTTCAAATTGGCGGCTTCAACGCTGCGTGAAATCGAAATGCAAGCGATTCACAAAGCGCTCGAGCGGCACAAGGGGAATAAACCCAAAGCGGCGGAAGAACTCGGCATCAGTCTCAAAACGCTTTACAACAAGCTGAATCAGGCCGGCGGCTTGGAACAGGCCGGCTAAACGCAGCTAGCCGAATCGAACCAGCAAAGGAAAAATTTGCGGGGATACGCTTCGACTTCCTCAAATCCCGGCCTAACAATGTGCGACGCGGGTCCTAGGCAAATACGTCGAACGACGATGCCTAGCCCATCTTTCGAACGACGCCGACACAGATTCCGAGCACGCGGGCGTTCTTCACATAGATCGGCTTCATTGTCGAATTTGCCGGTTCGAGCCGAATGCGATCGGCCTCAGGGTACCAGCGTTTCAACGTCGCTTCGTTTTCATCCGTAAGGGCGACGACAATCTGTCCCTTCGAAGCTGTATCTTGCTTTCGAATGACGACGTAATCGCCGTCGCTGATGTGATCTTCAATCATCGAATCGCCGGTGACTTCAAGCACGAACATATCGTCGTTGTCGAAGAGTTCGCCGAAGTCGATCCGCTCGTCTTGAGCCACGGCTTCGTGCAGCATGCCCGCCGCAATTCGGCCGGCAAGCGGCAAGCCGGGACGCTGCGAATCGAAAGTTTCCGTTGCCAGCATGATGGCTCGCGACATATTGGGTTCGCGATTGATCAATCCCTTCTTTTCCAAGGCCTTCAAATGGCACATCACGCCGTTCGGCGAGCTGATTTTGAAGTGCGTGCCGATCTCGCGAACCGTCGGGCCATAGCCGCGGGCCCGAATCTTCTCGCGGATGAACTCGTACACTTCTTTTTGCCGGCTCGTTAAGCTATCGAGATTGGCCATTGTTACGTCCTTGTGCGTCCGCTTCTTAGGAAGGCTTCGTGTGTGAGAGCCACGGCGGGCGATAAGCCCTATCATTCGCGGCAAAAGCCGCTCTCAGCAGAGTTTTCGGCCGTCTGCTACCCAGAACTATAATATACGTCCGTACAGAATCAATAGCATTTGTACAGATGCGGTAGAATCGCAGCTGGCGATCTACCAGATTTAGTAGGCGGAAGCGCCTAGAGCCGGCTATTAACTCGACCTTCGCAATCAACGCCGGCCATGAGACGGTTCCTGCAATTTCGGCTTCGAACGCTGCTGATTTTTGGGGTCGTTGCGGCTGTGGGATTTGCCGCGATCGGCAACGTCTGGCGAACACGACACCGTGAGCAAACGCTGGCCTTGGAACTCCGTCGGTTCGGCATTCATACGGCTCGCTCGACAAGCGAAACATGGTTGCCGCAGGCTATCGACGAAGTGCTGATCGACGAAAATCTCGGCACGCGCACCGACGGGCGCGTCTGGGTCGAAATTCATCGCGATGAACTGCAGCGCAGCTTACGGCCGAACAACTAGCACAACTCGCCGGCTTCGCGAAGTTGCGTCGCCTCGTGATCCACGGCGACGTTGTCGAGTCGGCGGCCGTTGCGGCGATCGCCCGCTTAACGTCGCTTGAAGAACTTGCCTTGCTGCACGTGCCTCTCGACAACGCGCAGCTCCTCGAATTCACTCAGCTCCCTCGGTTGCGCGAACTCACGCTCGAAGCCACCGGCGTCACCGACGAAGCGGTCGAGCGTTTGCGCGATCGGCTACCGCAATTACAGGTGTTTGACGACTAAAGGCAATCAGAATCGTCGCGGCGTTACAAGACTCCGGTCACTGACGCTCTCGGCTCGCTGTCGATGCCGGACCTTCCTCGGGCCTTAGCTCTTGAAGTAATCCGGCTCGTTGCCGGGCTTCCATTTGATGTTGCAGCCGAGGCTGCGCGCTGTTCGGCCGTCGGCTTTTGCCCGGTCAGCACGGCGTCGAGGGCCGCGCAGGTCGATGCCGTCGACCGGCACGTCGTTGCCCGGACGGCTGCCGTCGAGTTGGCCACGGTAGACTAATTTCTGATCGGCGTCGAAGAGAAAAAAATCGGGCGTGCAGGCCGCTTGATAGGCTTGAGCGATGGATTGATCAGCGTCGTAAAGATACGGGAACGTGTAGCCCCGCGCCGCCGCTTCATCCTTCATCTTTTCCGGCGAATCGTCAGGGTGGTTCGCCACATCGTTGGAGCTGATCGCCACGACGGCGGCGCCGCGTGCCTGATAGTCGCGGCCGAGCCGGGCCAGTTCGTCGGCTACGTGCTTCACGAACGGGCAATGATTGCAGATGAACATCACCAGCAGGGCCTTCTTGCCGCGGAAATCGCCCAAGGTCGTGGTCTTGCCGTCGATGTTCGACAGGCTGAAGGCGGGGGCAGTGGTACCAAGCGGCAACATCGTGCTGGGAGTGCGAACCATCGGAAAAACTCCGGCTGCGAGACGCAAAACGAGGGTGAATCGACCAAGGTAGCAATTCGCCGCGATCGTGGGAACCGGTCGGGCGTCTGGGGAACTTTTCGTGCTTCCTCCGCGTCGGACAACTAAACTGGCTCACGCAGCGCACTTTCAAAACCTCCGTTCGGAGACGACCTATGCCTCGCCCGCTTTTGCTCCGCCTGCTGATCGTCGCCGTGGTTTGCGGCCTGCCGTTGGAACTTCCGTTGCAAGCTGCCGACGACAACAAGCCGACGCCGCTCCCTCTGCGACGGATCGTTCTGTTCAACTCGGGCGTCGGATTCTTTGAGCATGGCGGAGAAATTAGCGGCGATGCGACGGTCGACTTGAAGTTCAATGTCGACGACGTCAACGATTTGCTGAAGAGCCTGGTGCCGCAAGATCTCGGCGGCGGACAAGCGTCGATGGTCACGTACGGATCGAAAGATCCGATCACGAAAACGCTCAAAACGTTTGCCATCGATCTGACGGAAGATCCGACGATTGCCGACTTGCTGAATCAAGTTCGTGGTGAAGCAGTTGCCGTCACGGCGGCCAAGTCTTTGAAAGGGCGCATATTAGGGGTCGAAAAGCGGAAACGCCCGACGGCCGACGACAAAATCGTCGAAGAGGAATTCCTTAACCTCGTGACGGACGACGGGCTGACGAGCGTGTCGCTGGCGTCGCTTCAGACCATTCGCTTGTTGAATGAAGACCTCGACGCTGAGCTTCAGCAGGCCTTGCTCTTGCTGGCCAGCGACCGATCGAACGACAAGAAGAACGTGAGCCTGCGATTTACGGGCGAAGGGAAGCGGCCGGTGCGCGTGAGCTACATCCAAGAGTCGCCCGTGTGGAAGACGAGCTATCGATTGGTGATGAGCGACGACAAAGAGCCGCTGCTGCAAGGTTGGGCTATCGTTGAAAACACGACCGAAGAGGAATGGAACGACGTACAATTGACGCTCGTCAGCGGTCGGCCAATTTCCTTCGTGATGAATTTGTACGATCCGCTCTACGTGCCGCGACCGACCGTCGAACCGGAATTATTCGCTTCTTTGCGGCCGCAGAAGTACGGACAAGACATGGCCGGGGCCGATCGCGAATTTGCCGAAGCCGGGAAGCGCCTGCAAGAGAAGCAATCGGCGACGCTGGCCCGTAATGCAATGCCGAAAGCTGCAGCCGCGCCGGGTCCGGCAATGGCGGGTGCAAACTCCTACAACGCCGCCCGCGATTCGGAGCGACGTTTGCGGGCCTCCGGCTTGTCGGCGGACGGCGCGTTTCGGCCGACCTCGACGGCGGCATCACGTCGGCCGCCGAAGCTTCGAACTTAGGAGAGCTGTTTCAGTACGAGATTGACGCACCGGTAAAGTTGCCCCGGCAGCAGTCGGCCATGTTGCCGATCGTCGCTGAGAAGGTCCAAGGTGAAAAGGTTTCGATCTACAATGCGGCCGTGCACGCCAAACATCCGCTCAACGGGTTGCGGCTCACCAATTCGACGAAGCTGCACCTGATGCAAGGCCCGATCACCGTGTTCGACGGCGGCTCCTATGCTGGTGATACACAGATCGAAGATTTGCCGCCGGGCACCGAGCGATTGATCAGCTACGCCGTCGACTTGGATACGGAAGTCGTGCCGACGACCAAAGGAAAGCCAAACGAGATCGTAAGTCTGAAGATTGCCCGCGGCGTGCTGCAAGTGACGAACAAGACAGAACGCGAAACCGTGTTTACCGTGAAGAACTCCGGTCGCAAGGAGGCCAAGGTGTTGATCGAGCATCCGCTGGATCCGAGTTGGAAGCTGATCACGCCGGAAAAGCCAACCGAAAAAACTCGAGATCGCTATCGCTTTGCCGTGGCCGCGCCGGTCGGCAAGCCGGTGGAATGGAAGGTGGCCGAAGAGCAACTGAATTACATGTCACTTGGGCTCACAAACATCGACGACGGTTCGCTCGTCGTATATTTGCGGTCGAAGACGATTAGCGACGCGGTTCGCAAGGCGATCGAAGACGTGAGAGCCCGCAACGCCGAAATTCAGCAACTTCGCACGAAGCACGCTCAACTTGAGCAGCAAATTCGGGTCATCGGCGAGGAGCAATCGCGAATTCGACAGAACATGAGTTCGCTCCGCGATCCGAATTCGGAACTGCATCAACGATACGTGAAAAAGTTCGGCGAACAGGAAGACGCGATCGAAAAGCTCCGCGCCGATTCGCTGGAATTGCAAATGCAGATCGACGCCAAGGCACGAGACCTAGCCGACTTCGTCACAGGCCTGAACGTGAGCTAGACTCGTCGAGTGGATTGAACGTGGCGCAAATTGCGGTTTATATATCATCCCGAATTGCCCGAATCCGCTAACTTGACTTTGCATTTTGTGCCGATTCTACTAGCCAAAGATGGGTCGCGCGTTCCGTGGAGTGCGGAATTCCGATCGATCGTTGACCAACGCGCCGAGGGGTCGCATGTCGGTCGCATCCTTGAGACCAAACAATTGGGAGACTTGCGCATGAAGAAGTTTGTCCTGACGCTGGTGTGCGGCGCTCTGACGCTGTGCCTGGCGGTCGGCTCGGCTGACGCCCGTCCGAATTTTACGAAGGTATTCACCGAGACCTACCCGAACGTGACGGCGGCCGCGACGGCCAAGTGCAACATCTGCCACGTCAACGGCCAAGAGAAGAAGGTTCGTAACGACTACGGCAAGGCCGTGGGCGCGGCGATCGGCGCGAAGAGCGAAAAGGACGCCGAGAAGATCAAGGCCGCTCTGAAGAAGGTGGCCGAAGAGCACAAGGAATGGGGCGAGAAGCTGAGCGCCGGCAAGCTGCCGGTGGAATAGTTTCGACGCTGCCGGTGTGTTTTCTCACATCGCTTGAATCGAAGGCCGGGGCGAAACCAAGAAGTTTCGCCCCGGCTTTTTTATTGCGCCGGTATCTACGGGCTTCTCTGGCGAGCCAGCACGATCAGCACGGCGCCGGCCACCATGACGAGCGTGCCTGCAAGACGGCGGGCCAAGTGCGGTTCGCGGAACACGTGGTGCCCTAAGAGCACGCTGACGACCGCCGAGGTTTGAAACAGGGCCAGCGCCGCGGCGACCTGAACCTGCGAGAAAGCGACGAGCGTGCAGTATTGCATCAGCCCCGTGGTCGCTGCCAAGGCGATGTACAGCCGCGGCGAATACTTGGCTCTTTCCGTCTCTGCGAACCATCCGACGTGCAGCTTCGGCAACAGACTGATCGCAATAGCGGCCGGCAATCCGAGCAAGGCCCACCATGCAAATGCCGTTGTCGGCGAAGCATGCGCCAGCTCGCGTTTAAGGAACACGGCTTCCGACGCCGAGAGCACAAGCGCCGCAACGCGAAGTTGTACGCCGCGAAAGCCGCGGCCTGCGTGGCGGTGCTGTTTCGGGCAACACGTCACTTTGCGGATCGCTGAGGAAGTAGCTTCCGGCCACGATTAGCACGATGCCGGCCAGCATCGCCGGGGTCGGAATCTCGCCGAGCAGCACTACCGCGGGCAGCAAACTCACGACGGCCTTGTAAGCGTTGATCGGCCCCAGCACGGAAAGGTCGGCCAACTTCACGGCCTGCACAAGCAGTGCGTTCGACGCGGCGGCCAGCACGGCGCACAGCAACATGTTGCCCCAAAATGCGGCCGACCGCGGAATCGTCAAGACGACCAGCAACGGCAACACGGCAATCGCGAGCAAGGCATGTGTTGCCGCGATGACAAACAGCGCCGACGCTCCCCCCTGCACGGCCAACTTCTGGAACACGTTCGATACCGGATTCGCAACGATGCGAACGAAGATCGAACTCACCGTCAGCAGGTCGGGCATGTGTTGGGCGCGAAATTCGGCGGCTTCAGTCACAACTGGATATCGACGGCGAGCAAATCGTAGCAAAACCGGCCGGATTGTGCCGGTTTCGCACCCAGGCAAGTGACTTTCCGCACGCCTTGCACGCGGCCGCTCGCATTGCCGTAAGGTCGGGCCGTGGTTAAGATTTAGGTGTCACGACCCGCCTCGACTTCCCGACGGTTCCCACCTCCGTCGCCCGCCTCGCGTACACCATGCTTTGCTTTTCGCCGGCTCCGCCCGGCCGTTCCTCATTTCGTCGCGCGAATGCGACCTTGGCCGTTTCGTTCGGCCTCGTTGTCTTAACGGTCTGCACATCCGCGCAGGCTAATGCTCCGTCTCTCGAGCCGATCCCCGCCTTCTTGGCGAAGCACTGCGTCTCGTGCCATGGCGACGATCAGCCCAAGGCCGGTCTCACGCTGGGCGGCATTCGCTCGCACGCCCAAATTCTCAAAGGCCGCAAAGTTTGGGAAAACTTGGCCGACATAGTCGAAGCCGAGTTGATGCCGCCGGAGGAGAAGCCGCAACCTACCGCCGCAGAACGCGATGCGTTTCTTCAAGCCGTGCGTCAGATTTTTGCGAACTACGACCGCACGGCCAAAACCGATCCTGGCCGCGTGACGATGCGTCGGCTGAACAAGACCGAGTACGACAACACGATCCGCGACCTCTTCTACGGCACCGACTTCAACGCTTCGGAAAACTTTCCCTCGGACGACGTCGGCCACGGCTTCGACAACATCGGCGACGTGCTGACGATGTCGCCGGTGTTGATGGAACGCTATCTCGCGGCGGCCGAGATGATCTCACGGAAAGTCGTGCTTGCCGAGTTGCCGAAAGCCACCGTGCGACAGCTCGACGCCAAGAATTTTCGCCCCTATCGGCCCAACGCCGCCGACAAGAACGGATTTCGCGTTCTGACGACGACCGACGACAAAGATCGCGAGAGCGGGCCGATTTGGTTCGACAACGCTCTCAACCCGAACGAGGAATTCGATTTCCAAGTCAACTGTTACGGCGACCGCAAAGACGGCAAGCCGGTGCGTTTGGCGTTGATCGTTTCGGGCGAGCAGCTTGCCGATCAAGCGAGCGACAAGGAACTGGAGCAACTGACTGGTCGCAGTCTGCGACAAGTCGTGCCGGTGCAAATCATCAAGATCGTCGAAGTGAAGGTGCGCGAACCGAAGAAAGCTGAACGGATCGTCGTGCCGATGCCCGCCCTGAAGGGCGTGCGACGAATCGGCGTCGCGCTTTTGAAGCCGGGAAAAGACGAACCGTCGTCGACGATCGGCGTTCGCACCATCGGCGTGAGTGGGCCGCGAGACGCCCGACCGTTCGTCATGCGGAAGTTCATGGAGTGCGACCTCGCGAAACCGGTCGCCGAGCAGAATCGCGAAATTCTGAACCGCTTCGCCTCGCGGGCCTATCGCCGGCCGGCGACGACTGACGAAGTCGCTCGGCTCGTGAAGTTAGTCGACGCCGTACAGGCCGACGGCGGCTCCCGCGAACAAGGCTTGCAGCTTGCGATTCAAGCCGTGTTGGCCAACCCGAAGTTTGTGTTTCGCGCCGAGCTTGACGATCGTCCCACGGCGTCCGAATCACGCCCGCTCGACGATTACCAACTTGCCTCGAGGCTCAGCTACTTCCTTTGGAGCAGCATGCCCGACGACGAGTTGTTCGCACTCGCCTGGAAAGGCGAAATGTCGAAGAATCTCGACGCACAAGTTCGCCGCATGCTCAAAGATCCGAAGGCATCGGCCCTAATCGACCAGTTCGCCATGCAATGGCTGCAACTCGGCCGACTGACGTCGCACGCCCCAGATCCGACGATGTTTCCTGAGTTCAAAGAGCCGCTCCGGCAAGCCATGCTTACCGAAACCAAGCTCTTCCTCGGCGAGATCATGCGCGAGGATCACAGCATTCTCGACATGCTGGACTCGAACTACACCTATATGAACTCGTCGCTCGCCAGACTCTACGGCGTGTACGACACGATGGGCAACGGCTCCGGCCGCAAGAAGATTCCCGGCGGCAAATCGTTCCGCGGCGACGCAGTGTTTGATCGCGTCACACTCACCGACGGGCTTCGCGGCGGCCTCCTTACTCAGGCCGGCATTCTTACGGTGACGAGCAATCCCACCCGCACGTCTCCGGTTAAACGCGGCAAGTGGGTGTTGGAGCAAATGCTCGGCGAACCGCCCCCTCCTCCTCCGCCGGACGTCCCCGAACTTGAGCAGCAAAAGGGGAAGCTCACCGGTTCGCTCCGTCAGCAAATGCAACAGCACCGGGCAGATCCGGCCTGTGCGAATTGCCACGCCAAGATGGATCAGCTCGGCTTCGCATTTGAGAACTTCAACGCAGTCGGCGCGTTTCGTGCCAAAGACGGCGACGACGTCATCGACCCCTCCGGCGTGCTCGACGGCGACAAGAAGTTTGCCGGTCCTGCCGAATTGCGCAAGATTCTGCTCGAGCGAAAGGACGATTTTGCCCGCTGCCTCGCCGAAAAGCTGCTGATTTTCGCCCTGGGCCGCGGAATGGAATACTATGACGATCGAGCCGTGACCCGCATCGTCGATAGTTTACGTGAGAACGACTACAAGTTTTCGACGCTCTGCGTCGAGATCGCCCGTAGCGAACCTTTCCGGCTGCGTCGCGGCTCGGAAGAATTGGCTTCAGGCGAAGAAGAGTAACAATCTGGTTGGGAATGCTCTCCAGGCGTTCCAAGCAGCTGCCTCGAATCATCCCTCGCGAAGTTGTCGGACCGCATCAGGAGGAACTCGCCATGACCGCTCGACTTTCCCGCCGCACGCTGCTTCGCGGACTCGGGGCCGCTGTTGCTTTGCCGTGGCTCGAAGCGATGGGCCCGACGCAATCGTGGGCCGCGGCGATCGACGCGAAGACCGGCGTTCGCACCACGCCAAATCGTTTGGCGTTTCTCTACGTACCCAATGGGGTGAACATCGAAAATTGGACGCCGTCCGAAGACGGCGCCGATTATAAGCTGACGAAGTGCTTAGAGCCGCTGGCCGCGTTCCGCGACGACTTCAACGTGCTCACCGGCCTCACGGCCGACAAAGCCCGCAGCCACGGCGACGGCGGCGGCGACCATGCGCGGGCCTTGGCGGCGTTTCTCACCGGCGCGAACCGCGCAAGACCGACGGCACGGATATTCGCAGCGGTATTTCGGTCGACCAAGTCGCGGCGACGTCGATCGGCGATCGTACCCGTTTGCCCTCCTTGGAAATCGGTATCGAGCCGGGCAACATGGCCGGCAATTGCGACTCAGGCTATAGCTGTGTTTACTCCAGCACCATGTCGTGGCGCTCGGCGACGACTCCCGTACCAAAGGAAACCAAACCGGAGCTGGTGTTCGAGCGGTTGTTCAAGACCGATCCCGTCGCCGAACGCGAACAAGCTCGTAAGCGACGCACCAGCGTGCTCGACACGGTGCTTGAAGACGCCAAGGACCTACAACGCAAACTCGGCGGCCACGACCTGCAAAAACTCGACGAATACTTCACGAGCGTTCGCGACGTGGAGTTGCGGATTCAACGCGCCGCGACGCTCCCCGAGATCAAAGCCCCTGATTACCCGGTGCTTACCGGCATCGACAACGAACGTGAAGAACGCACGCGGCTGATGTGCGACCTGATGGCGCTAGCGTTCCAAACCGACGCCACGCGGGTATGCACGTTCGTGCTGGCGAACGAAGGTTCGAACTTCCCGCACAAGCAAGTCGGCGTGAGCGAAGGGCATCACCAACTGTCACACCACGGCAACGACGAAGAAAAGAAGGAAAAGATTCGCCGGATCGACCGCTTTTACACGGCCCAGCTCGCGTACTTGCTCGGCAAGCTCAAGAGCGTGAAGGAAGGAGACGGCACGCTGCTCGACAACGTGCTCTTGGCTTACGGCTCCGGCAACTCCGACGGCAACCGCCACAGCCACAACAATCTGCCGATCCTGTTGTGCGGACGAGGCGGCGGCACGGTAAAGACCGGCCGACACATCCGTTACTCCGACGAAACGCCGCTGAACAACCTGTGGATGTCGATGCTGGAACGAGCCGACGTCAAAGCACCGTTCTTTGGCGACGCCACCGGCATGCTCACCGGCTTGGAAAGTTAAGCCGATCCGCCGCACCCAACCCCGCAGCCATTTGGCTGCGGCTACTTCGCGGCCCCTTGCTTCTTGGCCCGTTTGGCGGCCTTCTTCGCGCCGCCGTCTCCGTTGCCTTTGCGGCTTTCAGGTTCTTCGACGTTCACCGACGGGAACCATCGGGCCAGATCCGACTTCACTTCCGCGTATTTCGGATCGCCGGCGAGATTCTTCCATTCCATCGGGTCGTTTACTTCGTCGTAGAGTTCTTCGCCGCCGTCGGCGTAGCGAATGAAACGCCATTTCTCAGATCGCACGGCGTGGTTCTGCCGTCCGTGCGTCGTCAGTGCGGGGCGATCCCATTCGGCTCGCGGATTGGCCAGCAGCGCCTTCACGCTTACTCCTTCCACGTGCTTGGGAATCTCCAAGCCGCAAAGTTCGCACAGCGTGGGATAGATGCTCATGAAGTCGACCGTGCGCGGGCTGACGCTCTTCGGCTTCGTAAGGCCCGGCACGGCGAAGAACAACGGCGCACGCGTCGCTTCTTCCCACAACGCGAACTTGCGCCAGTGCTCTTTTTCGCCCAAGTGCCAGCCGTGGTCGCCCCAAAACACGATGATCGTGTTGTCACGATAAGCGGACTTGTCAAACGCCGCCATGAGGCGGCCGACCATAGCGTCGCAAAACGCACCGGCCGCCAAGTATCCGCGTACGGCTTCCTTCCATCGCCCCGACTTCACCATTTCGGCGTGGTCGCCGGTCGGCCGAGCCATGCGCACGCCCGCGGGGGGAATGTCCGAGAGATCCCCTTCAAGCGTCTTCGGCAACTCAATCGACTCGAGCGGGAACATGTCGTAGTACTTGCGCGGCACATTCCAAGCCATGTGCGGCTTGTGGAGTCCGCAGGCCAAGAAGAACGGTTTATCGTGCGACTTATTCAACTGCTCGATGCAATAGTCGACCGTGTGATAGTCGTGTGTCTCTTCGTCCTTACCGTCGGTCGGCGCGAAGCGGATTCCGCCGACGCCGTCGTTCTCGCCTTTACCCGGCGGCTGATCGCCGGAGCCCTTTTTGCCCGGCTTGGCGTAGTCGTCCCACTCGCCAAATTGGTCGCCGTCGCCGTGATAGATCTTACCGGCGGCCAACACTTCGTAGCCGTTCTTGTGGAAGTGCGTGTTGAGCGGATCAACGTCGTTGCACGACGTGTTGCGGCGATTGATGTCGTTGTTGTAAACGCCGCTGGTCGAGCTACGTAGCCCCGACATCAGCGCCTGCGCGAGGGATTGCAAACCGGCGAGGCGCAGTACGCTCGTTCGAAATTCACGCCGCGGGCGGCCAGCGCGTCGATGTTCGGCGTGCGGGCCTGAGGATGACCTCCTAGGCAACCGATCCAGTCGTTGAGATCGTCGACGGCAATGAAAAGCACGTTTGGCTTTTTCGACGGCGCATCAGCGGCGCGGGCGTTCGCCGTAGACCATGACAGCGCCGCCACGGCAACAGTCGCTTTCAGCAAGGTGCCGGCGAACGATCTTGCGAACAACATGGGCGGTCTCACGACGAAAGATGTTAGGATGCGGTTTTCCGACGACCAAAAGACGCTACCCGTCGACTGTTTATTTGCGACGCCCCCTGCGCCGACCCGCAGCCTTCGCCGCCCGCGTGCTTGTGTCGACCATTCGTGCTTCGTGATGCGTACCGTCCTGCGGGGTAATAATACCGTGGCAAATTCCGCACGATTTTCGGTCGCCAGAGATGGGTGTAAACGCACCATCGTTATCGTACGGTTATAACTGTGCGACAGGTCGGCCGAGCAAAGTTCCATCGGAGAATCGGCTCGTTTTTTGCCGCAGCCTGCTCCGGCAGGCGCGGCGCAGGCCTATGTTTAACTAGGGTGAAACTGATCGCGAAATCAGCCGGAAGAGCTAGGATTAAGCTGGCGCTGTGCGTATCACGCATTGACGTGCGGACGACGGACGATAAACCACTGTATCCCGCTTGGTTTTCGTTTTTCCGCCGTGGATCGAAGAAGGGTCACGCGATCTCAAAATGAACGATTCGTCAGCATCGCACGACTTTGATCGCGGCATCGCTCGCTCCGGCGATGTCGTGCGAGTGCTCGTCGTTCATGATCGTCTGCTGTTGCGTGATTCGCTTGCACTGCTGTTGGGTGCAACAACGAACCTGAACATTACCGGCGCCATAACGACGCCGGACTTGGCTCCCAGCGACTCCTCGCCTGACGTCGTACTTCTTGGCTGCAATCTCGACGGCAATCTCATATCAGATGTCGCCGCCTTGCAGGGCAAATACCCGCGGCGCGAAGATTTTGCTGCTCGACGACGTCGCCAACGACGGCCGCGTACTGCTCACGCTCCGTACCGATGCTCGGGGATATCTGACGACCCGCCAATCGGGTGATGAAATTGTTTCGGCGATTCGCCGAGCGGCGGTGGGTGAGCGCGTTTTTACGCCTGAGATCGCCTCACGGCTGACGATCACGCCGGAAGGCATTCGTTTGAAGAGCGCGGCCGACGAAGGCCCGCTGACCGGCCTTACCCCGCGGGAGCGGGAAGTCATGACGTATCTCTCGCTGGGATATACGGTGAAGCAAACGGCCGCGACGCTCGGCTTGCAACCGAGCACGGTCGACAATCACAAGACCCGGCTGATGAAGAAGCTCGACGTGCACAAAACGGTCGAGCTCACACGGTTGGCGTTCCGCTACGGGCTCATCGGTTCCGACGGGGCTCCGGCTCCTTCGACCGACGGCCACGGCGACATTCCTCCCGCAGCTCGCTAGTTGCAAATTCGCCCGACGTCGCGAGGCCGCAACGCCGTATTGCCGCGAACCTGCCGCCGCTGCCGGACTCTTCTCTTTTCGTCGCCCGGTCTTATCGCAGGCCGCCGGGTGGTGACATTGCGCGTCATGATCCGTCGACGCCGCCCTGACGTTGGAACCGATCAATAGTCGCCCCGGTCGTACGTCGATATACTTGCTCGCGGTCGCTTTCCGCCTTAATCCTCGCCGGTTTACGATGAAGAAAACACGCGTCGCCATCCAGGGTGCCACCGGTTACTCGGCTCTCGAACTGCTCAAGATTCTGCTGAGGCACCCGTACGTTGAAATCACGGCCGCCACGAGCAGGCAAGAAGGCAATCCGTCGATCACGTCGGTCCACCCCTCACTCGGCGGGCGACTCAACCTACGACTGGAAGACCTCGGGCCGGCGGCCGTCGGCAGCCGCGCGGAATGCGTGTTCAGTTGCTTACCGCACGGCGTCACGGCGCATCAAGTGCCCGAGATGCTGGCCGCCGGAGCTCGCGTCGTCGACTTCAGCGCCGACTACCGCTTGAAGGATCCGGCCGTCTACGAAAAGTGGTACGGTGAGAAACACGCCGACCCCGCCGGATTGCCGGAGGCCGTCTACGGGTTGCCGGAACTCTTTCGCGAGCAAATTCCGCCGGCGCGGCTCGTCGCGAACCCCGGCTGTTATCCGACCTCGGCCGCATTACCGCTCGCACCGTTGCTGCGAATGGGCGTCATCGAACCGACGGGAATCATCATTGACAGCAAGAGCGGCGTGTCCGGCGCGGCCGTACGCCGAAGCTCCCTTACCATTACCCGGAATGCAACGAAAGCTTCTCGGCCTACGGCGTCGGCAAACATCGCCACACGCCGGAGATCGAACAAACGCTGACGGAGTTCAGCGGCCAAGAGGCGTCGATCATCTTTACGCCCCACTTGGTGCCGATGGATCGCGGGATTCTCTCAACGATCTACAGCGTGCCGACCTCTAAGGTAACAGATCAAGAAGTGCTCGACGTGCTGCGCGAGTTCTATCGCGAGGAACCGTTTGTGCGCGTCGTCGACCATTTCCCGACGACGAAAGACACGGCCCACTCGAACTTCTGCGATATCACGGCCCGCGTCGTCCGCGACCGGATCATCACGATCAGCACGGAAGACAATTTGATCAAAGGCGCGGCCGGGCAGGCCGTGCAAAATTTCAACCTGATGTTCGGTTATCCGGAGACGACCGGCATCCTGTAGCGGCGAAGTCTTGTGTGTTATGATGGACGACTTCGCAGTCGCCCCACAGAGGAATTTCGTCCATGTCGTACGGTCCGCCTCCCGGTGTCGGTGCTCCATCTTCCGGCGGTGCTCCCGGGTCGCGTCCCGGCGGGCATGGGCCTGGCCCGTCCACCGCGCCGAGCACGGAAGTTTCGCTCTCGCCGGCCGAAGGGTGGCACTGCACGCATAGCTTTTATCGCTTTGATCGAGCTGCGCTCAAGCGACTGACCGCTGCGGAATTGGCCGAAGGGCAACAAGTCTTCGCCGAAACGCTGAACCCCGAAGCCACGGAACAAGCGACGCGTCTGCAAACGTCGCTCGTCGCCGGGCACCGGGCCGACTTCGGCACCATGGTCCTCGATCCCTGTCCGTTGAAGGTCGACGCGGTGCATCAACGGCTGATGGCCTCGCCGCTCGGCACCGCCATCGTGCCGGCCTATTCGTTCGTCTCGCTGACGGAAGTTTCGGAATACGTGCCCTCCGTCGAGCAATACGGCAAGCGACTCGTGGAAGAAGGAGAAGATCCAAACGGTCCGGCGTATGCCGCGAAGCTCAAGGCGTACGAATCGCGCGAAGTGATGATGCGTAAGCAACGGCTCACGCCCGACATGCCCCCGTGGCCAAACACGTGCTTCTACCCGATGAACAAGAAGCGGGAGACGGCCGAAAACTGGTTTCTGCTGCACTTCGAAGAACGCAACCGGCTGATGGCCGAGCACGGCCGTAGCGGCATGAAGTTCGGCGGTAGGGTGACGCAACTGATCACGGTGAGCGTCGGCCTCGACGATTGGGAATGGGGTGTTACGCTCTGGGCCCGCAATCCGGCATTCTTGAAAGAGATCGTCTACACAATGCGCTTCGACGAAGCGAGTGCCCGGTTCGCGGAATTCGGCCCGTTCTATACGAGCTACGTCACGACGCCGGAAAAGGTGCTGGAGCACTGTCGAATTTCGGCGTCCTAAGTTGAGGCTCACGCGTACCACTGGCGGCTCGTCCACCAGCGGCACTCTCGACTTCGATTCTTTACGAAGCCTGCCCCGCGGCCTTCTTCTCCGGCGCGGCCTCCTTCGCTTTGGCATCGAGCTTAGGAACAAGGTAAATCGTTACGCGGGTCTTCTCCGGCGGGATGTGATCGGTGAACGCTTCGAACAAGAGCGACGAGTTGGCCGCGGAGCTTTCTACCGGTACGTCGAGCATCGCACTCGGGAAGTTCGAGATGCAGATGAAATCGCCGTCTTCGGCCTGATAGTAACGCTTGCCGTCGGCCGGATCGGTCCAAAAACCGCTCCCTCCGAACACCCACGGGTAGTCCATCGGCTTGCCTGTCTTCGATGCCTTGATCCACTGGCGTGCGTCAACCTTGTGAGTCTTGCCGGACGCGTCTTTCCATTCGACGAGCACCTCGATTTCGGTTCCCTTCGCCGCTTTGAACTCCGGTTGGAACGTCGCCGGATTGCCGGGTTGCGCCGCACGCCAGAAGACCGGCATGCACGACGTACGCCTTCGTGAGCACCGAGACGACCGCCTCGTGCTCCTTCGTCCGCTTCAAACAGGCGAACAACTCCAGCGGCCCGCGACGCAGGACGACGTCGCCTCGCAGGACGAGTTGCTTCTTCTCGGAGTCGAGCCAGACGTCGGCGTCGGGGGAAAGTCGCTTCAGCCCGGGCAGCGGCGATTCGGCTTCGGGCGTAAGCTTTCGTTCACCCTCTTCCGGTTGCGCCACCTAACGGTTGCGGTGCAACGAGGGCGACGGCCAAAAACAGCCCCGCCGACCATGCCGAACATAGGACGTTGCGGCGACCGAAAGTCCGATTTTTTCTTATAATGCCCGTCATTTCCACGGCTCCTTGGCCCTCCGGCCTTAACCCTCTATATTCACTCTGTTGCGGCACGATGCCCGCAACGCGCAAGCTGCGCCGGTCGTGTTCCGTATCGTAACGCACCCCGCGGTCCAGCGCCAACTTTTCCCACCGAACGTGCTTTCGCACGGCAACGCACTTCAGGAATGCCGACCCCACTCTATGGCAGCTTTGAGTTCTTTGGCGGGTGGTCGCAGAGCACGCAATCAGACTCAACCGGCTCCCGCCGCAGCGGAGAGCTTGCACGTTCATCAGCCTGACGACGTCTCCCAGGTCGAAAGCGCCGCGTCAAACATAGCGGCGGCTTCGGCCAACGACTGCGATCAACACTTCGACGCGGTCGAGCAATTCCTCGCCGCACTTCACGCAACGCGTGCTGACGGGCTCCCGGCTTGGACGGCCGACGGCGATGTCGATGCGACCGCCACAAGGTACGCTGCCGTCCGCCATCGTGAGTCGCTGTCAGAGCTGTTGGCCGCAGCGGTTGTCACGGCGCCGGAGCGAGCTGCCGAACTGCGCAAGCTGCTGAAGCTTGCAACGAGGCGCGACGGCCGCCCCACTACGGAACGACGCGGCATCCCTAGTCCGATGGCCGCCTACCACAGCGAAGCGAGCCGTCTCTCGGTATTACGAACTGATTGGTCGGCGTCGGCCGCGGAACTGGCCGTAGATTGGTCGCGTCCGGAGTTGCGGATTGAGTTCGCCGTCGGCAAGCGGCGACTGCTGGCAGGCCTCTCGGCGCCGGAAGTGCGTGTCGGCGGCAAGCTGCTTGCCGTGCGAGGCTCGTGGGAAGAGGTCTGTTGGGAATCAAACGTCGACGTCGACTACCTCGAAATCGAAATCGCACTTGAGGCCGGCGCTCGTCTCCAACGCCAATTCGTTCTTACCCGCCGTGACGGGCTGCTGTACGTCGCCGAAGCCGTCCTGCTCGCCGTGCCCGGCAACGTGTCGGTAGCCGTACGGCTACCCTTGGCCGAGGAAGTCGAATCGGCCCTGGCCGCGGAAACCCGCGAGATTCGGCTCGCGACGGGCAAACTGCAAACTCTGGTTCTCCCGCCACTCTGCGGCGAATGGCGCAGCGAGAAACGTGGCGGCGACCTAACCGTGGAAAATGACGAACTTTGCGTAACCGCCGACATGCCTGGCGCCGCAGCCGTCTACGCACCGCTCGTCATCGTTTACGACTCTGCACGCGCCAAGCGCGAATGTACTTGGCGGCGGTTGACCGTCGGCGAAGATTTGCAGCTCGTTTCGGCCGATCGGGCCGCCGGATTCCGGATCCAGCTCGGCAAGGAACATTGGCTCGGCTATCGCTCGCTGACCGAGCGGGCCAATCGCACGGTACTCGGCGTCAACCTACAGACGAACTTCCTGCTTTCGCGATTTACCACCGACGGCGAAAGCGAGCCGCTCGTGGAGATCGATCATTAACGGACCGTCGGCCGAGCGCATCGCCGCCAACTTGGCCGACGTTCGCCGGCGTATCGCGGCCGCAGCCGTCGCGGCGAGCCGAAATGCGGAAGACGTTCGACTCGTAGCAGTGACCAAGTACGTCGACGCCGCGACCACGCAGTTGCTTGTGGAAGCCGGTTGTCGCGATCTCGGCGAATCGCGCCCACAGCAACTCTGGGACAAGGCCGCGACGCTTGCCGATCCGAACATCCGTTGGCACATGATCGGTCATTTGCAGAGGAACAAAGTTCGCCGAACTGTGGAATTGCTGCATCTGCTACATTCCGGCGATTCCCTTCGATTGCTGCAAGAAGTCGACGAGACCTGCGCAAAGCGGCCGTCGCCGCTGCCAGTACTTCTGGAGGTCAACGTCTCCGGTGACTCCTCAAAGCACGGGCTGACGCCGAGCGAAGTCGAACCGCTGCTCGACGAACTTGCGAAGCTCACGCATCTCGACGTGCGAGGACTTATGTGCATGGCCGGTCTAGACGGAGACGCCGGCGAGGCCCGCCGCGATTTCGCCGCCCTACGTACGCTTCGCGACCGACTCCGTCTCGCCTGGGAAGGACGCTACACGCTCGACGACCTATCCATGGGAATGAGCGGCGACTTCGAAGTGGCCGTCGCGGAAGGCTCGACCATGGTTCGCGTCGGCTCGGCGTTGTTCGAATAAGCTGTGTTGAACGTCCGCCTACCAAAGCTCTGGACGAATTGTTCCCGAGGGAAGCTTATGCCCGTTGTTCTGCAACAAACCGATCGCGGCGTGATCTTCGAGGTCAAAGTCCGCGCCGGCGGACGCACAAACGAGGTCCGCGGCGAACACGACGGCTTGTTGAAAGTCTCCGTCACCCAGGTGCCGGAAAAGGGCAAAGCTAATCTCGCGGTCTGCGAAGTGCTTTGCGCGGCGCTTCAAATCAAACGCTCTCAGCTTTCGCTCGTCGCAGGCGAAACCGATGGCCGCAAACGGCTATTGGTGACCAAGCTGCCGCTCGACTTGCTTCGCGAGCGGCTAGAGCGTTTGGCCGGCGGCAAAACTTAGACGCTCTACGCGGAAAACCGGAGGCGGGCGAAGGATCACTACTCCTCGTAGCGAATCTCCAGAATCTTGAACCGCATCTTGCCGGCCGGGACGTCGATCTCAACCTTTTCGCCGATCTTCTTACCGACGAGCCCCTGAGCCAACGGGCTCGTGATCAAGATCTTCCCTTCGTCGTAGTTCTCGTCGCCGGCGCCGACGAGCACGAACGTTTCGTCGTCGCCGAATTCCAAGTCCTTCACGACGACCGTCGCGCCGAACGCCACCGTGTCTTTCGGCAACGTCGAAGTGTCTACGATCTGCGCTCGCCCGAGCTTGTCGCGCAGCATGTTGATCTTGGCTTGCAACATGCCTTGGCTTTCGCGAGCGCCGTGATACTCGGCGTTTTCCTTCAAATCGCCTTCGGCGCGCGTTCGGCGATCCGCTTGGTGATCTTCGGCATCTCGACGTCTTCGAGTTCCTTCAACTCGGCTTGCAGCTTGGCGTAGCCGGAGCGGCTTATCGGAATGTATTCGGACATACGAACCTCGACGTCGATCGGAACGATTCAAAAGAGTCAAAAAAAGAACGACCTCTTCCGCTGCGGAGGAGGCCGTTGATGAAGACTATTGTTAACCGAACTCAGGGGGCTGTAAAGAGCGGGCCGCAACGACCGGCTGGCCAGACGAAACCGCAAATCCGTCGTAGCACTTCCAGGTTCGTAGCTCCGCCGGGCTACAATTTTGCGAGCTTTTCCGCGACCTACTTCTTCCCACGTTTGCCCGGGCTACGGTCTTCCGGCAGATACAGCAACCGGCCGCAAACCTGACAGAGGATGATCTTGTCCATCAACAACGAGCTCATCGTATTGGCGGTGATCGTTTGATAGCAGCCGCCGCAATGTTCGCCGTCGACCTGGGCCATGCCGTCGGCGCCTTTGCTGCGAACCATACGGCTGTAAGTGTCGCGAAGGTCGTCAGGCAGCTTTCGTTCCGACTCCTTCAACTCCCCTTCCAAACGCTTAACGTCGGCGTCGAGCACGCCTTGCTGGTCGCGAATGCCGGACTGCACGCGGGCCATCTCTTCCTTGGCTTTCACGTGAACGCCTTCGGCATCCGAAACCGTCTTCTTAAACTCCTCGGCCTTCTCCATCGTCTCGAGGATTTCGTCCTGCAGCACGCTGCCGGCCATTTCATCGGCCGCGATCTGGTCTTTCAGCGCCTGATACTCGCGATTCGACTTCGCCTGATTCAACTTCACACGAAGATCGATGAGCTTGCTCTCGATGCTCTTGAGCTGAAGCTGCTTTTGATCGGCGGCCATCTTCGCCACCTTCTGATCGTTCTTGACGCGGGCGACTTCCGCATCGGCCCGGGCGACGTTGGTCTCGTGCGCCTTAAGCTGCCGCGGTCCGCGATCGAGCCGCTCGCGAAGATCGGAAAGCTGCACATGGATGCGATGCAATTCTCGCAACAAATCGGCATTGCCCATACGAATCGATCGCTCCGGCGATTATTACGCTCCGAACTCCTAGATACCGCAATATAACAAAAACGCCGCCGGTCGTGGGACCGGCGGCGCGAAATTGACCAACTTCGTCCGGCGTTGCGAGAAGCGACGCGCGGAGAGCTTAGGAAGTCAGGGCCAAGCCCGACAGAAAACCTTCCAACTGCTGGCTGCGAACCGGATGCTGGAGCTTTCGCACGGCCTTGGCTTCAATCTGTCGCACGCGTTCGCGCGTCACTTTGAAGATGCGCCCCACTTCTTCCAAAGTGTAGGTGTAACCGTCGCCCAAGCCGTATCGCAGGCGGATGATTTCCCGTTCGCGGTACGTCAGCGTCTTGAGCAGCCCGTCGATCTTGTCGCGGAGCATGCCCTGAGCCGCCGTCGTGATCGGGCTTTGGGTGTTGTCGTCTTGGATGAACTCGCCGAACGCCGCATCTTCGCTCTCGCCGATCGGCCGATCCAAGCTCACCGGATGCTTTCCGATGTTCATCACCCGCTTGGTTTCTTCGATGCTCAACTCGGCGGCGATCGCCGTTTCTTCGGTCGTCGGCTCGCGGCCGAGTTCCTGTTGCAGCTTCTTCGCCGTGTTGCGGAGCTTCGTGAGCACGTCGATCATATGCACCGGAATCCGAATCGTCCGTGCTTGATCGGCGATAGCCCGCGTGATCGCTTGGCGAATCCACCACGTGGCGTACGTGCTGAATTTGTAGCCGCGGCGATACTCGTACTTATCGACGGCCCGCATCAATCCCGTGTTGCCTTCTTGAATCAGGTCTAAGAAGCTCAATCCCCGGTTGCGATACTTCTTGGCAATGCTGACGACGAGCCGCAGATTGCCGCCGGAGAGTTGGCGTTTGGCATTTTCGTATTCGCGGAACTGCACGCGAATGCGTTCCAGCTTAATGCGGAGCGTTTGCGAGCTTTCCATCGTCGAAAGCATGAGATCGCGGAGCTCTTTGCGCAGATTGGCGCGATCGTCCTTGGCGGCCGTGTTGCCGTCCAATTGACCGATCTTCAGATTGAGCGATTCCATCCGAGTGAGCATCGATTCGAGCTGGCGAATCATCGGCTGCACGCGGCGCGTTCGCAGGCTCAACTCTTCGACGAGCACCAGCATCTTGTGCCGACGTGAAAGAATCGCCCGACGCAAAGCGCGGCGTTGTTCCGGCGGGGTGCGTTTGCTGAGGCAGAGTTTGAAATCGCGACGGTTTTCGCCGAGCAGATAATTGAGCGTCTTCAGATTGTGCGGCATTCGCTGCTGAATCTGCTCTTTGGTGAGCTGCTCAGTGAGCGACACCTTGATCGTGCGATCAAACGGCAACGCGCCTTCGTGAACCTTCTTCAAGGTCTCGACGGTGTGGTGCATCGCGAAATGACAGCTCAACAAGCTGCGGCGGAAGCGCTTCCGCGTGATTTCGATCTTCTTGGCCAGCGAAATTTCCTGCTCGCGGGTGAGCAGAGGAATTTCCGACATTTGGGCCAAGTAAAGACGAATCGGGTCTTCGCTCCAGCGCGGGCCGTCGTTGACAGACTTCTTCGGGCCGACCGTCACCATGTTCGGACGGGCTGGATCTTCTTCGTCGAAATCGAACTCTTGTTGAGCGGTCGACTTGCCGTTGGCGCCGGGCTTCCCGTTCTTTCCGGGCTTGGCTGCTGCCGTGGCCTTTTTGGCGACGACTTCCGGGGCCGGAACTTCGGCCACGAGCTCGATTCCCATATCCTCCAAGGCAATTAGGAGGTTGTCGAGCTTCTCAGGATTCACCGCTTCGTCCGGCAGGTAGGCGTTCACCTGATCGTAGGTCAGGTAGCCCTGGGTCTTGCCGGTCGCGATGAGTAGTTGCAAGTCTTGGTCTGCGTGGTCCACGTGATTTCCCTCCCATTCGTGGATTAAAGAACCCCTACGACGGCGAAGCTTCGGCGACGATCCACCTGATCGACGCCCGCGCTTCGCAACCGGCTGAGTTCCGTAGCAAATTATGGCCGTTCAAGCCCGCCGTTCAAGGAAACTTTCGGCCGGCCCCGACCACCGCACAGTCGCGGCATCCTCACCCTTCCGTGGGTACGGAAATGCCCTGGCGGTTGCGCCTGCGCTGCAGCAGTTGCTGCAGTCGAGCAACTCGGTGCTCCTTTGTAAAGAGTTGGAATCAGATTGTTCAACATCTTGCGACGGCTCGCTCCCGGCCAATCCCCGGTGGGCGTGCGCTCTTGGAGCACGCCGAGCAATTGCCGCACTTCTTCGACGGTCGCCGCGCGGTTTTTGCCGCGTCGCGCTTCGTCGAGCGAAATCAACAGGTTCTTCAGTTGCGGATCGTCGAATTCAAGCATCAAAGCGTCGAAACTCGGCAATCCTCCCTGTTCATGAATATGGCAAGCGGCCGCAAATACCGCGCGATGAGCGGAGCGACGCAAATGGTCGCTCGTCAACACGCCGGCGACTTCCTGCAAATGCTCAGGCTGATGCACCAAAATCTCCATGAGCCAAGTCTCGGCTTGCATGAAGCGGGTGCCGTCGGAAGCGTCGTCTTGTTCGAGCGGACGGGCCGTTTGCTCCGACTTCACATCGCGAGGCGTACCTTCGGCGGCCTTGCGGCGTCGCTCGGCCAGCGATTTGCGAAGCTTGTCTTCGGGGATACGCGTGAGCGTGTGCAACCGGGCGACTGCGGCGTTGGCCCGAATGCTGAGATCGGTTGAAAAATTGCGCAGCCCGGCCTCACTCTTGGCGAGCACGTCGAGCACGGCTTCAGCAATTTCCGTGGTTTGGTGCAACGTCGGCATACCGCCGCAGCGAGCCGCGAGCGTGCGATACTTATGCTCCAACGCATCGGGGCAACGCTCCATAAGCACCGCAAACGGCTCGGCCCCGCGTTCCAACAGAAAATCGGCCGGATCGAGGTCGTCGGGAAGCGTCAGCACGCGCAGGTCGACGTTTTCGGCCACGAACAATTGCAGCACTTCGTCGGTGCGGCGTTGTCCGGCTTCGTCGCCGTCGAGCATTAACACCACGCGGTCGGCAAATCGCTTCAGCAACTTCACGTGCCGTTCGCCGAGTGCGGTCCCCAGCACGGCCACGGCGTTACGAAAACCGAACTGATGGGCAATCGCGACGTCGGTGTAGCCTTCCATCACCACGCGCGGTGCCGGTCTTCTGAATCGCTTCCTTGGCAAGGTCGAGCCCGTAGAGCAGACTGCTCTTTTGGAAAAGCGGCGTTTCGGGCGAGTTGACGTACTTCGCAGGGCTGTCGTCGGAAATGCCCGGCAGCACGCGGCCGCCGAAGCCAACCGGACGCCCCTGCGGATCGCGAATGGAAAACAGCACGCGGCCACGGAACCGATCGTAAAAGCCGGGGCCTTGATTGCGTTCGGCGACCAGTCCGACGGCGGCCAGCATCTTCTGCGGAAACTGCGTTTGCCGCGCCTGCTGAACGAGCCAGTCCCAACTGTTGGGCGAGTACCCGCAGTGGAACTTGCTGATGGTTTCGATCGTCAGCCCGCGATCGGTCAGGTAATCCATCGCCGGTTTGCCTTCAGGCGAAAGCAAATAGGCGTGAAAGCGTTGCTCAGCCCACGCGAGAGCCTGCGAGCATGTCGCGTTTGTCATCGGCGGGCGACGGTGCGACGTCGTCGGGCCGGCGATGCTTTTCGAGTTGGACGCCGGCCTTATCGGCCAACAGTTGCAGGCGCCTCGGAGAATTCGACACCTTCCATCTTCATGATGAAGCTGAAGATATCGCCGCCGATGTCGCAAACCCAGCATTTGAACGACTGCCGTTCGGGGTTCACTTGCAGGCTGGGGCGACTGTCGTCGTGCCAGGGGCAGATCGCCTTGTAACCGCGCCCCTTCACGACGCAGTTGCAAGTAATCGCCGACGAGTTCGACGATATCAATCGCCTGCCGAACTCGTTCTTTGGCGTCGCCCCAATCCAATGCCACGGCTCTTCCCTTCGCCTAAGCTGTCGGAATCGCCCCCCAAGGCGATTGCGAACTTTGCCACGAGCAAACTCTACCGACTGCATCTTACCGCCTGTCGGCCGGGCGTCGAGGAGTGCGAGTCATCCGGACTCAGACACACCCTCTCCACTGCGGCACAACTCGGCTAGAATGGCCCGTTGCGGGCGGGATTATAGGAACGCCCGAAAACCGGGTCAACGCCGGTTGCAGGTGCTGGCAGTGCGTACGGCGCAGCGACGCCGGCGAACGCCACTTACGTGCGGAAAAATGCACGCCGCAACGACGCGGCATCCACGTTGAACAACCAAGAACTTTCGAAAGTTTTCCGATGCAAACTTCCGCGACCGGTGACGCCGCTCAAGAAATGGCAACTTGCGAAGTGCGCGACGGCGTGCTCGTCGCCACGGTAAAGCTTTCCGAAATTCGCGACTCGCACACGGCCTACGCGTTTCGCGATTTCATCGCCGCACAACTCGATCGGCAACCGGCCGTCCACATCGTCTTCGACTGCTGCGCCGTGAAATTCATCGGCAGCGTCGGCTTCCTGGCGTTCCTCGGCGTGCGCCGCAAACAACCGACGGGCCGAATCGTGCTGACGAATCTCGCGCCGACGATTCGCGAGATGTTCGAGATTTGCCGGCTCTTGGCCCGCGACGACAGCGACACGATCGCGCCGTTCGAATCTTGCGAGACGCCGGAAACGGCGATTCGCAAGCTCGCGTTGCACTAAAATCTGATCCCTACCGACGACTGCGGCACGCACTAGCCCCGACGCGCGAGCGAGGGGCCCCCCGCCAAATCGCCTCGCTTGCGCAGTCGGGGCAAGTGTGAGGAGGTCGAATGCACAGACAGGCTCGAGGCTATTTAGGCGACTTCGCCAGTTCGGCGTCGATACTCTCCGCGACCGCCTTCGCGAGCGCCGCATAACCTTCCGGCGTGAAATGCACGTCGTTCGGGCGGAGGATTTGCGATTGAAGAGGGACGACGACGGCGTAAAGGTCGTCGACCGCCACGTTCATCATCGCAAGTGCGTCGACGGCCAACTTATTCGCACTCCGGAATGCTGTCGAACCGGCGGGTGCTCGTGGTCGTCGGCTTCGTCGCGTCAAGCTTGTCAGGCACAGGCGTGGTTGTGGCAAAGATCAACTTCGCGCCGGTCGCCTGCATGCGTTTAACCAGCGCTTCGAGGTTCTTCACATACACGTCGCGCGAGGCCCGCTGTTCGGTCGGCGACGAATATTTGGCGTCATGCAGGCCGAAATTGAAGTGAATGACGTCCCACTTCCCCTTGCCGAGCCAAGCTTCGATGTTGGCGAGCCCGACTTCGGTCGCTCCGCCGTTGACCGGAATGCGATGCACGTTGGCCTTGCCTGCCAGGAGCTTGCGAACTTCCAGCGTGTACCCGATCGAAATGGAGTCGCCGATGAGCAGCACGCGCGGCAAGCCCGGCTCATCGGCAATCGGTTGCACGGCCGTGTTGCGCGGAGCATCGGAGTCGGTTGAGTTTTCACCGGCGTTGCGGGCTCGAGGTTGCTTCGCGAGCAAAGGCTCGACCGACGGATCGGCCTTGAGCATCGCGGCCTTGGTCGCCGCGGCATATTCGCGGTCGATCTTTCGCCAGTCGACGGCAACCTGATGGTTGCGTTCATTCGGAAACTTTGCGCGGTCGACCTGATACGCCTTGCGCATCGCCTTCCACTTGTCCGTAAGCGGCTTCATTTCGGCCGACCGCTGCACCTTGAGCTTGAGAGCGTCGAGCTTTTCGGCCTCGGCGGCGGTGAGCGTTTCAAGCAACTGCGGTTCGGCTGCGATTGCGGCCGACGACGCATCGGCAACGGCGAAAAGCAGGCAGGCCAAGATGATGCGAGGAGCGGACGACATGAGAACCTCTAGAAGGAATGCAAGGCGAAGGCGAGGAGACTATTTTGCCTGCGAGGAAGGTCCTAGCAAGAGATCGGACACGATCAGTGCAAACTGACCGGCGGTGATCGGGCCGGGTTTCGTCGCGACTTTCGCTGCCGCCTCACCCCACGATGGCGAAATGTGGATCAGCAATTTGGCGACGGCATCCGTCGTAAGCGATTCGTTTTCGACCGGCCATGCTTGCGGCGGCGCTAGCTTTTGCATTTCGCAAAGTCGAGTCACGGCCTGCTTCAGATCGGCCTGAGTCAGCGGTTCGTCGACGCCCCAGCGAGCTTTGGAACCGAGCGGAATCGTGTTGTCTTTGTCGATCGCCCCAGGCCGGTCGAGCACTTCGTGCAGCGATAAGAGTTGCGTCGCCTTCCAGATCGGCGTACCCCAAGAAACGTCCGCGTACCAGCGTTGGATGAGCGTACTGCCCGAATCGAGAAGCGCCCCCTGCACTTCCTGCGGCGTCAATTCGCGAGGCTGCTTGTCCTTGCGCACGGCCAATGCCGCCATCGTGCCAACGGCCTGACCGGTCAGCAGCGTGATCGGTTGCAACCGCGTCGCACCGCTGGCGAGTCGCGATTGCGAGAAGTTCTTTTCCGCCGGCAGGAAGCCGTCGATTTTTTCCGGCAGGAACACTTCCATCGGCACTTGGAAAGGTCCGCCACCGCGCGGAGGCTCTTCCTTATCGAGATCGGTCTCCACCAAATGGGCTGTGCGGCCGTGGTCGAGGTCCATGAAGTAGTCGCCCATCGCGACCGAATGAGCGACGTGCTTGGCGTTTTCGTACCGGCCGAGATCGGCGGCCTTCAACGTGCCGACGCCGATCATCCGCCGAGATTCGCGCACATACGGCATCTGCGGCAGGTGCCGAGCCAGCGGCTCTAGGTCGCTGCGCAAGTCGAGGGCCTTCATCTTCGCCCGGTTGTACGGCGTGTCGTAACCTTCGTCCGCGGCCAGCGACCAAGGTAAACCGAGTTCTTGCTGGAAGTAGTAGAGAGCGCCGAGAGTCAAATATATGCCGCGGCGTTCGTCGAGCAGTCGCTGCTTCGAGTCTTCGCAGGTACCGGCGCTCACGGAGTAGTCGTTGCCGCCGTTGAATCCGCATTGGGTGTGACGCATTTCGCTGGCCGTACCAAAAAGCGGGCTGTTGCTGTCGGCCATTCCGCGCCAAGCGAAGTACACCCGATAGTCACGAGGCCCTTTAATGCCTTTCGCAGCGACGCCCCATTGATGCAGACCGTAGAGTTGGAACTTCTTGAAACGTTTGGCCGAGTAGTCTTCGTAGTCCGGCGGAGGCAACTTAATCTGCAGATGCTCCGGCACGCCGCCACGGTACTCGCGTACGATGGCCGTCCAAGTATGATCTTGGATCGCCGAGGCAAGATCGACGCCGGCCGCTTCCGCCGATTTCGCGTCAGACGGTACCTTCTGATTGCTCACGCGGTACGGCACGCCGACCAGCGGCAACACGTCGCCATATTCAGTGGCGTCGATCAACACTCGGCAGGCGACTTCCGTACGGCGTGTCGAGCCGTCGTCGAACACGGTTTCTACAGTCACTCCTTTGACGGCATTCCCCTCCTTTCGCACGGCCTCGATGCGCGAACGTAGGCTTACCAAAGGAGCGGCTTCCGCAGGCGGACGCTTACTGATCTTGGCTCCGGCCTCACCGGCATCTTTCAACAGCGCGTACAATACGCCCCGAGCGATGCGCGGCTCGTAGCCTCCTTCCATCTGCGGATTGCCGTAGTACGCGACGTACGGGTCTTTGCCGCGCGAGTAGTAATGAGCCGTGACACTTTCGTGAAACTCGCGATAAATTCCGCGTCCGCGCACGGGGAACTTCATCCAGACCGAGTCTTCGTCCATCGTCGTGACGCCGGCGGCCGCCATTTGACCGCCGATCCAATCTGTTTCTTCCAACAACAGCACGCGGCAACCCATTCGCGCCGCCTGAATGGCCGCACCACAGCCCCCCGTACCCGCGCCGGCCACGACGACGTCGTACTCCGCCCCGATGTTCGCCGGATGAGCGAGCAGCGGATCAAAATCCTCGTCGACGCGCACAATCGGGTAGTTGCGTACATTCGACGCAAAGGCCCGAGCGTTGCGTTTGGCGACTTGCTCCCGCGTGTGAACGACGGGTTTCGGATGAGTTGCAAAAATCTCGAACTGCCGGATGGCAACGTAAGGACTCGCCGCCACGCCGGACGATCCCTTTTTGAAGCGGGCATCGCGCATGTCGATACGTACTTGATCGAAGTCGTCAATTATTTGCGCGGTCAGGCCGTCGCCGACGGCCCGCACTTCCAGCGAAGTCGTGTCGTCGACGACGTGCGGAGAACCCAAAGTGGCTTCACTGACGATCGTTTCCGTTCCGTCATCGACGACGACCCATTGCAATCGCCCGTCGCCGTAGAATCTGGCTAAGTAGTAGCTGCGGGCATCCTGCACGCGCACGGCGATACCGCACATGCTTCCGGCGTCGAAGCTTCGAGGAAAGACGATTCGGATTCGAGCATCGGTAGATTCTCGGGCCGACGTGCCGTCTTGCAGATAGCCGTCGTAAGTAACGAGGCCGGTTTCGCGTTTGCGGACAAACCGCAGATGGCCGTGAGTATCGACAATCCAATTGGCGTTGGGTCGCTTGGCGACGCGGTCGGTCCAGCCGAGCGGAAGCCGGCCGAACTGCTCTCGATCAACGCTCAGCAAATAGAGAGCCGCATCTCCTGACGGCGATTGCTCGTCAGCAGCCGAGGATTGCAATTCGGCGCAGATCAAAGCGACGAAGGTCAACCCGATCAGGACGATCGTTCGTCTAACAGCACGGCCCATGATCGATTCTCCGACAATTTCGCGGCGAGCCGAGACTTAACGCCCCGCCCCCCCGACAGACGCTCCGGCACAACAAAAAATCGTAGTCTACCGCCGAGCCAAGGTGTACAACCTACGGCCGACGGACAACTCTGCCTGCGACGGAGGCTTGAGACTTCCGCCGCTGCAGCTGCCGGCCGGTCGTTATTGCTCGCAGCGAAGACGACTTCAATATTCCGGACAATTCGACGAGTTCTCGGATCTCACTATGCGTTATGCACTTCTTTTACTCGGACTGTTCTCGGTCATGAATCTTCCCGTTCCCGCGGCGGCCGCGACGTTCGTATATGTTTCCAAGGCGACCGAGAATCAAATCGCCGTGTTTCGGATGAACGACGATGACGGCAGCTTGAAGCCGGTAACGACGGTCGATGTTTCCGGAGCCCCCGGCTCCCTCGCACCGAGCTACAACCGGAAGTTCCTCTTTGCGTCGCTGCGAACGACGTTCCTCCTCGGTAGCTATGCGATCGATCCGCAAACCGGCGGACTGACGCTCGTGAGCACGACCAAACTTGAAGACGGTAAAAACGCAGCGTTCGTTGCGCCTGATCGAACCGACCGGCTTGTTTTCTCGGCGTCGTACCAGGGGGGCCGCGTGGTCGTGCATGCCGTGGATGAAGCCGGCAAGCTCGGCGAGCAGCCGTTGCAGGTGATTGAAACCACGAAGACTGCGCACGCCGCGTTGGTGCATCCGAATAACAAGCTCGTGCTGGTGCCGCACGTCGCGCCGAACGCCGTGTATCAGTTTCAGTTCGATACGGCAGCCGGCAAACTCGCCGCCGCCGGCCAAGCTCCAGGCGGCGCGGAAGGGGCAGGCCCGCGACATCTGGCGTTTCACCCGTCGTTGAAGTTTGCGTTCACATCCAATGAATCGGGCAGCGGCGTCACGCTCTATGGACTCGATGAAGCGAAGGGACTTACGCCGCTGCAAACGCTGTCGACGCTCCCAGACGGTTACTCGGAGAAGAACACGACTGCCGACGTGAAGGTGCATCCGAGCGGCAAGTTCGTCTGGGTCTCGAACCGAGGCCATGACAGCCTCGCCGGATTTGCATTCGACGCCGCGGGCGGGAAACTCACCGCCATCGGACAAACGCCGACCGAGAAAACACCGCGGTCGTTCGATATCGAACCGTCGGGCCGGTTTCTCTATGCGGCCGGCGAAGGAACGGGCAAACTCGCCGCGTATCGCATCGACGCGGCCACGGGCCGGCTCGAACGTTTCACCGAGTACGAAATCGGCAAAAGCCTGACCTGGGTGCAGACGGTGCAAGTTCCGTAAAGGGTACTACCATGTTAACGGCTCGCGCGTTGTGTTTGATCGTCATCGCAACGGCATCCGCGGCATCAAACGCCGCAGCCGAGCCGCTCGCCCGAGTCGCCGGCAGCGATGCACAGGCCCTCAAGGCGCAGGTTACGCGAGTCGCCCAGGCGTTGGACCTGCTCGGTTCGCCGCTGACACCCGAGCAGCGGAAGTCGCTCGATGCGGCGCTAGCCGAAGCCGACGGTGCCGCGGCTTACTTAAAAATCCAAGACGTGCTCGACCCGCTCTGCTTGGTCGGCGTAAACATCAATCCTGAAAGCCGCGTGAAAGTGGCCGTCGGGACGGCGCCGAAGCAACTCGTGCAACACGGCTGGCGCGTCTTCTTAATCAAGGTTCACAACGAAGCCGGCGTCACGGCGGCTCCGGCCGTGAGCAGCCCCAACGCCCTGCCGCTGCACAAACGTTCTACGGCCGCGAAGAAGCCCGAGGTGACGATCCCGCCGCAGGAAGTCGAGAATCGCTGGCTGGACGTGTCGCTCAACACGGATCAGCCGCTGGCAAAACCGCTGAGCGGGCTGCCGCTGGAATATCGCGTCCTCGAACTCTACAGCCGCGACTCCGGCAAGCGCGAGGCCAAGCTGGCGTTCGACGTCGGCCAGGGAACGCAGGACCTCGGCTTCCGCAACGAAGCAAACATTCTCTTCGATTGTGAGCCCGCTGTCTCCGTCCGGCTCGACCTCCTCGACGACGACGGCACTCCCACGACCGGCCAGTTTGTGTTCCGCGATCATCTCGGCCGAGTCTATCCCTCGCGATCGCGCCGGCTCGCCCCCGATCTTTTCTTTCACGATCAGGTCTACCGCCACAACGGAGAAACCGTGCTGCTGCCGCCGGGCACGTACGAAGCGTTGTACACGCGCGGGCCGGAGTATCGCATCCTCAAGCGAACGATCGACGTGCCGGCTGCCGCGGAGCACCGCGAATCGTTCCGTCTGCAGCGTTGGATCAAGCTGGCCGATCACGGTTGGTACAGCGGCGATCATCACGTCCATGCCGCCGGCTGTGCGCATTACGAATCGCCGGCCGAAGGCGTTCAGCCGGAAGACATGATGCGACACATCTTGGGGGAAGATCTCAACGTCGGTTGCGTCCTCTCGTGGGGCCCCTGCTGGTATTACCAGAAGCAATTCTTCGAAGGGAAGCCGAGCAAGCTCTCGCGGCCGGATTACCTGATGCGGTACGACGTCGAAGTCTCCGGCTTTCCCAGCTCGCATGCCGGTCACCTCTGCCTGCTTCGCTTGAAGGAAGACGACTATCCCGGCACGAGCGTCGTCGAAGATTGGCCGAGTTGGGACTTACCGATTCTTCAATGGGGCAAAGAGCAAGGAGGCGTCGTCGGCTTCTCGCACAGCGGTTGGGGCCTCAAGGTCAACGCGACGAGTCTGCCTACCTTCGAGATGCCGCCGTTCGACGGCATCGGCGCGAACGAATACATCGTCGACACGGTCCACGGCGCGTGCGATTTCATCTCGGCCGTCGATACGCCGTTCGTGTGGGAACTGAACATCTGGTATCACACGCTCAACTGCGGCATGACCACGCGAATCAGCGGCGAAACCGATTTCCCCTGCATTTACGGCGAGCGCGTCGGGCTCGGACGGGCCTATGTCAAACTCCCCAAGGAATCGCCGGTCGACTACGACCGCTGGGCCGACGGCATTCGCGACGGCCGGAGCTATTGCAGCGAAGGGCTCGCGCATCTGTTCGACTTCGCGATCACGCCCGACGGCGGCAACCGGCTGGCCGTCGGCGAAGCGGGCGACAAAGATCGCCCGAGCTTCTTGGCGGTGGCGAGCAATTCGGCATGTAAGGTCAATGTGCGGGCCGCCGCGATGCTGGAAGAAAAGCCGCGTGACGACATTCGCACGAAGCCGCTGGATCAGAAACCGTACTGGCACGTGGAACGAGCCCGCGTGGGCGACACGCGAACCGTGAACGTGGAACTGATCGTCAACGGCGTCGCCGTCGATAAGCAGCCGCTTCCGGCCGACGGCACGATTCACGACGTCGCGTTCGACTACACGCCGACGCAATCGAGCTGGGCCGCGGTGCGCATCTTCCCGGCCGCGCACACGAACCCGATCTTCATCGAGGTCGACGAAAAGCCGATCCGCGCGAGCCGGCGGAGCGCCCAGTGGTGCCTAGACGCCGTCGACGTTTGCTGGAAGCAGAAAGTGAAAGCCATTCGCGAAGCCGAACGCCCTGCGGCCGCCGCCGCTTATGAGAAGGCCCGCGAGGTTTATCGGCGAGCCGTCAGCGAGGCGACCGTCGAATAAACGTCGCCTTTTCGCCGATGCTTCGTTAGAATCGACGTCGCGTCAGTCATTTGTCTCGCGTTGCAACACGCCCGGCCGCGCCGGGAAGGAGGATGTCACGAACACCGAACCTTGCACTCGATTGGTCCGCCCTGCTCCGCACCTTTCAATGTCTTCGCCCCGACGCTAAGCACGGTTGGGCCGCGCGCGCCAGCGCCGCACTTCTGGATCGACGGCATCCGGCAATTCATTCAGGCCGTGGATGCCGGTTTCCGCTTCGACGTCGTCGTCTACTCGCCGAAGCTCATTCCTTCGCCGACCGTCGAAATTCAATTGCGCCGCCTCCGTCGCGACGGCGTGCCGACTCTGCGCGTCGCCCCGGAAGACTTTCGCAAAATCTCTACCGCTCCGCGGGCTTCCGGCGTCGCGGCCTTGGTGCGCGAGCGCTGGCGGCCGCCGGGCGAGGTCGATCCGCAGGCCGGCCTGTGCCTGCTGGCGATCGAATCTCTTCGTTCGGCCGGCAACTTGGGAACCATCCTGCGGACGGCCGAAGCCTGCGGAGTCGGCGGAGTGTTCTTCACCGACGACGGTTGGGATCCGTACGAGCCCGACGTCGTGCGGGCCTCGATGGGAGGCATGTTCCACTTGCCGCTGGCAAGGACCGACGGCGCGGAACTGGCTCGCTGGTGTCGCGAACGCGGCGTCGCGCTCGTCGGCCTTTCACCGGAAGCGACGCAGCTTTGGACCGACCTTCCGCGCGATCGGCCGACTTGCTTGGTCATCGGCGAAGAACGGCAAGGCATCTCGGCTTCACTTAACGGGCGATGCGATATGCACGTCCGCCTGCCGATGGCCGGAACGGCCGACTCGCTCAACGTGGCCGTGGCGACGGGAATCGCACTCTATGAGTTCATGCGGCGGGCGCTGCACGCCAAGGGAATGACGCCTAGGAAACGGTGCACAACCCGGGGGTCGCGCCAAGTGCCGTAAAAACCGAGCAAAACGCTACGCCGGAATCGTCGCTTCGTTGACCAACATAGTTCGTTCGACGATGGGGAAGCATTGCGCGACCAAGATCGCCGGTGAAGCACAACACCAGAAAAAGCAAACGGCCGGAGTCGCCAATAACCACTGAAACGGCGGCCAAAGCTTTGTCCAAAACCGCGCCGGATGCCGCCGCAGGCCTTTCAATGATCGACGAATTCGAAAATTGGGCGCCGTGGCGAGCGCTTTCTCCAACGCCGCAAGCGACGGAAAGGGATACGCGAAATACGGGTCGACGTGCCGCAGACGGCGTCTTTCGATCAGTCCGAATAAAGCCCAATAGCCGGACGCGATTCCGCCCAAGGGGAGCAAGATGTAGATCGGACAGTTCGCCGCGAAGTAGAGCAGGCAACCGATCGCGAGGACCAGCGCCGCCATGATCTGCCGAACGTGCCAAGTTCGCACCACGTGCGGTTGCAGCTCCGCTCCGCAATCGAGCACGAGCATAAGTTTGCGATAGTAACTGAATACGCCGCGCGGCGTCGAACGGACGTTGACTCGATAGAAGATAGGAAAGCCCCAGGAACGCTGTAAGAATCGCACCGTTGTGTCGCGTGTGCGAATAAACATGATGCGATCTTCCGCCTCGTCTGAGTCGGTCGCGCCGTACCACATGCCTTGTAAGACTCTGCGAAGTTCCTGGCGTGCGACAACGTCGATCATTTTGCACTTCGCTTTCAACGACCTTGTTCGGCGACGAGTCCGTCCAAATCCTTCTCCAGCATCGCTCGTTCGTCGGCGTCGGTCACTTCCGCGGCGTAGCGGCGAGCTTCTTTCACATGATCGGCGGCCAAGTATTCCACGCCGGCCGCATGCGCCGTGCGGGCCAGAGCTTCGTGAGCGTAGCCCGTATAGAACGCCGGTTCGTTGCGCCGCCTCCAAGCTGAGCAAGCCGTAACGGCGCGCTTCGTCGGCGTTGCCGAGCACGGCATAAACTCGGGCCAGCAGCCAATAGCCGACGGCAAGCTTCTGCGGCGAACAGTCGGGCCGCGCGAGCCAGTGCCAGAGCGAGGCTTGCGCCGAAGCCAGCATCCGCACTTCGTCGTCGGCCGTACGGTGCGACCGGTCGAGCAGTTCCCACACGCCGTTGAAGCAAGCGGCGGCAAAGTACCGATGGGCCGCGGCGACATCGAACGACGGAGCATTCATCGAAACGACCGCCTTACACCTGGGACGGTGAACACAGAACGCAGTGTATCGCAATCGCCGCCGTGCGACATCATCCGCTGTGAATGACCGCCGTCCGGAGAACGGCCGCTCCCGAAACGAAGCCCGTCGGCTGCTATAATGCGAAGCACCACAACAGATGCAGATGCCGCCATCGGCCGGCAATCCGGTTGCCCGCCTTTTGAAACCTCAGACAAATCCCTCCGAGAACGAATCATGAAGACGCTTCCTTGGCTCGTCGGCGTCATGCTCGTCGCCCTGAGCGGACAATGTGCCTCGTCAGCCGAGCCGCAGCCTGAGCCGGTCGTGCAAAAGCTGTTCGACGGCAAGACGCTCGCGGGTTGGAAGATCACGGAGTTCGGCGGCGAGGGAGAAGTGCGGGTCGAAGAGGGCGCAATCGTCTTGGAGATGGGCAACAACATGACCGGCATCACCTGGACCGATGCCGCCAAGCTGCCGACGATCGACTACGAAATCTCCTGCGAAGCCAAACGCATCGACGGCGACGACTTCTTCTGCGGCCTCACGTTTCCGGTGCGCGACAAAGCGTTGTCGCTCATCGTCGGCGGCTGGGGCGGGGCCACGGTCGGGATTTCGAACTTGAACGACGCCGACGCCTCGTCGAACGAAACGACGAGCTACGTCGATTTCGATCGTGACCGCTGGTACAAGGTGCGGCTACGCGTGACCGACGACAAAGTGCAGGCCTGGCTCGACGATAAGTCCGTCGTCAATATCGGCATCAAAGACAAAAAGCTCTCGGTGCGTTCCGAAGTCGATCTTTCGCGACCGCTCGGGTTTTCCACTTGGCTGACCAAAGCGGCGCTGCGAAACATTGAAGTTCGACCCTTAGCCGCCGCACCGAAGCCGTAAGCAACGCACGACCTGATGGAAAAGGAAGCAGGCAGGACCTTGGGCGAGAATCACTTCGATCGATTGTTGCGTTTGCTGCAGCTTGAAGCGCAGGCCGAAGCCGAACAACTTCGCACGCGAGCACAACGCATGTCGGGCGCCGAGGCCGAAAAGCTCGGCAACACGCTCGTCGAAATGGCCGTGGAAGACGAAATGCCGGGCCTGGGCGGCCGCTGGCTGATGACGCTCTGCAAGCGCAACCGGACGTTACAGCTTCCCTGGTCGCGGCTCGGTCGCGGCACGCCGGTCTTGCTCACTCCGGAAGAAATCGAAGGGGGCCAACTGCTGCGCGGCATCGTGGCGGATCGCACGGCGCGGAACATCACGATCGCGCTGTCGGAAATGCCCGACGACGACGATGCGCCGTCCTGGCGCATCGACTACGCCAGTGATGAAACGGCCCGTCAGCGACAGCGCGACGCCTTGCGATTCGCCCGCGACGCCGAGCGCGGTCGCGTGAAGAACTGGGTGAAACTTCTCCTCGGCGAGAAGGAACCGAAGTTTCGCGAGCTGAAGGAAACGCCGCTCGACATAGAGTTTCGCACCACGACGACGCTCAACGAATCGCAACAGGCCGCAGTGCGCTTTGCCCTCTCGGCAGACGATTTCGCCGTGATCCACGGCCCGCCGGGCACCGGCAAGACGACGACGCTCGTCGAGTTCATCCGCCGCGTGGTCCGCCGTGGAGACAAAGTGCTGGCGACCGCGCCGAGCAACATGGGCGTAGACAACATGCTCGAACGGCTCGTCGTGCGCGGCGTTCGAGCGATTCGGCTCGGGCATCCGGCGCGCGTGTCGGCCGCATTGCGCGAACACACGCTCGACTATCTGCTGGAATCTCACCCCGACCAAAAGGTGTGCGAGAAGCTGCGGCGCGATGCCGAGAAGCTTTTCCAGAAGGCGGGTAAGTTTACGCGCGCGAGGCCGGCCCGCGGCGAGAAACAAGCGATGCGCTCCGAGGCCAAACAACTTTCGGCCGAAGCGCGACGCATGGAAGAACGCATCGAAAAGCATCTGCTCAACGAAGCGGAAGTGATCTGTGCGACCTTGACCGGGCTCGACGACAAAATTCTCGGCGACCGCGAGTTCGACTGGGCCTGCATCGACGAAGCCGCGCAAGCCACGGAGCCGCCGGTCTGGATCGCGTTGCCGCGTGCACAGCGACTCGTGCTGGCTGGCGACCATTGCCAACTGCCGGCGACGGTCGTTTCGACCGAAGCCGCCGCAGCGGGATTCAGCGAAAGCCTCATGGAGCGGCTCGTCGCCAAGAACTCGGCTTGGTGCATATGCTGAGCGTGCAGTATCGAATGCACGAGCAGATCATGGGCTTTTCCTCACGCGAGTTTTACGACGGCAAGCTCACCGCTCACGAAAGCGCCGCGGCACGCGTGCTCGCCGATCTGCCCAATGTCACGGCCGACGAGCTGACGACCTCGCCGCTGGAGTTCATCGATACGGCCGGCGCCGGCTTCGACGAAACCGCGGCCGCCGACGGGGAGAGTCGCTTCAACGAATCCGAAGCAAGACTCGTCGCCCGCAAAGTGCGCCGGCTCGTCGAAGCGGGCATCGAGCCGCGGCAGATCGCCGTCATCGCTCCGTACGCCGCGCAGGTGCGATTTCTGCGAGAGCTGCTGACCGACGTCGACGCCGAAATCGATTCCGTCGACGGCTTTCAAGGCCGCGAGAAAGAAGCCGTGGTCGTGACGCTCGTTCGCTCCAACGAAACGGGCGAGATCGGATTCTTGGGAGACGTGCGACGGATGAACGTCGTGCTCACGCGAGCCAAACGGAAGCTGATCGTCGTCGGCGATTCCGCGACGCTCGGCGGGCATCCGTTCTATCGCGACCTACTGGAGTATTTCGAGGCGGCCGGCGCGTATCACACCGTATGGGAAGATCCGTTAGACTAGGCCGCGGTTGCTTCGGCGGTCGCCGGTGTTACGATGAACGAAGACGGCGGACGCATCGCATCTCTTTCGGACAGCGGATGGACACGAGCATGAATTTTCGTCACGGCCAATGGTTCGCTGCGCTGGTCATCGTGGTTTGCACGATGCAGGTCGGCTGCAAAAAATCGACGCCCGGCGTGCCTGACGCCCAGCAGGCGATATTTGACGAAATCAAAGCGCTCGGCGGCCTGCCGGGCTTCGACGCGGCGGCGCCGGACGTAGGAATCACCGCGGTGAACCTTTCCGGCACGGCGGCCGACGATGCCTTCGTCGGCAAGCTCGTCGCGCTTCCGAACCTTGCAGAGTTGAACCTCGACAACACGAAGGTAACCGACGCCAGCGCCGCTCACGTCAAGAAGATGAAGAATCTCAAGATGCTGAGCATCAATAGCCCGAAGATCGTCGTGTCGTCGGACGTGCAGGAAATCGAAGACGGCAAGAAAATGCGGACCAACTCGGCGACCGTGGCCGCCATGTTCTCTCAGGCCGCTTACAACTCGCTGCGTCAGGCGATGCCGGATTTGCAGATCATCGGAGTCGATCCTTCTTGGGAAACGCCGACCGAGCCCAATTAACGCGGAGCGCGGCCATGCAAGCCCGCAAGATATTGCTGGCCGTCGACATGAACGAACCGTCCGGTTCGTCGCTCGCTTGGGCGACGAGCTTGGCGCAATCGACGGGCGCGACGCTCTTGATCGCGTGCGTCGAACCGGGGCAGCCGACCTCGCACTACGGCTCCATCTATCAAGGGCTGGCCGATCCGGGCATCGCCGACTTGGCCAAGCGTTTGGCGGCGCTATCGCCGGGCGAAGCTCCGGTGCCGTGCGAGCATCGCATCCTGCGCGGCGAACCGGCGCCGGAACTTTTGAAGCTGATCGCCGACGAAAAGATCGACGCGGTCGTGCTGGGCGCGCCCGTTCACACCGGACTCAAGCATCTCTTCTCCGGCAGTACGGCCGAGACGCTGCTACACAAAGCTCATTGCCCGGTCATGATCTGCCGGTCGTAAGCTTCGCCGCGGCTAAATCTGCTCGAGCGCCTGCTTCAGATCGTCGATGAGATCCTGCGCGTTCTCGATGCCGCACGACATGCGAATCATATTGTCGTAAATGCCGAACTGCTCGCGCACTTCCGGCGGGTAATCGAAGTAGCTCATCACCAGCGGTTGTTCGATGAGCGATTCGACGCCCCCCAAGCTCGGCGCGATGCGCGGAATGCGACAAGAATCAATCACGCGGGCCGTTTGCTTCCAATCGGCGTCGCGAACGGTGAACGTGATCAAGCCGCCGAAGCCGCGCATGGTGCGGCGGGCCACGTCGTAGTAAGGATGCGATTCGAGCCCGGGGTAGTAAACCCGCTCGACCTTCGGATGCGCCGCGAGAAATTGCGCGACGGCGAGGCCGTTTTGATTGTGTCGCTCCATGCGCAGCTCGAACGTCTTCAAGCCGCGGAGCAGCAGATAAATATTATGCGGCGAATTGATCGCGCCAAGGATGCCGCGGAGCTTGCGAACCGGTTCGAGCTTCTCTTCGAGCCGATGATCACGCCGGCGAGCAGGTCGTTGTGGCCGGCGAGGTACTTCGTCGCCGAGTGGAGCACGTAGTCGACGCCTGCGGCGATCGGCCGCAAGTTGTACGGCGTACCGAGCGTGGCGTCGATCAACGTTTCCACGCCGTGCTTCCGCCCGTGCCGACGAATTGCTCTAAGTCGATCACGCTCAAGTGCGGGTTCGTCGGCGATTCGCTGACGAGCAGCTTCGTGCGCGGCGTGATGGCCTGCTCCATCGCGGCATAGTCGCCGGTCTTCACTTGCTTCGTGGTCACGCCGAAGCGCGACATGTGCTTCAGACAAAACTCACGGCTGCGGTGATAACACTCGTCGAAGAAGATGACTTCGTCGCCCGCGGAGAGCTTGGCCATCAGCAGGCCGACGATCGCCGCCATGCCGCTGGAATAGAGAATCGCGTCTTCGCCCCCTTCGAGCGCCGCGAGCTTTTTCTCGGCCGTCTTTTCGTTGGGGTTGCCGTAGCGGCCGTATTCTTCGCGCGGCAGCTTTTTCTCGATGTACTCGAGCACCGCGGCCGTGCTTTCGAACGAGTACGTCGAAGCACAGAAGATCGGGTCGGTCAGCGCGTCGCCCGGCTTCTGACGAGCCTCGCCCGCGTGAACCGACAACGTGGAGAAATGTTCGGAGTCGCTCATGGAAAACCTCCCTCGCCAAGTTCGGCCGCGCACGTGCGACGACCGAGGGGATTCTCCGCCCGAAAAAAAAGCCGCGTAGACCGTGAGGGTCGACGCGGCTCGCTTATTTCGAGTTATACGCTCCGCATCGTTTTGACGACGCCGGCAGCGCAGGCTCTTTAGCAGTGTCGCGAATCGTGCGCCGTCGGAAGACCGACAGGTTCGACTCGGCAGGCTGCAAGCGGCCGCAAATCCCGTTGCTTCCGATATTAGACGCCGTGAGCGGATGCCACAAGGGGCGAGCCGCCGAAGTTTGCCGACCGGCGGCCGACGCGGCCTTCGCAACAGACTCGAATTGCGGCACTTGGGCCCCCTCGGCATAATCCCGCACCCGCATTGTTCCGCATCGTCGGACTAACCGTCAGACCCACAACCGGTGCGACGCCGCAGTCGCGAGACCATGAAGCTCAGAGCGTTTGAGAGTGCAGTTTTCGCATTCAGTTTATTGCTCGTGTCCGTTGCCGGATGTGCGTCGCCCTATCACGCCGATCGCGGAGCGCTGCTCGGCGGACTCGGCGGGGCCGGAGCCGGCGCGCTGATCGGCAACGCCACGGGCGACACGGCCGCGGGAGCTTTAATCGGCGCGGGCCTCGGAACGGTCGCCGGAGCGGCCATCGGCTCGGGGCTCGACGAAGTGGAAGCGCGCAATCGGGCTCAGATCGAGCAGCAGCTCGGTCGACAGCTTGCGACCGGCGGCGTGACGCCCGCCGATGTCGTGGCGATGTCCCGGTCCGGCATCGATCCGGAGCTCATCATGAACCATGTTCGCGCCAACGGCATGGCGAAGAAGCTCGACGCCAACGACCTGATCATGCTGCAACAGGAAGGCGTGGCGAAGCCGGTGATTACGACCATGCAAACGGTCGGCCCGCCGCAACAAGCCGAGGCCGCGCAGCCTGCGCCCGCCGGTTACTACGCGGCGCCGCAACCGGTCATGGTGCAGGAATACTACTACCCGCCCCCTCCGCCGCGGTTCTATCGGCCGTGGTACGGCCCGCCGCCGGCCATGGGATTTGGGTTCTCGTACTCGAAGAGATAGACGTCTGTAGGGAACGCCCTCCGTGGCGTTCCGCGCATCGGGTTGGACACGGAACGCCACAGAGGGCGTTCCCTACGGCGCCGCTTGTCGTCGCCTATTTCTTCGTCTTGAGTACGGTCAGCGATTGCTCAACCGACGCCAACTGCCGTTTGGCGTCTTCCAGCGATTGCCGTTCTTTGGCCACGACGTCGGCCGGAGCACGTTCGACGAAGCTCGCATTGCCGAGCTTCCCTTCCTTGCTCTTGATCAGGCCCGCGAGGTTATCGCGTTCCTTCTCCTTACGGGCGATCTCGGCCGCCACGTCGATCAGGCCCTCCAGATCGACGTGCAGTTCGCCGAACGGCAACGTCAGCGCGGCTTCGGTCTCGAACGGCTTCACGGCCGGTCCCCAATCGGCCGCTTCCGCACCGGCCAAAGAACCGAAGTACGGCCCTATCGGCTTAAGCAGTTCGGCCGTTTGCGCGTCGCACTTCAAGCTGAAGCGGATCGAAGTCTTCGGCGTGATGTTTTGCTTGGCCCGCAGGTCGCGGAGACCGCGCAACATCTCTTGGAAGCGCGCGAAGCGAGCTTCAATCGTCGGGTCTTGTCGACGCGAATCGGCGGCCGGCCAGTCGGCGACCATGACGCTCGTCGCGGCAGGTTGCGGATTTTCGAGCCCGCGCTGCGGCGCGAAGTCTTTGAGCCGCTGCCAGATTTCTTCGGTGATGAACGGCATCGTCGGATGCAGGAGCCGCATCAGCACGTCGAGCACGTGGGTCAGCACGCGCTGCGCCGTCGGACGTTGGGCGGCGTCTTGCAGCCGGCTCTTCACCATTTCCACGTAGAAGCTGCAGAACTCGTCCCAGGCGAACTCGTACAGCTCGCGCATGGCGTCGGCGTAGTGATACTTGTCGAGGTCCGCGGTCACGGCGGCCGTCACTGTGTTTAGCCGGCTCAGCACCCAGCGGTCTTCCACGGTCAGGTCGGCGTCCGAAACCGGCGCGGCCGTGTAACCTTCGAGATTCAGCATCGCGAACCGGGCCGCATTCCAGAGCTTATTGCAGAAGTTGCGGGCCAGCTCGAAGCGTTCGCTCACCACGGCGCCGCGCGGAAGCGCCGTGTCTTCCGGCTTCTCCGCCCATTGCGTGCGGAACGCCTTGCCGCATTTCTTGCAGTCGACGCGCGGCTGCACGCGATTTTTCTTCGTCTGCTCGATGAGTTCGCCGCAGTGCGGACACTCGAAATCGACCGGCATCCGCACGTCCTGCGTTTCGGTCGTGAGGTACGCGAGCCCGAAGCGGAGCGCATCCGCGCCGAACTTGTCGATCACGTCGAGCGGATCGACGCCGTTCCCCTTCGACTTCGACATCGTGTCGCCGAAGGCGTCGAGAATCTTGGGATGGATGAACACTTCGCGGAACGGCACGTCGCCGACGTTGTGCAGGCCGGTGAGCACCATGCGAGCCACCCAGAGCGTGATAATGTCACGGCTCGTGATGAGCGTGCTCGTGGGATAGTAGTACGGCCCGAGCTGCGACCACTGCGGATCGCCCGGCTTTTCGGCAGGCCCCGGCCACCCCAACGTGCTGTGCGGCCACAGGGCGCTGGAGAACCAGGTGTCGAGCACGTCGGGGTCTTCGATATAGCCCATCTTCGTCGTGAGCGTGTCACGCACGGCTTCATGCAGCTTCTGATCGGCGATGCAAATATGCAGATCTTCGTCTGCGTAGACACAGGCGAACCCCGCCATCGCGGCTTCGGTCTTCGCTTCGTCGCCGCCGAGTGCCGGCGCGATCACCCATTTCTTGAAGTACGCGCGCACCGCGGCTTCGGTGTATTCCTCACCTTCCCATTTACGACGTGTGAACACCGGAATTCGGTGCCCCCACCAAAGCTGCCGGCTCACGGGCCAGTCGCGTTTTTCGCTGAGCCAATCGAGATAGGTGCGGCGGTAGCGCTCGGGGAAAATCTTCACGCGCTCGCTGCTCACGGCGTCCATGGCCGATTGCGCAAGGCCGGACTTACCGTCGACGTCGCTCATGCGGACGAACCACTGATCGGCCAAGTACGGCTCGATCGGAGTTTTCGAACGGTCCGACATCGGCAACTCGATCTTGCGGGCTTCGCAATCCTTCTCCGGGTCGTGCAGGCCGGCCGCGGCCAACTCCTCGACCACCAACTTGCGGGCTTCCGTCGACATCTTCTTGCCGCGGAAACGCTCGGGCACCGCGTCGTTGAGCGTGCCGTCGGGGTTCAAGATATTGATCATCGGCAGCTTCTGCCGCTTGCCGACGTCGTAGTCGTTCGGGTCATGCGCCGGCGTGATCTTCACGCAGCCCGAGCCCATCTCAGGCTTGGCCCATTCATCGGCCACGAGCGGAATTTGCCGGTCGGTCAGCGGCAATTGCAGCAAGCGACCGGCCAGGGCCATGTCGCGCAGTTTTTCAAGCTGCGGCAAGTGCGTGGTGCGACGCTCGGCCAGCGCGTCGAGCTCTTTCTGAACCGTGGGCTTTTCTTTCTCGCTCGCTTCGGCGAGCTTCGCGCGCAGCTCCTTCTCCACGGCCTCCAAAGCCGCCGCCGGGTTCGGATGCACGGCCACGGCCGTATCGCCGAGCATCGTCTCGGGGCGCGTCGTCGCGATGGTCACGTGCGTCGGTTCGCCCGGTTTGGGATCGATCACCGGATAGCGAATGTGCCAGAAGCTGCCGTCGACGGTGACGTTCTCCACCTCATCGTCGCTCACCGCCGTCTGCAGATACGTGTCCCAGTTCACGAGCCGCTTGCCGCGATAAATCTTGCCGTCTTGGAAGAGGCTGAAGAACGTTTGCCGCACGGCCCGGGCACAGACGTCGTCGAACGTAAACCGCGTCCGCTGCCAATCGCAGCTTGCGCCGAGCCGCTGAAGTTGCCCGAGGATGCGCTGTTCGTATTCCTTCTTCCAATCCCAAATGCGAGCCACGAGACCTTCGCGGCCGAGGTCATGTCGCGACTTCTTCTCGTCTTGCAACAAGCGCCGCTCCACCACGGCTTGCGTGGCGATGCCGGCGTGATCCGTGCCGGGCATCCAGAGCGCGTTGTAACCTTGCATCCGCTTGAAGCGAATGAGGATGTCTTGCAGCGAGTTGTTCAGCGCATGGCCGAGGTGCAGCACGCCGGTGACGTTCGGCGGCGGAATGACGATCGTAAACGGCCCCTTCGGAAACTTCTTCCGCTCGGGATCGGGCTCGCTATGGAAATAGTCGCGCCCGTCCGAATTCTTACCGCGCCAGTAGTCGTACCAGGTGCGTTCCGGCTCGGCGTGGTTGTATTGCTTCGGAAGGTCTTCGGCTTGCGATGTGGTCGTGCTCATGAGGCGATCCGTCGGGCACAAGTGAGGAGTGGCGAGTGATGAGTGGGGAGTGTTTGATTGCAAACGCTCTTTCATTCCCTACTCCCCGCTCCGCCTTCCCCACTTCCCTCGTCTTTCATCAGTTTGTATTCGATACTGTCCACCAGCGCGATCCAACTGGCTTCGATCACGTTTTCGCTCACGCCGATCGTGCCCCAGACGTCGTGCTCGTCGCCGCTTTCAATGACGACTCGCACGCCGGCGGCCGTGGCCGCTTCGCTGTTGATGACCCGCACTTTATAGTCGACGAGGTGCATGTCGGCCAAGTTGGGGAACGCGTCGGCCAACGCTTTTCGCAGCGCCGCATCCAGCGCATTCACGGGCCCGTCTCCTTCGGCCACTTCATGCCGGATGCGGTCGCCGATCTTGAGCTTCACCGTAGCTTCGGTGGTGATACGGCCTTCAGAATCCGCCTCGACGTTCACATGGAAGCTCAATCGCTCGAAGTGCGGACGATAGAGCCCGGCGCATTTCTGCACCAGCAGTTCGAACGAGCCTTCGGCCGCCTCGAATTGGTAACCCTCGTTTTCGAGCGTCACCACGCGGCCGAGGATCCGCTCCATCAGTTGCCGGTCGTTCTGCAAGTTGTGCTTCGCCGTGAGGGCTTCAATGTTCGACCGCCCCGAAAGTTCGCTCACCAGCACGCGGCGCTCATTACCCACCTTTTCCGGGGCGATGTGTTCATAGCTGCTCGCCACGCGGTTGACCGCATGCACGTGCATCCCGCCTTTGTGCGCGAAGGCGCTGGCCCCGACAAACGGCTGACTCGGCCGATGGTTCAGGTTTGCCAACTCGTAGATGTACGCGCGAGAGCTCGGTGAGCTTTTCCACGCAGCCGGGTTGCAGGCAGGAGTAGCCTTTCTTCAGCGATAGATTGGCGACGACCGACACGAGGTCGGCATTGCCGCAACGTTCGCCGAGCCCGTTGATCGTCCCTTGCACGTGGCTCGCACCGGCGTCAATGGCGGCGAGGCTGTTGGCCACGGCCAGTTCGCAATCGTTGTGCGTGTGGATGCCGACGACCGCCTTCGTCCCCTTCAGCGCCGCAACGGCTTCGCCGACGAGTCGGCCGACGTCTTCCGGCATCGTACCGCCGTTGGTGTCGCAGCAAACGATCACGCGGGCCCCGGCTTCGGCCGCGGTTTGAATGGTCTTGGCCGCGTAAGCGGGGTTCAATTTCCAACCGTCGAAGAAATGTTCGGCGTCGTAGATCACTTCGCGCCCTTGCTCGCGGAAGTAACTCACCGTGTCGCGGATCATCGCAACGTTTTCCTCGAGCGACACGCGCAGCACTTCCGTCACGTGAAAGTCGGACGTTTTGCCGACGATCGTCACCGTCGGAGCCGCTGATTCGATGAGCGCCTTCATGCCCGGATCATCGGCCGCAATCACGCCTTTGCGGCGCGTCATGCCGAACGCCGCAATCCGCGTGTGCGGGTACTTATCGTCGCGGACCTTTTGGAAGAATTGGGCGTCTTTATCGTTCGAGAGCGGGTAGCCCCCTTCGACGTAATCGAAGCCCATCTCGGCGAGGCGACGGGCCACGAGAACTTTGTCTTGCAGCGAGAAGCTCACGCCTTCCCCTTGGCTGCCGTCGCGGAGCGTGGTGTCGTAGATTTCGATGCGGCGCATGGAATTGTGGCTGCGATGGAACGTGTAGAAACAAAAAAACCCTGCGGCCGGTTTCGGCCCCAGGGTGACGATAATTCGCGTTGAGCGAGTTCCCTTAAGGCCGACGGTCTCCGACGCTAATAATAGCGCTGTCCGTAATAATTCGGATGCCTACGACGGCGAACTCAACCGCAATGCCCGCAGCTTGCCCAAACGTTTCGCAAGGAAACGTCGGCAAACGGGGTGCATCGAGATTATTCGCTACGGCGGACATCATGGACCTCAGGTGAACTGCCAGACACCACGATACGGAAGCAGGTTCGGGCTGTCAAATCCGAAGCTTTTCACGCCGCGTCGGCTAATGTAGATGGCTAGGGGCAGCAACTGGCCAAGTTCATGAATTTCAATCTTCGTCCAGGCGCGGCGGTAATTGCCGGGTTGTTTGGGAGTGTAGTCGGAGCATATCCAATCGTGTTGCCAAGCCTTTCCCAATCAACGTGGAACTTCACGGGGAACCATGCTCGCAACGTGAAGGCGAACATAGAAATATTTCAGCGCAAAACGAACTCATTGCCAAGAACGACTCGCTCATCCCCGCGGTAGCTCTGAATCGTTGGCTCAACAATGGTTTGACGCCCGAAGATCAGGTGACTTACCCTGGCCTGCCATCTGGTGAAAGATGCTATCCAGACGCTTGGCAACGCCCGCTTATCGCCGTTCGTGATCACAAGTTGAACGACGGCCGCAATGTTCCACTTGGAATCTATTCCCTTGGCGAAGATGGTGCGTCTAACAGCGAGGGGCAAGACGCAGACGATATCAGTAGTTGGGATGAGAACGCAGGAGACTTCTATCGTCGACGCGAGAAGTGGTACGCGTTCTTGATGTTTATCCTACTCGCGGTACCGACAGCCGTCGGGATTTATGCACTGATCACGACGGTCAAGGACCGCCTACGGCATCCGCAGAGAGTGCCGTAGGCCGGTGCTAATTACGTGGTTAGTCCTTCATCCCGACGGCGCGTTTCGCGGCCCGTATGCCGTTGACCAGCCCGAGCTTGCAGCGATCGCGCCAGGGGGACTTGCCGACGTTCGACGGCTTCAGACCGTAGCGGCGCATTTGCTTATTCAAGCGATGCAGCGACTTGCGGTCGGCCGAATCTTTCGTTTGGAACGTGATGCTGAACGAGATCGAAACCTCCGGGCCGTTTTGCACCCAGTGCGGCGCGGCGACCGGGAAGTGCAGCCCGTCGCCGGGGTTCAGTTCGAACTGTTCGCTGCGCTCGTTGTACCAATCTTCAAATGGCAGGTTGCGATGGCCGCCGGTGAAGAACGCTTCCAGGTTCTCTTCGGTGAGAATGTCGCGGTCGTCCTGCGGGAACATATGCACGAACTTCTGACCGCGAATCTGCAGCAAGAAGTTGTTTTCCGGATCGATGTGATACGGCGTGACCGAACCGGGCGATGAGATGAAAATGAAGCCGGCTTGGTGCTTCATGCCGGGCGATACGTGGTCGGAAAACTGCCGCACTTCGGCCAAGCAGCTCCCGAGCAGGTCGGAGTATTCTTCGTCGAGCTCGACGTTCTTCAGCACCATCCACGAGCGGCATTCTTCGATGCGGCGGATCGTGTCGGGAACCGAAAGGCCGTTGCGCGGCGTTTGGGTCGGGTCTTGCGACACGGGCAACTCGCCCGAATTGTATTCGACTTTGCGTTCCGGCAGCTTTTGTGACAGCTCGATCAGCCGGGGCAATTGGAAGAGCGGATGATCGGCCAAATGATGGCCGATCACGAACGGCCGGCGATTGAAACGGGCATCGAACGTCGCTTGGTCCAACTTATCGAGAAGCTTGCCGCCGGCGAGGGCTTGGGTCATGGGCGTCATCGTAGTCGCTCCGTATCGAAATGATGTGATCGAGTTTGCTTGTAGGAAGTTATTGAATCAGTCGTCTCGCGGCTTCGGCGCGGGACGGCGTTTGCGAACGTTCTTGAGCCAGCGAAGCGCCGGCATCAGCGACACGGCCAGATCGCCGCCGCGCCGTCCGGTCGCCGTGACGAGCGATTGCCGCAACGTCCGCTCCGGCCAGAGATGGTTGATCATCGGATGGTCGGCCGAAGCGCACGAATCCATCCATTGCGTGCCGCGCTCGTGCAGTTCGCGAATCAGAGCGAGTTCCAAAAGGAGGCCGGGCGAATGCTCGGCGAACTTTTCGTCGTACGCGATCTTGAAGCTGTAGCCGCCGTCGCGAGCCAACAGGTTGCAAATCATTGCAATCGGCTGCTCGTTGAAATCGAGCCGGCCGAGTTGCACGGAGCCTGCGGCAACGCCTTGCTTGGTCAACTCACGGAAGAACAAGGCCTGCGAAGCGGTGGAAGCCAGGGCCGTGTGTTCGAAGCCTTTCCAGCCCGACGCTTCCAGCCTCAGAAAATCTTGCGTCCAGGCGGCCAGGTCGTCGTCGGCCGAGAGCCAGCGCGCTGCAAGCTTGCCAGACTCGGCCAAACGTCGCTCCGTGCGCTGGATGCCTTGGCGCTTGCTGCGCGAGAGGCCGGCTTTCAGAAACGTCTCGGCGTCGGGCGCGGCGCGAAACTCGCGCGAGTCGAAAGTTCGCGTTGGAACGTCGTACGGCCGGCCTCGAAGTTTGCCTCGACCAGCGTCCGATGCAACGGCCCTTCCGCCGGAAGCATCTCCGCATGAACGACGGCCGCGCCTTGCGAATCCGTGGCCGCTGCATGGAAGAAGCAATCGACGACTTCACGGGCGCAATCGCGGCGGACCAGCGGCGTCGTTAGGAAGCAGTGTACGTGTCGCCACAGTTCCCAGCAGCTTGCCGGAAGCCCGTAAAAACGGCGACGACGCAAGATCGGGAACAGGCCGCAGAGCACCTTCGGGCCTGTGGGAAGTACGCGCTTCGGCGCTTCGACGACGAGCAACTGCACGGCGTCGTCGCCGGCCAGATGTCGCCAAGCGGGCAACAACGACCAAGGCTCGTAAAACGCGTTCGGCTCAATCGCGGTTTGCACGAGCCGTTGCCAAGCCGGCACGAGCGATTCTGCTTCTTCCGGCGAAGTGACGAAGCGTGCCGTGAAGTTCATCACCGGCAAGTCGGGCTCGTCTTGCCGCGGCGGCGGCGCGGTCGGCTGCTTCGGCTTAGCAGGTGCGGCCGGCTTCGCGGCGGCGGGCTTCGCAGGTCGCGCGGCCGCGGCATCGGGAATCGGTTGTTCTTCGAGCTGAGCGGCCGGGGTCATGCGTTGACCGTTTCAGGGTTTTGTTTTTCGTGGGCGATTTCCACGCCATCGGAGCCGATCGTGGGCTTCGCGGCCGCAGGCGTCGCATGCTTGCGAGCCCGATACTCGCGCACGGCCCGCGCCACGGATCGCTTCAAAGAGCGAGCCCAGGAGCGCGTGCGATGCCGAACTTGCGCCACGGCCGTCGGCGCGATGCAGACGAGTCGCGTGAGCGGAATGCTGCGTGCGGTCCAACCGGCTTTGTAAGTTTCGTCGCCGCGAAGGAAGTCGAAGTGGGCGTAACCGGCATTGATCAAGCTGCGGAACGCGAGCGTGTACAGCAGATAGCCCGGCTCAAGGTGCTGGTACTCGGGATCGAAGCCCGACTGATACATGGCGGCCGTGCGACGACCGAGCAAATACAGATGCGCCGAAATCGGGCGACCGGCGTGCTCGCACCACACGATCTTGGCTTGGCTCTTTTCGACTAAGCGCAAGACCGCGTCACGCAAGAAATCTTCAAAGTGCGGATAGACGAAGCAACCGCCGTCGTCGGTTCGGTCGCGAAAGCGGGCTTGATGCAAACGCACGAATTCCGGCCAGATCGCGCCGACCGTTTCGACGTCTTCCGCTTCGTGATAGCTGACTTCCGGATCGTCTTCGCGGCGGATCGCTTTGTGAATCTTGCGGCGTAGTTGTCTCGGCGTGCCGCCGACGAATTCGTCCCACGTGTCGGCGAAGTCGCAGATCCAGCTCGATTCGAGCGATTCCCGTTCGACGGTGAACCCGCGGTGTTCCAAAGAGTCGATCAGCGCTTCGGTCGCCATGTCGGTCGTGTCGGCCCCGTCGATTTCAAAGAGATCGATCGGCGGCAGCAGCCCGGCGGGGCGCACCAGCTCGTCGACCAAGAAATCCACGGTCGCGCGCCGATGCGGCTCGTCGAGATCGGGATCAAGCAGAATGCGTTGATAGTCCGTGCAGGCCTTGCCGTTGCCCAGCATCGCCAACGTGCGACCGCTCCAAGGGCGATGCTCACGAAAGGCCGGCAATAGAGCTAAGATCCGATCGTGGCGTCGGACGACGCCGACGGCGAGTCGCCGCTTGCCGCCGTAGGCTTGCCACCACGCGTCGCGCCATTCCCACGAAGCAAGCGGATCGCCCGCGGCCAGGCGATTCCATTCGTCACGCAGATCGGCGATTCCGGCAACTGTTGTAACGACTTCCGCGCGCATCGCCGGAGTTTCATCCCGAGGTGAAGCCGCAAGAAATGCGCAGACGCCGATCCGGCGCCGCGCTCTACGGCATGGATGAAACCTAGCTCACGAGCGATGCTGCGGATTTGCGAAACCGGCGGGCTTCGCGAAGCTCCACCGGCCGACGTTACCGATCCGCTGCCGAATCGGCGGGCTGTGACGATGGTAGCGATTGCTACGCCGTGCGGGTGCGCATCGTCGGGCCGTCGTTGGAATCGTCTTCGTCGTCGACGTCCCAATCGTCCGCTTCGTCGGACTCCGCACCCGCGAAGGCGTCCTCGTGCGCTTCGTCGTCGCCTTCGTCCAGTTCGGCGGAAGCGTCGGCCTCTTCGTCGTCGGCCTCGTCGTCAACCGCCGGTTTCTCCAACTTCGGCACGATGCGGTTGGTCTTGGCCGGCTTGCTCGCCGGAGCCGCCGACATACCGGACATGGACGCACCGGACGAGGAACCACCGCTCCCCTTGGCGTAGCCCGCCATCTCTTCCCACTGCTCTACGGTGATCAGCACTTCGCGGGCCTGCGAGCCGTTGTAAGGGCCGACGATGCCGTCTTCCGCCATGAAGTCGATCAGGCGCGCACCGCGTCCGTAGCCGACGCCGAGCGCCCGCTGCAAGAGCGACACGCTGCCGCGACCTTCGCGCACGATGCAGTCGATGGCCGCTTCGTAAAGCTCGTCGCGGCTCTTCCAGTGATCGGCCCCCTTCTCGTCGTTCGAACCGGCCGGCTTGAGCGTCACAAGTTCCTTCACGAACTCCGGTTCCGTCGTACCGATGCATTCGACGACCTTATTGATTTCGTCGTCGCTCACATACGTGCCTTGGCCGCGAATGAGCGTACTCGTGCCCGGCCAGAGGAAGAGCATGTCGCCGTTGCCCAGCAGCTTATCGGCCCCCATCTCATCGAGCACGACGCGGCTATCGGTACGGCTCGCGACTTGAAACGCGATGCGCGCCGGCAAGTTCGACTTGATCAAACCTGTGATGACGTCGACGGTCGGCTTCTGCGTGGCGAGCACGAGGTGAATGCCGACGGCCCGGCTCTTTTGGGCCAAGCGAATGATGTGCGTTTCCACTTCCTTCGCGGCCGTCATCATGAGGTCGGCCATTTCGTCGGCGACGATCACAATGTACGGCAAGTGCTGCGGAATGTTTTGCTTCTCTTCGTCGCTCTCCGGCTGCAGACGCTCCATCAACTCTTCTTCGCCGAGCTGATTGTAACCCGAAATATGACGAACCCCGGCCCGCGCCAAAGCGCGTACCGTTCTTCCATTTTCTCGACGGCCCAAGCCAAGATCGCTTCGGCCTTCTTCATGTCGGTGACGACCGGATGCATCAGATGCGGGAGCGTTTTGTAGCAGCTCAACTCGACCATCTTCGGGTCGATGAGCAGCATGCGCAGCTCGTCCGGTCGGCGCGTCATGAGCATGCTCATGATGAGCGTATTCAAGCAGACCGATTTGCCCGTGCCCGTACGACCGGCGATCAGCAAGTGCGGCAAGCTCGCCAGATCCGCGATCATCGGATTGCCGGCGACGTCTTTGCCGAGGTAGATCGGAATCTTCATCTTCTGGGCCTTACCGTTGGCCTCTTCGATCACCTCGCGCATGTGAACGATCTGGCGTTCCGCGTTCGGCACTTCGATACCGACGGTATTTTTGCCCGGGATCGGCGCGACGATACGGACGCTCGGCACGCGCAGCGCGATCGCCACGTCGTCGGCCAGGCTCGAAATCTTGCTCAGACGAAGACCGGCTTCGAGCTCGATTTCGAATTGCGCGATGACCGGGCCGGTCTCGATTTCGACGACCTTCACGTTAAACCCGAAGTTGGCGAAGGTCTTCTCGAGCATCTTCGCCTTCTTCCGAACGTCTTTCTCCTGCTCTTCGGTGTTCACCCCCGTGCCGCGCACGAGCAAGTCCAGCGGCGGCAACTGATAGTCGGCCTGTTCTTCCGTCTTGCCGGCGGCTTTATCGAGCGCGGCCATCATCTGCTCGCGCTCGTTGACCTTGGTCGCTTTCGTTTTGATGCGCGGGCCGGCGGGCTCTTCGACGGGCGCTGCAGGCGCAGACGGCGCAACGGCGGCGACTGCCGGAACGCTCGCAGGCGCCGTCGCCGCAACGTGTTCCTCGACTTCGTCGTCTTCCGTTTCGTCCGCTTCAAGCGAATCCTCAAGCTCCTCGTCGGCCTCGTCTTCGTCCTCCTCGTCTTCTTCGTCAATCTCGGCCAAGGTCTTCCCGCCGATGCGAATCGCCGGCTCGGCATCTTCGCCGGCAAACGCAGGAACGTCGGTTCGCAATTCGGTACCCGCCGCGGTACGACGGACCTTGATGGCCTCGGCTCCCTTCGCCAATCCACGACCGACCGAACGCATCGGAGCGCCGAACAAAGCGGCCGAAAGACGGAACAAGACGTAGTCGGTACAGAGCAACAGCCCGCCGACCACGACGCTGAGCAACAAGATGACGGAGCCGGTCGTCGCGAAGTGCGATTCGAGCAGCGTTCGACCGATCGCACCGACGTAACCGCCCGAGCCGATGATCGGTCCCGGCGAAGCGCTCGGAGCCGCAATTTGCATGAGCGTCGTCAGACCGACGAGCGACATGGTCCAGCCGATCGCGCGAACCCACGGTTGCTGCACCGCTCGGCCCTGTAAAAGCAGCGTGGCAAGCGTGCCGAGCGAGAACGCAACGTAGTACGCTCCGACGCCCAAGCCTTCGAACAGCGCGTGAGCCGCATACGCTCCGAACTTTCCACAAGCGTTGGCCGGCGCAACGGCGGCCGGATAGACGAGCGTTGCCGGCGGATCGGCCGGGGAATAGGTGAGCAGCGTGAGCGTCAGAAAGACGGTACACGCGGCCAACATCAACGCAAATAAGTCGAGCTTTACGCTGCGCTCTTCGAGCATGGCGTTTGTCGCCCCTTGCGAGGCGTTCTCACGATGGAGTTCTCGCCGCAGTGGCGAGAGCGGTTCCAGGGCGAGTCCGTGCCCGAACGCTTTCCGTGGTCATCGGCTGTTATCGACCGGCGAAACAGGCGGACATCAGCAAAGCGGACTCTCGACGGCGAAGATTACCCCGTGCACAAAGGCCGCAAGATCGGCAGATGCGGCACAATCCGTTTGCCAGACGCTGACAATCACCCCACGGCGAAATTATGCCGCGGTTTCCAGCGTCCGGCGGCGGCCGGTTCGAGAATCGAGGCCAAACGGCCGTCTTCGGTAAGAGCGATCAGTTCGTCCGTCTCGACGGGCGACGACTTTTCGATCGGCTGACCGTAATTCAAGGTTCGCAGCTCGTGCTCGTCGACTACGACGCTGGGCCGCCCGGCGACGGCCGTGCTCGGCGGTTGCAATCTGGCGGCGAACACTTCGGCCGTGAGGTCTTCCAGCTCGCAGGCCTCTTCCAGACGAAAGCCGCCGATGGCCGTGCGAACGAGCGCGCGCTCGATCACGGCGCCGGTCCCCAAAGATTCGGCAAGGTCACGGCCGAGCGACCGGACGTACGTACCGGAGCCGCAGCGAACGCGGAGCCGCAACTCAGGATAGCGGTAGCCGGTCAGCTCAATTGCATAGATTTCGATAGGTCGCGCAGCCAGGGTCACCTCTTCCCCGGCTCGAGCCAAGTCGTAAGCCCGTCGCCCCTGAACCTTGAGAGCCGAGTACGCCGGCGGGCGTTGCATCACGGTGCCGACGAACTTCTCGGCCGCTGCGGCAATCTGCTCCGTCGTCGGAATCAGCGGCTCCAAGAGCTCGGTGACCAAGCCGTCGACGTCCTCGGTGTCGCTGGTTCGACCCAAGAGAAACGTCGCCTCGTAGGTCTTCGGCATCCGTTGCACGTAGTCGATCAACCGCGTGGCCTGCCCGATGCAGACGACGAGGACTCCGACGGCCAGCGGATCGAGCGTTCCGGCATGCCCCGCCTTAGCCGGCCGCACGAGCTTTTGCACGCGATCCACGACGCGGCGCGACGTGACGCCCGGCGGTTTGGCGACATTCAGAATTCCGGACGGCGGCAATGGCATCGTGAGCGACGGCTTACAACATCGTAGGTAAATCGATTAACGGCCCGACGGCGGATCGACTACGATAGGCGACGGCGGCCTGACCTCCAACACCTCAATTTCGCCGGAATCGCCGGCCGGAATCCTTCATCATGCAGACAGCTTCGCGATCGCTACGGTTCGCTTGCTTCGTCTTGACCGGGCTTTGCGCCGTGCCTGCATTCGCCCAACAAGCGACTAAGCAGGAACAGCCGGCCGCCAAGCAATCGGAAATCGCGAAGCCGATCCCCTCCGATCCGCTGGTCGACGTGCAACGCGGCACGATTCCGATCATCATTTGTGCGCCGCACGGCGGACGCGAAGTCGTGCCGGGCGTGCCGCCTCGTAAGAACCGGCCGGTCAATCCTCCCAAAGGAACGCCGAAGTGGGTGACCGGCACGGACATGAACACGCGCGAACTCGCGCAAGGGATCGTCGCGGAACTGGAGAAGCGTCTCGGCGGCAAGCCCTATTACGTGATGGCCCGCTTTCAGCGCAAGTTCATCGACGCCAATCGCGGCGCCGAGCATTCGTACGAAGTGCCCGAAGCGAAGTTCTATCACGACGCCTACCACGGCACGATCGCCGAGTATTGCCGCGAGGTCCAAAAGAAATGGGGCACCGGGCTGGTGATCGACGTCCACGGCCAGGGCTCGTTCAAAGACGAGATTCTGATCGGCACGGTCGGCGGCGAGACGGTGAAGCTCTTGATCGAGCGCTACGGCCGCAGCGCGTTGGTCGGCAAAGACGGGCTCGTCGGCATGATGTTCGACGCCGGCACGAAGGTGAAGCCTGATTTGAATTCGGAGAATCTAAACGTGGCGGCCGGGCTCAACGGCGGCTACACCGTGCAAACGTACGGCAGCCATCGGCCGACGGCGCTGGAAGCCGTGCAGTTCGAATACGGGTCGAACTACCGCAAGCTGGAAAACATCGCCGAGTCGGCCCGCGAGACGGCCGCCGGAGTCGCAACGTTCTATGAAGCGTATATCGCGCGAAAGAAGCCGGCGACCGCGGCGGCCCAATAGCCGGCGCGGGGGACGAGTGCTTTGTAACGCGCCCGTTGAAGAGCGTTACGCGCGCGGCTTAACCACCCGTGCCCTTAACACTGGTGGACAAGCCACCAGTGGCACCCGAGCAATTATGGAATGAATTCGTCGCTCGCCTTCAAATCGCAGGCGAACTCGGCCAAGAGGTCGGCCGCCCGATCGATGTCGTCGAGCGAGATCATTTCCACCGGGCTGTGCATGTAACGGTTCGGAATGCTGACCAAACCGGTTGCCACGCCGGCGCGGGTAATTTGCATGGTGTTGGCGTCGGTGCCGGTCGGGCGACCGCTGGCCGCCGGTTGGACCGACATTTCCAAGCGGGCCGCGACCTTCGTCAACCGCTCGGTCACCACCGGATTCATATTCGGACCGCGGTAAATCACCGGGCCCGCGCCGAGCCGCACGTCTCCCTCGGTCTTTTTGTCGATCGTCGGGCAATCCGTGGCATGCGTCACGTCGACTGCCACGCCGACGTGCGGATCGACGGCGTAAGTGCTCGTGATCGCGCCGCGAAGTCCGATTTCTTCCTGCACCGTCGAGACCGAGAACAGCGCACATTCCAACTTGCGCGAACCGACGCGGCGCAGTGCCTCGCACACCACCCAGAGGCCGACCTTGTCGTCCATCGCCGTGGCCGACGCCATATTGTTGAGCATCGGACGGAAACCGAGTTCCATCGTCACCGGATCGCCGACTTTGACGATCGCCGCCGCTTCGTCTTTCGATTTGGCGCCGATGTCGATCCAGAGGTCCTTGAGCTTGACGACCTGCTTGCGCTCTTCGTCCGTGAGTAAATGAATCGGTTTGCGAGCGATGATGCCGTTCACCGGGCCGCTGCTCGTCCAAACGAGCATCTTCTGACCGACGAGCACTTGCGGGTCCCAGCCGCCGATCGGTTGCGTGTAGATGAAGCCGTCGGAATCAATGAACTGTACGACCAGCCCGATTTGGTCGCAGTGCCCCGCATACATCACGCGGAGCGGCGCATCGGGATTTTTAGACATGATCACGTTGCCGTGACGATCGGTCTTGATGCGATCGGCAAACGGCCGCATGTAGCGCCGCACGACGTCCTGCACCGGCCGTTCATACCCGGCCGGGCTCGGCGTGTTCAGAATTTCCTTCAGAAACGCGAGTGCGGAAGCGTCCATGCGGTGATTCTTGCTCAGATGCGAAGTTCAAGGTTCAGAGTTCACGACCGCTGAATCGTACGCCACGGTCTGATTCCAATACCAGCCCCGACATACCAACGAGGGGACACGAGTCCGCTCCACTCCATTACGGAAACGCCATCACGCCCTTCATCCCCATGAGCCGGCGCCACGTCGAGAGTTGCCCTAAGTGAAAAGCCGGATGCGTGGCAATGAGGTGCGCCAGCATGCTGCCGATGGTCGGATAAACCGCGCGGAAGTATTCAATCGGTTGCGGTGCGGCGAGTTGCTCGGGCGTGGCGGCGGCGATCAGTTGCTTGTTGCGAACGTACGCGCGCTCGTTGATTTCCATAAGTTCGGCCTTGCTCGGATAGCGCGACCGATCCGTGGTCGGCGTGCTACCCGGCCGGAAGAGTTCGTTCCAAGCGTCGGGACAAAGCGTCTTCTCACGTAAGAGCTTGGGCACGAAGTCGGCCGCGGCCGCGAGATGTCCGAGAATCCAGGCGGGATGATTCAGGCCCGGCGCGGGCTGGATCGCCAGCTGGTCGTCTTCGATTCCCTCCATGAGCAGCCGCAAATAGAACATCGTGAAATCATGCAGTTGCAACTCGTATCGCGACATGGCGACGCCTCATTTCCAGAATTGGGCTTTCACGAACCGTCGTGAAGTATGACGCGGAGCGTTGCGTTTAGGCAACGGCCTCGCCGATCCGGCCGAGTTCTCAGTGCGTGCGATGACGGGAATTCACGGTACTTTGAATTTCCCTCGCCGGCAGCGATACTAAAAACATGCATACGCTTACGAAGAACACGACCTGTCCCGTCTCGGCGCGAGTCGCAGGTACCCGCCTTCCGTGTTACGCATTCGGCTCCAATCGTGAGTTGGCTCGCGTCGTCGCCGAAGCGGTCGCAGGAGTTGTTCGCGAACGCGCGGCTAAGGGACAGAAGGCGGTGATCGGTCTTACGACCGGCAGCACGCCGCTGGGCGTCTACCGCGAACTCATTCGCCTACATCGCGACGAAGGACTCGACTTCGCCAACGTCGTCACGTTCAATCCCGACGAATACCGGGGCGTGCCGCCGGAGCAATTGCAAAGCCGACGCCGCTGGATGCAGGACCATTTCTTTGCGCACGTGAACATTGCGCCGGAGAACATTCACTTTCTCGACGGCCTTGCGCCGGCCGACGACGTCGAAGAGGTCTGCCGGCGCTATGACCAGGCCGTCGAGGCGGCCGGCGGGATCGATATCCAGCTACTCGGCATCGGCCGCAACGGTCACATCGCCGCCAACGAACCGTATAGCCCGCGCCATGCACAAACGCGGCTCGCCACGCTCGACCCGCTGACGCGCAAGACGCGGCCGGCGATTTCTTCGGCGACGAAAACGTGCCGATGCAGGCGCTGACGCTCGGCTTCGACAAGCTCTTTCAAGCCCGCAAGATCTTCTTGATCGCGCTCGGGGAACACAAAGCCGGGATCATTCGCGAAACCGTCGAAGGAGTGGCGACGGAGCGTGTACCGGCTTCGTTCCTCCAGCAACACCCCGACGCCGTCGTGGTCGTGGACGCCGCCGCCGGAGCTCAGCTTACGGGCCTGGCGACCCCTTGGCTCACCGGGCCGATCGAATGGACCGACGCTCTCATCCGCCGGGCCGTGTTGTGGCTCAGTCTCACCGTCGGCAAGCCGCTGCTCAAGCTCAACGACGACGACTTCCGTTCGCAGAATCTCCATCAACTCCTTGCGTTACACGGGCCTGCGCATGCCGCGGCGCATCGCGTGTTTCGCATGATGATGGACACGATCAACTATCATCCGGGCGGCCGCACGCCGCAGCGCGCGATTTGCTTCAGCCCGCACCCGGACGACGACGTCATCAGCATGGGGGTGCGCTGATTCGCTTGGTCGAAGATCGTCATGAGGTCCATATCGCCTACATGACCAACGGCAACATCGCCGTCTTCGATCACGACGCTCAACAGGTCGCGGATCTCGTCACGGAATACAATCGACTGTTCGGCATCGACGACAAACGGACCGCTGAAGTCGAACGTTGCGTCCACGAATCCCTCGCGGCGAAGAAACCGGGCCGGCCCGACAGCGAGGCCGTGGCGAAGATCAAAGCCCTGATCCGCTGGAGCGAAGCGAAAGCGGGCGCGGCGGTCGTCGGCTGCAAAGAAGAACATTTGCACTTCCTCGATTTGCCGTTCTACCGCACGGGGACCGTGGCGAAGAATCCGGTCGGCGACGAAGACGTGCGAATCATTCGCGAGTTGCTCGATCGCGTGAAGCCGCAACAGGTTTACATCGCGGGCGATCTTTCCGACCCGCACGGTACGCACCGCGTTTGTGCGGAAGCGATCTTCCGTGCGTTGTGGGAATTGGAACAAGAAACCGGCGCTCGTCCCGAAGCCTTGCTCTACCGCGGCGCTTGGCAAGAATGGCCGCCCCACGAGATTGAAATCGCGGTGCCGCTCAGCCCGCGCGACCTGGATCTCAAGAAGCAGGCCATCTTCCGGCACGAGTCGCAAAAAGATGAAGCCCTCTTCCCGGGCGGCGACGAACGAGAATTCTGGCAACGCGCCGAAGATCGTAATCGCGGCACGGCCGACATCTACAACCGCCTCGGCCTGCCGGAATACTACGCTCTGGAAGGCTTTGTCCGCTGGAACGGCAAGCCGCTTTAAGCTCACGCCTTCATGAATGCAGCGGCGAGCCTGCAGGACGCAACTTATCGGCGTTGTGAAGTTCGGCCCGCGGCTCGCTCGGCCGTTTGGCGGACCGTTTCATCGGCGTCGGTATACGCCAATTCGCGAATTCTGGCCTGAATCGCCGGATCGGCGTTCGTGGCCATGATCGTCAGGCAGGCTTGGCGAACTTCGGCGTCGGTATCGCCTGAGAGATGCAGGAGCCAGGGCTTCAGCGAATTGCCGGCCAGCGAGGGCAATCGCTTAGCGTAATGCAATCGTTCGGCCGCGTCGGGGCTGGTGAGGTGCCGGCCGAGTTCGATCTCCGCTTCCGTAAAGCCGCGGCGGCGCAGTTCGACGTGCGCGGCGGCGCCTTGCGCATCGCTGCCGACTTCGGCGAAGAGGGCCCACGCCGTGCGTGCGGAATATCCCGGCGGCGGCAGCACCGGTGCCGCAGGCTCATCGCGAAGTTGCGGCCGTTGGCTCAGCGAAGCTTGCTGAATGGTCGAAACGTCTTCCGGCCCGCGAATCGGGTTAACGCGAGCCGCCGCATTGGCGGCGCTTTGCGGAAGCGGCGCGGGACCGGCTTCTGCGTTCGTCGCCGTGTTTCCGCTTTGTACGCTTGCTGCCGGTACGTTGGGCTGCGGCGCAATCGCAGGTCCCGGAGGAAACAATGCCGCCAAGTCCGGCAACGGGGCGGCAGGCAGAGGCCTCGTCGCGCGGGCGGCGACGGACGTGCCCAAAGCGGTCGGCTGCTGCGCGACGGCATTCTCTGCGAGCACGGGCCGTTGCAGAAGTTCGTTACAAGCGGTGACGAGCCGCCCGCGAATCCGTATGGGCAATCGCGAGTCGAGACTCAATCGGCCCGTAGTTTCCAGAATCTCCCACGCCCAAGCAACGACCGGTTGCGGCACGCCCTGCGGCGTCTCCGAAACGAGTTGTTCCAAAGCGTCGGCCACCGCCGACAGCTCGTCGTCGTCGACCGGCCAACGACCTTCGGTCGCTCCGGCAATCGTCGCATTCAGCGACTTGCGAGCGGCCTCCGCCACGACGACTGCGCGGCGATCGCAGCAAACGCACGCGTGCCGGCACGCCGACGGCGCGGCATGATTCCAACTGCACGAGCAAGAGGGGCACTTCATCGTCGCGGCAATCGGCAATCCGCGCTTCGATACGCCGGCACAACTCGCGCGGCCAAAGTTCCAAATACGTCCAGGCCCCAACCGCCGGCAACGCGGCCAACAGCACGAGAATAAAACCTCGCAACCAAGGTCGTGAGGAACCCGACTTCACGGCTTCGACGACTTGGGGCGCTTTCGCGCGCGGCGCGGCCGCCGGCGGCGAGCTGACAGGGCTCGGTCGCGGGGCGGGAATGCCGCGAGATTTGGGTGGATTAGGCATCGTCGGCGGGAATCATGCGCAGGCGCGGGCATTCGTCACAAGATCAATCGCCGAAAGCAGCTACGTCGTCGTCGGGGATTGGCGTGAAAAACAGTGGCGGTGCGAATTCCGCAAGCCGAATTACCAGTATGTCCGCTAAGGTCGAACGTCAGTTTGACGGCTTCGGCCCCCACGGCGGCGCTGATAGCAGCGACGACGCCAAGGCGGTGGAAGGGGGACGGTTTGCGTACGTTTCGAATCCGTATGATGCTCGCCCGCCTACGCGCCGTCGCCTGTGCGTTGGCGGCGACGTCGCTCTTGGCGGCGCTGCCCGTTTCCGCCGCCGAACCGGCCGCTGGAAGCTCTCGCGAGCTACAGGCCGACGCGCTCCGTAGCTTGCCCATGGCCAAGCTCACGCCGCAAGGTCGCGAACTGGCGACGAAGATCATCAACGACACGACGATCTTTCGCCGCTTGCCGCAGCAAGTCATCGAGGCCGATCCGGAACTCTACCGCTTCTTGGTTGAGAATCCGGAGATGGTCATCAACATGTGGGAAGTGATGGGCGTCACCAAGGTGACGATCAAGAAGCTCGGCCCCTCGTCTTACCGCATCGACGACGGCCAGGGGACTTCCGGCGACATCCACTTTCTTTATCGCTCCTCCTCGCACCATGTGATGTACTGCGAAGGGGTTTACACCGGCACGATGATGCCGCGACCCGTTCGCGGGCGTTGTATCCTATCTCTCCGCAGCGCACACGTGCGCGACGCCGACGACCGCAGCTACGTGCAATGCCGGCTCGATTCGTTCGTGCAGCTCGACAACATCGGCATCGAAATCTTCGCCAAGACGTTTCAAACGATGCTCGGCGGCATTGCGGACCACAACTTCCGCGAGACGACCGGCTTCGTGCAAAGCGTGAGCGCCGCGGCGGAAGCGGCTCCGGAAAACCTGCACCGCATCGCCTCGAAGTGCCGCAACGTCCAGCCGGAAATCAAGCAACAGTTCACGGACATCTCCGATCGAATCTATCGCGACATCATGGGCTACACGGCGACCGGCACGCCGACGCCGGCCATTTCGACGGCCCGCCGTCAGACCACGACCGCGCCGCAAAAATAGCGACCGCCGCGATCACGGAGATTCAATCGACGAACGTCGCCGGCAGATTCACCGCCACGGCGACGCGGCGCAAAAACTCGCGCCGCGGAATGTCGACCGCGCCGAACCGTTGCGAGTTCGGCGTCATCTGCTGAATGTCGAGCAGCCCGTACCCGCGGGTCTTAAGTCGCTCGACTAGCGCGACGAGCGCCACCTTGGACGCGCCGCTTTCGTAATAGAACATCGATTCGGCCGAGAAGTACCCGCCGAGTCCCATGCCATAAACGCCGCCGACCAAGCGTCCGTCGAGCCGGCATTCGGCGCTATGGGCGTAGCCGAGTTGGTGCATGCGGACGTACGCGGCGCGGAGTTGCGGCGTGATCCAAGTGCTGCCGCGCCGATCGCAAGCCGACGCGCAGCCGTCGATGACGGCGGCGAAGTCTTGATCGAACGTCACCTCGAACTTGCCGGAACGAATCGTTTCGCGCAATCGACGCGAGACGTGGAACGTCTCAAATTCGAAAACGGCTCGCGGGTCTGGGCAGAACCAAGCCAAGGTGCCGTCGTGCAGCGGCCAGGGGAAAATGCCGTGTTGATAGGCGTCGAGCAGCCAGTCGGGCGTCATAAGCCCGCCGACGCCGAGAAAGCCGTCGCTCGCGGCGGATTGCGGGGCCGGAAAGTAGCGCGGACGTGACAACTCTGGCAGCTCCGTAACGAAGCACGACGGCGAACTTGGCGAGGTCGGCTGCCGAGCGACGCCCCCTCGCGATATAATCGCCTCGGACCGACCGACGTTTGTAACCGTCGGAAATTCGCCCGGCCCGACGCCGAGATTATACGCGATGAGTGACGCCTCTTCCTTCTCGCCCTTAGGGGCCTACCCACCGCCGCAACCCGCTCCGCCGCCGGCATCGAGCCGCTTGCCGATCTTGCTGGTCATTCTCGCGGCGCTGGCGTTCGTCGTGGTTTTGCCCTATGCGGCCGAGCAAGTTCAATATGCGTTGAAACGCGGCGAACTGAAGGCGCGGGCCGAAGCCGCGGCGGCAGAAATCGCCGAACTGAGCAAGAACGCCGAGCTCGTGAAGCTCTCCGACACGTCGTGCGCCTTTCGCGCCGTGGCTCAACTCGTGGAGCCGAGCGTCGTTCACATCAATACCGAGTCGATCAAGGTCGTCCGCCAGGAAATGCAGGACGAATGGGGTTTGCGCGTCCCGTACGGCCGCGGGCAGCGGATGCGCGGGCAGGGTTCGGGCGTGATCGTAGACGCGAAGGAAGGTTACATCGTCACCAATTTCCACGTCGTGCAAGACGCCGCGGCGCTCGAGGTGAAGCTCGCCGACGGACGGACAATCACGGACGTTCGGCTGATCGGCTACGACGTACTCATCGACCTGGCCGTGCTGAAACTCAATGCGTCAAATCTCATCGCCGCCCAATGGGGCGAAAGCGACGACATTGAAGTGGGCGATTGGGTGTTGGCGGTCGGCAACCCCTACGGACTCGACGGTTCCGTGACCTCGGGCATCCTCAGCGCCAAGGAACGCCGCGGACTGGCGTCGCGATCGCCGTATCAAGACTTTTTGCAGACCGACTGTGCCGTGAACCCCGGCAATAGCGGCGGACCGCTGGTCGACGTCACCGGCAAGATCATCGGCATCAACACGGCGATCTTAGGCGAGGCGTTTCGCGGCATCAGCTTCGCCATTCCCAGCAAAGAAGCCAAAAAGGTTTACGAGCAACTGATCGCCGGCGGGCGCGTGATTCGCGGCTGGCTCGGCGTCGGGCTGGACAATCTCACGGCCGACCAGATCAAAGAGCTCGGCATCGAACAAACCGGCGGCGTGCTCGTGAAACGCGTGTTGCCGAATTCGCCCGCCGCGCTGTCGGGCCTGCGCGTCGGCGACGTGATTCTGCAATGGGACGGCAAACCCATCGCCGACGCTATGGAGCTGACGTTGCAAATCGCCCGCACGGCGATCGGAGCGAAAGTGGAAGCAGTCGTGCTCCGCCGCGACGGGCCTCAAACTCTGACGATTACCATCGGCCAACGGCCGGACGACGCGAACGTGCGGCAGTAGCGACCGATAATGTCGCGAAAGACTCCACGGTCTCAGCCGCGGGATCTCGTTGCGATGTACCGGGCCTACGACGTTTCCAGAGTCGTCCCCCAGGTTCGCAATCGGCCGCGAGTTTGAGCGTCGTCGTCCAGCCGCTTGCTCTCGCGTTCCCACATGTCGACCCATTGGGCCCAGCGAATGGGCGCCGCGGCGAAGAAGAGTCGTTGACGATCGAGCGTCGGCAAGGCGCAAGGCTCCGCAGGGGAAACGAGCTGCGAAGGTTCGGCCGTCGTCGTCAGGTCGTAGAGCACCGGCGTTTCACTTTCCGGAGTCGGCCAAACAAGCAGCCCGCGTTCGTGGAAATCGTAACGCGGCACGTCGGGCGCGAAACATTGCTCGATTTGCTCGTGGACGAACTCCACGCCGCACATTTTATAGAAGCCGGAAACGGCCGTCATGAACGTGCGTGCTTGCTCGATGGAGAGCCGCTCATACCACGCGGGCAACTCCATGCGGGCGGTGAGCCAGCCGGCCCGCTCTTGAAGCGTAAACACGACCGGCTCGGCACACGGTTCGTCGCCGCCGATTTCGATGCGCAGGTGATTAATACCCATCGCCATGTGCTGCAGGCGCAAGTTCAACTCGCCGCAGTCGAGCGCTCATCCTTAGGATTTCGACGAACTCGCGCGAGATGAAATGCTCGACGTCTTCTTCGATGTGCTCCAGCCGATGGCGGTACTTGCGCGGACCGTCCCAAGCGCCCACGGCCAACGCCTTGCGGTCGGCGCGACGCAGCTTCGAATACGTTTTCGGAATCGTGCCCGAGTGGAAGCCCCAGCGAAGCAGTCGGACGACGGTTTCGCCATGGCTGCCGACGACGACCGGCTTCAGGTTCGACGACCGATTCGCGTCGTACAGCCGCCAGTTTTCTTTGAGTTCCCACACCAAGTAGCCAAACACGCCGGGAATGAGCCAAATCGTCGACAGCACGATCGTCAACGCTTTGGCTTCGCCGAAGGTCGGCGCGAGCCAAGACGTGAACACCGGCACGGTCATGAAGAGCAGCTTGTGCGAAACCGTGACGACCGGGAAATGCTTGATCGGGTTGACCTGCGGCTCAATGAGCAACGTGACGCAGAACCGCACGACGTAGTTGACGAAATACCAAAGGAAGCCGGTCGCGGCTTTGAGGCCGACCGTGATGCGGTTTTCACCCGTGCGGAAGCGAAGGAATTCGTCGACCGCATAAAGCATCCGTTCCATGGCTTCAATCGCTTCATTGAAGAACTCCATGACGGCATGCACCATCGTGGCGAAAAAACGAATGCGCAATTGATGCCACGACCGATGACCGAGGTCGCCGAGCCATTCATCGACGGCCCGCCCCCACTTCGAATTCACCAGCAAATTGGCGACGACGAACACGCTGAGCCAGCCTTGCCAACCGATGGCGCGGAACCGCAACAGCATCAGCAGCACGCCGAGGACGATCGTCGACACGAGCGGCTTGAAGAGAAACTGCTGCAACGCGCGGTACGCGCCGGTGGCCATAAACCGCCGCATGACGTCGGTTTGAAGCAGCCGCTTCGGCCAAGCCACGAACACGTCGTAGAGCAAGCGCCCGACCGCCTTCAACACTTCCCAACAACCGGCGCGAAACGCCGGCGAATAGAGCATGATGACGATGCAGCCGAGCAAGCCGGTGAGAGTGGCGTTGCGAAGTTGCACTCCGTGCGCGAGCTTGAATTCCTCCAACTCGTGCTGGATGAAGACCAACGTCGCATAAGCGCCGCCGAACGGAATGGCCACGTACTTCGTAAACAGCCGTCCCAGCTTGGTGCCGAAGGCGGCCGAACTGAGCCATTGCGGAATCCGGCGATAGACTTCGCCGCGGCGATACACGCCTTCGAGCTTCGTCGCCAGCGCCGTGTCGGCACGCAACGCTTCGTCGCCGGTCCAAAGTTCGCGCCAGTGGACGATGTCGCGCAGTTTCAGGTTGTTGCGTGAGACGGCGTCGCGCAAATCGCCCATGTTGAAGAAGCCGCGTTTGACGACGCGGTCCAGCAATTCTTCCGTCAACTTCTTACGAGCGACGACTTCCGGTCGATTCGTCGCGTTCAAGCCCACTTCGTCGAGCCCGGCGACCAAGTGCGGACGCAGCGTCGTTCGCAGCTCTTCTTCGGCGTGCTCGACCGCCGAATCAAGCAACTCGCCCAATTGCCGACGGCGGGAAGCCGGGATACGCAGGGCCGAAAGGCGTTCGCGGGCTCCGCGCAAATGCTTCACGATCAACACTTCGCGCTGATGCGGAAGTTGCCGCTTGAGCGTGCGCTTGCCGAAGCTGCGGATCCACCCCATGACGTCGAGTTGGAACACGCCGCGTTCGTGGTCGAGGCAGACCTTTTGCAGATCGTAAAGAAAGCGGGCCTCGGCGTTCCAAAGACCGCGGGCCGCTTGCGAAAGCATTTCTTCCAGCAACTCGGCCCACTCGGGCTGCTTCTCGGCGACGACGTTCACCGCGGCCGCCAAACGCTCGGACAGATGTCGCAGGTCTTCACGCCCTTGTTCGCGGGCGGCGCGGCCAATTTCGGACCGATGCGCAGCGCGGCCCACCAGCGCCATGAGCGACGAACGAACATCGTTACCGTTCACGCGCGCCCGATCGGCGATATTCATCATCCGGCAATAAAGCCGGTCCGATTGTTTGCGCGGATTCGTCGCCGACGGATCGGCACGCCGCTCGACCAGCGTTTCTTCGTCATCGATCGTTTGTTCGTGCGGTTCGGGGCTGCCGGGTAAGCGCGTGGCGGCAAACCACTGCTTGCCGGGAAAGTCTTGTTCCAGCAACTCTTCGATCGCCGCCCAATCGCGGACGGACGGGAAATAATCAGCCAGCAGCCGAGGAGCGAAGAATTTCAGCTCGAAATACACGGCGACGAATTCGATGTAGATCGACGTATCGTCAACCGGCGGAAGCAGTAAGTTCTCTTGCTTGAGGACCGTGCGGATTTCGTCGAATGCAATCGATCCGATCGCCCCGATGCGTTCGGCGACCACGGCCTCATTGAGCTTCCCTTCCAAGACCGCCCGTTCGAGTTCGACGTGAACCCGAGCGTGGAAGAGCAGCCGCCAATACTTGAGCAAGACTCTCGGACGGGTAATCGCCGAGAGTTGTTCCGGTTCGGGACGCGCAGAAGAATCGTCGTTTCCGGCACGTCGGCGATCGAAGACAGCCCCAGTTCGGCCGGTTCGACGAACCGCAGCAGTGACTCACGACCGACGAAGTATGTCTTCCGGTGCGGCAGGCGAAGGCCGGAATCGGACAACTGCCGATCGTTGCGCAAGCACGCCGCGCACGATACGAGCCGGCACCATGAAGGCCGTGGCATCGGCGGCGGAAACGGCCGATTCCAGTTCGGCGTTGGTGACGCCCCACACTCCCTTGTTTTCCATACTCGATCACTCGCCGGAATTCGACCTGCCGTGCGATCTCGTCGAACCAAAACAACGACAGAAGTTTGCGACACCCGTAAGTTTAGGACACGGCATGGCGGCGAACAACGCACGGCACCGACCGGTCGTGCCGGTTGTACGTCAAATGCGAGGAGAAATCGCGAAATTCGGCTTCACACGATACCGGCGGTCACTTCGCTGCGGAGAGAACTTTTACGCGAAGATTGCGGTAAGCCACGGGATCGCCGTGCCCGAGGAAGCCGATATGGCCGACAGCGCTCTTGAGCCCGGGATGCTCCTTGCCGTCGAGCGTGCCGGCCGCGGCGGCTTCGTCGAGATCGGCATCGACGACGGTGACGCCGTTGGTAACTACACGAATGCGACGACCTTGCAGCGTGATCTCCTGCGAATTCCATTCGCCGGCCAGTTTAGAGCACCCGTTTGGCCGCGACGAGACCGTACACCGAGCCGTGGAATTGATAGGCCTTGAGGTCTTTGTAAACCGGCGCGGCATCGTCGAGCATCTGGATCTCCGTCCCCTCTAGGACGAGGCTGCCGTCTTTGGCGGGCAAGCGCCACGGCGATGCCGTTGTTGCCTCCCACCGGAAGGCGAACGTCGAAACGGAGCACGAAGTCTTGCAGCGGCTTCTCGTAGAACAAGTTGCCCCCCTTCTTTTGCACGCAAACGATCGCACCGTCCATAGCTTCATACCCTTTGACGGCGCCGATCCAGCCGTCGAGGTTTTTGCCGTTGAAGATGCTCTGAAAGCCTTCTTCCGACGAAGATGCGGCTCTTCTCCGGACACTGCGCCCACGGTGAACATGAAGCAGCAAGTGACTGCGGCCAAGACTTTCACAATCCGATTCATCGGGCTTGATCTCAAGACGAGTGAAAGCGAGGCAGGTTGGCTACGGTCGCGCCAACGGACGCATGACTAACGGAGGAAAGAAGGATCTCCTCCAACGTCTTCGCATCTTCGGTATTGAACGGCCGCACGGAGCCGTCGACGAAAATCGATGCGTGCGTCTCCGGCGGCATTGCGCAATAGTTTGCCGGCGAAGTTTTGCAGGTCGAGCTTCACGTCGGCGGGCTTCGTCCACGGTACGGCGTCCGCGATGTCCACGGTGAGCAGCATCGCCGCCATGTTGGAATTGATCGACGTGTCTTCGCGGCGAGCATCGCGCACATCAGAAGAAAATGTACCGCACCGGTTGGGTATTGGTAAATCGTCAAACCTTCATTCGGCTTCTGTTCCACCGCCGAATGCACGAACGGCGGCGGAATTCTTGCGAGCAGCGGCTTGTTGTGCTCGCTGTCCCACGGTTCGTCCAAATGAAACTGCTCGTAGAGCCACTGCTGTTCCAAATATGGCAAAACAGCAACGCGCCAACTTAGGAGCGGATTGCCGTTTTCATCGACGATGTTCTTCGGCAATTTTCCGTGTTCGTTTTCATACTGCATCAGCGCGACGCCGAGTTGTCGCATGTTGACCGTCTCCGCCGCTTCGACGGCCTGAAGCCTGGCTCGACTGACGGCCGGAGCCGTTACGCCGAAGACCATTGCCAACGTCGGCACCGAAATCATATCGACCGTCGGGCCCGTCGCGTACGACTCCATCAGCAGCTCATCTTTGGTTGCGCAGCGTCACGTGAACGCTGGGCCGCATGTGCCGACTGATCGAACCGAGCGACGGGAACTTCGCGATGTCGGCCCGAACGCCGGTCTCCTTTTCTAATGCACCGGCACGGCCGTGGCGAGATACTGAGCGTAGGAATACAGGAACTGCAGGCCGAGGTGCGTGTCTTGATAGGAAAGGCTCGTCACGTCGCCCGAGGCCAAGTGTCGCTGCACGAGCTTGGAATCGGCCAACGAAGCGTCACCGGCGGGTCGCGTGACGTGCGCACGAACCATTTGCGGTGAAAGAGCGACAATGAGCGAATTGCCGTCGAAGCACCACGCCGGCACGACGGGCGAGGGAACGGAAAACTGGGCATAAGAAATCGTCTTGCCGCCGACGGTCGTCTTACGAACATCGAAAATTTTGTCGTCGTTGCGGCGCATTTCGAAGTCGAGCCGTCGCAAGACTTGTTCGATGACTCTTTCGATCTTGGCTTGATCGCGCACGTTGACTTGCAGGCAAAGCCCGGTGAACAGCAACCCGCCCTGGCTCGCACTGCTGTAGAGCGACCATTTGTCGCCGATTCCGGCGAGCAAATCATCTTCGAGGTCGACGCCGATCGCGTCTTCGGCCAACTTAATCTCGTGATCGAATTGCTCGATCGCTTCGGCAGGCGCGATCTTTTCTGCGAGCTTTCGCAACAATTGATACGTTTGACCGGCGTCGAACCGACCGACGGTCGCAAACTCCACGTCGGCGGGAATCGCCTTGAAATCGTCCGTTCCGAGCGGCTTGCCGCTGCCGATGCTCAGCAAGCCTTCCGGCGCACCGTCGTGAGCGACGACGAACTTCGAGACGGCCGTTTCGACGTCGAGACCTGCGCCGACGGCGACGTACTTCAAATGCTTCAGGCCCGTGGTATCGAGCAGCTTGCCGACATCGTTGAGCGGCGGCGGCAGGTTTTGCTCGAGCAGCGGAAACAGCGGCTCCACCGTTTTCACGATCGCCGCCACGTTCAGATAAGTCGTAGCGGTCGGACGCGGCACCGCCAGTGTCTTGTGCAGGTCGACGAGCCACTGCGGGGGACCGGCTTTCGCACCGAGCCGCTTAACGACCGCGGCGGCTTCCTCTTCGCCCAACGCGATGAAGATGTAATCGTCTTTGCGGCCCCAAGCCAACGGCGGAGCACCGGGCGGCATCGGGAGACGACGTACGCCGACGCCTTCGATATCGATCTTCTCCACCGGCTGGTTCGATGGAATGTTCGCCAGATAGAGCTTTTCAAATTCTTCCAAAGCGTTCACGACGGCGGCCGCTCGATCGCCCGCGTTAACGACAATGGCCGCGTTTCCGCCCGGAGGCTTGCCGCCGGGACCGCCGGGAACGTCGACTTGGGCCAAATACAAAATGGCCGGCCGACTCAACAACGTTCGCACGACGACCGGCAAGTTCTCCGCGACAACACGTTGTTCGTCGTTGTCCGCGGGAATCTTCTTGAGCCCTTCGTTGATCAGCCGATCGAGCTCACCGAGGAAGGCTTGGATTTCCGGTTCCGCGAACAACGCCTCGACTTGATTCTTCGAGTCGGCTTGCGGCGTCCCCTGACCGGCATAACTGAAGTAGAAGAGGCACTCCGGCGGCGCGGCCGATTGCAGGCCTGCATCAGGCTCCATAGGCACGCCGACCGGCGCAACGGCGGCGCCGCCGCCGAACAACATTACGACGGCCAATAACATTTCGGTGAAGCCGACGCCGACGTGCATGGCAACCTCCGTGGCAGGAGAGTATCTACGCGGTGCGAAAGTCCCAAAGAAGCGAGGCGGATATTAACGCCTGCGGCCGCGACTGTCGAACTTTTCCAGTTCGGAACGCCGGCAGGCGGTAATTCGTTCGAGCCCGGCGAATCTTGGCGAAATTCGCGAGGCTAAGTGAACGACACCGGCAGGAGGACTTCGCTACGGGGCGAGTTCGATCTGGCCGGGATCGCTGACGACGATCTGATGGGTTTCGCCCCGCTTGGCGACGACGCCGGTAACCCGAACTTTGCGACCGTGGAAATGAGCGGCGGGGTCGTCAATGCCGGCCTGAGCAAACTTCTCCAGCGCGCGGGTATTGATGACCGCGGTGAAGTTGCCGGCGGCCCTGAAGTCGGCCTGCGAATTGAGAAACGCCATCCGCTCCAGCTTGTTGCCGCCGACGACTTCAAACTCGATCCGGCAATTTTTGCCGACGCCCGATTCGAGATCGTTGAGTGAAACGGGAACCGCGGGCCCGACGGGAGGTTGCGTCCTGGCCGAGGCCTTGGGTTTGGCCGGACGCGGCTCCAGCGTCGGTACGACATAGTCTGCGGGGGCGGGCGTCGGCGCGGGGGCGGCGCATCGAGCGTGAGCGTCGTCACGATCGGCCGATGATCGGAACCGTAGGTGCCGTCGAACATCTGAGCCGCCGAGAACTTGGCGGACGACGGACCGGCGACGTAGATGTTGTCGATCGGCGTGCTGGGAAAGTCGGGAAAGGTCGTGTCGCTGATGTGTCGCATGAGATTCGTCATGCGCACTCCGGCGAGTTCGAGCAAGATGGCGTGCGTTTCGTCGTAACCGTCGGTGTTCGATGAGGTCACGAGGTCGTCGCGCTGCAGGTTTCGGCCGTTTTTCGGATCGGAATGGCCGACGTTGAAATCGCCGGCGACGACCGCCGTGTGATCCGGAAATACGGCGGCGTCTTGCGCAACGGAACGAGCGACGGCCGCAGCCACGAATTCGCGACGCGATGCGTTCCCACGATCCGCCTCGCCGTCGACGCCGCGAGACGATTTGAAATGCACGCCGACGACCGTCAGCCGAAGATCCGGAATGCGCACCCAGAGGAACCCGCGAGTCCCTTCGATTTGGGCCGGCGCGGGAATGCCGAGCTTCAGATCGGCGATGAGGGGCAATTCGTCCGGATCGCCGGCGGAGAGGTCGTTGTCGGGCGTCGGATCGTATTCGATCACCTGGGCAAACGGATAGCGACTCAACACGGCGACTTCGAGAGCCGTAAAGTCCGGTTCGTCCGACGGGTTGAAATTCGAGCAGGCGACGTAGTAGCCGTCTAACCCCATCGCATCGCGAACGGCCCGCGCCACGGCCGGCGTCACGACTTCTTCAAGCACAATTACGTCCGGGCGAACGTCCGCCGCGAAACTTTTGAGAACGTCGGTTCGAGCGGCGATCGACTCAGGCGTAAAGCCTTCATGCACGTTCCAGGCGGCGAGCCGAACTTCCGCCGCCCGCACCATTGCGGACGAAGCAGCGAGCCAAAAAAGAGAGAATGCGCAAATGCGAAGCAACGGCATGGACGACTCGGGCGGGATTTTGCGGGGCTGGGCGTCCCACAATCATGCGCCAGGTCGCTCCATGGAGCAACGCAGAAAGCGGCTTGGCCACCCCCGTGAAGAAGCCGCGTATTTGCTCGATCAACCTCACTGCGACGCTTGAAAACGCCAACTAGAGCGGCGTTTTCCAAAAGTCCATTTGCCACGCCAGAAACAGCCGACGCTGACGAGCGTCGAATTCTTGGCGGCGGCGGGCTTCTTCACGCTTGCCCGGCGTATTCCCGGCAACGCCTCGCGTAAGGCGGTCGTACTCTTCGAAGTCTTCTCGTTGCTCGTTGAATTCCACGAACTCGCGTCGGTGCGCCTTCTCTTCTTCGAGGTACTTCTCTTCGATGAGTTTCAACTCGGCCGTAAGCTGCTGCATCGTGCCGTCGATCGCGGCATCCGAAGGCTTGACCTCTCGGGCCTTGAACTCTTTATTGTCAATCAGCTCGACCAAGTACTGGGATTTCAGAAGGTTGTTTTGCCAGAGCTGCACGAGCGTCGGCTCGCTGTTCTTAATCAGTGCGGTGAGCCCTTCCCGGCGGCCTTTGCGAAACTCGGACCAGTAGTCGGATCGGCCGGCGGCGTTCCAACCCCAGAAATTGCCGTCGCGCACGGCATCCGTGAACTGAGCAATAAAGCGAGGTTTCACGTGATCGGGCTGATAGGCGATGCCCGTGCCGTACCATTTGCCGTCGCGCGTTGAGAACGCGAACGCTCCGGTCAGTTGCTCTTTGTCGTCGGACTCCATGAAGTAGGCGACGTTCACGGTCGGAAAAAGCGGGACCATTCGCGGGCGATCGAGAAACAGCATCCCGCGCGTGAGAGTGCGGCCGTTGGGAAGCGCAACCTGCTCGAAGGAAGGCCGTTTGGGAGGAGCAGCCGGCGCGACAGGTGCGAGTTTGACGACCGTCGGCGAAGGCATCACCGTCGGCGACGGCGTCGGCTTGAGCGTGGCGCGCGGTGCGAAGTGAGGAGTCTCGGCTTTGGCGATGGGTTTCGCCTCGGCCTTTTTCTCAGCCGTCGGCGGCGGCTCGCAACCGACGAACGAAACAATTCCCAAGACGACGAGCAAGACGAAGCTTCCGCTGCGCTTCATACACGCCTCCAGCAAAATAGCCTGAGAACACGTGCATCCATGGCCCGAACGAACCCGGCGGCTCAACCGCTTCCTCCCCCTCAGCATAGCTGGGATGGAACGCAGCATTCAACACCGGCTCGAAGCGGCGGTTTCGCTTAAGCTCTTGAAATATATAGAGATGCGACAACGTGTCGCACTGAACTGACGGCAGAGTGAAGCGCGCGGCGCGGTGACGTGAAGCTGACGATGGGCGAGCTCGGCTACTTGGCCGCTTCGAGAATCTTGCGCATCTTTTCCAGCAGTTCAGGGTTAGGAACATCCGTGTCGCCCCGAGCGAGCAACGTGAAGTTGTCGGCTGCGATTTCTTCGGGATGGATGATGTAGCCGGTGTTGCGGCCAATCTGCGTGAAGAAATCGGGAGCGGCATCAAGAGGAACGAGCCGTGAACGGCCTTCTTCCATCAACGGCCGCACCGCCTCGGACGCTTCGTCGCGATCGATGAGCAGCAGCTTCAGCTCGATAAACTGAAAGAACTCGCCGCCGTCGCCGGCCTGCTCGCGGGAGCGTTTCGAGAGCAGCACCGGCACGGCCCATTGCTCCCGGCCGTCGATCGTCACGCGGATGGCATGCCTGTGGTGCGGCGCATCGGGATTCGTGATCTTGTGCGAACCAACGTCGTCCGGCAACGCAAACTTCGCCACAAGTGCGAAGCCGAACGTCGCGTAGAGTCGATTGCGCAGTTCGGAGTTGTGCCGCGAGAGCACGTGAAACAGCTCGTGCCAAACGAGCTTCACCACGGCGTCGTCACCCGTGTTGATGCGCGATTGAGGCAACACCACGGCGTTGCCTCGCGTGTAAGCGGCATTGCTCTCACCGGCGCCCGACGTCTTGATGAAGACGATCTCCTTGGGAAGCTTCCGGGCGATTCGGCGAGAGACGTCGCGCATGCCGTCCAAGAGTTTCGTGAGCCGTTCGATTTCCGCGGGCGTCCATTCGAGGACGCTCGTTTCGATGACTTTGAGGTAGTCGTCGACGCCGACGTCGCCCGCCGTTTTGAGCCGCACGGCGACGTCCAGCGGGCTGAGCTGGCTTACGAAGTCGTCGCGCCGTGTGAGAATTTCGCGCCCTGTTCGACCGTGGCAAACACGATCTGAGAATCTTCCGCAAACGGCACGTCGGCGGCGGTCGCCTCGGCCGCGAAGATCAGTCCCCACAAAAACAAAGCCGCGCACATGTGGTCACCCTTGTCGACCGAGAGAAAAGCCCGCCGCCGCGGTCTAGCTATCGCCGAGCACTTCGTTGAGTACGTCTTCCGAGACGTAAATCGGCAGCGGCGGATCACAACTCACGGCGACGGCGATGGCGTCGCTCGGGCGGCTGTCGAGTTCGATGACGTCGCCGTCTTGTTTGACGCGAAGCCGGGCGAAGTAGGTGTGGTCCTTGAGTTCCGTGATCATCACGCTTTCGAACTCGCCGCCCAATTGCTGCACGGCGCTGACGATCAGATCATGCGTCAGCGGCCTCGGCTTCGGAACGCCTTTGACGCAGCGGTCGATGCTCGTGGCTTCGAAAATCCCGATCAGAATGGGGAAGGCGCGTTCACCGTCCACCTCCTTGAGGAAGATCACTTGCTGATCGTTGATCTCGCTGATCACGATCCGCGACAGCTCCATTTGGACGGGCATACGAGTTCCTTCGACACGGTCTGGCGACGCCGGCGTGCGGGACGTGCGCAGGGTCACGGCGTCTTGTCGTATTCGATTATACGAGCGCCGCGCGCACGATTGCCAGTGCCGCAGCCGGCAATTCGCTTATGCGCCGTCGAGCCTTCGGCTCAAGTCGCCCCAGACCTGCTCCGATTGCTTTTTCAACGCCGCGACAAACGTCGGATGCACGCGACGGAGCCGAATCCGACTGCGCGTCAACCACTGCCCCATTGCCGGGGTAAGTCGCGAGTCTTGCTGATGGGCGACACACGTCGGCAACGAAAGATCAACGGTGGGGATCACCGGATCGTCGTTTTGCCACGCCGCGTAAGACGAAAGCACCGAACTGAACGTGCCGTACAGGTTTCGCCAAAACGACATTTTGGGAGACTCGGCGTCGAACCGCAAGCGACGGGTTTGTGCGGCCTCGCAGCCGCACAGCACGCAGACTTTCGGCAGCGGCCACGAGGGATCAACGTCGACCGGTTCGAACTCGACGCCCGACGGGTTCTGATCGTTTGCCATAATTCGCCTTCTGAGAACACTACTTGGTCGGCAAACGGAACCAAGCCGACTCGGCCGGGAAAAACTGCGATAGGTTCAGCCGATCATAGCGGTAGTGGGCGATCACGCGGAGAATCGCCTCGCGATGCGACCGGACCACGGCTTCGTCCGGGCAAAGCGTCACGACCCAAGCCGCGAACACCGGCTCGCGCATGTAATCCTTCTCCAGATGCAAGCGGGGCGACATGCGGTGCTGCACGCGCAGACCGGCGTTAGCCACTTCTACGGATTCCGCTTCGCTATGCTGCGGCTTCCAAGCCGAGGCCATCAAGCGCCAGTCATGATTGAAACCGTCGTCGCCGCCGATTTTGAACTTCTCGATCAGCGGCAGACTCTGCGCCGAAAGCGCCGCACTGCTACGCAACCCGTCCAAGTAAGCGGCCTTCAGCGCTTCGTCGGTTTCCATTTCCCAAAGTCCGCGGAGGGCCGTCACGCCGACGCTGCCGGTCCACGAATGCCGCGGGCCTTGCCCCGGATCGAACACGAGCCCGGTGCGGCAGATTTCCAATCGCGTCGTCCCTGGCTTACCGACGCTTTCCGTCAACGCCGCCTTGTACTTCGTGTTCCAAGATTCGTCCCCCGTAAATTCGTGCATCGCCTTGAGCACGAACAAAAGCCGGGGCGCAGCCTTCCCAAGTGGGCTTCGTGAAGTCGCCCCGATAAGGCGACGGGCCTCCTTCGCACGGCATCCGCCAACCGTGGCGGTCGAGGATTTCGCAAACTTCGCCGAATCGCTTGATAAGTTGCCGCTTCTCGTCGTCGCTTTCGGCGACCCCGTCGCGAATATAACGCCAGACGCCGTAGAGCCAGGGCATCGTTTGATCGTTCGAGCCCATCGGATACGTCGTCACGCCGTCGTCGGCCACGCCGCGAGCGATGAAACCGGGCGTCGTACCGCGCGACGCCAGAAAGAGGAGGCCGTCAATTAAGCGACGAGCCTTCGCACGGTCGGCCGGATCGCGAGTTTGCTTCCAGCGATTGACGACGCCGTCGAGGTACAGCCCGTTGAACATCGGGCCGTCTTCCACCGGCACGCCCCACGACAAAGCACTCGGCTTCATCTCACGGCAATCTTCGGGCGTCGGACGAATATAACGACCGTCGAGGTCGGTGTAGTCGAGCACCACGTTGTGGTTATCGACGAATCGTCGCCAGACTTCGGCATGCGCAAATCAACGTTGGCCCGCGCAGAACTTCCAATTCGTCCGCGGCCGCAAACGACGACCATTCGCCGGCCGACGACACCCACCACGCGGCGACGGCCATCACAATCGCTACAAATCGTCGCACGGCTATTTTGCCTCCGGCAAAGGCGGCAGCTTGGCGCCGTAGTACACGGCCCGATGTCGGTTGTCGTCGAAGGCGAAATGCAGCCATTGCTTGTCGGGCGTCACGAACCCGTCGGGATAGTTCATCCGCCCTTTCGGTCCGTCGCAAGACTCGGCCTGCAAGACGCGCTGATACGGCCAAGTCTTCAACCCGTCAAAGCTGACCCACAGTGCCATCGGGCTGCGATGCTTCGGGTTCGGGTTGTGCAAGATCGCCACGGCGTCGCCCCCGAGATGATAGAGCGTGGCCTTCGAACCGGGGTTCGGAACGTCCGACTTCGCGGCAAATTCCGGCCACGTAAGTCCGCCGTCCTTCGATTCGGCGTAGTACAACACGCCGCCGAGCCGGTCGCCGCGAATGATCATCGCGATGCGCCCATCGCTCAGTTCGACGATGTTGTTCTCGGCCCAGCCGAAATATTGATCGTTATCCGTGAGTCGAATGTTGCCGTGTTCACTCCAGGTCTTACCGCCGTCGGAGCTGATCAGCACGCCGTTGCGAGGGTTCGTAAACTTCCGGTCAAGCGGCGGCTTCTGCTGTTCGCTTTCCGGGCCGATGTAATGCTGAAACGGCAGCATGATGCGGCCGTCACGGCAAATGATGTGGTTGCGAATAAACGTCCGGTTCTGCAACCGCCCGGGGATCGGCTCCGGCTTCGACCACGTCTTACCGGAGTCGTCGCTGGTCATCACCCAACTGCGCCAGTCGTCCCGCCAATGATTCGAGTGGGTGGAAAAGAAGAGCCAACTGCGCCCTTTGTGAATCATCAGTTCCGTCGGGCCTTGGCCGATCGTTTTGCCTTCGCGCGGGAACGTCGTGTCGAATGTTTCCGCCTTCGACCATGTCTTGCCCTGATCCGTGCTTCGGCTTACGGCCGTGTAGTTCTTCGGCGAAGGCTCCGTGTCGCCGCCGGCCAAGAAGAACAGCACCCAGGAGCCGTCGGGGAGCTCGCGCAGCGTGGTGTCGCACACCATCTTGTTGGGCGTGATGCCGTCGTAAATGATCGTTGTGCGATCTTGTGCGGCATCCGCCGCGACCTGCTTATCCCAAGCGGCCTGCTCTGCAGAAGCGGCCGGTTCGGCGGCCCGCAGCAACACCGAAGGCGCAGCGGCAAATAGAAGTAACGACGCGGCAATCCAACGCAATCGGCGACGAGCGAGCGACATCAGAACGGCTCCGACGAACGAACTTCAAAAGCGTTTGCGACGCAAGTGGTTCGTTATGTTCGTCGATCGCGCGGGCCATGTCGAGAGCCCGCGCCGCGGGAATCAATGCAATTCGTCGCCGGCCGGCGGAGGTGAATTCATGGGAACGGCGGGCTGCACGACGGTCGCCGGCGCAGCAGGAGCGTTCGACGGCAATTCGGGCGGCGAGGCGACCGCCGGCACTTCGACGGAAACCGGAGCCGCCGAAGGCGCGGACGTTCCTGCGTCCTCGAAGTATGGCAGCAACATCGTCTGACCGTTTACTTTTCGGCCCGGCGTAAGAATGTAACTCATGGGACCGCTCTTCAGCAGCGAACGTGCGTTCTGCGGCACGTCGAGATAGGCTTTGTCGGCCCACGGGCCTTCGGCCATGTCGATGCCGTTGTACTGCAACAGCGTACCTGCTTCGAATTGCACGTTCTTGAGCGCCAGCGCGTGCTCTACGCGGGCTCGATGAAACCGCACGTCCGCGTCGGCGGCACCCCGTTGTGCTTCGAGCAAATAGTCGAGCGTGGCTTGATCGGCATCGAACGCGGCTTGCGTCGCGCCAACTTGTTGCGACGCCGCAACGCGCCGATTCGACGTCGTTTGCACGACCAAGAACGCCCGCTCGGCTTCCGCCACGGCCGTACTGAGGTCGTGCACGACTTGGCGTTCCATTTCATGCAGCAACGACCGCTCGCGAGCCAGTTGCCATTGCGCGCTCTTTACGGCGGCATGCCCGCGACGGAATCCTAGCGGCACGTTCAACTCGGCTCCGAGCTGCCATTCTTGGAAGTCGCCGCCAAACAACGTGCCGATTGCGTCGCCAAAGCGGATATCAGGACCGTTAAGCAAATCGTCGCCGAAGCCTCGCCAACGATAACGGCCGACCGTATCCAGCTGCGGCAGTAGGAAGTTGCGGGCCGCCGAAAGTTCGAGTTCGCGGCGCTTCAAAATCCACCGCTGCCGGCGTAATTCGACGCGTCGCGCCAAGGCCTCGGCCACGAGCGGTTGCCAATCGAATTTCACCGGCACCGTCAACGGTTCATCGAGCGGACGAAGGAATTCATCGTCACCGATTGGCAGACCGATCAGCAGCCGCAGCCGACGTTCGCAAACCTGCACGCCGCCGTTGCCGCGGAACGTACCGCCGCTGGAGCCGTTGTTCATGCGCGTGCCGTCGAGCGGTTGGCCGGCCAACGCGTTTTGCACTTCTTCTTCGAAGCGGAAATATTGCTCGCGCGACTGAGCTTCTTTCTCCGCCTCGCCGCCGCGACGTCCGGTGTCGTACAGCGAGTGAACTTTCCGCCAGGTTTCCAGCGATGTGTTGTGCGCCATGACCTTGGCGTCGAGATCGCGGTACGCGTAATACAGATCCCAGTACGCGTTTTCCACTTCGCTGAGCAGCCCGCGAACGCCGGTTTCAAGTTCGGCGAGGCTCACGTCGGTGTTGATCCGCGCGATGAGCACGCCGTTGTACACGCCGGGCGTCGCTCCAGGGCCCGCGATGCGGTTGAAATCAACGCCGCCTCCTTGCAGGAGCGGATGGCGGAACTCCGTTTCGATATTGGAATTCCACGCGCTGCGGAACGCATTGCCCGGGGCGTTGTTCGAATCGTAATCGGTGAAGTTACGGACGGCGAGCGTCGTACCGCCGGCGGCCCGCTTTGAAAGCTGGTTCTGGAAGACGTAGGCATCTTGTTGCAAGAGACGCGTACCGCCGCCGAAAAACTGGTTGTTCAACGCCCGGTCGTTCTTTTCGAAGAACGCCGAACTGGAGAATGAAGCGTCAAACGCGCCGAGAGCCGCTTCGACGCCGTAACGCGGGTCTGTCTCTTGAATCGCCGCGCCGTAGACGGTTGCATACCCTTGCGGCGTACGAAGCATTTGCCCGCCCAAGTCGCGCAACACCTTGGCATTGGCCAACGCCGTCTGCATGGCTTCCTGCAACGAAATGTCGCGGAACGCCATCGGAGCGCCGGCGGCCAACGATCGCGGGGCCGGCGTCGCCAACAAGTCGGTCGACGTCGGCGTTCGCACGTCGGCATATTCGATGCTTGTCGCCGAGGCTTTGTAGGAAGCCGTGCTGACCCGATTGAAACCCAGCAGCGATTCATCGCGCGTGCGGCACCCTATCGCCAGAGCAATGAGCGCTCCGGTGGTAAGGAGACCAGCGGCAATGAGTCGACCACGTGACACGGCGAAAGCTCTCCATGGTGCGCCTGTTAATGCGACGGCAAAACTCGCGGAAAGCCGGTGACGTACATTGCCGGCATCGCGCACTTCGAGCCCGTCGCATGTGGGGCGTTATCGGACTCATCGGCCGCTGTGACCGTCACACCTACGAATTGCGCCACAAACGGAATAAACAGCGCAGGTTGCCAAGTTGATCGTTGATTCAGCCGTGGCGATTGGGGTTTTGCCGGGAGTTCTTAGGGTTTCCGTGATCGAGCGAGATATAATGCGAGCTTATGTCTCCCCTCCACGACGATGCCGGCACCGTCGATGCTTGGACCACCCTCGACCAGATGGTCGACGAACTGGTGGGGCTGAGTCGTTTGCCTTCTGCGCCCGCCGCGTTTCATCGCGAATTGTTGCAGCGTACCGTCGAAGGCCTCGCCGCTTTGAGCGCCGATGTGTGGGAGTGGCAAGCCGGCCTCGCCGAACTTTGCCTGCATGCCGATGCTTCGGGACGCAGTGCGGCCATCGACAAGGAACGACTCGCGGCGCTGCGGCCCATCGTCGCTTGGTCCGCCGAACACTGCGAAGCCTTAGCGCTCTCGCCGTCGACCGCAGGGGACGAAGATTCGTCGCCGCGCAACCCGCTCGACGCCTATCTCTTGGTTCAGCCGATCCTCGTCGACGACGCGCCGGTCGGCGCCATCGTCGTCGAGCAACGGGCCGGGCTTGCGGCAGACGCCCGCCGCGGCGCTTTGCGATTCTTGGCGACTGTCGCCGAGTTAGCAGCCGACCACCGACGCAACTTCGAGCGCACGCTCTATCGCCGCCAAGCGATCGAAGCCGGCGAACTGGATACGCTGCTCGCGACGCTTTATCGGCAGGTAGACGTCCGGCAAGTCGCCTACGCCGCGGCCAATGATGCGGCCCGCTGGCTCGGCGTCGAACGCCTCAGCGTCCTGCTCGCAGATCGCAATACCGCTCAAGTCACCGCGACGACCGGAGTTGAACAAGTTGACCGACTGCGCCGAGTCCGTTCGCAAGCTCGAACGCCTCGCCGCCTGCGTCCTCGCCCAACGGCAATCGCTCGACTATCCCGCGCCGACCGACGATTTATCGCCACAAGTCGCCGAAAGCTTGGCCGGCTATATCGAAGCCGCGGAGCCGACGAGGCTCCGCATCGTGCCTCTCGAGGTCGACGAACAAACGCCGCCGACCTCTCTAGGAAACGGTGCCCACACTGCCGACCCCCTAATTTGCGGCGTTTTGGTGCTGGAGCAGTTTACCGACGACTGGCAGTCGCCGCTGGAAGAACGCTTGGCAATCGTCCGTCGTCACGTCGCTCAGGCCTTGCACAACGCCCGCGAGGTGGAACACATCCCGCTCGCGCGTCGTTGGTTGGCATGGCGACGCCGCCGAGGCGAAGCGAGCCGCCGCATTCGAACGGCGTCGGTCGTCGGCGCGGTCGCCTTGTTGCTGGCAGCCGCCACCTTTCTGATTCCGGCGACTCTCTACGTCGAAGCTTCGGGCCAACTTCAGCCCGGCGAACGGCGCGACGTCTACGCACCGGCCGACGCTTTGGTGAGCGACGTGCCGGTAAGTCACGGCCAAGTGGTCAAAGCCGGCGACTTGCTCGTTCGCTTGCGTCGCCCCGAGTGGGATCTCGAACAAGCGGGCATCCTCGGCGAACTGCAAACGGCCCAACGGCGGCTCGCGGCGATGCGCTCGACGCGCACGACGTCGCCCGTCGTCGACACGGCCGAGCGTTTGCGACGACAAGAACTCGCCGCCGAAGAGGAACAACTCAAAGAGACGATCGCATCAGCCGAGCGGCGTTTGCAACTCATCACGTCGCAACAAGCCGAGCTCGAGATTCGCGCCGATCGCCGGCCGAGTGACGACCTGGGATCCTCAGTCCGTGTTGACGGGCCGACCGGTCAAGCACGGCGAACGCTTGCTCCATGTTGCCGATGAAGCCGGCCCGTGGCAACTCGAACTCGACGTTCCGCAACAAGGCTACGCCGACGTGGCCGCAGCCCTGCGCAACGGCCCGACGTCGGCGACCTTCGTCGTCGCCACAGGCCCGGAGCAAACCTACTCCGCGCGCGTAACCGAACTCGCCGGCGGCGCAGAAACGACCACTGCCGCCGTCACGACGGTCGTCGCGCGCGCCGTGTTCGACGGCGGCGCGCTCCCGGCCGACGTTCGCCGACCGGGCGCCGTCGCCACCGCGCGGATCGATTGCGGCCCCAGCTCGCTCGGCACGGTTTGGACGCGCGACCTTCTCCACTATCTCCGCACACGTTGGTGGTTCTGATGTACCGCCCTCTCGCCGCTTGCGCCGCAGCCGTCGCGATGCTCTGCACTGCCGCATCGTCGGCGGCCGACGCCCCCGCCGCGCTTCGCATTGAGAACGCCGTCGCCACGCTGGTCGAGCAAGTGGAATTGCCGGCGCACAGCGCCGGACCGCTGGCCGAATTGAAGGTTCGCGAAGGGAACACGGTGCGCGCGGGGAACAGCTCGGCGCGGTCGACGACCAAGCGGCCCGCATGGCCGTGCGGCGGGCCGAGGCCGATCTAGAAATCGCCGTCGCCGAAGCCGAGAACGAATTCAAAATCCTCGCTTCAGAGAAAGCCGCGGCCGCCGCCAAAGCCGAACTTCGTCGCGCCGAAGAATCCGCGGAGAAATACGCCAAGAGCATTTCCGCCACCGAGCTCGATCGGCTCCGCTTGATCGCCGAGCGCAGCGATTTGGAACTTGCGCAAGCCAAGTACGAAAGGCACGTCGCCAAGCTCAACGCCGCGGCCAAGCGCATTGCTTGCGACGATGCGCGGCGCGAACTGAGCTTGCATCAGATCGTCGCGCCGGCAGACGGCGTCGTCGTCGAAGTGCGTCGCCGCGCAGGAGAATGGGTCGAGCCGGGCATGCCGGTCGTGCGTGTCGTGAAGTTGGATTCGCTCCGCGTTGAAGCCTTCGTCGCCGCGAAGGACGCCGCCAAGTTGCGCGTCGGCATGCCGATTCGGTTCCTCCCGAAGTCGCTGCCGGGAGACGATATGACGACCTCTGCGGTCGCCGGAGTGCTGGCCTACGTCAGTCCGGAGATCGATCCGGTCAACGGCCAAGTTCGCGTCCGCGCCGAGTTGCAGAATCGCGATCTTGCGCTCCGCCCCGGGCTCGAAGGAACGATCGAAGTGCTCGCCGCTCCGCCCGCAAAGCCGGCCGCCTCCAAGAAACCGGTCGAGGTGCGCGAGTGGCCACGGTTTCCGCACCGCCGGACGTCGGACTGCGGCGCGCCGCGGATCTCCGCTTCGTGCCGGTGCCGGAAAGCCGCTCGGCGTGGCTGGCCGAAGATCCGGCCGCTTCGCGTTTCTACGAGTTGCCGGCCGAAGAGTATTTCCTGTTGAAGCAGTTCGACGGCCGCACGTCTCACGAAGAGATTTGCCGCCGCTATGCCGAGGCGTTCGCACCGCGCCGGCTCGAGCCGCGGCAGCTCGACGAATTTGCCCGTCGCGCTTACCGCGAGTGCTTGCTCGTTTCGTCCGGTTCCGATCAAGGCGCCGCGCTCGTCGAGCGGGCCGCGCGAATCGCCGTCGGCGCATCATCGGCCAACTTCTGAATCCGCTCGCCGTGCGGCTGCCCGGCGTCGATCCGCAGCCGCTGCTGCGCCGTTTGTCGCCGGTCGCACAAGTCGCCTTCTCGCGGTCGTTTCTGATATTCGCCTGCCTGCTCGGCGCGGCGGCGGCCGCAACGGCCCTCGTCCGCCTCGACGCGTTGTCGCAAGAAGTGCGGGCGGTCGCCCAGCGCATGACGCCGAGCGTTTTGGCTTCGCTGGCCGTCGTGACGATCGCCGTGAAGTGCGTTCATGAACTCGCACATGCCTTGGCCGCGCGACGCTTCGGAGCCAATTGCCGCGAACTTGGCGTAATGCTGCTCGTCGGGCTTCCCTGTCTCTATTGTGACGTCACGTCGGTCTGGATGGTCCCCGAGCGTTGGAAGCGAGTCGTCGTCGGTGCGGCGGGAATCTTCGCGGAGTTATTCATCGCCGGCGCGGCTCTGTTGCTCTGGAACGCGAGCGGGCCCGGCCTATTTCATGATGTGTGCCTGCAAACGGCGATCGTCTGCTCCGTGTCGACGCTCGTCTTCAACGGCAACCCGCTCCTCCGCTATGACGGATATTTCATCCTCACCGACCTCGTCGGCACGACGAACCTCGCCGAGCGAGCCGATGCCGAACTCCGCCGCATCGTCGGCCGCGGCCTCACCGGATCGGAAGATGCCGCGCCCGCCTCCTGCGCCACGTCGTCCCGGCCTGTGGGCGGCGTACGCCTTGGCGTCACTCGCGTATCGCGTCGTGCTGACGTTCGTCATTTGGTGGTTCTTGCGCTCTGCGCTGGCTCGCTTCGGCTTGGCGTCGGTCGCCGACGTGATGTTGGCGGCTTCGCTCGTCGGCATGACGGCCGCGCCCGCGCGATGAGCGACGCACTTCGTCCGCACCGGGTTGAGCGACGGCACGATCGACCGCCGCCGTTTTCAACTTCGCACGCTCGGGCTGCTCGTGCTCTTCGTCGCCCTCGTCGCTTGGCCGTGGCCCTATCGCATTCACGCCCCTGCCGTGATCGAAGCCGAGGGGGGACGACATCTCTTCGTCACCGCCGAAGGTCGCATCATTTCGGCCCGTTCGCCCGGCGAAACCGTGCAGTCGGGCGACGTCGTCGTGCAGTTGCAGAATCTGGAAACGGAGCGCCGCATCGCGGAGCTTCAGCAAGAGGTGAACGTTCGGCGTCAGGACATTGCCGGCTTGGAACGCCGCCGGATCGACGACGCCGCGGCCGGAGCCCAACTTCCGGCGGCCCGCGAAGCGGCGTCCGCAGCCGAGTTGCGGCTCGCAAAGTTGGAAGCCGAAGCGGCCCATTTACGCATCGTCGCCCCGGTCGACGGCGTCGTCCTGCCGCTGCCGCAACGTTTGGCGAAGCTAGCCGATCGCGACGCGCCCGAGGGAGCGGCCCGCTTCGTTTCGCCGTTGTCGCCGGATCGTCGCGAGCGTTACTTGGCCGCGGGAACGCCCCTTTGCACGATCGGGCCCGCGGCAAGCCGTGAAGCGGTGGCCGTCGTGGCAGGGCGCGAAGTGGAGTTCGTGCGCGTCGGTGCGGAAGTTCGCTTGCAGTTCGATTCCACGGCGGCGCGAACTTGGCCTGGCCGCGTCGTCGAATCCACGTTGCTCCGTCCGGAAACCGCGCCCGACGAACTCGTCGCCGCCGCGCTGGTGCCGCTGGAGACCGGCGCCGCCGGGCATTCGCAGCCGGCCGCGGGAAGCTACCTCGTGCGCATCAAGATCGACGAACCTGCGGCCGAGCTGCCGATCGGCGCGATCGGGCAGGCGCGCATCGTCGCCAAAAATCAATCGCTCGCACGCCGCGCACGTCGGTTTCTCAGCGAAACGTTCCGCATTCGCGGGCCCGATTCGCAAGCCCGTTAGTAGCGAGGGCAGCGCACGCCTGTATTCCCCGGACGTCCGTAGCCCAGCGAGTATTGGCATTCGCACGGCGGATGGCGCAGCAGCTTGATCGGCAGCACGGCCACGTCGCCGTAAAACTGCACTCCCGAGGCGACCGGCTGCATCAGCCCGAAGTTCGCCCCGTAGCGTTCGACGTACTTCTGCTCGAAGTACAACGGCCGATGAACCATGTTCGAGGCTTGCCAGAAGTAGACCGTATCGGCGAAGCCGCGCTGCGTGTCGTTGCCGACGATCGCGTCGGCCGAGCGGTTCGGCACGGTCACGTCGGCCGGCACTTGGCCGTTCACGCCGATGTTCAGCGAGACGTCGCGGAGGCTCTTCACCGCCGTTAGGTTTTCGATGTTGTCGGCCGGCAGCGCTTCGGGAGCGACCACGGCTTCCGGCTGCGCCGAATTGTTCCGTGTGTTGATCCGGCCGCTCTGCGCGTTGCTGCGGGCATCCGCCGTCTCAATCCGCACCATGTCCGCCTCGGCCGCGCCGCCGAAGAGATCGTCGGCCGGCGAATTCCGGTCGTTCGCCAAGGCCAGGCAGACCATGCCGATGGCAATTCGGAGCGTCGCGCATCGTGCAACCTTCATGGCGGCACCCTTGAGTTGTGATGATCCCTGGAAACGGCCGTCGTCATCCCTTCGAAGCATCGTCTCGGCACAACCGGCAAAACGAAAGAATGAGCCACGCCGCGAATAGCCGCTAAATCGCAATCGTTGGGACCAATCGCTAGGGCCGCTACCGCCGTTACAGAGCGAACCCCTTCGGTCACGGTCGCTCCGAACATGCCGGTTCTGACGCCCCGAGCCGGCCCGATTCACCCCAGCCGACATGCCAGCCGAATCTGGTCGTTTCCCGACCAAGCCCGCGCAGCCCGCAAAGATTGACACCCCCGCAAGGGCTGGAAACAATGGAACCTCACGGGCGCGCAGTGCCCCGAGCAGGCCGAACGTCGGCATCGCGATAGAGCTTGACCGATCTCCCCTCGTCGCGCGGTGGAACAGGGCTAGTTTCACCGCGGACAATCGGTGCGTAAGCGCCGCCACCGCTTCACTATGCGCCCATCTCTCGTCGGCTGGCTTCGCGGGCTCTTGCAGCCCGAGCCGAGCCGCGCTGCGCGACGCCGCCGGCGACCATCGAAACCGGCCGCTTTGCATATCCGTCGCCTCGAAGACCGGCGCATGCTCAGCGTCGACGTCGTCGATGGTCAAGCGCTGACCATTGCCGAGAACAGTCTCAACAATTCCGTCGTCGGCACGCCCGTCGTCACGCAGACCGTGCCGGGGCCGCTGACTTATTCGATCACCGCCGGGAACGACTCCAACGCGTTCCTGATCAATCCGGTGTCGGGCGAGATTCGCGTGGCCGACGGTTCGCAGCTCGACTTCGAAACGAAGCCGACTTGGCAACTCACGGTCGAAGCGTTTCTCAACGGCGATCCGACGCAGCGCGATTCGGCCGTCGTCAACGTCGGGCTCTCCGACGTCTCCGGCTCGGCCGCGGTGAACATCACCGGCACGGCGACCTTGAGCCTCGTCGGCGGACGTCTGAGCGTGGCGTCCGGCGGCACGACGCTCTTCAGCGCCGGCGTCGAAGACGTGTCGTCGCTCGTCGTCAACGGTTCGGCCGCCGCCGATACGCTCACCATCGACTTCTCCGGCGGCAATCCGATTCCCGCCGGCGGACTCACGTTCAACGGTCTGGCGCAACCGGTCGGCAGCGCGGGAGACGCGCTCGTCCTTCAAAACGGAACGTTCGACGGCGTCGACTATCGGTTCGACAACGGTCACGACGGCGGCATCGTGCTGACGCAAGGGGCCGCGACGAGCTCGATCGAATATCGCGGGTTGGAGCCGATCGTCAATACGGGCACCGCCGCCGACATGACGTTTACGCTCGGCGCCGCGGCCGATCATGCCGTGCTCGAAGAACTTACGCCGGGCACGCTGCGACTGCGCAGCACCGACGCCGCGCCGACGTTCGAAGCCGTGACGTTCGCCGTGCCGACCAATTCGCTCACGATCCGCGGCGGCGACGGAGCCGATACCGTGACGGTGCGGCCGATCAACGGCACGTTCGCCCTGACCATCGACGGTCAGGCCGGCGACGACGTGCTCATCATCGATCAACTCGATGCGCCGGTGGCCGCGCCGGCGTATACGTTTGCCGGGTTCAATTTCATTCAACCGGCGACGCCCGATCAGGCCGTGGCGCTGGCCGGCTTGCTCGACGGCGGCTTCGGCGTAAACGTCACCGCTCCGATCGGCTCCGTGCTCGGCGTGACCGGCTTCCCAGACTCGACCGCCGGCTTCGATCCGGCTCTGTCGATCGGCCGTTTGCTGAATCCGGCCCTTGTCGCCGGGACGCTCGGCGTGAACTTGCCGGCTTCGAACATCGGCACGGTCGACCGCGCCGGCTTCGTCGTCAGTTGGTCCGGCGGGCGCACGCTCAGCGAACAAGCGGGGGACGATTTCGTCATTTACGAGTCGGGCGACGCCAACGAACCGGACGCGATGATGGTGCAAGTCCACGTCGCCGGAGTCGGCTGGACGAAGTGGCGTTACGAAACGCCCGACTCCTTCGCACCCTACGGCGGTGCAGGCACGGCCGGCACGTTCGCCACGGCGTTCGACTTGGCCGATTTCGGTCTCACCGGCGGCCAATCGATTGACGCGATTCGCGTCGTCAACATGACGGCCGCCGATCGGATGGAAGGCCCCGGCACGGAGCGCGTGACCGGCAGCGGCGTGTTCGTCTCCTCGGGCTTCGTGATTCCGGGCGACAAGGGCGCGACGAGCAACGTGCTGCCCGATCCGGCGCGACGGCCAAGTTTGCTTACTACGGCAACGCGACGTTCGATCCCGATCCGCTGTACATCGGCTCGTTGCATGAGTTGACGGCCGCCGTCGGCTCGGAAAACGCCGACGTGATCAACGTCAACGCCACGACGATTACGACGACGCACGGCGCGAACGCCGGCCCGACGATCGACTACGCCGGCTTCGGCGAATTGCGCGTGAATACGTACGGCGGCGCGGATAACGTTTCCGTCGACGTGGGTGCGGGGCTGCCGACCGTGGTGCGTGTGGATGCCGGCAGCCCGACTTCGCAAGACGCGCTGACCGTGCGCGGCACGACCGGCGCGCAAACCTTCACGCTGACGGGCACGACGATCAGCGACGGCACGACGACGATTCACGTCGCGGGGGTCGAATCCGCGACGATCGATGTTTCCGTCGTCGGCGCGGGAGACGTCGTCACGGTCGATCGATCATTCACGCTTTCCGGCAACGCCCCGAAGCTCGACGTCATCGGCGGCGGCACGGGCGACGCCGATCAACTCATTGTGAGTACCGAATACCCGGCCGCAGCGCCGGGAGCCGCGGAGCCGTTTACGTTCGCCGGCGTGTCGTTCAACGAAACGTCTACGCCCGACGAACTTTCCGAACTCGGCACCGGTACGCTCGTGGGCGGGCACGGAGCCGTGATTACGACCCGTCCGCTCAACTCGGGTCCGACTTCGCCCGGCACCATCACGGCGTTTCCGGATTCGACCGCCGGCTTCAACGCGTCGCTCTCGCTCGGCGCGCTCTGGGAACGTTCGACGCCGGCGACTCCGCGATTCGTCAACTTACCCGACGGCACGAACAACGGCACCTCGGCCCGCGCCGGCCTCGCGCTCGGCTGGAGCCAAGGCCGCACTTTGGCCAACGGCGCGGGAACCGACTTCGTGATCTACGAATCGGGCGCCGACGGCGGCGGGCCCGACGCGTACATGGTGCAAGTCCACAACGCCGAAACGGGCGAGTGGAGCGATTGGGTCTACAAGAAGGCGACCAGCTCCGCCAACTACGGCGGAGCCTTGGCCTACGCGACGCAATTCGATCTGCAAACCGATTTCGGCATCACCGGCTCCGTGGATGCGATCCGCGTGGCCAATCTCACGGCCGCCGATCGCGTGACGAGCGCGTCCGGCGAGGGCAAAGTCGTCATCGGCGGCGGCGCGGGGACGTTTCAACCGCTCGATCCTTCCGGCAATCCGTTCACGGCGACCGGCTTCGACCCGGACCTGCTTTATTTCGGCGTGCGACAGGCGCTGGCCGCCGTGACCTCGGCCGACGACGTGGTGAACGTCGACGCCGATTCCGTCGACGTGTCCGGCTTCATGGGACTCAATCACCAAGGGCTCGCCGGCCTGACGGTGAACACGGGGGGCGGAGCCGACGTCATCACCGCCGCGCCGAGCGCCGACACCACGTACACGCTGAACGCCGGCACGCCGGGTATTGGCGTGAATCCGGGAGACCGGGTCGTTTTCGACTTGGCCGGCGTCACCGCGCCGCAGTTCACGGCGACCGGGATCGGCGCCGGCACGTTGGCGTCGACGAATCGGGCGAACGTGTTCGTCACCGGCGTCGATTCGCTCGGAGCGTCGCCGCGGATGGACGTGGTCGTGTCGGAAGCCGCGAATCCGGCGGCCGGCTTGGTCGATCAGTTCTACGTCGTCCGCAACGGCGCGAGCGACGAAATCTCCGTGAACGGGCAACTGGTGCTCCGCGTCGATCGCGAAGCCGTCGAGAATTTGCTGATTGTCGGCAGCGATGCGGCGGACGACGAGCTCACGCTTGATCTCTCCGGCGGTTCGCCGAGCCCGGCGTCCGGCATTTCGTTCGCCGCAGGCATCGGCGGCAACGACCTGCTCCGCTTCACCGGCGCGACGGTCACGACCGTGACGCAGTCGTACGCCGATGCGACGAGCGGCAGCACGGCGATTGACGCGAACATCTTCAACTACGCGGAAATCGAGAACCTCACCGACGACCTCGTCGCGGCCAATCGCAACTTCGTCTATCTCTCGAACGACAACACGATCGACCTCGGCGACGACACGTCGACCGCCGGACGGTCGCAAATCACCAGCAACAACGGCGCAACGACCCGCTTCAATAACCCGACGGCGACGCTGGCCCTATTCGCCGGCCTAGGCAACGACGTAGTGACGCTTGCTCGGCTCGATGCGGCGTTCAACGCCTCCGTGCAGATCCGCGGTGAGACGGGGAACGACGATATCGCGCTCGACGACAACGGCCGCGCCGTCGCCGGCGGCACCGTCGATTGGATTCGCTTTCCGCTGGCGATCGACGGCGGCGGCCAAGACGAAGACCGCCTCACGATCGACGACACCGGCTCGAGCGCGACAAGACGTACAGCGTGAGCAACGTCCAAATCGGCGGTGACGCGGTGCCGGCAGGTGCGGCCGTCGCGGTGCCGGGAGTCGTCCCGAACGTCAACGGCACGATCGACGGCGCCGAATGGGACCAAGTGCCGATTGCCTTCGATTCGGGGCCGCGGCCGGCGAGCAATCTGCAATCGATCCTGCATTTCAATTTTGCGGTCGACGGCGGAACCACGACCGCCGACAGTACCGGCAACAACAACACGGGTCTGCTCGTCGAACCGCCGGGTCCGCAATTCCGCGTGAGCGTGGGCAAGTTCGGCGGCGCGCTGGAGTTTGACGGCGTCGACGACTACGCCTGGTTCCAAGACCTGTTGTTCAACGTCGGCAGTGCCGGCACGTTGAGCTTCTGGGTGCAGATGGACGACGCTTCCAAGCGCAATCAGTTTTTCGAAGGCCCGGGAGACGCCGGCTTCGAAATGCAATATCGGCCCAATAGCGGCGGCCAGTTCTACGGCCGCACCACGACGACCGGCGGCGACGTCGCCCTGAGCGCCGGCGGCGATGCTTCCGCGGCCGGCAATTGGACGAACCTGCAATTTACCTGGGACTTCGCCACGAAGGTGATGCGCGTCTATCGCGACGGCACGGAAGTCACGTACGCGGCGGGGAACGACCAGAACATCTCCGGCTGGACGACGCTGGTCAACACCGTCAACGGCTTCATGAACATGGGGCGCGACCAAGGCGACGGCACGCGCTTCTTCGACGGCAAGATGGACGACGTCGCTTGGTTCAACACGGTGCTCACCACGGCCGAACGCAATGCGATTCGCACCGTGGGCGTGGAAGCCGCGCAAGCCGATACGGCCGGCGCAAACGCCTCCGGCCGGCTGACCGCGATCGGCGGCGCCGGCAACCTCGTGGCCTATTGGAATCTCGACGACGCCCCCGGCACGACGGTCGTCTCCGGCGACGGCGGCACGACGATCGTCCTGCACACGACGCCGCCCGTTCCGCAGTTCGTCGCCGGCGGTAAGTTCGGCGGTGCGCTGGAGTTCGACGGCGTCAACACGTACGCCACGTTCCAAGACGCGGCGTTCGACGTGGGGGCGCGGCACGCTCAGCTTCTGGGTGCGCATGGACGACGTTTCCAAACGCAACCAATTCTTCGAAGGCCCGGGCGACGCCGGCTTTGAATTTCAGTATCGCAACAACACGAACGGGCAATTCTACGGCCGCGTACAGACGAACAACGACTTCGTCATTCGCTCCGGCAACGACAACACGGCGGCCGGCACCTGGGTGAACCTGCAATACACGTGGGACTTCACGACCAAGGAGATGCACATCTACCGCGACGGCGTCGAGTCGACGTACCTCGCCGGTTTCACCCCCGCCGACCTCACTTGGACGACGATCACCAGCACGGTCAACCAAGTGATCAACGTCGGCCGCGATCCGGGCGACCCGACGCGCATGTTCGACGGTCGCATGGACGACGTGGCTTGGTTCAACGACGTCCTGACCGCGACGGAACGCAGCGCCATCCGCGCCCAAAGCGTGGGTGACGTGCAATTGCTGACCGGCTCCGGTCAAGCCAACGCCAGCGGACGGCTCAACAGCACCACGGCCGGCGTCCCCGGCAAGCTCATCGCCTATTGGAATCTCGACGACGCGCCCGGCACGACGCTCGTCGCCGGCGACGGCGGCACGAACATCGTCCTGCGCCTCGGGCCGCAAACCGAAGGAGCCCAGTTCGTCGCGGGCGGCGGACCGACGTTGCCGGCCGGCGGACCTCCGCTCAACGCCGTGGTGTTCGACGGCGATCGCGATTCGATCCGCGTGGCAGATTCCACGAGCCTCGACTTCGCGAAATCGCAAGGCACGATTTCATTCTGGGTGCGGCCGGATCAACTCACGGTCGACAACACGTCCAACGGCTACATCGCGCTCGTCGAAGATTCGAACCAGCAAATCTTCGTCGGCATCTCCCGGCAGACCAACGCCGGCGCGGCGTTCGGCAACGCCGATTTCTTCGGTCGCATCGTCTTCTCGCCGTTTGAAAACACGGCGGCGGCGAATCAGAACGTCGTCGTGAGCAATACGCGCCTCACGGCCGGCCAGTGGACGCAAGTTACCGTCACTTGGGACTTCGCGACCCGCACGGCCTCCATTTACATCAACGGCGCGCTCGATTCGACGGTCGTCAACAACACGACGAATCCGGCGCTCTGGACGCAGGCCGCCGGCAATACGGGCGATTGGATCTTCGGCGCCGACGGCAAAACCCAAGCCCACGGACTCACCGGCGCGATGGCCGACGTCGCCGTGTTCGGCAATGCGCTGCGTGCGAGCGAAGTGCAGAGCCTGTATCAAACCGGCGCGGCCGATTCCGGCTCGTTCGATCTCGCCGGAGCCCGCGGCCGTTTCACTTGGGACGACGACTACGTCTACGGGCTCATCGAGTCTTACGCCGCCGGCCCCGGCACGGCCAACGGCCCGTTCGACAATCTCGAACTCGATCTGTATATCAACAACGGCACGACGCTCGCCGCTCGGCTCGATTCGTCCGTGCTCGTGCCGGTCAACAACATCATCGGCTCGTCGCTCGCGCCGGCCGGCAGCGACGTCCAACTCTACGAATTCCGCATCCCGCGCACGGCCGTCAACGACGGCGTGCAGGCCTTCAATCCCGACGCCGGCGATTACCTCCGCTACCACCTGCGCACGATCGACGGCGACGTCTCGGGCTCCGGTTTCGACACGCGCGACACCACGCTCGGCTGGGTCGTCGAACCGCCGCTCACACCGGACGGCCTCCGCCGCATGGACTTCGCCAAGAGCGAAAACTTCTTCGGCGCCGGCGGCCGCCTGACCTACACGAACTTCGCGCATCTCGAGCTCAACGCCGGCGACGGCGTCGATACGCTCACCGTGGTCGATTCGCAGATCGCGCCGCCCACAACGAACCCCACGCGGACCTTCACGCTCAACATGGGCGCGGGAAGCGATGTCGTGACGATCGATTCCGTGGACGCGGCCTTCGCGTCGTCGATCACCATCGACGGCCAAGGGGACGACGACACGGTGACGATCAACGCGGCCCTCACGCTCGGCAGCGCCGTATCCGACGGCAACCTGACCGTGACGGCCGAGACGATCAACCTGAACGCGGCCGTCGATACGACTGCCGGATTGGTCGGCGACGTGACGTTCCATGTCGGCACGACGATGAATATCGCCGCCGCGGGCGACGTCACGGCCGGCGGCGACGTCTTGATCGACGACGCAGGAACGCTCAACACGGCCGGCGACGTCACGACGACCGGCGGCAACGTCACGATCGAAACGGGCACGACGCTAACCGGCGACGTCTCGATCGATTCCGCCGGCGGAAACATCGCGTTCTCCGGTGCGGCGGCCCTGCTCGACGGCGCAAAACCTCACGCTCGACGCCGACACGGGCGATATCACGTTCGCCGCGGCGGTGGGTTCGGCCGTGCCGCTCGCAGACATCGTCATAACGGCGGCCCGCGACGTCACGTTCGAAGACGTCTTGTTCGCCGAATCGCTCACACATTCCGCCGGCATCGGCACGACGACCTTCAACGGCGACGTCTCGCTGACCGAAGCCGTCGATGCGGCGCTGACCATCGTCACGCCGTCGATCGTCGTCAATGGGCAAATCGTCGCCGACTTCCGCGAAATGCTCCTGACGACGGACAATATCGAGATCACCGCCGCCGGCTTACTGAGCGTCTCCGCGTTCGGCGAGCGAATCACGCTCGTGCAACAAACGGCCGACCGCGAACTCGAACTCGGCGGCAACACGGCGACGCGGCTCTCGCTCGACGCCGCGGAACTCGCGCGGATCGAGGTCGACTTCTTCCAATTCGGCGACGACGATGCGGGCCAAGTGTTCGTTACGTCCGGCGTCACGGCCTCCGGCATCGGCAACTTCCACATCATCACCGGGGCCGGCGTCACGAGCACGCCCACCGTCGGCACGATCACGGCCGGTCGCTTGGCCGTCGAAGCCGAAGACGACGTCGATCTCTCGAACCTCAACGACGTCACGTTCCTGGCGATTCAGACGTTCGGGCTCGGCAGCCAAATTTCCTACCGCGACTCCGACGGCTTCGTTCTCACCACGGTCGACGGCGTCGGCGGCATCGTCACGTTCGACGGCGACGTCACGCTCCAAAGCGACGGGCTCATCACGCAGAGCTTGCTGGCCTTCAGCGGCATCTTCGCAAGCGGGCTGCAGATTCTCGGCGGCCCCGTGTTGCTGGCAGGCCTCAACGATGTCGACACTTTGGCCGCCGACGTGGACGGCCCGCTGCTATTCATCGACTTCGACGATCTGCTCGTCGGCACGGTGCAAACGTTCGGCCGGACGGAAACCGTCGGCGTCACGACGGCCGACAACGACGCGGCGATCATTACCGGCGATACGCTCTCGCTGGAAGCGGCCGTAGACGTCGGCACGGCCGGCGTCGTGTTGTCGTCCATCTTCGGAGCGATCGAAGACGTCGGCCCCGACCAAACCAAGGTCTTCGCCCGTGATCTGCTGCTGGTGACTGACGCCGGCGTCGGCAACGCGCGCGCCTTGCGAACCGAAGTCACGACGCTCGCGGCGCTGAACCTCACCTCGGGCCGAATCGCGATCGACGACCGCAGCGGCGCACCGCTGGAGATCGGTTCGTTGCTCATCTTCGACGGCGTCACGAACCTTGGGCTCGGCGGCATCTCCGTCGTTCACACCGGCCGGCTCGACGTAAACTCTCCGGTCTTCGCGGCCGGCGGCGGAATCGAACTCACGACCCGCGCCGACGGCGGCGACGACGATCACCTCGTCGTGAACGCACCGGTCGAGCTGTTCGACCTGGCCCCCGGCGACATCGTCTTCACCGCCGGCACCGACCTGCTGATGAACGACACGGGCGTCTTCAACGACGTGGTTTCCGCCGCAGACGGCCTGATCATCGGCACGGCTGGTCGCAACATCACGTTCGCCCCGGACGTGCGCATCCAAAGCATCTCCGGTGCTTTCGAAGGCGCGATCGTCGATATCCCGCCGCTGTTGCAAAACGTATCCGGTCCACAAGTCTCCGCCGGCGGCAACGCGTCGGTGACGTTCGATTTCGGCCGGTTGCACGAGCTGCAATTCACCGCCACGGTCAATTGGTCGGACGGCGTCGTCGACGTTTACGGGCTTTCGTCCCCCGGCACGTTCACCGCGACGCACAACTACACCGGCAACCCGAACTTGGCCAATCCGGCCGCGCCGATTCCCGTCACCGTCACGCTCCGCGGCGACGCTGCGCATTCGCTTCACTGGCTACGAAACCACGACGGTGCAGATCACGCTCGATTTCCCGGGCGACGGCGTCCGCAACGTCCGCATTGACACTACGGTCAAAGTTCGCCACCTCACGGCCGCGCCGCCGGAACGCATTATCGGCGAACTCGTCCGCAACGCCGTCACGACCCAACTCTCGAATATCTACACCTCCGGCGGCGGCTCAAAAGAGTCCGCCGAATCCGCGGAGCGCGTCGTCATCCTGCGCGAAGTGCTCCCCGACGGCACCGAAGGGAGCGCCGTGCGCTTCGACCAAGCGGCGCTCGACGACCTGCCGAAGATCTTCGAAAAAGTCCGCAACGGCCGGTATCGCGTGTATCTCTTCGAACCGGCGACGCAAAGCCTGCGCCTCGTAATGGAGATCGACGTTCGCGAAGGCAAACCGACGACGCCCGAACGCAATCCCGAAGCCGACGACGCGGCGCAGCCCGCCGGCGACGCGTCGGCCGCGACGTTCGACGCCACCGTGCCGCCCGTTGCCGCGGACTTGGGCGACACGGCCGATTCCAAAGAATCTGCGCACGTTTCCACGGCGGCCGTCGTCGCAGGCGCAGGCCTCGTCTTGGCCGGCGGCGGCGATTGGACGGAACGCGTCGACGCGGCCGTCGCCAAATTCCGCAAGCACTCTCGCTTACGCTCGACGCCCCCGCCGCGCCGCAAACTCCCTCGCTAACCGCCGATGTTCAGCACCATGCCGCAATGCCCTCAATGTGGACGCCCGACGAGCGACGCCGCCGCGCCGCCTGCTCGCTGCGCGCATTGCGGAGCGGAGTTGGCGGCCGAGAAGCCGGGCACCGTCGCCGACGTGAGAATTGATCAGACGATGGACTTCGGCACGATGCCGGGCATCGCCATGCCGGCGAGCGACGACGTTTCGCCCGATCCGAAGACCGGCACCGTTCACGAAGCACACGGACTGCAAACGGCGAATTTCGACGTCTTGTTCGGCTCCGCAGGCCCGCCTGATCTGCTCGGCGAAACTCCGGTCGCCCCGCCCACTGCCGCAGCCCCGGCAGCAGCCGCAAACGCCGACGAACCGAAGACCGGCACCGTCCACGAAGCTCACGGCCTACAGACCGCGAACTTCAGCATGCTCTTCAGCGCCGACGAAGCCGACGACGCGAAAGCCCCTGCAGCTTCGCAATCCGACGACGCCGGCAAGAAGACGGGCCTGAACGACGCCAACATCGCGGCGACGTTCGACTCCGGCCAAATCGGCTCCAGCCTCGTCGAACAACTTTCGATGATCTGGGGCGGCGAGCTCGAAGACCCGGCCGTTTCAGCTCGGCCGCAACTGACGATCAAAGGCAAAGACCTCAGCCGTACCCGCAGCGACCAAACGCTGGTCATCAATTCGCGCGCCGTTCGTGACAATCGCCAACCGTCGGCAAGCGTCGCAGGCACGCCGCCGACATTAGCCGACTACGAACTACTCAGCCTCCTCGGCGAAGGCGGCATGGGCGTCGTCTACACGGCCCGTCAGGCTTCGATCGATCGCACCGTCGCGGTGAAGATGCTCAAGCCCGGCATGTCGGGCAACCGTGACTTGCAGCAGAAATTTCTCGCCGAAGCGGTCGTCACGGGCGACCTCGACCATCCGAACATCGTGCCGATGTACGACCTCGGCAAGAACGAGGCCGGCGATCTCTTCTACGCGATGAAACGCGTGCAAGGCACGCCTTGGTCGAAGGCGATCGCCGCGAAGTCGCAGTCGGAGAACGTCGAGATTCTGCTGAAGGCGGCCGACGCCGTCGCCTTTGCGCACTCGCGCGGGGTGATTCACCGCGATCTGAAGCCCGAAAACATCATGCTCGGCGAGTTCGGCGAAGTGCTCGTCATGGACTGGGGCTTGGCCTACTCGACCGCCGCGTTCCGCAAATCCGCGAGCATCACGCAAACGACGAGCATGGGAGGCAGCCCGGCCTACATGGCGCCCGAAATGGCGCTCGGGCCGATCCAACGCGTGTCGTTCGCCAGCGATATTTATCTGCTCGGCGCGATCCTCTACGAAATTCTTACCGGCAAACCGCCGCACACGGGGGGCAACGTCACGAAGTGCTTGATGTCGGCGGCGCGCAACGAGATCTTGCCGACCGACAAAACCGGGGAACTCGTCGACGTCGCTCTCAAGGCGATGGGCACGCAGCCGGCCGATCGCTATCCGACGGTCGCCGCCTTCCAAGCCGCGATTCGCGAATGTCTCGCGCATTCGGAAAGCTTGGCTCTCACGCACCGCGCCGAAGAAGAACTCGCCAAGGCCGCCGCCTCGTCCGACTATCAAAACTACTCGCGGGCTCTTTTCGGTTACGAAGAAGCGTTCGCCTTGTGGAGCGAAAACGATCGGGCTCACGCCGGAGTGCAAACGGCCAAGCTCCGATACGCGGAAGCGGCGTTCGCCAAGGGCGACTATGACTTGGCCGCCGGATTGCTGGAGCGCTCGCTCCCCGCGCACGCGGCGCTCGGCGAACAAATCGCGCGCGCCCAAGCCGAGCGCGATGCGCGTCAGGCCCGCCTGCGGCGCGCGAAACAGTTCGTCGCCCTGCTCGGTGCGGCGGTTTTGGTGATCGGCGTCGTCGCGTACTTCGGCATTCGTTCGCAGCGTGATCGGGCCGAGCAAGCAGAAGACGTCGCCGTCGCCGAAGCCGGCCGCGCGCGAGACGCCCAAAAAATCGCAGTCTCCGAAGCGGCGAATGCCCGCACGGCCGAAGGCCAAGCCGTGACGGCGCGCATCGCCGCCGAAAAGGCTCGTCAGCGCCGAAGAATACGCGGCCTACGGCGCACGCATCGGATTGGCCGCCGCCCGCATCGAAGAAAACGCCTTCGCCACGGCTTCGGAACTCCTCGACGGTTGCCCGCCGGAACTTCGCGGCTGGGAATGGGGCCGACTGAAATACCTCTGCGGCCGGAGCAAGCTCTCGCTTGAAGCGGGCGCTCCCCTCAACGCCGTGGCGGTCGACAAAGCCGGCGGGCTCTTCGCCGCCGGCGCACTCAACGGCAAGCTCCCGCTGTGGCGCAGCAACGGCGAGCAAACGGCCGTACTGAGTCTTCCGGCCGCGATTCACTCTCTCGCATTCGCACCCGCGGGCGAAGCCGTCTTCATCGGCTCCGACGACGCTAAGAATTACGCCGCTCTCTACTCGACCGTCGACGGCAAACTGCAGCGAACGTTCGCCGGTCACAAACGCCCGGTCTTGAGCGTCGCTCTCAACGCGACGGGCGATCGCTTGCTCACGGCCTCCGCCGACGGCACCGCCCGGCTTTGGGAAGTCGCCACGGCCAAGGAACTTCGCGTGCTCCGCGGACATACGTCGTCCGTCGCTTCCGCCGCATTCGCGCCCGACGGCAAAACGTTCGTCACCACCGGCCTCGACGGCGCCGCCGTGATTTGGTCGACCGACGACGACGCAAACGGCAAGGCCGGCGCACCGTCGGAAGTCCGTGCGATGCTCGGGCACAAAGGTCCGGTGCTTGCCGCGGCTTTCTCCCCCGACGGCGACGTCGTCGCCACCGGCTCGGCCGACAATCGTGTTTTGCTTTGGCGTCCCGCCGACGTTCGCCCATATCGTTTGGCCGAAGTCTTTTCGGCGAACCCTCCGGCCCCGCCGAAGTTCACGGAACTCGTCGGCCACGAAGCGGCCGTGCTGGCCGTGACGTTCTCCCCCGACGGCGCTCGGCTGGCGAGTTGCGGCGACGACAACGCCGTGATCGTTTGGGACGTCGCCGCCGGCAAGCTGCTCAAGAAACTCCGCGGACACGCGGGCAAGGTTTGCGGCGTCCGCTTCCTGCCCGACGGTCGGCAACTCGTGTCGGTCTCGCACGACGGCACGCTCAAACTTTGGGACGTCGACAATTACGACGAAGCCGTGGCGCTGGAGCCGATCGTCGTCGCCGGTCACGCCGATGCCGTACTTGCCGCTGATTTTGCCCCCGACGAGCGTTCGATCGTCACCGCCGGTCGCGATCGCACGGCTCGCATCACGCGGCTCGGCAAGGCCGACGCCCCCCGCACGCTGGCCGAGGGGCATGAGTATCTAGCGTCGGCGGCCGCCGTCACGCCCGACGGCCGAACTCTCGTGACGTCGGCCGTCGACGGCACGTCCCGCGTTTGGGATCTCAAGTCCGGCACTCAAAAGCACCTCCTCCCCGAGACGGGCCGCTCGGCGATTCTCGCGATTTCGCCCGACGGTGCGCTCGTCGCCACGGGCGACGCCGCCCAAGGCGTCCGCCTGTGGAACTTGGCCGACGGCTCCCTGCGGCGCACGCTGCCGAGGCATCGCACCGAAGTTTCCACGCTGGCTTTCACGCCGGACGGCGCGGGTCGTCGTCGGCGAGAACAGCGGCCGAATCACGGCCTATGAAACCGCGACCGGCGTCTCCGTGTGGAGCGTGCTGCAGCACTCGCGACGCGTCACGGCGTTTGCGTTTACTTCCGACGGCGACCAACTCCTCTCCGCGTCGCTCGACAACACGGTCGGACGTTGGAAGATTGCCGACGGCGCCGAACTCCGCCCGCTGATTTGGAAACATCCCGGCGGCGTCACCGGGCTCGTTCGCGTCGGCCGCGAGCATGCCGTCACGACCTGCGACGACGGCCAGGCCCGGCTTTGGAAGCTCGCCGCCGCCGATTCGCCCGTCACGCTCGCCGTCGAACGGTCCGACTACGGTCCGCCCGCGGCGACTTCCGACGGCCGCTATCTTGCTCTGCTTCAGCAACAGTCCGGAGTCGTCCGCCTCTTCGACGTCGCCGAGCAGCGCGAAGTTCGTCCCGCGCCGAACGCCCCGTGGCTCGCAGCGGCGAAGTTCGGCGCGCTCGTGTGGAGCGCCGCGTTCACGCCCGACGGCAAGTCGCTGGTGACCGTCGGCGGCGACGCGGCGCTGGTCTGGCCGTTCGACGGAGCAAAGTCTCCCGCAGAGCCGGCGCAGTCGTTCCGCCCGCACGGCGCCGTGGCCGGAGTCGCTTATTCTCCCGACGGCCGTACGGTCGCCACCGCCGGTTGGGACGGCGCCGTAAAAATCTGGAACACGGCCGACGGCCGCGCCTTACGAAAGTTCGCCGCCGTCGCCTCCGGCGGCGTCAACGGCATCGCCTACTCGCAGGACGGCTCACGCCTGCTCACGGTCGGCGACGACGGCGCAGCCCGCGTTTGGAGCCTCGACGACGGTCGGCAAATCGTCGAACTTCTTGCGGCCGACAAAAGCCGACTGCTCGCCGGCGATCTCGACGCGGCCGGCACTCGAATCGTCGTCGCCTCCGCAGACGGCACGGCCCGCATCTGGGACGTTGCCGCCAAGCAAGTCCTGCACGAACTCCGCGGGCACGGCCGAGCCGTCACGGCCGCTCGCTTCTCGCACGACGGCCGCTTCGTCGTCACGGCGGGCGCCGACGACACGGCCCGCGCCTGGAACGCCGCCGACGGCCGACAAGTCGCCGTTCTCGCCGGTCACACGGCCCCCGTAACTGCCGTCGACGTCACGGCCGACGGCTCGCGCGTGGTCACCGGCTCGCGCGATTCCGGCGTCAAGGTTTGGGACGCCGCCGCGGGCAAAGAGCTCCTTTCGCTCAAAGGCCATGCCGACGCGGTCCACGCCGTTCGTTTCTCGCCCACCGGCCGCACGATCCTCTCCGCCGACGACGACGGCAAAGTGATCCTCTGGCCCACGGTCGACTGGAAGCCGTCGAATTAACGACGAATTCCCCACACGGCCTCGGCCTTCGTCCCCCTTGATCGACGACTCCGTCTTCCGCCGCGAAACCGCGACGCCGCCCCGGAGTTGAATGAGTTGCCGACAGGCGACTTTCTCAACGGACGAATCCCCATGCGGCCGACTCTGCTGGCAATTCTCCTCTTCGCATCGGGCGCGATGATCGGCGCTCTCGTCGCCGCCGCAGACGCCCCGCCCTCCGCAACCTCGGCAACGGCTCCTCTCCGAGAACTCCAAGACCTCATCGGCTCTTGGAAAGGCGTCGGCCAGATTCGTCGCGGATCGGCCGAAGGCTCTTGGCAAGAAACGTCGACGTGGGCTTGGAAGTTCGCCGCAGAGGAATCGGCCGTCGTATTCTCCGTTCCGCAAGGCAAGTACGTCGTCGCCGGTCGCATCGTTGCAGGTGCCGAGCAGGGAACGCTCGTTCTCACGACGTGCGCAGGCGATGACGCGTCGTCGGAGTTCGTCGGCCGTCGCGATGCCGACGGTCGTTGGCAGTTCGACGCGCGCGGCGAAGTCGACGCCGGTCGACCGAGCCGCATCACCATTCGCCCGGCCGCCGCCGGGAAGCGGCTCGTCGTCTTGCTCGAACGTCGCAACGCCGCCTCCGACTCTTACTCGCAGCTCGCCGAAATCGGCTACACCCGCGTCGGCAGCGACTTCGGCAAAGGCTCGGGCGGCCCGAAGTGCGTCGTCACCGGCGGCGAAGGGACGATCGCCGTCACGCATGCGGGCAAGACGTACTACGTCTGTTGCTCCGGCTGCCGCGAACTCTTCGAAGCGGAGCCGGAGAAAGTCATTGCCGACTATGAGGCGCGGCTGTCGACTCTCAATTAGCCGAACTCTTAGCTAAACGGTCCTACGACCTCTTTTTCGCTCTTTCCCGTATTATTGTTGACCTTTCCGTCCGCGTCGATTAACTTTGCAACGCAGAGCAAATCACCGGCCGCAGCTTCGCGGCCGGCATCGCCCCCGGGGAGACACGCCATGATCCGCTGGTTTCGTCAGCTCGATCAAATCTTACGCGGCGAACTCACGCGCCCCGATTCGCTTCGCGGCGGCCGCTTCCAGTTCTCGCTCACCGGCGTGTCCGCGGTCGCCGTCGTCTTGGCGATGATCTACGGCGCCTGCATCGGCGCGTACTCGATCTTTCGCATCATTGATCAGGCCGAGTTTCCCGCGAGCTATCGTCAGATGCTCGCGTCGACCGTCAAAACCCCGGCCCTGTTTTTCCTAACGCTTCTCATCACGTTTCCGTCGCTCTACGTCTTCAACGCTCTCGTCGGCTCGCGTCTCCGCATTACCGACGTCGCACGGCTGCTCATCGCGTCGCTCGGCATCAATCTCGCCGTGCTCGCCTCGCTCGGGCCGATCGTCGCCTTCTTCTCGCTCAGCACGAACAGCTACGCCTTCATGGTGCTGCTCAACGTCGGCGTCTTCGCCGCCTCGGGCTTTCTCGGGCTCATCTTTCTCGTGCAAACGATGAACCGGCTGCAGTACGCGGAGCGCGAACTTACCGCAGTCGCCGCGCCCGCCGAGGCGAGTCCCTCGGAGATTCCATCCCCTCTCGCACTTCCGCCCGGTCCCCCCGCCGCCGTCGATCGCATCGCCGGCCATGTGTTCGGCGGGCACGTCAAGCTGGTGTTCGGCATTTGGATTGTCGTCTTCGGCCTCGTCGGTGCGCAGATGGGCTGGAACCTGCGGCCGTTCATCGGCTCGCCGACGGAAGACTTCCGCTGGTTCCGTCAACGCGAGTCGAACTTCTTCCAAGCCCTGGGGAACGTCACGGCCGAGACGTTCGAAGGGAACCCGGCGCAGCGAAGCACGCGCAGCGAACCGTCGACGTACGAGCTCGATTCGCGTTCGCGCTAACCGGCAACCTTCTCGAACGAGGCGGCGTCCATGGCGGCCGTGTGGACCGAAGTCGACGACATCCTGCGTCTCCGCGGTCGCAGCACCGCCGCCGCGCCGAGCGGCCGCGAGCTCGCGCGGCTGCTGGCGTTTGCCGTCGTTTTCGCCTTGCTCTACGGCGCGGCCATGGGAAGTTACGCCGCCATCGTCGGCAACCGGCCCTGGAACGAGTTGCTGCTGCAAATGCTTTACTCGGCGCTGAAAGCGCCGCTGCTGCTCGCCGCCACCTGCTTGGTGAGCTTGCCGAGCTTTTTCATCTTCAATACGCTCGCCGGCGTTCGCGACGACTTCGCCGAAGTCGTCCGCGCCATCGCGGCTACCCAAGCCGGCGTGGCAGTGATCTTGGCGTCGCTCGCGCCGCTGACGATCTTCTGGTATCTCTCGTCGTCGGCGTACGTGCCCGCCATTTTGTTCAACGCCGCCATGTTCGCCGTGGCCAGCATCTCCGCGCAAAATTGCTGCGCGGCCACTATCGCCTGCTCATCGCCCGCAACCGGCGGCACCGCGTTCTCATGTGGGTCTGGCTCGGGCTCTATGCCTTCGTCGGCATCCAGATGGGCTGGATGCTGCGACCGTTCATCGGCAGCCTCGACGCCGCCGTCGAATTCTTCCGTCGCGAATCGCTCGACAACGCTTACGTCATCGTCATCCGCCTCATCGCCGACGTGCTCCGCTAGCGTCTAAGCCTTCGCTTCCAGCAGCTCAACGAGCGTGCGCACCATGCAGCCGCTCGCGCCCGTGTCGCACCAGGGGCGCGGCTTGTCGTAAAACGCCGGGCCGGCGATATCGAGATGCACCCACGGCGTGCCGTCGACGAACTCTTCCAGAAACTTCGCGGCCGTGATCGCGCCTCCCCAGCGGCCGTCCCCCGTGTTCTTGATGTCGGCGATTTCGCTGCGAATGTGCTCGGAGTATTCCGGAAACATCGGCAGCTGCCACAAGGGCTCCCCCGCGCGACGAGCGGCGGCCAGCACGGCGTCGCACCAAGCCTGATTGTTCGAAAACGCTCCCGCCGTCTCCGTTCCCAAGGCGACGACGCAGGCGCCCGTCAACGTCGCCAAATCAATCATCCGCGCCGGCTTGCGCTCCAGCGCCACGTTGATCACGTCGGCCAGGACCAAGCGTCCTTCGGCGTCGGTGTTGAGCACTTCGATCGTCTTGCCGCTGCGGGCCGTGAGGACGTCGCCGAGTTTCATCGCCGCGCCGCCGGTCATGTTTTCCACCAGCCCGATGAGCCCGATCAGGTTCACCGGCAGCTTCAGCCGAGCCGCGGCCTGCATGACGGCGAGCACCGTCGCGCCGCCGGCCATATCGCACTTCATCGTGGTCATAGAATCGGTCGGCTTGAGCGAGAGACCGCCCGAGTCGAACGTGACTCCCTTGCCGATGAGCGCCGTCGGCGGTTCGTTCTTGCCGCCGCGATATTCCAAAATCACGAGCCGCGCCGGTCGTTGCGAACCGCTCGCCACGGCCAAGAGCGAGCCGCAGCGTTCCTTTTCCAGGCGGGCTTTGTCCCACACTTCGCAGCTCAGGCCGCATTCGCGGGCCACGCGCTCCGCTTCCGCCGCGAACGATTCCGGGTACATCGCCTGCGGCGGTTCGTTCACCAGCCGGCGAGCCAGCGTCATGGCTTCGCCGAGCGTTTTGCCGCGCGCACGGCGGCCACGTTTTCGCCGGAAATCAGCAGCTCTTCGGGGGCGTGCCGCTTCTTTTCCTTGCGATACAAATCGCCGCCGGTGCTGCCGGAAATCGCCCCGCAGGCGACGGCCGCCTCCTGCCCGACGGCCGGACCTTCGCAGAGGTAGAACGCGACACGTTTGCGCGGTTGCGCCGAAACCTGCCGCGCTGCGACGGCCGCCGCGCGAAACATCGTCCCCGCGTCACACTTCGCCGCTTCGCCGAGGCCCACGACCACGACGAGCGGTGCCGCAATGCCGGGCACAGTGTGCAGCACGGTCACTTCGAAGAGTTTTCCGGTCGCTTCTTTACGTTCCAGCAAGCCTCGCAGCACGCCCTGGCCCGCCTCGTCGACGGTGCGCGGCGGGCGTCAGGGTTTCGTCGCTCCACAAACCGACGACCGCAACGTCGCAGTCAATCGTCGCCACCGGAACATTCGTGGTTTCAATTTGCATAAAATCGCCGAATCTCGCCTGGGATTTGCAACACATCGGGAGATACGGCTTTTACAATATTGATATCGCGCTTACCAGTCTCCCCGAACACCCCGGCCTGATTCGGTCGAGCGATACCGGTGACAAAACGCCCGACCACGGTGCCTTTGAGGTTTTATGGGTCAGCTGGATCACTGGAACGCCGTTCTTGAGTCGCGCAAGCTCAAGAAGAAGCCGGTCGGCGTGAAAATCGCGGGCCGGGAAATCGTGCTGTTTCGTACCGAAGCCGGTCGCGTCGGCGCGCTCGACGACGTTTGCATCCATCGCCGCATGCGGTTGAGTTGCGGGCACGTGGAAGGGGCCTGCGTCGTCTGCCCGTATCACGGCTGGAAGTTCACCGCCGACGGCTTCGGCACCAGCCCCGGCACGCCGCGCATGCACGGCGAAGCCACGACCTTCGACGTTCGCGAAGCCTATGGGATCGTCTGGGTCAAAGCGGCCGGCGTCGACGCCGAGTTTCCCGATTTCGCTTTGCCCGGTTTTTATCATCTGACGTCCGACACGTTCACGGCCGAAGCGCCGATCGAACTCGTGATCGACAACTTTTGCGAGTTGGAACACTCCGGCACGACGCACGTGCTGTTCGGTTACGATCTCGAACGCATGCACGAAATGACGTTCGACGTACGCTCCGACGACGAGGCGACGTACTGCCGCACGGTCGGCCCGCACAAGCCGATCGCCTGGTTCCAGCGCACCGTGTTCGGCCTCGGCAAAGAGGTGACGTTCACTTCGAATTGGACGACGCGATTCTCCCCCGTGCAGACGATCGCGGATCACACGTTGTCCGACGCTCGCACCGGCCGGCCGGGCCGATTGCAATGGCGGGTCGGCGAATTTTACACGCCCATCGACGACGGCCGTACGCTGGTGACGATCATCGTCTTCACAAAGTCGAGCTTCCCGGGCAAATACGGCGGCGTGCGGCTCTTCAAGCCGGTCTTCAAGCGCCTCGCGAACTCCGAAATCGAGCGCGATATCGCCATGCTGGCGAACATCGCCGACAAAGATCCGCGGCTGGAAGGCATGCGTCTGAGCCGGTTCGACAAGGTGCACGCCTTGAACCGGGAACGGCTCAACCGCATTTACCGCGGCCTCGAACCGGCGCACCCGTGGTTCACGCGCCGCTCATGCCGGGCCCGGTGGCGATACCGATTCTGGAAATCTAGTCGACCGCTTAGAGCAGCTTGCGGATATTTTCCGCGTTCACCGGCGAGATCACGCCCCGTTCGCAGACGATGCCGCGAATCAGGCGGGCCGGCGTGACGTCGAAGGCCGGGTTGTAGACCTTCACGCCGTCGGGGGCCGTTTGCCGGCCGAAGCCGTGCGTGATTTCGGTCGGGTTGCGTTCTTCGATCGGAATGCCGTGGCCGTCGGCCAGAGAAAGGTCGAACGTGCTCGACGGCGCAGCGACGTAAAACGGCACGTCGTGCGCCGCGGCGAGAACGGCGACGCCGTAAGTTCCGATCTTGTTCGCCGCGTCGCCGTTCGACGCGATGCGATCTGCGCCGACCACGACGGCCTGCACGCGTCCTTCGCGCATCACTTGCGCGGCCATGTTGTCGCAAATGAGCGTCACGTCGAAGCCGCGGCGTTGCAGCTCCCACGCGGTCAGGCGCGCGCCCTGCAACAGCGGGCGAGTTTCATCGACGAACACGCGCAGCCGTTTGCCTTGCTCTTGCGCCGTGTAGAGCAGCGCCAAAGCCGTGCCGTAGTCGCTCGTGGCCAAAGCCCCGGCGTTGCAGTGCGTCAGCACTCCGTCGCCGTCTTTCAAAAGTGCGGCGCCATGAGCGCCGATGGCCCGACACATGGCCGTGTCTTCTTCGTGAATCCGTCGGGCTTCGTCGAGCAGCATCGTATGCAGCAGTTCGTGCGGCACGAGGCCCCGCTGCAATTCGGCCGTTTGCCGCATTCGATCCAGCGCCCAAAAGAGATTCACGGCCGTCGGTCGGCTGGTCGCCAAGCATCGACAAGTGTCGTCGAGCTTGGCGAAGAAATCGGCTTCCGTGAGATCGACCGCGCGTTGCAAACCGAGGCACACGCCGTAAGCCGCGGCCACGCCGATGGCCGGATGCGCCGCGAACCCGCAACGATCGCACGGCTTCAAACAGCGTGTCGACGTCGCGACACGCCAAGTAGCGTACTTCGGTCGGCAGGAGCGTTTGGTCGATCAGTTCCAAATGGCCGTCGACGTCGCCGACCCAACGGAGCGTTGCAAAGTTTAATTCTTCTTGAACCACAGAGGCACGGAGTCACAGAGAGGAGAATGAGGGGAAGGAACTTGCAGAAGTGCGTTCGCGGCGGTTGAGAACAGAAACCGCAAGAGAAGCTCTTCCTTCGCCTCTTCTCCGTGTCTCTGTGCCTCTGTGGTAAAAATTGCCGGTTAGTAATTCGGCGTCGGCGGGCGATAGCGCCGCATGTCGATTGAGCGGAACCACTCGATGGTTTTGGCCAGCCCTTCGCGGAGCGGAATCGTCGGCTCCCAACCGAGCCACTTCTTGGCCAGCGTGATGTCGGGCTTGCGCTGTTTCGGATCATCGGCCGGCAGCGGCTTCGTCGTAATCTTGCTCTTCGCGCCGGTTTGCTCCAGCACGAGTTCGGCCAGTTCGCGAATCGTAAACTCCCCCGGATTTCCGAGATTCACGGGGCCGACGAAATCGTCGGGGCCGTTCATCATGCGAATCATTCCTTCGACCAAATCGTCGCGGTAGCAGAAGGAGCGGGTCTGCGAGCCGTCGCCGTAGATCGTCAGGTCTTGGCCCGTGATCGCCTGTTGAATCAGGTTCGAGACGACGCGCCCGTCGTACGGGTGCATGCCGGGCCCGTAGGTATTGAAGATGCGAATGAGGCGAATGTTGACCTTGTTCTGACGCCAGTAGTCCATGAACAAGGTTTCGGCCGCTGCGCTTGCCTTCGTCGTAGCAAGCCCGAGTGCCGATCGGATTGACGTTACCGCGATAGGATTCCGGCTGCGGATGAATCTCCGGGTCGCCGTAGACTTCGCTCGTCGACGCTTGCAGCACTTTCGCCCGGCAGCGTTTGGCCATGCCCAAAACGTTGATCGCCCCGAGCACCGAGGTCTTCATCGTCTTGATCGGGTTGTATTGATAGTGGCCGGGGGCCGCAGGGCAGGCGAGGTTGTAGATTTCGTCCACTTCGAGCCAAAGCGGATGCGTGATGTCGTGCCGCAGCAGCTCGAAGTTGGACCGATCGAGCAGGTGAGCGACGTTCGACTTCTGGCTCGTGAAGAAGTTGTCTGCGCAGATGACGTCGTGGTTCTGCTCGACCAACCGCGTGCAAAGGTGCGAACCGAGAAATCCTGCGCCGCCGGTGACGAGAATCCGTTTGAAGGTACCGCTCACGCTGAGACTTTCCGCTGCAACTGAAATGGACCGAGGGGCGAAGTGCGAAAACCGGCCGCAACGCGGCGGCCCTTCGCAGATGGGAGACATCAGTATACCATGAACTTTGCGGAGACGGAGCGGCGGCGAATTGGGCGTGGCGCGAACGATTCAGGCAGGCACGGATGGAAGATCCTTTACTCGCAAACCTCACGGCGGCGCAGCAAGAAGCGGTCTTGCACGTCGACGGTCCGCTCCTGATTCTTGCGGGCCCGGGGAGCGGAAAAACGCGAGTGGTCACGCACCGCATCGCCCATCTGCTGCGCTCGGGGATCAACGCCAACCGCATCCTGGCTTTGACGTTTACGAATAAAGCGGCCGAAGAAATGCGCCGCCGCGTCGAACGCCTGGCCCCCGGCAAACCGGTGTGGGTGAGCACGTTTCACCGCTTCTGCGCGAAGCTCCTGCGCGAACACGGCCGGCTCGTCGGGCTGAACGAAAACTTCACGATCTACGACACGTCGGACAGCCAATCGACGCTGAAACGCACGATCGATTTGCTCGATATCGACACGGGGCATTTCACGACGCAGCAAGTCGCCCACCACATCAGCTGGGCCAAGAACAATCTGATTCCGGCGGCCCAATATCAGCCGCGACCGGGACATCCGCTCGGCGCGATCGTCGCCAAGATTTACCCGGCGTATCAACAAGCACTGCTGCAGGCGAACGCCGTCGATTTCGACGACATGCTGCTGCACGTGGCGATGCTGCTGCGCGAAAATCCCGAAGTGCGGACGATGCTCGACGCGAGATTTCGGTACATCCTCGTCGACGAGTACCAAGACACGAACTTGGCGCAGTATGCCATCGTGCGGGCGCTCTCGATGGACTACCCGAACCTCTCGGTGACGGGTGACCCGGATCAATCCATTTACGGCTGGCGCGGGGCCAACCTGAGCAACATTCTGGAGTTTGAGAACGACTACCCCGACGTTCACGTCGTGCGACTCGAGCAGAACTATCGCAGCACGAAGGCCATCTTGCGGGCCGCGGCGTCGCTGATTGCCTACAACAAGCGCCGCAAAGAGAAAGACCTCTTCACGGACAACGGCGAAGGAGACCCGGTACGGCTGACGACTTACTTCAGCAACCGGGAAGAAGCCGAATCGATCGCAGCGCGCATCGTGACCGAAGTGCGCGCGGGGCGACGCCGTCCGCGAGATTTCGCCATCTTCTATCGCGTGAACGCGCTGTCGCGGTCGCTGGAGTTTGCCTTTCGCGACGCCGGCGTGCCGTACCAGATCGTCAACGGCGTGGAGTTCTTCCAGCGGCAAGAAATCAAAGACGTCATGGCCTACTTGCGGCTGCTCAACAACCCGTCGGACGACGAGGCGTTTTTGCGCGTCGTGAATACGCCGGCTCGCGGCATCGGGAAGACGACGCTCAAGCGATTGGCCGAACATGCCCGCGGCCATCGGCTGACGATGCTCTCGCTTGCGGGCCATGCATCGGTCGTGGAAGGCCTGAGCAAGAAGGCGGTCGGCGCGTTGCGCGAGTTCGCCGTGTTGATTGATCGGCTCTCGCAACTGACGGCGAAGCCGGTGGAAGAATTGCTCGGGCACGTGCTGAGCGAGTCCGGGTATCAGGCCCACTTGCAGGAATCGGACGAAGCGGCCGACGAAGAACGTTTGGCGAACGTGGAAGAATTGCTCACGGTCGCCCGCGATTTCGACGAACGCACGCCCGGCGAAGGTCATTTGGAAGATTTCCTCGAAGAGATTTGCCTCGTCAACGACACCGACTTTCTCGACGGCGAGGAAGATCGCGTGACGCTGATGACGCTGCATGCCTCCAAGGGGCTGGAGTTTCCCGTCGTGTTTCTCACGGCCGTCGAACATGGCCTGCTTCCGCACGAGCGCAGCCGCGAACACCCCGATGAATTGGAAGAAGAGCGGCGGTTGATGTTCGTCGGCATGACGCGAGCCCAGGAAGAACTGAACCTGAGCATGTCGCGCTATCGCGAGTTTCGCGGACAGCGGCGATTGACGGTGCCGAGCCAGTTTTTGATGGAGTTGCCCGTCGCCGAGTTTGATCGCAACGAAGCGGCGGAGAACGTGTGGCACGACTTCGCGGAATATCCGCCCGCTCGTGGCGACGATCACGCCCACGGTGAACATGCGACGGACGACGAGCATGTGCATTCCGCCGGCGGCGACGAAGAGGGAGACATCTCGTTCGACGTGGGTTCGTTCGATGCCGAACCCGCCGCAAAGCCCGCCCCTGCGGCGGCGCCGAACTACGTGCTTCAAACCGCGGCGCAAATGGCGGGACACGATCGCTCGGCGGGTGCGCCGCCGGCCGTGTCGCCGGATGTGTTTCACCAGGGAATGGTCGTGCGGCACCCGGAGTACGGCATCGGCAAGATTTTGCGCTGAGCGGAGCCGGAGTGAAACGCATGGCCACGGTGTCGTTCCCGACGCACGGCCAGAAGAAATTCATGCTCGCGGTGAGCCCGCTGCGGCCCGTGAAAGGGTGAGGTCTTACGGCGGCCGACGTCGCCGAACGGCCCGAAGTGCGAATTGTTTTGAATTCCTGTAGATGCGGCCGCGGTCGTACGTTTACCGTTGCGGAACCTGTGCTTTCTCCGGCGGACGTTGCGCATGCCCAAATTTTCCATCGCTCTCATCGCCTTGGCTACGATCGCCGCAGGCCTCGTGCAAGCCGTGGCTCAGCCGCCGCTCGGGCCTCCGCGACGCCCCCCCGGCGGTTTCGGCGGAGTTCCAGGCGGTCCGCCTCCTGCGGCCGGCGGAATGCGTGCGGAAAGGGCGTCGCGGCAAGTTGATACGACCGTGCCGCGCCGCAGCGCCGAGGAAGAAGCCAAGGCCGACCGCGGCCTGATTCGCAACGGCGACCTCGAACTCGCGTCCGCCGGCGACAAAACTCCGCTCGGTTTTGATTTCGAAGGCGACGTGACGTACGGCTACCTCGGCAACCCGGCGACCGACCGCACCGGCTGGGGAGCGCGATTCGCCTCGGGCCAAGACCTCGACGGCGACGGTGCGCGCCAAGCTCGCCTAAGCTACACGGTCCGCGAACTCCCGCCCGCTGCCGGCCGCTGGTATCGCTTTCGCATCCGCGGTTTGGCGCAGGAGAAATTTTCGTCGGCCAAACAGCAACTCTACCTGAAGGCCGAATTCTTCGCCGACGCAGGCCGCAACTCGCTGGATTCGATTTCGCAGAACCTCTACGGCTCGCTCGAACAAATGCGCCGCGATATTCCCAGCGGTGCGACGGGCGCCACGGCCACCGCCGTTTGGCGCACCTACGCAATGGAATTCCGCACGCCCTTCCCCGAAGTCGACACTTTAAAACTCACCGTCGGTTTTCAAGACGGCGACGGGCCCGCCGAGCGCAGCGAATTCCTGGTCGACGAAGTTTCGCTCGAATCCATTCCCAACCCGGCCGAGTACGTCGCCCTGCAAGCGGAACGCGCCGCCAATCAAAAGTCGCCGGCCAAGCCCGCGGCTTTGAGCAAACTCGTCTCGCTCGGCGGTCGCTGGTATTACGATCCGCGCGACGACGCCTCACGCTCGCCGCCGGCGCAGTTCGACCATTCCAACGCCGATCGGCTTTACTACCTGACCGATCGCCTCGAAGCACCGTTCGCCGACAACACCACGGCTTGGCTCCGTCGCGGCTACCTTGACGCGCAAAACAAAAAAGTCGAGCAAGATCGTTTCGTCGCCGACAACCTCGTGATTCGCTTCACAAAAACACATCTCGAAATCACGTCGCACGGCCTACCCAACCACCCGACCGCCGTCTTTCCCGACGTCGCCCGAGCCATAGATGGTTCGCCGAACTACATTCGCGAAACGATCCGCACGTTCTCCTTACCTCTCGAGCCCAAGGAGAATCCGCAGCATCGTGCGATGACCGGCCATCACAACCGCAACGTTATGCCGCCGGGCCCGATCGGCGTGGCGATTAACGGCGTCGTGTTCTTTGATCCCTACGACGCCGACGCGTTCGAAGCCTTTTGGCGGCTCGATCGTTGCTGCGGTCACCCCAGCCCGATGCAGCAGTATCACTATCACAAGTATCCGGTCTGCGTGAAGTCGCCGTGGGTCGACGACGGCGCGGGCCACTCGCCGGTGATCGGCTTCGCGTTCGACGGCCTGCCGATCTGCGGCCCTTACGAAGCCGCCGGCCTGATGGCGAAAAACGCCGCGGACAACCCGCTCAACGAGTTCAATCTGCACGTCGACTCCGCCCGCGGGCCGCACTACCACGTGACGCCCGGAAAGTTTCCGCACGTCATCGGCGGCCATTGGGGCGTGCTGGAAACGAAGAACGTCCGTCGTGGAATGTAACGACGCCTAAGGCGATCGCTTACTACGGCTAGCCGCACAAAAATAGCTCCGGACGTTCCGATCGTACCGTTTAACCGGTCGCGTTTCGGCATCATCGGCGGGTGTGCGTTGGTGGGCTCCCACCAAACGAAGGTTATTCTTCGACCAAAGCCCGCACACCCCACTTTCGCGCCATACCTTTGAATTGCAGTTATTCGTGACCTATGCGGAACGTCTCCCGACAGGCTCGAAACAACGACGGCAAACATGTACAAGCGCATTCCGTTGTCGATGCTGACCGAGGGTTTCATCCTCGCGTCGGCCGTTCATGACGATAGCCTGCGACTATTGCTCGGCCCCGGCATGCCGATCACGCAGGAACTCATGGCCGGGCTCTACAAGCGCGGCATTCGCGACGTCGTCGTCACCGAAAAAGACTGGAACCGACTCACAGCTTTCGGCGCTACGGGCCGAGCCCGCAAGGCGCTGCCGCGGCATGCCCCGGTCGACGTCGTCATGCAAACCGACGTCACTCGCGCACTCGACGGCGAGCTCGCCGGCATCGACGCACAGATCACGCCGTCGGATAATCCGTTCTCGCAAAATATCACTCCGCGCGGCGCCGAGGCCTACGATCGCCGCAATATGGACGTGGTGTTGGAGCAGCATCAGCAGTGCGTCGATCAAGTCGACGACTTCCTCTCGCGTCTACAAAGCGGCGCGAGCGTTTCGTCGGAAGTCGTGCGCGACGTCACTAAGCAGGCTCTCTCGCGAGCCAAGGACGATCTCGACCTCTTCGTCTGCATGGGCATCAATCCCGGCGACAACAACGAGATTGCCGCGCACTCGACCAACGTTTCCGTGCTGGCCGTCGCCGTCGGCGCCATGCTCGGGCAAGACGAAGAGGCGCTGACCGACCTGAGCATGGGCTGCCTCGTGCATAACGCGGGCATGCTCAAGATCGACGAATCGCTCTACCAATCGGCCAGCTTGGTCGACGAAAGCGAGTTCGTCGAAATCGCCAAACATCCGGTCATCGCCACGGACATGCTCTACAAGAACATGAGCCGCGTGTCGCTGGGCGTGCGCATGATCGTCTATCAGATGCACGAGCGCAACGACGGTAGCGGCTATCCGCGCGGTCGCACGGCCGAATCGATCCATCCGCTGTCGAAAATCGCGGCCGTGGCCGACGCCTACTGCGCGGCTCGTTTCGCGCCGCCCGCACCGCCCGGCGCTGCTGCCGTATTTCGCCATGACGAAGATGCTCGAAGACGTAAAGTCGGGCCTCTACGACTCACAGGTCGTCCGCGCCCTGCTGCACACCGTATCGCTGTTTCCGATCGGTTCGTACGTCGAACTCAGCGACGGTCGCATGGCCAAGACCATTCGCGCCAACGGCCCCAGCTACGATCGGCCGGTAGTCGAAGTCGGCAAAGGTCCGTCGGCCGAAGTGATCGATCTCACGGAAACCCCGCACCTGCAAATCATCAAAGCCCGCGGAGCGCATGAACTCACGCCGGCTCTGGCTCGCTGACGCCGCGGCGGGCGAGTCACGCATCGGGCCGGCCGATGCGCTCGCCAGGTCCGGTGCGAAGTGGGCCGCTCTTCCGCTTGCCCCTCCTCTTTGTCGTTGCCCGCTCGCGTAGACCTCGCGGCAACGCGGGGTCTACGCTGCGACGAACCGGGACTTCTCCGCATTTTTCTGCGGACTCCGGGGGCGAATGTCGCGTAAGTCTGTAGCCAATCCTTCGGCTACAGGGACATCATGGAACAGATATCGCCATCCTGCCCGCGCTGCGGCCGCACGAATTGCGCGCCCGTCGCGGATGCCGTACGACCGAAAAGCTACTTCCCCAGCGGTTTCTTCGTCACGGCCATGGAAACCTACCGCTGCGAATGCGGGCTCTCGTTCACGTTCACCAAACCGACGCGCCCCGCCAACGCCCAGGCGGCCGAACAAATCGACGACGGCCGCCGCTAACGCACCCCGGCAGTTGCATTTTCCAGGCGATGTTCGCCCGCTGCCTGCGGAAGCATTACGGCCGGATCAATAGCGGCATAGGCGCGAACCGAATGCGCGTCGGGAGCGCAATGCGAACGATGCGAGACGGGTTGGGGATTTTTCCCGCTTTCCGTAAAATGGCCTGCGCGACAAATGGAATGGCGTCCGTCGGCGTGTCACGGAGTCGGCAGATGAGAGTTGCTTTTTGCGATCTCAAGCTCTTGATCGCGTTCATCCTGGCCGGCGCTATGCATTTGCCGAGCGCATCGGGTCAGGTGCTATTGAAGCCGGAAGTTGAATCCGCTCCGTTACCTCTTCAACAACTCAGCGAAGAGTTGAGCTTAGAGGCGGCGGCGAACCTTCATCGTGAGTTGTTCACGAACCCGTCGCGCGATTCATTGAAACGCCTCAAAGCGTCTCCGCAGCATGGAATCGCCCTACGCGCCGCGTGGGAAGAGGTCCTACTCGAATCACGCGTGAAACGAGAACACGAAGAATGGGTTCGTGAGCGTCGCGTGGCGATCGCCAAGTTCATCGGGTTCATCGAAGGCCGGCTGCATACGTCGGTGCCGGAATTCTGGGAGCACGGCGCACTGCAACCGCTTCGCGTCGGCGCGCCCCTGAGTCGCATCCGAATTTGTTGCACAAAGTCCGCTACGGCAGCTCTGAAGCGCTCGTGCCCGTAGGTCAAGCGATCCGACAAGTCGGCGACAAGACGCTGTTTCTCGATCGCAATCAGAGTGCGACGCTGTCGAACTCGCTTCTCAACGACGCCCAGGTTCTCGGACACATTAGCGGACTGATCGACGGGGATGCCTGCTACCTGGCGTTCCCCGGCATAGGTCCGTATTCCTACCAACTCGTCTGCACGGATAAAGAGACCGGAGAGCGACGGTGGGATTCCAAGGTGTGGAACAACGCGTACACCGGCGGCACCAGCGGAAGCTGGCATCACCAAACGCTGTTGATTCGCGCTGACGAAAACATCCTCGTTTTCGGCGAGGGAACGCTTTGCTTCTACATCGAAGGGTTCGACCGCGCAACGGGGAAGAACGTCTTCCGCTTTGCGAACAAATACGACTTTGAGCGGCCACGCTGAAGGCGTCGGCCGAGTTTAAGCCCCGGTGCTGCTCGCCGCGACCGCAGAGCCAAACTCGGGCAGTTTGTGTAACCGCCAGCGGTATTAACGTGACCAACCACGGCGCAAGAAAAAACCGCGACGTCCGCGGGAATCTTCGAACATGCGGTGCCAAGCGAAGAGCGGCCGACGCGGATCGTCGGCCAATGAGCCCAAGAAGATTGCGGGCCCGAGAAAGTAAGTAGCGGGGACGGGACTCGAACCCGTGACAGCCGCATTATGAATGCGGTACTCTAACCAACTGAGCTACCCCGCCGCCTCGACGATTGCGGCACCCGCCGAGACCGTGCCTAAGCCTTTGCTAAAGCACTGGTCGCACCGGGCCGCAAACGCGAAACATCCAGTCTACCGGCCACTTGCGCACGGTCAAGCCGCACCGCGCCGGGCGTTGACACTCCGCCGGCGGGCCACTTACGATTGTCGGATTACACACTTCGGCAAGGCATCGTTCGGCCGGCCTGCTCGGCGCTGCGGAATTCATGGAAAAGACCAAAGTCGGAATCGTCGGCGTCGGCACCGTCGGTTCGGGCGTCGCAAAGTTGCTGCTTGATCATGGCGACCGCACCGCGCGTCATGCGGGCCGTACGCTCTGGGTCGAACAGGTCGTCGTGCGCGACGTCAACAAGCCGCGCGATTGCGACTTGCCGAAGGGCTCTGTTTCCGACGACCTCGCGAAAATCACCGGCAACCCGGAGATCAAAGCCGTCGCGCATTTGGTCGGCGGATTGGAGCCGGCCCGCACGATCATGCTGAAGCTGCTGGAAAGCGGCAAAGACGTAGTCACGGCGAACAAGGCGCTGCTCGCCGAGCACGGCCCGGAGCTCTTTGATCGGGCTCGCGAACTGGGTCGATCGATCGCGTTTGAGGCTTCGGTGGCCGGCGGCATACCGATCATCGCGAACATCAGCCAGTGCTTGTCGGCGAATCAGATCGAATCGCTGACCGGCATTCTCAACGGCACCTGTAATTACATCCTCACCAAGATGGATGAAGAAGGGGCCGACTACTCTGAAGCGCTCGCCGAAGCGCAACGCTTGGGCTTCGCCGAAGCCGACCCGACGATGGACGTCGACGGCAGCGACACGGCCCAAAAGCTCGCGATTCTCGCCCACTTGGCGTTCGGCAGCCGTGTGCACTGGCGCGACATCCCGCGCCGCGGCATCGACACGCTCGACGTCGAGGACATGCACTACGCTCACGAACTTGGCTACCGCATCAAGTTGCTGGCCGTGGCGCAGCTCGTCGGCGATTCGCTGGAGATGCACGTCTCGCCGACGTTAGTAAAAGCCGGCACGCCGCTGGCCGAAGTGCGCGGCGCGTTTAACGCCGTGAGCGTGCTGGGAGATGCCGTCGGACCGCTCTTCTTCCATGGCCTCGGCGCGGGACAGATGCCGACCGCATCGGCCGTCGTCGCCGACCTGATCGACACGGTCGTCGGCCGTACCGCGATCACGTTCCGCACTTTGGAACTCTGGTCGAAGCGCGAAGCCGCGGTGTCGCCGATGGATTTCGCCGAATCGACCGGACGTTACTACTTGCGGTTCAACGTCGAAGATCGCCCCGGCGTGATGGCGGAAATCACCGGCGTGCTCGGTCGCTCCGGCATCTCGATCGCCAGCGTGATTCAGCACGAATCGAAACGGGGCGCAGAAGGCATCGTCCCGCTGGTCATCATCACGCACCAAACCACGGAAGGCGCAACGCGCAATGCCATGGACGAACTAGAACGGCTCGCATGCGTGAGCAAGGGCTGCGTACGCATGAGCATTCGGGGCTAGCGATGAATTCAGAGTTATGAGTTATGAATTCCGAATCGCATGGCGCTGCGGAATTGATCGATCGGGTCAAAAAGTTCGCGCTGCGAGTCATTCGGTTGTATTCAGTTCTTCCGTCAACACCTTTACACCAAACATTAGGAAAACAAGCATTCCGCAGTTCCACGTCGGCCGGAGCGCATTGCCGAGAAGCACGTAGATCCCGGTCGACGGCCGAGTTCGTCAGTAAGCTGCAAGTCGCCTTGCAGGAACTCGACGAGACCGCGTACTGGCTGGAATTGATCGTCGAATCCGAAATCTTGCCTCTTGAGCGGGTGGCGGATTTGCGGCAAGAGAATGACGAGTTAATCGCGATTCTCACATCGATCGTAAAGCGAGAGAAGATTCGCTGAGAACTCATAACTCACAATTCATAACTCCCATTTCCCCATGAAGTACGCGATCATTATTCCCGACGGTTGTGCCGATGAACCGCAGGCGTCGCTCGGCGGGCGTTCGCCGCTGGAAGCCGCGCACCTGCCGAACATGGACGCCATCGTGGCGGCCGGCATCGTCGGGCGAGCGAACAACGTGCCGCTTTCGCTGCCTGCCGGTTCCGACGTGGCCAACCTGAGCTTGCTCGGCTACGACCCGCTGGAACATTTCACCGGCCGGGCTCCGCTGGAAGCCGCGGCGCAAGGCATTCCGCTGGGCCCCGACGATTGGGCCGTGCGGTGCAACTTGGTCTGTGTCGAAGACCAGACGATGAAGAGCTTCACGGCCGGTCATATCTCGACCGAAGAAGCCACGCAGCTCCTCGCCACCGCGCAGGAAAAGCTCGGCGGGCCGCAGATGCAATTTGTGCCCGGCGTGAGCTACCGCAACTTGCTGATCATGCGGCCGACGACGGGGAGCCCGGTGCCGTTTACCAACGACACGCGCACGACGCCGCCGCACGACTTGACCGACAAATCCGTGCTGGACGACTATCCGCGCGGGCCGGGCGGCGCGTTGCTCACGCATTTGATGAGCGACAGCGTCGGCCTCTTCGCCGATCATCCGGTGAACGCAGCCCGCAAAGCGGCCGGCAAACCGACGGCGACCAACGTCTGGCTCTGGGGACAAGGCCGCGCTCCGGCATTGCAATCGTTCCAGGATAAATACGGCAAGACCGGCGCGATGATCACGGCCGTCGACCTGCTGCGCGGTTTGGCCGCGCTCGTGGGTTGGAAGCGGATTGAAGTGCCGGGGGCGACGGGCTATCTCGACACCGATTACGCCGCGAAGGGCCGCTATGCGATCGAGACGTTGAAGGACGTCGACGTCGTGTGCGTGCATGTTGAAGCGTCGGACGAGGCGTCGCATGAAGGCCGCTGCGATGCCAAGATCAAGGCGCTCGAAGAGATCGACGCCAAGATCGTCGGCCCGCTGCATGAAGCTCTGAAAAAATACGGTGAATACCGCATTCTGGTGACGCCCGACCATCCGACGCCGCTCCGCACGAAGACGCACAGCCACGGCATCGTGCCGCTGGCGATCTGCGGCTCCGGCATCGCGCCGGATGCGGCGACGACCTACAGCGAAACGACGGCGGCCGCGTCGAACGTCGCCTTCGACGAAGGACATCGGATGATGAAGTTCTTCCTCGGCGTTTAACGCGGCTTTCTTGCTCGGTATCGCTTTCACTTAATCACATCTCACTTAGCTGCGGATCTTGTCTCCGCGACTTCCCAACCGAAACACGCGGAGACGAGCTCCGCAGCAAAATCGAAATGCCTCTCATCGTTCAAAAGTTCGGCGGTTCCAGCGTCGCTGACACTCAAAAGATTCTCGCCGCCGCCCGCAAAGCGATTCGCGCCCAGCAGGAAGGTAACCAAGTCGTCACGGTCGTCAGCGCGATGGGCGACAGCACGGACGACCTGATCGATCTGGCCAGACAGATTTCCGATAATCCGCCGGCCCGCGAAATGGACATGCTCCTCTCGACCGGCGAGCAAGTGAGCGTCGCGCTGATGGCCATGGCCGTGCATGCGCTCGGCAGCCGTGCGGTAAGCATGACCGGCGCACAGATGGGCATTGAAACGATCGAGCGTTCACGGCAAGGCCCGGATCAATACGATCCGCTCGGACCGCCTGAAGAAGGCGCTCGACGCCGGCAACATCGTCATCGCCGCCGGTTTCCAAGGGATCGACGAAAACTTCAACATCACCACGCTCGGCCGCGGCGGCAGTGATACGACGGCCGTGGCGCTGGCCGCGGTTCTAGGAGCCGACGCCTGCGAGATCTACACCGACGTCGACGGCGTCTACACGACCGATCCTCGGCTCCTGCCGGAAGCTCGCCGCGTCAAGCAAATCAGCTACGACGAAATGCTGGAGCTCGCCAGCCTCGGTGCGGGCGTCATGCATAGCCGCTCGATCGAGTTCGGCAAAAAGTTCGACGTACCGATTCACGTTCGCTCCAGCTTTTCGGACATTTCCGGCACGATGATCGTGGCCGACGGTGAAGCTCCGAACCAAGCCGTGTGCGGGGCGACGCTCGTGAAGAACGAAGCCCGCATCACCATTCTCGGCGTCCCCGACGTGCCGGGCTCCAGCTTCACGGTCTTCTCGAAGATCGCGGCCAAGAACATTACGGTCGATATGATCGTGCAAAACGTCGCCGCCGACGGACGAGCCGACATTTCGTTCACCGTCGTCCGCGACGAACTGCCGTCGACGCTCAAAGCCGTGGAAGAAGCCGTCGCCGAACTCGGCGCCGAAGGCTTCACCAGCGACGAGAACGTGTCGAAGGTGTCCGTCGTCGGGCTCGGCATGGCGTCGCAAACCGGCGTGGCCCAACGGATGTTCCGCAGCTTGGCCGACGCCGGCATCAACATCCAAATGATCACCACGAGCGAGATCAAAATCTCGGTGCTCGTCGATCGCGAGCAAGGCCCCGCCGCACTGCGCACGGTTCATCAGGCGTTCGAACTGCAGAAGCCGCCGGCCGATGCGGTGACCGAGATCACGAAGGGCTCGCACTCGACACATACCGTCGCCACGCCCGACACCGCGGCCGACGTCGTCACGCGGCTGCAAGACGTGCAAGGTATGGAAGACCTGACGATCGACGACATCCAGCTCGACGATTCGCAGGCGCGGGTCACGATCTCCGGCGTACCCGACACGCCGGGCATTGCGGCACAAGTGTTCGAGCAGCATCGCAGCCGACGGCATCTTCGTCGACATGATCGTGCAAAGCTTCGGCCGCGGCGGAAAGGCGAACCTGAGCCTCACCGTGCCGCGCAGATGCTTTGAACAAGGCCCTGAAGACGGCCGACGACTTGGCCAAGAAGTTCTCGCTGCGGGCCGATTTCCAGCGCCCCCAAGGTCGCGAAGCTGAGCGTTTCCGGCATCGGCATGCGCAGCCACACCGGCGTGGCCATCCGCATGTTCCGCGCTCTGGCGGAAGCGGGCATCAACGTCGAAATGATCAACACCAGCGAAGTGCGCGTAAACGTCGTCGTCGACGGCGCGAAGGCGCCGCCGGGCTCGCCGCTCTGCAAAAGGCGTTTGCAGACACCGTCCGTTAAGCTGTCCTTCATTTAGCCGCGGAGCTTGCCTCCGCGTTCCCGCCTATGAAGCTCGGCCTCATCAACTCCGCCTGGGTGCAAACCGGCAAGCCGACCGTTTACGGTCTGCAAAAGACGAAAGAGATCGGCTTCGACACGGTCGACCTCTTCGTCGATCCGCTGGATCTCGATCCGGCCGAGCGCCGACTAATCGCCGAAGAATGTCGGCGGCTCGAGTTGCCGATCGTCTCGCTCTGCTGCGTCGCCGTGGGGTTGATTGACCTCAACCCGAGCGTGCGGCGATTTCATCTCGACCGCGTTCGCCAGTATCTCGACCTCGCCGCCGAGTATCGCGCGAAGAACGTGCTGCTCGTCGTCGGCGAATACATTTGGAACCGCGAAGTGATTCCGGCCGCCGAACAATGGCAATGGGCGGTCGAAGCGTGCCGCGAACTTGGCGCATACGCGGCGGAGCGCAAGGTTGAAATCGTCATCGAGCTTGAGCCGTTTGCGTTGTCGCTCGTGAACGACGTCGACACGATGGTTCGCTTCCTCGACGACGTGAACTCGCCGGCCGTGCGCACAATATCGACGTCTCGCACCTCGTATTGTCGAAGGTCAAGCCCGAAGAACTCCGCCGGCTCAAAGGCCTGCGCGGGCCACGTACACATCTCGGATTGCGACGGCAAAAAGCACGGCGATCTTCCGCCCGGTCGCGGCGTCGTGCCGTTCGAACCATATCTGCAAGAGATCAAGGCTCTGGAGATCGACGGCGTCGTCTCGATCGAACTCGAATACTCGCCCGAGCCGGAGCGAATCGCGGAGTGGGTCGAAGAAGCCTATCAAGCGACCGACCGCTTGATGCAAGCCGTCGGGCTGCGCGGCTAGTCGCAGGGTGCCACTGCCAGCTTGCCCACCAGTACCATAGCAACGTCGATTGAACACTGGTGGGCAAGCCGGCAGTGGCACCCAAACCGTCTCAACGCTTGATGACGTAGAAGTCGATGTCGCGCGGCTTGCCTTCATCTTCCACCGCGCGGATGAAGCAGTTCACTTTGAGGCCGAGCTTGCGGCAGTCGTCGGCGAATGACGATGCCGCTCCGCGCTGCGGGTCGGTGCAGTAGCCGATGCCGTCGGGCTTCATAAATCGGTCGAACATCGCGGCCACGAGAGGTACGTTCGGTCGCTCATAAAGCACGTCGGCGGCCGTCACGACGTCGAACAATCCCATATCATCCGGCGGCGCTCGCCAGTCAAGGACGCGAGTCGTCAGCGTCGTCAAATCATTCAGCCGTCCGTTGGCTTCGACAAACTCCAACGCCTCGGCGTAGTAGTCGGTCGCCACGGTTTCATAGCCGAGGCCGGCCGCCACGAGCGACGAGAACCCGACGCCGCAGCCCAATTCCAGCAGCCGCCCTTTCTTAGCCCCGCGTTTGTTCAACTCGTCGGCGAGCACGCGCGACGACGTCCAAACGTCGGCCCAGTACGGAATCCGCCCGTCCTTCTGAAACGCCTCTTCGTCGATCAGGTCGTCGGCCGACCGCGGGCGGGCCAGTTTCCAAACGCGCCCTCGCGCACGATCTCCTGCACGATCACGTCGAACCGGTTCTGTAGCCCGGCAAGCATCTCGGTCATCACCACTTCTCTAAGCCTTCTCTTCTGCGGGCATGTGTAGCCATTCCGGAACCCGCTGCACGCGCCCCTGCCGATCAACGCAGGCCAGCGTGCTGTAGCCGTCGCAGAGCAGTTCCTCGCCGCGGTACATTTGGTATTCGTGCTCGATCTTCGCCGCCGTCACGCGAACCGTACGGGTATGCAAACGGAGCACGTCGTCGTAGCGAGCCGGCCGACGATAACTGCAGCCGATCTTCACGATGACCATCAGCAGACCGCCGTCTTCCAAGTCGCGGTACGACTTGCCGTTGGCCCGCAGCAACTCGGTTCTCCCCATTTCGAAGTAGGTGAAATAGTTGGCGTGGTGCAGTACGCCCATAGCGTCGGTTTCTTGATACCGCACGCGAATATCGAGATCGTGTTCGCGAATCATCGCTGCCGGGCCCGAAGCGGCGCCCGTCCGGCTTGCCGTGAAGAAAGCAAACCGCCGATTTTACGAAGTGCGGGCCGCATCGCCAATCGGTCCGACGCGTTGACGCCCCGTCGCAAGACCGATAGCTTTACACGTCATGAGCATCGGCGAAGGCACAGGCACCGGGTTCGACACCATGCGCGGCCGGAACTATCCGGCGATCCGCCAGTTCACGGTTTTCTTAGAAAACCGCGTCGGTAGTTTGCTGGAAGTGGTGCGACGTTTCGAAGGGACGCGCGTTCGCATCGTCGCGCTCTCGATCAACGACGCGGCCGAGTGCGCCTTCGTTCGCTTCCTGCTGAGCCATCCCGAACAGGGCCGCGAAATTCTCGAACGGGCCGGCCTAGCGATCATTGAGAGCGACGTCATCGGCGTCGAACTCCCCGACGATCAGCAGCCGCTGCTGCGGGTTTGCACCGCCCTGCTTCAAGGCGAAGTGAACATCATCCAAGCCTATCCGCTCCTGGTTCGTCCGCACGGACGACCGGCCGTCGCCGTGATGGTCGATAATATCGAGATGGGGCTGGAAATTCTCGTTGCGCCGGCTTCAAGACGATCGAAGAAAACGATCTCCACGACGACTAGCCGTCGACGGCTGTAGGGAACGCGCTCCGTAGCGTTCCGTTCCTTCTCCCCTTGCGGGAGAAGGTGCCGCGCAGCGGCGGATGAGGAGTGGCCAAGCACGTCGACCTTACGGCTCGACGCTCGCCAAAGTGCGGAATGCCGCAGAGGGCGTTCCCTACACAATCAGCATCGCGTCGCCGTAGCTGAAAAACCGATACCGCTTGCCGACGGCCTCTTCGTACGCTCGCCGCATCAAATCGTCTCCGCCGAACGTGCGCACCAGCACGAGCAATGTTGAACGGGGCAGGTGAAAGTTGGTGAGCAGGCCGTCGACGGCATGAAACGTGTGGCCCGGACGGATGAAGAGATTCGTCGGACCTTCAAACGGCTCCAACGCCCCACCCTTCGCCGCCGTTTCCAATGTACGGCAGGCCGTGGTACCGACGGCAATTGCGCGGCCGCCGGCCGCACGAAGTTCGTTGATTCGCTCGACCGCCGCCTCGTCGATGCGACAAAACTCCGTATGCATCTCGTGTTCGTCGAGCCGGTCGACTTTGATTGGCCGAAACGTATCGAGGCCGACATGCAGCGTCACGCGCACCGGCGTCACGCCCCGATCGATCAGCTTCCGCATCAGCTCTTCGGTAAAGTGCAGTCCGGCCGTCGGTGCGGCGGCGCTCCCCGGTTCCCGAGCGTAAATCGTTTGGTAACGCGAACGGTCGTCGTCCGTCATTTCGCCGCCGCGAATGTAATGCGGCAACGGCACGCGACCCACGCGAGCCAACAGTTCCCAGGCTGTTTCTTCCGATTCCGGATAGACGAGCCATACGCCGCCGGGCTGCTTCTCAATGAGCCGCAGCCGCACGTCGTCGTGCGCTCGGCGATTCACCAGCACGATCTGATCGCCCGGTTTCTGGTGCCCGCGCGTCTTGCAGAGAATCTGCCAAAAGCCTTCTTCGGTCAGCGAGAGAAATAAACCTTCCCACTTCCCTTGGCTCACGGCTCGTTTGCCGATCAGCCGGGCCGGCACGACTTTCGTGTCGTTGAGAACCAGGGCGTCGCTCGGCTTGAGCAACTCCGGCAGGTCGTGGATGTGCAGATGCTCCAGGCGGTCGCGGGCTCGATCAACGACCAACAGCCGGGCGTCGCTGCGAACCGGCAACGGATCTTGGGCGATGAGTTCTTTCGGGAGGACGTAATCGTAAGCGTCGAGTTCCGACATGACCGGGTGTCCGCGAGTGGGCAACGTACATTGAGGCGACCCGCGGGACCAAGCGAACCTGCGGCCAAGCTCTCCGACGCGAACTTTACCGCCGCGCGCTAGGAGTTCGGTAGGGGAACTTGGTGCGGAACGCGCGGGAAACCGTCGCCAAAAAATCCGCACCGGCAAAACGCCGCGAAATGTCGCGTAAACGGCTCGAAACGCCGTAATTTACGGGCTTAAAATTCTGCTTGACGAATCGAAGTGAATTCTTATCTTTGGGTCTGTGTGGTGAGGATTGGGGGCAAGTGGTGATTCATGCTGCTGACCGGGACGTTCCCGCGGGTCGTCGACGATAAGCAGCGGATTGCGTTGCCCAAACGCATTCGGGAAGTTCTCGAAGCCGGCCCCGACGCCAAGCAGCTCGGCCTGTTTCTGACGCCCGGAACTGATTCTTCGCTCGCTCTTTACAGGGAGGATTCGTTGACGGCGCTCGGAGAGCGATTGGCGGCGGCTTCGCCGAATCGACGCGACGTGCGAGCTTTCGGCCGTGCCTTCTACGCCCAGGCCGAACGGATCGAGCTCGACGACCAGAACCGCTTTCGCATTCCCGCGGCGCTCGTAACCCATGCCGGCCTGACGAAGGAAGTCGTGCTGCTAGGCGTTCAGGATCATTTGGAGATTTGGGATAAGCAGCGCTGGGAGCGCTACTTGGCCGAACAGTCGGCCGAATTTGATCGCATCGCCGAAGAAGCGTTCGGGGCTTTGCCGCCGCATGCCGGCACCTAGAAAACATCGCAAGGATTCATTGAGCAGCGTCCGTCCGAGAGTTCGTAGCGTCCGTTTCACGCGGCCGACGGTCACGGCCACCGATCGTCGGTGCGGGAAGCGGAAAAAAAGTTGCAAGAAGCGGCTTCTACGAACGATAGCAGTCGTCCTCCGAACTGCGGCACCCACCCGCCTTGGCGTAAGGATGCGCCAAAGGTGGGTTGCTCTTATTCCCAATCGCGGGGTTTGCTACCATCCCGCCGCGCCGCGGCCCTGCGGCGACGACGATCGGCTGCCGCCGGCACTTTGCGGGCGAGCGTCATGGCCGTGTCGTACTCACCAGCAAACCACGGCCGCATGACAGACTTCGCCACTCAGCACGTGCCGGTGCTCATGGACGAAGTCATTGCGCAACTCGATCCGCAACCCGGCCAAGTGCTGCTCGACGGCACCCTCGGCGGTGGCGGCCATGCCCGACGTCTCGCGGAGCGCGTCGGCCCGACCGGCCGCGTGTACGGGCTCGACCGCGATCGCCGCGCCGTGGAAGCGGCCCAACAAGCGCATGCCGACGTACCGCTGACGCCGCTCTGGGCCAATTATCGCGACGTCAAACTCGTGCTGGGCGACATCGGCGTCGCCCAACTCGACGGCGCACTGATCGACATCGGCCTTTCCAGCGATCAACTCGCCGACTCGTCGCGCGGCTTCAGCTTCACCGCCGACGGCCCGCTCGACTTGCGTTTCGACGTCAGTGAAGGCGTGCCGGCAAGCGACTTGCTGCGCAAGCTCGACGAACAACCGCTTGCCGATCTTATCTATAAGTACGGCGAAGAACGCCACAGTCGGCGTATAGCGCGGGCCATCGTCGAACGTCGCCGCGAAAAGCCGATCACCATGGCCGGCGAATTGGCCGAACTGGTGAAACGTTGCGTGCCGCGCACGCCCGACGCCCAGCGCATTCATCCGGCCACGCGCACGTTTCAAGCGTTGCGAATCGCGGTCAACGACGAACTCGGCGCTTTGGAAACGTTTCTCCGCGACGCACCGGAGTGCGTCCGCGTCGGCGGGCGCGTCGCCGTGATCACGTTCCATTCGCTGGAAGACCGGATCGTGAAAGACGCATTTCGCGACGATGCCCGCTGGTCGGCCGTCACGAAGAAACCCATTACCGCCGGCGAAGCGGAGCTCGCTCGCAACCCGCGAGCACGGAGCGCGAAACTTCGCACGGCCGTCGTCACCCCGTTGGCAGGGACGCCTCGGATATGAAACTGACTTTTCTCAAACGCAAGCGACCGACCGCCAAACCTGCGCCGGACGAGCAAGCGGGCGAATCGCGACGACGGAAATCTCGGCCTCAAGGAGGAGGCGTTATGAGCTTAGAGAAAAAGCTGGGGCTGACGTTCGTCGGCATGCTGTTCCTCGTATTTTGCGGCGTGCTCGCGATGCGGCTGACGACGCCCAACGAAGGCCAACCGATCGACATCAACGTGGCCGGGTTAGCGCAACCGCCGGCGAATCCGACGACCAATCCCGTGTCGCCTGCCGCACCGACGCCGCAAAACTTGGCCAACGCCATGCCTGCCGCGCCGGGCTTCGCGAACAAACCGACGTTCGTCGCCGAACAGCGACCGCAGCAAACTCCGGCGGGCTTTGCGAACACCGGACGAGCGACGAGCCCCGGCGCAACGACGACCACATCCCCTTCGCCCGACTCGGCATCTCCGTACGGCGCGACGCCTTCGGCTCCGGCCTCGGCGCGAATGTCGCCGCCGACCACGGGCTTTGCCAGTTCGACTCCGCCGCCGGCAACATCAACGTCAACTCCGGCAAGCTCCGGCAATCGCTACGGCGCGACGGATCCATACGGATCGCCGCGTACGACGCCGCAACCTGCCGGTTATGCCGCTCCGTCGGTCGCTTCCACGCCGCAACCGATGGCCGGCGGTGCGCCGGGCTTCAACTCGGGCTCTGCACCGACTTCGGCTTCGGCCCCCGCCGTCGCATCGTCCGGAAATCCGCTCCGCTCGACCACACCGGCCGTGTCGGCTTCGGCACCGCCGTCGATGCCGATGCCCACCGCGGCGACCACTTCGATCAATCCGCCGACCGCATCATCGCCATTGGCCGCCGGCTCCGCGCCGGACACCGGCCGTTACGCGTCGCCCAATTTCGGCGCAAGCGCAGCGACTGCGACTTCGCCTATGACGACGAGCGCACCTCCAACGATGGCGACGACGCGCGAACCGCGACCGTTTGAAGCGAGCCCTTCAGCGATGCAGCCGCTGGCGACTTCCTCAACTTCGCCGGGTTCTGCGTCCGTTACGTCGTCGTCGCCCGGCATTGCTGCCCTGGCACCTCCTGCCGCCTCGGCTACGATCGCTCGGCCGCAAGCCGGCGCGGCGTTTGCAACCAGCCCGCCGTCTGCACCTGCGACGATCGCCATGCCGAGCGCTCCAATGGGCGGCGCCGTCGCTCCTGCTTCGGCGACGATGCCGGTTTCATCAGGTCGCGATCAGCCGTACGTCGTCGCCCCGGGCGACACTTTGTTTTCCATTGCGCAAAAGGTTTACGGCGACGGCTCGCTCTATCGGGCCTTGTTCGCTTACAACAGCGACCGCTACCCGCACGCGGAAGATATCCGCAGCGGCAACGTGCTCGACGTGCCCCCCGCGGAATTTTTGAAGCAACGCTACCCGGACCTACTTGGAGCGACGGAAGCTTCGGCCGCACCGACCTCGCGCGCCGCAGCACCCGGTGGTACGTACACGGTGCGCGAGGGTGACACGCTGTTCGACATTGCTCGCAAGCAGCTCGGCCAAGCTTCGCGCTGGACGGAACTTTACGAAGCCAATCGGGCGTTGTTGGGCGAGAATCTTGAGAACCTGCGACCGGGCGTAACGCTGCGGTTGCCGTAACCGCGGCGCTCGCGCGCTATAGCCGCTCCAAAAATGCCGCCAACTCGGTGAAGTACGCCGGCGGTTGCGGATCGTTGTGCGTGCCTTCGGGCACGGTGAAGAAATTTCTTCGTGCTGCCGGGCGATGCCTCGAACAAAGCTTGCCCCATCGCCAACGGAATGAGTTCGTCGGCGTCGCCGTGGCTGATGAAGAGCGGCCCCGAATATCCGGCGAGCTTTCTTAACGAATCGAAACGCGTACGCATCACGTAACGCACCGGCAGAAAGGGATAGATGCGGGCCGCAACGTCCGGGAGCGACGTGAACGAACTCTCGATCACTAGCGCCCGACAGCCGTCTTGGGCCAAATCCGCGACGACCCCGCCGCCGAGCGAACGACCGATCAGCACGACGTCTTTCTCCGCGACTCCGGCTCGCTCCGCCAGCCAGCGCCGCGCCGAACGGGCGTCGTCGAGCACTCCCTTTTCGCTCGGCGAACCTTCGCTGGTCCCGTAGCCGCGATAGTTGAAACCCATGATCGTGGCATCGAGTTGCAACTGCAGCGTGCGAAAATAGTCGGCCCAGTACGACATGTTTCCGCCGTTGCCGCACGCGAAGAGAACAACCGCCTTCGGTTGCGAACGTGGCAGATACCAACCGGTGAGCGACGTGCCGTCGCCGGCTTTGAACGTGACGTTCTCGCCTTGCGCGGTCGGTGGATTCCAAGTGCCGCGAGGATTTCGGTTCGGCGCGAAAATCAGTCGGTTCTCGACAAACATCAACATCAGCAACACGCCCAAATAGGCACAGGCCAACCAACGCACGGCCCGCCACGGAACATAACGCGCGATACCGCCCATACCGCAAGCCCTCGAAGTCGACCGGCTCGATCGTAGAATCCGGTTGTTCGATTATACGTCGTGCCGGCGCAGCGTCGCCGTCAACACGCGTCGGCCTGGGCTCGACGTTCTTTCGACGCGACCGATAGACTGTGATCAAGTAAGCCGGGTTGATCTCACTACTTCAGACCGATGGCCAAACGAACGCACAAGTCGACGCGAACTGCGACGGCCGACCCGGCCTTGCCGCCGCACTCGACATCGTCGCCGACCGCTGCCCGGCCGCTGATTCCGTGGGGCGTTTACGTGCTGCGTGCGTGGCTCGCGGCCATGTACGCCATGACGATCTGGGTAACCCGTCGGCTATGGATGGAGCGATCGGAGCCGCCGCTGTTGCCGTTCGTCGAGCTACCGGCGTTCGACGGCTATGGGGAATTGCTCTTCGCTACGGCCTGCTTGTTCGTCGTATGGCCGCGGTTAGGGCTACTGGCCAATATTGCCGTCGGCCTCGTCGCGATGACGGCCGACCAAACCCGTATGCAGCCGCAGATCTTTTCGTTCTGGCTGCTGATGTTAGGCACATGGCCGAAGCCTGGGGCGCAGTTGTCTGGGGCGAGCTGCATTTGTCGTCGCTTTGGCTGTTCTCCGGTTTGCACAAGCTCTTCAGCGCCGACTATTTCAAAACCGTAGCGCCGTGGATCTGGAGCGGATTGTTTCCCACCGCTGATCTGGCGGCCGCGGCTAATCAGGCCCAATCGCTGGCAGCCGCCATTGCTCTCGCCGAAATCTTGATCGGCTGCCTGATATGGTGGCGACCGGCGCGCGGTTGGTTGCGGGCATCGCCGTAATTCTTCACGTCGGCATCGTGGTGATGCTCGTGCGTATGGAGTGGAATAGTTCCGTCTGGGCGTGGAACCTCGCCATTGCGGCGGCGGCGATCGTCTTCGTCGGCGGCTGGCGGGAAAGCTTCACCGCGACGAGCGGCTCCGCGGGTCGGTATGCCGTGACGGCCGCAGTTTTGCTCGTGCTATCGCCCGGCCTGTACTACTTCGGCCGCCTCGACGCCTACCTCTGCCATTGCCTCTATTCGGCGAATGTTCCCACGGCGACTTTTTTCCCTGGTATCGATACGCCGGGGAAACCCTATCAGATGCAAGGGGCCGACGGTCCCTACTGGAAAAACCTCAACGTCCCGCAGCCGCCGACCCATCGCAACTTCGAGCTCTACTTCCGTCGAGTGGCCCGACCCGGCGATTCGCTGTTCGTTGATGACCCTCGCGGCCCGCCGTTTCCTGCCGATTGGAAACATTACGTTTGGCGATACACCGACGAGGGAATCGAACGTATTTCCTTACCCCAAAGCGGTTTACCGTAGATTGGAAGGCGAAAAAAGACGATAAATCGGTGTGGTCAGACTAACCATGACAGTTTACCATACCGGCTCCCATAAACTGGTTAGGGTCCTTACCGCCGCCGGGCTATTGGTTTGGCCAGAGTGCGGCTGTTGATATTCCCACTGCGACTTGCCGGCCCGGATTTCTTAAGAGAACGATGCCCAAGAAAACCTCCTGCACCTTTGTGACCGGCGCGACGGGACTGATTGGCCGCTACCTGATGCGCGATCTTCTCGAAGCCGGCCACCAGCTCTGCCTGTTGGTTCGCCCCTCTAAGAAGCAGTCGGCGGCACAGCGAATCGATCAGTTGCTGCAGATGTGGGAGCGACAAATGGATCGCTCCTTGCCGCGGCCGCACGTCGTCGCCGGCGAGGTCACTCAGCCCGGACTTGGGCTCTCCGCCGAGGCCCGCTCTTGGGTTAAGGCGAATTGCGATTCGGTTCTGCACAATGCGGCGGTGCTCGAATTCTACGGCTCCGACCGTGCCGGCGAGCCCTGGCTCACAAACTTCACGGGTACGCAAAACCTGCTGGAGGCCTGCGACTCCCTCGGCCTGCGGCAAATGCACTACGTGTCGACGGCCTACGTCTCCGGTGACCGGGCCGGCCCGATCTTGGAAGACGAGTTCGCCTGCGGCCAAGGCTTCCGCAACGACTACGAAGAGAGCAAGTTCTTCGCGGAGAAAGCCGTGCGCGATGCCGGCTTCTTCGAAAAGACCACCGTATACCGTCCGGCCGTCGTCGCCGGAGATTCGCTCACCGGCTACACCAGCACATATCACGGGCTGTACCTCTACCTGCGGCTCATCGCCATGATGATGCCGGAGCAACCGCCCGATGCCGACGGCGTCCGCCGCTTCCGCGCTCGCTGGAATTGTACCGGCAACGAATTCCGTAACATCGTTCCGGTCGACTGGGTGTCGACCGTGATGTCACGAATCTTCAGCACGCCGGAAGCGCACGGCGGCACGTATCACCTTTCGCCGCGCAATCCGATTACGCTGCGGCAGTTGGTCGATTACATCGGCAGCTACTTCAACTCGACCGGCGTGGAATTCGCCGGTGATCAGCAGGTCTCGCCGGACGAGATGAACGACATCGAGCGTGAAGGTCACGCCGCAATCGCCATCTATCAGTCGTACCTCACGACCGATCCGCGTTACGACACGCGTAACCTCGATCGCTTCGCGGCCGACCTCCCCTGCCCTGACCTCGATGAAGCCATGATTCATCGTTTCATCGCTTACGGCGAGGAAGATCGCTGGGGCAAACGTCGCCAGCAAGCCTCGATGCCCCGTCCGCCGATGCCCGCAACCGACATGACCGGCCTGCGATCGATGGTCGGCGGGAATTCCTAACGGCGGGCGACGACGTTGCTCGCTTCATGGGCCGGCTTGAATTCGGCGCTGACGTGGCTCGGCTGGGGCCTGACCGCGCTGCAAATGGGCGTGGCTTTCGGCTACGTGGCCGTGCTGGCCGTCGCCCGTCGCAAAACGGCCCCTGACGACAAATGCCCGCGTACGGAAGTGATCCTCTGCCTCCGAGGCTCCGATCCCTTTCTTCGCCGCTGCTTGGAAGGGTTGCTCGCTCAAGACTATCCGCGGTTTTCCTTGCGGATCGTCATTGATAGTCGCGGCGATCCCGCCTGGCAGACCGTCGATGACATTCTCGGACCACACATCGCCTCCGGGAACGCACCGCACGTCGCCATCGAAGAGTTGCGAGAGCGGCCGGAGACCTGCTCGCTCAAGAACGCTTCGTTGATTCAAGCATATCGCGGGCTGGCAGACGACGTTGAAGTCGTCGCGACGATCGACGCCGATTGCACGCCCCATCGCACGTGGCTGCGCGAACTCGTCGCGCCGCTCGCGGCTGATTCTCGTGTCGGAGCGGCGACCGGCAATCGTTGGTATATGCCCGACACGGCCGACTGGGGCGGGCTGGTGCGACATCTTTGGAACGCCGCTGCCATTGTTCCCATGTATTGGCACGGCATTGCCTGGGGCGGCACGTTGGCGATGCGAGCCTCGTTCGTGCGCGGCACCGACTATTGCGAGCGCATGTCGCAAACATTGTGCGAAGACACGATGCTCTTCGACGTCCTGCGCCGCGCCGGCCTTCGGCTACGGTTCGTGCCGTCGCTGATCATGGTCAATCGCGAATCGTGCGACATCCCCGGCTTCTTCCGCTTCTCTCGCCGGCAATTGCTCATCGTTCGTTACCATTCGCAGGTGGCCGCCATATGGGGACACGGCCTCATTAGCACGGCCTACTTCGTCATCGCCGTCGTCACGTGCGCGCTCGCCGCGGCGCTCGGCCGATTCGCCGAAGTTCGCTCCGCGGCCGCGGCACTGAGCGTGTACCTCGGCTCGATGCTCGTGATGCTCGGCTTGCTCGAATGGGGCGTCCGTCGCTTGGTGCGTTCGCGCGGTGATGACGCCTCTTGGTACACGCCTGCCAAGTTGCTGCGCATGCCGCTTGCGCTTTTGCTCACGCAAACCGTCTACGGCGGCGTTGCTTGGTCGTTGCCTTTGGCGCAGGCGCGTCGATTGGCGCGGCATCCGCTATACGTTCTTGCCCGGCCGCCGGCTGCGTCGCGAGAACTACGAGCCGTATCAAGAGACTCTCGCCAAATCGCACTCGCTGTGAGCGGCTCGCTGCTGCCGTTCTTTACCGCAGCAACTGCCTCAACGCAGTTAAATACCGGTCGATATTCGCAGCCGTGTTGTACCAATGCACGGCGGCCCGTAATCGTCCGTCGTCGCCGTGCACGAAGATGCCTTGCTCGGCAAGTTGCCGCTTGGCTTGCTCGGCGGTCGGACAACCGAACGCCACGATGCCTGCCCGATCTGCGGCTTTCTCCGGCGTGAGCACCGGCAGGCCTCGCGCATTCAGGCCGTCGCGCAACTGCGCCACCAACGGCGCAAGCGTCGTTCGTCGAGCCGCCACGCGCTCGGCGGTGTGATACTCGAGCGCCGCGGCGAGCGCGTAAACGCTGTCGAAGTTCGGCATACCGGCGTGATAACGTCCGGCGTCGCCGCGCGGATGAAACCGTTCGAGTCGATCGTCGGCATAACAACTCTCGGCCGAGAACCAACCTGCCGGCCCCGCGACTCCTTGCGCAAGAGCCCGCGGCCCGGCCGTCAGAATCGCGGCGCCGTGGATCGAGTTCAACCATTTGAACGTGCTGGCCACGCAGAAGTCGGCTTGATCGCCCCGTACCGGAACGCGACCGGAAGCTTGCGTAGCGTCGACGCAAAGCAACGTATCGGTCCCACGCAACCGCTCCCAGAGTGCGGCGACGTCAAGATGCTGCCCCGTGGCGTAACTGACTTGGCTTACCGTTACGAGCCGAGTTTTCGGCGTGACGGCGGCCAGCAAATCGTCGATCTCCACGAGTCCGTCGCGCGGCCGTACGATCTTGGTCGCCACTCCCTTATCCGTCAGCACGACCCACGGACACATGTTCGATGGAAACTCGACCGACGTGAACACCACCTCATCGCCCGGCCGCCAACGAATGCCTTGAGCAATGGTGTTGAGCGCTTCGGTCGTACTGCTCACCAAGGCCGTTTGCTCGGGCGTCACGGAGAACAGTCGTCCGGCCAATTCGCGGCATCGCGCGTGCGTAGCCCACATCGGCACACGCCCGGGTTCGCCGGTCGACTTGTCATTCAAATATCGCTGCACGGCTTCGGCCGCCGCACGCAGCGGCAAACCTTCGGCCGCGGAGTTTAAGTAACACTTTCCGGCCCACGCGGCCCCGTTCAACAGCAACGATTCGGCGTTCTCGGCTTCAGCGACGTTCGGCATGCGGCAACTCCTAGTTAGGCCGCCGTAGTGTAAGGTCGTCGCTCCGGCGCGGCAAAGAGTATCAAATCATTCTCGTTGCGAATTGTCGCCGAATTCGCATTCACGAAGGGCCTGCAAGGAATGTCACGGGCGCACTTCCAAGTGCTCCATTTTCAGCACCGGCCCGTCATCCGTTTCGCGAATGGTCGCTTCGTCGCCGGGCATCAGGGCGTGCCACGAAAGCGTCTTCTGATCGAAGCTTTTGAGGAACACGTGCGCCTGTCGATCGCCGAACACGCGCAACTGATTCTGCTTTACGACGAGCGCCGTCTTCTCTTCAACCACGAGTCCGATCAATCGCTCGGCGCGGCCGGTCGATTCCCTTAAGAGCTCCTGCGTCTTCTGATTGTCGAACAGCAATCCGACAAACCGTTCGATCCGTCCGCCGCGTCCTTCGCCGAGGTAGTGTTGTTCAAGAATGACGTTATCGAGCAAGCCGAAGCCTTGCGCAATATGTGCTCGCGGCGGAGCGCCCGGCTCAGCCGATTCGTCCACCGTCATCACGCGCGCCATCGCGGCCATTCCGGCCGACGTGCCGCCGACCGCTCCCCCGCGCCGCAGCACTTCGCGCAGTTCCTGTTGAAACAATGTCGGCCGATTCGCATCGATGAACAAGTTCGCCAACACGCTTTGATCGCCGCCGGAAAACCAAACGGCGTGCGCCTTGCGCAGCGGCGCGACGAACACCGAACTCCGTGCATCCGCCGGAGTCGCCGTCGTGAGGAAGTCGAGCTTGCCGATGACGCCGCGACGCTGCATCGTCGGCCATTCGTAGAGATCCTCTTCCAATCGTGATCGCAGCGCCGCGGCCGACTCCTCCGGCTGCGGACGCCAGCGCGACGACGCGGCCGGGCAATGCACGAAATTCGGTCGAGCCGTGCCCGGCAAGGTGGGAAACGTCGCAATCACCCGCGGATCGTAGCGTCCGCCATGCAGCACGACCGTCCCCCAACGACCGACGTCGCGAGGTGCGGGCATGCCGAGCGGATTAACCGCCGCGTCCTGCGAACATTTCGCCGGTTCATCACTACGTACCGCCGTCGCTGCTGCCGCGACGATTTCGCACGTGCCGTCGGCTTCCGTGAGCTGCCGCCATGTTACAGTCCGATCACCGTCGCTCTTCACGAAGATGTGGCCGCGCGCGGCCCGATTGTCTCCACCCTATTGCCGCGAACCACGAGCGCCGTTTCCGAATCGGCCGCCAACCCGACGATGTTACGTCCCGACGCCGGCCAACGACTGCGGCGGTTCAACGACTCCGTATCCCGCAACAAATCGACGAATCGCTCCAATCGGCCGCGGCGCTCTTCAAAGTGTTGTTCGACGACCGCGTTCTTCAACAAACCGAGGCCCGTACGCAACGTGGGCTTTGCAGCATTCCCGTCGGCGCCGCTGTCGCCCATCGTCATAATTTCCGCCAACACGGACATTCCGCCGCCGAGCCCGCCGACCACGCCGCCGCGAGCGACCACGTTTCGCAATTCGGTCTGAAAAAGTGTCGGTAAATCGCTCTCGGCGAAATCTTCTTCGGCGTCGGCGTGGCGCGGAGCGACCTCGCGGGAATAGCCGGTCGTGAAACGCCAAGCCAGCTTCCCTTGGTAGCGGGCCGGAATCCAAACGCCCGTCGTGTCGCCGCAACGCCTCCGTGAACCTTGGGTCGTCGCGATCGGTTTGATTGTCGGTGTAGAGAAACTGAAACTCGGCGATCCGACCTTGCCTTACAAGCTCCGGCCATGAGCCGTAGCGGTGCGTAATTCGTGCGACGAACTCCTCTTCGCTTTCTTCGAACTCCGCACCATCGACGTGCGACACGCCGCGCACATAGGTGCCCGAAGGAATCAGCACGATTCGCGCATTGCGGCCGCCGGCCAGTTCGAGAAATCGCTCGAAAATCGCCTCGCTAAGCGGACCGCCGCCGTGCAGCATCACCGATCCCGGAAGCTCCGTGTCGAGCGGCTCCGGCAACAGCAACGGGTTCGGCTCGGCGGCAAGCAAAGGTCGGGCGAAAAACAGCCCGACTAAGAAAAGCCCGATGAGGCTCCTCTGACCAGTTCGTCGCCATGCGACGAGGCCCGTCATCCGATGGACGCCGAGCTTCATGGGAAAGCTCCGTGCGACACGGCTTGCACACGATCAAACACGCGCGACCCACGAACTGGTCGTGCTCGAAACCAAAGAAGAAGTGGAGACAAGGGGGGTCGAACCCCTAACCCCCGCCTTGCAAAGGCGGTGCTCTCCCAATTGAGCTATGTCCCCGGCAATCCGTCGCTCGGGCAGCCGCCGCAGCTTCGGCCGACCGGCAAACTGTAGTGCGCGCGCCAAGATTCGAACTTGGGACCTCAGCCTTATCAGGGCTGCGCTTTAACCAACTGAGCTACGCGCGCAACTCAAACCTACCGAACGCTTAACCTCTTGAGCCGTCAAAGCTTGGCGTCGTTCGATCAGACACGACACCGCCGGACGACGGAAGGTTCTCCCCGCCCGGCAACAGCCGCCTTACGGGAAGCGGGCAATTGTAAAACATGACCGGCCGTCGGAAAAGTGGCTTTCGTCCGAAAAACCCGGCTGTAAAGCCGTCGCTTGGGCCGCGGCCACGTTACCACTCGATCAATCGTCATACTCGGTCGCCGGCAGTCGTCGCAACGAACGTACTACTTGTCGCGAACCTTCGACCCGAGCGGATCGAAGTACGCAAACTTCTTTCCGTCGGTCTTCACGGACGTAATTACCTTCTGCTCGTACTGCGTTTCCGTTTCCGGAGGCGCATCTTTGGGCTTCGGCAACGGCTTGGCCTCTAACACAAAATCGTCGACCAAGTCGTAACCGCCGGCTTCGCCGTCCGCATCGCTGCCGTAAAACGTGAAGCAGCGATCTTTATGTCGCAACGGCACTTCAATCGTCACGAAGAAAAGCCGCTTGTCTTTCTGCCCCGTCGGCTGCTCAAGCACGGACCGCCCGTAATCGGGAAACTGAATCGTCTCCATCGCCGTCAGAATTTCAGGGAGGGAGCCGTAGCGTTTTCCAACGGGCGCGGTGAGCAGGAGCTGCTCGATGTGCTCCGCGTCTTGCGTCTGGATGAACTTGCGGGTGTCCGTCGCATCAAAATTCGATTCGGGTTGAATGACGACGAACTTTTCGCCTTGATACCGAACGCTCAATTCCTTCGGGCCGGTCGGGGCTTCCAAACTGCACCCCGTCGCCAAAGCCGCCGCCGCCAACCAGCCGAAAACAAACCGCTTCATGACAAATCCGCCTCGTTCTACGTAGAGCCTACCCGCCGCCTCTAACGCTTCACCGCGCCGCCCCGTTGTGCTGCGACCCCCTTTAATTCTTCCAGTGAACGCAACGCGAAGGCCGTATGCAAGGCCGAACCGATCGGCAACGCCGCTTCGTCGACCTTAAATTTCGGGTGATGCACGCCGTATACGGCGCCGATTGTTTCGTTTTGCACGCCGACGCCACAAAGCAACCCGGCACGCGATTCGTGTAGTACGCGAAATCCTCGCCTCCCATCGTCGGCGGCAATTGCAACACGGCGTCGTCGCCTAAGGCCGCGCGGCCGAGCTCCTGAGCAACGTCCCAACAGTAGGCATCGTTCACCGTCGGCGGGTAGTCGTTGCCGGGAAACGTCACTTCCACGGTGCAGCGATTGGCCGCCGCCGTTTGCTCGATGAGCTCCTTCACACGCCGCTGCAGAAACTGCATCCCACTCATCGTCAACGAGCGGATTGTGCCGGTGAGCCGAATTTCCGGCGGAATCACATTGTATGCTTCTCCGCCGTGAATGGTCGTCACGCTGATGACGGCCGGCTCCAGCGGATCGACTTCGCGAGAAACGATCGTCTGCAAATCGACGACGATCTTGGCCGCCGTGACGACCGGGTCGATCGTCAAGTTGGGCTTCGCCGCATGCCCGCCCTGTCCGCGCACGACGATGTTCAAAGATCCGGCCGAAGCCAAGAACGTACCGGGGCGCGAACCGATCGTGCCGGTCTTCAACTGCGGCCACACGTGCAATCCGAAAATGCGTTGAACGGCCGGCGCGTCCAGCGCCCCTTCATCGCACATCTTGCTGCCGCCCGCGCCTCCCTCTTCCGCCGGTTGAAACAATAGCTTCACGACGCCCGGCAATGACTCTTCACGGGCCTTCAGCATTTTCGCCGCGCCCAAGAGCATGGCCGTGTGACAATCGTGCCCGCACGCATGCATCTTCCCGGGAGTTCGGCTACGAAACGGCACGTCGGCCTCTTCGTGAATCGGCAGAGCGTCGATATCGGCTCGTAGCGCAACGCACGGCCCTTCGCCGCGGCCGATCGTGGCGACGACGCCCGTCTCTGCAACCGGCCAACGATAGGGAATGCCAAGTTCATCGAGCTTGGCCCGAATCAGTGCGCTCGTTTGCTTCTCTTCGTAGCCGAGTTCGGGATGTTCGTGAATGGTGCGCCGGATGCCGACGATCCAATCGGCGTGCGTTCGAGCCTCGGTCAACAATGCGTCAGGTGCAGGAGTCATGCAGGTGTTTCCCCAAGCGATTCCGCCCAAAAACCGAGAACTATCTTAACAAATCTCACCGCCGTGCGCCTTGGCGTTCCGCACGACGGGAATCACGCCGTCCCTTGCTTTCGGCTCTCCGCAGCGTCGAAGGAAGTTAGTTGTTTCGGAGCTGCGCGAGCGTTAGCATCCTGACTGTGAGAGTCGTCTGCTGCCGCCGTTTCGGAGAGTTGCGGGCATGGCTGTTGATTTGTCGTTGAAGCATGAACTCGTCAGCGAATTGTTTCACATTCCGCAATCGGAAGCAGAATGGGACAAGTATCGACTTACGGACGAACAAGTGACGTTCTTCCATGAAAACGGCTATTTGGCCGGCGTGCGAATGCTCGAAGACGAGCAGGTCGAGGTGCTGCGCAACGAGTTGAGCGACCTGTTCAATCCGGAATACGACGGCAACGAGCTGTTCTACGAATATCACTCCAACGAATCGGCTGATCCGAATCGCGTGCTGTTTCACGCCTTGGGTGCGTGGCGGATCAAGCCGGGCTTTCACGACATTCTGTGGAACCCGCGGTTCACCATGGCCGCTGCCCAACTGCTCGACGGCGCCGTGCGATTCTGGCACGACCAACTCTTCTGTAAGCCCGCACGCGACGGCGGGGTCGTGGCATGGCACCAAGATTATTCGTATTGGACGCGCACATTGCCGATGGCCCATCTCACCTGCTGGATCGGGCTCGACGACGCCACGGTCGACAACGGCTGCCTGCAATACATCCCCAAGAGCCACCTGTGGAATCTGCTCCCCATTACCGGCTTGGCCGGAAAGATGGACGCGATTCGCAAGGTGCTTAGTGACGAGCAGATGGCCCAGTTTCAGCCCGTGGCGATCGAACTCAAAAAGGGCGAGTGCGCATTTCACCATCCACTCCTGATTCACGGCTCGCAGGAAAACCGCACCGATCGACCGCGCCGGGCCGTCGTCATCAACGTCGTGCGCGACGGCGTGCGATCAGCCTCCGACGAACCGCTTCTGAAAGGCGTACCGGCCGTGGCGTCGGGTAAGTCACTCGACGGGCAGTTCTTTCCGTTGCTGCGCGTAACGAACCGCGATCGGCTTCGCTCATACACGGACAGGCATTCCATCCGTGCCGCCCGAACGTAGCTTCTAGGGGCAAATAGCTCCCCCTCGGTCGTGGCTTTTGGCCGCAATTCCGAAATCGGTATTGTCCCGCAAACTCGTTCGTCCTATTATTTGACTGACCAGTCAGATAATTATCTGCAAGCACTTCCATGACAGCAACCCGCAAGCCCGGCCGTCCCGTTGACCCAGACCTGCAAGAGCGGCGACGGCGTGAGATTCTCGACGCTGCCGCAAAGCTCTTTGCTGAAAAGGGTTATGGCCACGCCGACACTCAAGATTTGGCCGATCGCCTGGACGTTTCCAAGGGGACGATCTTTCGCTACTTCCCCAGCAAACGCGAGCTTTTCGAAGCTTCGGTAATTCACGGACTGGAGCGGCTGCAGACGGCCGTCGATTCGGAGGTCGCCGGAGTTAGTGATCCGCTCGACATGCTGCTGGCGGCGATGACCGCGTATTTGCGGTTTTTCGATGCGAGCCCGGAAGTGGTTGAGCTGCTCATTCTGGAGCGAGCCGAGTTCAAGGATCGGAAATCGAGCTACTTCGAGAACAAGGACAAGTGCGACGAGTCGAGCGAGCGTTGGAACGGCGTGCTCAGCGCGCTCGTTCAAGACGGCCGGTTCCGCGATATTCCGGCCGACCGTATTCGCAACGTCATCGGCGACCTGCTGTACGGAACCATTTTCAGCAATCACATGTCGGGCCGGACGCGACGCTTGGAAGATCAGGCCCGCGATCTATTCGATATCGTCTTTCACGGTTTGTTGACCGATGCCGAGCGCGCACGAAGCGTGGTCGCTCGGCAAGTGTCTGAAACGCAACCTGCCAAAACTTCACGCGTAACGCGGAGCCGACGGGATGAGCGGTAAGCGAATTAAAGGATGGTTGATGACGCTGGTCGTCTGCGGCGGCGGAATCGCCGCCGCGGCGTATACCGGCATCTTGCCGCTGGGTAAGAGCAAAGGCACGGCTGCACCTTCGCCGGCGGCGGCGGCTCCGGCCAAAGCGCCGGAAGCGATCGCCGTGACCGTCGCACAAGCGACGCCGCGCACCGTGGAGCGCCGAGTGCGGATCGTCGGCACGCTCGCCGGCTTTGAAGAAATCGAAATCAGTCCGCTCGTCGACGGCCAGATCCGTCGTGTGCTGCACGACGTCGGCGACGTGGTCGCTCCGGGCGAGCCGCTCGTGGAAATCGACGATACCGACTTCCGTCTCGCCGTTCAAGAAATGGGACGCGCGTTGGAACTCGAACTGTCGCGCCTCGGCGTACAAACTGTGCCCGACGCGTCGTTCGACGTCGGCACGTTGTCTGCAGTGATTCGAGCGCGATTGGTCGAGCAAAACGCGGCTCAGACCTTCGAACGCTACAAAAGCCTCATCGACCGAAACGCCATCACGAAAGACGACTACGAAAAACACGAGCTGAATTACGACGTCGCCAAGCTCGACACGAAGCAGCGCATCATCGAGGCCGAACAAAGCTTGGCGAGCATTCGTCACCGTCAGGCGATTTTGGAGACGGCGCACAAGCGGTTGGCCGACACGCGCGTCTTGACGCCGGCCGCCGTTCTGGCTGCAGGGAGCGCGGCTCCGCAAATCGCGTTGGTTTCGGCTGCGGTCGAAGATCCGTCGACGGTTCGCTCAACCTTTGCGTACACGGTCGCCGAACGGCTGGTGAGCGAAGGGGAAATCGTCCGTGCTTCGCCGCCGACCAAGCTATTTCGCCTCGTCGTCGAAAGCCCGTTGAAGTTGCAAGCCGCGGTGCCGGAACGATTTGCAGGGCAAGTGAAGGTCGGACAAACAGTCGATCTGGGCGTAGAAAGTTGGCCGGGTCGCAAAATCGCCGGGCTCGTCGTGCGCGTCAGCCCGACGGTTGACACGGCCAACCGGACGTTCCAGGTGGAGATCGCCGTTCGCAACGAAGACCGGTCGATCAAGCCGGGCTCGTTCGCAACCGCGTCCATTCTCATCGGCGCAGACAATCGGGCCGTGACGGTTCCGGAAGAGGCGATCATCCGGTTTGCCGGCGTGACGAAGCTGTTCACCGTTTCGGGCGATGCGGCGACGGCAATCCCAGTCGAACTCGGCTCACGGCTCGAAGTGCCGACGGCCGGCGGTGCGACAAAACGCTGGGTCGAAGTAATCGGACAACTCCCGCCGGCGGCGCGCGTCGTGACCTCCGGCCATGCTCAATTGGCCGACGGGACGAAGGTGCGCGTGCGCGAGGAACTCGCCGCCGCGGCGAACGCCTCGCCCGCCGCGCCGCAGATGCTTGCGACGCCGAATGAAGATGTTCGCGAGGCTCGTGCTCCGTTTGCCGCACCGAGAAAGGAAGCTCGATGACGATTTGGGATCTCTGCATCAAGCGGCCGATTTTTACGGCCATGCTCGTCTCGGCGCCGATCGTGCTGGGGCTGGCCTCGTATCCGCGATTGGGCGTCGACCTGTTTCCAAACGTCGACTTGCCGCTGGTGACCGTGACGACGACGCTACGCGGCGCGAGCGTCGAGGAGATGGAAACGGGCGTCACCAAGCCGATCGAAGAGATCGTCAATACGGTCTCGGGCATTGAGCAATTGCGCTCGACCACGAAGGAAGGCATCTCGCAGATCACGATCGAGTTTAAGCTCGAAAAAGACGGTGCCGTCGCGGCGCAGGAAGTCGACGCCAAGGTGCGGACAATCCTGAGCCAATTGCCGGAAGGAACCGATGCACCGATCATCGACAAATTCGCCCTAGATGCCGCACCGGTTCTGACGCTCGCCGTTTCCGGACGGCGCGACGCGCGTGAAATCACGGAAATCGCCAAGCGGCAGGTGAAGGAAGATCTGGAATCGTTGCCGGGCGTCGGAGCCGTCGTGCTCGTCGGCGGGCGGCAGCGAGCGATTCAGATTTCGATCGACACCGACAAGCTCCAGAAGTTCGACAAGCTGACGATCGAAGACGTTCGCCAAGCGCTGATTCGTGAGAATCAAGAACAGCCGGGCGGGCGCATCGACCAAGGTCCGCGCGAGCTGGTGTTGCGAACGATGGGGCGCGTGCGCGATCCGGCGGACTTCGCCGATCTGATCATCGCCAATCGCAACGGCCAACCGGTGCGGATTCGCGATATCGGCACGGTGACCGACTCTTTTGAAGAACCGCGAGGTTTGAGCCGGCTTTGGACTGCCGGCGCCGACGGCGGCGAAGCAACGCCGGCCAAAGATTCTGCGGCCGGCGACTTGGCCGTGAGCCTGATCGTGCAGAAGCAGTCGGGCACGAACACCGTGGCGGTCGTCGAAGCAGTCAAACATCGGCTCGATGAGATCAAGTCGATTCTTCCGGCCGACATCGACGTGGCGATTATTCGCGACCAGTCGCGATTCATCGAGAATTCGATTCACGAAGTGCAGGTTCACTTGCTGCTCGCGGCCGTGCTGGTGAGCCTCACGATTTTGCTCTTCATGCGCGATTGGCGAACCACGGTCATCGCCACGCTTTCCATTCCGACCTCCATGATCGCCACGTTCGCCTTCATGGACGTGATGGGCTTCACGCTCAATAACATCACGATGCTTGGGCTGATTCTCGCCATCGGCATCGTCGTCGACGACGCGGTCGTCGTGCACGAAAACATCTTCCGCCACATGGAAGAATACGGCCTGAGCGCCTGGGAAGCCGCGGCTTCGGCCACGAAGGAAATTGCGTTGGCCGTCGTGGCGACGACATTCTCGCTACTCGTGATCTTCATTCCCGTCGTATTCATGGGCGGACGAGTCGGGCGTTTCTTCAGTAGTTTCGGCTACGTCGTAGCGTTCTCGATTTTGATGAGCATGTTCATCTCGTTCACGATGACGCCGATGCTCTGCTCGCGATTCCTCAAGGCCGAAGACGGGCACAACTCGACGAAATCGGGTTTCATTTGGCGAGCCGTCGAAGGCTTCTACATGTTTTGCTTGCGGTTCTCATTACGGCATCGCTGGGTCGTTGTGTTGGTCACGATCGGCGTTCTGGCAAGCACGCCGGTTTTGATGGCCGCGGTGGGCAAAGACTTCGTACCGCGAGATGACACGAGTGAATTTGAAGTGGCCGTCACGCTACCCGAAGGTTACACGCTCGAAAGAGCCGACGAAGTTTTGACGGAAGTCGACCTGCGGCTGCGCAAGCTCCGCGGCGTAAAGAACACGTTTATCACCATCGGCGACACCTCCGGTCGCACGGCCAAGGGACAAGGAGAGGTCACGCGGGCCTCGATCTATTGCAAGCTCACGGATATCACTCAGCGCGAGTTCTCGCAATTCGACGTGATGGTCGACGCCCGCAAAATCATTCTCGACTACCCGGACCTCCGCGCCGCCGTACAAGACGTGGCGGCCATCAGCGGCTCCGGCTTCCGGCAGGTCATGATCGATCTGAACCTGCGCGGCCCCGACATGCTTAAGCTTCAGGAATACTCCGAGAAGATCACGAGTTGGATGAAGAGCCGCGGCAGTTATGTCGACGTCGACACGAGCCTTTCGTTCCGCAAGCCGGAAGTGCGGATCAATCCGAACCGTGAGCGAGCGTCGGAACTCGGCGTATCGATCCAAGCGGTTTCCTCGACGGCCAACGTGCTCGTCGGCGGTGAACCGGTGAGCAAGTACAAAGAGGCCGATCAGCAATACGACGTTTGGCTTCGGGCCGATCGGGCTTTCCGTGACGACCCTAGCGAGATCGCACGGCTCACCGTTCCTTCGAGCAAGGCGGGCGTCGGCGTGGTCGAACTCGGCAACGTCGCCTCGATGGAAGAAGCTCAAGGCCCAAGCACGATCGAACGTTTCGCTCGACAGCGGCAAGTCGTGGTGTCGGCCAACCTCGAAGGCAAGCCTCTCGGCGAGGGCGTTTCCGAACTGGCCGAGTTTGTGAAGACGCTCGATCTGCCTGCCGACTATCGTTGGGAATTCATCGGTCAAGCAAAGAACCTGAACGACACGATGTCGAACTTCGTCATCGCGTTCGGCTTGGCGTTCTTGTTCATGTATATGATTCTCGCGGCTCAGTTTGAGAGTTTCGTGCATCCGTTTACGATTCTGCTCGCGCTGCCGCTCACGATTCCGTTCGCCGTGTTGTCGCTGATTCTGCTCCGCACGAATTTGGACATTTACGCGATGTTCGGCCTGTTCATGCTCTTTGGCATCGTGAAGAAGAACGGTATTTTGCAGGTCGACTACACAAACGTGCTCCGCGAGCGCGGCTTGCCGCGCGACCAAGCGATTCTTGAAGCCAACGCCGTGCGGCTGCGACCAATTCTGATGACCACGGTGATGCTCGTGGCCGCCATGATCCCGATGGCCATGGGGCAAGGCCCGGGGGCGGCGTCGCGAGCAGGTATGGCTAAGGTGATTCTCGGCGGGCAAGTGCTCTCGCTCTTGCTGACGCTCTTGCTCACGCCGGTCGCGTATTCGCTCTGGGACGACCTGACGAACTTCATCCGCCGTTGGGGCCTGCGATTCGGCTTGCTGGTCGATCGCTCGGAAGCCGCGGCTCCGACTCCGATGATTTCGGAACATGCTCACGTGGCGGCACGCGCGTTAAGACGCGTCCGCACGATGACGAGCGTCGATCGCTTCCTCGCGAGTCGGGCGCTTTTGGATGACTTTGTCGGCCGTGCAACTTGCGCGGTCGACCTGCTTTGATTTCGCCCGGCGGCAAGACTCTAGCGACTCGCCGGCTCAGAACGTAGGATAGGTGCGATTCCACGCAGCCCGGCGCGGTTGCGCGCACCCCGGAATCGCCCTACGTTCACGCCCGCCCCAGGCATCGCACCCGCTAGAGATTCATGAACAACACCATCGCCCTGGTTCTTGGCGGCGGCCGCGGTACGCGGTTGCTCCCGCTGACGAAGTTTCGCTCCAAGCCGGCCGTGCCGCTGGCGGGGAAGTACCGCCTGATCGACATCCCGCTTTCCAATTGCATCAATAGCGGGATGAACCGGATTTACGTGCTCACGCAATTCATGAGCGTGAGCCTCCACCGACACATTCGCCGTACCTACAACTTCGATGCCTTCAGCGACGGCTTCGTCGAAATCCTCGCGGCCCAGCAGACCAACGACAAAGAAATTTGGTACCAAGGCACGGCCGACGCCGTCCGCCAGCACATTCGCTACCTGCAACAGCCGGGCATCGACTACGTGCTGATTCTCTCGGGCGATCAGTTGTATCACATGAACTACAACTTGATGCTCGAAACGCACAAGAACTCGAAGGCCGATGTGACGATTGCGGCGTTGCCGGTCGACGCCAAGCAAGCCGCCGGGTTCGGCATCATGCGACTCGACGACGAAGGCCGCGTGCAAGGCTTCCTCGAAAAGCCGAAGACACAGGAAGAACTCAAGATCGTCCGCACCGATCCGGCCTGGATCGACGCGCGCGGCATCCAAAGCCGTGGTCGCGACTTGCTGGCGAGCATGGGCATTTACATCTTCAATCGCGACGTTTTGGTCGACGTGCTGACGAAGACCAACTACGCCGACTTCGGCAAGGAAGTGTTTCCGGCCTCGATTCGCACCCGCAAAGTTCAGGTGCACCTCTTCGACGGCTACTGGGAAGACATCGGCACGATTCAATCGTTCTTTGAAGCGAATCTGGCGCTGGCCCAGCCGAACCCGCCGTTCGACTTCATGTCGTCGGACTCGCCGATCTACACCCGCTCGCGATCGCTGGCGCCGATGCGCATCGGCGGCGCTATGGTGAAGAACAGCCTGATCGCCGACGGCTGCCAAATCGAAGACGGCGCGGTGATCGAGAACAGCGTCATCGGGTTGCGTTGCCGCATCGGCAAAAACGTGCAGATCCGCAACACCATCGTCATGGGGCATGACTTCTTCCAAGAACCGACGGAAATCGCCGCCGACTTGGCCCGCGGAGTTCCGCCGCTCGGCATCGGCGACGGCACGGTGATCGACCGAGCCATCGTCGATAAGAATTGCCGCATCGGCCGCAACGTGCGCATCGTCAATACCGAAGGGGTGAAGGAACGGGCCGACGACGGCACGGCCGCCATCTGTGAAGGCATCACGTGCGTCGTCAAGGAAGCCGTGATGAACGACGGCTGGCGGCTCATGTAATCCTGCTCGGCGACGCCGCGCGAAATACAAACTACGCAAGTACACGACCTGTCTGCGAGGAGTTCGGAGATCATGAGCGAAGGTTCCCAAGCCGCGACGACGGCGACGAAGCTGCATCTTGCTGGTCGACGACGACTACGAAATCATCGAATCGCTCCGCATGCTGCTGGAAGCGAAGGGCTACTCAATTCTGATTGCGCGCGACGGCAACCAAGGCTTGGCGATGGCCGAGCGCGAAGACCCGGATCTCATGATCCTAGACATGATGATGCCGAAGCGGAGCGGCTTCTTGGTGCTGGAGAAACTTCGCCGTTCCCGGCCGGTGCCGATGAAGATCATCATGATCACGGCCAACGAAGGTTCGCGTCACAAAGCCTACGCCGAAATGCTCGGCGTGGACGATTACATCCGCAAGCCGTTTGCCATGGACCGGTTGCTGGAAAGCGTGGAGCGCTCTGCTCGGCAAAGCGAAGTAGCCGTCGCACACAGCTCACGTCGAACCGCGCGTAGCCCGAGCTCCTCTCCCGCTGGGAGAGGAGGCTTGAGATAGGACAAACGCCGCGCTTCCCTCGTCCGCGGCTTCGCCGCACCATCTCCCGGCGGGATCAGGGTCCGCCCCCTTCATCTTCCCCGCTTTCGGGCTGCCGGCTACAATGCCGAACTCTTTCCTTCCCGCCGGTGTCTTCCGGCGGGCTCCCGAAGTTTTGCGAGCGAGAACGAGCGCGTGTTACGCACCCATACCTGCGGCGAATTGCGAGCATCCCACGTCGGCCAGGAAGTCACGCTGTGCGGCTGGATCGACACCTATCGCGACCAAGGCGGCGTGCTCTTCATCGACCTCCGCGATCGCTATGGCAAGACGCAGGTCGTCTTCAGCACGAACAACGACCCGGCTCTGCTCGAACTCTCGAAAACGCTCCGCCAAGAGTGGGTCGTGCAAATTACGGGTAAGGTCACCGCCCGTCCCGACGGCACGAAGAACCCCAAGCTGCCGACCGGCGACGTCGAAGTTCGTACGTCGAAGCTCACTCTATTGAACAAGAGCGCCGTGCCGCCGTTCACGCCCGGCCAACGTGAGCTCCCCGGCGAAGATCTGCGGCTCAAGTACCGCTACCTCGACCTGCGGCGCACGGAGATGCAGCAAACGCTCATTCTTCGTCACCGCATTGTTAAGGAAATGCGAGACTACTTCGACGAGCACAACTTCCTCGAAGTGGAAACGCCGATGCTCGGTCGCAGCACGCCCGAAGGCGCGCGCGACTACCTCGTTCCCTCGCGCGTGCATGCCGGCAAGTTCTACGCCCTGCCGCAATCGCCGCAGCTCTACAAACAAATCCTGATGATGGCCGGCTACGACCGCTACGTGCAGGTCGCCCGCTGCTTCCGCGATGAAGACCTACGCGCGGATCGTCAGCCCGAGTTCACGCAGCTCGACTTGGAAATGTCGTTCGTTACGGCCGACGACGTGATGGGCATCATTGAAGGGCTCGTGGCCCGCGTGGCGAAGAAGACGCTCAGCATCGACGTCCCGCTGCCGCTGCCGCGGATGACATACGACGAAGCGATGGAACGTTACGGCCACGACGCGCCGGACCGTCGGTTCGACCTGGAAATCGTCGATGCTACGGACCTTGCCGCAAAATGCGACTTCCGCGTATTCCGCGCCGCCGCCGAAGCCGGCGAACGCGTTCGCGGGCTCAATGCCAAGGCGCGGCCGAAAAGTACTCGCGTAAGACGATCGACGAAATCACCGAATGGGTCAAACACGACTTCGGCTGCAAGGGGATGGCTTGGTTCAAGGTCGAAGCCGGCGGCACGCTCGCTTCACCGATCGCCAAGCAGTTCACGCCCGAGCAGCTCGCTGAGTTTGCTGCTCGCTTCAAGGCCGAGCCGGGCGACTTCCTCGTCTTCATCGCCGACAAGTTCGAAGTGACCTGCAAGGCTCTCTACGGGTTGCGGAAGAAGTTCGGCGTTGAACTGAATCTGTATGATCCCAAGGCGATGCACTTTTCGTGGATCGTCGAGTTCCCGATGTTCGCCTGGGACGAAGAATCGAAGACCTGGGCGGCGATGCACCATCCGTTCACCGCCCCACGTCCCCAAGACGTGGAAATGCTTGGAAGCGATCCGGGCCGGGCCCGCGCCGTGGCGTACGACTTGGTGATCAACGGCTCCGAGGCCGGCGGCGGCACGATCCGCATTCATGACCAAGAGACGCAGTCGAAGGTGTTCGGTCTGCTGGGCATCGACGAAGCCACGGCCCGCGAACGCTTCGGCTTCTTGCTCGACGCCCTGCAGTTCGGCGCTCCGCCGCACGGCGGCATCGCGCTGGGCATCGATCGCTGGATCATGCTCTTCGGCGGTCTCGACAACATCCGCGATTGCATCGCCTTCCCGAAAACGCAAAAGGCGGCCGACATGATGACCGAAGCCCCCGGCACAGTCGACATGAAGCAACTACGCGAACTGTCGATCAAGCTGAATCAGTCGTAAGAAATTTAGCCGCGTAGCTCGCCTCTGCGTCTCGGCTATCCCTTGAGCGCCAAATTCGCAATCTGCGTCGTCGCTGCGTCGTCGTTGTCCCACAGCGCGTCGAGCGACGTGGCGATGCGGCGTCGGGCCGTCGTTAGGTAATAGCGGGCGATCTTGAGTTGCCGCAGTTTGGCGATCTCGTCCGTGTGCTCGTCACGGCAGAGTCGGTCGAGCCGGTTCAGCACGCAGCCGCTGACATACAGCTCGATCGCGACGTCGGCGACGCGCCCGAAGAGATATTGCCGGTCGAGCACCGCCTCTTGGTGCGTTCGTAGCAAAGCCTCGACCGACGATCCGAACTTGCCGACGGTTTTGCCGAGTTTCGCGGCGTCGTCGTGAAGTTCACTCGACCGCACGCGGCACCTCGGGAGACGTGAGCAGCGAGCCGACTTTGCGAGCCATGAAGTGGCTGATCTTGCCGAAGTTCCCCAGCGGAGCCTTCACCGCTTCCAGCACGCCTTGCAACTCTAGGCCGACGTCGCGCATGCCGACCAGTGCGATAAAGTTCCGCAAAACGTCGTTCGCTCCTTCACCGATCTGGTTGATGCGGCGCATCTCGCAAGATACGGCCGAACGGCTCGTCGTCGAAGTAAGCTTTGCCGCCGTGGATCTGGAACGTATCGTTGATGATCTTCCAGAGCACTTCGGTGGCGAACACCTTGAGCATCGCCGTTTCGAGCATGTAGTCTTCATCGCCCGAATCGATGAGCGCGGCCGTCTGATAGGTCGGCGCTCTCCATCGCAAAGATGCCGGCCTGCATGTACGCCAGCTTTTCTTTGACCAATTCGAATCGAGCCGAGCGGCTGCCCGAACTGTACCGCGAGTTGGCATGTTGCGACGGCCCGGCCGAGGCAATATTTAGCCGCCCCGGTGCAGCTCGCCCCGAACGTCGTCCGTCCGAAATCGAGCACGGTCAGTGCAACCTTCAAGCCTTTGCCGAGTTGGCCGAGAATGTTTTCCTTCGGCACGAACATATCGTGGAACGCAAGACGCGCCGTTGCGCTGCCGCGCACGCCGAGCTTAGCCATGCGCTTCTCGACGACCTCGAAGCCCGGCATGTCGGGCGTAACGATGAACGCCGTAATTTTGGTTTCCTTCGACGCCCGGCACGGGCGTGCGAGCCATCACGGTGAGCACTTGGGCAATGCCGCCGTTGGTAATCCAGCGTTTGTTACCGTTGAGCACGTACCCGGAGCCGTCGGCCGTCGGCGTAGCAGTCGTTTGCACATTCGCCGCGTCGCTGCCGGCCTCGGGCTCGGTCAACGCAAACGCACTGATCCATTCGCCGCTGGCCGATTTCGGCAAATACTTTTCCTGCTGCTCCTTAGTACCAAACAGCACCAAGGCCCGCGGGCCGATGGAATGATCTGCGCATTGACGAACAGCGCCGTGCTCGCGCAATGCCCGCCGAGCACTTCCAGCAGCTTGCAATACGACGCCTGCGAAAGCTCGCGCCCGCCGACGCTCTTCGGCAAGCAGGCCCCGAGCACGCCGAGTTTGCCGAGCCCGCGCACGACGTCGTCGGAAATCATCGCCTCGCGATCGATCTTCACCGGATCGATCTGCGTCGCGCAAAACTGCTGCAGCTCCAATTCCATCTGCAACGTGGTTTCGTCGAGTTCCGGCGCGGGTATTCGACGAGCCGATCATTGCGGTAGTTGCCGAAGTAGAGCCCCTTGGCGAATCCGGCCTGCGACCGAAAATCGTTCGAGAAGTTCCTCGGCTTCGGCCATTTGCTTCTGACGTTGGGCGTCGTTCATCGTTGCCTCTCTCGGGGTGGGCGAGCGTTCGCACGTCGGGCGATAAACAACTATACTGCTTCCCACGAATTTGGACGAACTCGCTTTGAGCCGTGCCGCCGCGTACTTGCCGTTTTGCTCGGCCGTCGCGACGAATCGTCGCTAACCGTTTCGAAAGGACTCCGCAGTGTCGCAAGTGCTCACCGAACAAGTGCTCGTCGTGCCGACGCCCGTGTTTCACAAGCTGGGACACTTCCAAGGATTCTCTGCCGACGCCGATCGATACTTGGCCGAACTGCTGCAGCCCGAGAACGTGAGCTATCGTCCACGAGCAGAAATGGAACAAGACCCGACGTTCAAGCAGTTGATTCCTTACTGCATTTTCCGGCATGTCGACGCCGCCGGCCGGACGCACGTGTTTCAATACATGCGCGGCAAGGGGCAAGGCGAAGGCCGGCTGCATAGCAAGCGCAGCGTCGGCATCGGCGGACACATTTCCGTGGAAGACACTTCGATCGCTGGCGCCGATCCGTATCAGGAAGGTTTGCGACGCGAATTGGCCGAAGAAGTCGCAATCGATACAAGCTACACCGAGCGCTGCGTCGGCCTGATTAACGACGACGAGTCGCCGGTCGGACGCGTGCATCTGGGCGTAGTTCACATTTTCGACGTGGCCGAGCCGCGCGTGAGCCCACGAGAATCGGAGATCATCGACTGCGGCTTCCGGCCGATCGAAGAACTCTTGAACGACCTGAGCGGCTTCGAGACTTGGTCGTCGATCTGTCTTAAGCGCTCTTTGCATAGGTCTCTGGCAAAACGAGACACGAGGCCGCGGAGACGGGCAAGCAGAGATCGCGAAACGCAGAATCGGTGAGGAGACGGGCGCTATTGCAGCCGTCCGTGCTAAGCGGCTCGCCCGGCAACGCCGATTTTCCGCAGGATTTCAGGCTGAGTCGCATGCTACGATAGAAGTAGCCGCACTCCTTGAAATCTTCAGCAACGCCCATGCACGTCTCACGAATTCTCTTGCTCGGTCTGCTCGCCGGACTTCTCGTTTCGGGAGCCGCCGAGGTTTCAGCTCGCGATATTTTCGTGAGCAACACGACCGGCGACGACACGCAAAACGGTCGTCAGCCGACAGGGAGCGACATCGGCGGACCGGTGCAAACGCTGGCTCGAGCTTTGGCCGTAGCCGGGCCGGGCGATCATATTCACATCGCCAATACCGGCGTGCCGTATCGTGAATCCATCAGCCTAAGCGGCGGCGATCATAGCGGCTTCGTCGCGTTGCCGTTCGTCATCGAAGGCAACGGCGCCGTACTCGACGGAACGGCCCCGATTCCTGACGACGCCTGGACCGTGGTGCGCGGCGATCTCTACAAGTTTCGCCCCGCCGGCGGCGGCAACTTGCGATTGTTCCAGCCCGACGGCAAACCGCTCCCCGAAGTGAAGCTCGCCTCTGACGCGAAGCAACTTCCACCGCTCGCCGCCGGCCAATGGTGCGAGCACGACGGCTACGCTTACTTTCTGTGTGCGTTCGGCAAGCTGCCGCGCGACTATTCGTTGGCGTACGCCAAGCTTCCCGTCGGCATCACACTCGAGGAGGTTCACGACGTACGAATCGTCGATCTCGTCGTGCAAGGCTACCAGCGCGACGGCGTCAACGTTCACGACGGCGTGCTCAAAGCATCGCTCGGCGGATTGACGCTGCGGGGCAACGGACGCTGCGGGCTATACGTCGGCGGCAGTTCCCAAGCGATCGTCGAAGGCGGCCTGATCGGCGACAACGGACAGGCCCAAGTGATCATCGACGGCCCGAGCACCGCCGGCTTCAAGGGGTGCAATATCCTCGATCAAACGGCCCCGGCCATCGTGCGACCGAAGCGCGGCGAGCGGGTGTACGTCGACGGCAAGCTGCAAGAGTAGCGAGAGCGCATTCCGCCGCGTTACTTCTTCTTCTCGTCAGGCTTCTTGGCCGCCGCGGTCGTGGCTTTGGGCTTCACCGCGAGTACGGTGATTTCCGGAGTGGCGCACGTCGAGCCGTTGCGGACCGTTGCGTCCTTCGAGCGAACCGTGGTCCTTGGCATAGTTGACCAGCCCGGCAATCTTGTCGTTCGCCTTGGCCTCGCCGGTTTGCTCAAAGCCGGGTGCGGAGCCCCAGAGAATTCGAGAACCGCCGCGCGTCGTCAGTTCGAACTGTGGCGTCGACTGGCCGAACTCGACGTCGGTCGGCGTGATACGGACCAAGCCGAGCGGCGTCCACGCTTGTTCCAAATTCGCGGCCACCAACACGCCCGCTTGTACGGAAGGATCGGGCCAGCGCACGCCGACACGGCCGACATTGATGCTCGTGATTCCCGCCAACCGCGGGTAGGCCGCCGCCTTTTTCGGTTCGCCGAGAAAATCTTGGCTCGGCAGTAGGAAGGCCGCCGCATCGACGGCATACAAGCCGGAGCGATCGGGTAGTTCGACCATGCAAACCGGCCGACGATAGACGAGCTCGACGACGACCTGCGCCGGCAGCGACTTCTTCACTTGCCGCACTTCTGCCACCCACGGATGAAAGCGGAACGCGTTGTCGATCCGTTCGGCAAGTTGCTCATCGAGAATATTCAGCGGAAAGTCCAGGCTGGCGTTGCGCAATGCTTCAGCGCGGACGTCGGCTTTGATCCAATCAGGCTTTTCGGTAACGGAAATGTTGTTGAGCGTCACCTGGTACTGAGCTTCGGCAATCACGCGGTCGCGCACCTGCGACCAAGCCCAATAGCCGCCGATGCCGAGCACCGCGGCGATTCCCAACAGCGGGCGCAGCCGCGGGCCGAACAACAGTCCGAAGAGCGGACCGAGAACGGGCACTCCCGGCTTGGGAGCAGGTGCGGATGCCTTGGGCATGACGGTCGCCTCCTTGCGACACGATAAACAACGCCGAGCAAGCCGAATCCGTTCGGCTTACGACAACTTAAAACGCCGACTACCAGATCTGAATCTCCGTCTCGAGCGCGATCCCCAGCCGCTCCTGCACTCGGCCGCGAATGTGTTCGATCAATCGCACGACGTCCTGCGACGTCGCCTTTTCATCGGCTACGATAAAGTTAGCGTGGCGCTCCGAGACTTCGGCGCCGCCGACACGAGCCCCCTTCAGGCCGGCTTGTTCGATCAGATCGCCCGCGCTCATTCCGCGCGGATTGCGGAAGATCGCCCCGGTGGCCTGATGGCCGAGCGGCGTCTTAGCTTTCTTAACGATCCATTGTTTCTGCATACGCTTCGTCAGTTCGGCGGGATCGTCTTGTTCCAATTCGAACTTCGCCGAAAGAATCACGAGTTCGTCGAGGCTGCTTTCGCGATACGAGAACACGAGTTCTTCTCGGCTGCGCGTCACAAGTTCACCGTCGGCGGTCATCACCGTGGCTTGCGCCGTCCACTGGCCGATGTCGCCGCTACGGCTTCCGGCATTGCCTCGCAACGCTCCGCCGATGGTGCCGGGAATGCCGACAAGCGATTCCAGCCCGGCTAACCCTTCTGCTACGGACTTGGAGACGGCATAGCCCAACTTTTCTCCGGCTCCGGCCGAGAGCGTCTTACCGCTGACGGAGAGTTCGCAGAACGCCGGCGCCGAGAGATGCACGATCACGCCCTTTACGCCGGCTTCGCCGACGAGCACGTTCGAACCGCCGCCGAGCAATCGCACGGCGAGACCTTCGCTCTTGGCACGGCGCACGACGGTCTGCAATTCGTCTTGGGACGCCGGTTCAGCGAAATACTCGGCTGGGCCGCCGAGTCGGAACCACGTGTACGGGGCTAACGGCACTTGCCGCCGCACGCACTTCTCAAGACCGGTATCAAATGCCATAAGTTCAGTCGTTCGTTGCTTCTGCGACGGCGAGCGGATGCGTAATTTCGCGAGGCCCGACAATTCGACGGCCGCGCGAGATTACTTCTATAAGGTGTGCGGCGAAATCGAACAACCCCGTGCCGCCGGACGGCCGCAAAATACGGCTGTTTCGCCGCGACAATTCGTGCATTGCTGCCGCAGCCTCACGGAAACGGATACGGCCCGACGTCGCGAACTTGGCGACGTCGGGCCGGCGTGTTCCCTGCCGTCGGGGCGATCTTGCGATCACCCCGACGGGCAGTATGTGAGACTCGTTGCGAAGCACCTGCCGCTGCGACCGACCCAGAGATCGCAACGACAGGCATAAGCTCCAAACCCAGGAGGGAGGGCGACGGCCTGATTCCCGCAAACCATGACCGCCTGACAACGAGCCTCACCAAGTGTTTTGTGTGCCGCACGGGCGGCGATACCGACTGGTCTCCCGATTTCTGCTAGGCAGCGCGGCGCGAGGCCGGTTCCGTTTCCGTATGTTGCAGCGAATACAAGACCTGGCGCACCACTTGGCGATCGTCCCAATAGTCCTGCTCGCGATCTTCGAGCCGATACTCGCGACAACCGTGCCCGGCGATGAGCACGCAATCGCCTGGACGAGCCGCCTGCAGTGCACGACGCACCGCCTCCGACCGATCTGCGATAACGTCACAGCGGCCGCCAAGGCCCTGAATGCCCGCGGCCAAATCATGCAATGAATCTGAGTCAACTTCCGACGGCGACGACGTGACGACGGCCGCGTCGCACCAATCGCGAACGCAATGCGCCAACCGAGTCCGACGAGCACGGTCGTACTGGGGCGAGGCGCTGATAACGCAAATCAGCCGGCTTGAGGTTGTCGCGCGGAGCGTTTCCAAGCACGCCGCCAACGAGCGCGGCGAACGCCCTTCGTCGACAAACACGCCGAACGACTGCCCGCACTCGACGCGTTCCAATCGGCCGGGCAGCTCTCGCACTTCTTTGAGCCCGCGAACAATCGCCGCTGGTGCGAGGCCGTAGACCGACCCGACAGCCGCAGCCAACAAACAGTTGTGAACGTTGTGTCGACCAAGCAACGTGGTTCGCAGCGGAATCACTTCACGGCCGAAGGAGAGCAGGAGAGTTTGCTCCGAGCGATGCCGCTCGACGATCGTCGCAGAGATTTCCGCGGGCTGGTCGATACCGACCGTGATCACCGGGCCACTATGCCGATCGGCCAATTCGAGCGTAGCGGGATCGTCGGCATTGACGACGAGCACCCCTTCCGGAGCCAATTGTTCGAGCAGGCGAAACTTACCCGTGCCGCACGAACCGCCGTCGCGGTCATCATGGCCGACTTCCGGCAGATTCGTGACGCAAAGGCAATCGAGTTCGACGCCCGCCAGACGATGGTCGCGCAACCCGCGGCCCGAAATTTCCAGAACGGCATGAGTGCGATTGTTTTCAACCATGCGCGCGAGCCAAGCCGCGGCGACATGAGCAGGGGGCGTCGTCCAGCGAGCATCAGAAATCTCGCGTCCATCGCAATAGCCGAGCGACGTCAACAGCCCGGGCGAGTAGCCGCCGGCCGAGAGCGAGGAGGCGGCGAGATACCCGGTCGTCGTCTTGCCGAAGGCACCGACGACGCCGATGGTTTTCAATTGTCGAGCCGGCTGCCCTGCTAATGCTTGGCAAATTCGGCCGTAGGCATCGCGAGTTTCGGGCACGTAACAAACCGGCACTTTGCAGCCGGGGAGCGGTCGCGAAGCTAAAATGCTCGCAGCACCCATACTTACGGCATCGGGCACATACGCATGGCCGTCGGTTCGGCGACCGGCGAAGGCGGCAAACAGATCGCCGTCGCGGCAAGCACGCGAGTCGCTGCTGCAGTGCTGAACGACGATGTCGTCCGCGCCGACGATCTCCGCTTCAGGCAGCAAAGCCCGAAGACTGACCGCGGCACGTTGTCGACGAACGCCGTCCATGGCGTCAGGCCTCCTATGCCCGAGGAGAAACCGCTCGATCCGTCGAACAGTTTCGCAGGGCCCCTCTTTCGCCGAGCCGCACCGTCTTGGCGGGCTGCAAAAGAATTGGGCGGGAGTGTGGCGATTCCCGCAAATTGGGTCAAGACCGACTTAGGCGGGTTTCACTAGGACCGCACCACCGACTTTACACGACCGGCAGGTTGCGATACGACACCGGGCATGCTTGATGCTCCTAACCCCCTGACGCAGGACGCCGCCACAGGCTTTCGTGAGGCGGCGCTGCTCTGGATCGGCGACTCTCGGTCGCCCGAGTTCGCCGAGGCCTATGCCGCTGCGAGCAGTGAGATCTGCGTGCTTTCGCGTATCAACGCCGCCGCGGTCACCGCGGACGATGAAGCGACGGACGTCGTCGCGATCTGCCTTGCCGAGAGCGTACCCGGCGAATACGACGACGCAACTTTGCCGGCACTTCGCCGCCGCTTTCCGGTCACGCCAGTGGTGGTCATCGTCGCCAATTGGCTCGAAGGTCAGCAACGGACCGGCAAGCCGCACAGTTCGGCATTGCGGATTCCTTGGACTCAGGCGGCCTCGCAACTCGCGCAGCAGCTTCGGCTCCTCAAAGCCGGCGGCCTGCCGAGTTGGGGACACGGCGAAACTCTTACGGAAGATGAACGAGCGACGCTGCCGACGGCCCTCGAGCGCGCCACGGCAATCCCTCCGGCGCATTCCGGAACCTTTGCAAGCGCGGCGATCAGCATTCACTCGCGCCATTCACAAACCGGGCAGTGGCTCGGCGATCTTTGCCGAACCTGGGGAGCGGCGCAGGTCTGCGTTATGGACACGGGATCGGCGTTGAGCACGCAAGAAACTCCCGCCGACGTCGTCCTATGGGCTCCGTCCGCGGATTCCTTAGCTACACGGTGTGAGTACCTTCAAATCGCGAAAAACCGCTCAAATGAGCCAATTTTGGCCCTGAGTCACTTCCCACGCCCGCACCAAGTTGAGCAATGGCGAAGGTGGGGCGTCGCCGAGGTGCTGTCGCTTCCGTGCGACGTCGAGTTGCTGAAGTCCGTCGTAGCGCAACTGCTGCTCGACAAAGCAACGCCCGCGCATTCATGAAACGCCGGCATTGACGCGGCCGACAGATCCTTCTATCGTTCGCCGCCCTGCAACCTTGCAAATCTTTAAGGCACCTAAGACGTACATGACTTCCGCCAACACGCTCACGCCGCGTCGCGAGTTGCTCAGCCAATTTCTGGCCGACTTTCGCGTGCCGCTTTCGGTTGCGATCTTCACCATCTTGATGGTGTTCGAATTGCTAGACGGGCGTTTGCAGCCGGCCTTGGTTGCGGAATGGCTGGCCCATCCCGCACTCGGCGCAGTGCTGGTGGTCGTCGGCATCGCGTGGCGCGGTTGGGCGGCCGGCACGTTACGCAAGGGCCGCGCGTTGGCGACGCTCGGGCCGTATTCGCTCTGTCGGCATCCGCTCTATTTTGGTTCGGCGCTGATGATGCTCGGCTTTTGCCAACTGACCTGCAGCCCTTGGCACTACGGACCGGTGATCTTGTTATTGGCGATCGTTTACGGCAACACGATCATTCGCGAAGAACGCCTGTTGCGAGTGAAGTACGCCGCCGCTTGGCCGGCGTTTCGCGACTCCACGCCGTGCCTAGCGCCATATATGCCGTTTCGCTTCGTGCGCGGCGAGTGGTCGCTTACGCAGTGGCTGAAGAATCATGAATACCGAGCCTGCTTCACGGGGCTCGCTTCGCTGGCAGCCGTCGCCCTGTTGCGATGGCTCGAATACACGCGATTCTTCGGCGTCTAAACCGCTCCGAGCCGCTCAGAATTCTGAGCCGGTCGCTTGAGTCAACAGAATCTCGCGCCGCCGCGCGGCCTCATGAATCGGCCAACAACGGAGCCGAACGTTCGCGAAGCGGCGCTCTTGAACCGCGCCGGACTTTGCGCAACGCTTCAGCATCGCGCACTCGCCAGGTTGCAGCGGCGAACGGCAATTCGCATTCGATAAGCGCGTCGTAACGCGGCCGTCGTCCACGATCGTGACCTGCGAACCGGGCAACACGGCCGCAATCCGCCGGGCGATGAGTGCGTGACTCGCAGACCAGAACACTTGCTTCAGCGTCGGCAGATCCCAATCGTCCGTCTCCCCCTGCCGCACGAAGCGCGACCGCGGCAGCAGCAACGCCGAGGCAAAGTCATTGGCAGATTGCTCGCGACGCTCCGAGGTCGCGTCCTGCTTGCCAAGTCCCGACTCCGCGAAAATCTCCGCGGCCAGATGCTCCCCCAATTCGTGCGCAATCGACCATTGCCGCCGCTCGGGTCGCTCTTCCGGGCACACGTAAATCGCCGCCTGCGAACGCCCTGCTCCCACGCTGAGCAGGCAGCGTCGCGCACGGCCGGTCATGCCGCGATCCGTCGCCACGACGATTCCCAATCGCTTCGCGACCGCGACGGCGTCCACCGCCGGGCCTTCGATCTGCAGACGAACCAGCAAACGCCCGACGAACCGATCGAGCCCCTCGGCTTCCATCTCCGCTCCCCTGCCCTGGCCTCAAAAGCCTGCAACATGGCAGAAGTATACATGCGTACACATTCGCTGCCAGCACGTCTTACCTGAAATCGCTCGTCGTAGCCTCAAGTCGTTCCGCGAAGCGGGTTTCCGTTAACAAATGCCGCTCGCCGGCCAATGGCCAAATCTGCGCCCGCCCGGTAACATGCAATGTTTGTCCTCCGTGCCCCGATTTGAGACTTCTCGTGTCGATCCAGATCGAATCGCCGCAGCCCCGCCCGACGCAGGAAAACAAAGGCACGTATGCCTTCGTCAGCCTCGGCTGTCCGAAAAACCTCGTCGATAGCGAGCGCATGCTCGGGCTCTTGCAGCTCGACGGCTACCAACTCGTACGCGAGCCGCAGGGGGCCGATTTCGTCGTCGTCAACACTTGCGGGTTTATCGAGCGAGCCCGCGACGAATCGTTTGCCACGATTCACGAAATGCTCGATCTAAAAAGAAACGGTGACCTGAAGGGCGTGATCGTCTCCGGCTGTCTGGCGGAACGCGAGAAGGAAAAGCTGCTGGAAACGTGCCCGGAAATCGATCATCTGGTCGGCGTGTTCGGCCGCGAGCAAGTGACGAAGGTGGCCGATCGACTCGTCGGCGGCTTGCACGAACAGCGCACCGTATTCGAACCGGCTTCGGCCGTGCCGCTCGTCGATCGTCAACGGCTGCGGATCACCCCGCGGCACTTCGCCTACCTGAAAATTAGCGAAGGCTGCGACCGGCTCTGTACGTTCTGCGCGATTCCGAAGATGCGCGGCAAGCACGTCTCCAAGCCGATGGACGAAATCATTCGTGAAGCCAAAGAGCTGGCGGCCGACGGCGTACGAGAATTGATCATCGTCGCTCAGGACACGACCTACTACGGCATGGACCTGTTCGGCGAGCCCCGGCTGGCTCAATTGCTCGAACAACTCGATCAGGTCGAAGGGCTCGACTGGATTCGCCTGATGTACTTCTACCCGATGTACATCGACGACGCTTTGATCAAGACGCTGGCCGCGGCCAAGCGGATCGTGCCGTACATCGACATGCCGCTGCAGCACGTGAACGACACCATGCTCCGCCGGATGCAACGTCGCGTGAATCGGGCCGCCACCGAAGAATTGCTCGAAAAGCTCCGCGGCGCGATGCCCAATTTGGTCATGCGGTCGACCTTCATCACCGGCTTCCCCGGCGAGACGGAAGAGCACGTCGATGAAATGGTCCAGTTTGTGCAGAAGCACCGGTTCCAACATGTCGGCGTGTTTACGTATTCGTACGAAGGAGACACGCCGAGTGCCAAATTGCCGGACCACATTGACGACGAAGTCAAAGAAGCGCGTCGCGAACGGGTGATGGCCGCACAACAAGAGGTGGCTTGGGCGTATAATGAATCGCTCATCGGCCGCAAGCTCGACGTATTGCTCGACATGCCGGTCGAAGGAGAGCGCGACGTTTGGATCGGCCGCACCTATGCGGACGCCCCCGACGTCGACGGCGTGGTGTACGTGACCGGGAAGAAATTGAAGGTCGGCCAATTCGTGCCGACCGAGATCGTCGCCGCGCGAGGTTACGATCTGATCGGTGCGGCCGCCGGCAAACCGCGGTAGTCGCAGCGCCGCAACGGTTCGAAACGAGCAAGCAGCATGACCTCCGACACCCTCGACAGCCCGAGCAAGCCGCGGGTTTGGACGTTGCCCAACCAACTCACGGCGGCACGTCTGGGGTTGTCCATCGTGCTGTTCGTCGCCATGAGCTTCGGCTGGTACGCCCTCGGCTTCGTGCTGTTCGTCGTCGCCGCTTCCACAGATTGGCTCGACGGGTACTTTGCACGTCGCTGGGGATTGGTCACGCAGCTCGGCCGGATTCTCGATCCGTTCGCCGATAAGCTCATCATCTGCGGCACCTTCATTTACTTGGCCGCGATTCCCGCCAGCGGCATCACGCCGTGGATGGCGGTCGTAGTGATGGGCGCGAAATGCTCGTCACCGGGCTCCGCAGCTTCTTGGAACAACGCGGCAAAGATTTCTCCGCGGAGATGTCCGGCAAGATCAAGATGGTGCTGCAGTGCGTGGCCGCCGGAATGAGCCTCTTCTATCTGGCGTGGCGACCGGAATGGCTCTGGCAACCGCTGGTGCTCACCGCCTGGGCCGCCGTGGCGATGACCGTGTATTCCGGCGTCACGTACATCCAACGAGCCGTGCGGCTATTCCAACAGTAACGGCTCGCACGGCATGAGCTTGGCTCTCTTCTCACAAGCGACCGGCGGTTGGATCAACGTGCCGTTGATCGCCGTGCCGGTGGTGCTGGCCGTGATCGGCTTCCAAATCGTCGCGAAGCGCCGCTGCGCAGGACTGCCGCTCGTCGAACCGACGCCGGAGAAGCGCCGTTCCTTGGGACGGAGCCTTGGGGCTCTTCACCTTGATCGTGTACGTGCTGACCGTGCAATTTCTCGGCGTGTTGATCAGCGAAGCCTTGGCCTTGGCGGCCGGCGCGACGCCGATCTCCGCCGACACGACGACGGCCCAACTGCTGCATGATCCGGTGCGCTCCATCGCGTTGCTACAAGCGCAAGTCGTCGCCAACTATCTCGGCATGGCGGCCGTTTACGGCGTGTTGCACTACACGTCCGGCGCATGCCCGGCGGACTTCGGTTTGGTCGGCGGCGATGCAAAGCTGCTGGCTGCGAATCGGAGCGGCCGCGTTCGCCGTGCTCTTCCCGCCGGTGATCGCTCTCCAAGGATTGCTGAACTTCGTCTGGATGGAGTCGCAGCATCCGATCATTATCGCGTATCGCCAGTCGCACGACTCCATGATTTGGTGGTGGTGTGCGGCCGTGGCGGTCGGCACGGCGCCGCTGGTCGAAGAGTTCGTCTTCCGCGGCGTACTGCAAGGTTGGCTGGCCCGCCTGCTCGCGGAACGTCGACGTCGAACCGCCCCCGAAACGACGGAGGAAACGGCCGTCGCTGCGGCGACGATTCGCGACTCCGAGGTCTATCTGCCGATCATCCTGAGTTCGGCCGTGTTCTCGCTCATGCACTGGCAATCGGGGCCCGACTTCGTCCCGATCTTCTTTCTCGCGCTCGGGCTGGGCTATCTCTACCGACAGACCCAGAGCATTTGGCCGGGAGTGATCGTACACGCTCTGCTCAACTCTTGGAGCATGATCGTGCTGGCGCCGGTTCCGAACTGACGACGGCGACGTCGTGCGACCGGGGCCGGCGGAATGCAGGCCTAGCGATCGGCCGGGCCGCGCGGCGGGAAGACAAACTTCAAGAGCTGCATCAAGAGAAAGAGCCCGAGCACGGCAAGCAAGGCTTTGGGCCAAATGTCCGCCACCGCGAACTTGAACCGGCCGATGATCGTCACGGCGATCGATAGCCCGATGGCGACCATCAGCAGCAAGCAGCCGCCGGCGGCCATCACGCCGTGGAAGGTTCCTTCTTCGCTGGCTTCTTCGTGAAAGAGCTCGACGGTGCGGCCTTTGCGCAAACTACGTTCCAGGGCTTCGACCAGTTCGAGGTCGGCCAAAGCCTCGCGCCACAGCAGGTTGTTCGTATCTTGGACCGCGGCGGCCGCCGCGACGGTCGCCGCTTGCACGTCGTCGGCCGGTGAGATCGTCGCCGTTTCGGCTTGGCCGTTGCGCGTGAGCGTGAAACGCCGCGAGCCGTCGGCGTCGACGACCGTTTCGCCGACCGCGCCGTTGCACAAGACGCGCCAGGTCGCGGTTTCCGCATCGCGCGTCGCCCCGACGGTCCAGCGAATCAGCGCCCCGGAGGTCGTCGAGATTTGCACGCCGAGTTGGGCCGGCGTCGTGTCGTCGCCGAGCGTTCCCATGGCCGATACCTTTTCGCACGGCCCGGTGAGCCTACGGACGGCGCCGATGTCGCGAATGAACCGTGCGAGCGTTTCGGCTTTCGTCGACTGCGGCAGACGATGTTCGACGATCACTTCGTCGCAGCGGCCGAGTTCGGCGAGTTGACCAATTTCTACGCGATGCCGCGTCGACTCCAGCGGCACCAGCGCCGTGTTCGACGCCTGGCGATGCATGTCAAGTTCGAGATAGGCGAGCGTGGAGGCCGATTGCGGATGTAGAAACAGCGTCGGCATTCCTTCTTGAGCCAATCGCTGAAGCTGCTCCAGCCGTACGGCTTCGGGAGCCTCCGTACCGACGACGACGAAATTTGCCCCGCAGGCCAACGCTTCTTCCCAGGCCGTGATGCGTCGCACGTCGAGGTCGGCCGCCGCGGCCAACGAGGCGGCCTGCGGCGCTGCGTCGATCAGCGTCAGCTCGTGGCCGCCGGCCAGGAGCGCGGCCACGTAGCGGACCGTGTCGGCATCGGCGTTGAGGAGGGCGAACTTCATTTAGTCAGGAAGTCATTATCGAAAGCAGGCCATCCCCCTCACCCCCGGCCCCTCTCCCGCAAGGGGCGAGGGGAGATGATCGGGGCGATTAGTCGAGGCGGCGGATGCGGAGCGACAAGCTGTTCGCGACGACCGAGACGCTGCTGAGCGCCATGGCGGCGGCGGCCAACGACGGCGGCAATCGCCACGCCGAGCCGAGCCACGGAGCGAACGCCCCGGCGGCGGCCGGAATCAGCAGCACGTTGTAGCCCAACGCCCAACCGAGATTCTGGCGAATCACGCGCATCGTCAAGCGGGCCAATTGAACCGCACGGGCCGACGTTCGCAAGTCCTGATTGTTGAGCACGATATCGGCCGCTTCCAAGGCGACGTCCGCCCCGTGCCCGACGGCAATTCCGACGTCGGCGGCCGCCAGTGCCGGAGCGTCATTGATGCCGTCGCCGATCATCGCGACGCGCGTTCCTTCACGCCGCAAGCGTTCGACGATCGCCTGCTTGTCGGCCGGCAAAACTTCGGCCACGGTCTCGTCGATGCCGACGGCTGCGGCCGCGGCTTCGGCCGTCGTGCGATGATCACCGGAGACGAGCAACGTGCGCATGCCGAGTTCGTGAAACCGGCGCACGGCTTCGCGGGCTACGGGCGAGACGGCGTCGGCCACGGTGAGAAAGCCCAACAGCCGGCCGTCGCGCGCGGCCAATAGGGGCGTGCCGCCCGAACGACGGGCCGCATCGAGCGTTTCGCGCAGCGGGCCGACGTCGATGGTGCGCTCGTCAAACAGCTTCTCGTTGCCTACGAGCGTGACGCCGTGTGCGTCTTCGGCGACGATGCCGCGGCCGGCGACCGTCGTGAGTCGGTCGGCCGGTTGATAACTGACGCCGCGCGCTTCGGCGGCTTGCGTCACGCAACGAGCGAGCGGATGAGCGCTGAGCTGCTGAGCCGCCGCGGCGTAGCGCAGGAGCGTGCCCGCATCAACGCCGGGCATCGTGACGATCTCCACCACGCGCGGTTTGCCTTCCGTGAGCGTGCCGGTCTTGTCAAACACCACGGTTTGCACCGCGGCCGCGGCTTCCATGGCGGCGGCGTCTTTGAAGAGCAGGCCGCTTTCCGCGCCGCGCCGGACGCGACGATGACGGCCGTCGGCGTCGCCAGCCCGATCGCACAAGGGCAAGCGACGACCAACACGGCGGTGAAGGCCGAGAGCCGTCGCGCGCATCGCCGAGCAGCAGCCAAATGCCGAGCGCCGCAAAGGCCACGGCCAAGACGATCGGCACGAACACGGCCACGACGCGATCGGCATAACGCTGAATCTGCGGCTTCGATTCCTGCGCGGCGGACGAGTTCGATGGTGCGGGCCAGAGTCGTATTGCCGGCCTTGCGCGTGACGCGGGCCGTCAGCGAGCCGTCGCCGTTAAGCGTGCCGGCGTGAATCTCGTCGCCGGCGTGTTTTTCGACGGGGAGCGATTCGCCGGTCAGCCAAGCCTGATCGACGGCGCTCGTGCCGGAGAGCACGAGCGCATCGAGCGGAATGCGCGCTCCGGGCGCACGAGGATCGACATACCCACTTCGACTTCGCCGACCGGCATCGTGCGGGTGCGTTCGCCGAAAAGTACCACGGCTTGCGGCGGCGCGAGTTCGAGCAGTTTCCGCACGGCCAAGCTCGTGTGACGACGAGCGCGGGCTTCGAGCCATTTGCCGAGCGTAATGAATACGAGAATCAGCGCCCCGTCCATCAGGTACATCGACTCGTGATGTCCGAACCAATCTGCGACGCCGGCGACGAAGGCCGTGCTGCTGCCAAGCCCGACGAGCGTATCCATATCGGCGGTGAAGCGCCGGGCTTGCCGCAGCGCACCGACGACGAACGGCGCGCCGAGAACCGTTTGAATGCCGGCGGCCGTCAGCAGGTTGAGAAATCGATAGACTTCGGACGAATGGCCGGCGAAGTGGCTCGCGACGTGGATGGCCAAAAGCGAGACGCCGACCAACAGCCGCGTTCGCCAGAGCGACACTTCGCGATCGAGAGGGCGGGAGAATTCGTCTGCGCCGGCGTTGTCTGCGACGGCGTGAGCCGTGTAGCCGGCCGCTTGCACGGCGGCTTCAAACTGCGCAGCGGCGGCGCGACGCGGATCGTAAGAAACCCAGCCTTCGTTCCAAGCGAGATTCACGTCGGCATCCACGGCGCCGGGCACGGAACGGATCGCCGCTTCCACACGGCCGACGCAACTGGCGCAGTGCATCCCTTCAATGGTGAAGGTCGTTCGGAGCGGAGTCGTCGAAGAAGGACGATCGTGAGCCGGCGGGCCTTCTACGTTCGGCACGGCTTCCACGCGCGGCGACGGTTCGACATTCGCGACCTGCGAAGAAGGCGGAGCGATTTGAACCGCTACGCCGCGCGCCGGTTGGTCGATCGTGGTGCCGCCGGAGACCGGCGTCTCGGGCACTCGATAGCCGGCTCGAGCGACGGCTTCGTGAAGTTGCCGCCGATCGGCCGCCGCCGGATCGTAGGAAACGACCGCCGTTTTGCGCTCGTGATTCACATCCGCCGAGACGACGCCGGGAACCTTCCGCAGCTCGTCCGCCACGTGGCGCAGCGCAGTTCCCGCAGGTCATACCTTCGACGGGAATCTCGGCCTCAAGCAACATGCCGGCATTATAAGCGACGGCCGAGCGAAACCGGGGCGCGGCAAACACAAGTTCGCGGGCTCGCACAATGCGCGGCCGAGCCTCAACGCGCGACTCCGCCTCAAGGCGTCAACCGCCGGCGGCCGGATTGCGCTGTGCGAAGCGATCAGCCCAAAGGCTGTATTGCGGATCGCCGTCGCGGAACGAGAAGACCGCGTCCGGCAACGGCTTGCCGCCGGAATCGGGGCGCACGGCAGGAACGCGCACGAGGATCGCACCGTCGACGGTCCGACGTTCGAGGATCCAACTCTGCCAATCGTTATCGTGCGAAACGGCCGGCGTCACGGTTTGCGCCTAAGCTCAAGAAGGGCGTGCGGAAGGAATGCGGGCGAGGAGGGATTTCAGGCGGGTACGTCTATTGTCGCCCGACGCCCGGCTTCTGGCCAGAGCATTTTGTGGAATGTGAAAAGATGCGGGAAAGTGCCGATTTGCCGCCGGCATAAGGTGACTGAATTCACCTAGCTGCAGTCTCGACAATCGCATCGTGCCGACGGCGAACGCCCGCTTCGCGCAACCCTCACACTTGCTCGGTGACGCGCGATACGCCTTCCCACACCCAGGCGTTGAGTTCGATTTCCAGCAGCTTGCGTTTGGTCTTGAGGCCGCCGAGCGCCGAGTAGCCGTGCAGCTTGCCGCCGGTGCCGACCACGCGATGGCACGGCACGATGAGCGGCACGCGATTGTTGCGCATGACGTTGCCCACGGCGCGGGCTGCGCGGTCGCGCCCGACGAGCTTCGCCAGATCGCCGTAGGTGAGCGCCGTGCCGGGAGGAATATGTCGGCATTCTTCGACGACGAGCCGCTGAAACGGCGTGAAATGGTCGGTCGCCACGGTGACGTCCAGAAAGCTGTCGCGTGCACCGCGTGCATAGGCTTGCAGCCGCTCGACGAGGTCGTCGAACCAGAGATTGTCGCGCATGGCGGCGCGTGATTCCGGCCCGAGCGCAGCGCGAGCCGCGGTCATGGATTTCTGTCCGAACGTGAGACGATGGACCGTCGCGCCGACGCCGAGCAATCCCATCCAGCCCAGCTCGCTCGGGAAGAGCGTGTAGCGCAACGGCTCACGATATTGACGCTCGACGACCGGCCGCCGCTTCACCGCGCGTTTGGCCATGGAAGACACTCGCTCAACTGGGAATTTCTTGGAATTCAACGCAGGTCGTCGCCGACCTCCGCCGCCGCTTTACAGCCAAGTTCAAGGCATTCTATACTTGGGGAAACGCCGAACTCAACGAGCCGCCGCAACACGGTTTGCGGTCGATTCTTCGAGGTCGGCGAGTTCATTTTTGCATCGACTGATTGAACCGACCGGCGAAGGGGCGAGACGATGGAAGCTTACGGGTCCATGTGCGACGATTTCTACGTCAACATGAACCTCAGCACGGAGATGGAGCTTCCCCACAGCCGGGAAACGGTGCTGCACTACTTCGAGCGAATCCAAAAGAAGTATCCCACGATGCGGAACTTCTACAGCCGCGGCGAAAAGCAAGATTTCGTCCTCGAAGAAGACAAAGACAAAGGAAGCTACCGCTGGGCGACGATTGAACACCGCCGCGTTTGCTCCGGCTACGTGAACACGACCAGCGTCGAAACCGCGCTGGAGCAACATCGCCTGGCGCTGGAACTCGCGCCGTACATGCTTTCGGTCAGTCCGCTCGACTGCGAAGCGCTCGACGTACTATTCGGGTTCGACTTCACCTACCGCGGCAACCACAACCAACTCGTGGCAGACGCCCTCGGCGTGAGCCCGGCTATGGAGAAGCTGCTGGAGTTGCCCGGCTCGAGCGTCATCAACTACGAGCCGACAATCACGCTGGCCATCGACGAAGACTGCCGGACGCAATGCCGGCTCAGCATTGAAAACCGGACGACCGCCTATCAGGCTCGCACCGGCGAGTTTCCCGAAGAGCAACTGAGCGTCTACGTAACGGCTCGGCAATACGGCAGCCTCGGCCCCGACCGCAACTACGTAGACACGATGGACAAGCTGGCGACGATGTGCCGCGACGTCGTCGATGCCTACGTGATCGACAACGTGATCCGCCCGCTGCAACGGGCCATTGCGATGAAGTAAAGCGACTTACTAACCGGAGCACTCCCGATGTCGCCCCGGTTGGTTGTCGGCTACGGGTCTCTTGTGCTCGCCATCTTCTTGATGTCGACTGCCGCTTGGTATCCAATCTGGCGGAAGGTTGCCCCTCGAATCGGGCTGTATCGGCGCAACGGCAAGATACGCGAAATGTCGCCGGTCGAGTGGGTGAACGCCGTGGGTATGTCGATAATTCCCGCCGCAATTTGTCTGGGGATTGCCACGAATGCCCTGAAGCAAAGCGACTAATCGCACTTCGCACTACTCATTGCACGCAGAACCAACCATGCCCGTCACGTTCAGTCAGTTCGCCGCCGGCGTACGCGATGAAACGGCGTTTGCCGTCTTGGCCATCGCCAAGCGTTTGAAGGCCGCCGGCAAGAAAGTGATCGAACTGGAAATCGGCGACAGCCCGTTTCCTTCGACCCCCGCGGCGAAGCAAGCCGGGCACGACGCCATCACCGGCGACCAATCGCACTACGCTCCGTCGCTCGGCTTGCCCGAGATGCGAGCCGCGGGAGCCGAATACGTTCGCCGCGAACACGGCATTGATGCCAAACCGGAAAACGTCGTCGTCGGCCCCGGCGCGAAGATTTTCGAACTCGTGTTCTGCGAAGCGTTCGTCGATCCGGGGGACGACGTCCTCATCTTCTCGCCGTACTTTCCGACGTACATTCCGAACATCCAACGCCGCGGCGGGCGCATCTGGACGAGCGACCTGAAGCAGTCGAATGCGTTTCGACCGGAACCGTCGGAAGTGGAACGCTTCTTAAAGACGGCGCCGCGTCCGAAGGCGATCTTTCTCAATACGCCGCACAACCCGACGGGGGGCATCGCCGACGAGAGTGACCTCGCGGCCATCGCCGACCTGATCCGCGGCCGCGACGTCGCCGTGCTGAGCGACGAGCCTTACGATCAGATGGTTTGGCAGGGCCGGCATCATTCCATTCTCGCCCAGCCCGGTATGCTGGAGCAGTGCGTCGCGGCGTACACCTTCAGCAAGTCGTACAGCATGAGCGGCTGGCGCATCGGGTTCGCCGTCAGCGCAAAGCCGGTCATTGATCAAATGGGGCGATTGCTCAACACGTCGCTCTCCTGCGTCTCGCCCATCGCACAACTCGCCGCGGCTGCGGCCCTGACGAAAGATCACGCGGCCCGCACCGAGCAGATGGGCGCCTTCCGCGGCAAGGTGCAAACGCTCATCGCAGGTCTCAACACGATCGACGGCTTCCACTGCCTGGAACCAAAGAGCACGTTCTACGCGTTTCCCAACGTCGCCAAGGTCTGCAACCGCTTGAAGATCACTTCCCACGGCCTGGCGTTGTACCTGCTCGAAGGGGCCGACGACGCCCACGGCGTGGCTTGCCTCGGCGGCGAATGCTTCGGACCGGCCGGCGGCGGCTTCCTGCGATTCAGTTGCGCCGAGCCCGACGATCAACTGCGGGCTGCCGTCGAATTCGTACGGAAGTCGATCACGCTGGACGATCGCGTCGCTCGCTATCTGGAAGCGAACCCGCAGCACCGGCTGACGACGCCGTACGCCGAGTAGCGACCGCCGCATCTCGATCGTTGTTCGCATTGCCCCGCATCGCTCGACTTTTGAGGCCTCGCATGCCCGCCGCGCACTACGTTTTGGCTCTCGACCAAGGCACCACCTCCAGCCGAGCGATCGTCTTCGACAAAGCCGGGCTGGTCGTCGCCGTCGCCCAGCAGGAGTTTCCGCAAATCCTCCCCGCGCCGGGCTTGGTCGAACACGATCCCGAGGCCATCTGGTCGTCGCAACTGCAGACCGCTCGCGACGCGCTGAAGAAAGCCAAAGTCGACGCTTCGCAAATCGCCGCCGTCGGCATCACGAACCAGCGAGAAACGACGCTGCTCTGGGAACGCGCGACCGGCCGCCCCGTGGCCAACGCCGTGGTTTGGCAAAGCCGCGTCAGCGCCGCCGATCTGCGATCGGCTCAAAGCCGACGGCCTGGAGCCGACCTTCCGCGAGCGCACGGGCCTCGTCGTCGACGCTTATTTCTCGGGCACGAAAATCCGCCACCTGCTCGACACGATCCCCGGTTTGCGAGCCAAGGCCGAGCGCGGCGAGATTCTCTTCGGCACGGTCGACACTTACCTCACGTGGCGGCTCACCGGCGGACGCGTGCATGTGACCGACACGAGCAACGCGAGCCGGACGCTGCTCTTCAACATTCACACGCTCGCCTGGGACGACGAACTCCTCAAGCTCCTCGACGTTCCGCGGGCCATGCTCCCTGAAGTACGCTCCTCCAGCGAAACTTACGGCGAGACCGATCCGGCGCACTTCGGCGCGGCGATCCCCATTGCCGGAATCGCGGGCGATCAACAAGCGGCCACGTTCGGCCAGGCTTGCTTCGACGTCGGCGACGCCAAGAACACTTATGGCACCGGCTGCTTCATGCTTTACAACGTCGGCAAGCGGCCCGTGGCGTCGAAGAACAACCTGCTGACGACCGTCGGTTGGACGATCGGCGGGCAAACGACGTACTGCCTCGAAGGCTCCGTGTTCATCGCCGGCGCGGTCGTACAATGGCTTCGCGACGGGCTGGGGCTCGTCAAGCAATCGGCCGATATCGAACCGTTGTGCGAGACCGTGCCGGATAGCGGCGGCGTGTATTTCGTGCCGGCCTTCACGGGCCTCGGCGCGCCGTACTGGGACCCGCATGCCCGCGGGGCGGTTTACGGACTGACGCGCGGCACCACGGCCGGCCACTTGGCCCGAGCGGCCGTCGAATCCATGGCGTATCAAACGCTCGATCTGGCGACCGCCATGCAGCACGACGCGGCCGCACCGCTCAAACAGCTGAAGGTCGACGGCGGCGCGTCCGTCAACAACGGCCTGATGCAGTTTCAAGCCGACCTGCTCGACGTGCCGCTGGTCCGACCGACTACGACCGAGACGACCGCGCTCGGCGCGGCCTATCTCGCCGGCTTGGCCGTGGGCTATTGGGAGAGTTTCGACGACGTGCGCAACCGTTGGCAGGCGCAGCGCCGTTTCGAACCGCGCATGGAAACGGCGCAGCGAGAAACGCTGCGCCGTGGATGGGCTGATGCCGTGCGGCGGACTCGATCGTAGATCAAGCACGCTCGCCGCGCGAACCGGATCGAGAGGCCGACGCGAACTCGCGCTTCTTCGGGCTGTCGCCGTCGAGACCGAGGTTGGCGATGATCACTTCGGCGCCCGACGTCATGTTGCGGATCTTCTCGACGATGACCAGCTTATCGGAGCCGCTCGCCTTCTTCAGCTTGCGCTTGAAGATGGCAAGCTTCTTCTTGCGATGACGGCGACGCTTGATTTCCTGCTTGCGATCCGAAATGCCGCCCACGGTGAACTCCTCGGCCTGCTCTGCTTAGTGAATTTGCCCAAAAGGGAAGCCCTTTTTGTAGCAACCGGCCGATGATTGGTCAACGGCGGCCCGCCGGCTTGCAACCCAAGGGATTCGACGGGGGCTTATCTCGCCCGGTGATGCTTTTGTGGTCTCGGCGAATCGCGTTACGGGCCTACAGGGCGAATCTTGCGATACCACTGTCGCCACTTTTCCGCTTCCACCGACCGCACGACCGGGTCGGCCGCCAACAGCTTGCCGTAGTTGTCGGTATCGCGAGTCATAAATCGCAGCCCGTCGACGGCCGCTTGATGAACCGTCGGGCTCGGATCGAGCAGCGCCTCGATCAGAATCGGGGCCGTCGCCACATCGCGAGACTTTCCTAAAGCCCGCAGCGCCGCCCCTTTCGCCTCGGGAGAATCACCTTGGGCCAACTCGAGCAGTCGCTTCGTCAATTCCGACGGAGCCGGAGTGTCTTTGATCGGTTGCAGGTCCTGCAATCCGTTGAGCGACGAAACGAAGTTGGGATCGTCCAAGCGACGAATCACGTCGTCGATCTTCTGCGCCGATTCGACGCCGGGAGTCGCATCCATCGCGCGACGCGGGCGTGTCGTCGGCAAGCCGCGTCCGCCGACCAACGTGCCGGGCCCGAGCGGCAAGGCTCGCTCGAGCGTGGCACGCGTGGAACGAATCAGAAACAAGATGGCGAACGACGTTCCGGCCACGCGCCCTTCGGAACCGTCCCAACCGCCGTCGGCCGCCTGCTTATCAAACAGGTAACGCACGCCGGAGTCGTACCAAGCATCCGCCTCGAACGTCTTGAGCGCCGCCGAACGGAACGACTGCATCCGCTCGATCGTGTAGAGGTGATAGTACGGGAACATCGTGTTGTACCCGTCTTTCGTATTGCGGAGCCAATTGCCGCCGGCGGAAAGCGCCGTGTTCAATTCGCGCGGATCAATTCGCGGACGGCTTTCGACCACGGGCGCATTGACCGGCTTCAACAGCGACGAAACGCCGCTCTTCTCCGGCTTCGGTTCGAAATCGAACGTTCCGAAGTGATTGCCCGTCAGATACAGCGTCGCCATCGCCGCTTCGGTCATGCTGCGACGGAGATCGTCCTGCGTGATGCGCTGCGGCGTTTCCGGCACGACCCCCTGATACGGCCAAGCCCCGCCGACGTCTTGCACCGACGTCATCCAGTCTTGCGCCGCGCAAACGCTCTCGTCGACCTTGATGCCTTGCTTGCCGGCCGACCAAAGGCCGTACACGGCATACTGCGTCATCGAAGTGTCGCCGGTCGGCCGATTGCTGTAGCCCCAACCGCCGTGACGTTTCTGGCGTTGCGCCAAGAGTTGTGCGACGGCGCCCAACTCTTCGCGATATTTCTCCGGGTCCAATTCCGAGAGAAACACCAGCGACAGCCCGAGGCTATAGATCAGCGTGACGTCGTGGACATCGTGCTGTTTTACGGTGCGCCGCACGGCGTCGATCGCCCGTCCGACGAGCGGATGATCGGGCTTCCCTTGAAACACCATCACGTGCGCCGCGAGCGCCAACGCGCCCAACCGATCGTCGAGCGGCGCCTTTTCGAGAAAGGCGACGGCGGAGGCGACCGCGTTTTTGACCTCGGGACTCTGCGGCGAGAACGTCGCCGCCGAAGCTTCGCCGGCAAATCGCGCATGGCAACAACCAACCGCCGCGATTGCGACGAGCGCGTGAAGCGTGCGCGGCAGGCGAGCGGCAAAGTTCATCGTGATGCGCGAGCGACGAAGAAGCGCGACGAGGGAAAACGAGGACTCTGCAACCGATTGTAAACGGCGTCGCGCCCGGCGGCAGCCGTGACGCAACGCCGGGCGGAAAAACTCGCCCAATCCGAATGATCGACGGTGATTCGGGGTCGGCCGTCGTCGGGCCGGCGTCGATTGACAAGGCCCGGCGCGGCAACTAAGATTTCGGGTCTCCTACGAACGAGCCCTGCCCGGGGTGATCGTCCGCTCCGCCGACACGTCGGCTGGCGGGCATGATCGCTCAGGATCCGCGACTCGCTCGGCAGCGCCGCCCGCCGGCGCGATGGTCAGATAGCTCAGTTGGTAGAGCAATGGACTGAAAATCCATGTGTCGCCGGTTCGATCCCGGCTCTGACCACTTAAAAAGCCGCACCTGGCAACAGGTTGCGGCTTTTTTTGTTTCTACACCCGGCCCGCAGAACTGTGCCTGACGCCTGAAACTGCCGCCTAAGCCTTCTCGCGCACCTCGGCATCGTTACAACGCCGTCGAACCGCTAACCCCCGCCTTGCAAAGGCGGTGCTCTCCGAATTGGCGAGACGACGCCGGATACCGGCGTTCTTTCGGCTGACTCGATGCCGGTCACGCCGCACTTTCGTTGCGACGCTCGCCTCAGGCATATGGACGCAACTACTTCGTCGCCGCTTCCGCGTCCGTCCGTTTGCGGACGAATTGGCCGTAGTTGGTGTTGCGGGTGCGGGCCTCGGTCGTGCCGCGCCAGATGATTTCGACCGGCTGCTCGTTCGCGTCGTCGACGTCGGCCAGAATCGGCGTCATTTGGAAGCTGTGCCATTTGTCGTTTTGGCTTTTGACGAACGTTTCGTCCGGCAGGGCGATCTCGAACGTCCAACCTTGCGACGAGCGGGCCGTGGCGACGGCGGCCGGTTTCGAAATCTTCGGCGTTCCTTCCAGCGAGACCTGTGCCGCACCGAGCTTCGTCGGCGGGGGAAGCGTGAGCGTGTAAGCGCCGGTCTTGAGCGCGCCGTTGGCTTTGCGATCTTGAATCCAGCGGGCGTCGAGCTTGAGTTGGAGCTGGTCGCCTTCGGTGAGCTTGTCATCGGTGACTTCGCCGAAGACGTACGTGAACTTGTCGTCGAAGGCCGTGCCGAATTTTAGGCCGGCGTCGTCGGCTCCTTGCCATTGTCCGCCGGGCCCGAGCCGGAGCGGCTTGTCGCCGGTCGTCAGCGGCAGCTCCTTCCATTCCTGCAAATTGCCGTCGACGGCGATTTCGGCCGCGGCCGGCGGCAACGCATACTTCTGGTCGATCACGACGGCGATCATCCGCTCGGCCGTGAGCGGGGCATCGTCGCCGACCGTGCGGAACTTGGCCTTCAGCACGGTTTGGCTGAAGTGCTGGAAAGCGACCTTATCGGTAAAGCGCACGTCGAGGGCCAGTTCGGCCGTTTCGCCGGGGCCGGCCTTGAGGGTCAAACCTTGACTCGGCTCGGGGTCGACGGAGAGCCCGCGGAGCGGCAAGCCTTCGATTTCCGCGCTGACTTCCACCGGCGCGTCGAACGAATTGCGGAGCCGTAGATCGATGCGACCGGACGAGAAGCCGGACTCGTCGTCGACCAAGATCGGGGCGACGTCCAGCCGCGTGCCGGCCAGAAATTGGCGGAATCGTTTGATCTTCGCTTCCGTAATGGTGTCGGCCGGAACAATGCCGTCGAGCAAGAGATTGACGACCGTCGGGCCGTCTTGCTCCATCGTGAGCCACGCGACGTGATCGAACTCGCCGTACGGCACGCCGCGAAGCTGCGAGCCTCCGCCGGTCGTCGCGAGGTGGTAGTACTTCATCCCGTTGCGATCGTATTGCACGTAGTGATGTACGTGACCGGCGAAGACCGTGTGCGGGCGATCGCCGAGCAACGCTTCGACCTTCTTCCAATTCGTCGTGTCGGGGTTGCCGGCCGTGAGTTGACGCTCGGCCATCACCCAAAGCGGCTTGTGAAAGAAGAGCATCGTCCAACGGGCGTCGGCGTGTTCCTTCAGATCCTTCTCGATCCAAGCGAGCTGCTCGGGGCCGATTTGATCTTTGGTGTCTTCCGACGAGAGGGCCATGAAGTGCACCCCCTTGTAGTCGAACGAATACCATTCCGCGCCGAACTTCTTGCGCCACAGCTCATGGGCCGTCGGGTTGCTGACGTCGTGATTGCCCGCGACGAAGAAGAACCGCATCTGGAGCTTATCGATAAAGCCGAGGAATTCGGCCCATTCGGCTTCGAGTTCGGCGGGGTCGCTGGAATAGCCTTCGATGAGATCGCCGACCGACATGACGAAGGTGGGGCGGAGCAAATTGAGCCGCTCGACGGCTTTCATCCAAATGCCCGGACGATGGCCGCCCGTGTTGTCGGTCATGATCGCAATCTGAAACCGGTCGGGATCATCGAGCAGCGGCTTGTCCGACCAAGGCTTGGGCCCCGCCATCGCCGGCAGGAGGATGCCGTTGGGATAGCGCAGCCGCCGGTTGATCGGGCGACTTCGCATGCTCGTGCCCTTCGTGAGCGACGGCCGCGGAGACGACGCACGAAACGGCGAAGAAACCGGCCAGAAATTGCTTGGCGATGCGCATGGCGGAGAGACCTCAAAAAAATAGCCCCCGGCACCGGATGCCGGGGGCCAAAACGTTGCGGCAATTTTACAGCTGCTTCAAACGCACGTTGCGGAACTCTACTGCGTCGCCGTGGCCGGCAAAGCCGAAGAAGCCGCTCTTACGATCTTTGCCCGGGTGCTTGTGCCCCTTCATCCAATCGCCTTCGGCGACGGTCGAAAGATCGGCATCGAGGATCACGTAGCCGTTGAGTTCGACCTTAATGGTCGAGCCCTTCACCGTGACTTCTTCGTAGTTCCACTCGCCGAGCGGCCGCAGGTAACCGCGATAGGCCGGCACCATGCCGTAGGCCGAGCCGTGGGCTTGGCGCGGATCGAGCTTCGCATACTTCTCGTGACCATCGTCGAGGATTTGCAGTTCGCACATGCCGGCAAACGCCGGGTTGCCTTCGCCGTCGTGGCGAATGGCTAGGCCGTTGTTACCGCCGGGGGGAAGCTTGAATTCGACGCGGACGACGAAATCCGTCAGCTCCGTCGGATAGTAAACCGTGCCACCTTTGCCCGGCTTGCAGCGAATCACACCGTCGACGCATTCGTAGTTTTCAACGGGGCCTTTCCAGGTCGTGGCGAAATCGCTGTCGCCGTGAACCAAGGCTTTGAACTCTTCGTAGCCCGGCTTGCCGAGCAGTTCATTGGCTTCAGCCGCCGGGATTTCGCGAACGTAGATGTTCTTCCAACGAATTTCCGAACCGTGCGTTTGCAATTGCACGGGGCCCTTCGCAAGTAGCGGGCTCTTGCGCGTTTTGTCCCAGAAATTTTCCAGCGTGGCGTTATCGACCACGAGCTTGTCGTTCAGCCAGACCGTGGTGCGAGCGCCGACTTGGCGAATGCGGAACCGGTTCCACTCGCCCAGCGGCTTATCGGCCACGACCAGCGGATCTTTGCCCGGATTGCCGGCCGTGTTGTTCCAAAGGCCGCCGGAGCCGAGTTCGGCACGATGCTTGAACTTAGCGGGATCCGTGTAATCCCAGATTTGCACCTGCGGCGTGGCGCACAGGTAAATGCCGCTGTCGCCGTGCGGGAGCATTTTGTAATCGACGAACAATTCAATGTCGCCGAGCGGTTCGTCGGTCGTCAGATACACGCCGTGACCGTCGTTGATGAGTTCGCCCCCTTCGACCTTCCAGTGAGCCTTGAGGTCTTCCATATCCTTGGCCCGCTTTTCGGCGCGCTCGGCGTCGGTCATCGCGGCCAGCTTGTTGGGGTCGAAATGCCCCATGCCGTGCCAGCCGGCGAAGTCTTTGCCGTTGAACAAGGCGCGAAAGCCTTCGGGCGGCGTGTTATCGGCGGCGAAGGCCGGCGCAAGGCTCGAGAGCACGACGGCGACGAACGTCGCGAAGGTGCGAAGCGTACGATTCATCAGTGGTTTCCAAGGCGGGGAGGAGCAGAGGCGGGAAAAGTGCATTCAGGCGGTTATGGTACGTGCCGCCGCACGGCAATTCCAGAGGCGCGGCGAATTCGCTCGTTGAGCTCAGCCTGCCGCTCAATCGAGCGGTTTCGGCTCGAAATCGGTCGGCAACACCCAGCCGGCCTTCAGCTTTTCGCCGCTCATATCGCGCTCGTAAAAGCCGCGATGAGCTTCGTTCGAGTGAAGGTACTCGTCAAACACGTGGCCGCGGCCGAACATTCGCGGATCGTCCTGCGCGCGAAGTTCGGCAAAGAGCTGCTCACGAAGTTGCGCCATTTCGGTGCGGGCCGCGTCGTCGATCTTTCCGGTTTCGGCGACCAAATTTTGTACGCAATCCGGATCGTCGCGCAGGTGATAAAGTTCGTCGGCCGGGCGCTTGCCGAAACAGAGTGCCCAAAAGCGGTCGGAGCTGTCGGCACGACGCGCTTCGAGGATAAACGACTTCGTCGGGCTTTGATCGACGTTCAGATATCCGGTCTCCGGGTTACAGGCCGGCCAGCGCGAAGTCTCGAAGTTGTGCAGGTAGACGACGTCGTTGCGAACGATGCCGCGAATCGGGTAACCGCCGTCGTGCGGGCGACCGATGTCGTGACGCTCCATGCCGATGAGTACGTGATCGCGCTCGGGTATCACTCGACCGGACTTCGTCGAACGGAAGATTTTCGTGAGGCTGCGGCCCGGCGACGGCGCCATGCCGCTCTTGTCCCAGGGAATACCGGCGAGCTCTAAGAGCGTCGGAGCGAAATCGATAAAGCTCACGTAATCGTCAATGGTCCGTCCCGATGCGGCGACGCCAGCCTTCCACGAGATCGCCAACGGTACATGGTTCGACGCTTCATACGCGCCTCCCTTGCCGCGCGGAAACGGCATCCCATGGTCGGACGTGACGATGACGAGCGTGTTGTCGAGCAAGCCGCGGCGTTCTAAGGAGGCCAGCATACGGCCGAGATGCGTGTCGAAATGCTCGATCTCCAGCGCGTAGTCCAGCATGTCGTTCCGTACCGTTTCGTTGTCGGGCCAGAATGCTGGTACGCGCGGGATATCGGCGGGGCTTTTGTTGCCGAGCTTGGCCCCCGAGCCGAATTCGTAGTTGCGGTGCGGCTCCAACGCGCCGTACCAGAAACACCACGGTTTGCCCTCCGGCGCGGCCGCGAGGAAGTCGTCGAAGTTGGCGGCGTAGTCGTCCTGGGCGATATCGGGGGTCGGCGGCGTTGCCGTCTTGGCGTTATACGGCTTGCCGGTCATCTGGCGCGGCTTACCGTTAGCGTCTTGTGCGACTCCGGGCCCCCAGCCCTTGCGGGTGTAGCCGACATGCCAACCGGCGGCCCCGAGCACTTCCGGCCAGCTACGAAACTTGGCGGGAAAGAAGCAGAGATGGTTCGCCGCATCTTCGAGTTGCCACGAATTGCGCCCCGTGAGAATGCAGGCCCGCGACGGGGCACATTTGGCGTTCGGCGTGTAGGCATGCGTGAAGAGCAGCCCGTCGCGCGACACGCGGTCGAACGCCGGCGTAGAAACCCACTTCGTGCCGTAAGCGCTCGCGTGCGGGTGTCCCCAGTCGTCGGCGATGGCGAACAAGATGTTTGGTGTCTGTTGAACGTCGCGATCGGCCGGCTCGGCCGCAATGCCGAGCGACGCCGTCAGCGCCATGCAGAGCGCGTAGTCCGGCGGAATGATAGACGGACATCGTCGAACGACTCCTCAATCTGCAGACGGGGCGAAACGATGCGACGCGATCGTAACGCGCCCCTCTATCGTTCGCGACCGGCGGCAAGACGCACGCTGCCGGAAACCGCCAAAAGGCGGGGAAAGCCGAGAAACCTGCGGTTATCGGCTGTCGCGGCGAGCAGCCGTCCCGGGTTTCGTCGTCCTGCTGCGCGATTTAACAATTGCAACGACGCCGAGCGGCGACAGAATAGAGGACTACCTACCGCCGCGGCGACGGACGCCGTGGCCGCCTCCGCATGCTGCCGCTCTCCTGGATCAAGGGAATTCGTGATATGTCGTCGCCACGGCCATTGAGCCGCCTCGCGGGTCGGCTCGCCGTCACATATCTGTGCCTCGCCATGGCTCCGGCGGTCGCGCGAGCCGAAGTGAAGCTCGACGGCCTCTTCACGCGCAACGCCGTTTTGCAGCAAGGAATGCCGGTCAACGTATTCGGCACGGCGGAAGACGGCGAGCAAGTCGTCGTCACGATTCAAAATCGTCAAGCTGAGACCACGGCCAAAGACGGGCGCTGGCAAGTGACCCTCGAGCCGCTCGAAGCCGGCGGGCCGTATGACTTGCGAGTCGGCGGCGACACGGCGATCGTCGTTCCCGAGATCTTCGTCGGCGAAGTCTGGGTTTGCGCCGGTCAGGCCAACATGCAATGGAACGTCTTCAACTCGCGCGGCCGAGCGACGGCCATGATCGCTCCCGAGAACCGGCAGTTGCGGTTCCACTCGGTCGAGCGCGAGGCGGCGGCCGAGCCGAAGCTGAGCAATGAGACGGAATGGTTGACCGCCAGCGCGGCGACCATCGCGAACTTTTCGGCCGTTGGTTACTACTTCGGTCGCGATATTCAGAAGCAGCGCAACATGCCGATCGGCCTGATCAGTTGTTGCCATTACCTCTCCAACGCCGAAGCCTGGACCGACCGCAATTCGATCGCGGCCGATCCGAAGCTAAAACGCATCATCGACGACGTCCTCCCCGATCGCAAAGACGTGCTGACCCCCGGCGCTCTGTTCGACGGCATGGTGGCTCCGCTCTCGCGGTATACGATTCGCGGCGTCATTTGGTATCAGGGAGAGAACAACGTCGCCCACGCCGACGAATATCTGCCGTTGTTCTCAACGCTCATCGCGGATTGGCGGAGGTCCTTCGGCAAACCGGAACTGCCGTTTTTGTTCGTGCAAATCGCCCCTTACAAACCGCTGATCTCCACGTCTGAAAGCAAATGGGCCGAGTTGCGAGAAGCCCAACTCCGCACATGGAAAACCGTGCCGCATACGGCGATGGTCGTCATCACCGACTACGGCAGCACGACTTCGCAACAGCCCGACCAGAAGGAGCCTGTCGGCGATCGGCTGGCGTTGGCGGCCCGCGCCGTCGCTTATGACGAGTCGGTCGAATACTCCGGTCCGGTTTACAAGTCTTTCAAAATCATCAAGAACACGATCGTCGTTGAGTTCGACCATGTCGGCGGCGGGCTACAAGCCGGAGCACACGCAACCGGCGGCGGGCACTTCGCTTTCGGCGGTTCGCAAGCCGGTGCTGCCGGCCTCGCAATCGACGGATAAGCCTGCGAAGCTGCTCGGCTTTACCATCGCCGGTGAAGACGGCAAGTTCGTGCCCGCGGAGGCCGTGATCGAAGGAGCGACGGTCGTTGTCAGCGGCGAAGGCATCGAAAAACCGACGGCCGTCCGCTACGGTTGGGCCGACTACCCGACGTGCAATCTCTACAACCGCGAAGGGCTCCCGGCGTCGCCGTTTCGCACCGACGTGCCTGCCGAGAAGGATCCCAAAGACAACGCGACCGCCGGAAACTAACGGCGCAGTCGTTCGACGGACGGCGGACTACCGACGCCGGCGAAATTTTACATCACCCCAGGACGGAACCTGGCGCATTACTTGCACACGATCAAGAATTACTTTCGTCGACGCAAACTCACGAGCCGCGGGATTCGGCCGGAGCTCGACCTGAAAACTTTCATGTCCGGCGACCGCTCGGGCGTGTGGACAGTGTGGCCCGAGCCGCTTTCGGCTTCGAGCGTCGTTTACTCGTTCGGAGTGGGCGACAACCTCGCGTGGGAACTCGCGATGATCGAGCGGTTTGGCCTCTCGGTGTGGGCCTTTGATCCGACGCCCGCGAGCGTCGCGTGGGTCGCCCACCAAAACCTGCCGCAAGAGTTGCACTTCCACGCCGTCGGGCTCGCCGGGCACGACGGAACGCTCACGTTCACGCTGCCGGGCCGCGGCAGCCGGTTTAACTTTCGCCCGACGAACGGTTCCGATACGTCCGCCGCCGCAAGCACGACCGAACAAGTGCAAGCCCCGGTCAATCGCCTGGCGACGCTTCTGAATCGCTTCGGCCATCGCGAAATTGACGTGCTGAAGATCGACATCGAGGGAGGCGAGTACACGGCGCTCGACGACTTCCTCGCCGCCGACGTCCTACCGCGTCAATTGCTGTTGGAGTTTCATCACCACTTCCCCGGCATCGGCGTTCCGGCGACGGAACGCGCCGCCAAGATGCTCCGCGACCGCGGCTACCGCATCTTTCATATGTCGGAGCGAGGGCTGGAGTTCAGCTTCTTGCGCACGGCGTGAATCGTATTCGCCGTCGAGCGGCCGGCCGGCTAACCTCACGGCGGTTTAAACGCCCAAGTAATAGTGACGACGCCGGGACGTTCGCCAGGTTAAGATTTCGGGCCGATGAGCGAATACGCTTTCGGTGATCGTGCTCACCGTCGCCCCGACAAACCGAACGTCCGCCGAATCATCTATGGCGCTGGTCTCTCGCCTGCTTTCGCTGGGCCCGCGCATCTTCGATCGCGAGGGAACGCTCGTCGCCGCGACGCCGTGGCGCATCAGGTTGTTGAATCTGGGAACATACTATCGGGAAGTCATTGCCGATCCGGCGCAACGAAGAGATCACGCTGTACCGCCGCTATGCGTGGTTCTTCACGCGGCGACGCACGGCGAAATTCGCCAAATTCAAAGCCGTAACGTACGGGTATCGCGATACGTCCGTCTCGTCGTGGTTTAACGCAGCCCACGACGGGTTCGACGTCTTTAGCGTCGGGCTACGAGCGGAGTCCGGCGAGGAATTCCATCTCTTCGACTTCGTCGGCGAGGGAACGTTTACGAACAACTCCATCTGGGGTGATTGGCAATATACGGGGAACAGCCTCTTCGACCTGAGCGGCAGCCAAGAGAGCGAATCGAAGACGTACGTCGAAGTGCTTTCCAAGATGATGGGGGTGCGGGTTGCACCGCCGGGTTCCGGGGCGTACTCGCCGCCGCCGGCCGTGACTTACCGCGGCCCGCGAAAATCGCCCACCCAAGCTGCAATTCCACAGCTTTCGCGATCCATGAGATTCTGTTGATTTTTCAATTGGCAGCGTGGATAATCCAAAGGAGCTACGCCACTTGCACGTAGTCCCGCCCGATGGCCGTCCCGGCCGCGACAACTTTGGAAGGATCCCGCCATGAGCCGTCCCGCCTGCTCGGCGTTTCGAAGTCTGCACTTCGTCGTTTTGTCGTCGCTTGTTCTGAGTTCATTCTGCGCACAGGCCTGGGCAAACGCGCCGTCGCAAACTTCGCCGACGCTCCCGACTCCGACGGAACAACTCGGCCCCGTCGCGGAACTCTCCCTCATCGTCGCCGGTGCGCACCGGCGTTCCAGCCGCGCCTCCGCGGACAAACGCGCAATCGCAGCTTGTCGTCTCGGGCAAATATGCCGGAGGTCAAGAGCGCGACCTGACGCGCACCGTGAAGTTCACGTCGAATCCGACGGGCATCATTTCGATCGACGGCACGGGCCTCGTCGTTCCGCTGGCCGACGGCAAGGCGACCGTTACGGCCACCGAGGCCGGCGGTAAAACGGCGACCGTCACGATCGCGGTCGAACACTACAAGAACACGCCGTCGATCAACTTCCCGAATCAGATTATGCCGCTCTTCACCAAGTTCGGCTGCAACGGCGGCGGCTGCCACGGCAAGGCGAGCGGACAGAACGGCTTCAAGCTCTCGCTGCTCGGCTTCGAGCCAACGGAAGATTTCGAACACTTGGTGAAAGAAGGTCGTGGCCGACGCCTTTCGCCCGGCGCTCCGGACACGAGTCTGCTGCTAACGAAGGCGATCAACGCCGTTCCGCACGGCGGCGGCGAGCGGCTGGAACTGATTCGCTGGAATACCGCCTGCTGCGTCGTTGGGTTCTGCAAGGCATGCCGTACGGCAACGAGAAGGATCCGGTCGTCACGCGGATTGAAGTCATCGCCGACGCACCGCACGATGGCCCCCGGCGGCGAGCAGCAACTCGTCGTCACCGCCTTCTACAGCGACGGCTCACCGCCGACGTCACCCGGATGGCGCAGTTCGACAGCAATGCGACCGATATGGCCGACGTAGCCGCACCGGCTTGGTGAAGACCACCGACTTGGCGGGCGACGCCGCGATCATGACCCGTTTCCAAGGGCTCGTGGCCGTCTTCCGCGCACGGTGCCGCTGGGTCAAAAGGTCGATCAAGCTCCCGCCGGCGGCGAACTTCATTGACGACCTCGTCTTCGCCAAGCTCAAGCGGCTCGGTATGCCGCCGTCGGACGTTTGCGACGACGCCACGTTCATCCGTCGCGCCACGCTCGATATCGCCGGCCGATTGCCGACGCTCGAAGAATCCGGACAGTTTCTCGCCGACAAAGACGCCGCCAAGCGCGATCGCCTGATCGATCGCCTCGTCGACAGCGCCGACTACGCCGACTATTTCGCCAACAAGTGGAGCCGCGATCCTGCGTAACCGTCGCAAGAGCCCGACCTACATGCGCGGCACTTACGGATTCCATGCGTGGATTCGCGAAAGCCTGTACGAGAACAAGCCGTACGATCGAGTTTGTGCGTGAAGTGCTCGGCGCTTCGGGCGAAATGAGCGAGCAACCCGCCGGTCGCTTGGTATCGCGAAGTGAAGGAAGTCGATCAACAGGTCGAAGACACGGCTCAGCTCTTCCTCGGCCTGCGCATTCAATGCGCTCGCTGCCACCACCATCCGTTCGAGGCCTGGAGCCAACGCGACTATTACGGCTTCGCGGCCTTCTTCGCGCAGGTCGGTCGCAAACCGGGCACCGCGGCCGATGAAGACCGCGTGTTCCACAAACGCGGCACGGCCCAAGCGACCGAATCCGAAGACGGGCGAATCAGCTGAAGCCGACGCCGCTCGGCGCCCCGCGTTAGCCTTGGCTCCCGAGCGCGATCCGCGGCATGCGCTGGCCGACTGGATGGCCGAACCGTCCAACCGGTTCTTCGCCCCGGCCTTGGTGAATCGCTACTGGAAACACTTCTTCGCCCGCGGCATCGTCGATCCGGAAGACGACCTCCGCGTAACGAACCCGGCGACGAATCCCGAATTGCTCGACGCGCTGTCGCAGCACTTCGTCGAAATCGCAGTTCGACCTCAAGGATCTCGTTCGCACGATCTGCAAGAGCCGCACTTATCAACTCAGCGCCGAGCCGAATCAACTTCAACGGCCGCGACAAGCAAAACTTCTCGCGTTATTACCCGAAGCGTTTGAACGCCGAAGTGCTGCTCGATGCGCTCGACGCCGTGGCGGCCAGCAACACGAGCTTCGCCGGGCTTCCTTCAGGTACGCGCGCCGTCCAAATCCCGGACAACGGCGTGAACAGCTACTTCCTCACCGTGTTCGGCAAACCGGAAGGAGCCAGCGCGTGCGAGTGCGAACGCTCGACCGACGCCAGCCTCGCCCAAAGTCTGCACTTGCTGAACTCGCAGGAAATTCAAGGCAAACTCTCGTCGGGAACGTCCCGCCCCGCTTTGCTCGCCAAAGACGCGGCTCCGCTGAAAGACCGCATCCGCAAACTCTATCTCACGGCGTTCTCGCGCGATCCCTCGGCCGACGAACTCGCAACGGCCGAAGCTTACATCAACCGAGCCGACGAGAAGAACCGTCAACAGGCGTTCGAAGACGTGCTGTGGGCGCTGCTGAATACGAAGGAGTTTTTGTTCAACCACTAGTTCTGTCGTTTGCCGCCCGTCGTTCCGGCGACCGAGCAAGCTCGGCCGCCGAACGGTTCGCCCCGCCTCGTGACCTCGCTTGCGACTTCCCGCCTCGCCTTCCCTCCCTGCTCGAACATCGCCATGCTTCGCCTTCGCACAATCTCGCTACTTGCGATCGTCGCCTGTTGCGCGACTTCGGCCCATGCGCAACTTCCGGCCGTCACGCTTTCGGCGGTCAGCCCCAACGGCGGTAAGAACGGAACCACGTTCGACGTCACGCTGACCGGCATCGTCGACGGCGACGGAGTCGATCGCCTGATGTTCTCGCATCCTGGCATCACGGCCAAAGCTGCCGAGCAACCGTCGGCGATCTTCACCGGCAAGAACATTCCGGTCGCCAACAAATTTGCGGTGACCATCGGCCCCGACGTTCCGCCCGGAGTTTACGACCTGCGGGCCGTCGGCACGTTCGGCGTTTCGAACCCGCGAGCCTTCGCCGTCGATCCGTGGAACGAAGTCGCCGAGCCTGCCGGGAATCAATCGGCGGACAAAGCCGCGACGATCGAACTCGGCTCCGTCGTCAACGGCACGACCGCCGCCAACTCCTCCGACTGGTTCCGCTTCACGGCGAAAAAGGGAACCCGCGTGCTCATCGATTGCAACGCACAACGCCTCGACGGCAAGCTCGACGGCACGCTCGTGCTTCACGACCCGCAGCTCAAAGAGCTCGCCCGCAGCCGCGACGTCAATCGACGCGATCCGCTCATCGACGTGACGATCCCCGCCGACGGCGACTATCTGCTCAAGCTCTACGATTTCACGTACGGCGGCGGGCCGGACTATTTCTATCGTCTTGCCGTTCACGCCGGACCATACATTGATTTCGTCTTCCCGCCGGCCGTAAAGCCGGGCGTGAAGAACAAGCTCACCGTCTACGGCCGCAACCTTCCGGGTGCGAAGCCGGCCGAAGGCACGGCCGTGCAAGGTCGCCCGCTGGAGAAATTGGAGATCGATCTCGACGTGCCGGCCGACGAAAAGCTCGACGCTCGTGCGGTGCCGACCGTCGCAACCGCTTCGGAATTGTTCGTCGACGGCCGTGAATATCGCCTGAAAAGCTCGGCCGGGCGGACCAACGGAATCTTGCTCGGCTACGCGACGGAGCAAGTCGTCGTAGAGCAGGAGCCGAACGACGATCCCGGTCAGCAGGTGACGACGCCGTGCGAAATCGCCGGTCAATTCGCCAAGCGGGGCGACCTCGACGCCTTCACGTTCGACGCCAAGAAGGGAGAAACGCTGGCGATTGAAGTCGTGGCTCAACGCATGGGTTTCAAGACCGACCCCATCGTGCTCGTGCAACAAGGCACGCCTTCCGCCGACGGCAAACTCGCCTGGGGCGACCTCAAAGAGATCGACGACGAAGCCAAGAATCCGCTCGGCCCGATGCTCGACGGTGCATCGAACGACGCAGCCTACGCGTTCGCCGCACCGGCCGACGGAAAGTTTCGCGTGGTGCTGCGCGATCTCTACGGCGACAGCCGCGGCGACCCGCGATTGATCTATCGCCTGATCCTGCGCAAGCCGAAGCCCGACTATCGCTTGGCCGCCTTCTGGAACAGCCAAGCCGGCGCGAAAAACTTCAACGATTTGCGCGAGTTCAAACCTTCGGGCCAATGGATTCGCCCGGGAGACGTGGCCGTATTCACGGTGTTCGCCGCGCGGCAAGACGGCTTTGCCGGTCCCATCCGCCTGCGTTGCGAAGGGCTGCCCGCCGGCGCAACGGCGGCCGAGGCCGTGATTCCGGCGGGACAAGACTCGGCGGCGCTCTCGATCGCCGTGGCGGAAAATGCCCCGGCTTGGACCGGTACGGTCCGAATCATCGGCCAAGCCAAGGTCGACGGCAACGACGTTTCGCGTGCCGCTCGCATGCCGACGATCACGGCCGCCGGCGCTCAGAAGAAGCCTGCCGAAGCCCGACTAGCTCAGGAGCTGACGTTGTCGATCGGCGGCGCGGAGCAGTTTCCGGCCACGGTGCTGTTGGGCGACGGCAAACTCGTGGAAACCAAGCAAGGAACGAAAATCGAGATTCCTGTCCGCGTCGCGCGGCGCGGCGATTTCAAGGAGCAGCTTACGCTCGCCGCCGCAGCCTTGCCGGCGAACGTGAAAGCCGCCAACGTCGTCGTGGCGCCCGGAGCCAAGGAAGGCAAGCTCGTCGTCGAACCGGCGGCCAATGCGCCGGTCGGCGAGTTTACGATCTACCTCAACACGCAAGTCAAAATCAATTACGAGCGCGACAAGTCGGGTACGGCCTCCGCGATGAAATCGAAGCAAGATATGGAAAAGGCGGTCGCCGATCTGACGACGGCCGTCGCCGAAGCGAAGAAGGCCGCGGCTGCCGCCCCGAAGGACAAGAAGGCCGATGCGGACAAAAAAGTCGTCGAGGCCGACGCCCGCCAAAAAGCCGCCGCTGCGGAACTAAAATCCGCGAAACCGCCGCCGACGCCAAACAAAAAGCGGCCGCGGCCAAAGCCGTCGCCAACTATCCGCTGGCATCGACGCACGTGGTTCTGAAGATCGTCGAAGCGCCGAAGCCGGAAGCGAAGAAGTAGTGCCGAGTGAGCGGGAATGTTGCCGAAGCGCAGACCCACGGTCTGCGGCGAACTGACCTTTGAGATTGCGGGAGTCTTTCGATGCGGACGTCGTTGTTGTCGTTGTTGTTCGCCGCGGGAATTTGCACGCCGGCGTTCGCCGCAGATCCCACGCCGATCGCGCAGGTATCGCACGACGGCCCGGTCGATTTCCAAAAGGAAATCCTGCCGATTCTCAAGAAGAACTGCACGGCCTGCCATAACGCTTCAAAGAAAGAAGGGGGCATCGTTCTCGAATCCCCCGCCACGATCTTGAAAGGGGGCGACTCGGGCCCCGGCGCGGAAAAGGGTAAAGGAGCGGAGAGCCAGCTCATTGCTCGCGCCGCGTCGAATGAAGACGAACAAATGCCGCCGGCCGATAACAAAGTCGGCGCGAAGCACCTCACGTCGCAAGAACTCGGCTTGCTGAAGCTCTGGATCGACCAAGGAGCCGAAGGGAGTGCGGCCGTCGCCGAGAAGATCGACTGGCAGCCGCTTCCGGCCGGCGTGCAACCGATCTTCGCCGTGGCCATTTCGCCCGACGGCCAATACGCGGCCTGCGGGCGTGCGAACCAAATCTTCTTGTATCACTTGCCGACCGGCCGCACGTTGGGCCGGCTCACGGACCCGGCCCTGCTTCAATCCGGGCTCTACACGAAGCCGGGCGTCGCCGATCTCGACCTGATCCAATCACTCGCCTTTAGCCCGGACGGCCGCACGTTGGCTTCCGGAGGGTTCCGCACGATCAAGCTTTGGCGACGAGCCGACGCCGCGGCGGAACCGCTCTTCGGCGGCAAACTCGCCGCACCGCCGACGGCGCTCGTCGTCTCAGCCGACGGCAAGCTCGCCGCCGTCGCCGCGGGCAACGACGTACAACTCTGGAACCTCGCCGAGAAGAAAGCCGGGGCGAAACTCGCCGGTCACAAAGGCGCGGTTCGCGCCCTTTCGTTCACGGCCGACGGCAAGCAACTCGCCACGGCCTCGGCCGATAAAACGTTGCGGCTCTGGAGCACGGCCGACGGTAAGCAACTCGCACAGGCCGACGCGCCGGTGGAACTCGCCGCCGTTGCGGTCGTCGGCGACGGCACGCAACTCGCCGCGGGCGGGGCCGATAACAAAGTCCGTCTCTTCGGATACAAGCCGGGTGACGCCAAACTGGCCGCGGTGCGCGAATGGGTCGTGCCCGGCAAGCGCGTCACGGCGCTCGGCGTCGCCGCGAGCGCACGAGCGCAAGTCTTCTCGGGCGACGAACTCGGCAACATCCTGTTGTGGAACTCGGCCGACGGCAAACAAATCCGCGCCATGCAACGCACCGGCGGGGAAGTGAAGGCTCTGGCCGTTCGTCCCGACGGGCAACGCGTCGCGGCCGTCGGGCCGGACAAAACCCTTCGAGTTTGGAATGCGGCCGACGGTAAACAACTTGCCGAAACCCGCGGCGACGTGCGTCTGAGCCGCGACGCGGCCCGGGTTACGCGCGCGTTGGAGCTGGCGAAAGCGTCGGTAACGTTCGAGAAGAACGCCGTGACGGAAGCGGAAAAGGTCGCGAAAGCCGAGGCTGACGGCGTGAAAAAGGCGGAAGAAGCTAAAACGGCGGCCGACAAGACGCTTAAGGAAAAGACCGACGCCGCAACGAAGGCCGTGGCCGATAAGCAAAAGGCGGAAGCGGACGTGACCGCGGCCGAAACCGCGAAGAAGAAGGCCGACGACGCGAAAGCTGCGGCCGATAAGCTCGTGACCGAACTCGCCGCCGCCGAACAAGACCTGGCGAAAAAGGCGGCCGATGCCAAGGCCGCCGCCGCGAAGGACGCGAAGAACAAAGCGCTCGCGGACGCAAGCGCCGCCTCCGCAAAGAACTCGACCGGCGCTGCCGAGAAGACCAAGGCCGCACGCATGGCCGCCACCACGGCCAATCAAGCGGCCATCGCAGCCCAGCAAAAGATCGGCCCGGCCGGCGCGGCCGTTCAACGATTGCAAAAACCGACCGAAGACGCCGAGCGGGCCAAGAAAGAAGCCGAGAGCGCCGCACAATCGGCAGTGCGCGCCATCACGTCGGCACAAGCCGCGGCCAAGAAATCGGCCGATGCCGTGCCGGTCGTCAAGGCTCGCCTCACGGCCGCCGAGGCCGAACAGAAAAAGCTGGAGGCCGATCTGACGGCCGCAACGAAAAAGGCGACCGATGCACAGGCCGCGCTGCGAACCGTCGCCTATTCGGCCGACGGCTCGCTACTGATCGCCGGCGGCGACGACAAGCTCTTGCAGACTTTCGCAGGTGACAACGGCGCGGCCGTCGAAGCGTACCCGGCTTCGGGGGCCGTCGTCGGTGCTGCGTTCGCGGGAAATCGCTTGGTCACGGCTTCGGCCGACGGCGTCGTCGCCGCAGCTGCGCCGGAAGGAGAATGGACGTGGCTTCGCACGATCGGCGATCCGGCAAGCACGACGCTCGTCGATCGCGTGACTTCGCTTGATTTCAGCCCCGACGGCAAGCTGCTCGCTTCCGGCGGCGGCGAACCGTCGCGCGGCGGAGAATTGAAACTCTGGAATCCGGCCGACGGTCAACTCGTCCGCGAGGTCGCCGACGCGCATAGCGACGTCGTTCTCGGCGTTCGCTTTTCGCCCGACGGCAAATTCATCGCCTCCTGCGGGGCCGATAAATTTCTCAAGACGTTTCAAACGGCCGACGGCAAATTCGTCCGCGGCTTCGAAGGCCACACGCATCACGTACTCGGCGCCGCTTGGAGCGCCGACGGCCGCACGCTCGCCAGCGCCGGAGCGGACAACGTCGTGAAGCTCTGGGACGTGGCCACGGGCGAGCAAAAGAAAACCGTGACCGGTTTCACGAAGGAAGTCACCGCGATTTCTTTCACGGGCGTCGGCAGCACGCTCGTCGCCTCGGCGGGAGACAAGAGCGTGAAGCTCATCAACGGCGACAACGGCCAAGCGACGAAGACCTTCGCCGGAGCCGGCGATTTCGTGTACGGCTGCGCCGTCACGGGCGACGGCAAGACCGTCGTTGCCGGCGGACACGACGGCGTACTGCGAACTTGGAACGCCGACACGGCCGCCGAGATTCGCAACTACCCGCCGCCGACGGAAGCCGTGAATCCGCAAGCGGCCAAGTAGAAGTTTCCGCGAAAACACCGATCGCTCGCCGCATCGCATTTCGGCGATCCGCGCGAAACCTTCCTCGACCGGCGGGGTTTTACACTTCGTCGGACCTTCCGTCGGGGCGTTGCAGCGGTTCGGAACCCGCCGCTCGCGCCTCGCTTACGCACACCTGAACAGAGAGGATCGGTTATGTCGCTCGTAGCAGTTCGTTGGATCGCCGCCGTCATCGTGTCGCTCGGGCTCGCCGCCCCGACGTTCGCCGCAGACGAAAAGAAACCCGAAGGTAAGCCGGGTGCCGGCAAGCCGGGCCAAGGCGGTCCGGGCCGCGAAGCCATGATCAAGAAGTTCGACAAGAACGGCGACGGCAAGCTCGACAAAGATGAAATGCAAGCGGCCCGCACCGCGATGGGCGATCGCAAGCCCGCTCCCGGCGGCGACGGCAAAGGCCCGGGCGGTCCCGGCGGTCGCTTGAATCCGGAACAAATGCAGGCTCTCGTCAAGAAGTTTGACAAAGACGGCGACGGCAAACTGAACGACGCCGAGAAGGGCGCGGCTCGCGACGAGTTCATGAAGATGCGCGGCGGCAAGCCGGGCGAAGGTCAACCTGGCGCAGGGAAACCCGGCGCAGGTAAGCCGGGTGCCGGCAAGCCCGGCGAAGGAGGACCGGGCCGCGAAGCCATGATGAAGAAGTTCGATAAGAACGGCGACGGCACGCTCGACGACGGCGAAAAGGCCGCGGCGAAAGAAGCCTTCGAAAAGATGCGCCAACGGCGGCGGCAAACGTCCGGGCGGCAAGCCGGGCGACGGCCAAAAGCCGCAAAAGAAGGCCGAGTAGCGAATCGTTCGTTCGCGAAACGCGACGAGAGAGATCTGGGAGCCGGCGGGCCAATGCTCGCCGGCTCTTTTTATTTCGCCTTCTCGACCGGCCGATCGGCCTGAGCGTTCGTCACGTCGATCACGAACATCTGGCGAGTGCCGTCGCTCGCAATGGCCGACGTCGCGATTTGAGTTCCGTCGCGATTCCAACACGGCCCCGGGTCGACGCGGCGATCGCCGCTATAGCCTCCTTGATCGAGCCCCGCGGTTCGCGTCCACGCGCCGTCTTCACGGCGGAGAATCGTGTAAAAGTTCTTCCCCTTGTCGCCGTGTCCGTTGACGAACAAGCGTTCGTCGAACGACAGCGCAACGTCTCCTCCCGGCTTGGGAAAGATCGCCGAAGCACCGAGCTTGCCGACGATCTCGCGGCGCTCGACGTCGAAGAGAACTTGCTCGTCGCCGTCGCGGCCGATCAACACGCGGTCGGAAGCCCATTCGGGATGCCCGCCGAGATGCCGCCCGAGCGGGCGCAGCTGCGAGCCGTCGACGTTCATGACCATCGGCACGTCGATCCGGCGCAGTTTCGTCGTCGAAGCTGCCGCGCACGAAAAAGAAGATTCGCGAATCGTCGCGACTCCAGAGCGTGTGATTGATAAAGAGTTCCATGTCGTCGACGTCGGGCCGCGTGGGCCGCAGCAGCTCGGCCAGCTTTTGAAACGAGACCAATAGCCGCACAGTTTTCGTCTTCACGTCGACGTGAAACACGCCGTCGTCGGCCGGATGCCGCGGGCCGCCGACCGTCGCATCGCGAGCCTCGGGATACCCGGTCACCGGCCGCAAGCGGGCGAGACGTCCGTAGTTGATTCCCAGAAAGGCTCCGCCGCGACTGCGCGACGCCCGAGTTGCCGAACGACACGCCTTCTCGGCGATACTCGACCAACCGGCGCGCGCCGGCATCCGTAACTTCCAACAGTACGCAGAAGACGTCGCTGGTGCGCGGGTCGCGGTCGTTGAAGAAGAGCTGCGTGTTCGGTGCGGCCGGATTCCAGTAGAGCATCGTTCCCTGCTGGAAGTTCCAGGCCCGAGTCTGCTCGATCTCGCGCTCGCGAGAGCCGTTGCGAGCGTCGAGCAAGACGATCTCCGCGGCCTCGTCAGCCTTCGGCATATGATCCTGAAACGCAGTTCGCAGACAGACCAGATGCCGGCCGTCGCCGCTCCACGGCGTATTGCCGACGTGGCCGATGTAGCCGTAAAAGTGATGGCGAGGCCCGAACGTAATTTGGCGAATCGAGGTCGAAAGCTCCCCGGCCGACGCCGAAGCTACGCAAAACGACGCGACGACGACCAAGACCGCCCGACGAACAATCGTGCGCATTGTCGCAACACCTTGTGATCCGTCGATCCGCGACGCTAACCTACTTCAGCACTTCCGTCCGCGCCTCCACCGTCGCTCCGCTCGGAGCTTCCACGCCGATGAGTTTCGCCATGGTCGGGCCCAAGTGGGCCGGCGAGACGTTTGCGCCGTAGAAGCCGGGCCGAATGCCCGCGCCGAGCCAGAGCAGCGGGATGTGCGTGTCGTAGGTCCACGGGCTGCCGTGCGTCGCCGTCGTGCTACCGGCGATGTGATACGGCTTCAGGCAGAAGAGCACGTCACCGCTGCGACGCTGATGAAACGATAGCCGGGTGCGCTGGAATAGCTCCGTCTCGTTACCGCCGGCCGTGAGTTCGTCGCGCGTGTAGGCCGAGTAAATCGCGCCGTCTTTGAGAAGTGCGTCACGTACGAGCCGCTGGGCTTCCGAGAAGCGCGGCCCTTGTAACTCCGGCAGATCGGCGTCGAGATACGCCATGTTGCTGTCGAGATACAGCAGATACTTTTTCTTTTCGCCCGGCGTGCCGAACTGCTTCACGAGCATTTCTTCCAAGCTCTTCTTGAGCGTTTCGAAATGCTCGGTCGGCACGCGTCGCGCCGGCAAACGCATTTGCACCGCATGCTCGGGCACCGGAGCGACGCCGTGATCCGAAGAAAGTGCAAGCGTCCATTGCCCGCGGCCGACGGCGCCGTCGAGAAACTTTACGAACTCGCCGAGCATCCGATCGGTGCGATACGTCATGTCTTGCACTTCCAAGCTGTACGGCCCGTAGGCATGCCCCACGTAGTCGTTGCTGGAAAGATTGATGCACAACAAATCGCAATCATCGTCCTGCCCGAGCCGTTCCTCGGCCGCCACCATCCCGGCGACGACGAGCGTCATCTCGTTGCCGTAAGGCGAGGTCGTCATCGCCTTGAAATAATCTTTCTTCTTCGCCGCCGCCGGCAACGTTCGCGGAAACGATCGCCCGATACCGACGATGTTCGTCTCAAACGGCGCGTTGTCCGGGTAGTAGAGGTCGTAAAGTTTCGCATCGAGCAGCAGTTCCCACGGCTTGCCCCCGTACGCTTCGCCCCTGCCGGTTTCGTTGAAGGCCCGCAAGTAATCGGGGAGCGCAGGTCCGTAGTACGTGCTGCTGACCCAAGAGTGGGCTTCGGAATCGTGCCAGAACGCGCCGTCGGCCATATGGCCCGACATGAGGATGGCCGCGCGATCCTTGAGAGCCACGCCGAACACTTTGCTGCGGCCGTTGCTCGCGAGCTTCAATTGGTCACCGAGCGTGCCGATTTCCAGATTCTTGGGCGACATCGGTTTGTCGCTCTTCGCGCCGACGACATCCACCGACGGATCGCTCACGCAATACATCGTCTTACCGGTCGTACGATCGAACCAATCGTTGTCGATGATCCCGGTGGTGCTCGGAAACGCGCCGCTGCAGAGCACGCTGTGTCCGGGCCCGGTAATCGTAAAGGCGTGCGCGTGATGGCATTCCGTGAACGTCGCTCCTTCGCGGCTCACGGTGTTGAAGAAGCCGTCTTCCGCGAAGCCCTTGCGCATCCGCGTCAGGTATTCCTGCGGAAACTGATCGATGCTCACGACGACGACAAGCCGGGGCCTCGTCGACTCGGCCGCCTCGCTGGACGCGAGCGAACAAATCGACGTGGAAACAAATGAAGCGACGGCAACTGAAACGGCGACGAGCCGACGCGAGCAAGGGACGAACGACATGGGGCGGGATCTCCGAGCCGGTGGGAAGTCCATACTTTAGGCCGCCGCCGGCGACGCCGCAACCAAAGCTCATCCGCTGCAAACGCGCCGAGCCTTGCACGAGCGCAAGCCTCGGGTATGCTCCGGACTTCGCACACCCGCCCTCTCTTCGGAACTTGCGATCCGTCGACTCCGGTCGCTTACGCTTCCGGCTCGCTGTTCGCGCTCGTATCTATGGCCGAACCGGCTTCATCCCCCGCGCCGTCTTCCACACCGCTTCGCTGGTATCACGGCGTCACGCGCTATCAATGGCTCGTGCTGATCATCGCTTCGGCGGGTTGGATCTTCGACGTCTACGAGGGGCAGGTCTACAACACGACGCGAGAAGACATGCTCAACGAGCTTGTCGTCGCGGAGTCACCGGAAGCCAAAGAGCAACTCAAGAAACAACTCGGCGACGTCTTCCTCGGCATCTTCCTGGCCGGCGGCATGACCGGCGGGTTGCTCTTCGGCATGCTCGGCGATCGCTGGGGGCGCAAGCCCACGATGATCGTCACCATTCTCATGTACTCGCTGTTTTCGGGCCTGACCTATTTTGCTCAAGACCTTTGGCAGGTCGGGATTTTGCGATTCTTGGTGTCGATGGGAATCGGCGGCGAGTGGGCGGTGGCCGCGGCGATGGTGTCGGAAGTCTTTCCTGTGCACGCCCGCGCAGGCCTCGAGCATCTTTCACGGCAGCAGCACGCTCGGCACTTGGCTCGCCGGCATCGTGGCAATCGTCGTGGGAACCGAGTGGCGCTATGCCTACCTCGTCGGCGTATTGCCCGCACTGCTTATCCTTTGGGTCCGTGCGAGCATCAAGGAACCGGAAGCACTCGTGAAGGCTGATGCGGCATCTGCAGGCTCGGTGCGCAAAGGGAGCCTCGGGGACCTCTTCGGCGATGTTCGCTGGCGCGGTCGCGCCGTCGCCGGCGTGTTGTTGGCGGCGGTCGGCTTGGCGACATTCTGGGCCGTCACCGTCGCCGGACAAGACTTAGCTCGGGAGTTCGCAACGCGAGACGGCTTCACGAAACCCGAAGCGGCGTCGCGAGCCAAGTTCGCTTACAGCATCGTGCAAGCCACGGGGGGCGGCATCGGGCTCATTCTCTTTGGCCCGCTTTGCCAATGGCTCGGACGGCGGCGTGCTTTCGTTTTTGCACACCTCGCGGGATTGGCGATCGTTCCCGTCGCCTGCTTCGTGCCGCAGAGCTACAACCAATTGCTGTTGATCTTGCCGTTCTACGGCGCGTTCACGTTCGGCATGCACGCCGGATACGCCGTTTACTTTCCCGAGTTGTTCCCCATGCAACTGCGGGCTCTCGGAGCGAGCGTCTGCTTCAACGGCGGACGAATTATTTCGGCCGTCATGGTGCCGCTGGCCGGCTACGTCAAAGGCCTGCCCGGTCTTTCGCTGCCGCTGGCGCTCACAATCCTCAGCAGCACGTATCTGCTCGGCCTCGTCGTCATCGCCTACTTGCCCGAAACCAAGAACCAACCGCTGCCGGAAGCGTAGCGCAGTCGCCGTACTAATGCATCATCTCGAAAATCTCACGGTCGATCGTCCCACGTTCGTCACGCATTTGGAGTGCGGTCTCAAGGGCGATCGCTACGAAGCCGACAAACTCCACGGCCTGTCGCAAGCCGGCCGGCCGCTGCTGGTCCGGTACGATCTCGCAGCCGCGGCTCGCAGCGTTTCCAAAGATGATCTGAAGCGGCGGCCGGCGGACTTCTGGCGGTATCGCGAGTTCCTTCCGGTTCGTAAGACCGCGAACATCGTGAGCCTCGGTGAGTTGCTTACGCCACTCATTCCCTGCGGCCATCTCCAAACCGGCGGCGGCGACATCTTCATCAAAGACGAAGGCCGCCTGCCGACCGGATCTTTCAAAGCCCGCGGCCTTTGCGTGGCCGTGAGCATGGCGAAGGAACTCGGCGTCACGCGCGTCGCTATTCCCACCAACGGCAACGCGGGCGCAGCCCTGGCCGCTTACGGCAAGCGGGCCGGCATGGAGGTGTTCGTCTTCTGCCCGGCCGACACGCCGGAAGTGAACGTCCGCGAAATCGCCGCTCAAGGCGCGAAGGTCTATCGCGTCAACGGCCTCATCAACGATTGCGGACGCATCGTCGGGCAGGGCAAAGAGCGAATGAATTGGTTCGATTTCTCCACGCTCAAAGAGCCGTATCGCATCGAAGGCAAGAAGACGATGGGACTCGAACTGGCCGAACAGTTCGACTGGCAACTCCCCGACGTGATTCTTTATCCGACCGGCGGCGGAACCGGACTCATCGGCATGTGGAAGGCGTTCCAAGAGTTGCAATCGATCGGCTGGCTCACCGGCAAGCTCCCGCGGATGGTCGCCGTGCAAGCGACCGGCTGCGCCGATCGTTCGCGCTTATGAGCAAGGCTCGGAATTCGCCGAGCTGTTCCCGAACGCGCACACCGTCGCCTCGGGCATTCGCGTGCCGGTGGCAGTCGGCGATTTCCTCATGCTCCGAGCCGTGCGCGAGTCGGCCGGGTTCGCCGTCGCCGTCGAAGACGAAGCCATCCTCGCGGCAAGGTCCGAAGTCGCCGAGCGTGAAGGCTTCCTGATGTGCCCGGAAGGGGCCGCGACCTACGCCGCGTACAAGCAAGAGGTCGCCTCCGGCCGCATCAACAAGAACGAGTCGTGCGTCCTGTTCAATTGCGCCAGCGGCCTGAAATACGAACTCCCGCCGGCCGACGCAACGCTCGATTGCACCCAGCCGATCGATTACGGAACCTTATAGATTCGGAAACCGTACTTCGCCTCCGTCGGTGGAGAAGGTAGGACGAAGCCGCGGATGAGGGGAAGGACCATGCCCGAAATCGTCGTCAGCGAAAACATCGTCGGCGCGGCCATGGACCGGCTACGGCACGAGCATGACGTGCTCTACAGCCCGCACCTCTGGCAATCGCCGGAAGAGCTCCAAGCCGCTCTCGCCAACGCGCGGGCCTTGATCGTGCGGAACCAAACCAAGGTGACGGCCGAACTTCTGGCCGCCGCGCCGCAGTTGCAAATCGTGGCCCGCGCCGGAGTCGGCGTCGACAACATCGACGTCGCCGCCGCAACGGCTGCCGGAGTCGTCGTTTCGTATACCCCCGCGGCCAACGCCGTGAGCGTGGCGGAACTAGCCGTCGGCCTGATGCTCGCGCTGGCTCGGCACATTCCGCAGGCCCATGCCCATGCCGTGGCCGGCGGGTGGAACCGGCAGCGTTACATGGGCACGGAACTGGCCGGGCGTACGCTCGGTATCGTCGGTTTCGGTCGCATCGGGCAACTCACGGCCGAACGAGCCCGCGCCTTCGGTATGAAGATCCTCGCCGCCGACGCCGTGTTGCCTGCCGATGCGCCGGCCCTCGCCAAGTTCGACGCAGCATTGCTGCCGCTCGAGGAGTTGCTCGCTGCGGCCGACGTCGTTTCGCTGCACGTCCCGCTCACGCCCGACACGCATAATCTCGTCAATGCGGAACGCTTGGCGCGGATGAAGCACTCCGCGCTGCTGGTTAATACTTCGCGCGGGGAAGTCGTCGACGAGCCGGCGCTGCTGGCCGCACTGAAAGATCACAAGCTCGCCGGCGCCGCGCTCGATGTGCGTCGCACCGAACCGCCGGGGCCTTCGGACTTTGACACGCTGCCGAACGTCATCCTGCTGCCGCATCTGGGAGCCTTCACGTTCGAAGCCCAAGAGCGCGTGATTGACGCCGTTTGTCGCGACGTAAAGCTAGTGCTCGCAGGCGAGCCGGCAGTAGAATATTTCAACATGCCGAACCCCAAATGATCTCTGTAGGGAACGTCCTCCGCGGCGTTCCGCGCCGGCAAATGACCAAGCATCAAATTCCAAACAACCGGCAAGGAACATAATCCCAATGGTTTCGGCCGCGCAATTTGGTCATTCGCATCTGGAATTTGTTTGATCCTTGATACTTGGTCATTGGCCATTAATACCACAACGTAAACCGTCTCTCGACGAACCCAACTCCATGTCTATTGAAGCCCGCCTCGCGAATCTCGGCCTTACGCTTCCTGCCGCTCCGAAGCCGGTTGCGGCGTACATTCCCTGCGTCCGCACGGGGAATCTCGTCGTCGTCAGCGGCCAGCTCCCCTTTGCCGCCGGCAAGCTGCTGGCGACCGGCAAAGTGCCTTCGGTCGTCGACCTCGAACAGGCCCAAGAGTGCGCCCGCCAGTGCGTGCTCAACGGTCTGGCGATCCTCAAAGAAGAACTGCAAGGGGATTGGACGAAGTTCGTGCGAGTCGTGCGCATCGGCGTGTTCGTGCAAAGCGACGGCGACTACTACGAGCAGCCGCAAGTGGCCAACGGCGCGAGCCAACTTCTGGTCGACATCATCGGCGATGCCGGCAAGCACGCGCGGGCGGCGGTCGGCGTGAACGCCCTGCCGCTGAATGCTCCGGTCGAGGTCGAGTTCACGTTCGAAGTGACGGACCTTGCCTAAAGACCAATGACCAAGCACTAAGGATCAAACAAATTCCAGATGCGAATGACCAAACTAAGTCTTCGCGCCCGTTGGAATTTCGTTCACTGTCGCATATTTGGAATTTGGTGCTTGGCCTTTGATCATTTCCCCTCTCCGCCTTACTCGTAGTCCTTATCACCCGGCGCCTTCCCACCATGACTGACGTTCACACCTTCGGCGCGGCCGGCGACGGCCGCACCGACGACACGGCCGCAATCGAGCACGCTCTCAACGACGGCGAAGGAACGCTCGATTTCCCGCGCGGCGACTATCTCGTCACGCGTACGATCGTGATCGATCTCGATAAGACCGGATTCACGTCGTTCGAAGGGCACGGCACGGCCCGCATCGTCATGGCCGGCAAAGGTCCGGCGTTCAAATTCGTCGGCTCACACGTCAAAGGCTCGGCCGATCCGGGCACGTTCGAGCCGAAGGTCTGGCGCAACCAACGGATGCCGATGATCGACGGGCTCGAATTCACCGGCACGAATCCCGAAGCCGACGCCGTCGAAGTCGACGGCACGATGCAGTTTACGATGACCCGGTCGCTCATCCGCAATGTGCGACACGGCATTCACCTCGTGAATCGCAACCGAAACATCCTCGTCAGCGATTGCCACATTTACGACAACTCGGGCATCGGCATCTTTTACGACAATCTCTCGCTGCATCAATCAAACATCATCGGCTGCCACATCAGCTACTGTCGCGGCGGAGGGGTCGTGTTTCGCGGGGGGGACGTGCGCAACGTCCACATCGGCACGTGCGACATCGAATCGTGCCATGGCCCCGAAAGCCCGCCGACGGCGAACATCCTCATCGATTGCTCGGGGAGTTTCGCCGGCACGGCCGAGGTGGCGATCACCGGCTGCACGATTCAGCACAACAGCAAAAGCCCGGACTCGGCCAACATCCGCATCCTCGGCCAAGGGGACGCTCGGCTGGACGGTATCGGCAAAAACGGCCGACAAAACTGGGGACACGTCACGATTACCGGCAACGTCTTCTCCGACGTCATGTGCAACGTCCATCTGAAAGGCTGCCGCGACGTCACGTTGACCGGCAACACGTTTTGGATGGGCTACGAGCACAACCTTTTGGTCGAAGACTGCGGAGCGATCGTGCTGGCCGGCAACGCGCTGGACCGCAACCCGGGCTACGACTACGGCAACTCCTCGACGACGAAGAACGCCGTCGTCTTCCGTAACAGCCGTGACTGCACGATTTCCGCGCTGCACGTGCAAGGCGTCCGGGGCGAAGGGGTCGAGGCCGGCATGGTCGTCGACAATTGCGACCGCTTCAACATCCACGGCTGCACGCTCCTGGACAACGACAAGGTCGGCCTGCTGCTGCGGAACGTGAAACGCTCGCGCGTGAGCGATTGCCTGATTCGCGACGATCGCGACGGGGCGACTTCGGTCGCCGTCAAACAGATTGATTGCGACGTTGATCTGGCGAGCAACACTTTGGCCGATTCCGCGGCCAAATGATCGCTTCAAACAAGGCGACGACACCATGCTCGCAGACCTCTTTGGCGAACTCATCGTCAAACCTCTGCTTTACGGCGTCGTCGTGCCGCCGCTCTACCTCACGGGCAAAGCGGCGCTGCTGTTTTTCTCGATGGGGCGACTTCATGTGGATTGGCGTGCGCGTGCGGAACGCCCTTTCGCAACATCATCAAGCAAACATCAAAAGAGGCCGCCGGCAAACTCGCATTGGTTCGTGCAGTATGCCGGCAAACGGCACGTCGAATTCACGGCGGTCTGTTTCACCGGAGCGATAATTTGGATCACCGTCGGCGTGATCGCATTCACCGTGATCAAGTACGGTCGCGCGGAGACGACGACTCCGCTGATTCATCCGGCGAGCCACCAATTGTCGGAGCGAATCTCGACGATTGCGTAGTCCAAGTGATCGTTCGAAATGGCTTATTTTTTCATCTGTTCCCTGCTTTACGCACGGTCTTTTGCCGCCGGGACGCCCGAGCGATATGCTTGGTAATGCGAACTTAGGTCCGCAAACTTTCGTTTCAGCAGACCGTTACTTGGCGAGACGTGCGTCATGCGTGCCGTTCTTATCCTGCTCGTCGTCGTACTGGCCGCGATTCTCGTGCTGAGTTTCGCTCCGCAATCTGCCGGGGCTCAAGAGTATCCTGGGCTGCCGGGCTTTGTGCCGACGTTCGACTCCGGCAATCCGCTCTTCGTCGCTCCTGGCAACGCGGCGACCACGGTGCAACTGCCGACCTTCAGCTTCTTCACGATTTCGACGACGGTGAACGTGCCCGACTCCGGCGGCGCGTTCTTGGGAGGCGTCGATCGCAGCACGGGCAATATCCATAGCAACGGTCCGCCGGGACTGACGAATCGTGCGGGCTCATCGGGCGTCGCAGGGGGCGGCATTTCCGTCGGTGCGCAGATCATCGACCTGCGGGCGATGGACAAGCAACTTTTGGCCGAAGCCGCCGCCGAGCGACAAGCGTCGGCCCGCTACGAGGCGACGCAACGCTGGGCGACGCGTCTGGAGCGCGCCCGTGCAAGTACGGCCGGACAACCGAGCGTGAGCATTGCCGAAGCGCGGCGACTGGGCGCTGCGCCCCGCTGAAGGCGCTACGCCGCCTTGCGTCAACGCTATTTTCGGCCACGGCAGATCGCCCGCTCGGCGTCCACTTATTTTTTGGCCGGCCACAGAGGCCGTCTCCCAAGCCGGCCGAAAGCTTGATCGCCTCGTGGGATGCGTTCTGCGAAAATGCTTTGTTCGGCCGGTCTTCCTCGCCCCAGCGTAAGGTTCTGGAAACGCCCGCCGAGGAAGATGCATCGTGAACTCCCTGCGCCGAGGCCTCCATGACGACGGTTCAGAATCGACGTAAGTCCTCAATACGGGGAACAAAACATCGACGACTTACGTCGACTACGCCGTGCGCTGCCGCGCACTGGCAACCCCGTTTAGTGCGCAGTCGGAGCGCTTACCAAGCAAGGGTGCGCACTACGGGCCCGCAACAGTGCGCACCGGCCGAATTCCGATCGACGTAAGTCACCGAACTTCAAAATATTTTGGCGGGGACTTACGTCTGTTCAGCCGGGGCGTTTTCTCGCGCCGGCAGGTCGGTTACGATACGCGTCCCGCCTCGGCTTCCCTCCTACGATGAGCCCGCCCATGAAAGCCTTCGTGTTTTTCATTGCCGCCGCGCTGGTATTCGCGGCGAGTCCTTTCGACTCTCAAGCACAGTCGCCGACCGGCGTCGCCAAAGTTCCGCCGCGCGTACAAGTGGAGCCGCTGCCGCATCACGAGGCCCGCTTCCTCGCGGGCACGCGCGAGTTGACGCGTCTTCATCACGATCCGACCGATCGCCGGCCGTTTTTGTTTCCGCTGATCGGCCCGAGCGGACTTTCCGTCTCGCGAATGGGTCATCCGCATGATCCGGTCGGACACAGCCATCACAACTCGGCATGGGTCGCCCACCACATCGTCGACGGCACGAACTTCTGGGGCGACCGCGGCGCGAAGCTCGGGCGTGTCGTCACGCAGTACGTCGAACAGATCGGCGACGGCGATACCTCGGCCTGGCTCACGGCGACTGAACCACTGGACGGCCGACGACACCGGCGAGACGCTCCTCGTCGAACGTCGCCGCATCGAGGTATTCCCCTCGCCCGACGATCAGACGCTCACGCTGATCGATTTGGAATTCACCGCGCCGAAGCGGCCGATCACGTTCGACAAGACGACGTTCGGTCTCGTGGCCGTGCGGATGCGGAAGAGCATCGGCGTACATGACGGCGGCGGACGCATCCTGAACTCGGAAGGCGCCGTCAACGAGAAAGGGAGCGACGGCACGAACGGCGTCTTCTGGAAGCCGGCGAAGTGGTGCGACTACAGCGGCCCGGTGACGAAGGACGCCTCAGAAGGGGTAACCATTTTCGATCATCCGAAGAATCACAACTTCCCGACGGAGTTTCACGTTCGCGACGACGGCTGGATGGGAACCTGCCTCACGTACGACGGCCCGCTGACGCTCGAGCCGGGCAAGAAGCTGAAACTCCGCTACGGGCTGTACGTACACGGCGGCGTGCCCGACGTTTCAGAACTCAACGCGGCTTGGGAAGAGTTCGCGAAGTTTCCGGTTCCGGAAACGCTGGAAAAACCGAAGCCGGCGAAGAAGTAGTTTTGCCTCAGCGGTGAACGGAATTTGAACTTATGAGCGTGCTCGATCAGTTTCGTCTCGACGGCAAGCGGGCGCTCGTCACCGGTGGTTCGCGCGGGCTGGGGCTTGAGATGGCGCGCGGGCTTTGCGAAGCCGGAGCCGAAGTGATCGTCGTCGGTCGGGATGAGGCGCATCTTGCGGAGGCCGTCGAACAATTGAAGGCGGGAGGCGGACGGGCGGTCGCCCTGCAGGCGGACTTACAAAGCGGCGAAGAAGCCGAACGAATGTGCGCCGCGGCCCTGGAGCGCTTCGAGCGGATCGACATCGCCGTCAACAACGTCGGCGGCCGGCGAGTGAACTTCCCCACCGAAGAAATGCCGCTCGACGAATGGCGGCGCATCGTCGAGCTGAACCTGACGCAGGCGTTTGTCTGCACGAAGTTGCTCGGGGCGCCGATGCTCGAGCGCCGCTGGGGCCGCGTGATCAACGTCGCCTCGATTTCCGGCTTCGTGGCGGGCAAACCGATGCGCGGGCGTTCGTATGAGACGTCGAAGGCGGCCCTGGCCATGTTCACGAAGGCCGTCGCCGCGGATTGGGCCGCACAGGGCGTGACCGTCAACGCCATCGCGCCGGGCACGTTTCTCACTGACGCCAATCGGCGCTGGTTCGCGGAGCGGCCGGAGCTCAAGACGGAGATCGAAGCGACCGTGCCGATGGGCCGGCTCGGCGAACCGCAAGAGATTGCCGGTTTGGCCGTGTATCTCGCGAGCGACGCGGCCAGCTACATGACCGGTTCCGTCATCGTCGTCGACGGCGGCCGGCTGCTCTGGTGACGTTAGCCGGCGATCGTGATGCGAGCCCCGCCGCGATTCGCCGCGGAGATCGTGAATTCGTAGCGATCGGCATCGGACCAAGCGCCGCACGAGCGAACAAATTGCTCCGCAGCAGTGAGCGAAGGATGCAACGTGAAGAGCGTCGGTCCCCAGGATGATTGCCCGACTCCCGCCACCCCGGCGGCTCGCACGCGAGCGACGAGCATCGCCAGTTCGTCCGTAGCGTAAACGCCGGCCTGATGGCTCTTGAAGCATTGCCCGGCGGCGTGACCGAAGTGGTACAACGCCTCGGAGAAGCCGGCGAAATCGGCGCTGCGGGCCGACGGAATCAGGTCGAGCAGCGCAATGCGGCAAAGTTGATCGGTGAGCGATTGCGGCACCGGCGGCAACGCGGCAAACGCCGATCGTTCCGATTCGCCGGAGAGCCCCTGCTGCGCCCGCGGACAAACGAGGACAAATCGCCACGCTTCCGGTAGTTCGACCTGCGCGGCCAGCGGAGCGACAGCGTCGTGCGGCAATCGACCGACTTCGACGATCAACCCGCCGCGAAGAAAGCCGTGCAGCCCGACGGCCGATCGCTTGGCGCGCCCGGCGAGTTGCGCGAGCGTCGCGGCTTCCAGCACGGGCGCGTTGAGAAACTGGGCCGCCGCCGCCACGACGGCCAAAGCCGTTTGCGTGCCGGTTCCAAGGCCGGTGTGCGACCGCGGGACGGACGCCGCTGCGAATTTCAGCGGCGGCAATTGTCGGCCCCAATCCGTCGCGAGCAAAGCTTCCACAACCGTCCGCATGCGGTCCGACGCCGCCCCGATGAACTCGAAACGTTCGGCACGCGTCACATGCAGCTCAAACGCCGGATCGTCAATCATCACGCCCGCGCCGCCGAACTGCCGCAGCGTCGGATCGCCGAATGAGAACATACCGAAGTGCAAACGACTCGGAGCCCGCACGACGACCGAATTCACGCCAGCGCTAGCCATGCCGCACCTCACCGAGTTCGGGCGATGCGGCCTTCGCGTAGTGCTCGGCGATGAAACGCTCCAGCATCGCAAAGGCCCGACGTTCCGCCTCACCCGCGGTCTTCTCAACGAGCGGGCGGAGTGCGGCGAGTTGCGGTTCGATTTGTTCGCGCGTCGTCAGATGCAGCCGGGTCGCCAAAATGGCCGCTTCGACCACGGCATGCTTAGCCCGATTGAGCCCGAAGTAGGGCAGCTGCTCGCCTTGGTCGATCGGTCGACATTCGATCGTCGTCCGCTCTTCTTGATCGTCGAGCGATGCGACTTCGAGCAGAAACCAGCGGCAGGCGTTCGTAAGTACCACCGCCTCGCGATCCGGCAACTTGCGAACCTCGGGCGTCGGCTGCAATCGGCCGATCGCGGCCTGGGCCAACATTTCCACGTCGTCCGTCACGTGAAACACGCCGAGGCCCGTTCGCTTCAAGTTGCGATAGGTCGTCGAGGTTTGAAACGGGCGGAGCGTGAAGCTCGTGAGCCGCTCGATCAACGCGCGGGCCCATCGGCGACACGTTCACCGTGCCGTCGACGTTCACCGTGGTCATCAGCCCTTCGAGAATCATGGCCTGCTAAAACGTGATCGGAATACTCGGTTGCTCGGGCTCCGTCGCGGTCGGCTTACGCTCGTCGTCGAGCGTCGGCAAGTTCGCGGGGGGAGAAAGCCCCGCCATTTTCAAGAAATTGGCCAGCAGCCGATAGCCCCCGTCGGTCAGCACGGACTCGGGATGGAACTGCACGCCAAAGAGCGGCCGCGAGCGATGTTCGACGGCCATCACGACGCCTTCGTCCGTCTCGGCCGTGGCGCGGAGCGAAGCGGGTAACTTCGTCGGCTCGGCGCACAGCGAATGGTAGCGGGCCACGCGCAGGGGCGACGGCAACCCGTCGAAGAGCCGCGTGCCGTCGTGGCGAATCTCAGCGGTGCGGCCATGTACGGGAACCGGGGAGCGCACGATCTGACCGCCCAACGCTTCCGCCAAAGCTTGATGACCGAGGCAGATTCCCAACATCGGCACTTCGTCACCGAGCCGGCGAACCACGTCGAGCGAGCAGCCCGCTTGCTGCGGCGCGCACGGTCCGGGGGAAAGAATGATCGCGCACGGATTCATCGCTCGAATCTCGTCGACGGTCGCCGCGTCGTTGCGAATGACGCGCGTATCGCTCCCCAGCCGGCGCACGTAGCGAGCCAAGTTGTGGACGAAGCTGTCGTAGTTGTCGATGAGCAGAATCATGGGTTACGGCCGTAATGCCCGCAGCATGCCTTCGGCCTTGTGCCAAGTTTCTTCATATTCCTTTTGCGGATCGCTTTGCGCCGTGATGCCGCCGCCGACGGGGAGTTGCCACCAACCGCGGCCTGCCGTAATCGTACGAATGAGAATGTTGGAATCCATCGTGCCGTCGAACCCGAGATAGGCCAAGCTGCCGCAATAGGGGCCGCGAGCCGTGGGTTCGAGTTCGGCGATGATTTCCATGGCGCGAATCTTAGGCGCACCGGTAATCGATCCGCCGGGAAACGCCGCGGCCAACGCATCGACGGCGCTCAGCCCCGGCTGCAACTTGCCCGACACGGCCGACACCAAGTGCTGCACAAATTCATAACTCTCCAGCACGCAAAGCTGCGGCACAAAGACGCTGTCGTCCGTGCAAACCCGCGAGAGGTCGTTGCGCAGCAGGTCGACGATCATGACGTTTTCGGCCCGGTCCTTTTCGCTTTCGACGAGGTCGGCGGCCGAGTACATATCCACTTCCGGCAATGACGTGCGGAGCCGAGTCCCTTTGATCGGCCGTGTTTCGACGATTCCGTCGACCGCTTGCAAAAATCGCTCCGGCGAAGCCGATACGATCTGAAAATCACCGAGATCGAAAAAGGCGGCGAACGTCGCCGGGTTACGACGGCGCAACCGCACGTACAACTCTTCCGACGGATCTGCCGCCGGATACAGGAGCCGCTGCGCGAGGTTCACCTGGAAGATATCACCGGCGTAAACGTATTCGATGGCCCGACGAACGGCTTCCAGATACGCCGCTGGGGCGAAGTTGCTCGTAAGGCCGGCCATGCCGCGCACGGGAAACTGCGGGGCGAGGTCGTCTGCGGCCACCGCCGGCAAGGAACAACCATGTGCTTGCGGCAAGGCCGCGCCGCTACGGGCGAGCAGTTCGCGGAACGTGCGCAGCCGCTGCGCCGCACGGTCGCGCCTCGCCCCCGGGTCTTGCTCGGGAAAGCCTTGCGAAATGAGCCAGGCCCGATTGGTTTCGTGATCCCAAGCCAGCACGACGTCGTACAGGCCGTACGCCACGGCGGGCACGCCGAATTCATCCGTGCGCGGCTGCGGCAACCGCTCCAATTGCCGTCCCAGGTCGTAGCTCAACAAGGCTGCGGCACCGCCCTGAAACGGCGGTAAGTCGGCGCGTCGCGAAGCCGGAAACCGCTCGACGGCCCGGCGCAATCGTTCGAGCGAATCTCCCTGCTCGACTCCTTCTTGCACGAAGGCAAACGGATCGGCGGCGAGGAACGAGTAGCGTCCCAAACGTCGCTCACGGCGCGCGCTATCGAAGAAGACGCAATGCGGCAGCGCCGCAAACCGCAAAAAGACGGCTTCCGGATCGGGGGCGGGGGAGAGTTCTTCGACGAGCGGCAAATCGACGGCGGTCACGAGGAAGTCTCCTCGTCGGTGGTCGCTTCGTCTTTCGCCGTCGCTTCCCGTTGCGCCTCGGCACGACGCCGCTTGCGTTCGTGGTGGCTCTCTTCCGGTCGCGTCAGCAGGCCCCAATCGAGAGCCTGATCCTGACGATAATCTTTGTCGAGCGTCAGGGCCGTGAGCGCCTTGGCCATTTCGAAGCCGAGATAGAACGCGTGACCAGCGTCGAATTCCTTGGATCGCTGCGCGACGAGGTCGTCGAACAAATCGAAGGGATCGACGCCTTGCAGGTGCCGACCTGCACTGAGCAAATGGAGTTCGCCCCCTTCGGCAAAAATCCGCACGTTTTCGTCGCGAATCTGTTCGGCTAACTGAGCCAAACCTTCCGGGCCATGCTCGAACCGCTTGGCGTCCCGCAACATGACGAGCCGCTCGTCCACGCGCTTCGGCAGATTCTGCGTCGCTACGGCGTAGCGCACAAGCCGGCGTGCGGCGTCGCATTCTTTGACGCACGTGCGGGCCCAGTTGATGACCTGCGTCGTAAGTACGCTGCGAATGCCGAGTTCCTGACAGAAGCCCAAGAGCAGCACGTTGATCGGCGCACTGTCGGCATCGGTCAGTTCGGTGAGGTTGCCGATGCCCATCATGATTTCGGCATCGGGATAGCGGCGGCGCACGTCGAGGTAGCGGCCCAAACTCTGGGCGAAGCCGAAGCCGATGGGCTCCAGAATGGGATCGATTCGCAACGGGACACCGGCCGCCGCCACGTATTCGATTGTTTCGTCGAGCCCGGCCAAGGTGGCGGGATCGTCGGGGACGATGACCACCTCAATACCCCAATCCGCGGCGGCCGCTCGGTTCTGCGAGTTGACGCTCAGCACGAGTTCCGCGCCGTTGCGGGCCGCGGCGGCTATCTCTACGGGGTTCATGCTATCGATCGAAACCCGCAGACCGTCGTCGCGCAGCATGCGAACGATGTCGCCGACTTCGGACCAAACGAAGCCCGGTTCGCAGCCGACGTCGATCAGATCGGCGCCGTCGGCCTTCAAGGCGCGGGCCTTCTGCAATATCTCGTCACGAGACAACTGCGGGGCATGATTGATCTCGGCAAGAATTTCAATGTCGTACTTGCCGTATTCCTCGGCCGCCGGGCGTTTGCGGCCAAAGAAAGCCGGTAACTCGCGCAGGTCTTTCGGCCCGCGTTCCACCGGCTTTCCGCAGGCCGCGGCTATCGGCTGAAGGTCGCCTTGGCAATAACCGGGAACGAGCACGCGTGAGGCTTCGGGAACCTGCGCGATGCGTTTGCCGATCCATTGCGGCGTCATCAGAGCGGCCACGGTGATATGCAGCACGTCGACCGTGTAGTCGAACCCGACTTGCTTCGCCAACGGCTCCAGCGTTTTGCGGAGCGCGAACTCCGCCAAACGACCGGTGACGAACTGGATATGCTCACGCGACATAGGAGATTCCGCGGAGCGCTAAGGACGGGCGTCGCGAGCGGTGGGATACTGCGCGCGATGCCGCAGGCCGCCGTTGACCGGAAGGACGTGGCCCGTGATGAAGTCGGCCGCCGGCGAGGCCAGGAAGGCGATTGCGCCGGCAATATCTTCGGGCGTGCCCCAGCGAGCGCGGAGCGCTTCGCCGACGGCGCGGGCCTGCCAATAGTCCGACGCGGTATCGCCCCAGTCGGTTTTGATCCAGCCGGGCGCGACGCAATTCACGCGCACGCTTGGAGCCAGCGAATGGGCCAAGCTCTTGGTGAAGGCCATGACCGCCCCTTTGACGGCGGCAAACATTTCGCCGCTGTCGCCTGCCATGCCGGTAGCTGCTTGATCCCAACCAATGTTGATGATCGAACCGGAGCCGCGTTCGACCATGCGACGGCCGACTTCGCGCGATAGCCGCATCGTGCCGGCGACGTCGACCTTCCAGAGTGCGGCGAGTTTTTCGTCGAACGACCACTTGGCGGCCGGACCAGTCAGAACGTCGACGCCGGCGTTATTGACCCACACATCGACACCGCCGCGCCAGTTCCAAGCCGCATCGACGAGCTTGGTGCAAGCGTCGGGATCCGCGATGTCGGCAAGCTGAACAATTACGCTCCCTCCAAACTTGCGAATTCCCTCTGCCACGGAGTGGGCACGTTGGGCGTTATCACGGCCATGAATAACGACGCCATAGCCTTGCATAAAGAGCGCAATAGCCGTCGCCGCGCCGATGCCGCCCGACGAGCCGGTGACGACGGCCGTGCGTCGCGGCGTGGCTGCGTTAGGTTCCAAGTTCATGGGCATCGTATAATGCGAAAGTAGACTCGTCGCGATTGGCCTTACTGATCGATAATCGCGGCCGGTTCGCAACACTTCGTTGTAGTTGCCCGCTCCCACGGCGACAAGGCATCGACCTGTTCGGGCTCGCACCTCTCGAACATTTCGACGCCGCTCTAAGTCGCCCGATTATCGCACCCCCGACGCACGCATCATGACGCAAGCTTGGACGCAGCGACTCCCGGCAACGGTGCTCGCCTTTCGCGGCTACAACCTGACCAACTTGGGCAAGACGCCGGAACTGCTGGAGCACGCGGCGTACGGCCCAATCGTCGAGCGGCACCTGAGGCTGGCGGGAACGATTTGCAGCGAGGCGCTGAAGCGACACGTCGATCTCGTGGCCCGCGTTCGCGAGCGGCGAGAAAGTACGCTGGAAACTTTTTCCGAAGACATTGCGCTGATCATTGCGGCCGAGATGGCGCAACTAGAACTGCTCGACCAGTTCTTCGGCGCCGACTATCGCAAAGCCAAGTTTTCGATGGGGTACAGCCTCGGCGAGGTTACGGCGCTGATCGCCGGCGGAACTTTGGTCGCCGATCAAGGCGCTGCCGCCGCTGGTGGCAATCGGCGGCGAATGCACGAATTGGCCAAGGGCGCGGCGATGGGCATTCTGTTCTCGCGCGGTCCGGAAATCGACGTCGTCGCCGTGCAGCGGCTTTGCATCGAAATCAATCAAGAAGACCACGGCGTCATCGCGGTGTCGTCGTACTTGTCGCCCAATACCATGCTGCTCATCGGGCAGCGGGAAACGCTCGCCGAGTTCAAGAACCGGATGCATGCCGTGCTCGGCGCGCGCGTGAACCTGCGCAAGACCGAAGGGGCTTGGCCGCCGTTGCACACGCCTATTCTTTGGCAACGAGGAATCCCAAGCCGTGCGGGCCAAGCCATGCAGACCATGGCCGGAGGCGTCGACCTGCCGCATCCGAACGTCTTGTCGCTAGTCACGGGGAAGATGAGCTACAACGGCTACAACGCACGGCAAACCATCGTCGAATGGCTCGAACGGCCGCAACGTTTGTGGGACGGCGTCTGCGAAATCTTAGGCAGCGGCGCGGAAGTGGTCCTACACATCGGGCCGGACCCGAATTTGATTCCGGCGACGTTCAAACGCTTGAGCGACAACGTGGCCGCGCAAACCGCCGGGCGAAGCTTCAATAGCTGGGGGAAACAAGCGGTATCGCTGATCGCACGCCGGGCTTGGCTGGCACCGGTGCTTTCGACACGCGTGGGGCTCTTGAGAGCTCCGTATCTGGAGCACGTGATCCTTGAAGATTGGCTGCTGGCGCAGGACGTGCGATAGACAAAACGCTCGATAGGCCTGTAGGGAACGCCCTCTGCGGCGTTCCGCAAACTTTGTACCAGGCGCGTGGAACACCGCGGAGGGCGTTCCCTACAGCGATTACGCCAAGGCGGCGGTCAAAGCTTGGTCGAGATCCTGGCGGAGATCGTCGAAATCTTCCAGACCGACCGAGAGACGAATGAGCCCGTCGGTGATGCCGTGCTTTTTGCGATCGGCCGGGTCGTAACTCGCGTGCGACATGCTCGCCGGCTGCTCGATGAGCGATTCGACGGCCCCGAGGCTGACGGCCAATTGGAAGAGCTTCGTCGCTTCGCAAACTCGCTTGGTTTTCGTGAAATCGCCGACCGTCTCGAAAGAGAGCATCGCTCCGAAGCCCCCTTGCATCTGCCGCTTGGCGATCGCGTGGCCGCGATGGCTCGGCAAACCGGGATAGTGAACTTTGGCGACGCGTTTATCGGCAGCGAGCCATTCTGCTAGGCGGAGCGCCGTGCGCGATTGCTCGCGGACGCGCAGGTCCAACGTTTTCAAACCGCGCGAGGCGAGGAACGCGTCGAACGGGCTCATCACGCCGCCGGTCGCGTTTTGCGTGAAGTAGAGACGCTTGAAGAGTTCCGGATCGCGCACGGCCAATGCGCCGCCGAGCATATCGCTATGGCCGCCGATGTACTTCGTGGCCGAATGCATGACGATATCGACGCCGAGTTCCAGCGGGCGGGTCAGCGCGGGCGTCGCGAAGGTGCTGTCGATGCCGACGAGCGCGCCGTGCTTGCGGCCGAGTTCCGCGCAGGCGGCGATGTCGCTGATCGACATCAACGGGTTGCCGGGGCTTTCCAGCCAGAGCAGCTTCGTCTTCGGCGTGAACGCTTGATCCAGGGCGGCGAGGTCCGTGGTGTCTGCGAGCGAAACCGAGATGCCGGACCGATTGCAGATTTTGTGCAGCAGCCGATACGTGCCGCCGTAAATATCGGAACCGGCCAGCACGTGATCGCCCGCTTCGAGCAGCATGGTCACGCAATGCGTGGCCGCCATGCCGGAGGCGAAGGCCAATGCGCCGCAGCCGGATTCGAGCGAAGCGAGCGTGGTTTCAAAGGCCTTTCGCGTCGGGTTACCGCTGCGGGAATAGTCGAACTCGCGCCACTCGCCCGCATGATGCTGCACGAACGTGCTGGCCACGAACAGCGGCGGCACGACGGCTCCGGTCGCCGGGTCGTTCTCTTGGCCGACATGTATGGCGCGGGTTCGGAAGTTCCAATTCGATTCGCTCATAACACTTTCGCAAGCCGAGGCGGGTGACGAGGCAAGATTTCGTTTGTACCTTACAAGGCCGAATGTTCCAATTGCCGCCGCTTGGCGGAGCGCTCGGCAGTTCCAAGATTTGCCGAGCGGCGGCGAATAACGTCTCGCGGCGCGGAAGCCGCAGAAACCTCTTGTTTTCAGGTGGCCGGGTTGGAGTCGTTCATTCCGTTTATCTTCGTCGGCTTCATCGCCTTGTTCGGCGTGCTGGCGTATTGGGGCTACAAGCAAAACCAGAAGCGTTTGGCCGCGCTCCGCGAATGGGCGGCGGCACAGGGCTTTTCCTTCGTCGAAACGGAAGACTGGGATACGGAGAACCGGTTCGCCGACTTTGATTGTTTCAAGCAAGGGAGCCGACGCTACGGCTACAACTTTCTGCAAGGCCGGTATCGCGACTTTCCCGCAACCGCCTTTGAATATCACTACGAAACCTATTCCAAAGACAAAGACGGCAAGCAAGAGACGCATCACCATTACTTTTCGGCGGTGATTCTGGAAACCGGCCTGCCGCTGAAGCCGCTCTGGATTCGGCCGGAAGGCTTCTTCGACCGAATCGGCGAGTTTCTCGGCTTCGACGACATTGATTTCGAATCGGCCGAATTCAGCCGCAAGTTTCATGTGTCGGCCCAAGACAGACGCTGGGCGTTCGACGTGCTGCATCAGCAAGCGATGGAATATCTACTCACGGCCCCGCGCCTCACGCTGGAGATGCAACACGGACGGATCATGGCTCGCGGCGACGGCTGCTTCGACGCGGTCGGTTATGAAGGAGCGATGGAAACCGCGACCAAGCTGATTGAAATGCTGCCGAATTCCGTGCGGCGAGAACTACGCGATACGACTCAGCAGTAGAGATACCTCGGAGCTTAACTTTCCCATGGGCGACGTTTCCCCGATTGTTTGGATCGCTTTAGGCGTTGCGGCCTTTTTCGCCATTTGGTTCGCCGCCACGTACAACAGCCTCGTGCGGCACGTGAACTTCTGCAACGACTCCTGGGCCGATATCGATACGGAATTGAAGCGGCGTTACGACTTGATTCCCAACCTCGTGGAAACTGTGCGAGGCTACGCCAAACACGAGTCCGAATTGCTGGCCCGCGTGATCGCCGCGCGCAATGCGGCGGCTGAAAAACACGATTCCGTGCGGGCACAAGCGGCCGACGAGAACCGGTTGGCGGGACAAGTACGGCAACTCGTGGCCGTGGCCGAGAGCTATCCGGATCTGAAGGCCAACGGCAACTTCTTGGCGCTGCAGACGGAACTGGTCAACACGGAAGACCGCATTCAACGGGCTCGGCGGTTCTACAACGCCAACGTGCGCGACCTGAACACGCGGATCGAAGTGATTCCTTCAAACATGGTCGCCGGGATGTTCGGGTTCCAGCGTCGCGAATATTTCGAAGTCGAAGAGGCCGCGCAACGTGAAGCGGTGAAAGTCAGCGTGTAACAGCGGACTTGTGCTGCGCGGAAGCGGAGCCTTGGAACGAGAGAAATAAAAAACGCCGCGAACCGAAAGAGGTTCGCGGCGTTTTCATTTGGCCACGCTACGAGCGGCCGTCGTCCGAGGACGACGACCGCGATGTCGCGACGGGACGAAGCACACGATTCGGGCGCGACGCAAAAGGGCGAGCGGCGCGAGACGAACGCTTCGTCGTCGGGGCGACTACTTCTTGACCATGTCCTTGAGCGTCTTCAGAGCGACCACGCGAATCTTGCTCGAGGCCGGCTTGGCCGGGTAGTCGCGGAATTGGCCGGGATTGAACGGATCAGGAACGTTCTTGCGAGCGGGCTTCGCGTCGACCTTCTTGCGGGTAACCTTCAACAGGCCGCCCGGAAGCTTGAAGACGCCGGAGCCCTTGGTGACGTTCTTCTTGATCTCGCTGGTGAGCGCTTCGAACACGGCGGCGACCTGCTTCTTGGTCAAACCGGTCGCGGTCGCGAGATTGTTCAGAACTTCACTTTGGGTCGGGGCCTTCGCGGCTGACTTCGCCATGCTGGGTGTCCTCCTTGGAACGAATGAATTGGGGCCGAAACGTGTGTTTTGTCCGTCCGTCTACTTACCTGGGACCGGGATGATTTAAAACTTCGCCTCAGAAAAATCAATCCAAAAACCCGGGAAAAACGGCGTATTTCAAAAATAGCACACGAAAAACCTCGTGAAAGAACGCAATTTTGCGATCCAAGGCGAATCTTTACTCCATGAACCAAACATCCACGAGCGACGTTGAGCTACTGCCACGACGTTGCCTCATCGCTACGTCGCGACGCTCGTCACGGCTCGTTGACGAGCAACCGACAGAGGCCACGGCGGATTTGCTTGTCGCCCTTTTTTTCGGGGTGTAAGATATTGAGTTATCGGCGGTTAGGGCATTTCTGGTCCGCGCCGAAGGGACGGGTTCGGCGAACAGGAGCGGGACGTTGGTCGACGGCGTGACGACATCCGGCAAGGACGAGCGGGAACGTTTGGCCCCTTCGTGGCGACGAAGAACCGGCGGCGAATCCCAGCACCGGTCGCTCGCGACCGACGAACTCGACGGGCTAATTCCCCCCGCCGTCAATAATTCGCCCCTACGCAAGCGGCGGTAACGGCATGGCTCGACGCTCAGGAGGAGAACGCTCGATGACACATCAATTCGACCTGCGCGGCTCGGCGATCGGCGTTTTGGTTACCGTCGCGACGGGCTTGGCGAGCCTCTGGTATGTCCGCGCGGAAGAGCCGAAGCCCGCGCCCGCCGCCAAACCGGCCGAAGCAGTACCCGACGTCAAACCGCTCGAGGCGCCGAAGCCTGTGGCTCCGAAAGTCGTCGTGGCTGCGCCCGGCGCCGTTCGCGTCGTGGCCGCAGGAGGCGGAGCGTTTGCCGTCGCAGACTCGGACAACGCTCAGCCGGAAGAGACCGTGTTTCGCGATCCGCCCCGTCCGCTGCTGCAAAAGTTCAAACGGAGCGAATCGCTGATCGAAGAGAAGCGTTATGCCGAAGCCGTGGAAGAACTCGGCGGCATCCTCGAAGAACCGGAAGACTATTCGTACGACTTCGATTCCGACGGTACCGGCGAAGGCTCGACCCGCCGCAGCCTGAAAGGCGAAGCTCAACGCCGCATCGGCGCCTGCCGGCTGAAGGTCGCGAGGCCTACGAACTGCAATACGGCACGCGAGCTCAACAACTCCTCGATCGCAGCATCACCGACGGTGACGACGCCGGCCTTGCCGAAGTGTCGCGCCGCTATTTCCACACGAAGGCCGGCTATCAAGCGACCTACCTTGTCGGCATCCAACACCTGGAGCACGATCGGCCGTTGGCCGCCGCTTTGAGCTTGCGCAGACTCAAAGACGTGTCGACCATCGCCGCCGACTATGAACCGGAACTCTCGCTCAAGCTCGCCGTGAGTTGGGCTCGTGCCGGGGCGCAAAACAACTCTTCGTCAATCCTCGAAACCGCGAAGAAGGCCTACCCGTCCGCGCAGTTCACCGTCGCCGGTTCGCCGCTGCGTTGGTACGGCGCGGGAGAAAAGCCGCAGACTTGGCTGGCCTCGCACATGTTGCGGCGCGGCGAAACGGCCGCGACCGACGCTTTGCCCGCTCACTGGGCCCTGTTTCGCGGCGATGCGGCTCGCAATGCGATTGGCGCGGGAGGAAGCCCGCTCTTGAATCGTCGCTGGGCGGTGCCGTTCGCCAATCACCCCGATCTGGAAAAGCTCATCGATCACCTGCGGCAAAGTTACGCCGAACGCGACGTTCCGGCGCTCCCGAGCGTGCAGCCGCTGGCCGTGAGCGACGTCGTGCTGATGCGGACCCTCACCGGATTGGCGGCCGTCGATTTCCGCACCGGCAAGCGAGTTTGGCGCGGCGCAGGAGACGAATTCGCCGAAGAATTGCTAACCCGCGATTCGCCGCTGGCTCGGGTTCGTTCCGATCAAGAACCGAATCAACTCATGATGCTCGTCGACGAGCGTCTCTGGCGCGACGCGGCGTACGGCACGTTCAGCAGCGACGGACGCGCCGCCTTCTGCGTGGAAACGACGAGCAACATCCAACAAGACAACAACGTCCACCGCATGGTTATCATGGCCGGCGGTCGACGCGTGATTAACGGCCAGCCGGGCCAAGTCCTCACGAATCGCCTCGCCGCGTATGAGTTGGCCACGGAAGGAAAGCTGCTGTGGGAAGTCGGCGGACCGGCGCAAGCGACGATCCGGCGCTGGCCGACACGTTCTTCCTCGGCGCTCCGCTGCCGCTCGGCGAACGTTTGTACGTGCTGGCCGAATCAAAGGGCGAAATCCGGCTGATCGTTCTCGACTCGCGGTCCGGCAAAGTCGAATGGACGCAGCAACTCGCGTTGGCCAGCGACGCCGTCGGCACGGATCTTCGTCACACCTGCGGGCTTTCGCCTTCGTACTCCGACGGCGTATTGCTCTGCCCGACGTCGCTGGGCGCGATCGTCGCGGTCGACGTGAACGATCGCTCGCTGCTGTGGGGTTTTCAGTACCCCCGCCAAGGCAATCGCTACAACCAAGGCTTTATGGTGTGGCAGCTCAACGGCCGCAACGGCACGCCGACCGAATCAAACCGTTGGCAGGACGCCACGATCACGCTGGCGGACGGCAAGGCGTATCTCGCGCCGCCGGAGTCCGACAAGCTCTTCTGCGTTGATCTAATCACTGGCGATTTGCTCTGGAAGCAAGAGCGCGGCCAAGGGCTTTACATCGGCTACGTTGCGGAAGGCAAGCTGCTCGTCGTAGCCGGAAACGAGTTGCGAGCCTACGACGCGGCCGACGGCAAATCGCTCTGGAGCCTATCTCTGCCCGAAGGAGCGACTCCCAGCGGCCGAGGCTTCTACAACGGCAAGCATTACTTCGTTCCGCTCACCACGGCCGAAGTCGCCGCCGTCGATCCGGCGGCCGGCCGCTTCGTGTCGCGCAGCAAGAGCCGCTCCGGCAGCATCCCGGGCAACCTAATTTGCTATCGCGGCGCGGTGATTTCGCAAGGAACCTCCGGCCTGGAATGCTTCTTCCAACTCGACGATCTGCGTCGTGACGTGAAGGACAAGCTCGCGGCCAAACCCGGCGATCCGGCCGCGTTGGCTTCGAGCGGCGAAATCTTGCTCGACGAAGGCAAAATCGAAGAGGCGGTGCGAACGCTACGTGAATCGTTCCGCAAACAACCCGACCCGCGCACGCGCAACGTGTTCGTAGACGCGCTGCTCGAAGGTTTGGAGAGCGGTCTGGCGACGACCGACGCGGACCTCGCGGATTTGGAAAAACTGGCACTGGGCACGGAGAAAGAAGAGCTCTACCTGCGTCGGCGGGCCTTGGCTCATGAAAAGGCAGGCGATTGGCGACGGGCTCTCGAACAATATGTCCGCCTGATCGACGCGCAGAGTCCGTCGGCCGATCCGATTCGCGTCGGCTCGACGGTTGCGATTCGCCGCGAACTCTGGCTGCGCACACGGCTCGATGCGCTTGGCAAATCGGCCGGCGACGAATCGGCACAGGCGTTGGAGAAGGAAATCGACGCCCGTCGCACGAAGGCCCTGGCCTCCGACGATGCCGCACAAATGCGCCGCTTCCTCGACTACTTCGACGACCATCCCGCGGCCGATTCCCTGCGTTTGACGCTCGCCGCCAAGCTCACCGCCGACGGCGCGATGCTCGAAGCGGAAAACCTTCTCCGCCGAGTGGCCTGCAGCGGCGACGACAAACTGGGACGTGAGGCCGTAGGCAAGCTTGCGGACCTGCTGGCCGGTCAGCTTGGTCGAGGGAATGACGCGACCGACTACCTCCAACTTCTGAATTCCAAGTACGCGGACGTCGCAGACGGACAAGGAATTGCCGGCAAGGCGGCCGCCGCGAAACTGCGATCGAGCGTTGCTGAGACGCGGCACAACTGGCCGACCGGCAAAGTCGAAGTGGAAGAGTTGCGGCAGCAAACCGGCATGACGTTCCGACCGTTTCCGCTGGAATTTCGCGGCGATCGCGGGCCGTATTTCCGCGACACGGTCATCGAGATGGATCAGCCGCAGCAAGCGATCGTCGCTCTCGATTCGTACGGCGCCGAACGGTGGCGCGTTTCGCTGAGCGAACCGAGCAAGCGCGGCGTAAATCAATACAACCCGATCGTCAGCCACGTTCGGGCCGACGGGCATTTGCTCATTATTTCGCTCGGGCACGAGCTCGTGGCGATCGACACGCTAGGAAGCGGCGCCAAAGGCTCGGGCCGCATCTTGTGGCGGCAGGACCTCACCGAATCGTTTCCCGGCCTCGGTGCCGGCGCGATTCAGCAGGTTCATCTGCGCAACGTGCAAATGAATTGGGGCGTACAGCGATTCTTCGCTCAAACGCCCGACGGCACGGCCATCGGCATGACCGGGCCGGCGACATTGCGTTACGTTTCGTATCTGAAGCGTCGGGCTTTGCACGTCGTCGATCCGCTTACCGGCAAGACGCTCTGGATTCGCCACGACATTGATCCGGGCAGCGAAGTGTTCGGCGACGACGATCATCTGTTCGTGGCGTTGCCGAATTCCGACCGTACGCTCGTGCTGCGAGCCGCCGACGGTGAACAAGTGAAAACCGTGAAGCTGCCGAAGTCGGAAGAGCGCGTGATGGCGTTCGGTCGCCGGCTGCTGAGCTGGCGATACGAAGGTCGTTTCGCGCATCTTACGATGCAGGACATGTTTGAAGAAAAGGTACTTTGGAAGCACGAGCTTTCGTCCGGCTCGCGACTGTGGCCGGTTTCGGCGGATGAAGTCGGCGTGATGGACCGCAAAGGCTCGTTCAAGGTCGTGGCCGTCGATGACGGCGCGTTCCGGCTAGAGGCCGACGTGCAGCCCGAGCCGCAACTTTCGGAAGCTTACGTGTTCCGCTACGGCGAAAACTATCTGCTGTTGACCAATAGCCCGTATCGTCAGCGTGAAGGAATCAACATCCAGCCGGTGCAAGGGGGGTACAACAACCCGCTCATCAACGGCTACCTGTACGGCTTCGACGGCAGCTCCAAAAAGCAGCTCTTCAAGATGCGCATCGAAGGGCACGGCCTGACGCTCTACCAGCCCGAAGCCGTGCCGATGCTGGTGTTCGCCTCCCAGATTTACGAGACTCCGCGCAACGGCCAGATTCGCTCGCCGCAGGGAGTCGTGCTGGCGATCGACAAGCGCGACGGCCGCACGCTTTACGACAAGCGGCAATCGACGCCGATCAACATGGTGGACCTCACCGGGGAGCCGCAACGCAACGCCGTGTCGCTGCGCACCATGCGCAATACGCTCCGGTTCACGTTTACCGACGAACCGAACACGGAGCCGTCGAAACCGCCGCAACCGACGGACAACGGCAAAACGTCAAGCGGCAGCGTCGGTGACGTCGGCAAGGCGATCGTGGGGGGTGCCGCGGAACTCGGCAAGGCTCTGCAACAAGCGCAAGAAGCGGCCAAGCAGGCCGAAGCGCAACGCAGAAACGCAGGCCCCGCCGATCCCGATGCCGCACCGGCTCCCGCCGCCCCCGCCCCCGCACAGCCGAAAAAGGAATAGCGAGATGACGCATATTCATCTCTTCGGCTTGTCGCTGCTCGTCGCCGTTTCGACATCGTCGATGCTCGGCGATACGGCTCGTGCGGCTCCGGCCAACTTCGACGACGCCAAGCTCGAGCGCGCGATCGACCGAGGGCTCGATTGGCTCGCCTCGAAGCAATCGAAACAAGGGCACTGGACGGCCAACGACAGCAACTACCCGACCGCCATGACCGCGCTGGCCGGCATGGCCTTCCTTTGCGAAGGCTCCACCACCACGCAAGGCAAGTACGCGGAAAACATTCAGCTCGCCGTCGACTATCTGACCAGCCGCAGCCGGCGCAACGGGCTCATCGGCGACCCCACGAGCGACGATCGCTACACGTACGGCCACGGCTATTCGATGATGTTCCTCTCGCAAGTGCTCGGCGAAGAGGAAGACGTCGAACGTCGCGAAGAGCTGATCAAAGTGCTGACCAAAGCCGTGCAATTCACCGGCGAAGCGCAGACCGACGCCGGCGGCTGGGGCTACGTCAGTGCGAAAGACGGCAGCAATTTCGACGAAGGCTCCACGACGATCACCCAGGTTCAAGGCCTCCGTGGTTGCCGCAACGCCGGCATTCCGGTGCCCGACAAAATCATCGACAAAGCCGTCGAATACATCCGCAAGTGCACGTTGCCCGACGGCGGCGTGCAGTACAGTTCGCAAGGGGGCGGCGGCCGGCCGGCCATCACGGCCGCGGCCATCGCCTGTTTGTTCAACGCCGGCGAATACGACAGCGAATACGTGCCGAAGTTGCTCGACTACTGCAAAAAAAATCTGAGCAACATCCAAAATGAAGGCTTCGGCCACTGGCACTACGCCCATTACTACTATGCCCAGGTTTGCTACCGCGAGGGGGACAAAACCTGGGACGGCTATCGCGAAAAGCTCTATCCGCGTCTGCTCTCCGAAGCCGCCCCCGACGGCTCTTGGACCCAAGGCTACATCGGCACGGTTTACACCACGGCCGTGAACCTGATGATTCTGCAGCTTGAACGAAACGCCCTGCCGATTTACCAACGCTAACTCTTCAACCGCTAGTTCTTCATCACCGCCCTGCAACACTGACGCACGAATTGAGACATCGCGCGACGCCCGTCGCGAGAAAGGCCTGCGACTTATGACCGTGGAGAATCAAGCGGGAGAACTCAAGCTCGACGCGGAGGCATCCGCCGCCGTCGATCACTTGCGAGACGCTCGCCGCCGCATCATCGAGCAACTTTCGGGCGTGATCGTCGGCCAGACGAACGTCGTGGAAGAATTGCTGATCTCGATCTTCAGCCGCGGCCATTGCTTGCTCGAAGGGGTGCCGGGCCTCGCCAAGACGCTCATGGTGAGCACGTTGGCGCGGACGATGAATCTCACGTTCAGCCGCATTCAGTTCACGCCGGACTTGATGCCCGCGGACATCACGGGCACGGAAATCATCGATCAAAACACGGCCACCGGCTCGCGCGAGTTTCGCTTCCTGGAAGGTCCGCTGTTCGCCAACGTCGTGCTGGCCGACGAAATCAACCGCACGCCGCCGAAGACGCAGGCCGCCTTGCTCGAATCGATGCAAGAACGCACGGTCACCGTCGGCCGTATTCGCCACAAATTGCCCGATCCGTTCTTCGTCTTGGCCACGCAAAACCCCATTGAGCAAGAAGGCACGTATCCGCTGCCGGAAGCGCAACAAGACCGCTTCATGTTCAAGGTGTTCGTAAACTACCCGACGTTCCAAGAAGAGTTTGAAATCGCCAAGCGCACGACCGGTGCGATCGCCGGCCATCGTCGAGCCGGTGCTCAGCGGCGAAGAAATCCTCAAGCTGCAGCAAATCGTCCGCGAGGTGCCGATCACGGATCACCTCGTGCGCTACTGCCTGGCCTTGGTGCGGCAGACCCGTCCGAACGAGGCCGAAGTGCCGTCGTTCATCCGCGAGCAATTGTCCTGGGGCGCCGGACCGCGAGCCGTGCAAAACCTGATCCTCGGCGCAAAGCCCGGGCTTTGCTGCACGGCCGCACGTACGTCTCCGAAGACGATCTGCAAGCTTTGGCCAAGCCGGTCTTGCGGCATCGCCTCACGGTGAACTTCGCCGCCGAGAGCGAAGGCGTAACCTCCGACCAAGTCGTCGATCGCCTCCTGCAAGTCACTCCCTCCAAAGAAGACGAACTGAGCCGCGATGCCCGCTTCCAAAAGATTTTTGCATCCTGAGGCGATCCAACGCATTTCGCGGTTGGACGTGCGGGCACGACATATCGTCGAGGGGTTCCTCTCGGGCGAGCACCGTAGTCCGTACTTCGGGCAGTCGATCGAATTCGTGCAACACCGCGAATATGCGGCCGGAGACGATCTGCGCCGCGTCGATTGGAAAGTCTGGGCCAAGCAAGACAAGTATTACGTTAAGCAGTTCGAAGAAGAGACGAACCTGCGAGCGACGCTCGTCGTCGACGTCTCCGCGGGCATGCAATACGGCTCGGGCCCGCTGAACAAGTACGAATACGCGTCGACGGTCGTTGTCAGCCTCGCGTACCTGTTGCTGCGGCAGCAAGACGCCGTGGGCTGCGTGTCGTTCGACGAGAACGTTCGCCGCGTCGTCCCCATTCGCAGCCGGCTCAACCATCTGCAATCGATCATCGGCGTGCTCGACGCCAGCAATCCGCACGACAAAACCGATATCGCCAAGGTGCTGCAAGACGTCGCCCAAGATACCCGCGTCGCGGCGTGATCATTATCGCCAGCGACCTCTTCGTAGATCGCCCCGCCCTCCTCAAAGGCCTGCGCATGCTCCGCCAGCGCGGCCACGACGTCATGGTGTTTCACATCATGGACGACGACGAACTCGACTTCAATTTCACCGGAGCCACGCGTTTCGAAGCCCTCGAAGGGGTCGACCGGCTGAATTGCAACCCGCGCGCGTTGCGCGAAGGGTACATGGAAGCGCTCAACTCGTTCCTCGACGAAGTCCGCCGCGGTTGCTCGCAAAACGGCTGCGACTACGCCCTGCTCCGCACCAGTCAGCCGCTCGACGCCGCCCTGGCCGCGTACCTCAGCAGCCGCCTCGGAATGCACCACCGCAACTGAACGACGAACGCTCACCCCGCAACCCTTTCCGCTAGCGCCGCCGCCTAGCTCCTAACTCCTGCCCGCATGCTTTCCTTCCTGAACCAACCGCTGCTGTGGGGACTCGCTGTCGTCGGCGTGCCGTTGATCATTCATTTGATCAACCTGCTGCGTCACCGCCGCGTGAAGTGGGCGGCGATGGAGTTTCTGCTCGCCGGCCAACGCAAGCACAGCACGTGGATCAAGTTGAAGGAAATGCTGCTGTTGCTCATGCGAATGGCGGCCATCGCCGCCGTCGTGCTGGTCGTCGCCCGGCCGCGGCTCGACGGCGGCATCGGCCGCAAACTCGGCGACGTCACCACGCACCACGTCGTGCTGCTCGACGACAGCTTCTCCATGGGTGACCGCTTCGCCGAACGCAACGTGTTCGACGTCGCCAAGGCCGCCGTGGAGCGCATCGCGCAACAAGCCTTGGAAGAATCGTCGAATCAGACGTTCACGCTGCTGCGCACCTCGCAAGCCGCGGCTTCGGCCGGAGCGCCAAGCCCGACATCCTGCAGGAAACCGTCAACGCGGAGTTCGTGTTTCGCGACCGGACTGATCGCAAGCTCAATCGCGTGCTGGAAACGCTCGCCGTCTCCGAAACGTCATTCGGGCCGGAAGCGGCGCTCAAGTCGCTCTCGACCTTGCTGAAACCGGCCGACGACGAAGAGCGGATTCTCTATCTCGTGTCGGACTTCCGCGAGAAAGACTGGGCCGACGAAGAGGAACTTCGCAATTTGCTCGCGGCCCAAGAGAAACGCACGGCGCAGATGATCTTCGTGAATTGCGCCGATGCCGACCGGCCGAACTTGGCCGTCGCGTCGTTGGCTCCGCTTTCCGGCACCGCCACGGCCGGCGTCTGGTTCAAGATGCGGCTCGAAGTGCAAAACTTCGGCTTGGCGACCTCCGAACGCCTCACAGTCGAAATCAAGTCCGGCGGCGACACCGGCGGCGGCTCCGTGTTTCTCGAGCCGATTCCCCCCGGCAAGACCGGCGTGGCGATGTTCGACGCCTTCTTCGCGGAACCGGGCGAACACCGCATCTCGGTGGAACTCGGCGGCGACGCCGTAACCGCCGACAATCGCCGCTTCTGCGTCTTGAACTTGCCGGCCAAGATGCCGGTGCTCGTCGTCGACGGCAATCCGCAAGCTCCCGACGCCGTCGATGTGGCCTCGGCGCTCGCTCCGCCCGGCCCGGTGGCCAGCGGCATCGCTCCCACCGTGCAATCGCCGGCATTTCTGCTCGACGATGAAAATCATCGGCTGGCCGACTACTGGTCCGTGTATCTCGTCAACGTCAAGCAGCTCGACGCCGCGGCGGTCCGCAACTTGGAAGCCTATGCGGCGGCAGGCGGCGGCGTGACGTTTCTGATCGGCGATCAAGCGTCGGCCGAGTTTTACAACAAGAGCTTGTATCGCGACGGCGAAGGCCTGTTCCCCGTCCCCCTCGATTCGGAAAAGCAACTCTTCCGCGATCGCGAAGCCAAAGCGTTCGACATCGTCGGCACGCCGCATCCGGTCTTCGCACCGTTCGCCGACGAACGCAACAGCTTCCTCCGCGACGTGACGATCAATCGCTACTTCGGCGTGCAAGAAAACGCGCCGGGCGGCTGAAAAGGCGTCGGCCGTCGTCGCCGCCAAGCTTCGCAACGGCGCCACCCGCTGGCCGTGGAACGCCGCTTCGGCAAGGGCCGCGTCATGGCGCTGCTCACCGTGCCGTCGCTGCCCTGGAGCGATTGGAAGAAGAACCCGAGCTTCGTCATCGCCATACTCGAAACGCAATCGCATATCGCCCGACGCGACGAAGCCCGCGAGATGTCGCGACCTCGTCGGCTCGCCAATTTCGCTGGTTCTCGATCCGAAGCTCTATCTCGGCAACCTGAAGGTGCAAGGCCCGAAGGCTTCGCAAGCCCCGGCGGAAGTGACGGGCACGGCCGTTCCCGACGGCTTGAAGTTCGACTACCCCGATACGTCGCAAGCCGGCTTCTACACGGCCGAAATGATGCGGCTCGACAAGACGACCGAGCTACGAACGACCGCCGTAAATGTGGATGCGACCGAGGGAGATTTGCGCCGCGTGGGCGAACCGGAGCTCACCGAACGGCTCGCCGGCGTACGCTTCCAGTTTCGCGCAGGCCGACCGCGTGCAGCCCGCGGAAACGGAATCTTCGTCGTCGCTCTTGAGTTCGGTGATTCTCTACGGGCTCATGGTTTTGCTGCTCGGCGAACAGGCCTTGGCCTACGTTTGCTCGTATCATCCGCCTGCGAAGGGAGTCGCCGTATGACTTCGTTCGCTTTCACGTTCGCACCGTCGCTGTTGGCGCAGGCGAGCGTACGCACCACGTTCGAATGGGGCCGCATTCGCTCCGCGGAAGATTGGCTGCTGCCGCTGGCCGTGGCGGCGCTCGTCGTCGGCTACGTCGGCTGGATGTATCGTCGCGATACGCGCGAGCTGAAGCCGTGGGCGGCGGGCACGCTGATCACTTTGCGATTGTTGACGTTTGCGGCGCTATTGGCCATCTGGCTCCGTCCGCAATGGCGGCGCGAGGAAGACGTCGTCACGCCGTCGCGCGTCGTGGTGCTGGTCGATACGAGCTTGAGCATGTCCGAACCGGCCGGCGAAGGAACGCCCGACGGCGCGCAACCGGCGGCCGACTCCGCACGCTCCGGCATTCCCGCCGGCTCGCGCAGCGCCGCGGCCCTCGACCTGCTGCAATCGCCGGCGTGGCGCGAGGTGCGACGGACGCACGAACTCCATCTTGTCGGCTTCTCCGGCGGCACAAGCTCGGCCGCTCGGCGTGCTCCCCAAGCTCGACGAAGCCTCGGCCGACGACGCGGGCGACAAATCGAAAACTCCGTCCGACGCTTGGCCGACGGACCTTCCCAAGCTCATTCAGCCGGCGGAAGCCGAATCGCGCTCGGCGACGGCCTCATGCAGCAGCTGTTCCAACATCGAGCCGCGCCGGTCTCCGGCTTCGTGCTGCTGACGGACGGCTCGCAAAACACGGGCCTTTCTCCGCTCGACGCCGTCGCGCGAGCCAAGGCCGATCGTCTGTCGCTGCCGCCGCTTTACCCCGTAGGCCTCGGCTCGGCCGCCGAAGTGAAGAATCTTCGGTTGCAAGATCTCGCGGCCCCGGCCCGCACGTATCCCGCCGACGAATTCACGGTGAAGGCATACGTTCAGGCGCAAGGCATGGCCGGACGGACCGTGACGGCGGAACTTCTCTGGCGCGAACTCACCGCGACGGGCGAACCGGCCGATCGCATCGCGCCGCTCGGTAAACAATCGAAGCAAGTCGTGCTGCCGGAAGACGGCCGGCCGATCGCCGTCGAGTTCGCGCTGAAGCCCGAGAAAGTCGGTCGCACGAACGTGCAAGTGCGGATCGCCAATCCGCCCTCCGACGATCACAACCATACGGACAACGTGCTCGACGCCGACGTCGAGATCACGGAACGTCGCAATCGCATTTTGCTGTTTGCATCGGCGGCGACGCGCGAATATCAGTTTCTTCGCAACCAGTTGCAACGCATTCTTCGCAGCGACGGCTCCAAGGACAAAGAGTTCGTCGTGGACGTTTATCTGCAAACCGGCAGCGACGGCATCTCGCAAGACTCCAGCGAGATCCTACCGTCGTTCCCGGAGACTTCCGAAGAGTTGCACGAGTACGATTGCATCATCGCCTTCGATCCCGACTGGCGCATGCTCGCACCGGAACAAGTGACGCTGCTGAAGCAGTGGATCGAAAACGAAGCCGGCGGCATGATCATCGTCGCCGGTCGGGTCTTTGCCGACTCCACGGCGCGCGACAAAGAGTTGGTCGCCGTGCGCAGTCTTTATCCCGTCGAGTTCGGCGGCATCTTGGCCGTCGATTCGGAGCGAAATGCCAAAGAGCCTTGGGCGCTGACGTTCACCCCCGACGGACAGAAGAGCGAATTCCTTCGCTTGGCCGACGGCGGAGAAAACATTGACGCTTGGGACGCCTTCCCCGGCTTCTACGATTACTTCAACGTCAAAGGCGTGAAAGACAAGGCCGTCGTGTTGGCGGGCTTGGACAATCCCGACGCCGGCGGCGACGACGACGAACGCAAATATCTTCTCGTCGATCGGGCGACCGGCGCGGGCCGAGTGCTCTACATCGGCAGCGGCGAATTCTGGCGATTGCGGGCCAAGAACTCGGCCTACTTCACGCGGCTCTACACGCAGATGGTCCGCCACGTTTCGCAGGCCCGGCTCCTGCGTGATTCGAAACGGGGCGTGCTGCTCGTCGATCACGACAACGGTCGCTACCAACTCAACGATGTCGTGGAAGTGCGGGCTCGACTCATGGACGCGCAAGCGCAGCCGCTCTCGGCCGAGAAGGTGACGCTGAACGTCGTCGCTCCCGATCGCGCGAATTCGACGCTCGACCTCACCGCCGATCCGGCGCTCCCCGGCAACTTCCGCGGCTTGCTCCCGGTGCGCCAAACCGGCTCCTATCGCTTGGACGTCGTCCTGCCCGACGGCGAGCCGCTGACGCGCCGCCTGCAGGTGCGCATTCCCAACAAAGAGAGCGACGACATCCGCCTGAATGAAACGTTGCTGCGTGATTTGGCGTCTGTTTCCCAGGGAGCATACTTTCCCGGCCCGGAGGCCGTATTTGCAACCTCGGCGGGAGCCAAGCCCCTCACGGCCCTCCTGCAAGACAAAACCCGTATAACTCCTCGTTTGGCGCGACCGGTTTCGCTCTGGGATAACCAGTGGACGCTGGCCCTTGTTTGTTCGCTGTTATGTTTGGAATGGCTGCTTCGCCGATTGCTAAAATTAGCGTAAGCCGCCGGCGACCGTCGATCCGCCGTTAGTCGATCTTTCAACCGCATGGCCGTAGCCTCCCCACAACACGACGACACGCTTCGCCGGCTCCGCCGCACGCTCGGGGCCGTTCGCCGCCGCATTCGTGCGTATGTCGCCGTGGAAGGGCTGGCGCTGACCGTCGCGGCTTGCGGGCTGGCGTTTTGGGCGGCCCTCGGGCTGGATCGCGTTTTCGAACCTCGTTCGGGCGTGCGTTACGGATTCCTGGCCGTGGGCGCGGCGTTCGTCTTGGTCGTGTTCTATCGCAAGTTTCTCAGCCGCTTCTTCGCGCGTTTTTCCGACTCGGCCGTGGCGCTGTTGTTGGAGCGCCGTTTTCGGGCGCTCGATGAATCGCTGCTCACGAGCGTGGAACTGGCTCCGGCTTCGTTGACCGATCGCGGTCGCGTGATGCTCGACGCCACGCGAGAACAAGCCCGGGATCGGTTGGCGGAAGTGCGCCTGCACGACTTGTTCGACGCGCGGCCGCGCCGCATCGCCGTCGCCTCGGCGCTGTTGCTGGTGTTCTCCATCGCCGGGTTCGCGCTGGCCCGACCGGATCTTTTGCGGTTCGGCGTGGAGCGGCTGCTCGGCCAAACAAACGAGCTCTGGCCGCGGTACACGCATCTCACGGTCGACGGGTTCGTCGACGGCGAGCGCGTCGTGCCGCGCGGGGCCGATTTGGATCTGATCGTCCGCGCGGATGCGTCGAAGCAGATTCCGACGACCGTTTATCTCTACTACGAGTCGGAGGACGGCGGCGTCGAAGAAGAGCTGGTGATGGACCTCGAAGGAAAGGCCCGCCCCGGCGTCGATACGCATCAGCTCTACAAAGCGCCGCTGCGCGGTTTGGCTTCCACGCTGCTCTTGGATATTCGCGGCGGTGACGCTCGGCTGCGCGATCTGAAGATTCGCGTCGTCGAACGTCCGCACATCGCCATGGATCTCCGCTGCAAGTATCCGGCGTATACCGGCCGAGCCGACGGCGTGCTGCCCGGCGTAAGCGGGGTCGTGCTGCTTCCCAAGGGGACGGAAGTCACGGTCACGGCCCTGTGCGATAAGCCGTTGCGACGCGTGGCGGCGAAAGTTCCCGACGGCCGCGGCGGCGTGCGGGACGAAGTTCTCGAAATGGCGGCCGATGAGGAAGCAAGTCGCCGATTTGAAATTCCGCTCGGTCGGCTCGATGCCGACTCTGCGGCGACGTTTCAATTGTTCGACCGCGACGGCGTCGACAACACCGAAGTGCTGACGCTGCGAGCCGATCCGGACGCCGCGCCGAAGTTCGAAAACTTGGCCCGCAAAGGGGTCGACGCTTCCGTGACTCCGCAGGCCCGGCTTCCGCTGACCGGCAAACTCAGCGACGACTACGGCCTGGCCAAGCTCTGGTTTGAGTACGCCATTGACGGCGGCGAGCAGCAGAACCGTTCGTTCGCCGCAGCGCCGCGGGTGCGCGAGAGTTGGCGATTAACGAAGTTCTCGAAGTGCGCGACTTGAGCGGCCCGAATTCGGCGGCGGCTCCCGCGATCGGCCAAACCTTCACGCTCACGCCGAAAGCGCAAGACAATCGTCAATTGCCGGACGAGCCGGAAGGGAATGTCTCGACCGGCGACATGTTCACGTTCGCCGTCGTCTCCGACGCCGATTTGCTGCGGCTGCTCGAAGGGCGCGAGATCATGTATCGCGAACAATTCAAAGCACTGATTGAAAAAGTGACGCGCGATCGCGATTCGCTCGTCTCCATCGCGGCGACGGCGCCGACCGCATCCGCCGAGGCCGACGAAGCCGAAGACCTGCGCGGCGATCGGAGCCGGATCATCGTCGATCAGGCGCGCAGTCACACGAAGGAAAACCGGCTGGAAACGCTCGTCGTCGCGACGGGCTTCGCCGCCATCGTCGAGGAGATCATCAACAATCGCGTCGTCGAAGGGGACCGGCTGCGGCAACGGCTGAGCGACGACATCGCCGCACCGCTCAAACGCCTCGGCGAATCGCGATTCCCCACGTACGAAGAAAAGCTGACCGCGCTGAAGTTGCTGGTCGATCGCACGACCAAAGATGCCGCGGCGATCGACGCGGCCAGACGTGACGCCCAGCGCGAGGCCGACGCGATCTTGATCGAAATGAACGTCGTGCTGAACAAGATGCTTGAGTTGGAGTCGTTTAAAGAGGCCGTCGACCTGCTGCGATCGATCATCGCGATGCAGAAGGAAATCGGCGACAAAACCAACGCCCAGCGCCAAAGCAAGGCGCGTCTCTTGGGGGACGATTGACGGATGAACGCTCCCTATCGCAATTCGTGGATTCGAACGACCGCGGCCTTCGCAACGGCGACCGCGTTGCTCGTCGTTCCGTCGTTCACATGGTCCGCGCCTCCCGCAGCGCACGGCGCTGCGCAGCCCGCGGCTTCCGCATCCGCGGCGACTCCGGCAGGCTTGGCGGACGAACAACGCCGCGTCGCCGAGAAGTTCAAGCGTTTCGAACAGGTCATCAAGCTCTTGGCTCAGTTCTCGGACGAAGCCGATCAAGATCAGTCGCGGCTGCTCCGCCAAGTGTTCGCCGAAGCGCAGGCCCGCTCGCTCGACGGCAAGTTCGACGACTTGGTGAAGGTGCTGCAAGAACGCCAACTGGCCCGCGCCGCCGGCGACCAAGAAGCCATGACGCAACAGCTTGAAGAATTGCTCGCCATGCTGCTCTCGGCCGAGCGCGGCAAGGAGCTGAAGAACGAGCAGGCCCGCATCAAAGAGTTCATCAAGCAGATCAAGCAAATGATCAACAAGCAGATGGAACTCGAAGGGCGCACGGCCGACGGCGACCCGAAGAAAGTGGCTCCCGACCAAGACAAACTGGCGGAAGCCGCCGCGGAATTGGCGAAGAAGATGGCCGGTCCGAAATCGGACAAGCCAAACGATCCGCAGGCCAAGCCGGGCGATAAATCGTCGGATTCGAAACCGAATGACGATCGAAAGCCCGCCGACAATAATCCGTCGGGAAAACCGAAACCCGGCGAACAAAAGCCGGGCGAGTCGCAATCGGGCAAACCGTCGGCGGACGAGAACAAGCCCGACGAAGGCCCGTCGCAAAAGGGTAAGCCTCAGCAAGGTTCGCCCCAACAAGGCTCGCAGCAACCCGGCCCGCCGCAGCAGGGGCAACAATCGCAGGACCAGCAATCGCCGCAGAACTCTCCGCAGCAGCGCGTCGAGCAGGCTCAAAAGCGAATGGAAGAAGCCCGCAAGCGGCTCGATGAAGCGAAGCGCGAAGGAGCGATGAAGGAACAGGAGGAGGCCATTCGCGAGCTGGAACAAGCGAAAGCCGAGCTCGAAGAAATTCTCCGCCAGTTGCGCGAAGAAGAGATGGCGCGCTGCTCGAACAGCTCGAGCGCCGCTTTGCCGATATGCTCCGCATGCAAGAAGCCGTCTATCGCGATACGCAAGGTTTGCACGCCGTGCCGGTCGCATCGCGCGGCAAAGGCGAAGAAATCGAAGCCGGTCGCCTGAGCCGCGAAGAAGGGCTGATCCTCGTCGAAGCGGACAAAGCCCTCAATCTGCTGAAAGAAGAAGGCTCGGCCGTCGCGTTTCCGCGCACGATCGAACAGATGCGCGACGACATCGCTCAGATCGTGAACTCCTGGCGGCCGTGAAGGTCGACGAACTCACGCTGGCCGTGGAAGAAGACGTGATCGCGGCCCTGAAGGAAATGATCGAGGCCTTGCAACAAGCCAAGAAAGATCTGAAGGACAAGAAGCACCCGCCGCCGGGTCAACCAGGGCGAAAACGAGCAGCCGCTCATTGATCAGATCGCCGAGTTGAAGATGATTCGCTCCCTGCAAATGCGTGTGAATCGCCGTACTCGAGCTGATCAGCGAGACGGTCGACGTCTCCCAAGACGCCGACGCTCTGGAAATGCTCAACGCAAGACTTGGCCGATGACCGAACAAGAAGTTTATCGAATCACCCGCGACATCGTGTTGGGGAAAAACAAATGAGCCCCCGCACGTTGCGCCGTTATCGGGTTCGCCTTGGCGACGGCGGCAACTTCGGTGGCGTTGCACGCCGCCGGCACGCCGGCCGGTCGCCGCGACGTCGGAACAAGTGCGGCGTGCTCGCGCGGAGTCGGCCGACGAAGTGCTGCTCAGCATGTGTTCACCCTCGGGCGACGTAGCGAGCTGTCGATCCGGTCGTCAGCGGCGCCGTCGTAGCGTTCTGGAAGACCTCAACGATCGCGGCGGCGATCTCGATCGAAGCGGATCGTCGCAGTCGTGGCGGCACTGGTCGACGATCGCGCCGCCGCACTGGTGCGACATTTGCTCGGGCCTGATCGACCCGTGGCACGTACCGTCGCAAGCGTGGCTTGAAGAATCAATCGCTCGATCCATGGCTCCGCGATCAACTGCGGCTCTATTTCGGCCGCTGGCTCGCTCGTCGCAAGATGTACGATCGGCCGATCTGGCGGGCTTGCGAACCCGAGGACGTCGTCGACCCGGCATCGCTCTTGTTCTACCAAGGGACTGCGTATCACCATCAATTGCGAAAATCGCCGGGGCTGCGTGCCCTCGACCGCTTGCTGAACGACGTGAGCGATTGCCCGCAACGGTTCCAAGTCGTCGCCGGCTTGATGCGTGAAGATTTGAAGAAGCTCGAAGACGAAACGCTCGATCACATCGCGCGCCGGATGGACGACGTTCACCGCCGGCTCGACGTGGGTGACGGCGGCAAGCGCACGCGGCGTATCGAAGACGGCATCGTCGCCTCGCTCGACAAGATGATCGAAGAGCTCGAAAAAGCAACAGCAGCAGCAACGGCGGGGGGCGGCGGCGGTCAATCGTCCTCGCCGATGCAGGACAGCCGGATCGCCAAGCAAAAGGGCCCGGGCAACCGATCGCAAAAACTTCGGACAACAAGTCGGAATGGGGCGATCTGCCGCCGGACCAGCGCGAGCAAATTCAAGCAACAGTTCGGCAAAGACTTCCCCGCCCACTACTACGATCTGATTCAGCAATACTTCAACACGCCGCAGGGGGCCGGCCAATCCGGCCGCTCGTCGTCCTTAATTCGCACCCCTTCCCCGACATCAGCATGATTTGGTCCCTGCTCACCGTCGCGGTCTTGGCGGCTCCTCCGAGTTTCAGCTCGGCTTGGCAGACGGTTCGCAAGTCCGCGGCACGTTTGAAGCCGTCTCGGCGGATGCGATCGTCGTCAACGCCGCACCCGGCGGCCGTCGCAAGGTGCTCACTTCGCAATTGCTCACCGTCGCTCCGGCCGCGGCCTCCGAATACTTCGTCGAAGCGGCGACCGTCTGGGTCGACCTGATCGACGGCACGCAATTCTTGGCCGTCTCGTATACCACAAGCACGGGCAAGGCGACGATTTCCTTCGGCCGCGACCTCACGCTGGAAATCCCCGTCGCCTCGGTGCATCAGTGGTTTAAGGAACAACCGGAAGCCATCGCGAAGCAATGGGAAACCGTGTTGAAGCAAACTCCGAAGGCCGACCTCATCGTCATCCGCGAGGAAACGGCCATCGACTATCTCGAAGGCTTATTCGGCGACGTGACGCCGGAGGTCGTGCAGTTTCGAGCTCGACGGCGAAACCAGGTGCTGTTCGGATTCTATCGTGTTTCCCTATTAACCTTAGCAAT
>JASGKB010000004.1:0-121369 GCA_049840675.1 Pirellulales bacterium
GTGTTATGCGTACCTTGAGTTAGACATCGTATTGCTAAGGTTAATAGGGAAACACGATAGAATCCGAACAGCACCTAAGTTTTTGAAGAGTCGCGGGTAGCCGTGATCGTCGTCGCCGGTGAAATGATGGAAGCGAATGTTCCAGCCGCCGCCGTCGTTGGTGTTGTCGCGCGCGAAGCCGTCGAGCTTGGGGCTCACCGCCGCTTCGAGAATGTTGCGCATACCGAAGGTGTGAAGTTCCAGGCCGGTGCCGTCGGGACGAACGCGGACCACGCCGCCGCCGCGGCATTGCAACTTGCGGCCGTCGGTCCCTTCGGCCTCCATGAAACCGAAGTCGCCGATGGCGGCGTAGAGCCAACCGTCGATGCCGAGTTCGAGGCCGTTGGAGCCGTGGTCGGCCGGGCGATCTTTGAAGGTCCAGCCGATGTTTTTGACGAGCACGCGCCGTTCGTCGGCCGTGCCGTCGCCGTCGCGATCCGTGAAGGCGCTGATGTGCGGCGGGTGCAGGAGATAAACGACGTTGCCGTCGACGACGAGCCCTGCGCGGCGAATCAACGTCTTCGACGAAGTTCTTGGCTTCGTCGGCGCAGGCCGTCGCCGTCGGTATCGCGCAAGCGGACGAACCGCCCTTGTTGCGGCTTGCGGCCGAGTGAACCGTTGCGATCGGCGGCGACGTACAGCGTGCCGTCGGGTGCGGCCGACACGAAAACGGGGCAATCGACGAGCGGCGGCGCGGCAAAAAGCGTGGCGGTGAACTCGGGTGGTAGCTTCACCGATTTTGAGCAGTTCGGCTTCGTCGAGCATGCTCGACCGCCGGTGCAATCGCCGTGGTTTTCGGCCGCGGCGGGAGCGTGCCTTCGCCGAGGATGCGGAGCTCGCGAATGCTCGGCCAATGATTCCCCAGATGCGTGATGCGGACGAATTTGAGCGGGTCGGCAGGTGCGTGAACGTGAGCGCTTCGCGGCCGGGGCGGGCCTCCTTGGCGGCGTCGATCAGCGTGTGCCACTGTTTGCCGTCGGTCGAGCTTTCGAGCTTATAGAGATACTTGCGATCGGGGAATTCCCAGACGATCCGGGCCGCGATGAGGCGGCGCGGTTCGCTAAGTTCTGAGCAGCAGCCAATGACCGGGTTCGGCATTGTCGCCGGCCCATGCGCGTTTGTTCTTTGTCGTCGATCGCTTCGCGCGGCGAACGTTCGGGCTGTTCGGCCGAGGCCGTGGCCAACGTCGCGGGGGTGAAATCGGTCGGCTCGGCGGCCTTCGACGGAACGCCGAGGCCCGCGATGATTGCGATCAGGAGGAGAGACGACGAGGAGAGCGGACGCAGCATGACGATGCCAAAACCTGAAGACGGAAGGAAATAAACCTCCATCGAATCATACGGCCGGCGTTTCGGCAATCGGTCGTGCGGGTCTGCGAGTCGCGAAACCTACAGTTTGCCGAGCACGAGGTCGTCGAGCCAGCGGCCGGCGGTGAACGTCCATTGCGAGAACGGATAGCCCGTTTCGCGCGTTCCCTTGCCCGTGGCCGCCGCGTTCGTAAACGTGCAGGGCCGTCGGAACGCGAGCCTCGCGCAGGGCGAGCATGTACGGGAGGATGCCGTCGACGAGTTTGTCGTCGGCCGCGACGGCGACGTAGATCGGCGGGGTCTGATTGCGCCGCGGCTTGGCGAATTGCGGATCGAGCCGGCCTTCGTTGTCGACGAGCCCGCCGGGATAGATGAGCAGCGCGAAGTTCGGCCGACAGGATGCTTTGTCGTGAGCATCGAGCGGCGCATCACTGCGCTGATCGAAAGTATGACAGGCCTGCGCCGCGAGATGGCCGCCGGCCGAGAAACCGACGAGCCCGATCCAATCGGGATCGATTCCGAACTCCGCGGCCCGCGAGCGGACGAGGCTGACGGCGGGCCTGAGCGTCTTGCAGCGCCGCGGGAACGCCCTCGCGACTTCGGCACGCGATACTTGAGCACGAAAGCGGTGACGCCTTGCTTGTTGAACTGGCGGGCGACGTCGAGTCCTTCGTGGGCGTGCGATAGGAATCGGTAACCGCCTCCGGGAAACACGATGACGGCGCGGCCGTCGGGTTTGTCGGGCCGTAGCACGGCGAGCGTCGGATGCGTGACGTCGGCGATGCGCAGGCCGCCGCTCGCGGGCTGCGGGTGCGTGTTTTGTTCTTTGTCGGCAGCTTGGTCGCCGACGGCGAGCGGATCGTCGTCGCGTGTGCCTTTGGGCCAAAGCGGAATGATCGGGACGTCTGGGCCGAGTAACTTGCGGGCGTCGGCGTCGCCGCGAGTAAGGCGATCGTCGGGAAGTGCGTCGGCGAGCGCGAGTTTCGCGACGGGTGTTTCAACGTGCGGCGCAGTTCGCGCCGCGCCGTTGGTGTCGGCGTCGCGGCTTTGGGATCCGCCTTGAGTTTGGCTTCTTCGCGTTCGATCCAAGCGCGGCCCGCGGCGACGGCTTCGTCGTCGAGGAACTTGTGGTCGTGCAAAAATCGGAGCCCTTCGTAGCCCCAGCCGACGAGCGGATAGCGATCGAACATGCCGCCGTGTCCGCCGGACGACCAGACGTGCAATTCGGCCGGCACCTTGGCTTGCCGCAGTGCCGCGAAGTAGCTCGCACAGCCGACGGTAAACTTGTCTGGACGGACGACCGTGATGAACGTCGGCGGCGTGCGCTCGGGCGTGATGTGTGCTTGATCGAGCGCCGGATCGGGCTTGAGTTCGGGAATCGGGTTCGTCAGATAAGCCGGGTAAAGCAGCACGCAGAAGTCGGGGCGGCAGCTCGCCGGTCGTGCTCGTCGCTCGGTTCGTAGCGTCGCTCGGCGTGGTGATTGCTCGCCATGGCGGCCAGGTGACCGCCGGCGGAAAAGCCGAAGATGCCGATCCGCCGCACGATCGAGCTTCCACTCGTCGGCGCGAGCGGAGCAACCCGAGGGCGCGCTGGGCGTCAATGAGCGGCAGATGGTAAGCCGGGTCGTCGGGGGAACGGCGCGGGATGCGATACTTCAGCAACACCGCCGTGGCCCCCATCGCGTTGAGCCACTTGGAACCTTGAGCGATCGTCGTCGTCTCCAAAGCGCCATAGCCGCCGCCCGGGCAGAAGAGTGCGGCGACGCCGGTGGAGCGTACGCCGGCCGGGGGCGGAATGAGGATGAGTTCGGCTTGCACGACGGGACGGAAAATGAGCGCGCCCGTCGGCGTTCTTACGACGCCGTCCGAAAACCGCGACTTCGTTTCACCCGGGCCGGGCGAACTCGGCCAGAGCGGGATGACGGTGCAATCGGTGCGGCCGAGGGCTTGGAACAGTTGTTGGTTGAGATCGTCGGCCGCGGCGCGACGTTGGCTGCCGTGAGGAGGACGGCGAGAGTGAGCAGGATTCGCATGCGGGATTCTTTCACCACGGGAGGCACGGAGAGCGCGGAGGGAAGACGGCGCGAGGAACTTGGGCGGCGAATTGCAGTCGGGAGAGTTGCAGTTTAATGGATGTTCCGACCGGTCACCCCCTGCTCTTTGCCCCTTGCTGGAGCGACGGGAGATTCTTGGGTAAGCGGTTTGCGAAGTTCGGGGGCACTTGCATGACGCCGGTCGGCGGACGATTATTCGGCGCATTCGCCGTGCCCGCCTTCCTCCTCGCATTCGTCGAACTTCGCTTATGTTTCATCGCATCGCCATTGTCGCCGCGTTCTCATTTCTCTCCCTGCTCGGTTCGCCGCAGCCCGGAGACGCCGCCGCCGTTTCGGGCGAGGCCGATCGCGCCGTGCAGGAAGGCGTGCCTCAAGGTGCCGTGACCAAAGGGGTATTCGCCGAGAGCGCGATCTTCCCCGGCACACGGCGCGACTACAGCGTTTACGTGCCGGCGCAATACAAGCCGGAGACGCCTGCGAACCTGATGGTGTTTATGGACGGCGCAGGCTACGCGAAGCCCGACGGCGCGTTTCGTGTGCCGGTCGTCTTCGACAACCTGATTCATCAGAAGGCCATGCCGGTGACGATCGCCGTGTTCGTCAACCCGGGCACGGTTCCGGCGACGAAGCCGGGCGCGAAAGATCGGAGCAATCGGTCATTCGAGTACGACTCAATGGGAGATCGTTACGCGAAGTTTCTCGTCGAGGAATTTTTGCCTGTCGCGCTGAAGGGGCTCAACGTTTCCGACGATCCGAAGCGGCGGGCCGTGTGCGGGATTTCCTCCGGCGGCATTTGCGCATTCACCGCGGCTTGGGAACGGCCCGACCAATTCGGCCGGGTGATGAGTCACATCGGCAGCTTTACGAATATCCGCGGCGGTTGGGCCTACCCGGGCCTCGTGCGAAAGACGAAAGCCGCGCCGAAGCCGATCAAGATTTATCTGCAAGACGGCAAGGACGATCTAAACAACTTGTTCGGCAATTGGCCGCTGGCGAACCAAGACCTGGCCGCGGCGTTGCGCTTCGCGGGGTACGATCACAAGTTCGTCATGACCGACGGCGGGCACAGCGGGCAGGCGGCGGGGCTCGAATTGCCGGCGGCCTTGCGCTGGCTCTGGAGCGACGAATTCTCGGCCCCGACCGCCGGAGTTGTCGGTGCCGTCACCAGCGCACCGGTCGCAACGGCCCCCGCGGCGAAATGGGAACCGCACCCGGATGCCGTGCCGCGCGATGACGTACCGCACGGCACGGTGGAGGTGATGGAGCCGTGGAAGTCGAAGATTTTCGAGAATACGGTGCGCGAGTGGGCCGTTTACGTTCCGGCTCAATATAAGAAGGACGAACCGGCGGCGCTGATGGTGTTTCAAGACGGCCACACGTATCGCGACGTGAAGGGACGTTGGCGCGTGCCGGTGGTGTTCGACAACTTGATCGCGCGCGGAGACATGCCGCCGACGATCGCCGTGTTCGTCAACCCGGGCCACGACACGTCGAAGGGGAAACCGCAAACGCCTTGGAAGGCCTCGAACCGAGGGTTCGAATACGACAGCCTCGGCGATCGCTACGCGCGGTTCTTGCTGGAGGAAATCCTGCCCGAGGTTGAGAAGCGGTACAGCATTTCGCAAGACCCGGCAGTACGGGCGATCGGGGGCGCGAGCTCGGGCGGCATCTGCTCGTTCAACGTCGCCTGGGAGCGGCCGGATCGGTTCGGCAAGGTGTTGTCGACGATCGGCAGCTTCACAAACCTGCGCGGCGGCAACGTGCTGCCGTCGTTGGTGCGCAAGACCGAGCCGAAGCCGCTCAGGGTTTACATGGCCGACACCAGCGGCGACGTCGACAACGCGTTTGGCAGTTGGCCGTGGTCGAATCAACTGATGGCGTCGTCGCTGCAGTACATGGGGTATGACGTGCGGTTCGATTGGGCCGAAGGCTACGCGCACAACAGCGATCACGGCGGGAAGTTGTTTCCCGAAGCGATTAAGTGGCTGTGGCGCAAAGAGACGTATCAGCCGGCGATCGACACCAAGGGAGACTTGCGCGGCGATCTGACGTTGCTCAAGTTGCTCGTGCCCGGCGCGAATTGGGAGAAGGTTAGCAGACGGGCTCGGGTTTGCCGATGCACCGTGTGCCGACGCCGAGGGGAATTTCTATTACTCGGATATGAAAGCTCCGGCGGTTTACAAAGTCGTCGGCAACGCGCAGACGAAGCTGGCCGAAGAAGCGATCAGCGGCTTGGAGTTCGGGCCCGACGGCTTGCTCTACGGCTGCCAAGGGGCGAAGAGCCGCGTGATTTCGTTCGATCCGAAAACCGGCGCCGTCGAAGTCGTGGCGACGGACGTCGTGCCGAACGATTTGGCCGTATCGGCCGACGGCTTCATCTATATCACCGAGACGAAGCCGGGGAACGTGACCAGGATCAATATCAAGACGGGCGAAAAGGCCGTGGTCGATACGGGCACGAACAAACCGAACGGCATCGCACTTTCCAACGACGGCGGCACGCTGGCCGTGAGCGAGCACGGCGGTGAGAACGTCTGGATGTATCCGCGTGAACGCCGACGGCTCGCTCGATGCGAAGTCGCCGTCGATGACGTTGCGGCCGATGATCGATCCGAAGGGAGAGTTCAAGTTCAACGAACCGCCCCCGTATCAGCCGGCCGCGCACGGCGACGGGATGGCGGTCGACAAGGCCGGCCGCTGGTACGTGACCTCGGGCGTCGGCGTGCAGATTTTCGACCCGACCGGCCGGCTCTGCGGCGTGCTGCCTAAACTCGACCCGGTGAAGCCGCTGACAAGCTGCGTCCTGGCCGGGCCCAAACACGAATGGCTCTACATCACCCATGGCGACGCAATCTATCGCCGCCGACTGACGGTGGAGTAATTCCTACTTGCCGGTCTTCGCCGCGCAATCGTCCTGCCGCATCGGCGCACTGCCGCAGCCGCCCGGGAACTCCGTGAGTTTTCCGTCGGTTGCCTGGAGTTGGCGGCGGCCGCATTCTAATATACTTAGAACGATCGAAATGTTGCCGTCCGGCATGAAATTGGCGCGTCCGAGAGCGATGTCGCCTGCTGCTCATGAATCGAAATCATCTTCAACCGACGCTCGTCGTGAGGCCTTGCCGCGCGGTTTGCTGGGTGGCGCTGGTCGTCTTTTATTTATTGCCGACCGTGGCGTCGGCCTCGGATTCCACGACGCTCTTGCCGGCCGAACAGTGTGCGCAGCGAGTCGATGGACTGTTGGCGAAGCGGCGCGATGAGCAACAGGTATCGCTGACCGAAGTGGTTGACGATGCGGCTTTTCTCCGCCGTGTGACCCTTGATCTGTGCGGGCGCGTGCCGACCGTCGCCGAGGTGCGGATCTTTCTGGCCGATGCGCGCCGACAAACGGCGGCGCGTCGTCGACGAGCATCTGCAATCGGCCGACTATGTGCGGCACATGGCCGACACTTGGCGGGCCGCTTACCTCGCCGCGGCCAATCCTGACGACGTGCCGTTCCTCGCGCCGAAATGGGAAGCTTGGTTCCGGGCCCGCTTCCGCGAGAACACGCCGTACGATGAATTGGTGCGGCGCATCCTCACGGCCCCGCTGGAAGCCCGCCCGGCATCGATTGAAGTCGGCCGTTCGACGGGCGATGCCGACGCGCTGGCCTTCTTTCAGGCCGGCGAATTGAAACCGGAGAACATCGCCGGCTCGGCGTCGCGAATGTTTCTCGGCGTCAATCTCGATTGCGCCCAGTGCCACAATCACCCGTTCGCCGCTTGGAAGCAGGAGCAGTTTTGGGAGTTCGCGTCGTTCTTCGCGGGCGTCACGCGATTGCGTGACGACAACTCCTTCATGCCCGGACCTGAACGGGCCGACGTGCGCGAGCTGAAGGTTCCCGGCAAAGAGCAAGTCGTGCAGGCCCGCTTCATTGACGGGGTTACGCCCGCTTGGCGGAGCGACGCTTCGCCGCGCGCCGTGCTCGCAGATTGGGTCACGTCGCGCGACAATCCGTACTTCGCGCGGGCCGCGGTGAACCGGATGTGGGCCCACTTCCTCGGCCGCGGGTTCGTGGAACCGCTCGACGGCTTCGGGGCGAAAGACTACGCGCCCGACGAGGTGCTCGATCTGCTGGCCCGTGAGTTCGTGCAGCAGGATTTCGATCTCACGTTTCTCGTTCGCACGATCACCTCCACGCAGGCGTATCAGTCGAGCAGCCGAGGAACGAATCCGAAGCAGGACGATCCAAAGCTCTTTGCACGTTTTGCGGTGCGCGGTCTCACACCGGAGCAGGTTTACGCCGGCTTGCTCACCGCGGTCGGCCCGTCGTTGCGATCTGCTTCCACGTCCGATGACACGGACGCTCTCCGCTCCGACGTACTAGCGAAGTTCGGCGGCTTGGAGCGCCTCGTCGAACGACAAGCCTCGATCGTGCAGGCTCTCACGCTCATGAACGGCCGGCTTGCAACCGACGCTGCGTCGTTGGAGAACTCAGCGCCTTCTGACGGCGGTGCTCGAAGGCCCGTTCGCCGATGATTCGCAGCGACTTGAGACGCTTTATCTAGCCGTGTTGTCTCGCCGGCCGAACGCCGAAGAGACGAAGCTGCTCAAAGAGTTCATCGCACGGCATCCCGAAGGTCGCCCAGCGGCGCTGGCCGACGTGCTTTGGGCCCTAATCAATAGCGGCGAGTTTTTGGTGAACCACTGATGTTGAAGACACCTATTACTCGACGAAGTGCGCTCCGCACGCTCGGCGCGACGGCCGCGTTGCCTCCGGCGTTGGGCTGGTTTGAGCGTTTGGCGGCGGCCGACGCTCCCGAGCGGAAGCGATCATGCATCCTGCTCTGGATGAACGGCGGGCCGAGCCACATCGACACGTTCGATCCGAAGCCGGGCCATGAAAACGGCGGGCCGTTCATGGCGATCGAAACGGCGACGCCCGGCGTTCGCATCGCCGAGCCGCTGGCGAAGGTGGCCAAGTGGACCGAACAGATGGCGATCATCCGTTCGCTTACTTCTAAAGAGGCGGACCACGGGCGGGCCATGTACCTCACGCGAACCGGCCGGCTGCAAGACGCCGTCGTCGCGTACCCGACGATGGGTTCGTTTCTCTCGCACGAACTCGGCGCGACGGCGCCGGCGCTTCCCAACTTCGTAAGCGTCGCCCCGTTTCGCACTCCGAATCCCGCAGCTTATGCCCCGGGTTTCCTCGGTCCGGCCCACGGGCCGTTTCTGATCGGCGACGTTTCGCAAGCGACGGCCCAGCGTCCTGACGCCGACGCCTATCTGAAACGGCTTGCCGTGCCCGATCTCGCGCCGTCGACGAAGCTCGCAGAAGCGCGCGTCGTCGAACGTCGCGAATTGCTCCGCAAGCTCGACGGGATGTTTGCCGCAGGTCGCACCGATGCACCGGTCCTCAGCCGGTTGGAAGCGTACCAACGTGCCGTTCGACTCATGCGGCCGGATGCGGCTCGCGCATTCGATCTCACGGAAGAGAAGCCAGAACTGCGCGATGCCTACGGGCGCACGCTGTTCGGCCAAGGCTGTTTGCTGGCGCGGCGCTTGGTCGAACGGGGCGTGCCGTTCGTCGAGGTGTCGCTCGGCGGCGTCGCCTCGAGCGGCATGGGTTGGGATACGCACGTCAACAATTTTGAAACCGTGACGAAGCTCGGCGGCGTGCTCGACGGCGCGTGGTCGACGCTCATGAGCGATCTCCAAGACCGTGGCCTGCTCGATTCGACGCTCGTCGTTTGGCTCGGCGAGTTTGGACGGACGCCCCATATCAACGGGGCTGCCGGTCGCGATCACTATCCGTTGGCGTTCAGCGGCGTGTTGGCCGGCGGCGGCATTCGCGGCGGTCAGGTCGTCGGCCGTACGAGCGACGACGGCGCAACGGTCGAAGATCGAGCCTGTTCGGTTTCGGAATTTCTGGCGACGATCTGTGCTGCGCTCGGCGTCGATCCGCACAAGACGAACCCTTCGCCGGCCGGTCGACCGATTCACTTGGTCGACTACGACGCCCATCCGCTCGACGGCGTGGTGCTGTGATGCGTCGAATTGTGCTGCTGCTATGCTGTGCGACGGCGCTGCTGTTCGCCTCGCTTCGTGATATCGAGGCCGCAGGGATTCTCGTGTTGCGGCAAGGCGCGGAAGCGTTCGTCGTGCGATTGCAGATCGATGTCGACGGTGCGGCGCTCGACAAGCTTGCCGAGCGCCGAGCCGCGGCGTTATTCAAAGCTTTTGATCGCGACGAAGACGGCCGTTTGAATGCCGCCGAAGTTCAAAGCTTGCCGAGCGAGGAAGCTTTAATTCGTCTGATGCGCGGTGAATTCTTCGATCTTCCGATGGCGAACACGGCCGGTGAAAAAGGTGTCGCGGCTGCCGACGTGCAAGCCTTGGCGAAGGCGTATTCGACGGCATTGGCCGGCCTCGACCTCGTGGTGGACGATGCGGAAACGCCGCCGGAATCGCCGACCGCGGTGCGCGGATTGTTCACGTTTCTCGCGGGTGACGCCGAGCAGATTTCCCTCAAGTTACCTGACGCCGATTTGCCGTTGCGCTTGCGGCGCCACGATGCCGATGGCGACGGTCGGCTGGGGCTGGACGAACTTTGGTACGTTCCGTCGCCGAAGCCTGCCGCTTCGCAGGAAGAATCAACACCCGGCGCGAAGTGGACGATCGAACGGGCTGCCGAGAGCACGAAGAACTCCACGAGTGAAGTTGTGAACGTGCGAATCTCACCTAATGCGTCGGTCGACGAAGCGGTCGTCGCTGCAAAGCCGGTCACCGTGCGTATCGTCGCCGGGGCCGGTACGTCCAACGTCGAAACGGCCGCGGCCGAGATCTGGCAGGCCTTTGAAACCGACGACGGGGACGGCAACAAGCAATTGTCGACCGACGAGCGCGAGCAATCGCCCGATGCGGAACTTTGGACGGCTCTGGCAGGTTTGGCCGGAGTCGCTGAGAACCAATCGCTCACGGCCGAAAAACTTCATCAGTTGTTCGAACTGGCAAAGACGCTCGCCGCCGATCGGGTCGTGGTCACGCTCAAGATCGGCGGAAACCGATTGTTCACCGAGCTCGATCGCGACGGCGACCGACGACTTACGCCGCGCGAACTCGTTCGGCATGCGGAACGACTCCAGGTCTGGGACGGCGACGGCCGGCTCGCGTGGAGCGAAATTCCGCAGCGACGTGAGTTGACTGTGAGCCTCGGTACGCCGCTGCCTTCGTCGAACGTCGTTCCCTCGGCAAACAACGGCCTGGCTGACGTTCCGCGCTGGTTTGCGGCCATGGATCGCAACGCCGACGGCGACGTGGCCGCCGCCGAATTCTTGGGTGCCGTCGAGCAATTTCAAAAGCTCGATCGCGACGGCGACGGGCTGTTGTCGCCGCAGGAAGCCGTGAACGTCGGCAAGTGACCGAACTTTGCTAATTGGCGGCCGTCGGCAGCCGATAGCAGTTCACCGCCTCATCGTCGCGCGTCACGAGGCGACCGTCCGCGACGGCCGGGCTGATGATCGTCGGCTTGCAGACGTGCGAGCGAGCCAGTTCGACGTACTCGTTCGACGTCGGATCGATCAGCACGAGGTCGCCCGTCTTATCGTCCAAGAGCAGCATCTTGTCGTCGCCCGTGCGAATCATGTTGCATTGATACACGCCGACCTTCGGCTTTCGCCACACCTCTTTGCCGGTCGTCGTATCGAGACAGAGCAGGCCGATCTCGGCCTCGGGGATCAGCTTGGCTTCCACGATCATCAAACGCTCGTCGGCTGCGGCGACCGACTGCGAAAAGTAGGTGATGGCCTGCGGATTGCGCCATGCTTCCACCGGCCGTTGCTTGCCGTCGGCCTCCTCGATGCGAAACGCCACGGCACCGGTCGCCATCGAATTGGCCACGATCCGATCTCCCATGACGACCACGGGAGGAACCGTCAGCAGAGGCTTCTCGACGAGCGCGAATTCCCAGAGCTTCTCGCCGTCGGTCGGGCGTACGCCGTACACGGCCCGCTGTGAAACGTACACCACTTGCCGCGACGTCCGTCCGCCGATCTTCGGGGCAAACGCCACGGTGCCGACGCTGGTCGGCGGATCGCTCAGACTTTTCCAGAGCAACTTGCCGTCGGCCGCGTCGAGGCAAACGAGGCAGCTTTCTTTGCCGCCGGCCGGAATGTAGATGCGGTTCCCTTCCACCAGCGGCCGAAGCGCCGGCGCCGAAAAACATGTTCGGAGTGCCGACTTCTTCGAGCACGTTCTTCTGCCATTGCAGCTTGCCGGTGACGGCGTCGAGGCAGGTGAGAATGCCCGTGATGCCGTAGGCATAGACTTTGCCGAGTGCGATCGTCGGTGCGGTCCGCGGGCCGTTGCCGACGTTACTTTCGAACGGCTTGTGCGGGTACGCGAACCGCCAAAGTTCCTTGCCGTCGTCGAGGCTCACGGCAAGCACGACTTCTTCATCTTTGCCGGCCGTCTTGGAGTGCAAGTACACGCGGCCGTCGACCACCGTCGGCGAGCTGTAGCCCTCGCCGAGCGGAAGACTCCACTCGGCCTTGAGCGGCTCTTTCCAAGCTTGCACGATCTCGGGCGTCGAGCCGTTGCGGTAAGGCCCGAAACGCGTGGGCCAATCGGCGGCTTCAGCCGTGCGATAAGACAGAAGTACCGAAGCCGCGATCAACGATGCGGCGGCAAGACGACCTAGAGAAGCGTTCATCGGCGGGGCTCACGCGAAAACAATCTGACCAATGTCAGAGCGTGAGCATAATCGCCGTCCGGCGGCCTGCCAATCCGCCGCCGGTGCGGGTGCGGCGGATTGGCGACCACGGATGGTTCTAATTCGACGCCGACCGACTAGAACGTCGCGCCGATCTGCAGACGGAAGTTCACCGGAGCGCCCGGGTATACTTGGTACTGATTGATCGAGCCGGTCTCGTAACGGACGTCGAAGATGTTTTCGATGTACGCGTTCATGTCCCAGCGACCGTAGTGCCCGAAGAGGCCCAGGTCGAAGCGATCGTACGACGCCAGCCGGAGCGCCGACGTGTAATCACCTCGGCGTTCGCCGACGTACACGTAGCCGAGGCCGAGACCAAGCGTGGCTTGCGGGCCTTGGATGAAGTTGTACCGCGTCCAAGCGTTGCCCACGCCGAACGGCACGCCGCGAACGCGGCCGTTGATCGCGGCGTTGCCGCCCGGATCAAATTGTTCCGCGTCGGCGTAGGTGTAGTTCGTAATGGTGCTCAACCGTTCGGTCCATTGACCGGCCAAGTTGAGTTCCACGCCCTTGCTGCGCTGGCGAGCCGTGTTGACGACGTTGAAGTTGTTGATCTGCACGCCGACGTTGTCGCGCTCGATCTGGAAGCCGCCGACGGTGAGAATCAGGTTGTCGTAGATGTTCGTCTTGATACCGCCTTCCCAGATCTCGCCGTATTCCGGTTGCAGCGGAGCTTGGGCATACACGCTGCCGCTCGGCGGTGCAAACGAGCGAGTGTACAACCCGTAGACGCTCATCGCGCCCGGCACGACTTCATACACCAACCCGGCCCGCGGCGAGAACCGGTCGAACGTTTCTTCCGACGGCGGCGGCGCGAAAACCGGGAAGCCGCCGAAGAGCAAAGCCCGATCGTACTTCACCCGCATCGTGTCCCAACGGACGCCACCCATGAACGACAGCCGATCGGTGATCTGCATGACGTCTTGGAAGTAGAGGCCGAACCGGTTTTGGTAGTAACCGGGATTGTCGAACGTGAACGAACCGGTGATCGGCGTCGCGCCGGGATACGGCTGCGTGAGCGTCGTCGGGTCGAACGTCAGCGCCGGATCGAGACCGGGGATCGACGTCGTGAATTGATCGTGATTCACGACGAAGAAATCGGTCTCGGTGCCGAGCAGCGTGTTGTGCGTGATCGGGCCGGTGTCGAATTCGCCCGTCAGGTTCGTGATGAGGGCGTGGTTCTGCTCGCGGAACTTCGTCGCCTCGCTTTGCTCGCGATTGAGCAAGTTGCCGAAGCCGCCGGTCGGGTTGTAGAAGCCTCCGGTCAGGTTCGTGGTGAAGCCGGTTACCGGAGTCGTGCCGCGCGACGGCGCTTTGTAGAAGAGCGACGTGCCGCCGATGTAGAGCTGCCAGTAGTCGTTGAAGCGGTGAGTGAGCGAGAGCGTCGAACGGTAATCCGAGTAGTCGGCGAAGTCGGTCGGCGCGCCGAAGAATTGCCGCTCGCTGAAGAAGCGCGGGTTGCCGTTGACGGCGATGATGCCCGAGTCGCGCATTCGGCGATCTTCGTGGTACTCGCCTTCCCAAGTGATGGCCGTGTCGCTGCCGAGCAGCTTAGTGAACGTCGGGGCGATGAACGTCCGTTCGTTGAAGCCGAAGTTGCGGAAGCTCTCGCCGTCTTGATAGGCGGCGTTGATGCGCACGAGCAAATCGCCCGCCTGGTTCATGCTGTTGGCGTCGACCTGGTAACGTTGCAGGCCGTAGCTGCCATACGTCATGCCGCCCCAGACGAAGCGATCCTGCTGGGCTTTCTTGGTGACGAGGTTCACCGTGCCCGCCGGTTGCGCGGCGCCGTAGACCACAGACGCCGGGCCTTTGAGAATTTCCACCCGTTCCACGTTCGCGAAATCGCGCGGCGTGTACGTCGGGTCCATGAACCCGTTCTTGCGGAAGTTATACGACGTCATTTCCAGGCCGCGCAGGAAGAACTGGTCGGGCCGGAGGTTGTCGCCGTTGGCTTGCACGGCGCCGCCGATATCGCGGAGGATGTCGGAGAAGCTGAGCGCCTGCTGGTCCTTGATCATGTCCTCGGTCACCGTATTCACGGTGCCGGGAAACCGCAGGTTCGGAATGGCGATGACGGAGCCCGCCGTGGCCGCCTTGCGCGAAGTAACCCTCGGCGGCCGGCGCTTGAAACACGTTCGACTGCACGACGGTTTGCGGCGTCGCGAACGGTTCGAAGTTCGGCGTGAGCTGCGGAGCTTCCGGCTCGGCGACGACTTCCACTTCCGGCAGTTCCGGAGTGTTCGCCGGCGTGCCCGGCGCCGCAGCTGCCGGAGGAGCAGGTTGTTGAGCAAAAGCGCCGTCGGCCGGCAGATAATTCCAGGCCAGCGCCTCGACCGCAACGAACGACCTCAACCAAGCGCGCAATGTCATCGCAGCTCCCCCTTCCGTGGATCAACCTCGGGCGTCTCCACGCCCCCGCCTAGTTAATTGATCGTCAGCCGATCACGGCGGAGTGAAGAGATTGATCTGAGCTTCGTGAGAATGTCGCACTTTGGTGCCGGCTTATATGCCGACGCCGGCGGTGCCGGCGCTTCAGCGCCTCTCTTACGTCGCGGGTTGCCGGAGCTGCGCGAATGCTAATCCCAGCTCAGCGCGCCGCCGCTTTGGTACTCCGTGACGCGCGTCTCGAAGAAGTTCTTCTCCTTCTTCAAGTCGATCGTTTCGCTCATCCAAGGAAACGGGTTCTGCGCGGCGTACCGAGCCGGCAAACCGATGCGCTCCAACCGGCGATCCGCAATATGCCGCACGTAGTCGCGGAACTGATCCGCGTTGAGCCCCAGCACGCCGCGCGGCAAACAGTCGACGGCGTAGGCAATCTCGCGTTCCACCGCTTCGTCGATCATCGAGTTGAGTCGCTCGCGCAGATCCGGCGTCCAAATCTCCGGGTTCTCGGTGCGGATGCCGTTGATCAGATCGATGCCGAAGTTCAGGTGCGTGCTCTCGTCGCGGAGGATGTATTGAAACTGCTCGCCGACGCCGGTCATCCGATTTTGCCGATGAAAGCCGAGCATCATCGCGAAGCCGGAGTAGAAAAAGATCCCTTCCATCACGACGTAGTAGCCGACCAAGTTCTCGACGAACTTTTGAATGCCGCCGGTGCTGTCGGTGCGGAAGTCGGGATCGCAGAGGGCTTCGGTGAGCCGCATCGTGAAGCCGTCTTTGTCGTGGATCGTGTTCACCGTACGGTGCATCGTGAACACCTCGTGTCCGTCGAGCCCCAGACTTTCCACGATGTAGTGAAACGCATGCGTGTGAATGGCCTCTTCAAAGGCTTGGCGAAGCAGATACTGCCGACACTCCGGATTCGTCACGTGCTTGAACACGCCGAGCACCAAGTTGTTGCCGACCAAACTCTCGGCCGTGCTGAAGAAGCCCAGGTTTCGCAGGACGACCGTTCGCTCGTCTTCCGTCAAACCGTCGGGCCGTTTCCACAGGGCGATGTCGCGATCCATCGGCACCTCTTGGGGGAGCCAATGATTGCGGCAGCCGTTCAAGTAGTGCTCCCAGGCCCAGTGATACTTGAGCGGCATGAGCTGATTGACGGCCACGAGATCGGCATTGACGAGCCGCTTCTCGGCGACGGCGACATGTTCGGGCAAAGATTCGAGCGAAGTTTCAGCAACGAAAGACATGGAGAACCTATGGGAAGTTATGAATTTTGAATGATGAGTTATGGAAGTGCGGCAATAGTGTGAGCGTCGGTGGAGTCACGAATTCATCACTCATAACTCTCAACTCATCACTCCTACTGGCACGCCTCGCACGAGCCGTCGGTCGGGCAGGCGGCCCCTTCGATGATTTGTGCGTCGTCCGCGGTCGTCGTCCGTTGCACGACCACGTCGGCCGAAGCGCTGCGCGACTTCATCCACCGCGGTTGAATGCCGCGGCCGTTGACGTCGAGCGTCGACTTCTCGATCCCCCCTGCCCCGCGACTCCGCAAGTAGTACGTCGTCTTCAATCCTTGCCGCCAAGCCGCCAAGTACATCTCGCTCAGTTGTCGGCCGCTCGGTTCGGCGATGTACAGATTCAGCGATTGCGACTGATCGATCCACTTCTGTCGCCGCGCCGCGGCCGCGATCAACCATTGCGGTTCGATTTCGAATGCCGTGCGGTATAGGGCTTTCAAATCGTCGGGCACGCGCTCGATCTGCTGAACGCTGCCGTCGAAATACTTCAGGTCGTTCACCATCGTCTCGTCCCACAACCCGCGCCGCTTCAGGTCGTCGACCAAGTACGGATTGATCACCGTAAACTCGCCCGACAGGTTCGACTTCACGAACAAGTTCTGATACGTCGGCTCGATCGATTGCCCCACGCCGCAAATGTTGGAGATCGTCGCGGTCGGCGCAATCGCCAAGCAGTTCGAGTTGCGCATGCCGATCGTTCGCACGCGCTCCCGCAATGCGGCCCAGTCCAAAGTTTCATTGCGCGGCACGTCGATCGGCGTCTTACGCACGGCGTCGAGTTCGCGCAAGCTGTCGTGCGGCAAAACGCCCCGGCTCCACAAGCTGCCGGCAAACGTCGGGTAGCGCCCTCGCTCGGCGGCCAACTCCGTCGACGCTTGAATGGCGAAGTAGCTCACCGCCTCGGCCGTACGATCGGCGATTTCCACCGCTTCCGTCGACGCATACGGCACGCGCAGCCGATAGAGCAGATCTTGGAACGCCATCACTCCCAGGCCCACCGGCCGATGTCGCAAGTTCGAACGTCGGGCTTGCGGCACGCCGTAGTAGTTGATGTCGATCACGTTATCGAGCATCCGCATCGCGGTCGTTACCGTAGTGCGAAGCAACGCTTGATCGAACTGTCCGTTCACGACGTGCTCGGCCAAGTTCACCGAGCCCAAGTTGCAGACGGCGATCTCGTCGTCGCTCGTGTTGAGCGTGATTTCCGTGCACAGGTTCGAGCTATGCACCACGCCCACATGTCGCTGCGGCGAACGTACGTTGCAGGCGTCCTTAAACGTGATCCACGGATGGCCGGTTTCGAAGAGCATCGTCGAGCATCTTCCGCCAGAGGGCCAAGGCCTTCACGGTCTTGTGGACCTTCAATTCGCCGCGGGCCGCCTTTGCTTCGTAATTCAAATAGGCCGAGCGGAACTCGGCGCCGTACAGGTCGTGCAAGTCGGCCGCTTCATCGGGAGAGAAGAGCGTCCAATCGGCGTCGGCCTCGACGCGCTCCAGAAACAAATCGGGAATCCAATTCGCCGTGTGCATGTCGTGCGTCCGGCGGCGATCGTCTCCCGTGTTCTTGCGCAGATCCAAGAATTCTTCCACGTCCAAGTGCCACGTTTCCAGGTACGCGCAAACGGCTCCCTTCCGTTTGCCTCCTTGGTTCACGGCGACGGCCGTATCGTTGGCCACCTTCAAAAACGGCACGACGCCCTGGCTCTTGCCGTTCGTCCCCTTGATGTGGGCTCCCATCGCCCGCACGCGCGTCCAATCATTCCCCAATCCGCCGGCATACTTGGAGAGTAAAGCGTTGTCGCGCATGCGCCGAATAGATGCCGTCCAATCGGTCGGGCACCGTCGTCAGGTAGCAGCTCGAAAGTTGCGGTCGCAGCGTGCCGGCGTTGAAGAGCGTCGGCGTGCTGCTCATAAAACGCTGACTTGAGAGCAGCCGATAGAACTCGATCGCGTGACGTTCCCGGTCGATCTCGCCGATCGACAACCCCATCGCCACGCGCATGAAGAAGGCTTGCGGCAACTCGAACCGACGATCGTCGGCGTGCAGGAAATACCGATCGTAGAGCGTCTGCAGACCGAGGTAGGTGAACTTCAAATCGCCCGCGGCGTCCAAAGCCCGGCCGAGTCGCTCCAGGTCGAACTCGGCCAAGCGGGGATCGAGCAACTCCCGCTCGATGCCGTAGCGGATGTAGGCCTGGAAGTAGTCGGTATAGAGCTCCGTCATCTCGTCGAACGTCGCTTCGGTTTTGGCGACGTCGAGCACCGCGAGCGCTTCGTGCCGCAATCCGTCGAGCAACAGACGAGCCGCGACGAACGAATAGTGCGGCTCGCGCTCCACGTGCGTGCGGGCCGACATGACCAAGGCCCTGCGCAACGTCGGCTTCCGGCACGCCGTCGTACAGCGTACGCCCGAGCTCATGCAACACGGCCTCGGGCGCGACGTCGCTCAGATTGCGGCACGCCTCGCGCACCACGGTTTGCAGTCGACCCCAATCGAGCGCACGCCGCGAACCGTCGGCGAGCGTCACTTCGAGCTGCGGGAAGGCCGGCAGCGCCGGATCGTCTTGGCGTTGCTTGGCCCGCTGCTCGCGATAGAGCACGTAGGCCCGCGCCGTCTTATGTTCGCCGGCCCGCATCAGCGCGAGTTCGACCTGATCTTGAACGTCTTCGATGTGAATCGTGGCGGGCTGCGGGCGGCGCTCCAGCGCATCGACGACTTGCCGCGTCAGACGCTCGACCGTATCGCGAATGCGGGCCGACTGCTCCGACGCGCTCCCTTCGACGGCGAGAAACGCCTTGGTCATGGCCACGGCGATCTTCGCGGCGTCGAACGGCGCGAGCCGGCCGTTACGACGAATCACGCGCAAGGCCGCGTCGTCGAGCGAAGGATCAAGTTCGGACGGAGCGCAGTTCGTGCGGAGCCGTGAGGACGGAAGACATGCGAACCTCCTTGTGCGCGCAGAACTACGCAGCCGCGAGTTGACGAAGGGTGCCACTGGTGGCTCGTCCACCAGTGCCAAGACCAACGCTGTTTTGAAACACTGGTGGGCAAGCCACCAGTGGCACCCGAAGCGGAGCTTCGGCGAGCAACAGACGCAATCCGTGCGCGATTCAATAAAGAGAAGACTGAGGCGGCCGCCGGAACTTCACGGCTTCACTGCCGTGCGATCCATGCGGAGTCGAGCGTTTCGCCCTCGCAAAACGTTCGGCTTGTTACGTGCTGGTAGGTCTTCTGACTCGCGAACTCAGCGGAGCACTTGCCTTCTCGCTCGGCACGTCACCCCAAGGCGACGGCCGGGCAATGGCGAAAGAACGTGGTCCGTTCGACGTTCACATACAGCGGCGGGGCCGTCCCGGAATCGCACCGGGTTCCCTGTTTCGCCGAGGGCACAACCTATTGTGCCTCCCGGCCACCAACACACCCATGGGCGGTGATGATAGCAGCGAAATCCGAATTGTCAAAGAACAAAATCCAAACGTGGTTTTGGATCCGCAGATACACGCGGATGGACGCAGAGGCTCACGCCAAGCAATGGCTAAGACCAAGGAAACTTCGGACGCGAATTCTCCCAAGCAACTAGATCTGGAAGTTCCCCAACGCGGCAAAAGAGATGTTTGTGAAGATGCTCGTCATCTGCGACATCCCATTCCGTCACCCCGCCATTTTCAATGAGTTCTTCATCACCCAACTTTCGCCCGCGCGGAAGCAACCCAAAGCGGTCGTTGTACTCTTTAGCAACGCGTTGACCCCACTCGAAGGCTTGCTCTTCGCTCTCCGCTTCAACCACACATGAGAAGCAATAGTCTGAAACTCCGAAGACGCCCGTTAGGCATTCATTGAAGTAGTGAAAGCGTCGCATGGCTTGGGTCCTACCTGATCTGAGTTCATCCGTGTCCATCTGCGGTTTCATTTCTTGTTCTCGAAGTCTCAGCTCATCGGCGTCAAATACTTCTTCGGTAGCTCCGCTCCCGCCACGTAGCTCAGCTTGCCGATCTTGCACATCTGGTAGACGTTGATGCGGAAATCCGGGCAGCAGCTTACGAGGCAGTAGGCGTCCGTGGCCGAGAAGCCGTAGTCGGCGACGAGCCAGTCGATGAGTTGTACCGTCGCCGCTTCCACGGCGTTCTCCAGCGGACGATTGGCGTGGATCGTCACGATCGAATCCGGCTTCTCGATGCGCACGCCCGGCACGCGCTTGCCCGGCAGCACGTCGAACTTCAGCCGTACGGTCGATTGCGTCTCGGCCGCGGTGCCGGTGAATTCGGTGTCACCTTGCGACGCGTGAACGTCCCCCAAGTAGAAGAGGGCTCCGTCGTGATAGACGGGCATGTAAATCCGGTTGCCCGGCGCGAGGTCGCGAATATCGAGATTGCCGCCCCAATCTCCTTGGCCGTCGAGACTCGTCGCAACTTCGCGTTGCGGCGCGCAGCCGAACGTGCCGACAAACGGCGTGATCGGCCAGTGCAATTGCTTGCCGAAATGCAGCGTGCCGTCGCGCGTGGTGCCGCTCGGGCCCGGCGTGTGGTGGAAGATCCGCGTGGTGTACTGTTGCGAGAGTTCGGGATAGCGCGTGCTCTCGCCCAAAGGCCCGCGGCGCGGGCCGATCGCGCACCACGAGTAGGCCTCGACCGTGATCGATTCGATTTCCAGCACGAGCGTGTCGCCGCGCTTCGCGCTCTCGACGTAGACCGGCCCGGCGATCGGGTTGGCCAACGGCGGCGACTGATCGAAGCCCGGCCGCTTCCCGGGAATCGCGTGATCCTCGGCGGTCTTGAAGTACCCCGTGCTCGCGTCGAACGTTTCGATCTCAAACGTCTCGCCGGGAGATACGTGCAACAGCGGCTCGTCCTGCCAATCGAAAGCGTACTTACGAGCGTCGTCGCGAGAGATGCGTTGCATGGGAGAAGGTTCAGGTTTCGCGGCTTAGAGTTCAGGGTGGGAAACGTCCGGCGACGTCAACAGCGAGCCGGGAGCGTCAGCGACCGGAGTCCTTCAAGCAGGCGCCGAGCGTTAAGCGTCGGACGCCGGGAAGACGTGCTACTTCGCATCCGGCTTTTTCTCCGGCTTCAAAATCTCCGGCAGAAACTCTTCTCCCGTCGCCAATTCCGCAATCCAAAACGAGCCGACGTCCTGCGGTTTGATGTACTGATGCGATTTCACTTCGACGTCTTCCACTTTCCCCTTGTTCACGACCGGCCAAATGTTGCGCACCGCGTCGACGTTCGGCCGGACGCTCAAGAGTTCCCAGCCGCCGCCGTCGGCCAAGCCGAGTTCGCCGCCCTGATAGAAGTTCGTGTCGTACGTCGTGCCGACGGGCTCGGCAAGCACTTCGAACACCGGTCTTTTGCCGAGCACGACGTTGCCTTCGAATCGGCAATCGGTCGGCGGCAAGTTCTGATTCTTCTGATCGTCGTCGCTGAGGCCGACGAGGATGTTTTGCTTGCAATCAACGAACGTGTTCTTGCGCACGACGGCGTTCTTCACTTGGAAATAGGCGTTGGCCGGCGAATTGGGAATGCCGTTCATCATCGAGATCGCAGCCCGCGCGTCGTCGCCGAGCAGCCCGTAGAACCAGTTGTTCTCGACGACGTGCCCTTCGCCGATGACGCGCACGCCGCCGGTTCCCGATCGGCCGTCGCCGAAGAACGTGTTGTAGTGCACGCGGCAACGATTGCCGTGTCGTAGCGTCACGGCGCCCGAGCAACCGGTGAACGTGTTGTTCACGATTTCGTTATCGCACGACTTGTTGGAAATGATTTCCGCTTCTCCGTCGCAACGGTAGAAGTAGTTCGCCATGACCAACGATTGCGACGATTGCAGCGAGGTTTTGCTGTCGCCGATGCGAATCATTTCGCCGCCGTTTTTGCCGAGTCGCGATCGCGCGCCGAAGAAGTTCATGACGATCGAGTTCTTGTTCGGAGCGTCCCCTTCGCCGAGCCAAACCACGAGCAAAGTTCCTTTGCTCTGTTTGCCTTCAAAGCGGCATTGGCTCACGCTGTTGCGGTCGCCGTAGATCGAAACGTACTTGCGTTCGCGATCCGGGACGTCGCTCAGAATGGCCGACTGGAGAAAGATGCAGTTGTGCGCCAACGTCTTGGAATCGACGCGAAACGCGACGACGTCGTCCTTCGCGGTCGAGTCGCGCCATACGAGACTGTGAGCCCGCAGGTATTCGCCGCCGATCCGCAGTCGGCTGGAGCCGGTCAACACGACCTTGCCGGGCGTTTGTCCGCGCAGCGTGATCGGAGCGGTGGAGCCACCTTTTGCGTGAAACACCAAATCGGCGTCGCGCCATTCGCCGTCGGCCAGGACGATCGCATCGCCCGGCTCGGCGGTTTTCACGGCGGCGTCGAACTCGTCGACGTCGCGCACGAGCGTTTCTTTCGCCGTCGCCGAGGAGCAGCAGGCGAGGAGCAACGCACACCACATCATGCGAGCCCCGAGACGCAAACGGGCAAGCGGGGATCGTGAGGCCCCCGGTGAGTTGCGCCGGCAGAACGTGTCTTGTTCGTGAGCGCCGCCGGCCGGCTCACGCCGGCCGCTCGCCTCGGACGCGCTGAAATCGACGTAAGTGCCGATTCGCTTGCGCGACTTACGACGCCGGTTATGGGCGCACTGCGCCATAACTCGAGTAAGGGCGCACCCCTTGTGGGTTTGGCATTTGTGCGCCCATAACCCCGACTTATGGGCGCACCCCAAGAGCCGGGAATCGACGTAAGTCCGGTTCCGTCGGCGCGACTTACGTCGATTTTCGGCGCTCGATTCCGACTCGTGTGATCGCCCGTCACTGTTGTCTAAGTTGCCCGTCATGAGACTCCGGTCGCTCACGCTCCCGGCTCGCTGGAGTATCGAAAACTGTTCGTATCCGCTCGAAGCCAACCCGGCACCTTAGCACCCACGCCGGCCGAAAACTAGGAAACTTTCGGCCATGTGATTTTTTACCGATCCAACGCAGCACTCGCGCGTTTCACAAGGCCGCAGGGTGCCACTGGTGGCTTGTCCACCAGTGTCTTAACCGACGTCCATCGAGGCACTGGTGGGCGAGCCACCAGTGGCACACTAAGAAAGGTCGGCTTCCACGCCGCCGACCAACACGCGCTCGACGCGGAGGTCGCGGTCGAGCACGACGACGTCGGCCCGTTTGCCCGGCTCCAAGCTGCCGAGTTCGGCGTCTTGCCCGATGATGCGGGCCGGCGTGAGCGACGCCATGCGAATGATTTCCCAGAGCGGCCGGCCGGTGCTTGCGAGCATCACGCGAATCATGTGATCCATGCCGTTCACGCTGGAGGCCAGCGCCGAACCGTCGGGCAAGAGCCCCACGCCGTCGCGATGCAAAAGCGGTTCGCCGCCGTCGAGCGGGCCGATCATGTAGTTGCCCTCCGGCATGTCGAGGGCCCGATTGCAATCGGTGACGAGCGCCAGTCGGTCCGGGCCTTTGATCTTGAGCGCGAGTTGCAGCAGGTCCGGCGAGAGGTGTTTGCCGTCGGCGATGACTTCGGTCGTCAACTCGTCGAAGTAGAGCGTCGCTTCGAGCAGGCCCCCTTGCATCGGGTACGACTGAAACTGCCGCATCCGCGATTTGTCGCTCATCGCACAATAGAGATGGTCGATGTGCCGCACGCCCCAGCCGACGGCCGTGCGCATTTGCTCGAACGAGCACCAGGAGTGACCCGTGTTCAGGCGCACCCTGCGCTTCGTGCAGGCCGCGGCGAACTCCTCCGCGCCGGGAAGCTCGGGAGCGATCGTCGCCGTGGCCATCGCGTCGGCATATTCGAGGTACTCGGCATACTCACGCTCGTCCGGCGGCCGAATCTCTTTGCCGGGATGCGCCCTGGCGCCTCGTAGCGGAAGTAAGGGCCGTAGAAGTGAGCGCCGAGGACGCGAGGGAGAAGCGGCGAGTGATGAGTGGAGAGCGGGGAATGAGCGGAGCCATGCTGCTCCCCGTTCCCCATGAATTGCCGCGTGAGTTTCAGCACGGCCATGATCTGATCGTGCCGGGCTACGGTCGTCGTCGGCGTCATGCTGGTCGTGCCGTGCCGCAAATGGCGCGGAGCGCCGTCGTGAAAGCTTCCGGGGTGCCGTCCATGAAGTCGGCGCCGAGGCCGCCGTGGACGTGAATTTCGACGAAGCCGGGCACGACGAAACCGTCGCCGGCTTCGATGACGGTCGGCCGCGGGCCGTCGCCGAGTTGCTGCTCCAAAGAGGAGCGTCGATCCACGGCCGCGATGCGACCGTCGCGCACGAGCACGGCCCCGCGTTCGAGAACGTGGTCGGGCAATACGACTCGACCGGCGATCAACAGCGGGGCTTGCGACATGAGGCGGCGGCTCCGAAGCGGCGGGCGGGGCGAAGGTGAGATCGGGCGAGCGGCCGCGATTATAAGGTGCTCCGGCGGCGGAAACCCATCAACGGATTGTAAATTGTTGACAATCTACAATCCGCAGCCGTAGGCTGTTGCCGGCGACTTCCCGTCGGCTGGGAGCGGCTGCGGAAATGACCAAGCACCAAATTCCAAACAAATTCAAACTTCAAATGACCGAACGGCGTTGCGGCGCAGTTTGATCATTCGGACCTTATTCGTTGTTTGGAATTTGGTGCTTGGTCCTTGGAACTTCGAAGGCAGCGGCCCCGTCGCATGCATGTTGCAACACCCGCCGAAACCTTGAACCTAGAACCCCGAACATGTCGATTGTTTATCGCACCATTCGTGAACAGATCGTCGAGCAACTTCGCAGCGAAGTCCTCTCGGGCGAGATCCCGGAAGGAGAATCGCTCCGCGAGCAGAAACTGGCGGCCCGCTTCGGCGTGAGCCGAGGTCCGATTCGCGACGCCTTGCTGCAGCTCACGCAGGAAGGGCTGCTCGTCGCCGAGCCGAATCGGGGCGTGCGCGTCAGCGGCGGGCCGAGCCAAATGATTCAGCCGCTCGTGGTCGACACGCGCCGGCGCATTGAACGCTTCGCGCTCGAGGCGGTGTTCGACAAGTTGACGTCCGACGACAATCGGGCCCTCGATGACGTGCTGGCCCGCTTCAAGAGCGCGTGCGAAAAGGGAGAGATGCGCGAGGTCGTCGACCGTGATTTGGCCCTGCACCGCTGGATCGTCGAACGGGCCGGCGACGCCGACCTCTTGGCGATGTGGCTGCAAGTGATCGTGCGGATGCGGCTGCGTTACACGCGGCACAAGACGCTTTTGGATTCGTACCGAGAGCACAAGCGAATCGTCGACGCGATCAAGAAGCGCGACCGTGCGGCGGCGCTCGCTTCTTTAGAAGCGAATATTGTCTGAGAAATACACAAGGAGACTGGGGAGACCAGCAGACGGAGACTGAGGAGACGAAGAAACTAGTTCTGCCTCTTTCCTCTTCTCCTTTCCGTCCCCTCAGTCGCCTGTCTCCTCGTCCCCCCAGTCTCCTATTTCTGAACTGAACGATTGCAAGATGAAAATTGCAAATTGCAAATTGCAAATTGGGGCTATCGCCGCGGCTGCGCTGATCGGCGGCGTGTGGACTTTCGCGTCCGCCGAAGAGAAGCAACCGCCCGCGGCCGCGCAAAAACAGCTCTCCGCCGGCGAGCGACTCTTCGTCGACAAGGTCGGACCGATTTTGCGCAACAAGTGCGCCCAGTGCCACGGCGCCGGCGATCTGGAAGAGGCCGACCTCGACGTGACCGGCCGCGCTGCGCTCTTGAAAGGGGGCGAATCCGGGCCGGTCACCGTCGTGCCGCGCGAGCCGGATAAGAGCCTGCTTTATCGGGCCGTGCGTCGTGATGATCCGCACTTGGCGATGCCGCCGGACGAAAGCGAAGCGCTCTCGAAAGACGAGGTCGAAGCGATTCGTGCCTGGATCGTCGCAGGGGCGCCGTGGGTCGATTTGCCGAAAGCCGCGTTGCCGGCCGTCGCCGCGCCGAGCGTTTGGAACAGCACCGCGGCCGCCGACGGCTTCGCCATGGCCACGAGCGGCGGCCAATCGCCCGAATGGACGCATCGCAAATACACCCAAGCCGACGTGTGGGCTTATTTGCCGGTGCGGCGTTATCCGGTTCCGAAGCGGGCCGACGCCTCGGGCAAGCAACTCCATGCGATCGACGCGTTCCTGCAAGAGAAGCTCGCCGCCAAGCAATTGAAACCTGCGCCGCCGGCCGAGCCCCGCGATTGGCTCCGCCGGGCCACGTTTGACTTGACCGGCCTGCCGCCGACGCCGGAGGAAATGGAAGCGTTCACCGCCCAAAAGTCGAACGCTGAATCGCCTGCCGAATCGCCCGACTATGCCGCGGCGATCGACCGCTTACTCGCCTCGCCGCACTACGGCGAACAGATGGCGCGGCACTGGCTCGACGTCACGCGCTATGCGGACACGAGCGGTTTTTCAAACGACTACGAGCGGCCGCACGCTTGGCGGTATCGCGATTACGTCGTCCGCAGCTTCAACGCGGACAAGCCGTACGACCGGTTCGTCGTGGAGCAGATTGCCGGCGACGAGCTGGATGCGAGCGATCCGGAGCTACAGGTGGCCGTCGGCTTTTTGCGGATGGGGCCGTGGGAACATACGGGCATGAGCGTGGCCGCCGAAACGCGGCAAGCGTTTTTGGACGACGTGACGAACTCCGTCGGCGTGACGTTTCTCGGACAAGGCTTGCGCCGTGCGCGGTGTCACGATCATAAGTTCGACCCGATTCCCACGCGCGACTATTACCGCATTCAGGCGGTGTTCGCGCCGACGCAATTCTTGGACAAGCCGGTGCCGTTTCTGCCGACGGAAAACGTGCAATCGCTCGGCGCGACGAAGGCGCAAACGGAAGCCCGACTCGCCGAACGCGCGAGCCAAGCTAACGGAGTTTAAGACCAAGCGGCAAGCGGCCGTCGACGTTTGGCTGAAGGAGCGCGGCTACAAGACCATCGACGACGTGCCGCTCGAGAAACGCCCGCAGCTCGGGCAATTCGGCCTCTCGACGCTGGAGATGAGCCTGCAGAAGGTGAACATGAAGCGCGAGGCGTACTTCCAATTGGAGATGCGGCGCTACGAACCGGAAGCGCTCACAGTGTACAACGGACCGAACGTGCTCTTCGACATGCAAACCGGCCGGCCGGCCGGCATGGGAGGCAAGAAGAACGCCGCGAAGCAGACGCAAGCCAAGGCGGCCGGCAAGAAGACGCCGGCCGGGTTTGCGTCGAGCGCGATTCAGCCGGTGTTTATTTTGGCCGGCGGCAGTTTGGCGTCGCCCGGCGATCGCGTGACGGCCGGCGTATTGAGCGCTTGCTTCGGCTCCAGCGATGCTCACGAAGCCACGGCTTGGAACACGATTCCGCAAGCGATGAACGGCCGACGCCTGGCGCTGGCCCGCTGGATTGCGAGCGAACAGAACCCGCTGACGGTGCGCGTGATCGTCAATCGCGTGTGGCAGACGCACTTCGGCCGCGGGCTCGTGGCGACGCCCAACAACTTCGGCAAGATGGTGCGCGCAGCCGACGCATCCGGAACTGCTCGATTGGCTGACCGTGTGGTTTATGGAGCACGATTGGTCGCTCAAACGTTTGCATCGGCTGATCATGTCGTCGGCCGCTTACCGACAAGCGAGCAGCCATCCCGAGTTTGTGCGGGTCAACGAAGTCGACGCCAAGAACGAGTTGCTCAGTTATTTTCCCGCGCGACGTTTGGCGGCCGAAGAACTCCGCGACGCGATGCTTCGCGTGACGGGCGAGCTCAACGCCGTGGTCGGCGGTCCGCCCGTGTTTCCCGAAATCAATTGGGAGACGGCTTTGCAGCCGCGGCACATCATGGGCTCGGTCGCGCCGGCATATCAGCCGTCCCCGCGACCGGCCGATCGTCATCGGCGGACGCTTTACGCGTTTCAATGCCGTACGCTCGGCGACCCGATGCTCGAAGTGTTCAACCGGCCGACGAGCGATCTTTCTTGCGAACGCCGCGATGCGACGACCGTAACGCCGCAGGTGTTTGCCTTGTTCAACGGTCAAGCGACGCACGATCGGGCCTTAGCGCTTGCCGGGCGAATCGCCAAGGAACACAAGTCTTTCGCCGCTCGACTCGACGCAGCCTACGCCCTGCTCTACGGCCGCACGCCGACGGACGACGAACGCCGACTAGCGCAGGACCACGTCGCGAAACTGACGGAGCACCACCGCCGCGAAACTCCGACTCCGACGAGCCTGCCGCAAGTCGTAAAGCGCGAAATGATCGAAGAACTGACGGGGGAACCGTTCCACTGGGAAGAAAGGCTCGACGGCCTGGCGGCGTTCGAGCCGGACCTCAAGCCGTGGCAGGTGGATGCGGAAACGCGAGCGCTGGCGGAGCTTTGTTTGGTGCTGCTGAATTCGAATGAGTTTGTCTATGTACGCTGAAGCGAATGATCAATGACCAAGCACCAAATTCCAAGCAAGTTTTAAGGACCAAATCATCAATGTCTTCGGCAAAGTCGTTTGATTTGGAGGACCGTACGTTCGCTCTCGCGCAAAGCGTGCGAACGTTCGTGAAGAAATTGCCGCGTACAGTTTCCAACTACGAAGACGTGAAGCAACTCGTTCGGTCGTCAGGCTCCGTTGGGGCGAACTACATTGAAGCAAACGAAAGCTTGAGTCGAAAGGATTTCAAACATCGCATTCGCATTTGTCGGAAGGAAGTAAAGGAAACGCGATATTGGCTACGCCTCGTCGATTGCCGTGAAGATCCGGCGATGGCGCAAACGCGTGATGCGTTGATTGCGGAATGTCTCGAGTTGCTAAAGATTTTTTCCGCGATCATCAAGAAGACGGAATAGGTCATTTGGAATTTGAGTTTGAACTTTGTTTGGAATTTGGTGCTTGGTCATTGGTCATTCAAATATGAACGTCGAACTCACTCGCCGCCAATTGCTCTACGGTCTCGGCGCTACGCTCGGTACCGCGGCTTTCAATAGCTTGCTCGCCGCGGAAAATGCTCCGGCCGCGAAGTCGCAACCGGCTGCGCCCGCCGGTCCGCTCGTGCCGAAACCTGCCCACCACGCGGCCAAGGCCAAGCGTTGCATCTTTCTCTACATGGAGGGCGGCCCGAGCCATATCGATACGTTCGACCCCAAGCCGACGTTATCGAAGTTGCACATGAAGGAGTTTGAGCGGCAAGACAAATTTGCTTCGGCGATGGCGAGCGGTAAGCGATACTACGTCGAGAGCCCGTTCAAGTTCCGCAAAGTCGGCGCCGCCGGGCTCGATATGTGCGAGCCGTACGAACATTTGGCCGGCGTCGCCGACGAACTGTGCGTCTATCGCGGCTGTCAGGCCGAGAGCATCGACCATCCGACGGCCTGTTACCACATGAACACGGGCAATCGCTTTGCGGGCGATCCGGCCGTCGGCGCGTGGGTTTCGTACGGGCTGGGGACCGAGAATCAAAACCTGCCGGCTTTCGTCGTCTTGAGCGAGGCGTCGTATCCGCAAGGAGGCGCGGCCAATTGGTCGAACGGATATCTGCCGGCCTACTACCAAGGGACGACGCTCCGCTCGCACGGTTCGCCGATTCTCGATCTGGCTCCCCCGCCGCACGTGACGCGCGACGTGCAACGAGCGAACCTCGATCTGCTGGCGAAGTTCAACGCGGCCGACCAAGCCAAGCATCCGCAGCATGACGAACTCGCAGCCCGGATGGAGGCATACGAGTTGGCGTTCCGCATGCAAACGGAAGTGCCGGGCGTGATCGATATCGCTCGCGAGGACAAGCAAACGCAGGAGCGCTACGGGCTCGACGATCCGGCGACGGCCGATTTCGGACGGCGCTGCTTGCTCGCTCGTCGGCTGCTGGAAGCGGGCGTCCGCTTCGTGCAGGTCTACGCCGGCGGCTGGGACTCGCATGATTACTTGGCCAAGTCGCACGCCGCGCGGATCAAAGCCGTCGACAAACCGATGGCGGCGCTGATCGCAGATCTGAAACAACGCGGGCTTCTGGACGAAACCTTGGTCGTCGCGGCCGGCGAATTCGGCCGTTCCCCCGACAACGGCGTGCGCGGCGGGGCGAGTACGATCGGACGCGACCACAACGCCAAGGCGATGAGCGTTTGGCTGGCCGGCGGCGGCGTAAAACGGGGTCATGTGATCGGAGCAACCGACGAACTCGGCGCGACGGCGGTCGAGGTCGTGAATCCGATCGCCAATCTGCACGTCACGCTGCTGCACCTGCTCGGCCTAAGCGACGACAAGCTCCGCTTCTTCCACGAAGGCCGCTTCAAGCAGATTTCGCAAACGGGAGGACGCGTCATTAAGGAACTTCTTGCGTAAGACGGCCTATGTGTGCCACTGGTGGCTCGTCCACCAGTACCCGAAACCACGGATTCCCAAACACTGGTGGACAAGCCACCAGTGGCACCCGATCCGTCGTCACCTCTCAGTAACATTTCCCGCCCCGCCGCGCTCATGACCGACGGGTCGGCGGCGCACCGTCTGCGCTTGCCGGCATTTTCGTCGTGCAAACCGGAGGTCGGGCGGACGTTATGTCGACTTTCAAGCCGCTGTGGTCCGCGCTCGTTTGCGCCGCCCTCGTTTGCGGCGGCTCGGCCCATGCCGAAGACGACGCTCCGAAGTACCCCTATCCCGTCGCGCCGGCGGCGATGTTGGCGGACCCCGGCCTGGCGGAACTCGGTCCTTGGCCGAAAGTCGCCGCAGACGAACTCCGTCTGCTCGAGCGCGCTTACGCCTTGCGCGACGACGCCGCGGCGCAGGATAAACCGGAGTACGATCGACTCGTCGCCGACCTCATGTTCACCGCCGGCGGCGTTTCGACCGCGACCGAACTTGCCGAGCTTCACGACCGACTCGACGACGTCGTCGTCGGAGCCCGCAAGGCCGTCGCCGCGCGGCCCTCAGACGAGCACGCAGGCGAAGCGCTGATGAAGTTCTTGCATGCCGGCTTGCTGCGCGAGGGCTACGTCGACAAGCAAACGTCGCTCGTGGAAACGTTTCGCACGCATACTTACAACTGCGTCTCGTCGTCCGCCGCCTACTACCTCGTGGGCCTGGCGCTGGGCATGAAGCTCCGCGTCATTTGCATCTCCGGCAGCAATTGGACCGACGGTCACGTCTGCCTCGATCTGCTCGACGGCGACAAGACCTATCAGCTTGAGCCGACCAACGCCGACGGCTTCGATTGGGAAACCAAGATCAATCGGCCCGGCGTGAGCGTGCCCGCGTTGTCGCCCGATCGCCGCGACGGATATCCCACCGACGGGCTCGGCCTGGTCGCTTGCGTTTATCGCAATCGGTCGGTCGGCGCGGTAAACGTGGATCCTCCGCAAGAGGCCGACCGTCCGCTCGCGGCGAGCCTCGCGACGCGGGCTCTCATGTGCTCGCCGTACGATAAGTCGTCGATCCACGCGCTGGCGACCGTATACGTCAATTGGGGGCCGAAAGCGGCGGAAGCCGGCCGGTACGAAGAAGCGATCGCCGCGCTGCAGCACGGCCTGGAACTTACGAATCATCGCGACGTGCGCAACAACCTCGGAGCCGTCGGCATCGATTGGATGCGGCATCTCGTGGATACCAAGCAAGACGCGGCCGCCGAAGCCGCGGCACGACGACTCGCGAAGCTTCTCTCCGACGACTCCGACTTCCGCGGCGCCGCCTTGTGGAAACGCTGCGCCGACGACGCCTTCGAAGCCGACGACGGCGGTCCGCCGGCGCTGGACGTCGTCGCTCGCGCGCTGAAGGTCGCCGATTCGGCGACGCATGCCGAACTGAAGGAGTACCGCATTTCGCTCCTCCGTCGCTGGTCGCAGTGGTGGCTCGCCAAACAAAACGTGGAACAGTCGCTGGCCGCGCTCCGTCGCGGTTTGGAATTCGACGCAACGTCCGCAGACCTGGCCGAAGGGGTCGGCTACCACGTGCAAGAAGCGCTTGCGATCGTCGATCCGGAAGGAACCAAGCCGACGGCCGCGGTCGAACATTTTCGAGCGGTCCGGAAAGCGTTTCCCGAGATGCCGACCGTCGCTGAAAACGGTTACGAACATGCTCGTCGTAGCCTGCGCGATCTGTGCGCCGCCGGTAAGTTTGAAGAAGCCCTGGAGAAAGCTCCGCAGTACGAACCGCTTACAGTCGACGCGGCTCAGCTCCGCAGTTTGTCGGCGTATGTTTGGAGCGAGTGGGGCTTTCAACTTTCGGAACAGAAGAAATGGACCGACGCCGTGGGCAAGTTCGTCGCCGGCCTCAAAGCCGCCCCCGACGATGAAGAACTCCTCCGCGGCGCAACGATCGTCGTCGACCGCTGGGCCGACGTTTCGATGAACGAGCAACGCTGGGACGACGCCGTGGCCGCCTACGACTACGGCCTGCGATACCTGCCCGGCAACGGACACCTCTCGCACAATCGCGAATACTGCCTCGCTAAAAAGGCCGAAGCCGCCGGGAAATAGTTACAACCTGGGCCGCCCGCCGTGATTGATGAACCCATGACCGCACGCGACGGCCGGCCTCAAAAAGTTGCCGCCGGTCGCTCCCCTCTTTAGACTGGCTACCTAAGCCACGGTCATGAGGAAGAAGTCATCCGATCGGTGCGGCCGCCATGAACGACCTCGGCGACGTTTCGCAAGACGTTCGCGATTTGATTTATCGATTTGCGCTCGACGAACTTCGGCGAGGGGTTGAGCCTTCCGCCGTCGAGCAAAGTCTCATCGAGCGCGGCCTCGAACGTGCCGACGCCGCGCGCGTCGTCCGGCGCGTGCAGCAAGGATTCGCTTCCAGCGGCCGCCGGGCGCACCAAGAAGAAGTCAACTTTGCCGTCTTCTCAGACGTGCTGCTGTTTCTGGGAGGGCTCGTGATTTCGCTCGGCGGTTACTTTGTCGCCGACTTGCGCGGCGAGGCAACGTTCTTCGCGTTGTGCGGAACTCTGATCTTCGGGTACATCAAGTTCTTGCGGATTGTTACGAAAAAACGCTGATCTGTGCCCGGGAGCGGCGGCCATAAGAACGATGGCCCGGCCGATTCCTTTGTGGACGAATGTTCACGTGCCGCTAAGATACGAGAAACCCCTCGTTTTTGCGGCCTTTCATGGACGTTCAGCAGAAACTCGCGATCCTCGCCGACGCTGCGAAGTACGACGCTTCGTGCGCTTCCAGCGGCTCGCGCACCCGGCGCGAAGGGGCGACGCTCGGCAGTACCGAAGGGATGGGCATTTGCCATAGCTACACGCCCGACGGTCGCTGCGTGTCGCTGCTCAAAATTCTCTTCACCAACTACTGCATCTACGACTGCAAGTTCTGCGTCAACCGCGCGACTAGCGACACGCCGCGGGCTCGTTTCACCGTCGACGAAGTCGTACGGCTCACGCTCGAGTTCTACCGTCGCAACTATATCGAAGGCCTGTTCCTTAGTTCCGGGATCATTCAATCGCCCGACTACACGATGGAGCAGTTGGTCGCCGTGGCGCGAAAGCTCCGCGGCGAGCATCGTTACGGCGGCTACATTCATCTGAAGACGATTCCCGGCTGCAGCGGTAAGCTGCTCACGGAAGCCGGCCTGCACGCCGATCGGCTCAGCGTCAATATCGAACTGCCGACGGCCGGCGACCTTGCGGAACTCGCGCCCGAGAAGGAGCGCCCGGTCATCGAAAGCTCGATGGTCGAAATCCACGGTCGCATTGAGGAACAGCGGACCGATCGCCGCGCCGGCTTTCGCGCCCGGCGTTTGCTCCGGCCGGGCAAAGCACGCAGATGATCGTCGGCGCCACGCCGACGCCCGACGTACAAATTCTCACGACCGCCGGAGAGTTGTACGACGAACATCGACTACGCCGCGTGTACTACTCGGCTTACAGCCCGATCCCGCACGGCGACGGTCGCCTGCCCCCCGATCGCCCTCCGCTGGTGCGCGAACATCGCTTGTACCAGGCCGATTGGCTGCTGCGCTTCTACGGCTTCGCGGTGGATGAATTGCTCACGCCCGCGCTGCCGAACTTGGATTTGGAAATCGATCCGAAGCTGGCGTGGGCTCTGCGGCGGCGCGAGCAATTTCCCGTCGACGTGAATCGCGCCCGCGCGAACTGCTGCTCCGTATTCCCGGCGTCGGCGTCCGCACGGTCGACCGGATGCTGAAGCAACGCCGCGTCCGCGCACTCCGCATGGCCGATCTGAAGAAGCTTCGCGTGGCCTGGAATCGGGCCAAGTTCTTCGTGCAAACGCCCGACCATGTGCCGCGCTCGCACGAGTTGGAAAGCCTGCTGCTTCGCGAACGGCTCACGGCCGCCGCGCCGCGGCAATTGAGTTTGTTTGACGCCGCCGACTCGGCGCGGAGCGGGGAAGTATAAACGCTGCGAGAATGACCAATGACCAAGCACCAAATTCCAAACAAGAAAACAACGACGGAAATTCCAATGTGCGGTGCTGCGCGATTAGGTCATTTCCGATTGAGATTTGTTTGAGCATTGGTGCTTGGTCATTGCTCATTCTCGACTCTTCGAATGCACATCGTCATCCACGATTTCACCGATTGGCGCTCTCACGCGCGAGCCGCGCTTGCGGCGGAACGCGCGCCGGACGTTATGCAGCTTCGTCCCGAGTGAAGAAACTCGGCAAGAGTTGTTTGGCGACGACGAGGCGGAAGAATGTACATTGATGCCGGCCGTCGCCGCTCCGTCGACGACTCGGCGCGTTCCGCCGGCATTTTTGGAGTTGGCCAAAAACGTCGCTTGCCATCGTAGCTTGTCGCGATGGGACGATCTTTATCGTTTGCTCTGGCGGCTGACGCACGGCGAGCCGCGACTCTTGGACGTGGCGACCGACGATGACGTACATCTTCTGCAGCGCCAAGCCAAGCAGGTGACGCGCGACGCACATAAGGCGAAGGCGTTCGTTCGGTTTCGTCGCTTGGAAACGCCGGACGGTGATCGCTACATCGCTTGGCATCGGCCCGACCATCGCGTGCTGCCGCTGGTCGCGCCGTTTTTCTCCCGCCGCTTTAAGGAGATGCACTGGACGGTGCTCACTCCCGATGCGTCCGTGACTTGGGACGGCACGGAATTGCACTACGGGCCCGGTGCGCCGTCGACGGATGCTCCGATAGGAGACGCGCTCGAGGAGCTTTGGCGGACGTACTACGCCGGCATTTTCAATCCGGCTCGGATCAAACTGAAGATGATGAAGCGTGAGATGCCGGTTCGCCATTGGGCGACGCTGCCGGAGACGCGCATCCTTCCCGAACTGCTCGACGACGCACCGCGGCGCGTGGAAGCGATGCTCCGGTACGCGGCGTCGGCCGATCGCGGCGCGGCGGCGTATTTGCCCGAGGCCCGTGATTTAGCGAGCTTGGCGAGTGCGGCCGCCGCGTGCCAAGGGTGTGACCTGCATTCGCGCGCGACGCAGACCGTGTTCGGCGTCGGCCGTCCGCGAGCGCGGCTGGTCTTCGTCGGCGAGCAACCGGGCGATCAGGAAGATCGAGTCGGTCGGCCGTTTGTCGGGCCTGCCGGCGAATTGCTAAGCGGTGCGTTGGAAGCGGCCGGTCTCTCTCGCGACGACGTCTACCTGACGAACGCCGTGAAGCATTTTCATTGGACGCCGCGCGGAACTCGTCGCCTGCATCAACGTCCCCCGGCCCGCGCGGAAGCGGCCTGCAAGCCGTGGCTGGAAGCGGAACTGGCCGCGATCGGGCCGCGAGCCTTGGTCTGCTTAGGTGCGACCGCCGCGCAATCAGTCCTCGGCCGAACGTCCGGCCGAGCGCAACAACGGGGCATGTGGCAGAGTTCCAAGTATTGCGAGCGCACGCTCGTCACTTGGCACCCGGCGGCGATTCTTCGCGCGCCCGATGAAGCGGCGGCGCGCATGCGTGCCGAACTCGTCGAGCACCTGCTGATGGCCGAGCGCGAAGCTCGCCTAACTCCCTGACTTACTGGCCTGCGGTGTGTTGCCGAAGGCTCCCAGATCAGCCCGGCCGCCGTTGGGATTGGGTTCGAGATCGAAGGGAGCTTGGGGATCGGCCGCATCGACGGCGGGGCTATGTTGATCGTCGATCACCCACTCGCCTTGATCGCCGTCGGCCGCCGGTTTCCAACGTCCGATCGTCGAGCGAAGTCGATAATCGCGGCCGGCGGGATCGGCAAAGAGCGGATCTTGAGAGAGGTTGCCGGTTCCTTTGAGTTTCTGCGCGGCAAGCGTAAAAGTAACGGTCGCTTTGCTCGTTTCGTCCGTCTGCACGTCGCCGGCGCCGTTGTTCCACAAGATGCTGTTGGTCACGGTCGCCTTCGAGCCTCCCGTCACGCTCACTGCGCAGCCGTTGGAGCTGCCCGGGCACGCATGGTCTGCGATGGTCGCGTGGTTGATCTTCAATGTGGAAACGACGCCGTCGCCGAGCCCGTCGACGTAAATCGGCGGCACCGCTCCTTCGCCCGCCGGATTGCAGGCGTTGGCGAACACGAGATCGTGATCCGAAGACGCCACGGCGCCGTCGTCTACGAAAATAGCGCTGCCGACCGAGGGGGCGAAGTTGCCGGTGAAAATGTTGTGCGAGAGTTTGTAAGAGCCGCCTTGGTTGAGAACGACGATGCCGCCTCCCCAACCGTAGCCCAAAGCCCGGCCGATTTCGTTGCCTTTGATGCGATTGTGCGACACTTCGGCGTCGGGGGAGAAAATGTAAATGCCGCCGCCGTGGTCGCTCACGCCGATATTGCTTTGCACCGTGTTGCCGCGAATGACGAGTTTCGGTCCGTCCGCGGCGATGCCGGCTCCGCGGCCCGAGACGTTGTGGCGAATGACGTTGTTCAAGATCGAGACGCCGGAGCCGGTGGCGTAGATCCCCCCGCCGAGCTTTTCTTCTTGTTGGGCGACGGGCGGGCAGGTTTGATTTTTCTCAATCACGTTGTTCGAGATGGTCGGCGAACCTTGGTAGACGTAGAACCCGCCGCCAAGCCAGGAAGGAGCGGCCGTGGTACTGCGTCCTCCGCCGGTGACGAGAAAGCCGTCGACGACGCTCGACCCGGCGTCGAACATCGTAACGACGGAATCCTTGCCGTCTCCTTTCAGATGCGACGGGTTCGTACCGGGATCACGTACCGTGAAATGACCGGCATTCCCAGCTGCGTAGTCGGCGGCCGTCGCTCCTTGATAGCCGCCGTAGAGCCGCACCGATTTGTCTTGAATACGAATGTTCTGGGGGTAGGTTCCGCCTGCCACCGCAACGACGGCATTGTCCGTCGCCGCATCGACGGCCTGTTGAACGGTCTTGAAAGGATGTCGCGCGCTCCCGTCCTGCGGACCGCCGTTGTCGTCGTCGACAAACAATTCGGCCGCGACGTCGACGGCCGGTTGTGCCGACAATCGCGTCGCTGCGAAAGCAACTGCGAGCGGCGTAAGCAGGAGCAGATTTCGGAAGCCTAGCGGCCTATCGCGGTGCGGCGAATTCACTGTTTCAGTCCTTGGGGAAACGTTGCTTACGCAGTTGGCGAAGATCGATATTGGGACGAGCCGCAGTTCTTTCACGGCCGGTCGACGGCACGACTCTTATACATAGCGCACGCCCTTGTGAAACGTTTCACGATGCCGGTAGAGCCGTTTGAGCAAATTGTCGCATCAAAAATCTTCCACCCGATTTTTCTTGCCTGCCGTCGCGCGACTGCGATAGTTTGAACGACGTGGCCCTGACGCACGAATCGCTTGGGCGGTCCGGCTTGTTTGGTCTGAAGCCCGCTTGTGATTTCTGCGCTCCGAAGTTTCCGCGAAGAACGGCACCTCTGAAGTTCGACGATTGATGGTCTGCGGCGGACCACGCCCCGATGCGTCGGGCCGCCCCCTTTCGCGACGTCCCGCGCCACAAGTTTCTCTGACGACGGATGTAAGGTGCCACTGGTGGCTTGCCCACCAGTGCCCGAGGTCACGTCGTAACAAGCACTGGTGGACGAGCCACCAGTGGCACCCGTTCGTCTTTTCGGAGGTGCCGCCGTGGACGTACGTATGAAACTCTCGCTGGAATGCGTCGACGAATCCGATCCGATTCCAGCCCGTTGCGTCGCTCCGCAAACAAGTTTGCGGGAGGTGTTCGCGATTCTCGAAGAAAATCACGGCGGCGCTCTGGTGTGCCACGAAGGAATGCTGATCGGCATCTTCACCGAGCGCGACGCCCTGCGCGCCCTGGCCGACGAAGCGCCGCTCGACACGCCGGTCGGCCGCATGATGACCGTCTCCCCCGTCACGGTGCGCACCACGACGTCGATCGCCGCGGCCGTGCGCAAGATGGCCGTCGGCGGTTACCGGCGCATGCCGATTCTCGACAACGACAACCGGCCGGTCGGCGTCATCACGACGGCCGGCCTCGTGCATTACCTGGTCGAACAGTTTGCCCGCACCATTTACAACTTGCCCCCCGCGCCCACGGCGGCCGCGCCCGAACAGGAAGGAGCATGAAGAAGCGGGGAGTGTTGAGCGGAGAGTGAGGAACGACAAGCCATGAATCGCTAAACGATACAAACAGCGAGCCGGGAGCGTCAGCGACCGGAGTTTTCCAGTTCCCGCTCGTCACTCGCCACTCCCAACTCGAGTCCGCGTCATCGCCCGCATCGCCCACGCCCCACGCCCACGTGACCCCGGTAGCACGCTCATATGTCCACCGTCATTCAATCGCCGGCCGCGAGTAGGCCGGTGCCGGTCACCGAATTGTCCGACGCCACGGTTCGCTTCTGCGGCGACTCGGGCGACGGCATGCAACTGGCCGGCACCCAACTCACCAATACTTCCGCGCTTCTCGGCAACGACGTCGCCACGTTCCCCGATTTTCCCGCCGAGATCCGCGCTCTGCGCGGCACGAAAGCCGGCGTCTCCGGCTTTCAGGTCCATTTCGCCGGCTCGGATATTTACACTCCGGGAGACCAAGTCGATGCGCTCGTCGCGATGAATCCCGCCGCGCTGGCGACGAACCTCGGTGACTTGGTGCCCGCCGGAATTCTCATCGTCGATCGCGACGAATTCGACGAGAAGAACCTCAAGCCCGCCGGTTACGTGAAGAACCCGTTGCTCGACGGTTCGCTCGATAAGTATCGGTTGTTTCCGGTCGACGTCACTCGGCTCACGCGGCAGGCCGTCGATGATTTGGATCTCGGCACGAAAGAGAGCGATCGCTGCCGCAACTTCTTCGCGATGGGGCTCGTCTTCTGGCTCTACGAACGTCCGCTGGAGCCGACGCTGCGCTATATCGACGCCAAATTCGCGAAGAATCCGAAGGTGGCCGAAGCGAATCGCCGTGCGCTCAAAGCCGGCTACAACTACGGCGATACGACCGAAGCGTTCGTCGCCCGTTATCACGTCAGCAAGGCTTCGCTCCCGCCGGGCAAGTACCGCAACATCATGGGGAACGAGGCCTTGGCCTACGGGCTCATCACCGCGGCCAAGCAAAGCGACTGCGAACTGTTTCTCGCGACCTACCCGATCACGCCGGCCAGCGACATCCTGCACGAGCTGGCGAAGCACAAAAACTTCGGCGTGCGCACCTTTCAAGCCGAAGATGAAATCGCCGCAGTCACGGCGGCGCTGGGCGCCAGCTTCGGCGGAGCGATGGGGGTCACGTCTTCGAGCGGTCCCGGGATTGCGCTCAAGCAAGAGGGGATCGGGCTGGGCGTAATGACCGAGCTTCCGTTGATCGTGATCAACGTCCAGCGCGGCGGACCGAGCACCGGCCTGCCGACGAAGACCGAACAAGCCGACTTGCTGCAAGTGCTCTACGGTCGCAACGGCGAATGTCCGGTGCCGATCGTGGCGGCTCGCAGCCCGGCCGATTGCTTCGAGGCGGCCCAGGAAGCATGGCGCATCGCGGTACGTTTCATGACGCCCGTGTTTCTCCTCTCCGACGGTTACATCGCCAACGGCAGTGAACCGTGGCTCGTGCCCGACGTCGCCAAGCTGCCGAAGATCGAAGTCCGTCACCCGCAGGCCGACGACTACAACGGTCACGCCGGCGGTCGACCGTTCCTGCCGTATGAGCGCGACGAGCGTTTGGCCCGGCCTTGGGCTTTGCCGGGTACTCCGGGGCTGATGCACCGCATCGGCGGGCTGGAAAAACAAGACGTTACCGGCAACGTGAATTACGAACCGGCCAACCATGAGCACATGGTGCATCAGCGGGCCAAGAAGATCGCGGGCATTGCGCAAGACATCCCGCCGCAAGCGGTCGACGGGCCGGATGCCGGCGATTTACTGGTGCTGAGTTGGGGCGGAACGTACGGCGCGTGCGCCACGGCCGTGCATCAAGTGCAGCAATCGGGTACGGCCACGGTCGCGCATGCTCACCTCCGTTATCTCAACCCGCTGCCGGCCAATCTCGGCGAAATTCTTTCGCGCTACAAACGCACGTTGATTCCCGAATTGAACCTCGGCCAACTCCGACTGCTGATTCGCGGCCGCTATCTGGTTGACGCGATCGGGCTGAACAAAGTGCAAGGCCGGCCGTTCCATGTGGCCGAAGTCGTGCAGAAGATCCAAGACGTGCTTCGTATGGAACCCGCGAGCGAGGTGCAACATGGCCGTTGAAGTGCCGCTGCTCACGCCGCAGCAATTTGCCACAGATCAAGATGTCCGCTGGTGCCCCGGCTGCGGCGACTATTCGATTCTCGCCCAGATGAAGAAGGTGCTGCCGACGCTCGGAATTCCGCCGGAGCGTACGGTGTTCGTCTCCGGCATCGGCTGCTCGAGTCGCTTCCCGTACTACGTGAACACGTACGGCATCCACGGGATTCACGGCCGTGCCCCGGCCATTGCGACCGGGCTCAAGTGCGCGCGGCCCGATCTTTCCGTCTGGGTCATCACCGGCGACGGCGATGCGCTCTCCATCGGCGGCAACCATCTGATGCATGCGATCCGTCGCAACTTGGATCTCAACATCGTGATGTTCAACAACCGCATCTATGGTCTCACCAAAGGCCAATACTCGCCGACTTCGCCGCTCGGCAAAGTGACGAAGAGCACGCCGATGGGCTCGATCGACAACCCGCTCAGCGCACTCTCCCTGGCGATCGGCTGCGAGGCGACCTTCGTTGCCCGCAGCATTGACGTGAACATCAAGCACTTGGCGGCGACGCTGAAGCTGCGCGGCCGAGCATCGCGGTACCTCCTTTGTCGAGGTGTACCAAAACTGTAACGTGTTCAACGACGGCGCGTACGATTACGCCACCGATCGCGACTCGAAGGCCGATACGGTCGTGGAGCTCGAACACGGCAAGCCGCTCGTGTTCGGCAAGAATCGTACGAAGGGCATTCGCTTAAACGGGCTCACGCCGGAAGTCGTCGAACTGGGCGAAGCGACCGGCATTCGCGAAGACGACCTGCTGTTTCACGACGAAGCGGCCCATGAACCGACGGCCGCGTATTTATTGTCGCGGATGCGCTACCCGGAGTTTCCCGAACCGATCGGCGTCTTCCGCTGCGTCGATCGTCCGAAGTACGACGAACAACTCACGGCCCAAGTGGAAGAGGCCAAAGTCAAACGCGGCCCCGGCGATTTGCACAAACTGTTTATGAGCGGCGATACGTGGGATGTGAACTGAAAGAAGTGACGAGTGGGGAGTGATGAGTGGCGAGTGGGGAACGACAAAACGACGAATCACCAACGACCCGACAGCAAGCCGGCGTCTCCTGGTTTCCCACGCGTCACTCACAACTCATCACTCATCACTCACAAATACCAATCCATGCCTCCCTTCGTTTTGACTTTAACGGAGCCACGACGATGACCAAATGCGTTTACTGCGGCAGCGTGAATATCGACGGGGCCGACGTCTGCGAGCAATGTCTGGAACCGCTCGGCGACCAAGGTTTCGGCCAGCCGGTCGACACCGAGATGCAGCGATCCTTGCTTCACGACAAGGTCGTGCTCCTGCTGCCGCGCCGGCCGATCATCGTCGAGCCGGGTCTGCCGGTGCGTGAAGTGTTGCAAACGATGATGGAACGAACGATCGGCTGCGTGCTCGTGGTCGACGAGGGGCAGCTGATCGGCATCTTCACCGAGCGCGACGCCGTGACGCGAATCGGCGTGAACGCCGAAAAGTTCGCGGAGCGGCCGATTTTCGAAGTCATGACGCCGACGCCCGAGTCCGTCGAGGCCGACGCCCAAATCGCCTTCGCGCTGCAGAAAATGGACGTCGGCGGCTACCGACATCTCCCGGTGATGTCCGCCGGCCGCATCGTCGGCGTCATCTCCATCCGCGACATTCTGCAGTACCTGGCGCGGCACTTGGAGGTGGTGGAGTATTGATGCCGGAACATCGCGCGGACTATGGTGGGAACAAATTGTCCTCACCATGGCCGAGCTTTCATGGCCTCACAAGTCATCACGATTACAAAGGTCGCCGGCGAAGCCGGACGGCTCATCGCACGGCGCATGGAAACATGGTCTGCGCAGCGCGAAACGATTGATCCAAGAGAGTTCGACTTTCAGCAGTGGCCGGAAGCGACGCGTGCCGCGTGCGATCAGCTTATCGACGCACTGCGAAGTCATCGCACGGCGCCGCCGATTCTGTATCACACGGAATATGTCGATCTTTGGTCGGCCTTCGACTTGTTTCATTTTGCGCTGGACCTTGAAGTGGAACCGCTCCGTGTTTTCGGGAATCGTTACGAGGTAGAGTGTCTCGTCGTCACGTCGGCATCCGCCTACTTGCCCGGAATCGATTCGGCAATTGGCCGATTGCGAGAAACGCACCGGCAAGAAACATGTTGGGCGCTGCGGACGTTTCGCGACTGCCTTACCGCTTGGGACTCCCTTACGCCGGAATCGACAATTATCGCTTCCCGAGAGGTGTTCGGGGGATCCGTAATGGACGATGAGGTGGTGGATTCTCTCAAGCAAATCCCACCGTGGTTCAGCGAGTTTTCGCTCGGTCTATTCGGCTAGATGCCGTCGAGCGGTTCGCAGCCGAACACGCGTTGCGCAACGTCCAAGCTCCAGCGGCCGCCGACGTTGCGCGACATGCCGTTGACGATGACGAACGGTTCCGGCAGTTCGGCCGTGAGGCATGCTTCCGTCAAGCGCACGAAGTCTCGGTTGGAGAGCCATATCTGTCGGAACCAGTCGCCCCGTTCTTCCGGTAAATCCTCCGCCCGGTTCGCGCCGCGCCAGACCCAGCCGATTCGCACGGCGACCACTTCCATTCCGCGCAGCGTCGCATAAGTTCGGCCGAGCCGTTCGCCGAAAAGCTTCGCTGCTGCGTATGCGCTGCTTTCGCGCGGGCGTCCGTCGGCCGTGTACCGCGTGCCGGGCCGCGGCGGCAAATCTTCCGTGATCGTGACGCTTGGCACGTCTTGGTAACCTCCCATGACGTGGTTCGACGACGCATACACGAACCGCCGCACGCCGGCTTGCGCCGCCGCTTCGTACGTGTTGCAGAGCGCGTCGACGTTGGGCGCGAGAAGTTCGTCCCAATCGTGATAGGCGATCGGATCGGCGGCCAAATGCACGACGGCATCGACGCCCGCGAAAAGCGCCGGCAGTGAGGAATCCGGCCGGCTGAGATCGACCGCGGTGATTTGTGAATCGCCTCGTGCGTCGCGGTCGAGCAACCGAAGTTCGTATCGGCCTTCCAGATGTCGCCGCAACTTGTCGCCCAGATTTCCGGCGGCGCCGGTAATCAGCACCCGCCGCGGCGTCATGGCCGGTCGCCTTCGCCGGTCGCCGCCTTGTCGACTTCGGAGCCGGTGATTTCGGCGAGCTTGGCGAAGAACGCCTTCTTCCGCGGGCTCGAAATGCCCCAATTCACCGGCACGCTCTGGTAACCTTCCTCGAGCTTCTTGTTATTTCGGCGAAAGTCGAAGTATCCCCACGAGGCGTACCCTTCGACGGACGCCAACAAATTGTAGCGCGGCTGATCGAAATCGAAGTGATCGTCTTCATTGAAAACGACGGGCATCGGTCGGTAGCCGTCGACGGAGCGCGTCTTCTTGATTTGCTCGGTCAGCTTCTTTTCGGTTTGCCCGTTGCCGTGCAAGAGCAGGAAGTCCGACGCTTTCACGACTTTCGAGCCCGGCACGCCGCCGCCGCCGTAGCTCGTGCCGACGAGCAATCGTCGGCCGTCGCGCGATCGCTCTTTCACGCGCTCGATCAACTCATGCACGCGGCGCGGCTGCAAGATTTCGTGGTCGTACTTGATATTGCACTCGTTGTTCACCTCGATCAGCACGTTGCGGTAGCCGTGATCAAGCACCCAGTCGACCACGGCGTCGACGGCCCGCTCGATCGCCGCTTCGTCTTTCAAGCGTTGATCTTGTCCGAAGTAGAAGATGCCGAGAATCACGACCATGCCGAGTTCGTCGGTCCGATCCACGATGCGCTCGAGGCGCGTCATGTAGTCCGACCGCAGCCCGCCGTCGTCTTCGATCGCCGAGTTGTGCCACGGCTGGCTTTTCGAATAACCCTGCGGACTCCCTCCCTGCAGATTCAGCGTGACCGCGAGCAGTCCGTGTTTGCGGTATTCCGGAAGTGCGGCGATGAACTCGCGCGCATTGCGCTCGGCGTCCCAGCGGCCCGTGTCGGCATAAGCCCATTGCTCGACGGTCTTCGGATTTAGATCGTCGAACGTGGCCTGCACCATGCGGCTGTTGAAGAGCAGCCCTTCGATCTTGAGTCCGTTCCACGTCCGTCCGGAGTAGGTTGGGCGACCGTTGATATGAAACGTTTCGCCGACGATGGAGACTTCCGTCTGCCGGGTCTTCTCGGCGGCCTTCGCGACGCAGGCCGGCGAGTCGGCCGAACACAAAAGGCCGACGGCCGTAACGATGGCGAATCTGCGAGCGAGCGACATGGGCCGGTCTCCAGAAGTACCGAGGACACGCTGCCGATTATTTAACCCCTTCCAACACGCCGCAATGGATGGCCGTCGGCGTGAGCGGACCGGGCTTGAGATTCGCGGCCGTGAGCATCCGCCGATACTCTGCGGCGCTGTAAGCTCGCCCTTCCGTAAGCGTAAACAAGGCCGCCGAATAAAGGGCGATCGGCAGCGGGCCGTCGAGCGCGTCGTTCAGGAAGACGTCGTGGATCCAGAGCCGTCCGTCCGGCGCAAGGGCCGCGGCGGCGCGGTCGACCAGCGTGCGGCACTCCGGGACGTCCCAGTCGTGCAGGATGTTGGAAAGAAGAACGATGTCGCAACCGGCCGGAAGCGGATCGACGAACATATCTCCCGGTTGCAATTGCACTCGATCGGCCACGCCGTATTCCGCGACCATTTCCGCGGCCACCTTCAACACCTCAGGCCGATCAAACACGACGGCCCGCAACTCCGGGTTCTGCCGCACGAGCGCAATGGAATAAATGCCGGTGCCGCCGCCCAAGTCGAGCAACGTTCGCGCACCGACGATCGACAAATTTGCGGCGAGCGCCGGCGCGACGTTCTTCGCCCGTCCGGCCAGGGCGAGCGTCAAATGCCGGGCCTTCGCCTCTTGCTCCATCGCCGACGGCGTCCCTTCGCGATAAATGAACGCCGCCCCGTCGTCGCTCGTTTCGTTCGCGCCCCAAGGTCGGTTGGTTCGCAGCCGCTCGACCATACCGACGACGCCGGGACTTTCGGCGGCGAGACCCACGTAGTCGCCGACATACAGCGATTTGCCGCACACCAAATGTTCTTGAGCCGTCGGCGTCAGCACAAACCGTCGCTCGTGATCGACATCGAGCAGTCGCATGGCCCGCAACGCGGTGGTGAGTACGACGAGCGGCCGCGCCGCCAATCCTAAGGCCGCCGCTAGTTCGTCGAACGAAGCGGCCGCGCCGCCAAAGCGTCGAACACGTTCAAATGCGCGACGGCGGCGGTGAGCAATTCGGTGCCGAGAGCGCCGCGGAAATGCTCGAAGATCGGCGTCGGGTCGGTTACGACCGACTCTTGAGCCGAAAGGGACGAAATGTTCATCAGCCGTCGTCTCGTTGATTCAATATTGTGATGATCTCGGTTCGCCAGTCATCGCGAATCCAAGCGGTGTCGTCGTGAGGAAAGACGCGATGAATTAGCCAACCAGATTCTTCGAGCACTCGCCGCATACCTGGTGCGGCGTCGCCGTTTGACGTGTGAATCATGATTGGGCAAACGGGCTTGTGCAACGCCAGGGCATCGGCGACGTCGCGCCCAGTGCCGGGATCGAAAGTCGTTCCGTCGCGGTGCCGATTCGGTCCCAAATCGTGATCGAGGGAGATTAAGCAAACCTGATCAAGCAGCCCCGGCAAGGCCGAAATCATGTCCGGCGCATTGTCGAAGAAGCGATACGCGTAACCGCCGGCGACTTCATGCAAGACCGTATGCATCAGCGTCGAGTGCTCGGATTCGTCGTCGAGCACCGCAATCAGCAAGCGTGCCGACGGTTGCGTCATGAGAGGTTGTCCGGCGACTTCTTGGAAAGGACGCCGAGTGAAGTTACTTGACGCCGTCGCGTTGTTGTTCGGCCTTCTTCTTCCACTCTTCGAGTTTTCCGTAAGCTTCCGCCGCCTGCTCGACGCTGTCGAACTCCATAATGTGCGTCACGTCGGACAACGGCAGCCAAATACGATTCTTTTCCAGACCTTCGAATCCGGGAAACGGCGGCGAATAGCCGACAATAAAGTCTCGCGCTCCGAGGCGTTCGACGGCCGCTCGACTCAGATAGCAGCTCAATTCCGCGTCGTTCATCGATACCGCGACGATCTTACCGCCGAAGTGATAGGGGCTGTCGTTATCGGCGGCCGGCTTGGTGTCCGCGGCCAAAGCCAAGCAACCGACCGCGAGACAGCCGACGAATGCGAACAGGACTGCGGTGCGCATGATGTTTAAGCCCTTGAATACAGAAACTTCGCAGCCGATTGGAATTCGGTCGACGCGACGGCAGTTATTTCACGGCAGCTTGCCCCAGATCGTTTCCAGCAAGGCGTGAGCCTGCGGATCGTGTTCTTTCAGTTCGCCGCGAACAAACGGATAGAAGTCGTTCGTGCCGAAGTAGGCCTCGGAAAGCTCGGCGAAGTATTCCATCGGCGTCGTGAGAGCGTAATGCTTCGTGCGATGCCCCATGATGTGGAGCACTTCGTCGTAGCGGCCGCCGGCCTTGGCCGCTTCGTAGGCCGAGCGAACGTCTTTGTGCTCGAAGCTCAGCACTTGGTCGTGGTAGGCATGAGCCAATTCGTGCAACACGCACCAGGGTTGAACCCGTTGATGGTGCAGGTCGACCATTCGCGGTGCGCTCGGCACATGCACGCACTTCGCCAGCGCCGGATCGTAGCCGTGATCGCGCAGCCACGCGGGGCTCGGGTGATACTGCATGCTCGTGAGTCGGCCGTGGTCGAGATCGACCACGATCACGACCTCGCGCAGCTTGGCCAACGGTTCGGCCGGCGGAAACCTGCGCGATCTCGTAGAGTTTGTCGCGGAGCAACCGTTCGGCCCGCTCGCCGATCGGTCGGGCCGGGCCCGCCAGCAAGCGGCGGTCGAACCGCACGCGCCAACCTTCGAGCTCGCGCTCTTCGCGGACGATCTCCGGCGGCGTGTCTTTCTCGGGTTTCTTGGCCGGCTTCTTGTCATCGGCCGGTTTGGCGACGGGCGTCGTCGGCGACTTCGGCGGTTCGTCGGCCGCCGGCAATCGCGCTGCGGCCAAGATTCCGAAACTCGCGAGCAGCGCGGCTCCCCATACCTGTCGAGTCATCGCGATCTCCTTGCGATTGGGGCGTTCGAAATTCGTCAGTTGTTACGGCCGACCGTCGTCGGGCTCGTCCCGTTCTTGCTCGAGTCGACGGCTGCGACTGCGGAGCATGATCAGCCAAAAGCCCAAGAACGCCAACGTGCAACCCAGCACGACCAGCGGCCGAGCCACGTTGTGGTTCAGTTGGTACGCCCCGACGGCGTGAAACACGCCCCAGGCCAATACGCCGAGAAATATGAGGACGATCAGTCGTTGCATCGATGCGTCGTTCAAAGGAAGGCGTGCGCAGACCGGCGCGAGCGTTGGGGCGGAGGGGGCGAAGTTCCCGTATCGTAGTCGAGCGGCCGGCCCCGCAAACGGGGGCGAATCGGGAAAATCGGTCGTGCCGGCGGCCCGGCGGCGAAAAACAGTCGCCGGCCGCCGGATTGTCGGGAGTCGTTCGCAGCCCGGCGGCGTCTAGAATGGTAGAATAGCGAGGTTCGCACATTCGCTATTCCCGGCCTTTTCGGCCCGGCTCACTTCGACGCGTCACTCGTCCCCCTGGGTGGAATTCGGCATGGCCGGCGGCGCACGCAACTCTCCTTCGGCGACTCTCGAACCGGTTCGCGGACCCGCGCCGCGCCCGACGGGTCGCGTCGTCGAATACCAGACCTATATCGAAGGCCAACTCCAGAAGACCCGCTCACGAGTGAAGTGGGTCGACTTCTGGACCGGCGCCACGCTGTTGGGGATCGGCGTGTTGGCGTACCTGCTCGTGGCCGCGCTGGTCGATCATTGGATCGTCCCCGGCGGGTTGGGATTCTACGGCCGGCTGTTGCTGCTCGCGGGGCTCGTGCTCGGCGTCGGTGCGCATTTGGTGCTCAACTTCCTGCCGCACGTGTTGCGTCGGGTTAATCCCGTCTATGCCGCGGCCGCCATCGAGCGCGCCGGGCCGATGAAGAACACGCTGGTGAACTTTCTGCTCTTGCGGCGGCAGAAGGAAACGGTGCCCGAGGGCTTGCTCGAGGCGATGAAAGAACAAGCGGCTGTCCGGCTCTCGGCGGTGCCGGGCGATGCACCGGTCGACCGCAGTGCGCTGATTCGTTGGGGCTACGTGCTGATCGGCGTGCTGATGGCCGCCTTGGGCTACGCGCTGTTTGCGCCGAAGGATGCGTTGCGATCGGTCGGCCGAGTAATGGCACCCTGGGCCGATCTGGCCCCGCCGACGCGCGTGAGCCTCGAAGAACTGACGCCGGGCAACGTCGACAAACGTCGCGACGACGTCGTCGAGATCAAGCTCCGTACGCGCGGCATGCGGGCCGCCGACACGGCGACCGTGTTCTACTCGCCCACCGGATTGCCGGAAGACGACGTGGCCGTGCCGCTCGCGAGCGACGACCAAATGCACTTTAAGGCGACCATTCCCGCTTCCGGCGAAGGCCTAAAGCAGGACGTCTTCTATTACGTGCAGGCCGGCGATACGCGGTCGCCCCAGTACCGCGTGCGCGTGTTGGCGACGCCGGTCATCGGCACTTCGTCAGTGCGCTACGAGTATCCGGCCTATACCGGCTTGCCGCCGCGCACGGTCGAGGGGCAAGGAGATTTGAAGGCGCTCGAAGGGACCACGGTCGTACTGACGGCCGACGCCAATCAGCCGATTGCTTCCGCATTCGTCGCATTCGATCAGGCTCGCAACAAAGACATTGAGCTGACCGCCGACAAATCGCGACGTCGCGCCACCGGCGGCTTCCCGTTGCTGCTGACGAAGGATCGCACGAAGCCGTGGCACACGTCGTACGTGCTGCGCTTCACGAATATCGACGGCCAGGAGAACCCCAAGCCGGTCGAGCATCGCATCGAGGTCGTGGCGGATCAGGCGCCGGAGTTGAAAGTGGTCGAGCCGACGAGCGCGCCGCAGCAAGAGCTACAAGTGCCCGCCGCCGGTTCGTTGCGCATCACCCTCGAAGGGCAAGACCCCGACTTCCAACTTGCGAAGTTGTCCGTGGTGTTCGAACGTTTCGGCGCGGAAATGCGCGAAGAGCAACTGCTGCCGACTCCGCGGAGCGGGCCGTTTTCGAATACGTTCCTCTTTGTGCCGCAGAGCTACGGTTTGAAGCCGGGCGACCGTGTGACTTTCCGCGGCCGTGCAAAGGACAACCGTACGCCGGAGCCGAACGTCACGGAGACCGCCCGGTACACGATCGTCATCGGCGGCGGACCGGCGAATCCGAATCCACAGCAGCAACCGCCGCAACAAAACAATCCGCAGCAGCAGCCGAACCAGCCACAGAATCCGAATCAGCAAAACGGCCAAGGCCGACCGCCGGAACGCGGTCAACCGAACCCCGATCAACAGCCGCAGAACGGCCAGCCGCAAAACCAGCAGCCGCAAGACGGCGGACAGGGCCAACCTCAGCCGGGCCAACAAGGGCAAGGTCGGCAGCAGCCCGACCAACGACAACCCGGCGAACAGGGACAAGGTCAACCGCAGAACGGCGGCCCACAGCAGCCGGGCCAAGAAGCGAATCGCGACAATGCCGGTAGCGGGCAACAACAGCCCGGCATGGAGGGCAATTCACAGCCGCAGCAAAACGGCGGTGATGCTCAAAACAAGGGTGAGCAGAACAAGGGCCGGCCCGAAGGCGGCGGGCAGAACGGTCAGGGGCAGAACTCCGATCAGGCCAAGGGGGGCGAACAGAACCCCGGACAGAAATCGGCCGACAATCAACAGCCCGGCGGCGAAGATAAGCCGCTGGATGCCAATGACCCGGGCCGCATCTTCGAAGAGTTGCAGAAGCACTACGACAAGCAAGCCGGCAACGATCAGAAGCAAAACGGACAACAACAAAACGGCTCCGGCAACGCACAAGAGCAAAACCAGCAAGCTTCCGCGCGATCAGCAAGATCGAATGCAGCAGCAACAGCAGCGCGGCCAAGAGCAGCAGGATCAAAACCGGCAAGGAAGCAATCCACAGCCCGGTCAGAATTCACGACCGGGGGAGAACGAACGTCAGCCGGGTCAACAACGGCCCGATGAACGGCAGCAGCCCGGCGGCGAGCGCAATTCGGATATGCCGAAGCCGGGCGAGCAATCGGCGGGTAATCAGAACTCGGCCGATAAGCACGGGCGCGACCAAGAACCGGGCGATCAGAAGTCGGGAGCCGGCAAACGCGAAGACGAGCAAGCCAAGGGAGAAGAGGCCGGCAGCGGCAAGCGGGGCGGTTCGGGCGGCGGGCAAAATGCCGGCGGCTCGGCGAAGCAAGAAGAGGGGGCGTCGCAGCAAGGCTCCGGCGGCCAAGGCTCGAACCAACAGCAGCCGAGCGACGATCGCAACGGCACGCAAGGCGGCAACGGCCAAGCAATGCAACGCCAAGATGGCCCCGGCAACGGCGCGGCGGAACAACGTCCCGGCGACAACAACGGCGCCGGTCGCGAAGTGAGTCGCAAGCCGACGGATTCCGGCAACGCGGCCGAGCAAGGTAAGCAACCGGCGGCCGATAACAAACAGCCCGGCAATACCGAAGGGGCCCGGCCGACCGATAAGCCGGCGGCCGGCGACAACCCGACCGGCGGCAAAGCCGAAGGTCCGAAACCGGGCGGCAACGATCCGCAGACCGACATGCAACAACCGGGCGGCGAACAACGCAACGGTGCGCAGCCGAACTCCGGCAATCCGACGCCGAATCAGCAAGGCAAACAGACGCAGCAAGGCGATTCCGGCGCCACCGGCGGGACGGCCCCGGAGAAGAACGGCAACCGGCCCGAGCAGCGTCCCGGCGAACAAGGTCCGACCGCCGAAGGGGGAGCGAAGCCCTCGGCGAACGCTCAACAACCTGCGGGCAACGATCGTTCGGGCGGCGCCAAGGGCAACTCCGGCAATGAAGGCTCGCCCGAGCAGCAAGAAATGTCGAAGCCGCGCGATCCGGGCGGTTCGGCGTCGTCGCAGAATCAGCAACAGTCGTCGCAAGGGAACGACGCGAAGTCGCCCAGCGGCAGCCGCAGTGAATCGGACGCGCGGCGATACCAGCGGCGATCGTTCCGGCAAAGGTGAACAAGGGGGCGGTCAGAAGGCGAATCAGCAAGGCACCGGGGCCGCCGGTTCGAACACGGCCGGCGATCAAGGAGCCGGTGCTGCGCAAGAGCAAGGAGATTCGGCGACCGGCAACCAAGCTGGAGACAAGGTGCGCGGCAAGCAACCTTCGGGGGGCGAATCGTCGGGCCAAAAGGGAGCCGGTTCCAATACCCGCGCCGGCGGCAATGAGTCCGGCGGCGAGAGCGAATCCGCGAACACCGGCGGCGAGCGTCAAGGAGATCCGTCGAACCGTAACCCGCAAAATATGCAACAAGGCGGCCGGCCCGGCGGTTCGAATTCGGGAGGGGGCGGCACTCCGCAAGGCGAATTCAATCCGCAAGATCGCCAAGTGCCCGAGCCGGGCGGTGATGCGGCGAACCTCGAATACACGAAGAAGGTGACCGACCTGACGCTCGATTCGATTGAAGAACGACGTCGAGAAGGGAACCGTCGATCCGGAGTTGCTGAAGAAATTCGGTTCGAAGGAAGCGATGGAGCAGTTCGTGCGTCGTTGGGACGAGATGCGTAAAGCGGCCCGAACACAAGGCCCGCAGTCCGACGCGGCGCAGAAGCAATATCAAGACACGCTCAAAGGCCTGGGCCTGCGGCCTCGCGCAACGGAACAAGCCGGCCGTACGACGGGCGACGACGACGGCCGACAACTTCGCGGAGCCCGCCGCAGTGCTCCGCCGGCGAAATACGCCGACCAATACCGCGCCTACACGACCGGCATCGGACAGGGCGAGCAGAAGTAAAAACCGGTTAGCGGAGTAAGGCGATGAGCACGGACTACGGCGACATTTTTCTCGTCGGCACCACGGAGAAGTTGCGCCTGGTCGAAGCTTTGTGGGACGATATTGCCGCTCAGCCGCAAGCCGTCCCCGTGCCTCAATGGCAAATCGACGAATTGCGGCGTCGTAAGGTCGAGTATCTCAAAAATCCGAAGCCGACGTATTCCTGGGACGAAGTGAAACGCTTCATCCTGGAAAATCATGGCTAGGCAGCTTCGTTTTCACGAAACGGCCCGCGACGACGTGGCTCGCGCTTACGTTTGGTACGAAGAGCGCTCGGGCGGATTGGGCCTGCGATTCCTGGCCGCCGTCGATGATGCCGTCGAGATCCTTATCCGTCGTCCTGACGCTTGGCCGCTTGCGTTCGACGATGTCCGGCGCGTATTGCTCGACCATTTTCCTTATGGCGTCTTCTATGAACTGACGCCCGACGAAGTCATCGTCCTCGGCGTTCTCCACCATGCGCAAGATCAAACGAAGTGGCGCGAGCGCCTCAAGCCGTAACGTCGGCAAGATAATCTTCGTCCGCCAGCGGCAATTCAAGCTCGCGCCATGTTTGCGGTAGCGGCGCCGTGAGATCGAGCGGGGCGTCGGTCATCGGGTGCTTCAATTGAATCCGGCGGGCGTGTAGAGCGATCGGTCGCTCTCGTTCTTCTAGGCCGGTAGGCCCGAACGGCGTCGTCGCGTCGTAGAACGCGTCGCCGACGATCGCATGCCCGCGGGACGACGCTTGAATGCGAATCTGATGCGTCCGTCCGGTTTCGAGGTCGACCTCCAGCCAGGAGCCTTCGCGGGGTCCGCATCCCGCGCCGTCGTCGGCCGTCGTCGCAGTCGCCTCCATTCGCCAAGTACCTAGCGTACGATAGTGCAGCACCGCTTCGCGCCCGTCGGGATCTCCCGCGCCGACCACTTCCGTTCTCGGCTTCCCGTAAGTCTTCTTCAAGCGATCGGTCCAAGTTCCCTCCGCCGGCGTCACGGTTCCCTCGACGCACGCCCAGTACGTCTTCCGCACTTGCCGTCGCTCAAACTGCTCCGACACCTTCGCGCCGCTCGCACGTGCCGGGTAAAGAGAATCACGCCTGATACCGGGCGGTCGAGTCGCTGCGGCACGCCCAGATAAACGTTTCCCTCCTTCCCTTCTCGGGCTCGGAGCCAGTCTTTCATCCGGGCTTCGAGGCTGGGGAATTGCGCGGGGGCTTGGGTCGGCAAACCCGCCGGTTTCCACACGGCGAACAGCGGTCCGTCGTCGAGCAGCAGCCGAAGGGGGGGCATGGGGGATTTTCGTAAGCGGTTCGGTGCGCGGACGGCACTAATCCCAAGGGATCAATGTCTTCGGGGGGATGCATATTCCGGCCCCCGTCTCCACTAGGGCTGACATACGTGTGTCAGTCCCTGCGGCTAGGGTTCCTCAAAGTCGGTTTCCCAACCTAAACCAAGGCCGCCGCGATGGAAATCCCGTACGCCGTTCCGCTGACTCTGAATTTGGCTCTCATCGACGATGAACAGCTCGTCCGCGAAGGGCTCGTCAATCTGTTTCAAAAGGTGCCCGACCTGAAGCTCGCGGCCGCCGGTTCCGATGCCGCGGCGGTCGTTGCGGCGGCCGAAGGGCAAACGGTCGACGTCGTCTTGTTCGACGTTTGTGCCGGCGTCGCCGAATCGTGGGACGGCGTCACGTTATTGCAACGAGCCTTTCCCGGCGTGCGCATCGTCGTGCTCGACGATGCCGTTCGCGACGTCCACCTTCGTCGTCTGCTTCGCCTCGGGCTCCACGGCTACGCCACGAAGGCCGACTCGTTTCCGGCTTTGTTGGAGGTCATACGGTCGGCCGGTCGCGGCGAGCAAACCTTTTCGCCGATCGCCCAAGAGCGCTTGATGCTCACCGCGCTCGGATGGCAGTTGAAAGTGTCGGAAGAACAGCCGGGCCTGCACCTACTGACGGTTCGCGAAACCGAAGTACTCGCCTGCCTCGCGCAAGGCTACACCGCGCGGGCCTGCGGCGACTTGCTGAAAATCAGCCCCAGTACCGTCGACAATCACAAAGCCAAGATCATGAAAAAGCTGAAGATTCATCGCATGGTCGACCTGGCGAAATTCGCCGTCCGCGAAGGGCTCGTCCCGCGCGAGTCGCTCGTCTACACTCGACGCCGTCACCAATCTGGCGAGGTTTCGTATGGCCGACGTCGATTCGACCGCTCGTTTTTCCGATCGCGTCGCCGACTACGTGCGCTATCGTCCCGGCTATCCGCCGGAAACGATCAACGTGCTGCGTCGTGCGATCAGCCTGTCTGCGACAAACGTCGTCGCGGACGTCGGTGCGGGCACCGGCATCTCCGCGGCGATGTTTCTCGCCGCCGGTTGCGAGGTGTACGCCGTCGAACCGAACGACGCCATGCGGAGCGCGGCCGAAGCACTTCTGGCCGACCGACCGAAGTTTCACGCCGTGCCCGGCACGGCGGAAGCCACGATGCTTGCGGACGCATCGGTCGACGTCGTAGCGGCGGCGCAGGCTTTTCATTGGTTCGACCGCGACCGCTGTCGGGCCGAGTTTACGCGGATCCTACGCCCCGGCGGCCATGTCGTGCTGCTGTGGAACTCGCGGCATACCGACACGACTCCGCTGCTGCGCGGCTACGAGGCGTTGCTCCGACAATACGCTACGGATTACGCCGCCGTGAATCATCAGAATATCGATGCCGCGGCGGTTGAGCGTTTCTTCGCGCCGGCCGCTTGCACGCGCGTCGTGCTGCCCAATTCGCAAACGTTCGATTACGCCGGCCTGCAAGGTCGGCTGCTTTCATCGTCGTATGCGCCCGAAACAAGCCGACCCGCGATATGAACCGATGCTCGCCGCGCTGCGCAAACTTTTTGACGACTTCAACGAAGCCGGCCAAGTGCGCTTCGACTACGACACGGAAATTTACTATGGCCGGTTGAGCGATTAATAAACGGCCTGAACCGGCTATGGTCGCGGGATCGGCATGCCGTTGAGCAGGGGCAAATTCCAAACGTCGAGCGAAGAGGCCGCCAGGAAACAAGCGAAGATCGTGCCGACGGTGAACAAGCCGTACCGTACGATCTTGCGAGGCAGGCCGATCCACGTCAGATAAAGTTCGCCGATCGGTCCGGCGAAATAGCAAGCATTCGCCGCGATCGCCAGCGCCGCAAGGAGCGGCCACATGTGATACGTACGTTCCAACGTCCAGTCGATAAAGCGAAACGAGACCGCGGCCAACGCTAGGATATAGACGATGCGCAACTTTTCCCAAGCCAAGAAGACTTGCTTGGGCGGCAGATAAGGCTCGGCCAAAGTTTGCGAATCCGAGGTTTGAGAAAGGGTCGTCGAGCGAACTTCGGAATTCGTCATGTTCACAACCCTTTGCGAAAGACCGGCGTCAATTGTTCCGCTTCGGATAAATGTTTCGGCGTGATCATTCGTCGCTCCAACGGCAGGCCGCCGCCGTCGAGAAAGCGAATAAACTTTTCGTACGGTTGCCAGTTTAACTCGCCGAGCGTCACGACTCGACCGCACTCTTCGCCGGTCGCCTCCTGAAAGGCCTTAAATACCAACTCCGAACAGTATAAGGCCCGATCGTCGAACTCGTAACGCAGATCGTACGGCTTGCCGAGTCGCTTGCGGGCCGCGGCGACCATTTGCGGAATTTTGTCGGCGTATTTTTCGGCAAACCGATAGGCGGAGAAGTTGCCGCCGCGCCCTTGGGCGATCCACCGATCGAACTTTGTTTCTTTGACCGAACCGTTGGCTTCGACCACGACCCAACCCTTGGGACCGTGAGCGACGAGCCCGCAATGTGATAGCGGTGATTGCGTCGCCCCTTCAATCGTGTTGACGAGCGTGCCGTGAGGCAGCGATTGAAAGACGACGTCGCCGACTTGCGGTTCGTAGGTCGCTTCCTTGGAGGCGGCCGGAGCGGACGATTGTGCGTCGTCGGAAGCGGCCGGCTTGGCACACCCGGCGAAGAGCACGACGGCGATCAGCATCCAAGGTTTCATCGGCGCGATCCTCGAGCTGTTGGAGAACTGACGACGGCTATTTGGCCTCGTCCTTTTCGAACCACATCACGTGTTGCCACGGCAGACCGTCGAACTGTTGCGCGAGTTTGAAGCCGTTAGGAGGCAACTCTTTGAGAATCTGCTCTTTGCTCATCTTGTGTTCGAGCTTGATCGGCACTTGCGGGTCTTCCATCCGGAACTCCACCAGCACCAGCCGGCCTTTCGGCTTCAGCGCCTTGCGCATGGCCGCCAACATTTGCTCGGGATGCGAGAACTCGTGATATACGTCGACGCAGAGGATCACGTCGCAAGACTCGGCGGGCAGTTGCGGATCGACGACCGTTCCCAGCAGCGGCTTCACGTTGTGCACGCGATCCGCCTTCGTTCTTTCACTCAACAGGCTGAGCATCTCCGGCTGGATGTCTACGGCGTAAACCAACCCCTTCGCGCCGACGCGCTTGGCGATTCGCAACGTATAGAACCCGTTGCCGCAGCCCATGTCGCAAACCGTCTGACCCGGCTCCAGCTTCAATTCGCGCAACAGTTTGTTGCAGTCTTCCTCCCGATCCCGTGATTCACGCGTCAGCCAAGGAGCGCCGAGGTAGTGCATCGTCTGCGCAATCTCGCGCCCCTTGTAATGTTCGAGCGCCGGAGGAATTTTATTGCCGGTCTCGCCGGCGGGCGTCGTTTGCGCAAGCACCGGCGAAGCGCACCGCCAAAGTGCGAAGAAAACGACGATGCAGCGCAACCCGAGAAAGTTGGTCATTTTTTATGTGTCCGACCGGAAGCATTACCCCGAAGGTGATTTCCGGGTTTCGTAGCGAATTCGAAAACGCCGCCGCCATGCTTCATGATGCGGCCGCCGCCGGGTGCGGGCAACAGGCATTCGCGTCGATCGCATCTGCGGCGGACGACGCAGGTGGTGGAAAATACGAAGGCTGCCGGCAGGCGGGCCTCGCTTTCGTCGCGGAATTCGGCCCGGTACGATGTTCGTAGTCCGTCGCATCGCTTCCAAAGGACGTTTCATGCCGCGTCGCAACCTTTACATCCTCGTCTGCGTGTTGGCCATTTCGTTCGTTTGCTATCACAAAGCCGATAGCGCGAATCGGGCTCACTACGAGCCGATGTTCGAAACGTTCAAGACGGCCATGTCGCAGATCAAAGACCATTATTTGTATAAGGTCGACGAGCGAACGTTGTTTGAAGGAGCCATGAAAGGCATGGCCGCGGAACTCGATCAGTATTCGGGTTACGACGGATACGAGGCGACGCGACGTTTCGATCAAAACCTCCGACAAGAGTTCGGCGGCATCGGCATCGAAATTCATTGGGACCGCGACGCAAACACCATCACGGTGATGAGTCCGTTGGCCGGAAGTCCGGCCTATGAAGCGGGCATCATGGCGGGCGACCGCATCACCAGCATCGACGGCGTTCCGGTCGATACGTTCGGCCGTACGGATGATCCCGTGAAGCGCATCCAAGGCAAATCGGGAACGCCCGTGCGATTGGGCGTCGTGCATCGCGGCGAAACCCAAGAACGTGAAATCACGCTCGTGCGGGCGCAGATCAGGACCGACTCCGTGCTCGGGGATCGGCGTCGGCCCGACGGCACTTGGGATTTCACGCTCGAGAGCGACCCGGAGATCGGCTACATCCGCATTACGGACTTCGGCGATCGGACCGTCGAAGAACTCGGTACGGCGCTGGAGCAATGCCGGACCGACGGCGTGAAGGGGCTCATCCTCGATTTGCGCAACAACCCGGGCGGTCTGCTAGACGCCGCCTACAAGGTGTGCGATTTCTTCGTGAAGGAAGGGGTGATCGTCACTATTCGCGAGCGCGATGACAAGGTCCGCGAGATGCGCGAGGCGACCGGCGCGGCCAAGTTTACGGATTGGCCGATGGCGGTGCTGGTGAATCAGTACAGCGCCAGCGCAAGCGAAATCGTCTCGGCCTGTTTGCAAGATCACAAGCGGGCGATCGTCGTCGGCGAGCGAACGCACGGCAAAGGGACCGTGCAAACGCCGATCCGCCTCGAAGGAGGTCGCGCGATGCTCCGGCTCACGATCGCCAGCTATTGGCGTCCCAGCAATGAGAACATTCATCGCGCCAAGAACGCCCCGGAATCCGAGAAGTGGGGCGTGCAGCCGGACGGCGGTTATGAAGTGAAGTTCGACGAGCCGACTTTGATCGAAGTCTTAAAGCAACGCCGCGAGCGCGACGTGTTGCATCGTCCCGGCGAGAAGCCGGCGATCCCGCTCGCCGCGGTTTCTCCGACGACGCCGGCTAAGCAAGAAACGACCAAACCTGAGCCGCCGCTCCCTTCGAGCACCGGCACGGCGCCCAAACCACCGGCCGAGCGCAAGCCGACGCACGTCGCACCCGACGACGATGACGAATCGGCCGTCGCTGAAAAACCGGACGGACCGGTCGTCGATCTGCAATTGGCGAAGGCCGTGGAGTATCTGAAGCAGAAGATAGGACAGCCGTGATGAAACGATTTTTATTGCCGCGCTGGTTGACGCTATTCGTCGTGTGGTCGGCCTTAGGGCATCATTCGGCCGTTGAAGCGGCGCAGCCGAACATTTTGTTTCTCCATGCCGACGATCAGCGGCCCGACACGATTGCCGCGCTCGGCAATCCGGCGATCCGCACGCCGACGCTCGACCGCTTGGCGGCGCGCGGCCTCGCGTTTCAAAACGCCTACAACTTCGGCGGCAATTCCCCAGCCGTCTGCACGCCGAGCCGCAATATGATGCTCAGCGGCAAGACGTTCTTCCATTACAGTCGGCTTGTGCATCCGCAAAGCGGCGCGACGTTCCAACCAAGCGCCGACGATCCGTCTGCGGCCGCCGAAACGGCGAGCAAGCTCGCGGCCGGCTACAAATGGGACATTCTTGCACGGGCACGCCGCCGAACTTTCCCACGTCGCTCGCGGCCGCCGGTTATCAGACTTATCACCACGGCAAACGCGGCAACACGGCCACGCACATCCAGGCGCACTTCGAGATCAACAAGTATCTCAAAGACGATACGCAGGAACGGCTCGACGGCGAGCCGGGTAAAGAGATCGTCGATGAAGCGATTACATTCCTCGAATCGCGGTCGCAATCGGAGCGTGAGAAGAGCCGGCCGTTCTTCATGTACTTGGCGTTCGGCAACCCGCACGATCCGCGCGTGGCGGCCGAAGAGTATCGAGCTCAATACAAAACGGAAGCCTTGCCGTTGCCGAAGAATTATCTTCCGGTCCATCCGTTCAACAACGGCGAACTCACGGTGCGTGACGAACGTCTTGCGCCCTGGCCGCGCACGGAAGCCGAAATTCGTAAGCAACTGCACGACTACTACGCCACGATCACGGCCTTTGATCACCATCTCGGCCGGCTGCTCGACGTGGTAAATGAACTCGGTCTCGAAGAGAACACCATTGTGATCTTCTCGGCCGATCAGGGCTTGGCTATGGGCAGCCACGGGCTGATGGGCAAGCAAAATCTGTACGAGCACAGCACGCGCTCGCCGCTGCTGTTTGCCGGGCCGGGGATTCCGGGCGGCCGCACGAAGGCCATGGTGTACCTTATGGACATCTATCCGACCGTGTGCGAGATGGCCGGCGCAGCGACTCCCGAAGGGATCGACGGTCGCAGTTTTGCCAAGGTGCTTCGCGGAAAAACGGAAACCCATCGCGACGCGATCTTTTGCGCTTATCAAGGCGTGCAACGCGCAGTTGCGCGACGAGCAATACAAGATCATTCGTTATCCGCGCATCAATCGGACGCAGCTTTTCGATTTGACGAACGATCCGGACGAGGTCGACGATCTGTCCGTTCGGCCCGAACAGAAAGAACGCGTCGAGCGAATGCTGGCCGAGATGAAGACACGACAAAAGGAGTTCGGCGACTGGATGCCGCTAACGACGGAACCTGCGGATTCAGAAACGTTCGATTTCAAAAACGTTGCGCCGGAAGCGCCGCGAAAAAAGCGAAAGAGAAACTGACGTTTCTTCAGCGTCTCAGACTGCGGCGAACCGTGTGGACGGCCGAGACGCCCGCTTTGGCGATGCCGACATTTTCGCAAGGTCTCCGCAGCACCAAGTGACCTGCGCCGCGGCTCCGCGCGACCTTGCCGGTCTCGTAGATCTCGCGGTCTTGCCGCCGGCCGGAAAAATCGGCATGCCCGGCAACGCCTTACGTCGCATTCGGCCTGCCGGCCCGGTTGCGGGGTTTCTGCCGATGGATAATTGAGGTACGACTGGGCGGCCGAGAGGGAGGAAGCCTCCGCCAGTGCGAACGTTCGCCGCGCATGAGTACCGCCGACGGAGCGGCACCCGGGAGCTTCCACCTTGTTTCAGCGTTTCGCCGATTGGTTCAATGCGCACCGGCGCACCGTTTCGATCACTCTCATCGTCGTGACGGCGGCCGCTCTGGTCGGCATCGCCCGTTTGCAATACGACGACATTCCGCGCGGCACGTTCCGCTCCGACGACGCGGAGTTTCGCCGTCTCGAACAAACGTTTCACGACTTCGGCGCCGACGACGGCGACGCCGTATTTTTGGCGGAAGCCGATCCGCTCTTCGCACCGAAGCCGTGGTTCGACTGCGGCGGTTGGTCGACGAGGTTCGCGCGCAGCCCGGCGTGACGAAGGTCCAGAGTCTCGCCGACTTGGTGGTCTTCCCTCGGCGACACGGAGCTCAAACGCTTACGCGAATTCTGAAGCCGGTGCCGACGTCGCCGGTGTCGGTGCTGCCGGAGTTGCCGGACGACGGCACGTTGCCGACCGAGCGTGCCTGCCAAGCGGCCCGCGCCGCCGCACTGGCGCATCCGTTGGCCAAAGGACAATTGATCTCCGATGACGCGCGGGCCACGTTGATCGTCGCGCGGATCGACGACGAGAACCAATCAATTCGCCGGCTCGCGCCGATCGTTGCGAGCCTGCAGGAAATCGCCGACCGTGAATCGGCCGCCGGCCCTCTGACGGTGCGACTCACCGGCATGGCCCCGATTCGCACTGAAATTTTCGAATCGGTGCGCTCAGAAAGCACGCGGTTCGTGCTCGTCGGCGGTTCGCTCACGCTGGTCATGGCGATGATCTTGTTTCGCCGGCCGGCGGCCGTCGCAATCGTCTGCTCTGCGGCGATGCTCGGCGCGATCTGGACGATCGGGCTGATGGGCCTGGCCGGCGAGAAGATGAATATCATCACCACGGTGTTGCCGACTTTGGTGATGATCGTCGGCTTTACGGACGCCGTGCATCTAATGATCGACATCCGTCGCGAACGGGCCGCCGGCCTGTCGCCGCGAGCTGCCGCACACGACGCCTTGCGGCATCTCGGCTACGCTTGCATGCTCTGCGCCGTGACGATGGCAATCGGATTCGGCTCGCTCGGTTTGGCGCAAATTGAGATTATTCGTAGGTTCGGCGTGCTGTGCGCGGCCGGGGCCGTGTTGGCCGTGATCGGTTCGCTTGTGCTGGTTCCGCTTCTCGCCGGCACGAAGCTGGGGCGAAACGTACGATCGGACTCCGAGTTCGACCTGCCCGAGCGGATGGCGAAGCTCTTCGAGCCGGTCGTTCGCGCACTCGTCGATCATCCGCGTACCGCGACGACGGTCGGCATTCTGACGACCGTCGCCCTCTGCTTCACGATGATGCAACTGCGGCCCAGCAATTCTGCGACCGAAGCCTTGCCGACGGCTCGTCCTTCGTTCGCGGCCGTCGCCGAGCTCGACAAGCACTTCGGCGGCTCGATGTCGGCCATGATTTTGGTGGAATGGGACGCGCCTCTGGAGTTTGATTCGGCCGAAGTGCTTGGGGCGATCGACGCCGTGCAGGAACTCGCAGCGGCGCATGAAGACGTCCGCAGCCCGTCGTCGTTGGTGAACTTAGTTCGCTCGTTGCCTGCGGGGGACGAGCCGTTGGCGAAGCAGGCCGAACAGCTCCGCTGGGTCGATGCCGAGCAAATGCGACATTACGTTCGTCCCGAGCTCCGTCGGGCCTTGGTTCATTTGCGACTTCGCGATATCGGCAGTGATCAGCATCTCCGCACGTTCGACGAGTTGCGGGCCGGCTTTTCGCAACTTCAGTCGCAGTTTCCCGGCGTGCAGCTTCATCTCACCGGCACGAGCGTTCTCGCCTCGCGCAATTTGAACCAGATGATTCGCGACCTCGATTCGAGCCTCGGATCGGCCGCTGCGATCATCTTCCTCATCATGGCGGCCGGCTTTCGCAGCTTCAGGCTCGGGCTGATCAGCATCGTGCCGAACCTGTTTCCGATGGCCGTGACCGCGGCGTTTCTCGTGGCGACCGATCGGCCGCTGCAGATGACGAGCGTCATGGTATTCAGCATCTGCTTAGGCATCGCCGTCGACGACACGATTCATTTCGTCAATCGCTTCCAGCGCAGAATTGCTTGTCGACGGTGACCGCCGCGCCGCAGTGCTGCGAACATATCGCGCCGTCGGTGCGGCCATGATCATGACCTCGCTCGTGTTGTTGGCCGGTTTCGGCAGTTTGCAGATTAGCGAAATGCCGACGACGAAACTCTTCTCGCTCTTGGCCTGCGTCACGATCTTCGCCGCCGTCGTCGGCGACCTGCTGCTGCTGCCGCCGATGTTGCGGCTGTTTGCGAAGGTTCCGGTCGCGCGCGGGGCGGCGGTGACGGGAGATGGCGAGCCGTCGACGAGTCGCGAAGCGCTGACGGCTTCGCGATACGTCTCTTGACGGCAAATTCTGCCGGTCGAGCGGATTGTACTTGCGATCTATCTCATGCCGGGATCAGGCTTTGCGCTCCGGCCCCTTGACGCTTCGGCAATCGTGGGGCAGACTAACCTATTCGCCGCCGGAACTAACCAACCCGACGGCCGTCCGGGCGATTAGCTCAGTTGGTTAGAGCACCAGCTCGACAAGCTGGGGGTCACAAGTTCGAGTCTTGTATCGCCCACTCGAAAATCTTGCTTCGGTCCTTTGGGACCATCAAAAGCCTGCGGAAACGCGGGCTTTTTCATTTTGGCGTTGTCAGGGTCAGGGGGCGATGTCGCGCCCAATTCACTCAAACTGCGGCCATCGTGTAGCGCCTGTGCAGCGTTTTGCGCCTTCTCGTCGGTGAAGTTTACTTGTCGTTTCACGGCAGGCGTCTTTTCATCACAGAGAACGGTTTCTTCCAACATCCCGCAATGGGTTTCTACGGCGTTGCAACGACGTTCAATCGTGTCGACTCTCCAGTCAGAGAACTTGTTGTTCAGAAAATCGTTCAAGCAAGCTCTGACCGACTCGGGTAGGCCAATCCTCATGCCGAGTTCCCGAACGGCACGGATTCTTCGACATTCTTGAACTTTTTGAGCTTTGCAACGGCGCGCCGAGCGCGCGACTTCAAAGCTGCTGACACCAAAGTTATGACGGGAATGCAATTGCAGTCATGAAGGTTTTCTAAAACCACGTTGGAGCGACTTGAATTCAAATGGTCGAGAAACGTAAGCCTAACGGCAGCATCATTGATGCGGCGATTGAAGCAAAGGGGCCGAGGTATTCGGCAAGTTCTGCTCGAACTCTTCGTTCCGATGCGATAGCGATCCTGGAATCGCTGGTTGTCGACATCGACGACGAAGCTTTGATGGCGGCCCTAGTTAGACAAGGCTTCAAGCCCTCGAATTCGTATCTTACGACGCTACACGCGCTGGCCGCCGTGGCGAAGGCGAGGCGGCCGTCGATGAAGCCCTCCCATACCGCAACGCAGAAATAGTCAGCGAACATTTGCGAGCGCGGAAATTCGACCCGTGCTACTCTAGGCTTCTTGTAAACCGCCGCGAACGGCGCACCAAAATCGATGGCGTCCGTGTATTTTCAGATTTGAATTTATTTCGGGTCGCGCAAGCGTTAACATCCTGGCACTGGCGGTGAACGCAATACCGAAGCGATGCGACTGCAATTTGTGAGTCACCGTGCCGCCGTCGCGTAACCCGTTTGCCTGTCCTCGAACGACATCGTTATGCCCTTGTCGGTTCAGCAAGTTCAGGAGATGGCTCCCGACCCCGCTTCATTGGCGGCGGGAAAGAAGTTGGCCGCGGCCAAGCATTGGAAGGAACTCGGGCGAAGCGAAACGGCGTTTTGGGGGCTTTGTCAGGGAAGCGCCGTATATCAAGTGAAGATTGAACTTGCGAGTTTGGGTTATCACTGCTCGTGCCCGAGCCGCAAGTTCCCTTGCAAACACACGCTCGGGCTACTGTTGATCGCGGCGGAGTCTGAGGAATCGCTCAAATCGGGCGCCGAACCGCAGTGGGTCGGCGATTGGCTCGCACGCCGACAAGAACGAACTGAGAAAAAAGCGGCAAAGCAGGCCGAGACGGAAGCGAAACCCGTCGACGAAAAGGCGCAAGCCCGGCGAGCGGAGCAGCGCGACTCGCGTGTTCGCGATGGCTTGGATCGGATCGAACTCTGGATGTGCGATCGGGTCCGGGAAGGGCTTGCCGGCCTGCAGACGCAGCCGCCGACCTTTTGGAGCGAGCCGACCAAGCGGCTCGTCGACGCTCAAGCACCGGGCCTCGCCGCTTGGGCCGCTCGCTGGCCCGAGTTGATCGGCGCGACTTCGGATTGGCCGCGACGTTTGCTCGCGGATTTCGGTCGCTTGCAACTCCTCATCCACGCCTACCGCCGGCTTGAACAGCTTGACGGTCAATTGCAAAGCGACGTGCGCCAACTTATCGGATGGAGCGTACCTCAAGAAGAAGTAGACCGAGACGGTGAGAAGGTTGAGGACCAATGGGTAGTCATCGGCCAACGTATTGACGACGCCGAGCGAGTCCGTGTGCAACGCTCGTGGATCATCGGCCGCACCACGAACCGCACGGCGATGATTCTTCAATTCTCCGCCGGCGGTCAGCCCTTCAGCGAAGTTATTGCCGCGGGGACGCAGCAGCAAGCCGTCGTGGCTTACTATCCCGGCGCGGCCAAGCAGCGCGCGAAGTTTACAACTCGCGCAGGCGTCGAATCGGTTCACGGCCAGTTGCCCGGAGGGACAACGCTGGGCAGCCTACTCGACGACACCGCTGAGCGGCTGGCCGTGCAGCCCTGGCTAAATTTGTTTGGCTACGTCATTCGCGACGCCGTCTTCATCAGGCACAACGATTGTTGGTCGCTCCGCGACGCAACGGGGGATGCGCTGCCGCTCGGCGGCAATGGGTTATGGAAAGCGCTCGCCGTCAGCGGTGGCGCACCGTGCGACGTCGCCGTCGAGTGGAACGGCGATCAACTCCGGGCCCTCGGCTTCATGTCAGACGGCAATTACTGGAGCTTGTGATGGATTCGCTTTGGCGAACGGCGACGACCGGCACGGCGCGAGCCAGCGACGGCGAATTCGCGCTCGCGGACCATCCGGCGACGGCACTCGTGGATCGAATCGAGGCCGTCGATCGCGAACGTCAACTCCTGTTGGCTGCCGGAGCCGCCGCAGTCTACGGCACGGCCGGCCGTCGCCCGCGATCGGATTTACACGCCGTCGAACCTGCTCCCGCCCAACGAGGGCCGACGGCTTCACTTCGCGTCGGCGCGATCTTGCAGCAGCTGGCGGATGCCAACGAGAAGCAATTGTTGCTCGAACTGGCCGGGCGTTTGAAGACGGCAGGCTTATCGCTCCCTGCGGACTTTTTACCGACGGCACTGGATTATTCGGACGACTCACTACGTGAAGCTCTGCGGCCGTTGCTCGACGAGCGCGGACGTTGGCTCGCCGGGTTTCGCTCTGAGTGGAACTGGGCGTCGGACAGTATCACCGGCGCATCGGAAATGGACGTGCCGAGACTACGGCAACAGTGGGCCGAGGGAACTCACGCCGAACGCGTATCAGCACTGACGCTGCTGCACCGCGTGGCACCCGAAGAGGCTCGCAGGCTGTTGTCGGAAGTATGGAGTACCGAGAAGGCCGATGCACGTGCAGAATTGCTCGCCGCGTTGGGTCCACACCTCTCGTCCGGCGATGAAGGATCGCTCGAAGCGGCTCTGCAGGATCGATCCGTAGGCGTTCGTCAAACCGCTGCCGGCCTCCTCGTTCGCTTGCCGCAATCGCAGCTCTCGCAGCGAATGATCGCCCGAGCCGACGCGATGATCACCGGAAAGATGACCGGGCTGATCCGCAAGAGTCTCGTCGTCACCTGTACGCCGCCGCAAGAAGTCGACGTCGCGCTTGAGCGTGACGGAGTCGCTGCAAAGCCACCGGCGAACGTCGGTCTCCGGGCCCATGCTTTGACGAAGATTCTTACGGCAGTTCGCCCCTCTCACTGGACGGAGCGATTCCAGGCCGGTCCCGACGCTATTCTCACCGGCGTTGCCAAAGACGATTTCGCGGACGCGGCGATCGCCGGTTGGACTGACGCGGCCGTCGCCTTTGCCGAAGCAGATGCCTTGAGCGCCGCTTGGCTCTTGCCGCTCGGTGCCGCACTGGGAGGTCGAATTTGCCGACTGCCGGCGAGAATGGTTCGCTAGTCGCACTTGAACGGTTGAAAGCCCTCGTAGGAAAAATGCCTCCCGCCGACGCTGAGCGACAGCTACGTCAGTTGCTCAATACCGCCGGGCCGCGGCTCCACGTGGTCCTCATTACGCTGTTGCCGCTCATTCCGACTCCCTGGAGCGAGTCTTTCTCGAGGGAGTTGTTGTCCGCGGCCCGTTATCACCTCGGCAAATTCGATGACGATCACCTCTCACCGTGGATCAACGTGCTGCACATCGCGGCCGACGCCATTCCCGATCCGCTGCTGACCCCCGAACTCGAAGTCTGGAAGATTCGCGAAGGCGACACGTGGCAAATTCGCGGCGCCATCAAAGCGGCCGAGCGTTTTTCGCAACGTGTCCAACTTCGGCGTTCATTTTTGACGTTGCTGACATTGGAACCGAAATCCTAACCAAGAGCTTTCTTTCGCGAGCCGCGCCCTATGGCCACCAAGAAAAAAGACGCTTCACCCTCGTCGGCAACTGACGCCCCCACGGGCGACGGCAAGCTTCGTCTCCATGCCGAACAGCAATTCGCCGCCGAGTTGGCTGCTCTGGCAGAAGTGGATGAGCGGCAACGTCCGCCGAATTGGAAGCTTTCTCCTTGGGCGGTAAAGACGTACTTGCTCGGCGGCAAGCTCGCCAGCGGGCTCGAGGTCTCGCCGAAGTACGTCGGCCATGAGCGGTTGATCGAAATCGCCGTCGCCACGCTCGCCACTGATCGCGCCTTGCTGCTCTACGGCGTTCCGGGTACGGCCAAGAGTTGGGTCAGCGAACATCTCTCGGCGGCGATCTGCGGCACGTCGGGCCTCTTGATACAAGGGACCGCCGGCACGGATGAAGCGGCGCTCCGCTACGGCTGGAACTACGCCCGACTGCTGGCCGAAGGACCGTCCCGCGACGCCCTGGTCTCTAGTCCAGTGATGAACGCGATGGAGACCGGCCGGATCGTTCGCATCGAAGAACTTACGCGGATCCCCAGTGAAGTGCAGGATGCTCTGATCACGATCTTGTCGGAGAAAACGTTGCCGATCCCGGAATTATCGACGGAAGTGCAGGCGGCCAAGGGCTTCAACGTCATCGCGACGGCGAACAATCGCGATAAAGGGGTCAATGAGTTGTCGAGCGCGTCTTGCGGCGGTTCAACACCGTCGTGCTGCCGGTCCCGGAAACTCTCGAAGACGAATTGGCGATCGTCACCCGCCGTTCCGAGCAACTGGGGCGAGCCCTCGAGTTGCCCTCCGAAAAGCCGGCGCTGGAAGAGATTCGCCGCGTCGTCACGATCTTCCGCGAATTGCGAAACGGCGTGACGGAGGACGGCAAAACGAAAGTGAAGTCGCCGAGCGGCACGCTATCGACCGCGGAGGCGATCTCCGTCGTCTCCGGAGGCATCGCGATGGCGGCGTTCTTCGGCGACGGCGTGATGCGAGCCGGCGACGTCATCTCCGGGCTACAAGGCGCCGTGGTGAAGGACCCCGTGCAAGATCGCATCGTTTGGCAAGAGTATTTGCAGACGGTCGTCAAAGAACGCGACGGCTGGAAGGACTTGTATCGTTCGAGCCGCGACTTCAGCTAATTGCCGACGCCATGACGACGCGCTTGTTCGGAATTCGACATCACGGCCCGGGCTCGGCTCGCAGTCTGCGCACGGCGCTTGACGCGTGGCAGCCGGACGTCGTGGTGATCGAAGGGCCTGCCGATGCCGAAGAGGCGCTGTCGCTCACGGCGCATGAGGGCTTGAAGCCGCCGGTCGCGTTGCTCGTTTATCCTCCCGACGAACCGGGCGATGCGACGTACTACCCCTTCGCCGAGTTTTCGCCCGAGTGGCAAGCGCTCCGCTGGGTCAAATCGCAGAACGTGCCGGTGCGGTTCATGGACTTGCCGCAGTCGTACCAGATCGCCCTGCAGCGACGACGGCTCGAAGAAATCAAAGCGCAACTCGAAGCGGCGCAGGCCGCGGCCGAGGCCGCACCGGTCGACGGCGAGCACGCGGATGACCAGGGAGCGTCGATCGCCGTGACGGAACCCGAGCCGGTGTGGCGAGCCGACCCGCTCACGCTCTTAGCCGAGGCCGCCGGTTACAAAGACCACGAGTTGTGGTGGGAACACCAAGTCGAAACGCGACGCGACGCGACGGATTTGTTTGCCGCGGTCGCCGAGGCGATGCGAGTGGTTCGAGAGGAACTACCGTATGCAAGCGAGCGCGACTTGCTGCGCGAAGCGTTCATGCGGCGGACGATCCGCGCCGTGCGGAAGGAGAACTTTGAGCGAATCGCCATCGTTTGCGGGGCCTGGCACGTTCCAGCCTTGGACGATGACGCGCTCGACGGTCGCCGCGCGGGCTGCAAAATCGGCGACGACGAAGAACGACTCCGCGGCTTGCCGAAAGTGAAGACCGCGTCGACGTGGATTCCTTGGACGCATTCGCGGCTGACGTTTCGCAGCGGCTACGGGGCCGGCGTCCATTCACCCGGTTGGTACGCCCATTTGTGGAAGTCACCCTCGGCCGCGCCGATGCGCTGGACCGCCACGGCCGCGCGGCTGCTGCGCGACGCCGACCTCGACGCCTCGTCGGCAAGTGTTATCGAAGCGGTTCGCCTAGCCGATGCTCTGGCGGCAATGCGTGACCTACGGTCGCCGGGCCTCGCCGAGTTGAATGAAGCGATGCTCTCGATCTTTTGCCACGGAGAGACGGCGCCGCTGCGTCTGATTCGCAATCGCTTGGAAGTGGGCGACGTCTTGGGTGAAGTACCCGATGACGCACCGGCCGTCCCGCTAGCGCAGGATCTGGCCCGGCTGCAGAAGTCGCTTCGCCTAAAGCCGAGTTCGGAATTGCGCCAGTTCGATCTCGACTTGCGAAATGAGACGGACCTCGCTCGCAGTCGATTGTTTCACCAATTGAACCGACTCGGGATCACTTGGGGCGAGCTAAAGCGGGCCAACCAAAGGAGCTCGACGTTTCACGAACTCTGGAATGTATCATGGGAGCCCGAGTACTCCGTCAAGTTGATCGAGGCGAATGTATGGGGGAACACGATCGTCAGCGCGGCCGGCGCGAAGATCATCCACGACGCCGGGGCGGCCGCCGACCTGGCGCAAATTATCGAATTGCTCGACGCGGCTCTCAAGTCGGGGCTTGACGACGCGATCGAGCCGATCACGGCGATCCTACAGACCCGCGCCGCGGTAGCCGCGGACGTGCGGCAACTACTCGACGCCGTATTGCCGCTGGCGCGACTGGCCCGGTACGGCGACGTTCGCGGCACACAAGCGGAACAAGTCGAGCCGCTGCTGATGGGGCTGTTTGAACGCGCTTGCGTCGGCCTGCGGCCCGCGTGTGCCGCACTCGACGAAGAAGCCGCCGAGCGAATGCTCGCGGGCATGAGCGGCACGACTCAAGCGGTTGATCTGTTGAAACGCGAAGATCTGATTCGCGATTGGCTCTCGGCGCTTCACGCACTGCTCGAATCGGGCGCTCATGCCTTGGTCCGCGGCTGGTGTTGCCGAACGCTCTTGGAGAAGGGCGTGCTCGACGACGCCGAAGTGGAACGTATTGCGAGTCGGGAACTTTCGCCCGCAGGCGTCGCCGGCGAGTGTGCATCATGGGCCACCGGACTGCTGCGCGGCAGCGGATTGGTGTTACTGCATCAGGATCGAATTTGGCGGATTTTCGACCGCTGGCTCCGGGCCTTCAGCCCCGAAGCGTTCGTCGAGATGTTGCCTCTCATCCGTCGCGCGTTCGCCGACTTCGCTCCGGCCGAGCGACGTCAGATGGGTGAAAAGGTGAAACGCTTAAGCGACGCGACGCCGGAACGTCGGGCCGCGGCCGCCCAATCCGACGACGTCGACGCCGAACGGGCCGCCAAGGTACTCCCCGTTCTCGCTCAAATTTTGGGAGTGACGCCGTGACGCCTCAAGAAGAAGAACGATTGCGACGTTGGAGATTGGTGCTGGGGAAACCGGCGGAGCCCGATCCGGCCGGCGGCGGACACGGCGACGGCTTGGGCTGCAAGCTCGGCGCCGATGACCAGCAGATGGATCGCGTCCTCGAAGCGCTTTACGACTCCGAGCGTTCCGCAGGGCTCGGGCCATCGTGCCCTAGCGTTAATCGCTGGCTCGGCGACATCCGAACGTACTTCTCCAAGAGCGTCGTGCAAGTGATGCAGCGCGATGCGTTGCAGCGGTTGAACCTGCAGCAGATGTTGTTCGAGCCGGAGTCTTTGGAGACCATCGAACCGGACGTGCATTTGGTCGGCACGTTGCTGTCGTTGAAGAGCGTAATACCGAAGAAGGCCAAGGCCACGGCGCGGCAAGTGGTTCAGAAGGTCGTCGACGATCTCGAGAAGCGGCTTCGTAACCCGCTGGCTTCGGCCGTACGCGGTGCGTTGTCGAAGGCGTCGCGGACTTCGCGCCCTCGGCTCGCCGAAATCGATTGGCATCGGACGATTCGCAAGAACTTACACAACTATCTGCCGGATCGTCGCACGATCGTAGCGGAGCGGCCGGTCGGGTACGGTCGTCGGCAGTCGTCGCTCCGCGACATCGTGCTCTGTATCGATCAAAGCGGCTCGATGGCGACGTCGGTCGTGTACTCGAGGATCTTTGGCGCGGTTCTGGCTTCGCTCCGGGCCGTCAGCACGCGGTTGGTCGTATTCGACACGGAAGTTGTGGATCTCACCGAGCAACTTCACGATCCGGTCGACGTGCTCTTCGGCACTCAACTCGGCGGCGGAACCGACATCAACCGCGCCGTCGGTTACTGCCAACAACAGATCACGCGACCTTCGCAGACGATTTTCGTGCTCATCTCCGACTTGATCGAAGGAGGCGTCTCGGAACAACTCCTGCGGCGAACGGCGACGCTCGTCGGCTCGGGCGTAACGATGATTTGCCTGTTGGCGTTAAACGACGAAGGGACGCCGTGCTACGACGAGCAACTGGCCGCCCGGATGTCCGCTCTGGGAGCTCCGGCGTTTGCATGTACGCCGGACCTGTTCCCGGACTTGATGGCCGCCGCCATCCGCAAGCAGGATTTGGCTACATGGTCGGCGAAGAATAACGTCGTCATCCGTCGATGACGTGATCGCTTCCCCAATCAGCGATCAACGTCAATTGTCTTTCGAAACGTTTCAAACACCGGCGGCATTCCCGGATCGCGTTTAAGGAATGCGACCACTTCGATGTAGTGGATGCCTTTGGCAAGCTTCGTGACATCTACGGTTGCGGAGTACTTTGCCGCTCCCGATACGCCCGGGTCAGCTGAGCTAAACCGCTGAAAACCTTTGAACTCACCTCCCTGCAATATAGGCGTACCGACCGCATTCGTTGTTCCATCGTCGATTCTCAGTAGGGCGTTGTCATCTAGTCCTTCATCTTCTAGCTGCAGAGTCAAGTTAACGGTGTCCGCGTCGACTCGATCAATCGCCGTCAATCGTCGCTTCGCACGAGGCTCACTCGCGGCGTCGGGGGCAATCACCTCGGCGACCGGGGAGATCGCAAGCGGCGAACCTGAGATTCCCTTCGGCTTTTGCGGCCCCCAAATTGCGTAGCCAAGATCTTTGTCATTGTTCGGAATCGTGATCTTGGCAGTGCCGTCGTTTCTTACTATCAGCGGATTCGTAGCCCGTGCATTGCCGGTCAGTTCCACCAACTTCGTTCCGCCGGGGAAGGAAGTTTGAATCGTCCGATCGGCGTCAAAAGCTTCGTTGTCATTCAAGCCGATGAGCACCGCCTGGTCTCGTTCGTAGACGTAGACGTCTCCGTCGGCGAACCTCGTGATATGACGGCCCCGCACATATTCACGATTGATGTCGACGAGCTTGGTGATCGTCGCGCCAAACTCGCCGCCTAAGGCATCACCACGGCCGCGAATGGGAAAGTCGCGTCCTTCTCCGAACTCGAGTGCGTTGAAGTAGACGATCGGGAAGCCGGTTCGAGTCAAAATATGGGCGTAGGCGATGTTGTCTTTCGAAGGCGGCGCCGCAAATGCGTCATGATTCGAGACGAACGTTACGCCGCGCGAGCCGTCGTTGGGATCGCCGTCGATCGCGTCGACGCTTGCGCCTTCAAGCAGACGCATGTCGGCGAAACCATGTGCGCCAAAAATGCGTTTCATGTTGTAGTGCAGCCTGAAGTCAAGCAGGTCACGATTACCGACGTTGTCCTTGCGAGCGTATGACCGCAGCAATTCAAAGTTGTATTCGTCCGATACTTCACCGAAGCTGAATGGCGTCGATCCGTTCGGCCCCTTGTTCTTTACGCCGATATCGTAAAAGTCGTTCCAGAAAAACGTCGGGCAATGCCTCGCTGCGTCGAGTCTGAAACCGTCGACGCCGAGGACTTCTATCATCCATTGGCAGTATCGAACTAAATAACCCGTTGCGTTCTCTTCCAGCGGATCCCCGGCCTCCGGCCGGTCAAGATTGAATCCCGACGGCGAGTGTTTGTCCCCGCTGGTATCGCCTAACGCCGCGGGTGAATTGAAATCTCGATCCGGATAAAAACGGCGGTTGGAGTTCTTTGGCGGTTCGTTGGGAATGTTTCGCGCGTCGCCCGAATCGACGGGATGCCGAATAAACCGATGGTTCTTCTCATGAGCGATGTCGATCAGGCCGCCGTTTATCCGCTCGTTAAGCTCTCCGCCTTCAAAGGCGCCGTGAAAGTCGCCGTCGATGTCGTGATTCAACGTTACGGCGAAGCCCGGGTAATCAGGCTTGCCCGGCCCGACGAAATTCGGCGTCGCAAGATTGTTGTACGCGTTGTGATTGAGAACGATATCTACGAATACGCGGATGTTTGCCTTCTTGCATTCCGCAATCAGAAACGTGAGATCGGCTTCTGATCCGTAGAACGGATTCACGTCGAACCGGTCGAAGACGTCATAGCCGGCGGATTGTCCTCCTTCGGCGCGATTCGTAGGCGGAATCCAAATGGCGCGATAGCCCGCGGAGAAGATGTCGGGCACACGTCGAGCGATCGTGGCGTGTCGGCCCTCGAAGTACTGGAGGATGACTTCTCCGCACAGCGCTTCGCGACTGGTGCTCGAGAGCGCGAGGTACGACAGCACGACCCCACTGACGATTACGCCTCGAAGCATCTTCTCCCTCCAAGGAATGTTGCACCGAAGTTTTTACATCGAAATCGTAATGGTCTAAATTGATCGCTTAAATGATCGGAACCATCTACGTCCATTTTTTGAATAATTCAGGATGGCGCGAGGCCAGGTATTCAAAAATGTGATCTTCAATCCGACGGCATTTCTGGGCACCAACTGCTGGACCAACGATGATCCGGGCATCGCGGTTCCACAGAAGCTCGTCACGCCGGCTGATTTTGCCGCATACCTACTGACGACCGACGACGCGTCTGAGGCCGCAGCGTTTGTAGAGCGCCACACGTCGCCGAGCCAATCCGAACTTTTGAGTTGCCTGAGCGATGGCGGCTTAAGGTCGCGAGCAACAAGTCTTCCACTTCGACTTTTCGGTGTCTCGTATTGCTACGGGTAAAGCGATGAAAGTCTGGAAACACGTCGATGGCTGAGCGAGCCTCAGCTTCCGTTCAAATGATTGCGGCTGAGTCTCACATTCTGTCATTGGGACGTTTGTTTCAGGAGCAACGCTGGATGTACGGAATCCTCACGGCAACCATTCAACTTCGCGGCGCCTCGTATCGCGCCATCTTTGGTTACCAAGGCCGGCAGCACGCCGTTATCGTCGGTGAGGTCTCGAAAGCTGAGGTAAATCAATGGGCCGCGAAGATTGACCCCATCCTGATGAGGCTCAAGTAGAACATGCTTGAGCTTCCCGCCGGGCGCCCGTCTCGATCTTCGTGATGAACAATGGACGAAAACCAGCGAATCCGCTCATCGATGGAGCGGACTCTTGGCAGAGAGCTTCCGTCATTGCGGGCCGGACGGTGGCCGTGATTTTGATCGCGCTCTCGAATTTGCGATGCACTTCGCAAATTCGTTTCGTATCGCGCGTCAAGTTTTCGTCGGCGCAGTGTCGGACTTAGGGGCCGGCTTTGCCCGCTTCTCGCGCCAGTACTTCCATTTCATAAGCGCGCCGCGTAATCTCGGCCGCACGGAGAATAAGTTTGTCGGAGCGTTCCCGCAGTGCTTCGATTTCCGCAATTAGATCACGAAGATTGACGTCGCTCATGTTACCCGATCCTTGGGATTCAGGCGGTCAAGACAAACAACGGCCTCAGATTACTTCGAGCCCGTGATCGACACGTCGTCATACGAATTCTGGCCGGCAATTCATCGAACGTGCAGTATTCGGCGTAGTTGGGCGACGTGGCGCCGACGGACCTGTTGTACATGACGAACGGCTTGCATCCGCCGACGTCAACGAGCAGAGTCGTCGGCATTTCATCCGGATTCATTTGCGCGATGATGGGCCTGAGGTACGAAGCTACGGCTTCGATATGCCCTTTCGCGTGTCCCTCTTCGTGCTCTACGGCCCGCAATTGGAGTCGACGACCGCTTGGCACGTTCAAGACAATGTGGAGGATCATTCGCCCCTCATCTGAAGTACAGCCACCCCTTCGATAGGCGTAATAAAAAACCCTAAACGTGGGCAACAATCAACGATTGATTTCCACATCCATTTCCAGATTAATTCATTTGCTGCGACAAACTTGCGCGATAGCACTTGCCGCGACCGCTTGCAGTCGAGGTCAGATCTCGAACACCGCAGAGGCGTCGAACAATTTTGTTGAGACATGCTTCGACGGTCATGTCTATGCGACGCTTGGTCACCAGTACGTGTGCCGCCCGACTTTGACTCGCGCCGATTCGTGACGCCGTCGTAGGTTCTCGCCCGGTTGACGAGATCGATGTCGGCAAGGTTTCTTTTGCGGCCTGCGAGTGTAGCCGGCGAATCTTTTCAACGCATCGCGCCGATCCGCGCCATGGAATTGGCGCGCAGCGAAATCGCGATCTCTGACTCGCGAGTAATTTTGCAAACGGTGCACTGCACCTTTGAGGCGACGGCGCCGGCTCGAAGTGCGCTTTCCGATTTGTTTATTGAGGCGCATGAGAGGCAACGCTTTTGAGACAAACAACCGCTACCAATTTTTTTCCGTCTTGGAGCGATGTGAGGTGCCCGCCGGGTGTTGATCACTTTCGCTTAGCCGTCGGATCGGGATCGGCCAAAGCCGACATTGAAATTGGAACTGCTGTCGGAGGCATGCATCGCGCCGAAGGTGGGAACTGTTAGACGATGCTTCAGAAAAATATGCGCGGCCTTCACTCAATCGATCATCCCGGCCCTCGTGTGAAAACATCTCCTCAATGCTCCAGTGCGACAAATCTTCGGAGTCGGAGACTGCCGAGATTGACGAGCTTTACGACGCCGAGAACAGCGAACTAGTGGTTCCACATTAAATTCGCATGTTGCCATTTTTCGACAGCACGAAGTGCAGCCAAACGGGCAGAAGAATGTCCATTTGACAAGGTAGCGACCTGTGACAGGGTTGCGCAGATGGGGGAAAGGTCCGTCGAAAGACGGGTGTCAAACCGCCGCAATACCCAGCGTTCACGATCTTGCAAAAAGCTTCGTCGCTACAGCTAGTCGTCTATGGAAACATTCATCTCATCCAACGATGCGCCGCTGGCAAATCGGCTCAGCGAGGCGCTAATTGATCTCAAAATCACTTCCGGCAGACCGCGAATTATTTCGCATGCTGCAGCGAGGGAAGCCGCGTTAGATTCGTCCTCATCCGCTTCGCGAGTAATGTTTTTTTGTAGTCCGTCGTTCAGCGACGACGATATGGCGGCGCTCGGGTGCGTATGCGAGGCCAACGCGGATCTTAAGCTCATCGGCGCGGGACCGCCGCTCGGCCCGCATGCCATTCTCGAAGTCATAAGAAACGGCGCCTGTGACTACCTCAACTTAAATGACCGCCAAGAACTCCAGAAGTGCCTCGCATCCGTCATGCGTCGTGCGTCTGCAGGCAAACCGGCTTCTCAAAAAGCAGGCAAACTGATCTGCGTGCTCGGCGCGTCGGGAGGTTCCGGCGCCAGTTTTTTGGCGTGCAATATCGCTGCCTCCATTGCACGCCGAGACAAGCTCTGCGGGCTGCTGGATCTTCACGTACGCGGCGGCGACTTAGCGCAGATCCTCAATGCCTCGCCTCGCTACACGATTAGCTCGCTATCGGGAAAGTCCGATCATCTCGATGCGGCGATGCTGGAGCAGGCTCTCTTCAAGCACGACTGCGGAATTCATCTGCTGGCGGGCCCGGATCCTTTCAGCGATTACAAGCAAATCTCCCGAGAACTCGTACAGCGCGTGCTTGCGATCATTCGCAGTCGCTACGACCACGTCGTAGTCGACCTGGAGGATGCCGAACATGCGGAACAAGTGCGAACGCTGGCGGCCTGTGATCGGATCGTGATTCCGCTGCGTCCCGACTACGTGTCGTTGTCGCGGACGAAGCGTTACCTGGAGCTGCTTGCAAAAGCCAAGGTTGCTACAGATCACGTGATCATCGTCGCCAATCGGACGGGACAACCTCGCGAGGTTCCCACGGCCTGCATGGAGGAGATTCTCGGCATTCCCGTCAGGCACCGAATTCCCAATGATCCCGAATCCGCCAATACGGCCTACAACCTCGGCGTTCCCACGGTCGTATCGCACCCGATGTCGCCGATTACGAAAAGCGTGGAGCGGTTGGTGAGCGAAGTGTTGGGGGAAGCTTCCCCGCGACACGAGTCCGCCGCACATCTACCGCTGGTGCAGCGAATTCGCGCGTGGTTGCAAGAACGTGTTTGGTCCGCCGCCTCTCAAAACTCGATGTCGCAATCCGTGCGAGTTAACTCATGATTGACTTTGTCGAAAATCATTTGTCTCCGGCCGCCGAGCTAGACGGCGAATTCCATCGTCTCAAGACGGAGTTACATGAACAGCTGATAAGTCGACTCAACGTCGGCATGCTGCGAACGCTCGATCCTGAAATCGCGTGCGCAGAGCTCAAGTGCGCCGCGGAATCGCTTTGCAACAGCAACGCCGCCCTACTCAGTCGCGCGGACCGTGAACGATTGATCGAAGAATTGCTCTACGAGGCGCCTCGGGCTCGGGCCGCTCGAACCGCTGATGTCGGACCCGACCGTATCGGACATTCTCATCAACGGCGCCGAAACCGTTTACGTCGAACGGCGCGGTCAATTGGAATTGACCAACGTTCGTTTCCGAGACGTCGATCACTTGATCGCGATCGTTCAAAAAATCGTCGCCAGGGTCGGACGGAGAATCGACGAATCCAGTCCGATGGTCGACGCACGCTTGGCCGATGGAAGCCGTCTCAACGCCGTAATTCGTCCGCTCGCACTCGACGGAGCTTTAGTCTCGATTCGGCGGTTCGGCAATCGTCCGTTGCTCGCAGGAGACTTGGTCGCGCGGCGGGCCGGGACCACGGACATGATCGAGTTTCTGTGCGCCTGCGTTCAAGCCAGATTGAACGTGATGATTTCCGGCGGCACGGGAAGCGGGAAGACGACGTTGTTGAACGCTTTGTCCGCTTACATTTCCGAACGGGAGCGGATCGTCACGATCGAAGACGCCGCCGAGTTGAAGCTTCAGCAGCCGCACGTTGCGCGGTTGGAGTCACGTCCCAGCAATTTGGAAGGTCGCGGAGAGATTACGACGCGAGATCTGTTGCGCAATGCACTGCGGATGCGACCGGACCGCATCATCATCGGCGAATGTCGCGGCAATGAGGCCTTCGACATGCTGCAAGCGATGAACACCGGACACAACGGCGGATTGACGACGATTCATGCCAACGATACCCGAGATGCAATCGGCAGGTTGGAAATGCTCGTCGGAATGGCGGTCCCGGAGCTACCGTTGGCATTTGTACGACGGCAAATCGCTTCGGCGATCGACATCGTCGTGCAAACGGCGAGAGTCGACGGTGGTACCCGAAAGATTACGCAGATCTCCGAGATCGTCGGTACCCAGGCCGATGCCGTGTCGATGCACGATCTGTTCACCTTTGAACAGACCGACGTCGATCAAGACGGGAACGCCGTCGGTCATTTCATGGCAACGGGAATTCATCCGCATTGCCTCACCGCATTGGAAAAGGCGGGCATCTACCTTAACGGCAGCATGTTCGAACGGCGAATCTGTCAGTTCGATCGCGTTGACACGACGACCCTAGGAAATCGACACCTATGAGCGCAATTCTGATGAACTGGCTCACGGTTGCGTCCGTCCTGGGGTGCGCGACCGTGACCTTTGTTTGGATGACGGACGGCCGGTGGACTTATCAGAGCCGGCTTTCGGATCGTATTCGCACGGCGCAAGGAACGGCGAGATCGCACGGCGCCGGATTGTTGATCGATGCAAAGCGAGCCAATGAGGATGCGTCGGCGACATGGCCGGCGCGCGTCGAACGGTATTACGAGAATTCGGCGATCTGCGTATCGCCGTTCACCTTCGGCTGCATCGCTCTAATGTCATCGACGGTTCTCGGCGTAATCGCAGGCTTGGTGGTCGCGCCTTGGTGTGCGCCGCCCGTCGCCATCCTCGTCTTGACGGTCTTCGGCGGTTTCGTCGTGGCAAAACATCGGGCTAGAGTTCGAAAATTGATCGCTCAAGTTCCGAAGGCGCTCGACGTTATCGGCCGTTCGGTGCGAGCGGGTCAGACGATCTCTTCGGCATTTCAGATCGTCGCCGATGATATGGAATCCCCTATCGCCGATGAGTTTCGTCGTTGCTATGAGGAACAAGCCCTCGGCATGCCTTACGAGTCCTGCGCTACGAGGTCTCGCCCGCCGAACCGGCATCATGGAGTTGAGAATACTCGTCGTCGCGCTGCTTGTTCAGTCTCGCAGCGGAGGCAACTTAGTCGAACTGCTGAGCAACTTGTCGGCCGTCGTCCAAAAGCGATTGCGACTGGAGCAACGGCTCAGAGCGCTCACGAGCGAAGGCCGCATGCAAGCGGCCGTGTTGACCGTTCTTCCGGCTTTGGCCTTCGGCGCGCTGTATGTCCTTGCTCCGGACTATCTGTCGACCTTGTTGCAGCACCCTTCGCTCATTGTTGCGGCCGTCGTTGCGCAGATTCTGGGGACCATCTGGATCAGGCTCTGCATTCGCGTCAACTACTGAGAACGAGTATGACCACCGACCAACTTTACGTCCTCGTCGGCATCGCAGGAGCTCTTGGCTGCCTGTGCGTCGCGGCACTGGTCTGTGTCGACAGGTTCTCCCTTGAACTTCGCGAACGAATACGCAAATCGGGAGGCCAAGCGTCAGGCGAAAGGTTCACGGGAACGGATCAGATGGCGACCGGTTCCAACGCCGGCCTTTGGGGAGCCATTGCAGCCTTCGTACCGAGTCAGGAGCAAGGAAAACGTGGTATTCGTCTACGGCTTCGCAAGGCCGGATTCGGGTCGCAACGTTCGGTGGCGATCTACTTCGTCGTACGGTTGGTTTCCGTGACTCTGCCGATCGTGGTCGGCGTCGTCGCCTTTCTTTGGAAACAATCCGGCTGGGGATCCGTGGTCATCGGATGTCTGTCATTGGCCGGGGCGGGATTCCTGCTGCCGAGTCTTTGGCTCGATTCGACGAGTATCTCTGCGGCGGCGAAACCTAAGACGCGGCTTTCCTGACTTTCTTGACTTAATGATCGTCTGTCTGGAGAGCGGAATGAGCTTGCCGAGCGCAGTGCAACGCGTCAGCGGCGAGATCAGTCTCGCCCATCCCTTGCTCGCCGAAGAATTGGAAGTTGTTCAACGCGATGTCGCGCTCGGCGTCGGAATCGATCATGCATTTCGGAGTTTTTCAAATCGGGCCGATCTCGACGAAATACGAGCACTAAGCACGTTTGTCCGCGAGTCGCGTCGATTCGGATCGGAACTCGTCGACGCTTTTCGATCGCAGGCCGACGCCCTTCGTTTTGAACGCGAACAACTGGCCGAAGAGCACGCTCAAAGGGCGTCCGTGAAGATTTTGTTTCCCATGCTGCTGTTGATACTTCCCGCAATTTTCATCGTGTTGGCGGGACCGGCGGCCATACAGATTCATCAAGCGTTTTCCGAATAGACGCTCACTCAAAAGCAAGTCCGATGAACACTCGAACCTCTGCCGATCAATCACGGATCAATCGCAAAACGTCGCGGCGTTCCGCACGCTCGGGCGCCGCCGTCGTGGAATTTGCCATCCTTGTGCCCGTGCTGATGGTGCTCGCGATGGGTTGCACGGATCTCGGTCGAGTGTTTCACACCTACTTGATCGTCTCCAACGCCGCGCGTTGCGGAGCGGACTACGCGGCGACGCATAATCCGGCGGCCTACGATCGGGCCTCTTGGGAAGCCGTGATTCGCGAGACCGTCGATACGGAGATGAGGGGCTTCCATCACTACGAGGCGGGAAGGTTGGACGTTGAAATTTCTTCTACGGACGAAGGGGGCGGCTTGTACCGCGTCGCCGTGACCGCTTCGTATCCGCATGAATCCATCGTCAATTGGCCCGGCGTTCCCGCCATAGTCGGTCTTTCTCATCAGGTTCAGATGAGGCGCACCCGATGAGCAGTAATCCTAGGAAACGCAAGAGCCGCAGGTACGGCCGTCGTCGGGGCGTCGTGGTCGTCGAGAGTGCGATCGTGTCATCGGTTCTCTTGGTGATCTTGCTGACGATTCTGGATCTTGGAGTGACCGTGGCGCGATACAACGCGCTTTCGGCTGCGGCGAGAGCCGTTGCGCGTGCCGCGATCGTTCGCGGATCGGAGTCATGGCCGGAAATGTCACCGTGGGGGCCCGTCAGTTTCGACGGCAGCGCCGCGGATACGTCGGAGATTGCTGCGATGGTATCGCATTCCATTCCTGCGATCGCCCCGCAGGACGTGCTTGTCGACGTCGATTGGATTGATGGCGGAAATGAGCAAGGGCGTCGTGTTCGAGTAAGGCTCGGCTACGTTCACGTCCCTCTGTCGATTCTTGGAATCGGCGGCGGGCTGAACTTGGCGCGGAAAGCACCATGACCATCGCTCGATAGGCTGCGAAATGAACTGCGTTGTGCGTATGCAATCGTCGAATGTCGTGCGGAGCGATGCGAGCGCTCAGGCTCTCGGTAGAGCACCGACGGCATCGTGTCACCCTCCGTGTCGACTCCGCCGGCGACGTGGTAAGGCCCTGCTGTTGTTTCTTGTCGCGTTGCCGGTCCTCTTGGCAGTCGCCGGGTTGGTGATTGATTGGGGCAGCATGCTTTCGATTCAAGTCGATTTACGTCATGCCACGGATGCCGCGGCTTTGGCGGCGGCGGTAGACGTGGCTGTCGGCGAATCACCGACCACGGCCGCTTCGACGTCGCTCACCTACGTACGAGACTATAACGGGCATTCCGACGCCGACGTTGCGATGAATTCGCCTCCCGTGTCCGGCCCCTTTGCGGGGCGATCCGGATTTGTCGAAGTTGTGGCCGAGCAGCAATACCCTACAAAAATAATGCATCTGGTCGGCGACTTTGGGCAGACTAGAGTGAAGACGCGATCGGTCGCAGGTACGGTGCCTTCTACGGCCGGCGCTGCGGTTGTCGTGCTGAATCCTCGACCTCCGGCGGTGAGCGTGGGAATCACGCTGCCTATCAGTCTCAACTTTCCCGCGTTGCTAGGAGGTCTCGAAGTACTTGGCGTCGGCCCGGTCCGCGTCAATGGGGCCGTGCTGGTAAATACGAGTTGGGGCGGTGTGGACGAGAATGGCAACGCCGTCGGAACGTCACCTGGTCCCCCTTACGGGATCTCGTGTACTCCGTTGTTGCCGCTGACACGGCTACGTGCTCAAGACGTTCGCGTTGTGGGAGGAGTGGACGATCAGGACAACTACGCATCGTTCACAACCGGTCGTCCCAACCCGCTCCAGGCCAATCGACTTCCTGTCGTCGACCCATATCGAGATTTGCCGATCCCTAGCGAGGCGTCCGATCCGGCGAACGTCGACTCGACGAACCGCGGCGGCGTTCGGGTCGCTCAACTGCCGCTGATCGGTCCCACGACCACGCTCAGGCCGGGAGTTTACGACTACATCGAAATCGTGTCCGGCACGGTCGTATTTCAGCCGGGGATTTATGTCATTCGAGGCGCTAGTCCTCTAACGGGTTTGAGTCTCAGCATCGTCGGAGGAATGGTGACGGCCGACGGCGTCATGTTTTACGTTACTGCATCAACATTCGACTCCTCGAACGGTGCGCCCGATCTAACGGAATTGGGGACGACGCCGAGTGCTCCTCAGACGCTCGCCATGCTTCCGAGCGTAGTCGTCAATGCGGCGTTACCCGGAAACAGACTCACTCCGCTGACTTCCGGACCTTTCAAAGGTCTGCTGATCTATCAGCGTCGTAACGATTTTCGGCCGATCGTCATCACGTCTCAAGAGTTGCTCGGGACGACGACGCTAAGCGGTACGGTCTACTCCAAGTGGGGGCACGCAATTCTTGCCGCAAACGGCGACTACGACCTGCGATTCGTCGTCGGCAGTCTTCGATTTGCGTCGTTGCTTGGGATCACCCTCAATCCGTCGCAGCTCTTGCCCCCTGCTCGTGACGTCTACCTTGTCGAGTAATGCATATGCCTGCTTTGTACATGCTGGTTTTGGCATTCGTTGCGATCACCCTCGCGACGGCCTGCGCACTTGGTCTTTGTGCCGTTCGATTGCGCGAACTGCGTCGACATGCGGAGTTCATTGATGCGTGCTTCGAGGCCAATCCCGATGCGACGTTTCTCATTGACGAAAACGGATGCATTCGACGGGCCAATTCCTCCGCGGCGGTGCTGCTGAATCGTGGCTGGGAGCTATTACCGGAACGGAGATTTGTTTCGCTCTTCTCGCCAAATGATGGGGAATCCATTCGTCATGCGTTGTCGTCGCTCAATTACCGGCCGACGTCGCTGGTCGGGTTCTCCGAGGATGCTTGCATCAATTCTGAGATCGGCCATGACATGACGGTTCGTGTTCGCGGCCGCATGCTGAAGTATCGCGACAGAATCTGGATGGTCGTCACACTTCGTCCGATCGACGACGATCGTATCCTCAAGCAGGCGTTGCAGCGACACATCGATCAACTGCTGAAAACAAAAGAGGCGCTCGCCGCGCATAACATTCATCTTGAGGACGTCGTTCGAATTCGCACGGTGGAACTCAACGCGGCTAAGGAGAAAGCGGAGCAAGCGAACGTGGCCAAGGGAGATTTCCTGGCAAACATGTCCCACGAACTACGGACGCCGCTGCACGGAATTCTCAGCTTCGCCCGGCTCGGAGTTAAGCGATTTGCGATGCTCGATGGAACCAAAATTCAAGGCTATTTCGAACGCATCTTAGATGCGGGGCAAACGCTGTTGCGAATCCTGAACGAACTTCTTGATCTGTCGAAGCTCGAAAGCGGCCGAATGGAGCTGCAATGCGAGCGGGTCGATCTTGTCGAGCTGTTTCACGAAGTGGGCGGAGAGTTTGCAGGCTTGCTTGGTGAGAAACGGCTCTCGCTCACCATCAAAGCCGGTGACGGCCCGGCATGCGTCTTGGGCGATCAAAATCTCTTGGCGCAGGTCTTTCGCAATTTGCTCGGCAATGCGGTGAAGTTCTCTCCCGTCGGCGGAGAGATCGAGGTCTGCATGGAGGCGTCGAAGGAAGCCGTGGAGTTCACCGTTTGCGATCAAGGGCCGGGAATACCGGAAGACGAACGCGAAGTGGTATTTGACAAGTTCGTGCAATCCAAATCAGCGCAATCCGGTTCCGTCGGAACAGGGCTTGGATTGGCCATTTGTCGCAAAATCATTGCGCTTCACGGGGGAACGATTTGCGCAAAGCACTCGTCGACACGGAGCGCTTTTACACGTCGTACTACCGGCAGATACGACGTCCCTCGAAAGCTTGGAAATCGAATCTGAAAAACGCACTGAACTCGTAACGGCATAGGCCGTCGAAGGAACGCTGTGATGAAGTCCTTACAACGCATTCTGGCCGTCGATGATCACCCGGACAATGTGGCCGTGCTTCAAGAGTTCTTATCGGAGCACTTTGAGGTGCGAACGGCGAGCAGTGGTGAAGAAGGCGCTGGCCGTGGCCATGACGTTTGAGCCTGAACTCATCTTGCTCGATCTGGTGATGCCGCAAATGGACGGGCGTGAGACGTGCCGAGCGCTGAAAACGTTTCCTCAACTCGCCGATACGAAGATCATCATGCTGTCTGCAAGGCAGGAGCTAGATGATCGCTTAACGTCTTATGAAGCCGGCGCAGTCGATTACATCGTAAAGCCGTTTTACGACCAAGAAGTATTGGCCAAAGTACGGACCTGGATGAACGTAGGCCGGAATCGCGAGGTCGGTAGAATCTGGAGCGACTTGGAGGAAATCCGAGACGGAATCGGCCGGACGCTGGCGTCGCTCGTGGAACTTCGCGACACGGAAACCGGCGAGCATCTCTTCCGCATGCGATGGTACTCGCAGATCTTAGCGGAACAGCTTGCGTTGGATGGCCCTTACCGAGCAGAAGTCGACGACACGTTCCAACGACGCTTGTATCGGGCGGCGCCGCTTCACGACATCGGCAAGATCGGCATCAGCGACGAAATACTTCGTAAGCCCGGCTGGCTGACGGCCGAAGAATTTGAAGCCATGAAGCGCCACACGACGATCGGCGCAGACTTGCTTCAGCGCGCCGCGAGGAACTTGCCGTACGCGGATTACCTGCCGATGGCGGTCAAGGTTGCTCGTCATCATCACGAAAGATTTGACGGCAGCGGATATCCCGACGGACTCGTTGGAACCGATATCCCGCTCTCAGCCAGAATCGTCGCCGTGGCCGATGTATTCGACGCAATCACGTCCGATCGAGTTTATCGCGAGGCGATGTCGCTGGAGCAATCGCTGGCGATTATCAAACAAGGCGCCGGCCGCCACTTTGACGGCGTGATCGTTTCGGCGTTTGAGACGCGGGTCGAAGACATCAAGCAAGGGCTGGCAAGATTCCAGTTTCTCCAAGAAGGAACGGTTTCTTCCCTTATTGGCCAGGAAGCCGGCCCGGTCGCCGAAGGCCGATCGAACTGCACGTCGTTGATTGCGAACCCCTAGATTCATTTCGGCTTGGAGTATGAGCAATGAGGACTTCGAGAAATGTCTTGGTCGTCGACGACAATCCCGGCAATCGTGAGATCATTCACGAAATTCTCGACGGACATTTCACGGTAATTGATGCTTCCAACGGAACGGAGGCCTTGGCGATTGCGGCGAGATGCCGACCCCCGATCGTGCTGCTGGACGTAATGCTGCCGGATATCGACGGGTATGAGGTGTGCCGACGCTTGCGCCGCAGCGCCGGTACGGATACCGCTTGCATTATCATGGTATCGGCGAAGGCGATGCCGTCGGAACAACAAGCGGGCTTCGAAGCCGGAGCCGACAGCTATCTGACGAAGCCCTTTGATGACGATGAATTGTGGGAGGCCATTCATTCTCGCGCGGAGTCACGCGAAGTTTCCGTGTAGAGCGACTAGAAGCTTCGCTTTTCGCCAATCAACCGTTTTGTACGCCGCAGTTTCTTTCGCCGGAGTCGGAAAAAGCTCAAAGCGGCAACGCTGATCAACGTCATGCTGCCGGGTTCGGGTACAGCTTGGTAGTTGACGTACAGATCGCTATTCACGGACGAAACCCAAAAGCTGCCGCCGACGAACGCCGGGCCTGAGGGACCGTAGAACCCGGCGGTGTTAATCGTGAACTGGCCGAGCACGCCGTCGGCGAGAGTTCCGGCGTTATCGACCCACAGCCAGCGATAATTACTCGCGGCGTCGAAGCCGGGGGCGACGCCGTACTCGCCTGTCGCAGAGGTCCAAGAGCGAATCGACAACGTATAAATGCCCGTGCCGTCGGCGAGCGTAAGTCCGGTGCCGACGATGTTGAGCAGGTCCCAGTTGGTGACGTTCGTGGTCGAGCCGTCGTCGCCGGCCGCGAAATCGAAAACGAACGCAGCTCCCGAATCCCACTGGGAACCGGCCACGGTCAGTTTGCCGACACCGTTGTTGTCGACGCCGTCGGTGTCGTTACCGGGACTCAATGTGCCGCCGGCCTGAACGACGACGCGCGACGTGAGCGTGCCGGTTCCATTCAACGTGCCGCCGCCGATCGTCGTATTTCCCGTGTAGTCGTGAGTCAGATTTCCGGAGAGCGTGAGGACGCCGGAACCGAGCTTGATCAGTTGATTGGCCTTGTTCGAATGGCCGGAAGCCACGACGCCGGTGACGATCGTTCGTCCCGATCCGTCGAACGTAAGCGTGCGCGCGGCCTCGCCGCTGATGTTCACGTTGCCGAGTGTGAGCACCGCGCCGCTGATGTTGTTCGTAAGCGTGCGATTAGCGCCGACGGCGCCGCTCAGAGTTCCGCTGAAGGTCAGGTTCTGCGTGCCGATCGCCGTGACGGAGACGAGCGAAACCGAGTTGCCGACCGTGCGCGATTGTCCGAGAGCTTGTACGCTGCCGGAAGTCAGAGTCAGCAGGCCGCTCGCTAAGCCGCCGTTGGAAGAACTGTTGAATTGCAGCGTGCCGGCGGTCAGCATCGTGGCGCCGGCGCTGTTGTTGCTTCCGGACAAGACGAGCGTGCCTGCGGCGGTGTTCATCGTCGTGGTGTTCGTGTAGGTGTTGGCGCCGGAGAGCGTCGTAACCCCGGAGCTCGTGACGACGACGGAACTGGAGACGCCGCTGCCGTTGAAGTTGGCGACGGCGCCGCTGATCGTAGTGTCGCCGGAACCGGCGATTGTAAGGCCGCCTCCGGCGGTCGACGAGCCGGAGAGAAACACGTTGCCGGCGATCGTGAGCAGCTTGCCGGCGACGATGTTGTTCGTCAGCACGCGGTTGGAACCGCTGCTCATGGTGACGACGCCGTTGAGCGTGAGATTCTGAGAACCGGAGATCGTACCCAAGGTGAACGTCACGGCGTTAGAAATCGCTCGGTCGGCCCCGGCCGCTTGCAGAGTTCCGGTGGTCATGGTCAGTAGGCCTGAGGCGAGTCCGCCGTTGACCGCTCCGGCAAGTTGCAACGTGCCGGCCGCATTGTTGATCGTGGTCGTTCCCGTACTGGAGTTGCCGCCGGACAGCACGAGCGTGCCTGCTCCGATAATCTGCGTGACGCCGGCGTAGCTCGAAGACCCCGCGAGCGTGGCCGTTCCGGTGCCGGAGTATGTTACGCCGACGGTTTTGTTCGCCGACGTCGCGGAGATGGCGCCGGTCAACAGCGTGGTTCCAGAACCGCCGAGGGTCAACGCCACGGTGCCGACGGAGGCTTCCGTGAAGGTGACGTCGCCGTTGAACGTCAGCGATTTGCCGGCGACGATGTTGTTGAAGAGTTGATGACCGCCGCTCGTGGTACTGCTGATCGTGAAATTGCCGTTGAACGTCAGACTGTAGTCGCCGTAAAAGCTGCTGAGTCGCGAAGCGGTGGAGGATTGCGCGTGAAGCGCATTGGCGATTTGCCGGTCCCCCCCATGGGCAAAGAACGATCCGGCGGCGGCACTCGTCATCAAGCGGATTTGGCCGACGCCTGCCGCTTGGTCGGAGCCGAACCCGAAAGCACCCTCGAGAACGTCGGTCGTGCCCGTGTAGGTGTTGTTGCCGGTGAGGATCCAAGTCGCACCGCCGTTGAGCACCACTTGCAAAGCGCCGACGTTGTCGGTGAGCGTGCTGGTGATCATGTTGCCCGCGTTGCTCGTACCGTTAAGGAACAAAGAATTAGCGGACGTCACCATGTCGTTGCGAACGTTCGTGAGCACCAACGGGCCGGAGCCGTCGGCGTGAATCGCTGCGCTTCCCGAAGAGCCGATGCGAATCATCCGATCGCTCGTTTCTCCCGGACCGATGTACTGCAAGTTGGCTCCTCCGTCGAGGATGACCGCCTGGCTGGAAAGGTTGCCGCCTGCGGCCAACCCGACGCTGGTGCCGGTCGGTCCCTCGGAGCTATTTCCGAATTTGAGCACGGTGAGCGTGCCTTGAGTGACTCGCGTGCTTCCCGTGTACGTGTTGTTGCCGAACAACTGCAGGGTGCCGACTCCCACCTTTTGAATACCCGCGGAGCCCTGAATCACGCCGGAGATCGTTGCGAAGTCGGTGCCGGCCGACGAGTTGTCGGCGACGCTGATCGCTCGATAAGCGCCGGGGTTGAAGTTTGTGGTAATGGATGTTGCGGCCGTGACGCCGGTGCCGCTGTTGAGCGTGAACGTCGTCGAACTCGCAATCGTCGCGATCCAACGGCCTTCGGGAATGTTGGGGTTGCCGGAAACGATTTGTCCGACGTAGAGTCCGGCGGTCGTTGCACCGTTGGTCAGTGAAACCGTTACGCCGCCGCTCGAAGTCGTCGCCGTGAACGTCGAGATCGGACCGGCCGTAACTACGAAACCGGAGGTCATTTCCACTTCCGAGAGCGCGGTGGCGGAGTTGAAGGTCAGCACGCCGCTGCCGACAAATTCACCGATTCCCCAAGTCGGCGATCCGCCGAGCGAAACGGTGAGTTTTCCGGCGCCTGCGGAGAAGCCGCCGGATGCTCCCGCGAGCCATTGCACTTCGCCGGCGCCCGGGCCTACGGTTCGCGAAAAGGAACCGGACGCTTCCAGAATGCCGCCGTTGAATTGAAGATTCGATGACGACGAAAGGGCCGACATCGTCGCCAATCCGAGCGTTCCGCCGCCGATCACGGTCGGGCCGGAATAGTTGTTTGCCGAGTTGCCCAAAATCCACAGACCGGCGTCGACTTTGTAGAGCGATGTCGGCGTCGAGCCGTTGTTGGTGACTTGGGGATAGAAGTAGTTGTCGGCCGTCGATGAGCCGCCGAGCACCAAACCTTGGGCATTGCCGGCGGCGTTGGATCCGAAGGCGAGGGCCGCGGTATTGTTGAAAACCAAGGCGGCATTGACGGAACTATTGTTTTGAATTCTTGCACCACCGTCGGCGCCGCCGTTGAAGGTGAAGAGCCGATCAAAGGTGACACTTGCGCTGCCGGTGTAGTTGAGTGCGCCGTACGATTGCGTTGCGCTCGCCCCGCCGAAGACGAGGCTTGCCGCGTTGCCCAAGGTGGAGCTTCCCGCGCCGATGCCGCTAGGCGAGCCCAGATTGGCCAAAGTGACGACGGAGAGGACGCCCGTCGAATTGATCGTCGTTATGCCGGTGTACGTGTTGAGCCCGCTCCAAGTGTGACCGCCGGTCCCGTTTTTCGTGACGCTGACGACGCCGACTCCGTTTTGAATGACGCCGGCAAACGAGCCGGTTCCGTTGCCGCCGCCGACAACGAGCGTAGCGGCCCCGGACGACGAATTCGTGATCGTACCCGAACCGGTGAAGGAGCCGATCGACGTCGTCGTAGCTCCGGTTCCCGTTGTTAATCCGTTGAGATCGAAGACGGCTCCTTGTCGGATCACGAACGCGGCGCTGTTGGCCGACAATACGCCTGTGCCGGAGAGCTGCACGGTCCCTTCGTTGATCGTCGTCGCGCCGCTCTGAGTATTGATTCCCGCGATCACGAGGAGGCCTGCGCCGGTTTTTGTGAAACCTCCGGTGCCGCCGCTGATCGGTGCGGAGAGCGTGAGCTTGTCCGCGGCGAGGTCGACGCGAAACACCAGATCCCCGGTACCGCCGGAACTGACGCCGCCCGTGCCGCTGATCGTCGCTTCGCCGCCGGAAATCAGAATGCCGCCGGGGCTATTCGCGGCCGTTTGGAGCGTGACCAGAGCATTCGCGACGAGGGTCGTATTCGGGTCGAGCTTCAACGTCGGCAAGACGATGGGTGCTTCTTGCGTTACGGTACCCGCGGTTCCGCTCGTCGCACCGATGCGATTGTTCGCGGCTGCGCTACGCGCCGCGCTTGCCGCTACGGTAACGAAGCCGGCGTCGACGTCATACGTCGGCGACCGGAGCGTAGCGTTTGTCGTGCTGGGAGCGTAGGCGAAATTCGCTCCGTTGAAGTAGGAGTAGGCGTTGAGCAGGCCGGCCGACGGCACGGCACCGATGATGACGCTGCCGGTTCCAGGTTTAAAATTTACGGTGCCGCCGCCGTTGGCCGTGACTCCGCTGACCGCGACGCCGCTGGGACGTGTAAAGGTCAGCGTCACGCCGTTGGCTTGGGCCAGCGACGCACTCGTTTGAAACGTCGTGCCGCTGAGAATGGCGGCGATGGTCACAGGCGTGGAGATCGTGCCGCCGGTGATGATCATACCCGGCACCAATCCCGCGGTGCTGGCGACGGTGACGGTCGTCGACGACGTGGCGGCGGTCGTCGCCATGGAAACTCCGACCGAGGCGAATCGCAACGTCGCGGTTCCGCTGCTGCCGGGCGTGACTACGATCGTATTGGCTCCGGACACAAGATCGAGCGGCCCGACGACTTCGTTGCTCGCGACGGTCGCCGCTCCGACGAGCTCAAGCGTCGCGCCGGCGAAGAAGGTCGCGACGTCCTGACCGAACCCGACGGCCGTCGTATCGACGAGGATCGTGCTTCCTGCGGCGGCGGACTTAAGCTTGAGCGTACCGCCGGTGATTAGCGTTGCGCCGGTATTCGTGTTTGTCGCCCCAAGCACCCAGGTGCCCGTTCCGACCTTCACAAGCTGTGTAATATTGGCGGCCGAATTGTTCACGACGGCGCTGTTTACCAAGTTGTCGGATGTGTTTGTGCCGCCGAGGATTAGCGTCTTGGTCCCGGCGCCGCTGGAGAACGCTCCGTTGAGTACCACGGGGAAGGCGACCGACTGATTGGCGTTGATCGTCACACCGCCGTTCGTGCCGGCCAACGCGACGGGCTTGCTGGTCGTGAGTCCTTCGAGCGTGGCTGCGGTGCCGGTGCCGATGGAAAGAACTCCGGCCGTGCTGGTCGTGCCGATGCTGATCGTGGAAGTGTTATTCGTGAGCGAGCGAAAGTCGGTGATCGTCAACGTGCCGCCGTTAATGTTGACGGGGCCGTCGAGCGTTGAAGCCGTGCCGGTGATCGTAAGCGTACCGCTACCGGACTTAGTAAGAATGTGATCGAAGCTCGGTCCGCCGTTAGCCAACACGTTGCCGTTGATCAAGATGTCGCCCGCGCCGCTGATCGTCATGGTGCGCGCGGCGGCCGTATCGGCGTTCCCCCAGAAGTCTCCGTTAAACGTTACAAGCCCGTTGCCGCTGTTGGTCACGCCGTTGCCTCCCGCCGTTCCGACGGCCAATGCCGAGGTCAACGTGAAGCCGTAACCGTTGCGGCTGCTGAAGGTCAAAATGTTGGAACTCGTACTCGGCAAGAACGTCGCCGCCCCGAGCGATACGACGCCGTTCAAAACCGTACTGCCGATCGCATGGTCGGCGAAGTACGTCGAGTTCGTGGTTTGATAGACGTTGGTGTTGGCGGCGAACGTCGGATTATCGATGCGAATCTCAAGCGTGCCGCCCGACATGCTCAGAACGCTTTCCGCACCCATGCCGGCCGCGATCGCGCCGTTGCGTGTGCCGAAGATCGAATTGCCGCCGGCCGTGGTCGAGACGACGCGCATCGTGCCGCTCGTCAGACTGAAGCTTCCCAAAAACGCGGCCGTGTTTGTCGGGTTCCAAAGCAGTGCGCTGTTTCCCAACTTCGAAACGGTTGCGCCGCTCGAACCGCTGACGGTTCCGCCGACTGCAAAGATTGAGTTGCCTGCTCCGGTGCCGGCCGCGGAGCCGAAGTTCGTGAGGGCACCGCCGAACTGTAGGCTGCCTGCGAACGTCAACGTCCCACCCGTGGAATAAATCGTCGTCTCGGTGGCACTCGTGCTGACGCTGCCGGCGAGAGTGTTTGTGTGCACGCTGATGATCGCAGCACCGGTGTCGCGGCGGGCGTAGGACCGAGCCCTTGCAAACTCAACGTGCGATTGAGCGTGACGCCCGAATTGTAGCCCCCTTCCAGCACCAACACGCCACCCGCAGTACCCTGCGTGCCCGAACCGGTCACGACGATGGCGTCGGGATTGGCGAGGCTGTTGTTTCCCAATGCGCCGCCGTCGGCGATTACGATCGCTCCGTTATTGATCGTCGTCGTGCCGGTGTAGCTGTTGAGCGCGTTGCCGATACGCAGCATCCCGCCGCCGGTTTTGGTAAAGCCGGACGAACCTTTCAAGAGACTGTTGATGGTCGCCGTTTCAAGCATCGACACTCGAATCGATGGTGCGACGCCGGCGAGTGTTAGATCTCCGCCGGTGAGCAAGTAGCCGGATCTGCGAAAGACCAAAGAGTTGGCGTTAATCCCGACGTCGAGCGTAACGGTTCCCGTCGTACCGTCGAAGGTCGCGGTGTCGGTCAACAGATTGGGCCACGCGACGTCGGTCGACCCGTTCCACCAAACGGAGTTACTCGTGTTCCAAACGCCCGTACCTCCTAGACCGGCTCCGGAAGTCGCATTGCCGCTCGCGTCCGCGTCGGGATCCCAATAGTAGCTTCTGCGCCTCTGTGCCTCGGGTAGCAAACACGTGACCAAGGAAAATTCCGAAAGCGACGATCAATCCGACCGAACGGCGACGATGTTCGGCGGTCCGAAGATTGGGCCTTGGTCCGCCGCTGGAAGTTGAACTCAACTTGCTGTTCCTGTTTGCAGATGCGCACTAGGGCGCGACATATCGGCGTGGACTAGCGAAGAAGCTCGCCGGCCGTAGCGAGAGAACTACGACCGAGACCGAGAGCAGGTGGGACTGTCAGTCGAATCAAGCGGGAGAGTGATTTGAGGGCATCGCAAGAGATGTGGTTGCGTCTCGCGGCAAAGCAACCAAGATGCCGAGCTTGCTACAGAAAGGCTGATGCACTGTTTGGAATCGCGGCAAAATCTGCAGCGAATCGGTCGTTGCAAGAAATACTTATCGGAAGCGATTCACACCCGAAATGTGTATTCAGATGCATCGCGTTGCATCACTGGGTGCGTGAAGGCGCGGCAGTCAGGCACAACTGCAAAACCGTGCAGATTCGCTAGAAACTACGGAATAAAATCAAATCGTAATCACGTTCCTTCACGCTTTCGTGTCGGCCGAAACGTAGAGGGCACCTTCATTGCGGACCACGCCGGCGGAAATTTTCCCAATCCGCTTCCCGATTTTCTCATCGCCGGAAATGTCTCCTGGCAAATCGACATCCGGAGACAACTTCGCAACGCGCGCGATGCGCAAGGAATACGGTATCTCGACAAGGTGGATGGCCGGAACTATGCCGTCACGCGGCTGGTCGCGGAAATCGCCGAGAAGTACTACAGCTTGACGGCTCTCGACAAGCAACTTGAGACTCTTGATCGAGCGATCACTTTGCAGGACCAAAGTCTCGAGATCGGCAAAGCTCGAAATCAGGCGGCTCGCGACACCGAATTGGCCGTTCAGCGATTCGAAGCCGAACTTCGCAAGAATCGAAGGCAAAAGCTGATCATCCGACAGAGCATCATCGAGACCGAAAACCGTATCACCTTTCTCGTCGGTCGGTTTCCGCAGCCCGTCGAACGTATGTCGTCGGGCTTCATCAATTTGAAGTTGCATCCGCTGGGGGGCGGCGTTCCCTCGCAGCTCCTCCAGAACCGCCCCGACATTCGCCAAGCCGAACGAGAAATTCAGGCGTCGGGTCTAGATATGTGGAATGTCGGTTCCAGTCGATGAGTCGGCGCTGACTGCCCGGTTGTACTTGCATGCGTGCGGCCAAGAACCCTGAATTGTCGCGGGGCAGGCGACTTGTACCAATCCGAGCCGCCGGACTGCGTACCGAGAAACGCAGATGAACGCCATCGAAACACCAAGCAATTCGCTCGGAACAGACACTCCACGAAATCTTAATCTAATGATGAAATCCCATCATCGCTCGGGCCAATTGCGTTCTTTACATTGACCGCCTAAATGTTCATGCGGAGTCCGCGGGGGATGCCGCAGGGAACAAGATGTTATTATCCGATGGAGAGTTTATGCGTCGTCTCCGAGCTTGGTTCGGATTTAGCTTGGTGATTGTCGCGTGGCTGCACACGAATTGTATTCCAGGCGCACTCGATAAGATTTTCGCATCGGAATTAACACGCGCAGATTCGGCCGCAAAAGAATTTAAGCCGGTGGAGTTTTCCAAAACGAATGAACGTACCGTCGGGTTTGATGGTTTGAATCTTGGCTCATGCGGAACGATTGAGTTGGTTCTCGCTGCAGATCCGGCTGAAGGCACGGAAAGCCCCAGCGTTCTCTTGAGTCACGTGGACGATTTGCATCTCGGCTTCAGTTTGCTGACGGACGCCTCTCGAAAACGAATCGGCATCAGCGACGGCCGCCGTACGCAATGGTCGACCGTCGATCTTAGTGACGGAGATTTTCATCATCTCGCGATCGTCACAAGCAAAGACATTTCAGAAATCTATCTCGACGACAAGTACGTCGGCTACATTCCTGCCGGCTACGGGCCGTCTGCGAGCCTGCCGTTTGAACTAGGTGGCGTGCGAGAAGGGTTCAGTCCGTTCACCGGAGAAATCGCCGCGCTGCGGATGTGGAGCTCGCCGCTTTCTGCGCAAGAGCTCTCAGAGTTGAAGTTCTACGGCCCGCCGCCGCCGTCGCATCGGAGATTTTCTGACTTGACGGCGGCTTCGCTCTTCACGGCCGATTCGGAGGATGTCCTGATCTATTCGCCGCCGGCAACCCCAAGCGAATTTCTAGGATCTGACGAAGGGCTGAGGATTGACCAGTTGATGCTTGGCGCCGTGGACATTCGCCAAATTTCAGTCGGCGTGCAGGTTTTGCCAAACGCGTCCGACGGAACGCCCCAAACTCGCATAGTTGGAGTGGTGCCGCATTTTGTTACGAGCGGCGATGTAGCAACGTTACGAACGCCTGCCGCCGCGGAAACGAACCGATTGGAAGCCGAGGCGACGGCCTATTCGGATGCTTGTGCACGAGCACTAATATTCGATTTGGAACGGATGGTTCCCAGCATCGGCCCGGCACTTCAGGCCGGCTGGACTAAATACCTACAAGTCGAAGAAACAAAAGCTCTGGTCGGAAATTGGGATCCACAACGTCGCGGCGATGTGGTGCATACTCTTGCGCGATACTCACTGGAGATTTTTGAGCTCAACGATTCGCAAAAAGAAATTTTAGGTTCTTCCGCATTTCGCGCTGCGGAGCAGTCGTTAGCTCGTTGGCTGAATGATCTCGACGCTCGATCGAAATCGACCCCGGCGACGACGCTCAACGCTCCGACATCCGGCGTCGAGACGAAGTTGTTACAGCTGGAGAAGGGAGAGGTGATCGTCGGTGCGGCGGCCACCTACGGAACGCATCTTCACTCACTCCGGTTCATTACCAATCGTCGGTTGTGGAACGTCTTCGGAACGGCCAACGGCCCCAATTCGGCCGTCGTGCAGATTCCGCTTACGTCCCGGCTTTCCGGCTTCACGGAGGTGCGCGACGATGCCGGGTTGCTTGGGCTGGCGCTGACTTACAGAGTTGCGCCCGACGAATTGACGCCGGCCGGAACATGGGCGAATCAACATCCTCTGCTGCCCCCTGCGACGAATTTGGGGCGATTTCAGGCGGAAGACCAGCCCGAGGTTGTCCGCGACGACGACACGGTGCGGCGTCTTGCATTGACGGGAGATCCCGGAGCCCTTTCGTTGATCGACTCACGAGACGGCAACATCCACATTCACGGGAACTACACCTCATATCCCGTGTACCGGCTTTTGTTGACCGTCGACGGGCGGCTCATTTTGGCGACGGACAATCCGACGAGTCCGCTCAGTGCGCGTGTCGAGCATGGCTTGGAGATATTCGAGCCGATCGCCGGGCGTGTCGACGCCTTTCGTTCGACGACCGCTGCTCCGGCAGGTTCGCGGCAATTGACCATGCTGGACGATGGAACGTTCGTTCTGGACGGCAAACGCTACATGCCGTCGACTCCCTTCGACGCGTCAGGCGATCCCCGCGACAAAATTCCCTGGGGCGGAACGTTCAGTACGGAACAGCGGCCGTCGATGTCGGAATTTAACGTCAAAGGCTACAACGTCGAGAAGCTCGATCCGCGCAATTATCAGCTTTCGACCGGAACGCCGAACCGCGTCTTCGCTTGGCCTGCCGACGGTGACGTCGACTATCAGACGACGACTAACGGAAAAATTATTCCCAACGGTCTGATCTACCGAAACGATCGCCAAGCAATGGAGCGAGCCCGTTCGCATTACGCCGCCACGCAGGAAGAACATTCGCGCGCCTGGAACGTCAACCTGGGATTCCAGATCGGAATTCCCGGATTGCTCTCTTTCGGCCTCGACGGCAGCTACCAGCACGAACGAAGCGATATGTCGCGCTCGGGGAGCGGCCGAACGATCAGCATGGCTCAGGAAGTCAAATATGCGCTGGTGCTCGACCGGGCACGAGTCGCGCTCGACGAAGGATTTTACCGACGGGTGTTGCGGATTCGCGACGACAAGCTGGCCGGGAAGCATCCGGACTACGCTTCACTGGTCGATTCATTCGGAACGAATTATCCGTATGCGGTGACCTACGGCGGAACGGCGTTTCAAGAAAAGGATTTCACAGATGCCGAGGCGATGACGACGACGAGCCAAGGCTTCAACATCAGTCAGCAATCGAGCGCGACGTTGGAAGGCGTGACCGTCGGCCGCACGATCGGCGGCGGTTCGAGCTGGAGCGACTCCTCGGGATCGTCGTCGAAAGACGAAGACGACGGAGTGCAAACCATTGGGGGCGAACTCTCCAAGGGAGGAGGCTGGAGTCTGCCTGATCACTCCGAAGTACCCGTGCTTCTTGATCTGCGACCGTTAGACGAACTGTTCAGCCCGCTGTTTTTCTCAGACCCGATCGTCTGGAAGGAAATGCGGAACGAAGTTCACAACTACCTCGGCGAGCGCGCCACGTCCCGCGCAAGAACGCTCGATACGGACAATTTCGGGCCGAGGTACTTTGAACTCCGGCTTGATGAAATCGAGAACAATACGTCGGGCGATCTGACGCTACCGAATCAGCTAGGCGTCGCCTCGACTCTCTTCAACGTCACGGCGTGGCGACAGAAGTCTCGACGTCCCGGCGGCCCGGTCGACTTGGTCGATCTCCAAGTTCAGGGCAAAAAGTACTCTGGAAAATCCGGCGATCAAGCGCCGCTCGCGATCCTGGGAGCGGGCGGGTTCAAGTTGGCGAATCAAGAGTACCAATGGATTTTCGAAGATTTCAACTCTGTGACTGCAGACGGAGACACGCCGCGATTTGCTATGCGTTCGTGCCTCATCCAGTACAAGCCGCATCAGTTTGCCAACGGCGGCTACATCTGGCTTACGTTGCCCGACGGATTTCCGTGGATCATTCGGAATGTCATACCGGAGAAAGTCGGGCAATTCGACGTCGTCCGCACCGAAACCGACGAATCCAAGACGATGGTCACTCTTTTCATCTCCCCTGACATTCTCGCCGGCAAAGGTGAGATCGTTCTCGGTACGCGGGAAGGCAAGTCGATGATGTCCGCGTATTACTCGTTTCGCGAGCTGTCGCTTGATCGCGACAGTTTACTTCTGGACAAGTGAGTTGTTTCGTCGGTCGCTAAACGAAAGTCGCAGCTATGAATCAATTCTTGAAGTGCCTCTTGCTTCTGTTCCTCGGGTTTCAGGCGGCTTGGCCTCACGCCGCGCAGGCGCAGTCGAATGACGGCTACGCAGCGGATAACGAAGGACAAAGCAGGAAACGCACCCGTGCCGGTGCCAAAGGATTTGAGGCAGCTGCGTCGTCGTCGTCCTCATCTTCATCGTTCTCCAATGCCAGAAGAACGGGCCGTTCCGACCAAGTGCGGCTGGCGGTCGAGCAAAGCAAATTGCCGGGAAGCGGATATCGGCTTGGTGATAAACGTTCGGCCGGCGATAGAGATCAGGATAGCGAAGTCGACCATGAGGAACTCGTCGACTCACGTGCGGGCCGCAAGAAAATGAAGGCGGATGCGAAGGCGCTTCTTCCTCAATCGCAGTTTATGAGAGGAAGGGGGAGCGAGCGGGAGGAGTTAAGAGGACCACAGCCTAAGAGCACCGAAGACCCCGAGCGACAGGTGCTGTCGGAGATCGCGACTCAACTGTTCGAGGCCGCAGTCAACAAGTCAAAAACATCGGGGAGACGAAATCCCGTCGAGATCCAATTGATGAAAGATAAGAGCGGCAAGATCTGGATCGCCGCCAACGATCAAGACACGGTCAATTCCGTTCGCGAATTGCTGGAGCACCCTGATCGGACGGAGCTCGAGAAGGCGCTTACGACGATGTACAAGATCGGCGGAGAGCGGTCTATACGCTATGCCGAAAAGTTGGACGATCTAATCAAAGGGCGCAATTGCGCCGAGCAACTTCCGGAAGCAAAGGAAATTGTCGACACGCTGCTGAATAAGCGAGAGAGCGTACAAGTCTTGGACGCGAAGGTAAAAGGCAAGGCACGAACCGACAGGCACGCGGAAGAATACTTGGTGGATGAGATCGTAAATCAGAATGATCGAGAGAACGAATATGTGATCGCCGGAAAGAAGCGTCCTTGTCTGTCGTGCTCAGGCAGAATGGCGCATGCGGCCGAAACGCTTGATTTCAACCTTCGCTTTGGTCAACAACCGGGCCGCTTATTCATTCAGGCTTGGGAGGGACAGCCATTTGAAGTGGCCATGAAAACTCTTGAACTCGTCAAGCGGCGGCGGACGGCCGTCACCTTCGAACGTGGAAGGCCACAAACGAGCTACGACGACGCGTCCGACTCCGAGGCGGAGCCAAATATCGATCGAAGACTCGAATCCGATAAATTGGATCCTAAAGGTCCGAGTTCGCGCAATAAGCGGCCGCGAACGTCCAATGAGTCGGTACGGCGAGAAAAATGATCTTGGTCGTGGTGATGAATGTCAGCGCACTAAGGCAACAACTCGGCACAAAAATTCATCGGGCTGATTTTCGCAATTGGAACGGTCTGGAGATTTTTGTTCGGCGTATTGGTTGTTCGCCAACGTGTCTCCGTTGAACGTTGGGCCAATCGCGGCGACATGCCATCCGCCAATAGGTTAGCCGTGTTCTAAAAACGTGACATCGTATTAGCGAGCGGATCGCCAAGGTACGGAGTCGATCTAGAGCGATCGAAATCATCTCAACGGCCTTTCGCTATCCGGCAGGCTGACTGACTAACGCGTTTTTGCAGCATTCAGCGGCCGGCGGTAGGATGGCGATCGCTTCTTTTCGTGTCGGAGTCAACACATGAGAAAGCAGGGAATCGCGTTCTGCGCCGTTGCGCTATTGTTAATCGCCTTTGCCGCGTGGCGGAGTCGCGCGGAGCGCAAAATCCCTATGAGAAGCTCGGCTCATTCCTGCCGGGAGTCGGGCTGCTGATCATCGGTTGTTTCATGCTACCGAAGAAGAAGCGAAAGTATTGAGTCGACGAAACGTCACGCCATCCGCGCAATCGTTACGATCGTTGCCTTTGTCGAGCCTTCGACACAATCGCGGCTTGTTACCGGAGAATTGAGTTGGTCGGCTGCGTAGTCCAATTAGGTTGAAACTCAGAACAACAAATTTTCTCGGGTTTCAGCAAGGTTGCGACATGGCCGAACTTTCCGCTCCGGTGTTTTTCATTCCGCACGACGAAGCCGCTCGGCAACGTCAATGGGCCGCCCTTGATCGGGCCGACGAACCGGCTGCCTGTCGACGGCGTTCCGACGTTCGCAGTGGCGGCTCGCAGCGACGCGCTTCGGATCAATTCGCTTACGAAGAAGCCGTTCGCGGGATCGTGAACGAGCTCTCGTAGCGCGATCACTGCGGCAATTCTCTTTGTGCAGGTGTTCCGGTACTGCTCTACCGTCGTCGGTGCTTTCTAGCGCAGCGCGGCGATCTCTTGCGGCGTGAGGGCTCGGCCAAACACGGCGATTTCGTCGAGCCGGCCTTCCCAGTTGGAGTCGTTGTCGCTGCGCCCGCCGAAGAACCATTGCTCCAAATCAGCGGGCACCTCCGCCGGCGACGACGTCTCAATCTGCAATTCGCCGTTGAGATACACGCGCACGGCGGCGCCGTCGCGCACCAGCGTCACATGGCTCCATGTCCAGCGCGGGACTTCCGTTTTGCCGGCGACGGTCGATTTTGCGTCGTCCCCCGTCATGTAGACGAGCTTGCCCGTATGTCCGGACGTTCCGCCGAGTCCCAGATGTTCGCCATGCGCGGCCAGCCCTTGATCGCGACCTCGCGATAACATCCAGCCGGTCACGCCGCGTCCGTCCACGGGCATACCGTTCCAAACCCATAGGCTGACGGTATATCGGTCCTTTAATTCCGGCAGCCGGGCTCGCAGTCGCCCGCCGACGAAATGCGGCGCTCGGTTTGTTTCGTCGGCCGCACAGAAATCTTCCGACTTCGGTCCCGCGAGGTAATACGTGATCGCCGCTTCGTAAGCCGCATCATGGTCCCGGCCCGAAGAATCGCGTGCGATCGGGCCGGTGAACTCATTGAGTCGCCAATAGGCCGTCGGCTTCGCGGCCAGCACGGCTTTCGCCGCCGCTCCGTCGCTCAACTGCCACGGTTTCCGCGGCTTGCCGGTCACGTCTTCCAGAAGCTCCACGGCCGCTTCCATAATCTTCGGCTCGGCGTCGACCTGCAGCCCCGCCGAACGCGCGGGCCAAGTGTTGTAACCGCCGAAGGCGTGTTGCTCGGGAGGCGGGATATAGCCGTCGCCGCCGTTGGCCAGTTCGATCACCATGTTGTGCTCGAGCGGACTTGCCGCCTTGATCTTGAGGCCGGTGATTGCGTAAGTCTCGCACGGAGTGGTGGCGATGCCGATATTGCCGATGCGCAAGGCCTGCACGACAATCTCGGTTTGCTGCTTTTGATGCAGCAGAATTTGCTCGCGGGCATATACCTCGGGCTGCGTCTTCGGCGGGCGGTCGCCGATTTCCTTCATCATGCGCTCGGCCCATTCCAAACGTTGTTTGTCGGGCACGCGATACTTGAGCGTCATCCGTCGCTCGGCCATGGCGAGGTCGGCGTCGTCGCGATACTCGATCTTCGAGTAAGCCCGCATCGCGATATCGGCCAAGCCGCGGGCATAGTCGGCGATGGCGATCTTCGTGTTGCGATCGGCTTCGGGCAGCGTGTAGTCGACGCGGTAGATGTCGCCGCTGCAGCCGTGCGACATCAGGCCGAGGAACGGTTTACCGCCCGTCGCGGGCTTGCCGAGGCGTTGTTCCAATTCTTGGCAGAACAGGCCGAAATAGTCGGAACTAATGTCCTTGTCACCAAAGTAGTGCATCGAAAAGTTGCCGAGCACGGCAATCGGGCGGCCGTCGCGTGATTGCAGCGAGAGAATCGCCAAATCGGGATCTTCGGGACCGGCCTCGCCGACGGCTTCGTCCCATTTACGGCCTGCGTGCATGTTCGCGCGCACCGTCGGATTGCCGAACGGATCATCGGCCAAGCGATCGGGCCGGCGAATCCACTGCCGCACCGCTGTGAAACTCGCGGCGTTCGCCTTGGCAAAGCCCACTCGCGCCGGTTCCAAGTTGGCTTGGGCCATGGCAATCGCTTCCACGAGTTTTTCACGGAGCAGCGGGACGTACTGCGGATCGGCGTCGGTGCCGAGGCAACCCATCGAAGCCGGCGCACTGTGGGCATGCGTCGCGGAAATCAGCATCCGATCCGCAGGTATGCCCGTCTTCTTCGCCGCCCGCGCCTTCGCTTCATCGAGCAACTCGCGCCCCATCATGCAGCTATCGACGACGACAATTACCGCTTGTTCGCGGCCGTCGGCCAAGGCTAAAGCGCGGGCATGCACCGGAGTGTTCACCACCCCGACGGTGCGCGTGAGCATGCTCCCGTTGACGAGCACAGGCAGCACCTGCGGCGTGACGTCGACGATTGCGGCCCCGGCCCGAAGCTCCGCCGCGGCATATTCTGGCACTGCGCCAAACGCCGTTGCGACGACGATCCACGTCATCGCGAAGCTACGGAGTTGCGAGCGGCGTCGGCGTCGAGTACGGTCGTTCATCGTAAGTATCCTCGCGGAGCAAAACGTGGCGGCATTCAAGATACGCCGGCGTTTTGTGATCGAACAATAAAATACGATTCTCAGGTCGCCGCCATGACACGGTTCATGCTCGTCGTTGCATCGCTCTTACTCACTTTCATTTGCTCCCAAGCTGCGGCGGCGGATGCGTCTCCGCATCCGGCGAAGAATCCTGAATCGCCGCTGATGCTCGCCGGACCTTGGTTGCCCGAAGAACCGCATCGGCTCGATTTCGCGAACCTCCCGCGCGTGCCGAGCGAACATGCCGTCGTAAGCGATGCTCGTGCTCGCGGCGAATCGATCGCCGACGTTCCGGCTTCCAAGAGCCGCGGCGGCGTGAATCAGCACAACTATCTCACGCACTTCGCCGGCCGCTTTTGGATCATGTGGAGCGACGGGCCGGGCGTGGAAGATCGCGTCGGCCAACGCGTGAAGTTTGCGACAAGTCCCGACGGCCTCGCGTGGGGGAAGCCTGAATACTTGACGCCCGTTCCGCCGGGCTCCGGTCCCGACTCACCGCATTACAACACACGCACCGAGGAAGGCTTCCGGTGGATTTCTCGCGGCTTCTGGCAGCGCGATGGCGAATTGCTCGCGCTTTGCTCGCTCGACGAAGCGGCCGGATTTTTCGGCGAGTCGCTCGAGCTCCGCGCGTTTCGCTGGAATGAAACCGAGAAGCGTTGGGACGACGCCGGCCTCGTCTACAAGAACGCCATTAACAATTTTCCGCCGTTGAAGCTGCGCACCGGTAATTGGATGATGTCGCGCCGCAAGTTCGACTATAAAACCAGCGGCGCTGAATTTTTGGTCGGCGGCGTACGTCGGCTTGACGATTGGGAATCGTTTCCCGTGTTGGGAAGCGCATCGGAGTTGAAGGCTGAAGAGCCCGATTGGTGGATTCTTCCCGACAATAGCCTCTGCGCCGTATTCCGAGACAATCGTCGCAGCGGCTACATCTATCGCAGCTTTTCGACCGACGACGGACGCACCTGGAGCAAACCGATCCGCACGAATTTCCCGGACGCCACCAGCAAAATGAGCGGACTGCGCCTAAGCGACGGCCGCTACGTGCTGGTGTCGAATTCGAATCCGCAACAGCGAGACCCGCTGACGATCGCCGTCAGTCGCGACGGCTTGGTATTCGACAAGCTCGTGTATCTGATCGGAGGTCGGCACATTGATTATCCGCATGTGTACGAACACGACGATCATTTGTACGTGGCGTTCTCCGGCCGGAAACAAACCGTGGAAGTGCTGAAAGTGCGCTTGGCCGACTTAGACGCCGTGAAAATGCCGGCCGCGCCGCTCGTAGACGCAAACGCGAAGGTGAAGAAGCCGAAGAAGGCCAAGTAGAGCGACGAATCGCACAAGTGTTGCCATCAGGCCGTGATGAATCGGCTAGTTGGCAGCACCTTTCTTCAGCTTGATCTTGTCAACCGGTACTACCTCGGCCTTGAGCACGGTGCGCATCTGCTCGAGCGCGTATCGGTGATCTTCTTCTGTGTTGGCTGCGGTCCCGTCGCTCGGCACGATCAGGCCGAGGTCGTGCATGTAGGCGTCGTTGGCCGTGAAGAGCACGCAGATGTTCGTCGCCACGCCTGCCACGACCACGGTTTTCACGCCCAAGTATTTTAGGAGCGTATCGAGCGGTGTTTCGAAGAATGCCGAATGTTTCGGCTTCACGACGAAATAATCTTCCGGCTTCGGCCGCAACTTGCGCACGATCGGCTCACCGCGCACGCCGTCGCTGAGACAATGCTCAACCTGCGCCCCGAAGTCGCTGCGCCAACGGCCGAAGTTGTCGTTGGCGTATACGACCGGAACGCCGGCCGCTCGAGCCCGGTCGGCGAGTTTCGCCAGTCGTTCGGCCATCGGCAGCGCGAACTGCAGGAGTTGATCCCCTTCGGGAAACTCAAAGTCGTTGATGAGGTCGATCAGCAGCAGAGCCATCTCCGACTTGTCCGGAGCGCTCCCGTGCAGATCAGAATTTTTGTTCGGCATGAGCGATGACGCGAGAGCGACGATTTTTGAGCCGATCCGAAATCCTCTCCCCTTGCAGAAGAGAGGTCGGAGCGGCAAGTATCATCACCTCTAACGAGCAACCGTCATGCCGAACTCAATCACCAAGCGGCTTATTCAAAAACCACGGTCGTTCGGCCGTCGGCCCGCTTCGGAAACGGCAGGTATTTGCCGATGGATAACGCTCCCGGACCGAGCAGCATTACCGGCACGAGCAGGCCGATCAACGACAAGTTGTATTCAATCCCGCCGTTCTGCAAGAAAAACCCGTTCTTGCCGTGAACCATGCCGATCGCACCGAGCATGATCACGATGTTCGACGCCGCGGAGAATCGGCTGAGAAATCCGAAGATCAATCCGATGCCGCCGAAGAATTCACCGATGCTCACTAAATAGCCAAGCGGGCCCATGCCGGGATTTCCGCCGAAGCCGTTGACGACGGCCGACAAGCCCGGGCCGCCGAACCAACCCCACATCTTCTGCGCGCCGTGTGCCGCGAACACGAGTCCGACAATTACCCGAACGACGAGCAACGACAGGTCGACCAATTTGGCGGAATACATGGCGGCAAACTCCGGAAGCGTTGAGCACAGAAGAAATAATGAGGTGGTACCGGCGTTCGATGCCGCGGGCGGGGCGGCCGTCACACGACTTCGCACGCCGAGCGAAATGAAATCTCGACAACCACCAAGAGGCGGGGGCTAGCTTCGCCGCCGGCACCGTCAACTCGGCCCAAACATGCGGATGGTCCGACGGCCCCGGCGGCGTCAAGCCGGCGTCGACCACGTCTAAGCCGCGGGCGAAGATCCAATCGATGTGCCGCGGCGTTTGGAAGCCGCGGGCTTGGCCAAGCACGTCGACGACGTCGTCATTCTCAAGCAGCCGTTCGATCTCCGGATCGTCGGCGTCGCTGTTCATGTCGCCCAGCAACACGGCCGGTTTGGCGAGCGAGCAGAAGAACTCGCCCACGGCGCGAAGCTGCGAGTGTCGTTCGCGATCGTCGGACCGATCGATGTGCGTGACGACGATGTTGAGCGGCACGCCGTTGGCCGCGCGGGCTCGTACGTGCAGTACGTTGCGAAAGCTCTTGCCGTAGGTGCGAGCCAGCGGCACGACTTGCCAACTCGTCACATCGAGCTTCGTCAGCAGACCGTTGCCGAACTTGGCATGGAGCCAGCGTTCTTCGGTCGGCGTGTAGAGACTCGTCATCTTGAGTTGACGACCGAGCGTTGCGGCTTGGTCTTCGTCGGCGAACCAATCGGAGCCGAGCACTTCGTTGAGACCGACGAAGTCCAGCCCGCCGAGAACACCGGCGATGCGAGACAGATCTCGGTTGCCGTCGGTCCCTTTGCCGCCGTGGATGTTATACGTGCCGATGCGTAGCGGCGCCGGTTGGTCGGCGGGTACGCGATTGACCAAGATTTTGACGTCGAGCGCGCCCGACGAAGGGCCGATGGGCCGACGTTGCTGGACCGTGTAGATAAGAGCCGCGACAAGCAGTACGAGAAACGCGACATGCCGCCACGGCGTGCGAGGCTCGTTCGTCTTGACCGGCACAGCTTGCGGTTCTTCGGCCTGCGATTGCGGCTCGGCTGGCGCTGTACCCTGTCTGGGTTTGCTGCGTGGAGCCGCATCGAGACGAACCCGACGTATCGATTCGCTCATGCCGAAATCCTTTGCGGCCGGACCGGCACGTTCGATTCCAGAACGTTCGACGCCGCGGCGACGACGTCGTCGACCGAAATGTCCGTCATGCACTTGGCCGGGCGATGTCCGAGCGGACACTGTTTTGCGAAGCACGGGGCACAGGGCAAGCGCTTTGTGAGCACGATTGCGTCGGTCGTGTAAGGCCCGGTTTTCAACGGATCGGCCGGACCGAACAGCGCAACGATCGGCGTTCCGACGGCCGCGGCAATGTGCATCGGCCCCGTATCGCCGGTGATGAACAAGTGGGCGCGTCGAATCAACTCGGCCGAACCCAAGAGCGTGAACGCGCCGTCGGCTCGCCAAACTCGTTCGCCCAACGGCGCGGCGATCTCGTCGCACAGTTCTCGCGCCACCGGACCGCCGGAAATCACGACGCGCACGCCCGGCCGCTGAAGCAAACTTGCCGCAAGTTGCGCGTCAGCGCTCGGCCGGCCAGATGTTGGCGGCCTTACGGCAATGTGGGTTGAGCACCACGAGTTGCTGCGAGCGCGCATTGAAGCGATGTGCCGAAAGCCAAGCATCGACGGCCGTCCGCTCGGCGCTGCGAATGGAGAGCGGAAACAGCGGCCGGCCTTCGGCGTCGTGCGCTCTGCGAAACGTGCCGGTCGTCGACGGCACGGTATTATTGGGAAGATAGGTTCGTCGCAGCGGCACGCCTTCGAGGTTTGCTCCCAGCGGTTCGATGAGCCGGAGCGATTTTTCCACCGCATGGAGCGGCTCGCTCGGCGTCGTCATCTGCTCGTTGTAAAACCAGTGAGCCTTCTCGCGCGTGCCTGCGTATCCGAGGCGTCGTCGTGCGCCGCTGGCCCAGGTGACGAAGCCGCTGCGGAACAAGCCTTGAAAGTCGATTGCCAGATCCCACTTTGTTTCGCGCAGGCGGCGTAGAAACACGGCGTATTGGCGCCACGTGCCGCGATTCCATTCGATCAGCTCGTCGACACAGGCCTGATCGCGCAACACTCCTGAGTGCGCGCGCTCGACGGCCCAAGCCAAATGAGCATGGGGAAACCTACGGCGCAACGCTTGCGCCGCCGGGAGCGTATGGATGACGTCTCCCAACGAACTGAGTTTGACGATGAGTATCCGACTCGGCACGGCGAATCCTTTCGCAGTTGCCGCAAATCGCGGCGGCGCGGGCGATTGTAACGAGCCGGCACTTTGTGACCGAGAGCAGAGTGAATCCGGTCGGCACGCGCTCAAACTTCTCTTGCCGGCGTTGCCGGCCTGCGGATAATGGCCGCCATGGAAATCTTCGGCATCGAGTTGCGAACGACGGATTGGCCCCGGCTGGTGTCGTGGTACCGCGACGTGATCAAGCTGCGCTCGGCCGTGCGGATGACCAACGAGAAGTACGCCCTGCTCTCGGGCAATCGGGCCGGTACGTTGGCGATTCTCGGTCGCGGGGAAACCGGACCGCCCTCGCCGCGCTGGAACTTGGTGCTCGAGGTCGACGACATCGACGCGCTGCATGCCCGCTTGTTGGCGGCGGCCAGCAAAACCACGGCCCCTAAGCTGCACCCGGAAGGTTATCGGGAGCTCGTCACTTCCGACCCAGACGGCAATCAGGTCCGTTGCTTCCAATGGGACCGGAAACGGTAGCCGTCCCGAGCGTTCGATCGCCCGCCTCGTCGCGGCACGCCAATTGCCGTTAGTGCCTGCGGCGCTTATACTTTCGATTCTTTGCCGGCCGCGCAGTTCGCAGCCGTGCACCTTGGAATGTGTTGCCGGGCTGCCCCACGATGGCCGAGTTGCGCAAGTTCGTCGCTCGATATGAGGCCATGGAGCCGTTTTTCGTCGGCGTCGACTTGGGGGGGACCAACATCAAAGTCGGCGTGGTCGACGATGCCGGTCGCCCCATGTCCTGGCTGAGCATTCCGACCCAAGGTGCGGCAGGTCCGGAAGATGCGATGCGTCGGGCCGGAGAGGCCGTCGCACAGGCGATTGCCGCCGCAAGTCTCACGCCCGCTGATATTTCGCGCGTCGGCCTAGGATCGCCGGGCACCATGGACATTCCCAGCGGGATGTTGCTGGAACCTCCCAACTTGCCGGGCTGGGAGAATTTCCCGATTCGGGCTCGCCTCGAACATTATTGCGGGCACGAGGTGACCTTCGCCAACGACGCCAATGCCGCGGCGTACGGCGAGTTCTGGGTCGGTTCGGGCCGCGACTTGGCCAGTATGGTGATGTTTACGTTGGGGACGGGCGTCGGCGGCGGGATTATCATCGGTGATTTGGCGGTCGACGGGCACCACAGCACCGGCGCCGAGTGCGGCCATATCATCATTGAGATAGGACCGCAGGCCCGTATGTGCCCTTGCGGACAGCCGGGGCATTTGGAAGCTTATTGTTCGGCCACCGCAGTGCTGAAACGGACGCAAGAAGCGCTCGTTACAGGCCGCGTAAGCAGCCTAGGCACGCGAACTTCGGCCGGCGAAGAATTGACGACGGTGATGATCGCCGAGGAAGCCGCGTCCGGCGACGAACTGGCCGACGCGATCCTTATGGAGACGGCCCGCTATTTCGGCGTCGGCGTGACGAGCGTCATGCACACCATCGACCCGGACGGCGTTGTGATCGGCGGGGCGATGACGTTCGGCGGCAATACGACGGAGTTCGGCCGACGATTTCTAGCCGAAGTACGGGCGGAAGTCGGGCGTCGGGCGTTTCCGGTGCTCGCGGAAAAGACTTCGATCGAATACGCGCGTTTGGGCGGCGACGCCGGCTTCATCGGTGCCGCCGGATTGGCCCGCCTGGCCCACCGTAAGCAGCATAGAATTGGGAATGTAGAACGATAGCGGACGGAGGTCGGGGGCGAGAGGTCGGAATCGACCGTTCGCTGCCGGCCCCCGAATCCGTAACCCCTGACCCCTTTGATCAAAATGCCTGTCGACTGTTTGCATATCCGCAACTTCTGCATCGTCGCTCACATCGACCACGGCAAGAGTACGCTCGCCGACCGAATTCTCGAAGTCACCGGCACCGTGCAAAAGCGCGAAATGCGCGACCAGATGCTCGACGACATGGAGCTCGAGCGGCAACGCGGCATCACGATCAAAGCCCGCAGCGTTTCCATGCGGTTCCAGCATGAAGGGGAAGAGTACGAGTTGAACCTGATCGATACGCCGGGGCACGTCGACTTTCATTACGAAGTCTCGCGCAGCTTGGCGTGCTGCGAAGGGGCGCTGCTGTTGGTCGATGCGTCGCAAGGCGTGGAAGCACAGACGATGGCGAACGCCTACGCCGCGATCAACGCCGGCCTGACGATCGTGCCCGTCCTCAATAAGATCGACATGGTGAACAGCCGGCCCGATGAAGTGGCCGCCGAAATGGAGCAGACGCTCGGCATCGATCCGTTCGAGGTCATGCGCTGCAGCGGCAAGACCGGTGCGGGCGTGCAAGAAGCTGCTCGGCGAAGTCGTGAAGCGGATGCCGTCGCCGGTGGGTGATCCCAACGCAACGCTGCAAGCAATGGTGTTCGACTCGCATTACGACACCTTCCGCGGCGCGATCACTTACATCCGCATCATGAACGGCAAGGTCTCGAAGGGGCAGAAGATTCGCTTCCTCAAGACCAACGCGACGTTGGAAGTGCTGGAAATCGGCCAATTCGTGCCGGAGCGCAAAGCTTGCGAATCGCTCCAGGCCGGACAGGTCGGTTATTTGATCTGCAACATTAAGGACGTGCGCAAGTTCACATCGGCGATACCGTCAGCATTCCCGGCGATGCGCCGGCGGACGCCTTGCCCGGCTACCAAGAACCGAAGCGGATGGTCTTCTGCGGGCTCTACCCTTCCGACGGCCAGGATTTCGAAGAACTCCGCGACGCGCTGACGAAGCTCGCGATCAACGACCCGAGCTTTGAATTCGAGCCGGAAACGAGCGACGCGCTCGGCTTCGGCTTCCGTTGCGGCTTCCTCGGTCTGCTGCATATGGAAATCGTGCAGCAGCGCTTGGAGCAAGAAGCCGATATCGATCTGGTGCAAACCGCGCCGAACGTGACGTACGAAATCGTCACCACGGCCGGCGAGACGCTGCGAATCTACAACCCTCAGAAAGTGCCCGACGCCGGCAGCATCGAGGAGTTTCGCCAGCCGATCGTGCGCGTGAACTTCGTTTTGCCCTCGGGCGACATCGGTCCGATCATGCAACTCTGCAACGACAAGCGGGGCGTGTATGTGAAGACGGAATACCTCTCGCCGACGCGGGCGATGCTCGTCTACGACTTGCCGCTCGCCGAAGTCATCTACGACATGCACGATAAGCTCAAGAGCTACACCAAGGGCTACGGCACCATGGATTACGAACTCTTGGGTTACGTACCGGCCGACTTGGTGCGGATGGATATCCTCGTCGGCGGCAACCGAGTCGACGCGTTGAGCGTCATCTGTGATCGTCGCGACGCCGATCGCCGCGGCCGCGCGATCGTAAAGAAGCTTCGCGGCGAGATTGATCGACATCAGTTCGAAGTCGCCATTCAAGCGGCCCTCGGCAGCCGAATCATCGCCCGCGAATCGATCTCCGCGCTGCGTAAGAACGTGACGGCAAAGTGCTACGGCGGCGACATCACGCGCAAGCGCAAGCTCTTGGCCAAGCAAAAGGAAGGCAAGAAGCGGATGAAGTCGATCGGCAGCGTCGACATTCCGCAAAAGGCATTCTTGGCGGTGCTGGAAACGGGCGGCGACGAGAAGCAAGCCGGCGGGTGACCCCCTGCTGAACGCCTTTCGCTTTCACTGCCTACTCCTCGCTCCGCCTTTCCCACTCGCGCTGAGTTTCCCCGATGAAGTTCCGCTCGCTTGGTCGCACCGGTTTGAGTTTGCCTTGGCTCAGCTTCGGGGCGTCGTCGCTGGGGCAGGAGTTTCGCGGCGTCGACATCAACGAAGCGATGAAGAGCGTGCATGTGGCGCTCGATCTGGGCATGAACTTCATCGACACGTCGCCGTTCTACGGCCGCGGAATGAGCGAAGTGTTGCTCGGCGTCGCCTTGCGCGACGTGCCGCGCAGCCGCTACCTGCTCGGCTCGAAGCTCGGCCGTTACGACGCGGCCCATTTCGATTTCTCCGCCAAACGCGTGGTCGAAAGCGTCGACGTCAGTCTGCATCGCATGGGAGTCGAGTATCTTCGACATCATGCTTTGTCACGACATCGAGTTCGTCGACATGCAGCAGATCGTCGATGAAACGCTCCCCGCGCTGCGCAAAGTGCGCGACCAAGGGAAGGTGCGATTCATCGGCATCAGCGGCTACCCGATGAAGATGTTTAAGTACGTGCTCGACCAGACCGACCTCGACGTCGTGCTCTCGTACAATCACTACACGCTGCAAAACACGATGTTCGCGGATTTGGTTCCGTACCTGAATCAGAAGAACGTCGGCATCATGAACGCGGCCCCCTTCTCCGCGCGGCTGCTCACCAACGCGCCGTTGCCGAAGTGGCACAAGGCCACGCCGGAAGTTCGCGACTGCGCCGGCGCGCGGCCGAACATTGTGCGAAGCGCGGCGTCGACATCGCTCAGCTCGCGCTGCAGTTTTCGATCGCCAACGAGGACATGGCGACCTGCATCGTCGGCTCGGCCAATCCTGACAACGTTCGCAATTGGGTCCGTTGGTCGGAACAGCCGCTCGACGAAGGCTTGCTTCAAGAAGTGCTTGAAATCCTCCGCCCGATCCACAACTGGCACTACATCGAAGGCCGTCCGGAAAACAACGACGGTACTTAACGACTATGAAAGCTCTCTCTCTCGCCGAACCGAAGCATTGGCAACGTCTCGACATTCCCGAACCCGCTAAGCCCGCTGCGGGCGAGGCGATCGTGCGGGTTCACAACGTCGGGATCTGCGGCACTGATCTCAGCGGCTATCTCGGCAAGATGCCGTTCTTCAGCTACCCGCGGATTCCCGGGCATGAGTTGGGCGTGGAAGTCGTCGACGTCGGGCCGGGCGTGACGAACGTGAAGCCCGGCGATCGTTGCGCGGTAGAGCCGTATATCAATTGCCAAACGTGCTATGCCTGTCGTCGCGGGCGGAACAACTGCTGCGAGAAGCACCAGACGCTCGGCGTTCACTGCGACGGCGGCTTACGGCCCTATTTCACGGTGCCGGCCCGCAAGCTGCACATTTCCACGAAGCTCGAGTTCGAGCAACTGGCGCTCGTCGAAACGTTGGCCATCGGATGTCATGCCGTTGATCGCTCCGGACTGCAGAGCGACGAATCGTGCTTGATTATCGGCGCCGGGCCGATCGGACTTTCGGCCCTGGAGTTCGCCAAGCTGACCGGTGCTAAAGTCATCGTGATGGACATGCACGAGGGCCGGCTGGAATTCTGCCGCGACGTGATGGGCGTTACGCATACGCTTAAGCCGGGCGATTCGCTCGACCAAGAACTGCGCGAACTCACCGACGGTCACGGACCGGATGTCGTCATCGACGCCACCGGGAGTGTTGCTTCGATGTCGGCTGCGTTCGGGCTCATCTGCCACGGCGGCCGATTGGTGTACGTCGGCATCACCACGGAAGAGGTGAAATTCCGGCATCCCGCGTTTCACCGCCCGGAAGGAACGCTGCTCTGCAGTCGCAACGCGCTCTCGCCCGACTTCTCACGCATCATCGGCCTCATCGAAGCCGGCAAGATTGATACGAACCCGTGGATCACGCACCGCACGCCGTTTGAGGACCTGATCGACGTCTTCCCCAGCTACGTAAAGCCGGAGACCGGCGTGATCAAAGCCGTCGTAGAAGTGGGGCTGTAGCGCCAAATCCGCAAATCACGCCGCGCGGGCACGCGGCGCTGATGCGGTTGCCGTGGCCCCGGCCAGTTCTCTCGCCAGCGCTCGGTAGTCTTCCGCTCCGTGCGAATCGGGGGCGTATTTGAAGATCGATTGCCCGAAGCTGGGGGCTTCCGCCAGGCGGATGTTGCGGCGAATCCGGGCTTTGAACGGTCGGGCCTGCGACCAGGGCGTATTACGCTGCTTGGCGTGTTCGAAGAAGTCGTCGACGTCGCGCGTCACTTCATTCGCCAATCGCGTGCCCGCTTCAAACATGCAGAACACGACGCCGCCGAGCGTGAGCTTTCCGTTGATGCGCCGCGCCACGATTTCGATCGTTTCCAAGAGCTTGCTCAAGCCGTGCAGCGCCAGAAAATGCGGCTGCAACGGAATGACCACCTCTTCCACGGCCGCGAGCGCATTGAGCGTCAGCACGCCGAGCGACGGAGCACAGTCGACGAGGACGTAATCGTAGTCGCCTGCCAGCGGGGCCAAATGATCGCGCAGTAGTAGTTCACGGCCGACCTCGCCGGCGAGTTCCACTTCGGCCGCCGCCAAGTCGATGCTCGAAGGGATCAGGTCCAACCTGTCATGAATCGGCCGCACGATTTCCTTCAGCGGGGTCTCACGACAGAGCACGTCGTAAACGCTCGGCACGTCGTCGCCCGGCACCACGCCTAGATGTAGCGTCGCGTGAGCTTGCGGATCGAGATCGATCAAAAGCACGCGCTTGCCCAAATCGGCCAAGGCGGCGCTCAAGTTCACGGCGGTCGTCGTTTTGCCGACGCCCCCTTTTTGATTCAAAATCGCGATCTGCGGCATTGTCTTCCCCTTTCATTGAGCCGCGGAGCTTGGCCTCCGCGCGAATCGGGGCGGAATCGTAGATTCGCACGCTATCGCCGTCCAGAGCAGCCGCCGCGGGCCGGCATCTGGGGGCGGCGACTCGCGACGATTACAATGTGTTCTCGCCGCCGAGAAATGCCGCGAAGGCGCTGCCGGCAATCGTCGCCGCCCGTACGTAATCCGCCACCACGAAGAAGCTTCCGCATGCGCGTCATCGTCGAATCGTCGTCCGATCAGGTTGCTCGCACCGCGGCGGTATTCGTCGCCGCGCTCTTGCGGAAGAAGCCGCAGTGCGTGCTCGGCCTCGCTACGGGAAGCACGCCGCTCGGATTGTATAAGGAACTCATTCGCCTGCACCGTGACGAAGGGCTCGACTTCTCAGGGGTCACGTCGTTCAACCTCGACGAATACGTGGGCTTGGCCCCGTCGCACCCGCAGAGCTACCGCTACTTCATGCAGACGAATTTCTTCCAGCACGTCAACATTGACTCTCGCAACACACACGTGCCCGACGGACGCGCTCTCGATTTTGAAACCCACGCCGAGCAATACGAACGGAAGATCAAGGAGGCCGGCGGTATCGACTTGCAAGTGCTCGGCATCGGCGGCGACGGACACATTGCGTTCAACGAGCCGGGCTCCTCGCTCGGAAGTCGCACACGTTTGAAGACTCTCACTGCGGAAACGGTCCGCGACAACGCCCGCTTCTTCGAAAACATCGACGAAGTGCCGCGATTGGCCGTGACGATGGGGGTCGGCACGATTCTCGAATCGCGGCGTTGTCTGCTCTTGGCCTGCGGACGCCACAAGGCCGAAGCGATCCGCGCAACGGTCGAAGGCCCGGTCACGGCGCAAGTGACCGCCTCGGCGCTGCAACTCCATCGCGACGTGATTGCCGTGATCGACGATGACGCGGCGGCCAATCTCTACCGCCGCGAATACTACCGCGAAGTGGAACAAGCCCAACAAGCGCTGCAGGCGGGGAAGTTGAAGTTCGGTGGGTAACTGGTCGTTGGTCCAGTTCGTCGTAAGCGACTTTTGCAGCGATTTATGAAGACCCAGTACTACACCGCCGCGAGTCTCGACGGATTCATCGCCACGGAGGACGACTCGCTCGATTGGTTGTTTCCGCTGGGCGATCCGGAGGAGACGAGTTATCCGGAGTTCATTGCCGACGTCGGAGCGCTGGCAATGGGTTCCTCCACGTACGAGTGGATGTTGCGGAACGCGGAGTTGGTCGTCGCCGAAGTCGGCTCGGCTTGGCCGTACACGCAGCCGGCTTGGATCTTCACGTCGCGCACGTTGCCGCCGATCGCGGGGGCCGATCTTCGCTTTGTGCAAGGAGACGTGCGACCGGTTCACGACGCGATGCGGGCCGCAGCCGGCGACAAGAACATTTGGATCGTCGGCGGCGGGGATTTGGCCGGCCAGTTCCACGACGCCGGCTTGCTCGACGAGATCATCGTGCAGATCGGCTCCGTCACGCTCGGCCATGGAAAGCCGATCTTTCCCCGACATCTCACGAGCCCGCCGCTGCGGCTTACCTCGGCCCGTTACGTCAACTCCGGCTTCGCTGAGCTGCGGTATGAGGTGACGAAAGCCAGCTAAAACGCTACGAACCGCTCGGGTTTTATTCGCAGCGCCGATGTTCGCGATTCCTTTGAGTCGACGTCTTGATAAACCCTGCGGCTTGTGCCGACTGCGGGCTCTCTTCGGGTTGCGAAAAAGCTTTGCTTTACGGTCTCTCTTCCGGCGTCTTGGTCCGCGGAGCGCATACTTGCTTGATCGCGACGTCGTGAGTTCTTTCGTAGCCGGCACAATCGGTACGATCGGCGTCGCCGCCAAGTTTCGCACTCCGGTCATCGTCGATGCTGCGGTTCGTCGCTCAACTCGTCGCGTTTCTCACGGTGGCTCTGTTGGCGGCCGTTCCGGCCAAGGCCCGCGCCGGCGAAGCGACGTTTGTGTTTCCCGGCCAAGCGGCGACGGTCGGCCTCAACGATTCGTCGGCTTCGGCCGCCGCGGAAGCCGCGCTCTTGGACGATGCGGCCGACGGACGACTCGATCGCCTGCCGCTCTTGGAAGCGGCTTGCACGGCCGGCGGGATCACCGAGCTGAGCGTCGTGGAAACCTATCGCCGCCGGTTCGAACACTGGGTCGCCGAATTGCAGGTGTCCGGACACGTGGTCGGCGGCGAACGGGATAAGGCCCGCGCGATTCTGGAATACTTGCACCATCGGGTGCTGACCGGCGGGTTCGTCGAAACGAGCACCACGCTCGATAAGCCGCTCGAAGTCGGCACGTTCAACTGCATCAGTTCGGTGATTCTCTTCCGCTGCCTCGCGGAACGGTTCGGGCTGTCGGCTTACGGCGTCGAAACGCCGGGGCACGCCTACGCGATGGTAAAAACGTCCGGCGGCTTGATCGTCGTGCAGACGACCTGTCGCGATTGGTTTGCCGCCGCCGGCGACCTTGAAACGGAACGTTCGCTGTTGCGACAAACGATCGGTGCGACGGCGGCCGACGCTTCGGCGAAGGCCGCGACTCCGCGACGCTTAAGCGACGTGGGACTCTTGGCCGTGGTGTACTTCAATCGGGGCGTCGATCTGTTGGAAGCCGGCCGGCACGATGCGGCGCTGGCCGCCAACCAAACGGCTCTGCGGTTGGACGCTGCCAACACGGCGGCCCGGGCCAACTTGCTGGCGACCGTCAATAATTGGTCGCTTGATCTCAGCCGCGGAGGCGACTTTGCCAAGGCCCTCCGGTTGCTTGAGACGGGCCTCGAATATGCTCCCGAGTACGAACTGTTCCACGAGAATCTCGTGGCATTGCACCAACAGCGCATCTCTCGCGCCGTGACGGTTGAAGAAGCCCGCCCGGAAGTGCAATCGCTCCGCACGTGCTATGCCCGCTGGAGCCGGACGTTGGCGGCTCGCGGTGACGAGTCGGCGGCCGCGACGATCGAACGCCGCGCGGCCGGTGATCCGTTTTTGCAGGCGCGGTGAGCTTGCCGCGCTCGTGATATTACGAGCGGGCCTTCCAATCGAGGTTGGCAAGTTTGGCCAGAGCGAGCTGCAAAGCTTGGGTGCCGTCGCGGCCGTGACCTTGGGCTTTAAGCGAGATGTAGAGCTGGTGGGCCAGCGACAGGCCCGGCATTGCGATGCCCATTCGCTTGGATTCTTCCAAAGCGATGCCCATGTCTTTGATGAAGTGCTCGATGGCGAAGCCCGGCGCGAAATCGTTCTTGATGATTCGCGGTCCGTAGTTGGCGAGCGACCAACTTCCGGCGGCGCCCGGACCGACGGAGAGCAGCACGGTGTTCAGATCGAGACCGGCCTTATACGCATAGAGCAAACCTTCGCATAGGGCGACCATGCCCGAGGCGATCAGCGTTTGGTTGACCATCTTCGTATGCTGACCGGCGCCGGCGGGGCCCTGGTGCACGATGGTCTTGCCCATCGCTTCCCAGCACGGCTTGAGCGCTTCGATCACGTCCTTCTCGCCGCCGATCATGATCGAGAGCCGAGCTTCGCGAGCGCCGATGTCGCCGCCGGAGACCGGAGCGTCGACGGCGGAGACTCCCTTCTTCTTCGCGGCTTCCGCAATCTCGACCGCCAACGACGGCTCGCTCGTCGTCATGTCGACGATGATGTTGCCGCTCTTGCTGCCGGCCAACGCGCCGTCGGGGCCGAGGATCACGCTGCGGACGTCGGTGGGAAAACCGACGATCGAGAAGACGACGTCGCTCTGCTCGGCCACGGCCCTCGGCGTATCGCCCCACTTCGCTCCCTTGTCCAATAGCGGCTGGGCCTTGGCTTGCGAACGGTTGTAGACCGTCATGGTGAAGCCTTTGTCCATCAGATGGCCGGCCATGCTCTTGCCCATCACGCCGGTGCCGATCCAACCAAGCCGCGTCTTACCGGGAACGATTTCAGGAGCGCTCATCGCGAATGTGTTGCTCGAAATAGAGGAGAGGAAAGTTTCCAACGAATGAGGGGCGTGAAGCCGTGCCGACTTCATGCCCGCAGCTCCCCGCCCCGTTGCGGAGCGAGGAGAAAAAGTCCGGCTTTAGTATCGAGATTGCCGGCGCGAGTGCAACCCGCCGCGGATTACCAGCGTTCGACCGGCGGGCGGAGGACTTCCTGTAGAATCACGGCCGCGGCAAGACTTTGCGGCTCGCGCAAGAGGGTCGCGATTTGTTCGGCCGGCGTCGCGGCCGCGGTTTGTCCGCCGGCTTCGGTCTTGGCCAACGTGCCGACCTGGTGGTCGAACACCGAATGCACGTGGCCGGCGATGTCTTGCTCGACCGTCTTTTGAAGCTGCGAAAGTCGGCCGGCCCGTTCGTCGAACCGGCTGGTGTCGAGATGCTGCTGCACATGTTCCGACACGGTGCCGCGGAACGTCTCTTCTTCCGACGACCGCTCGAGCTTCGACTGCAAATGTCGCTCGGAGAGCGGACCTTTGCGACGAGCCTCGGCCTCTTGCTTCGCCCGGGCTTCTTGCTGGGCCTTCTTCGCGGCGGCTTCGCGCTGTTGCTTTTGCTTGCGTTGTGCGGCGGCCCGCTGTTGTTGCTCGCGTTGCTGTTGCGGCGTGCGAGCGGGCTGCGGCGGGGCGGGACGCTGCTGTTGCGGCGGCCGGTTCTGAGCCTGCTCCGTCGCTTTGCGGGCATCCTGAAGAAACTTCTCGACTTCGTCGAGAATGCCTTTTGCCCCTTGGTTGGGCGGCTTCTGCGCCTGCGGCTTATTCTGAGGCTGCTTCTTCTTGTCGCCGCCGAGCAGCTGATTGATTACGCCGATCGAAATGACGACCAACCACAAGACGGCCGTCGTCCAATCGGCGGCGAAAAGCACCGGCAGATTCGCGAAGGTTGTCGCCATGATCGAAGTCATCGCCGGTCTCGTGCGGATACAGTGTCCGCGCCTTAGCTACATGGTCTAGAGAGGTTCGCGCTCGTAACGTTTTATTTTACCCAGTTCGTTGCGCCGCGCCGCGGCTTGCGCCGGCCCCGGCGATGCTCGCCCGCATGTCCGTATCGGCCTGGACGTTGCGCAACTTGTAGTAATCCATAATTCCGAGCTTGCCGCTCTGGATGGCCGCAGCGATGGCCTTCGGCACCTGAGCTTCGGCTTGCGTCACGAGGGCTCGGCTTTCTTCGATCGAAGCAAAGTTTTCTTGCTCTTCGGCCACGGCCATGGCCCGGCGTCCTTCGGCGTTGGCCCGTGCAACGCGCGTGTCCGCCTCGGCCTGATCGGCTTGCAGCCGTCGCCGACGTTGTCTCCCACGTCGATATCCGCGATGTCGATCGACACGATTTCAAACGCGGTCTGCGAGTCGAGCCGGCGGGCCAGCACCGCCTTCGAGATACGGTCCGGGTTTTCTAGTACGTCGCTATGCTTCTCGGCCGAACCGATCGCGCTGACGATCCCTTCGCCGACGCGGGCGATAATCGTTTCTTCCGTCGCTCCGCCGATGAGTTGCCGAATGTTGGCTCGCACCGTCACGCGAGCCCGCACTTTGAGCTGGATGCCGTTGCGCGCGACGGCGTCGAGTGATTCCTTGCCCGAGTTCGCGCCGGGGCAATCGATCACTTTCGGATAGACGCTCGTCTGCACGGCTTCCAGCACGTTGCGGCCGGCCAAGTCGATGGCCGTAGCGAGGCGGAAGTCGAGCGGAATATTCTTGGCCTTCGCGGCGGCGATGATCGCGCGAATCACCAGCGGCACGTTGCCGCCTGCCAGATAATGAGCCTCGAGCGCCTTGCTCGTGATGCCCGTCTCTTCGCCGAGGCCGGCTTGCACGGCCATGATCTTGCTGCGGACGATCACGTCGGGCCGGACCTTGCGAAAGGTCATGCCGATCAGATCCAAGATGCCGATGCCCGATCCCGTGGTTACGGATTGGATCCACAACCGGAAGTAGCGGGCGAACACCAAGAACAGAATGAGAAAGATGACGATCGCCACGATCAACGCGACGATCACGATCGGATTACCCGGCATGGCGGACTCCGCTAGGGTGCGAACTCAAGCTGCCGCCGAACATGCGCAACCACAACCGGTTGCGGCACATATCGACGCAACCGAAATCGTCCCTGAGGGGTTCCGCGTTGTCAAGCGAAGGAGGCCCGCTCGCCGCACACCTACTTCTTCACGGGCTCCGGCAGCGCCTTGAGCCACGCCAAGTTAAACGCGTAATGATTCTTGCTCGTGATGAGCTGAATATTGCCGTCACGCGTTTGGCAGCAGGCGATGTAGGCCGCAGATTCACTCATCGTGTCGCTCAGCTCGGCCTCGCCCCGGTCGATCGTGTTGATCGTTCGTGCCGGCCCGCCCGGCGTGATCAAGCGGCGCACGGGCCAAGTCTTCCCTTCGTCGAACGAGAGCGTGGCGAACATGCCGTAGCCGGTGAATTCGCCGCCGGCCGAATCCTTGAACGTCATCCCTTTGCGCTTGCCCCAATCGCGGCGCTGATCGGTGAACGTACACAGCAGGATCGGGCCTTCGCGGAGCCGAATCATCACCGGACGTTGCACGCTGCTGATGGCCGGAAACGGCGACGCTTCGTACGTCCACGTCTTCCCCTCGTCGCTCGTGAAGCAAAACGGCGACTTGCCGCCGTACTTGGCTTGCTGCGCCTCGTCGTTATCGCGGCTAAACGCCATCAGCCGGCCGTCTGCCAGTTCGACCACCGGCGCATGGATGCCCGAGTGTCGATAGCCTCGTCCGCCGTCGCGATAGTCGCTCTTACCGGCCGTGGCGTCGGTGTAGGTCCAGGTTTTCCCGCCGTCGGGGCTGATCACCAGCGAGGCCGATTGCGAATCGAGCGTGAGCAGCAAATGGTTCGCCTTCGTCCGCAGTACTTCGTTGCCGAACTCGCCGACCGGGAACAGCTTTTCCGCTTTGGTCCACGTGACGCCGTTGTCGGTGCTCTTGCGAACGATGTTCTCCGTCCAACCGCGGGCGAAGTGATAGATCGTCTTATCGCCGTCCCACCAAATCTTCGGACCATGATCGTTCACGTCGACGCCGTCCCAGAAGACGCTCGCCGGTTCCCATTCGTCGCTGCCGAGTCGGAGTCGGCTCGCGATGTTGTTGAGTTCGCTCCCCGGTTCTTCGGAGCACGAGTACCACACGGCCAGCAAGTCGCCGTTGGGGCATTCGCAAATTCCCGGGCTATGGTTGTGCCAAGAGAAGAGCGGCCCGTACGAATCGGGCGGCACTTTCACAAACGGCTTCGGACCCGCGAAGTACGGCTCCGTCGCCGACGTCGCTTGCAGCTTCGGCAAGATTTGCGCCACGTCACGGGC
>JASGKB010000005.1:0-25226 GCA_049840675.1 Pirellulales bacterium
ATCACCGCCCGCGTCGCGCCATGCCGGCTCGTGGGTTTCGAAACCGTCGAAGTGTTCCGAACGCGCAGTCGTCGGCGCGACCCCCCAGAGCGCCAGCAGTGCAACGGCGAGCACCGATCGTCGCGAACATGGGCCGCGGCATCGCGTTGACGGCCAAGCACGCATGAGTCCGGATCCATCCTCCCCGCGAGCGGCGGCAGACGTCGACCTCCGCGACGCCTCAAGTCTGTTGCCGTCGGGCAACAAGCTGTAGCCCGCCCGGCTACAAGCTGTAAGCCGTGCTTTTATCAGGCTTTGCGAAAACTCCCTAGATCGGCTCGTGGCGTTTCGGCAACATCGACGGTTCTGCCGGCACTCGGCTGCAAATTCTGCAAAGCAATGTCTCACAAAGACTTACGACGCCTGTCGCAATTCGGCATCGACCTTCGGCGCACCGGCTGCTTTTAACCTCGATATCACCCGAGCCAAGAGGAGCCACCATGAGCGACACGACCCGCGTCATCAAGCCCGCCGCCGAAGAACTGCCGACCGATGTGCTCGACCTGATTCGTGCGGTTTCGGAACTGCCGGGCGAGATGCGGGACCGCGTCGAACCGGTGCTCGGCCGGGTGATCGAGAGCACGAAGCGTCGTCGCCGGATCATGAACCTGGTGCAAGACGCTTTGGCCCAACTACGGCTCGATATGAAGTATCTGCTGTTCGATTTGGAAGCGACCCGTCGCGAACGGGACGACTACAAGAAGCAACTCGAAGATCAAAACGGCTTCGGCGGCGACTCGCTGTAACGACGGGTCCTACAGGGAACGCCCTCCGCGGCGTTCCGCAAGTCGGGCACCGTTTCCTAGAACGCCGGAGACGGTGTTCCCAACCGTGGCGACGGACAGGCCACCTCGTCTTGCCGCGTCACGTGCCGATTTCTAGACTCTCCGCGATTTTTCGAATCGTGGAGAACCCGGTCATGGACGACGCTTCTCAATCGCCCCCGCGCGACAAACGCCGTTGGCGCGGGCCTTCGCCGACCATCACGGCTTCTCTCATCGGCGGCGTCTGCGCGGTGCTCGCCGCGACGCTGCCTCAGCTTGTCGGACGTCATCACGACGAGCCGACGCATGCCGACGCACAGTCGCAGGCGATTGCAACCGCGCCCAACCCGGCAATGCCGCCGATCAACGAGCCGATCGCCACGCCGCTGCCGAATCTCACGCTCGGCGCATTCACCCTGCATGACTCGGTCGACGCCGAAGGCTTCAACTTTGCGGACAGCACGCTGAAGTTCACGTCGCAACAAGTAACCCAAGACGGCCTGATGCTCTCAGGCTTCTTCGAATGGCGCGGACCGGCACAGTTGCTCGGCCGTGAGAACTTCGTGGCGTACTACACGGCCGCGACACGACAACTCTTCATCGAAGGAAAGTCCGTGGAGAGCCCGACCGGCGAACTCGGCGTCGGCTCGTTTTCCGCCTTGCTCACGGCCGACGGCCGCCGACTGGTCGATGGGACCTGGGGAAGCACGCCGGGGCATCAAACCGGTGTTCGCGGCTCATGGAATGCAAGACGCTGAAAAACTCTGCAATCCGCGTAGTCGTCACTACGAGCTTTTGTCGAGTTCAATTCCCATCTCTCGCATCAGCGACTTCATATCGTCCCACACCTCGCGCTTCGCCGCGGGATTACGCAGCAAATATGCAGGGTGATAGGTACACATCACGCGCACCCCGCGATAGTTTTGGAACTTGCCGCGGAGTTTGCTGATCGGAATATCGATGCCGAGCAGCTGTTTGGCGGCCGTCGCACCAAGGCAGCAGATGAACTGCGGGCGGATGACGTCGAGTTGGCCGTCGAGATATTCGCGGCAATTGGCGCTTTCTTCCGGAGTCGGCGGGCGATTGTTAGGCGGCCGACATTTCAGCACGTTGAGAATATAAACGTCCTCGCGCCGCAACGTGCAGGCTTCGATGATCTTCGTCAGGAGTTGACCGGCCCGGCCAACAAACGGTTCACCTTGCGCGTCTTCATCGGCTCCCGGCACTTCGCCGAGGATGCAAAGTTTCGTCGTCGGATCGCCGACGCCGAACACCGTTTGCTTGCGCGTCGAACAAAGCTCCGGGCACCGCGGGCAGGCCGAGACTTTGTGCCGAATGACGTCGAGCGCCGCCTCACGTTCGGCCCTCGTGCTTAACGGCGGAGCACCGCCGCCGAGCGGCGTCTTGAAGTCAATTACCGGCATGCCTGCGTTGGCCGGCGATGCAGAACCTACTCCGGATCTGCTTGCCGGCCCTTGTTCAACCGTCGCCGCTGGCGCGGCACGACTTGGAGCAGGAGAGGAGATTTCCGCGGCCGGCGACGCGGCGGCTTTCGTCGACTTCGCCGCGCGGCCTTTCTTCAAACTGCTCACGCCCGCACGCTGCAAGCTTTCCAAACGTTGTCGAGCGATCCGTCGCGGGTCGGCCATCGAGAGTCCCCTGAAATTTGTTGCCGCGAAGTATAGGGGAGTGCGGCGACGGTCGGCAGGGGCAAGCTCTTTTTTGGAGCGGCTTGGGCTGGGCGATAAACGCCCAAAGCGGTTGAACGGCCGCGATTCGCCTGGGATTCGAGCCGTTAATTTGCGGCAACGTCCGCTCAGGCGGCTCGCCCGAAGCTGAGGGAATCAGCACGGCATGCGACTTGCCGTTTCTACTGCTGCCCGGGCTCTATCGATCTTTCAGGAGACTGCGATCATGGTGACCTCGACTCGCGATCGGGTACCGATGAACACCGACGCCTGCATCAATGCTGAAATTCGCCGCAAGACCGAGAACAATGTCGCCTACTACGCCGCCGGCGGACCGGAAGCAATCACGCGCCGACTGGCCGAACTTGACGAAGAGTGGGACATCGAGCGGATGCTGGAAACCAACGCCGCGACGGCCACGCTCGTCGGCATGACCCTCGGCGTAACGGTGAGCAAAAAATGGTTCGTCATCCCGGCTGTGATCGCCGGTTTCTTGCTTCAACATGCGGTTCAAGGCTGGTGCCCGCCGTTGCCGATATTGCGTCGCCTCGGTTTCCGCACGGCGAACGAGATCGACTACGAACGCTACGCGCTGAAGGCGCTTCGCGGCGACTTCCGCAACGTCGCCGAAGCCGGCACGGCCGGACACGCGCTGCAAGCCGCAGAATGCTAGAGCGCGTGATTGCCGACGGTGAACATCGGGATAACTTCGCCGCTTGAAAACGTCACTGCCGGCGAAGCACGTTATTGCTGCTGCGCTATGAGCGGATTGGGGGCAGTAGACGATTCGCGAAGGAACTCGTACGACAAGGCTCCGATCAGCTCACCGCGACGCACGTTATGGCATCCGGTACAATGATTGCCTGCCCGCAGTGCGCCGAGCATTCGCACAGAGCCTTCGACTTCCTCGATCACGACGTCTTTATCTGCTCGTAGTTGCGTAAGAGCCCGCATCTCAAAATCTTCCAAGAGCCGCGTATCGGCCGTCTTTAAATCGGGCGTGTTCGGATAATTGGCCGAGACGTAAGCACTTGGTCCCAACGGCTTCTGCAGGCTTACCAAATCAAGATGTTCAAGCTTGAGTTGCGGGCCGGGACCGTACTTGCCCAAGGCTCTCGCGAAGTGAAACGCGTGAGCTTGGAAACCTGCGACGTGATCGCGATCTTGCACGTAGCCTAGCGTTTCCGGATCGACGAAGTCGTGCACCGCATCGTGGTGGAAATCATTCATCGCAATCAACGGCAAGGTGTTGTCCGTGGCGCCGGGCGTCGGCTTGTATTCGTTTTCGATCGGCGTCGGGGCCGGATGTTCGCAACCGCGTTTAGGCGGCAACTCGGTCAACGAGATCGATCGCGCAGGCTCGGAACGTGAGTAGCTGAGGAAGCTGAGTTCGGAATCGATCGAGTAGGCAAAGTTCGCGTTTCCTTCCGGCTGCGATCGGTGAACCGTTTCCAGTGCGCGTCGAGCTTGCGAGGATCGGCCGAGAGATTCTTCTTGCACCAGTCGGGTTTCGACTTCGTCGGCCAGCGTGATCGGCTCGGAAGCTACCTCGCTCGCAACCGGGGATCGGCTTTTCGTTTCATAGGCCAGACGATCCGCCACGGACACCAGCGGATAACGTTGGCGGGCCTCAGCCAATTGCTCGGCTTGCCATTGCGCGTGATGGTGCTCCCAGTTGCGATTGATCACCAGCCCCGACAACACGATAAACGTCATCACGACCAGCGCTCCACGACCAGCGCCAATTGACTCGGAGCCGCTACGAACGACGGCCACGGCCAGTGCGAACAGCGCCGCCTGCCCCATCAGAAAGTTGGCGCCGGTGATGTAACCGAGACAAAAGACGCCTAGTAACAGCAGATAGGTGCGGGTCTGGCCGTCGGGTCGGCCCAAGAGAAAGAAAGCGACCGCGAACACCCCGAGCGACACGACGACGGACGGCAACAGGAACTCGGACATAACGAGTCTCCTACGCAAATGCCAAATACGCCCCTCAAGCCCGTGCTAGCCGTTATCCTACGCCCGGCCGCAGACGGGGCAAGAAAGTTCTGCGCTGGGGCGAAGCAGGCCTGCGCACCCCTCCGTCAACGGTCCTGCCGGTTTTGGGACACGGGGTGCTAACCGGCTTGTAAAAAGGCGAATTAACTGCGGCTAAACCGGCAAACTTCTGTTGCGTGGCCGGGGGAAGTTGTTACGCTTGGGGGTTAGTTGTCTGAACGCGCGATTCACGGTCTGAGTTCTTCGGCCGACGTTTCTCTCGGCCTTCGACTTGGCGGGCCGCCATGACGGCCCCTACCGTGCGGCCCGGTTTTGGTGAAAGGCCGCCGTTATTGATTTTTCTGAGGATGTACCGTGGGTAAGAGACTGTACGTAGGTAACCTGAGCTACAGCACGACCAATGCCGATCTCGAACAATTGTTCGCACAGTTCGGCGCCGTGAAGAGCGCTCAAGTCATTCAAGATCGCGACACCGGCCGTAGCAAAGGCTTCGGCTTCGTGGAAATGGAGACGGACAACGCCGCCGCCGACGCGATCAAGGGCTTGCACGACACCGAACACGGCGGCCGGCCGTTGACGGTGAACGAAGCCAAGCCGCGCGAAGAACGTGGCGGCGGTGGTGGTTACGGCGGCGGCGGCGGTGGCCGCGGCTACGGCGGCGGTGGCGGCAATCGTCGCTACTAGTCGTCTGCCGAATCGCTAACTGATTCGCAGCCCGCCGTCCGTTCGACTTTCGGAGCGCACCCGAGGTTGTCCGGGCGGCGGGCTTTTTGCTGCGCCGATTTATTTCTTTACGGAGCTCTCTTTCCCGAACTCGCGGCGTCCATGCGCAGACTATTCCGCTATGGCGTGTTACCGCCAACCCCAAGAATCGCAATTAACAGCCCTAAAGTGGGTGGAGGGGTGCGAGCCGATATGACTTACCGCCGGGAAATACCCGGCACTTTATTCAAAGTCTTACGAATGTGGAAATCACGCATCGGGAGTGCCATCACCGATGGAACGCGTTATCTTTCAGTCCGGTAAAGCCGCCGTCGCGGAACGACTCTGGCCGAGCGTCCCTCGCCCTCGCGACATGATCTCTCTGAAGAACGTCGGCGACGATCCGCAAACGCTGTTTCTCGTCGAACGCGTGACGTGGGAAGAACAGGACGACGGCAGCCGAGTGCCGATCGTCAGCGTATTGCGCCTCGACGCCGCAGGGCACATCTTCGTGCGCCCGAACTTTCAACCGGTCGAGCCGACGGTCGCGGAATGAATGCCACAGAGTGGGCGACCACGGCGGGCGATACTGCTGACGTATCGCTGCGACCGACGACAAGAGCTGGGATACTAGGATTCGAACCTAGACTAACTGGTTCAGAGCCAGTCGTGCTGCCGTTACACCATATCCCATCAACATCCCATCAACGCGATTTCGATCATGACGTTCGGTGCGAAACGCACTGACGACACCACGCCCCGTAGCTATAGAGCCGATCAAGGACCGCACGTTCGCTTATTACGTGCGGGGAAAATCACCGCCCGTAAGCGCAACCGGCTCAGCCTAAAGCGGTTGCCGCGAAGCGTCAAGCCGGCGACTCGACGATTGACGCGGGCTTCCGCAGCCTCCTAAAATCGAGCCGTCGCACCCGATATCGCTCGTACCGCACCGGTCGCCTTTAGCCCGGTTGTGGGGGCGATGTCGCACGTCGCACGATCCATTCGGTTCCGTACAACTCGGCGTCGTCCGCGCAGAGCCTTTTGAGGTTCGTCGGCCGAGCGTCGTCGCTTTCGCCGGGCAGAGGGCAGATGGCCGTACTTCAAGTTCTCAAAGGCATGACCCCAGGCCAAGTGTTCCCGCTCGGCGGCGAACGCATGATCTTGGGTCGTCATCCGGAATGCGACATCGTGCTCGACGTCGGTGCGGTCAGCCGACAGCACGCGGTCGTCGTACGAATGAACAACGAGTTCTACGTCGAAGATCTCAAGAGCCGCAACGGAACGTTCGTCAACGGCGAAGTCGTCCACGGCCGCCGTCGGTTGCAAGAGAATGACCGAGTGAAAGTGTGCGACATTGTCTTCGCATTTCATGCCGCAGGCCCCAGCCGCGACGGCTCGACGACCGTTTCCGACACCGCGCCCGATGACAATTCCCGCGCCACGTTCATCGACGACATCGGAGCCCGCGCCTCGGGCACGATTATGGGTTCGATTGACGTGCAGGCGAACCGCTCGGGGTTTCAGATTTCGGTTAATCCGGAACTGAAGCTGCAAGCGCTGCTGGAGATTACGCGCAATTTGGCGTCGTCGCTCGACGTCAACGCGGTGCTCGGCAAAGTCATTGACAGTCTCTTCAAGATTTTTATTCAGGCCGATCGCGGATTTATCGTCTTACGTGATCCCGAGAGCGGTGCGCTGATCCCGAAAGCCGTGAAATATCGTCGTGGGGACGACGCCGAGTCGATCCGCATCAGCCGGACGATCGTCAATCAGGTGATGAGTTCGAAGGAAGCGATTCTCTCTGCCGACGCCGCGGGCGATACGCGGTTCGACGGGAGCCAAAGCATCGCCGATTTCCGCATTCGGTCTATGATGTGCGCACCGCTGCTTGATACGGCCGGCGAAGCTCTGGGCGTCATCCAAATCGACACGCTCGATCAACGCAGCCGTTTCCAAACCGGCGATCTCGAGGTCTTGGCCGGCGTCGCATATCAGGCGGCGTTCGCGATCGAAAACGCGCAATTGCACGGTGACGCATTAAAGAAACAGGCGTTCGAGCGCAGACCTTGATCTGGCCCACAAAGTGCAGCAGGGCTTCCTGCCCGACGCCCCGCCGGCGATCGAAGGTTACGAGTTCTTCGATTTCTACGAAGCGGCCAACCAAATCGGCGGCGACTATTTCGACTATGTTCAGCTCCCCGGCGAACGGCTGGCCGTGGTGCTCGGCGACGTGGCGGGCAAGGGGATGCCTGCCGCGCTGCTCATGGCGAAGCTGTCGTCGGACGTGCGATATTCGCTGGCGACCGGCGTTTCTCCGGCTGACGCCGTGAACAAACTCAATGCCGCGTTCGCCCGCGGCGACTTCGAGTCGCGGTTTGTTACGCTTGTCGCCGTCGTGCTCGACTGCAAGACGCACGAAGCCACGGTCGTTAACGCCGGGCACATGTCTCCGTACCTGCGTACGCGCGATGGACAGGTGCGGAAGATCGGCGAGGATGAGAAAGGCCTGCCGCTCGGCGTGATCGACAACGCGCAATTCGAAACTTGCACCGTCACGCTCCAGCCGGGCGAATGCCTGACGATCTACACCGACGGCATCAACGAGGCGATGAACGCCGCCAACGAACTCTACGGATTCGAACGGCTCGAAAAACTCGTGGCCGAAGAGCGACGGCCGATCAGCACCTACGGCAAGGCGATCCTCGACGATGTCAACAACTTCGTCGGCAAGCGAGCGCAAAGCGACGATCGCTGCTTGATCTGCTTCGGGCGAACGAAGTAGTACGTGGTATCGCCGAAATTGTTTCGGCGGGCCGCTAAGACGACCGCGGCTCCGCCACGAGCGTCCCTTCGCGACTCGTCAGCTCCGCGAAGAGTTCGGAAAGTCGTAGCGTGACCGGGCCCGCTTGGCCCGTGCCGATTCGTCGACCGTCGAGTTCCGTGACCGGCGCAATCTCACCCATCGTGCCGGTGCAAAACATTTCGTCGGACCGGTAGAAGTCGACCTGTGAAAGGTCCGTCTCCACCGCCGGAATCTTGTGAGTGCGGCAAAGTTCGAGCACCGTACTGCGCGTGATGCCTTCCGGGCACGCGACGGCGTGCGGCGTCCGAACTTCCCCACGGTGAACAAGGAAGACGTGCGTCGCATTGGTCTCGGCCACGAAGCCGCGCACGTCAAGCATCAGCGCGTCGTCGACGCCCGCCGCGTTGGCTTCGATCTTCGCCAAGATCGATTGCAACAAATTGTTGTGGTGAATCTTCGGGTCCAAACAATCGGGCGGGAAGCGGCGCACACTGCTCGTCGCCAACCGTAGGCCGTGTTTGTCGTACACCGGCGGCTTGTGTTCGGCCAGCACGATGAGCGTCGGGCCGGATTGATTGAGCCTCGGATCCATGCCGGACGTGATCTTTACGCCGCGAGTCAGCGTGAGGCGAATGTGGACGCCGTCAAACATTTGGTTGGCGGCCAGCGTGCGGCGGATTTGCTCGATGATCGCTTCATGCGACGGAATCTCGGCAAACGCCAACGCCAAGGCCGAGCCGCGCAACCGATCTAAATGCTCCGTCAGTTTGAAAATGTGACCTCGGTAGAGTCGCAGCCCCTCCCAAACGGCGTCGCCTCCTTGCACGGCCGAATCAAACGGGCTGATGCCGGCCTCGTCACGATGCACGAGACGGCCGTTGATGTTGACAATCAAGTTGCGGTTGGCTTCGTAGAACTTTTGTTGCATGCAGAAGTCCTAGTGCAATCGGACGGCTCGAAGTCGTTGGTAAATCGTTTCGCAGCGGCGAAGCACGTCGAACAGGTCGGCCGACAACGTTTCTTCGCGCTCCGGTTCGTTTCGCGGCGGCGCAAATCCGGTCGTTTCCACGACTTCGCCGTACCAATGCGGCGCCCAAATACCGTCGGTCGCGCGATACCCGGGCGGCCAACTTAGCATCTCTTCGTACATCGGCACGCCGATCGCGTCACAAAGTAGCCCCAACGTTTCGCGAGGCCGCTCAAGTACGTCGCGGGCGTCGATCACGATCGGCGTCTTCGCACTGCGGGCGGCCACGTGATCGTAGATCGCCGCTTGCTGAGGAAAGCCGATGTCCTCGGCCGTCGGGGAGTAGTTTTTCTTCAAATACGAGCGAATGACTTCCTCCGGGCTGCGAATGAGGAAGCAATTCACGACGTCGTCCAACCACTCACGGCCGACCTCCGACAGAAGATGATGCGTCATCTGTTTCTGGTAGAAGACGGGACGCGGCACCTCGTCGCGGGTCAATCGTCGCACGACATCACGCCAATCCGTCGGCCCTGCGGCGATGATCTCCGCCGCCATGGGATGCGGCGCTTTCGTCTGCGCCAAGTAATAGGCGTAGAACGGCTCGTCGCAAACGACGGCGTCGGGCCGATTTTCCCAAGAGCGCATCAGGGCCGTCGAAATATTGCGAGGCCCTGACCACATGGCAATGCGCAGTACGTCCACCGTCGCTCTCCGGATGCTGCCGTGCCGAATTTACTTGCCTTGAGCAAACGCATGCCCGGCGATTTCCATCGGTATGGCGTAGAGCGACGTGCGGGCCGTCACGTAAATCGTGCGAGGGTCAGCGATGCCGAACGTGCAATTTGCCGGCTGCTCGGGCAGGGAGATGATTCCCAAAGCCTTACCCGCCGGATCGAACACTTGCAGCCCAAGAGCCGAGGTAATGTAAAGATTTCCGTTCTTATCAACGGTTAATCCGTCGCCGCCGCGCCCGCTTTGACCTTCGGGCTGCTTCAACGTGCAGAACACGCGGCCGGGGCCGAGCTTACCCGGCGATAGAACTTCGTAGGCCATCATTTCGGCCTGGCCCGAAGGAATGACATACAGCGTCTTCTCATCAGGCGAGAGAATTACGCCGTTGGGGGCTTTCAGGTCATCAACGAGCCGCGTGACCTTGCCGTCGGCCGTGGCGTAGTACACCGCGGTCACGCCTTGGGGCAGGGGAGTGGGCGCACGAAAGTGCGGGTCTGTGAAATACACGCCGCCGCCGGCATCAATCACCAAATCGTTCGGAGCGTTGAACCGTTTGCCTTCGTACTTATCGGCGATCGTGCGGACGACCTTGCCTTCAGCTCCCATCACCGTGACTTGCCCCTGCATTTCGCAGCCGACCAACTCGCCGGCCGCGTTGACCATCGTGCCGTTGACGTTGTTCGACTTCTCCCGGAACACGCTGAGCTTGCCGGTCGGGTCGATCTTGTAAATCTTCTCGGCCGGAATGTCGGAGAAGTAAATGTTGCCGTTGCGGTCGGCGGACGGGCCTTCCGTAAACTGAAAACCGCCGTGCAGTTTGACGACCGGACCGACCGGGCCCAAACCGGGAATCGGCTGCTGCTCGGCAGCTTGAACCGCGTCAACCGGCGCAACGCCCACGCCGAAGGTAGAGAACACTCCGATGAACAAGCAACGGCGCAGTAAGGCAAACGCTCGCATGGGGTGCGACTCCGAAACGCGAAGATTCGTAGGGTGATCGTCGCGTCAATAGAAGCCGCAACTCGGGCGTTTGCAAGCGGCCCGCCTGTTACGAAGGCAACACCCCGGGTGCACCGCTTGTCTGCGGTGAACCGGCGTTTTTAGGGTGGTGCGGCAGGTAGCGATCAATCAAGAGCAGTGCAATCCAACCGATCAGCACGACGCCGGTCGACCACGCCGCTGCGGCGACGTCGGGCTGGTCGCCGCGCCGAGCCACGTAGATCGCCAAAGTCGCCCACGCAATGACGCCAGGATAGATGACGTCGCGTTCGCGCAGCCCGACGGCCAGGCCGAGCAACGTCGCAACGCCGAGCAGGAGTTCGGTCCAGGCCGTTTCGCCCCAAGCTCCGCCGCGCCAATCGTGAGCCACGAGAAGTACCGCCATATTGGCAATCGTCGCGACGCTGATCCAACCGAGATACAAGCTGAACGGCATTCGCCACGCTGGCGAAAGCTCGCCGCGAACAATCGCTTGCGAGACCCGCAAGTACATCATGACGCCTGCGGCCGACATTCCGATGATTATCGCGACGGAAGCAACCAACCATTCGGCGCGAAAAGCGGTGATCCAAGCGATGCCGAGCAAACTGTAAGCAATGAGCGATGGCGCAATATGATCGTGCGCTCCGTTCGCACGTTGCGAAGGCGTGAGAGCGTATACGGCGTATGCCACGAACGCCGCGTAGATGAGCCCCCAAATTGAAAAGGCGTATCCGGCCGGGGTAAACAACGTCACATACTTCCGCGAGATCTCCACCTCAGTCGGCATTCCCGTCAAAAGATGATGCAACGGGGGATAAAAAATATTTGCCGTGAGAATGACGAGTGCCGCGATTCGCAGCGCCAGTTTGCCGCGCGAAGGCGGCGCGTTTCGCAAGGGAGTCGACATGGGAGTTGCCGCTACGACGAGGGTGAAAGACGAACTTTGCCAAGATCAGCGATCGTCTCTGCGACGGAATGACGCAAACGACGCGCCGAAAGAAGTTGCCCACCACGCCGGCGAGGGAAGTTCGCCGCGAGAAATGAAAAGAAATTTGGGCGGCAGATGCCTGCGCGTGAAAGACGGCGACTTTAGAGCAGGTGATCTTTACGAAGTGCGGCCAGCGCCGTCGCTACCGGCCGTGAACGCCCCTGCCCGTCGATGAGGCCGGCGTGCGGCAATTCGTGCAGTTCATCATCGCGATATTGCTGCCAGGCGATCCCTTGTACGGAGGGTTTGGCCAACAGCATCGGCACGACGCGTTTCACCCATTCAGCTTGTGCCTCGGGCGACCAACCGCCGGGCCAAGCCCCTTCGACGACCGAAGTCTTCGACTCGACTTTGCCGTCGTCTCCTTCAGCCGCAGGTGCCGCAAGGAATATATAAAGCGGTACGCCAAGCAAGGCCCATGTGTCGAGCAATTTACTGAGCTCGACGCCGTCGCGCAGTGCGGAACCGTCGGGCGAGTAGCCGACTTCGATCTCCAATCCCAGGCGCTGCGATCGGCAAACCCGATCGCACGAGGTGATCGGCGATGTGAATCGGCGCATAGGCCAACGGTACGCGTCGCAGGTACTCGCCCCACGGCTGATCGAACGAAACGACGAGCGGCGTGTCCGTATCACAGCGGCGAATCGTATCGAAGAGCCTCGCAATGATGCGCAGCTTCTCTTCGTCTTTCAGCCCGAGCTGATGTGCGCGATAGGAGAAACTTGCCGCATTCCAGAACGAGACGCGCCCGCGAAACTGCGTAACGACCCGAGCAGCGTACTCGGCGGCAAATGCCGCGATCGCATCGACGTCGTCTTGCCATGCGTTGAGCCAAGTCGGCAGGCCGCGATCGTCGAACTTTACCAACGGCCCGGCGCAAGTATTGATGCCCTGCGCTTGGCACCAGTCGAGCTGATCGCCGTAGGCGGCCCAGTGGTAGTCGTCTTCTTGTGGAACGACTTGCTTCCAGACCAGCGGCACGATCGCCGTGTTGCACACCGCTTGAGTCAGCTTCACAAGCCCGGGATCCAGCGGTTTGCGCCCAATCCGCACCCAAAGGCGATCGGCAATCTCGCGACGGTTCGGTGCCGCACGGCGAGAGCTTGATCGGAGTAGACTTTCGCCGCGAGCTCGGCGGCCGCCAGCGCGTCGGCCAGCGCATCGTGTGCGAATAGCGCCGCCACGAGCGGCTCTTGCTGACGTACGGCGGCGTCGGTCAGGTGATGCGTCGCAGAATGCACCAGCGATTTCAACTCGGCCGAGGCCTCGAAGCCGGCCGCTTCCCAATCGGCGATTTGGTTCCGCACCACATTGAGTTTGCCGCGAGCCAGTTCCAACGGCAGCAAGTAAGGTCGCTCACGTTGTGCGAGCGTTCCGGTGGCGACCAGCGGTTCGCCCCGCTCATCGACGCGATACGGCAAATTCAACTTCACCGAGTCGAAACCTTCGCGCTCCACCAGCAAATCGCCGTTGTCCGCAAAGCGAGCCCGGCAAAAGCTCGGAATCGGATCGAAACCGGTGAGATACGCCTGCTGGGCGGCGCGATCGGACAAGCGACTTCGCTCCGGCACGATGAAGCGCAATTGTCCGACCGGCATTTCCGTGGGCGCACCCGCAAGGGCCGCGCATTTTATAAACTGAGTCCGACGACTCGGAAGGCGAACGTACGATGCGACGACAAGCGGCAACCGCTTAGCGCCGCAGAGCTAACATCGGCCGAAAACGCCGCCAATCGCGGTGAAATTGACCTAGCGCGAGTCTAACCCACCTAGCGGGGGCGCACAAGGAGACCGGTTGCGCCGTCGGTACAGGTCGAGTTGTCGCACTGTGCGGCGACGCACCGGTTGGTACACTGTAAGTCCTGCCCCATCCGTTGCATGCCCACCCGCCTCATGGACGATACGTAAGTAACATCCTCGTCTTACGTAACCGCCCTTCGTTCGGTTTCCCGCCTCCGCCTACGCTCCGTCTATTCACTTCGCGACTTCACCGTCGGTTTGCCGCGCATGATGCTACGACGATTCTTGATCTTCGTTGGTTTACCGGTGTGGACGCTCGGGGCTCACTTCGCCGTCGCAGCGGAAACTCCAGCGAGCGACGTCGAGTCCAAGTCGACGGCCGTCGACTTCACACGCGACGTTCGTCCGCTGCTTTCGCAACATTGCTTCGCCTGCCATGGTCCTGATCAGGGGAGTCGAGAGGCAGGCCTGCGGCTCGATCGGGCCGATGCGGCCTGTGCCGAATTGGATAGCGGAATGTTCGCCGTCGTTCCGGGCAAGCCCGAGGCGAGCGAACTCATTGCCCGCATCACGACCGACGACGCCGACCTCAAAATGCCGCCGGCCACGAGCGGCCACTCGCTGACGGCAGACGACGCGGAAACGCTCCGTCGCTGGATCGCCGCCGGCGCGAAGTACGACGATCACTGGTCGTTCCGCGCCGTGACGCGTCCGAAACCGCCACAGGTGAAGAACGCCGCTTGGGTGCGTAACCCGATCGACAATTTCATCGCGGCCCGCTTGGAAAAGTCGAAGCTTGCCACCTCGCCCGAAGCCGACGCGACGACGCTCTTCCGACGGCTGTCGTTCGACCTCACCGGCCTGCCGCCGACCCCGGCCGAAGTCGCCAAGTTTCTCGCCGACGACCAGCCGGGGGCTTACGAACGGGCCGTCGAACGCTTGCTCGCCTCACCACACTTCGGCGAACGTTGGGGCCGCCATTGGCTCGACCTCGCCCACTATGCCGACAGCGACGGCTATCTCGGCGACGCGCTCCGTCCGTACGCGTGGCGTTACCGCGATTGGGTCGTCGAGGCCGTGAACCGCGATCTGCCGTTCGATGAGTTCACCATCGAGCAACTTGCCGGCGACCTCCTTCCGGACGCAACGCTCCAGCAGAAAACGGCGACCGGCTTCCTGCGCAACACGCTTCGCAACACCGAAGCCGGCGTCGATCTCGAAGAATATCGGCTGAAGGAAATCGTCGACCGCGTCAGTACCGTCGGTATCGGCTGGCTCGGGCTTTCCGTCGGTTGCGCCGAGTGTCACTCGCACAAGTTCGACCCGATCTCGCACCGCGAGTTTTACGAGATGTTCGCGTTCTTTAACGACGCTGACGATTCCGATGTGCTTGCCCTGTTGCCGGGTGAACAAGAGCGGTACGAAAATAAGCTCGCGGAATGGAACGCCGACGACAAACGCCTGACCGCGGCGCTGGACGCGGCTTACAAAACGGCGGGCGATGTGAAACCGTCCGTCGATCGCAAGCTGTGGCTCGCCGCGCTGGCCGCGCAGACGAAGAAGCGAACCAAAGAGCAAACGGCCTTGCTGGAAACCGCCGCCAAACATCCGCACGAACGGTTCCGCACGGCGCTCGCCGACTTCGCCAAGCACGCCGCCCGTCAGCCGTTTCCGCCGACGTCGAAGGTGATGACCGTCGCCAAGCGGAAAACTCCGCGGGTGTCGTATGTTCACTTGCGCGGCGATTACCGTAGCAAGGGAGAAGAAGTAAGCCCCGGAACGCCCGCGGCATTGCCTCCGTTGAAGCCGCGCGGCGCAAGCCGATCGGCTCGACTTGGCTCGCTGGCTCGTCGATCCGGTCAATCCGCTCACGGCCCGCGTCACCGTCAATCACATCTGGCAACATCTCTTCGGCCGCGGCATCGTCTCGACCGTCGACAACTTCGGCTCCGGCGGCGAAGCACCGTCGCATCCCGAACTTCTCGATTGGCTCGCCTCCGAGATGGTCGCCCGCAAGTGGAGCCGCAAAGAGATGATTCGGCTCGTTGTTTCTTCGGCCGCCTATCGTCAGTCGTCGGCGATGCGACCGGAACTGGAAGCTCGCGATCCGCTCAATACGCTCGTGGCCCGGCAATCGCGATACCGCGTGGAAGCGGAGAATGTCCGCGATGCGGCGCTGGCGGCCTCGGGCCTTTTGCACCGTGCGACTCGGCGGTCCCGGTATCCGACCGCCGCAGCCTGACTATGTGGCGAGCATCAGCCGCAATGCCGCATGGGAAGTCTCAACCGGCTCCGATCTTTATCGCCGCGGAATGTACATCGTGTTTCGCCGTGCGACGCCATACCCGATGCTCTTGGCGTTCGACGCTCCCGACTCGACGCAAGCCTGCACCGCCGCGAACGCTCGAACTCGCCGCTGCAGGCGTTGACGCTCTTGAACGATCCGGTGTTTCTGGAATGTTCGCAGGCGCTGGGCAAGCGTTTGGCCGAAGGTTCCTCGCGCACGGTCGAAGAACGATTGACTGAAGGTTTCCGACGCACGCTCGGTCGCGATCCGCAAACCGTGGAACTCGACCGGCTCCGCAGCTTCTACCTCGGCGAAGTCGCTCGCTATCTAAATGATCCCGCAGCCGCCGCATCGCTGGCGGTAGCGCCTGCCCACATTCCGAAGAACGCCGCAGCGTCGAAGTCGAACGCTCCGCCGGAAGACGCCGCTACGACGGCCGCTTGGATCGCCACGGCTCGCGTGCTTTTGAACCTCGATGAATTCATGACCCGCGAGTAACTGCTCCGATGTTCGATCCTTCGCAACTTCCGTCGCAGTTCGATCCGGCCACGCTCGATCCGGCAGCTGTGGAAGCCGAGCGGCTCGCGCTGGCCCGTCGCCGGTTTCTGGTGAGCGGTCTCGGCGGGGCAGGGGCCTTCGCGCTCGCAGGCCTGATGGATCAAGACGGCGTGCACGCGGCCGGCTCGTCGAAGAAAGCCGCGCCGTCGCACGACCCGACCATTCCGCGCCCGTCGCACTTCGAGCCGCGGGCGAAGCGGATCATCTACATCTATCTGGAAGGGGGTCCCAGCCAGATGGATTTGTTCGACCCGAAACCGGAGTTGAACAAGCTCGACGGCAAGCCGCTCCCCGATTCGATGCTCGCCAACGTCCGGTTCGCGTTCATCAAGAAAGAAACGGCCCGGCTTATGGCGACGCCGCGGACGTTTCATCGTTACGGCCAATGCGGCATGGAGATGAGCGATCTGCTGCCGCATATCGGCGGCTGCGCCGACGACATCTGTCTCATTCGCTCGATGCATACCGATCAGTTCAATCACCTGCCCGGGCAGTTGCTGATGAACACCGGCTCGGCAATTTCCGGCCGGCCGAGTCTCGGCAGTTGGCTCAGCTACGGCCTGGGGAGCGAGTCGCGCGATTTGCCGGCGTTCGTGTCGTTGGTCACCGTCGGTCGGGGCATTCCCGGCGGTTCGGCGAGTTGGTCGAGCGGGTTCTTGCCGAGCACCTACTCCGGCACGCAGTTCCGTAGCACGGGCGATCCGGTGTTGAACCTCGGCAATCCCGCCGGTATCGACGTCGCCGCGCAACGGGCCGGCATTTCGGCCGTCAACGATCTGAACCGCATCCATCAGCGGTCGATGCGCGATAGCGAACTCGCAGCCCGCATCAATTCGTACGAGCTCGCGTTCCGCATGCAGAATGCGGCCCCGGAACTCACCGATCTTTCCGGCGAAACGCAAGAGACGCTCGACATGTACGGCGTCGACCGCAAAGAACCGCCGATCAAAAGCAACCTCGGCGGCGTCGGCTTGTTCGGGCCGTTCGCGCGGAATTGTTTGCTGGCCCGGCGGATGATCGAGCGCGGCGTGCGCGTCGTCGGCATCTTTCATTCGTCTTGGGATCACCACAGCTCGCTCGATCCGCAACTCAAGCACAATTGCTTGATGGCCGATCAACCGATCGCCGCGCTGTTGAAAGACTTAAAGCGTCGCGGACTGTTGGAAGACACGCTCGTCGTCTGGAACAGCGAATTCGGCCGGACGCCGCTGGGAGAAAATCGCACGGGCGCCAACTCGCGCGTGACCGGCCGCGATCACCACCCGTACGCCTTCAGCATTTGGATGGCCGGCGGCGGCGTGAAGGGCGGGCAAGTCATCGGCAAGACCGACGAAATCGCTTGGGGCGCAGTCGAAGACAAGGTCCACGTGCACGATCTACAGGCTACGATCCTGCACCTCTGCGGCTTGGATCACACGAAGCTCACCTACCGCTTCCAAGGCCGCAACTTCCGCCTGACCGACGTGCACGGCCACGTCGTCGACAAAGTCCTTGCCTAGTCGCATTTGGTACAATGAAGAAGATCATCGCGCTGATTCTCTGCGCCTGCTGTCTCAATTCGCCGCTTCGCGCCGCCGACAAAAACGCACACGTCGTCATCATCAGCATTGACGGCCTCGCCGGTTATTTGCTGGACGACCCAAAGGCGCCGCTGGCGACGATTCGCGGCCTCGCGAAATCCGGCGGCTTCGTGGCCGGCGGAATGCACGTTTCGAACCCGAGCGTGACCTGGCCGAATCATACTTCGCTGGTCACGGGCGTCCGGCCGGAAAAACACGGCGTGCTCGCCAACGGCGTGCTGGTTCGCGGCGGCGTCAACGTGCCGGTGGTGGTCGATCCGCGGCGCGACAAGACCGACCTCGTGCGCGTCGCGACGATTTACGACGCCGCCAAAGCCGCCGGCCTTTCGACGGCCGAGGTCAACTGGCCCTGCACACGCGGCGCGAAGACGCTCGATGCAAGCTTTCCCGACGTGCCCGAAGCGGTCGAGCATACGACGCCGGCGTTTCGTAAAGAGTTGGTGGCGGCGGGATTGCTGGCCGATGAAACGGAAGCCTCGTTCAAAGCGGCGCACAGCAACGCGAGCCGCGACATTCTGTGGACCGAAGCCGCGTGTCATCTGATTCGCACGCAGAAACCGAACCTGCTCTTGCTGCATCTTTTAAACGTCGACGCCACGCATCACGCCGAAGGTCCGCGATCGCAGCCCGGCTACACGGCCAACGCCTTGGCTGATCTGCTCGTCGGCCGAGTGTTGGCGGCTCTCGACGAGGCCGGCACTCGCAAAGCAACGACGCTGTTCATCGTCGCAGACCACGGCTTTGCGCTGACGCCGAATGCGATCTGCCCGAACCGCCTGTTGCGACAAGAAGGCCTGCTGACGTTCGAAGCGGGAAAAGTGACCGAAGCTCGGATTAACGTGTTTCCCGAGGGGGGCACGGGCCTGATCTATTGCAACGATCCCGGCGCGGTCGAGGCGGATCGACAACGGGTGAAGGCGCTCTTTACGGGCCGGGAAGGGGTGGCGGAAGTACTAGAACCGTCGCAGTATCACGAGCACGGGCTTCCGCATCCTCGTGAATATTCCCAAGCTCCCGATCTCGTGCTGGTGTGCAGACCGGGTTACGCCGTGAATGCCGACGCGGCGGGCGAGGCGTGGGTCGAACCGTCGGAGAAAGTAAAATCTTCGCTCGGCTCGCACGGCCTCATGGCGCGAGATGCGCAAATGAACGCCGTGTGCGTGATCGCCGGCCGAGGCATTCTTGCCGGCTCGCAAACGGCCGAAGCGGAGAACATCGACGTCGCACCAACGGTCGCGCGATTGCTGGATCTCAGCAGTTTCCAATCCGACGGCAAGCCACTCAACGCTTTGCTCACTCCGTAGCATCGAACTGCTTAAACGTTTCCTGCAGTTCGGCATCGCTCGGGCGAGCCAGTTGCGAGAGAACCTGACCGTCGCGCAGGAAGACCAAATTCGGCCAGAGTTTCACTCGATAGTTGCGGCCGAGCGGGCGGCCGCGGCCGTCTTCAATCTTTAGGTGTTTGACGTTTGCACGCTTCCCAAGTTCGGCCTTGAGCATCGACTGAGCGGCCTGACAATGCGGGCACCATGTCGCGCCGAACTCCAAGAGCACAAGGCCCGGCATCTTTTCGACTTCTTCTTTAGACGGTTCGGCCGTCGGTTCAGGCATGTAGGGCATGACTAGTACTCCCTTTGTGTTGCGAATCATTTTGGCACTCTTTCGGCGTGCTGCAAATTCTGTACGAAAGAACTCGCGCCGAGGGCGATCGAAGAGTCTTTGTGAGCCTTACGAGGTCCGGTTGTTCGAAGCTTCACAGTGCTTCATAATTCTCTTCCCAAATTTTATCGCCTCGGTCGAATTGTGAGTTCACGGATGACTCCGTCAAAACAGCCCGCTACGCAACCATCGCTCGTCGCCGCGCCCGGACCGAGCGAACGCGTAGTACGTACCGCCGACGGGCGACTGCTCGAAGTACCGGCCGGTTGGGTGCTCGTGCCGCCGGGTGATGCCGGCCTGACGCGGCGCGTCAAATCGTCGGGACCGGCATGGACGGTGCAAGAACGCCGGCGCGGCAAACTTTTCTCCCGCGGAGTCTGGGCCGACCGCACGCGTATCGAGAAGATTAAAACCGAGCTAGTCGCCGAACGTTCCACGGAAGCCTATGCCAAAAAGCAAGCGAGCGCCGCGCAACGACGCGACCGGGACCAAACCGAGTATGTGGCCGAGTTCGAAGCGGCGATCGAACGCTTCTTAGATTTTGCGACTCCGCACGCTCCGCTCGGCCGGCGATTGTCAAAAATCGTCGCCGCGCACGCCACGCCGGTCGGCAGCGGGACGGTTGCGCGAACGCAACGAATTCCGGTCGAGAAGCGGGCCGAGTTGGCCGTCATCGCCTGGATGCGCCACCAGACGACGGCTTACGACAATCTCAAGATTCCGCGAGTGAAGGGAAAACGACGCGAAGTTCGGCGGATGCTCGCTGCCGAGTCGCGGCGATTGTTGGAACGTTACCGCCGCGGCGATGAAGTGACGGCCGTGCAATGCCCGCTACAACGGGCGTTGGCACAGGCCTGACGAAGCGCTACGGAGAGCGTTCCGATCCTACTGGGCGATTAAGCCGCGTTCTTTGTCGCCGGTTGCAGGGACGAGCTTCGCGCCGTGGCCTTCCTGGTTCTTGGAACCACGGGCTACGAGAAATCGGCCGTCGCCGAGCGGCACCAGACCGAGCGAGGCCTCTTGTTCGAAGCGGCGGATGTCGGAAAAGTCGGCCGCGGCGGTGAGCAGAATCTTCGGGTCGCCGTAGCAACCGAACCACCAGCGGCCGTCGGCGAAGTTTGCCGTTTGAATACCCATGAGCGTGTAGCCGCATTTCAGCGTGTGACGTTTCACAAACTTGAAAGCGGCGTCGTACTCGTAGACGTAGTTCTCGTCTGTGTCAGGCGGCAGCCCGCCGACGATAAAGAAGCGACCATCGCGTTCGGCTATTCCGCCGGCTCCGTGAACGAGTTCAGGCACGGCATGTTTAGCGACAAAGGAGAGATCGTCGGCCCGGTAGATATACACCCACGAATCAGCTTCGCCGGCCGGACGGTTGAACTTACCGAAATTGACGGCGACATAGATTTGGCCGGCATGATGACACAAATCGCCGTGATGATCTCCGACGGGAATCTCTTTGAGTTTTGATCCGGCGGCGTCGGTCTTCACTAAGGCCGAGGTAAAGCACCAGTAGAGATTGTCGGCATCGTCACGACAAACGCCTTGCAGATGCTGTTTGTAACGGCCGAGACACGTGACGGCCGCCGCCGGTGCGACAATTTCGGCCGCGAAAGCATGGAGCGTATAAGCAAGGAGCAGTCCGAAGAATGAGAGGGATCGCAACATGACGGAGATCGAGCGCGGGTGAGAGAGTTCGGCCGGGACCATTTGTTTCACGTCACGGCGAGGCGAAGTCAAGTGATTTTGGATTAGAGATGCGTACGCCGAGCGTTATAGGAAGCGCGTTCCATGGCGTTCCCTACAAGAGTGCTTCCTATCTCGGTACAATTCCGGCATGAGTGCCAAACGTGCCGCGGATGACATGTCGTTATTTGCCGAAGCCGAGGCGGCGCAGCGTCAGAAGGCGCAGCCGTTGGCTGCGCGGATGCGACCGCGAACGCTGGCCGAGTTCGTCGGGCAAAAGCATTTTCTTGCCGAAGGCAAACTGCTCCGACGATTGATCGCCGCCGACCGCCTGGGGTCGGTCATCTTTTACGGTCCGCCCGGCACCGGCAAAACAACGTTGGCCCAACTTTTGGCCGGCGAGACGAAGTGTCGGTTTCAGCAGGTGAACGCGGTTGCAGCGGGAGTGAAGGAACTGCGAGAGTTGCTCGACGCCGCCCGCGACCGATTGTCGTCAGGCGGCCAGCGGACGCTACTCTTTGTCGACGAAATCCACCGCTTCAACAAAGCCCAGCAAGACGTGCTGCTGCCCGACGTGGAAGACGGCGGCATCGTGTTGGTGGGGGCGACGACGCAGAATCCGTTTTTCGCACTCAACAGTGCTTTGGTCAGTCGCAGCCGAATCTTCGAGTTCAAGCCGCTATTGCGCGATGACATCAAGGCCTTGCTTCGTCGCGCCGCGGCCGACGAATCGCGAGGGCTCGGTCGCTACGACGTGCGGTTGCACGATGATGCCGTCGATTTTCTGGCCGAGGTCTGCGACGGCGACGCGCGGCGAGCTTTGTCGGCCTTGGAAGTCGGCGTGCTGTCGTGCCAAGAGCGGACGTGCGAGTTCACGAAAGCGTTGGCGGAAGAATCGATCCAGAAGAAGGCGATTGAATACGATCGCTCAGGCGACGGGCACTACGACGCCGCCAGCGCACTCATTAAGAGCATTCGCGGCAGCGACCCCGACGCGGCGGTTTATTGGCTGGCTCGCATGCTCGAGGCGGGCGAGGAGGTGCGATTCTTGGCGCGTCGCATCGTCATTGCAGCGAGCGAAGACATCGGCAATGCCGATCCGCAGGCTCTGCCGATCGCCATCGCCGCCATGCAGGCTTGCGAGTTCGTCGGGCTGCCCGAATGCCAATTGCCGCTCGCTCAAGCCGTGACGTATCTAGCGTGCTGCGCCGAAGTCGAATGCGGCGACGCTGGCGATCGGCGCGGCGCGAGCCGACGTCGTCGAAGGCCGGCTCCTACCGGTTCCGGTCCATCTGCGCGACCGGCACTACGGCGGCGCCCAACGGCTCGGGCACGGCGACGGGTATGAATATGCTCACGACGCCGAAGGGGGCGTCGCCGCACAAGACTATCTGGGCGTCGATAAAACGTATTACCATCCCGTTCCGCGCGGATTTGAGGCCGAGTTGCGCACCGGCTTGAGGCCATTCGCGCCAAACTTCGGCAAGCGAAGGATCTCGGGGCCGCTCGTCCGACGCCGGCAAACGAGAATTCGTAGCGCGCCACGATGCCGGCATGCCGGCAAACGACTGCCGTAGTCCGATCTTGGCGGCCTCGCTATGATTCCGGCCGGCAAACGTCGTCGCAGTGCGGAATCGCTGCGCGCCTATTTTGCCGTGGCCGAAAACTGCGAGCGCAGGGAGCGCTCCAGCGCTGGGACGTCAAGGAGGACGCTCGTGCAATTCATCAAAACGATTTGCGTGCTGACGGTTTTGGGGGCTTTGGCCTACGGAGCCTACAACACGTTAACGAGCAGTCCCCCTTCGGATCCGCCGCCGGGCGTCGAACAATCGAGCAGCCCGCCCGACGTACAACTGCCCGGCCTCGGCGACGTTCCGAGCTTAGCGAGTTCCGGACGCGCAGCTTCTTCGCTGAGTTCGCCGTCGCAGCCTAAGTATTCGGCCGGCGATCGTAGCGGCGCCGCGAGCATCACGCCCGGCGGACCGACGGGCGCTTCAATCACAAGCGTTCGTCCTGTGGCCGCGTCGTCGGTTCCCGATCGATATCCGTCGACGAACGTTCCCCCTGGACCGCTCGACGCCTACGGCGCACAACCGATGTCGCCCGCCACTCCGGCCGGCGGATCAGGTTTGGCGACGACGGGCGTTTCATCCGGCGTCGCACCGGCTTCGGCCACGTCGGCCGGCAGCTTGACGCCGGTACCGCACCTCGTGCAGCCCAACGCCGCTACGACAGCTGCGGCGTCGGCACAGACTCCGGCTTCGAATTCGCTCTCGATGCCCAACGCGGTCGCTTCCGCCGGAACCGGCAGCGTGAGCTTTCCGCCGGCCTCGGGCGGCGCCGTTTCTCCTGCGACGACCGCGCAACCTTCGCCGGGAGGTACGGCGCCGTCGGCTTCACTGATTCCAAGCATGGAAAAGGTGCAGGCCTATTTGAACCAAAGCAAGTTCGCCGAAGTGCATGAAGAACTCAGCCAGTGGTTCGACAGTTCGCAACTTTCGGAAGACGAACGCCGCCGCGTGCAAGAAACGCTGGATCAACTGGCGGGCATGGTCGTGTACTCGCGCGAGCATTTACTGGAGCCGCCGCATACCGTGGCGCAAGGTGAAACCTTGCAGGCCGTGGCCGATCGGTATCAAGTGCCGCTGGAACTGCTCGTCAAGATTAACGGCATCGCCGACCCGCTCTATCTGCCGGCCGGCACGCAACTCAAAGTAATCAAAGGCCCGTTCGATGGCGCTCGTCGATAAAAGTCGGCGTTCGCTAACGCTCTTCGTCGGCGACGGCTTGTATGCTGGGAGCTTTCCGATCGGCTTCGGCCGCGACCTGACGTTGCCAGACGGTAACTACACGGTGCAGGCCAAGCTCATGAACCCGACCTTCCAAGCGGCCGATGGCATGATCGCCGCAGACGATCCGCGAAACCCGCTCGGCGAACGCTGGCTCGATCTCGGCAACCGCCAAGGAATTCACGGCACGAACGATCCGACGGCCATCGCGAGCGGCTACGCCAGGGGTTATTTGAACGGTTCTCAGCCCTCGCGACAGTGAAGACGTCTACGACATTCTCAGCGTGGGCTCGAGGAGTGATGATTCGGCCGTAAGAGTAGGCGGCCGACAATCGGTAGAAAACGCCTCGCGGCGGCGGGTGTTCAATTCGGAGCGAGAGCGATAGAGTAGCGGCATCGCGAGCAACTCTGAACCGTGAACCTCAAACCGAAAGTCTCCTCCGTCATGTATCAACCGACACGTTGAAAGCTTTGATCGAATCGAAAGCCTCTTCTCAAACGCGGCGATTTCACGCTCGCTTCCGGAAAGAAAGTCGTCGTACTTCTTGAATTGCAAACAGGTGACGCTCGACGCCCAGGGCTCGAAGCTCATCGGCGAAGGCATATTAGATCTCTTGCGGAAGGACTCGCCGCTTCCCAAGGCCGTCGGCGGAATGTCGATCGGCGCTGATCCAATCACCGCCGCGGTCGTCACCGTGGCCGGCTATGAGAACGTGCCGCTCAAGGGATTCCTTGTTCGAAAAGAAGTGAAAGACCACGGTGCGACGGCCAACAAATACATCGAAGGCCCCGTCGAGGCAGGTGAAGACGTCGTGATCGTCGAAGACGTCGTGACCACGGGCGGTTCGTCGCTACAGGCCATCGAACGTGCACTCGCCTACGGCCTCAAGGTTCGCGGAGTCATTGCGATTGTCGATCGTATGGAAGGGGGCCGCGAAGCGTTCGCCGCCAAAGGCTACTGGTGCAAGAGCCTATTTACGATCAAAGATTTTGGGATTGAACCGCCGAAGTAAGTGGGGAATGCGGAGCGGGTGGAGTAAATAATTCCCTTCGCCCCTCGGCTTCATAAGTTCCCCGCTCGCCGCTCATCACTCCTCACTTCCGGATATGGAAATCTCCCTCCACCGCGAATTGAAACGCTTTTACGCCGGCGAAGATGCCGCGACGGAAGTGCGTTTGGGGAAGTTCCGAGGTGCTGTTCGGATTCTATCGTGTTTCCCTATTAACCTTAGCAATACGTAACTGAAAAGTCAAGGTACGCAA
>JASGKB010000006.1:0-19047 GCA_049840675.1 Pirellulales bacterium
CCGGCGGCGTTCCGCCGTTTCAGGCGAAGGTCGGCAAGCCGTTGGCCGCGGGCATGGCGCCGCCGATCGTGTCTGCCCGCCTGCAAATCGGCGCGAGCTTCGACGAATCGCAACCGGTGAAAGCCGACGACAAATCGATCACTTTCCGTACCAAACTTGTCGCCGGAAAAACCACGATGCAGTCCTGGTTCTACGACGCCGACGGCAAACAACTCTGCGGCGCGTACTTCGCGTACGTGACGAAGAAGTAGAAACGTCGCATCGTCGTTCCTCCTCCCTACTCATCCCTCCCCGTTCACTCCATGTCTCGCGTTCGCCGCTCTACCGAACTCTACGATCGTGCCAAGCAGCTCATCCCCGGCGGCACGCAGCTCGTCAGCCGGCGTCCTTCCCGTTTTGCCGAAGGGACGAGCCCCGTGTATGCGGTGCGCGGCAAAGGGGCGAGAATCTGGGACGTCGACGGCAATGAATACATCGACTGGGCCAGCGGCATCGCGGCCATCATCCTCGGCTATTGCGACCCCGTGGTCGACGACGCCGTGCGCGAGCAGATCGGCCGCGGCGTCAATTTTTCGATCAGTTCCGAACTGGAATTGGAACTGGCGGAAGAGCTCGTGCGTACGATCCCGTGCGCCGAAATGGTTCGCTACACGAAATGCGGCGGCGAGGCCTGCGCCGTGGCCGTGCGAATTGCGCGGGGCGTGACCGGTCGCGACAAAGTGCTCTTCTGCGGCTACCACGGTTGGCACGATTGGTATCTCGCGGCGAACCTCGACGCCTCGGCCTCGCTCGACGCTCACCTGCTGCCCGGCATCGAACCGATCGGCGTACCGCGAGGTTTGGCCGGCACGTCGATTCCCTTCGCCTACGGCGATCTGGCGTCGCTCGGCGAAACGTTTGATCGTCACCGCGGCGAAGTCGCCTGCGTCATCATGGAGCCGCTCCGCTCGCAATTGCCGCCTGACGGGTACCTCGCCGGCGTGCAGAAACTCTGCCGCGATCACGGCGCCGTGCTGATCTTTGACGAAGTCTCCGCCGGCTTCCGCTTCGGAATGGAAATGCTGCGCAAGGGTTCGTCGGCGTCGTGCCGGACATGGCCGTGCTCGCCAAGAGCGTCTCCAACGGGTACCCGATGGGCATGGTCGTCGGCCGGCGAGACGTGATGGAGCCCGCCGCGCGGATGTTCATCTCCAGCACTTACTGGAGCGACGCCATCGGGCTCGTCGCCACGCTGACGACCATTCGCGAACTGCGCCGCCGTCGCACGGCCGAGTATTTGCAAGACTTCGGCGCTCGTCTGCAAGCTCGGCTCAATCAAACGGCGGCCGACGTCGGGCTGGATATTCACTGTGAGGGCTTGGCCGTTCACCCGCACCTGCAACTTCCCGGCAAAGACGCCGCCGACGCGCAAGCTGCTCACCACGCTCTACATCCAGGAGATGGCCAAGCGCGGCTGCCACGGCTATGCGTCGTTCTATCTCAACGGCGCCCAAGGCGACGCCGAAATTGAACAAACGGCCGCCGCAGCCCGCGAGACCTTCACCTTGATGAAGCGCGGGCTCGACGAAAGCTCGCTCCCGGCGCTGATTGAGAGCAAATTGCAGGACGAACCGTTTCAACGCTTGGTCAGGTAGCGCTGTAGGGAACGCCCTCCGCGGCGTTCCGTTTGCGTCGATGACTGTTCCGCGGAACGCCACGATGAAATCGCTCGAACTCAACGACGTCGATCGCCGCATCTGGGCCGAGGAACTCGACGAATACGTGCCGCAGCGCGTATTCGACGTCCACACGCACCTCTACCGTTTCGCGTTCAACCTCGATCCCCGGCGCAACGCCGGCCCGTACAAGAAATTCGTCGGTGACGACTGGGTCGACGTGCCGTACGAGCTGGCGCAGAGCGTTGATTCGGCGTTGATGCCGGGTCGCGAAGTCAGCCGGCTGTCGTTCCCGTTTCCCTTTCCGTATCCGTGCGATTTCGCCGCGTCGAACGAGTGGGTGGCGCGAGAAGCGCGAAAGATCCGGCGTCGGCTTCGCTGATGCTCGTGCATCCGCGGATGAGCGACGACGAAGCGGAAGCCGAACTCGACCGGCATCAGCATCTCGGCTTCAAGCCGTATCGGTTCTACTCCGTCACCGGCGACGCCGCCGAATGCCGCATGACCGATTTCTTACCCGAGCGCTTCTTGAAGATCGCCGATCGCCGCGGCCTGATCGTGATGATGCACATCTCGAAGCGCGACGCCGTCGCCGACGCGGAGAACCTGCGCGACTTGGAAGACCTCTCAAACAGATACCCGAACGTGCGCTGGATCCTGGCTCACTGCGCCCGCAGCTATTCGCACTGGGCGATCGAGCGCGGCGCCGGTGCTGCGCAAGCTGCCGAACATTTGGTACGACGTCTCCAGCGTCTGCGAGACCGATGCGATCGACGCGTTGTTGTCAAACGTCGCCCCCAATCGCGTGATGTACGGCAGCGACGATGTCCCCGTCGGCGTGCTGCGCGGCAAGTACGTCAGCTTCGGTTACGCGTGGGCCTATCTCTCCGAGGCCAATCATGCGATGAGCCTCGCCCATTGCGACGGCCGCATGACCTTCACTCGCTACGAACAACTGCGGGCCATGCGGCGCTGCCTCGCGTCGGCTTGGGCAAACTCGGCGACAAATTCAGGCGCTGTTTTACGACATCGCCGCCGATCTCGTCGCCGGCGTGCGCCGCAATCGCTGAAGCCAAGCGGAGCCTAACGCGCAACGCCGATTCTGTATAACCGCTCATCGCGTTGCTTCGCGCTCTTCGGCGGCTTATCATGCGCCGCAAGTTCTTCTGCGTCGTGATCGAGCAGACGACGAACGAGTCCGGAGACGTCGACATGCGAATCTGCTGCGCGGGCCTGTGCCTCTCGGCCCTGCTATCTTCCGTGGCGCTCGCGCCGACGATTGGCCCCAATTCCGCGGCCCCAACGCTTCAAGCGTTTCGACCGAAACCCATTCGCTGCCCACCGAGTTCTCCACAGAAGACGGCAAGAACATCGCGTGGAGCGTCAAGCTCGGCGACGGCATCTGCTGCCCGATCGTCGTCGGCGATCGCTGCATTACGACGGCGATGAGCGGCGACGAAACGTTCAGCGTGCTCGCTTACGACACGGCCTCCGGCAAGGAACTATGGCGCGCCGATCTACCGACCGGAAAGCTGCCGCGGATCACGCCGCCGAACAGCCACGCTTCGTCGACTCCCTGCAGCGACGGCAAACGCGTGTACGCGCATTTCAGCACCCTCGGCCTCGTCGCTCTCGACCTGGAGACGGGCCGCGTCGATTGGAAGTTCGCGCTTCCCAAACCGGCGTACCTCATGGATTGGGGTGCGGCGATGTCGCCGATCGTCTATCAAAACACGGTCTACTTCTGCCAAGACGACGATCTCGCGCCGACGTTGTTCGCCGTCGACGCCGACACGGGCGCGGTCAAATGGCAAGCGGCGCGGCCCGACATGCTGGCCGGCTACGCCGTACCCGTGCTCTGCACCGCGGGAGGTCGGACCGATCTGGTGCTCGCCGGTTCGGGCAAGTTGAAAGGTTACGATCCGGCCACCGGCAAAGAACTCTGGACCTGCAACACGATGCCGCGCACCGTGATGACCTCGCCGGTCGTGCGCGACGACATCATCTATATTTCCGTGCAGAGCTACGGCGACGAAACCCGCACGTTGAAATTCGCGCTGCTGGAATGGCTCGACACGAATCAAAACGGCGAACTCACGCTGGCCGAAGTACCGAAAGAATTCACCGAACGCTTCAAACAATCGGACAAAGACGGCGACGGCGTCCTCCGCGAAGCGGAACTCGACACGGCGTTTCAATCGCCCGACAACATGGTCGGCGGCGGCACGACGATTCAGGCCGTGCGCGGCGGCGGCTCCGGCGACGTGACGAAAACACACGTGCTTTGGAACGTGAAGAACAAAAGCCCGTCGAACCTTTCGTCTCCCGTGGTCTTCGGCGATCAACTCTTCGTCGTGAAGAAGGGGGGCATCTCCAGCAGCTTCAGCGCCAAGGCCGGCGAGAAACATTGGGAACTCAAGCGGCTCGGCACCTTCGGCGACTATTACGCCTCGCCGGTCGCAGGCGACGGCAAAATCTTCGTCACGGCCGAGCCGGGCTCCGTGATCGTCTTAAAAGCCGGCCCGGAACTCGACGTGCTGGCTCGAAACGATCTCGGCGATTCGATCATCGCCACGCCGGCCATTTCGGCGGGACGCATTTTTGTGCGCACGAAAAACACGCTCGTCTGCATTCAGGAAAAGTGACGCCATGAAATCGGGCTACGTCGCGGCGTTCCACTTTGCCGCGGTGACATTTGCCGCGCTCGTCTACGCCGCCTGCGCCGATTCGGCGCGCGCCGCCGGGCCGAAGATCGATATCGTCGTCGGCGCCGGCGCTGCGCCGCTGGAGAAACTCGCCGCCGAAGAAACGGCCGCGATCCTCAAAAAGCTGTACGAAGCCGAAGCGCCGATCAGTACGTCGGTTCCCGCCGGCGACGGGCCGCTGGTCGTCGTCGGCACGCAAGCCTCGAATCCGGCGTTCGGCCAACTCAAGCTCAACTTGCCGGCGGTCGTGCAGCAAGACTTTGCGGTGAAGACCTATCGTGACGGCAATCGCACGATCGTCGCCGTCACGGCCGCCGCGCCCGAGGCGGTGCCGCACGCCGCATACGAACTCGGCTGGCGACTCGGCGTGCGGTATTTCACGTTCGGCGATTTGTACCCGGCCGAACCTCCGGCGCTCGACAAACTGGAAATCGACGCCGTCGGCCGTCCGCCGCAGAAGCGCGAGCTCGTGCATTACGCCGGTCTCAAGTCGCCGCTCGACTACGCCCCTTGGTCGGCCGACGATTGGCAAACTCTGCTGCATCAATTGGCCAAGCTGCGCTATCGCCGCGTCGTCCTCGGTCCGCCGCCGGTCAACCTCGGCGGCAACATGGCCGGGATGCCGATCGCCATCACGTCCGACACGATGGGGCGAGCCGCCTTCAAAGGCGCCAAGACATTCGACAATGCCGATCTGTCGGCGGCCACTTCGGAAGCCGCGCGTGTTGCGGCGGGAACAAAACTGTTGACGACCGTTCGTGAAGAGGGGAAGCGACTGGGGATCGAGGTCGTCGACGCGTCGAGCGTCTTCGCTTCCTTCGACGACGTGCTGTCCGCGATACACACCGACTATTATCTCGTCGCCAATAGCCGGCTCGACGTCGACGAACGTTTCGCGCACACCACGATTTGCCCGGAGATTTTAGATCCGGTTTGCGGCGAGGAAGTCGGCGAGCGCGTGCAACGAGCCTTTGCGGAATACGATCGAGCCACGCTCGCCGTGAACCGGGGCGACGATCAATTCGGCCTGCTCGGGCCGAAGATGCTGCTGCGGCACTTTGAAATCGACGAGCCGCCTCCCGGCTGGTGGAAAGCAGCCCGCACGCATTACCTCAACGCGATGAACGAGATGTACCGTGCGAACACACGAGCTCGCGAAGGAGGCCGGGCCTTCACGCTCTACTACGCGCGACGATTTGAGTTCGCGGTGGAGTACGTGAACGCCTGCGAAGCGGTCCGCCGCGCCGGCTTGGCCAAGCGCAAGGGAGACAAGGACGCGCAAATCGCCGAGCTCGAAAAGGCGATCGATTCGGTCACCAACTGCTGCAACGCGATGGCCGCCGTCGCCCGTACGCCGACCGATCGGGGCTACATCGCCGTGATGAACGAATACGCCTATCGGCCGCTGCTGAAACTCTTGGAAGCAGCGGACGCAGAATAGATTGAATCACGGATGAATGGATAATGAAGGAACCGCAGATGAACGCGGATGCACGCAGATAGCACTCGCAAGCCCGCTCCTTCCGCATCTGCGTCTATCTGCGTCCGTTGTTTATCTGCATCCATCTGCGGTTCCCATCGTCCGTATCTCCGTGGTGAAAAGGATTAACGAATGCGGCCGGCGAAAGAGCTTTTGGAACGGGTGAAACGGGGCGAATTGGTCACCGGGTTGCTCGCGACCGATCACGTGTGGACCGATCTCGTCGAACTCTCGCAACGTGCGGGGCTCGACTACTTGATCGTCGACATGGAGCACGGCCCGCACGGTCCGGAGTTGGTCTCCGAAGTCTGCACGACCGGGCGACGGCTGAACTTTCCGGTGTTCATTCGGCCGCGGGCCAACGACTACGCCAACCTGCGTTTGGCGATCGACCTCGGCTGCTGCGGCTTCTTACTTGCGAGCGTGGAAACGGCCGCGGAGCTCGACGTGGTCCGCGATGCGATCCACATGCCGCCGCGCGGACGACGGCGTCCCGGCGGCGTCGGCAACCGGTGGGTGGAAAACTATCGCTATCCGGCGTGGAAAGAGACGGTCGAAGATCACTTCCTCGTCCTGCCGCAGATTGAAACGCGTCTCGGCCTGGAAAATCGCGGGGCGATCGCGGGGCACGAAGTGACGTCGGCGCTCGCCGTCGGGCCTTACGATCTTTCGGCCGAACTCGGCGTGTGCGGCGTGATGGACGATCCGAAACTGCTCGCGGCTCTGGGACAACTCAAGCAGACGGCCGCCGACGCCGGCAAACCGATGTGGATGATCGGCGACGCCAAGAGCCTCGTCGAGCGAGGCTTCAATTTCCTCTGCATCGGCGAGCCGTCTTGGATGCTCGTCGCCGCCGTGAAGCAAGCGCTCGCCGAAGCCCGCGGCGCCGCGCCGCCGTCGCCGACCGGATACGCCGGCAAATAGCGGTTTGCGCCCGGTGCTTGTCGTTCGGTCGCCGCGGACGAAATCAAGGCAACTTTTGGCCGGCCGAAAATGAGTTTGAATCGATCCCGCAAAAGTGAAAAATACGGGGTTGGTTCTTTGGCAATTCGGCGGAATGATCGACGCGGACGGCGAGCCGAGAGCAGGAGCGAGCGGAGTCTTTGCGGCGGCGTTTTCGGATTCCTGAAATCGACGTAAGTCGCGCAAACGTTTCCGGACTTACGTCGACTGCGGCGGCCTAGAGGTGCGCCATAACTCGGACTTATGGGCGCACATGTGCCAAACCCACAAGGGGTGCGCCTTAGATTGCGTTATGGGCGCACTGCGCCCATAACCGACGACGTAACTCGCGCACGCGAATCGGCACTTACGTCGACTCGACGAGTTCCGTGAGCGACGTGATTCGTTCGGTCACGTCGGTCGCTCGATCGCGGCGGTCGAGGAGCAGGGCGGGGTAGCCGAGTTTCCGCGGTCCGAAGAAATCGTTCTCCGCGTCGTCGCCGACGATCAGCAATTGCTCGCGCGACGCAAGTCCGAGCCGTGCGAGGCAGGCGTCGAAGAATTCGGCCGCCGGTTTGCGATACCCGACGAGCGACGACGCGAATACGTTGTCGGCGGGAACCTTCGGTAGCAGTTCGGCGACGATCGGCCGGAGCCGAGCGTCAAAGTTCGAGCCGACCGCGACCACGGCCCCGCCGCGCAACAGAGCGTCGATCACAATCGGTGCATCGTCAAACGCTCGCCACGACGAGGGCCGCGCGAAGTGCTCCCAAAGCTCCGCAAAGAGTCCGGCTTGTCGCTCGGCGGAAACGTCGTCGAACGTCACGGCGACGATCGCTTGCCAGCGCCGTCGCTCGCGGGCTTCGTCGGTTCGCAATCCGCCCGTGGCGGCGTCGAGCGCTTCTTCGGCCGCGAACGCACGGCGGAAACGGCGATCGACCTCGTCGAGCGCGAGCCGGGAGCCGTGTCGCAGGCCGGCGGCATGATAGGCCGCGGCCACGCTTGGCTCGGGATGAATGAGCGTGCCGACGGCGTCGAAGAGAAACGCAGTGTGCCGAGTGTTAAAAGCGGACTGAGCGGCGGTCATCACGCACCAGCCCCGACGCGCAAGCGAGGGGACATTCCGATTATTTCACCACAGAGGCACGGCAACACGGAACGGTTTGTCCTAGCCCCTTCGCTTGCGCGTCGGGGCTAGTTCAGTCGACTCTCGCGTTACTTGGAAAGGCGCATGACGTCGTTACCCAGCGCGAAGAGCATCAGGCCGAGCAAGCAGAAGAAGCCGAGCGTCGTCAGGTAACCGTGCAGCTTTTCCGGCGGCGGCTTGCGGAAAATTCCTTCGTACAGGAGGAACACCATGTGGCCGCCGTCGAGCACGGGGAACGGCAGGAAGTTGATCACGGCCAGATTGCAGCTCAGCATCATCAAGAAGAGCAGCAATTTCGGGAACCCCGCGCCGGCCGACGCCCCCGCCTGATCGGCGATGGTGATGATGCCGCCGACGTTCGAGGGTGGAATCTGCCCGTTGAACAAGGCCCGCAAGAAGCTGTAGACCTGCGTGAGCGAGTCACGCGTATCGGTCCAAGCATATTGAAAGGCTTGTTGCAGATCTTGGGCCTTGCGTTCAAACGTCATGATGTCGAATCGCAGGCCGCGATCCGAATTGTAGAAGTCCGGCGATTCGATCGGCGTAAGCTCGACGGTCTTGCCCCCTTCGAACTCCAGCTTGACCTTGGTGTCGGCCGGACGCGATTGCAGCACGCCCAGCGCGACGAATGGCCAATTGAAGGGGTCGGCTTCGTTCTTCGCGAATTCGATCGTCGCGGGCTTCTTGAGTTCGGCAGGCGTGCCTGCGACGTCGGGCGGCGTTACGATGCAACGCAAAAGCTTGTCGCCGGGCTTTACGCCGGCCTTATCGGCCGGGCCGCCGGCGGCGACGCCCGCGACCGTCGAACGGACGTGAAACGCCAATCCCAACGTGGGAACCGATACAGGGGAGCTTTCGCGGAAACCCCATTCATGGCGATCGGCTTCGCGCGGCGTGATCGAGAACGACTTGTCTTCGGTCTTGCCGCCGTCGGTGCGAGCGACGACGACCGTCCAAGGCTTGCCCGGTTCGGCATGTTGGCGGCGCAAGCGTTCGGCCAACGTGAGCGGATCGCCGAGCGGTTCGCCGTTGATCGTTTTGAGCACGTCGCCTTTCAAGATGCCGGCCGCTTTGGCGGGGGAACCGTCTTGAACGCCGGTGATCGGTCCGACTTCCATCGTGAGGCCCAAATCCAAGAGCTTCACCGGAGGAATCGTGATGGTGAGTTCCTTGGCGGGCGCGGCCTTGGCTTGTTCGGCCGAGCTCGACGCACCTTCCGGCGCCGGTTCTCGGCGACGTACGACGACCTTGAGCGGCTCGCCGGCGTACAAAGCTTCGGCGCGGATGACGTCGTTGTAGTCTTTGATCTCGGTGTCGTTCAGGCGCACGACTTCGTCGCCCGATTGAAACTTCGGGGTGGCCTTGAAGGCGGCGCTTCCCCAAAACGCCGGAATGCGATCGGGGTTTTCCGGCGTCGTGCGCGGGTAGGTCATGAGCTTCGTGAGTTGCGGCATCAGCACGCCGATCGTCGGCGGCCGGTCGTCACGATCTTTCCGCGGCCAAAGCGTGATCTCCGTGTCTTTGCCGTCGCGACGCAAAGACGACGGCAACCCCTTCTTCAGATCAGCGAGCATGACGCGGGCCCGCAGGTCGACGTCCCAGCGAGGCTCTTTGACGTCGGCAATGCGCGTAAACTCCGCGCCGCCGCCGAGGTCTTGTTCCCAAGCCGGCGTACCGGGGGCCGTTTCGTAAACCTTGGCAGACACGAAATCCGTGCCCAGCAAGTACGCGAACGTCGCAAAGAAGAATGCGGTGACGGCGTTCAGGATGACGCCGGCCGAGATGATGAGCATCCGTTCCGGCACGGTTTGAGCCGGGTAGCTGCGCGGGTCCCAAACGGCGGCCGCTTCCGGATCGACCGCTTCGCCGTGCGCCGCGGCGGCCTTGGCGCGCTCGGCCTCTTCGGCTTGCTTGCCGGGGTTATCCGTCTGTCCGAGCATGTAGACATAGCCGCCCAGCGGAATGGCGCCGATGCCGTACTCGGTTTCGCCCCAGCGGAAACGGAAGAGCCGCAGGCCGTAGGGATCGAACCCGATGTAGAACTTCTCGACCTTCACTCCGCAGAGCTTGGCGGCGGCGAAGTGGCCGAACTCGTGAATGAGAATCACGAGCCCGAGGCCGAGAATGCCTTGGGCCAGGTTGCCCCACCAAGTCCAGTCGATGCTGAAGGCGGCGATCAGTGACAGATCCAAGTCGATATCTCCTGCCGCGCCCAGCGATCGAGTTCGAGCAAACGCTCTAGCGTAGGGCGGGGTTCAAAGTCGTGTTGATCGAGCACGGCCGACAGGCCGGCACGATGTCCGTGAAGGCGATGTCGCCGGCCAAAAATTGGGCGACGGCCGCTTCGTTGGCCGCGTTGAGCACGGCGCCGGTCGTACCGCCTGTACGGGCCGCTTCCAAGCCTAGCTCCAAAGCCGGGAAGCGGGCGAAATCGGGCGGAAAGAATTCCAGCGTTTGGGTTTGGGTCCAATCGATTTTGGCGGCCGGACCGGCGACGCGGTCAGGATACGTCAGCGCGTATTGGATCGGCAGCTTCATATCGGGCGGGCTCATTTGGCCGATCACGGAGCCGTCGACCCATTCGACCATCGAATGAACGACCGATTGCGGATGGACGACGACGCCGATCTGCTCCGGCCCCAAATCAAACAACCAGCGGGCCTCGATGATCTCGAGGGCCTTGTTCATCATGGTTGCCGAATCGATCGTAATCTTCCGCCCCATGTTCCAGGTGGGGTGCGCGAGGGCGTCGGCCACGGTGACGGCGGCCAATCGCTCGGGCGTGTAGTTGCGGAAAGGCCCGCCGCTGGCCGTGAGCACGATGCGGCGAAGTTCGTCACGGCGGCCGGATTGCAGGGCCTGGAAGATGGCCGAGTGCTCGCTATCGACCGGCAGAATCGGCACTTTGCGCTCGGCGGCCAATTGCGTGGCCAGGGCTCCGGCGACGACCAGCGTCTCTTTATTGGCCAGGGCGATCGTCTTGCCGGCCTCGATCGCCGCCCAAGTTCCTTCCAAACCGGCGCGACCGACGATGGCCGTCAGGACGACGTCGACGCCAGGTTCCGCAACGACCCGCGGGAGGGCTTCCGGACCGGTGAGCAAGGTGCAATCTGCGGGCAGGCTCGACCAATCGACCGCGGCGGCCGACTGCGGATCTACGGCCACGACGAACTGGGGGCGAAACTGCAGGGCCTGCTTGAGCAGGAGTTCGGCATTGGAATAGGCCGACAGGACCGTGGCCCGTAGCCGCCCTTCGGAGGCGGCAATGACTTCCAGGGCGTTGCGACCGATGCTGCCCGTCGACCCCAGGACGGCGACATTTTTCGGCTGGGGGTTCATACAGGGGCGAACGATCCGGAGTCGGGCGAGGCAAGAAGAGCGGCGTCGAACTGTGCGGGCGACGTGAACAAACGTAGTGTCGCCGCAGCGGCATCACCACAAGCTTGAGCGGTGCGGCACGGCCGAGCCGGAACGGCAAGACCACGGTTACGCTTGAGCTAATATCAAGCGACTACGTGAGTTCCGCCGATTCCGAAGCATTCTAGGGACTCGCTTTCCGGGGGACAACCCGAGCCCGGCGTTTCGACCATGTGAAGATGCCATGTTACAATAGCAAGGTCCGAGACAGCCCTCCCACGCCGGTAGAGTGAACAGACGCATGGAAAACCCGTCGAAAGAGCGCCCCACCCCCCCGGAAAAGAAACCGGCCCAGGGGGCCTCGATTCTCGTTTGGATCATCATCGCGCTCGCCGGGTTCTTCGCGTTTTCGTTTCTTTTCGTGCGGCCGGGACAAGAGGTCGAGCTGCCGTATCTGGAATTGCTCCGGCTGATCGAGCAGGGGAACTCCGAAGACGACGCAGCTCCGACGCCCGCCGCCGAAAAGGAAACGGCCGACGCCGGTAAAGCGGCGGAAACGCGGAAGCCCGCCGCCTCAGGCACCGCAAACGCCGGCGAAAAGGCCGCGAAGCCTGCCGACGGCGACGAGGACAAGCCGGACGCGACGAAAGCGAGCAATCCCGCGCTGGCCACGCTGAAAAAGCAGGCCCGCTATATCGACATCGTCACGGAAGAGCAGGCCGGGCGTAAGCGAATCGTCCGGTTCAGCGATCTGGCGAAGATCAAAGTCACGCCGATGGAAGTGACCGGTACGCTGACGATGGAAATCGTCGAAGGAACCGGCAAAGCGCCGCCGGAGCCGGGCGTGCGCTTTCGGACCGGCCGCTTCGGATTCGAGAACGACAACGGCGGCCTGATGAAGCTGCTCATCGACCACGGCTTCCGCGACGTGAGCGCCGAAGGAGCCCCGAGCAAATACAGTCAATGGGTGCCGATGCTGGTCGTGACGATCGTCATGATCACCATCCTGATGATCGCGATGCGTCGGCTGAACGGCGCCGGCTCGCCGATGTCGTTCGGCCGGAGCCGAGGCAAGATGTACGCCCAGGAAGATATCGGCGTAACGTTCGAAGACGTCGCCGGCATTGACGAGGCGGTCGAGGAACTCCGCGAAGTCGTCGAGTTTCTGAAGTCGCCCGAAAAGTTTCAGCGGCTCGGGGCGCGCATTCCCAAGGGAGTGTTGCTCATCGGCCCGCCGGGCACCGGCAAGACGTTGCTCGCCAAGGCCATTGCCGGCGAGGCGGGCGTGCCGTTCTTCAGCCTCTCGGGCAGCGATTTCGTCGAAATGTTCGTCGGCGTCGGCGCGGCGCGCGTTCGCGATATGTTTCAACAGGCCGAAGCCAAAGCCCCGTGCATCATCTTCATTGACGAACTCGACGCCTTGGGGAAAACCCGCGGCGGCAACATCGTCGGCGGCAACGACGAGCGCGAGCAAACGCTCAACGCGCTGCTTGTGGAAATGGACGGCTTCGGCTCGAACTCGGGCGTGATCGTGCTGGCCGCGACGAACCGACCGGAAACGCTCGACCCCGCGCTCATGCGGCCGGGGCGTTTCGATCGGCAGGTCGTCGTCGATCGGCCCGACGTGCGCGGGCGCGAGAAGATTTTGAACGTCCACGTACACGGCGTGAAACTCGATGAAACGGTCGATCTGAAGATGGTGGCCAAGGTCACCTCGGGCTTGGCCGGCGCCGATTTGGCGAACCTCGTGAACGAAGCGGCGCTGTTGGCCGCGCGCAAGGGGAAGAGCGCCGTCGGCATGGAAGAATTCAACGAAGGGATCGATCGCGTCACGGCGGGCATGGAAAAGAAGCACCGCGTGATTCAAGCCGACGAAAAGCAACGCATGGCCTATCACGAAGCCGGCCACGCGCTGGCGGCCGTGTCGCTGCCGAACACCGCGCCGGTGCATCGGGTGTCGATCATTCCGCGCGGCATCGGAGCGCTGGCCAGCGTGATGATGCGACCGGAAGAAGATCGCTACATGACGACGCACGCCGAACTCGAAAGCTACTTGCAGATTCTGCTGGCCGGCACGATCACCGAGGAAATGATCTTCAACGACGTTTCGACCGGCGCGCAGAACGACCTCGAACGAGCCAGCGGCATCGCGCGGGCCATGGTGATGGATTTCGGCATGAGCCGGTTGGGGCGCGTGACGTATCGCTCGAGCAGCCGATCGCCGTTCTTGGCCAGCAGCCGCGACATGGGTTCCGATCACATGATCAGCGAGCACACGGCCCGCGAGATCGACGAAGAAGTGAAACGGATCATCGCCGAAGCGACCGAACGAACGCGCGAACATTCTGACCGTGCGGAAGGCGGCCCTCACGGCGATCGCCGAACGCGTGTTGGAAAAAGAAGTGGTCGACGGCGCGGAGCTCAAGCAGATCGTCGACGCGAACTCGCCCGGCCCATGGCTCATGCCGGGCACGGACTCTCGGCGGTATTCATCGACCGCCCCGCGCGAGATTCCGCCGGTCGCCCGCGACCTCATCGAACCGCCGCATCCGGATGAACGGCAGGCCTAAGCCGACTACTTAGGCCGCTCCATCTCGTTCAGGCGCTCGCGTACTTCACGGGCTTCGGCTTTGCCGTCGCTGTTTTCGAGGAAGGCGATTTCGTTTTCCAGGGCCAGGGCGAGACCTTCGAAGTCGCCTTGGGCCGTGAAACGTTGTTGGGCTTGGTGCAGATAACGCAGGCCTTGCACTTTGTCGCCGCTCATCAGAAACGCCAGAGCCAAGTCGGCTTCGGCCTCACCGCGTTGCGGCCAATCTTGAGCGTCGCGCTCGATGCCCTTGCGCAAGAGACCGAGCCCTTGTTGAACCTGTCCGTTTTTGAGTCGCAAGCTGCCGAGCACGCAGAGGGCCGGCGCGTTGGCGGCCGACAACTTATCTGTGGCCAACGACACGAGAATGGCGGTCGCCGGTCCGGTTTGATCGAGCTGTACGAGCGCCCGAGCTTGACGCATGCGGAGCCATTGCTGAGCCCGTCCCGTCGTGGCCGTCGACTCGGCCCGCTTGAACGACACCAAGGCCGACTGCGAATGATTGCGGTCTAAGTACCAACGACCGATGGCGTTCCAGATGACCGTTTCCGCAACCGCCGGATTCGTAGCCGCGTCAGAGGTGAGCGCCATCGAAGCATCGGGGAGTTCCACGCCCGGGAGCGGATCGGCGCGATGCAGTTGATGAATCACTTCCAACGGCCACTGCTGCTGGATCGGCCGCAAATAGCCTAAGCGTTCCCACAACACCGGATCGAGCACGGGATGTTCGGCGATGAGCATCCGTCCGGCTTGGGCGACCGCGAGATTCCAAGTGGCGTCGGCCTTCGCATAGTCGCCCGAGCGCCGTTCGGCGTCGCTGCGGAGCAAGAGCAGGTACGTCGCTTGATACGGGCTGACGCGTGCGGCCAGCGCGGCGGCGCGGTCGAACGTTCCGGCGGCTTCGGACGGCCGTTCATTGAGCAAATGCGCAGTGCCTTCCAACTGCAAGGCATCGATTTCCAACAGCGGCGACTTCAACGCGCCGGCCAATTCGACGAGCTCTTGGTCCAACGCGAAGTCGACTTGCCCCTTTTGCAGCGCGCTTTCGCAACGCTTACGAGCTTCGCGATATTCCTGATACTTGGCCGGGTTCGCGATGCGATCGGCCGTGAGTTGATCCCAGGTTTGCAACGCGTCGGGCGCAAAGCATTGCCGATCGTGAACGCGAGCGATGAGTTCCGCCACTTCACGATTCGGCGCGGTGCCGTCGGAGCGAAGCCATTCCATGGCCGCGTCCGGATGACGCTGCACGCTGCGGGCCGCCGACGTAAAACGCCGCTCGCCGACCATCGCTCCGATGCGAGTCAACAGATCGCCGGACGACAGAGAAACTTCTTGGCTGTTGCCCAGGCTTTGGCCGACGATGTCGAGCTTCGGCGTGCCTTTGGGTTTGTTCTTGTCTTTCTCGTCCGCGCCCGGCTTGAGCAGCGCGCTCCAGTCTTGAGGCGTGTTGGAGGAAAAGCAGCCGACGATCATCGACAAAACGACGACGCAAATCAGGGTGAACTTACGCATGGGGGCCGGTCGCCTTAGTAGGTCTTCGGGTAGAGGCTGTGCAACCGCAACACCTGCTGGAGCTTGTTCACCGGCGGGTTGGCTCGCAGGACTTCCGGAGGAGTAAACGAACCGAGCGTGCCGACACCTTCAGGGGCCGTCGGATGCAGGCTCAGTTCGCGGAGCAAATCGCTATTCAAAGCGGCCGATTCGGCCGGCGTGTTGAACACGTACGGGCGAATCATGATCACGAGTTCGGTACGGCTGCGATTTGTCTGTTGGCGACGGAACAAGTAGCCGACGACCGGCAGCTTGCCGAGCACCGGAACTTCTTCGCGAGCGTCGAACAAGTCTTCCTGAATCAAACCGCCGATGGCCACGGCGAGGCCGTCTTTGGCGACGATCGTTCCCGACACGACGGCCGTGTCCAGCACGTCGATCGGCTGCGCGATCGGCTGACCGAGCGCGTTGATGAGCGGAATCGTCGCGCCGTTGGGAATCACGCGGGAGTTCTGTTGCGACACGCGAAGCGTCACACTCCGGTCGGCGTTGATGTTCGGCGTGACCAAGAGCCCTTGGCCGACCTGCGTCAATTGCGTCTGCGGCGACGGCTGCACGCTCGTCGTCCCGCCGACGTTGGCGACGGCGCCCGACTGCGTGTAGCCGATCACCAGCGGCACTTGCTGGCCGATGAAGATATGGCTGACTTCGTTGTTCGCCGTCAGCAACAGGGGCGTTGCCAGGTTCGTCGTACGGTTGTTGTTTTCCAAAAACTGCACGCGAGCTCGGAAGTTGGCGTCGACGTATTGGAACGTCAGGTCGCGATCGGTCGGACCGGCTTGTCCGGCGCCGAGCGTCGCGGGAAACGTGCTCCGCGGGAAGCCGATGCCTTGCTGACTGTTGCGGCGAGCAGCGTCCGGCAAAATATCGGTGGCCGGAGCCAGAATGTTACCGGCCGTGAAGCCTGCGGCGACCGTGTTGCCGTTGCTGAATTCCCAATCGAACACGCTCGTGAATTGGTCGCCCAAGTCGAGCTGCATAACCTTAACTTCGAGCAATACGAGCGGCGTCGGCACGTCGAGCGTTTGAATCAGCTCGCGAATTCGCGCCATGATCTGCTCGTCGCCCGTGCGAACGACAACCTGATTGTTGCGGCGAATCACCGTAACGTAGATTCTCGCGCAACGCGCACGCAGCAGATCGTCAATTGCGACTCGATCGGTCGGGTTAGCACTGATGCGAGCTTCTTCAAGGCGCTGGATTTGTTCGGGGGTCAGATCGTCGAGCGGCGCAACCGCTTCGATTTGTTGGCCCTGACCGAAGCCTTGCGTACCGAAGCCGCCTCCAAATCCTCCCATCCCCATGCCCATTCCCATCCCCATGCCCATACCGCCGCCGCCGAAGCCGCCGATTCCACCGAGCCCGCCGGTGCCGAAGCCGCCGCCCGATCCCGTGAATCCGCCGGTTCCGCCGATGCCGCCGGTGCCGTTGACGCCGCCGACGCCGCCGGTCTGACCGCCGCCGGTGAGGCCGGCTTGCTGATTGAAGGCTTGAATCAGCGAGTAGCGGCTGAACCGCTGCTGCAAGTCTTGGCTCGTCGAGCGCATCGCCGACCATGAACCCGGCGTAGTTGAGCTGCACTCGGTCGCCGAACAGACTCTGCAAAGCGATCGCTACGTCGACCGGGTTGGGATAAAGCAGCGTGAAGACTTCCGTCTTTTCCTCGCGGAAGCTGCCCAGGTCTTGTTCATATTCTTCCGTCGTGTAAATGCGGACGATGCCGCTGTCTCGATCGCGGCGATAGAACAGGCCGTTGGCTTTCGTAAGCGAATCGAGCGCGACCATCGCCTGCACGTTGCGCAGATACAACGAGACGATGACTTCGGATGCCGCAGCCGACGGCACGATCTTCAGGCCCGACTGATCGCTCAGTACGCGCATCGCTTCGCCGAGCGGCATCTGGCGAAATTCGACGAGCTCCAGTTCGGCCGAGGGCGGAATGACTTCCGTACTGCCGGGAGGCAGAACCGTCGGTCCGGGAACAGCTTGCCCCTCGGGAAGCGCACCCTCGGCGACGACTTCGTCCGGCAACGCGTCGGCGGGAATCGCATCGGCCGGAATAATGTCCGGGAGCGGAGGCGCGGGGGGCACGACGTCTTGCGCCGAGGCGGCGCAAGACGACGCCAGAATCATCAGAGCCGAACAAAAATACGACGTCGCCGCGCGTACGGCGAAACTTCGGCAACGGATTGTCGAACTTGAGCGTCCTTCCATGGACTCTTCCTGCTGCGGCCACGGTTCCGTGCGGCCGACCGTTCATCGCCTGAAATCGTCAATTCAGGGAGATGATCTGGTTGCGTTTCAAAACTTCGAGACGGAGCTCCGTCGGGCTCAAATCGACCACCTTCAATTGGATGCCGGTCGGCTGATCGGCGGTTCCGGGAATGTGAATCTCGGAATCCTTGTGCACGGTCAGCTGCCGGCCACCGATTTCTAGGACGGCCACGGGCATCTTATCCCGCGCAAAGACTCTGGCGCGAATACGAATTTCAGGAACCCCTTGCTGCGGGGGAGGGGCCGCCGTTCCGGTGCGATTGCCGGAACCTTGCTCGATGAGGTCTGCGCATTGCGGGCGAAGGCATTGTCGGGTCAGCCGACGACGATCCGCTGCGGCTAGAACGCGACGTGCCGGCATCGAACGACGGCGCGGCCGGAGGACTGCCGGAAGGAGTGGTCAGCCGCAAGGTGCCGGAGCCCGGCGGATGCGCGGGGGGCGGCGGAGCAGGAGGCGTCGCTCCCGTAGGACGCGATGTTTGCTGAGCCGAAACGGATCCGGCGAGACAGACGATCAGCGAGGCGACGGCGAATCGAACCAAGAGCGAACTTGTCACGCTATGCGCCTCCGGCCGAGAACAAGGCCATGAAAAACGCGATGTAAACGAAGCCGACGATGCCGCCGACGACCATGATGATGCACGGCTCGATGATTGCGCTGAGCCGGCGAATGGCCGATTGAAGTTGGGCTTCATGGAATCTCGCGACCTCATCAAGAACGTCGTCAATCGTACCGGCCGATTCGCCGACGGCGACCATGCGGGCCAACATCGGCGTAAATGCATGGTCGGCCGCGAGCGGTTCGGCTAGCGTGCCTCCTTGCATCACAGCCTGGCGAGCCGCACTGACGCGGCCAGCGAGGTAGCGATTGTTCAGGAGTTCTTCCGCGGTGCGGAGTCCTTCGAGCAGCGTGATGCCGCTCCGCACCAAGATACCCAAGGCGCAGAGAACGAAGCCGTCCCTGCCAAGCGAAGCAAATGCCCGATAACCGGCATTCGCAACGCCGTGCGGTCGACGGCCAGGCGACCGAAGGGGGTGCAGTATAGGGCGATGAACCCGCCGGTCAATACCAACAGACCGATCGCAATGTGCGGCAAATACATCCGCGTCCAGTCGGAGAGGTCGACCAGAAATTGCGTCATCGCCGGCAGCTTGCGACCCATCCCTTCCAAAAAGTTTTTCAACTTCGGAATGACGCCCACGACCATGAACGCCGTCACGCCGACCGATGCTACCAGCACCAGCATCGGGTACGACAACGCCATGATGAGCTGACCTCGCAGGTTACGGCGACGTTCGAGCGTATCCGCGGCCCGCTCGACCGATTGCTCCAAACTTCCGGTTTG
>JASGKB010000007.1:0-69636 GCA_049840675.1 Pirellulales bacterium
TCGGCGACGTTCCCGAACTGCTTGAGCACTTCTTGAAGCAAGCCGCGGGAACGGGTCTGGGCGGTGAGCCGGTCGTGTTGTCGCGCGTGCGCCTTGGACATGCTCGGCGAATATTCGTGGCCGGGGGAACGTGCGCGAATTGCAGAATTTGATGACTCGGGCGACCGTGCTCGGCGGTGCAGGTGTGATCTCCGCCGATGAACTCCGACCCTGGCTCAATGGCGAATCGTCCGTCGCGGGTGCCGCTCCGTCGAGCGAAATTCCCGTCGGTCTGAGCCTGCACGAAATGGAACGTAAGCTCATCGAAGCGAGGTTGAATGCTTCGACGGCCATCGCGCTCGCTCGGCGGAAGCCTTGGGGATCGGCTTGCGAACGCTCACGGCGAAGATCAAAGAATACGGCTACGTCGATCCAATCCGCCGGTCGTCGTCGCCCGTTGCGAGGGCCGGTTAATGCGAAATGCCCGAGCCGATCGATCGTCGCCGCCTCGCGCAGGTTTCGCCGCGCGGCACGCGCCGATTCTGCGCGAAGGCAGTGCCGGCGCGGCCGCAAGGTTTAACAAGCCGAAAGCACGTGCCGGCGACGCAAAATACACAAACTGCGATTGCCGCAAAGAGTTGCGTACGGGAAAGTCCGCACCTCTGCGCAAGGTCGCCGGCGACGGCGGCACGAGCGTTGCTTTACGTACATGCGGTCGGCGAAAGGATGAAGATGCTGAACGAGATGTTCGCCAGATTCGCCGATCCCCGTGCTCGAACAGTTGGTGAACTTCGCCCAGTCGCGTCACAACGTGCTGGCCACGAATATCGCCAATGTCGACACGCCCGGTTATCGCACGCGAGATCTGTCGACGGATCAGTTTCAAGCGAAGCTGAAGAACGCCATCGAAGATCGCGATTCCGGACGAGTCGATTCGGTCGGGCAGGGAAGTTTGTCGGGGGGCGAAGCGATTAAGTACGACCCGTTTGCGAAAGTTCGCGACGACATGGACAACATCCTCTATCACGACCAGAGCAACGTCGGGCTGGAGCAGCAAGTCGCCGCGATCACGAAGAACCATATGCAGCACAATCTGCGCTGACCATCCTCAATAGTCAGTTTCGTATGCTGCAAACCGCGGTCTCCGAACGAGCGTAAACGACGGTAACTCGTAATTCCTCAACCTCCCGAGCCGAACCATGTTTTCCGCACTCGACGTCAGCACCAGCGCTCTGGTCGCGCAATGCATGCGGCTCAACGCCGTATCGAGCAACATCGCCAACATGTCGACCACGCGGAACGAAGCCGGCGAGTCGACGCCGTATGCTCCGCGCTACACGGTGTTCGAGACGGCTCCAGAGATCGGCAATGCGCCCGGTGCGGCGGGAGTCAAAGTCAAAGAAATCGGCAGTGATGATTTGGAACCCATCTGGAAGTACCAGCCGGGCCATCAAGACGCCGTGAAAGAAGGCCCGCGAACCGGCTGGGTCGCCTATCCGCGAATCAGCCTGATGACGGAATTCACCGATGCGATTGAAGCCACGCGAGCCTACGAGGCGAACGTCGGCGTGATCGAAGTCACGAAAGACATCAGCCAACAGACGTTGCGAATCCTGGCCTAACGCACACTCGCTCCCCCGGGCGGAACGTAAGACATGTCCCTTTCCATCAGCAACCTGAGCACGACGCTGGCCGGCATGCCGATGCCGCCTGCCGTGGGCAAAGCGGAAGCCGGTCACGGTTCGTTCGCAAGCTATTTGCTCGACTCGCTGAGCCAAGTGAACTCGATGCAGGCTGAGGCGAATCAAGCGGTCGAGTCGCTGGCCACGGGGGGCGACGTGAATCCGGCGGAAGTGCTGACGGCCGTCCAAAAGGCCGACTTGGCGTTTCGCCTAACGATGCAGATTCGGAATAAGCTCGTCGCGGCTTATCAAGAAATTCAAAACATTCGAGTCTAGTCGTCGCCCATTAACGTTCGACTCGTCGCGGCAGGAAGCCGCGGCGTAACGCGGAGTTCCAAGGATGGACTTTCTGAACAAACTGCTGGCGCAACTCAACGACTTGTTCAAGTCGTTGAGCCCCGCGCGCGGATGACGGCCGGTTTACTCTTGGCGGCGGTCGTCGTGAGCATCGGTTACTTGTTCAACGCGCAGTCGTCGGGCGCCGAGGCGTTTCTGCTCAACGGCCAATCGTTCACGGCCGACGAACTCGCCGCGATGGAAGGGGCGTTCGGCAAGGCCGGCTTGAGCGACTACACGGTCGACGGAGCCCGCGTGCGGATTGCCAAATCGCGCCAAGCCGCTTACCTCGGTGCGCTGGCCGACGGCGGCGCCTTGCCTGCCGGCTTCGGCGACCACTTGGCGCAGGCCGCCAATAGCCCGGGACCGTTCACGAGCCGGGCTCAGCAAGAAGAAATGATGAAGGTCGCCAAACAGCGCGAGTTGGCCGCGATCATTCGCACGATGAACGGTATCGAGAACGCCGTCGTGCATTACGACGTGCAAAAGTGCGCCGGCTTTGGGCAATCAGCCACGGCCACGGCTTCGGTCAGCGTGAAGCCGCGGGGCAATCTGCAACTCAACGAAACGCAGGTCCCGATGATTCGCTCCCTTGTGGCTTCGGCCATCGCGGGCCTCGCGCCGGAAAACGTGACGGTCGTCGACATTAACGGCCGTGCCTATTCCGCGAAGCAAGGCTACGGCGGCGGCGGGAGTGCTCAGGACGATCCGTTCCTCAGCATGACCAAGGCCCACAAGGATCTGATCGAAGTGAACATTCGCGACGCCTTGGCCTACGTGCCGGGCGTCACGGTAACGGCCAACGTCGAACTCGATCGCGAGATGGTCAAGAAGATCATTCAGAATCAGGTCGACCCGAAGACGGTGCCGCTCAAGGTCGAGACGCAAGAAAACTCGTTGAGTTCCACGTCGGCGGCAGGCGGTGGACGAGTCGGGTTGACTCCGCAGTTGGCCAATGCGCCGGCGACGCTCCCGTCGGGCGGCGGCGGCGGTTCGCAAACCGAAGACACTGCGCTCGACCACGAATCAGCTCAACACGGCGTCGACCACGAACACTGAAACGCAAATGGCCGGCCTGACGCCGAAGCGCGTGAGCTTGGCGATCGGCGTGCCGAGCGATTACTTCCTCAAGGTGTGGGAAGCTCAAAACCCGGCGACTGACGGACAAGAGCCGAAGAAACCGGATGCGACGGCGCTGGCCGCCGTGGAGACGGCCGAGACGAAGCGAATCAAGGATCACGTGATTCAACTGATTCCGGCGACGAGCGACCCGACGAATCCGGTCGATCCGGCGACGCTGGTGACCGTGACGGCGTTCAGTCACGTGGCGACGCCGGAAGTCGCCGGGCCTGCGTTTATGGATCGGGCGCTGGATTGGTTGGCTCAGTCGTGGAGCACTGTGGCGCTGATTGGTTTGTGCAGTTTGCGCTCTTGATGCTGAAGTCGTTCGTCGGAGCCGTGCCGGCCACGGCCGAGCCGCAAGTGTTGTCGGCCACGATCGGTGACGACGAGCCGGCGGCTCACGAATCGAGAAGCACTGCGCCCGCCGCGGCCGCGGCGACGGCCGATGCGAAAGACGCCGGCAAACCGAAGCAACGAACGCTGCAACGCAAGCTCGGCTCGGGCCCGTCGTTGCGTGAAGAGTTGATCGACATGGTGCGCGAAGACCCCGAAGCGGCGGCCAACATCCTCCGCGGCTGGATCGGTAACACGGCCTAGTTTTTCGCTCCTACGAGTTTTGCACCGACCCCTTAGGCGACGCCGATGGCTGCTCAATCTGAACAACTTCGCAAAGCCGCAATGCTCGTGGCCGCGCTCGACGACGCGACGGCCGACTTGCTGCTCGATCGGCTCGATCCGAATCAGGCGGGCCTGGTACGGCGCGTCCTCGTGCAACTCGACGACGTAGAGCCGATGGCGCAGGCCGAGATCGTGGCGGAATTCGTCGGCTGTGAACCTCGCGGATTAGACGAGGCCGTGCGACCGGCGGAAGTACGCGATCCGGAGCCGGTGCGGTATGGTGCGGCGGCCTATGGGGCAGCGGCTTACGGAGCCGGGATCTATAGCGATGCCGGTCGTCGCGTGCCGGCGGTCGACGTGCCGTTTCGCTTCTTGCACGAAGCGCCGGGCGAAGATCTTTCCGACCTGTTGGCGGGCGAACACCCGCAAACCGTGGCCGTCGTGCTTTCGCACTTGCCGCCGCAACGGGCCGCCGACGCGATTGCCGCGCTCTCGCCGACGATGCAGGCCGACGTGTTGCGGCGCTTGGCACGGCTCGACGAAACCGATGCCGCGACGTTGCGCGAAGTCGAAGACACGCTCCAGCGGCGGTTTCGCAATCGGTTTCGCGACGACTCGGGCCGGGTTGCCGGAGTGGGGGCGGTGCAAAACATTCTCAGCGAAGCCGCGCCGGACGTGCGGCGCACGCTCTTGGCGGGCATCTCGCGACAAGATCCAGAACTGGCCGTGCGGCTGACCAAGCCGACGTTGCCGACTTTGAACTTCGCCGACTTGCTTAAGCTCGCTGACGTTACGCTGCGGACGTTGTGCGACGAGGCCGATGCGGAAGTTTTGGCCGTGGCGCTGGCCGGAGCCGACCTGCATTACACGGATCGCTTTGTCGCCGTACTGCCGCGCGTGCGCGGCCTGCAATTGCGGCGAGCCATCGACACGCTCGGGCCGACGCGATTGAGCGACGTGGAACTGTGCAGAGCGAATTGGTCGAAGCCGCGCGCCGTTTGGCGGTCTCCGGCCGGCTGGAATGGTCGTCTGGCGCGGCGCCTGCGGCGGAGCAAAACGGCGGCGGTCGTTCCACCTTTGCGGCGGCGGCTTAAGGAGCGACCCAGATCATGGCTTCAGTCATCAAGAGTCACGAGCAGCAAACCGGCTTACGCGGTGCGGCGTTCAATTTCGACGACATGACGCAGCACGGCGAGAAGTATCTGGCTGAAGTTCGCCGTCAGGCGGCGCAGCTCTTGGCCGAAGCTCAAACGCAAGCCGAGCGCATTCGCAAGCAGGCGGAAATTGACGGTTTGAAAGCCGCTCAGAAGCAACATCACACCAAGCTCGAAGCCGAAGCCTCCAAACGAATGAACGACGCCCTGCCGGTGCTCGGCACGATCGTCGGCGAGATCGAGGCTTCGCGCGAAGCGTGGCTATCGCAGTGGGAGCGATCGGGCATTCAACTCGCTTCGCGAATCGCCGAGCGCATCTTGCGGCGTGAATTGGAACGTCATCCGGAACTACCGCTGACCCTCATGCGCGAAGCGTTGGAGTTGGCGACGTCCGGTCAAACGGTACGCGTGTCGCTGAATCCGGCGGATCTGACTTCGCTCGGCCCGCAGGCGCAGCAGCTTCTCGCGGAACTCGGACGACTCGGCGATGCGGAACTGATCGGCGATGAGCGAATCGCGCGCGGCGGCTGCCGTGTGGAAACGCGGCACGGTTCAATCGATCAGCAGATCGCCGCGCAACTTCAACGCATCGAAGAAGAATTGACGTAGAAGCCATGAACACGTTGGCCGCACAACTTGACGACCTCTTGCCGGCCTGCGCTGGAAGGTCGGATCGTGCGCACGATCGGCATGACGGCGGCCGCGGCAGGCTTTCCGGCGCCGGTCGGTGCGCTCGTCGAGATTCTGCGGCACGGCGCGCCGCCGCTGGAAGCCGAAGTGATTGGGTTTCGCGATGAGCTCACGTTGCTGTTTCCTTTCGATGAACTGGCCGGCATTCGCCACGGCGACCGCGTGCGGCTTGTGCGTACGAAGAACTGGCTGCGCGTCGGCGAAGGTTTGCTGGGGCGCGTGATCGATGCCCGCGGGAAGGTGATCGACGGTAAGCCGCAACCGGTGGTGGCCGAACGCGTACCGTTGGAACGTCGCCCGCCGAACCCGGTAGATCGCCCGCGGATCGACGCGCCGCTTTCGACCGGCGTGCGCGTGATCGACGGCTTGCTTACCTGCGGCCAAGGTCAACGCATGGGCATCTTCGCCGGCTCGGGCGTGGGCAAGAGCGTGCTGTTGGGCATGATGTCGAAATATACGTCGGCCGACGTGAACGTGATCGCGCTGATCGGCGAACGGGGCCGCGAAGTCAACGAGTTTCTCGAACGCGATTTGGGCCCGCAGGGTTTGGCGCGGAGCGTCGTGGTGACGGCGACCAGCGACGAGCCTGCCTTGTTGCGCGTGCGAGCGGCGTTTGCGGCGACGGCCGTCGCCGAATGGTTCCGCGATCAAGGCAAGAACGTGTTGCTGGTGATGGACTCGCTCACGCGGTTCGCTCTAGCGCAACGTGAGATCGGCCTCGCGGCCGGCGAACCGCCGACGACGCGCAGGGTTTCCGCCGTCGGTCTTTGCGATGTTGCCAAAGCTCGTCGAACGGGCCGGCCGGACGAAGGAAGGGAGCATTACGGCGTTTTACTCCGTGCTCGTCGATGGTGACGACGAGAACGAACCGATCGCCGACTGCGTCCGCGGCTTGATCGACGGCCATACGTGGCTCTCGCGCAAGATCGCGTCGCGCAATCATTATCCGGCGGTTGACGTGTTGCCGAGCCTGAGTCGTCTTATGAGCGAGATCGCCAAGCCGGAGCATAAAGAAGCGGCGGGTTTCGTCCGCGAGTTGCTGTCCGTATATCGCGAGAACGAGGACCTGATTTCGATCGGCGCATATCGTCGCGGATCGAACCCGATGATCGATTTGTCGATTGACGCGCAGGACGTATTGAATCAGTTCTTGCGGCAGCGGGTTGATGAATCGAGCAATGTCGCGGAGTCGGCCAAGTTGCTGGAACAGATCAAAACCGTCTGCCGGGCCAAGCTCGGCGGCGCGAAGTAGTGAACTGAGACCGAGTGAACTGAGATGCGTTTCCAATTCCGCCTCCAAACTTTGATGCGCATTCGACATGCGGCCCGCGACGAACGTCGCGAGCAGCTTGCCGAAGCGTTGCGCATTGACGACGTGTTGCGCGAGAAGCAGACGGAACTGGAAGGACTACGCGAAGAAGCCCGCCGGTTGCAACATTTGAAGACCGGTCCGGTGAACGTCGATCGGTTGCTGGAAGGGCAGCGCTACGAAGCGATCGTAGCCGTGGAGATTGCGCACGTGGTGAGCCAGCGCAATAACGTGGCCGAAGAGATTCGCAAGCGGCGCGAGGCGCGTCGTGGAAGCCGATCGCGAGTGCAAAGTCGTCGAGAAACTGCGGGAAAGCCGCTATGCGGAACACTTGGCCCAGTTGTCGGCGGCCGAGATGAAGATGCTCGACGAAGCGGCCGGCCGCATGCGACGCGACGAGCATGAGGAGGCCGGCGTATGAGCAAACTCATGAACGGTTTGTCGGCGCTGGTGATCTACGTACTCGTGGGGCACGCGCTGGCCGTGGCGATGATCGTCGCCGTGATCGGGATGAAGGGAGGCTTCGGCCACGACAAGCTCGAGCAGATCATGGCCGTGATTCAAGGCGTGGATCTGCTTGCACTGCGCGAAAAAGTGGAAGATGACCGCGCGCATGCGGCGCAGGAAAAAGTTTCGTTGGCCGACGTGGCTGAAGCGCGCGCACGCAAGTCTCGCGATTTTGAAATGCGCGAGCAAGAGTTGCGCAATCAACTTGCGCGAACCACGACGATGCAAGCTCAACTGGCGGATACGGCCGACCGATATTATCGAATGAAACAAGACTTCGAGACGCGATTGAAGAACCTGCGCAAAGGCGCGATCGCGACGAATTTGGAAAGCGCTCGTTCGCTGCTCGAGAACGTGAAGCCGAAGCAGGCGAAGGAGCAACTGCAGAAGATGATCGAAGACGGCGAGATGAAGCAAGTCGTTTCGCTGTTCGCTGCGATGCCGATCGAGAAGCAAGCCAAGATCTCGGCCGAATTCAAGACGCCGGAAGAAGGGAAGCAGCTCGCGGACATCTTACGAATGATCCGCATGGGCGAGCCGGACGTGACGCTTATCGACGAGGCGGGCAAGCAAGCGAAGGCCGTAGGTAACTGACGAACGACCGCAACCGATTACCGTTAACATAGCGAAGAGCGAGGCGCACGTGAGTCCTCCCGCCGTCGACAACCTGAGCTTGTTGCTGAAAGAGCTGCCCGCGCCGAGCACTGCGCCTTCGCGCGCCGCGCGGTCCGGCGAGCCTTCCTTCCAAGATCACTTGGCGCGTGCCGGCGACGGGGCGCAACGCGCAAGCCGGAGGCGCGGTCCGGCGACGCGGCTTCTCCATCGAATGATAAGACCGACGTGCGGGCCGCCGACGAAGACGGAGTCGCCAAAGAGCCGCAAGCCGAGGATCGCTTGGCCGCCGGCGCGGAAGCGGTTGCGGCGGAGACGAAGGCTGCGGAAACCGAGGCTCGCGGAGAAACGGCCGACGACGCGGAAGCGGCAACGAGCACAAACGTATCGGACGAGAACGCCGACGACTCAGGTGATGATGAACAAGAGGAGACGCCGGAGAACGCCGTTGCGGCGGCCCTGGCGGCACTTGCCAAGGTCGTGCAGCCGGCGGTCGAAGACGAAGTAACGATCTCCGACGAGGCGCAGGGCGACGAGAAGCCGATCGAAGCGATCGCGCCCGCCAGGCAGGAGAAGCCGAAGTCCGGCAAGGACGCGGCGATTGATAAGGTCACGGCGGCGGCGAAGACTGAAGTTGTGACGCCGACCGATTTGCCTGCTGTTGCTGAAGAAGCGAAAGCTCCCGTGGAGAGCTCGCAAACGACTGCCGCTCCGGCGGATGTTCACGACGAGGTGATTCAAACGCAGGCCGAGCAAATTGCGAAGCCGGTCGTTGAGTCTAACTCGGTCAAGATTGAGAAACCGGCGAAGCACGAACACGAAGCGGCGGCCGCGCATGCCGAACAGGCGAAGACCGAAGAAGCGCCGGTCGAACCGGTCGCTGTGAAGGAAGAGACCTCGGACAACTCCGAGCGGCGCGAGCGCGGCAAGTCGGGTGAATCGAAGGTCGTCGCCGAATCGAAGAGCGACGCGCCGACGACCGTCGCCGCGGCCGTGCAGCAAGCGACGACTCCGGCGCAGGAAGCGGTTGCCGCGGCCGTACAAACCGCGACGAACGGCGCCTCCTCCGATACGACGACCAAGGATGATGCTCAAGCCGTCGGGGTGACGCACGCCGACGGTTCGCACGACGCCAAAGGCCGGCAGACGCCGCACTTTGTCGAGGCGCAACGTGCGGCGACCGGCAACCAAGCGGCGGGACGAGCTCGTGGGACAGGCGAGGTCGGCCGAGACGGCGACGTTTCGCAGGCGGATCGGGTGCGGTTTGTCCAACGTGTGGCGAAGGCCGTGCAATCGGCCGTCGAGCGCGGCGGCGAATTGCAGATTCGTTTGAGCCCGCCGGAATTGGGATCGCTGCGGCTGCAGGTAAAGCTGGCCGACGGGGCGCTTTCGGCGAAGCTCGAAGCGGAAACTCCGCAAGCCAAGCAGATTCTCACGGACAACCTGCCGCAACTTCGCGAGCGATTGGCGCAGCAAGACATCAAAATCGAGAAGTTCGACGTGGATTTGTTTTCTTCAGGCGGCGGCGGCGGGCCGACCAACTTGCCGGATCGCCGCGGAGATACTTCACACGATTCCTCGCCGCGCGGATTCGGGAACAACGGATCCCGTCGCAGCGCCGGCGGAGAAGGAACCGCGCCGCAGACGCAGGCCGCGCGGTCGGCGGGGAGCGGCCGTTTGGACATCGTCATTTAGCGGAACACCTAGGCCGCCGCGCATGACGCGCGGCGCTCAAGCACGGAAGCGAGAAACATCATGGCCACGGATACCAGCGGCGTCGGTTCGACGACGACGCCGAAAGTCGACCGCTCGAAGCTCAAGCCGGTCTCTGACAAGTTCAGCGATCTGGCCATCGAAGACTTTATCAAGCTGATGGTCACGGAACTGCAGAATCAGGATCCGTTGAACCCGATGGACAACGCGCAGATTCTGCAGCAGATGAGTCAGATGCAGAGCATCCAATCGACACAGAAGCTGAACACGACGCTTGATTCGGTGTTGTTAGGGCAGAACCTGTCGAATGCAGGCTCGCTGATCGGCAAGACGATCGTCGGCCTGAACGACGCGGGAAAAGACGTTACGGGCTTGGTCGAATCGGTCACGATCGTCAGCGGCACGCCGCGACTGATCGTCGGCAAAGACTCCATCGCACTGAACAACGTGCGGCTCATTCTTCCGCCGGAAGAAGCGGATGGAGCCGGTACGGACACCACGACCGGCGACGATACCACGGGTGATACGGGCACGGATGCGACCGACGATTCGGCCGCGGCTTAGAGCAGTTTTCGAACGAGCAAGTCGACAGCGTCGACCTGAAGATACTTTTCGTGAAAGGGGCGAGTCATGGGTTTGTCGTCAGTCTTCAATACGGCGGTCACGGGCCTGCAAGCCAGCGAAACCACGATCGACGTGGCAGGCAACAATGTGGCCAACTCCAACACGATCGGCTTCAAAAAGTCGGAAGCGTTGTTCACGACGCAGTTTTTGCAAACGCTCAGCTTGGGCTCGGGCCCGACGGCCGGCGGCACTGGCGGTACGAACCCGCGACAAATCGGTTTGGGCGTGCAGGTCGGCGCGATCCGCACCGAGTTTTCGCAAGGCACCATCGCGATCAGCGCCAACCCTTCCGACTTGGCCATTCAAGGTGACGGCTTTTTCGTCGTGCGAGCCAGCTCGGGCGAACAGCTCTACACGCGCAACGGCAAGTTCGAGCTGAACTCGGGCAGCGAACTCGTGACGATGAACGGCGAGCGCGTGCTCGGGTTCGGCGTCGACGACAACTACCAGATTCAATCGACGGTGCTCACGCCGTTGACGATTCCGCTCGGTTCGGCGGCGGTCGCCAAGGCCACGGAAAACGTCTTCTTGGAAGGTACGCTCACGCCGACCGGCGACATCGCCGACCTTGGCGAAATCATTCAATCGCGCCGTTTCAGCGACGGCTCGAAGGGAGTGCCTTCCGACCTGCCGGCGAACTCGTTGACGACGGTCAACGCGCCGACGACGTCGGCGATCGGTACCGCGACGGCCAACACGGCCAGCGGCGCCGTTCCGGACGGAACATATCGGTACAAGATCGTGTTTGTCGACGCCGACGGCAACGAGAGCCCGGCGTCGGCCGAAATCGGGCCGATGACGGTGACCAATCCGGCGACGGACACGGTGCAGTTCACCGGTCTGCCCGTCGCGCCGGCCGATTTTGCCACCAAGCGGCTCTATCGGGCCTCGGGTACGGGGCCGACGTTCAACTATCAATACGTCGCCGATATCGCCGGCAGCGCGACGACCTACGACGACATTTCCAACGATCCGCCGGCCGCGCCGCCGCTCACTTCGCCGCCGACGCCGGCCACGCTTTCCGAAGGCACCTTGGCCATCGGCAGCTACAGCTACTACGTCACTTGGTACAACTCGGTGTCGGGGCTGGAAAGCCGTCCGACGGCCGTGATCGGTCCGCAAGCCGTGTCGGTCGCCGGACAAGAAGTGCTGCTCAAGAACATTCCGCAGCCGCCTACGGGATCACCGCCGGAATACGACTCGGTGCGGATTTACCGCAGCTTGTCCGACACGGCGAGCCAACCGACGGAACAGTACCGCATCGCCACATTGGCGGCAGGTACGGGGAGCGATACCTATATCGACGGTGCGAGCGATTCGTCGATCAAAGTCGACGCCAACAAGATCAACCTCGACGGGCCGTCGATCAGCCTCGGTATGCGGCTCGAAGACTTGGTTTATCGCGACGGCAACACCTACGTTCAGGCTTTCAAGCCGACGGGCACTTTCCAAGACGGCACTTTCAAGTTCACGGGCCGTAAGGGCGACCGAGCTTTGACGAGCCAAGATCTCGACATCAACAGCGCCACGACCGTGCAAGACATGATCGACTTCATGGAAGACTCGATGGGCATTCAAGCCATCGACGGCAATGAAGGCGGCAGCATCACGGCCGACAGCAAGATCCAATTCATCGGCAACAAGGGAACGGATAACAAGCTGGAAATTCGTCTCTCCGGCATGCAATTCACTCCCGATGGTTCGACGAGCACTTCGCAGATCAACATGCAGTACACGTCGACTCAACAGGCCCGCGGACAAAGCGCCGTGGCCGACTTCATCGTGTACGATTCACTCGGCGTGCCGCTTTCCGTCCGTGTGACTACGTCGTTGGTATCGCGCAGCGGAACGGAAACCGTGTATCGTTGGTTCGCCGACTCCGGCGACAACGATCCTCAATTGGGCAACCGGATCGCGGTCGGTACCGGCGAAATTCGTTTCAACGGCGAAGGCAAATTCCTTTCGGCCACGAGCAACTCCGTGGCCATTGCGCGGGAAAACATTCCCTCGACATCGCCGTTGGAATTCGGGCTCGACTTCTCCCAACTCTCCGGTTTGTCGGCGACGAAGAGCACGCTGGCCGCTACGCGACAAGACGGCTTCCCGCCGGGCAAGCTCACGAGCTTCCTCATCGGTGAAGACGGCAAAATTCGCGGCGTGTTCGACAACGGTACGGAACGCGACCTGGGGCAGATCCGCTTGGCTCGCTTCGCGAATCCGTCCGGTTTGGATCAACGCGGCCAAAACCTTTATGCCACGGCCGTAAACTCGGGCCTGCCGGTGCTCGGCAACCCGGGTGAGCAAGGCATCGGCACCGTCGTGGCCGGTGCGGTCGAGCAATCGAACACCGATATCAGCAAGAGTCTCATCGATCTGATTTCGGCTTCGACGCAGTATCGCGGCAACGCCCGCGTGATCACGGCCGCCCAGCAGTTGCTCGACGAATTGTTGAACCTGCGCCGCTAATGAAGCGGCGCGAGCCTCGTTCTTTTCGCTCTCACGGACCGACTGATGATCAAAGTCACGCATCTCGACGGCGAACCGTTTCTGCTCAACGCCGAGCAGATTCGCTATGTGGAGTCGCGGCCGATACGTTCATCACGATGTCGGCGGGCGAACGTGTGGTCGTCCGTGAGGCGATGGACGAGGTGTTGCGGTTGTGCGTCGAGTATCAGCGCTCGAAGCAGTGGCAAGCCCCGCATTCGACGTGCGGGCACACGTGCGGAGGGGTGGAGCGACGACGAGTCGCCGCCGACGCCGCATGATTCGTTCGCAGGTTGAAACAAACGCGACGTCGGAAGTCGGCGAGCCGCCGGTCGCGGAGAACCCGCGCCGTCGCAAACCGGCCGACCTCGGCGTGCCGCTCGGGTTGGCGTTGGCCGTGTTTGCCGTCGTTTCCAGCGTTGCGGCGGGGGGCGGCAATGCGTGGGCGTTTCTCGACTACCCTTCGCTGCTTTGCGTGTTCGGCGGCAGTCTCGCAGTGTTGCTCATCGCGTTTCCGCTCCGCACGTTGCTAGGTGCGCGGCGCGTGTATCGTGCGGCGCTGCGCAATCGGGCCGGTGAAGCGGCGGCCACGGTCGAAACGCTCGTCAGCCTGGCGGAGACGGCCCGTCGCGACGGACTGCTCGCGCTCGAAGCTCGCACCGCCGAAATCGAAGACCCGTTTTTAGTGCTCGGCGTGCAAATGGCCGTCGACGGCACGCGTCCCGAGATCATTGAGGAAACGCTACGCGCCGAGATGGAGGCCGTGTCACGTCGGCACCATGTCGGCAAGAGCCTCTTCGACACGGTTGGCAAGTATGCCCCCGCGTTCGGAATGATCGGCACGTTGCTCGGCTTGGTGATGATGCTCGGTAACATGAACGACCCGGACGCCATCGGGCCGGGCATGGCCGTGGCGTTGCTCACGACGCTCTACGGCGCCGTGTTGGCCAACGCCGTGTGCCTGCCGCTGGCAGACAAGCTCGGATTCTTGCACCGTCAAGAATTGGTCGTCATGGAATTGGTCGTCAAAGGGATTATCGGCATTCAGCAAGGGGACCATCCGCGGCTGATCGAGCGCCGGTTGAATCTGTATCTCTCGCCGGCCGAACGCATGAGCGGTCCGCGCGTGCGTCGAGTTCCCGACGTCGTCGAAGCGTAGGAGTCGCCATGATTCCGCAAGACGACGCGCCGAGCGGCTCTCCGGAGTGGTTGCTGACGTACGGCGATCTCATGTCGCTGCTACTCACGTTCTTCGTGATGCTCGTTTCGATGAGCGAGTTGCGCAGCGAAAACCGCGTCGTCAGCGCCGTGGAAGCGATGAACAACCAGTTCGGCCACGACCGGGAGCACAATCCCGGCGCGGCGCGATTGCGCGGAGTGCGCATCGAGGCGCTGCCGGGAACCGATCCGCGCGTGCGCGGCGTGCGAACCGGCCGCCATCCGATGGTCGGCGGGATGGTGCTCTTCGAAGAAAACTCCGCCAAGCTCGATGAAATGGAAACCGAGCGGCTGAAGCTCATTATCGAGCAATTCATCGGCAAGGCGCAAAAAGATCGAAGTCCGCGGCCACACGACGAAGCGTCCGCTCGACGACGATGCCGCCTTTGCAGACCATTGGGATTTGGCCTACGCCCGCTGCCGCGAAGTGTTTCGGCTGCTCACGAGTTGGGGTATCGAACCGGGACGGGTTCGCATGAGCGTCGCCGCCGGGAGCGAACCGACCTACACAGGAGACGATCCCTTGCGACGCCGCGAAAACTCGCGAGTCGAAGTGTTTTTGCTTAACGAATTTAACAGTGATTACGAAGATGCGGCCTCCGCGGCCGGGCAAGAAGGACGCTAACCCGCGGCGGTCCGCGGTCGCCGTAACCCTGAGCTAGAGTTGGGGAAACCGCATCGACCGCACCGAGCGACCGATTCGAGTCCCGCAGGTTCAAGACACAGCCGACTCACGAAGCTTCCCATGAGCGCACATAAAGAAGAAGCCGGTCACGCCGCACCCAAGGGCGGAGGTCTGCTTTCAAAGCTGGTGCCGGCGTTGATAGTCATCGCCGTCGTCAGCGGTGAAGGGGTCGCGGCGTTCATGTTGATGCCGTCGGTCGAGGAAAATGCGAAGCACGTGCAAGAAGCGTTGGCCGCGAAGCCGCCGGAACCGCATCACGACGAACACGCCGTCGAACTTGACGAAGTCGACCTCGAACAGTTCAAAATCACGTCGTTTCAGCCGGCATCGAGCATTACGCTCCGCATTGAGTTCCACCTCTTCGGCATGGTGCCGCACGGTAAGGCCGAAGAATTCAAGACCTCGTACGAATCGAAGAAGAATCGCGTGCGCGACAACGTCATGGCGATCATCCGCAGCGCGGAAATGAACGACCTGACCGACCCGGGATTGGGCTTGATCAAACGCAAGATTTTAGAGACAACCAACAAGGCGCTCGGCAAACCGTTGCTCGAAGGAGTGATGTTCGCCGAGTTTACGTTCCTCGAACAGTAAGCTTGTTCGCAAGCCGGTTCGCGGCAACGTAAGCCTGAAGCTTGCCCGCCGCGGGCGATTTGTTCTAAGGTTGTCGGCCTGTGCTCGGATGGCGCAGGCCTGCGGTCTTTTGCCGCGGCGCAGGTTTCGCGGCGTCGCCGTTTGTCTTTCTTAGCGCCTGCCGGTCGTCGTGCATTGCGGAAGCGGTCGAGCTTTCGTCGCTGCGCGTCTTGCGGCAAAGGAACGGATTCCTATGGCCGACGAATCGCAGCAGGTCAGCCAGAACGAAATCGAAGAACTCTTGCGCCAGCGCGCGAAGGGAAACCGGCCGCAGCCTCTCCGGCGGCCGCAGCGCCGCAAGCCGCGGCCCCGACATCTGCCGCCGCTCCGCCTTCTGCGGCCGCCGCGTCGTCTGGCGACGGTCAGACGTTGAGCCAGAACGACATCGAAGCGCTCTTGGCTTCGCAGCAGCGCAAGCCCGCCGCTCCGGCCGCCGCCGCACCTCGGCCTGCCGCCGCCGCACACGCTCCTGCCGCCGCAAGTTCGGCCGGCGGGGATACGTTGATCCCGCAGGGCGACATCGAATTGCTCCTCAGCCACGCCGAGCGAGCCTTGGCGTCGGTGAATCAACCGTCGGCTGCGGAACTCCCCGACGGCGTCGCCACGTTTCGCTTTGAAGACTTCACCGGCACTCCGGCTTCGACGGAAGTCGCCACGATCGAACTCGTCCGTGACGTCGAACTCGATCTGAAGATCGAGCTTGGCCGCACGCACATGTATCTCGAAGACGTGCTCAAGCTGCGCCGCGGTTCCGTCGTGCCGCTCGATAAGCTCGCCGGCGATCCCGTCGATATCTACGTCAACGGCCGATTGATCGCCCGCGGCGAAGTGCTCGTGCTCAACGACAACTTCTGCGTGCGCGTCGCCGAACTCATCCAAAGCGATCATGCCGCCGCCGGCTGACGCCGCGCCGCAGGTCAGGGGGGACCGGCGATGAGAATTTGGCCGAATATTGGGAAGCACGCGCGGCAGATCGTCTTGATCGGCCTGCTGCCGTTGAACTTTGTAACGTCGGCCGCCTTCGCTCAGCAGCTTGCGCCGCAGACGCAAACGACCGCCGCGCCGTCGCCGGTCGCGCCTATTCTTCGGCGGCGCCGGAAGGCGTTCGCACCTCTTATACGCAACCGGCCGTCGCAACCTCGCTCGCTCCGCCCGCTTTGTTGCCGACCGAAAATGCGCCGCGAACCGCGACGTCGTTGACGCCGCAAGACGCCAAGCCTCGCACGCGCTTGGCTCCGCCGCGCGGCGCTTCGGCCGACGGCACGACCGCACGCTCCGGCTCCGCCGCCGGCGCGGCCTCGGTCATTGCCAGTTTGGCCGTCGTGCTCGGGCTCTTCATCGCCGTGGTGTGGGTATTGCGACGCGGTCTGCCGCAGCAAAACCGCAAGTTGCCGAAAGAAGCCGTCGAATCGCTCGGCCACATTCCGTTTCCCGGTCGTCAACAGGGGCAACTGCTCCGCGTCGGCAACAAGCTCGTGCTCGTCAGCTTCTCGACGGCCGGCGCCGACGTCATCACCGAAGTCACCGATCCGCTTGAGGTCGATCGTCTGGCCGGCTTGTGCGCTCAGGCCGATCCGCACGGCGCAGTCCGCTCGTTCCGCGACGTCGTCGACGGCTTCTTTCGCGAGAAGCCCGGCAAAGCGCCGCCTTCGTCGGTCCGCCGAAACGGGGAGGAAGACGATGTGGCCTAACCTCCTCCGGTCGAACAAGCGTCCCGCGGCCAAAGCGGTCGCGCAGCGCGGCCTGCCGAAAGCGGCCCGCTATGCTTTGGCCGGCATCGTCGCCGGGGCCATGTTGCTCGCAGCGTCGGCCGGCATGGCGCAAGAATCTTCGAACAGCCCCGCGCGGTTGGCCATTCCGGCCGAGTTGCTCGGCGGGCCGTCGCAATGGACCAGCCCCGAAGGAATGTCGTCGGCTCTGCAGGTCATGCTGCTGCTGACGGTGCTCAGTCTCGCTCCCGCCGTGCTCATGATGACCACCTGCTTCGTGCGGGTGCTCGTCGTCCTCGGCTTGCTGCGGCAAGCGCTCGGCACGCAGCAACTGCCGCCGAATCAAGTGCTCACGTCGCTGGCCCTCTTCATCACGCTGGCCGTGATGACGCCCGTGTGGAAGCAAACGTACGACGAAGCGATCGTGCCGTACACGAATCATCAAATCGGCCTCGATGAAGCCTGGCGGCGCGGCATTGATCCGATTCGTCGCTTCATGAGCCAGCAGATCGAGCGTTGCAACAATAGCGACGACGTCTGGCTGTTTCTGCAGTATTCGTCGCCGCACACGCGACCGGAAACCTACGACGACGTGCCGATTTCGGCACTGCTGCCGGCTTTCATGCTCAGCGAACTGAAGACGGCGTTTCTGATCGGCTTTCAAATCTATCTCCCGTTTCTCATTATCGACATGGTCGTCTCTAGCGTGCTCATCGCCATGGGCATGATGATGCTGCCGCCGGTGTTGATTTCGATGCCGTTCAAGTTGTTGTTGTTCGTGCTGATCGACGGCTGGCATCTGATCGTCGGCATGCTGATGGAAAGTTTCCAAGCGTTCACGTGACGATCGCGCACTCGCAGTCCGGAATTGACTCTCCTCGTTTAGCCTGGGAGAGGCGGCGCTTTCGAGTGGATGAGTCGTCCGCATCGCAGAGAGTAGTGAAGGAATAGAAAGTGGACGTTCAAGACGCCGTTGATCTCGGACGCAATGCGGTGCTGCTGACGTTGCTGTTGTCGGCTCCGGCCCTCGTGGTCGGCATGGTCGTCGGCCTCGCCATCGGTTTGTTGCAGGCTCTGACGCAGGTCCAAGAACAAACGGTCGCCTTCGTGCCGAAGCTGGTCGCCATGTTCGCGGTCATCGCCCTGACGCTCCCCTGGATGCTCACGCAGTTCGCCGATTACTGGACGGAACTGATCACGAATATCCCGCTGAACCTGTAGGAGAAGCGGTGAGTGAGGAGCGGGGAGTGGAGAAAAACAGACGAACTCCGTCGCTCCCCACTCCTCACTCGCCGCTCCCCGCTCAATCATGTCTTTCGTCGAATTCGGCTCCTCACAGTTGCTGCTCTTGGTGCTCGTGCTCGTGCGCACCGGCGGCATCATGCTGGTTGCGCCGGTGTTCGGCACGAACGAAGTGCCGCCGACGATTCGAGCTCTGCTCGCCTTCACGCTCGCACTGTTGATGATGCCCGTTCAAGCGTCCGCGGCTCCCGTGCCGCGCAACCTGATTGATTTCGGCCTCATGGTCACGGCGGAAACGTTGATCGGCCTCACGCTCGGCCTGGGCGTCATGGTGTTCTTCTCCGCGTTTCAACTCACCGGTCAAGTCATCGGCCAACTCAGCGGCATGTCGCTCGGAGACGTCTTCAATCCCGGTTTCAACGACAACATGCCCCTCTTTTCGCACCTGCTGTACCTCGTGACGCTCGCGGCTTACATGCTCATCGGCGGCCATCGCCTGTTGCTCGGCGGGCTGCTCGAGACGTTTCAAACGTTGCCGCCGGGCTCGGCGATCGTCGCCCCGGAAACGGAGCGGTTGTTCGCAAACTTGATGACGGAGAGTTTCGAACTCGGCCTGCGCGCCGCCGCTCCGGCGACCGTCGCCTTGCTCCTTGCCACGCTGGTCTTAGGCATGGTCAGCCGCGCGTTGCCGCAGTTGAACGTGCTCGCGCTCGGCTTCGGCTTCAACGCGCTGGTGACGTTCGGCATTCTGAGCATCACGTTCGGCGGCGCTTGTTGGCTACTGCAAGACCGACTGGCCGGCGTCGTCGAAGCAATCCTGGAAACGTTACATCCGCACCGCCTGTAGGGAACGCCCTCCGCGGCGTTCCATGCGGCGGGTACCCGATTCGCGGAACGCCACGGAGGGCGTTCCCTACAGAATTCGCATTTCGCCTCTGATCCCTCACCCCCAATCCTTCGTCGGCCGTGCCTGATCAAGACGCGGATAAAACACACGACGCGACCCCGCATCGCCGCCAAGAGGCGCGCGAGCAAGGAGAAGTTGCGCAGGCGCCGATCTGGCCGCGGCGGTCGTCCTCATCTCGGCGCTCGGCCTGCTGTACGCTTGGTGGCCGACGATGCTCGACTTCCTCGGCGGCTTCACCAAGACGCAACTCGGCGGCGACGCTTGGCTCGACGCGGATCACGTAACGTTCGTCGCGCGCATGCGCGGCTTGATGTGGGAACTCACCAAAGTGCTCGGCCCGCTCTTCGCCTTGGTCGTGCTGGCCGGCATCGGCGCGAATCTGATGCAGTTCGGGCTGTTGTTTCTCCCCGACAAGCTGATGCCCGACCTCAAGCGGCTCGACATCCTCTCCGCGGCGATGCGCATCTTCTCCACGCAGAACCTCGTCAAGCTCGGGTTCGGGCTGCTCAAGATCGTGCTCGTCGCGTCCGTCGCCTACTATGAACTCAAAGACCAAATCGACGACGTGCTCGCGCTTTCGGCCTTGAGTTTGCCGCAGACCGCGTCGTTCGCCATCTCCGTGCTCTTCTGGACGACGTTCAAGATCGCCGCGGCTCTGTTGATTCTGGCGCTCTTGGATTTCGGCTTCCAATGGTGGAAGCACGAGCAAGACCTGAAGATGACGACGCAAGAACTGCGCGACGAAATGAAGAATACGCAGGGCGATCCGCAAGTCATCGCCCGCCGCAAGCAGGCTCAGCGTCAGCTCGTGCAGAATCGTTTGAAATCGACGGTGCCGAAGGCCGACGTCGTCGTGACGAACCCCACGGAGTTGGCGATCGCGCTGCAATACGATCCGGAGACGATGGCCGCGCCGGTCGTGTTGGCGAAGGGAGCTGGCATCTTGGCTCAGCGCATTCGTCAACTCGCGCTGGAGCACGGCATTCCGATTATCGAAAAGAAGCCGCTCGCGCAAGCCCTCTACAAAGACGTCGACGTCAACCGCCCGATCCCCGGCCAGCTTTATTCGGCCGTCGCCGAAATCATGGCCTACGTCTACCAACTCAAAGGCAAGACAATGCCGCAGCGCGAAGCGGCCTAGTTCGATCTTTAAAAATCGACGTAAGTGCCGAAACGTTTGCGCGACTTACGTCGCCGGTTATGGGCGCAGTGCGCCGATAACTTGAGTTAAGGGCGCACCCCTTGTGGGTTTGGCACATGTGCGCCCATATCCTGACTTATGGGCGCACCCCCTACGAGCGAATCGACGTAAGTCCCAATTCGCTTGCGCGACTTACGTCAATTCTTGACCACGGAGAACGCGTCGATTCCTCCCTTCTCCCCTCGCGGGAGAAAGTGCCGCGAAGCGGCGGATGAGGGGGCCGACCCTCCATCTAAACGCCGTAAGTCTTGGAAGCGTAGAAACTCCGGTCGCTCACGCTCCCGGCTCGCTCAATCCACAACAAATTGTCAAAGAACCAACCCCGTATTTTCCAACTTTCCGAGGCGGGTTCAAATCAAAATTCGGCCGGCTCGTGGAGCACCGGCGGCTTCACTCGTCGCGCGGTTTGAAGAGCGATTGTCCGTATTCTTTGCGGCCGAACTCCCCGATGAGTCGCTTCGTTTCCGGCGTCGTCAGGAAGTCGGCGAACTTTCGCGCCGCGGCTTCGTTCAAACCCGGGTGCTTCGCGCCGCTCACGGCGATCACGGAATACTTGTTCACGAGCACCGGATCGCCCGCGAAGAGTTCGTCGAGTTTGACTTTCGCCTTCTGGCTCAAGTACGTCCCCCGATCGCAAAGCGTGTAGGCCTGCTTCTCGTCGGTCATGCGCAAAGCGGCGGCCATGCCGAGCCCGGCTCGCACGTACCATGCTGCGGCCGCATCCAGGGCGACCGGATCGAGGCCGGCCGCTTTCCACACGGCCTTCTCTTTCACATGCGTCCCCGATTCGTCGTTGCGCGAGATGAACGGAGCCTTCTTGTCGGCGATCAGCTTGAATGCCTCGGCCGCCGATTTCGCTTGCTTCACACCGGCCGGATCACCGGCCGGACCGACGATGAGAAAATCATTCTCCATCAGCGGCTTGCGAACCGTGCCGAAGCCGTCGGCCATGAACTTCTCTTCCGCTTCCGGCGAGTGAGCGACGATGACGTCGCCGTCACCGCGGCGCGCGTTTTCCAAAGCTTGTCCGCTGCCGACGGCGACGACCTTTACGTCGATGCCCGTTTGTTGCTTGAAGAGCGGCAGCAACATGTCGAGCAGGCCCGTGTCGCGCGGGCTCGTCGTCGTCTGCAATACGATCGTTTGCGGCGCGGCGACGGTTGCCGATGATCCCGCCGAGCCCGATCCGCCGGCGGGCGGTTGCTTGGCGGGCGTGCAACCTGCAGCGACGACGGTGAGAATCAAGATCGAGACGTAGCGCAGCATGGCAAATCCTCCGTCAGTAAATCATCCGGCCGGCGACGAAGTCGGCCGAGCGCGGGTCTTGCGGACGCGTGAAAAAATCTTCGGTCGGCGAAGTCTCGACGATCGCGCCGTCGAGCAACAGGCAAACCCGATCGGCCGTGCGACGGGCTTGAAACAAATTATGCGTGGCCCAGACGACGGTCGGCCGACGCTCACGGGCGTAGCGTTGTAAGACTTGCTCGACCAGTGCCACTCGGGCCGGGTCGAGGCTTGCCGTCGGTTCGTCGACCAACAAGATGTCGGGCTCGCAGGCCAACGCGCGAGCCAAGGCCGTGAGTTGCGTTTGACCGCCGGAAAGCGTCTGAGCCGATTGCTCGGCGAGCGACCGGAGTTCGAGCTGTTCGAGCAGGCGCGTTACGACGTCGTCATCGGCCAAGCCGCGGATTCGTCGACCGTAGGCCGCGTTGTAGCGCACGCTGCCGCGCAACAAGAGCGGCGTTTGCGGAACCCAGGCGATCCGACGTTGCACGGCTTGCGGCACGGCGCCCGGCGCGAGCGGTTGTCCGTCGAGCACGAGCGAACCTTCGTCGATCGGCTCCAGGCCGGCCAGCAGACGAATCAGCGTACTTTTGCCGCTGCCGGTCGGTCCGACCAAGGCCAAGGTTTCGCCGACCGCTAAATCGAGCTGAGCGACGCGCAGGCAGAATGCGGCGCTCAAGCGCTTCGTCAGTTGCCGCACTTGCAAACGGGCGGCGGGTGCGGCGATTTCGTGCATAGCGGCGGTCATCCGGCGGTCCGAGGTTGCAACCGGAGAATGGCCGCGTTCACGACGAGCGCCAGGACGAGCAGCAGCCCGCCGAGTATCAGAGCGGTGCGAAATTCGCCGCGGCCGGTTTCCAGCACGACGGCGGTCGTCAGCACGCGCGTGTGTCCGGCGATGTTGCCGCCGACGATCAGCACCGCCCCGACTTCCGAAAGACTCCGTCCGAGCGCCGTCGCAACGGCCAGCAACACGCCGCTGCGGGCTTCGCGCAAAACGGCGCGGCGCACTTGGCCGGGCGTTGCGCCAAGCCCGCGAAGTTGCAAGCCGAGCGCCGGCGGCACCGCGGCGACCGCGCTCATCGTGATGCCGATCACGAGCGGCAGCGTCAGAATGGTCTGCGCCGTGATCATGGCCGCCGGCGTGTAGAGCCAGCCGAGCATGCCGAACGGCCCCGAGCGCGAACAGCGCGAGATAAACGACAAGCCCGACGACGACCGGCGGCAGCGCCATGCCGGTGTAGACGACGATGCGCACGACGCCGAGTGCGCGAAAGCGGGCCAAGCCGAGCCACGCCCCGAGCGGCACGCCGACGAGCGTCGCAATCGCCACGGCGACGAGCGAGACGCGCAGCGTAAGTCCGGCGATGGCGGCGACGTCGTCAGTAAGCATGGCGGCGGCTGGAAAAGGAAGGCGACTACCGCTCCGTTATACCTTCGCGGATATAACGGTTCCATTCCCTGCCGACGGTGAACGTCGTCGCGTGGAAGGGCCGCCTACTTCGCGGTCGGTTCGGCCTTCCAGACGGGGCGATGTCGCGGAAGTTCTGCCCGGAAGTCGCCGAGGCTGTTCCAATTGAGCGGCCGATTCAAATCGACTTCGGCCGTGACGACTTTCGTCTCGTCGTCCGCCAGGGCGATCGCCTTCCCTTCGTGGTCGTAAACGGCCGATTGCATCCAATTCTGCTTCGGGTTGCTGAACGTGCTGCTCACCACGTACACGTGGTTCTCGCAGGCCCGCGCTTGGGCTAAGAGGGGATTGCAACCCCAGACGGGCCACGCAATGACTTCGGCTCCGTTGTTGCTGAGTTGCCGCGCGACTTCGGGGAAGAACCCGTCGTAGCAGACCATCATGCCGACGCGGCCGAAGCGTGTTTCGAACGTCGGGTACTCTTCCCCCGGCGCTACGCCCGCCGCAAACTCATCGCGCGGCAGCACGACTTTGCGGTACTTGCCGGCGATCTTGCCGTCGGGCCCGAGGAGCACGGCGACGTTGTAAATCAGATGCTCGGCCCGTTCGTAGAGACCGACGCAGATGTAGAGATCGTGTTGCTTGGCCAACGTGCCGAAGTATTCCGTGCTCGGCCCCGGCACCGGTTCGGCGACGTCTTCATGCTTGGCGTCTTTCAGTCCGGCGTACGTGATCGTTTCGCCGAGTACGACGAGGTCGGCGTTTTGCCGAGCCGCTTCCGCAACGAGCGGCGCGAACTGCCGGCAGTTGTCGGCCGGCGTCTTGCCGCCGCGCGGCATGTGATGCACCGTGGCGAGGCGAACGACTCGCGGCAACGGCGCGGTCGTTTCGGCGAACTCCACTTCGGAATAGCTCACCTTGCCGCCGGGGGCCCATTGCAGATGGAGCTCGACCAGGGCGTGCGTGGCGGCTTTCGGCGCGGCGAACGTCCCGTCGACGGAGCACCAGCCGTTGGCGGCGACCGGCCCGTCTTGCGGATGTTCGGCTTCGGCGTTGCCCGCCACGGTCGGCGCATATCCGTTGCCGGGAGGTACGTCGCGTTTCACCTTCTTGCCGGCGTCGTCGGTCCAGATGATCCGCACCAGCGCACTGCGCCGCGGGTAGGGGACGTTCTCCGTCTTGCGTACGCAGTGAAACTTGTACCAAGTACCGCCGGCGACCGGGAACGACTGCCGCCAATAGCCGTCGAGTCCTTCGCGCACGTCATGCTCGATGGTGTGCGCCGTGTAGCCCAGCGGCCCGACGCCGCGGCCGAATTTCGGCTTCAGTTCTTCGCGCGGGCTGGCCGGTTCCCATAGTGCGTCTTGCTCGGGCCGCGGCTCGCTGGCCGTGCAAGTTGCAGCGGCCAGGAACATCGTCGACAAATAAGCAGGCCACAATGAGCGTCGTTGCATCGGTCGCAGCTCCGAGCAGGCGGTCGTTTGATCGTATTTCACCTCCTCTTAGTTTGCAGCACGCATCGCCGGTCGTCCAGTTTGTCACATGCCGTGAGGTCGCTATGTCGCGTCGCCGTCGTACTTCGTCGGGTTTGGATCGTCGCGAGTTTCTGCAAGCCGCCGCTGCGGCGGGGGGCGTGTTGCCGCTCGCGAACGTGGTTGCCGTTACGGCGGCCGACCCCAAGTCGCCGGAGATACATCAGGCGACCGGCGTGAAAGTCGGCGAGGTCACGGCGACGTCGGCCCGCATTTGGACGCGGCTGACCAAGTCGTCCGCGCGGAACAACGGCGGAAAGGTGTACCCCGGCACCGTGAAGAAAGGGCAACGTATCACGGTCGACGTGCCGACGAGTGAGATCGAAGGGGCTTGTCCGGGCGCGAACGGACGCATTCGTATTGGATACGCCGAAGGGAGCCGGCTGCACGATGTGCGGCACACCGAGTGGATCGACGTCGATTCCGCGACCGATCATTCGCAGCAGTTCGTGCTCGAGGGTCTGAAGCCGGCGATGGAATATCACTACGGCGTGGAAACGACGACGACGGCCGACCAACCGTCGCACCTGCCGCTGTCGGGGAAGTTCACGACGGCGCCGCTTGCCGACGCGCCGAGCAAGCTGAAGTTTTGCGTCATGACCTGCCAGGGATATCCCGATCGCGATCATGCCGACGGGCATCCGATTTATCCGTCGATGCAGAAGCTCGCACCGCAGTTCATCGCGATGACCGGCGACCTCGTCTACTACGACAACGATGAGCCGCGTGCCGTTTCGGAAGAGCTGGCCCGACTGCATTGGGAGCGGATGTTTAGCTTGCCGCGCTTGGTCGAGTGCCTGCGCAGTACCGCCACGTATTGGCTCAAGGACGATCACGACACGCTCGTAAACGACTCTTGGCCCGGCCGACGCGAAGGCCGACTAACATTTGCCGCCGGACAAAAAATCTTTCGCGAGCAAGTGCCGCTCGGAGACGCCGGCTATCGCACGTTTCGCTGGGGGCGCGACTTGCAGATTTGGCTCACCGACGGTCGGGACTTTCGTTCACCGAACACTATGCCCGACGGCCCGGAGAAGACGATCTGGGGCGCCGATCAGAAGGCATGGTTTCAGCGCACCGTGAAGGAGAGCCATGCCACTTGGAAGGTGCTGATCAGCCCGACGCCGCTCGTCGGGCCTGATCGCAAGAACAAGAAGGACAATCACTCCAACGAAGGCTTCGCGCACGAAGGAAACGAGCTGCGGGCGTGGCTACACGACAACGTGCCCGACAATTTCTTCGTGCTCTGCGGCGACCGCCATTGGCAATACCACAGCGTGCATCCCGAGACGGGCGTACAGGAATTCAGCGTCGGGCCGGCCAGCAATTCGCACGCGGGCGGAACGCCGGGGGAAGACCCGCGGTATCACAAGTTCCACCGCGTCAAAGGGGGCTTCCTCAGCGTGACGCTCGACGGCGAAGCGTCCGGCAGCAAGATCACGCTGAGGCATCACGACGTCGAAGGCGAAGTCGTGTACGAATACTCGGCCAAGCGCAGCGTGAGTTAGCGGCCGATGCGATTCAGCGCTCGCACGGTGTTGCCGTAGACGTGGCCCGGGCGATACGGACGTTGCGTGATCGGCATCGCGCGGATCGCGGCCCGTTGGGCGGGCGTGTAAGCCGCCGAAGCTTCGTTGATTCCGACGGCGCCGAGAGCGAGAGCGGCCAAGACGACGATACGAGCGAACATGTTGTAGTTTCCTGTTGCGAGGCTCGGCCGTCGGATGCGACGGAATTTCGCGAGCCGAATCGAGGTACGGACAAAAATACGTCGGCCGCGGAAAGATACAAATTGCATGCCGCTTTGTAATTTGCGGAAACTACGCGGCGCAACCGTCATGCACGGCACAGACCGTCCGCAAATGCGACGGCATCCCTGGTCGCGGAGCGCGCAGCGTGTCGCGCAACCGACGACCAGGACGCACTCCGGCTCCTTAAATTTCCGCAAGGGCCGGAGCCAACTCCGTTCGCAAACGTCGGGCTGCGGCCGTCAGGTTCGTCAGCGCCTTCTCCACCTCCGGCCAACGACGCGTTTTCAGCCCGCAGTCCGGATTGATCCAGAGCCGCTGCGGATCCAGCACCTTTGCCGCGCGACGCACCAATTCCAGAATCTCGTCGACTTCCGGAATTCGCGGCGAATGAATGTCGTACACGCCGGGGCCGATGTCGTTGGGATAGCGAAACTCTTCGAAGGCTTTGAGAAGCTCCATGCGCGAACGCGAGGTCTCCAGCGAAATCACGTCGGCGTCAAGTTCCGCGACGGCGGCGATGATGTCGTTGAACTCCGCGTAGCACATGTGGGTGTGAATCTGCGTTTCGTCCGCCGCGCCCGCCGCTGCCAAACGGAAACAATCGACGGCCCAGCGCAGGTACTGCGTTCGCTCGGCCTTGCGCAACGGCAGGCCTTCGCGCAGTGCCGGTTCGTCGATTTGAATGACGGCGATGCCCGCCGCTTCTAAGTCGGTGACTTCGTCACGAAGCGCCAAAGCAATTTGCCGGCAGGTTTCGCTGCGCCGGACGTCGTTGCGGACGAACGACCATTGCAGGATGGTGACGGGCCCGGTGAGCATTCCTTTCATCGGTCGCTCGGTCAGCGACTGCGCATACGCGCGACCACTCGACCGTCATCGGCCCGGGACGCGAGACGTCGCCGAACACGATCGGCGGTTTCACGCAGCGCGAACCGTAACTTTGCACCCAGCCGTGTTCGGTGAACGCGAAGCCTTCCAGTTGCTCGCCGAAATACTCGACCATGTCGTTGCGTTCCGGCTCGCCGTGTACCAGTACGTCGAGTCCGATTCTCTCCTGCACCGTCACGGCCTGCGCGATTTCGCGGCGTAGAAACTCCTCATACTCCGCGGTCGTTTGTTTGCCGGCTTTGTGCTCGGCCCGGGCCTTGCGCACTTCGTCCGTTTGCGGAAACGACCCGATCGTCGTGGTCGGCAACCAGGGCAAGTTCAAACGTTCGCGTTGTTTGTCCATGCGTGTTGCGAACGGGGAACGACGCGAGAGCATCGCGTCGTCGACTTTCAGCAGCCGCGCCGCTACGTCTTGACGATGAACGCGTGGAGAAACGCGGCGTCCGGCCACGGCCTGGCGCGAGGCTACGAAGGGTGCGTTCGTCGGCCGGCTTTCCGACGGGTCTGCCGACGCCAGGATCTTAAGTTCTTCTAGTTTTTGAACTGCAAACGCCAGCCAGGAGCGGAGTTCGTCGTCGAGCCCCGTCTCCAAGGCGAGATCGTGCGGCACGTGCAACAAGGAGCACGATGGAGCGATCAGCAGGTTTTCCGGACGGCGAGCGGCGTGGGCCTGCCGTACGAGACCGTGAGCGTAGTCGAGATCGGCTCGCCAGATGTTGCGGCCGTCGACGACCCCCAGCGACAGCACGCGATCGGCCGGCACGGTCCTAAGAACGTCGTCGAGTTGCTCCGGTGCGCGAACGAGGTCCACGTGCAAGCCGGCGGTCGGCAGCGCCGCCGCGGTTGCGAGATTGTCGCCGAGCGCGCCGAAGTAGGTCGTCAACATCAGCTTGGCTTGCGGCACTTCGCGAGCCAGCGACTCGTAGGCCGTAAGAAAGGCGGCCCGGGCCGCGTCGTCGAGATCAAGCACCAAGCCGGGCTCGTCAATCTGCACCCATTCCGCACCGGCGGCGATCAATTCTCGCAGCACTTCGACGTAAACCGGCAGCAGCTTGGGAAGCAGTTCCAACGGGCGGCCCGATGCGGCCGTCGATTTGGCCGAGAGCAAGAACGTCACCGGCCCGAGCAACACCGGTCGCGTGCGGATGCCGACGGCGAGCGCTTCTTGAAAACGCTCGATCGGTTTGCGTGAAGCCAAGTGAAACGCTTGATCGGTCGCAAGTTCCGGAACGAGATAATGGTAGTTCGTGTCGAACCACTTCGTCATCTCCAAGGCCGACGTTCGCTTGCCGTGCTCGTCTGCGACGCCGCGGGCCATCGCGAAGTAGAGCGGCAGGTCAACCGGGCCTTGCGGACGGCCGTAACGCTCGGGCACGGCGCCGACCATGCAGGCCGTGTCGAGCACGTGATCGTAGAGTGAATCGTCATTCGAGGGGATCTGCTCGATGCCGAGTGCTTGTTGCAGCTTCCAGCCCGCGAGGCGTCGGTCGCGAGCTGCGGCGAGCAGTTCGTCTTCGTCGGCCTTGCCGGACCAGTAGCGTTCCAGAACGCGTTTGAGTTCGCGTTGCGGTCCGAGTCGGGGAAATCCAAGATTGGCGGTCTGCACGGTAAGCGTCCTTTCAGAAGCGGAATAAGGAGACTGACGCGACACAAGCATCGCCTGCAACGTCTTCTCCCGATCACCGCGCAGCCGGGCGCGCAGTTCGTCCGCGTCGTCGACGAGCAGCGGTTCGGAGTCGCTTTCGACTCCGTCCCGCAGTTCGAATACGAGGAACGGGCCCGCATCGTCGGGCAAGTCGTACCCGCCGGGATCCGTGACGACGACGGTCCTGCCGTCGGACGTGGTTCGAACCCAAGCCCGCGAGATGCCGCCGACGTGGTGAAGTTCGAATCCGAGTCCGACGAATAGGTCCGACATCGCCTTCCGTCCGGGGCGCGACCATGCCTTCGGCCGCGCCGCGCGCAATGCGTGCGCACGGCCGCCTACGAAGACGCTGATGGGAAATCGGATGCTGCAACCGCGGCCGTGCCGAATCTCCCAGATTCAACGGCGGCTACGGTGTCGGCGTTTCGCCCTCGCGAAACGTTACGACGGCAATCGTGCTGGTAGGTCTTCTGACTCGCGAGCTTCCGCGACCTAGGCCTTCTCGCCGGAGCTTCGTGAAAAGCCGCGGCAATGGCGAAAGAGTAGGTTGCGATCGACGCTCGCTTACAGCGGCGGGGCCGTCTCGGAATTGCACCGAGTTCCCTGTTTGCCGCACTTCGTCACATGGCGAAATGCGGCCACCAACATGCGGGCGATCCTAGCCCAAGGGCGGGAGCGTTGTCAAATGCGTCGGCAGAGAGGATAGGATGCTGGTATGAGCGCAAACGGCCAATACGACGAGCGACTAACGCGACAGGATTGCCGGGCGATCCGAAGAGCCGCTCGAAAACGACAGGGAATTACTTCGCGAGTTCTTGTTGCCATATTGCGGAACGAAAACGAGGTCGACGTGACAATTGGAAGCAAGTCTTTTCGCGAGTCATGGCTACTTCGTCGCAACGGGCCGGATTGGGAATTCGTTGAACAAACAAACTGGGAGTGGCGGCTCTAAGCTTTCAAAGCCAATCAACACTCGGTGGTTGTATGACGAATTCCACGCGGCGGGGAGCGGAGTGCCGCGAAACGGCATGGAGCAAGAAGTCCGTTTCAATCAAACAGTTTTGACTCCCTCTCCCCGACGAGAGATTTCGACGGTTGAGGAAGGACTGGATTGGGCGAGAGAGCGATACCGAGAGAATAAACGAGAACGGCTGAAGAAGTCGACGCGCGAACGATGCTTACACTTCGAACTTCATCTGTTTGCAGACGGCCCCTCACCCTATCCCTCTCCCCGCTGTGCGGGCGAGGGAACCAAGCAGTTTGGCAGAAAGGCGTCGTGAATTGGAGGCTTCATGATGAAGACTCCGGTTGCCGACGCTTGAGGCCCGCTGATCGCGACTACCTTCTCCAGCTTGGCCGCCTAACTCCTGTCGCCTAGCACCTAGCCCTGATACGCCGTGGCGATCAGCGTGATGTTTTGGCCGCCGAAGCCGAAGCTGTTCGAGAGGGCCGTGCGGCACTTCGCCTTGCGGGCCGCGTTCGGGATGTAATCCAAATCGCAGTTCGGGTCAGGCGTTTCCAGGTTCATCGTCGGCGGCAGCACGCCGTCGCGAATGGCGAGCAAGCAGACGATCAATTCCGTCGCACCGGCGGCGGCGATGAGATGGCCCATCATGCTCTTGGTGCTGGAGACCGGAATTTTGTAGGCCCGTTCGCCGAACGTTTGCTTGATGGCCAGCGTTTCAACTTTGTCGTTGACTTCGGTGCTCGTGCCGTGGGCGTTGATGTAGTCGATGTCTTCGAGATTCTTGCCCGCGTCCTTGAGCGCCATCTTGATGCAGCTGATCGCGCCGCGGCCTTCGGGATGCGTGTCCGTGATGCGGAAGGCGTCGGCCGTCGAACCGTAGCCGGCGATTTCGCCGTGGATGTGTGCGCCGCGCGCTTTGGCGTGTTCGAGCTCTTCCAGGATGAGCATGCCCGAGCCTTCGCCGAGCACGAAGCCGTCGCGATTCATGTCGAACGGGCGCGAAGCCTTGCGCGGTTCGTCGTTGGCCGTCGAGAGCGCGGTCAGCAGATTGAAGCCGGTCACGCCGAACGGATGGATCATGCTGTGGGTGCCGCCGGAGAGCATGACGTCGGCGTCGCCGCGACGGATCATTTCCACCGCTTCGCCGACCGCCTGACTGCTCGCCGCGCAGGCCGTGAGGCAGTTGACGTTCGGGCCTTGGGCGTTGAACAGCGCGGCCATGTGGCCGGCCGGCATGTTCGGCTCTTGTTCGAGTTCGGCGATCGGGTGCAGAACCTCGAGGCCGACTTGCGTGAACTTGGCGACGTCGAAACCTTCGCCGTTGGGCATGGCCGCGAGCATCATCTTCGTGAAGCGATCGAAGTCTTGCGGGCCTTCGCCGCTGCCGAGATACACGCCGAAGCGCGTCGGATCGAGTCGGGCGTTATCCAGACCGGCGTCGCGCACGGCTTGTTTCGCCGCGCCGACGGCAAACTTGGTGTGACGCGCCTGATACTTCCACTTCTCCGGATCTTCGCCGACGGAGTTGAGATCAAAGCCTTTGACTTCGGCGGAGATCTTCGTCGGGAAGTTCGACGCATCGAAGATCGTCGTGCGGCCGATGCCCGTATCGCCGCGAAGCAAGGCCTTCCACATGGTCTCGACGTCGTTGCCTACGGGCGTGACGCAACCAATTCCGGTGACCACTACGCGGCGTCGCATGACTTCGGTCCTAAAAGTTCAGGGTTCAGGGTTCCGGCGAGCGACGAGGAATATTCTTGTCGTCCGGATCTTTTACGATGATTTCCGTACTAAGTACTTGGTACTCGGCACTCACGGCTATGTTCCCGCCGCTTTCAATTCTTCTTCGAGCTTCAATAGCCCCGGCGGTTCGGTCAGCCGGCCGCCGTCGGCGTTGCGACCGACGTCGAACACGCCGAGCAATTTCAGCGTAAACACAAAGTTCTTCGGTTCGAACAAATTCTTCGTGCGGTCGTCGTCGGAGAGGTGCGCGAACACGACTTCAAGTTCGGCCTGCACGCGGTCGCCGACTTTGCTGACGGCCGTGACCATCGCCCCGTCGTCTTTGATGTAGTCGACCGTGGTTTCGTAACGCAGCGTGTCGCCCGGAATCACCGGAAAGTGGAAAACCGCTTTCGGGAGCTTGGCGAGCACCACCTTTTTGGCGAACGAGTGATACTCGCCGACGAGCAACCCGCCGGTCTGCGCAATGCCCTCGGTGATGAGGGAATTGGGCATCACGGGTCGACCGGGGAAATGGTCGTGCAAATGCTCTTCGGCCAGCGAAACGTTCTTGATCGCCACGGCCCGCTTGCCGCTTTCGAATTCCAAGAACCGATCGATCCAGATCCAGCGCATGCGCGAGGGTCCTACAAAGGGGACTCACTTTGAAGTCGGACTCACCACGGAGACACGGAGGACGAGGAGCGGAGAGGAAGCAATCAATGACCAAGCACCAATGTTCAAACAAATTTCAAAATCTAAATGACGAAACGCTGAAACATTCGGTCATTTGATTCTTCCTTATTGTTTGGAATTTGGTGCTTGGTCATTGGAGTTTTCGTCACTCCGTGTTCTCCGTGCCTCCGTGGTGCAATTCAGGACTACTTGGGCAGCTTCGTTTCGACGAACCGCACCATGTCTTGCACGGTCAGCAGCGTGCCGAAATCCTTGACGTTCGGGTTCGACGCAAACTTGTCGAGGTTCACGAACGGCATCCGCTTGCGCAGTTCGGCGATGCCCGATTCGGTCACCTTGCCGTTGGCCACGTAGTCGGTGCTGGTGAGCACGTCTTCCGGGAAGAGTTCGCCGCGGCTGATCTTGATGTCGAACGCCTTTTCGAGGCGGAACACGATGTCGAGGAAGTCGATCGATTCGGCTCCCAGGTCTCCGACGAGCGTGGCTTCAGGCGTGACTTCGTCTTCGTCGACGCCCAACGCTTCACACAGCACGCTTTGAACCTTTTCGAAGACCTCATTCTGCGACGGCATAACACAATTCTCCAGATAGAGCCTGACCGCAGGCCGATGAGCGCGGCGCAACGAGGAAGCCGGCGATTGACGCACGGCGTGCGCCGTAATGAAACGGCGCCGCAGCCCTGCGGCAAAAAGCGCTCGACGAACCCTCGCCGCGGCCGATCTCGGCCGAATTGCGGCGTTCCCAAAAAACGAAACTCAAAACCAATCGATCCGCCTGCGGCGTCGCAAGCTCGGCGTATGGCGAAACGCGCGTGTTACCCTGGCGGGCCGTCTACCCAACGGCCCGCCCACGTTCGTTCGCCGCCGCGCTGCAATTTACCCATTCACCGCGTGCGGACGTTCTCGGACAAATCCAACATCAAACCGCCGCCGGCTGAGGTCGCCACAAGAGCGCGAAGAGTTTCGCGCATCTTGTAAGTCACCACGCCGTCGGTCACTTGCTTGGCCGGATCGGAATCCGCCAAGTTGTATCGTTCCAGCACCAAGCGGGCCGACACCGTTTGCACGTCGCCGACCATCCCTTGGGCTTTCAATTTCGTCGTATGTTCGTCTTGGCCGATGATCTCGGCCGTAATCGTCAGCGTCTGCCCCGGCTCCACGAAGCTCGCATACTTCACGTTGCGGGCTTCTTTGAGCGTCACCTGACTATGCGCGAAGTCTTCGCTCGCACGGATGAGCCAAGCGCTCGCCTGCGTCATGGCTTCCAGCATGAACACGCCCGGCATCACGGGAAAACCCGGGAAGTGGTCGGCCAGATACTCTTCCGCCAGCGACAAATTCTTGATCGCGACGATCCGTTTGCCGGGCTCGAGTTCTGCGACCTTATCAACGAGCGTGAAACGCATGGAAGCCGAAAATCAGAGGGCGTAATACCTCGAACCGACAACACGGCCGAGAGGTCGCGGAGCTTTGGGCCTGCGACAATCGGCAAAGTTTGCGTAGTTATCGGAATTCGAAGCCTTCGAGTATACCGGTTTTCACCAAGCCGACAATGCGAAGTGCGGTAGGGCGCAAGCAGCCGTAAGTCACCGAACAGTCACGGGTTGGAGTCGCCGGAAGTGATCTGCCGGCAGAGGCTCTTGGGGTGAAAATACCGGGATTTTCATTTCTGCCCGGCTGCCGACGAGTTTGTTCCTCCGCTCGTAGGCGGGGTTCCTCAAGTGCCGGCAAGCCAAGCGCTCTAGGGAGCAACGGAGCCGACTCCTACAATCCCCGCCCCGTTTTGACGTTCCTCGCCGGCGACGACTTCGTGCCGCGAGCGGAGACTCTTCGCAGGGAGACGCGGCGTTTGAAACGAGCGACGCAAAAACAAGACGCGCCGACGCGCCGATTCGGCTGGCCCGAATTGCTGCTTCTGGCCGCGGCGTTCGGCCTGCGCGTGGCGGCCGTCCTGCTGTTGCCGGTGCCCGCGGGCACTCCGGTGACGTATGAGCACGGGGCGATCGCCGAGAACTTGCTAGCCGGCCGCGGCTTCTCGGTTTGGTATCTCGGCACCGAAGGGCCGACGTCGCAGCAAGCTCCCTGGGTGCCGTTCGTGTTGGCCGGCAGCTATGCGCTGTTCGGAGTCGGCAGCGCGGCAGCGATTTTTGCGTATCAACTCTTACAGTGCGCGGCGGGCGCGGCGCTGGTCGCCGGAGTGTTGCAGCTCACCCGCAACCTGTTCCCGGACCGACCCGGCATGGCCTGGGCCGCCGCTTGGTGCGCGGCGTTGTTTCCGCCGCACATCTACATGGCCACGCATGTGCAAGCTTCCCCCTGGGCGGCGCTCGGCGTCGTCGCCGTATTGGCGTTGGTTTGCAACCCGACGGCCGCCGTCACCTGGCGACGGGCCGCAACGGCCGGCCTGCTCGGCGGTTGGCTCCTGCTGGTCGATCCGATCACGGCGCTTGTTTTGCCTCCGGCACTGCTGCAGATGTTCATCACGGCCCGCCGTCAACAACGCCGGACCGCGCGCACCCTGACGCCTCGCCCTTCGCTCGTCGCTCTTCAGCGTCGTGTATTCGCAACGTGCGCCGTTTTCCCGCTCTTCACTTTGCTCGTCGTCGCACCTTGGCTCGTGCGCAACTATCGCGTTCACGGCGAGTTCGTGTTCGTGAAGTCGTCGTTCGGCTACGCGTTGTGGCAAGGGAACAACGGTCTCAGCTGGGGCACGGACAAAGTGCCGAAGCCGTCGGTGGCCGAGATGCTCGCCGACCACGACGGTTCGCCGGCCTCGCAAAATCGGGCTCTTTGGGAAGCGCGTCACGAAACGCTCTACATCGACGACGTGCTGCTGAAGCCCGACGGCTATCGCGAGTTTCAGGGGCTTAGCGAACCGGAGCGATCGCGGTTGTTGGGTCGCCGTGCAAAAGGCTGGATCGAGGCGCACCCGATCGCCTACATGAAGCTGTGCGGGCAGCGGCTTCGCTATTTCCTCCTATGGGATGAAACCAACCCGAAGGCCGCGCATCCGCTCTATCGTCTCTCGTCGGTCGCGTGGCTGACGCTGAGCTTCATCGGTTTGGCGGCGGTGCGCAGACATTGGCCCGTGCTTTGGCCGACGGCGGCGGCCTTCGCAGGTATCATGCTGTTCCACGTGTTTACGATCACTTCTGCCCGCTTTCGCATTCCGGTCGAATCACTGGGCTTCGTCTGGGCCGCGGTCGGATTCGCTCCGGCGGCGGCGAACTTGTGGAATCGCATCACCGCGGCTTGGCGCGCAGCGCGGCGCCGGCGGCGACGTTGCGGAATCTCCCAATTCCGCAAATCGCCCGACTCTGCGCGGCCCGCACGTGTCGAAATCTCGTTCGCGCAACTCGTCGCGTACGCGACGCCGTTAGAGCGACATCGTCGTCTCGATTCGTCGCTCGCCCGCCTCTCCATGTTTCCTGCATGTTGCCTTTCGGCAACATCGGGTCGTTCCCGTCGCGCTCACGAAACCCTTGCAAAACCGCACGTTTCTGCGGCGATGAGGCGTTTGACGCACATGCGTCGTTGCGCACGGCATCGGCTTTGCCTTCAGCCTTTCGCACCAGCGTCGGGACCAAAAGCCCGCCAAGATTCGATCCCCTCTGATCTTGGCGGGCCCGATCCTGAACTGTTTGTCGTTCGTTGTCAGTAGTCCGTTGTGAACAGAATGTCGTCCGTCATTTAGCCCTGGAGCTTGTCTCCGGGCTCCTCGCCCTTTAGCAAGAGTAGGCGCAGTGCAAGCCGGAGAACTCGTCGAACTCGCCGTCGTCGTCGCTCGTCAGGCGCCGGCGCTTTTGCGAGCCCGCGACGACTTCCGCGTCGTCGGCCTAGAAGACTATTGGTCGGCCTCGAAATGCCGGTTCGATCGTTGGGGGCGTAGTCTCGGCCGATTGCGACGCGGCGAAACGCCCGTGTTTGACGATCGCTCGCACACCGTTCGCGGACTGCTGGAAGAAGTGCTGGCCGGTGAAGTGCTCACGCGCATCTGGACGGCCGTGGTCGCGGCATTCGATCGACGCCGCGAAATGCGCGACAACGAGATCGTCGTCCGCAGCGTTTACATCGGTCACCTCGAAATGCGCCAACGGGTCTTACAGCTTCTCGTCGGCGGACCGGGTGTCGATACGGCGGAAGCCGTGGCGATGAACCGGCTGCGGCGGTGCGCCGAACTTTGGACCGACATGCTTCTGGCGCCGATGGCCGTGCGGCACGATGTGGCCGAGTTCGCCTTCGAACAGCCGCGGCTCCGCGGGCTGGCCGACGACTATCGCCGGTCACAAGCCGCGGAAGCTCTGCCCCTCGACCCGGTCGATGTGGCGCTGGCGTCATTGCATTCCGCCGTGGCCCACGCGCTTTCGGCCCGCTCGCCGAATGCCGATCTCAACGCGAAGGTCGCCAGCGCGATCGTCGGCGCGTTACCGGCCGAGCAATTCGATTCGTGCGGCGTCTTGCGTTCGCTCTGGATGATGCGGCTCTCGACCACGGCCGACGACACGCAACGATTGCTCGACGAACTGTTTCACAATAGCCCGCGCTCGCCGCTGCCCGAGACGACGCGACGATTTGGCTGAGCTGGGAGCTGAGAGCCTTGAGACGGGAGGCTTCGGCGTATGAGACCTTCTGCGGGCTTGAACGCCTTATGCTCGTAGCTCTTCGCTCCGGCTCTCTAGGCTCATCTCTCATTGATTTTAACGAATAGGCAAACTAGGCTGGCGTGTTGACCACTGGAAAAGGAGTGCTCAGTGCTTAGCTCGGTTCGGCGGCTCATTTTATTGGCGACTTCAGCGCCTGCGCCGAGGCCGCATCCGCCGCCGATTTCTACGGCTGGGAAGCCCTGCGCGTCGTGGCCGTCGAAGGCCGGCCGGAGCGCTTCTTTGCGGCCGATCTCAACGGCGACGGTCGCCAAGATCTGGTGCTGATCAACATGCGCCAATCGCGGCTCGATCTCTACCGCTGGTTGCCGCCGGAAGAGCGGAAGCCGATTCAGCCGAGCGATCCCGACAACCCGAACGAACTCCCGCTGGCGCCGGATTGGGGGCACACGGAGATTGCTCTCGATGATCTTCCGGCCGATGCGCTGGCCGCGGATCTCGACGGCGACAAGCGTCCCGAAATTCTCGTCGTCACCGGTCCGACGTTGAAGCTCTCGGCTTATCGTTTGGAGGCCGACAAGCGTTGGCAGTGCTTCAAGCATTGGGACCTGCTCACCGCTCAACTGGCCGGCAAGAGCCGAATCGTGCTCTTGCGCACCGGCCCGAACAACAAACGGGAAGTGCTCGTGAGTTGCGAGCAGGGCATTCAAGTCGTGCCGCTCGACGAAGTGGGGCGTGCCGCGTGGTATCACCCGCGCAAAACGCCGGCCGCGTCGATTGGCGGCTCGTCGATCTCGACGGCGACGGTGACGACGACCTGCTCGAATGGACGACCAAAGCGAATCAATCGGTCCGTTGGTACGAATGCGCCGCCGGCGCTGCGGCCGCCGCAAGCGTTGCACGATCAATCGGTGCAACAAGTCGGCAGCTTGGCAGGCGGTGACAAGCCGGCCGAAGTGCTTTGCCTCGGCGGGGCGAAAACCGGATTGTTGCGGCGCTACCAACTTGCTCGTGGCGAAGATTCGCCTTACGGCGTGAAAGCGACGTTACCGATCGCTTCGGTGCCTCCTGCACCTTGGTGCGGCGTGCGGCTCGACGAAGCCCCGGCCTTGGCCGCCGTCGATCCGACGGAGCCCAAGATTCGCATCTATCGGCTCGTCGACGATCAGTGGAGCAACGAAGAAAGCTATCCGACGCTCGGCGGCATTCGCGAGTTGGCCGCGCCCGTCGCAAAGCCGGGCACGTTGCTCCTCTGGACGAAAGACGCAGCCGATCTCTACGAAATGCGTTGGGAAAGCGGCCGATTGTCGTTTCCCAAACCGGTGGTGAAATCGGGCGACACGGCCGACCGACGGATCGTGGCCTTGGACACGGTCGACGATACGACTTGGTGGGCCCAGCGCGTCGGCGAGCATCTCGATTTGTTCGTCTGGACGGCCGGCGAGAAAGAGCCGCAAGTGACGCGGTTTGAAAAGGCCGGCGGCAAAGTGGAGCGGGTTCTCTGGCTCGGCGGCACGCGCGTGCTTGTGCAGCAGCAATACTCCAGCGCCGCCAAGATGGTAACACTCGCCGACGGCAAAGTGACGACCACGGATCCGCCGCAACTCGCGAAGGCGAACCTCGCCGAATACAAACTCTATCGCGACGGCAAATCGTTCCGCGTCGGTCGCTTGGCCGACGGCGTCCTGCAATGGCTCGACGACGCCTTGCTGCCGCAGGACCAAGTGATGCTCCCCGACGGTCAGAAGTTGGCCGGTTACGTGCCGCTTGCCGGCGGCGAAGCCTTGCGCTGGAGCAGGGGGGCCAATTTCTGCATCGGCTCAAGCCCGACTCGGCCGGCGTCGTGCGGCCGAACCTGAGCGTGAAACTCTCGGGCGGCATCGGATTGCGGCAAGATCGCGTGCTCGGGCTGGTGCTCATCGACGGCGATCGCATCGCGCGGCTCTCCCCGGGCCGGCCGTGGGAATTGAAACTTATCGACACGATCGACGGCCGCCGCGGACGCCCCAGCGGCGTGAAAGAAGCCACGATTCATCGTTTCCTCACGGCCGATGTCGACGGTGACGGCCGCGACGAAGTCATCCTGTGCGACGATCGCAAGCATCTGTTTAGCGCCATGGAGCGCTTCGGCGCGGAGCTGCGCGAGATCGTCGCCTGGCAGGTGTTTGAAGATCAGGCGTATCCCTACGGTGAAGAACGTTCCAGCGTGCCGGTGGCCGAACCTCGCGGCATGGCGGCCTTCGACGCCGACGGCGACGGTCATCAAGACCTCGGCCTGCTGAGCCAAGATCGACTGCTGCTCTACGTGGGGCGGGAAGGGAAGAAGTGAAAACCGCGGTCGCTGACAAACCGACGCCGGGCGTCGGAACGAAGAAGCCGCACGGGTCGGCGCTTACCGTATTCACAACGGCGCTGGCTCTTGTACTCGCGATGCCCGGAACTTTGCCCGCGGCGGAAACGGCCACGGTTACGCTGGTCGGTGGGACGAAGATTACCGCGACGATCTTGCGCGAAAACGAAGAAGGAATCGTGCTGGATCTCGGCTACGACATTATTCACGTCCCGTCGCGGCGCGTGCTGAACGTCGAAAAGTCAGGCGGCGCGAAGTCTCCGGCCGTCACGGATGCAGGCACGCCCAAGCTGGCCGAAGTGAAGCCGGCGGAAACTTCGAAGAAGCCCCCCGTCGTCGCACCGACGGAAACTGCCAACGGCAACGGCGGCGGCAACCCGAGCGTCGGTAAGACGACTGCGCCCGTCGTGACGACGGTGGTCACGGAAGTCGCCGAAGGTCGACGTCGGCCCGCTCTTCTCGACAGGCCGGTTGGAAGCGGCCGACGTTCCCGAGCTGGTCCGCCGCCACGGCGACGCGGTGATGATGATTAAAAATGCCGCCGGCCGCGGCAGCGGATTCCTCATCAGCAAGCAAGGGCACCTCATCACCAACTATCACGTGGTCGAAGGGCACACGCGCTTACAGGTCGAGCTCTTCCGCCGGACGCCGCAGGGGTACGAAAAGCATGAGTTGCGGCGCGTCAGAATCGTCGCCTTGCAGCCGCTGCGCGACGTGGCGCTGTTGCAGCTCGATCCGGACGAACTCAAAGGCGAGTTGCCCGCACCGCTGGTGATCAATGAAAAAGACGATCTGCACGTCGGCGATTTGATCTTCGCCGTCGGTAGTCCGCTCGGGCTCGAACGCACCGTGACGCAAGGCATCGTCAGCAGTACGACGCGCCGCATGGGCAACCTGCGGATGATTCAAACCGATGCGGCGATCAATCCCGGCAACTCGGGCGGGCCGCTCTTCAACGCCCGCGGCGAAGTCGTGGGAATCGTCTGCGCGGGAGCCACGAGCTTCGACGGGCTCGCGTTCGGCATTCCTGCGACCGACCTGATTGATTTCCTCGTGCATCGCGAGACGTATCTCTACGACCCGGCGCAACCGCTCAACGGCGTCACGTACTTGCAACCGCCGTTCCGCAAGCCGCCGACTCCGACGCCGGTCGTGGCGCAAAAGCCGGACGCTGCGGAGAAGTCGCCGAAGAAGGACAACCCGCCGCCGCAGAAGCCGGCCGAAGCGCCGCAGACCGCGGCTCCGAAGCCGTCGGGCACGGCCAAACCTGCCCCGGCGAAACCGACGAAACCTCCGGTGCCCGACGACAAGTAATGTCGTGCGGCCTCCCGGTCGTCGGGCCTTTCTTCAGCCTCCGCTTTTGAGCGGGGCGTCGCTCGTCGTACGTTAAGGCCGTGGCCAATGCAGGTCGGTGCGGCGTAGACTTGAGTTGCGAACCTCGAAGCCGAGGTCGGAGTCGCTTCTTTGTCTCCGCCGTCCGCCGATTCCTTAGCTAAACGGTCTTGCGACCTTTTAACCGCTGATTTCCGACGTTTGAGTGATTTGAAAAATGAGCAAAGCCCCTGCCGCCGTCCCCGACTTCTCCGCCGGAGCAGACGGACTCTTGCCCGCGATCGCCCAAGATGCCGAGACCGGCGTCGTGCTGATGCTGGCCTATATGAACGCCGAGAGTTTCGCCGAAACGCTGGCGACCGGGCGGGCCGTGTATTACAGTCGCAGCCGGAAGCGGCTCTGGCAAAGGTGAGGAAAGCGGCAACTATCAAGAAGTCCGCGAGATCCTCGTCGACTGCGACGGCGACACGCTGCTGCTCAAAGTTCGTCAGCAAGGCGAAGCGGCTTGTCACACGGGCCGCATCAGCTGCTTCTTCCACCAAGTGACGCCGGGCGGAGTCCGCATCACTTCCGAACCTATTTTTGATCCGCAAGAACGTTACGGAAAACACGACTAACATCGTTCGAGGAATTTCACGCATGCCCGCCCCGCGCGCCTTCGCTTGGTTGTTCGCTTCGGCAATCGCCGTAGTTCCCCTGTTCGCCGCCGCGGACGAATTGCCGCTCGTCGCCGAAGAAGGCTTCGAAGAGGGGGCCGCGCGTTGGAAGCTGACCGACGACGACGCTTGGAGAATCATCGACGCGGGAAAAGACGGCAAGGCGTTCAGCTTGTTTCAACAGAGCAAGTACAAGCCGGTGCATCGCAGCCCGTTCAATATCGCGCGGCTCGACGGCGTGGACGTGACCGAGTTCCGTTTGGAGGCCGACGTTCTCTCGACGGCTCGCGAGTACGATCATCGCTCCATGGTCATGGTGTTCGGCTATCAAGATCCGACGCACTTCTACTACGTCCACTTCGGCAAGAAGGCGGACGACCACGCGAATCAGATCTTCATCGTGAACGACGCGCCGCGCGTGAAGATCTCCACGAAGACGACTCCGGGCACGCCCTGGGACGACAATTGGCATCACGTGAAGATCGAACGCAATCCGGCGACCGGCGACATCAAAATCTATTTCGACGACATGAAAGAACCGGTGATGACGGCCGTCGACAAGACGTTCGCCTGGGGCCAAGTCGGGCTCGGTTCGTTCGACGATATCGGCAACTGGGACAACGTGAAGTTGTGGGGCACGAAGAAGTAGCCGGTCGCGAGCACGCCGTATGACTGCGAACTTCGATCGCGAAGCGCTGATCGCCGCCGCCGTGCAGGCGCGCGGTCGGGCTTATGCGCCGTATTCGAAGTTCGCCGTCGGCGCGGCGCTACTCACGACGAGCGGCGAAACGTTCATCGGCTGCAACGTCGAAAACTGTTCCTACGGATTGACGATCTGCGCCGAACGCACGGCCGCATGTTCGGCCGTCGCGGCAGGCCGGCGCGAGTTCGCGGCGCTGGCCTTGGTGCTTTCCGGCGGCGGCACGCCGTGCGGAGCTTGCCGGCAATTTTTGGCCGAGTTTGCGCCGACGCTGCCGATCTTGATCGTCGACGCCGATCGCCCCGAGCACGTCACCGAGACGACGCTCGACGTGCTGCTTCCCGGCCGCTTCGAGTTCCCAGGCCCGTAACGTCGGTCGCGAGCCCGCGTCGTCGGCCCAATCGTTACATTCGTCAGGCCTCGGCGTCGGCCGGCTTCGGAACTCCGAGGCGATTTCCCCTGGTCGACGCCTAACCGCAGCCTAGGGTTGTGTAGCCGTCCGCAAGGAAATTTCGTTCGGTTTACGTCGCCCTCGAGTGCTCGCATGGCCGCCTTCACGATCGTCATCGCCGTCGTCAACCTGGGGCTCGGGTTTTTGCTGGCCGTCTACACCGGCGCGGCGCCGCGATATTACAACCCGCGGTTTCCGGTGCTGCGCGAAGGGCTCCGCGAGCCGACCGGTTTGGTCGCCCGCATCGTCGGGCTCGTGCGTCGTCGCAAGAGCGCGTAGTCGCCGCGCTGCGAATTGTTTCGTCGGGACCGGGGGCTAGCGCCCCGCGGCTGATGAAGAGGCTGCTCGTCCCATCAGCCGGAGGGCGCTAGCCCCCGGTCTCTGACTTTCTGACATGCCTTAGGCGCAAAGAGAATTCAGCGCATAACTTTTGTGCGCCGAGGCGGAGCCTCGGGTCATGGCGTTCCCAGGCGGAGCCTAGGAACGAGAAAGCGCGACAGCCTTGTGTGATCGCGGGCTCGCCGGTTCTAATCAGCGGGCTTTGCGGTACGCTTCCGGCCTTGGTAGTCGCTCGTCATGCTCTTGTACGTCATTCGTCACGGCGAAACCACGTTCAACGCCGAAGGGCGAATTCAAGGTCAGCTCGATACGAAGCTCTCTCCCTTAGGCAAGCAGCAGGCCGAGGCGATCGCGCGGGCCTTGGCTCACGCGGAACTTCAAGCCGTGTTCAGCAGTCCGCTCTCGCGGGCCTTCGACACGGCCCGGCCGCTCGCGGCCGCCTACGGCTTCGAAGTGCGGACCGACGACCGGCTGAAGGAATTGAACGCCGGCGTGTTTCAAAACTTGCTTCCGGCGGAAATGGCCGAGCAGCATCCCGAAGCGACGGCCCGCTGGAAGTCGCACGACCCCGACTATCGGATTCCCGACGGCGAATCGCGGCGCGACATGATGATCCGCGGTGCGGCGGCTTTCGAAGCCGTGTTCGGGTGCGGCTTGAAACGAGTCGCGGTCGTCGCTCACGGCGGCCTGCTCACCGCCGCGCTCAAAGCCCTGTTGGGCATTCCGGCGGAGCGGCATCCGTTCATGCTCTACAACGCCTCGATCAGCCGGCTCCAGAAAGATCAGCAAGTACGGCTGCTGACGCTCAACGAAATCGAGCATCTTCGCGGGCCCGACGGCGTGCTGGCGACGCGGATGGGCGATTTGTAGTCGGCCGCGCGGATGTCCCGTTACGCTGAGCGCAGAGACCGGGGGCTAGCGCCCTCCGGCTAATGAAAAGGCCGCTCGTCCGATTAGCCGCGGGGCGCTAGCCCCCGGTCCTTGCCGACGCCGTAGAATGTAAGCGGATCATTGCCGGCGGATCGGCGGAAAGTTCGAAGAACAGGTGCAGAATGAAACGAGTCTTGAGCATCGGTCAGTGCGGGTTCGATCACGGCCAGATTTCGACGTTGTTGCGGCGCGAGTTCGGTGCTGAGACCGTGGCGGCGCACACGTTGCCCGAAGCGCAGCACTTGCTCCAAGGGGAGCCGCCGGCGCTGATCCTCGTCAACCGAAAGCTCGACATCGACGGCGGCGACGGCATGGAGATCATCCGTCGCCTGCAAACGGACGAAGCCACGAAACCGATCCCGGTGATGCTCGTCTCGAACTATCCGGAGTATCAAGCCGAGGCCGGCACGCTCGGCGCGAAGCCGGGCTTCGGCAAGAGCCAAATCGGCCGACCGGAAGCGCTCGACAAACTGCGGCCGTACTTGAGTTAACGGCTAGCTCGTCGAGCTGCCGGTGTGGCGGACGATGTCTCCCTCGACGATGAACACCACTTCTTCGGCGATGTGCGTGGCCATATCGCCGAGGCGTTCCAGGTTGCGCGTGATGCCGTAGAGCTTCAGCAGCGCATCGAGTTCGTCGGGGTTGCTGCGAATGGCGTTGCGCAGCTCTTCGTAGAGTTGATCCTTCAATTGGTCGACTTCGTCGTCTTCCGCCATCACTTGCCGCGCCAGGTCGGCGTCGCCGTTGACGAACGCATCCATGGCCCGCTTGACCATGAGCCGGGCCTTTTCGGCGATGTCGTGAAAGTCGAAGCTTTCGCTCGTCGGAGTCACGCCGCAGAGGAAGATGACGTTCTTGCCGATCTTCTTGGCCAGGTCACCCATGCGCTCGAGATCGTTGTTGATCTTCAGCGTGGCCACGATGAACCGTAGGTCGCCCGCCACCGGCTGATGCAGGGCGATGATGCGCTGGCATTGCTCCTCGATGCGCACTTCCAGAGCGTCAATCTCCACGTCGGCCGCCACGACTTCGCGAGCCAGCCGCGAATCTCGCTGAACCAGGGCCTGCACGACTTTGGCGACGCCGTCTTCGACCGTGCTGGAGAGATAGAGCAGTTGCTGCTTCAGATCATGCAGCAGCATCGGGAGACTAGAACCCATCGAGCATCCTTCCGTGAACTTGCGCGGCACGCGGCGGGCCGCCGATTCCGTTGAGAGTACCCCTACCGGCTGTCGGCGTAAAGCAGTTTCGACCGTGAGATCGCAGCGCAGAAAATGTTAGGAAATTGTTTGCGCTGCGACGGCGGCTCGAGGTCGGGCGGAGGTCGTCGGCGCGACGCACGAGCGTTCGCCCTCGGCGTCAGCCCGCCTTGATCGCCGCCACCAAGTCGAGCACGGCCTTCTTGCCGTCGGCGAAGTACATCAGCGTGTTGTCTGCGGCGAACAGCGGATTCGGAATGCCGGCAAAGCCCGGGCTCAAGCTCCGCTTCACCACGACCACGGTGCGGGCCTGATCGACGTTTAAGATCGGCATGCCGGCGATCGGGCTCTTTGGGTCGGTGCGGGCGACGGGATTCACGACGTCGTTCGCCCCCAGCACGATCGCCACGTCCGTCTCCGGGAACATCGGGTTCACGTCGTCCATTTCCTTCATCAGGTCGTACGGCACGTTCGCTTCGGCCAACAGCACGTTCATATGGCCCGGCATTCGTCCGGCCACCGGATGAATGGCGTACAGCACTTCAATGCCTTTGGATTGCAGCAGGTTGGCCATATCGCGCACGGCGTGCTGAGCTTGCGCCACGGCCAGGCCGTAGCCCGGCACAATGACGACGCGGCGGGCCGTGTCGAAAAGCATGGCGATTTCGTCCGGACCGGCCGATTTCACGCGGCCGCCGTAGACATCGTCGGCGGAAGGGCCGCTCGTCGCCGTGCCGCCGAAGCCGCCGAACAGCACGTTCGTCAGCGACCGATTCATCGCCTTGCACATGATTTGGCAGAGGATGATGCCGCTGGCTCCCACCAGCGAGCCGGCGATGACGAGCACGTTGTTATCAATGACGAACCCGCTCGCGGCGGCGGCGATGCCGGAGTAGCTGTTGAGTAAGCAAATGACGACGGGCATATCGGCCCCGCCGATCGGCATGGTGAGCAGCACGCCCAAGGCCGAGGCGACGATCACGAGCAGCCAGTAGACGTACCAAGCCTGCGGCACGGCGGCCAACCACCAACAGAGCAGAAGCGTGAGCACGGCCAAGCCGGCGTTGATCGCGTGCTGATTCGGAAAGTTCCAAGGCTTTTTAAATTGCTCGTATTCTTCAAGCTTGGCGAAGGCCGCGAGCGAACCCCAAAACGTGATCGCGCCGATCACGCCGGTCGCCGCCGTGGCGAAGATCATCTGGCCGTAAACGTCGGGCCGGAATCCGGCGTGCAGTACGCCGTGGAGTTCGGCTCCGGCCACGAGCAGCGAGGCCGCGCCGCCGAAGCCGTTGAGGAGGGCGACCATCTGCGGCATCGAGGTCATCGGCGCTTTCACGGCGATCACCGCGCCGATGCCCGAGCCGATCAGCAGTGCGATGAAGATGCGGATCGTGCCGCCGACCCCTTCGATCCGGCCGGCCAGCACCGGGTATTCGTAGAACGCCGCGACAATGGCGATGGCCATGCCGACCGCGCCGTAGATGTTCCCTTGCACGGCCGTGCGCGGGCGGGCCATCAGTTTGAACGCCACGATGAAGAGCATCGAGGCCGTGAGGTACGCCAAGTTCAGCCAAGCGGACGACATAAGCGTCTTTCAGCGATGCAAGATTCTGCTCCCCTCGCCCCTTGCGGGAGAGGGGCCGGGGGTGAGGGGGCCGACTCGTGATCGGAGCGGCCGTTTGGCAGCGGCGATCTACTTCTTCTTGAACATCATCAGCATGCGGTGCGTCACCAAGAACCCGCCGACGACGTTGATCATGGCGAAGATCGCGGCGATGAACCCGAGCGACGTGGAGAACCAACCGGTGAACGCGGCGGCCGAACCGGCGGCGACCATCGCGCCGACGATCGTGATGCCGCTCACGGCGTTGGAGCCCGAGGTGAGCGGCGTATGCAAGATCGGCGGCACCTTGGTGATGACCTCGAAGCCGACCCACATCGCCAAGAGAAACACGGTGAGCAGGCGAATGAATTGATCGAACCCGCCGCCGGAAACGGCCAGCAGCGTGAAGCTCACGGCAAAGTTCGTCATGGTTTTGCTCCGTCTTTTTCAGAGACGGAGATATGGGGATGGGAGGAGATAAGGGGGATGAAGATCAAACAAAAAATATTCTGTCTTCTATCTCCCTTATCCCCTCTCTCATCTCCCTATCTCCTTCTCTGGATGGGAATGCTATGTCGTCGGCTTGTTCAAGAGTTCCAGCACGCGCGGGTGTACGACTTGGCCGTTGCGGGTGACCAGCGTGTCGCGGAGGATTTCGTCTTCTAAGTTGAAGTTGGGCAGGCCCGTCTTCACCAGATGCAGCAGGAACGTGCTCACGTTTTTGGCGAACATCTGACTGGCGTGAAACGGCACCTCGGCCGGCAGATTCGTGGGGCCGAGAATCTGCACGCCGCCGTCGACGTAGGTTTGCCCGGGTCGCGTCAGTTCGCAATTGCCGCCGCGCTCGGCCGCGAGATCGACGACGACCGAACCGGGCGCCATGCCGCGCACCATGTTGGCCGTCACAAGCACCGGCGCCCGTTTGCCCGGTACGGCGGCCGTGGTAATCACCACGTCGCTCGCGGCCACGACCTTGCCCATCAGCTCCCGTTGCTTGGCCAGCGCGGCCTCGTCCATTTGCTTGGCGTATCCGCCTTGCCCCTCGGCCGTTTCGACAGGGAGTTCGACGAACTTGGCTCCCAAGCTTTCCACTTGTTCCTTCGCGGCGGCTCGCACGTCGAACGCTTCAACCACGGCTCCGAGCCGCTTGGCCGAAGCAATGGCTTGCAGCCCGGCGACCCCCGCGCCGACGACGAACACCTTGGCCGGCGAGATCGTGCCGGCCGCGGTCATCATCATGGGGAACATTTTGGGGAGCGCGTCGGCCGCCAACAGCACGGCCTTGTAGCCGGCCACGGTGGCCATGGATGAGAGCACGTCCATGCTCTGAGCGCGCGTGATCCGCGGAATGAGCTCCAGCGCGAAGTGGGCCGCGCTCGCGCCGCCAACTGTTGGGCCGCCTTCGGCTGACCGAGCGGATCGCTCAGACCGACGAGCACTTGATTGCGACGCAGCAGGCCGAGATCGGTCACGCCGGCTTCGAGGTTCGCTCCAAGCGAGCGAACCTGCACGACGACGTCGGCCGCTTGAAAAACTTCTTGCCGGGAGGGGGCGAGCGTCGCGCCGCGGCTGCGGTAATCATCGTCCGGATAACCGGCGGCGATGCCGGCACCCGACTGGACGACCACCTCCAGGCCGGCCTTGACCAACAGCGGGACCGACGCCGGCACGAGGGCCACGCGCTGCTCGCCGGGATACGTTTCCTGTACGACGCCGACTTTCATGGCCTGTCCGTACGGTTTGAGAGCCGAACGACCGATAACAGACTATCTTGCGGCAAAACCGCGACGTTCTGCCCGTGCGATCGCCCCGACTCCCCGAAAACGCCTGGAAAACTAGGCGGTTTCCGCGATGTCGGGCGTGTTCGGCGTAGGCCTTCCGTCTGGTCCCGCAAATCCCCCAAAAGCGACGGTGGAAAGCCTATTCGGCCGCCCTTGAACAAGCAAGTGGCGAACGCTAGACTGCTTAATTCTCCAATTTGCCGGGGGCTCGCCTGGGGCGTCTTGAAGGCCGCAGCGATGATGAAAATCGCCGCGACCTCCGCCGAATCGATTGCACCCAATCCGGTCTGTTTTCTTGCCGTAGTTGATCCAAAATGTTGACCAAATCGTTTGCCGCCAAGCCGGGCGAAGTCGAGCAGAAGTGGTATCTCGTCGACGCCGACCAAAAGATCGTCGGTAAGCTCGCCACCGAGATCGCCATGATCCTCATGGGCAAGCATCGCCCGACCTACACCCCGCACGTCGACACGGGCGAATACGTCGTCGTCGTCAACGCGGAGAAGGTCGTCCTCACCGGCCGCAAGTGGGACAAGAAGGAATACACGTACTACACCGGCTACACGAACCTGCGTCGGGAAACGGCCCGCGAGCGTTTGGAAAACAAGCCGGAAGAAGTGCTGACCGAAGCCGTGCGCCGGATGCTGCCGAAGAACAAGCTCGCCGTGCGGATGCTGGAAAAGCTCAAGGTGTACGCCGGTCCGAACCACCCGCACCAAGCCCAAAACCCGCAACCGAAAGACCTGGGCGTTTAAGAACGCTTTGGGTCCGTTGCTTTCGCCCCGCCAACTCACCGCAGATTTGAATAGGTCTAGGTATGTCGACCGCTGAAAAGAAGATCAACGAAACGACCGGCACCGGTCGTCGTAAGACCGCCGTGGCTCGCGTCCGCGTTCGCGCCGGAAGCGGCAACATCGTCGTCAACGGCAAGCCGCTGGCCGAGTTCTTCGCCAACGAGCACGATCGCTACACGGTCGTCTCGGCTCTGGAACTTTGCGACCGCCGCAACGCCGTGGACCTGACGATCACCGTCTCGGGCGGCGGCACGACCGGCCAATCGGGCGCTTGCCGCATGGGCATCGCTCGCGCCTTGAAGCTCTTCGACGCCACGCTCGAAGAGCCGATCCGCAAGAACCAGCTCCTCACGCGCGACAGCCGCATGAAGGAACGCAAGAAGTACGGCTTCCGCGGCGCTCGCCGTGGTACGCAGTTCTCGAAGCGTTAATCGCTCGCACGAACAATTCGAAACACAAAGACCCCGGCGCCGCATGGCCCGGGGTTTTTTGTTGCGCTAATATTTCGTTTCTTGGAACGAATATTAGATGGAGCAATTGTCGAAAAGCTGCGGTTCGGCCACGTATCGGGTTGAAAAGGTGATATGTGAGCGAACCATCAAACAAGCCAACTCAGTTACAAGCATCCGACGCTTCGTTGGCCGATAAAATCCGCTTTCTTCCTAAGAAGGAGGGCCGCGAGTCCTACTACGTGGAATATCGCCCACCAAATGACGGCGAACGATTTGCGACATTGCAACTCGTTTTTACCGCGCCGGCTAATGTCGAAATTGTCGTCCAGTTCATGGAACGCGAAGCTACTTCCTGGTTTCGCCGCTATCCTGTCCCCGTGATGGTTTCGAGTTTCGACATGTTTGGAGATCTGTGCCGCCTTGAAGTCGAGAGAGATTCCGACCATCTGTTTGCAGTCTTTTCTCCGGATCGCGCTAGTGTGTTATTAGAGTGGCGGCTTCTCAAGACTCATGAATTGTCAGAAATCGCGATCGATCGCGACTTCCTCCTAAAAACCTACGCCGACTTCGACTACCGCAAAACATCTGAAATACAGGCGGAGGCAAAACGTCACGCCAAGGAATTGAAGCTTATTGGCTTTGTGTCCTTGGTGTGGTTTGGCTTCGTACCGATCGTCGTCGTCATAGTCGAGTTCTTTATTCCTCAATGGCTTGTACTGATCATCTTGTTTTTCAGTGTTGCCAAGGGAATCGTCAACATCTTGAAGTTGACGGGCAAGTGGCCGAAATCGCGTAAAGAGCTTCAGAAAGAAGAGGAGTTGCAAAAGTCAAATCACTATCGACGCCACTGTGAGTCAAATCCACAGGGTTTCGAACGCCTCAAACTCGAAAACTTTCGGCGTTGGGAACAGGAGTCAATCCAAGAGGAAGCTGCGGCTCTGCGAAACGCTTCGCAGTAGTCCGGTATCTTCTAGATTCGCCAAGTCGGCGCTCATTCCGCGAAGCGGTAGCTATACACGTCCGCGTCTGCGCACGACCAAGCGCAGCCGCACGGTTTTGCCGGCGAGCGACGAGACGTCGTCTCCCTTCTTCCATTTGAACGGCGCGTCGATCTTGTCGCCGTACGTTTCCGGCGCGTCTTCGAGCGCGAAGCCTTTGATCGGCTTGCCGGCCTCGTCTTGGATTTCCACCTGCACGCTGCCCGCCGCGCTCGTGGCGTAGTTGAGTTCCAACCGCTTGCCGGTGAACTTCAGCGGCTTCGTCACGAGTTCCCCGGGCTCGCCGCCGGCGTGCAGGCTCGCGATGCCGTCGAGTCGCAACACGCCGCGACGAATGTGATGCGACGGGTAGCGATAGTTCTCCGAGTAGTACACGCTCATCTCGTCCGGCCCGGTCTGCAAGATGCCGTAGGCCGTCATCAGGCTGCGGTCGCCCCAGTTGAGTTTGTCGCGCCCCGGGCGAATGAACCCTTCCAGAAACTCGCGATCGAAATGCAGGCCGTCGCGGCTGCTGAGAAAGACGCCGTCGGAAATGCCTCTGTGGCCTTCCAGGCCGCTGCGGCCGGTGACGAACCGCTTCGGGAACATGAAGTAATAGTGCGGTGCGCGGAAGTACGTCGTCGTGGCGTTCGTGTAAAAGTGCTCGGGCTTCGTCTTGCCGAAGTCGATCGGCGTCGGATCGCTCCAGGTTTTGAAATCTTTCGACGTCGCCAAGGCTACGGTCCGCACGCCGCTCGGCTTCCATTGTTTGTCGTCGGTCACGCCGCCGGTGAAGATGCGATAGTAGCTCCGGTATTCGCCCTGGGCTTCGTCCCAGAACGCCAGGTTTTGCGAGTCGAACGCCCCTTTGGTGATCACCGGCTTTTCGGACGTTTGCTTCCAATGCAAACCGTCGGCCGAGTGATAGGCCGCTAGGCCGCCGCCGAGCCCGTTCGACGAGCGGTGCGTTTGCAACGCCTTGTAACGTTCGTCAGCCGAGACGCCGGGCCGCGCATCGATGAACGGCGTGAAGTTGTGCGACGGATGATCCCAGACGATGTTGTTGTCTTTCGAGCCGGCGAACTCGAAGAGTCCGAGCTTCGGTTTGGTGAACGTGATGCCGTCTTTGCTCACGGCGACGCAGGCCAGTTGCCGCTCGCTCGATTTTTTGGCGTTGCGCTCGCCCCCCTCGGCCGCCGGCTTCCAACCGCGGTAGTACAAGCGAAACTCCTTCGCCTCCGCGTCGTGCAGCACCGTGCAATAGCCCGAGAATTCGCCGTCCCAAGGAGCGTCGAACTTCAGGGCGATCTCGGCGGGCCGCGGAGAATGCAGCCGCAGTTCCGCGTCGCCGGTGATCTTTTCCACTTGGTGCCGATCTACGAACAGCTCGCGCTGCGAACCCTGATCGTAAACGTCGCTCTTCTCGGCGGCCCGTGCGAGCGAAAGAGTCGGCAAGCCAAGCACCAAGGCGGCGAGAAAGCTGCGCATCATCACGGAGTCTCCGCGAAAGAGATGTCGTCGTAGATCAAGAGGCGGACTCATGCGAGACGCGGCGGTCTCGCGGCAGGTGCCGGCCAACATAATCCGCCGCTCGGCGCGAGTCCAACTTTATCAAGTCGCGCGGCGGCGAGCGTTTGACGGGCCGACCGTCGGACCGCGACAATCGGCGGCCGAATGGCGAACTTCACGGAGCCGGGCGTGAGCGAACGAGATTTCCTTGCCGAAAAACACGAGCTGCGCACGGCGGTGCGCCGCAGCTACAGAGCCGCCGTGCTCTGGTCCGCCGGCAATGCGCTCTCCAGCGGCATGCTCTTGGTCTACATGATCCGCGCCCTCGGGGCTTCAGGCTTTCAGGTGTCGCTGCTGCTGTCCGCTCCGGCGCTGATGGGGCTGTTGCGGTTGTTCACGCCGTCGCTGGTCGTGCGCCTCGGGTCGGCCAAGCGCGTCTGCTTGCTCACGAGTTGGACCGCTTACCTGTTGCTGGCGGCCGTGCCGCTCGTACTGGTCGCCTTCTCCGGGCGGCTCGAAAGTTCGGCCGGCCGCGAAACGTTGCTCGTCGCACTGATCGCGCTGCTGTGCGTCCACCAATTGCTGGAGCAAATCGCCACCGTCGCCCTATGGGCCTGGCTCGGTGACTTCGTGCCGCGGCGGCTCCGCGGACGCTACTTTTCGCGCCGCAACATCCTGCAGTTGCTCGTCCTCCTGCCGCTGTTTCCCGCCAGCGGATATGCCGTCGACTATCTACGGCAGCACGTGCTGACGACGCCCGGTCTCGCCCACGCGGCGGCAATCGCCGTCGGCACGCTGCTCTTGATGATCTCGCTTCTGCCGCTCGTGAAGATGCCGGTGCGCCGGCCGGGTTTGTCGCCGAGCGACCATGTCGGCAAGTCGCAACCTTCGCCCGCCGAGCTGCTGCGACAAACGCTCGCACCGCTCCGGCAGCGTTCGTCGCGCCGGCTGCTCCTGTACGGCTGCTGGTTCTCGCTGGCCAACGGACTGTTCTCGACTGCGCAGAACATTTTCCCCAAGGCCGTGCTCGGTTTGGAGCTGACGGCGATGAACCTGATGCAAGCGACGATGCGGCTCGGGCAGGTCGGCGTCAGTTCCATCGCCGGACCGGTGAGCGATCGCCGCGGCAACCGACCGGTGCTGGTCGTTTGCCAATTGCTCGTGGGAACGGCGCCGCTGTTCTACCTCGCCGCCGTGCCGCAACATCCGTACTTGCTGTACGGCGCATGGATCCTCTGGTCGGCCTATGCCGGCATCAATATCTGTTTGCCGAATCTCACGATGCGTTTGGCCCCGCCCGGCGAACATACGGCCCATCTCGCGGCCTACCAAGCGCTGACGAGCGTGTTTCTCACCGTCGGCACGTTGATCGGCGGCTGGTGGTTTGATCGGCACGTTCGCTCCACTTGGCTTGTCGCAGGTTGGTCGCTCGATCGTTACACGTTGTCGTTCCTGCTGGCGTGGATTTTGCGCACGGCCGGAGCTGCGATCGTGGCCACGGTTCCCGAGGCCGACGTACGGCGCGACCGCCGCGCAGCCCGCTAGGCGAGTTGTTGGCGAACGGGCGGGAATAAACGACGGCGCATTGTACGAATCTCCGGTCGTACGCCGGTCACGCGGCGTCGTTCGATCGCCTCATTCTTATTCATCCCGCCTTCTCCGGGAGCCGCCCCGCCATGAACTCCAAAACTACCGTTGTGCGCGCACCGCAAGAAGCGGATCGCGAACCGCGCCGTGTCGACCGTTCGATCGTCTGGGGCTTGGCCTCGGGCGGCAGTTCGATGTTCGTGCATTTGGCGCTGCTGCTGGTCTTAGGACTCATGGTCACGCCGCACGTGCCGCGGCCGGAAGTGACGATCGTCGATTCGGGCATCGAGGTTCCCCAGCCGCAAGAAGAGATCACGCAGTGCTTGCCCGACAGCGTCGATCCGGCGAAATCGTTGACGTTCGACAAATCCAATCCGGCACCCGCGCCGCCGGGGGCGGTCGTGAAAGATGCCATCGGCAAGGCCGTCGAAGCCCCGAAATTGGCCGCGGCCAAGAAGGTTGTGCAAGTGCTGCCGACGATCGACGTCGGCGTAAACAACGTCTTCAGTCACAGCGGCTGCGAATTGATGATGTTTACGCCGGAAGGAACGACGGGCCAGGGGCTTGACGCGGCCAAGGACTACGGCGAAGCCCTCGATCGGATCACGCAGGAAATTCTCAATCGGCTCGGGCAGCGCAAGGTCCTCGTCGTGTGGTTGTTCGATCAATCGGAAAGCATGCAGGACGATCGGGCCGAAGTCGCCGCGAGGGTCCATCGCGTCTACGAAGAGCTGAAGCTCTCGCCCACGGCCGGAGGAGATGCGCTCTTCACGAGCGTGATGAGCTTCGGCGCGAATGTGGCAGTGCACACGCCGCAGCCGACGAGCGACGTCGACAAAGTGAAAGCGGCCATCGCGCTGGTGCCGAACGATCCCAGCGGCCACGAGATGATGTGCCGAGCGCTATCGACGGCCGTCACGCAGCATCAGAAGTTTGCCGACCTGAGCAACCGGCAACTCATGGTCGTGCTCGTCACCGACGAAAGCGGCGACATGGCGACGAACCACGCCGAATTGGAGTCGACCATCGCAACGGCCAAAGCGGCTCGTTGCCCGATCTACGTACTGGGACGCGAAGCCGTGTTCGGTTACCCGTACGCGCACCTGCGTTGGATCGATCCGGAGACGAAGATCGGTTTCTGGCTGCGGATCGATCGCGGCCCGGAGTCGCCGCAGCCGGAGCAGTTGCAGGTCGACGGCGTCCATCGCCGCCACGATGCGCACCCCAGCGGCTTCGGGCCGTACGAGCAATCGCGCTTGGCTCGACAAACGGGGGGCGTGTTCTTTTTGTTGCCTTCGCCCGAGTCGAACTTGGTCCGCCGCGACGACCGGCGCTACGATCCCGATGCGATGCGTCCGTATTTGCCGGACCTTTCGGCACGGACCGACTATGCCGCGGAACGCGACAAGCATCCGATGCGGGCCATGCTTTGGAAGGTCATCACGGATCTGAACCCGTACGTTCCGCAGCGGGGCGAACTCGTACAAGTGCGGCTTTGGGATTGGCCGATCGAGCGCGACGCCTTCGCTCGCGAGGCGGAACGAAACATTAAGAAGGCCGAGCAACTCCTCGGTTACTTCGCGGCGGCGGAACGCGAGCTTACGAAGGTTCGGCCGCAACGCGATCGCGACCCGAGCCTACGCTGGCGAGCTAACTTTGATACGACGTACGCGCAGACCATTGCGTATCAAGTTCGGCTGAAGGAATACATCTCTTACATCAAGGCGTTCGTGCAGACGCCCAAGGCTATTCGCAACGAGCTGGGGGATGCTCGGCCGACGAATCGTTGGGACGGTCATTACGTGCGACGAACGTTGGTGAACGACGACGCCACGACGCGACAACGCGAAGAGGCGACGCGGCTCTTCCAGCAAGCCGTGGCCGATCATCCCGGCACGCCTTGGGCGGCCCGCGCCGAGTATGAACTGGCGCGAGGTTACGGACTCGAGCTTCGCGAAGACTACGAAGACCCGCGCCGCGCCGGCGTGAAAGTGCCGACGCCATAGGCTACGAACGAATTCGCGCAGGCACGGCGATGCGACGTCCGGCTACCGCGGCGGGAGTTCGAGTTCGCCGTGCTCGCCCGGTTCGTATTCCTTGCCGGTGACGAGCGCTTTCACGAAACCGATGATGTGCATCATGGAGTTCGACGGAGCGTCCCAGTACTCGGCTTCTTCCACCGTGACGCGGAGCAGCATCAGGTCGGGATCGTCCAGCCCGTCGGGGAACCACGCCTTGTACAACGGGTTCCACAACTCCTCTTCTTTGCCGCGATCTCGGAACACGCTCGCCGTGCCGGAGACCGACACGTATCGTTGGTGACTCGGATCGGCATAACTCAAGTTCACGCGACGATGCTCTTCGAGCTCGTCGACCTTCAGCGAACTTCCCTTGGTGAAGAACCAAAGCTCGCCGTCGAACGGCGTCTGCTGAGTGGCCATGGGACGACTGTGCAATGCGCCGTCGAGCCCGACCGTGGTGAACATGGCGATGCGAATGTCTTTGATCAGTTCGCCGAGTCTTTGAACGGCGCGATCGTCGTGCGCGGCGACGGTCATGGCGGCTGCTCCCTAAAAGGTATCAGGCGGCGGCATAACGATATTCTCATCTCAATAAGTGCAAACCCGATGCCGCCTGCGTGGCGCGCTTGCGAGTCGCCCTGTTTTCCGAGATATTGCAAACCCGCCGGCGGTCGACGATCGGTCAATGCCGCAGGGGCCGGCCGCCGTGCGCTCGTTTCCTTTTCCAGGTTCACCGCATGCTGAAGCACTCCCTGATTCATCCGCGCATCAACGAAATCTTGGGCCGAGCCGGACACCACGCGAAGATTCTCATCGCCGACGGTCACTATCCGGCGTCGACGAAGAAGGGGCCGAACGCCGAACTCGTGTCGTTGAATCTCGCGCCGGGCATCGTGAGTTGTTCGCAGGTGCTCGAGGTGATTCTTTCGGCGGTGCCGATCGATTGCGTGAACACGATGATGTACGAAGAGAGCGACCCGTACACGCTGGGCGGCGATCCGCCGGTGTGGAACGAATATCGTGACGTGCTCAAGAAGGTCGGCATGGACCTCAAGCTCGAGCCGATCAAGAAATGGGATTTTTACGACGCCGTGACGACGGAAGACCACGTGCTGACGGTGCAAACCGGCGACATGCAGCGATTCGCGAATCTGTTGCTTTCGATCGGCGTGCGAATGGAATAGAGCTGCACGTCGTTTCGCCGCCGCGACTTCCCCGGCTCTCAAACGGAATCACAACTCTCAACTCGGCACGGTTCCATGAACACCAAAGACTCGCTCAAGATGGCAGGCGACATGAGCCTGTTTGTATTGAAGAAATTCATTGCCGACGTCAGCGACGAAGAGTTGTTGAATCGGCCTGCGCCCGGCTGCAATCACTTGGCGTGGCAATTGGGGCACGTGATCAGCTCCGAAGTCTATTTGCTCAACTCGATTGCTCCGGGAGCAAAAATCGACTTCCCGCCGGGCTTCGTGGAAAATCATGCCAAAGGCAACAAAGCCAGCGACGATCCGGCGCAGTTTCTCAAACGCGACGAATACGTAGCGCTGTTCGATCAGGTGCGGGCTGCGACGTATGAGGCTCTCGACGCGATGCCGGATTCCAAGCTCGACGAACCGGGGCCCGAGGCTTTCCGTAGCGTGTTCCCGACGGTCGGCCACGTCGCGATGCTCGTCATGACGCACCCGCTGATGCACTCCGGACAATTTGCCGTAAGCCGGCGAAACCTGGGAAAGCCGATCGTGATTTGAGCGGTGAGACGAGAGTCGGGAGCGAGGAGCCCCGAATCTCGTCGCGCCGGTGGCAACGCTCGCAGCTCTAGTCTCAAGGCTCCGTTCTCATGCCCATCATCGACGCGCATCATCACTTCTGGCAGATGTCGAAGCCGGCGCCGTTTGAATACGGCTGGCTCAAGAAGCCGGAGCATGCCGCGATCTGCCGCGACTTCCTGCCGGAAGATTTGAAGCCGCAACTGGATGAAGCGGGCGTGACGCACACGGTGTTCGTGCAGACGCAACATCATCCGGACGAGAATCGCTGGGTGTTGCGATTGGCGGATGAGAATCCGTGGATCGTGGGGGTCGTGGGCTGGGTCGATTTGCAATCGCCGGCCGTCGCGGAGCAGATTCAGGAATGCAAGCAGCATCCGAAGTTCGTCGGCGTGCGGCATATCACGCAGGACGAACCGGACGACGACTTCATCATTCGTCCGGCCGTGCTCCGCGGGCTCAAGGCCTTGGAAAAGCAGCGGGTGCCGTTTGATCTGTTGTTCTTTGTGAAGCACTTGAAGCATGCGGCGACCGTGGCCCGCGCCGTGCCCGAGTTGCCGCTGGTGATCGACCATTTGGCGAAGCCGAAGATCAAGTGCAGAGCATCGACGATTGGCTGCCGCACCTGAAGGCCGCGGCCGCGTGCGAGAACGTCACGTGCAAACTTTCCGGCATGGTGACGGAAGCCGATTGGCAAAACTGGAAGCCGGCCGATTTGCAACCGTACGTCGATCATGCCTTGGAGTTGTTCGGGCCTGAGCGGCTGATGTACGGCAGCGATTGGCCGGTGTGCGAATTGGCCGGTTCGTACCGGCGCGTGTTTCGGGCTTTGGAAGAATGCCTCGCGAAGCTCAGCGCCGACGAGCGCGACGCGATCTACCATCGCACGGCGAAGAAGTTCTACGGGCTGAAGTTGTCGTAATCCTCGATTGACGAGCCGAAATTATGGCGAAGAAAAAGACCGCGAAGCCGACGAAGCCGGCGGCCGGCAAGACCGCGAAGCCGAAATTGCTTTCCGGCGGCAATCCGCAAATCGCCAAGGGGTACGGCGACGAGCCGGTGCAGGCTTATCTCGCTGCGATGCCGGGTTGGAAGCAGACGGTCGGCCGCATGCTCGACGCGCTGATCGTGCAGACCGTGCCCGATGTCTACAAGGCCGTGAAGTGGAACACGCCGTTCTACGGCTTCGAAGGAGACGGCTGGTTCGTCGCTTATCACTGTTTCAACAAGTACGTGAAGGTGACGTTCTTCCGCGGCACGTCATTGAAGCCGTTGCCGCCGGGCACGTCGAAACAGCCGAACGTCCGGTACTTCGATATCTACGAAGATGCGGAAATCGACGAAGCCCGACTGGCCGACTGGATCAAACAAGCGAGCAAACTGCCGCTGGAGAAGCTGTAAGCAGTAATCCTATGAAGAAAAAATCCGCCGCCGGGAAGGCTTCGAGCGTCACCGTATCGACGTTGGAAACGGTCGCCTCAATCGGCGACTGGCGCGTCGCGACGCTCGCCCATGTTCGCAGGCTCATCGAGCAGGCAGACCCGGACGTCGTGGAAGAGGTGAAGTGGCGGAAGCCGTCGAACGATATGCGCGGGGTTCCGGTGTGGTCGCACGACGGAATCATTTGCACCGGCGAGACGTACAAGACGCGCCGTGAAGCTGACGTTTGCCAAAGGAGCTTCGGTCGAAGATCCGGTCGCCTCTTCAACGCGAGCCTGGAGGGGAACGCCCGCCGTGCGATCGACCTGCACGAAGGAGACAAGCTCGACGAGAAGGCCTTCAAGGCGCTGATTCGTGCGGCCGTTGCACTCAATACGTCAAAGCCGAAGGCGGCTAAGCCTGCGGCTGCCAAGCCGAAGAGCCCGCGAGCAGCCCGTGCGGCGAAACCGCAAGCGAAGCCGAAGAAGCGTTAGCGGCGATCGCGAACTCGGCGCAGTCTATCCGCCGTGGGCCGCAACGGCTTCGGCGACCGTCGGGTAGATGTGAAAAATTCGGTTCAGACCGACCACGCTTAAGACCTGCGCGACCGCGCCGTGAACCGCCGCGAGCTTGACGTCGCCGCCGAGCTTTTTCATGCGCGAATGAACTCGCACGAGCATGCCGAGGCCCATGCTGGAGATGTATTCGAGTTGGTCGCAGTCGAGAATCAGTTTGGTGCGGCCGTCGAGAACTTCTTCGGCGACGCAATCGATCAGATAGCTGCAATTGGCTTCATCGATCGTGCCGGAAAGCACCACGGCGACGATGTCTTGATTTGCGCCGACGTTCTCGTACTCGAAGTTCAACATGTTCGCCGCAATGGAGAGAGGATCGACCGACCGACGGCCCGAGCGACCGCGAGCCCATTATGATCGGAAGTTGCGACGGATCGATAGGGTTCGACTTGCCGACGTTCGGCCGGCGATACGGTTTGCGCGGGCGATTGCGGAAATTCCGGAAAAAATCGGGACTGGTTGTCGATTTCGACGATCCTCGTTCGACAACGTTATGAATCCGGGGCGATCGTCGGCCGAACGCGAGCCCGGCAAAACGGCGCTTCGCTTAACTCAGCATCTTGGAGAGCTCTGATGAAATTCGTGTGTCTGGGATATATCAACGAGGCGAAGTTCGCCGAAGTGTCGCAGGAAGAGGGACACCGGATGATGATGGAGTGCTTCGCCTACGACGACGAACTGCGGCGCGGCGGGCACTTCATCGGAGGCGAGGCTCTGGATACGGTTCGCAAAGCGGTGACGCTCCGTTCGGAAGCGGGCGAAGTCGTGGTGACCGACGGGCCGTATGCCGAAACGAAGGAAATGCTCGGCGGCATTCTGTTGCTGGAAGCTCGCGACATGGCGCACGCGATCGAACTGATGTCGAAACACCCGGGCGTGCGCATGGGGCCGTTCGAAATTCGCCCGGCGAACGAGTTCGTCAATCAATTCATCGCCGAGCGCAACGCGGCCGTGAAGCGAGAGGCCTAGACGGCTTGTTTCCGAATTTCGATTCCGCGTCGACCGAGCCTTGACCGCCGCCGCGGCGGGCTGATGATCGAGCTGTCACGCGGATCGTGCGATATGTCCGAGGTAGAGGAAGCTGCCGGCCAGCCACCAAGCCGTGCCGAAAATCAGGCTGACCTTGGAACTGCCGGACGCGAAATGCAACAAGCCGATCGCCAAACTGCCGGGCGCGCCCCAAAGTAAGCCGAGTTCCAGCGCGTAGTGGAAGTTGGCCGGAGACAAGCTCCACATGAGTCGCATCAACAGGACGAACGTGAGTACCGTCACGCCGTAGACGATGAGCGTCGTGCGAAGGGCCTGATACATCGCGACCGTGCTCCGCGTTAGATCGGCGCTGCCTTAGATCGGCACCTGACGTTCGCGCTTGTGCTTTACTTGGCCGTTTTCTTCCAGCCGGCGGCGAGGTCGGCGCCAGAAGCGGGCCGCGAGCGAATCTTGGTTGAGCGCCAATCGCGCCCCATACGGTTCGTTCTCGCGCTGCCAATCGTGCAGCAGATCCAGGCAGGCTCGGTCGATGACGTCGAGCCCTTCGACGTTCAGATGTAGCTCCGCGTCGCGCGGCACTTCGGCCAACGCGTCGGCTAAATACGGCAGCCGCAAGAACGTGGCGTTGCCCCGTAGCGTCAGCGTGTAACGGCCGAACTCCGGTTCGGGCTTGCGCTCGATCTCCAATCGCGAAAATTCCCACACCAGTCGGCCGATCGAACAGGCCAGGCCGATGAGCAGGCCCGGCAACAGGCCGACGACGAACACGGCGACGGCGGTGGCGATGAAGATCGCCGCCTCTTGGCGATTGTCGCGCCAGAGCCGCAGCGCCGAGCGATGATCGATGAGCCGGAAGCCGGTGTACACCATGACGGCGGCCAGCGCGGAAACCGGCACCAAGTGCAACCAGTTCACCGCGGCCACGACGAACAGCACCGTCAACAGCGACTGTGCCAACGCGGCGACGCGCGATTGTGCGCCTGCGCGAGCATTGGCCGCACTGGCGACGAGCGAGCCGGCCACGGGCAAGGCCCGCAACAACCCGCAGCAGACGTTGGCCACGCCTTGGCCGAGCAACTCGCGGTTGAAGTTTGAGCGCGGGCCGGAATGTCGGCGGTCGATGCGCGTGGCGCAGAGCAGCGTTTCGGCGCTGGCCACTAAGGCGAACTCCACGGCCAGGATCAGCATCGCCGGTTCGGTCAGCCGGGCCAGTTCGCCCAGGTTGGGGAAAAACGTTTCCCCGAAGATTCGTTCGGGTAGCTCGACGAACGAGAGAGGCAAGTCCCAGATCGTCGCCGCCGCCGTCATCACCGCCACCGCCACGATGACGCCCGGCACGTAACGAAACCGCGGTACGACGAGCGATTGCCAACCGATGATGATCACGATCGTGAGGATGCCGACCGTCGCCGCCCAACGATGATGCTTTGTCGTGTCGCGCGCGGCCAGTAGTAGTGATTCGGCGGCGTCCTGCGAAGCGCGAGCCGAGGCGACGTCGCCGGCTTCCAGATCGACCAAAGCTTTGTTCGCGCCGGCCAGTGCGTCGGGGATGGCCGTCGCGCCGTTGTCGCCTCGCAAGGTGGCTAGTTCGTCGACGATCGCCTTCTGTCGCGGGGCCAAGTTTTGCAGAGACGAAACCAGCAACATGTGTTCGACAAGCGCTTCGTCTTCCTCGCCGTTCGGCGGCGTGTCGGCGTCGACGACCACGTTGGCCGCCGCGCCGGCCAGCAGATGGTGAACCTCTTCGAGCAGTTCGTTCTGCCGTTGATGCAGACCGCTCAAGCGATCCATGGCGGCGCGTACGGCGGCCCGTTGTTCGGCCGTTTCCAGTGCCGGAGGCGGGAAGCCCTTGGCCAGAGCGTCTGGAATCGTCACTAGGTTTTCCATGCCGGTCGCTTGCGGCCGGTCGTCGACCATGACGTGAAATTGCGAGGCGAAGATCAGCGCCCCGATGCCGGCCATCAAGCCTTGCAGCACGGCCGGCGAAACGGCCCGATACCAAACGCCCAGGCGAAACGCGGCGAAGAGAATTTGCAGCACGCCGCAGGCAATCACGAGCACGCCGAGGCTTTCGATGCCGTGCTGTTGCCAAGCCTGATAGACGAGCACGGTCAGCGCCACCGAAGGGCCGGTGACCACGAGCGGTGCCCCGCCGAGCAAGCTTACGACGAGTCCGCCGACGATGCAGGCGGTGAGGCCCGCCGACACCGGAAACCCGGCGGCCACGGCGGCCCCCATCGCCAACGGCAGAGCGACGAGAAACACGATGAGCGACGCCGTGAGGTCTTGCCGCTTGGCATCGCCGGTTCCCAGCGTCATTGTCGGTTTCGGCGTCATGGCAGAGTCCTCAAATGTTACGTGCGTGCGAGCGAGAGAGTTCCGATCAGACCGTGGTGGCGGCGGCTTCCGCCGGCGCTTCGTCGGCTTCGGCCGTATCGGAAAGCGGCAAGAAAAGCCCTTGGGCGTCGTCGTAAGCGAACACTTGTCCGGCCTCGATCTTGAACATCCAGCCGTGCAACGTGAGTGCGCCGTGCACGAGCCGCGACGCCACGGCCGGATGTGTTTGCAAAATCTCCAATTGCATCAGCACGTGTTCTTGCGCCGCGATGTTCACCAGCGCGTCGCCCGAATAATCTTGGTAGTTGTCGCTCACCACGCGGCGCGTCGCTTCGGCGTACTTGAGCCACGCGGCGACCGTGGGCATGCTGTCGGCCGAGCCGGGATTGACCAGCGCCTTCATTGCGCCGCATTGCGTGTGGCCGCAGACGATGATGTGTTCGACGTTCAAATGTTCGATGGCGAACTCGATGGTCGCCGCTTCGCCGCCGCTGGCTGCGCCGGGAGGCGGAATGATGTTGCCGGCGTTGCGTAGCACGAAGAGCTCGCCCGGAGCCGTTTGCGTGATGAGGTTCGGCACCACGCGCGAATCGCTGCACGTAATAAAGAGCGCCTGCGGATGCTGACCGGCCGCCAGCTTCTTGTAGTACTCGCGCTGTTGGGCGAAGACTTCCGTGCGAAAACGGCGGACGCCTTGAACGAGGTTGCGCATCGGGATCACACGTCGGGTTGAGAAAACTCGGCGATCCGCAAAGGAGCGAATCGCGACACGTTCGCCGCCGCCGGAGGGAGGATGAAGGGCGGCCGCGGGATAATCGATAGGTAAGAAAACTTACGGAACGGTAAGTTTCGTTAACCGATTTTTACTCGTCCGGTGCGCTCGGGTCTAGGCGAGAAATGAGCTGAGAGGCCGGAAAGCCGCTGTTTTTCAGGCTTTTAACGAGCTTTAAACAAAGCAGGCCGCCGGATCCGCGAGGATCCGGCGGCTGCCGGTGCGTCGGGTTGTCGCTCGCGCCCTGCATGAAGCGAGGCGCGGGTTGTTAGTGGTTGCAGTTGCAGGGTTTCGACGGCGCACCTGCGGCGACGAACGTCCCCGTGCTGCGGCGGTACGAAACGTTCCGTGCCGGCGAGTTGCTCCACGGCGCGGCCACGGCGGCGTCCATCATCGCGGCATGGCTGGTTCCGCCGCCGCTCGTGCAACCGCAGGCCGGTTCGCCGCAAGCCGGTTCACAGGTCGGCTCGCACGTCGGTTCGCAGCTCGTTTCACACGGCGCGTCGCACGTAGCTTCGCAGCAACCGCTGGAGCACGAATCACCGCAGCCGAGGCCCGATCCGCAGCCGAACAAGCTGCCAAACAAGCCGAGGCGGCTGTTGCGGGTCCGTTGCCACGGGAAGATCGAGGCACATCCGCCGGAGCTACGTCCGCTCGAGCAGCAGTGGCCCGTCCAGTTCGCGCACCGATCGCACGGTTCGCAGCGCGGCGGGTCTTCGGAGTAAGCGCCCCAATAAGTGCGGCCGCAGCCGCCGGAGCCGCAAGGGCCGCACATGGTGCAACAGCCCGTTTGAAACAGTGCAAGTAACAGCAATCCGCCGACGGCGGTCCAGCGATTCATCGAAATGTCCCCCTGACGCATGACGCAAGCACGAAACGACGGGAGACAAACGCCGGCGTGATGCCGTCCAATCGACGTCTCCCTAAGGGAATCCATCGACCATACGATCGGCAAAATCGAGAAAATCGCTACGACCCGCAAAGTCGCCTGCCGGCAGTTCCGGCAGTTAGAATGACGGCGGTCGTGGGAACATGGTCGCTGTCCGCCGCGACGACGCCGACTGCAAGGCACGATCTCACGTCGCCGAGCGTGCTCGGCGGTCGCAAGCTTCGTCGAGTTTCACAGAGTCGAGTTTTTAGAGAGATCTGCGATGCCCGCGCCGTTGCCGCTCGTCAAATTGCACCACGTCTCGCGCGTCACCACGCGGCTCGAACAAGCCGTCGCCTTTTATCGCGACGTGCTCGGCTTCGCCGAAATCCCGCGACCGAACTTCGATTTCCGCGGCGCTTGGCTCTTCAACTACGGGCTGCAAATTCACCTGATCGACAAATCCACGAGCGGCGGCGCGGAAGACGTGATCAACAGCCGCTCGAATCACGTCGCCTTCGCCACCGACGACATCGATGCCGTGGAACAAGCTCTGCAAGCCCACGGCATCGCGTACAAGGAAAATTTTCAGGCCCGCAATCCCGGCGTGCGACAACTCTTCTTCCAAGACCCCGACGGCTTCCACATCGAAGTCGGCAAGTACCCGGCGTGAAGCGAACGACGCACGTCGTCGCCGCGACTACTTCTTCGGCTCCGTCGCCGGCGCGGCCGCGGTGCCTGCCGCCGCGGCGGCGGGCGCTTCCTTCTTCTCAACGGTGCTCTTCAGATCGTTCAGACCTTGGCCGAAGATCTGGCTGAGCCCGCGATCCATGCACATCACGGTGCTCATGACGCGATACGTGTAAGGGCTCTTGCCGCTCATTGCCCATTCCACTTGCGTCTTGCCGTCGACCGGCACGAACGTGAACTGCACGTCGGCGTGCGAGTCCATGGGCGTCAGGAAGTGCAGATCGAAATCAATCAGCGAGTCGGGCCGGCTCTTCACGATCTTCATCCGTCCGTCGCCGAGTTTTTTGCTGGTCCATGCGAACACGGCTCCTTCGCCGGCCGCCGGGCCTTCGTACTTCTTGCCGGTTTCCGGGTCCATCTTGAGCCAAGGCGACCACTTCTCCCAGTTATGCAAGTCGTTCACTTGTTCGAAGACGGCCGCCGGCGGGGCGTCGATGACCACGGCGTGGCTAATGCGAAAATCTTCCGGCAGGATGGCCGCTAAGCCGAGCACCGTACCGACCGCGCCGAGCAACAACACGAACAAGAACTTGATCAACTTCCACATACCGTCCGCCTTTCACAACGAAACCAAAGTTTCTCCTCTCGTCGCAGACGACGAGGGGAGGGGGTGAGAGGGCCGAAGCGTCGAGCTCTCTCTAACCGAATCCTCACAAACTCAACCTACATCGGCCGCGGCACGATCACCATCCAGCTTACGCCGAACTTATCTGCCACCATCCCGAACCGCGGGCTGAAAAACGTCTCGCCGAGGGGCATTCGCACTTCGCCGCCTTCTTTCAAGGCCGCAAACGTTCGGTCGGCCTCGGCGGCGTCGGCCACTTGCAGCGTCAGCGTCACGCCGTTGAACTTCGCTTCGGCGCCGTCGCACATGCCGTCGGAGGCCATCAGGTGCGATTCGCCGATCGAAAAGTCGGCATGCATGATCTTCTCTTCGGAGCCGGGCGGATTGTATTGCGGCTGAGGATTGTCCTTGAACTTCATCGAGAACTTCACCTCGGCCCCCAACGCCTGCTTGTAAAACTCCAAAGCCTCGCCGCAGCGACCGTTGAAGTAGAGATAAGGATTGATCTTCATCACGTCGTCCCTTGCAAAAAATTCCTCGGCAACCCGTCGAACTACGCCCCTAGTCGAACGGCAAACCCGCAGATCGACAACGGACCGACGACAATTTTCTCCGCTCCCGGAAAACCACGATTTTCAGCCAAAAACGAACGGCGAAACCGCAGATGGACGCAGAAGAACGCAGGTAGGACATCGTCGAAAGAGGAACCAACCGCTGTAGGGAACGCCCTCCGCGGCGTTCCAAGAAGTCGGCACCCGCGCTACGCCATTCCTTCTCCCCTGGCGGGAGAAGGTGCCGCGCAGCGGCGGATGAGGGGTGATTGGCGTAGTTGCCGGCCCGCGGCGCCTTCCCTGCAGCAAGAAACCTATCCTCCCCTTATCCACCTCTCTCCCCACTGAGTTTCTGCGGCGAAATTTTTCGTGCATACCACGAGACATCGTGAACGCGCGCGTCCCGCAAAAAGGTCGTGACGAGTTGTCTGCAGCGTCGGCCCAGCTTGAAATTATTTGCGAACGTAACGTTTGACTCGTACCCTAAACATGAAATTTAGTTTAGGGGGAGATTAATAACTTCACATGGCTACGCCGCGTACGAACACACGAAAAGAGCTAGAGGCCTTGCTGAGCCGTGATCACACGCTCAACGGCGGGATTCTCTACGGCCTTGAAGGCTACATTATCGAGATTCAAGCGAGAGCTGTGGAAGTGTTGACTCGGCCCGCGCCTTGGTCAGTCGTCGCCAGAGTTTCCGGGATGGCCCGCGGTGCGCTCAATGAATCACTCGACCGCATTTCCGGTGCGTTCGCGAAGTTGCGTATTCCACAACCGCAAGTCGAAATCCTGATCAATCTCGCACCGGCGGATTTACCCAAAGAGGGAACTTGGCTCGATCTACCACTGGCCGTGATCTTACTGCAAGCAGCCGGAATGTTGCCGGACCTGCCGGAGCACATCGAAGGCGACTTCGTTCTCATGGGAGAACTTGGGTTGCACGGCGAAGTACGTCGCGTGCCTGGCGCGTTGTCGTTGGCGTATATCGCGAAGCCGGGGCAGCGCCTCATTGTGCCTTCGGGGAATGAAAAGGAATGTGCGCTAATTTTGGCCAAGCCTGGTCATGAAGGTTGTCAGGTGTTCGCTGTATCAACGCTGGACGAAGTCGTTGAATACTTCCGAGGAAAGAGAACGTTGGACAACGTGCATCAGGAATGACATTCATTTTGAAAGCCATATTCCCAAATGCGTCGATTTCGGCCGAGTCCGCGGACAAGATCGGGCCAAAGAAGCTGCGCTGATCGCCGCAGCCGGCGCACACAACTTGCTGCTCATTGGCCCGCCTGGGGAAGGCAAGTCGTTGCTAGCGAGTGCCATTCCCGGCATTCTCCCTCGCCTTAACAACGCCGAGAAAGTGGAGCTGACTCGGATTTTCTCAGCCTGCGGAGAATTGGAACGCGACGGCGTCGCCGTGACTCGTCGTCCGATGCGACGCGTCCATCACACGGCTTCAAAACAATCGGTAATCGGCGGCGGCAGCAAGATTCCCAAGCCGGGTGAAGTGACGCTTGCACATCTCGGAGTCTTGTTTCTTGATGAGATCGCCGAATTTAGCACGTCGACCTTGGAAAGCTTGCGACAGCCGATTGAAGACGGATTCGTCAACATTTCACGAGTTGGCGCGACAATGACGTTTCCAAGCCGATTTACCCTCGTTGCGGCGATGAATCCTTGTCCTTGTGGTTATTTCGGTACTGAGATGTGTCGCTGCAAGGACAACGACGTCAAAAAGTATCAGAAGAAGATTAGCGGACCGATCTTGGATCGAATCGATTTACAGGTCGAACTCAGTCGACTTTCGACGGAAGAACGATTCACGGAAGTCGCCGACGGTGAATCGGAAATCCTACGTGGAAAAGTGCAAGCGGCTCGCGACCGACAGAACAAACGCTTTGAAGGCAAGAATATTCCCTTCAATGCCGCCATCCCCGGAGGACATGTACGCGAGTTCTGTGATTTTTCTGAGTCCGGATTTATCACTTACAAAGTCGTCATTGATAATAATTCACTGTCGACAAGGTCGATGGATCGCTTGGCCAAGGTTGCGCGCACGGTCGCTGATTTGCAAAACGCCGCCAAGGTCGAACCGGCGCATGTCGAAAAGGCCGCCGGGTTTGTTGTCGGCGGTATGTTGCGTGAATCGTTCGCATGATGACGGAGCTTCACGCGAGCAGCGTCTTCAAATGCGCGCTCGCGCTGGCCGCGAGTGCGTCGAGGTTGTAGCCCCCTTCGAGCACGCTCAATAACCGGCCGTCGGCATGCGCGGTGCTGACGGCTTGCAGGAGTTTCGTGAGTTCGACGAAGTCGTCCGTTTCCAGGTCGAGCGAGCCGATGGGGTCGTCTTTGTGGGCGTCGAAGCCGGCGCTGATCAGCACGAGTTGCGGCTTCATCCGTTCGGCAATGCGGTCGAGGCCCGCCCGGAACAGCTCGAAGTATTTCTTCCGCGGCGTGCCGTACTCGACCGGCACGTTCAAGGTCGTGCCGAGCCCGCGACCGCGGCCCGTTTCGTCGGCGTCGCCCGAGCCCGGATAGAACGGCGAGCGATGGATCGAGTAGAAGCCGATTTGGCCGTCGTCGTAAAACTCATCCTGCGTGCCGTTGCCGTGATGCACGTCCCAATCGACGATCAAAACGCGCTCGAGCCCGTGCTCGGCGATTGCCGCGCGGGCTCCGATGGCGATGTTGTTGAAGAGGCAGAAGCCCATCGGCGCGGCTTTGAGCGCATGATGACCGGGAGGGCGGACCAAGCAAAGCGCCGATTTGTCTTCGCCGCCCAGTACGCGTTTGACCGCGTCGCAGACGGTGCCGGCCGCGAGCAAGGCCGCGTCGTAGGAGCCGGCCGAGACGATGTATCTTGCTCGACCTGGCCGACGCGCCCGGCCGCGATCGATTCGCGGAGTTGCTTGACGTAGGCCGGATCGTGACAGCGATGAAGTTGCGCATCGGTCGCGGCGACACAGGCGGTGCGCGTCGCTTGCTTGTCGAGTCCGTCGGCGGCGAGGCGCTTCGTGATCGAGGCGCAACCGGTCGGGCTGTTCGGGATGCCGGCCCGTCTCGTGGCCGAGGAAGCGGTCGTCGGTGTAGAGGAGCGTCATAAGACGAAGTCGAGTGATTTCATAAAATGCCGGCCGCACGACGTTCTATCATACGCATTCTCGGCGTGTTAATCTGGCGGCGCTCCTGCTCGATTTCCCGCCTTCGGAGACCTCGCCATGTCGCGCCTCGTCACGTTCGTCATCGCCGCCGCCGCGGCTCTTGCCGCGTATCGTTTCGGCGGCACGTCGCAAGCGGCCAAGCTCCCGCCGGCGCCGCAGACGTTGCCCGGAGCGCGGGCCGTGATCGATGCCACGAACTTCCCGACGTTGCAAGCCGCGCTCGACGCCGTGCCTGCGGAAGGGGGCGTCGTCGAGCTGCCGCCGGGGACGTTTGAAATCACCGAGC
>JASGKB010000008.1:0-146404 GCA_049840675.1 Pirellulales bacterium
ATGTATTGCTAAGGTTAATAGGGAAACACGATAGAATCCGAACAGCACCTAAGGTCAGGTCGTCGTCAACGGCGGCTTCACGCTGCCGAACAAAACATTGACCGAAGTCACGACGAACGTCATGTGCCCCGACGGCTGCACGGTGATCCTCGGCGGCTTGATCGCGCGAAAACCTCCGTTCAAACAGCACTCAGAGTCCGCTCTGGGGCAGCTTGCCTGCGGTGGGGCCGCTATTTCGCAATAAGACGGAAAACGTCGAGCGCACTTGGGAACTCCTGATCCTGCTGACGCCGCGCATCGTTTACGACGGCGAGAACGCCGCCGAAGGTGCGATGTACCGCAAGGACGCCGTGCAAATGGAAGCGGCCAAGTTCCATCGGATGAGCCCCGTCGGCAAGGCTCACTTGGCCGGTGCGACTACATCGATCGGGCTCGCGCGGCTGCAGCCGACGGCAATCGTGTGCTGGCCAAGCGATTCGCGAGGCTGGCCGTGCACTACGATCCGCTCAACCGCGACGCAGTCCGCACGTTGCATGAGATCGGCTCGCAAGAAGGTACGCCGATGGCGCAAGGCTTGGCCGTGGAAACGGTAATCGGCGACGACGGGGTGCCCATCATTGACGGCGAGATGCCGCCATGGATGCTCGACGAACTTGGCCGCGAAGGTTTACCGCCAGCCGAACATCCGCGTGATCCCGGCGTGCCGGGCCGCAGCTTCGACGCCGCCAAGCCGGAGGTGTTTCGTCATGATAAGTAATTCCCCGATTCGTCGAATCGGCCGCGTCGCCGTCGTCGGGCTTGCCGCGGCTGTGCAGCGGCTCGCGCGACGTGGGACGTCAATAAGCTCGTGCTGCCGGAACCGCCGGGTCGCCGCCCGACCTACATCCCATTCGCAAAGAGCGAGCCAACGAGGCCGTTAAGCGGTTCGACGTCGAGCGAAATCGGGCTCAGTACGAAGCCGCCGCCACGGCTTGGCGACAAGGCGACGCCGCGGCCTGCCGCGACTCGCTGGAAAAGATCCTGGCCCGCGTGCCGGAGCATCGTGAATCTCGGCTGCTCATGGCCGAACTGGAGTTGGAGCAGGATCGCCCGGCTGAAGCGGTCGCGCACTTGCGTGAAGCGGTGGCCAAGCATCCGCAAGATGCCGAAGCGGCCTACAAATTGGCTTTGGCGCTCGAGGCCGATCATGCCGCCTCGGAGGCGTTGCACTTCTTCCACATCGCGACGCAGCTTGCGCCCGCGGAAAAGAAATACTCCGAGGCGTTCGAATTCGCCCAACAGCAACTGAAAACCGAAGCCGTAACGGCTCTGGCGACCGATGAGCCGACGGCTCCGCAGCCCGTCGTCCTACCCGTGGTGCTCACGGAAACGATTCCGACGAGCGCCGCTTTACCCGCACCTGCGGCGGCTCCCGAAGTTCTCGCAGCCGATACCATCGCCGTGTCCGTGCCGGTGCCGCAGCACAAAGCGCCGCACGACGCAGAATTCTCGCAATTGCTCGCAAGCCGCGACGCCCTGGAGGCCCAAGCGTTTGAACGCCTGTTAGCTAAGTTCCTGGCGAAGGAACCGAAGCACGTCGAAGCCGGCATCCTGCAAGCCGAGATCGATCTGGAAAACGACCGCAGTGCCGCAGCCCGCGAGCGTATGGAACGAATGGTGATCCGCCATCCCGACGACGCTCAAGTCCGCCGAGCCTGCGGGCTGGTGTACCAAGCGCTGGGTGCGCACTTGATCGGGCCGCCGCCTGCTTCGCACGGGCCGACGAACTGGGGCAGGGAAGCGCCACCGCGAATTCGGCGTTGATCCAACCGGCGACATTCGAAACCAACCTTGAAGACGCCGAGGCGCCGCCCGAACCACCGATCGCCGCCGTGAAGTCGCTGCCGAACATCGCATCTGCCGATTCACCGATCGTCGAGCCCGTGACGATCAGCGTCGAGCCGCAAACGGCCGCACAGCGGCTCGAGGCGGGGTTACGCATTGCTGGCGGCCGGCGAAGTCGACGCCGCTCGCACAGACATCTTCGCGGCGATCGAAGCGGAACCGTCGAACCAGAAGTTCTACACGGAAGCCTCGGTGAAAGCGTTACAGGCCGAACAATCAGAACTCGGCTGCGACCTCGCGCGTGCCGGAATCGCTCGTTTTCCGCAATCCGCGGCGTTACATCGGCTGCACGGGGCGGCAACTTTACGTCTACTGAGGTATGCGGAGTCTGAGGCTGCGCTGCGACAGTCGTTGTCTTTGGACAACTCGCAAGCCCTGACCTATTTTTTGCTGGGCTCCGTACTCGACCGATCCGGAAAATCGGAATCGGCGCAGTGGTATTTACGCCAAGCTGCCCGGCTCGACGGCCGTTACGCCGCGCGACGCTGAGCGAGATTGCGGACCCCGCCCATCAAACGGCGTCATACGACGTCGAGGCGACGATGGGCCCGGGCGTATCGCAAAGCTCGCGTCATGTCGTTTGCTCGGCAAATCACGCTCGGGTTCTTTCTGCTGGCTGCCGGAGTGACCTTCGGCACGGGCTGGCTCGCGCTGCGCGATGCGCAAGCCGGCGGCTTCGTGACTTTCGCCGCGATTACGGCAGGCATTACCCTGGCGCTGCCGCTTGGCAATTGTTCGTCGTCGAACGAGATCGACGCGAACATGCCGCTGCGCGACGTTTCTTGGAACAGTTGCTGGCCCAAGCGGAATCGAGCATCGGCGGCGGGATGTCGATCGATGCGCTGCCAGCCATCCATGCGGAGTCGCCTTGGAAGAAGCCGTTGGAGAAGGCCTTCGAGCACTTTGCGACCTACCAAGACCGCAAACTCGTGCTCGAAAGCGCCAAAGCTGCGGCCGACATTCGCCTGCAGCGTATTTCGTCGCAGGTCGAATGGATGGAGGCCGTGCTGGCGAACCTCGGCGTGCCGGTTCTCGCACTCAATGCGTACGACGAAATTGTACTGGCTAATCGCGACGCCGAGTCGCTTCTGAAGATTCGAGCCGAAGGAACCGAACGGCGCAGCTTGCCGCGGATCATCGGCAACGATCGATTGACGAACCTCATCTACGACGTTCGCCGCCGCAGCGTCGCCATGGTCCGCAGCGACGAACTCGAACTAGAAGACAATACGGGCCATCGCCGCTGGTATCGGGCGACCGTCGGCAAACTGCCGGCCACGGACAAGGGCCCCGACTCGGGCGGAGCAATCGTCGTGTTGCGCGACGTCAGCACCGAACGCTCGATGCAGAAGCAGCACGCGGAGTTCGTGTCGTCTGCCAGCCATGAAATGAAGGCGCCGCTAGCGGGAATCAAGGCTTACGTCGAGCTTCTCGCCGACGGCGACGCTCAAAACGACGTCGAACGGGAAGAATTCCTCGGCGTCATCAACGGCCAAACCGACCGACTGCAACGGCTCATTGACAACCTGCTCAACATCGCCCGCATCGAAGCCGGCGTAGTGAAAGTGAGCAAACAGAGCCAGAGCGTCAACGACATTCTCTCGGAAGCCGCCGGTGTCGTGCAGCCGACCGCCGAGGCGAAAGACATCACGCTCGTACCGGACCTGAGCCCGCTGTATCTCGGAGCTCTGGTCGATCGCGACATGCTGCTGCAGGCCGTGATCAATCTGCTGTCGAACGCCGTGAAATACACGCCCAACGGCGGACGCGTCACCTTGCGCAGCCGGCTCGCCGACACCGAATTGCAAATCGAAGTCGAAGATACGGGCGTCGGCCTCAGCGAAGAAGACTGCATCAAGATTTTTGAGAAGTTCTACCGCGTCGACAAAGACAAAAACATGGCGGCCGGCACGGGCCTGGGCTTGGCGCTGGCGAAGCACATCGTGGAAGACGTCCACGGCGGCAAGCTGTCGGTGCGCAGCAAGGTCGGCGTCGGCAGTACGTTTTGCATTTCCATTCCCCACGTCGCTCGCAACGCCTAGCTCCCGTGACAATCATGACAAAACACATTTTGCTGTGCGACGACGACGTGACGATCCTACCGCGCAGCCGAAATCAAGCTGACGCGCGCGGGCTATCGCGTAACGACGCATGCCGACGGCCAAGCGGCTTTCGAAGCGGTGCAGCGAGAGCTGCCCGATATGATCATTTCCGATTGCCAGATGCCGCGTATGGGCGGCTTGGAACTCGTACGCAAGCTGCGTGACGATGAACGTACGCGACTCGTGCCGTTTCTGCTGCTGACGGGCAAGGGCTTCGAGCTGCCGCTGGAAGAACTGCGTCGCGAATACGGAGTGCTCGGCGTCATGGGCAAGCCGTTTAGCCCGCGGGAAGTATTGCAGATCGTCGAAACCACGTTGGCTGCGAGCGTCTGATGAACCCGACCACGGAAATCTTCGGCGATTGCATGGTCGTTCACGCTCCGCAAGACCTAGGGCGCGACGCAAGCCGACCGTTTCGAAAACTGGCTCCGCACGGTCGAGCGTGTGCACGTCGTACTAGATATCGACGACGTCGAACAAATCGACAGCGCAGGCCTCACGGCGCTGGTCAACGTGCAAGAACAACTGCGGGCTCTCGGCGGCGACCTGAAGATCAGCACCGACAACTCCGTAAACCGCAAGATTCTGGAAATAACGCGCCTCGACGAACAACTCGAAGTGTTCGATAGCGTGATCGACGCCGTGAAGAGCTTCCGTTAATCGCCGATTCCGCACGCCGCCGCGAGCCTGCTCATGTCGCAAGATTTCTACAACTCCGGCGCCGCTCCGATCAAGCTCGGCGACTTGCTCGTTCGCCAGGGCTATCTGACGGAAGACGGCCTGCGCGGCCCTTGAGCAACAAAAGAAAGACGGCCGCGGCAAGCTTCTCGGGGAAATCCTCGTCGACATCGCGGCCTGTAGCGAAGACCAAATCGCGGAATGCATCGCGCGCGAGTTCGGCGTGCCGTTCGCCCGCCTGGAGCTGCGGCTCTGCGATCAGAAATGCGCTGACTTACTGCCGCGTGAATTCATCGAGAATAACTTGGTGATGCCGCTGTTTGCGATTCGCGGCGTCATGACGCTGGCGATGTCGGAGCCGTCGAACCTGTTCCTCATCGAAGAGGTCGAGCGGCTCGCCAAGATGCGGGTACAGGTCGTCGTCGCGACGGCGAAAGACATTCGCCGGATGATCACGTCGCTGCCGAATTCGAAGGTGTTCGTCATCGACGACATCATCGAAGAATCGAAGTCGGGCGACGTGACGCTGATCGAAGAGGCCGTCGAAGATATCAGCGACATTGAAGAGGTCGCCGGCCAATCCCCTGTGATTCGGCTGGTCAACTACATCCTCTACAACGCCGTGAAGGAGGGGGCGAGCGACATTCACATCGAGCCAGCCGAAAAATGCGTGCGAGTGCGATACCGCATCGACGGCAAGCTCTACAAGTCTCTCGAAGTCCCCAGCACGCTGCTCAGCGCTCTGACGAGCCGCATCAAGATCATGGCCGGGCTGGACATCAGCGAACGCCGCTTGCCGCAAGACGGCCGCATCCATGTGATGCTCGACGGCCGCAAGATCGACCTTCGCTGCAGCACGTTCCCGATGAGCCGAGGCGAGAAAACAGTCATCCGCGTGCTCGATACGCGCAGCGTTTCACTGGTGCTCGAAGATCTCGGCTTCTCGGAAGACATTCTCGACGGCCTGATGCGGATGATCAAAGCTCCCAACGGCATCGGCTTAGTAACTGGTCCGACGGGAAGCGGAAAGTCGACGACGCTCTACGCGATGCTCAACAGCATCAGCTCGATGGAGAACAACGTCTGCACGGTCGAAGACCCGATCGAATACAACCTGCCGCTCATCAATCAGTTTCAGATTCAAGAGCGAGTGGGCCTGACTTTCTCCAAAGCATTGCGAACGCTCTTGCGGCAAGACCCCGACGTCATCATGGTCGGCGAAGTGCGCGACGAGGAAACGGCCCGCACCGCCATTCAGGCCGCGCTCACGGGCCACGCGGTGCTCAGCACTTTGCACACGAACGACGCCTGCTCGGCCATCACGCGCATGATCAATATGGGCGTCGAGCCGTATCTGATCGGTGCGGCTCTCAACATGGTGCTCGCCCAGCGACTCGTGCGGCGAATCTGCCCGAAGTGCAAATCTGTCTATGAGCCGCCGCGCACGGTGCGCAAGGCCATTGAAAAGATGGGCTTCGAGATCGACGAATTCCACAAGGGAGTCGGCTGCAAAAACTGTCGCAACACGGGCTACAGCGGCCGTATCGGCGTACACGAGCTTTTGATGCTCGACGACGAAATCCGCGACATCGTCGTCAACGACCCGACCGTCTCCGCGGTACAAGAAGCCGCCTCGCGCAAGGGAATGATCACGCTACGGCAAGACGGCTTCCGCAAAGTGCGTGAAGGGATCACGACGATCGAAGAAATCCTCCATATCACCGGCGATATCCGCGAGCCGAGCGAGGCAACGCCGGCTCACGCGACCGCGCTGGCTCCGGCACCTGCGGGCAAATAACTCTCGGCGTGACCTATGGCGGCAGTTTTTCAATATCGAGCCCGCGACGCTCTCGGCAAAGAACACGAGGGGACGGTCGAAGCTCAGTCGCAGGAAGAGGCCGTCGGCCAATTGCGCCGCGACGGCTTGGCGGTTCTTGAGATCGATGAAGATGCCGGCGTAAGCATTCTGCGCCGGGCGTTCGCCGTGCGGACATCATCTACTTGACGAACCAGTTGGCCATCATGGTCGACACGGGCATCACGCTCTCGGCGGCCCTCCAAGGCATCCTTGAGCAAGAGGCCAACCCGACGCTGCGGCGCGTACTCGTCGAACTGCGACAAGCGGTGGAGGCCGGCGGCGATTTTTCCGCGGCGCTAGCCCGCTTCCCGCAGCATTTCGACAAGACCTACGTCTCCATGATCAAAGTCGGCGAGGCGACCGGCACGCTCAGCGAGATGCTCGAACGGGTCGCCTTGTATCTCCGCAAAGAGATGGAAATGCGGAGCAAAGTGAAATCCGCGATGGCATACCCGGCCGTCATGGCGACGGTGGCGATCGGCGTGACGATCTTTTTGCTCACGTTCATTCTGCCGAAGTTCACGCCGCTGTTCGCCAAAAAGGGAATGAAGCTTCCGGCACCCACACGATGGAGCATGGCCGCCAGCGAAGTGTTGCTGCACCATTGGCATTGGTGGCTCATCGGCGCGTTGGTCGCCTTGGCAGGCTTCATCTACGCGAAGCGCACGCCGCGCGGACGGCAGGTGATCGATGCGTTTCTGATCAATGCGCCGATCGTCGGCTCCGTGGCTCGCAAGGTCGTGATCAGTCGCTCCTTGCGGACGCTCGGCACGATGCTCAACTCGGGCCTTCAAGTGCTCGACGCCTTAAAGCTCACGGCCGAAGTCTCAAACAACTATCTGTACGAAAGGCTTTGGCTTCACGTGCATGAGCAGGTGATGCAAGGCAACGAAATCTGCGAAGCCCTACGCGGCAACGGACTGTTTCCGCCCACGATCGTGCAAATGATTTCGGCCGGCGAACAAACGGCCCGACTCGGCAGCGTGCTCGAGAAGGTGAGCAACTACTACGACAGCGAAGTCGATTCGTCGATCAAGACGGCCACCGGCATGATCGAGCCGATTCTGATCTGCATCATGGGCGTGGTCGTCGGCACGATCGGCCTAGCGCCGCTCTTGCCGGTGTTCTCGTTGAGCAAGAACTGACGGCTCCTGCGGGGCGCTTCAAGATTCTTGCCGCCCCCGCATCCCACGGCTCATGCCGTGGGCTAATTTCTGGTCGCCTCGAATAGGATCGACCGAACGCGACGTCGTTCACTGATCGACGTCGCGAGTTCAACAGTTCATCGTCGCATGACTGCCGACGATGCTTTAGGCCTTAGGCCAGGAACGACCGACGAGCACGGCGTTCCGAACGAAGGCGAGCGCGACGGCGCGTTTCGCTCGGCTTCTCATAGTATTCTTTGCGGTGCATTTCTTTCTTGATGCCGCTACGTTCGACCAACTTGCGAAAGCGACGAACGGCTTCTTGGATCGATTCTTTATCGCGAACGGTCAGCTTTACCACTCAATCCTCCTTTTGCCTCGGATCGTACCCAACGCCACACGGGTGAAACGTTGTCGGTTTGCCGGTACAAGCCCTTATACGGAAACAGGTTGGTTCGAAATCGAACGACCAGCTTAACCCATCGGCAAAACCGTGTCCACCTCTTCGAGGAATGCCGGCCAACGGCGACTGTGCCTTCGTCAACCGCACAGCCGGCCTCCCGATAAAACCCGAAGGGACGCCGTAGTTCCTTGGGGTGTACCGCCAACCAAGTCGCGATGCCTAATTTTCCCGTCTTGGGAGCGTCGCACATGCCGGCAACGGCCGCCGGCGACCGGATTTTCTACGATCGTCCCCCAGTTTCACGCCCCAGACCGCTCCGGCCGAGGAACCGGTGAAAACATTCCGTTTGTAGCAGTTCGGCGTCCGATGCACTTCTTGGGTTTTGTCGCCGTCGCCCCGCCGCCAGTGCCAGGAGCAGCCCGTGTCTGGTGAACTCTCGAAAGCCGATCTGCTGGCCGATCTTGAATCGCGGCAAGACGAGGTCTTGCGACTCCTGGCGGAACTGGAAGAGAGAACCCTGATTCGCGCTCAGGCAACTCGGCGCGGCGCCAACAGCGTCACCAACGCCTGTCAATTCCGCTTCTCAGGGACCGCCTGCCGCCGCAATTCCGGTCGCAGCCGAAGCTCCGCTGATCTCGCGTTCGCCGCGTAAGCGAGCCGCCTAAGAATTCAAGTCGGGCTGCAGAAACCGCTCGTCCATGGGCGGAGAGATCGGCACGCAGCCGCGTCAGCTTCGCAGCTCGTAGTTCATCTCAAACGGCTTCCGTTTCGTACAACTAAACGCTTCGTCAGCCGCGAGCTTTCAAAGCGGTAAGACCTTGCGATGCAATGGGTTAATTAAGCGAAAGTTCGTTCTCACGCCTCTAGCCCTCCCGATATCCGCTCCCGATGATGCGGGCATCGTTCGGGGAACAGTTCATTTAGCATGAGCGGGAGTAGAGGCCATGAAACAGCACATTTTTGCGGCGACGATCTTCACCGTCGCACTCGTCGTCATCGTGAGCGCGACGCCCACACAAGCCCAAGGTCGCGGGCGGCAGAGCAACCCCTACGTCAAAACGCCGTTCGGGTTGATTCCGAAGTCTGTCTACAACCAGGGGTTTGTTAACAACCCGCAGAAGCTTGAGCAATATCGCCAACGCGAAGCTCAAATGCAGAAGCAATTGCAGGGGCAGGCCCAAAAGTCGCGGGACCAACGGCAAGACCTCGCCAGGCATGATGCAACCAGGAATGATGCCGCAAGGCTTCAACAACGGCCTGCCGAACTTCGGTCAGACCACGCAGTGCAAGCCGACGACGAAGAAGAAATAGCGGCCGATCTGAAACGCGGCGATTTCAAACGAAAAACATCGACCAAAAGCAAACGGGCGTGCGATTCAAACGAATCGCACGCCCGTTGTTGTTTTGCCGAATCACGCTCAACAAGAGTGCACTCTCGCGACCGCGACTCAATCATCGCCTGAGCCGAGAACAGCCGACCGTGAGACCTGCGGGAGGTCACGATCAGCCTATGCCTCGAAGGCCCACGCAACCGGCGGCTCGTAGAAAACGAGCCGCGTCAAACTAGCTGGCCGTGCCCGCAGCCGGAGCAGCGCTGCCGCCCGAACCGCTGCCGGTGGCCGGTGCCTTGTTATCGCAACCGACGAGACCGACGCAAACCAACAGAGCCAGCAAAGCGAGCTTCTTCATGTTCGTATACCTTTCGACATGTCAAACAAACCGACCGACGATACGCTACAGGTCCATCCTGAAACGGCCGGCCGTATAAGTAGTTCCTCGTTGCCGAGGATTTATTCCATTCGATTTCGCAATCTTTGCGAATTCTTGAATCGGCCCGGCGGATTTTACCCGCCAAGAGAGCCAATCTCCCGTCCTCAGCCGCGAATAACGACTTACGGCAGGCGATCAGCCTCCAATTCGCCGGTCATCCTAAGCCGGCACTGTACTTATGGCTAGGGGCCGATGCGTAGAATTCCCCCCGAAAAGGAGTTCCAGCAACCCGCCGTGCCTGCGAGTTCGATACTGTCGGACCATTTTCTAGTCGTGCTACGACGTTTCGGGAATAATACGCCCTTCGACGGACTCTAGGTGTTAGAGGAACGCTGCATTGGACCGCTCGACGAGTGCGGACATCACGCGTCTGGTTACGGAGCATCACGACTTCGTCTACCGCGCCGCCTACCGGCTGTGTGGTTCGGCGGCGGATGCCGACGACCTCACGCAACAGACGTTTCTTGCGGCCCATCGCAACCTGTGCAATTGCGCGAGGCCGAAGCCGCCCGCGGCTGGCTCATGTCGATTCTGCGCAATAGCTTTTGGAAGCAATTGCGCAAGCTTCGGCCTGCGACCGCGGGAAGTTTGGAACTCGACCTGAACGGCATTCCCGCCCCTCCGGCGATCGAACCGATCGTCGACGGCGAGCAACTTCAAAAGGCCCTCGACCGCCTGCCGGCCGAGAGTCGCGAAGTGCTGATGATGTTCTACTTTGAGGAGTTGGCTTACCGCGAGATTGCAACAGCGCTGGAAGTGCCTATCGGAACGGTGATGAGTCGTTTGGCCCGCGCAAAGCGTCGGCTTTATGAACTACTCGCCCCACCGAGGGACGACGCTGAGCAACGTGGTTCGTCGACGCCGGTCGCCGTTTGACGATTGGGGCAGAGATTTTCAATACGGCCGGACGGTACGTCTGGCGGGCGGGATTGGCCCGGCCGTTGGTTCGGTAGGTTGTTGTGTATTGGTACGACGAAGACGGCATGGCGGGCCGTCGACGGGATCGTTCGCGAAGCTTCTCTGTTTGAAGCGTCGCGATCTGACGAAGGCCCAGACGAAGGCAACTAAGTGATGGATCCTCGCGAACTCGCGCCCGAAACCCGCCCTTATCTCGCCGCCGATCTGATCCGCCGCGGTTCCCCCGAGCAGGTCGAACGTGACCTAGCCGAACTCGTGCGCTCCGGCCGCTTAAGCCCGGTCGAGGCCGATGAACTGCGCCGCGGTGACGTTGATCGAACTGCAGTCGGCCGGTATTCGCAGCGCGTACAATCGGCCGATGCCGCGATCGCTCGAGCTTTTGGTGAAGTTCCCGTGCCTGCCGGTTCCCGGGAACGGGTACTGTTGGCAATTGCCGAACAAGAAGCGCAAGACGCGGCGGCAACGCCCGTCGAATTGGCCGGGCCGCGCGAGCTTGTCGCCACAGACGGTGCCACGTTGCCGCAGCGTGCGCTGCTCTCGCGACGCGGGTGGTTGGCGGCTTGTACGTCGGCCGCGGCGACAACGGCCGCCGGTGTCGGGTTTGCTCTATGGTGGCAAGGACGGCAACGTCCGGAGCTTACCAAAGAAGACGTGCTGCATCAGACTTTGGCATTTCATCGATTGCCGGACTCGATGCGAGAACCGACGGTGCCGATCACGGAAACTCCTGCACCTGCGGACTTTCCTTTGAGTCGGGCCATCACCTCGTTGTGCAATGTGCCGCGCTGGCGACGACTCGACGGCCAATTGTTTGGTCGGCTCGGCGCAGCCTACGAACTCGCAGCGCCTGAGGAACCTCGCGCTACGATATACGTCATGCAGGCGGACGTCTTCGGTCGAGCACCGCTCATTGCGTCGTTGCCCGTCGAACCGGTCCACGCGCCAGAAAATACCAATGGAGCTTCGTTGGGTGCCTGGCGCGAAGAGGGCCGCATCGTCGTGTTCGTCGTAGACGGCGACGCAGCCCGTTATCGCAGCTTCCTGACTGCGCCGCGTGAAATCGCTTAGAACCTCGACGCCCCGCTTGCATCGCCGGCATGTCGCGATCTGCATTCTCGCTAGAAGCGGAAAAGTTCTTGAACCCGGCATCCTCCGCCGGCCGACATCGATAGGTAGCTGCCGCGCGTGCGCTGCGCCTTCACTTGGTGCAGCGTGCCGCCGTCGGCGCGTTCCGCGCATTTCACACCGCCGCACCGCGCGGCGTTTGCGTACGTCGTACATCGCCAGTTCGTCCCACGGGGGCTCGCCATGAAGGTCACTCGGTTCTTGTCGGCGTTGTTCGTTTGCTGCACGTTGATCTCCGGCGCTTCGGCCGACGATCGCTACAAGACCGGAACGCCGACGCTCGCGCAACCGCGGGCCACGCTGCAAGCGCCGACGACGTCGACGCGCCCCACGTACCAAACGGCTCAATCGCCGCGCCCGGCCGCTCCGGTCGGCTCGGCGCCTTTGGCGGTGCCCGCTCCGCGCAATATCGCCACGTTGCGTACCGAGTCGGCTCCGACGGTTCCCGCCGCTCCGGAAGCGGAAGCCTCGACGCCGCACGTGCCGCTCTCCATGAGCCAGCTCAATCCGACGCCCGACATGTGGTACTACGAGCGGATGCGCGAAGACTACGAGAACCCGACGCTGCAAGTGCGTCGCAACTCGGAACAATACGCGGCCGATCGCAAGGCCCGTATCGCAGCCAGCGCTTGGTACGGCGTATACAACTCGCGTCCGATGGCCTACGTCACGCCGCACACGTACCAATACTCGCCGACATTCGCTCCGAACGCGCGGTTCCCCTACCTCTGGGGCCAAACTCCCGCCTCGCGCGTGTATCTGCAATCGCGCCGCAACTACATGGGCGTCGATACGTGGTAGTCGCCTGACCGCCTGCAGGGCGGTTGCCGGCAAACCTTCGCTAGATTGTAATCGGGGCGCTGCGTCGAACCAGACGCAGCGCCCCGTTTCGTTTCCCGCCCAGACGCCTCCGCTCCGCGAGCCTCCACGACCATGTCGACCGAATTCCTCGCCCGACGTTACGACACCCGCGACGTAGCCCGCGTACGCTTGGCCGGCGACCGCGTGACGAGCGTCACCGCACTCACGGCCGACGAGCTGCAATCGCTCGGCGCTCGCGCCGGTTCGCTGCCGTGGGTGTCGGCCGGCTTTGTCGACGTACAGGTCAACGGCTGGGGCGGACAAGAGTTCAGCTCGCTGGAGATCACGCCGGAGCAGGTTGCGGAAGTGACCGCGCTCATTTCCCGTTCGGCGTCACCGGTTACTGCCCGACGCTGACCACGCAAAGTTATGAATGCCTGGCTCACGGGCTGGCGACGATCCATCGCGCGTGCGAGACAATTCCCGACGTCGCAGCGTATGTCCCCGGCATCCATCTCGAAGGCCCGTTCTTCTCAACGGAAGACGGCCCGCGCGGCGCGCACCCCAAGGAACATTGCAAGCGGCCCGACTGGGACGGCTTCCAAAGGCTGCAGGAAGCCGCCGGGGGTCGGATTCGCATTCTCACCATGTCGTGCGAGTTCGACGAATCGGCCGAGTTCATCGCCAAGGCCACGGCTTCCGGCGTCTGTGTTTCGATCGGCCATACCGGGGCGGACGGCCCGCACATTCGAGCCGCCGTGGATGCCGGAGCACGCATGAGTACGCACTTAGGAAACGGTGCTCATCGCATGCTCAGGCGGCATCCGAACTACATTTGGGACCAGTTGGCCGAGGATCGGCTGACCGCAAGCCTGATCGTCGACGGCCATCACCTGCCTCCGGAAGTCGTGAAGACGATGATCCGCGCCAAGACGCCCGAGCGCGTCGTCTTGGTGAGCGACGTCTCCGGCTTGGCAGGCAAACCGGTCGGACGATACGCGATGACCAGCGGTTTGGAACTTGAGATCCTGCCCGACGGCCGGCTCGTCATCGCCGGGCAAGATCAACTGCTGGCCGGCGCTTCACTGCCGATTCAGTACGGCATCGCCAACGTGATGCGCTTCGCGGGCATCGATCTGGCTGCGGCCGTCACGATGGCCTCGACCGCTCCGGCTCGCATCATCGGCGCCCCGTGCGGCGGTTTGCGTCCCGGCGACGTGGCCGATCTGGCGCTATTTCATCTTCGCGAAGTCGGACCGCCGGAAATTGTCGCAACGGTCAGCCGCGGCAAAGTTGTGTTCGGCAAGCTGCCGACGAACTCCTAACGAGTGCAACAAAAAGGGAACGCCGCGATGGGCGTTCCCTACACTTCGTTGATCGATCGCAGCCGAACTAGTTCGAGTTCGTCACGACTTCCACTTTATCGACGAGCCGCACGACGCCGGCCACGCGCTTGCAGCGCTGTTGCGAGAGTTGCTTTTCGTAGTACGTGCGAACGGTGCCGCGGAGCGTGACGACGCCGGCTTCGGCATCGACGCGCAGCTGCCGCAGGCCCGGCATGTTCGAATCGGCCAAGAATGAAGCCACGCGACGTTGCAGATCGAGATCGGCTCCCGAATCCTTGAGTTCGGCGGCGGCCTGTACGGCTGGGATTTGCAACGAGGAAACCACGGGTGGACTCCGTTCTGAGAAAGTCTTTATGAGTTTTCCGGCGAGATTCCGGCGGTGAACGATGTTGCCGCTTATAAAACGCAAAGCCCATGCCATGAAGCGGCGAACGACGTCGCCGCCGTCGCCACGACAATCGGACAACGCACCGATTCGCCGACCGTCTACGACCTTACGCCTTTCTCGTGGGCGCGGTTCAAGGATTCGGTGAGATTTTCATGACACCGCACGTGCCGCATCCGCGGGCAGCGTCTCGCTTGAAAATCCGGCATCAATGCTAGGCGGTGCTAGGAAACGGTGTCGCGCATGCCGGCAGCGTGTGAAGCCGCTCTCGATGCCGGCATATTCAACTAGTTAGCGGCCGGCATTTCTCCGTCAGCGCGCGATCCGACGGCGCAGACCAGATGCCTCGAGCTGTCTTCTTGGCCTCGCGCTGAGCCGCGAGGAAGCGATCTTTCATAGCCCGCGAGTACGGAAAGACGGTGATCGCCACGGAGAAACCGTTACGAATCAGTTCTTCATTCAACAGCGTCTCTCCGCGCCATGCGTACGCCAAATGCCGTCCGTAGCGATCTTGGCGTTCTTTGTCGTACGACAATCGCACGGGCTCGGAGCCGATGAACGTGCGCGAAAACTCGGCCGCCTCCGGGCCCCACGGTTCCACCGGTTGATTCGGCGCCACGGTCTCGGGCGTATCGACGCCGAGCAGCCGCACATAGTCGCCCGACAGCAGTTGGAGCGTGTCACCGTCGACGACGCGGGCCACGCGAAACTCTCCTTCAGGCAACGAGACGCGAAGAGGCGGCGAGTCGACGTCGTGCGATGACGACCACAAACGGAACGCCACGAGAAGCGTGACGGCGACGAGCGGCAGAATCCAACGGCTCGACGACGCGGCTCGATAGGGTCGCGCGCTCATGCGTAAGACCTCGCCCGTCTGCAAAACGCCGCAGATTGATCTGCGGCGTGAAAAATCAACCGCTGTCGCAAAACGACGTTAGTTGCGGCTGAAGTCGTGCTTCTCGGCCTTTTTGCCGAGCGGATTCTTCATCAGCTTCTGACGGCACTCGGGGCAGACGTCGAAGCGGAGTTGTTGATAGACGTCGTCGCCGACGGCTTCATCCGAGGCGTCGTCGACGCGCTCGAGAATTTCGTGGAGTTCTTGGAGACAATCGCGATCTTCTTCGCAATCGTCGGACGAGAGCGGATCGAAGGCGGCGTACACTTCGAGCTTCACGACGTACCGCAGATCGTTTTCCGGATCGAGCGGCCGTTTGCACATATCGCACGAGTAATGGATCATCGCACGATTCTCCCCAGCGCGACGCATGACGAAGAGAGGAACTTCGTCGGTCGTCGAAAAGTGCTCCTGCGTCGCATGATTGCGTTTCACGATTCGCGAGGCCCCGCGGCTTCGTCGCCGCAGCGTCTCGTGTGCTTCGCGTCCGCCGCGAAGCTCGCATTCTCACGACGAGTTTCATCCTAATACCACTTTCCGACGCGGAGCAAGTGCGTCTTCGGAGAAATCTCCGTTGCCGGCGTGAGGCAAATTTCAACGCGATTTTTCGCGCGTCGCGGGCTTTCAATCTTGACATGCGCCGCGCCGTTGCCTGCCGCATGCCGCGTGAAGTCTCGCGCTCGTCTGCGCGCGACGACTTCGCGCCGCCGGCCGCGCCGCGCCGAGTGCCGAGAATTGCGAGACCGCACGCTGCGAAAGAGCTTCGGCGTGCGTGAGTTTTCCGCGAATGTTCGCTGAGGAATCGCGCCGCCACGCTACGGCCGGCGCTGTTCTGTCAAGCTTGCCGGCGGCGAAAGTTTCGGCGGTGAAGCTCTCGGAAGATTTCGAGACTTCTCACGCAGCGCCGCGCACCCGTTCGCCGCACATTCGGAAAAGCTCGCAATTTTTATCCGGTTCGCCTAGAATAAAGAGGCTCCGCCCGAGCCTGGGGTAGCTACCGCGATCTGGAACCGTGCGTTCTTACGAGTCGAGGGGAGAGGCTGCATGACGAGTTTGGCCGTCGGCGAATCGCTTGGTTCAAGCGTGCTTGTCTTGAACCGAACTTATCTCGCCGTCCATGTGGTCGGCGTCAAACGAGCATTCTCCCTCCTGTGTCGCGAGTTGGCCGAAGTCATTCATATCGAAGACGGCCAGTACGCCAATTACGATTTCCAATCGTGGCGTGAAATCAGCGAGCTCCGCTCGCAGTTTAAAGAGCAAGAGCCGCATGGCGATTGGATTCGCTCGGTCAACTTCGAGATCCAAGTGCCGCGCGTGATTCGGCTGTTGTTCTACGATCGTTTGCCGAAGCAGACGATTCGCTTCAACCGCCGCAACATCTTCGCCCGCGACAACAACAAGTGTCAGTACTGCGGCAAGAAGTTCCCCCTCAGCGAGTTGAGCCTCGATCACGTCGCCCCGCGAGCCAAGGAGGCGAAACGACGTGGGAGAACATCGTCTGTTGCTGCGTAAAGTGCAACGTGAAGAAGGGAGGCCGCACGCCTGTTCAAGCAGGCATGCACCTCATCAAAGCGCCGGTCAAGCCGAAGCGCAGCCCGCTCTTGTCGATCAAACTCGGCAATCCCAAGTACGAGAGTTGGAAGAGCTTCCTAGACAATGCGTACTGGTCGGTCGACTTGAAGTAGACGACTACGCCGGCGTCGTTACGACGACTTCGGCTTCAGCTTCGTGACTTTGTAGACCGCCCCCTGTTTGTCGTATGTCGTCCACTCGCCCGTTTGGCGTCCCGCGTCGTCGAACGCGCCCGAACGAAGTTTGGTGCCGTCTTTGCGGAACCATTCCCAGTAGCCGACCGGCTTGCCGTCAAGCATTTGCCCTTGGGCCCAAATTGAGCCGTCGCGGTGGCGGACGACGTGCTTCGCCGACCGGGCTTTCTTCTTCTTGACGGGCTGCTTTCCAGGAGAAGTCGCCGCACGCTTCTTCTTCGCAGCGGGCGGCTTCCGGTTGGGCGCGACCTTCGTCGGATCGCCGACTTCAGCATTCAACGCGACAGCTGCGGCAACCAGTTTGGTCGCAACCTGCGGCTTGATCGTGTCCCCCTCCTTCAATTCAAGCGTCGCCATCTCATATTTGCCGCCCGGCTTCAGACGCGGCTCGATGTCCCGCAGGCGTTGACCGCGCCAAAACCCAAACAGCACTCGCTCGGCTTCGGCGCGAATCAAGCAGACCGGCCCGTTGGAGAAGTAAACGAGATGCCCCCATTTGAGCCGTTCGTCGAGCGGCGCGGCCTTTGAGACTGCGCGTCGCAGCGTTGTCGCCAATTTCAATCGCCACCCGTCGAGCCCGGCCAGATAAGCTTCGGGACTCTCGGCGTTCTGCATATCGGCCCGCATCGGTGCGCTCCAAGGAAAACTGCGATAAAGAGCGACCGACTAGCTTGGTATCGGACGATTCGTTCATCCTCAGTCGGAATGATCGCATTCAGGAAAGAGCTTGCTGACCGGCACTCCGTTGATCGTCATGCCGGTGACGTTGGCATTGGTGATCGCGACACCCGAGAGATTCACGTCGTCAAACTTGGCTCCCGAGAGGTTGATATTATGAAACCGGGCGTCGGCAAGGTTAACGTCGTCAAACAGTGCTTGCTTGAGGCACACGTCTTGGAACGTCGTGCCGGTGAGATTCGCACGCGTGAACGAACGGGGCGGGGGCGACTCCATAGAAACCTCGCGGGTGGAAGAGAGGACGTTCGTTTCAGCTATTAGAACGATCACCGCCAACGCGGAAAGACTCGACTCCAAGGACTCGCGTCGCTTGGCAGATCGGGTGCCCGTTTCACAGAACGCTCCGTGATGGCGTACCCTAAGAGGCTTCCGGCGCATAAAAAAGGCGGAGTCGATTTTTATCGACTCCGCCTCATGAGTGCGGCAGAAAAGAGCGGAAGCAGGCTCAGGCCTGACTAGTCCTTCTTCATCGGCTCTTTTTTCTCAGTGATCGAAGGGCAGGTCGGCGCCATTTCCGCGTTCAACGCGGTGAAGTCCTTCCACTCTTCCGGAACGTTGTCTTGATGGAAGATCGCTTCAACCGGGCATTCCGGAACGCACGCTTCGCAATCGATGCATTCTTCCGGATGAATGTAGAGGATCTTTTCCCCTTCGTAGAAGCATTCGACCGGGCAGACGACTACGCAGTCGGTGTACTTGCACGCGAAGCACGGTTCGCAAACGACGTGAGCCATGGCTGTTATTCTCCTGAAGCAAAAGGCGCTTCGATACAGGGCATTCAACACCTGCCGGCGACGACTGTCAAGCAAAGCCGCCGGCGTGGAATACGGCAACTGCGAAGAAGCCTGCGAGGGTTACTGCGAATCGTAAAAACGACGTTCAAGAACGTCAAGCGGATATGGAACTAACGAATCGACGACGACTATCGGCAGCATGAGAAAAACTGATTGAAATGGCGCAAATGAGAAACGGTTTCAGCAACGACTCGAGCGAAGCCGCCGCCAAGTCGTCGCCGCCTTGACGATTCTTAATCGTACGTCGATCGACGAGCGACCAACGAGGGAGCGACATCGAGCCGGCGCGGCCATGCCGAGACGACGATCGCAGTCCGACGCGACGACGTTGGCCTTTAAGCGCGCGGACCGCGAACGGGAAGTCCGCTGAGGCGTTTCGGCGACCCGGGAAATGTCCCGAAAGCACCAAGCTCGCGATGTTTGTCGGCGTATGTTGCGAAAAGCCCCAGAGTCGTTAGAGGAGGGCAGGACAAGATGAACGAACTGCTTCCTTGCCGGTTGGTCAGTTCGAATCCGTCTTGTTTTGATTTTTTGACCCAAATAGAATGGGTTTGAATGAACTGCCGGCATCGTTCGTGCGTCATACACTCCGGATAGCGCAGTTGAGGCGGGGTGATGCCGTGCAGCACTCCGGCTTATGGTCGACAACTACGGGTCGAGCCGGGCACAAATCGTGTCGGGCGAGGGCTTTGAACGATCTCGTCGCGGCGAGCTTCGCTAAGGTATTGTCGATCTGTTGTCTGGCACCTGTCAGCCGTATTGCACCTTGTGATGATCACCGTCGGATAGAGCTACCTCAGGTATCGCCGTGGCGCTCTCGGAGATCGATAAAAACCTGATCGACCGCTGCCTGGCCCGCAAGCCGGGTTCGTGGGAGGACTTCGTCGATAGGTTTCTCGGACTGGTGACGCACGTCGTCAACCACACGGCTCAAGCGCGGAGCATCAAGCTCGCGCAACCAGATCGCGAAGATTTGTGCGCCGACGTGTTCCTAGCGCTGGTACGTGACGACTTTGCGGTGCTGCGGCATTTCCGGCGGCAGTGCAGCTTGTCGACTTATCTGACCGTAGTGTCGCGACGCGTGGCGGTGCGCGAGCTGCTGCAAAAGAAAACGTTGGGGCGGCTTTCTCTTTCGGGCGACGAGAACCTTACGAAAGATCCCGTGCGCCAACGGGCAACACGAGCAACGTATCGCCGACCATGACGAAGTGAACCGGCTGCTCGACGGATTGCAGGACAATGAAGCCCGCGTCGTGCGGCTCTACCATCTCGAAGGGTTGAGCTACCAAGAAATCAGCGCGGCCGTGGGGATGCCCGAGAACAGCATCGGCCCGACGCTTTCCCGTGCCCGCGAACGGATGCGGACGAAAGCCAACGCGTGAGCGGGGCGAACGACGCGGCGCGGAGCGAGGCCGCAAATGCCTTCGTTGCGGCCGGACCACGGTTGAACTTGCTCGCGCTGCGCGCTGCGAATCTGCGCGCGACGGCGGCTTTCTACGAAACGCTCGGCTTCACGTTTACCAGCGAACGACACGGCGCCGGGCCCGAGCATTTGGCTTCCGTGCGTAGCGGTTCCTGCCTATGGAACCTGGAACTCTATCCGGCAACCTGCGCCGTCGACACGCAGGCCGTGCGATTGGGATTCGATGTGAGCGATCTCGATGCGATGCTGGCGCGACTCATTGCATCGGGCGGGCAAGTCGTGACGAAACCGTCGCGCGAGCACGCACGGTCGCCGCGCCGTCGTCTCCGATCCCGACGGACGGCGAGTGGAACTGGTTGAATTCACCCGCGCGGGTTGATACGGTAGGCGACACCCCTCGCGAGAGGAGGATGCCGCCGACGTTTACCCCGAGTTCGCTCATGACTGCCCCGTCGCTTGTATGCGTAGATTCCGCCGGCCGGCCGCTCAACAGCAACACGCAAACGCTGATCGTTCAATCGCCCCAGGCGAACAAGCTGATCAAGTTCTATCAGCGACTGGGCATCGCGTTCGAACTGCAGAATGATAAAAACGGCAAGCAGGCGGCCGTAGGACGCTGCCCCGGTTTCGCGGTCAAGATCACGACGGGCCCGGCAGCATCACGCGAGCCGCAACAGCCGCTGGGATTCTTCGTTGACGACCTGAGTCGAATTCTGCAGATAGTCGCCGAGCAGGGGGGCAAGGTGCTGCAGGCGGCCGAGCCGACCTCCGACGGACGCAAGGCGGTCGTCTCCGATCCCGCTGGGCGGCGGTTCAACATCTTCGAATCAGGAGCTGCTGAAGCCGAAGCGGACGAGTTCGGCGACCTCGACTTATCGACCATTTCGACGGAGATGGAAACGACGACGGCGATTGATAATTCCCATGCTCCTGTGGAAACGCCTGCCAAAGATCCGACCGCTCCGCTCGACGCCGCGCAAGTCAAGTCGCTCCGTCTCGGTTCGACGACGATGCTCGTCGGACTGGCGATCCTGTTCGTAGTCGTCGTGCTGACGATGCTGACGTTCAAACCGCCGGAGCTTGGTCGACGTCGTGTCGTCAACGAGCAAGCACCATCCGTGGTGCCGTTGATACCAACGGTGATCGCTTTAGTTGGAGCGGTTCTACAGATGATTGGCAAAATGCAAATGCTCGGCGCGGGCAATGCCGTTGAACGAGGCGTGCTAATACTCGCGGTCGCGCTGGAAGCCGTGGGCACGATGGCGCGCGTGGGAGCTTTGAGTTTTGCAAACGAGCCGTACTTGGCGGTGGCGCCGTTGCTGATCGCCGCGGGAAGTCACGTCAATTTCCTGCTGTTGTGCTACTTCTACTTCAGTGTTCTGAAACGATTCGGCGATCCGACGGCGCGAACAATGTCGGTGGTGCTCATGGTCGTTTCGCTCGCCGCACTTCTCGCCGCGGTCATGCTCATAGTAGAACCGAGCGCAGCTCTGTGGTACGTCTTCGGCACGGTCACATTTTTCGTCTTAGCGGCCTACGTGGCGTTGCTGATACGCTTGGTCGGCGTGAAGCCGGCAGTGTCAGCCGCACGATGATTGCCCCATGCGGGTGAATTGTGTCGTCGGACATGCCGTCGCAAGAGCGAATGGCTCTCGAATCTCTTTCCGTTGCCTCAACTTAATTCTTCCTGATGTCGACTACCGTTTCATGTGTTGATTGGGCCGGAAACTCTTTGGAAAGCGAACCGCTTTCGCTGCCGGTTTCATCGCCGAAAGCCAAGCCGCTGATCGCGTTCTACAGGCAACTCGGGCTGACCATGGAGCCGGTGCAGACTGAGAAATCGGGTTACCAGTCAATCATCGGACGCTGCCCGGGCTTCAACGCCAAGTTCATCGGTGGGCCGCCCGCGTCACGCGAGCCGAGCGCACCGCTTTGCTTTGTCGTCGCCGACGTTCGCGGGCTGGTGCCGCGGCTCGTACAAGCCGGCGGTAAGTTGGTTTCCCCCGTACGAGAAGAGAAGCCCAACTGGCGGCTGGCGGTCGTAGACGCCCCGGAAGGCGCAAGATCACCTTGATGGAAACGCTACCGCAAACGGCGCAACGCAGGCCAGCCTGCGCCGCGCGGTCGCGGCCGATCCTGATGTACCGCACTCGGAGTTGATTAAATCTGGCCGCGCGGGTTGATACCGTGGCGCAGCTTTCGCGAGAACTTCGCGCGATCCGCGATTATCGAAGCCCAATCAAATGGTTTACAATGCCGGACGAATCAGTTGAATGTGTCGATGCGCGGGCAAACTCTGCGAGTTCCGCTCGACGTAACTTTTCGTTCTCAGGAGCCCAAAAAACTCGCAGCTATTTACTTCGCGCTCGGTCTATCAATCGATATTGCTGCGGACACTGCTAATCGTGACGTTGTGACGGCGAAGTGTCGTGGGCTATCGCTCAAGATCCTTAATGGCGAGAACGACGAGCAAATTGCAAGCAGCAAGCTATCGTTCGCCGTACCGGACCTGGATGGCGCCCTTGAGGCAGCAATAGTTCGCGGTGCGCAAATTTCGCGAGCCGCCCAAATTGGAACTTGGGGTAGACGAGCTATTCTTACCGATCCCGACGGCCGGACCGTAATTTTGACTGAGCGAAAAGCGGCAATTGATTCGCCGGTCGACGCAACCACGCTTGCAGAGAAAGGCCAAACGCAGCTCAAGACTTCTGCATACTCAAGATATCCACGACGATCCGCCTCAGAATTGCAAAGCGTCCGCAAAGGAGCAGAAATATTAAACCTAGTCACGCTACTATCGGGCTTGTTTCCTCTTGCTCTACTTTTGTTGATGACAATCTACCCTGCGGCCCTAAAGAATCGAGAATCGCTACTTTACCTTCCTCCGATCGCGGGCTTCTTGGGGATATTCGTTACCAAGGTCTTGTGCATTCGTGATCGTGCAGCTGGAACAGAGTCTCCCAATTCTCGTCGCGTCTATGGTTCTTGATGTGACGGCGGCGGCATTCTTGCTTGGAGCCGCAACGATGCGATCCAGTCATGCCCTTCCATGTGCCGGAATCGGCATACTATCTGGATCACTTGGCGCAATGACCTTCGCGGAGTTCTTCGTTGGGATCAGTCGCTCCTTGCGTGACGACGACCTCGTGGTCTTGTTTCGATCAGCAGCGGCACTGTTTTTGATTTTTGTTATCGGCTTCGGTTACCTGATAGTATTGGCATCCGGCGGCCATCTCACCGCCCTTTCGTCTTACGTTAGCTGGGGAATGGGCATTCTGGGAGCTGCGTCATTTTTCACTTTTTCACATGGAATAAGTAATTTGCTTCGGTTGCTTCGCCAGTAGAAATTGCCCAATGACTCTTGCTTTGTCGCAACAGCCGGACAAGAATGCCGCTATGAAGCGCTACCTCCTCGCGTATTACCGCTTTTGGTTTTACTTTACCCCGCCGGTTCGCGGCGTCGTGGGAGGTATGTAGTCGCAGGCTTAAAAGACCGGCGAAACAGCCAGCCCCGAGAACCCGCGAGTCGGCGCGACTCCTGAGTTCTTGGGGCTTTTTCGTTTGTTAGTTTCAAAAGTCATCGAACCCCGAACCCCAATCGACAAATCATGATCATCGTTATGCAGCCGCACGTCGCCGAAGCCGACCTGCAAGAGGCCGTCCGTCAGGTGGAAGCGCTCGGTATGAAACCGCATGTACTTTACGGCGTCGAACGCACCGTCATCGCGGCCGTGGGGCCGGAACGCGACGGCCTCAAAGAAACCCTCGAAGCTGCACCGGGCGTGGCCGAAGTGCTGCCGATTCTCGCTCCGTACAAGATCGCCAGCCGCGAAGTGAAGAAGGAAACGTCGGTCGTTACGGCCGGCAGCCTTTCCGTCGGCGGCTCGAAGCTCGGCGTGATTGCCGGCCCGTGCTCGGTGGAAAACGAAGACCAAATCATGCGGGCCGCACACGGCGTGAAAGCGGCCGGAGCAACCGCTTTGCGCGGCGGAGCCTTCAAGCCGCGCACCAGCCCGTACAGCTTCCAAGGTTTGAAAGAGCAGGGGCTGAAGCTCTTGGCCAAGGCCCGCGAGGCCACCGGGCTGGCGATCGTCACCGAAGTGTTGGCGACGGAGGACGTCGGCCTTGTGGCAGATTACGCAGACGTCCTGCAAATCGGCGTGCGCAATATGCAGAACTACCGGCTGCTCGAAGCCGTGGGAAAAACGAATCGCGCCGTGCTCTTGAAACGCGGCCCGAGTGCGACGATGGAAGAATTCCTCTTGGCCGCGGAGTATGTGCTCGACGGCGGAAATTCGCACGTCATGCTTTGCGAACGGGGAATCCGTACGTTCGAAAGCCACACGCGGTTCACGTTGCCGCTGGCGACCGTGCCGTACCTGCAAGCCAAGACGCACCTGCCGATCGTCGTCGACCCAAGCCACGGGACGGGGCACACTTATATGGTGCCGAGCATGACGCTCGCTTCGATCGCCGCCGGTTGCGACGGCCTCATTCTCGAAGTGCACCATGATCCGGCTCATGCGGCCAGCGACGGCTACCAAACGCTGAGCCTCACGCAATTCGCAGACGTCATGCAGCGCGGCCGGAAGGTGGCGGAAGCGGTCGGCAAGACGATGTAATGCGGCACATGTCCGCGCGTCATCGCAATTGGCGACGCGCGGGACGCCGCCTACAATTCGGCGACGATCCCCGCCAACATTGCCGCTTTGCCCGCCGCGGCTTTCCTTGAGCATGACCACCATGACGCAGCTCGCCGTCTCCGACGTCTCCAAAGATTACCCGACCCGCGACAAACCGCTCTCGGTGCTTCGCGGTTGTTCGCTGGAGTTGGCGTCGGGGCAGAACGCGGCGATTCTCGGCCCGAGCGGATCGGGTAAAAGCACGCTGCTCTATATCATCGGCACGCTCGACCGTCCGACAGGCGGGCGGGTGACGCTCGACGGCGTCGATCCGTTCGCCCTGAGCGAGCCGGAGTTGGCGACGTTTCGCAATCGTCGGTTGGGGTTCGTGTTCCAAGATCACCATCTGCTGCCGCAATGCAGCGTATTGGAAAACGTACTCGTGCCGACGTTGGCCGATTCGCCGAGCAAGACCGACGCCGCGGAACGTGCCAAAGAACTTTTGAAACGCGTCGGTCTCGGCGATCGACTTGATCACCGACCGGCGGAAATTTCCGGCGGCGAACGTCAACGCGTAGCCATCGCTCGTGCGCTCGTTCACAAGCCGGCGTTGCTCCTGGCCGACGAACCGACGGGCAATCTCGATCGCACGACGGCCGCGGCCATCGGCGATTTGCTGCTGGAGATGCAGCAACACGAGGGAACCATGCTGCTCGTGGTGACACACAGTTTGGAACTCGCCTCGCGTTTCGAGCGCCGCTTCGAACTCGACGACGGCAAACTGCAGCAACTTTGATCCATTCCTCGGCATTGAACCGCGGAGCTCGTCTCCGCGTTCTCTCAAACTCAGGGACAATCTCCGCGGCCAAATGAAATGCACGAAACGCTGACTCCCAAACGCCTGATCGCCGATTCGCTGCGACATCATCGGCGCATCCACATCGCCGTCGCCTTGGGAACGGCCGCGGCGACCGCGGTGCTTACCGGCGCGCTCTTGGTCGGCGACTCCGTCCGCGGCAGTCTCAAACACACTGCCCTCGATCGACTCGGCGCAATCGACGACGTGCTCGTATCGCAGAATCTCTTCCGCGAGCAACTGGCCGACGAACTCGACGACGCCGGCCCGACACCGAAGCCGTACGTCGTGGCGGCTCCCGGGCTTTATCTGGCCGGTAGCGCGACGCATCCGACAAACAAATCGCGAGCCGCCAACGTCAACATCCTCGGCTTCACCGACGAATTCCGACAAGCGTTTTACCCCCGCGATGGCGAAAGCTACGAAGTGAAGTCTCCGCGAGACGACGAGATCGTTCTCAACGAAACGCTGGCGAACGAGTTGGCCGCGAACATCGGCGACGACATCATCCTGCGGCTCCCCACGGCCCGCGACGTTCCCGAAGAAAGTCCCTTGGGGCGGCAAGACCGACACGGTCGAGAGTTCGCAACGGCTCAAGGTCGCGCAGATCATTCCCGCCACTGGCCTCGGCGCATTTTCACTGCGGCCCAACCAGCAAGTGCCGAAGAACGCCTTCGTGTCACTTTTGGCGATGCAGAGAATCTTGGGCAAACCGAATACCGCGAATGCCGTCTTCGTTCGCGGCCAGGAATATTTCCCGACAGATAAGACGCTACAGCACAACCATGACGTACTGACTTCGGAACTTAAACCCAAGCTGGCCGACTACGGGCTGAAGTGGACGAAAACGAAGCCCGGCTATTTCAACCTGACCAGCGAGCGCATGCTCTTCGACCCGCCAACGGAGCAAGCCTCGATGGAGGCGTACGGCGAGTACCAGCCTCAAAAGGTTTATACGTATCTGGCCAATACGATCGCGGCCGGGGGCAAAGAGATTCCCTATAGCACCATCGCGGCGATGGATCTCGTCGATCGTGCGCCGCTCGGGCCGTTACGCACGCCGGACGGCGCGGCCATCGGGCCGATCGCCGACGGCGAGATCGTACTCAATCGTTGGGCGGCCGAAGACCTCGGCGTACAACCGGGAGCGGAAGTTCGCATCGTCTACTTCGAACCGGAAAGCACGCATGCCGAAGTCAGGGAGGCTACGGCGACGTTCAAGCTCAAGGCCATCGTCGATCTGAAAGAGAAAGACGATCCCTTCCTTACGCCCGACCTGACTCCGGAACTTCCGGGCGTGACCGATCAATTGAAAATGGGGGATTGGGACCCGCCTTTCCCGTACGACGGCAAGCGGGTACGCCGGAAGGATGAAGATTACTGGGACGAATACCGCGCCACGCCCAAAGCGTTCGTTAACTATGCGACCGGCAAGAAGCTCTGGGGATCGCGATTCGGCGAACTCACGGCGCTCCGCGTCGCGCCGCAAAACGGCATGACCGTTGAAGCGCTGGCTACGAAGTTCCAACCCGATCCGGCCAAGCTCGGGTTCGCATTTCAGCCGATTCGACTACAGGCCATCGAAGCGTCGAGCGGCACGACGCCGTTTGAAGGGCTATTCATCGGCTTCAGCTTCTTCATCATCGCCGCGGCCGTAATGCTGACGATGCTGCTGTTCAAACTCGGCGTCGAACAGCGCGCTGCCGAAGTCGGGCTCCTGCTGGCCTTGGGTCTGGGGCTTCGCCGCGTCACACGACTGTTGTTGGTCGAAGGAACGTTCGTCGCTGCGATCGGAGCGGCCGTCGGCGTCGGGCTCGGCGTCGGCTACGCGTGGCTGATGCTGGCCGGACTGCGCACCCTTTGGCTCGACGCCGTCACAGTGCCGTTTCTCGATCTGTACGTCACCGTCAAAAGCCTCGTCGTCGGCTACGCATCCGGCGTCGTCGTGTCGGTCGCGGCCATTTGGTGGTCGCTGCGAATGCTGAAGCGACTCTCCGCGCGGCGCCTGCTCGCCAATCAGGCGGCCGAAAGCGATTTGGCATCCTGTGCGGGCGGCGGCTGCCCTAAGGGGCATCGGCAGGCTTGGGTGACGGTTCTTCAAGCTGCGGCATTTCTCGGTGCCGCGGGAATCGCGGTCCTGGCAAGCCAACTCCAGAACGAAGCCCAGGCCGGGGCATTTTTCGGTTCGGCGGCTCTGGTACTCACCGGCTTGCTGGTGCTTTTGCGACGGCGGCTGGCGGCGGCTCGCTTCGGGTCGCTGGTCAACGCCGGTCGTGGCCGCGTGGTGACGCTGGCCGTGCGAAATGCCGGCCGCAATCCAGGTCGCAGCACGCTGACGATCGGGCTCGTGGCGGCCGCGGCGTTTCTCATCGTCGCGGTCAGCGCGTTTCGACTCGCGCCTCCCAATTCGTATTTAGAGAAATCCAGCGGCACCGGCGGGTTTGCGCTCGTCGGTCAAAGCGACGTCTCAATCCTGCCCGACATGAATTCGGAAGAAGGTCAGCTCGACCTCAACTTTTCTACGGCCGGTCGCAAAGCGATCGCCGGGGCAACGACGTACCCGTTCCGCTTCCGCGCCGGCGACGATGCGAGTTGCTTGAACCTGTATCAAACCGAGCAACCGCGCGTGCTCGGGGCAGGGGAGAAGTTCGTCGAGCGCGGCGGGTTCAGTTGGGCGTCGACCGACGCCAACACGGATGCGGAGCGAGCCAATCCGTGGCTCATGCTGCGCCGCCGCACTGCGATCAACACGAATGCCCGCGAACTGATTCCCTATAGCGAGTTTCCCGACGAAGTGCCGGTCGTTCTCGATCAGGCCACGGCGATTTACAGCTTGCATCTCTCCGGCGTCGGGGCGACGTTCACGACGACGAACGACCGCAATGAGACGGTCAGACTCCGCGTCGTCGGCTTGCTGCGCAACAGCATTCTGCAAGGCAGCCTCATCATTCACGACGACCACTTCAAGCGGCACTTTCCCGAGGTCGGCGGCTATCGATATTTCCTCGTCGAAGCCGCACCAGAGCACGAAGCCGACGTCGCCCGAACCTTGGAAAGCACGCTCGCCGACTTCGGGTTCGACGCTCAGCGGACCGATCAACTTCTGGCCGGTTTTATGGCCGTGCAGAATACGTATCTCTCGACGTTTCAAAGCCTCGGCGGCTTGGGACTGCTGCTCGGTACATTCGGCTTGGCCGTCGTGCAACTTCGCAACGTGCTCGAACGCCGCGGCGAACTGGCTTTGATGTGCGCCGTGGGTTTGTCGAAGTCGCTGCTGGGCCGGCTCGTGTTTTGGGAAAACCTAGCGCTGCTCGTGGGGGGCCTCGCTTGCGGAACATTGGCGGCCGGAGTCGCCGTGTTGCCGCACGCCCTCTTCGGCGGCGCGAGCATTCCCTGGCTGGAACTTGCCGGAACACTTGGCATCGTGCTCATCGTCGGTCTGCTGGCCGGCGCGGTGGTCGTTCGCTCGGTATTGCGGATGCCGATCTTGGCATCGTTGCGCGGTGAGTAATGCCCGCCGTTACGCCAGGTCGGCGTTTCGAGTAAACTGGACCGCTCGTTGGCCGCATCTCCATCCGTTATCGTCCCGCCGCCTCCGCTCAAGGTTCGTCAGTCATGCGTGAATTTCTGCTTGTCATCGGCTCGATCGCACTCACTGCCGTTTGCTGGGGCGTGTACGGCCCGATCATGCGCAACGGTCAGGCCTCGATGTCGGGAAGCCATTTGCTGCCGTTCGTATGGGTCGGCTTGGCCTATTGCGTCATCGCCGTTGTCGTGCCGGCCGTATTGATGCGATTGTGGGGCGAGAAAGGAAGCTGGACCGCCTCGGGATTTGTTTGGAGCTTCGTCGCGGGCGTGGCCGGCGCGCTCGGCGCTCTTGGAATCATTCTGGCGTTTACGTTCGGCGGCACGCCCGACTACGTGATGCCGCTCGTGTTCGGCGGCGCACCGGTCGTCAACACCTTCACGTCGATGTACCTGACCAAGGCATATAAGGATGCCAGCCCCTTGTTTTACGCGGGGCTGATCTTGGTCGTGGTCGGCGCGTTGTGCGTATTGCTATTCAAACCGGGCGGACCGACGGCCGGGCACGGCGTCGTGAAGTTGCTCGAAGTCGGATTGTCGATCGGGTTGACGGTGCTGTCGTGGGGCGTCTATGGCCCCGTATTGCACAAGGGGCAAATGAAGATGCAAGGAAGCCGGCTGCGGCCGCTGATTTGCGTCGGCTTGGCGTACTTCGCCGTGGCGGTCGTCATCAATTCAATCATCATCCAAGCCCTCAAGGGCTCGGAACACTGGGATCTGATGTCGTTCCAAGGTTCTCGTGGAGCTTTGCAGGCGGCGCGGCCGGAGCGGTGGAGCGCTTGGCATCATCTTGGCGTTCACGTTCGGCGGCAAGCCGACCTACGTGATGCCGCTGGTGTTCGGCGGAGCGCCGGTCATCAATACGCTCGTGACCATCGGCCCGCGGCTGGCCAACGGCACGGCCGGCGAAATCAGCGCCCTGTTTTTCGCGGGGCTGATCATCGTTATCGCCGGCGCGGCGACCGTGCTTGTCTTCGCACCCAAGGGAGTGCCGCACGCTCCGGCGCGATAGCGATGAGTTCTTACCACGGAGACACAAAGACGCGGAGAAGCCGGAGAAAGGAAAGGAGACGGAGCGTCTACTTTTTGTTTTCTCTCCTCTCCGTGCCTCTGTGGTTGTGTGGTTCTCTATCGGCCGCAGAAGCGAAGCGGCCGAACGTCGTACTGATCCTGTGCGACAATCTCGGTTACGGCGACATCGGCTGCTTCGGTTCGCAGCTGCATCGCACGCCGAATCTTGATCGGATGGCCGCCGAGGGGCGGAAGTTCACGCATTTCTACTCGGCGTCGGGCGTCTGCTCCCCGTCGCGTGCGGCGCTGATGACCGGATGCTATCCGCTTCGCATCGGGCTACATACCAACGGCGAGGGAGGCGCGGTGCTGCGGCCGATGGATCGCCTCGGCATCGCCGACGAAGAGTTCACGTTGGCCGAGATGTTTCGATCGCAAGGCTATGCGACCATGGCCGTCGGTAAATGGCATCTCGGCGACCAACCGGCGTTCCTGCCGACACGTCACGGCTTCGACGACTATTTCGGCATTCCGTACAGCGAAGACATGACGGCCGACAAAGTTCCCGGCTGGCCGGAACTTCCGCTACTTCGCGGCGAGCGCGTGATCGAAGCGCCGCCCGACCGTGATCAACTCACGCAGCGCTACACGCAGGCCGCGGTCGACTTCATTTCAGTCCGTCGCGACAAGCCGTTCTTCCTGTACTTTCCCGAAGCCACGCCGGGAAGCGAAAAGACGTCGTTCGCTTCCGCCGAATTTCGCGACAAATCGAAGAACGGTCGCTACGGCGACGCCGTCGAAGAACTCGATTGGTCTGCCGGCCGCATTTTGGAAACGTTGAAGAAGCTCGGGCTCGACGATGACACGCTTGTCATTTGGACGAGCGACAACGGAGCCGTGCGTCGCGATCCCCCTCAAGGCTCCAATGCCCCGCTCGGCGGCTTCGGCTATTCCACGAGCGAAGGCGGTCAACGAATGCCGTGCCTCATGCGTTGGCCCGCGCGTATCGCGGCCGGTACGGAGTGCTCTGAGCTGTGCACAATGATGGATTTGCTGCCGACGCTGGCCAAGCTGATCGGAGCCGAATTGCCGAGTGATCGCACGATCGACGGCCGCGACATCGGCGGGCTCGTCTTTGCTGGAGCCAAGGGCCGCTCGCCGCACGAGGCTTTTTATTTTTACCAACGTGACCAACTGCAGGCCGTACGGTCGGACCGCTGGAAGCTGCACCTGCCGCTTAAGAAGCCGCTGAAGCTTGGTAAGGCCGGGCAAAACCGCCCCGCGGCGTTGTACGACGTCGTCGCCGATCCGGGAGAAACCATTGATCTCGCCGCCGAATATCAAGACGTCGTCGCCCGGCTATCGGCGTTGGCCGAACAGGCTCGGACCGATATCGGCGACCAAGGCCGTGTCGGCCGGAATGTGCGCGCATCCGGCCGCGTTGAGAACCCGACGCCGCGTGTTTTAGAGGCTAAGTCGCAATGACGCCCGACGAAGCGATGCACCGGGTTGACGAACTGCTGAGCCACGTCTGGATGGTGCGGACGTTTCTGAAACACTCGGAAGAAGCCGAAGAAGACGACGAGCTCATGGAGGTCGTGCGCGACCTCTACGACTACACGCTGGCGCTGCGCACCATGGAACGAAAAGAATGCGGCCGAGTATCTTAAACAGGCCCGCAAGAAACTGGCAAAGCTGCGAGCCGCGACGAAACTGTTCGAGGAAATCCAGCCGCAGATTTCTACGCACACCAATTTTCAAATGGCCGGCCGATCGCTAAACGCAGCCGTGCGGGAAATCGGGGAGATTTTAACCGCAGAGGCCGGCTAAGTTCCGCGGACCGCTCCGAACCATTCGATATGCCGACGCGGGCAAAATCGATAGCCATTCTCACGAGCGTACGGCTCCAGCCATTGGGCCCGTTTCGTTAGTTCGTATGTATCGACGCCCTGCGGCATGAGCCAGACATCGCGCCGTCGTACTTCGGGAAACTCGGCGAGGTATTGCTCCATGTCGCCCAGATCATCCGCGGTATCGACGACGAACTTCAATTGATGCGGAAACTCCGAGGTCAGACGCCGCACGACCTCAGGGACGTGCCGTGATCGCTCATGTCGACGCGACCAACGTGCATCGCGTTCGGGAGACGGCGTGGAATTCGCCAGCTTCGGACTGATCGACATCAAGTCGCAGGCCACGGGCAAATAGAGCGTGCCGGCCGTCTCGATCGTAATGTGTTTGCGTAGCCGGTGCAGTTGCTCGGTCAGCGGTACGAGTTCGGCGAACAGCATCGGCTCTCCGCCGGTGAGCACGATATGCTCGGAGCCGAAATGCTCGACCTGCGCAAGGATTTCGTCGACCGAGAAGTCTTCCCCTTCGGGAGCCCAGGAGGTGTAGGGGGTGTCGCAGAACCAGCAGCGCAAATTGCAACCGGCCGCGCGCACGAACACGCTTTCGACGCCGGTCAGACGCCCTTCGCCTTGCAACGACTGGAAAATCTCGGCGATGCGCATTGCAGGCTAAGGCGTGGGAATATAAACGGCCGGATCGCTCAGACCTGCGTCGGCAAAACCTTTGAGGCGGAGCGCGCAAGCGTCGCACCGAGCACAAGCCCGACCTTCGAGGTCGGGGTCGTAGCAGCTATGCGTGAGCCCGTAGTCGACGCCCAACGACGTACCGGTGCGAATGATTTCGGCCTTCGTCATGGCGACTAGCGGCGCGTGAATCTTGAAGCGAATCGTACTTTCGACACCCGCCTTGGTCGCGAGGTTCGCCAGCCGTTCAAACGCTTCCAAGTACTCCGGGCGACAATCGGGGTAGCCGCTGTAATCGACCGCATTCACGCCGACGAACAAATCGCCCGCGCCAAGCACTTCGGCGTAGCCCAAAGCAAGCGAAAGCAACACCGTGTTGCGGGCCGGAACGTAGGTGACGGGAATCCCGGCCGACATGGTCGCTTCGTCGCGATCCTTCGGTACGGCGATATCCGCCGTCAGCGCACTACCGCCGATGCGTGAGAGATCGACGTCGACCTGGATGTGATCACGGGCTCCAAGCGCCTTGGCGACCTTGCGGCTCGCTTCCAATTCGAAGCGATGCCGTTGGCCGTAATCGACCGAGAGTCCAAACCACTCGAAGCCCCGGCTACGAGCAATGGCGGCGGTCGTCGCCGAATCGAGACCGCCGGAGAGAAGAACGACGGCACGAGGCATGAAATCTCAATGTCCCAATAATCTCGGATCGTGGCAAGCAACGAGCGCGACGCGGCGGCCCCTGGTCACTTTCATTCCATGATGCCACAATAGGCATACTGATGAAAGGAGCTTGAAGTGTCTGCAGAAAAGTCGCCGCTAGCGAATTTGCCCGGTCCGGAGTTGCTGGAAACGTTCGAAAATCAGTTTCCGGAACGCGAATACGAAATCGAGATCGTCTGCCCCGAATTCACGTCGGTCTGTCCGAAGACCGGCCATCCGGATTTTGGCACGCTGACGATTACGTACGTGCCGGACAAACTGTGCGTCGAACTTAAGAGCCTGAAGCTCTACTTGCAGCAGTATCGCAACGCCGGCATCTTCTACGAGCACGTGACGAACTTCATTCTTGAAGCGCTCGTCGGCAAGCTTACGCCGCGTTGGATCCAACTCAAGGCCGCCTTCACGCCGCGAGGCGGCATCGGCACCACGGTCACTGCGGAATTTTCGCAAGAAGAAGGGAAGCGGCGCTAGCGAGGTGTCGTACGATGCGGCTTGCCGGCCTGAAATAAAGCGGCACGTTCCTTGAGAACGTCGTGCTGATCGGCCGGGGCCGCTTCCATGGCCTTGGCAATCATCTGGGCTGCGTTGGCGAAGTCGCCGGCTTCGGCATAAGCGTCCGCCAACGCGGCGACGGCCGTCCAATCGGTCCACCCGGTCGCTTCACCGGCGCGTTTCGCATAGTCGAAGGCTTTGCGAGCGTCGCGGCAGGCGGAGTCTGCGCAGGTCGCATGGAACGACGAGGCCGTGAGTAAAAGCTCGGGCTTTTGCGGAGCGATGGCAAGAGCCGCTTCGAAATCGGCCTGCGCTTCGGCGTGGTTTCCGAGCTGCCAATAGACGTTGCCGCGATGCCACTTCAGCACCGCATCGTTCGGGTTGCGGCGAAGAGCTTCGTCGTAGTCGGCCAATGCCCGCGCGTCGTCGCGCAAGGCCCGATAGGCGTTGCCGCGCATGACGTAGGCGGCCGTCGTTTCCGGATTGAGTTCCAAGACCTTGGAGAGGTCGAGGATCGCCGGCTGGTGCAGCCCGCGCTTCGTCCAAACCATGGCCCGCAGCAAATAGCCTTCGGCCACTTGGGGCCGCAGAGCCATGACCATTTCCGCGTCGCGAACCGCGTCGTCGTAATCGCCTTCGAGGCGATGGACTTGGCTGCGAAACAGGTAGTAGACGTGCGAGTTTTCCGGATCAACGCTCACGGCCTGCGTCACCGCGGTCTTGGCATCGCCCCATTGCTTCCGTGCGGCGAAGGCCTGCGCTCGACGGAGAAGTTCCACGCCAGTCACGGTTTCGATCGGCGCGGCCACGGGCGACTCCGCCGAGGTTTGCACGACTTGAGCTTCCGCCGTGTGCGCTAGCGGCGCAAATCCGACGATTGCCGCGACAAAATAACGACGCATCGCTTCACTCCTTCGAAGCCGAACGGCGGCGGTGGTCGCCGGCCGAATTGGGGGCGGGAGTGTAGCGAAAGCGGCCGGCTGTGCAAAGGCCCAAGGACCTGCGAGTGTCCCTGGGCCGCTTTGCGACGTTAGATTCTGTTGCCGCCGTGACGCTAGCTGAGATCGCGCCCCACTTGGGCAAAGATCTCGTGCAAGACGTCGAGATATTCCTTCGCTTCGGCGAGCGGCATCGTCAGCGGCGGGCTCACTCGAATCACCTTGCCTGCTAACGGGCCAAGCAGGTGAATCGCGCGACCGCGATCGTCGCCCAGGTAGCAGGCCTTCACGCAAGCATTGGCCGTGTCGGCGGCGGTACCGGTGCCGACGGCGGCACATTCGATGCCCCACACGGTGCCTTCGCCGCGAACGTGTGCTACGGTCGGCAGCTTCGCGAGCCGGACCAAACCGGCCTCGATCACTTCCGCCAGCTTCCGACCTTGTTCGACGACGTTCGTCGCTTCGAATTCATCGAGCGTCGCGAGCACCGCGGCGCTCGACAGCGGGTTGCCGCTCCAAGTGTCGCTTCCTTCGCCGTAGTTCATATTCGCATACACGTCGGTCCGCCCCACGGCGGCGCTGACCGCAACGCCGTTACCGAGGCCTTTGCCCAAGACGACGATGTCTGGCTCGATGCCGTAGTGAGTGAACGCGAAGAGTTCCCCCGTGCGGCCGAAGTTGGCCTGCACTTCATCGAAGATCAGGAGAATGTCGTGCTCGCGGCAGAACCGTTCGAGCAGTTGCATGTATTCCTTTTGCGGATGGAACGAGCCGCCGCCGCCGAGATACGGTTCCGTAATCAGGCAGCAGATGCGGCTGCCGAGATCGCGCCATAGACCTTCCAGCTCTAGCTCGTATTTCTTAAGGTCGAGAGGCTGCTTGCGCTTCTCGAGCGACATGCATTCTTCGCGAGGGAAACCGATGAAGCGCACGCGCGGATCACGATCCTTATCTTGCTCGCTGCCCGTGACCGCACCGGCCAGGCCCTTCTTACCATGGAAGCCGAACCGCGTGGCGAGAATAACGTCCTGACCGGGACGACGAGCAAGCGCGCTCCAGAGCGCCTTCTGAACCGCCTCGCTGCCGCTGGCGGCCCACATCACTTGTTCGCACCGTGCGCCGCCGCGTTGGCGTTGCATCAATTCGATCAAGCGCTCGGACGCTTCGACCTCAACTTCCGTCACGCCGTTGTACGCCGTGAGCGGAACAGCCGGAAGGAACGCTTGCTCGGCCTCTTCAGCTTCGTCAATTTCGTCGGCGAGCGTCGCGGCGCTCAAGTTCAAGTAACCGAGCAGCCGTTGCCACCAGCGCTTCGGGTTGTGCCCGAGGTTCGCCACGAGCACGCCCGAGGTGAAGTCGGCGAGCTTCCGACCTTCGTGCGTGTAGTGGTAGCTTCCTTCGCTACGAGCAAACACTGCAAGGCTCGGCGTGAACGTCCGCAGACATTGCGGCTCGGCGGACTGAATGCGGCGGCGGAGTTCGTTCGATTGATCTTCGCCCGGGTGTTCGATTGGTGCGGCGGCGTCGACGGCTTGGGCCATGGCAACAGTGTTCCGTGAATCGAAAAATGCGATGTGTTTTGAAAAAGACAAACAAAGCGAACGAGATAACAATCAGCGGGCTGCGTTCACACGTCCCGAATAAAGCACTTCCTGTTCACTACTTCCCGGCTTTAGCAACACCAAGCCGCCGGCCGGATGATCGACTTCAACGACGCAGTTCGGCGTGCCTTGCACATGCTTGGCGAGAATCGCTTCCATGGCTTGAACGGCGGCCACAGTTTGGCGATCGGCCGAGATGTCGTTATACGACAACTTGCGGGTCTGTTCCAAACGCGACGTTCTGTCGCCCACCGGCCCGCCGTACTCTACGTAAGCCAATTCTCTTGCGAATCGTTCGATCACTTCGATGCCGTAGCCTCGTTGCGAGCGAGCTCCCCACGGCTCGACGAAGGTGCCGTTGTAGTGGTTGTTCATCGTCGTTTTGCGTTTGAAGGGGGTGCTCCCTTCGATGGTGCATTCGATACCGCGTTTGCGGCTATGCGCGTTCCACACGCCGTTGTCGAAGCGGAACTGCACCTCTTGCTCCACGTAACCCGGGAAGTTGTCCGGCGTGACCCAACTGGTATGAATGTCAAAGGCCGCTTCGCGACCGTCGGCGTATTCGTAGATCAGACGCAGTTGCGTCGAGTCCCAAGTCGGGCCGTCGGCCGGCCCGACGATACCACGCTGGCCCGTGCAGCTCACGCTCTTGAGCCGGCCGCCGAACGTAAAGTCGATGAGCTTGATGTAGTGCACGGCCACGTACGTGCCGGGATTGCGGCCGACGATCCACTCCGCGAACTGCCCGCCGCTGATCGACTTCGGCTCCAGCAGCGTGCAGTAGCCGTTGTTGACGTGCTGCAGTTCGTGATCAGCCACAAGCGTGCGCAGCTTTTTATGATCGGGATCAAGCAGCTTGTGATAGACGACCTTGGCCAACACGCCGCGACGACGTGCGACGCTTTCCAATTCGTCAAGTTCGGCGAGCGACAAGACCGACGGCTTTTCGATCAGCAGGTGCTTGCCTGCTTCCAGCACCGCGCGAGCTGCTTCAAAGTGTCGATTGTCGGGCGTCGCGACGCAGACGAAATCCACGTCGGACCTGAGCAACTGGGCCGTGGCATCGGCGCCCGAGTAACTTGCGAACTCGGCCACCTTGCCGGCCGACGCCTTCGCAAAAGCCGCGGCACGCGAACCGGTGCGGCTCGCGATGCCCGCTAAATCCACACGGCACAGCCCGAACCGACGATCGTAAATTCCGCCTTCGGCGTGAGCCTGCTCGAAGAAGGGGCGATACGTTTCGTCAAAGATCATGCCGACGCCCACCATTCCGGCTCGCAGGGTCGGTTGCGGCATGTTTTTCGCGCCCCAAGTGGATTCTGTTGCAGAGTTTGCGATCATAGTGTTCTCTATTAGCGGGCAGCTTCAATGCCCGTCAGATTCTGCCGGCGGTGATGAATTCACTTTAGCCAGTGAACCCACATTTTGCAACTGTGGGTCGCCGGGGAATTTTCGCGTTCGGAGTACGTAATTTACGAGCTACGGACGTTGCGGAGACGTTATTTGCATGACCGACACGAAGGTGTATCGGCCAGTTAAGTGAATTCACTTTAGAGCCTTCTTCTATGGCTGTCAACCGGAAAAACAAAAACTCTGCTTCGGCCGCTGCAACTCGTTCTACGCCACGCTTCTCCGGCGACGGAAATTCCGCCGCACGCCAGGCCAACGCGGCCGGCTCGGAAGGCAACGGCGAACAAACGCTCGTCGACGGCGTTTATGAGCAAATTCTGCTGCAAATCATCCAGGCCAAAATCGGCAGCGGCCAGGAATTGAAAAGCACCGTGCTCGCCAAAGAGCTCGGCGTGAGCCGCACGCCGGTCGTCCAAGCTCTGCAGCGTCTGGCGGCCGACGGCATTGTAAATCTCGAACTCAATAAGCGGGCCGTGGTTCGCCCGGGTGCCGAGAACTGGCTTGTCGAAGTGCATCAATTGCGTGAACTGTTGGAACCGGCTGCAGCAGCGCTTGCCGCGCAGCTTGTACCCGACGAACATCTCGCGAAGCTTCGCGAACTCGCCGCGGCCGCGGCGGATCGCACGAAGCCGGGTTGGAGCGATGCCGTGCGCAAGTTCGATTTCGCGCTCCACCTGACGATCGCCGATCACACGGGCAACCTTGCGCCTGCGCGAAGCCATTCGCAAATGCTGGAGCTACAAACGGCTTTCGTACTCGGCGGTAGAAGATCAACCTGGTGCGCTGGCCAAGGCCTACGACGAGCATCTGGCAATCGTCCGGGCGTTGGAATCCCGCGACTCGCAAACCGCGTCTGCCGCGATGCTTTTCCACTTACGCTCCGCCGCCGTGATGCGCCCGGAACGGCGCATCGTGTAGCGACAATCGTCGAGAGTACGCCGGCGTCACAACCGCGGCGGCACTTGCGAATTCACTTGGTCGCAAGCACAATAAGCCGCTCGCGTCCCCCTCATCCGACTTCGGCCGCCTTCTCCCGATGGGAGAAGAGTTCGCGTCTTCGCTTCCTGATTGAGCATCATCATGGCTGACAAGCCCAATGTTATTCTGAGTGGTTTTGCCGACGAATCCGCCAACCAAAAGACGGCCGTGCAGCAGTTCTGCGTGTTTGCCGCGATGGGTTTACAGTACTACAGCCTTCGTTTTATCGACGTGGGCGAAGGCATCAAGAACGTCATGAAGCTCTCGAAGAAAGAGATTCAAGACATTCGCCACCTGGAAGACGAATACGGCCTGAACGTTTCGTCGATCGGGTCGCCGATCGGCAAGGTGAAGCTCGTCGACAAAGAAGACGGCACGAAGAACGCCTTCATTCCGTTCAAGAAGTATTTGGCCGAAGACGTGAAGAAGGCCTGCGAGTTGGCCCACGCTTTTGAGACGAAGCTCATCCGTGGGTTCTCGTTCTATCATCCGAAGGGGGAAGATCCGAAGGCCTACATCTCGCAAGCGGTCGACCAACTCGGCAAAATCGCCGAGGCGTGCCACCGCAGCGATTTGACGTTCGGTCTGGAGATCGAAGCCAACCTCGTCGGACAGACCGGCGAACTCTTGGCCGAGATTCAAAAGCAAGTGAAGCATCCGGCGATGATGCTCATCTTCGACGCGGCCAACATCCTCTGCCAAGGCTACACGACGCTCGACGTCTACAACCAATACTTGGCGATGAAGCCGTACATCGGTTGGATGCACATCAAAGACTATCGCCATCCCGCGCCGCCGAAGCGCGTCGGCCACGTCGATGAAGAAGCGATCAAGAACTTCGTACCGGCCGATCTCGGCCAATCGGCGAACGAACTGATCTTGCGCGATTTTCGCGATGCGGTGCCGGCCCTCACGAAGAAGCTCGCCAAACGCGGCATTCCGGGCGTGTTTCTCGACCTGGAGCCGCACGTGAAAGGCGGCGGTCAATTCGGCGGCTTCAGCGGACCCGACGGTATGGGCGTCGCCCTACGCGGACTCTGCAAAGTGCTCGACTTCGTCGGGCTCGATTACCACTTGCGCGACTTCGACGACATTCGCGCTGCCCGCGGATTCTAAACTCGTCGAGGCAGTTATTCGCTCTTCGCTTCGCCGTCGCCTCGCATCTTGGCGGCGGAGCGCTGCAGCACGTCGTCGAGCGAGCGGGTGGACTTGGTCGCTTTGCGACGGAGCCGCAGCGATTTCGTGCCGAAAATAAGCATGGCCGCGATGCCTCCCGCCGTCACCGGCAGCGCGTTGGCATAGCCAAGCACGGTTACAACGACGCCGGCCACGCTCGTCAGCCCGCAGCACATCGCCAAGTAGCCTTTCCACTGCGAGGCTTTCTCGGTCGTCTTGATCTGATGGTTCGCAACGGCGGCTCGCGCATCGACGTTGGCCAATTCGCGTAAGGCGTTGAGATCCGATTTCTTTTCGGCCGCCACGCTACGAGCTCGGAATTCGGCGGGATTTAGCGGGGCTTGAGGCTTTTCTTCCTTCGCGGTCGGCGACGGCTGCGGCTTCGGTGCAGCGGCGCGGCTGGGCGACGAAGAAGGTGCGGCAGGTTCCGACCGTTGTTGCGGAGCGGGCGCGGCGGGAGCGTCACCTTGGCGAACGCCGAGCCGTTGGAACAACTGCGCCATGTAATCGTTCAATGAATCGTCTTCACCCTCGGCATGACCGGCAGGCCTCGGCGCCGGTTGCGGCGGCGGAGGCGGGCTCGGAGACCGTTGCGGCTGAGCGGAGTCGGCAACGTCCTCGTCCAAAGCCGTGGCCATGCCAAGCCGACGCAACACGTCGGCCGCACTCTCACCGGACTCGGACGACCGCGACGACGGAGCCTCTTCTGCTGCGGACTCATCTTCAACATGGTCAGGAGCGACTTCCGACGCAGCTTCGCCCGACGTCTCGTCGTTGACCGCCTCATTTTCCCCGTATCGGTCATCGACGTGCGACGCTGCCAAAGTCTCCGCATCGCTCGTCGATTTGTCGGCCTGATCCTCAACGATTGCAACGACCGGTTCGGCGGCGTTGTCGGACGCATTCTGTTCGTTACGTTGCACACTCGTCTCGGTGACGACCGAGCGGCTCATCGGCTCGTCCGCGGTCACATGTTCCGCTTCCGACGATGGCGATACTTGCAGAGCATCGCTCTTACGCGTCTCAAGTTCCTCGCTACGGCGATCTAAAACCTGCTCGCGAGCGATCAATTCATTCCAATGGCGCTTCAGCGCTTCGCAACGGCGTTGTACTTCCGCCGCGCGAGCCTCAATCTCGTCCCGGCGGCGCAAGAACTCGGCATTGCGCGTGGTCGCGACCGAATCCAAACGGGCGGCCCGTTCGCGCATCAGCCAACGCGGCGTCAACTTCTGCTTCGCGGACGTGCAATTGTTCGGCTTGCCGTTGCAACTCAGAGCCCAGATTTTCCAGTTCCGAACGACGGGCCGCCAATTCCGCCTCTTCGGCCCGCGTCGATGCACGATCGACGACCGTCGCAACAGTGACCGGCTGCGGAACGACGGCGGGCTCGATCGGCCGCATCCGTTCGCCGCTCAATGCTTGTTCACGGGCAGCCAGATCTGCTTCATTGGTCGCCAGCGTTTGTTCGCGAACGTCCAACATCGCTTCGTGCGCCGTAACCTGTGCGTCGCGCTCGGTCCATTCTTTTTCCGTAGCGCGAAGTTTCGCTTCGCGAGCCGTCAATTCGTCCTGCCGTGTTCGAGAAGCCGCATCGCGATTTGCGAGTTCAGACTCCCGAGCGGCGATCCGTTCATCGTGGCGAACCAACGTTTGCTCGCGGGCTGACCAAGCCTGCTCGCGCTCATCGAGCGTGTGCGACCGTTCTTCAAGTCTGCGCCAAACTGCGAGCCTGCTCCGCCTCACGAGCAGTCAACATTTGTTCGCGCTCGACCAGCGACGAGCTGTGTTGTGCGGCTCCCTTCGAAATGCCGGCTTCACGCACCTTGAGCTCGGCCGCTTGCGCACCGAGTTCGGCGGTACGAGCGGTCAGTTCGGAGCGGCTCTTTTCCAGTTCCGCCAAGGCCCGGTTGAGCGATGCTTCCCGCGTCTCCAAGTCACATAGCCGCGCAGCGTCGCGGGCCATGCGGTCAGCATGGACTTGAGCTTGGGCTTCAAGTTCGGTCGTGCGGCGAGAAATCTCGGCTTCTAGTTTTCGTAGCCGCTCGGCTTCGGCTCGCAGGCGTTCTTCTTCGTTCGCCGTCCCCGCTACGCGAGCCTGAACATCAGCCTCGGCCTTCGCCAGTTCCGCTCGTTTGGCTTCCCAGGCGTCTTGGGCCGCTTCGCGATCGTGGCTCGCCTGCTTGGCAAGCGTACGCATTCGCTCGGCTTGTTCGAGCAACAGTTTTTCTTCGGCGGCCAGCGTCAACCGCCGGCTTTCGCATTCGGCCCGCCGCGACTGAACGTCACGATCAAGGGCCTCGATCCGCCCACGCTCAAGCTGAAGTTGCGCCAGTTCTTCGGTTTGCAGTCGGCGGCGGCCTTCCATTTCGGCCAACCGCATTTGGTATTTGCGCAGCTTGGCGACCGCGGCCCGCAAACGACGTCGGCCTTGGCGATTGGCCAGTTCAAGCCGATTCGTCAGTCCGCTCAAAGCCGAACGATCGTAGTTCAGCTCTTTATTCGCACGGCGCATGGCATCGGCCGCCTCGCGGAGCTTACCGGGAAGCTCGACGACCTGAAATTCGACCGGCCCGACAGAAAGCCGATCGCCCGCCGCCAGCGGCATGTCTTCAAACGTCCGATCGTTGAGCAGCGTGCTACCCGACCAACGTCGCACGACCGAACGATTCTTACCGTGCAGAATCACGCAATGCACCGGTTGCACTTCCGGACCGTGAAGGCGCAGTGTGCAATACGGAGCGGAGCCCACCGTGCACTTGGCCGACGAGAGCCGCACCATCCGCCCGGCCTGCGGCCCGGCGGTAATGCGGAGCAAGAAATCGCCGGCGACGTCGCCCAGAAGCGAAGTTCCGGTCGTCGTGCCGGAGAAGCTTCTCGGCAAGCTCGCGCGTCGTGGTTGGTTCGTAGGTCACAGGACGTACTCGAAGTGAAACCGCGGAGAAGTTCGGTACGGCGTCGCTGAGGGCGCAGGGGTGCGCGAAAAACGAGCCTCGATCATCTACCTCGCAGTTAGGGCCGGGTCAAAACCGTTACGGACGGCGAGGTTTACGCCGCCCGTCGGGTTTCCGCCGCCGTCGCAAAGCGCGAACAATCCGTATGAAGATGTGTCGTGTGAGGTGAAGCCAGGCGATTTTGGGGGTTCGTGACGGTCGTAACGAACTTTCGTTTCAAAAAGAACTTCACATTTGCGACAGATGTGACGATCTACGGGAACTATCGTCCGCTGCGTGCCACTTGGGCGGACGAGCAGTTTGCGTGCAGCGATCGGCGGTATGAAACCGCCTGCGCCACGGCTTTTACGACGATTCTCCGCGCGACGCGTCCGTCGCCGACGGGATGGTCGTGCGCCGTCGCAGGCCGGCGCCGCAAGTCGTTGCCGCTCAGGGGGTTCATAACAGACCGCCCGACGCCGGCAGATTCGGTTTTCCAGCAAACCGTTCTTGCCCGACTGCGTACTATAGTTGGGACGCAACGGAGTTTCCGGCTCCTTTTGGCTCAACGGGTATCGACGTGGATAACAAGAAGCGATTGGCTCAAAAACAACGCACGAAGAAGGAAGCCGCCGGCAAGAAGCCGACGGTACGCGAAACTCCGCGTGCGCATGAGGAAAAATCCATGGCCGGGAAGGATTCCGCCGTTGTGAAAATGCGCGAGTTGCTCGTGATGCGGCGCGACGCCCTGCGCAAAGCGCTGGCCGGCGACTTGAGCACGCTCACCGAACTCCGCGAAGGTACGGCCGGCGACGCCATCGATCAGGCTCTTGATTCGGCTCATCAAGAGCTGAATTCACAGTTGGCGGAAGTTGAAAGCCGCGAACTGGCCAATATCGAAAACGCGCTCGAGCGAATGCGCGACGGGCAATACGGCGTGTGTGAAGGTTGCAACGGCAAGATTCCGTTCGCTCGCCTGAGCGCTTTGCCCTATGCCACGCTTTGCATCGAATGCCAGCGGGAAGCCGAACGCGACGGCACCGCCACCGGTATGGAGTTTATGGATTGGGGTCGCTTGGTCGACGGCGGCGGGGCTGCCGGCGGCGACGACCTTACGTCCCTGAACGATCTAGAAATCGATGTTTCTTGATAATCCTGTAGTTCGGAGCAACAATTCGTGAGGCGCGGGCCGGCTTAGTGGCTTGCTCGGCCTTACGAACGGTGCTCCGGAGTCGGATTATGTCGCGGATCGGTCGCTGCGTCTCTTCTCTTTTGATCGGGCCAGAAGTGCGTTCGAGCGATCTCGCAGCTAAGCGCTTGCGTATGGGGGCCGTCTTTGGGGCGGCCCTCGCTTTTTACGCCGCCGGCGCGTCAAGCGCCACAGCTTTGGCCCAGGCAGACTTCACGCAGCCGCTCTATCGACCGGAAGTCCGCGAACAGCTCTATCAGCAGCTTTATCGCGACGTTGACGCCCTAGAAAAGCAGGGCAACGTTCTCAAGACGGTGGTCAAGCTCGTCGGACCGACCGTCGTGCATATTGAAGCTCAACGCAGCGAAGGAAGCCGCGTTTACGGACGTAGCCGCACGGTCGAAGAGGCCGGCAGCGGCGTGATCCTGGAAATGAGCTCCAAGCTGTACGTGCTCACTAATCGGCACGTTATCCGCGATGCAGCATTGGGCGACATCGATATCGGCCTGTCCGACGGCCGCGAGATCCATCCCGAGTGCGTTTGGGCGGACAAAGACACCGACGTCGCCGTGATGGCCGTGAACAACGCCACCGGCTTAGTGGCCGCCAGATTGGGCGATAGCGACAAAGTCGAAATCGGCGACTTCGCCATCGCCGTCGGTAGCCCGTTCGGCCTGAGCCATTCGGTAACTTACGGCATCATCAGCGCCAAAGGTCGTCGCGATTTAGAACTTGGCGACGGCACCGTCCGTTTCCAAGACTTCCTCCAAACCGATGCTGCGATCAACCCGGGCAATTCGGGCGGACCGCTCATCAGCCTGCGCGGCGAGGTGATCGGCATCAATACGGCCATCGCCAGCAACTCGGGGGGCAACGAAGGGATCGGCTTCAGCATCCCGATCAACATGGCGATGACCATCGCCAAGCAACTCGTGGAAACCGGCGCCGTGAGTCGCGCGTTTCTCGGCGTGACGCTCGATTCGAAATTCAATTCCGACACCGCCACGAAGCTCGGGTTGCCGCGTCGCGTGGGCGCTCATGTGATTCGCATCACGCCCGGCTCGCCGGCCGAATCGTCGGCCATTCAAGTCGGCGACGTCATCCTGACGTTCAACGGAATTCCGATCGACAACGACAGCCATCTGGTGAATATCATCAGCCTCACGAAAGTCGGCACGCAAGTCCCGGTCGGCCTCTTCCGCTCGGGCAAGACGCTGGAGTTGAAGACGGTGGTCGGCGACTACGATCAGTTCCTCCGCACGGTCGAAGCCCAACGAGCCGGCAAGCAGTAGCTCGAAGTCTTCGCGATCGTGCGAGGCGAGCGGCCGTTCGGCATGGCCAAGCCATTGCCGAATTCGTTTCGGCAGCGGCATTTCTTCTAGGCAGTGCGGTGCAACGTGTTCGAGCGTTTTCGTGTGCTCTATCGCCGGTCGAAGAGTTGGCGTCAATGAATCTAGGCCGCTAGAATCGCATGCTGCACGGCAATGCCGAGCGGAGCGTTTTAACGCGGATTGATACGAGAGATTCACGCCATGGAAAACATCGCAGCCGCCCTGCAATCTTTGGCTGCGCAACAACACCCGACGGAACCGGTCATCCTTCGGATGACGGCCCATCTCGGGCCAATGCGCGGTTCGGAAAGCTTCGCTCTCATAAGCGACGGCTCCGCTAAAACCTGGGCGTTCGTGCCGAGCAAGGGCATCGGCAAGCAGGACCCGCATAAGGTCGTCGGGCACGTCGATGTCGCAACGCTTGCCGAAGCGGCTCAGATGTTCTTGGCGATCGGCGTGCATACCCCGCCCGCCGACCCGCCGGCTCCGGGCGGTGCGGAAGTCGAGTTCGGCGTGCAAGTCGGCGAGGCCAAAGCTTCACTGCGCAAAGCGAGCTTCGCCGTTAAGAACGATCCGGTTTGGCAAGCGCTGCACGTCAAGTACGAGGCGTTGAAAAAGCAATTCGCGCCCAAGCCCGAAGATCATAAGCGAACAATGTGATCTGCGGCTTGATCTACGACACGGCTCGTTCCAGACCCGTAAGAATCGCATCAATCACGCCGGCGACGTTCACGTCGACGGCCACATCGGCATTCGCCGCAGCTTGGGTCACGTGACGGCGGTCAAACACCGTCTGGCCGGACGTCAGTTCCCCCGTCGTCTCCACATCCACCGCGGCATGTTGCGTCGCAAAGAGTTCCGGATGCGTCACGGCGAGCAATGCCACGGCGTCGTGCAAACGCACGCCTTCGACGCCGAGTTGTTGGCGATAGGAGCGGAACGCGTACGGCAACACCTTGCCGAACAAAGCCCCGACGCGAAATTCGGCATCCGGCATCCGCTCCAAATGCCCGAAGTCGAATACCGGCTTATTGAGCACGTCGAGCGGAACGATCGTCTTCGTCGCTCGCGAGCGCAACACGTCGCGAGCCGATTGAGCATCAAAGTACATATTGAACTCGGCCGTCGGCGTCACGTCGCCCGGCACGGCGTAGGTTCCGCCGGCAATCACAAGTTGTCCCACTTGGCTGATCAGCGCCGGGTCGCGGCGCAGGCATCGACCGACATTCGTCAACGGTCCCAACGTCAACAGCGTGAGCTGTTCGGCGGCCGTCCGGATCGTATCTGTGAGCACTTTCTCCGAGGCGTGCCGCTGATGCAACTCCGCCACCTGAAAGCCGGCATTGCCCAATCCGTCGGCTCCATACAAGAAGCCCAGCGTTGCGGCGGGAGCTTCGTCCGGTTCTACCGCCGCTCCTACGCGAGGCCAACGAGGCGGATCGAGCTGCTCAATGATGGCCTGAACATTACGCGTGGCCTGCTCGGCCGAAACGTTGCCGGCCACGGCGGTGACGGCCAACACCTCCAGCGTCGGGTCGAATAACGCCAAAGCGAGCGCTACGGCCCCGTCGATGCAGGGGTCGATATCAATCGCTATCTTTCGAGCGGGGGTTGGGCCGACCAAAGTCGCTTCCTTTTCGACAACCAGGAGGTGCTAATCCGTGATGTATGTGCGGCGGGCGACGCCGCGCTCGATTGTAGGAATGCCCGCGGAGTGAGACAACGCCGAAGGTCGCCGCCGTGCCGCAGCCCCTAGAAGGCGGACTAGGGGGCCGCTTACAATTTCCCGGCTGATCCATTTTCGCCCGCCTTTGCTGGAAACGTCGCCGAACATGACCACCGACCGTCGCACGCTGCTGGGTCGCCTCACGGCCGGCGAGAGTCTTTCTCAAGACGACACCGCGGCGGCCGTTCACGGCATCATGGCCGGCGAGTGGCCGGAAGGAGAGATTGCTCTCTTTCTTACGGCGATGAGAGACAAAGGGGAAACGGCCGCCGAAGTGGCCGGCGCGGCTCAGGCGATGCGCGGGCACATGCGCAAGATCCGCACGTCGCGCATCGGCGTGATCGACACATGCGGCACCGGCGGCGTCGGCAGCAAGATATTCAACGTCAGCACCACGGCCGCCTTGGTCACCGCCGCGGCAGGGGTGCCGGTCGCAAAGCACGGCAATCGCAAAGTCACCAGCCAAAGCGGATCGGCCGACGTGTTGGCGGAACTCGGGGTGAACGTGCAGGCCGAGTTCGAGACGGTCGAGCACTGCCTGGAAGAGCTCGGCATCTGCTTTTGCTTCGCTCCGCTGATGCACGCGGCCATGCGGCACGTGATGCCGGTGCGGCAAAAGCTCGGCACGCGGACGATCTTCAATTTGCTCGGGCCGCTCACAAATCCGGCCGGTGCGGTTTACCAATTGCTCGGCGTCGGCCGAGATGAGCTACGTCCGCTTTTGGCGGACGCTCTCACATTGCTCGGAACGCGTCGAGCCACGGTCGTCAGCGGGGAAGGGGGCTTGGGCGAAGTCTCTATCGCCGGCTTCTCGCATGCTACAGAAGTGAAGGCGCTGCCCGAATCCGCCGGCTACACGCTGAAACAGATCGAATGGACGCCCGCGAACTTCAATGTCCAGGCCCAATCCATGGAGGGGCTCGCGGTCGATTCGCCGGCTGCGAGCGCCGCGATCGTGCGCGAAGTGCTGGCCGGCAAAGAGGGCCCGGCTCGAGAAGTCGTGGTCGCCAACGCAGCCGCCGCCTTGTGGACGGCCGGACGGGCGACGACAACGCAAGAGTGCGCGGCGTTGGCCCGTGAGGCGATCGATTCCGGCGCGGCACGCGAACTGTTGGCCAAGCTGGTGGCGATGACGAACGCTTAGCACAGCACAGGCTCCTGCGCCGCTCAGCAAGACACCAAACGAATCAGGCGTCCTTCTTTTCGACGGAAATCAAACATGCCCGCGCTCGATCCTACTCAACGGTTGCTTTCCTCCGGCGTCGTCGGCATCATTCGCGCTCCCGACGGTAGTCAGCTCGTCGACGTTGCCAAGCGCTCGCGGCCGGCGGTGTCGATTGCCTTGAAGTCACCTTCACGGTCCCTAAGGCCCACAGGGTGCTGGAACAAGTGGCCGATGCTTTGGGAGACAAGATTCTGCTCGGAGCCGGCACCGTACTCGATACCGAGACCTGCCACACGGCGATCTTGGCCGGAGCCGAGTTCATCGTGTCGCCCGGAACGAATCTCGACGTCATCGCGATGTGCAAACGCTATTCGAAGCTGGCACTCCCCGTGCGCTGACGCCGACGGAAGTCATCACGGCTTGGCAGGCCGGGGCCGATTTCGTGAAAGTCTTCCCGTGCGACGTTCTCGGCCCGGCGCACTTAAAGGCCCTTCGCGGGCCGCTGCCGCAGGTGAAGATGATCCCCACGGGCGGCGTGACGTTGGAGACGGCCGCCGATTTCATCAAAGCCGGAGCCTCGGCCCTGGGCATCGGCGGATCACTGGTCGAACCCAAGGCCGTGGCGATCAAAGATTTCGCCCGCATTGAAAGCCTGGCGAAGCAGTACGTGGAAATTGTCCGCGCCACGCGGGCATCGCTAAAGAACTAGGCATTATTCGCGACTGCCGGCACGGCCGGCGGCCGTAAACTTTGCCGGTTTTTCCTCGCTTCGCCGGTGCGTAGCGTCGGTTCAAGCCGCATCGTCCGAGGGTCGATACCCTCAGATATGCGAAACTCCCGCTGGTTACGGAAGCTGCTGTTGGTGTGCGCACCTGCGCTGGGAACTGCGTACCCGTTCGCGCCGGCGACGGCCCTCGCGCAAGTCCCGACCGCCGAAGCGCCGCTTTACCCGACGCGGCAGAATCAGTTCGATATTCCGTTTCAAATTCCCGCCGCCGCGCCGGGCCAAGAGCCCGTCGAAGTGCAACTGCACGTCTCGGAAAACGCGGGCGGCACGTGGGCGCCGTACGCCGTGGCCAAGCCCGAAGAAGGGCGGTTCACATTTCGCGCCGTGCACGACGGCGAGTACTGGTTCTGCGTCCGCACGTTGAACAAGGCCGGCAAGTTGCTGCCCGAATCTCCGCCGTCGGCGGAAATGCGCGTGCTGGTCGACACCATGCCGCCGATCGCCAAGCTGACTTGTGAGCCGGCCGGCCCGAATCAAATTCGCGCGATGTTCACCGTCGACGATCCGCTGCTGAAACGCGAAACGTTGGAACTGTTTTGCCGGGGAGTCGACGGCGCTCAAACTTGGAAGCCGACTCAACTTCTCGATCGCTCGCTCCCCGGACAACCGACGACACAGCAATCCGGTGAAGCGTTGTTTGCGATCGATCCGTCGGCCAAAGCACCGCTGTATGTTCGCGTCAGCGTCGCCGACGGCGCGGGCAACGTCGCCGTCCAAGAGCAACAGATTCAGCTCCCGGGTCAATCCACGCTCAACCCGACTGCGCTTCCCGCAACCACGAGCAACGTCCCGCTTGGTGCGATGCCGACCAATCCCGCGCCGGCGGTTTCGGCGAATCCCGGGCCGTGGCGACCTTCGGCCATGGTTTCGCAGCCGGCCACGACTCCACCGCGCGAAGCGATAGGGCCGCCTCCGCAGGCCGACGGCGAGTTCTCCAACGTGCCGCCGCCGAGCATGTCGCGATCATTCCCCGGTCGCTCGTCGCCGCCGCCGGGCTATGAATCGCTCCCGCCGCCCAACACGATTGCGGGTGCCAGCGGCGAGCCGATTCCGACCGGCCGCAACACGGCGCCGTTCGCTCCGACTTCCAAGCCGCGTGAGTTCGCGACCGACTCGGGCGTACCGCAATTCGGCGGTTCCAGCGGGCCGATCGGCGCGAAAGGCTCGTCTCGTGAAACGATCGGGCCGGGAATGGAAGATGAACTTCCGATTCCAACACCGCTTCCCAAAGCGGGCGGCGCTTCAAGCGATACGACTGCCGACGCAGGCCCGCGCTTCATGGGCCCCGGCTTGGGCGACGCTTCCGGTTCGTCTATGCCGCACCAAACAAATCGCCCGACCACGGACGACGCCCGCTCGCTCCCCGCACCGACGACGGCCGAATTCGAGCCCGACGGCGTTCGCCCGCGGCTCGTAAACTCGCGAAAATTTGAACTCGACTACGACATCGAATCGGTCGGCACGGCCGGCGTGGCCCGCGTGGAACTCTTCGGCACGCGCGACGGCGGCAAGACCTGGAACTCGCTCGGGAACGACCCCGACTCGACCAGTCCGTTCATCGTGAACGTCGACGGTGAGGGGACGTACGGATTCCGCATGGTCATCGAGTCGACGACCGGCCTGAAAGGCCCGTCTCCGCAAACGGGCGATCTGCCCGAGGTATGGGTCGGTGTCGACGTGACGAAGCCGACGACGAAGCTCGCCTCAGCGACGCCAGGAAACGGCGAACAGGCCGGCGAGTTGGATATTCGCTGGGAAGCCGCGGATGAGCACCTGACGAATCGTCCGGTGGCTTTGGCGTACTCCGAATCCGCGCAAGGCCCCTGGCAAACGATCGCCTCAGGCCTGCCGAACGTCGGCCACTATGCATGGCGTATGGATAGCCGAATTCCCGCCAAGCTATACCTCAAACTCGACGTGCGGGACGAAGCCGGAAACGTCGGCACGTATATCACGCCGGAAGCGGTCGCCATCGAACGGGTTCGTCCGCAAGGGCGAATTCGCGGAGTTCGCCCCATTGGCGATCAGGCGCGCCTGCAAACGCCGGGCGCCGTACAACCTCGATAAAGAGCAAGAGCCCGGAGACATCACGTCTCCAGGCTCTTCGCTTCGATAAACGCCTTTACGCGGCCGGCTAATTACTTCGGCGGTTCCGGCGTCGCCCCTTTGTCCGTTGAAGGCGCGGACACTTTCTTTTCCAACGAGAAGCCGGTGGCAAAAAGCCCGTCCGCGGTTTCGTTGATCACGATTCCCATCGGGCTCAGATACTTCCGCACGCTGTCGTACGGCGGCAGCTTGGAGGTGTCGACCGGCTTCACGTCTTTGCCTTCTTCTTTAGCCTTGATCGTGATCAGGTTGACGATCCGGCCGAGCGGTGTCGTCGCCTTTTCGAGTTGACCGGCTTTGAACAGTTCGTAGTCGACGCGCAACATTTCGTCCGACCGTTGGAAGCCGAGCGAAAGGACCGTCGGATCGTTGCCGAGCGTTTGAATGAAGCCGCCGATCTTGTCGGCCACGGCGACGAAGTCGTCGGCGTGTGCCAAGCCGGGTTCTTTCGGAGGAGCAAGCACCTTTTGCAGCATGTCGACGTCGGAAGCCACAAACAAGTGAGCGGTGACGCCTTCGGAAGCCTTGCCGATCGTCACGATGGCGTCCGCAACGACGCGCATACCGTCGACGACCCCTTCTTGGTTCGCGGCCTGCGGCGGCACTTCTTCCATCACCTTGACGCGCCAAGCATCTTGCTTGCCCGACGGCGCGTCGACTTGAATCTTCTCAACCGTGTCGTCGTTCGCAAACGCCTTGGAAATTGTTTCCAGGGCCTTCGCTTCGCTACCCGGCTTCAGTTCCACGGCGAGCACGGCTTGAGCGCTGTCGGCCGTGATGGGCTCTTTCTTATCAACCACGAACGTGACGCGGTTGCCCATCAGTCCGAAGAACTGATTACGAAGCGAGATCTTCGGACCGTCTTCGTCTTCTTCGAGGCTTCGCAGCACTTCTTTCCAAATGCCCGGGTCTTCGAGAAAGCCGTCGAAGATCGGATCGAAGTTGTCGAACGCCGTCAGCGGGTCCATGAACAACGTCATGTAGGCCGTGACCTTCGGCCGCACCCATTGTTGGGGCGCGAAATCGGCCCCCTTAACGAACGAGAACATCTGCATCGACTTTTGGTGCGGCTTCGGTGCAATCGCGGCGATGCGGACAATGCCGCCGAATTCGCCGACGCCGGCTACAGCCTGTCCGCCGATTCCCTTAATGCCGTCGAAGCCGGCGTTGCGGAAGACGACGAGCGGATCCGGGTGCACTTCTTGCGGCGGATATTCGTAGGCGCGAACGGCCTGAGCCAAGTTGAGCGGGTCTACGAACGCGGCCAAACCTGCTGCCGGCTCTCCCTTGGCCGGCTTAGTTTGAGCCATGATCTTTACGAAGGCATCGACCTTCGCCAGAGTCTCCGGTGGCAAACTGCCGCCCAAAAGCGCCGCTCACGATCTCCGTGATCGCCGGATTGTCGCTAATGATCCAAAGAACGTCGGTCGCCGTCTTATGGGCGGCCTCGACCATCACGAGCGGCCGATCCCCTTCTTTTTGCGGCGGGATGTCGTACTTAGTCCCTTGCGCCGGCCTGCGAGGCGTAAGGCGTCGGCGTCGCTTTCTTTTGAGCCAGCGCGGCGGCGATCTTGCCGCGCACCGCGGCCAATTGTTGATCGTGGCCGGTGACATCGACGAGCAACACCGTGGCGGTTTGGTTTTCGCCGAGGTCGACGATGGCCAGCGAGGCGGCTCCTTCGCCCAGGTCCTTGAAGTCGCGCAAGCTTCAGACCGACCGTCGCCGCCGACTCGGCCATGCGGGCGTCAATCTGCGTCTGCAAGTCGTCGAGAAACGGCTTCAACTCGGGATCGTCGCCGATGCCTCCGAGCTTCGTTTTCTTCAGCGCCTCACGCGATTCTTTCACGTTGCGCAGGCTGACAAAAAGCCGTGTCGTGGCGGGCAACAACGTTTCTGCGTCGGGCAGGGCGGCGCGGGCCGAGCCACCAAGCGACGCCGCTGCCAGCACAATCGCCAGACATGCGGCAGCCGGCGCTCGACCGCGGCGGAAGAACGCCAAAAGTTGCCAAGGGCGGGACAGTTCGGTGGCTCGCACGATGATCCTCCTCGTCGAATCGTTGTCCGTCGGGCGGCCGCCGCACCGAACCTGGCGGTGCTTTTCCGGAAGGCCCGGGGTGTCGTGTCGGTGTAGAGACTTCAAACGCAAACGATCGGGCACTTCTGCGGGGCAGTTTTTGTGCCGCATAAGTTGCTCGAAGTTTATCCGCTGCCGCGGGATTATCTAGTAGTGGGCTTGCGAGAACGTCGTTACGGGCGGCGATCGTTTCGCCCTAAACTGCCCGGCTTCGCATTCGCCAAGCGTCGCCACACCCTTGGCCGCGCAGAAGCTCGCCGGGTATGGTGATGCATTAACAACCAGTAACCCCGACTCGTCTCGACATGCGCGACTACCGCAATGAAGCGCTGAGCCATGATCCGTTGCATGGCTACATTCCGTTCACCAGCGCGAAGGACGTCGGCGGCGACGAATCGACCGAGCGCGACCTCATCGACCACGCCTGGGTGCAGCGGCTGCGGCAAATTCACCAACTGCAGACGGCGTGGTGGGTCTTTCCTTCGGCCGAGCATACTCGGTTTCAGCATGTGCTCGGGGCCATGCATCTGGCGAGCCGGGCCGTGGCGGCGCTGTATCCAAGCCTATCGAAAGCCTGTGCCGATGCTCCCAGCCGCGGGTACGTAGAAACTCTCGCTCGGGCCGCGGCCTTGTTGCACGACGTGGGCCACGGGCCGTTCGGGCATTTTCTCGACGAGCATTTGCTGAAAGACTACGGACTCACGCACGAAACGCTCGGCAGCGTGATCATCCGCCAGGAACTCGGCTCGATTCTTCGCAGGCTCCGCACCAACCCGAATTCTCGGTTGGCCGAAGGTGAGCAGCTCGATCCCGAGCAAATATGCTTCTTGATCACTCGTCCGCGCGAACCGGACGATGCCGCCGCGCCGCGTTGGCTGAGGTTCCTACGAGCTCTTTTCTGCGGGCTTTATACGGTCGACAACATGGATTTCGTGTTGCGCGACGCATATATGTCAGGCTTCAACACGCGAGTGTTCGACCTTGATCGGCTGTTGCACTACAGCTTCTTCTCGGAGCGCGGGCTGACGATTCATGCCCGCGGAATGCCGGCTTTGGTGCATTTCATCGGCGTACGAGCCGAACTTTTCCGATCGTTGTATTTTCATCGCACCGTGCGGGCCATCGACCTTTCGCTGGAAGACCTGTTTCGCGAAAGCAAGTCGTACCTGTTTCCGGTGAGTCCGTTGGCCGACCTCCAGCGCTATCGCCGATTTACCGAATGGTCGCTCCTGATCGACGTCGCCCGCTGGCCCGAGTCCGATGATCCGACGCAACGCGAACTCGGTCGAAAGTGGAACGATCTGATTTCGCGCTGCCGCCGTTGGAAAATGGCAGCCGAACGCACCGTGTTCTATAGCCCGAGCACCGGGGAACGCGGCAGCATTTTCAGCCGGGCTGATTTTTTTGAGCAATCGCTTCGCGAACTTTTGCCGCGAGAGCTAAAGCAGATTCCGCTGAAGGTCGATCTCGCGCGGCACATGCATCGCCCAGGAACCCGCGGGCCTGCTTCAGGGCAGAACTTTTTGTACGACGCGGCGCGCGAGCAGATTCGCGACTTGAGCGACCACGAGCTGTATCGCAATATTCCGATGAGCTATCGGCTCTGCCGCGTGTATGCCGAAACGAACGAATACGACGCCGTACTGGCCGGCGCACTCGACACGCTTGTCGGGCCAAACGAAGTCGACGACCGAACGAATATGTGACTATGACGCGAAGCCGCTCGGAATATGACGACGAGGAAGACGACTTCGAAGACGAAGCCGACGAGTACGGCGACGACTCGGACGTCGACCTATTGCCTTGCCCGCACTGCGGTGCGGCCATTTATGAAGAGGCGCAGCGTTGCCCGATGTGCGGCGAGTATGTCGATGCCGGAGCTTCGCACGCCGGGCGTAAGCCGATTTGGATCGTCGCGACGCTCGTGCTGCTCGTGGTGATGTTCGTGTTTTTCGCGCTGAACGGGTGGTAACGTGAGACGACGATCAGCCTACCGGGACCGTAGCGACTTCGATCGTCAAATGAATGAGTTCGGCGTGGCAGGCAAGCCGTTTGCGATATTCGTCGGCGGTATGCGGCGTCCGGCTCACGACGGCCACGGCCGCCGAAAAGTGCCCGCGACCAACGCGCCAGATGTGCAAATCTGTAACTCGCGTTTCGCCGTCTGATTCGAGCGTCGTGCGAATTCGTTCGGCCAGCGGGTGGTCCATTTCACGGTCGACGAGCGCGCTCGGCCCGATTGCCGCACCAAACCGATCGACCAAACGGCGATGACCGCGGCGCCGACCAGCCCCATCAGCGGGTCGAGCTTAGTAATGCCGAAGAACTTCCCGCCGACCAAAGCCACGATCGCCAGCACGCTCGTCACGGCATCGGCTAGCACGTGAACGTAAGCCGCGCGTAAGTTCATGTCATGCCCGTGGTCTTCGCAACCGGCATGGTCGTGGTCGCCCGAGCCGTGATCGTGCGAGTGGCCGCCGTCGCCGAGAATCAGCGCACAAGCCACGTTCACGGCAAGACCGATGACCGTGACGACCAACGCTTCGACGTAGTGAACCTCGACCGGTTCCCACAATCGCTCCAGAGATTCGGCGACCATCTCGAGCGAGACCATGCCGAGCACCAGCGCGCTGGCGAATCCTCCGAGCACTTCAATCTTGTACGTGCCCCAAGCGAAGCGTTCGTCGTCGGAATAACGGCGAGCCAGCCAATAGGCTCCGGCCGTAATTCCGAGCGCGGCGACATGCGTTCCCATGTGCCAACCGTCTGCCAAGAGGGCCATCGAGCCGAAGAGCCGACCGCAAACGATTTCGACCGCCATCATCACGGCCGTGATGCCGACGACTTGCCACGTGCGTCGCTCGCCCGCCGGATTACCGGCCGGGTAACGATGCTCGTGCTGCCAAGGTGTGATGTCGTCAATCGGCAAGTTTTCGGCCCGCAATATTTCAAACCGTGAACGAAGGCGTCGCGAGTCAGCATATCGGCCCGTTTCCGCGGCGACAACGCGACGAGCCGCGTCACGCGGCCGCCGAGGCCAAGCCTTTAGCAAGTGCTCACAAAACGCTAAACTGAATCGCTTGTCGCCGCCGCAATTTCTTGAGAGTGAGCCGCCCCCGTCATGAGCGAACTTTACGACAACCCGCTGATCGCCCGCTACGCTTCCGATGAAATGAGCCGGCTGTGGGGTCCGCAGCGCAAGTTCAGCACCTGGCGACGATTGTGGGTCGCGCTGGCCGAAGCGGAGATGGAGCTTGGGCTCCCCGTCACCGCCGAGCAGATTGCGGAACTCCAAACACACGTTGACGACATTGATTTCGCCAACGCGGCCCGCCACGAAAAGCGGCTGCGGCATGATGTAATGGCGCACGTGCATGCCTACGGCGACGTCTGCCCGAAGGCGAAAGCCATCATTCACCTCGGGGCGACGAGCTGCTACGTCACCGACAACACCGATCTGCTGCTGATTCGTGAAGGGCTCACGCTAGTCCGCAATCGGTTGGCGACGGTGATCGACCGCTTGGCCGTGTTTGCGAACGAGACCCGCAATCTGGCCTGTCTCGGTTTCACGCACTTCCAGCCGGCTCAACCGACGACGCTCGGCAAACGCGCCTGCTTGTGGATTTTCGACTTGGTGCAAGACCTGGAAGAAGTCGAGTTTCGCATTGCCGGCCTCAAGGCCCGCGGCGTGAAAGGGACGACCGGCACGCAAGCCAGCTTCCTGGAGCTGTTCCACGGCGATCACGCCAAAGTGCGGCAGCTCGACGAACTCGTCAGCCGCAAAATGGGTTTTGAAGCGGCGTACCAAGTCACCGGGCAAACGTACTCGCGAAAGATCGATTCGCAAGCAATTGCGACGCTCTCCGGCATCTCGCAAAGCGCCCACAAAATCGCCACGGACCTACGGCTGTTGCAACACCTGAAGGAGGTGGAGGAGCCGTTTGAAGCCGAGCAAATCGGTTCGTCGGCCATGCCGTACAAGCGGAACCCGATGCGCGCCGAGCGCATCTGCGGCTTGGCCCGCTTCGTCATGAGCCTGGAACAATCGACGGCTTCGACCCTCGCCACGCAATGGCTCGAACGTACGCTGGATGACAGCGCGAATCGCCGGCTGACGCTGCCGCAGGGCTTCTTGGCGACCGACGCTTTGCTGATCTTGCTGCAAAACGTCGCCTCCGGTTTCGTGGTGTATCCGCAGGTGATCGCGCGGCACTTGCGGGCTGAGTTGCCGTTCATGGCGTCGGAAAACATCATGATGGCGGCCGTGGAGAAGGGGGGCGATCGCCAAGCTCTCCACGAGCGCATTCGCCAACATAGCCAAGCCGCGGCGCTGGTGGTGAAGCAACACGGCGGCGAGAACGATCTTCTCGAACGGCTGAAGAAAGACGACGCGTTTGTCGACGTCGATTTCAACGAGGCGCTCGAGCCGGAGAAGTTCGTCGGGCGGGCTCCGCAGCAGGTCGACGATTTCCTCAAGGAAACGGTCGAGCCGATTCGCCGCAAATACGCCGACGTGCTCACGCACGAGGCGCATGTAAAAGTTTAATTGCTGACAGCCTCACGCGGAGGCTTTTAATTGAAGGCTAAGCGTTTCGCAGCGGGAGCGAGACGTCTGCGCCACCGTCGATCGCCATCAGCGCGGCTTCGAGTACTTCTTGAGCGTCGCGCGCCGTGCGGGCTTCGCATAGCGGCGCGAAATCCTCGCCGCTTTCCAAGCAGTATAAGAAGTTCGCGCTGGCATTTTGCAAGTGCTGCGGTAACGCGGGTACGTCGACAACGACGCCCGCCGGATTTTCCTTCGTCGCCAAGAGCACGCGGCCTTCTTCCTTGGATTCGACGAAGATCGTTCCTTCGGTGCCGTAGAGCACGGTTTCGTAGGCCGTGAGATCGCCGATCTGCGTCCACGACGCTTCCGCGATCGCCATCGCTCGCGGATACTGCATCATGATGACGGCGTTATCCTCCGCCAACACATCCTCCTTGCAGAGCCGGCCACCAACGGCCGTCACACGGTTCGGCAACCCGAGCAGATAGCTTGCCAAGCAAGCGCCGTAACATCCGTAGTCCATCAGGGCGCCGGCCCCGTTCAATTCCGGATCGTAGAGCCAACTCACGAAGTACGGGCTGCAGCCGTGCTCAAGCGGGCCTTCGTGCGCGGCGCGATATTTCACTTGCCACAGTCGACCGATGGCCCCTTCCTTGGCAAGTGAGAGGGCATGCTGCATTTGCGGTCGCCAGGCGAAAGGCCAATTGACCATGAGCCGAACGTTATTGCGTCGGCAGGCCGCGAGCATCCGATCGGCCCCGATCAGATCTGCGGCCATCGGCTTTTCCACGAACACATGCATGCCGCGTGCTGCCGCGGCCTCGGTCATGTCGACGCTCAGGGCGTTGTCGCCGAATAGATACACGGCGTCGAGCCGTTCACGATCTAAAAGCGTTTGAAAATCTTTGTACGTCGCACACTCAAACTCTTGTTTAGCCCGCTCCAAGAGCGGCTTGTTCTGATCTGCCACGGCCGTGAGCAGTCCGTGCGACGTGCCGAGCAAATCGCGCAGGTTGCGCCAAATGTGGTCGTGCGTGAGCCCGAGAGCGCCGATACGGAAAGTTTTCGAGAGCTGCATGCGTGAAGAATCTAAGGACAACGGAAAGTAAAGCCACAGAAGCTCCTGTGGTCAGCGATCACGTCTGCCGAGTCTGCGTTTTGGGAAAGGCCACGGCCAGCACCACGACGCACAACGCCGCCAGCGCCCCGCACCAGAGCCAAATCGGACTCCATTCATACACCGTACTCGCCCCGGTTCCGGTCGTGAAGCGGGCCCCCATCCTGCCGCCCCAAATACCGCCTGCAACCATGCCCAGCCCGACGACAAGCACGCCGTAAACCGTTTGCATGCTTCCTTTGATGTCCGGCGGGGAAGCCTGATCTAGGTACATAAATGCCGCCGCGAGGAAGAAGCCGAAGCAGAAGCCGTGTAACGCTTGGCCGACTCCCGCGACGACGTACGCCGCGCCGGTCGAAAGCCCCCATGTGGCCGCGCCTGACAGCAGTACGCATCGTAGCGCATAGCACGCCGCGCCAATTAACATCACACGTTTGAAACCGAGCCGAGCGACGGCGGGCCCAAGCAACGCCATTGCGCCGATTTCCGTAATCTGACTGATCGTCATGAAGCGGGCCGTCCAGTCGGCGTGATCGCCGCGAGCCAGCACTTGCTTAACGAGCGTGGCGTTGAAATTGAAGTAATACTGATGCGCCATCGCGATGAAAAAGCTCACCCCGAAGAGCACCGCAAACTCGCGACGCTTGAGCAAGGCAAACACGACGCCCGGAGCGAACTTGCCCGACGTCGCCCGTTGCGGCGGCGTATGCGGCAACAAGAAGCAATAGAGCGACATCACCAATCCGCCGACGCCGGAAACGGCGAACACGATCGCGCGAGCTTTATCGAGCGCTTCGCCCGTGAGCCCTTGCAAGAAGTAGAACTCAATCAGCCACGCGGGCACGATGAAACCGATGGTGCCCCACACGCGCACCAACGGGAACTCACGATTGGCGTCACGCAGGTGGTAGAACGCCAGAGAATTCGTGAGCATGGTCGTCGGCACGTAGAGCACGGAGTAGAGCGTGCCAAGCGCGACGACCGGTCCGTATTCGGTCTGCTTGTAAAGTGCAAGCATCAGCAACCCGGCGACGAAGTGAAACGCCGCCAATACGCGGTCCGTGGCGAACCAGCGATCGACCAACTGCCCGACCAACAGCGGCGCCAAAATCGGTCCGACGCTGATGGCCGCAATGAACGCCCCTTTCTGCTCTTCGCCGAAGCCCAGCGCGCTGACGAGATAATCTGCGACGATCGTCAGGTACGCCCCCTGTACGAAGTACTGCAGAAACATCATTGCGCAGAGCTTGCGCCTCACGGCCGAGGGCGTGCAATCTACGGGCGAAGAAGTATCGGCCATAAGTTCCTGGCGGAAGGGCGCGCAACACTGACGTGTAAATGAGCCGACGGATAACGAGCGAAGCAAACCGGAAAGTCTACCGGCAGCCGTGCGGAGCGCCGAACCGGCGAGGCCGGGAAATTGTGTTTCCCGCGGCGGGCGATTATCGTTGGCGGTGACCGGACAACCGCCAGTGAGAACCATCATGCTCCGCCGCCGCTACGCCGCTGCTCGCCTAGCCCTGCTTACCGCCTTCGCAATCTTCACCGCAACGAGCAGCCCCGCCTTCTCTCAAAACGCCAAGCCGGCGGCGACTGCCCCAGATTCCGAAGCTTGGCCGCCGAAAATCAAACGCACTTTGCCGCCGCCGGCCAAACCATTGCCGGAAAAGGAGGCGGCGGCTCTACGGAAGCGTTGGGAAGACCTACAAACCAAGCTCGATGAACTCCGTGCGAACGTTCCGCCGGCCTTCCAAGCTTCGGCCGATGCGGCGATCTTGCTCAAAGCGGTCGACTACGCGCTGCTGCACGACGAGTTCTTCGATCACAAGAAAGATAAGCCCAAGGCTGATAAACTGCTCGACCTCGCCGAAGAACGCCTCAAACATATGACCGAGGGCAGCGATCCGCTCGCCGGCAAGAAAGGCGTCTTAGTTCGCGGCTTTTACTCCACTCTCGACGGCTCGCCGCAGCCCTACGGGCTGATCGTGCCGGAAGGGGTCGACCTCGCGAAGCCCACCCCGGTTTACATTTGGCTGCACGGCCGCGGCGACACCCAGTGCGACCTGCAATTCATCAACGGCTTCTTAGGCACGAAAGCTCCCGGGCCGATGCAGCCTTCAAATGCCATCGTGCTGCATCCTTTCGGACGCTACTGCAACGGCTACAAGAACGCCGGCGAGAAGGACGTACTCGAAGCGCTTAACTCGGTACGCAAGCGCTACAAAATCGACGAATCGCGGATCGTGCTCGCCGGGTTCTCCATGGGCGGCGCCGGCGCATGGCATCTCGGTGCGCATTACGCAGGCGGCTGGTGCGCCGTCCACGCCGGTGCAGGCTTCGTCGACGTGAAGCGTTACCAAAACATCACGCCGGACAAGATGCCGCCGTGGTACGTCCAAAAGCTGTGGGGCCTTTACGACGTGCCCGATTACCGCCGTAACTTGCTGAACGTACCGCTAGTCGCCTACAGCGGCGAACAAGACAAGCAGAAGGCCGCCGCCGACATCATGGAAACGGCACTCGCCGGCGAAGGACTCAAACTCACCCATCTTATCGGTCCCGGCATGGGGCACAAGTATCACCCAGAAGTGCTTCTTGACGTAGAAAAGCGGCTCGACGCGATCGTTGCCGAGGGGCAACAAAAGCGGCCAAAACAGGTGTCGCTGCAAACCCGAACGATGCGCTATCCGCATATGTTCTGGGTCCGGTTGCTCGGCATGGAGCGGCAATGGGAAGACACACGCATCGACGCCCAGCGCACAGCCGATAACACGTATAAGATCACGACGAAGAACGTGCAGGCCTTCCGCGTGGCCGCCTGTGATTGGGATTCCGAGCGATTGATGTTCGATAAGCCGGTTACGTTCACAGTCGACGGCCAATCGCTCACCGCCGAGATGTCACAACCGACCTTGGCCGTCGGGTTCGAAAAGACCGGCGACAAGTGGAACGTCGTCGCTTGGCAGGAACTCGATCACAAATACGGCAAGGTTCGTACGGCTCCGGCGGGTTCTCCATTGCGCAAGTCGGAAGATGTCTGCGGGCCGATCGACGACGCCTTCACGCACACGTTCGCCGTCGTCCATGCGCGCAGCAAAAGGAGCCGTCAGTCGTTGATCGCTGGGTCGAGTTCGAAGCCGAGCACTTCACGAACCGTTGGCGAATGCTGATGCGCGGCGACCATTTCTCCGTGCCGCCGAGCCAAACGCCGCCGACCGACATGAACCTCGTCTTGTGGGGAACGCCGAAGTCGAACCCGCACATTGCCGCCATGCTCGACAAGCTGCCGATCCGCTGGACCGACAAAGTCGTGGGCCTCGGCGATCTGGAATTCGACGCGACGAAAGTCGTGCCGGTGCTGATCTATCCGAATCCGGCGAATCCGACGAAGTACGTCGTCATCAATAGCGGGCTCACCTTTCGCGAAGTCCACGACCGCACGAACTCGCAGCAAAATCCGAAGCTGCCGGATTGGGCGTTCGTCGACATTACGCAACCGCCGACGGACGAATTGCCGGGCAAGATCGTGGCGGCCGGGTTCTTCGACGACGAGTGGAAGTACCAGAAGCAGCCGGCTGCGGACGCCAAGTGACGTCTGCGAGCTCGACCGACTCTCGGACGGTCCGAGATCGTTAAAATCGGCAAAGTTTCTCCAAGTTCCCGCGGCGATTAGTCGATACACCCCGGGAAACGTCGCGCTTTGATTGCGCGCGGAGGAACGGATGCCTCGAACATCGCATGCATTGCCGGCTCTCGCACTCGCCGTCGCGACCTTTTCGGTCGTGTTGACGACGCTGGGCGGCTGCGCGCGACATGAGTGTTGTTCGATGTCGTCCGTCGCGACGCTCGCTCCGATCGATTTGCCGGCGATTGAACGCGGGCATATCGTCGCCGAAGTGCCCGCTGACGCCATGCCGCAAGTTCCCGAAGGCGAACGAACGTATGTCGCGCTCTCGGCTGCGGAATGCCAGTGCCTGGCCGTCGATCACTCGCTGCTGGGCAATTTACTCGATCGCGAAAGGAACGCGGTCGCGCTCGGCGATCTAAAGTCGTGCGAGCAGAAATCGCGGTGCGCCGTCGTGAAGGTGCTAAACGCCGCCGCTCGCGAAGCGCGAAACAAAAACGGGGCCGATGCGCTACGGCTCTACTACGGCTTGGCGGAAGTCGAAGCCGGGATCGACGCCGTCGATGCGAGCGCTCCGCTGATCAACGACGTGCTGGCCAAGGCCGACGAACTTAAGGCCGGCGAATTGAGCGTGCCGTTCGATCGCACGGAGTTCGAGCGACAACGCGCCGGGCTCGTTTCCAAGCGGGCTGATCTCGTCGCCCGCCGCGCGAAAATGAATGCTCAACTCCGCGGACTACTGGGCATGGCCTCGGGCGCGGATGATGCGTACTACTGGCCGACCGAACCGCTTGCGCTCACGACCAAGGAACTCGACGCCGAGACCGAAGTCGGCTACGGCGTGGCGACGCGGCCGCAATTGCAATTGCTGCGCGAGTTACCCTGCTGCGGCGCGACCACGGGACTTGACGCCGTCCGGGAGCTGCTCAGTTCCTCCGGGGCCGGCCTCGGTTTGAAGACGAAGCTCGCGGCACTGCGGCTCCATGCGCTCTGCCAAGGTTCGAGCAAGTGCGAACCGTGCGCACGCCAAGGGCAATTGGCCGAACTCTCACAAAACCGCGAAAATCAAATCGCCGGTGAAATCCGTGCCGCGGTCACCGGCGTATTCGCTCGCCGCCAACAAGTCGTCGAAGCGCAGCAGCAGCTCGACTCCTGGCGGCACCGCCTCGCCCAACTCCAAGAACTCCGCGAAACCGGCGCAGCGAATTTCATCGACCTCAACACGGCCCGACTACGAATCGTCGAAGCCGAACAAGCGGTCGTCTCGGCTGTCGCCGAATTGAAACGGGCCGAAGTGGAACTTCACGAGCTCGAAGGGCGCTCGTCTTTGAATGCGGGCGATAGTCCTGGCTCCATCACGTGATCGCTTTAGCTGCTTCCGGTCTTCGCCATTTTAAGGCGGAAACGGCACTTTCTCGCCGCGAATCCTGCGCCGCGGGACGCAAGTTCCCCGCCCCCGCCGATCGTTTAAACTATAGGTCTCCCGCCTCGCATCCCCGCCTGGAGTTTTCGCCGATGTGTGCTTTGCGATTGGACATGCCCGGCCGTGCTTGGAGTCGTCGTCGTGTGTTGCAATTCGGCGGCGCGGCGATGGCGTGGCCGTTGCTCGGGCCGGCCGCTTCGGCGCTGCGCGGCGCAATGTCAGCAGCGGCGACTATCCGTTTAAACTCGGCGTCGCCAGCGGCGATCCGTCGCCCGACGGATTCGTGATTTGGACTCGTCTCGCGCCGAAGCCGCTCGAAGGGGGCGGCATGCTGACCGAGAACGTTGAAGTTCGCTGGCAGGTCGCCGACGACGAGAAGTTCGCCAAGATCGTCGCCGAAGGAAAAGCTGTGGCCACGCCCGAGCTGGCGCATGCGGTTCATGTGGAGGTGCCGGGCCTTGAGCCAAATCGCTGGTATTTCTATCGCTTCGAAGGAGCCAAGGAACTAAGCCCGATCGGCCGTGCCCGCACGGCGCCGAGGCCGGAGAACCAACCAGAACGACTGCGATTTGCCTTCGCCTCGTGTCAGCACTACGAGAGCGGACTGTTCACGGCCTACAAGCACATGGCCGAGGAAGATCTTGACCTCGTCGCGCATCTCGGCGACTACATCTACGAGTATCCGGGCAAAGAAAATCAGGTCCGTAAGCACGTCGGGCCGCTCTTGGATTTGCTCGTCGACTACCGCAATCGTCACGCGCAGTATAAGACCGACGAACACCTGCAGGCGATGCACGCAAAATGCCCGTGGATCGTGACGTGGGACGATCACGAATTCGCCAACAACTGCGCCGGGCTGATTTCCGAAAAGCCCGAAGAGACGACGGCCATGTACACGCGGCGACGCGTCAACGCGTATCGCGCATACTACGAACACATGCCGCTGCGCACTCGGCAAATTCCGAACGGGCCATCAATGCGGCTCTATCGCAACGTTTCGTTCGGCAGGCTTGCCGAATTCGCCGTGCTCGACACGCGGCAGTATCGGACAGATCAACCTTGTGGCGACGGCAACAAGCCGCCGTGTGCCGAAGCACTCTCGAAGCGAGGCACGTTGCTCGGCAAGACGCAGGAAGAATGGCTCTACAAAACGCTCGACCGTTCCGAAGCCAAGTGGAACGTCCTCACGCAGCAAGTGATGATGGCGAGGGCTGATCGCACGGTCGGTGACATCAAGGCCTACAGTATGGATCAATGGCCCGGATACGAGGCCAACCGACTGCGGATGCTGGAATATTTCGCCGAGAATCCAGAACAAAACAACGTCGTGATTACCGGCGATATTCACTGCAACTGGGTAAACGATTTGCAAGTCAACTGCGCCGACGAGAAATCGCCGGTCGTGGCGACGGAGTTCGTGGGCACGTCTATTAGCTCCAGCGGCGACGGATCGGAAAAGCGGAAAGACACGGACCAGATGCTGACGGAGAATCCGTTCGTGAAATGGTTCAACGCCGAACGCGGGTACGTGAGTTGCGAACTGACGCCGAAGCAATTTTCCAGCTTTTATCGTACGCTGCCGTTTGTGACGAAGCCGGGTGCGCCGCTGGTGACGCGGAAAGCGTTCGTCGTGGAGGCCGGCAAGCCGGGGGCGGAGGAAGTGTAGAACGTTTTGAGACGAAATTTCACCTTGAAGTCGCCGGCGCGGCTCCTTGGATGAAATCCGGCGACACTAGGCATCGCGTCGCGGCGTTTCTACAATTCTTCGGTTCGTTCGACGGGCGAGTTCGATTGTCGCAGCCCGCAGGTTTTGGCATCACTTCGATTTGGTAGCGATCATGGGTTTGCGTGAACGGAAGCCGATTTTTCCTGGGGTCATCGAGATCAACTATCAGGCCGGCGAGCGGTTCGGCTGCAACGTCTACCTAATTTATGATGGAAACGAGTGGATTCTGATCGACATCGGCTTCGAAGAATCGGTCGATGAGATCGTCGATTTGATTCGCGGCCTCGACTTCCCGCTGAGCGCTTGCAAGACGATCGTCGCCACGCACGCCGACGTCGACCATGTGCAGGGCCTGGCGAAACTCAAGCAAGCGTTGCGAACGACTGTGACCGCGCATCCGTTGGCGGTCGATACGCTGGTACAAGGAGACCCGATCAAGACGTTCTCCGATATTGCCGCGCAGAAGATTCACATTCCGATGCCGGTGATCCCGAAGGTCGAGCAGACCGTCGTCGAGGGAGACCGGATCAAGGTCGGTTCGCTCGAAGTCGAAGTCTGGCACACGCCGGGGCATACCGACAGTCAGCTCTCGTTCCGGCTCGGCAACTTGCTGATCTCCGGCGACAACATCTATCGCGACGGCTGCGTGGGCGTGATCGACGCGCACCACGGCAGCGACATCAAGGCGTTCGTACAATCGTTGCGGCGCATTCGGGCGTCGAATGTCGACTGGCTTCTGCCGAGCCATGGCCCGATCTTCCGCAAAGACGACGCCTTGCTCGATCGGACGATCGCGCGACTGGAAGGCTATCTGCACATGGCCGACTTCGGCACATGCGCGATCGACTGGCCGCTGATGGACGAATTTGATCGCGAGTTGGCCGAAGGAAAGATGCCGAAGTAAGCGAGCGCTAGGCGGCGGGGCTGAGACGCTAGTAAGGACAAGCCGAGGTCCGGTCGTAGCGAAGTTGCCGGTGTTTCTCTCAATACCGGGCGTAGCGGCTGCCGATGGGTACTCATAGAACCAATTCGGCGGACTGCGCAGGCTGTGCATGCAGCCGGCGAGCCCGAGCGTGGTCGCCTCGCGCGATCGCAGCTCCTCGGCATGCCCGCCCACAGCGAACACTTCAGGGGAGAGCACGATGATTCGCCGCATGCTCGTATGCGCCGCGCTGGCGCTGGCCGCGGTCGGCGCAACGACCGACGAAGCCGAAGCCGGCGCGTTCGGCCGCCAGTGGGGACAGGCCCAAAACACGCAATCTTGGGAGCGGTTCTACCACTACCCGTACGTGTACTACCCGCAAAACTATTGGTCGAAAGACTACTACAAGAGCAGCGAGAGCTTGTACTACCGCTATCCGCAAGAAATGCGGATTCCGGTGTACAACCGCGACTGGCAAAACGAATACCCCCAAGCCCGCCGCTATCACCAAGGGCACCATTTCCAACTCGACGTGTTTTAAACGTCGAAGTCGGCGAAAGATGCGAGGGGATCACACTAGCCCCAAAGCGCGAACGAGGGAGTACGACGAAGCGTGTCGTCACCGATTCCCCTCGCTTGCGCTTCGGGGCTAGTATTTGTTTGGTGACCTCGTGTGCATTTTAGCGCTAGCTCCACGTCCGGCAGAACTCGTAGAGCACTTCTGCGGCCTGGGGCAATTCGTCGAGCGGAAGCCATTCGTCGCAAGTGTGAGCTTGGTCAATGCTGCCGGGCCCGAAGACCACCGACGGCACGTCGGCCGCGGCGATACGCGAAGCGTCAGTTCCGTACGGCACGCCAATGCGTTTGCCGCGACCGGTGATGCGATTGGACACTTCCGACAACCTCTCAGCCGGCGCACCGTTGCGATCGTCGGACAGCGAGTAGCCAGAGATGAACGGCGGCTCGTGCTCGATTGACTTGAGGATTGATTGGACCTCGGGGCGGCCTGCCAGCCAATCGATAAAGTGCTGTCGTGCAGCGTCGGCCTTCTCGTTCGGCAGCACTCGGCGGCACATTTCGATCGTCGAACTGTCCGGCACCGTGTTGACGCTAATGCCGCCGCGAATCAGGCCGACGCTCATCGTCGCCTGACCGACGAGCGGATGACTACCGAGCGTCGGACAAACTTCCTTGGCATATTGCTCAATGCACAAAAGCACGCGGGCCATCTTGTAGAGGGCATTGTCACCCAAGTGCGGTTGCGAACTGTGGGCCGCGCGACCATGCGTATGGATGCGCCAACGCATGGTTCCCTTGTGAGCGACGACGACATCGAGGCTCGTCGGTTCGGCAACCACGCAGATATCGGGCCGTTTGGGCACGAGGTCGTCACGCTTCCCTTCGCTCCAAAGTTGCGTGAGCGACGTGGCTCCGGTAAAGCCGAACTCTTCATTGACCACGCAGGCGAGCACGACCGTCGGCCGATGGCGAGGCTTCTCCTCAAGCAGCCGTACCATGGCGTGGAGCATCGCCGTCATGCCCCCTTTGATGTCGCACGAGCCACGGCCGTAGATGCGGCCGTCGCGAACAGTCGGCGTCCAAGGGGGAATCGTCATCCCTTCAACCGGCACCGTATCTTGATGGGCTTCCATCAAGACCAGCGGGCCCCCTTGCTCAGGCAACGGCAGGTCTCCGTCAACGCGAATGAGGATGTTATCTCGTTTCGGCGAAACCGGATAAATCTTGTGTCGCAGGCCCTGTCGCTTGAAGAGGCCTTCGAGGTATTCGGTGACCCGGTACTCCAGATACTCGGGACCTTCGACCGGCCGCCCCATCGGGTTGACGCTCGGAATCGCGATGAGGTCGGAGAGCGTCGAAACGAGATCGAGCGGCATGCAGCGAAGCCCTACAAAGGAAGGTAACGGGACGGAGTTCGGCCGGAGGAATGGCCGCAATCAACCGTCGTCCGACGGGAAAGCTTGGAGCACGAGGCAGGCGAGAGGAGCGTAGTCTAACAGCACGTCGGGCAACGGACAAAACGTAGGCGACGAAGTCGAATCCTGCACGTTCGAGGGAGTCGTAAGTTACGACGGGGCAAGGTTTCCGAAGCTTTCAACTTGCGGTTGGGATTGCCTTGACCATCTGCGGAACGATTCCTACATTGCTGTCATGCCCGGCAGGAAGCAGGTCGGGTTTTTGTTTTGCACCCCCTTGTGAAACGATTCACAAGGTCAGCCCAGGCCGAAGCGTCGGCGGTGCCAAAGACGACGAGGAGCGTCGTTTCAAATCGTTAGATAGGCAGTGGTTATGCAATCTATCGGACTCACGATTCCGATTTTTCTGTTCATTCTGATCGCCACCGTTCAGTCGGTGGCCATGCTGCTGATGGGCCGCATCTTCGGCCCCTCGCGCAACACGGCCGTGAAAGAAATGCCGTACGAAAGCGGCATGGACCCGATCCACGACACGCGTCGCCGTTTTGACATTCGCTTTCACTTGGTGGCGATTGCGTTCTTAGTCTTCGACGTCGAAGTGCTGTTCATGTACCCGTGGGCGGTTGCGGCCAAACGCGCCGCGGCCGATCAACCGGCTCGTGGATTCGACTTGGCCGTCCAGCAAGGTCTGATTGTCGAGCGCGGCGTGGTGTTCGGCGTGATGATGTTCTTCATCACCTTGTTCGCCGTCGGATTTTTGTACGCTCTCAAGAAGGGGATTTTCCGATGGCGGTAGACCTTCCTGAGAACGTCGTCGTCAGCAAGCTCGACGAACTGGCAAGCTGGTGCCGCAAGAACAGCTTGTGGCCGATGCCTTTCGCCACGGCCTGTTGCGGCATCGAACTGATGGCCACCGGCGCAAGCAAGCACGATATCGCCCGTTTTGGCGCGGAAGTGTTTCGCTTCAGCCCACGGCAGTGCGATCTGATGATCGTCGCCGGCCGCGTTGTGATGAAAATGTTGCCCGTGCTGCAGCGCATTTGGCAGCAGATGAACGAGCCGAAGTGGTGCATCTCCATGGGAGCGTGCGCCAGCACCGGCGGAGTATTCGATACATACTCCGTCGTGCAAGGTATCGACCGCTTCATCCCCGTGGACTTGTACATTCCCGGCTGTCCGCCGCGGCCGGAGCAACTCATTCAAGGCATCATCGACCTGCAGGACAAAATCCAGCGCGAGGGGACGATGTCGGGCCGCGAGTTTGACACTTCGGAACGTCAGCAGCGGAAGCGAGCGTTGATCGAGTTACCTGTCGGGCCGGCAGTCGGCATGGCGACGGCGGGCCCGTTAACCGCTCACTTGCCACGAACCTAGCCGACTCTTCGGAGTCGGCGGGCCTGTAGTGTTCACCGGACGTTTAATTGGTCGTTTTTGCAGGATTGCCCATGCCCGTCGCAAGCGCCGAAACCTTGCGAGCTTTGGAACTCTCGATCGGCTCGCTCAACCAGAGCGAGTTCCGCGGGCAGACGCGCGTCGTCGTTCCGCGCGAGCGATTAGCCGAGGCATTCACGACGTTGCGCGATACGCGAGGTTTCGACTTGCTCGTCGACGTAACCTGCGTCGATTACTTGAATTATCGCGACGCCGAACATCGCTTCGGCTTGGTGTACCTGCTGACGAACGTCACGACGAACGAGCGGATTACGCTTCGGACGTACGTTGACGAACCAGACCTCACCGTGGTGAGCGCCACCGGTTGGTGGGAAGGGGCGAATTGGATGGAGCGCGAGGTCTGGGACATGTTCGGCATCGTCTTCGCCGGGCATCCCGATCATCGCCGCATCCTGTGCCCTGAAGAATTTACGGCTCATCCGCTGCGAAAAGACTACCCGCTGCAAGGCCGGGGCGAACGACACAACTTCCCGGTTATCACGCGCAATCAGGCATAGCGTCGCAACGCCCCGCTATATCGAGTTTACCGAGCATCGCATTCATGGCACTGGCCGCCTCGAACATCCGCACGCAGGACATTGCTCACGACGAGCAACAGGACTACCTGTGGACCTTGAACTTCGGTCCGCAGCATCCGGCCACGCACACGACGTTGCGCATCGTCATGAAGCTCGAAGGCGAGCGCGTGGTCGACGCCATGCCCGACATCGGCTACCTGCATTCGGGTTTCGAAAAGATCGGCGAGTCGCTGGATTACAACCAGTACGTTACAGTCACCGACCGGATGAACTACATCTCGCCGATGGCCAACAACGTGGCGTGGCACACGGCCGTCGAAAAACTGCTCGGCATCGAAATTACGCCGCGCTGCAAATACATCCGCACGATCATTTGCGAGTTGGCCCGCATCAGCGACCACTTGCTTTGCAACGGCGCCGTCGGCCTGGACAGCGGCGCATTTACCTTCTTCCTCTACGCGTTCAACAAGCGCGAAGATATCTACGATATCTTCGAAACGCTTTGCGGCGCACGCTTCACGAACAGCTACACACGCACGGGCGGACTGACTCAGGACGTCACTCCGCTGGTGATCGAGAAGATTCGCAAGTTCATCCAGACGTTCCCCAAAGTGCTCGACGACATGGAGCGATTGCTGAACCGCAACCGAATCTTCGTCGATCGCACCAAGGGAGTGGGCATTCTCACGCGTGAAGAAGCCTTGTCGCGAAGCGCCACGGGCCCGCTCGCCCGAGCCTCGGGCATCACGCGCGACTTGAGGAAGGACGAGCCGTATCTGGCGTACACCGATTTTGATTTCGGCGTGCCGTGCGCCAAAGCGGGCGATTGCTTCGCTCGCTACCTCGTGCGGCAGGCCGAAATGCGGGAAAGCCTGAAGATCATTACGCAGGCCGTGGAAAACATTCCGGCCGGCCCGATCAACCTATCGCTCGACGAACGAACGACGATGCCGTCGAAGAAGATGGTGTATCTCACCATCGAAGGAACGATCAACCACTTCGAATTGGCGATGACGAATCGCGGGTTCGAAACGCCGCAAGAAGAATCGTACGCGGCGATCGAAGTCGCCGAACGGCGAACTCGGTTTTTACTTGGTGGGCGACGGAACCGACGTGGCGTATCGCGCCCGTTGCCGGCCGCCGTCGTACATCCACTTTGCCATGTTCCCGCACCTGATTCGCGGGCATACGCTCAGCGACGTCGTCGCCGTGCTCGGAAGCTTGAACATTATTGCCGCGGAGCTTGATCGGTAAATTATGTCCACGGGCGAACGCATCCTCACCGACGAAATGGTCGAGGCCATCAAGGCCTATATTCCGCGCTACCCGTCGAAGCAGGCGGTGACGCTGCCGGCGTTGCACATCGTCAACGACCGGTTGCGCTACGTGCCGCTGCAGGCCGTGGTGGAAATTGCGGAAATCCTCGGCCTCGCGCCGGCCCAAGTTCAAGACACGCTCAGCTTCTACGGCTACTTCAAACAAGACAAGCCGCACGGCGAAGTGCGAGCTTGGGTTTGCCGCTCGGTCGCCTGCTTCTTGCGCGGCTCCGACGAACTGCTCGAGCACATGTGCCACAAGGCCGGCTTGAAGCCGGGCGAATGCTCGACCAACGGCAAACTAACGATTGAATTCGGCGAATGCCTCGGCGCCTGCGAAATGGCCCCGTGCGTCTTGGAAGGGGATGATCTCGTGGCGGACGTCACGCACGAGAAGGCCGAAGCGATGCTTGAGAAGTACAAGTAGTGACGTTGCGACGCGCTACGGCGCGATGATAAGGAACGACGACCGTGCCGAAGTTTGAACCGGTCTTGATGGCCAACATGCAGAAGCCCGACTCGCACACCTTGAAGGTGTACGAAGCCGGCGGCGGCTATCGCGCGCTTCGCAAAGCGCTTAAAGAAATGACGCCGGATCAAGTTACCGACACCGTCAAAGCAAGCAACCTTCGTGGTCGCGGCGGCGCAGGCTTTCCGACCGGGCTCAAGTGGACGTTCTTGCCCAAGAACCATCCCGGCCCGATCTACATGTGCATCAACGCCGACGAGAGCGAGCCGGGGACGTTCAACAACCGATACCTGATGGAACTCGATCCGCATCAGGTCATCGAAGGCATTATCCTGAGTTGCTACGCCACGAAAGCGATCACAGCGTACCTCTATATTCGCGTCGAGTATCCGCTCTCGCGTAAGCGACTGCAGTCGGCTATCGACGAATGCTACGCCGCCGGCTTGCTCGGCAAGAACATTCTCGGGACGCAATTTTCGCTCGACGTTTTCATTCACGTCGGCGCCGCGGCTTACATCTGCGGCGAAGAAACCGGGCTCATCGAAAGCCTCGAAGGTAAGCGAGCCTGGCCGCGTATTAAGCCGCCGTTCCCGGCGATCGAAGGCGTGTTCCGCAAGCCGACGGTCGTGAACAACATTGAAACGGCCGCCTGCGTCACGCACATCATCGACCGCGGTCCCGATTGGTTCAAAAGCATCGGCGTTCCGGCCGATCCGAACAACCCGCGCGATCCCGGCAGCTACGGGCCGAAGCTCTATTGCCTCAGTGGACACGTGAATAAGCCGGGTTGCTACGAAGCTCCGCTCGGCATCACTTGCCGACAACTGATCGACGAATACGGCGAAGGTATTTGGAAAGGCCGCAAAGGCAAGGCCGCCATCCCCGGCGGCATCAGCATGGGACTGCTGACGGAGAAGGAGTTCGACACTCCGCTTGATTTCGCGGGTCCGGGCAAGGTCGGATGCTTAGGGCTCGGCACCGCGGCGGTCGTCGTCATGGACGAAACCGTCAACATGGTCGACTTCCTCTACAACAGCTGTCGCTTCTTCGCACACGAAAGCTGCGGACAATGCACGCCTTGTCGTGAAGGGACGCACTGGTCGCTCACGATGCTCGAACGGATTCGCGCGGGCAAGGGCCGCTTGCGCGATCTCGACTTGTTGCTGGAAATCGGCGACTCGATCGGCATCATCCCGGGCACGACGATTTGCGGCCTTAGCGACGGCGCTGCGTGGCCGATCAAGAACGCCATCCGTAAGTTCCGCGGCGATTTTGAAGAGTACATCAAGCGCACGAACCCGACCGGCTACATGGTCACGGAACCGGTACCTGCGTTGGCCGGCGCCGGTCACCATTAAGAAACAAGACGGATTTTCACCACCGAGGCACAGAGACACGGAGTAAGAGCGAAAAGCAAAGTTTGCGTCCGGCCAAGCATCGAGACACCGATCGTTTGTTCGCTCGCCTTCTCTGTGGCTCCATCTCTCTGTGGTTAGTGAACGTATGGGAACGGTTTTAGTCGACGGCATCGAAGTACCGGTTGCGGATAACGAGCGACTCAACGGCATTCAAGCCGCCGAGCGCGCGGGATCGACGTGCCGCACTATTGCTGGCATCCGGGCCTTTCCGTGGTCGCAAGCTGCCGCATGTGTTTGGTCGAACAAGGGACGAAAGATCCCGCGACCGGCAAGATCACCATGTTGCCTAAAGTGGTGCCGGCCTGCCAAACGCCCGCCAAAGACGGCACGGTATTCATCACCAACAGCGATAAAGTCAAGCAATGCCGGGCTCAGGTCGAAGAAGCCCTACTGATCGACCACCCGATTGATTGTCCGATCTGCGACAAAGCCGGCGAATGCCGCCTGCAGGACTACTATTTCGAGCACGGGCAGCAGGAACGCCGCGCCGACTTGAAGCCGTTCCACAGTCCGAAGCGCGACATGGGGGACACGGTCACGCTATTCGTCGACCGTTGCGTGATGTGCACTCGCTGCGTGCGTTTCACCCGCGAAATCACCGGTACCAGCGAACTGATGGTCATCCATCGCGGCAGCCACGAAGAGATCGACGTCTTCCCTGGCTACCCGCTGGCCAACAAGATGTCGGGCAACGTGGTCGACCTCTGCCCGGTCGGCGCGCTCGGCGACAAAGACTTCATGTATTCGCAGCGTGTTTGGTTCATGAAGTCGCACGACGGCATCTGCACCAACTGCTCGGGCGGCTGCAACATCCACATTGAAGAAAACCAAGACCGCATTTATCGCCTGCGTCCGCGCGAGAACATGGACGTAAACAAGTGGTGGCTCTGCGATGAAGGTCGCTACGGCTATCACCACGTGCATGCGGAAGATCGGGTCGTCGGCGCACGTCGCCTGGAAAACGGTAAGCACGGGATCGTCGAATGGAATACCGTGACGGCGGAGTTGAAGTCGAAGCTTAAGGCTGCGGGTTCCTTGGCGGCGGTCATCTCGCCGCATCTCACGCTGGAAGAAGCGTATCTGCTCATCAAGTTCATTCGTTCGTGCGATCCAAGCGCGGTACTGGCGTTGGGGCCGGTGCAAGTCGTCGGGGCCGATGAAAAATATCCCGGCGGATTTACGATCCACGCCGAAAAGGCTCCGAATCGCCGCGGCATCAAGATGTTGCTCTCGCACTTCGGCGGCAAAACGCTGAACTTCGACGACCTCACGGCCGAGATCGATAAAGGCGCGATCCGCGCGGCCTGGGTCACCGGCGGTTATCGCATCAAAGACTGGAACGACGAAACGGTCGCTCGCAAGTTTGCGAAGCTCGATCTACTCGTCGTCCAAGACATGTTCGCGTCGCCGTTGTGGGACGTCGCCACGTATCAATTACCCGGCGGCTCGTTCGCCGAACGCGACGGCTCCTACGTCAACTTCGCGGGCCGGCTGCAATCTGCCAAATGGGCCATTCGCCCGCCGGTCGGAGCGTGGGCCGAAGGCCAGTTGTACTAGCGCCTCCTCGAACGCCCGGGCCTCTTCAACGGCCGCAAGGTTCTGACGGAACTGGCCGCGGAAGTTCCGGCGTTTCACTTGGCGCTCGGCGAGATTCCTCCGACGGGGCTCGATCTGACCGTGAATCAGTTGGCCGATTCAAAATCGCCTACGACCGTCGGAGCGTAGGTTCATGAACGCAAAGCAAGTCGGCGTGCTCGCCGAAACCGGAATCCCGTTACTTATCGGAGTCTGTTTTCTGCTGATCGGCTTGGGCGTCATTCCGCTGAAAATGCGAAGCGAGAACAACGCCAAGAAGTCCGCAAACACCAAGACACTTTTTCTCTGCTCGCATCGCCTTATCGATCATTACGCGTTGCGACTGGTCGCCGGCATGACGTCCGCCTAACGAACACAATGCTCGCCATTTCGATAGAAGCCCTGATTAAGATCGCGCTGCTGGTCGGCGGTTTGATGACCGGCGCGGCGTACTTCGTTCTCTTGGAACGATGGATCGCCGCGTGGGTGCAAGACCGCAAGGGCCCGAACCGCGTCGGCGTGCCGTTTACGAAGATCAAGCTCTTCGGGCTCGGCCAGCCGCTCGCAGACGGCTTGAAGTTTATCTTCAAGGAAGAGCACACGCCGCGGCATGTCGACAAGATCCTCTTCACGCTCGCGCCGATTTCGATCCTGGCCGCGGCGCTGGCGATCTACGCCGTCATTCCGTTCGGCAGCGTGTTGCCGAAAGACGGCGTCCCCGGCGTCGCCCACCAAATCGAGCTTATCGTCGCCCCGGGCATCGACGTCGGCATGATCTACATCTTCGCCCTCTCGAGCATCGCCGTTTACGGGGTGATTCTCGGCGGTTGGGCGAGCAACAGCAAATACAGCTTGCTTGGCGGTTTGCGTTCGAGCGCACAGCTTATCGCGTACGAATTGCCCATGGGCTTGGCGATCGTCGGCGTCGTGCTGATGACCGGTTCGCTCCGACTGGAAGACGTGATCGGTATGCAGGCCGCAGGCGGCATTTGGACCGCCTTCTCGCAGCCGCTTGGGTTTGTGATCTTCGTCGTCGCTTCATTCGCCGAAGCCGCCCGTTTGCCGTTCGACTTGCCGGAAGCCGAACAGGAACTTGTCGGCGGCTATCACACGGAATACGCCGGCATGCGGCTGATCATGTATTTGATCGCCGAATTCCTGCACATGATCACGGCCTCGTTCTTGATCGTGATTCTGTTCCTCGGCGGCTGGCATTTTTGGGGCCTCACCGGCAGCAGCACGACCGACGTCACTTGGTTCCAAGCGATCGCCCGCATCGTCGTGCTCAACGTGAAGATCTTCGGCATCATCGTGTTCTTTATGATGATCCGCTGGAGTTGGCCCCGGTTTCGGTTCGATCAGCTCATGTCGCTGGCCTGGAAGGTCATGCTGCCGCTGGGCCTAGTAAACCTCGTCGCCGTGGCCTGCATCGTCGAATACCAACCGGCGTTGGAATCGAAATTCGGCGCCCGTCGGCATCACCTTCGCCATGTGGGGCATCGCCCTCGTGGCTTGGATCGCCGCGGGCATCTTCGCTCCGCTGCATTCGGACAATTCTGCTCGTAAAGACACCATCGTGCTCGACGCTGAGCGCCGCAACCGCGGCCTCCGTACGACCGCTACAGGACAAGTTTCATGAAATCGGACGATCCCTCCGTCCGCTGGATCGAAGAGCCGAAGCTGGGGCTGACGGGCAAGATGTATCTGCCCGCCATCATCCAGGGCTTGGCCGTTACGACCAAGCACCTCTTCGGCCCGAAGATGACGGTCAGCTTCCCCGAACAACGTCCGGAAATCGGCAACCCGCTGATTTACCGCGGCGTGCATCGTTTGAACAAAGACGAACAAGGCCGCGTGAAGTGCGTGGCGTGCTTCCTCTGCGCCACGGCCTGTCCGGCACACTGCATAGACATCATCGCGGCTCCAAGCCCGTGGCCCGATCGCGATAAGTACTGTGAAAGCTTCACGATCGACGAGTTGCGTTGCATCTTCTGCGGGATGTGCGAAGAAGCTTGCCCGGTCGACGCCGTCGAGCTGACGAGCATGTTCGACCTGACGGGCCGCAGCCGCGAAGAAATGATCTTCGACAAAGAAAAACTGCTCAGCGTCTACGATCAGACTAAGGACGCCGAGCCGATGAAGTCGCGCGTCATGGGAGTCTCGCCATGATGCTGACTTTGCTCGACAAACTCGCGCTGGTCGCTTGCTTGCTCTTGGGTCTCGGCCTCTGGATGTTGCTGCCGCGCGGCAGTTCACGCGGCAAAGCCTTCGGCTTGGTGCTCACGACCGTCTCGCTCGGCTTGTTCGCCGCTCGGCTCTGGCCGCTCGACGACATGGTCAGCGACGTGATCTTCTACATGATGACGGCGGTGACGCTCGTCTCGGCCATCGGCGCCGTCACGATGCAAAGCCCCGTTTACTGCGCCATCTGGTTTGCGCTCACGCTGTTGGGCACGGCCGGACTATTTTTCTTCCAAGGGGCCCAGTTCCTCGGCGTGGCGACCATCGTCGTCTATGCCGGTGCGATCTTGGTCACGTTCCTCTTCGTGCTCATGCTCTGCAATCCCGAAGGACACTCGCTCTACGATCGGCTGAGCTGGGAAGCTGGACTTTCGGCAGCGACGGGAGCGTTGATGGTCGGCCTCCTCACGTGGACCACTGCGGCGACGGCCTTCACCGACGCTCGCGGTACGGCGATCGGCCCGGTGACGACGAGCGAAAGCTCGCCGGCGGCCGTGACGTTCACGTCGTCGAAGGATGCTCAAGGCCGCAACATTCTAGCGGCCGGACATGTGGAAAAGCTCGGCATCGAACTCTTCACGAAGCATCTGTTGGCCGTCGAAGTGGCCGGCACGTTGCTCTTGGTGGCGCTCGTCGGGGCCGTAGCAATTGTCGCGCACGGCCGCACCTCCGGGATGCCCGTCGTCACCGAGGAGGTACGCCGCGATGCTTGATCCTCATGTCGTTTCCGAAGTTCATCTGCTGCAAAACTACCTGCTGATCGGCGGCCTGCTGTTCGTCATCGGGTTGGTCGGCTTCCTGTCGCGGCGGAACATGATCGTCATGTTCCTCGCCGCTGAAATGATGCTGCAAGGCGTGTCGGTCAGCCTCGTCGGTTGGGGCCGCTTCCACAACGATTGGGGCGGGCAGATGCTCGTCATCTTCATCCTCACCGTCGCCGCCTGCGAAGCGGCCATCGCGCTGGCGCTGATCCAAATGCTGTTCCAGCGCAGCGGCAATCTCGACATCGCCCTCTGGCAACGGCTCCGCGAAGACAACCAGCCGGCCTACGTCGATCGGGAGATTCCCGAAGACGACGATCCGAAGCAGATATTCCCGAAGCTCACGCAGGCCGGCATCGACCCGCACATCCGCGAAGAAGAAACGATCCACCGCACGCACGTCTAGCGTTCAAAACACTTGCCTGCGCCGTATCTCTCGGCGTTACACGGAATGTTCAATAATATCGAAAAACTGATGGTGCTCATCCCGGCGCTTCCCCTGGCGTCGACGTTGGTCACCGCGATTCTCGGCAAACGCTGGCTCAAAGAGCGCAGCCATTGGCCGGCGCTCGTCTGCATGTTCGCCGCGTTTCTGGTGAGCTTGCGGCTGTTGTCGCTCGTCGCCGAAGGGAGCGAACATACGACGGTCGGCGGCTTCGAACGTACGGTCGGCCTCGGAAGCTGGGTGCTCGTGGAAGACGCCGCAGTCGTCGACGGAGTCTCGCGAGACTTTGCGATCGACATCAGACTCCGCGCCGATCCGCTGACGTCGATCATGCTCTCGATGGTCACGTTCGTCGCCACGCTCGTCGTGATTTATGCTTCCGGCTACATGCACGGCGACGGCGGCTATTGGCGGTTCTTCATCTACGTGTCGCTCTTCGTCTTCTCCATGACGATGCTCGTCAGCGTGAGCAACTTCTTGCTGCTCTACGTCTTTTGGGAAGCGGTGGGCGTGTGCAGCTATTTGCTGATCGGCTTCTGGTTCGAGAAACCCGAGGCGGCCGCGGCCGGCAAGAAGGCGTTTCTGGTCAATCGTATCGGTGACTTCGGATTCGCGCTCGGCATTTTCTTAATCTTCCTGACGTACGGCACGCTCAACTTTCACGACCTGCCCGGCGCCGACTTAGACCTGGCTCGCGGGGCGTGCTCGGGTTTCAACGCTTGGGTGCGAATGCCTATGTCGCCGGAGCGGTCGGCACGGCCATTCCGCTGCTGCTCTTCGTCGGGGCGTGCGGCAAAAGCGCCCAGTTTCCGCTTCACGTCTGGTTGCCCGACGCAATGGAAGGCCCCACGCCCGTCAGCGCGCTCATTCACGCGGCGACGATGGTCACCGCCGGCGTGTACATGGTCACCCGCTGCACTCCGCTGTACGCCGTCTCGGAGGTCGCCCTGATCACGGTCGCAGCCGTCGGCGGATTCACGGCTTTGCTGGCCGGCCTCATCGCCCTGACGCAAACCGACCTCAAACGCGTGATGGCGTACTCCACCGTCAGCCAACTCGGCTACATGTTCCTCGGTCTTGGAGCCGGAACTTTGGCTGGCGTCACCGGCGCGATGTTTCATTTGTTCACGCACGCCTTCTTCAAGGCCCTGTTGTTCCTCGGCGCAGGCAGCGTCATGCACGCCATGCATCACGTGATCGACATGCGCCGCTTCTCCGGCCTACGGCACATTATGCCTTGGACGCACTGGACGTTCTGGGCCGGTTGCCTCGCACTGGCCGGCGTTGCACCGTTCGCCGGCTTCTTCAGCAAAGACATGATCCTCGGTGCCGTTCACGACAAGGCCCACGATCACGCAGCGACGTTCCACTCGGGCTACGCGATCCTATATTACTCCGGCTTGTTCACCGCCTTCCTCACTGCGTTCTACACCTTCCGCGCATTGTTCCTCACTTTCTTCGGCCCGCTCAAGACTCCGGCCGAGGCCCATCATCCGCATGAATCGCCGCGAAACATGACGGTTCCGCTGGCGGTTCTCGCCGTCTGTGCGACGCTGGTCGGCCTCATCGGTGAATTCTCGCACGGTTACGCTTTGCTCTGGCACACGCCGTCCCTGACCACCGGCACGGTGTGGAGCACGGCCGCTCCGCTCTTGCTCGAACACAAGGGCCTGGCAATGCACTTCGATGTCGCGGCGCTGAGCACGATCGTCGCCTTGGCCGGAATCGGCTTGGCCGCGTTCATGTACCTCGGCAAGAAGACCGAGGCCGAGCAAGTCGCCGAGTTCACGAGCACGCGTCGCGGCCTGTGGGGCTACAAGCTCTCGCTTAATAAGTTCTACATCGACGAAATCTACCAAGCCTTGTTCGTGCTTCCGCTCCGCGGACTCGCGGCCCTCAGTTACTTGGTCGATCGCTACGTAATCGACGCCTTCGTGAATTTCTGCGGTTGGGTGCCGCGCTCGGTCGGCTCGCTGCTCCGCTCGCTGCAAACGGGCATGGTGCAGTTTTACGCCCTGGCCATGGTGCTCGGCATGCTCGTGTTGCTCGGCTCGCTCCGCCTCGCGACCGTCTTTGGGAACAACTAGAAACAGCCGGCCATTAGAAAGAAGACTTCGTGAACGCTCTGGTCGTCGCCATTTTGCTGCCTCTCGTCGGGGTCGGGCTCATCTGGGCCTTATCTGACGGAAGCCGCGTCGTCGCTCGCTGGCTCGCGCTCGCGACGTCGCTCGTCACGCTCTATTGGGCCGCCAAGTGCGTACTGGCCCATGAAGTCGCCGTCGTTCGACGCTCCCTGGTTCGTTACGTCTTCAGTCGACGTCCGCTTCAATCTCGGTCTCGACGGTCTCGGCCTGTGGATGTTCGCCCTCAGCGCGCTGCTGAGCGTCACGGCGATTCTCGTAAGTTGGGAAGCCATCGAAGAACGCGCGCCGCTGTTTTACTCGATGTTGCTCATTCTCGAGTCCGGCATGCTCGGCGTATTCGCCGCCCGCGACGTGCTGCTGTTTTACGTATTCTTCGAGTTCACACTCATCCCGCTCTTCTTCTTGATCGGTATCTGGGGAAGCGAACAGCGCCGCTACGCAGCGGTGAAATTCTTCCTCTTCACGCTGGCCGGCAGCATGCTGACGTTTCTCGGCATGCTGGCGATCATTATCCTGCACGCTCAGCACAATCCCGAGTCGGGTCTGACGTTCAACATCCCCGCCATTACGGCAGGTCTCGCCAAGTACCCGCTGACGGACACGGAACAACTTTGGATCTTCCTAGCGCTTTTCGCCGGCTTCGCCGTGAAAGTGCCTTTGTTTCCGTTTCACACGTGGTTGCCGCTGGCTCACGTGCAAGCTCCCACCGCCGGCTCCGTGTTGCTAGCAGGCATCCTGCTGAAGATCGGCACCTACGGCTTTCTCCGCTTCAACATGGCGATGCTCCCCGTCGCCACCGTAACCTGCATGCCGTGGATACTCTGGCTCTCCGCCGGCGGCATCATTTACGGTGCGCTCGTGGCCTTGGCGCAAAGCGACGTTAAACGTCTCATCGCCTACTCGTCGGTAAGCCACTTGGGCTACTGCATGCTCGGCCTATTCGCGCTGAACCGTCTCGGCATGCAAGGCGGCGTGCTGCAAATGATCAACCACGGCATCAGCACCGGCGGCTTGTTCGCCACGTTCGGCATGATCTACGAGCGCTACCACACCCGCGAAATTCGCGATCTCGGTGGTCTCGGCGCCGCATTCCGCTGTTGTCGCTCTTCATGCTGCTCTTCACCTTCTCCAGCATCGGCCTGCCGGGCATGAACGGCTTCGCCGGCGAGTTCATGATCCTGCTCGGTGCGTTTCAGCGAGGCTACGCTCAAGCCCCCGCTTTCTATCAATGGCAATGGACGGCGATCGCCGTGCTCGCCGTGTTCGGCGTGGTGCTTGGCGCTTGGTACATGCTTTGGCTCTACCAACGCGTCTTCTTCGGCCCGCTCAAAGAACCGGCCGATCACGGAACACACGGACATGCGGCCGCCGCCCACGGTCACTTACAGGACGCCCATTCGCATGCCGGTCACGGGCATGACGCGCATGGTCACGACGATCACGGCCACGGCCAAGTCGAGCTTCCGCCGTCGTCGGTCCGCGACATGAACGCTCGCGAGTTCTGGGCCTTAGCCCCGCTCGTCGTGCTCGTCTTCTGGATCGGCATCAAGCCGCAAACTTTCCTGGCTCCGATGCAGGCCGACATCAACAATGTCTCCCGCGTCGTTGAAGCCGCTTACGCCTCGCACACTTGGCCCGGTTCCGAGACGACGGCTGCCGCCGCACCTGCGCTGGCTTCGGTCAACGCTTCGGAATCCGCCGCGCAGCCTTCGGAGTGAGTTCGTGTCGACCGCAACGATTTCCGTCTTAACGCCTGAACTGATCGTCGTCCTCACGGCGACGTTCATCTACGTCGCCGGGGCTTTTCTGCCCGGCAAGTCCTTTTGGGGCTCCGTCGGCCTACTGGGCATGCTCGTGGCCGGCTTCGTGCTGGCCGGACAAAAAGACACGCTCGCCGCCGTCGCGCAGGCCGGGCATGCGGGTCCGCTGGCCGCCGATGCGCTCGGACAATTCATTCGCGGCTTGGCTCTCATGGTCGGCGCGATCTTCGTTCTCGTTGCTGCACGACCTCAGAACGAATCGCTCGTGCCGGAATATGTCGGCACGGTGATGATGGCGATCGCAGGCCTGATGCTCGTCGGTGGCGCGGCGAACTTACGCTCATCTTCCTCGGCTTGGAGCTCATCTCCATCCCGACGTACGTACTGCTCTATCTCGGCCGGAGCGACGGCGCGAGCGCCGAATCGTCGGCCAAGTACTTCTTTCTCAGCGTCTTGTCCTCAGCCGTCACGCTCTACGGGTTCAGCTACTTATACGGCGTCGGCGGCTCCACACGGCTGGACCTGATTCAGGCCGGCATCGCCAAGACGCTCTCCGGAATCGGTGGTGCGTCCCTTTATGCGCAATTGGCCATGGTGCTGGTGTTCGCCGGCCTCGGCTTCAAGATCGCCGCAGTGCCGTTTCACTTCTATGCTCCGGACGTTTACCAAGGCACCACGCATGCGAATGCAGGGCTGTTGGCCGTATTGCCGAAGATTGCGGGCATCGCCGCCTTGGTACGCATCGTTTCCTTGGCCATGCCCGGCGCCAAGACGTCGGCCTCCGCGTGGCCATGATTCTCGCACTCATCACAATGACGCTCGGCAACGTCACGGCGCTCTGGCAAACGAACCTTCGCCGAATGCTCGCCTATTCGTCCATTGCACACGCCGGATACATGCTCATCGGCTTGGCCGTTGATTTCGCCGCTTCGAAGGCCGATATCAAAGACGTCGACGGTCTCGGCGCCGCGATCTTCTACGTCGCCGTGTATTCGCTGGCGACGGCCGGCACTTTCGCCGCCTTCGCCTATCTCGGCAGCCGCGATCGTCAGGTCGACACGCTCGACGACATCTCCGGCATCGCCAAGAAATTCCCGGCCGTCGCGCTGGCGATTTCCGTGTTCATGTTCAGCCTCACCGGCTTGCCGCCGCTCGCCGGTTTCTGGGGTAAATTTGAACTCTTCTCCGGGGCAATCGATCTCGCGACGACCTCCGACGCCGACAAAGTGCCGCTCGCTCCGTGGTTCTTGGTCTTGGCAATCGTCGGCGTGCTGAACGCCGCCGTTTCCGCCGCGTACTACCTGCGGATCATCGGCACGATGTACTTCGGCGAATCCACGACCTCGACCGCCGCTGGCACCGGAGGCAACGGCGCACGGTTCGCCGCTTTCGTCGCCGCTCTACTGGTCGTCGGCGTCGGCCTTGCTCCGAGTAAGCTCGGCGAGAAGGCTCACGCCGCCGCGGAATCGGCCCGCTCCTCGATCGCCGCTGTGGAGCATGCCGCGGCTCCGGCAACTGCCGGCCAACCGACGACTCAAGTCGTCGCGACGCGCTGATTTTGCCGGCCCGGGTTCGGCGACGATTCTCGACCTGCGCTGTCGACGCGGCGTCGTCCGGCCGTAAACTTGAGACATGCCGCCGCGCCCCGGACTTAAAGAACTCGATCGCCTGTTGGCCGCCGTCGCCGACCCGGTGTACGTGGTCGATGACCGTCGCAAGCTCGTCTACCTAAACGAAGCCTGCGCCCGCTGGTTGTCCTGCCAATCTGCCGACTTACTCGGTCGCGAATGCCGCTACGCCGCACCATCCGGCGCGACGGACGCACCGTTTCCCAGGCGGATGCTCTCTGCCCGCCGCCGAGCACGTTCATGGGCACCCCCGAGTATGCCGAAGTCGTGCCGCCGCCGGACGCCGGACCGCCGCGCAAAGTTCTCTTCTTGCCGTGGACGACGTCTTCCGGCGATGTCGCAGCCGTCTTCGGTTACGTCCTTTCGGAAGCTGCGGCGAATCGCGAAGCCGTGCTCCGCTCTGCAAAGGAGACGGAAGCGTCGCGTCTCCATGCGGAGATCGCCCGCATCCGTCGTGACGCCGCCTCGCGCTACTCCGCTGATCGTCTCGTCGGCGTCGGACCGTGCATGCAGCGCATCCGCGCACAAATCGAAGTTGCTGGGCAATCGTCTGCCGTGCTTTCCATCATCGGCCCCGTTTGCGCAGGACGTTCGCGCATCGCCCGTGCCGTTAGTCATTTCACGCCCCGCGGCACGGCCGAGCGTCGCCCTGCAGCCGAATCCGCATCTTTGCCGCTCGTGCCTCTCGATTCGGCCGTACTCGGGGCCGAACTTTTGCAGAGCACAATTCGCGGCATGGTCCGCACGGCGCAGCGCCGGCCGATCGACGGCCGGCACGCTCTTGCTCACCGACGTCGATCGCATGCCGCCGGACGCTCAAACGGAACTGGCCGGATTTCTCAAACTCGTTGAGTTGCCGCTTCGCATCATTACGACGAGTCGCACCGCACTCGAACGGCTCGCCGAATCCGGCGGCTTTCGCGCCGACCTCGCAGCTTGGCTCAGCGTGCTGGTGATTGAAGTCCCGCCGTTGGCGTCGCGACCGGAAGACGTCGCTCCGTTGGCGCAGCACTTCGTCGAAGAACTCAACACCGCCGGACCGCGACAAATTGCCGGCTTCACCTCCGAAGCCCTCGATTGTTTGGCGGCCTACGCCTGGCCCGGCGATGTCGCAGAACTGGCCGACGTCGTTCGCGCGGCATACGGCCGGGCCGACGGTCCGCATATTACCGCGGAAGCGCTTCCGACGCGTCTGGTCTATGCCGCCGACGCGCGTCGGCACGCTCCGATCGAACCGGAGACAATCGACCTCGACCGCTTCCTCGGTGAAATCGAGCGTGAACTTATCGAGCGAGCCGTCGCCGCCTCTAAAGGAAACAAAACCACGGCCGCGCGGCTGCTCGGCCTCTCGCGCCCTCGACTCTATCGTCGCATGCTTCAGCTCGGCCTCGACGCCGGACCGGTCGTGTTCGAGGAAATCGATTCCAATGCCGAAGCCGGCGATTCGCAGGACAGTAACGACGGAAAATGACCGTCTTCGCCGCGTCGTACGGCCCTATTCGGCCGTCGTACGGCGCGCTACAATGCGAAGCTCGTCAGTCGTGAAAGCGATGAATCGTGTCGGCCCTTCGATGATTCCGTTGCCGCCGCTGCTGGTTTGCGAACGCACCGGCCTCTGGGCCGCCGCGATTCGAGCGAACTTGTTGCGAACCGCCGTCGACGGTCGGCCGCGAATCGTCGAAACACGGTCGTTCGTCGAATGCCGCCGCCGATTTGAAGTCGACGCGACGAGCGAATCCGCGTTTGCGCCGCTGGTCGTCGAAGCCGATTCGACGAACTTCGGTGCGGTGCTCGACCTACTGACGGCGCACCTTAGCCGCCGACCGCGTGTTCCGCGAATCGTCGTCGGCGCCGGGTTATCGGCCGACGCCGAAGCGGCATTTCGCGAAGCCGGAGCGATCGCGTACGTCGCTTCACCGCGAGAACTCGGTCCGCTCGTGGAAGTCTTCCGCCGCTACGTTTCGCGACACGCCGAATTGACCGCCGTACACGACGAAGAGATGCCGATCACCGTTCGCTTGCGGGCTTCGTTCCCCTGGCGACCTGTCACCTAACCCGACGATTTCTCCAACGCCCATGCCTGCGATTACCTCCGCCGACGTTCTGGCCGCTTTGGCCGATTTCCAAGATCCGGAAACCGGCCGCAATGCGGCGCAACAAGAACAAGTCCGCGACGTCGCCGTTTCCGGCAACGACGTCTCGCTGACGCTCGCTCTCACGTCACACTCGGCGCCGCTCCGCGACGAAACGGCTCAAGAACTCGAACAACGCCTCCGTTCGAAGCTGCCTTCGCTCGGACGCGTGGAAGTTCGCGCAGCCGAGCACTCGCGGCCGCCGCTCCCGTTGGGCGAAATCGGCTTGATGGCCAAATCGGTCATCGCCGTCGGCAGCGGCAAAGGCGGCGTGGGCAAGAGCACGATCGCTTCGGGCATCGCCTACGGACTGCTTCGCGCCGGTTGCAAAGTCGGCCTGCTCGACGCCGACATCTACGGCCCGAGCATTCCACACTTGCTCGGTCTCCGCGGCAAAGCGGAACTTACCGAAGAACGAAAGATTCAGCCGCACGAGCTCGAAGGCCTAAAAGTCATGTCGATCGGCTTCATGGTCGAGCCCGATCAGCCCGTGATCTTGCGAGGCCCGATGTTGCACGGCGCGATTCATCAGATGCTCCGCGATACGGCTTGGGGCCCGCTCGATTACTTGATTATCGACATGCCGCCGGGCACCGGCGACATCGCGCTTTCGCTCTCGCAAATCCTGCCGCTTACCGGGGCCGTGGTCGTCTGCACGCCGCAAGACGTGGCGCTGTTGGACGCGGTGAAGGCAGTCGCCATGTTTCGTCGCGTCAACATCCCGGTGCTCGGGATGGTGGAAAACATGAGCTACTTCCTCTGTCCCGACAACGGCAAGCGGTACGACATCTTCGGCAGCGGCGGCGCAGTGCAAAGCGGCCGAGTTGAAAGTGCCGTTCCTCGGAGAAGTGCCGATCAATATCGCCATTCGCAAGAACGGCGACGAGGGCAAGATCGCCGACAACTTCAACAACGCCGACACGGCCCCGCACTTCGAAGCCGTGGTCAAGGCGTTGGCCAAGCAACTGCGTGACACGGTCCGCGTCACGCGACCGCTGCCGACGCTCAGCATTCTGAAGTAGCTGAGGACGTTCGGTCTGTTACTTCTTGCCTAGCGCGTCGTAGATCATCAGTGCCGCCGCGCCGCGGGTCAGCGGTTGTTTCGCGTCGAACGCATCAGGATTTCGTAACTCGAGCTTCTTCGCAAACGCATTCGCCGTTACGAAGCTACCGTCGCCTTTCACGGGCAGCTTGCCGATCCGAGTCGCCAGTGCATCGGCGTCGTGATTGTCCTTGCGAAGCGATTCAAAGCCTGACCACCAAAGCAGTGCCAAATCGACGCTCATCGGCTCGTTCGGCTTCGCATCATAGTCGGCAAAGAAGCCCTTCGTGCCGAGATACTGCACGGCGGGCACCCACTCTTCACTCGCCGACGTCGCAAAGTCGTTGAAGAAGCTCACGAGTTGCCGTCGCTCGCAAAGCAGCCGCGTGAGCTCGTCGCCCGAAAGTTTTCCCGGCGAAGTTTTCTTCTCATGAGCTAGTGCCGCGGCAAAACCGGCCGCTTCTCCGGTTTGCATCCACACCGGCTCCAGTCGCACGGCGCCCCAAGCAATATGCGTGGTCGACATGCAAAGCGGCACGAGCAAATTATCTACGTCCTGCGGCAACAACGCCTGATACGGAATCTGTCCCGGGCGAGACTCTTCAGTGAGGATCAATTTGCCGTCGTACTTATAGCCGGGCCGCGTCTCCGTCGTGCAGGAGTGCGAGTCCATATACCAATCGGTGACGGCGACCGAGTCGCCGTGGATCGGCGTTCGTCCGTAGTTCTTCGCCAAAGAATTGTCGTGCTCGGTGTATACGTGCCGACCCACAAGCCGCCGCGTCTCGCGCACATACATCTCATACGGCACATGGCCGTTGTCGGTGAACTCGTCCTTCGGCAATCCCCAGCGACGAAATCCTTCTCGAGCTTCTCGCTGACGCTTTCGTCGTTCTGCAAAAACCAAACGAGGCCGAGCGCAAAGTTCAAATGCCGCTTCGTGATCTTGTCGCGAGTCGGCCAATCGGCCTCGGGATAAGCATGATTCTCTCCCGGCAAGATCGGGCTGTTCATGTGCGACTTTTGGTTCGGCCCGCCGTTCGTGGCGATCGCCTTCCGCTCGTAATTCACGTATTCGTTCCGGTCGTAACCCGGCGGCGGCTCCTTGAGCATGACGCGGTTCGCGGGATCACTCGTTACGCACATCCGCATGTTGTACGCCTGCACGGCGCCGTCGGCAGTGAACGGGCTCTGCGGATCGATCGAACCTTGCTTCTGCCCGTAGGCGCGAATATTGAGTTTGCCTTCGACGGCGGCAGTCGGTGCTCGCCCCTTGTCGATGTTCGTAAACACTTTGCCGGCGTGCGGTTCTCCGTACTCCTCGCGTGCTTCACGACCGACTCGATACTTGACCTTCGCCAACGCCATTAAGTCACCTTCGTACATGGCATCGACGAAAGTCTCCGCCTCGACGATTGCCTTACCATTACCCTCCAACTCTTGAAACGTCACGCCCTTCAAAATCGCGCCGTCACGATCGACGGCCGCCGGATAGCAACCGAGCAGCGTCGTGATGTTCGCTTCCCCCGCAACCAGTCGGCCGAACTCACGCTCGGCGACGTTCGGCTCGACCCAACCGATCGGATAATGCTCCTGAGTGTAGCGAGCGACTTCAAAATCGCGTGACTCGGCGCCATAAGTCTTTCGGTAGTGTTCTTCGATGTTGGAGAGCAATTCGCTGAAGAGCGGCGCTCGCGGACCGCCGTAGAGGGCGTCCCACTGCATGAGTCCGTTGGTCATCATGCCGCCGAGATGGTGATTGTGCTGCACGAGCAGAACTCGGCACCCTTCGCGCGCGGCCCGCACGGCACAAGCGACCCCGGCCGGCGTGCCCCCCATCACGACCACGTCGAACTGCCTACCGTCGACATCGGCGATCGACGCCGATTTCAATTTCTCCGCCGCGCCCAAGTCGGACGCCGGCGCGAAAATCGCCGCCACACAAACTGCGGCGACTGTTCTAAGGCAAGTCATCGTCATCACAATCTCCCTAGTGAGCGCCGCCAGTTCCGTGTTTCCACTCGAGCACTTGTCCGTCGGCCAAGAGGCGTTCGCGCAACCTGACATAGTCGATCTTTTGCACAGACACGCCGGCATCGATCGCTTGGCAAGCCGCGGTGGCCGCCGATTGGCTGCTCGCCATGAACACCGGCTCCATGCGAATACTGCTGAAGGCCGTATGACTGGCCGATAGAGCGAATGTCACAAAAAGATTCTCACACTCGGCCGCTTTGGGCGTTATGGCTGCGTACCCGATGCCGTACGGCGGAGCGCCGTCGCGACCTCCCGCCGTTTTGCCTTCGCGAATGACGACGCCGTCTTTCACGATGCGGCGAATCTCATGCGTGTCCGTGCCGTAGGATCCGAGCGAGATCGGCTTCTCGGCAATCGTGCGACCAAACGTGTGATGCTCGGTCAGCACGAGGTCTGCGATCATCCGCCTGCCTTCACGGATGTAGAGTTGATGCGGCCAGCCGCCGTTGTCTTGGAATTCATCGCGAGGCAGGCCGAACCGTCGCATCTCTTCGCGAACTTTGCTCGGCACGCGCTCGTCGTTCGCCAGAAAGTGCAAGAGGCCGCGATGACAGTCTTCGTGCAGCTTCGCCAACTCGGCTCGTCGCTCATGCCCCGCCTCAGGCCAATCCCAATTCATGCCCGGCAAGTTGCCGCCGAACGTCGCCGTGTTGAAGTCCCACTTCTCGTTCGGCAACGGGTCGTATTTCGAGAACCACCTCAGATCGACGTCGTCTCCCATGGCTTGGCAGCCGGCGATGAAACGCGCCACGATTTCATATCGCTTCGGGTCGTAGTCGGCCGGCGGCGTAATCGGCAACCGGTCGGCGGCCGTCGTCAAGCACAGTCGATAGCAGTAGGCCTGCACGCCGGGTGCGGGATCGCCGGGCGTGCCCGGTTCGCCGGCATTGATCAGCGGCAACAAACCGCTCGACGGATCGCCCGGCACGACGTAGGGATCGAGCGGCAGATCGCGATCCCACACTCCTTGCCCTCCCTTTACGCGCCCGCTCGGGCCGGGCGTAAGATGCCCAAGACGCGGACGATACTTTTCGTCGTAGTAGATGCCGTTGTAGCGTTCGCCGTACTTGGCGTTCCCCTCGCGCGTCACCGTGTGACTCACTCCGGCGGCCGCCAGCAAGTCGCCTTCGTATGTCGTATCGATAAAAATCTTGGCGCGAATCGTCCGGCCGTCGGTCGTGGTCAGTTCGGTGATTCGCAAGCCCGTCTTGGTGACTTTCGCGAGCTTCGCCTCGCGCACGACGCGAACCTTGGCTTCGGTCGCCATTTCATCGAACACGGCTTCGGCGGCGTGCGGTTCGATGGAATACGCCCCGCCGGTCGCGGGTCCCCCGGCCTTATTGATGAACGGCTTGTCCCAAGCCAGCTCCTTACCGTAGCGTTTGACCAGCCGCGTGAAGTATTCTCGCGCCAATCCGCCGACGGAGCGTGGATCGCCGATATCCACCGCGCTCAATCCGCCGGAGGTCATGCCGCCGAGATGACGACCGGGCTCCAACAGCACCACGCTTTTACCCATCCGTGCGACTTGCACGGCCGCAACAACGCCGCCCGATGTGCCGCCGTAAATACAAACGTCGGCTTCCATGACCGGCTCCGCGGCTCGGCCGTGGCCCGCAACGATTGCAGCCATCCCCAGCGCCACGGCGAGAGTGAGTCGACGATTCATAACGTTCCTTCAGCGTTATCAGAATGAAGCCGTTGCAGGCTTGGTCTTTACAATCGGCACTACTTTGCGGAGACCGCTTTCGCCAAACGGTCGGTCTCGTCTAAACGAAACCGTACGGCGACGACCGATTGCTTTTCTGCCCCCGCGTTGAGTTTGACGTACGTCGTCGCCACTAGCTCGCCGTCGGGCAAAACTTCGAGGCCCGGATATCCGCAATCGCGGCCGGCGTGACTGTGAAGAAGTTTGACGCGGTACTCAGCATCACCGCCGTTAACGATGTCTTCATACCGGCCGACCCACGCAACGAAATGATCTCGCGTCGGGCTGCCCGCGCCGGTATCGCGAAAGCAAACGACGAGACGACCGTCGTTTGTTTGGGCGACCATGTGCCTATCGCCCCAAAGCCCCGGCGGCAAAAAGGCCGGCGGACTCCAGGTTTTCCCCTCGTCGCTACTCGTCAAATAGAGGGCGAGTCGCTTCACGTTTTCGCGCAGCAGGCAGAGCAATTGCTTCCCGTCGGGCGAACGCACGAGCGCCGGTTCGCAGGGTTTAAGTTCCGGCAGATCGAGGATGATTCGCCACGGTTTCCACGTGAGACCGCCGTCGCTTGAGGTGCTTTGCGCCACGACGTTCGACCGTGGATCTTTGGTATCGCCCGGGCGACGAATGTTCGTCAGCCCCAGCAATCGCCGACCGCCATCGATCGGCACGATCGTACAAAACGGCATCACCGATTTCAGGCCGTTGGACGCCATGGGCGTCCACGTACGGCCGTCATCAAGCGAGTGAGACGAGTGCATCGTGCCGTCAGGGCCTTGGCCGGCGAAGACGAACAAACGTGCTTGTCCCTGAGGATCGCTCAAGCGATACAAGCTCGGACAGTTTTTCACCGTCGTCCAATTCTCGGGTACCGACAGCAACTCGCTCCAGGTACGGCCGGCGTCATCGCTGCGTTTAAGCGAGCCACAGCCGCCGCCGTGTCCGTACGTCCAAGTGCAAAACATCGTTTTGCCGTCAGGCAGGAGCAGCGTCGTCGGATGACCTTGATAGACCTTCGACGTCCCTTGAGCGATGACCGTTTGCCGAGACTTATCGCCTGAAAGATCGACGGTCGGCGGATATTCGGTTTTAGTTTCGGAAGCCGGAGCGGCGACCTGTGGATCGGCACCAAGCTCGGGCTTCGCGGCAGTATGACGAGTGCCCAAACTATCACGACCGAACGTCAGCCACTCCAGATTGAAACGCGCGAAGTGCAGTTCGTCCCAATAGTGCGTCGTGCCTTTGTCGCCGCGCTCGTAGATGTAGCCGATCGTGCCGTCGGGCAGTACGGCCATGTCGGAATACGATGCGGGATGCGGCCAGACCGTCCGACCGGCCGACCATGTCTCTCCTTCGTCGTAGCTCAGCCGGATCGTCAGGTTATACCGGCCATAAGGATGTTCAGGCTGCCGAAACGGCACGGCGGGGCTTGAGAACAGCAGTCGGTTCTTGCCGCCGTCTTCGACCGTCGAAAGCCGTTCGACGGAGCCGTGACAGCGCGGGGTGATCAACTCTTCAGCCCGTCGCGGCGACGTCCAAGTCACGCCGCCGTCGGACGTGTAGCAAACCAAGTGGCGCAGATTGTCGGGAGCATCCGTATTGCTCTCGTTGCGGCAGACGGCCATCACGCGGCCGTCGGCAAGTTCCACAAACTGGCATTCGCTCGTGTGCAGACCGAGCGTGCCGCCAAGCTTCCACGAACCGCCGTGATCGTCGCTATAGAAGCAATGCGTGAAGCTGCGAAGCTTGCCGCCGCCGATATCCTCGCGATGCCGGGCCGGCACAAGCAGTCGGCTTTGAAATTTGCCGCTGCGAAACTGCACGACGCCGTTACCCGGCCCGACGCCGTAACGCTGCGCCCAACCGTGTTCCCAGGCCACCGCACGACCGCGAGGTTTCACAGGCCCGTCTTCGCGCGTTTCCTTGCTTTGCAATTGGTCCCATTCCGGCCGAACGACTTGATCGTGAATAACCGTCGGCCCTTGCCAAGTGCGGCCATGGTCGTCGCTCGTCATATGGGCAAACTGCTTCTTGTCGCGCAAGAAGAAGACCCACAGTCGGTCGGTCGTCGCGTCGCGTGCCACCGTGAGATCGGTGCAGGTGCGATTCTCGTCGTCGAGGACGAGTTGTTCCTCGCTCCACGTGCGACCGAGGTCACCGCTCCGCTTGAGCACAATGTCGTGATTGCCGACGTCCCCCGGACCGTCGTTGCGCCGTTCGACGATCGCCAGCAATCCGCCGTCGCCCGCGGCAAGAATTGCAGGAATACGATAGTTCGGCTTGTTGTCCGGCGTGCGAGCAAATAGGCGAACCGTCTCGAATAACGATTCGCCCGCCGTCGCTCGCCCCAGCAAGGCGAACAACGCGACGACGATCACCTGCCAATCAAAAAACTTAGCGCGCATCGAGAGCCTCGAACAACGGACCGAAGGCGACAGAGCCACGACGGAAAACATCGACTAACGCTTCGGCACGTCCTTGCCGTCAGTCAGCCATTCGAGGTTGAATCGCGCGAGACGCAGACCTGCGTAGCTCGTCGACTTCTTCTTTTCCACATCCCCGCGGCGGCCGGTTTCGTAGAGGCAGAGAATCGTGCCGTCGGGCAGTACGGCCAAGTCGCTGTACGCGCTATAGCCCGGCTCCAGCACTTTATTGACCGCCCAAGTTTGGCCCTCGTCATAGCTCACTTTGATCGAAATATTTCGTCGATCGCGTGACTTACCGGGGTCTTGCTTGCCGTCGAGCCGCGAGAGGTTATCGGGATTGGCGAAGACAATGCGATTCTTGCCGCCGTCGGCCTCCGTGGAATAGCGAATGATGCTGGCCATGCAGATCGGTTCGAGTACGCGCATCGTCGAATTTCGGCGTGCTCCAGCCGGTCGCACCATCAGGACTAATGGTCACGATCCGACGATGATTCTTCGATTCGCTACGCACGTTGAGCATCACGCGACCGTCGGCCAATTCGACGACGACCGTCTCGTTCGGAAAGACCCATTCGTCGGTATTCGGCACGGCGATGTCGCCGGCGTGCCACGTACGTCCGTGATCGTCGCTATAGATCGTCGAGGTGACCGATGGACGATGCGCGTGCCCGCCGGTTCCGGTGCTCAGCCAGACAGGCACGATGAGTCGACCGCTACGAAGTTGAATGCCGTGCGCAGGCCCGGTCGCCAGAACTTTCCAATCGTACTCGGAGCGGAACTTTTCGAAGGCCGACGTGATTTCGACCGGCTTCGAAAAGGTTTGGCCGTCGTCGTCGCTGCGAATATAGAAACAGCGGCAATATTCGAGGCAGAAGAGGAAATGAACCGTGCCGTCGCGATCTGCAAACCCGACGGCGTTGTTGTAGGTCACATCGGTCGAATCCGCGAGCTTTTGCGCAGCGCGACGGGGTTCTTGATATGCGGGCCCGGAACATCGGCGATTTTCTGTCGTTCGCCGAACGTCTTCCCGCCGTCGGTCGAGCGACGCAGCATGATGTCGATCGTGTCCCAGTCGCTCTTACCCGTCCGACGTGCTTCACAATACGCGAGTACGGTTCCCTTGGCGGTGACGATCAACCCCGGGATCCGATACAGTGCGTAACCGTCTTTGCCGGCTTCAAACAACGAGATTTGTTCGAGCATCGGTTCGGCTGCGCACGTCGCAAGCGGCGAGGCGACGACCAAGCCGAACATCGCGGCGGCGACGGCGGAATAAACTCCACGAAGCATCATCGGGGCTCCTCCTCAGGAACGTGCGGCGGGACGTGAACGGCGGGATTGCGGCAGATGCAAACGAACGGGAATGATTTTGCGATAAGGCTCCGGGCGGGTGCCCGCGGCGCAGGCCGCCAAGACTCGTCCGAGTTCGGCGCCGTATTCCGACGGACTGACGACGGTTTCCACACAGGCAAACTCCGACGGAGCGTCGGCGCTGCGAGCAACGTCGGCCACGGCGATCGCAGGGCGTCGCTTCACCGGCAGTTTCAACGACTTCGCCGCCGTTGCGACGCCGCGAGCCAGCGGCTCCGAGCGACATAAGCAGCCGACACGCACGCCCACGGACGCCAAATGGTTGCGAACTTCACTTTCGATCGCGTCGTCGTCCGTAGGCAGGCAGCGCAGCACGACGTCGTCGAGCTTAATACCGGCGGCGGCCAGCGTCTGACGTGCCCCGTCGAGCAGCACGTGATCGCCGGCGGTGATCCGATCGCGCATCAGCAACAAGAAGCGACGGCAACCGGTCTCCAAAAGATGCTCCGCCAGCAACACGCCGATCTGCCGCTGATCGCGTTCGACGCTCGGCAGCTCGGTCACCGACGGCTGCAACGTACCGCTCACCACGGCCGGCAAACCTGACGCGGCGACGAGACGTTGCACGGTGACGCCGGCGCGGATCAGCACGAAGCCCGCGGATTCGCGAGCCCGCAGCACGTCGTCGATCAGCCGGCGCACGTAGTCGGCGTCGTCCACTTGCGGTCGAAAGTTGAACTGCAAATCGGTGCCCGGCAGCGCGCTTTGCAAACCGAAGAGCACGCCGTCGGCCCAGAGCCCTTCGGTACGCAGGTGATCTTCGCGAATGACGATGTGCACGCGCCGCAACGCCGCCTGCATCGTCTCGCCGGTGATCAACGTCCCTTGCCGCTGTCGTCGACGAATCACGCCGCGCTGCGCAAGCAGTTGCAAAGCGCGATTCACCGTCGATCCGCTCACGCGGAGCATCTGCGCCGTCTCGGCCGTATTTAGATAAGGATCACCCGGGCCGAGCTTACGCCGACGGATATCGTCGACAATCTGCTGCGCCACGGCGACAATCTTCGGAGCGGCGACGGTAGCCATTTCGCTTAGCTTAACGGTCTAACGAGAAGGTGAGTTGCCACGCGGAGCGAGCTAATATTATTCTCTCGGCGATAAGATAACAGCCGCCCGCCGCCGGTCAACCATTTTCCCTGAGTTTTCGCAGGTCCGCGTCTCGCGCTTCGGACGCCCTAAAATATTCCCCTGCGTCGAAACGTCGTAATCGCAACACACGAACTCCTTTTCGCGGTTTCGTCCTTTGCCCAACTCGAGGCCATACGCCATGTCCGTCGCGCGCACCTGCGGCATTCTTCTCGGCAGCTTTTTCTGCAGCGCCATCGTCGTCAGTAGCTTCGCCGCCGTCGCGTCGGCCGCAGAAGCCCGCAAGCCCAACGTCTTGATCTTCTACGCCGACGATCTCGGCTACGGCGAACTCGGCTGCCAAGGCTTCAACACGGACATCCCCACGCCGAACATCGACGCCATCGCAGCCGGCGGCGTTCGCTTCACGCAAGGTTACGTCGCCGCCACGTATTGCAGCCCGTCGCGCGCCGGGCTCATGACCGGTCGCTATCCCACGCGCTTCGGTCACGAGTTCAACGCCGTCGCGCGCCACAGCGGCCTCTCGCTCAAAGAAACCACGATGGCCCAGCGCCTCAAAGACCTCGGCTACGCCACGGCCTGCATCGGCAAGTGGCACCTCGGCGGCAGCGCCTCGAACGACTACCAACCCACGAACCGCGGCTTCGACGAATTCTTCGGCACCCTCAACAACACCCCCTTCTATCATCCGACCCAATTCGTAGACTCGCGCAAGTCGCTCGATATTCAACCGATCGACGACAAAGACTTCTACACGACCGACGCCTACTCCGCCCGCGCCGTCGAGTGGATCGGCAAGCAGCAAGACAAGCCCTGGTTCTTATACTTGCCGTTCAACGCGCAACACGCGCCGCTGCAAGCGCCGCAGAAATATCTCGATCGCTTCCCGAACATCACGGACGAGAAACGCAAAATCTTCGCCGCCATGCTCTCGTCCATGGACGACGCCGTCGGCGCCGTGATGAAGCAAGTGAAGGCCTCGGGCCAAGAAGAAAACACGATCGTCTTCTACATCGCGGATAACGGCGGCCCCACGGCGAGCACCACCTCGCGCAACGGCTCCCTGCGCGGCTTCAAGATGAACACGTTCGAAGGGGGTCCGCGCGTGCCGTTTATGGTGCAATGGAAAGGAACGTTGCCCGCCGGAAAAACGGAAGCCCGTCCCGTGCTCAATCTCGACGTGCTGCCGACCGTCGTCGCCGCGGCCGGCGGAAAAATCGAAGAAAGCTGGCAACTCGACGGCGTCGATCTGTTGCCGTATCTCACCGGAAAAAGCGCCGCCGCTCCGCACGAAACCATCTTCTGGCGCTTCGGTCCGCAATGGGCCGTGCGTCATGGCGATTGGAAGCTCGTCGTGAGCAAAGGAGGCTCGGGCAAGCCGGAACTTTACGACTTGTCGAACGACGTCGGCGAATCGCGCGATCTGGCGAGCGCCGAACCTGATCGAGTCGCACTACTTCAAAAGCTCTACGACAAATGGTCCGCGGAACAAGCCGAGCCTACCGCGGTCGACATGCCGCAGCCGAAGGCCAAAGCAAAAGCAAAAAAGAAAGGCGCGAAGCAACTCAACAAGCCTGCCGCAAAACGCAAGCAAGCAGCTTGAGTTTCGCGCACGCTCAACGATCGAAATCATTCGATGCGTCACCACGTGTGTTCACACTGCGCATCCGCGTCAAATCCGCTCAAGCCCCCTCGCACATGCGGGACAATTGTTGATAATCTCCCGCTAACACTACGTACCACGCGTGGTGGAAACAAGGACGTTGTCGTGCGGGGGCTTGGTGGCAGAAGTGAGCGGTCCGTTTGTCTGCGTGATTGATGATGATCCGGGCGTAGCGGCCCTTTCAGCGCAAGTCTTAAGCGAGGCGGGGTTCGAGGTTCGCACCTTCCTCTCGGCCGACGAGTTCCTGAAAAACGCCCCCCAAACGCGCGAGCCCGACTGCGTCGTCAGCGATTTGCGGATGCCCGGCATCGGCGGCGGCGAACTCCTGCGACACCTCAAACAGGCGGGTGCCGTCGCCTCCGTGGTGATCGTCACCGCGCATGCCGATGTCCGCACCACGGTTCGTCTGATGGAAGACGGCGCGGCTTCGCTGCTCGAAAAGCCGTTCGATCCGCCGGAGCTGGTTGAAGTCGTCCGTCGCGCGGTGGAGAACACCGTGAAGCGCCGTGCCGAGGTGCAAACCGTCGGCGAAATCCATCGCCGGCTCGCGCAACTCCCGGCCGATTCACAAGCCGTGCTCGAGTGCATCCTCGCCGGGCTTCCGAACAAGGCGATCGTCTCCCGCCTCGACATCAGCCCGCGCACGCTCGACCGCCGCAAGCAACTGATCATGACGACGCTGCAAGTCGGCTCGGTGCCGGAACTCATCGCCCTAGTAACCCGCGCCCGCCAGTAACGGTCGCCAAGGCGACGACAATATCATCTGCCGTAGCCGTTAATGACCCGGGGCCGGCGCCCTCCGGCGAATGGAATCGGCGAACGCAATCAGCCGCGGGGTGCCGGCCCCCGGTCAACATTTCCCCCTCTTCAGCGCGAAGGCGGGCTCAAGGCCCTTCTGGCTCAAGATGCGTTGCGCTCGGCATCACTTAGCCCAACAAGACGTGTTGCGATCGTCGGCAAACATGCGCGTCGCAGGTTGATCCCACTGCAACCCGCTATCACTGCCTGCTCTACGAGTCGCGAAGCTTCGGCAACGGCCGTCGGTCTTGCCCCCTCGGACGAAGTGCATCTATTCTTCGCACCCCCAAAGGGCGGCTGCGCTTCCCTTTTTCCTTTGTCACGCCTTTCTCTCCGCTCGTCCCGTCGCTCAGAACGATGGTTTTTCATTCTTACGAGTTCGTCATTCTGTTTGCGATTGTCTTCGCGCTGTATGCGGCGCTGGATCATCGTCGGCAGAATTTCGTTCTACTCGTCGCCAGCCTCGTGTTCTACGGCTGGTGGGACGTCCGCTTTCTCGGCCTGATGGCGCTGTCGGCGAGCATCGACTATGTCGCCGCGCTGCGCATCGCCGCAACATCCGACGCCGGCCGACGACGACGCTGGCTGCTCTTAAGTCTCGCAGGCAATTTCGGCATTCTCGGCTTTTTCAAATACTACAACTTCTTCGTCGAAGGCGCGCAGCGCTGCTGCAAACCGTCGGGCTGCGCAGCGATCCGTGGACGCTGTCGATCGTGCTGCCGCTGGGGATCAGCTTCTACACGTTCCAGGCCGTGAGCTATACGGTCGACGTGTATCGGCGCGAGTTGCCGCCGATTCGCAACTATCTCGACTACATGTTGTTCGTAACGTTCTTTCCGCAACTCGTCGCCGGACCGATCGAGCGCGCTCAGAACCTGATTCCGCAAATCCTCGAACCGCGCCGGATGACGTGGGAACGTTGGTGCGAGGGAAGCACGCTGTTTCTGATCGGTTTGTTTAAGAAGCTGGCCGTAGCCGACGCCGTCGCTCCGATCGCAGACAAAGTGTTCGACAACGTCGGCTCCTGCAGCTCGTCGGAATTGCTGCTCGGCCTGTATTGCTTCGCGCTGCAAATCTACGCCGATTTCTCCGGCTACAGCGATATGGCACGAGGCTTGGCTCGGTTTCTCGGGTTCGACCTCATGGTGAACTTCAACCAGCCGTATTTCTCGGCGAACATCACGGAGTTTTGGCGGCGCTGGCACATCAGCCTTTCTACGTGGTTGCGCGACTACGTTTACATTCCGCTCGGCGGCAATCGACACGGACGATTCGCGACTTATCGCAACCTGATGGCCACGATGTTGCTCGGCGGGTTCTGGCACGGGGCGTCGTGGAACTTCGTCATCTGGGGCGGCCTACACGGGCTTTATCTGGCGGTCGACAAGATGCTGCGCGAAATCTGGCAGGCCGCCTCGGCGAACGTCCCGCGTTCCGCGGAGCCGGCCGGCTCCAACGTACAACTGCGCGTGTCCGGAAACTCCGAGGATGACGGATCGCAAGTCGAACCGCGCCGCCGTCTGGCCGCTTAGTCGCCGCTTCATCACAAAAGGCCGTCACTCCATGCGTGTGTTTCATCCCGATCAAGGCGACCTTCGGCAAGGCGAAGAGATCTCCGTCGGACAATCTCGTGAACGTTTAACGGCTGCGGGAAAGCTCGTTATGCGCATTGCTTGCTCGACCGGCGTGCGTAAAGCAATAGGCATCATCGTCACGTTCCACCTCGTGCTGTTAACGTGGGTCTTCTTTCGCGCCTCGTCGTTTGCGGACGCGGTCGGATACTTGCGCGGAATTCTGCAGCGGCGCGATACGGCCGCCGCAATCGTTCTACCGACGGAAGTCCTGATCGTCATCGGCTCGGCGCTGACGCTGTTGCTACTCGTCGATCTGCCTCAATATCTGGGTGCTGTCATCTCACGGTGCTGCGAGGCAACGTCTTGATTCGCTCGCTGTTCGCCGGCGTGCTGCTTACCTGGATTCTTCTCAGCCGAGGAAACAACGATGCGGCTTTCATCTATTTTCAATTTTGAGTCGCTCCGCACCGTGCGGGTGCGGCCGAGTTGGACGTTGCCGCTGACGTTGCTCGTCGTGCTCGCGATCGAACGCGGCGTGCTGGCGCTTCCCGAGATGTCGCGTGCCGATCCGGTCGGGTCGGCCGTTCGCCTGCAAGCCGTGGAAAACATGATTCTGCCGCGTCATCCGCGGCCGCGCGTCGCCGTACTCGGAAGTTCGCGAGCCTGCTTCGGCGTCTGCCCGGTGCGCTCGATCGGGAACTCGGCCTGCCGGAAGATTCTTGCATGAACTGCGGAATCATCGGCGGGAGCCTGTCGACGATCGCCAAGTTTTACGAACGTCAACGTTCCGTGTTGCGCGAAACAGATTTGCTCGTCGTTAACGTCGATGATTGGCAGATCAATGCAGGCCGAGTGGCCGCGGTGACCAAGGGCCAAGACGAGCAAGGCTCGTCCTTGCTCCGCGATTGTCGGCGGCGGATCGACGTGCTCCATGAGAACCTGACGCACCTCGCCTGCAACGCGATTGCCCGGTTCTATCGTCAGGACGAGGCCTTTAAGGTGACGGTGACGGAAGACAATCAGATGTTCTTCGCGCCGCTGACGGACGTACCCGGCAAATATGACGTTCGTTGGTCACAATCCGTGATCGACGATTACTATTCGGAATTTGCGTTTGATGCGCAGGAACTGAAGCCGCTGGAACAGATACTCGAAGGCTGTCGGCAGGACGGCGTCCGCGTGGTGCTGGTGCAAATGCCGAACGAGCCGAATCATCAGACCGAGGTGCTGCGGCGCGTCGGCGATTTGCATCGGCGGCAGCTCGCGCACTTGCGGGAGTTTGCCGAAAACCGAGGCGTGCCGTTTTACGATCTCAATTCCGCGACGGAATGCGGGCTGACGTCGGACTGCTTTGCCGACGGCGTGCACCTGCGCCCGACCGGCGCGAAAGAATTCAGCCGACATCTGGCCGCGCTGATTCGTCGCGAGAAGCTCTTAGACTGACGACGCCGATTCCGTGTTGAAGACCGCGGCGCGTCCACCGCACCTAATTTCCGTTTTGCGTGCGCTTCACCGGCATTAGAATCCGGGCTCGACGCGACGGACCTGTAATCCGACGACCGGTTGGACATGCCGACGATCACGCTTCATTTTTCGGAATCGCTGGTGCGGCGCGTCGTGAAGGCGTTCTGGTGGCGCACGGTCGGCCCGCTTTATCTGCTGGTCATGGCGCTGCTTTCGCTGTACCTGGGCTACGCCGTTTGGCGCGGCGACCGCTCTTGGAAGGTCGGGCTCGCTGCCGCCGTGGTCATTTTCGGCATCGCAATGGCAGTCGCCGTCTATGTCACGCACTATCGCGGCACCTTGGCCCGCTTTCGACGAATGAAAATCCCCGAGGCCGTCGTCGAACTCGATGACGAACGGGTACGCGTTCGTTCCGATGCCGGAGCGTCGGAAATGCCGTGGTCGACGCTCACCGAAATCTGGCGATTCCCCGACTTCTGGCTGCTGATGATTTCGAAGGCCCAATTCTTCACGCTACCGACCGCCGACCTCAACGACGATACGCGAGAGTTCATCCTGGCAAGAGCCCGAGCGCACGGAGTGAAAGTTTCCTAACGCTTCCACATTAGCGTAACGACGCGGGACCATGCGTTTGGTCCGGTCGCTTTATTTGCGTTAGAATCTTTGGATGAGTTCGGCTCACTGCGGGCAGGGCATCGAGTTTTTCCGTTCGACGGCTTTTGACGGCCGAGGAGATTTTGCCATGAATGCTCGTACGCTTCAGCGCGGCGTGATCGTGATTGCTCTCCTTTCGGCTTGGTCTTCGGTCGGCATGTCTGCGCTTTACGCGGCCGACGTGCAGGCCGACTTTGCCGCCACAACCGAGGCCGTCATCGGGAACGACCGGGTCGTGTTGCTTTCTGTCACGCGCTTCACGGAATTCGTCACCGACGCCGGCGGCAACCGGCCGCGTGCCGTCGCGGCGCTGCGGGTCATGTACCTGCGAGAACGGCTCGGCGAGCGCCCGAACGTGTTGACCGCGAGCGAAGTCGACGTGTTCGCCGCGGGGACGAATGACAAGCCGTTTCGCTTCGCCGGGAATTCGCACACCACGGCCCACGCGAGCAAGAACTACGGCGGGTACGTCGATTGGCTGAAGAGGCAATCTGACGAATGGTCGACCGCCAAGCTGCCGGCGGTGAAAGACGCCGGCGCGGCCACGGTGGCGTGGGTGACGTTTCACGACGTGCAAATGACGGCCACCCACGCCGACGTGAAGGTGAAAGTCGGCGACGGCGTGGTGGCCTTCAAAAACATTCCGCTGGAGTAAACTCCGCCGGCTCGCTTAGGTGCCGTCCCGCTCAACATCGGCCGACAAGTGTTTGTCGAAACCGATGTAGATGCGGGCCGTGGCCGTTTGAGCCAGAGCCTCGAGAGCGCGGAGTTCTTCGAGCCGCAACAGGGCCGGGTGCGACGTATACGCCGCCGCGGCTTGTTCGCGTTGTCGCAGAGCCTGCACTTCGGCGTCGGTGCGAATGCGTCGGCCTTCGGCTTCCGCCTCGGCTTCGACGCGCGTCGCCACGGCGCGAGCTTCGACGTCGGCACGGGCGAGGTCCGCTCGGGCTTGCGAATCCATCTTCTGGATCTCGGCCTTGGTGCGCGCCTCGACCAACTGCACTTGGCTCATTCGCTCGGCCGCCAACACGCGATTCATGATCTCCTGGAGATTTCCCGGGAAGACCAAATCCTTCACGTCGGCGCGGAGAATCTCCACGCCGTACCGATTGGCCGATTCCTTGACCTCGCGGAGGATATCTTCGCTGAGACGGTTGCGATTCGTGAGAATCTCTTCGAGATTCATCGACGCCAGCGAGCGGCGTGCGGCCAACTGCACGTCGGAATACAGCCGCTCTTCGTAGTTTTCCACGACGTGCATCGCCGCGGCGGATCGACGATCCGATACTGCACGAGAATGCTGACGCGGATGGCGACCTTGTCCGACGTGAGGATTTCCTGGCCTTTGATCGTCAGCTCGCGTTCGCGCACGTCGACCAAAACGACGTCGACCTTCGGCTGCCGACGCAGAGCCCACGGCGAAGCGCCGCGAACCGTATAGCGCCCGGCATCGAGCACGCGCAGCAACTTGCCGTCTTCGTACCAGAGGGCACGGTGCGTGTCTTTGATGATGATTTCTCGATACATGGCGCGGCACTCTCGAACGAACGCAAATCCAAAAAAAATAAGGAGGCCCCGCAGCGAGCCTGATGTGGAGAACGAACTTTCAGATAGGCGTCTGCTAAAGGCACTATCGCATTGTGTGACAGCGAAACCGTTTGGCCGTTCGCTCCTAAACTCGCCGGGGCCCGGTTACGTGTTAAGAAACGCAGCCCAAGAAAAAGTTCGCGCACGCGGCGCGATAGGGCAACGGCCGAACGCCGCGATGAGTCGGCTGCGGAGGCGGGAATCACGGCCGCCCATGTTACAATGCGCGTCATGAACATCTTCAACACGGCCGCACTGTTCGTTCTCACCGCATTGGCCGAAATCGTCGGCTGTTATCTGCCGTATCTTTGGCTCCGGCAGGGACGATCGGCCTGGCTGCTCCTGCCCGCGGCGCTGAGCCTTGCGGCGTTCGCCTACTTACTCACGCTGCATCCCACCGCCTCAGGCCGAACCTACGCGGCGTACGGCGGCGTGTATATCACCGCGGCTCTCGTCTGGCTTTGGCTCGTCGACGGCATCCGCCCGACCAAAACCGATCTCCTCGGCGCGGCCGTCTGCCTCGCGGGCATGGCCATCATCATCCTCGGCCGCCCGACGGCAAGTTGAAGATGCCGCCGCACGTCGCCGTTTATCGGGCGACGAGCGTAGACGGCCAGCCGAATTCGAACCTGCGGCGAGTCACTTCGCGGCGGGCAGCGTGAGAACCGCGGCGTCGAAGCTAAGATCAAACTCGTACTTCTTGTCGAACGCCTCGTCCGGCTCGAGCGTTTTCACGGTTCCGCGTGCTCGGCCGTCTTCGATCGCCACGGAGGCGCGGATGTTGTCTCCCGCGGTGCCGCTGATCGAAAGATTGTCGCACCAGATGGAAATGCCGCTCAGTTGCTCGTCGGCGTCGATCACGAGCTTGATTTGCGGCTGAAACTCATTGAATCGGTCGTCGTTTCTGTCCGGCCCGTTGAGCGACGCCTTGAGCTTCGCCAAATTGATCGGCCGTTCGGTGAGCAGCACCGCGGTCACGACCTTGTCGAACTGCGTCGTTTCGTAGACGGTGACGTGAGCGAGCGCCCGGGTTCTTCCGCCGATCGTCAGCTTGCCCGCACTCGGCAGCACGGGCGCATCGGCCAGCCGTTTTACGGGAGCCGAGTCGCGAGTGAGCAGCGGCACGTCGAACGTCAGTTCCGCCGCGTATGCCTTTTTGAAGAACGTTTTCGTCTTCAGCTTCACGGTTCCGCGAGCCCGCCCGGCTTCAACGAGCGACTCACCTTCGAGTTCGTCGCGCGAGCCGCCGCCGGCAAGTTGCTCGGCAAACAACGACATCGAAACCGGCCGATCCTGCTGGTCTAACTCAAATTTGAGGTAGGGCGATTTAAGCGTCCAGCCTTCGTCGGAATTCGTGGCTTTCAGCCGCTCGAGCAGCGGCCGCTGGTTGATTTCCGACGCGGCGGCGACGACCTTCGTTCGCCATTCCCCTTGCGACACGCACTCGTAAGCGACGATGTGCGCCAGGTCGATCGGCTCTCCGTCGACGGTCAGCACGCACCGCGACGCCAACTTTTCCAAGCGGTCGATTCCCTTTGCCGGCTTGTCGGCCCGCTTCGGCGACTCCGGCGCCGGCTTCACCTCAGGCGTGTTCGCGTCCGCGACTTTGTTCATTGCCTTCTTCGCGGCGTTCGCCGTTTTCACTCCGTCCCAAGCCATCCCCTTCGTCGTAATCGTGACCTGGCTCGACGCTCCGTCTTTGCGAACGAGGATCGTGACCGACGCCTTCCCGCTGGTTCGCTTCAGTTGCACGACGTCCGGCGTGACGATGTCGGCCCCTGTGCTCGACCACGTCTTCGCGTCGAGCTTGCCCGCGTAAAACTTCGCCAACTCCTGCCGCGAGCTTGCCGACTCAAACTCGATCCGCTCGAAGAAGTCTTCAAACTCCAACTTCTTCGCATCGTCGGGAATCGGCAGATCCTCGGGTCGCGGCGCGAGATCTTCATCCCACGCGAAACCTTGCGGCGTCAGACGAATTTCGCAACCGGCGGCCCGTTGATCCACGCGCACTTCGAGCGTCAGGCCCGGCTTGGCGAACGATTGAACCCAGAAGTTTCTCTGCAAGTTGTCCTTCTTCGCTTTGGTCCACTGCTGCTCGGCGAGCGTCGTCGCGTAAAAGCTTCCCGCCGTCTTCATGTCGGCGGAAACCTTCAAGCGGATATCTCCGCGACTCCGGACGTACGTCACGTCGGCCGCATCCGCGGGAAGCGGAATCTCGCGCACCCCGGGTGCAGCCGCGAAGCCGAAGCTGCAGAACATCAGGAGAATCGCGACCGCAAATGTGAATGACTTCACGGGAAACATCATCGGACGATCCTCTTTGCAACCACGAAAACACCTAACACGGTCTCGGCGGCGCAACTGAAGATACCGCGTCACCGCCGAGAAACCTAGTTTTTTGCCCGCCGCGGCGAGCGAGAAGCGGCTTTCGACGAAAACTTCATGGCGTATAACGTCGCGTTTTCGAGAACATACCGAATGCGAAACGGCGCAGCGCCGTTCGGCGTCGCATTCGCTTTCCAACGTACCGGCGCGTCGATCTCGTCCCCCGTCAGCGGTTCGCAATCTTCCGCGCGGAATCCCTGGAGCGGCCGCCCCTCGGCATCTTGCAGTTCCACGCGCAGCGATCCGCCGGCCGACGCCCGATAGTTCACCGTGAGCTGATGCCCGGCGGCCGCAAGCGGCTTCGTCAGCAATTCGCCCCCCGGCTTTCCCGCGACGACACCGACAAACCCGTCGGTACGGTACGTGAATCGCCGCACGCGCGTATCGCCGTACTGCCGATTTCCTTCCGTGGCATACACGGACAACTCGCGTTCGTCGCCGGGCAACTGCAGCAATCCCCAAGCCATATAGTTGCCGCGATTGCCGTCGCGATCTTGCGGAGCCGAAGTCGGAATGACCGGCTGATCCCAACGCTGAAACGCGGCGCCGTCACGGCTGCTCATGAAGAGCGGCTGCGTTTGGTTAAACCTCGCCGGCTTGTCTTTCGTCTTCTGAACATACTGCGTGGGGAAGCCGATGAATAAATGCGGCGCTCGCGCATACGTTTGTACCGCGTTGGTATAAAGCTGCACGCGATCGAGATAGGGCAAATCGTCCTGCGTCGGCTTGCCCGGGTACACGAGATCCGCTTCGTCCGTGAACTTGGCAAAGTCCGCGGAGGCGGCCGTACGAATCCCGCGCACGGAGTTCGGATTGATTCGCCAATACATCCGATACTGATTACGCGCAGCGTCCCAGAAGGCTGTATTCTGCGAATCGAACGTCCCCTTCGAAACCAGCGCCCGATCGGCAATCATCGTCCAATGCACGCCGTCGGCGCTCTGATACGCGCGAGGCTTGCCGTTCGCGCCGATCGCCTTATATCGCGCCTCGGGCGTGGCCGCCGGGTTCTCATCTTTGAACACCGCGAAGTTGTGCGTCGCGGAGTTGCCGGACCAGACGATGTTGTTGGCCTTCGAACCTTCGAATTCAAACACGTTTAACTCGGGCCGCGTCCACGTCCGGCCGTCTTTGCTTAACGCCAGACACGCGTACTCCGGATGCCGTGCCTTTTCAGTTTTCGGGCCATAACCCGAGCCGCGGTAGTACATGCGAAAGCCATCGCCGTCGGCGAACACACAGAAGTAGCCCGACGTATTGCCTTCCCACGCCGCATCGGCCTTGAAGACCACTTCCTTCGGCTCCGGAATCTGCAACTCTTGCTTCGTGTCGCCGCTAAGTCGCTCGATCAGAAAATCGTCGACGAACAGCTCGCGCCGCTCACCGATATCAATCGGCTCCGCCGCAATCGCTGAACCCGCCGCCCAAAAACCGGCGACGACGATCACAAACCGGAGCAAGGCAAACCGACAGGCGTGAACAGAAATCATTTCGTGTGCGAGCGTGAAAGACGTTGATTCCGGACAAAAGTTCCGTGAGGCTCGACAATGTAGCCGTGCCGTGAACGAATGTCTAAAACGTTTCGTCGCCCCGGCAAAATCGCAGGCCCGGCAATAAGACTCAACGACGTTTGCGAATTGGGAGTAGAATCTGCGAAGGCCTGCCCGCGGCGGGGTGCGATTGTCGACGAAGCCCGCCGCGCCCATCGCACGCCGGCTCGTTTTCGCAAGGACTTTTATGACTCGCACGCTCCTCGTCGTCCTGGCCGTCGTTGCTTTCGCACCACTTGTTTCCACGGCGGCCGAGCCGAAGCCGCTCGATCCCGTAGGTAAGCTGGCCGTCGATCTCGAGCCGACCCGCATCCTCGTTTACAAGACGGTCGGTGACGTGGAATTGGAGATGCACGTCTTCGAGCCCGAAGGACATCAAGCGAGCGATCGGCGTGCGTGCTTCTTGGTGATTCACGGCGGCGGGTGGAGTTCGGGCTTGCCGCGGCGGATGTATCCGTTCGCCGATCATTATCGCAAGCTTGGGCTCGTCGGCATCAGTCTGCAGTATCGGCTCGTGAAGAAGAGCCGCAAGACGACGCAGTTTGAGTGCGTGAAAGACGGCCGCAGCGCCGTGCGTTACTTGAAGACGCATGCCGATGAGTTGGGCATCGATCCCGCGCATCGCCGTGGCGGGCGGATCGGCCGGCGGCCATGTAGCGGCGGCGACCGCGTTGTTCGACGGCATTGACGAAGCCGGCGAAGACACGTCGGTGTCGAGCATGCCGGCGGCGCTCGTGTTGTACTACGCCGTGATCGATTGCTCTCCCGAAGGTTACGGCAACGCGCGCATCGGCCCGCGGTGGAGCGACATTTCTCCCGCGCATCGCGTGCGGCCCGGCCTCCCGCCGACGCTCGTGCTGCACGGCACGCGCGACCCGACGACGCCGTTTAAAGGTGCCGAGGCGTTCACCAAGGCGATGCACGCCGCCGGCAACCGCTGCGAACTCATCGCTCACGAAGGGGGCGGGCACGGCTACCTGATGTTCAAGGCCGAGCTCTATGAGCAAGCTTTGCAACAAACGGACGATTTCCTCCGCTCGCTGACGCCGCCTCTTTTGGAAGCCGCCAAGCAATAGACCGAGAGCGAAATCCGGCGTCTCACGATTCGTCGTTCGTGCGGCTGAAACTCGGTGTCTCTTTGCGGCTCGCGCAGGATTCGTCGAACGCGTATGCGATTGAGCTTTCAGTTTCGCTTTCGCACGTTGCTGTTGCTGATTGCCGCGGCGGGCGTAGGTTTCGCCATTTGGCGAACGCTGCTCATTCGCAACTATAACGTGGCGCGCGAGCACGACGATGCGACGCTGGCGACGTTGAAGGCCGCCTTCGGCGAGTATCAAATCGTGCCGCGGCAAGTTCGTGGAACTTCCTCCGTGACGGTGCTTCAGCACGAATTTCGCGTGGTGCGCGAGGTGCGGCGACCGACGTGGAGCGGCGGCGGCTTGCACCTGCCCGACGACGTCTTTCTGCGCACGACGCAGGTCATGGTCGCCCAAATACCGACGTTGGCCGCCCCGCGACTTCTCTCCGCACCGCAAGGAAGGGACGACTTGCCGTCGCTTCCGTCGCACATCTCACGCTTGCTGAAATTGCAAGCGAGCAGTGCGTACGAGCCTGCGATGTACGTCGATTGGGAATATCAACGGATGGGGCTCGAACGAGCGCAGGTCGCGTATCGCGCGCTGGCGGAACTTCCGGAGTTGGAGCTTTTGCGGCCCGGTCTGTTGTTCGACGACGCGGACTTGGCATTGTTTCGGCATCATCCGCGGCTGCGGGTGTTGTGCCTATTGCCGTATGCGACGAACGACGGATTCTTTCCGGCAATCACGCTCGAAGACTTGCAGCAACTGGCCGAAGGCTTTCCCGCGCTCAAGGTGGTCACGATCCTCGACCCGGAAAATGCCGACTCGGAAGCCGTCGCTCCGGATTCGGCGATCGGCAAGCTGCTCGCCCGTCGCCCCGGATTGCATGTCGCTCGCTACGGCTATGGGCTCGGGCTCGTCTGGGCCGCGCCGCTCGATCCGAAGACCGGCACGTGGCGACCGATTCCCGCCGCAACTCGAGCGGAAATGGATGCCGTCGCCCCGTTGCTCGCCGGCGTCGACGAGTGGTATCCCGAGGTTCGCTACCCGGGCGAACCGAAGAAACGTCACGGGTGGGTGTGGTAACAAGCCGCGCGGCTCCGGGCCCGCGCTGCTCGTAAATTCTCATTGACGACCGTCATTCGCAAAGCCTGCCCAGCGCGGCGAGAGCCAGTGAAGTGGCGAGGAGCGGATCGTCTTCGTACATGTGCGGCGAGGCGTTGCGCCACGAGCCGTCGGGCTGCTGACGGCGCACGAGCGCTAACACGAGCGCCGATCGGCGCTCGGCGGAGTCGAATTCCGGGACACGGCGCAGGCAATGCGCCGTAGCGGCCGCGTTGTAGTAATAGAGAGCGGCGGCGAACGTCGTGCGGTCGGCGGGGCGTTCAAAGCCGGCGACTTCGTCGACGCCGAACCGTTGCCGCAGCCAGCCCGCCGCGGCTTCCCGACGACGCGTATTTTCCGGCATGCCGCAAAGCGCAAGAGCACAAAGGCCGTCAGCCGTGGCGGAGCCGTACGAGCGCGCACGGCCCGGTTTCGCTTGGCCGGCCTTGTTGCGAGGGTCGGCCGCGTCGGGCGTGAAGAAGAACCCGCCGTCGTCGAAAGCCGTTTCGCTCCAATTTTGGCAATGAGCCAAGTAGGCCAAGGTCGCTTCGCGAACGTCCGCCGAAAGCACGCCGCCGGCTTCGAGACCTTCGAGGGCCGCGAGCGTGACGGAAATATTCGTATCCCCCAGCCGCTTGAGGTGCGAATCATCGCCGCCGGTCTGCGGCCAACCGCCGAACTCTCGGTCGCTGGGCTGCACGCCTTGGCGCGCGTTGAGTTGAGCCGAACGAACATAGGCCTGCAGTCGGCCGATCGTTTCCGCGTTCACTTCAAGCGCGAGCTTCGGCAGCGCGGCGAGCAGCAGCGCCGTGCCGTATGTAGGATAGTCCGACTTTCCGTCGGCCCCGCGCACGAAGCCGGCCGGTGCGACGTTGCTCAAGAGAAACCGAGCGCCACGCTCCGCCGCGGCATGAGCCTCGCGCGTCGGCAAAGTTGCGCCGCGAGTAAGTCCGTAGACCGCCAGCGCCGTATTGCCGACGCCGCCGCGCATCGGCCCGTACGTCGCAGATCGCCAACTGCCGTCGGCCGTTTGAGCCGCGATCAGACATTGCACGCCGCGCTCGATCGCTCGGCGACCGGCGACGCGATAATCTTCCTGCGGCGCGGAAGCCTCGCGCGCCGCGGGCGTTACGCTCGGCGCGGCAGGCGAATTGTCGCTCGGCTCATCGGCCGGCGCACAACCGGCCTGCAAGGCGACAAACATCGCCCACAGGAAAACTCGAAACATCGCGGGTACGAAGCTCACAGCTCCGAAATCGGCAAGCAAAAGTTGCAGGCCTGCAGCGTCAGCAGCGCCGCGGCCGTGCAGAAGGTCCGTCCGGTGATGCAATGATGGCCCGACCAACTGCCGTCGGTGTTTTGCAGCTCAACCAAGTTCTTGCAGACATCGGGATACCAAGCTTGCCAGGCTTTATCGGGGTCTTTCAGCAGGCATTCGGTCACAAAGAAGAAGGCCAAATATTCCTCGCCGCCGGCGACGGTGAAAAGCGGCGAATCCGAACGGGCGTCGCGCAGCAATCGCGTGACGCAGTCTTTGAACACGGGATCGTCGCGATAACCCATCGAATGCAGCACGCGAATGCTCGCGGCGGTCTTGTAGAAGTTGTGCATCAAGCCGCGGGGGTCTTCACGCTTATCGCGAAGTTGCTTGAAGAGCGATTCGCCGGCCAAGCGGGCCGACGCGTCCACACGCAGTCCGCAGGAGCTCGCGGCTCGCAAGCCTTCCCAACCGAGAACCGTACCGAGTACCGGAGCCCAGCTTTCTTCACCCCAAGTGCCGTCGGAATTTTGGGCCGAGCAAATTGTGGCGACCAGTTCGACCAGCGCGCGGCGAATGTCTTCTTGATCGTCCGGCGCTTCGCCGTAGACCTGCGTGAGAAAAATCGCAGCGATGAAGAGGTCGGCGTTGCGGCCGATTTTGTGCTGAACGAGCGTTTGTTCGTAGTTCACTTTCGGCGTCGAGCGATGCTCGAGGATATCGAGCACGGCATGCAGCACGCGACGGAGTTCGCGATAGTGCGGACCGCCGCGCGGCGTGTTGCCTTCCGACAAGAGCGCCAGCCCGACGATCGCCGTGCAGCCGAGTTCGGCGGGCCTGTCGAGATCGGGGCCCACGCCGCCGTCGCGATTCATGACGCCGAGCAGCCAGTCGATGCCGCGTTCGATCGAGCGTTCCTGCTCCGGCGACATGTCGGCGGCACGTCCGCGCGGCTGCAACGTGTCGTCCGGCGCGGGAAACGCGAGGGTAGGAGCGAGCAACAAACCGAGCCCGGCGAAAGCCGCCCAACATCTCAAGTGTCCGTGGCGCATTCCGTGCAATCTCCAAGTCCACGAGGGCCGTTCGACGACGAAGCTAAATTGGATTCTAAGTCGCCGTAAGTGGCCGCACCATAAGAATGAATCGGCTTGCCGACCGAGCCCGCTACAGACCCCGCGCAATGGGCTCGCGTTGCCGTGAATTTCGCCGCGGCGGGTGAAAAAATCACCGACGAAACCGCGGACGAGCAAGTGATCGACGTGAGCCCAACGTCAGGAGACGCATCAATCGCCGCTCGACCTCCGCTTCGCCGACGGGGGGCCGTCGAACATCTCTCGCGATTCTGCGATGGAAACTCTCGAACTTTCGTCGCTGCCGGCAGCGATGCCGCGGCGGATTGGCGTGGTCGGGGCAGGGCGGCGGCGGTAAGATTTTCGCCTCGCCGGCGGGCCGCAGGGAAGCGTGGCCGGCGTCATAGCAAGTTCGCCGATCTCCAGGGAGGGAGTCGTCGTGATTCGTCCGTCTTTCGCCGCGCTGCGCTTTGGTCGCGGTGCGCTCTTGTTCATACTGGGCGGCCTTTTCGAAGCGGCGACGCTCGCAGCGGCGGGCCCCGAATTGCCGTCTCCGTATTCCGCGCAACCTGCGGGCTTCGCGGCGCCGCAACCTACGGCAACCGCCCCGCGCTCGGCGGGCCGAACCTGCCGGCCGCGGCCCCTGCGGGCAACGCCGACATTTCGCTCGAGGAAGTCGAAGCGGCTCAACACGCGATTGAAGAAGCCGTCGGGCTCGACGACGCCGCACGAGCCGGGCTCATCGAAACTTATCGCAAAGCCGCGGCCGAGCTGAAAGAAGGGGCCGACTGGCAGGCGAAGCTCATCGAACTCGAAACGGCTCGCACCAACGCGCCGCAAGAACTCGCGCAATGGAAGCAGCGTACGACGGAGCAAGAGCCGACGTTGCCGATGCCGCCCGCCGACGCCGATCTCGAAGCATTGAAAACCGGCTTGGCCGAGGCGGAGTCGCTGCTGAAGGAAGCCCGCGACGATCAGGCGGTGCTCGACGGCGAACAACGCCGGAGGACGCAGCGGCGCGAAGAAGCCCGCGGGCAGGATGAAGCCGCTGCGAAGCGATTGGAAGAACTTTACGGCGAGCTCGGCGGACTCCCGCCGCTAGATCGGGCCGATCCGCAAGCCAAGGCCCGCCGCACGCTGCTCATGGCCCGACGCAAAAGCATCGCGGCGGAGCGCGCGGCGTACGCGCAGGAGTTGCCGATGTTCGAGGCGACGCGCGAGTTGCTCCGTTTGCAACTCGACGACGCCGTGCAGGCCGTGAACCGCGCGGAGAAGAACGTCGCCGCGTGGAAGGAAGCCGTCGACCATTCGACGCGTGCCGCCGCTGAAGAGCGCCTGCGGAAGCTCGCCGACAACGGATCACGACTCGCGGAGAGTTGGCGTCGCTGGCTCAGGAAAACGAACGCATCGCGGCGCTTAGCGTCGGCACGGATAGTCCCGCGGAGAAACTGCAGCGGGTCAACGCGCATGTGAAGGAACTCAAGCGGCAACTGGCCCGCATCAAAGCCGAATTTGCCCATGTGCGGCAGGTCGCGGAATTGTCGCACGAACTCGGCCAAGTACTGGTGCGGCAGCGTCGCGAATTACCCGACCTTGGCGCACTCGAAGAAACCCTGCGCGAGCGGCAAGAAGAAATCGGCCGAGCGAAGTTGAATCTTTTAGATCTCGAAGCCCGCCGGACGCGGTTGGCCGACGTCGCCGCCGAGGCACAGAATGCGCTCGCTCCGTTGGCCGGCGATTTGGGACCGGACGAACTGGCCGAACTCGAACCGACGGCTCGCGAACTTCTCCAGGCCCGGCGCGATTTTCTCGACGATCTGATCACGGACACCAACGCTTATTACAACGCTTTGGTGCTCGAACAAGACAAAACCGAACGAGAGCTAGCCCAAACAGTTCGCCTGTATCGCAACTACATCGACGAGCGCGTGCTCTGGGTGCCGAGTTACCCGCCGCATACCGGCTTGAACGCCGGCGATATTTCGGCTGCGAGCTTGCAATTGATCGACCCGCGCAATTGGGGACACGTCTTGGGCCGACTGGTCGACGACGCCGAGCACAATCCGGTGTCTTGGGGCGTGGCGTTGGCCGTCGTCGTGCTGTTTGTTTACACCGTGCGGCGGCTGCGCAAGACAATCGCGCGGCTCGGCGAAGCCGCCGGTTCGCTCGACGCCGGAATGCGGCCGACGCTGATAGTCGCCGTACTGACGTTGTTGGCCGCCTCACCGGCTCCCGCCGTCCTCTGGTTTCTGGCCGGGCGACTCACGGCGCAACCCGGCACCGATCCGTTTTCACGAGCCTTCGCGGCGACGATGCTCGTCGTCGCGCCGATCTGGGCGACAATCGCCGTCGTCCGCCAATCGCTCCGTCGCGGAGGTCTCGCCGAGCGACATTTCGGCGTTCCTTCCGTGGCCGCGGCTCCGGCCAGGCGCGCCTTGTGGCGACTCGCCGCCTTGGCGCTGCCGACCGCCGCCATCGCCGCGCTCTTCGACGGCCTGGAACCGATCGGCGGCCAAGCCTCGCTCGGACGCTTGGCCTTTTGCGTGGCGATGTTTTGCGTTTATCGCGCCGCGCGGCTGGCGCTGCATCCGTCATATGGTTTCGTCGTCCGATTGTTGGGCAACGAAGTCGACGAGTCACGCTTCCGTTTGCGCCGGCTCTGGTACTTCGCCGCCTGCACGCCGCCGCTGGTGCTCATCGGGCTGGCCGCGGCCGGCTTTTATTATGCAGCCGTGCAATTGGCCGGCCGACTCCAAGCCACGGTTTGGCTCCTGCTGGCCTGCGTCGCGGTGCAGGCGGTGCTCTGGCGCTGGCTCGCCGTAGCTCGCAGACGGCTCGCTCGTCGCCACGCCGAATCGTCTTCAGCGAGCGTGAATCTCGAAGCGACGACCGAGCGTGTCGACGCCGCCACGTTGCGCATGGTCGGCGGCGACGAACGTCCGCGCCCGCGGCAATCGGCCGCTCACCTCAAATCGATCGACATCCAAACTCGCCGACTGCTCAATAGCTTCGGTGCGCTCACACTATTGCTCGGCACCTGGCTCATCTGGGCCGATCTATTGCCCGCCTTGCAATTCCTCGACCGGTTGCAGCTTTACTCGTATACCGTTGCCGGGCAAGAAGCGGCGACCGGTGCCGACGGAGCCGGCAAGATCGTCAACACGCTCAACGTGCGCTGGATCACCGGTGCGAACGTCGCTTGGGCTGCGATCATCCTGGCCATGACGATCATCGCCGCCCGCAATCTGCCTGGGCTCTTGGAGATCACCTGCCTGCAATGGCTGCCGATGGACCAAGGAGCCCGCTATGCCGTGGTCGCCGCGGCTCGCTACGTGATCCACATCGCGGGCATCGTCGGCATCTGTAGCGCCGTCGGGCTGCAATGGGCCAGTATTCAATGGCTCGCCGCCGCCATGACGGTCGGTCTCGGCTTCGGCCTACAAGAAATTTTTGCGAACTTCATTTCGGGTCTCATCATTTTGTTCGAACGACCGATTCGTGTGGGCGACACCGTAACGATCGGCGACGTCTCCGGAACGGTCGCGCGGATTCGCGGCCGTGCGACGACGATCGTCGACTGGGATCGCAAGGAGCTCATCGTTCCTAACAAAGAATTTATCACCGGCAAACTGATCAACTGGACGCTCACCGACGACGTGTTGCGGACGGTGATTCGCGTCTCGATCCCGGCCACCTCCGACTTCGATCGAGCCACGGCGCTATTGCTGCAAGCCGCGAAGTCGAACCCCTTGGTGCTCGACGAGCCGGGTCCGAGCGTCGCCTTTACGCAGGTCGGCGACGGCCGGCTCGATTTCGAACTTCGCGTCTTCAGTGCGGGGCTCGACGCGCTCACGCCGCTGCGGTACCAATTAAACGCCGCCGTGCTCCGCACCTTCGTCGAAGCCGGCATTGAAATGGCGACCGGACCGAAGGAGATGATTTTGCGAACTGCGACCGAAACGCATGCGCCGGGCTTCGGGCAACCGACGCCGATCATCGCCGCCGCCACCGTCGAACGAGCCGCGTAGTTCGCAACTTTCCAGCATGCCGAATCCGTTCAAACGCAAACGCAAGCACGTGCCGCAAGTGCGGCGCATGGAAACTCTCGGCGCCGCGCCGGGCTCGATCATCATTGATCCGGCCGCGCCCGATTCCGACGTCTACCTCACGCACTACGGCTCCGAAACCCTGATCGAGCGCCGTGTGACCGACCTAGCGTCGATCAAGCGCGAACTCGAACGGGGCGGCGTCACCTGGGTCAACGTCGTCGGCCTCGGCAGCGCGGCGGTGCTCAAGCAATTGGCCGAGATGTTCCATCTGCATCCGCTGGCGATGGAAGACGTGGTCAACGTGCACCAGCGGCCGAAGGTCGATCGCTACGGCGAGCAACTCTTCATCACGCTACGCATGGACGCCCGTACGCCGAAGCTCCGCACCGAGCAGGTGAGCCTGTTCGTCGGGCGCGGCTTCGTCATCACGTTTCTGGAAGATCCGGGCGATTGCTTCGATCCGGTACGCCGACGCCTGCGCGAAAGCGACGGCATCATTCGTCGGCGCGGCGCAGACTATCTGGCCTACGCGTTGCTCGACGCGGCCGTCGACGGCTACTTTCCGCTGCTGGAAGAATTCGGCGACCGGCTCGACATCCTCGAAGACGAAGTGCTGCTGACGCCGACCCCCGACGCCGTGGCGCGGATTCACGACGCCAAGCATCAATTGCGCACGCTACGGCGCATCATCTGGCCGCTGCGCGATGCAATGAACGAACTGGCTCGCGACTCGTCGACGATCATCGCCGATGAAACCCGCGTGTACTTTCGCGATCTGTACGATCACACGGTGCAGATTATCGACATCGTCGAGACCTATCGCGAAATCGGCTCCGATCTCGTCGACCTGTATCTTTCGAGCCAAAGCAATCGCATGAACGAAATCATGCGCGTGCTCACCGTCATTTCCACAATCTTCATGCCGCTGAGCTTCATCGTCGGCGTGTACGGCATGAACTTCAACACCGACAGTCCGTGGAACATGCCGGAGCTGAATTGGCGGTTCGGCTACGTGATTATCTGGGCAATTCTGATCGCCGTGACCGCGGGCTTTTTGGTGTTCTTCCAACGCCGCGGCTGGCTCCGCGCTCAAGGCGGCGCGACGAACGGACGAATTGCGCTGGATGAAGCGCCGAAGTATCCTCGCGCCCCGGAGCGCGAGCAAAAGGACTCAACGAGCAAAAGCCAATAACTGAGCCGTTGGGCGACGGACGTGCGCTGACTTTTGCTCAGCGTCTTCTGCGCCGAGGCGGAGCCTCGGGTCAGTGCGTTCCCAGGCGGAGCCTGGGAACGAGAGGAGCCGCTTCTAGCAATCTTTCAAGCCGATCGTCTTCGTGCGCGCCCCCTCTTCGAAGACGAGCTTATCTTCGCGAGCCAGCCACCCGACGGCTTGCAGCACGAGTTCGCGCGGCGATTCGCTTTCTTTGATCAACTTCGTCAGGCTCAACGGCCCTTTCGTGGCGAGCACGCGCCACACGATGCCGGCGGCTTCACCGATCGCCGCCGAACCGGAAGACGTTTCTGCAATGGCCATCATCGCTCCTTCATTTCCGCAAGCGGAAACCGAACTGGGCAAATTCGAGCGGTGAGAGCCTTCCGTCGGCCGCCCAGGCCGCGTCACTCGGGGCGTGCGACTCTCACCACGGTTGAATATAGCCGGCAGCGGCCGAAACGCTCAACCACCCCGGGCCGACACGCCCCAGCTACGTGCGGCAGCTTGCGAATTTGTCGCGCGAACGTACTGACAGACCTTACATATGGCTCAGCAAGCTCACGGTCATCGCCTTGAAAACCGCTTCGATTTGTGCGAATTCCCGATCGTCGGCTTGGCCGAGAATCACGACGTTAAAGTTCGGCGCGGCAAACGCGCGAATCTGCGCGGAATTGGTCAGATCGAGGCAATAGAAATTGACGTCGCTTCCCACAAGCGACTTCCCGGCCAAGGTTTCTTCAACGTCCTCCGCGTCCAGTTCGTCGTAGGTTTGCCGCAGCGCTTTCACGGCCGAACGAACGAGGTCTTGCGGCGGCGTTTCCTTGGGATGCAGCGAGACGCTCCAAAACGACCCGCCCGGACTGTAAACCGTCACGGAAGCGCTCCCTTCCAGGGCCTCCGTTTCGTCCACGCTCCAATTGTCCGGATAAACGAAGTGCAGACCGAGCTTATTAAACGTCGCGGGCATTCCGAGGGACCTAGGCGGTGAGTTCGGCGGTGAACGAGAATAGGGGAAACAGCCCATTATACCGCTTGGGGCGAGGCCGGCCGGCCGCTCAGGCACGGGTGCCGGCAACGCCCGACTCTCCGGGCTGCTCGATCTTGCAGCCGGTGCGCAGGCTCGGGTACCATCCCGCCCCCGGAAACCTGCGCGCCCCGGTTTGGTCACGCTTCGCACCATCGTGAAACACCTGCTGCTCATCATCGCCTTTGTCGGCTGCGGCTCGTCCGCAGGTTGCTGCCTTTGGCGGCAGCAGAATCCGGTGAAGGAGTCGGTCGTCGAGAGTCGGCAATTCGTGCAGCAAGGCGTGAACGCGCTCGGCAAAAACGATCTCTCGGAAGCCGAGCGATATTGCTCGCAAGCCGTGCGCGCGTGCCCCAACGATCCCAACGCGCGGCGCCACTGATGCCGACGTTCTCTGGCGCAAGGTCGTTACGAAGAAGCGTTACGAGAGATCGATACGGCGATGGGTTGTCCCGGCGTCGATCAAGAGACGCGATTACGCGCGGCCGAAATGTGCTTAGCCTGCAAGAAGGTCGACGCCGCACTCGTGGAAGTCGACCGCGTGATCGACGGCGATCCGAAATCGGCCGACGCGTGGGCTCTGCGCGGGAGGATCATGCACGCCTCCGGCAATCCGAAGCAGTGCTGGCCGATATGCAACGAGCGCTCATCTATTCCCCCAAACGTCGCGACGTGCTCCAAGAGACGGCGGACCTCTATCAGCAACTCGGCGAGCCGCACAAAGCCTTGGCGGCGCTGCAAGAACTCGGCGACACCTACGGCCCGGGCGAAGAACCGACGTCGCTGTTTACGTCGCAAGGCAATCTCTACGCGACGCTGGGGCGTGCGTCGGATGCGGCGAAGCAATATCGACTGGCCGCGACGCGCGGCGTCGGTCCTGCGCAATCCGACGATTCTGGCAAGTTGGGCCGAAGCGGAAGCCGCCGCCGGCAACATGACGGCGGCCCACGAAGCCGCGCAACAAGCGCTGGCCGCGGCTCCCGACGATCCGCGCAGTCAGGCCTTAGTGCAACGCACGGCGGCCGCCGTCGCGCCCACCGGCGCCACGTACCGCCGCTAACCGAATATGCCGAACGTGACGGTTATTCCACGCCGCGCCCCCTCGGCGGCGGCACGACGTTCCGGTCTTATCGCCGCCGAACCCGAGGCTCGATTTGCCCGAGGTTCGCGGCCGATCTAGAGTTGCCGGGCGGCCCGAATGTTCCACGGACGGCGATCCGAGCGGCCTGTTTCTCATCCCGCTGCGTTCCGTGTCAGGTTTCGCCATGATGCCCGAAGCAGATTTCACGCAAGTCGAGTTCACCGATCGTCGTCGCGAAGTCGTAGATCGCCCGTCGATCGAACGACGGCAATTCGCCGATTCGCACAGCGAGCTCTCGCAAGAGGCCCGCGAGTTGGCGATGGCGATCGACAACTACAAACGGCTCCACCGTCGGCGTTTCATCACGCACGAAGAAATGGTGGCCGTCATCAAGTCGATCGGCTACCACAAGTAAGCCGACGACCGTAGTTACCCGAGTCATGCAAGACGCCGCCGGCGTCGCTACTCGCGGTCTTCACCGGACGACGTGCGCCCCGTGGCCACGTCGAACTCAAACACCGCCGGCACCAAGAGCGCGGCGGTCGTAAAGCCGTAAGCTCCGACGACGGCCAAGACCGACGCCAAACTCGCACCGAGCAAGAAGCTCGTCAGTGCGTAGAAGGTCGCCAGCGGCAGCAAGAACAACCCCAGCGTAATGGCGGGCGACGGATTGCGGCGACCCAAGGCCGCATAGAGCCCGACGCCGCCGCCGACGATCGTCGCCAAAAACGGCTGCAGCTGCGCCTGAAACGAGCCGCTGAAGGCGGTCATGATGCGCATGCTCACCGCCACACCGATCACTAGGAAGAACACCGTCGCCAAGCTCACGGCCGCAGCATGCCGCGAATTGCCGTAGTGCATGCCGACGTGAATCCCCACGACCGCTGCGAAGAGCGCCAGCGCCAACCAGCCGAGCCCCAGGTAAACGGCCGCTTCACCGGTCGCCGCGTCGAGATACCAAAGCATTCCGCAAAGCACGAGCGGCGCGAGCAACATCTCCTTCGCGTTGAAAAACACGCCGGCCAGCTTGCCGAACACAAATTCCTTCGGCGTGATGTCGGTCACGAGCAGCAAATCGAGCGCGCGGGCGTCGCGTTCCGACGTAATCGCCGTGACGGCCTGCATGTTAATGAGCAACACGCCGAGCACGGCGACCGGCGCCGCCGGAACGACGAAATCTAACGCCGTCGCTCGCACCGCAGCGCCGACTTGCCACACGCCCCAGGCCAACGCCGCGACGAGCGCCAAATAGAACAGCCGTACGAAGATCACCTTGCGCCCGTAAGCCCAAGTCATCGTTTCGCGCCAGAGAACCGGATTGTCCCAGACGTTGCGAGTGCGGCGCAGTCCGCGGCCGGCGACGGCTTCGTCCGCCGCCGGTTTCGCAGGTGCGGCCGTGGCGGACTGAGTCGATTGCCAATCTCGCTTCAAAGCGCCGAGCGTCCACGAGTGCGACGTCGCACTGGTTGCGGCGGGGGCGATCGTTTCCGAACCGCGGGCCAGCAATTCTCGCGACGGATTCCAAACCCGCACGCGCCACACGGCGACGGCGTTGAGCAGCAGGACCATCAACGCGGAACAGAGCAACGACGCCTGCCAAGCCGCGAGCGAGACTGCGCCGAAGCTCAAACGCAAGTCGTCGAACGGCCGCGTGCAGGAAAGCGCCGCATGCCAAGGGCTGGCGGTCGCTGCGAGCGCCGCCGCAGAAAAGCCGGCGGGGGCGGAGCCGAAGAGTTCGCCGGCCACGGCTTCCCAAAAGCCGGTCCAAGCGACGATGGCCAAGGCCGTCGTCGCCAAAGTTTGAAAGGTCCGCTCGCGCCACAGCGCGACGGTCGACCCTAAGCTGCCCGCCGCCGCAACGCCAAACAACGTGACGGCGAACAGCGCCGCGATCTGTCCGAAGTCGACCCCGCCCGATAACGCGGCGACGGCGAAAAGCGGGGCGGCCGCGACCGTGAAATCGAACACGCCTAACAACGACGCGCCAAGCTTGCCCAGCACGAGTTCGTGATTGGTGAGCTGCGTGAGCAACAGCAAGTCGAACGTGCGGCGATCCTTCTCATGTGCGACGGCGGCGGCGGTCGACAGCGCCGCGAAGAAGGCGGCCGCCGTTAGATGCAGCGGCGCGAGCACTTGGAAGACGGTCGAGCCGAACAGCGCGAAGCCGCCGATGTTGCGCACGGTTTGCGTTCCGGCAAGCACCTGCCACGCCGTAATCCAAAGGGCCGCCAAGCCGCCGACGTACGCACCGCGCGCCGTGAACAATCGCCCGCGCCGCGGCAGCGTGATCAGTTCACGAGTAAATACGGGACCGACGAACAAACTCCGACTCCGCGGGCACAGAGGCAAGCCTGGGGGCGACTCGATCGCAGATGCGACCGACGTAGGACGAATTCCCGTATGATACGCCAAGGTGTGCGAGGCGCGAACCGCCGGCCGTGGCGCTCGCGACACGAGCGCATAAAAAAAGGTCATGGCAATCCGTTCCGTCGGGTTGCCATGACCTCTATCCTGAAACGCGACGGCCGGCCGTGCGTCTACTGAATGTATCGGCGATGTCGGGCCGACTCTTCACTCCGATTTCACCCCCTGCCGACCCGCCGAAATAGGCGGTGCTTGCCGGAACCTCACAAAAAACTCATTCCGCAGGTAGGCGTTTACTCTTCGCCCAAGACGGGTGAAGAGATCGAGCGCCGGGCGGCTAATTCAGCGCCGCGGCCGGTCGCGGCATCGGCCCGAATCCGCAGGGCGGGCAAGTGCTGCAAGGAACTCGCAGCGTCGGCAGGCACGGCAGCGTAAGGCACGGCGTCGGACAAACCGGCGGTGCGCAACAAGGAGCACATCCGCAAGTTGCCGGAGCAGGGGAGCCTGGAACGCAGCAGGCTTCCTTCCAACCGTGATAAGCGGAATGCTTTGCGCAGAATCCCGTGCCGCCGCACGGGGCAGGAGCGTTGTAGCCCGCCCCATAGCCGATGCCGAGCTTACGGAAATGATCCCCCGCCGAAGCCGACGACTCGCCGACAGCGGTCGCCAGAGCGACGAGCGTCAGCGCGATGCGAAGAATTTGCAACATGTCGGCACCTGCCGGCGGCGTAAATCTAAGGAACGACTTCGAGGTTTATCGGCCTCGCCGCGAACCGACGCGCGAGCCGAGCGACCGCGCGTCGGTTCCGTTACGACCCGCAAAAGTTCGCATTCGTCGCAGCCATCGACTATGCTGCCGGTCCCGCCTGTCGATCGCTCCGCCGTCGCACAACGTCTCGCCTTGCTAAGGAGTCGCACGATGAATCGTCGCAAGTTCTTGCGCAACGTCGCTTCCACGAGCCTTGCCGTCGCCGGCGGAACGCTTTTGCAACCTCGCCCGCGCGCCCGTGCCAAAGACCTGGCCAATAGCCGCATCGTTGTCTGCTGCACGGGCGTTAAAGGACGCGGCAACAGCTTGCTGAATAGCTTCGGCGCGGCGGAAGACGTCGACGTGAAATACATCTGCGATATTGACTCGCAATGGCTCGGCCAACGCCTCGGTGAATTCGAGAGCCGCTACAACCGTCGGCCGGAAGCGATCACCGAGTATCGCAAGGCGCTCGACGACAAAGAGATTGACGCCATCGTGCTCGGCACGCCCGACCATTGGCACGCATTGCCGACGATCCACGCCTGTCAGGCCGGCAAAGACGTTTACACCGAGAAGCCAGACGGCCACAACCTTGTGGAAGGTCAGGTCATGTCGGCGGCGGCCAAGAAGTACGGCCGCGTCGTGCAGCTCGGTACGCAGGCACGGAGCGACCCGTCGTTGCACGAACTGCTCGCTTACGTGAAGCAGGGGGTGCTGGGCCGCGTCATCATGGCGAAGGCCTGGGAGAGCATGCAGCAGAAGAACCTCGGCAAGCCGGCCGACACGGAACCGCCGGCGACCGTCGACTACGACGTTTGGCTCGGCCCTGCGCCGAAGCGGCCGTTCAACCCGTTGCGGTTCCACGGCAACTGGCGCTGGTTCTTCGATTACGGCGCCGGCGACCTCGCGAACGACGGCGTGCATCGACTTGACTTTGCCCGCTGGTTCTTAGAAGCGGCGGTCGAAGCTTCGGGAGAGAAGCCGATCGGACTGCCGCGCAGCGTTTCGGCTTCCGGCGGCAAATATTACTTTGACGATGCTCAAGAGTGGCCCGACACGATGCTCGTGACGTACGACTATCCGGGCCGGCTGCTTACGTACGAAATGCGCGTTTGGGCGCCGTATCCGCTGGAAGGCGAACCGGAAGGGGCCGCAATATTCGGCGACCAAGGCTATTTGATCATCGGCGGCTCGAGTTGGCGGCACTTCGGTCGCAAGGGCGTGCTCGTGAAAGAAGGCAAACGTGCGGGCGACGCCGACAAGGCCCACGTGCGCAACTTCCTCGATTGCATGCGCTCGCGCGGCACGCCGAACGCCGATCTTGATACCGTCGGGCGGCCGTCGAGTTTGCTCTGCCACTTGGGAAACATCGCCTGGCGCGTCGGGCGAACCGTGAAGTTCGACTACGATACGTATCAATTCACGGGGGACGACGAGGCCAACGCCCTGCGAACGCGGGCCGAATATCGCAAGCCGTACGTGCTGCCGAAGGTCGAGGAAGTTTGAGAGCAGGCGTGATCGCTCACGCCCGTAACCTCGGCGTTAGTGTCCGCCCGCGAGATTCAGGCCGATCACACCGGCGATCACCAGCGCGAGCGACGCCAATTTGAGCGCCGTGACCGGTTCGCGAAACCAAGCGATACCGATCGCGGCGATCAGCGCGGTGCCGACTCCGGCCCAAACGGCATAAGCGATGCTAAGCGGGATCGTCTTCAGTGCGATCGTCAGCACGGTGAAACAGATCGCGTAGCAAGCGAACATCGCGGCGCCGAACATCGGCTTCGTGAAACCTTCCGAAAGCTTCATGCACGTCGTGCCTGCAACTTCGAAAGCAATGGCCGCGGCAAGGTAAAGCCAGCCCATGAGAGAGTGAATTCCGTTTCGCGAGTTGATGTGATCGTCACAGTTTGACGCGGTCGCGCGAATCGACCTGCGCGACGGACGGGAAATGCTCGCCGGTCGACGCCGAAAAGCTTGCGGCCGATTGGCGGCGCAGCCATTATGGGTGGCTACGCCCAACTCGACCATCCCGCGTCGAGCGCCCGCCCCGCCTGTGGAAAGCCGCGCCGATGGCCGTTCACGAACCCGCTGAAGCTCCGCAATCGGCCGAACTCGCCGCCTTCACGCCGCCGCATCCCGGTTCGCCGTTGATGCCGCGCTGGAACAAAGGAGAGCTTCCCCCGCCGCCCGTGTTTTCGTGGGGCAAGATCGCGGCGTTCGTCGGGCCGGGCCTCGTCGCAGGCGCTTTGGCGATCGGCGCCGGCGAATGGCTCAACGGCCCGATGGTTTGCGCCAAGTACGGCGGCTCGCTCCTCTGGTTGGCGACGCTCAGCATCTTGGGGCAGATCGTCTACAACATGGAAGTGAGTCGATACACGCTTTACACGGGCGAGTCGATCTTCACCGGCAAATTTCGCACGTTGCCCGGGCCGTTGTTCTGGGTGTTCATTTACCTTTGCTCGACTTCGGCACTTGGTTTCCGTACCTCGCCGCACAAGCCGGAACGCCGATTTTCTGCATCTTCACCGGCCGCATGCCGGACCTGAAAGACGCCGCCGACGCCCAGTGGCTTAAGTACATCTCCTACGGCGTGTTCCTCACGGCGATCGTGCCGCTCATCTTCGGCGGGAAGGTCTACAACTCGATCCGCGTGTTGATGACGTTCAAGATCTTCGTCGTGCTCGGGTTTCTCACGATCTTGGCCGCGTTCTATTCCAAACCAAGCACCTGGGTCGAAATCGGCAGCGGGTTCTTGAAGTTCGGCAGCATCCCCGTGATGGCCGGAGAAGATTCCAACGGCAACGGCGTACTGGACCCGGGCGAAGATTGGGACGGCGACGGCCGGCTCGACGGCATCGAAGAGCGCGTCGACAAGAACGGCGACGGCTACGTTCACGACGTCGGCGAGTTCGTCGACGCCGACGGCGACGGGAGATTCGACGGCTACAAAGCCGAGAACATTTTCGTCAGCCTCTGGAAAGGGCGACCGATCCCTTGGCCCGACTTGAGCATGATCGCCATCTTGGCGCTATGGCGGCGCTGGCCGGCAACGGCGGCCTGACGAATACCAACGTCAGCGGCTACACGCGCGACCAAGGTTGGGGCATGGGCAAGCATGTCGGCGCGATTCCAAGCGTCGTCGGCGGGCACTCGGTGAAGCTTTCGCACGTCGGCATGGTGTTCCCGATCACGGCCGAAAGCTGCAAAAGGTTCGCCGGTTGGTATCGCCACATCTTCCGCGATCAATTCTTCTTGTTCGGCATCGCCAGCTTCATCGGCTTGGCGCTACCGAGCATGCTCAGCGTTCAGTTTTTGCCGCGCGGCACCGAGGTCGATAGCTGGCTCGCCGCCGGCATGACGGCGCAAGGTGTTAAAGACGCCGTCGGCAGCCCGCCGCAGTTGGCCAACAGCGCCTGGTTCATGACCCTCTTCTGCGGCTTCGTCGTTTTGGCTCTCAGCACCACGACCACGGCCGACGGTTACTTCCGCCGCTGGATCGACGTCCTCTGGACCGGCTTGCCGGCGCTCAAGAGCTGGAAGCCGCACTCCGTCGGCCGGCTCTACTTCGCCATGCTTTGCACGTACTGCGTACTGGGGCTCTTGGTGCTCGCGTTCGTCAAGCAAGGCCTGATCATGAAATGGGCGACGAACATCTACAACTACGCGCTCGGCTTTAGCTGCGCCCACGTGCTCTACGTGAACACGACGCTGCTGCCGAAGCAGTTGAAACCGAACTGGTTTATTCGCACGGCGCTGGTCATGTCGTTCGTATTCTTCACGACGATCGCCGTCATCACGACGATTCAACTCGTGAAGTTCGGGAAGTAATTCGCGGCGTCACGCGAAGCAGTCGTCATCACGACTCCGACGCGGCGTACTTCGCGATGGCGTCGCGATTGAGTTCGATACCGAGCCCCGGGCCCTGCGGAATGCGCAGGTAGCCTTCCGCATCAAGGCGAAACGGCTCCGTGAGGATTTCTTCGACGTACGGTACGCCGGTTTGAAACTCGACCCAACGCGCGACAGGCATCGCCGCGGAAAGTGCCAAGTCGGCCGCAATGCCCACGGCCGTGTTCCAGCCGTGCGGCACCAACAGCACTCCGTGATCGTAAGCCAGCCACGCCAAACGGCGGGCCTCGCCGAGCCCGCCGCATTTCGTGAGGTCGGGTTGAATGATGTCGAGCGCGCGCGACGTGATGAACGGCTGAAACGATTGCCGGCGCGTGAACACTTCGCCCGTGGCGATCATCACGGGGGACGATTGTTTGAGTTCGCGATAGCCTTCAAGGTCGTCCGGCTTAAGGGCCTCTTCAAACCAGACGATCCCATAATTGCCGAGCATCTGCGCGGTGCGCGCGCCCAGGCGACGGAATGCGGCCAAAATTGTTCGCTGCCGCCGGCGTCGACCATCAGTTCCACGTCGTCGCCGACGGCCTGGCGGGCCGTGTCGATGAGCAACTCGTCGTAACGATCGCTGACGCGCCCGAACGGGCGCCAACCCATTTTGACGGCGCGGAAGCCGCGAGCCGTTTGGATCTGCAACGCGTCGCGCAGCTTGGCCGGTTCGTCGAACAGAATCGACGCATACGGTTTGATCTTCGTGCGATAATCGCCCCCCAGTAATCGCGACACCGGTTGACCGAGCGCCTTGCCGCACAGATCCCAGAGCGCAATATCCACGCCGCTGATCGTATGCTCGACCGATCCGCCTCGGCCGAGCCAGAACATCGATTGTCGCAACTTTTCGGCGACGCGATCCGGCTCAATCGCCGACTCGCCGATGAGGTGTTCGCGCAGCAGCGAAAGCGAGCCTTCTACGAGCGGCCGCGTGGTGTAGCAACTGCCGATGCCCGATTGCCCCGACTCCGCGACGACTTCGACCAGCGTGTTGTACTGCACGTTGGGGTCGGTGCCGCCGGGCCAGCCGTGATCGTGCGTAGCGCCGCCTAACGCGATTGTGCGAACGGATGTGATCTTCATGGGCGCTTCGTTCCGCAGCGTATCGAGGTCGACCAAAATAAAATTGCGTCCGGCCGGAGGATGCGTCATTCTGAGCGCGGCGCACGCTCGACGCAACGCGGAGCCGTGCCGCTCGCCGACATTCGCTCGGCAATCGTGATTCGTTCGACCGACTCGACCTCCGATCTTTGCGCGTGAGACCTTCCCGCCTATGTCACGAGCCCGCACGGAATATCGCTACGAGAAGCTGACGTGGCCGGAGATCAACGACGCCGTGGACGACGGGCAGGTGTGCATCGTGCCGTGCGGCGCCGTCGAACAACATGGGCCGCACTTGCCGCTGGACGTGGATTTGGTCTGCCCGGTCGGCATTGCTTCGGGAGCCGGCCGTGAAATTTCTGAAAAGTTGAAAGTGCTGCCGGTCGTCGCCTACGGGTACACAGGGCACGTCATGGATTTCCCCGGCACGATCAACCAGCACTACACGCACTTCATCGACCATGTGCTCGATATTACGAAGTCGCTGGCGTATCACGGCTTTAAGAAGATCATGCTGCTCAACGGCCACGGCTCGAACATGCCGAACCTGGACCTCGTGGCGAGGCGGACGAACCTGGAGACCGACGCTGAGTGTATTCTCGGCGCGTGGTGGAATCTGCTGACCGTCGACAAAGAGTTTCTGCCGCGTTGGCGACAAAGCCGGTTTCCCGGCGGCTGCGCACGCCTGCGAACTCGAAACCTCGCTGTACCTCTATCTGGACGGCGACAACGTGCGCCGCGATCTCGTTCGCAACGGCATCATCAGCTTCAATGCTGAAGAGAACCCCTTCAATTGGGTCGACTTGTTCGCCGCCGGCCCCGCAACGCTTATCTCTTGGACGAGTAGCTACAGCGAAACCGGAGTGCTCGGTGATGCGGAACTCGCGACGGCCGAGAAGGGACGCGAGGCCTATGAAGAGGCCGTGCGACAATTAGTGCGCTTCGTCACCTGGTTCAAAGACCGGCCGAAAGACGAACGGCGAGATTTGCATCGCCACAAACCGACGATGCCGATGCCTTGGGGACAGCGCGACCTAGAGTAATGCCGAGGGCTTCTATTCTCGACCGGCGTCAAGGCGTTCGCGTTCCAAACGGTCGCGCAGTTCGAGCACCTTTTCTTCATCAAGCTGCTCACGGTGGTGATCGAGCAGATAGTTGACGTCGGCCAGCGCCGCGGTGAGTTCTTGGCGGCGGTAGTGAACCATGGCCCGCATCATGCGGTGTTCCAAATTGGCGGGCTCTAACATCAGGATCGCTTCCAAGTAGCCGAGCATCCGTTCTTCGTGCCGCCGCTCGGCCGAGCGGCTTCAAAAGGTTCTCCAGTATCCGCAGCACGATGGCCTTTTTCGTCACGGGCTTCAACGCTTCGTCGCCGATCCGTCGGCCGGTGATTTCAAACGCGCGAGCCAAGGCCTCGGCTTCCGTAAGCTTCGCTCCTTCTTCGAACGGGTCGAGCAACTGACGTTGCCCGTCTCCGCCGACGTACGCGGCCAGAAAGTGCCCGGGCATGCCGATGCCTTCCATTTTCAAGCCCAGCCGGCGAGCAACCTCGATGTGCAATACCGAGAGCGTGATCGGCAAACCTTCGCGGTCGTCAATCACCTCGTTCAGATAGCTGTTCGAGAGGCTATCGTAATCGCGACGGCTGCCGTGATATCCGTTGTCTTCGTAAAGGTACGCATTGAGCGCGGCGAGCTTCGCCTGATCGTCGGCTTTGGCCGGAAGTTTGCGGCGAATCTCGTCGGCCATTCGTCCGACTTCGTCGCGGTACGCTTCGACGTCAAGTTCGTCATTGTCGAGCCGCGCGATCAGCAACGCCGATCGCAAGAGATCGACCTTGGCTTCGTCCCCGGCAAACTCCTTGGCCAGCGCATCGACGACGCTCCGCCGGTGCAACGAAGCGGCGACTTCGCGAAGTTGCTCCGCTTCGCGTTCCAACGCCTTGGCCCGCGTGCGCAGCAGCTCCACGCCGGCGGCGGCCTCGCTCGTAAGCGGCTGCGGCAGGTCGATCTCCGTATCACGCTGCGGCAGATCGGCGCACAGCTTATTGAACGCGGCCAGCAACTCGGCCGACGGCTCCAACTCGGGCAACGACTCGCCGAAGGCAAATTGCTTGAACTCAGCCGTAGTTTGACGGAACTTCACCAAACCGACGCGCCGACCGGCCGGCTCGCCGACGGCGTGCTCAAACACCAACTTTCCGTTGACGTAGCAGCGTGCTTTGCCCGCTTCGACGTGAACCTTCAGACGGTTCCAATCCCCCGGCTGATAGGCGTCGCTCGGGCGTTCATCGAGCACGTGCCAACTGTAAACATCGGGTCCGTCAAAGCGGACAAATCGCAACCGGCCGCCGCTCGGGTAGAAACCGTAATGCTGCTCGTTGCCGTCGCCGAGAAACGCCAAACCGGCCGCGCCGGACTCCTCGTCGAGCTTCACCGTCGCCGCAATCTCAAACGTTTCGGGAGCGTCATCCACGGCAAAACAGAGCGATCGACTACCGATGCCCGCTCCGCTGCCTGAAACTTGAATGCGGCCGGCCCGTTGCCGCCACTGCGCACCCCCTTGAGTCTGCCAGCGTCGCGCATCGAGCACGCCGATCGTCAACCAGCGATCGATGGCGACGGTGTTCGGCTTCTCCAGCAGCGTTTGCAACGCTTCGACGTTCACGGCAAAGCCGAGATTATCGGTCACCGCGGATTTCATCGTCACGATGCCGATCACACGACCTTGGCGATCCATCGTCGGTCCGCCGCTATTGCCCGGCTCAATCGGCACGGCGAGTTGCACCATCGGCATACCGTCGATGATGCGAGCCCCCGACACTACGCCTTTTACCACGCTATGCGTAAGCCCTTGCGGGTTGCCGAGCACCACAATCTCTTGGCCCGGCGTGATCGTGCTCGGATCAGCCAACTTCAGCGGCGTGAGATCCTTGGCATCGACGCGTACCACGGCCAAGTCGACATGCCGATCCGAGGCGTAAACGGCCGTCGGCGTTAACTTGCGGCCATCGGACGTTTCGACATGAAACGAACGCCCTTCGCCAATGACGTGTAAGTTCGTGGCGATAAGACCGTCGGCGCGAACAACGAATCCGGTGCCGAGGCCGTTTTCGCGACCGTCGCGTCCCGCACCGCGAATGATCACGACCGACGGCAACGTGCGTTTGACGAGGGCTTCGATTGATTCGGCGACACTCGCTTTCGCCGGTTTAACATCAGTTCCCGGCTTCGCGTTTTCCTTCATCGTCGCGGCGGGCTTCGGTTCCGCCGCGCGCTCCGCGCCGTAAACCGTGCGACTCGCGAGACCAACGATCATCGTCGCCGCGATAAAATAAAGTACGGCGCCGATTCGCGCCCGATGCCCGACTCGCGACATGCTAGAATCTCCCTCGCGTCGCGGGATAACGACGGGCCTCGTGCGTACCGTCGGTTCCCCCTTACGCCAAGCTTAATCGACCGCGTGTCGCCGAGGTATGCGAAAGCGCGGGCAGCGAAGGATCGACCGTTACATGCAGCGTGTTGGATTTATCGGCCTGGGCACCATGGGACGCCCGATGGCCAAAAACATTCAGAAGGCCGGCTTCCCCTTGGCCGTTTACGCGCAGCGCGATGACGCGGCGCACGAGCTTGTCGAGGCCGGTGCCGTACGAGCCGCCACTCCGGCCGAACTCGCGCCCAGTGCGATCTCGTGGTTTCCATCGTCACGGCCGATCCGCAAGTGCGCGAATTGGTGGACGGCCCCGACGGGCTGGCCGCGGGCTTGAGCGCCGGCAAGCTGTGGCTCGACATGAGCACGATCGGACCCGCGACGGTGCGCGAGGTCGGCGAAAAGGTCACCGCGACCGGTGCGCGAATGATCGACGCTCCGGTATCCGGCGGACCATGGGGAGCCGAGGCCGGCACGCTCGCCATCATGTGCGGCGGCATGGCCGATGACTACGAGCGGGCATTGCCCGTGCTTCAAGCCATGGGGAAGCACTTGTTTTACTGCGGGCCGCTCGGCTCGGGGCAGGTCGTTAAGCTCGTGAACCAAATGATCGGCGGCGGCATCATGACGCTGATCGCCGAAGGCCTGACGCTCGCGGCCAAAGCAGGAGCCGACCCGGCTCAAATGGTCGACGTTCTTTCCGTTTCCAGCGCGAATTCGGCGTTGCTCGAAGCCCGCGGCAAGAAGTTTATCCTCGCCGATCAATTCAATCCCGGGTTCATGCTGGAGCTAATGCGTAAAGACATGGCGTTGGCCGTTTCGTTGGCCCAAGAATGCAAAGTGCCGACGCCCGTCGCCGCCGGAGCGTTGCAACAATACACCTCCGCGATGAACCAAGGTCTGGAAAAATCCGACTTTGCAGCGGTCACCAAGCTGTATGAACTCGCGGCAGGCGTGAAAATCGCCGCAGCAAACGGAGCCGCGCAACGATGAACGCCCGATTTACCGAACACCTTCAAGGCGAACTAACCAAGACGCGCGAGGCCGGACTCTACAAAGCCGAGCGTGTCATCACGACCACGCAGAACGCCTGGATTGAGACGACGCAAACCCGCCGCGTCGTCAATCTCTGCGCGAACAACTATCTCGGGCTGGCCGATCATCCCGCGATCGTCGCCGCGGCCCACAAGGCCCTCGATCAATACGGCTACGGCATGGCCAGCGTGCGTTTCATTTGCGGCACGCAAACGGTGCATAAGGAACTCGAGGCCAAGATTTCCCAATTCCTCGGCACCGACGACACGATCCTTTATTCCTCGTGCTTTGACGCCAACGGCGGCCTCTTTGAAACGTTACTCGGTCCTGAAGACGCGGTTATCAGCGACGCGCTCAACCATGCGAGCATCATCGACGGCGTGCGGCTCTGCAAAGCCCAACGCTTCCGCTATGCGAACAACGACATGGTCGACTTGGAGAAGCAACTTCAAGCGGCGGCCGTTTGTCGCTTTCGGCTGATTGCGACCGACGGCGTATTCTCTATGGACGGCGTGATCGCCGACTTGAAGTCCGTTTGCGACTTGGCCGAGAAGTACGACGCACTCGTTATGGTCGACGACTCACACGCCGTCGGCTTCGTCGGACCCAACGGCCGCGGAACGCCGGAACTCTGCGGCGTTGCGGATCGCGTCGATATCATCACCGGCACGCTCGGCAAAGCGCTCGGCGGGGCTTCGGGCGGATACACGGCCGGCCGGAAAGAAATCGTCGAATGGCTCCGTCAACGATCGCGACCGTATCTATTCTCGAATACGCTCGCGCCGCCGATTGCGGGCGCATCGCTGGCCGTGCTCGAATTGCTCGCCTCCGGCGACGCGCTCCGCAAGCAATTGTTCGACAACGTGCAATTCTTCCGCGACGCGATGACCAAACTCGGCTTTAAGCTGCTCGGCGCGGGACACGCAATCATTCCCGTACTGCTCGGCGACGCGAAACTCGCCGGCGAAATGGCTGCGGCCATGTTGAGCGAAGGGGTTTACGTCGTCGGCTTCTCGTACCCGGTCGTACCGCAGGGGCAAGCCCGCATTCGCACGCAGATGTCGGCCGCTCATTCGCGTGAAGATCTAGAATTCGCCGTCGCGGCGTTTGCGAAGGTCGGACGAGCGCTGGGCGTCATCAAGTAACAACTCACATAACATCGTGCCTTTGCACGCAGAGGAAAGCACCGCATGGCCCGGATGATGAAGGCGCTCGTCAAAGCGAAACGCGAGCCCGGTTTGTGGATGGAGCAGGTTCCGATCCCCACAATCGGCTCGCACGATATTCTGATTCGCGTCAAGAAGACGGCGATCTGCGGCACCGACGTCCACATCTACAACTGGGACGAGTGGTCGCAAAAGACCGTGCCTGTGCCGATGGTGACGGGGCATGAATATGTGGGCGTCGTCGAAGAGGTCGGCTCGGAAGTCACCGACTATCAACCCGGCGACCGCGTGACGGGTGAAGGGCACATCACGTGCGGTCATTGTCGCAATTGCCGCGCAGGCCGCAGACATTTGTGTCGCAAGACGTTGGGAGTCGGCGTGAATCGGCCGGGTTGCTTCGGTGAGTTCTTGTCGCTGCCGGCCGGCAATGCGTTCAAACTACCCAACGTTATCTCGGATGATCTGGCGTCGATCTTCGATCCTTTCGGCAACGCCGTCCATACGGCCCTCTCGTTCGACCTGATCGGCGAAGACGTGCTGATCACGGGCGCAGGTCCGATCGGCATCATGGCCGCGGCCGTGGCGCGGCACGTCGGGGCGCGATACGTCGTGGTCACAGATGTGAACGACTATCGCCTGGCGCTCGCCGCCAAGATCGGCGCCACGTACGTACTCAACCCGAAGCGCAAGAGCCTCACCGATTGCATGCAGCATCTCGGCATGACCGAGGGGTTCGACGTCGGCCTGGAAATGTCCGGCAACGCCGCAGCCTTTCAAGGAATGTTGGAAGGCATGAACCATGGCGGACGGATCGCCGTGCTCGGCATCTTCCCGACGGCCGTGTCGGTCGATTTCAGCCAGATCATTTTCAAAGGTCTGCACCTCAAGGGGATCTACGGCCGCGAGATGTTTGAAACCTGGTACAAGATGACCAGCATGCTGCAGAGCGGGCTCGACATTTCCCGCGTGATCACGCATCGGTTCCGCATCGACGACTTCCAGCAGGCATTCGACGTGATGCGTTCCGGCATGTCCGGCAAAGTGATTTTGGAGTGGTAGCCGACGCCGCCTATCGACCCATTTCCCGGCAAATTCATCCCGTGCGGCCTTGCGCAGGGCACAGCAGCGGTATTTTTCACGCCATTTCTTGACACAAGGGGCCCGGCGGGGTCTAATTGCTTTCGGATTGAGACTCAGTCTCACAACCCGCCCGTCATCCCGCCTTCTTCCCTTTTCGCCCGTCGCGCCGCCCAAAATGGTTGTCTTTTACGACCTTGAGCAGCACCGGTTCCATTCGGAGCTGCCCACGACGTTCGTCGTTCCGCAGGCGGAAAACGCCGACGATGCGGCCGACCCGGTCATTTGTCGCTGCCTGCAAGTGCGTCAATCGACGGTCGTGCGGGCCGTGGATGAAGGTGCCCGTTCGCTTTGCCAGATTGCCTGCACGACGGGAGCCGGCGGCGGTTGCACGGCGTGCCATCGTCGCCTTCGTTCGTTCTTCGCGGCCAAGCGCCGAGCCGAAGAGCCGATTGTTCCGGCCTTGGCTCCGGCCCTGCAAGATGCCCTCGACCACGGCGAACTGAACGTCGAAGGCTCGTTCTGCGGCGACTCGGCCTGCCTCAGCGGCGGTTGCCACGTCCTGGGCACAACGACGTCGCCTGCCGAATCGCAGGCGACGTAGATTCTGCAAGCGACGCTTTGCGCCGCCTCTGCGTTTAGTGCCCTTCTTCGTGCTCGCCCATCTGTGATTGCAGATAGTTGGCCAAGCCGACCTCGTTAATAAGGTTGAGCTGCGTTTCGAGCCAATCGACGTGCTCTTCGCTTTCGACCAGGATCTTTTCCATCAGATCGCGGCTGCCGCCGTCTTTAAGCTGAATTGCCAGTGCAACGGCGTCGTTGTACGCCTTCACGCCCGACGTCTCGAGTTGCAGGTCGAACTCGAACTGCTCCTTCACGTCGTTTCCGGCGCGAATCACGCCGTAACGAGCGATTTCCGGAACGCCGTCGAGAAACAGAATCCGATCCATCAGCATGTCAGCGTGCTTCATCTCGCCGATGGATTCGTGATAGTGCTTCTGACCGAGCTTCGCGAAGCCCCAGTTCTTGCACATCTTGGCTTGGATGAAGTACTGATTGATCGCCGTGAGCTCGATGGTGAGGGCGGCGTTCAGGGCGTCGATGATTTGCTGGCTGCCTTTCATGGCGATTCTCCGAGATGTCCGAAGCCGCACCGCGGTACGGCGTGAATGAGTCTGATCGGTTAAGCACGAAGAATTCTAAAGGCCGCGTGCGCAAGTCGTCTAGAGTGCAGCAGTTACGCATGGTGGCGGAGACGGCCCGTTGATACGGCGTCACAATTGCCGAGTACGAAGAGCGCGCCATTTGCTCGATGCCGAGGCAGCTTGCTCGACGGCTTACGCGAGCTTCTGAGATGGGCGTTCAGCAGCGGCGGCTCGTAATCGGCCGCCGGATGCCGGCTCAAGATTTTTTTCCGATGCAAATTTTGTCAGAGCTGGTGAGATCGCAAGTCTGAGGCGGTCAAATCGGCCGCACGCCCGATAACCTGCGATTTTGAACTTCGGGAACGGCCAAATGGCCTATTTCAAAGCGGAACGTAAAATACCTATATCGAGCCGCGTATCGCCGCCCCGTTTATCGAAACAAAACTGAAGCGCCGCATGCGAAAACTGACGTGCCCCCGCTGTCGTCAAGCTTGGGAAGTCGAGGCCGTGAGGCCCGGCATGAAGGCCGTTTGTCCGCACTGTCAGGCCTCGATCACCATTGCGGCTCCCGCTGCTGCAAAACCTGCAACGACGGAGCCTGCCGTCGCGACTCCTAGGACGGCGAATCCGGAGCCGCCGAAACCGGCCGGGGAAACGGTCACGCGACCGACCGCCATTGGGCCGATAGTTTCCGCGCCGACCGCGCCTCAACCGCAATCCGTCACGACGGCTCGGCCTGCACCGAGTGCCGTCGTGGCACCGCCAGCCGTGACAAGGTCTCCCGCAACGACCGGCGCTCTGGTCGCTTCGGATCCGAAGGCATCTGCGGAGGAATCCGAAGTGCCGATTGCCGGGCGACGGCGGTTGCCGATGATCGTCGCAGGCTTGGCACTTGTCGCCGCGGCAGCGGTCGCAGTCATGGTTTGGAAGCCTTGGGCGCCGAAGCTACCGCCGATTCCTGAACTGCCGATCGCCCAACCTCCGACTCCGCTCTTACTGCCCGATCTGGCGACTGCGCCAACTTCCGAACCGTCTCGCGAGCTCCCGGCGCCACCGGCCCCGTCGATCACTCAGCCCGTCGCTGCGCCGAGTTCGCCAATTCCGCTTCTGCCTCCGCCGGATCAATCCGCCAAGAACCGCGAGCCGCCGCCCTCGCTCGAAGTTTCCCCCTTCGTGCCGCCCGTAGTGCCGCCGCAGCAGCCGAGTTCGACAGTGCCGGCGATCTCGAGATCCACGCCGACGAAACCGGATGTCGTCGCCTCAGTTCCGGCAAACGAACCGCCGAAGCCGCCTGCACGGCCGGTCTACGATCGGGCTCCGCTTCCGCCGGGAACCGAAGCAACGCAAGCCATCGGCTTGAATACGACGTTGCGTGCCGGCCAAAAACTGCACGGCGAGTATCAAGGAAAGTGGTATGCCGTGACCGTTGTACAAATGCTCGACGATGGCAACGTGCGCGCGTGCGCTGGGAGACTTGGGGACGCGACGTCGTTGGAAACGTCCCTCTTAATCGATTGCGCATGCCCGGCAACTAATCGTGCGCGATCGAGCGGCGTTCTAGCGAGCCGATTTCAATTCGAGTTCGACGCTCCGCAGCGCCTCCACGACTTCGCTCGTCTTCTGCGGCCGGTCCGTCGGCTTTTTCGCGAGCATCTTGAGATAGATCGCTTCGAGCGATGCCGGAACGTCCGGCCGCGCGGATCTCAAGCTCGGAATCGGGCGATCATGGTGCGCCATCACTCGCTCGACGGGCGTTCCACCGGGATACGGAATCGCGCCGGTGAGAATCCGATACAAACTGCAACCGAGCGCGTAGATATCAGCCCGATGGTCGGCCGTGTGAGTGTCGCACGATTGTTCGGGAGCCATGTAGTCGGGAGTGCCCATGACTTCCCCTTCGACCGTCAACACATTCTGCGTTTCGGTCGTCGAACCGTTCTCATCTTCCGTGATGCGAGCCAGTCCGAGGTCGAGAATTTTCGCCCGACCGGATTTGTCGACGAGAATGTTCGACGGCTTCACGTCGCGATGCACGATGTTTTGTTCGTGCGCATAGGCAAGGCCTTCTGCAGCCTGACGAATCAGATCGACGGCCGCTGCGACCGAGAGCGGCGCTCGCGCATCGGCGTAGGCCAGTAGTTCGTGCCCTTCGACATGCTCCATCACGAGATAATGCACGCCGTGAGATTCGCCGGAGTCGAACGCAGCCACGACGTTCGGATGCACGAGCCTTGCGGCGACCTGCACTTCGCGGAAGAAACGTTCGACGATCTTCGGCGTGCTCGATACGTGTGGCGGCAAAACTTTGAGCGCAACAACGCGTTGCATCCGTCGATGCTTGGCCTTGTACACCTTCCCCATCGCGCCGGCGCCGATCTTGTCGAGAATCAGATACTCGCCGAGGATCAACCCTTTACCGCGACCTTGATAGAGGTTCACCGCTTGAAACTTCGTGAGCTTCCCTTGCTCGACGAGTTTGCGCACCATCGTTTCGACGTCGGGCTCCGGCGCTCCGCCGACGGTCCATTCGCGCAGCATCGTCGTCACTTCCCCGCTCGACATGAGGCCGTGAACGGTGAGGCTCTCGACGAATTGTTGTTTGGTAAGGCTCATAGGAATGAACCAGCTGTGAAAGGCGGGAAGGAGTCGTGGGCGGGCACCCGCTAGTATGGGCGGTGCGACGCACGGCGACAATATATCTTCGATCGACGCAACGCCCTCGAAGCCGCCGTGAATTACTGCTAATTTGCACTGCCATGAGGTGAAAGGCGAGTGTTGCCGGCATGACGAGCCACGATCTGTTCTGTTTCGCACACCTTGTCGTGGCATGCGCTACGACGACAACGACCTTTTGAACTCGCAACATGACGAAACCTCTGGTCGTTTTGAACGTCGTCGGGCTCGCACCGGAGCACCTCGGCCCCGACACGCCGCATATCACGCGCCTGGCGGCCGACGGTTTTTCCTGCCCGCTCGGAACCGTGCTGCCTGCGGTAACCTGCTCGGCGCAGTCGACGATTCTGACCGGCCTCCTGCCGCGCGAACACGGAATCGTCGGCAACGGCTGGTACTTTCGCGACCTCGCCGAAGTAATGTTTTGGAAGCAATCGAATCAGCTTGTTGCCGGCGAGCGATTTTACGAGACCGCCCGCCGTCGAGACCCCGGCTATACGACGGCCAAGCTCTTCTGGTGGTACAACATGTACGCACCGGTCGATTGGTCGATCACGCCGCGGCCAAGCTACCCCTCCGACGGTCGCAAGGTGTTCGATAGCTACAGCCGGCCGGCGGAATGGAAAGACGAACTTCAAGCTCGGCTCGGCGTGTTTCCGCTGCTGAAGTTTTGGGGACCGGGCACCGACATCACGAGCACGCGCTGGATCGTCGATGCGGCCCTTGATGCGTTAAAGACGAAGCGACCGAGCCTGACGCTGGTTTACCTGCCACACCTCGATTACAACTTTCAACGCTTCGGACCCGCCGACGCCCGCTGCCGTAACGACCTCCGCGAGGTCGACACGGAGGCGGGCCGATTGATCGACGCCGCCCGCGCGGCCGGCTGCGAGGTCGTCGTGCTTTCCGAGTATGCGATCACCGAAGTCGAACGGCCGGTGCATCTCAATCGCACCTTGCGCGAACACGGCTACCTCACGGTGCGCCGCGAATTGCCCAGCTGGGAGACGCTCGATTGCGGGGCCAGCCGCGCGTTTGCGGTGGCCGATCATCAACTGGCTCACGTCTACGTGCGCGACCAAGCCGACGTGCGACCGGTCGGCGAGCTCTTGCGAAAGGCGCCCGGCGTCGACATGGTGCTCGATCGTGCGGCGCAGCGTGAGTTCGGCCTCGATCATCCGCGGAGCGGCGACCTCGTCGTCGTGGCCGAGCCGCGCAGCTGGTTCACGTACTATTTCTGGCTCGACGACGCACTCGCGCCCGACTACGCCCGCACGGTGGATATCCATCGCAAGCCGGGCTACGATCCGGTCGAACTTTTTGTAAACCCAGAGCTACGGTTTCCCAAGCTGCGCGTCGCTCGCCGGCTGGCGCGGAAGCTGCTTGGTTTCCGTTACTACATGGATGTCATAGGGCTCGACGCCTCGATCATACGAGGCAGCCACGGCCGACTTCCGCAACCGGACCGTGACGCGAGCGACGGCCCGGTGTTCATCTGCTCGAATCGCGCTGTGGCCCGCGACCGACTGGCGATGACCGACGTGAAGCAACTGCTACTCGACTTGCAGTTCGGCGATTGATTATTGTTCTCAGGCTCCGTCCGGGAACGAGAGGCTAGTCGTCGCGCGTAATGCCGAGATCTTCGTAGATCGCTTCCAGCACGGCCCGCATCCTCGGTTGGTGGCGGCGTTCGCCGCAGGTACCGTTGAGCACGACGGCCACCGCAAGCCGATTCTCCGGGTCGCAAAACGCAGCCGACGACTGCGATCCGCTGTGGCCGAAAGCACCGTCGCCCGCGTGACGGCCGTAGCCATACGGCACCGTATCAAGCCCGTATCGGCGGTTGTTCGGGATGACGCCCAAGCCCCAATCGAGCGTGTGGCGAAACGTTTCGTCGAACATTCCGACACGCGAGCGGGCCGACATCAAGGCGACGCTCTCCGGTTGCAGAATCGTCACGCCCTCTCGAGTACCACCGCCGAGAAGCATCTCATACAGCCGAACAAACTGGTGCGCCGGAGCATGCCCGTTCGCTCCCGGCACACACGCCGTGACGCCGCTCGGCGTACTCCAAGAATGCAGTGCCAACGAAGGCGGCAAATCGCCTTTCGTTTCCGTGTTGGCCATAACGCCGAGTCGATCGCCGTAGCTTGCTCGTACATTCTCTGGCATGCCGATCCAGCAATCGGTCATCCCCAGCGGCAGGAAGATTCGCTCTCGTACGTACTCCGAGTACGAGAGCCCGCTAACGCGACGTACGATTTCGCCGAGGACATACCAACTGGTGTAAGGATGATAGCCGGCACGCTCGCCGGGCACCCAATTGCGTTCCAGCGGAGCAATGCAAAGACGGCGAATGATTTCGTCCCACGGCGTGGCGGCATCGCCGATGTCGATGAAGCGAAACCCGCCGACATGCGTGAGCAGGTGACGAATCGTTACGCCCTCTTTGCCGTTCGCCCCGAACTCGGGAACGTACCGGGCTACTGAATCGTCGAGCGTCAGCCGATCTTGTTCCAACAATTGCATGATCGCCACCGCGGCCACCGGCTTGCTCGACGATAGCCAAAGCATCAGCGTCTCGGCGGACATCGGCACGGCGACGGCGTCCGAAGTTTCCGGTCGTGCCCAACCGATCGCAGCGTCGCAAAGCACTTGACCGGCGCGAACGACGGCCAGTTGCGCTCCGATTTGAAGCCCCGATTCCAAACCCTGTCGAAGTACGGCGAGCGTGCCGGGAAAGGCGTCGAACGAACCGATATCGGACGGGGCGAAGGTCATGGATGAACTGGCCGAACAAAACCAGCGAGGGGAAGTTATTGGGCAATTTTGACGCAAACCCGACACGAATTTCGCCGGCGACCTCACTACTTGCGGAGCGCCGGAACCCTACGGCGAATTTGACATTCCGGTCGTCGGTTACGCTAGAATGAAAAAACTGTAGATGCCGCCGACAGTTTCGCAATTCCACGCTTTTCCGAATTCCGCTTCCGGCATCGCACGCCGACGAAGGGGGGTTCTCAGGAGCAGGCGATCGTGCCTCCCCACACAGATCCGGAAGGTTCCGTACATGATCTCAGCGACGCCTTGGTCTTCTCCGTCGCCACGCGTTGGATGACCGCTCAAGGAGACGATCAGAAAAAGCTAACGTCGACCATCGCGCAATGGCTCGTCCGCGAGCACGCGAACGAACTTCCGTGGATCGACCTTCGCTGGAACGAAAAACGACGAATCGACCTCACGCGTTATCGCGTTTACAAGATCGTGCGCGAGGCCGTCGATCGCGGGTTCGTACAGCTCAATCCGCCGCAAGCGGTTAAAAGAGCCGAGAGCATTTACGAGAAGTACGGGCTGAACGCGAAGTGGAACGAAGTCCGAGTCGTCGACGTCACGGCTGACGTCGTCAACGACATGGTCGCCCGCGCTACGGCCGAGACGGCGTTGAGCTTGATCAAAAAGCTCATCGTGCAAAACGCTCAAACGGCACGTGCCGCGGGAAAACCGGCCGCCGAAGCCGAGCCGATCGGCATCGGACTCGGAGCCGGTTACAGTTCGCTTGCGGTGATTTCGTATCTGGCGAAGTTGCTCAAGACGTTGCCGGTCTATCCGAAGTTGCGACTGCACGCGCTGACGCCGACGATCCAAGATCCGATGCTCAGCCCCGTGACGTTTTTCCGGTTGTTCGACGCTGCGGATCAGATCGAATTCGTCGACCTCCCGACGGCCGCCACCGTGCCGATGCGCGATTACGCGCGGCTCAAGACGCAAGATGAAAACATCGAGCGGGCCTTCGAGCTGCGCCACAAAGTACAGCTCATCATCAGCAGTCTAGCGTGGTCGCGCGATCCCGACGGCCTGATGCAAAGCTATCTCAAGCATCACTCGCGGAAACCCAAAGGCTTGGAAGCCGGGCGTTTTGTCGGCGATTTGCAATATCTGCCTTACGACGAAGTCGGCCCGGTGCTCTTTCCTGACGACGCAGCCGAAGCGAAATCTTCCGACGGCGATCAAGAAAACTGGCGGGCCGTCACGCTTTTCGACTGGCCCGACTTACTCGCGTTTCACGAGGCCGATCGCGATTCACAAACGGGGCCGCATCGCTACTTGGTCATCAGCGCGGCCCCGTGTCGACGCTGCCACCGTAGTAAGTGGCGGGCCATCGTGCCGCTGCTTCGCAATATGCGATTCTGGACACATCTCGTGACCGATGATCTCACGGCCCGCGAGCTGCTCGAAGAACAAGATCTTCGGCAGCCGCAGGCCGATGAACGCTAGCCGTGCGGGCGCCTGTCAATCGACTCGACGCCCCGGCGCTACGATGGGTTTAGATTCCGGCGGTGCGACTCTTCATCGCCTGTTCGGCGGCCCGCTCGAGACGGTTCGCTTCGCGGCGAACTTTCATGACGTTGCGAATTGCGCGACGTACGTCCTTCGGTCGAACGATATACCGAACAGCCGGGTACTCATGCTCGTAACCGGCGCCTTTGACGATCGCTTCCGGTTCGGCCGCATCCCAGCCGACGATAATGCGTCGCATCGCTCTGTCGTGGGCCGTTGTAAGCAGCGGGTTACCGGTGGTCCAAAGCATTCGACTCGGACGATCGACCATCTCTTGTTCGGAAAGCCAATGGAAGAGGCAGCCGTTGCCACGGCCGTCGACGAACCGCCCTCGAATCACTCGGTCGTCTCGCAGCGCCTGCCAGAGCGACTTCAATCCGGAGGTCGGAATCGCCGCGAACACCATTTCCAGGTCTTGCTTCTTGCTCATGATCATTCTCCCCGATCGACTATTCGAAATTGTGCGTCGTTCACACTCTCAAGTTTGGCCCTCGCAAGCCGGTGTAATACAAACGCCATGCCAAAGCGTAATGAGCGCGGGAGAACACGCTCCATCGCCGGATTGCCGCGCGATTTTCGATCAGGCCGGCAAATGACTCGACCGCCCCGTCGCCGCCGACTGCGAAAAACTAGTGTAAAGCCCCGTATCCGGTCGCTTGGCCGACGCCGCACAATACCGTAGGACGACGCACCAACGGCGGGCCTTTCGGAGACGCAAAGTATCCCGCAGCGGCGACCATGGCGTCATCCTCAGCCGGCGCAACCCGTCCCCAACCGCGTCGTAGCAGCTCACCGACGATCAGGGCTCCTGACGCATCACCATAAGAGTGAAGCAGGTCGGTCGGCGTCGGCCCGATGATCTCGTCGAGTGCCGTGACGCAGTTGTAGCCGGTGTGTCGCAGGCCGCACTCTCCGAGAAAGTCGAGGCATTGGTAACCAGCGGCTCCGCTTTCCAAACATCGTCGTTGGTCATGAAACTTTCTCGCGACGCTCGGATGCACTTCGATCGGTCCCCAGGCGGAAACGCGGCCGATGCCGATGCTGCGGCACCACTCCAACGTTGCAGCGTGTGAAAAATTCCTTCCCGGTTCCACGTTCAATCGTCGCGGCTCGATCACGCCGGTCGTCGGCAGCCAACTGATGGTTTCGCTTGCTGCAACCTGCCCGTCGTAGCAATGCAGGAGCACGCCCCACGTGTGTGTCTGGCGCGGCAGCTTAGGATCGTTCTGCGCCGTGAAGACGATGAGCAGAGTTTTTGCGTTCGGCGTCAGTAACATTTCCGCCGCGCGCAGCGGTGCGACGCAGCAAGCCGGCGCTGCGATAACGCAAGGCCCGCGCAAGAGACACAGTGCAAAAATTTTGAGAGACTCGGCATCGCTTTCAACATCGGACCGCTGCGGCTGAATGCTTGCATTGCAGCAAGGAAACCGGCGTCATCTTTGCGATCGCGCGATTCGCACGGCCGCAAGCCATCGTCGCCGCGGCACGATCCGAACGACCGGCAAAGTTTCACGTCAGGTCAGTTTGCGGACCAGCCAATCGGCCAAGGTCGGCGATATCTGCATGAGCGTGAAAATGATTCGCTCACGATGGCGGCACCACGAGTTCGCGCTTTCGTCGTTCGCACGCGGTGAGAATCTTCGCCGCCAACACTTCGGGCTGAATTCGCGACGTCTTCACGCCGCCCCCCGGTTTACGAGCCTCGGGCGGGAGCTTAGCCAATTCTTCAGGGCTGCGAACCCGATCGTAGTCGTGCGCGATGGGACCTGGGCAAACCAACAATACGTTAAGTCCCTGCGGTTCGAGCTCCAACCGTAGTTGTTGGGAGTAAGCCGTCACGGCGTACTTTGACCCCGGGTAGCCTCCTAGCCATCGCGAAGCCGACTTACCCGACAACGAACCGATATTGACCAAGTGCCCGCGGTTAGCAAGCAATTGCGGAGCCGCGGCCCGCGTGCAGCGCACCAGCACAGATAGTTCAACTCGATCATCTCACGGCACTCTTCTACGGTCGTGTCGAGCACGGCCTTGCGCATGGAGAGCCCGGCATTGTTCACCAGAGCATCAATTCGGCCGAAGCGCTCGACCGTGCGCCACGAGGTTTGCGACGTCATCGTCTTTCAGCACGTCGGTCGGCACGCCAAGCACTGCCCCTTCACGGAGCGCCGCAAGCTTCGCGGTCGCCGCTTCGAGCGTGCCTGCCGAGCGCGCCGCAAGCACGACGTTCGCACCGGCCTTAACCAAAGCCTCGGCGATATGAAAGCCTAAGCCCCCGGATCCTCCGGTGACGATCGCCGTCTTGCCGCTCCAATAACTCGGTGAGTCATTCTTCATCGCGCGACGAACTCCGTAACCGTCCACTGCAGGTCTTGCTGACGCCCGTAGATCTGATGCAGGTATCGCTTCGGATAGCCGTATTGCGAGTCGAACTCACACCGCAAATGAATGCTGCTCGGTTCGACACCGAACTTTTCCCTCGCTTCATCACGATTGTCGAAATCGGTCGTCAACGTTTCAAACATTCCCGACACTGTCCAGGGCTCAAACGTTCGAGGTTGTTTCAAGGGCGTGCCGTTTCGGGTGAGGCTTTGCGGCTCGCCGTTGCGAACCGTCATCCGCAGTTCGCCCGTTTGTCGTCCGTCTAACACCACCGTTAGGTCGTAGTTTTTCAATGCCGTCGCATTCCAGCGCGTCATCGCTGCCTCAAGATCGGTCCGACCAATCTCCGGCAAGCCTCCGGAAAACGTTCGCAACAGCCACAACCCGATCGCCGTGGCGCCCACGACCAGCGCAATACCTCGCAACAGACGTCGCATCGAGGGGGACTGCGACATTGGATCTACAGCTTCCGTCATGCAAGGGGTTTGTCGTGAAAATTCAGAGAAGATTGTGCGTGCGCCGAGTTCGTCGAACAGGACTCGTCGAACCCGCTCGCGATTCGATAAAGTATACCGAACGACGCGTGACCGCGAGAGTCGCGCACCGCGGCCAGTCACACGAACGCACATCTCGGAGCAGCCGACGCGATGAACGCCAATCGCCTTCAAGGTCATCGGGCCCACACGAAAATCATCGCGACCGTCGGACCTGCCAGCCGCGACGAATCGCAACTCTCGGCTTTGATCGACGCCGGCGTCGACGTGTTTCGGCTCAACATGGCGCACGGCGAAATGTCGCAACACGAGGAAGTGCTCGGCCGCATTCGCAAACTTAGCGCCGAGAAAAAGCACCCGGTGGCCGTGCTCGTCGACTTGGCCGGCCCCAAAATTCGCCTCGGCGAAATCCCCGGCGGTTCGCACGAATGCGTACTCGGCGAAGAATTCTTCTTTATTCGCGCCGACGAAACCGACGATCCCTGCAAGCTCACGTCCACCTACGATCGGCTCGTCGACGAACTTCAAATCGGCGACCGCGTCATGCTGGCCGACGGCACGGTGAGCATGCTCGTCGAATCCAAGACGCGAGAAGGGGCCAAGTGCCGCTGCGTGCAGGCCGGACTCATTCGCAGTCGGCAAGGCATCAACTTGCCGGGCGTCAAAGTCAGTCTTCCCGCGATGAGCGAAGAAGACAAAGAGCACGCCGTTTGGGCGGCGAAAAACGGCATCGACTACGTGAGCCTCAGCTTCGTTCGTTCACCAAAAGAAGTACTCGAACTGAAGTGGCTGCTCGATTTTCACCATTCGCCGGCCCGCGTCATCGCCAAGATCGAAAAGCAAGAAGCCCTCGATCAGCTCGAAGCCATCGTCGATGCGACCGACGGCATTATGGTGGCTCGCGGCGACCTCGGCGTGGA
>JASGKB010000009.1:0-6828 GCA_049840675.1 Pirellulales bacterium
AAGGTTAATAGGGAAACACGATAGAATCCGAACAGCACCTGGGCATAAGAATGCTCACGCGCGAGAGCGACCGCCGATTGCCGCACTGCTGGCCGATCTGAAGCGGCACGACGTGCTCAAAGACACGCTCGTATTGTGGGGGGGCGAAATGGGACGGACGCCGACCGTGCAATTGCCCGTCGGTCCGCGCCCCCGGCCGCGATCATCATCACGACGGTTTCACCGTGTGGATGGCCGGCGGCGGTGCGAAGGGAGGCTATACGCACGGCAGCACGGATGAGCTGGGATTGCACATTGCAGCGATCCGGTGCACGTGCACGACCTACACGCCACGATCTTGCACCTGCTCGGCTTCGACCACGAAGAAGCTCACGTTCCGCTACGGCGGACGCGATTTCCGGCTCACGGACGTGCACGGCCGCGTGGTGAAGGAATTGCTCGCTTAGTCGAACGCCCGCCGGTTGCGACCGGGCGGCATGCGGATTGCTCGCTTGTGGGACGAGTCACACGTCCAACTTGCGGGAGGCGATCATGAGCAAGTCCGTCAAAGCGGCAAAGAGCGGCAACAAGAGCGGCAAAACGCCGAGCAAGCGGGAAGCCAAACGCCGCGAAGTGCAGAGCGAACGGAGCAGGGGAGGCCCGAAGCGACGCGGGCCCACCGAGAGCGGTGCGGCGGCGACGCAGACGCTCGGTTCGAAGAAGCCCGCCGCCGGCAAAAGCTCGGCCGGGTTCGTTGCTCCGGAAGGAGCGGCCGCCCATGAACAAGATCCAAAGCACGACTCGGCAACTTCAAGAGCGCGGGCGAAGCATCGCGCAAAGGGGGCCGTACGAAAGGGATCGTCGGCCATCACAAGCGGAACGTGCACAGGAAATAGTCGACGTCGACTCAGAGAGCGCGATTAGGAGAATCCTGCCGCGGTCGTCGTGAGCGAGCCGAGCAGCGCGGCTCGCAGCTGCGCAAAGCGCCGATCTCGGCGCTACGCGGGCGGGGCAGGTCGATGTGGTATTCCTTCACCGGCAGAGCCCGCGTGTCGCGAGCCAGCGGCACCACGCGGTCGGCGAGGAGTAATGCCTCGTCGACGTTCGACGTGAACAGCAGGCATGTCTTGTTCTCTTCGGCGACCAGCCGCGGGAGATCGGCCGACAGTTGTTCGCCCGGCCCGTCGTTCAATCCGCAGAGCGGATCGTCGAGCAGCAGCACGTCGGGGTTCACGGCCAAGGCGCGGGCCAACGCTAAGCGGCGGCGGAGCGGTTCGGCCAAGTCGCTCGGCTTCTTCGCGGCGGCTTCGGCCAACCCGAGCGTCTTCAGATAATAGTCGGCGCGGGTACGTCGCTCGGTCGGCGAAGAGTACACGGCGTCGATCGCCGCGATCACGTTTTCGCGCAGCGCTTCAACCACGCCAGCGGCGCGTCGAGCTTGCGACATCAGCGAACGATCGGGGCCCGGGCCGCTGACGCACTTGCCGGCGAGAGAAATCGAGCCGTAGTCGGGCAGCGTGAGACCTGCGACCAACGAGGCGAGCGTCGTCTTGCCGTCGCCGAGGCGTCCGTACAAAGCGACGAATTCGCCTTGCGCAGACTGAGAGGCTGAAGTTTTCCAGCACCGCGGTTCGCGACGGTCCGACGCCGAACGTCTTCCGCAAGTTTTTGATTTCGAGATAGCTCATAGTGCGGCAAACTCGGCGGCTGGCGAACTCGGAAGCGAACAAAAAAACCAATAGCCGACCCCGTCGGACCCGGGCCAAGCAGCGACCGGAAACGACGTTCGCGGGGAAGGATTCAAGCGTCTGAGGCAGGAGGACGTGTCAAGCCGAAAGCCGACTTTTCACGCCGCCGCACATCCGAGATGCACCGCCTAGAGCTTCGGAAGAGTGCGAGATTTGTGTTAAGCAACCGCGGTGCCGTGCGAGGGGGTTGCAAACTGTTTTCGCCGCGCACGTCGATGAAATCGCACGGCGCACGAAGGAACGGCGGCGGCATTTTTTTCGGCCGTCTTGCGATGGGCCGGCCTGCTGCAACGTCCTGCCGCAAGCCGTGCCTAGAGGCTATGCGAATGCCGCGGCAAGCGACGCCCGGAGCCTTGGCACGGGGTGTGAGCGGTCGTCGACCAGCCCGCGTCCGAAGGTTCTGGAAATGCCGAGAATTCTATAAAAACCGAAAGCCTCGCGGAGCTACGGTTGTGCGACCTTCAGATAGTTGCGCACGACGACGTGTAGCGAAGCCGCGGGGCAACTCTTTCCAGCGGTCAAACGAGTTTCCCAGAATTCGGGCGAGTTGAGCACCTTGCGTTGCTTGAGTACCCGGAGCGCCGCCGGCACGTCGGCCGCCGCCGGATCGAGCGACTTCGCCAGCTTCACGAACAACTCCGCCGCGATCTCTCCGGGGCAGGCGCCTCCCGGCATCAAACGCGGGGCCCAGGCTTCGGCATCGTCGATCAGTTTGCGACGTTCCAGCACGCGCAATTGTTCGGCCACGCTCGCCACGACGGCTTGCGGCTCCTGCGACTTGTCGGAATTCGGCGTCGTTTTCGGAGCGTCGGGCTCCAGTATTTGGCCGTCGGCCAGAAGTTGCTCGCGCAGCTTGGCGTACGGCACGTCTTGCACGGCCGTGTCTTCCCGCGCGGCCATGGCCGCCGCCGCACCGGCCGCATGGCCGAGCATCATAAACACCGGCTCCATGCGAATGCTGCCGTACGCCGCATGGCTGGCCGAGAGGCAGCCGGGCACGAGCAGGTTTTCGCATTCCTGCTTCTTCGGGCGAATCGCTTGGTAGGAAACGGTAAACGGCTTCGTGCCGACGTAAAACCCTCGCTCGCGATGCAGCACGCCTTGCTCGTCGACGTACAACGTCACGCCGTGGGAGTCGAGCGGGTACGACGCCAGCGCGACGGAATCGGCCGCGGGATGCGATCCCTTCGCTTCGTGCTCGGTCACCACGTATTCCGAAATCATGCGACGGGCTTCGCACACATAGAGTTGCCGCGGCCAATGCCCGTTGTCGGCGAACTCGTCTTTCGGCAGGCCCCGGCGCCGCATCTCGTCGCGGACCGGTTGCGGAATCCGCTCGTCGTGTCCGAGGAACCAGAGCAGGCCGAGCGTGTAGTTCTTGTGCAAGTCCCAGATTTCTTGGCGCTTGGCGTAATCGGCTTCGGGCCAATCGTAGCTGGAGCCGAACATATCGCTGCCGAACTCGCTGCCGCAGTTGCTGTCGGTCTTGAGGTTCGGGACCAGTTCGAAGTTGATGCCGAGGTCCAGGCCTTTGCCGCGCAAGCCCATCGGCACCACGCACCGCGGGCCCGGTTTCACGTCTTTCATCGTGGCGATGAGCCGCGCCAGGAGTTCGTAGTCGAGCGGGTTGTAGGTCGCGGGCTTTTCGATCGGCACGAGATTGTCGGCCACGTCGGTGAGGCAGATGCGAAAGTTGTAGGCTTGCACGCGCTTGTCGCCTTGGCCTTTCACGCCCGGCGGCTTCGGCTCGACTCGGGGCAAGAGCCCGCTCGCCGGATCGCCCGCCACGACGTACGGGCTGATCTTCTTGAATGGTGCGGGCGTAAACGGAAACACGCCGTTCAAGGCTCGTCGTATTGGCTGTTGGGTTCGCGGCCGACGATGTAGCTCACGCCGGCCTTGGCCATCAGGTCTCCTTCGTACGTCGCGTCAATGAAGACCTTGGCGGCGAACGTGCGACCGCTTTTCCATGCGGATCGACGTGATCCGCGGGCCTTGTTTGACGACGCCGCCATTGAGATCGAGCCGCTCGCCGTAGATCACCGCGACTTCGGCTTCGCGGGCCATTTCATCGAACACGGCTTCGGCGGCGTGCGGCTCGAACAAAAACTGAGTCTTGATCTCTTCCATCTTCGGGCCGTCGACGCCCCAGGTCTGCGGCATCCATTTCACGAAAGCCTCGCGAGATTGCTGTTTCCAGTTCGCATCGTCGAAGTGTAGCGATAGACGCGGCGATAGAACTCGCGGCGAAGAAGCCGCCGATCGTGCCGGTGGAGCCGTTGTCGGTCATGCCGAGGCCGCTGGACGACATGCCGCCCAAATGCCGCGAGGGTTCCACGATGGCCACCTTACGCCCGAGCCGAGCCGCGGCCGTCGCGGCGACGACGCCCCAGGACGCGTGCCGCCGTAAACGACGACGTCGAATGATTCGGCGGCTGCAGGCTTAGGAGCATCGGCGGCGTGTGCCGACGTGACGAAGTACAGCAGGGCGACGACCGTCGAGAGTAAACGCAGTTTAATAAGGGCAACACCAGGGCAATATCGTAGAGCAGGGCGGGGGAGTGCCTCCGCATTCTAACTCGATTCGAGCGAGCGATGAAATCTTGGCGCGTTGCAATTCACGCCCATGCGTGAATTGCTCCGGCATGATGAATGAGCAACCGCCATGAAACGCGACTATGCGGCCGTCGTCGTGCTTGTGCTGCTGACGTTGATCGGCTTCTTCGCCTTCCCCGTGACGATTCGCGTCGGTGACGATTGGCAAGCGTCATGGAAACGATTGGGAATGGTGCCGAAGCTCGACGTCGCCACCGGCGTGCGCGTCGCGATTCCCAAGGTCATGGAATTATTCTTGCTCCCAGACGGAACTTGCATTGAGCTGATAGCCGGGCCTCGAAACCAGTCGGATCGCACATATGTTCTGAACAGCATCTCTGTCGGCAAGCGTTTTGAACGCTACCCCGGAAAGATGGTTTGGTTCAAAGATGGCGGGAGCGAATCGCGGACGGAGTTTTGCTTTACCGGTTACACGTACCCACGTTTGATTGCGTGGGGAAGCGCCTTTCACTGTTCGCGATACTTGTCCGACGCATGATTCGAAGATTTGTTAACCGGCCCTCAGTTGGCGGCGCATAAACTCGTCGGGCGACGATTGGAAAACGGCATATGAACTCTCTCGCTGATCGCTTCCGTCGTTGGTACGACTATGAACGCGACTGCAATCGCGGACGTTGGAAATGCTCGATTCTGTGCCGGCCGAGCGCGCGCGACGGCTGAGTATCAGAAAGCGGTCGACCGGATGGCGCACCTCACGTCGGCCCGGCGGCGGTGGCTGTTTCGCTTCGGCCGGTTGCCTGAAATGCCGACGTTGTTCCCGACGGACGTTTCGCTCGACGACGTCCGGGCGACGACCGCCGACACCGAGTCGCTGTGGGTCGAAGTATCTCCGCACGCTCGACGACGCGGAGCTATCGCGGGTAATCGAGTGGAGCGGGCCCGACGGGACGCCATTCCGGTTCGACGTGGAAGGCACCCTCACGCAAGTCTTCGGCCACGCCTGGTACCACCGCGGGCAGATCGCGCAGCTCGTGGCCATGCTCGGCGGGAAGGCGGTCGACACGGATTACATTCTCTGGTGCCGCAACCGGCCCGCGGAGGCGTAGAGTCCGTTCCTTTTTGGTTGAGAAAAAGGCCGGATGTCGCCGGCCGAAAGTGCGTTTGAATTGATCCTCGGGATGTTGAAAATAGGGGATTGGCTCCTTGGCAATTCGACTCGGTTCCGAGGCTCAGCCTGGGAACGCCATGACCCGAGGCTCCGTCTCGGCAAGAATCGGCGTCGATAAGAGCGGGCGGCCCCCTCATCCGCGGCTTCGCCGCACCTTCTTCCGCGAGGGGAGAAGGAGTGATTCGGCGCGTTCAGAAATCGACGTAAGTCGCGCACGCGAATCAGGACTTACGTCGATTCGGTATTACGGAATGCGCCCATAACTGGGGCTAATGGGCGCACAACCTCGAAACCCACAAGGGGTGCGCCCATAGATGAAGTTATCGGCGCACCACCGCCATTACCGTCGTCGTAAGTCGCGCAACACGTTCGGCACTTACGGCGATTTTCCGTCGTCCGGAGTCCGCCGTTTACGCGCCGGAGAACTTGCCGTTGGCGAAGGCCGTGGCCATGGCAGTCGGTACTTCCGCTTCGGCCGCCACGACCGTGGCCCGATTGCGCACGACTTCGGCCTTCATCTCTTGCTCCTTCGCGATGGCGAACGAGCGGCGTTCTTCGGCCTTCGCGCGAGCCACGCGGGTATCGGCTTCGGCCTGATCGGCTTGTAGACGAGCGCCGATGTTTTCGCCGACGTCGATGTCGGCGATGTCGATCGAGACGATTTCAAACGCCGTCTGGGCGTCGAGGCCGCGATGCAGCACGGCCTGCGAAATGACGTTCGGGTTCTTCATCACTTCTAGGTGGCTCTCCGCCGAGCCGATCGACGTGATGATTCCTTCGCCGACGCGGGCGACGATCGTTTCTTCCGTCGCTCCGCCGATGAGCTGCATGATGTTGGTGCGGACGGTCACGCGGGCCCGAACCTTGAGTTCGACGCCGTTCTTCGCGATGGCGGAGAGGAACGTCTTGCCGCGAGCCTTGGCTCGGGCAATCGATCACCTTCGGGTTCACGCTGGTTTGCACGGCGTCGAGCACGTCGCGGCCGGCGAGGTCGATGGCGGCCGCTTTGTCGAAGTCGAGATCGATGCCGGCGCGATGGGCGGCGATGATCGCACGAATGACGCCGAGCACGTTGCCGCCGGCAAGATAGTGAGCTTCAAGTCGACGCGTGGTGATGCCGGTATGCGGATCGTCCCCCACGCCGGCCTGCATCGCCATGATCTTCGACTGCACGATCACGCGGGCCTGCACTTGGCGAAGCGACATGCCGATCAGGCTGAAGATGCTCACCCGAGCATTCGACATGTACGCCTGAAACCAAAGGTTGCCGTAGCTCATCATGACGATCAGCATCACGATGCCGAACATCACGAGCAGGATGATGCCGGCGAGAGTCGGAAGGCTCATGCCGCCGAGCGCGCGGGGCCGCGGATTTGA
>JASGKB010000010.1:0-232898 GCA_049840675.1 Pirellulales bacterium
CAAACAACCTAATGCTAAATTTTTGTGTCGTTTCGCTTCATAATCAGAATTTATGCGTTGTAATTCTTCGTCCAAGACTTTGCCAAACATCGGCATATTTTCCGGCTTTTTTGCGAACTCAATCAGCCAATCGTGATGTCCGTTTTGCGCATCTTGAATATAACTTGGAGCGACAGTGTAATCAATAATTTCTGCGTTGTATTTTTCACACGCAATAGCCAAAGCCTTATCAGTATTAGCTTGTATCAACTCTTCGCCAAACGCATTTACAAATTGTGTTGTGCGTCCGCTGATGCAAAATTTGTGTGGAAACAAATTTGTAAACTGTACTGTGTCGCCTATTTTGTATCGCCACAAACCCGAATTTGTCGTTACAATCATCGCGTAATTTTCATTTAACTTTACGTGGTGAAGCGGCACAACCTCCTGCGTTCTTGTGTTTTCAAATTCGTACAAATTCCGTTTGAAATATCAATCAATAAATTGTTGTTTTCAGCATCGGACTGAAAACCGAAAAATCCTTCCGAAGCGTTATAAACATTACGATAATTTATGTGCTTCCCCACTAACTTTTCAAACTGTTCTCTGTATGGAGAAATCTCTACGCCACCGTGCGAAATTAATTCCAAATTCTGCCAGACATCGCATACTTTTTCTTTGCCTGAAATTTCCAGTACTTTTTGCAACAGCAACAAAATCCAAGTCGCAACGCCTGAAATGTTTGTTACGTTTTGCGTGATTGAAATTTGTGCGATTTTTGTCGTTTTTATCTGAGTCCGAAAGCAACGCAATATCTGAAGGAACAGCTTTGATGAAATTTATCCAACTGTCTGTATAGTGGTACAAAAGCGTTGAAACGTCTGCCACATTTATATTTTTCGCAAAATCGTAATTGGTGTAATAACTGCCCGAAAGCACAATTCCTTTGCCGTTGAAAAAGTTACTTTGCGGATAAGAATGTAAATAATAACTGATGAAATGTTTTGCCGTTGCAATGTGTGTTTGCATTAAACCTTTATCGCTTACCGGAATAAATTTTGAACGTCCCGAAGTTGTTCCGCTTGAACGTGAAAACTGATGAATGTTATTCCACAGCACATTTTGTTCGCCATGCAACATTCGTTCAATGTATGGGAATAATGCTGTGTAATCCCGAACAGGAACTTGTGCTGCGAAGTCTTCTCTGCTTTTGATTGCAGAAAAAGAATGTTCTTTGCCGAAAGAAGTATTGCGCGCTTTGTGTAATAGTTCGAGTAGCGTTTTTTGCTGAAAAAATGCCGGATTTTCAGCGACTTTTCGGAGCTTTTTATGCTGATGCAGGAAATACGGCTTCGCAACAAAATTGATTACAGACATTATTCTTTTGGACTTTCTTCTTTGCCTTTCAGGTTGATATTTTCAGGTGTGGCAGACTCAATTACCAGCCCCATTCCAACTACGCGGAATGTCGTGCGTCTGTTTTGCTGATGCTCTTCTTCTGTGCAATCCACGCCATTTCCACAGCGATTTACAAGCTGCGTTTCTCCATAGCCGTGTGCTTGCAAACGTTCAGATGAAACGCCATTTTCAATTAAATAATCAACTACAGACTGCGCACGTTCTTGTGACAGTTTTTGGTTGTATTCATCACTGCCGCGTGCGTCAGTATGCGAACCGATTTCTATTTTCAAATCCGGATTATCGCTGAAGAACGAAAGAATAGAATCTAATACCAGCTTCGATTCCGGACGAAGTGTCGCTTTGTCGTAATCGTAATAAATGTTTGGAATCAGGATTTGTTTCTGCGGGAAAATTTTCTCCAGTTCTCCGTATGTCGGAATAATAATTGTTGTTGAATCCGAAGAACGTTTCCCCTTCGTTGTTACATAATCATTCTTTGCGAAGTAAGTCGGTTTCGTGTATGTGATTTTATAATCCATTTCCGCTTTCAGATTTGCAGTAAAACGACCAACGCTGTCGCTCGAAACCGTAAAACTGTCAGTGCTTGACTGAATAATAATTGTCGCTTTTTCTACTGGAACTAAACCCAGAATTTCACTGTCAGGATTGGTCGAATCCGCATATATTTTTGCCTCAACCAATCCTTGCAAAACATATAGATTGACCCATTTTTCGCCAAAGCTATAAATGTCATCGCCCCCTTTTCCCCCTTTTCGGTTTGATGTAAAAAATCCGACCGTAATAATGCTGTCGTTCAGACTTCGCGGCTTTGTCCTTTCAATGACAAAACCAAAATCGTCTCCGCCTGAATTGATAGGATAGCGGAGGTTTGCAGCTTTGTCAAAACCTCTGCGCGTTTTGTGTGCACGGAAAATATCTAAGCCTCCCATTCCGGGAAAACCGTTTGAGGCGTAATATAAATTCCCACGTTCGTCCACCCAAGGAAACATTTCATCTCCACGTGTGTTGATGCTGCTTCCTGGGTTGTTCGGAATACTCCAACCCGTGTCCGTTTTCGTGAAGAAATAAATGTCTTTGCCTCCGAAACCACGTTTGCTATCAGCTGAAACGTAAAGTGTTTTCCCATCTTTTGAAGAACTGGTTGGCCGACATTTATTGTATCTGCGAATAAATTTAACTGTTCTGGATCACTCCAGTCTTCGCGTCCCTACCGCTTGCTGAAATAAACATGACAGTATTCGTTCTTTGCTGTTTTCATTTTTAGTGGAAAAATCGGTAGTGGCGCAGCGTGTAAAATAAAATTCTGTTCCTTCCGTATTGAACGCACAAGTGCCTTCAAATGCATCGGTATTGATGATGTCGCTGAATGGCTGAGGCGAAGAAAAAATACCGCTTGCATCGCGAGTTGCATAGAAAATATCTGCGTTCAACTCATTTGTCCATGCATTTCGCACGGTTTCTCCTGTGGCAGAAGTGCGAGAAGAAGTGAAATAGAGTTTTCCGTTACTGAAAGTTGGCGCAAAATCATTAGTTGTTGAGTTTACGGTTTCTTCATTTTTCACGATATAATTGCTTGGGAAGTTTATCCAATCGATTGCGTTTTGACAGTTTTTTATTTCGCGATTTGCCTGCGCCTTTTGTACGGTTCCGAGTTTTGCGAACTCGTTAAAACTTTCAATAGCCTTGTCGTATTTTTCTTGTGACATCTGTGTTTTTCCCAGCTCGAAAAAAGCCTCTTTCTTGCCATATTCTATGGCTTTTTTGTAAGCCGCTTCTGCTTTTGCATATTGATTGTATTTGCGATAAGATTCCGCTGCCTCAAAAACAATTTCTGATTTTTTGGGTTTGTCAACTTCACGTTTAAACTCTTTCTGCAAAAGTTCAGGGGCTTTGCTGTATTGCTTAAGCTCATAGGCTTTTTCTCCTGTCAAAACAAATCCTGTTTTATTACACGAAGCGGCAAACAATGCAATTATTCCAATCAAAAAAAGTTTCTGAAATTTCATTTCAGTACAAGTATAATAAAATCAAATTGGGCAATAAAAAAAGCGGCATTTTTGCCGCTTTTTTCGCGATTTTTAATGTGTAATTATGCTTGTAATTTCAACACTTGCGATGTTTTCGCACGAATACTCTCTGCCAATGCTTTGTCATTAGCGAGCGATTTTCCGTAACTCGGAATCATTTCCGAAAGTTTCGTTTTCCAGGCATTTGACTGCATTTGGTCTTTGAAACATTTTGCCAGCAATTCGAGCATAATCGGGACTGATGTAGATGCGCCCGGAGAAGCTCCAAGAAGCGCAGAAATACTGCCGTCTTTACTTGCAATTACTTCTGTCCCGAATTCCAAAACGCCACCGCCTTTTCCGTCAGATTTTATTACTTGAACGCGCTGACCTGCAATTTCCAATTTCCAATCTTCCAACTTCGCAGTCGGCATATATTTTTGGAGCGATTTCAAGCGGTCTTCAGGCGACTGCATCACTTCACCAATCAAGTATTTTGTCAAAGGTAAATTGCGAACTCCTGCACTCATCATCGGAATTAAATTGCCGAATTTCAACGAGCCGAATAAATCTGCGTATGAGCCTTCTTTCAGGAATTTTGTGGAGAAGCCTGCGTAAGGTCCGAACAACAATGATTTTTTTCCATTAATAATCCGTGTGTCTAAATGCGGTACCGACATTGGCGGTGCGCCAACTTCGGCTTGTCCGTATACTTTCGCTTGGTGTTGTTTTACGAATTCTTCATTTTTACAAACCAACCACAATCCGCTCACTGGAAATCCGCCATAGCCTTTCGCCTCCGGAATTCCTGTTCCTTGTAACAACGGTAATGCGCCACCGCCTGCGCCAATGAAAACAAATTTCGCTTCGCGCGTAGATTTTTCTCCCGTTTTCAGGTTTTTAGCCACGACTTTCCAAGTGCCGCTTGTCGTTTTTGTAACCGATAAAACTTCAGTATTCAAATCTAAACTTACGCCATTTTGAGCTTGCAAATGTTTGAACAAAAAGCGCGTCGATTCGCCAAAATTCACGTCTGTTCCCAAATCCATTTTCGTTGCGGCAATTGGTTGTTTTTCATCGCGACATTGCATGATCTCAAAAAGCGGAAACCATTTTGCTAGTGTTTCGTGGCTTTCGCTGTATTGCATTCCTGCAAACAAATGGTGCGCGCTCAACATTTCGTGTCGTTTTTTCAGGAACGGAACATTTTCATTTCCCCAAACAAAACTGCTGTGTGATACAGATGTGATGAAACTTTCTGGATTTTTGATGTAACCTTTTTCAATCAAATACGCCCACAATTGTTTTGACACTTCAAACTGTTCAGCGATTTTAATCGCTTTGGAAATATCGACTGAGCCGTCTGCTTTTTTCGGTGTATAATTCAATTCGCAAAACGCTGAATGTCCTGTTCCCGCGTTGTTCATCGCGTCTGAACTTTCTGCGGCAATCGTATCTAAACGTTCGTAAATTTCAATGTTTAAGTCCGGTTGTCAGTTCTTTCAAAAAGAAACCGAGTGTTGCACTCATTACACCTGAACCAATCAAAATTACGTCAGGCTGCGAAGTTGATTTTTGTGCCATTTTTCTTGATTTTTTAGCGCGACAAAAGTAAAATAATTTCTCAACTTCTAACTTTTAGCGGAGGCTTTTGTTCTATATTTGTTTATGAAAATCTTGGCAAGGCAACACGAAATCACGAACGATTACCTGAAAGAAATCGACAAACATCTCTTAGATATTGTTGAAAACCGTACCGACCAGATGTTTGAAATCCGAGATTTTGCAAGCATTTTGCATATTCACCCAACACATTTGACGAACACCGTAAAACAAACAACAGGCAAACATCCGTGTTTCTTTTTTGAAGAAAAATTGTTGGTTATTGCAAAGAGAATGTTGGCTGATAACAAAATGAGCATTGCTGAAATTGCGATGCAACTCACGTACGACCCGTCAAATTTTACAAAGTGGTTTAAACGCTACGCCGGCACCACTCCGAAACGATATCGTGAAGACGTGTTGCGCGAAAAAACTGAAACTGTTACCATTTAATCTGAAGTAGCTACCATTTTTACCCGCCAATTGCTCTACTTTTGCACTATTGTTAATCTCTAAAAATAGAACTTATGAGTACAAAAATCGCATTAGTAACAGGTGGCAGTCGCGGATTGGGCAAAAATATGGCAATCGCGTTGGCAAAAAAAGGAATTTATGTTGTCTTGACATATCACACAAATAAAGCCGCAGCTGATGAAGTCGTTGCTGAAATTCAATCGCTCGGACAAAAAGCAACTGCATTTCAGTTGGACACGCGTGATGTGAAATCGTTCGACAATTTCATTAAAGAGGTAAGCGCGTATTTGCAGGAAATAACAGGAAGTTCAACGTTCGATTTTCTCGATCAACAATGCAGGTACGGGCGTTTATGTTCCTGTTACAGATGTAACCGAAGAACAGTTGGACGAGTTGGTAAATATACACTTCAAAGGCGTATTTTTCTTGATACAAAAAGCGTTGCCGTATATCAATGACGGAGGGAGTATTATCAATATTTCTTCCGGTTTGGCACGAATTACATTTCCGGGTTCTTCGGTTTATGCTTCGATGAAAAGTGCCGTTGAAACACTGACGCGTTATTTAGCGAAAGAGTTAGGTGTCCGTAAAATCCGTGCTAATGTTGTCGCTCCGGGCGCAATCGAAACAGATTTTGGTGGCGGAAGAACGCGCGACAACAAAGAGATTAATGCGCACATCGCAAGTCTTACAGCTTTGGGGCGTGTTGGTTTGCCAGACGATATTGGTGGCGTTGTAGCGTTTTTGTGTACCGAAGATGCGCGTTGGATAAACGGTCAGCGTATTGAAGTTTCAGGAGGACAAGCGTTATAAGCTGAAATAAAAAAAGCGGCATTTTTGCCGCTTTTTTATTTCTATCAATTATCGAATTACCGCTCCGTTCTCTACTTTGTTTTCAGGCGTTACAAACGTCAATCCGCCTTGTTCGTTTTCGGCAAGTAAAATCATTCCTTTCGATTCAATACCGCGAATTTTGCGCGGTGCAAGATTTGCCACAACTGTTACTTGTTTGCCAATTAAATCTTCCGGTTTGAAGTAAGCCGCAATGCCACTTACAATAGTGCGAACTTCAAAACCTAAATCCACTGAAAATTTCAAGAGTTTATCGGCTTTCTCCACTTTTTCTGCCGTGAGAATTGTACCAGCACGCAAATCTAACTTCTCGAAATCTTCAAAATTGATTTCCGATTTTTGCGGTGCGATTGTTGGCGTGTTTTCTTCTGTTTTTTGTTCTTCCATTTGCACTTTGTTTTTATGCAGTTTCTCTAATTGTTTTTCCACTACATCATCTTCTATTTTGTCGAAAAGCAAAGTCGCTTCAGCCAATTGATGTCCGCCTTTTATCAAATCTGCGCGACCAGCATCACTCCAATCGAACGCTTTTTCGATATTCAACATTTGGCGCAATTTTGCTGCTGTAAATGGCAAAAACGGTTCGCACACTACCGACAAATTCGCAATGATTTGAACGCAGTCGTAAAGCACCGTTGCCGTAGCTTCTGGGTCAGTTTTTATCAACTTCCAAGGTTCTTTTTCGGTCAAGAGTTTATTGCCGTGACGCGCAACGTTCATCATTTCTGCCCAACGCTTCGCGGAAGTGATAATTATCCACCGCTTTATCTATCAAATCTTTTTGCTCAGTCAAGAAAAGTTGCAAGTTCTGAGCAAGGCGATATTATCGGGCGCTTTACCATCGTAGTATTTCTGTATCAGCACAAAAACGCGATTCACGAAGTTGCCGAAAATGCCGACTAATTCGCTGTTGTTTTTCGTCTGAAAATCTTTCCACGTAAACTCGCTGTCTTTCGTTTCTGGCAAGTTAGAAAGCAAGCAATAGCGCAGAATATCAGCCTTATTCGGAAAGTCTTCGATGTACTCGTGCATCTCGATAGACCATCTGCGGCTCGTACTCATTTTGTCGCCTTCCAAATTCAAAAATTCGTTCGCAGGCACGTTGTCAGGCATTACGTAATCTCCGTGCGCTTTCAACATTATCGGGAAAATAATGCAGTGAAAAACGATGTTGTCTTTACCCACAAAATGAATGAGTTTTGTGTCGTCATTTTTCCAATACGGTTGCCAATCTTTTTTGTTGTCAATCGCCCATTGTTTCGTAGCCGAGATGTAACCAATTGGCGCGTCAAACCACACGTACAATACTTTTCCAGCCGCATCTTTCAACGGAACTTTTATTCCCCATTCGCCATCGCGAGTCATTGCGCGCGGTTGCAAACCACCGTCAATCCACGATTTCGATTGTCCGTACACATTGCTTTTCCAATCGTTCGCGTGCCCAACCAACAACCATTTGCGCAACCATTGTTCGTAATTTTGCAAAGGCAAAAACCAATGTTTCGTTTCGCGCAACACTGGTTTTGCACCCGAACTCGCGGACGTTGAGCCGTTTGAGTTGCGGCGAGTAGTAATCGTTGAAGTTGTCGAGGCAGGTGACTTCGGCATCGGCGCGGCGCAATAGCCGACCGATTAAGTGGCTGCCGATAAAACCGGCTCCGCCGGTTACGAGCACCTTCATCAACGTACTCTCCGCTAATGCGTGTGCGACTGCCGGACTTTACAGACCGGTCCAATTCGTCACGGCTAGGCTACAATGACTTGCAGCGCACGCCGCGCTTCACGCATGTTGATCTTGCTGTTTCCTCTGACCCGATCGGCGAACATGATCGGCACCTCGGCGAAGCTGCACCGGCCCGTTTCAATCGCCACATCGTTTCTTGCTGGAAGGAATACCCGCGGGAGCGATATGCGTCAAAGTCGAGTTTGGAAAGCATTGCGGTACGATAGCAACGATAGCCGCCGCTGCAATCGCGGGGGCTCAACCAGAGAAGCCAGCGGGCGTACATATTGACCGCCTTGCTCATGAGCAGGCGTTTCAGCGGCCAGTTTTCCACGCCGCCGCCGGGAATGTACCGCGATCCGATCACCAAATCGGCCGGCTTTCCGCCGGGCGGGTCCATGGCCGCGATGATCTGCGGCAGGTACTTCGGGTGATGACTATAGTCGGCGTCCATGTTGAGGAAGTAGCGATAGCCGTGCTCGATCGCGTACTTCATTCCGGCCATGATCGCCGTGCCGAGGCCGAGCTTGCCGCTGCGGTGTAGGCAATGCAAACGCGGATCACGTTGCGCTTGTTCATCGACCCAGCGGCCGGTCCCGTCGGGCGAATTGTCGTCGACGATAAGGATGTGCGCTTCGGGCGCGTAACGAAAGATTTCCTCCACGAGCCCGGGGAGGTTTTCAATTTCGTTGTAGGTCGCGATGTTGATCAGGGTGCGATCGGCAAACGACATCGGCGCAAATCTAAGTCGTCGGGCGAACAAAACTTCAGGACGAAGCGGAAAACTCTAGTAGAACGAATCTAGGCCGTAAAGCCGAGTTGCCCGGGCTGAAATTGTCCTGAAATCGGCGGGAATCGTCGGAGTTTATGCGCGTCGGCGTCCCCGGAGCCTGCGCGTCGCGATATACTGCCGCGATTCCCGCCGCACTCCCTGCCGAAAACCCTCCCATGTCCGAAACGCTCGGCGTCGACGAAATCGCCGCCGCGCGGTCGCCCGATGATGCCGGATTTGGGCGACCGTTTTGGTTTAGCTACGCCGCCAACTTGGCGATGATGGTTTCGGTCAGTTTGCTCTACGTCTACGCCGACTTCATCAAGTCGATCGGCGGCACGGAATGGCACGTCGGCTGGGTGGTGGGCGTCGGCATGGTCGGCGCCATCGTCATGCGGTTCGCTCAAGGCGTGGGGATCGACCATTTCGGGGCGCGCCGCATTTGGCTGCTCTCGAACTTCGGCTACATCGCCTGCTGCTTGCTCCACCTGGCAGTGTCGACTGTTGAAAGTCCGTGGATTTATTTGTTGCGGATCGCGTACCAATCGAGCTTGGCCGGCATATTTGGAGCGTCCATCGCGTACGTTTCCGGACGAGCTCCGATCGCACGCATGGCGGAGGTGATCGGCACGCTCGGCACGTCGGGCTTCATCGGCATGATGTTGGGAACGGCGCATCGGGCGTGCGATCGTCGGAGCCGGGGAGGTGACTCGTGCTCGGATCGACTTGCTGTTTCTCACTGCCGCAGGCCTCGGCACGCTCTCGCTGTTTTGTACTCTTGCAGCGACCCACGGGGTACCGGTACGAACCCTTTCACGACGCGGACCGCCGCTGTGGTGGCTCTTTCGCCGTTATAACCCGGGGCTGATTCTCTTGATGAGCGTCGCCACCGGGATCGGCCTGAACCTGCCGACCGTGTTCTTACGACCGTTCATGGAGCAGATCGGACTGACCAACGGCCTCATGCTGTTTTTCAACATCTATCCGCCGATCGCGTTCGTCGCCCGCGTGTCGATGCGTCGCGTCCCTGATCGCCTGGGAATTCGGCCGATGATCGGGCTGGGAATTGCGGCGCTCGTCGTCGGCTTGTGGCGCTGGCCCCGGTGCGGGCTTGGTGGCATTTGTTACTGCCTGCGTTGTTCTTGGGCGTCGCGCATGCGAGCTTGTTCCCCGCCGTGGTAGCAGGCGGCAGCGGTGCGTTTCCCGGCCGATATCGGGGCATCGGCACGACGCTCGTGTTGGCCATGTTCGACGTCGGAACGTTGCTCGGCTCTCCGCTGGCCGGAGCCATCCTCACCTACGCTCGAGTCGATGGGCAGCCGAACTACGGCCTGATGTTCCTTACCGTCGCCGTCATGATTCTTCTCGCCGGCGGGCTGTACTTCGGCGTATCTCGCCGGGCGCCAAATCGACGGGGCATCTAGCTTGATGACGACGATGCCTTCGCGGCCCGAGTCGATCGCCAGTGCCGGTAGCCCTTGGTGAGCAGCGGCAAGATCGAGAGGAAGATCACGACGAGCACGATCTTGTCGATGTGCTTGGCGATCTGAAAGTCCGGGCCGAAGATCTGTCGCAAGATCGGGTCGAGCATATAGCCGACGGCGATCATGCTGACGATCCAGCCGATGCCGCCGAATATGTTGAACGCCAAAAACGATCTGTATTCCATCTTCGCCGCACCAGCCACGACCGGCACGAACGTGCGGATCAGCGGAATGAAGCGAGCGATGATAATCGTCTTGCCGCCGTGCTTCTCGTAGTAAGACTTGGCCGCGAGGAGATGATCGCGGCGGAAGAAGCGACTTTCCGGACGATTGAAAATGGCCGGACCGGCTTTTGCGCCGATGGCATAGCCGATCGTGTCGCCGATGATCGCCGCAGCGCAGAGCGAGAGAGTTAGCGGAATCACCGGCCAATCCGCGCTGCGGGCCACGATGCCGGTGACGACCAAGAGCGAATCACCGGGAAGCAGGAACCCGATGAGCAGTCCGGTTTCCGTGAAGATGATCAGGTTGACGGATACGAAAGCGGCCCACATCACGCCAGGCTGCTTCAGCGCATCGATGTAGACTTCGGGATTCTTCAGGTTGCGCGGATCGGCGAACGTAACGATCAGATTCCAAATTTGCTGGAAAAAGTCTTCCATATCAGCGGCAATTCCTGACGACCTCGAACCTCAAAGGCCGTCGGTCGACGGCACCTCGCCGAGTCTAACGGCGGCGACTAGAGGCGGGTAGTGCGATTAGCCGGCGGCGGCGGTAGAATGCCCGCACTTTGACCGGCATCCGGCGGCATTCCGCACTTTCACGCTGAATTGACGAGGCATTCGTGAGCGAATCGCGCGAAGTGAAACGAAGAATTCCGCTGCATACGAAGATTCTGATCGGCCTCTTGGTCGGCGCTATAGCGGGGCTTGCCGCGAACTTCGTGGCGTCGAAATCCCCGGTCGCCGCCGACTGGATCAAAGCCGTGGCGATCAACGTCGCTGAGCCGCTTGGCAAGGTTTTTCTGCGGCTCGTCATCATGGTCGTCGTACCGCTGGTGTTCTCCGCGCTGACGCTTGGCGTGATGGAGTTGGGAGACGTGCGCCGACTCGGCCGCATCGGCTTGCGCACGCTCGGCTTCACGTTGATTTTGTCTCTCTCCAGCGTGGCGATCGGAATCGGGCTCGTGACGCTGCTGCAGCCCGGCTCAAGCTTGTCGAAGCAGCAGCAGGATCAGCTTCGCGAACGGTTCGCCGCGCAGGCCGACGTCTCGGCGGGCAAGGCCGAGAAGAGTAAGACCGTCAAGGATACGCTGCTCGACCTATTGCCGGAGAACCCGCTGCAGGAAATGGTCGGCGCCGTCGACGGCACCAGCCCGGGAAACGGCATGTTGGCCGTGATGGTGTTTTCGCTCATCGTCGGCATCGCGCTGACGATGTCTCCGGATCGCACGAAACCGCTCGTGCAAGTGCTGGAAGGCGTGTTCGACGTTTCGATGACGATCATCGGCTTTGCCATGCGGCTGGCCCCTTTCGCCGTGGCGTGCTTGCTGTTTTCCGTCACTTCGCAAATGGGGCTCGATATTCTGCTGATCCTGCTGCGGTTTGTGTTCACCGTACTGTTGGGAATCGGTCTGCAGATGTTCGTCGTCTATCCGCTGTTGCTCGTGCTGGCCGCGCGACTGAAGCCGGTGAAGTTCTTCCGCGACGTTTCGGAGGCCATTTTTACGGCGTTCGGCACCAGCAGCAGCAATGCGACGCTACCGACGTCGCTCCGTGTGGCCAAGGAAGAGTTGAAGCTCAAGCCAGAGGTTTCGCAGTTCGTGTTGACCGTGGGCGCGACGGCCAATCAGAACGGTACGGCGCTGTTCGAAGGCGTGGTGGTGCTATTTTTGGCCCAGGTGTTCGGCGTCGAACTCACAATGATGCAACAAGTCACGGTCGTGCTGATGGCCGTGTTGGCCGGAGTCGGTACGGCTGGTGTTCCGGGCGGTTCGATTCCGCTGATCATCATCGTGCTGAAGACGGTCGGCGTTCCGCCGCAGGGCATCGCGCTCGTGCTCGGCGTCGATCGCTTGCTCGACATGTGCCGAACGACGCTGAACGTCACCGGCGATTTGGTTCTCGCCGCCTGCGTTTCACGCACCGAAGAGCGTATTGAGAAGACAATCCCCGACCGAGCTCTCGACTAGCTTCGAGAGCCTTACGGCACCGACTTCGAAGAGCCCCGCGGCGCCGCGGCCTTACAGCCGCATGCCCATCAGGTCGTTCGTCAGCGATCGCAAATAGCGCTCGACCGAGCCGCGGACTTCCTTCGTGGCTGCTTCGGCCCCGTCCCAACCTTGTGGCTCGATATGAATGCCTTCGAGCTGCTTGTAGGTCGCAAAGAAGTGCTCGACTTCCCGTAGGAAGTGCCCCGGCACGTCGTCGAGGTCTTTGTATTCGGCGAACAGGGGATCCGTGTTCGGCACGCCAAGCACTTTGAAATCGTTGGCGCCACGGTCTTTCATACGGAAGATGCCGACCACACGGGCCTGAATGAGGCAGCCCGAGAATGTCGGCTCGTTCACCATCACGAGAATGTCGAGTGCGTCACCGTCTTCCGCCAGCGTCTGAGGGATGAAACCGTAGTCGCCGGGGTAATGGCTCGAAGAGTAAAGGAAGCGGTCGAGCCGGATCAGTCCCGTCGTTTTGTCAATTTCGAACTTGCTGCGTCGTCCCTTGGGAATTTCGACGATGGCGTTGACGGTCGACGGAATGTCCGTTCCCGGAGATACCGCCATGAACTGATTGCGAAGAAGCGACATGGATTCTCGGTTCGGCGTGCGGAGGCGTTGATCGATTCGGGCTCTGTGAAGTTAGGGTGCGCGGGCGTTTTGCCAACCCTTCGGGCCGATATTCGTCGTCCCCTTGCGTCCGCGGCCTGCACAGACCGGCTAAAACGGATAAACCAGCGGGGCGAGCGCCACGGCAATGATTCCGATCAAAATGTCGAGCGGGATGCCGATTCGCAGGTAATCACTAAACCGATAGCCGCCTGGGCCATAAACCATAAGATTTGTCTGATACCCGATCGGGGTGGCAAATCCGTTGGAGGCGGCCATCATGATGGCGATCACAAACGGGTAGTGATTTACTTCCAGCTTGGCCGCCGTCGCCAGCGCCAAGGGGAACATCAAGGCTGCGGCGGCGTTGTTTGTCACGGCCTCGGTGACCAACAGCGTGCCGAGATAGATCATCGCCAAGGCCGCCCACGGCGAGCCGCCGGCCAAGCCCGTCATGCTTTCAGCCATGTCTTTGGCGGCGCCCGTCGACTCAAGCCCCTTACTGATGGCCAACGATGCGGCGATCGCCAGGAGTACGTCGGAATTGAGATTCCGTTTGGCTTGTTCGACGGAGCAACAGCCGGTCAGCAAGATCAGCGCTGCGGCGATTACGGCCGCGTTGAGCATCGGCAGCCATTCCAACCCGGCGGCCGTGATCATGGCGACGAGAATTGCGAGCGCGATGCCGGCCTTATCGTGCTTGGGGGGATGCGAGTCCTGCAACTGGCTGACGAGAAAGAAGTCGCGGCTGTTGCGGTGTTGTTTGACGAACGACGGATGCGCTTCGAGCAGTAGCGTGTCGCCGGTGCGTCACTTCGATATCGCCGATCTTGCCGGGCAGACGTTCGCCGTTGCGGGCCACGGCCAGGACGACGGCGTTGTAGTTCGATCGGAACTTCGGCATCGCGGATCGTTTTGCCGACAAGCGAGCAAGTGTTTGAAATCACCGCTTCGATCAAGCACCGCTGCGACCGGGGCGAATCAAGCTTGAAGACTTGGTCGGTCGCCGGCTTCAGCCCGCGCGTGCGCTGCAAGTCGACCACGGATTCAATGACGCCGACGAACACTAGCCGATCGTTAGCCCGCAGGCTTTCTTCAGGGGCGACGGCCGGCAGCACCATGCCGTCGCGATCGATTTCCGCCAAGTACGAGCCCGGCAGGTGCCGTAGCCCGGCTTCTTCGATCGTCTTGCCGACCATCGGGCTGGTCGGATCGACCAACATTTCGACCGTATATTGCCGTGGATCCTCCATCTGGCTTAGAGCCGGGCGACGGTCCGGTAGCAGCCAACGGCTCGTGAAAATCACGAAGGCGCAGCCGATCAGTGCCGCCGGAATGCCGACTCGGCGAGATATCGAACATGCCGATCGCTTCGCCGGGAAAGCGTTGCTTGTAGAGGCCTGCTGACCACCAAGTTTGTGCTCGTGCCGATCAGCGAGCAAGTTCCACCGAGGATCGCCGCAATGCTCAGCGGTAGCATGAGCTTGGAGACGGCCACACGATTCTTCTTGGCCCAATCGTTGACGATCGGGATCAGCATCGCCACAAGCGGCGTGTTATTAATGAAAGCCGAAATGGCGGCCGTCGGAATCATCAGCCGGGCCACGGCGACGGTCGGGGTCTTCGGATTTCCCAAGACCCGCTGGGCGAGGAAATCGATCGCCCCCGTTTCCGAGATTCCGGCTCCGACAATGTAGAGCACGGCCACCGTGACCATGCCCTCGTTGGCCAAGCCTCCCAGGGCGGCCTCGGGCGACAGGATTTGGGCTCCGAAGAGCAGGGCAACCGCCCCCCACATGATGGCGGCCGGCGAGGTCTTTCCCCATGCCAGCAACACCAGGGTCAGCAACAACACCCCGATCGTGTACCAAGCTTGCCAGGCCATGCGAAGCTTCCGTCGTCGTCGACTAGTTGCTGTTTCTGCGAGTCCGAACCTTTAGCCGTTCATCGACTTTGACGAACCGGCCGCTTGTGCAAAGGTCAACGATTTTAGCGACCCGCCAACTGGACACCGCGGCAAACAGGAAAAATGACGTGCCCGCTTTTTGTGCAGTTGTCAAAAAGACCCGCTAAGGCACCACTGCCTGCTTTCAATGCAAGCGAGATGCATTGCTGTAAGTGCTATCACCGCAATGGCTTTCGTTACTGGTATTGACCGCAAAATACATTTACGTCAAACAGTAGCCCGCGTGGCCGCTGGAAAAGGACTTCACTGCCAAGTCACGAAATAAATCAAGGAGAGAATCGGTCATGGGTGAGAAAGAAACGCAAGTCATCAAGGTTGCCCAAGAGTTGTTTTCCCAACAGCCGGATTGGGTCACCTTCTTCCGCGAAGTGCTCGGCGTCGGCGGTATCGTCCGCGAAGCCTATCCGAGCCCGGAAGCTCTCGCGACCTTCGAACAAAGCGAAGAGTACAACGAAATCCAAACCATGGTGGCCAAGCTCCGCGAACGGGGTGACGAAGCCGCCAACAGCCGCGAGCCGACGCGAGTCATCACCGTCCGCCTCCCGGCCAGCCTGCACGAATCGCTCCGGGCCGAAGCCCACGACCGTCACACGAGCATGAACAAGCTCTGCATCACGAAGCTGCTGCAAATGGTCGAAAGCGAACTCGTGCCGACCGACAGCAAGCTGCCGATCGCCGTACGCGCCTAGTCACGGCAGGTTCGAGCTCGTCGAATGCAATCAAGGCCCGGGAACTTCGGTTCCCGGGCTTTTTGCATTTTGGCGATGTCCGGGGCGAGCGCCGCAACGCAAGTGCGATGTGTTTGCTGTTTCCCGGACGGATTTCCAGACACCCCGGGCCGTCGCCGCGACGCTATCCTCAGACAAAAAACTTCAGAGCGAGCCTATAAGCCGGGTTCTGTCCCTCCGCCGGCCTTGCGGCCGACCTCGGTGACGATCATTTCTCTAGACCGGCGATTGCTCGACGGTTCCAGCAGCCTACCCGGTAGTCGAACGACCCGAACCGAGCCGCGGCGTCGCCGCGACCTTGCGGCCGCGTGACGCACTCCTACCTGTTTGACCTTGCTCCCCGTGGGGTTTGCCTAGCCGGCCGGTCGCCCGAACCGCTGGTGAGCTCTTACCTCACCGTTTCACCCTTACCTCGCACGGCCTCGGTTGCCCGCGGCCGTCCGATCGGCGGTTTGCTTTCTGTTGCACTATTCCCGGAGCTTGCGCTCGGTGGGCGTTACCCACCACGGCGTTCTACGGAGCCCGGACTTTCCTCCCGCCGCGCCGCCATGAACCCTCACGGGATCACGGCAGCACTCGACCGACGACCGTCCGGCTCGCTCTGAATCTTTAAGTCTACCCTCGATAGAGCCGCCCCTGATACGTCTCACGGCGCTCGAATTCTGCTTCTAGAGCGTCTTTCAGTCCTGGCTTGTCCAAACACCACGCCGGGCCCACGTGAAACGCCGGCGGCGAATCGCCTCCCACGCGTTCCACGATCATCGTCGGCGGCAGAATCTCCAAAATGTCGACGACCGTCCGCACGTAGTCGCCGCGCTCCATGAGGGTGACACGTCCGTCCAGCACTTGTTCGGCCAGCGGCGTATTTTTCACGGCGTACAGGTTGTGCAGCTTCACGGCGTCGATATTCAGCCGAGCAATCTCGCGGGCCGTCGCCAGCATGTCGTCGTGAGTTTCCCCCGGCACGCCGAGAATCACATGCGCACAAATCTCGAACCCGCGCCCCCGGCTGCGCTCGACGGCGTCTAAGAACGATGCATGATCGTGCCCCCGGTTCATCCAGACGAGCGACCGGTCGTGCATCGACTGCATGCCGTACTCGAGCGACACGTAATGCCGCTCCGCCAATTCGCTCACGAGGTCCAAAACGTCCGGTGGCACGCTATCGGGTCGGGTGCCGATCGCCAGCCCGACAATTTTCGGCTGCGCCAACGCTTCTTCGTAAAGACGCCGCAGCTTGGCAACCGGCGCGTAAGTGTTCGTAGCCGGCTGAAAGTAGGCGATGAAGTCGTCGACCTTGTAGCGGAGCTTGATCCGCTTGATCCCTTCGGCGATCTGTCCGCCGATGCCGTTGCGCGGCAATCGCCGGCTCGGGCTAAAGCTCCGGTTGTCGCAAAATACGCAACCGCCGGTAGTCACCGTGCCGTCGACGTTCGGGCAGGTGAACCCGGCGTCGACGCTCACCTTATGAATTCGCCGGCCGTAAAGCTGCCGCAGATAGTAGTTGTAACTGAAGTAGCGCAACCCGGCTGCGTGCCAACCTTGGGCTTGGCGTACGGCCGTCGTCGCTGCATGACTGATCGCTTGATTCATCCGCTCGATCTTAGAACGTCCGGCCTCCGTAGGGAACGCCCTCCGCTGTGTTCCGGCGTCCCACACCGGTCATTTCCGCAGCCGCACGTTGCGCACGCCCAAGCCGTCCCCGAACATCAGAATGTTGGCGGCCTGCTTCACTTCCCCGATGATCGGGTTTTCCGCGTCTAGAACAGCGTCGTTCACTTGTAGCGTCGCATGATGGCCCCGCAGCGTAACACGCACCGGATACCAACGGTCGGCTGACAATTCCAACGGCTTTCGCGCCAGCGGTTCGACCTCGCGCTTATCAGCCCCGCGCGGCGGGTTCTTCGTGATGCCGCAATGCTTGAGACTCACCTCGCAGCGAAAACTCGCGCCGAGCGCCTCGCAATCGATTCTCAGCGAATGCCGACCGGCGCCGCGAAAGTTGACCTCGTATTCCAGTACGACGTCCTGCTCCGGGAGCGAGATCCGCAACCCCGACGGCCTTTCGGCGCCGGTCGCTTGCTCCGACCAATACTCCGCGCCGGCAACTTTCCATGGCTCGCCGACTCGTTCAACTTTGTCGCCGCCGACTGATGAGAGTACCTTGTCGATCAGAATCTCGGAATCGAGCGGCGGCAGCGCGATCACGGCTCCGGCCGCAGCGGCTTTCGGCGGCACGACCGGCGGCAACTCGCGGCTGTACCCGCCGTCGCGATAACGTACGAGCAGAGCGTGCAAATCCGCGACGACTTCGGGATGCTTCGCGGCGACATCCGACGTCTCGCCGGGATCATCCTGCGTGCGAAACAATTGGGGCTTCAACTCGGCCGCCTTACGTTTGCGAACAGCCGCCGTCAGGCTCACGGCCGGAACCCCTTCGACATATTTCCAAGGTCCGCGGCGGATCGCAAACACGCCGTCGGAACTGTGAACGATCATGTCGTCGTCGCCGAACTCGCTTTTTTGTCGAGCAATGCGGAAAGGAAACTGCGGCTATCCTCCGCTCCTTCAGCGGCCGACGGCAAAGGGCTTCCGAGCAATTCCGAAGTCGTCGCCAACACGTCGGCCAGGCTGACCATTTCGGTGCAAACTGAATTTGCAGGAACGTGTCCCGGCCACCGCGCCAGCAGCGGCACCTTAAAGCCTCCTTCCCAAACGTCGTGCTTGCCGCCGCGCAACGCTCCGTTCACTTTCAAACCGGCGGCGATGGCCCGATTCTGCGGCGTGTCACGCCCCGTATCGGGCTTAAACACTCCGCCGTTGTCGCTGCTGAAAAGCACGAGCGTACTGTTCGCTCTCCCCGTGCGATCCAGCGAATCCAGAATTCGGCCGACGCTGCGGTCGAGCTCGTGGATCCAATCGCCATAAAGCCCGGCCTTGCTGCGGCCCGCCAAGTCGGCGTCGGGCGTGATCGGGTTGTGAACGGCGACCGGCGTGAAATACAGGAAGAACGGTTTCTCCTTCGGCTGCGTTTCCATCCAACGCACGGCCTTCTCCGTCAGCACGTGCATCACACGTTCGTTCTTGCGGCGTGGTGCATCGAGATCGAGAATCGTCGCCTTACCGCTTTCCGTGTCCTTCGGCTCGTAGGTCGCCTGATAGTCTTCTGCGTCTTGCACCGCAGGCCCGGTAATGATTCGCCCGGCCGGAATATGGCCCGTGCGGAGACCGTAGACGAATCGATCCTCGACGTAGACGCCGGTCAAATCTCCATGATTCGCCGGCACGGCGAAGTGATAGTCGAATCCGATGTCGAGCGGCCCCGGCGAAAGCTCGCCGGAATAGTCGACGCGCCACTTCGGCGAAGCGGTCGCGGTTCCGTAACCTAGGTGCCATTTGCCGACGGCCGCCGTCGCGTATCCTCGTGACTTTGTGAGCGATGCCAAATTGAGCCGTGTCGGCTCAATATGCAGGGGCGAGTAAACGCCGAGCACTCCCGACTTCAACGACGTCCGCCAACAATAGCGGCCCGTCAGGAGCGAATAACGTGTTGGCGAGCAGACCGAACTCGTCGTATTGGCATCGATAAATCGCCGGCCTTCGCGCGCCAAGCGATCCAGGTTCGGCGTGCGAATGAGCTCCGAATCGGCTCCATAGCAACCGGCCGACCCGTAGCCGAAATCATCGGCCAGAATCACGACAATGTTCGGACGCTCGCTCGTGCCGGCGACTTCTGCCGCTGCAATCGATGCCCAAGAGCCGACGACCGATAGAACGACTACGAGTTGCTTCAACCAACAGCTGCGATCGCTCGCGGCGCCACAGGCGGCAGGGGAATTGCAGCGGAAAATCATCATGTTCGGGAGGCCTGCAAGAGAAACGACGAGACTGCGCAGCGAACGACGCGCAGGTCACGGCCAATATTGTACATCTCGCTTGCCGGCCTCACCGCTAGGAATGCCCCAGTGGGCGTTCCTAGCCATTCGGTCCCCCGCTCACTGCACTGGTATCTTCAGGTCGATCTCTTTACCGCCTCGCAGTACGGTCACCGGAATTTGATCACCGGGCTTGTGCTTCTGCATCGAACGAGCCATGAGTTCCGTTTCCGTGGCCGGCTCCGTCGAACCGGCGTACTTCACAAGCACGTCTCCCTTCACGAAGCCCGCCTGTTTAGCTTTGGCGTGATCGCCATATTGCCCGACATGCTCGATCAGCAGTGCCAATCGGTCGCCGGCGAGTTTGTACGGGGTTCGCTCTTCGGCAGTCAAAGATTTCATCTTCATTCCGCCGAAAGCCATGCGCCGCAAGTCCCAACTTGTCGGCCGCCAAGAGAGGTCCGATTTGGTTCGCCATCCTTCCGGCAAATCGAGCACCAAGTTCACAGCTTCGTCACCGCGCCGAACCTGTACCGGCAGGCTTCCTGAGGAATCGAAGCGATGCAGCACCCACTGCATGTCCGCGATCGAAAGCACCGGACTGCCGTTGAACGCCTGGATCCGATCGCCGGAACGAAATCCGGCGCGGGCTGCAGGCGTTCCTTCTTCGACGGCCTTCACCTCGCCGGCCTCGAGCGAATTCATCGTCAGCCCGACGACCTTCGGCAACGGAAACGGATAGAGCACGTTTTCCGGCATCGGTTTGCCGGCCTCGCGATAGTAGTGACGCTCGGCCTCACGCACTTGGTGGCAATGAATGCAACTCTGGACGAGTTTGTTTCCTTCGTAATCGAGCTTCGAATCGTACTTGCCGCTCAGCAGCGGATACTGCTCCGGACGCTCGACGAGCGGCTGCGGACCATGCTTACCGGCGAAGCGGTCTTTGTTGCGAGGGTACTCGCCGTGCCAGGCCAACGCGAGCTCCAGGGCGCGAGCAAAGCCCTGCATCGTCATGTCCTGGGTTTCATCTTTGCTCTCGCTGCGCGTGCCGAAGCGGCCGTAGATGGTACCGTCGGCGTTCGTTAGAAACGCGTGGAACGATTGGTCGTAGTCGTACTGAAACAAGTTCAAGTCGAGCCCGTTGGCTTTGACGATTCGCACGCAGACGAATTGATCCATCAAGGCCCGCACCGCTTCGTTGCGACGTACAACCTCGTCGTCGAACTTGCTGCATGCCTCGCAAGGAATGCAACGCAACACGACCAACAGCGGCTTGTTCGTTGCCTTGGCTTCCGCGACGGCCTTGTTCCAATCGTCGTAAATCCAGTTCTCGTCGTTTTCCAAATTCGCCTTGTCGGCACGAACCTTTTTTTCTCGCTCGCCCGGCGCCGCGGCGTTGAGATGCGTTGCGGCCGTTGCAATGAGCAGCAAACCAAAACCAGCCGTCGCCAAAAGTTTCCGCCCGTCAAATCCCTGCCGTCGCATGGTCGGGTCTCCGAAAATGAATTACCTCAAAACCAGTTCCGACGGTCAGCATACTGCCGCCATCGACCGGGTCCAGAAATTCATCGCCGACGCTTCGGCATGGTGAGACACGTTCTCGATTGGAATCGACTTAGAGTTGTTTCTTCCACGCGGAGAAATTGAAGAAAAGCAGCACAATGACTGCAGATTTCGCGAGTGAACTCGCACGACGTAGGTTTGACAACCTGGGCTACGGTCAAGACTCGCAATTGCGCATGAACCGTCGAATCGCGCCGGGTGTTAGTCGTGACGTCGGCTACTCTTGGGCCGACATCACGAACTTGACCAGCGCGGGAACATGTCCGACGCCGAGCTTGCGCATGAGCCTCGTTCGACGACCTTCGACGGCCGAGCGCGTGAGCTTCATTTGCTCGGCGATTTCCCGATTGTTGTTGCCGTCGATCAGGCGTTTGAGAATTTCGCGCTCGGCGTCGGTCAGGCGTTCGAGGCGACGACGACGTTCGTTGCGTTGCTCGGCCGCCGCGCGGGCTTCAGCGTGCTGCGCGATCCCTTTTTGCAAAGCTTCCCACAGATCCGATTCCGTGCAACTCCGTCGGAACAGGAAGTCGACGGCGCCGCCGCGCATGGCTTGGACGATCAGGCGTACTTCGTTGTCGTCGGTCAGAAACACGACCGGCGGTTCAGGCCAGTCCGGCAGGGCGGAGTCTGAGGTCGCGAGCGCCGATTCGCACGTCGCAGCGTCGTAGAGCAGGCAGCCTTGGCTGTTTTCATTCAGCGCAGCGCGGTAGTCGGCCAAAGTCTCGAACGTCTGTACGCGGAAGCCCATGCCTTCAATCGTCGCGGCAAGTTGCGCACGGCGGCGGCGCAGCATCGGCGACGAGATAGATCATGGCGGGAGCTTCCAGGAGCACCGCGGACGGCGAGCGGCCGAGCCGGTCGACGTGGCGGCGTTCCATACATCTCGAAACAAGAAGGCGGGGCGCGACGAACATCGCCCGATAGGTGATCGGTCGACGGGCGCAGCCCTCTGATCTTATTCGAGGGTTTCACCTAGAAGGCCGTGGAACGCCGCAAACGGAGCGTCGGATTTCCACGGGCGGCTGTGATTGGGCCGTGGTTATTCGTCGACTCTCAGCCCGGCCTCGATGGCGAAGCGCACCAACTCCGGAAGCGAGTTGACCTCGACCTTTTTCATAATGCGTGACCGGCGATCTTCGACGGCCCGTTGGCTAATGCCCAATTGTGAGGCGATGCGCTTATTGGGGTGTCCTACCAAGACCAGTTCGAGAACGTCGCGTTCCGGTTGGCTCAATAGTTCGAGCTTCGCCGCGACCACTTGCTTGCGGGCATGTTCGGCTCGTTTGGCCGCATCCGTAGCAATAGCTCGTTGAATCGCTTCGCGCAACTCCCCTTCCGACGCCGTCTTTTGCAGAAACTCGACCGCGCCTTGCTTCAGGCGCGCAGCGCCACCGGCACTTCGGCATGCCCCGTCAGCACGATGATCGGCGGGCAGAGTGCGAATTTGTTGAGCTTTTCTTGCACCGCCAAGCCGCTTTGATTCGGCATGCGCACGTCGAGCACGATGCAGCCGGGGCAGCTCTCGTCGAACTCCGCCAGGAAATCGTCGCCGGAGCCGAACGTCTTCGCCTTCAGGCCCATGCTCAACATGAGGAGGGCCAGCGATTCGCGAAACGCCGCGTCGTCGTCGACGATAAAGACCGTGGGTTCGATGCTCATGAAAGTGATTCAGGACTTCCCGAAGGCAAGGTGAAACGAAACGTGGTTCCGCCCGACGAGGACTCGACGGAAAGCGTGCCGCCGTGATCTTCGACGATCGACCGACTGATGGAAAGGCCGAGTCCCATGCCCGAGGCCTTCGTCGTGAAGTACGGATCAAAGAGTCTCGTAAAGTTTTCCGCAGGGATGCCGCAGCCGGTGTCGGCGACCTCGATGCGAACTCCGTCGTCGACTCGCCGAGACTTGATGGCGAGTCGTCGTCGGCCGACGGGACTGTCGTACATCGCCTCCACGGCGTTGCGCACGAGATTCAATAGAACTTGCTCGATTTGCAGCCGATCGAGAAACAACTCGGGAGCCGCGGGATCGAGCTCCAGCGTCAGTTCGACGGGAGCGGCGCCGTCGCCGGTTTGCATCACCGGCACGGAGAGATTGACGACTTGTTGTATGGAATCGTTGATCTGCACCGTCGAGCGCACCACGCCGTCTTTCTTCACGAACGCGCCGAGGCGGCGAACGATTTCAATTGCCCGCAGCGTTTGTGCCGCCGTTTTCTCCATCCAATCGCCCAATTGTTCGCGAGTGACTTCGGCGTCGGTGCGGGCGAATCGAACGCAGGCCCGTGCGTAGTTTGCGGCCGCCGCCAGCGGCTGATTGATTTCGTGGGCGAGTTCCGAGAACATTTGGCCGACCGTGCTCAGCCGGGCCACGTGGGCCAAGTGCGCCAAATGTTCGCGAGCCCGCGCTTCGGCCTCTTTGCGGGCCGTGATATCTACGATGGCGCTGAGGACCAGCGTTTCTTCACCGGTCTCGATCGGATTCAAGCCGATTTCAATCGGAAACTCGCTGCCGTCTTTGCGGCGGCCGAACAGTTCGCGGCCGGCACCCATTGCGCGAACGCTGGGCTTCGCCAAGAAGGCGTTGCGAAAGTCCGGATGACGTTCGCGATAGCGCTCCCGGTACCAACACTTCGACGAGTTCGCCGAGCAATTCCTGGCGCTGGTATCCGAACAACACTTCGGTTTGCCGGTTCACCAGCACGATGCGGCCGTCTTGGTTGATCATGACCTTGGCCAGTGGCGACGACTCCACCGCTAAGCGAAAGCGACGTTCGGCCCGTTTGCGTTCGGTGATGTCGACGATCGACGCCAACACGGCCAGGCCACTCGTGGTTTGCACGGGACTGAGGCCGATTTCGATCGAGAATTCTTGACCGTCGCTCCGGAGGCCGTAGAGGTCGCGCCCGCACCATCGGGCGTACCGTCGGTTTGCCGAAATACTCGCGGCGGAACCGGGGATGGTTTTCGCGAAACCGTGCAGGCACGAGAATTTCAACCGGCCGACCGAGCAATTGCTCGCGCGTATAGCCGAACATTCGCTCGGCGACGGCGTTGACCGAAGTGATTAGCCCGGCGGCGTCGACCACGACGATCGCGTTGAGGGCGTGCTCTACGATCTCGCTCAGCGCGCGTTCGGCTTGGCGTCGCGCGGTCACGTCGTGCAGCAAGGCGACGAAGCCGGATGACTGCACGTCGTCGCCGAAGAGCCTTTCGACGACGATTTCGACGTGCCGCGGCGTGCCGCTTGATGAAGCGAGGCAAACGTCAAACGTCCGTCGCGTTTCGTCTGCCGCCGGGAGCGGGAACGGCGTGTCTTCCAGCATGGGAACGCGTGCATCAGTTCGGCCGGCGTAAGCCCCCCAAGCATGGTCGGTTCGCAACCGAGCCATCGTGCGGCGGCCGGCGAAGCGTCTACGATCCGCGCGTCGTCGTCGAAAATCAGCACGGCCAATTCCTTCGAGCCTGCCCAGCAGGCGGCCCGGCGAGCCTCGACTTCAGCCGCTTGCGCTTCGCTGCCGAGAACCCCGGCTTGAGACGATTTATCGGCCTGCACGAGGAGGTGCCGGAGTTTTGATCGGTATGCGGTTTTCCGAACATGGGCGGATTACAAGGAGCGGCGACATCAAGGCCGTGCGGAGGACCGGCGTCCGTCGTAAGGCTCTATTTGTCTCTTGTCGGCGGAGATGTGGAAGACGACATTTCCGGCGCGTTCAAGCGGCGTTTATCGCCGTTGCATTCCCGGCGATCTGTGAAAATCCACAACGGCCCGGCGGGTTACCCGCTGTGCCCGCTCGTTCCGGCAGGCATGACCTAAGGTTCATGGTGACGAGCATCTCGCGACCTTGCCCGCACGGTCGAATGGCTTCGGCCGTCGAAATCCTGCGATTTTCCGGCGGCAGGCACGGCCGAGGCCTGATTACTTAGCACCATGAAGTTCGCACTAGGAAGAAAACAAGCGATTGATTGCGCCGATACGTCGGTATCCGAGCGCCGTATATCGTTTCACGCTCATGAGTAGTCTCTCTCCGTTGGCGACGACGATTCTCAACGAGCACCTGCGCCGCGAGTCGCCGTACGGTCGATCGGTTGATTGCCGTGCTGCTGATCGTCGAATGGGTCGCGCTGGTCTTCGTCGCCGCCGTCGTGACGCCGCGGGCTTGGCTCAGCTCGCAAAGTTCGAATCAGCACGACGTGTGGTTCGCCGTGTATTTCGGCGGGTTGATCATCATGCCGACGCTGGCTCTCGTACGTTGGGCGCCGGCCACGGCCAAGTCGCGACATGCCGCGGCGGTGAGCCAGTCGCTGGTGTCGGGAATGCTCATTTACTTGACCGACGGCAGAATCGAATCCCATTTTCACATTTTCGGATCGCTGGCCTGCCTGTCTTTGTATCGCGATTGGCGTGTCCTGCTGACCGCGTCGGCCGTGACGGCCGTCGATCATGCGATACGAGGCATCTACTGGCCGGCGAGCGTTTTCGGCATCGTCTCCATCGAGCATTGGCGTTGGTTGGAGCATCTCGGTTGGATGCTCTTCGAAGATTTTTTCCTAGTCCTTTCCTGCCGCTTGAGCCTTCGGGAGATGTCGGAGATTGCGCGTCGCGAAGCGGACGCTTGCAACGAAGCTTTGCGGCTGGAGCAGCAGATCGACGAGCGCACTCTGGCGTTGCGGATGAGCGAGCAAGAGTTGCGAGAAACGTGCCGCACCGCGGAAGCCGCGAGTATCGCCAAGAGCGAGTTTCTTGCGAACATGAGCCACGAGATTCGCACGCCGATGGCGGCCATTCTCGGCTACGCCGATTTGCTGATGGAACTCGGCGACATACGCCAAGCCCCGAATCCGCGCGTCGAGGCGATCGACACGATCCGTCGCAACGGTCGGCACTTGCTTGCTCTCATCAACGACATGCTCGACCTCTCGCGGATCGAATCGGGCAAGCTCTCGTTTGAGCAAGTGGAGTGTTCGCCGGTCGAGATCGTACGCGAGGTCGAAGGCTTGATGCGCGGTCGGGCGGAAGGAAAAGGCATCGGGTTGAGCTGCGAACTGCAGACTCCGATTCCCACGACGATCAAGAACGATCCGACGCGACTGCGTCAGGTGCTCGTCAATCTGGTCGGAAACGCCGTGAAGTTTACCGAGCAAGGCGAGGTGCGGATCGAAGCTCGCTACTTAGGTGACGAGAGTCGTTTGGAGGTCGACGTCGTCGATACGGGGATCGGCATCGATGCCGATGTGCAGGCTCGACTGTTTCAGCCGTTCGTGCAGGCCGATAGTTCTACGACGCGCCGCTTCGGCGGGACCGGATTGGGGCTGGCGATCAGTCGGCGATTGGCCGAGATGTTCGGCGGCGGTCTGAGTTTCGTATCGTCGGAGCCCGGCGTGGGGACGCGTGTTCGGCTGACGATTCCCTGTTGCGTGGTCGGAACGGAAATGACCGACGAGTTTCGTTTGGCCGCCGCGGTCGCTCCGCCGGTTCAAGACGCCGCACCGCAAACGCTCGTCGGTATTCGCGTGCTGGTGGCCGAGGACGGACCGGACAATCAGCGGCTCATTTTGCATTACCTCAAGAAGGCCGGAGCCGATGTGACGCTGGTCGACAACGGTCGTGCCGCCGTGGATACGGTGCTTGCCGCCGACGCTGCGGGAGCGGAGTTCGACGTCGTGCTGATGGATATGCAGATGCCGATCATGGGAGGCTACGAAGCGACCAGCTTGCTCCGCTCGCTCGGTTACGAAGTGCCTGTCATTGCGGCGACTGCGCATGCCATGTCGGGCGATCGCGAGAAGTGTTTGGCGGCGGGGTGCAACGACTACGTGACGAAGCCGTTTGAGCGCGAAGTGCTCCTGCGCACCATCGGCGAACATGCCCGAGCCGCTTTGCATGCCGCCGGGCGATCGGCCGGAACGTCGTAAGCTTCGCGTATCGGATCATGCCGCAGCTTGCGTGGCGTGCGATCGATCGTACGTCCGGCGATGGGAGATTGCTCCGTTTAGCGCCCGAGCTGTTTCAAGATGATCGGCGTGAGAATGTCGGCGTACCGCATGAAGCCGAGGTCCGTCGGGTGAGAGCCGTCGACCGTGTCTTCGCCGTCTTCACGCAGCAGTTGCGAGCCCTCGACATACTTGAGGCCGGTAATGCCGGAGCCGACGAGTCGTTCGTAGGCGGCGCGAAATTCCTTGCGGCTCCCTTCGTTGCGTTCGCGACGCGACGAAACCCAGTGGGCGTCGGCATAGCTGCGATCTTCCACGAGGATGATCGGCGTCGTCGGCCGGGCCTCGCGTAACGTCCGCACGAATGCTTCGGCGCGCTCTTTCACAAGTGCGGCTTCCATGTTCGGCAAGGCGTCGATCACGTAAATCGCCGGATCGAGTTCGGCGAGCAGCTTCGCGATTTCCGGTTCCATCTTGCCGTTGCCGGAGAAGCCCAGGTTGATGACAGGCATTTCTAGGCGACGCCCGACGATCGATGATTGGGCCATGCCGGTGCGTGAGTGCAAGCTCCCTGCATGATGCTCGTGCCGTAGAACACGACCGGCTTCGGCGATTTTTGTTCAACGCGGCGCAATTCGGAGCGTCGGCCGGCAGCCCGATTTGCAGCCGTTTCACGCCGTTATAAAGCGGAAGATACACGCGATACTCGCGTTTTCCGGCCGGCAGCGTGGAGACGAGCGTCGCTTTGGTAACGGCCGCCGTCGGTTTGCCGACGGCAATCCATGCGCCACGTGCCGTCGTTGGTGCGGCCGTAGAGATCGACGCCGCTCACGCCGGTCGCCGCCATGTGCGGCTGCGCGAGAGTCGGCGAGCGAAGTTCCCACCGCACGGCGATGAGTTTGGTGTCGGCGGTGAAGTCGACATACATGCCCGAAGAGCTGCGGCTCAGGTTCCAAACCGGCTCACGCACGACCCCTTCGGCCTTGGCCGGCAGCCGATCGTAGAACTCTTTCACATCGGTCCAGCCGCGGCCGACGACGCCGAGATCACGCGCGTCATACCAACGCAAGTCGTCGCCCGGCAAAGTTTCAAACGGCAACGAGCCGTCTGCTGCGCGGCCCGTTTGAGCAAGCTGCAAGAAGCAAAGCAGGGCGACGGCAAGCAGAGTGCGCATGGTGATATCTCAAAGGATGGCAAAGCGGCGGCGACGAAATTGCGTCGCCGCCATGTTACCAGCCCGAGATGTCGCTCGCACTTTATTGAATCTGGCGGACGACGAATCTTAGGAGCTTGGCGCTGCGTCAGAAAAGCGATTTTCGATGACCACTTCTTCGTACGGCAGTTGCCCGCCGCGGGCGTACGCATCCTGTCGTCGCTTGCCGATAACGAGCAGCATGCCGATGACATGATCCGTCGGCAGGTTGACGAGCTTCGCAACGGCGTCAGGATCGAAGCCGACTAAGGCGCCGCTGTCGTAGCCCATGCCCTTGGCGGCAAGCATCAGCGTTTGCGCGGCGATGCCGACGCTGCGCATCGCTTCGTCTCGCTGCAGTTGCAGACGCTCGCGATACGTTTGCCGGATCATCGGCACCAGCATGTTACGCGATTTTTCCGGGGCATCGCGCCAGTAACGCTCCGGTTGCTTGTCCCACGCGTTGAGGTCGGCGCACAGAGCGATCGTAAGCTGTGCTTCTTCGATCTGCGCCTGATTCCACGCCGCGGCGCGAACTTGCTTCCTCAACTCGGGATCGCGAATGATCACGAATCGCCAGTTTTGAATATTGAACGACGTCGGCGAAAGCAGAGCGAGTTCGAGTAGTCGTCGCTCTTCCTCAGGCGTCATCTTGTGCGCCGTGTCGTACTGCTTGATGCTGCGGCGTTGTTCGATCGCGGAAAAAACATCCATGTGCGGAAGACTCGGAAATCAAAAAGTTTGCGTGGGGAGAACGGGATCACCGGCGATACGGCGAGCTTCTAAAGGGCCGAAGTTAGCCGTCTTGCAGATGGGCTTCGACCATCCAGAGCCATTTGTCGATGCCGCGCGAGATGCCGGTGAAGAGGTCGGCCGTATCGGCGTCGCCGAATTGCGTCGCTTCGTCGATGGCCGCTCGGGCCGACTTACCGAACGTCGCCAGCGCGCCGGAGAACGCCGTTGCATGCTCGCGCCAGCCTTTGATTTCCAGCGGGTATTCGGGAAGCGACGATTTCGCCGCGATCGAACGAGCCGTTCCGTGCATGGTGCCGCCGAGTGCGACGCCTCGTTCGGCAATCTCATCAACGTATTCGCCGACGTCGCCGTAGATCTCGTCGAAAAGCTTGTGCAACGCGATGAAGTTGCCCCCTTTCACGTTCCAGTGGGCCTGCTTGGTTTGCGTTTGCAGGTCGGCGCAGTCGGCGAGTCGGGCTTGAAGCAACGCAATGGCCTTGGAGCGAATGTCTGCGGAGAGGCTGTTTTTCGTGGGATTGAGCGTCATGGCGAGCTACTCTTGGTTTGCGGTGACGAGAGATTCGGGCCGCGCTGGGCCCGACGGAGGCGGAAAACTGCCGTGCAGCAACAACGGATTGTAGAAGCTGCGGGCCGTGAGTCGAACTCTGGTGCCGGCAGAGTGTTGTCGGCATTGCCGGCGGGGGAAGCCGGCAAGAGATCGTCGGCCGTCGAAGTTTGCGAAATCGAAAAGCGTGGCGGCCGGCCACAAGTCTCACGGCCAAGGTTTTTTGGCTCAAGAACCGGGCTATTTCCGCGGGAAAACGTGATGTTTTTCCCGTTCGGGAAAAATTTGGTTTTCGTTGCTTGACACCAGACGCGAAACCGATAAATTACACGAGTCGTTTGTGGCAGTTGGCCACGGCTAACTGTTCACGAGCGACGCATTGCTTTAAGGCAATGGCAATGTTCTTTGGCAATTTGGTAGTGATTTCAAGATTTTAGCCGGTACATGACTGTACCCGGTCTGAAGTCTGCGGGGCGAACCGAAAGGTTTGCGTCGCGACGGAAGATCGATTGATTGATTGAATCAGGCTCCTTTGATCTTGTTTATCAACCGGCTTCGCGAAAGCGGGGTTCGGTCTAAGCAAATAATTATTGAAGGGTTTGATTCTGGCTCAGAATGAACGTTGGCGGCATGGATTAGGCATGCAAGTCGAGCGGGCGTAGCAATACGTCAGCGGCGTAAGGGACAGGAACACGTAGATTACCTGCCCTCGGGTCTGGGATAGCCACGGGAAACTGTGGGTAATACCAGATGATATCTCCGGATCAAAGGTGTGATTCCGCCCGAGGATGGGTCTGCGTCCTATTAGCTAGTTGGCGAGGTAATGGCTCACCAAGGCGATGATGGGTAGCAGGTGTGAGAGCACGACCTGCGTCATTGGGACTGAGACACTGCCCAGACACCTACGGGTGGCTGCAGTCGAGAATTTTTGGCAATGGGCGAAAGCCTGACCAAGCGATGCCGCGTGCGGGATGAAGGCCTTCGGGTTGTAAACCGCTGTCAGTGGGGAGGAAAGCTTCGTGAAGAGCGAGGCTTGACCTATCCGCAGAGGAAGTGTGGGCTAAGTTCGTGCCAGCAGCCGCGGTAAGACGAACCACACGAACGTTATTCGGAATTACTGGGCTTAAAGGGTGCGTAGGCTGCGCAGAAAGTTGGGTGTGAAATACCTCGGCTCAACCGAGGAACTGCGCCCAAAACTACTGTGCTCGAGGAAGATAGAGGTGAGCGGAACTTACGGTGGAGCGGTGAAATGCGTTGATATCGTAAGGAACACCTGTGGCGAAAGCGGCTCACTGGGTCTTTTCTGACGCTGATGCACGAAAGCTAGGGGAGCAAACGGGATTAGATACCCCGGTAGTCCTAGCCGTAAACTCTGAGTACTGAATTGAAGGGTCCTTCATAGCCCTTCAGTTGAAGCGAAAGTGTTAAGTACTCCGCCTGGGGAGTATGGTCGCAAGGCTGAAACTCAAAGAAATTGACGGGGGCTCACACAAGCGGTGGAGGATGTGGCTTAATTCGAGGCTACGCGAAGAACCTTATCCTAGTCTTGACATGCACGGATTAACTCTTGGAAACAGGAGCCAGGCCTTCGGGTACAACGTGCACAGGTGCTGCATGGCTGTCGTCAGCTCGTGTCGTGAGATGTCGGGTTAAGTCCCTTAACGAGCGAAACCCTTGTCTCTAGTTGCCAGCGGGTCATGCCGGGAACTCTAGAGAGACTGCCGGTGTTAAACCGGAGGAAGGTGGGGATGACGTCAAGTCCTCATGGCCTTTATGATTAGGGCTGCACACGTCCTACAATGGCGCGAACAAAGGGAAGCAAACTCGCGAGAGCAAGCAAATCCCAAAAAACGCGCCCCAGTTCGGATTGCAGGCTGCAACTCGCCTGCATGAAGCCGGAATCGCTAGTAATCGCGGGTCAGCATACCGCGGTGAATGTGTTCCTGAGCCTTGTACACACCGCCCGTCAAGCCACGAAAGTGGGGGGCATCCGAAAGCGCCGTGCTAACCGCAAGGGGGTAAGCGTCTAAGATGAACTCCGTGATTGGGACTAAGTCGTAACAAGGTAGCCGTAGGGGAACCTGCGGCTGGATCACCTCCTTTCTAAGGATTTTTTTCCTATAGGCGTGACTGCTCAATGCGTCACGACTGGAAACAAAATTGTGAAGCGGTCTGTATCGGAACTTGAAATCAGTCGGCGTCGCAAGACGACCGTCAGCTACCAAATATTGCAAGAACAAAACCCGCCCAGGCTGAGCCGCCTGGGCGGGTTTTTTTATGTGCTGATTTTCCAACCGGCGACAAGCTGCGCGCATTGGACTTCGGGAACGGCCGTCGCCTTGGTTCATTCACGTCGCCAGGGGAGGCCGAAAGTCGAACCTGCTCGTGTCGTTGGATCTGGAGCTCCATGCTGAATTCAGAGCTCATTTCTTACGGGGAAACGAACTATCGCGGAGTGCTCGCATGTCGTTGTTCTTTAATGGAGCCGATGTGGCGGATTCCAAAAAGCTTCGTGATGCGCGTTATGAATGGTTGCAGGAGCTGGAAGCCGCAGATATTCGAACGGCTCGGCCCGATGCCGAAGGATTTCTGTTCGCGTATCAACGCGCTGACGAACATTATCGCGAGCTATGTAATCGGCATCCGCGGCTTCGAGACCGGCCGGATGAGCGCGAAGCTCTGATTCGACTCGACGACGTGTTGGTGCGTTTACAAGCCCGAGGCGTAAAAATTCCGACGCCGCGCACGTGGATTCTTCCCGTCGACTCGTTTCTGCCCGACGACTTGGAATATCCGCTCTTCGTTCGCACGCCGAAAACGTCGTGGAAACGGGGCGGTGCCCAAGCCCGAGCGAGAAATCCGCGACAGCTTCAAGACGAAATGGATCTGCTGCGGCGAGTCTTCGGCTGGGATACGCCGATCGTCGTCAGAAAATGGCTCGACGTCGCGTCGGCCGGGAAATTCATGTTCGGCGACGCACCGCAAGAAATTCGCACGTGGATCGTCGACGGCAGACCGACGGCTTGGTCGTTTTACTACTTGCACGCCGTCCCCAATCCCGTCGGCTTTCCTCCTGACGCGCGAGACTTGCAACGGATCACGTCGTGGGCCGCAGAAATCGGCGCCGCGTTTGAATCTCGGCTGATCGTCGCGGATTTTGTTCGCGACCGGGACGGCAAGTGGTGGTTTCTTGAAGCCGGGCCAGGCTCGGCTGCCGGAACGGCTCACGAAGGCGTCTTCAAGTATGTCGCGGAATGCCTTCGCAGCGGCACGTCGCGGTTTGATGGCGATGCCTACGGCGGAAGACTCTAACACGCCTATTTCGGCGTACTTTCCGCGAAGAAGGGAAGCATGCGCCGTCAAATCACCCACGGAATCAATCAGTTTGTGAGCTCCTGCGCACTCAAGCCGTGCGTGCCCGTTCGATGTGCGATTGATATGCGGTCGGATCTTCGCGTTCCAGTTGATCCGCTTCGGCTTTGGTAAGGCCGAATTCGTTGCCGCTGCGCACGATTCCTACGGCCCACATTCCCGCATTTCTCGCCGCTTCGATGCCGACGGGCGTATCGTCGACGGCCACTACCGCGCTAGGAGGGAAGACGCCGAGCTGCTCGATCGCTCGAAAGTTCATCCACGGCGCCGGTCTTCCTGCGGGGACATCGTCGGCACACACCAAGCAGTCAGGTTTGTAGCCCAGCGTCGCCGACCGCGGAGCAACGACTTCCATCAGCGCCCGCGTGTAGCCGGTCGTCGAGCCGATCTTGATGCCGCGGCGTCGCAACTCGGCCACGGTGTCAATGACGCCCGGAATGACGTCCCAGCCTTCGGCCAGCACGGACTTTTGTAGCGGCAAAAATTCTTCGTACATCGCCAGTACGTCATCGTCCGTCGGCGTACGGCCGTAAAGCTCTTGCCATTTAGCGGCGATCCGCGGCAGTCTGGCTACTTCGGAAATGTGATCGTGTTTGGCCCGTCCCATCGGCCCACGAGCTTCATCGATTGCGATCTCGACGCCGCGACGACGAAAAATCTCGACGAATACCCGCATCGGGGCCAAGCTGCCGTAGTCGATCGTTGTGCCTGCCCAATCGAACAACACGGCGCGTATCGCGGTTGGACCCGCAGTCATAAGCTCTCTCACGCTGGACAAATTCAGGGCGGCTTGTTTCACGGCCGCTCACGCCGTCTTAACATACCGACGATATGCTGAGGCCGCGATGTTGTCGCATGGAAAACTCCCTACGAAATTCCGCAAGCCGATCGCACGAACCAAACTATGACGATCGGCTCACCTTCACCTCACACTTCGCGGCAAGATTCGCCGACGGAACGTCCCACGCCTGCGTCGGCATTACCGCCTCCGCACTCGCCAAACAACGTGCGCCGCCTCCAATGGCGAATGCTGTTGGCGACGATGTTTTGCTATCTGTTCTACTACACCGGCCGCCAATCGTTCGGTTTTGCAATACCCGGCATCGAGAAGGAACTGGGCATCAGCAAGACTTGGCTGGGGGCCGTTACGGGCGCCGCTTTGGAGCTACGCGCTCGGGCAGGCCGTCAACGGGAACTTCGGCGACCGTTTCGGCGGCCGTCGTATGGTCAGCCTCGGGGCGGTGCTTTCCTGCGCACTGAATTGGACGACGAGCTTTGCCGGCGGCTTCGTCGGTCTGGTCGTCCCCTGGTCGCTCAACGGCTTTGCCCAGTCGATGAGCTTCGCGCCGGGAAGCCGCGTGCTAGCCAATTGGTGGGCTCCTGCCGAACGCGGTCGGCGCTTACGGCTTCTATATTTTCGCAGCGGGCATGTCGTCCGTCCTCACTTACGCGCTGGCCAACGCCGTGCTGACCGCCGGTTTAGACTGGCGTTGGATCTTCCGTTTGCCGGTGCTGCTGCTCTTGGCGGGCGGCGTCACGTACTATCTTCTCGTACGCGATCACCCGCGCGAACTCGGCTTATCGATTGAAGGTGCCGAAGACCAATCTGCGGCAGGGCCGGCGACGTCCAAAGCCCAGGACTCGTCAGCATTCAACGAGACAGAGTCATCCTGGCAGAGATACCGTGCGGCATTGGCAGATCGCAGGTTTCTCGCCGGTTGCGTGGCCATCGGCTTTCAAAGCTTGGCTCGATACGGCCTGCTGATTTGGGTGCCGGTGTACTTTTTGGGCGACGAGTGGAAGTCGAATCCCGGCGGCCGTTGGCTGAATCTTGCGCTACCGATCGGAATGGCCTTCGGCGGCGCTGGCAAGCGGCAAACTCTCCGACACATGGTTTCGCGGGCGACGTTGGGCGCTCATCAGCATGTCGTTGGCCGTGGCCGCCGGCACTTCGCTCGGCATGTATCTCCTCCCTCGCGGGCATGTGGCGGGCCTACCGCTGTTGTTCCTCTGCGGATTTTTCGCCTACGGTCCGCAATCCGCGTTCTGGGCCCTCTGTCCGGAATTGCTTGGCACGAGTCGCGCCGGCACGGGGACGGGAGTGATGAACACGTTTGCCTACGTCTTCGCCGGCCTCGGCGAGCCGCTGATCGGCTACATTATCGAACATAGCGAGGCGGGCGCGGTGTTGGTGTTTCCCGTAATTGCCGTCTCTTGCCTCTGTGGCGCACTCATCGCACCTTGGATACGTCGCTAATGACGCAGACCGCTCGCGCCGCCGTATTTCACGAGCCCGGACGATCGCTCGAGTTGCGCGACATGCCCATTCCGGCTCTTGCCGCGGGTGAACTTCTCGTGCGTGTCCGAATGGCCACGCTTTGCGGCAGCGATTTGCATACGCATTGCGGCAGCCGCGCGACCCCCGTACCGACGATTCTCGGCCACGAAATCATCGGCGACGTTGCAGCGATCGGCGACGGCATGCCGAAGATCGACGTTGCAGGCAGAGTGATCAGTGTCGGCGACCGAGTCACTTGGTCCATCGCGGCCCACTGTGGCACGTGTTTTTATTGCACGCATAACCTACCGCAAAAATGCGAGACGCTTTTTAAGTACGGTCACGAACGCTTGACGGCCGAGCGTCCGCTGAGCGGCGGCTTGGCGACACACTGCGTTCTCACGGCCGCCACGCCCGTGCTCAGGCTGCCCGATTCGCTGCCCGATTCGGTCGCTTGCTTGGCGAATTGCGCCACGGCCACGGCTGCCGGAGCTCTGCGCGTCGGAGAACTTGCAGCTCACGACAACGTGTTGATCTTCGGTGCCGGCATGCTCGGTTTGACCATGGCGGCGATGGCCCGCTCTCGCGGTGCAGGGCAAGTGATCGTTGCCGATGTTTCTGCCGAGCGATTGCGCCAAGCGGAGCGATTCGGCGCGAGCCTCGCGATGACGTTCACTTCCGCCGCCGACCTAATCGCGAATGTTCGCGAACAGACTACCGACCGCGGCGCGGATTTGGTGCTGGAAGCGTCGGGACGCCCGAAGCCATGGAGGCGGGCTTATCCGCGGCGCGTATCGGCGGACGAATCGTCTTTGTGGGAGCCGTCCGGCCGACTCGTCCGCTAGCCGTCGACGGAGAACAGATCGTACGTCGCGTGCTCACTTTGCGCGGGCTGCACAACTACGGTCCGGACGACCTGCGAACGGCCGTCGATTTTCTTGCCGCGTCAACTTTTCCGTTTGCGGAGTTTATCAGCCCGGCGTTTCCGCTCGACGAGGCCGAGGCGGCGTTCGCCGCAGCCCGCTCAAACGGCGCCTTGCGCACGGCCGTATGTCCGTAGACGGCCCGTTTCCGCAGACGGCACGGCACTTTTTCCCCCTCGGCCGATTTGTTAAGCTAGCCGCTTCTCCCAACGGCAAATTGGCCAACCTCCGTACCGCGGCAAGACATGAAACAGGCGATCACCGGCGTCAGTCCTTCGGTTCTTGGCGAAGCCACGGTCATGACGACTTGGCCGTCGATGGGGGCGACCCCCTTCGGGCAGATGCTCGGTCGGCTGTATGCGATGCCCCTGTTCGGCAAGCTGATCGCCTTGGCCGCGATTCCGCAGGCGCTGTTGCTCTATGCGGTCAACTTGCTGCCGTGGAGTTGCCTGCGCTATCGTCTCACGAATCGTCGAGTTGTCGTAGAAAAAGGCTTGCGGGCCAAAATCGACAAAGAAGTGTCGCTCGACAACTTCGACGCAATCGAAGTGGAAGTCCTCAACGGCCAGCAATGGTACCGTTGCGGCAACTTGATCTTCTTTAAGGGGAAGGTCGAAACGTTCCGTCTCGACGGTATTCCCCATCCCGAAAGCTTCCGCCACACTTGCTTGAAGACGCAGCGTGGTTACGGCGGCGTGAAGAAAGCCGTCGGCAAGTAGTCACTATCGCGGCGAAAAATTACAGGCCGAACAGTTTTCGCAGCACGCGACCTTCCAGCGGAATAGCCGGTTGCGGAGTGCGAACATTTCGCGGCGCGGCGCTGCGGCAGGTTTTGGCGCGGCAGCCGGTTGAGGCTTGTCGGAAGTCGTCGGGTTTGCTTTTGCCGGCTGTTCATCGGCAGGCTTCTTGGTTGCCGCCGGCTTCTTCGCCGTCGGTTTGTCTTGCGAAGGGATCGGCGTCAGCGCCGGCGCTTTGCGGCTTCCCGGCCTTGGCTTCTGCTTCCAGTTTCTTGATCTGCGTCGTCTTAGCCGGCTCCGTTCGTGTCGGAACTTGTGCTCTGTTTCGGTCGTTGATTTTTTCAACTGATCGAACTGCGGCAGATGTACCGGCACCAGTTCGCCGGCATCGATCACGGTGGAGCTCGGTTGCGATGTGCCGCTGAAGTCTTGCGTGACAGGTTTGCTTATCGCAGCCGGTTGCGCCGCGCCGCCACGCCGAAGTCTGCGCCCAGATCCACCACCGGCGGCGTTGCCGGGTTCCACGTTTGATAGGGGGACGACGTTTGCTGCGCGGGCGGTGCGGGTACGCTCGGCAAATCGGTTCGAGACGAACCGTAGAGGGTCGAGTGATACGGGACGATCGGCGTCGGAATTTGCTCGTCGAGGTTTGACGCGGCGGACGAATTCCCCGCGGTGCGAGAAGACGCGGTCGAGTTGCCGTCGACCGCGTGGCGTCGCGCGGGCAAAGATCGATTGTCGTCGCGCTCTGTGCGACGTTCGTCACGCCGCAGACCGCTGGAATACCAGCCGTCGCGGGTTCGCAAGGGTTCGGCCGCACGCGCGGATTCCCCCGCACTTTGCGACAGAACGCAAAGGGCGATGAAACAAAACGGCGTGATTCCCGGGCGGCTACGATCCATACGATCCTCGGTCGGGTGCCAGGGTTACGCGGCAAGCCCCGAAAAGATAGCTCATGCCGGCGACGGGTCAAACCAAAGGCCGGAAATACCGCTTTGGGCGGGTTTTTCCGATCGGATTGCAAGGTCTTGTTGGATCGGCGATAATGAATTCACCTTCCGCGGCCCGTCTTGCCGACGAGCCCCATGAGGATCCCGCCCGCTTGCTCCCGCCTCGTTCCTTCGCAGAACTTCCCGCCTGCCGCACGGATGGAATTGCCCATGCCCGGCCGCAACCGCCTTTGGCGAATACTCACGCCGGCGACGCTACAAATCGTCGCGACCTGCTCCTTGGCTTGCTTTGTCGCAACCGCGTCGGCGGCGACGCCCGCACCCGGCGCGAAGCCTGCTGCGAAGCCGCAGCAGTCGATTCAGTTCGAAACGCATGTTCGTCCGATTCTCAAGGCCCACTGCTTCCACTGCCACGGCGAAGAGGAAGAACTGCAAGGCGGGCTCGACTTACGGCTCGTCCGTCTGATGACCAAAGGGGGCGAGTCCGGAACGGCGCTCGTCGTCGGCAAGCACGCCGACAGTCTCCTCTTTCAACGTATCGCTTCCGATGACATGCCGCCGGGCGATAAGAAGCTCTCGGCGGACGAACGTGAAACGATCGCCCGTTGGATCGACGCCGGAGCTCGCACTCAGAAGTCCGAGCCCGCGACGATCGCCGATTTCACCGACGAAGAACGAGCCTTCTGGTCGTTTCAGCCGGTGCGTGGTGCGACTCCGCCGCAGGTAAAGAACGTCGCCGGCGTGCGTACGCCGGTCGATGCATTTCTCCTGGCGAAGTTGGAATCGCAGGGCCTGGGCTTCTCGTCTGAAGCCGACGCGGCGACGCTGATTCGCCGCGTCACGTTTGATCTGATCGGCCTGCCGCCGACGCCGGAAGAAGTGTCGGCGTTTGTCGCGGAATACGGCAAGAATCCGAAAGCCTACGAAACGCTCGTCGAACGACTGCTTGCATCTCCGCACTACGGCGAACGCTGGGGCCGTCATTGGCTCGACGTCGCCGGCTACTCCGACAGCGACGGCTATTCTGCCGTCGATGCGGAACGCAAGTTTGCGTATCGCTACCGCGACTACGTGATTTGTTCGTTCAACGAAGACAAGCCGTGGAACGAGTTTATTGTGGAGCAACTCGCCGGCGACGAACTTGTTCGCCCGCCGTTTGAAAAGCTGCCGGTGAAAGAGCTGGATAAGTTGATCGCCACCGGCTATTTGCGAATGGGGCCCGACGGCACCAGCGACCCGGCCAACGATCAAAAGCTCGCGCAAAACGATTGCGTCGCCGAGACGCTGAAGATCGTGTCCACATCGCTCTTGGGGCTCTCCGTCGGTTGGCGCAGTGCCATAACCATCGCTATGATCCGGTTTCGCAGGTCGATTACTTTCGCTTCCGCGCAATCTTTGAACCGGCGTTCAACGTGCAAGCTTGCGCGTGCCGAAAGCTCGCCTGGTTTCGACGACGAACGACGCGACGAAAAAGGTGATCGCGGCCGTCGACGCCGAGATCGCCAAGGTCAACGCGGAGAAAACGGCGGAACTAACGAAGTTGATGGACGAGACGTTCGAGCTCGCCCTCACGAAGATTCCGGAAAAGCTGCATGCCGAGATTCGCGCAGCTCGGTCGACGGCTGAAGCGAAGCGGACCGACGATCAGAAGAAGCTGCTCAAGGATCATCCGAGCGTAAGCATCTCGGCCACGGGGGTGCGGCAGCAACTCGGCACGAAGTATCGAGCTTGGGAAACGAAGTACACCAAGCTGGTTGACGATCTTCGCGCCACGCGGCCGCAAGAAGAATACGTACAGGCGATGACCGAAGTTGCCGGCAAACTTCCGGTGACGCTGGTTCATTATCGCGGCGACCATCTGCAGCCGCGCCAGGCCGTGGCTCCGGGCGAACTTTCGATTTTCGCAGAGGCTCCGAAGATCGCGGAGAAAGACGGCAAGCTCCCTTCGACGGGGCGTCGCCTGGCCTATGCCCGCTATCTCACGGCCGGTAAGCACCCGCTCGTGGCTCGCGTTTTGGTCAATCGGTTCTGGATGCACCACTTCGGTCGCGGCATCGTGGCGAGCCCCGGTGACTTCGGCGCCCTCGGCGATCGCCCGACTCATCCCGAGCTTCTCGATTGGCTCGCCGCCGATTTCGTGCAAGGCGGCTGGAAGCTCAAACAGTTCCACAAGCAGATCTTGCTGTCGACCGCATATCGGCAATCGTCGCGACGTACGCCGAAGCTCGACGAGGTCGATCCTGACAACCTGCTGCTGGGACGGATGTCGATTCATCGTCTGGAAGCCGAGACGTTGCGCGATGCCGTGCTTGCCGTGACCGGCAAGCTCAATCGCAAGCAGTTCGGGCCTTCGGTTCCGGTGACTCCGGACGAAACCGGACAGGTGGTGATCGGCGTCGACAATCGCGACACGGCCGGTCGGCCAACCAGCAAAAAGGTCGACCTCGGCGAGGAGCCGTATCGCCGCAGCATTTACATTCAAGCTCGCCGCACGCTGCCGCTGGGCATGCTCGAAACGTTCGACGCCCCCGTGATGACGCCCAATTGTGAATGCCGAGCTTCGTCGACGGTGACGCCCCAATCGCTGCTGCTCATGAATAGCGAGTTCATCGTCTCGCAAGCGGCCGAATTCGCGAAGCGTCTGCGTGCCGCTGCGCCGGACGATGTGGCTGCGCAAGTTCGTAGCGGCGCACGTTCGGCTTTCGGCACGGCGCCGAACGAGGCGGACGTCGCCGAAGCGGTCGAGTTTGTGAAGGCCCAGACGGCCGCGCTCGCCCCGGTTGCGAAAGCCGCCGCCGCGGAGCAGGCCTTGGCTTGCTACTGCCAAGCCTTGTTGAGTGCGAACGAATTCTTGTACGTGGATTAGGTGCTGCCGTGACGGAACTTCCGTACAACGCCGGTCGTCGTCAATTTCTTGCCGCTCAGACCATGGGCCTCGGCACCATGGCCTTGTCTTGGCTTATGCAGCAAGACGAGGCCCGCGCGGAGCCGTCGAAACCGTCGCTCGAACGCCCGACGTTCGATCTCAAGCCGAAGCCCGCTCGTCACGCGCCGCAAGCCACGGCGATGATTTCGTTTCTGATGCAGGGAGGGCCGAGCCATGTCGACCTCTTCGATCCGAAGCCCGAACTGACGAAACGCGACGGTCAGAAAATTCCCGGCGACGTGAAGTACGACAGCCCGGCGCAGACCGACGGCTCGTTGATGAAGTCGCCGTGGAAGTTCGCCAAGGCCGGCAAGTGCGGCATGGAGCTTAGCGAATTGCTTCCGGGGTTGGCCGAAATCGCCGACGACATCACGCTCGTTCGCTCGATGCAATCCGGCGTAAACAACCATGTGCAAGGGTTGCGAGCCATGGTCAACGGCGGCGTTCTCGCCGGTCGGCCGTCGCTCGGTTCTTGGCTTACGTACGGGCTTGGATCGGAAAGCCAGGACTTGCCGGCCTATCTCGTGCTTACCGATCCCGAAGGCGTCCCGGTCGACGGCATCAATAACTGGGCCAACGGCTATCTGCCGGCCTTGTATCAGGGAACGGTCATCCGGCCACGTGAGCCGCGAATTCTGAATCTCGATCCGCCGCCACACCTGCAGGGCATGCCGCAGGAGCGGTTCTTGTCTTATCTCGACAAGCTCAATCGACGGCATCTGGCCGAGCGGCCGGGCGAGCACGATTTGGCGGTGCGCATTTCCGGTTATGAAACGGCTGCGCATGCAATCTGCGGCCAAAGAGGCGCTCGACATCTCGCGCGAAACGGCGGCCACGCACAAGATGTACGGCATCGATCGGCCGGAATCGAAGGAATTCGGCACGCGTTGCTTGATCGCTCGCCGACTTGTGGAACGAGGCGTGCGCTTCGTGCAGATTTGCACGGGCAATCAAGATTGGGACCATCACAGCGCCATCGCCACGTCCCTGCCGAAAGAATGCTTGCGAATGGACGTGCCGTGTTCCGCACTCGTTAAAGATCTCAAACAACGCGGTTTGCTGGAAACGACTCTCGTACAGTGGGGCGGCGAAATGGGACGCTTGCCGACCGTGCAGAAGAACGCGAGCGTCGGCCGCGACCACAACACGTACGGCTTCAGCATCTGGATGGCTGGCGGCGGCATTCGCTCCGGACATATTCACGGGGCGACCGACGAATTCGGCCACAAGTCAGTGGAGAAAGTCGTCTCGCATACCGACTACCACACGACGCTCTATCATCTCTTCGGGCTCGATCCGGCGAAACTCACGTTCCGCCGCCCGACCGGCGAAGCCTCACTGACAGACGGCAAAGCGGGCAACGTCGTGAAAGAACTCTTGTCGCGGCCGGAACGCGTCGTTTAACGCGCCTCCAATTGCTCCATCAAGAGTCGGAGAATGGCGTAGACGACTAAATAGATTCCAAAGCAACAAAGTCCGTATCGAAAGCTTTGCCAAAGTTCTCTGCGTTTGCGAACCCGTCGGTGAGTTTCAAAAGACGCGGATTTGAACATGATGAGCCATGGAATTGCCGTAATGGCGGTAAAACCGCCGAGGAAAGCAATGATTTTCCAGGCCCGTGAAAGTTCTTCTTGTTCTACCGCCAAGTCTGCGTGAATCTTGGCGGCAGCCGCGACCTGACCACGTTCGACCGCTTCTGGGCTGATATTTCTACGGCTTAGTTCGTCAGCGGCAAACTGTAGCGCCTCCGGTTGGTAATATTCGGGGCCGCATCGAAGATACTCAACCAATTTTTCGTCGGACAAGCCCGCGATATAGATTTGGATATCTTTCGAGAGCATCGGAACTAGGCTTCTAGAGTGCGCAATTTCAGGTACCAACGTAGACTGCGGCGACCTAGTTGGACGACGTTATACCGCTCCGCGTGACGCCGCCTTCCCGCGCGCGTGCACGCTCGGTCGATCGCGGCCCGTTGTGCTTCGTCGAGTTCCACTCGCAGAGCACCGGCGTTCTCTTCGATTTGGTCCGGCCGTTTTGCGCCGACCAAAGCGCAGGTAATGCCGGGCTGTGCCGTGGTCCAGGCCAGCACGAGTTCGGCCAACGTGCAGCCAGCCGCGGCGGCGATCGGTCGTAGGGCGTCGAGAAAGTCGTGATTCTTGCCCCACTCGTCCCCTTGATACATCGGGTACTTCGCACGCCCGTCGCCGGGTTCGAACACATGATCACGCGGCAATTTGCCGGCCAAAAATCCTTTGAGCAGCGGCCAGTAGCTGCACACCGCAATGTCGTGCTCGCGGCAATACGGCAATAGCTCGGCTTCGATCTCGCGCTGCAGCATGTTGTAGTGCGGCTGCACGGCGACGACCGGGCACTCGGCGCGGAATTCTTCGAGCTGCGCCACCGTGACGTTCGACGCCCCGACGGCCCGCGTCTTTCCTTCTTCCATCAGGCGTCGCAACTCGCCGGCCGATTCACGGAGCGGCGTCGCGGGATCGGGACCGTGCAGATACAGCAGATCGACGTGATCCATCCGCAATCTTGCGAGGCTTTCTTCGCAGTGTCGCCTCAGCGACACCGGGCGGCCGTCTTTGATTTGCTTTCGGTCCGGTCCCCACTCAATGCCCCCTTTCGTGGCGATGACGACGTCGCTGCGATGTTTGCCGAGCATTCGGCCGATCATTCGCTCGCTTTCTCCTTCGGCCCCGTAGCAATAGGCCGTGTCGAAGAAATTGATGCCTAAGCGAAATGCGGCCTCGATCGTTGCGAGACTGTCGCGCTCCGTCGTGTGCAACGTCGTCATCCCGGCGATCGGCCAGCAGCCCAGCGCAAAGAGGTGACGTAGAGATCGGATGTGCCAAGGCGTCGTAGCGGCGAAGTCATAATCTCTCGCAAAGAATCCGTATCGGCAGGATTAACCGACTCGGATTCTAGCGCGACGAGCCGCGCCGTTGCAAACTGGAAAACATCGCCTAACTCCCTCGCGACGGGAGTCGCAACGCGTTACAACAAAGAGACTTCGCCACGCCGCACCGATGCACTTGCCATGACGTCCGAATCCGACGCTTCCAACACGTCGCCGCCCGATACGGCCGAACATCGGCGACTTGCCCAGCACGAAACGCGCAACGTCGATTGGAAGCATTGGGGACCGTATCTCGCCGAGCGCACGTGGGGCACCGTTCGCGAAGATTACAGCCTTACATCCGACGCTTGGGGATCGTTTCCCCACGATCACGCACGCAGTCGGGCCTATCGCTGGAACGAAGACGGGCTCGCCGGGATCTCCAACCGGTTTCAAAACGCCTGTATGTCGGTCGCGCTGTGGAACGGCAAAGACCCGATTTTGAAGGAACGGCTATTCGGCCTCGCCGGACCGGAAGGGAACCACGGCGAGGACGTCAAGGAATACTACTTCTACCTCGACAACACGCCGACGCACTCGTACATGAAGATGCTTTATAAGTATCCTCAGGTCGAGTACCCGTACGCGAAGTTGCTAGAAGCCAACCGTGCCCAGGGACGCGATAAGCCCGAGGTCGAGCTGATTGACTTGCTCGGGGATGCGTTTAAGACGGGGCGATATTTCGATGTGTTCGTCGAATACGCCAAGACCGATCCGGAAGACGTGCTGTGCCGCATCACTGTCGAGAATCGCGGTCCTGAGGCGGCGCCGATTCACGTCCTCCCGCACCTCTGGTTCCGCAACACTTGGTCGTGGGGCCACGATTCGCGCAGGCCGTCGTTGCGGGCCGTCGGCGATTTGGTGATTGAAGCCGAGCATCGCCACTTGGATAAACATTGGTGGTATGCCGCCGAACGCGTCGTCTCCCCAGCAAGCGGCGGTGCGTCGGTCGTTCCGCCGCCTTCGAAGAGCGGTGCGACGGTCGGTCAGCGGCCGCGGCTTATGTTTACCGAGAACGACACAAACCGGCATCGCATTTACGGCCAGAAAAACCCGCTGCCGTACGTCAAAGACGCGTTTCATGAAGCCGTCTGCCGCGGCAAGCTCGAAGCGTTGAATCCGGCTCGCAAAGGAACGAAAGCCGCGGCCCACTTTCAGGCGATGATTCCGCCCGGCGGGAAATACGTCGTCGAAGTGCGTTTCACGCCGCGACAACTTGCGGCGCCTTTTGATGATTTCGATCGCGTGATCGGCGACCGTAAGCGCGAGGCCGATGAATTTTACGGGGCCGTCATCCCGGCCGACCTCGACGACGATCGTCGTCTTGTCGAACGCCAGGCGTATGCCGGGTTGCTCTGGTCGAAGCAGTTCTATCACTACAGCGTGGAGCTCTGGCTCGACGGCGATCCCATCGGCGAACGGCCCGAGGATTTGCGGAAGCGCATTCGCAATTCTCAGTGGCGGCAGATGTATTGCCTCGACATCATCTCCATGCCCGACAAGTGGGAGTATCCCTGGTTCGCGGCTTGGGATTTGGCGTTCCATTGCCTGCCGCTGGCTCACGTGGATCCGCCGTTTGCGAAACGTCAGCTCATGCTGATGCTCCGCGAATGGTACATGCATCCCAACGGTCAGATTCCCGCCTACGAGTGGAATTTTTCCGATGTCAATCCGCCGGTTCATGCGTGGGCCTGCTGGCGCGTCTACAAGATCGATCGCAACGTCACCGGCAAGGCCGACACGCGCATGGCTCGAAGAAGTCTTTCAGAAGCTGCTGCTGAATTTCACGTGGTGGGTGAATCGCAAAGATCGCGACGGGCAGAATGTCTTCGAAGGCGGGTTCCTCGGGCTCGACAACATCGGCGTGTTTGACCGTTCGAACATGCCTGCCGGAGCCGGGTACGTCGAACAAGCCGACGGCACGGCGTGGATGGGCATGTATTGCCTCAATATGCTTGCGATGGCGCTGGAACTCGCGCGCTCGCGGCCGGCGTATGAAAGCATCGCCACGAAGTTTCTCGAGCACTTCATCTACATCGCCAGCGCGATCAACGCGCCGATCGAAGAGCAGGGACTATGGGACGCCGAAGACGGCTTCTTCTACGACAAGCTCCACTTGGCCGGCGGCGGCACGATGCCGCTGAAGATGCGGTCGCTCGTGGGATTAATCCCGCTGTTCGCCGTGGAAACGCTCGAGCCGGATTTGCTGGAACTCTTGCCGAATTTCCGCCGCCGCATGGAGTGGTTCATCAAGTACCGCCCCAAGCTTACGGCGTCCGTCGCTTCGCTTACCGAGCCGGGCGAAAGCGATCGCCGACTACTGACGATCGTCGACCGGTACAAGCTGGAGCGAATTCTGCCGCGGATGTTCGATCCGTCGCAATTTTTGTCCGACTACGGGCTGCGGTCGATGTCGCACCATATGGCGGCCGAGCCGTTTAAGTTCGACGACAACGGCCGCGAGCTATGCGTGTCTTACGAGCCGGGCGAATCGACCAGCGACATGTTCGGCGGCAATTCCAACTGGCGCGGGCCGATTTGGTTTCCGGTCAACTATTTGATGATCGAATCGCTTGAGAAGTATCACCACTATTTCGGCGACTCGCTGAAGGTCGAAGCTCCTCGCTATTCCGGCAATTGGATCGCGCTCGACGCCGCGGCCAACGAGCTCTCGCAACGGCTCTGCAACATTTTCTTACGCAAGCCCGACGACAAAGGGGGCGTGCGACCGGTGTTCGGCAATTGCGAACTGATGCAGCGCGCAACGAACACTGGCGCGACTACATCCCGTTCTACGAATACTTCCACGGCGACGACGGCCGCGGCCTGGGCGCAAGCCATCAAACCGGCTGGACGGCGCTCGTAGCACGGCTGCTAAGCTGCAAGGGCTGAGCTACGCACTAGCCCCAACGCGCAAGCGAGGCGGCATGAGACGATAGTTCGAGCCATATCCCCTCGCTTGCACGTCAGGGTCAGTAGGGGAACTTGGAGTCCTACTTCAGTTCCGCGATCTTGCGGAAGTCTTTGCGTAGCGATTGATAGAGCCGCTGATACTCGGGAAACATCGCGTCGTAAGTCTTCACGGCGTTCTTCTGCGAGGTCGTTTCCTTTTCGACGCGGATCGTCGCCGCGCAGGCTTCTTGAATGTTCTTAAACGCCCCGCAGCCGACGGCCGCCAACAGTGCCACGCCGTACGCCGGGCCTTCTTCCGCATTGAGCGTCACGACCTTTTGTCCGAAGACGTCGGCCTGGATTTGCCGCCAGAGCGGACTGCGCGAGCCGCCGCCGGAAGCGCGGATTTGCTTCACCGGGATCTTCAACTCGCGGAAAATCTCTAGGCTATCGCGCAACGAATACGTGACGCCTTCCATGATGCTGCGGGAGACATGCCCTCGGCTGTGGGCCAAGGTGAGGCCGATGAAGCAGCCGCGCACGTTCGGGTCGGCATGCGGAGTGCGTTCGCCGGAAAGATACGGCAGGAAGAACAGCTTCTCGGAGCCCGCGGCCACGGCGGCGGCTTCCTTCGTCAGCAGATCATAGGGCTCGATCCCTTTTTCTTCGCTTCAGCGTGCAATTCTTGGCACAACGCATTGCGGAACCATTGCAACGATCCGCCGGCCGAAAGCGTGACTCCCATCAAATGCCACTTGCCGCGCACGGCATGGCAAAACGTATGCACGCGGCCTTCGGGATCGATTTTCACTTCGTCGCTATGCACGAACATTACGCCGCTCGTGCCGATCGACGTCGAGAGCACGCCCGACTCGACGATGCCGTTGCCGACGGCGCCGGCCGCGCAATCGCCCGCCCCGCCGACGACCTTGCACTCCGTCGATAGCCCCAACTCTTCGGCGGCCGCGGCCGTGAGCGTGCCGGTCACTTCTTCCGATTCGTGCACTTTGCCGAGCAGGCTTTCGTCGAGTTCCAGTTTCGAAAGCAACTGCTTCGACCACTTTCGATTCGCCACGTCCAGCAGCAGCATTCCGCTGGCATCGCTCACTTCCGTGGCGTACTGGCCGGTCAGCCGGCGGCGGATTTCATCTTTGGGCAACAGTACTTTGGCGAGCTTGTCGAAATGTTTCGGTTCGTGATTGCGCAGCCAAAGTATTTTGGGCGCGGTGAAGCCGGTGAGAGCCGGGTTGGCGACCATCTTGATGAGCTTCTTCCGGCCGCCGGCGCACTCTTCGATTTCTTCGCATTCGGCCGTCGTGCGTTGGTCGTTCCAGAGCAAGGCCCGGCGGATCACGCGGTTCTGCTTATCGAGAAACACGCTCCCGTGCATCTGGCCGGAAAGTCCGATCCCCTTTACATCGGCAGCTTTTAGTTTCCCCTTCTTCACCACCTCGCGCACGGTCGCCACCACGGCTTTCCACCAGTCGTCAGGATCTTGCTCGCTCCACAGGGGCTTCGGAGCATACAGCGGATACTCGGCCGAGGCGTGGGCGAGAATTTTGCCGCTCTCGTCAATGGCCAGGGTCTTTGTGCCGGAGGTGCCGATATCGATGCCGAGGAAGATGCTCATGAAGAAGTAGAGAAGGCGGAGGGGAGTGGGAAATGCGATGGACGTAACGTCATGGCGTCGACGACGGCGACGTCTATTCGAGAAACACCGTCTCTCGATCGGGCGACGAAAACGAGATGACGCAAACCACGTCGGTCGAGCCCGTGTTCACCAAATTGTGCTTCACGCCGGCGGGAATCACAATCGCGTCGCCGGCCAAAAGTCGGGCGGCTTCGCCGTCGTAAGAGTGCTCACACTCGCCGCTTACGACGTAGAGCACCTCTTCACAATTCGGGTGGTAATGTAGCGGATTCCGCTCGCCGGGGCGTATCGTCGACACCCCGAAGGTTTGCTCCACGCCGGGCGTTTGTCGACTGCCGGCCAGCCAGCGAAGCGTGCCCCAGCCGAAGTCTTCGGGCCGGGCGTCTGCGGCGGGAATCACGTACGTCTTGGGCGTCATCTCTGCGGGCATCTGCGAAAGGCCGGATTTGTGAGGCGGAGTTTCTTCGTGAGGCGGCGGCATTTTCGGCCGGCGGCGGCTTCTCGTCGAGCAGCGGCGACCAAAAATTCGACGGCCCGGACCAATGTTTCGCCCCCGACGATTTTCCCGTTGTTCGGCCGAAATCGTCTCGATATCGATGATCGAAACGAGGAACCCGATGGCCGACGAACGTGAACGCGAGCCGCCGCAACCAAGGCCGGCGGAGCAGGAACCGGCGAAGCCGCCGCGGCCGATTCGCTTGCTGCGCACCGTCGATCTCTTTCAAGGAGGCGACCTTGTGCTGATCGAGCACGAAGGGGCGATTTACAAGCTGCGCATCACGTCGCGCGGCCGACTGATTCTGCAAAAGTGAACGAACACGCAATGACGCCGCGTCTGCTCCGCCGAATCGCCCGTTTTTCCTGTTCTACGTCCGGGTGCAAAGTCCTAAACTGAGGCGAGAACCGATCGGGTTCCTTCCTCGCGCCACACCGGGACGACCTTGAAGCCGCCGCTGCCCTCTCTCTCTTGGATTCGTGTTGTTCTCGCAGCGGCGACCGCTTGTTGGATCGTCGCCGTTTGTGCTTCCGTCGCTTCGGCCGACGCGCCGCGCGACGAGCGTCTGCGGCAACGCCTTTCAGGCGGCGTACTGCGCTGGGGGGGCGATGCGGAAGGGGGCGCACCGTTTCAATTCTATGACCCCGCGACGCAAGGCCTTATCGGTTTCGAAGTCGAATTGGTCGACGGCCTCGTCGCTGAGTTGCGTCGACAGTTGAGCCTGCCCGAACTGAAGTCGGAGTATGTGCAATACAAGTGGGTCAGCTTGCCGCAAGGACTCGATAAGAAAGACTTCGACATCATCGTCAGCGGTCTGGAAATCACGGCCGAAAATCGCAAGGCGATGATTTTCTCGCGGCCGTACTACATCTATTCCCAGCAACTCACGGTGCGGGCCGACGAAACGGAGATTCGCTCCGTCGAAGATTGTAAGAACCGGCCGATCGCCACGCTGTCGGGCAGCGCCGCCGATCGGTTTCTCAACAAACTCGGGGCGACGAAAGTCTCCGCCTTTGAAGGGCAGATCGAGCCGTATCAAGAGTTGGCGCTGCGGCGGGTCGACGCCGTGCTGCTGGATTTGCCGATCGCCGTTTACAACGCCGGCAACGACAAGCGATTCAAGTTCGTCGGCGACCGCGTCGGAGCGGGTTACTACGGAGTCGGGCTCCGTTCCAACGACGATGATTTGGCGGCGGCTCTCGACGAAGCGCTCGGCGAAATGATGCGAACCGGCCGGATTCGCGAAATTTACGCCAAGTGGAATCTGTGGAACGTCGATCAATTCGAGCTCGCCTCGACGGATCGACCGGCGGAAGCGGCGGGCTTGCGCAATAAGACCGACGGTGAAACGGAGCCGCCGAATAAAGCCGCCGCCGTTCAAAATTGGACGTTCTCCGCCTACGCTCCGTTGCTCTTGGAGTCTGCCGGCATCACCGTGCTGCTCACGTGCCTAAGCATGGCGGTGGCGATGGTGATCGGCTTGGTCGTGGCCGTCTGCCGGTTGTACGGTCCCGCTCCCGTGCGGGCCTTGGCCTTGGCCTACGTCGAGTTCTTTCGCGGCACGCCGCTGTTGCTGTTGCTGACGTTCCTCTACTTCGGTTGGGCGCACGTGCCGTATGTCGGCGTTGATCTTTCGCCGTGGCAGGCGGCCATCATCGGCTTTGGGCTGAACTACGCCGCGTTCGAAGCCGAGATTTACCGCAGTTCGATCATGGCCGTGCCGAAGGGGCAATGGGAAGCGGCTCACGCGCTTGGCATGTCGGACGTGACGGCATTTCGCCGCGTGATTTTCCCGCAGGCCTTCCGCACGGCGCTCGGGCCGATGACGAACGACTTCGTCGCCATGTTCAAAGACACGAGCCTCGTGAGCGTTATTGCGATCGTCGAACTGACGCAGCGCTATCAGATTCTGGCCCGCTCCAGTTTGAAGTTTGTCGAGATCGGAGCGCTCACGGCGCTGCTTTACTTGGCGATGTCGGTGCCGTTGGGATATTTGGCCCGCTACTTGGAAGACAAATGGAGCACGGGCCACAAATGACCGAGGCTTCCAAGAGCGAGCCGCTCGTCGAATTGACGAATTTGGTAAAGCGTTACCATGGACGGGCCATTCTCGACGGCATTTCCACGCGCTTCGGACGCGGCGAGATTACGGCGCTGATCGGCCCGAGCGGCGGCGGCAAATCGACTTTGCTCCGCTCGCTCAACGGGCTCAATACGATCGACGGCGGCGAAGTGCGCGTCGGCGAGTTTCGCTTTTCGCCCGGTACGGAATGCGGTCGAGAAACCTTGCAGGCCGTCCGACGAATGGTCGGCATGGTCTTTCAAGATTTTCAACTCTTTCCGCACCTGACGGCGCTGGGCAACGTGGCCGAAGCGCCGATGCAGGTGGCCGGAAAGTCGCGGAGCGACGCCGAAACGCGTGCGCGGGAATTGTTGAAGCGAGTGGGCCTCGGCGAACGAACGGGGCATTACCCGTCGCAACTTTCCGGCGGCCAGAAACAGCGCGTGGCGATCGCCCGTGCGCTGGCCATGGAGCCGCGCGTGCTGCTCTGTGATGAAATCACCAGTGCGCTCGATCCGGAGCTGAAGCACGAAGTGCTCGACGTGCTGGAGGACCTGCGCGACGACGGCCTGACGATCGTCATGGTGACGCACGAAATCGGCTTTGCCCGCCGTGCGGCCAATCGCGTCGTCGTGCTGGCCGAAGGAAAGATCGTCGAAGAAGGCCCGCCGCAACAAGTGATCGATGCTCCGCTAACCGAGCGAACGCAGCGATTCTTGAAGAACGTGCTGGGCTAGCGCCGCGCCGAACTATCGAACGGTCGCCGGTTCAACGTCGAACATCTTCGCGACCAGTTCTTCGCTCGGCTTCGGCGTATTCAGGCTGACGACGATTCCCGTCAGGCCCGACACGGCGATGGCCCAGACGATCGGCTCTAGGCCGAACAGAAAATACGGCCGGAAGGCGGTCGTCGGGCCGATTTCTTGAGCGTAGCCCCAGAAGCCTAGCCCGTAGAGCACGAGTACGACCAAAGCGCCGGCGCCCATGGCGGCCAGCACGCCTTCTTTCGTAGCTCGTCGCCAGTAGCAGGCCATGACGATCGGCGCGAATAGGGCTCCGGTTTGGCCTGAAGTGCAGAACACGACCAAGGCCTGCAAGAACTTCGGCGGGTAAATGTTCGCCAAGAGTGCGACGACGCCGACGGCCGTCATGGCGTAATACGTCATGCGGCGTATTTTGTGGTCGGTCGCTTCGGGATTGATGAAGCGTTGGTAAACGTCGCGAACGAGGCCGGAGGAGAGGACGACGAGGTAGCAACTCACCGTCGCCATGACGGCGCCGAACGGCGCGGCCAAGATGAGGCCGGAAATCAGCGTACCGCCGAAGATCTCGCGAGTCATCGTCAGCGCCATCCGCGGCACCACGGTGTCGGGCTCGCTCAGGTCGGGCATGAGCGACCTAGCGCAAATGCAAACGACGATCAGCGGTAGGTAGATGAACAAGTTGTAGATCGAGAGGACGACGATGCTGCGCCGCAGCGTGGCCGTGTCTTTCGAAGCCATCACGCGCAGCACGCTCGCCGGCGATGAGACGCCGCCCCAAATCCAGACGACGAAAAACGAGCAAGCCAGACCGAGCGGCAAGAACTCTCGCCCCATGCCGGGCCCGGTGACAAAACCGGCGCCGGAATAGTTGGCCGCGGCCTTAGCGTGGTCGTGTCGCTTCTTCTCCGCGTCGGTCTTCGGTCCATTGCCCGCGGCGATCTCGCTTTCATATCGGGCAAGTTCGACTTTGGCCTTGGCCGCAACTTGGTCGAGCTTCACGACGGATTGCTTCGTGGCGTTCTCCAATCCGCCGGCGGCCTTCAACGAAAGCGCAAGCAAGATCATCACTCCGATCGCCATCAGCACGCTTTGGAACAAGTCGGTCCAGACGCTGGCCAGGAAGCCGCCGAAGAGCGTGTAGCCGACGACGACGACGGTGAAAATTGTGAGGCCGATGTAGTACTGCTTATCGAGGCTGATCGCCGCGTCTTCGGCTAACGTCATCGTGCTTTCCGCGGCGCCGGGCCACGCCAAGCTCATGACGATCGCGCCGGCTTTGAATTGGGCGATCAGCATGAACGAGAGAAAGAACAAGATCATCAAGCTGCAAACGAGCCCGACGGTAGGGCTGTCGAACCGGCCGCGGAAGAGGTCGGGCACGGTCACCGCGCCAGTACGGCGCGAAGATGGGCCAGCCGTTTGCCGACGAACGAAAAACCGGTCAGCGGCACGATCATGTAGCTGCCGATCCAGAGCGCGACGATGAAGCCGAAGCTGTAAATCAGCGACGGCACGCCCATGAAGGTGCCGCCGCTTTGCACCGTGGCGGTGAGCGCCATGGCCCAGACGCCGAGGCCACGATTACCGAGAAAGAAGCCTTTGAGAAACGAGCCTTTGGCGACGGTGCGCTGCGCCACGACTCCGAGCCAGCCGCTGACGCCGATGATCGCCGCCAGCGCCAAGAGCACGCCGTAGCGCGAAAGATCAAGCCACTCGGGCATTAGGCGAGCTCCCCGTCGTCGTCGCGATCTTCACCCAGCGGAGCATCTTGCATGAATACGAAGGCGAACAAGGTCGATACGATCACGCACGATCCCCAGGGTACGACGATGCCGAAGAACACCCAGTCGGGCCAGCCGAAATAGAACGTCATTCCTTCCAACGACGCATCGAGCGGCCGGTTGTAGCCGTGCGCGTAGCAATAGCCGACGCTCCAGCAGAGAGCCGCGAACCATATGACGACCGTGGCCACAGCCTCGCGTCGCGAACTGCGAACGATCGGGTCTTCTTGCGGATGAGGCATCATCGAGAAGCGTCGCCCGGGCGGAGGCGTCGGCTTGAGGGGCATGGAGCGTGGCGTCGAGTTGCGGAAGGAAGGCCGATTATCGACACCGAATGCATGAGAAGCAACCCGCGCAAGCGTGTTTCGGTGAATCTGATAGAATGCCTGCATGAGTGATCGCGACAAGAAGAAAAAGTTCCGCACCGAGTTTCGCAAGAACCGTGCGCCGCGGACTCGACAGAAAGATTGGACCAAGCGCGCCGGCGACGGTGATCAACTCCACGACGTCGCGCACGGCGAGCGTTTGAGCGGCAAGGGAGAACTGACGAAAAAACGTACGGTTGTCGGTGCAGAGACGGACGGCGCCGGCGGGTTGCGGATCGACGTCGATTCCGAATGCCGACGCGGCCGCGTGATCAGCGTCTACGGACTCACATGCCTTGTGGAAGCGGACGACGGCACGACGCTGCAATGTGCCGTACGGCGCATTTTGAAAACTTTGGCGACGGAGGAACGGCACGTCGTCGTGGCCGGGGACGAAGTCTATTTTCGTCCGGATAACGCCGGCGAGGGGATGATTGAACGGGTCGAACCGCGGCGCGGCGTGATTAGTCGCACGAGCCGCGGCAGGCAGCACGTGATCGCCGCCAACGTTGAGCAGATGTGCATCGTTTCCAGCGCGGCCGAGCCGTATTTGAAGCCGCACTTGATCGACCGCTTGATCGTCTCCGCCGAGCGAGCCGGAATTCGCCCGATCATCTGCATTACGAAGATCGACTTGATCGAGCCGCACGAATTGCAGCCGCTGATCGGTACGTTCGCTCGGTGCGGTTACGAAGTGCTGCCGCTCAGCGCGAAGGCGGGAATCAACGTCGATGCGTTGCGGAAATCAGTGCAAGGTCGGCGGACGGTCGTCGTCGGACAAAGCGGCGTGGGTAAGTCGTCGCTGTTGAACGCCGTCGAGCCGCAGTTGAACTTGCGCGTCGGGCAGGTTAGCGAGGAAACTCAAAAGGGTAAGCACACGACGACTACGGCCAAACTTGTGAAGCTGGCCGCCGGCGGCTACGTGGTCGACACTCCCGGCATTCGTTCGATGGAGCTTTGGGACATCATTCCCGAAGAGGTTTGCGGCGCGTTCCGCGATCTGCGGCCGTTCATCAATCACTGCCGCTTTCCCGACTGCACGCATCAGCACGAGGCCGGCTGCGCGGTGAAAGACGCCGTCGCAGACGGGCGACTCGACGTGCGCCGCTACGAGAGCTATCTGCAGCTCTTCGCCGGCGACGACGCCTAAGCCTTGCCGGGCACTTTGTCCGACGGGCCGAGCACGTCAATCAGCTTCAACTGCTTCCCATTCAGCGCCGCATAGACGTCGCTAAGATCAAGCCGCTGGAGAACGCCCGTCGGCAGCGTCGAAACCGGCCATTTGTAGACTTCGGTCTTGGCCAAATCGCCGTAAGACGACAAGGCGTTCTTCAATGTGACTTGCGTGACTTCGTCGCGCAACAAGGCCGCGAGCGCCGCGGGAATGGTGCCGAAGCCTTTCGCGACGAGATGAATCTCGCGATGTCCGCCGTGTTGTCGAACGAAATCAATCGCGCGGCAGACGTCTTGCACGCGCTGGGCGACCATGGAATCGCCGAGCATCAGCGAAAACGCCGAGTAGAAGTAGTCGCTGCCGTACGACGACGTGTGAGCACCGTCACCGCACGTATTGGGGCGGCTGTCGCCGACGCCGCGCACGTCGCAGGCGTAGAGGGCCGCGTCCTTGGTCGCTGTGAAGAGTTCCTTCACGAGAGCGTCGTTGCGAACTTCGGCGTCGCTGGAATCATGAGCGATGTAAAGCAGGGCGGGGCCGGCAGCTTCCGGCGGTCGCGAAAAGTTCGGCTCCGTATACCAGCGATACACGATCGTCGGCACATCCGCAGCGGTGTCTTCGGGCTTCGGCCCGTTGGCGGGAGCGAGCAGGAACGTGCTGACGCTCGGCAGCGGATGTCCGACCGCTTTCCGCGGACGGAGGATACGGTAATCCAAGTCGGTCTTCGCGATCTTCGTTTCCAACCATTCCCGAGCACGATCAATCGTGGCCTGTGCCGACAGCGCTCCCCGTTGTTTGGCCAGCGCCTCCGCTTTGTCGGCGGTAAACGAATTCACGGTCCGGCTCTTCATCTCGGCGACCTGCCCGCGCGGCGTGCATTGCAGCGTGGCGTCTTCTTCGAGCGTCAGCATCGGTTCCTTGGTCGCCGGATCGTTCAAGCCGGTCGCCCGATTGAAGCAGGCGTACATGGCTTCGCGGGCGTCTTGGGCATAGCCGTGCGGGCCCGGGCCGGTGAAAAACTGAATGTTCTCGGCCGCGTCGAGCAGCTTGTAGATGTGACGAACTTCTTCAAACGTCTGGCGAGCGCCGCGCACGTCGAAGTAGTCACGCTCTTGCGTCAGCAGCACCACCGGCTTCGGCGCCATGCAGGCGATGAAGTCGCCGTGGTCGAGACCTTCCGCCAGGACGCGCGGCGGGCATTGTTCGGTGTCGGACGGGAGTTCGTTCTCAAGGTTGCGCAGAAACGACGTCACGAAGCAGCTCGGCGCTCCCATCGTCCATCGGCTTTCAACGCCGCACAGCCAAGCGGTCATCGTACCGCCGCCCGAGTTGCCCGTAATGCCCACATGCTTGGGATCGATTTCTTCGCGAGAGCAAGTAGTCGAGAGCCCGCATGCCGTCCCAGGCGCACCACGAACCGAAGAACTCGCCGACGATGGCCTGCTGGTTGCCGGCCATCATGTGTTCGCTGGTCCCCATACCGACGCGCGGCTTAAGGTTCTCGTCGACGTATTGCAGCCGTTCCCCTTGGCCGATCGGGTCGAAGATGAGGCAGGCGTAGCCTTGCCGAGCGAGCCCCTGAGCGAACGATTGGTAGGCCGTGTGAGCCTTGCCGTTCGGAGAATGGCCGCAACTCCCGACGACGCCCGGGATGCGACCTTTCACGGTCTTCGGCAAATAAAGGTTCGCCGTCACGTAGAACTGCGGACGGCTTTCGAAGATGACTTTCTCGATGCGGTAGGCGTCGCGTTCGACGACGCCGGTCACCTGCGGATTTAGCGGCGTGCGTTCCGGCCAGGGGCCGAAGCAGCCGGCGATCTTCGTGCGAACGTCGGAAATGTAGGCTTCCGCCTCTGCTCGCGTTTTTAAGGCGAAGATGCGGTCGCGACGGGCCGTCATCACGGCGCGGACGCGATCGATGAAGGCGTCTTGCAGCATCCGCGGGAAGCGATTGAGAAACGGAATGTCGCCCTCTGCGCCGACGGCTTCCGCCAAGTTCCACCACGGGGCCAAAGCCGCCGTTCCGCAAGCGGCACCGACGCCACGCAACAACTCCCGACGCGAATACGACTTCATGCGGCAACCCACGCTTAAGGAAAACGGGCGAGCGGCGACACGGCAAACGTGGCCAATATGCTCGGCACGGCGGGGAGCGTCAAATTTAATCAAAATGCTCGTCGAGCCGCACAAAAACAGAACCGCCTCGCGGAAACGAGTTCCGCGAGGCGGTCAGTGGGTCTCCGAACGAACTTCGGAAGGCGGTGACGGGCGAGCGAGGTCGTCCTCGTCGCCTCGGTAGGCTTAGCGGTTCGACGATGTCCAGCCGTCGGCGTCGCGATGGACGGCTGGCGAGATCGTCATCGCCGAGGTCGGAGCAATCGGTTGTTGAAGCGTCGCCAGCGGAGCCGGCGATTCGACACGAGCGGCAATTGCCGGTTGCGGCGCGGCTTCGATGAATGTCGCCGCGATGACCGCGCCGGCATTTTCCTTGGTCAGTGAGGCGTGCATCGCCGGCACTTCGCGATAACCGTACGTGCGGCGAGTCGGCCAACGCGCGGCCGTCTTATCTTCCGGATCGATCAGCCGCGGCGTCGACGTCGGGCTGCCGATTCGCGGGCCGCTGATTTCCGGATCGGGCATCGGAATCACCGGCGGGCGCGACGACGAAGGAGTCGGCGTGGTCGAAGGTACCGGCGTCGGCACAGGATTGGTTAGCGGGTTGAGCGCGGGAGCCGGAGTTGCGAGACCTGTCGCGGGCGAAACGCCGCTGGAGTAAGGCGACTTCACCGCCGGGTTGTTCGTCGCCGGTTGCGACGGATAGCCCGAGGTCGACGAACCGGAAGTCGAACCGCCGGCCGCCGGAACAGGCGTCGGGCTCGTCACACCCGACGACATGGCCGGAGATGCGAACATCGATTCGGGCACGGGCGTCAAGCTCCCGCCGGATTGGATCACCGTTGACGAACCGCCGATCGGCGAAGGTTGACCGAGCGTCGTCGAACCGGTCGACGGCGCGGGCGTGATGAAAGTCGATCCGCCTAATGCCGGGGCCGGGTTTGTCAGCGACGGTTGGACCGTAGCGGGAATCGTGTACGTCGGAGCCGGCGTCGGTTGCGAACTCAGCGGAGCCGAGTACGTCGTCGTGGCCGGAGCCGAGTAGGCGGGCGCGGCTTGCAGCGGTGCGGCATAGGTCGTGGTCGTGCCGCCGTACAATGCCGAACCGGTCGCATAGCCCGACGTCGTGCCGGGGTACGCCGACACAACTTGGCCGGACGTTGCTCCCGGAGCGTAGTTGTAGCCGCCGATACCGGCCGGAGCACTTGGATAAGAATAGGCGGTCGTGGGCCGCGCGAGCGACGGCGTAGCGTACGTCGTGGTCGGTGCGACGATCGCAGGCGCAACCGTCGCCGGGGCGATCGCCGTGGGAGCGTAGTACGTGGTGTTCACGGCACCGGCATTACACGACGAACAACCGCTCGCCGGGGCGACGTACGCGGCGGCGGCCGCAGTCGGCGCGTAGTAAGTCATTGACGTCGTGCCGCAAGTCGGTTGTTGCAGCGAGTATTGCAGCCGGTAGCTCGTGTACGGGACGTACTTCACTTGTTGCTGGTAGCAAACCTGCGGCTTCATGCACACGGTTTGGCAGCCGGTGCAGGGATCGCAGCTCGTTACGGGGCGATACGTCGTCACCGGCACTTGCACGACTTGCGTGCGGTAGCAAGTTTGCGGCACGTAGTTGCAGACGAGTTGTTGACCTTGCGGAGTGCAGACATTGCTGCCGTAAAGCGCCGCGGCGGCATCGTTGCGACGCTGCAAGCAGCCGAAGATGGCATGAGCGTTTGCCGGCATGAGCAACGCGACGACGGCCGGCGCAACGGCCGCCATGCGGATGGTACGAAGTGTTCGGTTCATAGCGGTCCTACCCCCGGTCGGGCTTTGCAAAACGTCGCGTCTTTTCGATTTACGAAAGATTCTCTCAAGTAGCAACGGTCTGCGGCCGACGACGACGCATTTGGTAATACTTTTGCGGGGCGCAAATTGTTCGCATTCCGCAGGCTTTTTCGCCTGCGAAACTTTTCACGCCTGCAAGTGCGCTGCCGGCAGCCGGCAACGCGTCCGCTCAACCGTAGGTTATGCGTAAGGCGCGTAGGAATTGTCGCGCGAACATCGCCCCCGTTGCCGGCAATCCGCAGGCTTGCGCAATCGCTACGACCGTCGCGATTCGTATAGGTCGTATAACCGGAAGAAGACTTCGCGCAGGTTGCCGTGCTCGGCTTCGAAGACCGCGCGAATTTCGGCGGGGCTGATCGCCGTCGGGTTGTTTGAAGCGGCGAGTCGATCTTCGGCCAGACGCTGCGCCAATTTCAGACCGACGGCGGTGCTGTAGACGGTCGGCAGGCGGTGCGGTTTGTGGACCGTGACGAGCAGGCCGCACTTACTGCGACGACGGAGCCACTCGAGCCGTAGCTTCGCCGGCCAGCCGAGCTGTTCATAACCGTCGACGAGTAGAACGCCCTTGATCGGCGGTCGAACGTCTGGCGGCAATTGTCGTTGTCCGTCGTGAAGTTCGAGCAATCGCACTTCTACGACGCGCTCCCGATACATCTTCGCGATGCTCGCCAGCAACGTCGACTTTCCGCTGCCGTGCGGCCCGACGATCTGTCCGCGCCGTCCGGCCGTTTCAAATCGGGCGATGACGCTTTCGACGTCGTGGCCGTGCTCGAACACATACGGCGTCGCCCCGGGCCGCACGTAGCGCGAGGCAAACGGATTCTCGTCGACGTCCGACATCTCGGCCTCGTCGATTAGTCTTCTTCCACGGCGGCTTCCGGCATCGGCGGAAGCACGGCCGCGGGGACGCGCCCGAGTTGAAACGGTACTTCCGCCACCAATTCTCGGCCGCGCCCAAAAACAGCCGTACCCGCACGCACCAACGTACTTTGACGATCACGCCGTCGTAACTCAGCGGGCTCGCGGGCAGCACGGCGCGCAAGCGTTGCGGCCGGCGCAAATCGATCATCGCACCGCCGTCGGTCGTTTGCCGGACGAAGTGATGTACGGCGATGTCTTCATCTCCCTTGCCGACGGTGTACCAAAGCACCGAGGCTTCGATCGCTTGCGCGTCGACCAACGTGAGCGAGTCGATGCGGTACTCGGCCGCGAGTGAGTCGCCCGGTTCGAACGCGCGGCGGTTTCCCTCGAGCAGAATCGTGATGCCCGGGTCGTTCATACGTAGGGCGCTCCGTTGCGTCCGGGATAGACCAGCAGCGAGAACGCCCGCTCGAAGTCAGGCCAGTTGTTGAGTTCGCCGCGGACCAAGAGTTTCCATTTCACGGCGTTATGCGCGGATTGGAAGCTATGCATCGCGGCCTCAGGCACGAGCAAATCAAATCGCACGCCCAAAGATTCGTTGGGTTGCACCAAGAAGTCGGCCTTGTGAAAGATTTCGATCTCCGTCACACGCTGCACGTGCGTGCGTGAATTAGTGCCTTGGCGAAACGTCGCCTCTTCGTCACAGACCAAGACGATGGAAAGCTTCTTAAAGTTCAACTTGCCGGTTTGCGAGAGATACACCTCGTAGCGTCCGCCCGGATAGAGCGGATGCGATGAGACTTCGACGAGCGTCGGCTCGATACCGCCGACAATCATCAAAGCCCGACCGGCGAGATAGGCGAAGTAGCCGCCGGCGATGAGAAACGGTACCAATCCGAACCAAAGTAGGAAGTCGGCCCGTCCCACGAGTGATTCGTTCACGGCCTTATAGACGAACCAGCCGACGAGCGTGTTCCAGCCGATGGCGACCCATAGCAGAAACAACGCATTCCAACCCGGCGTGGCGTTGGGAATTCGGTACTTCAGTACGGTGCCCGGGCTGTTGGTGACGTCGCGATCCGACGGCACGGTCGGAAACCGACTATTAGCGTCGTCGAAAAGATCGGCTCCCGTCGATTGCTGCAACAGCGCGCGACGCTCGGCCGATTTGCCCCAGGAAAGAAATACGTAGATCAGTCCGCCGACGCCGACGGCCACGAGCGCGGCGGGCAATAGCGGAACGACCCAAGCAATCCAACTGTAGCCGCGTTGCAAGACGACGGTCGTCGTCTGGTGCGGATCGTACCAGCAGAGATATTCCTTTCCGACTTCAAATGGCACGAGCGATTCTTCGCAGCGCCGCCGATCTGTGATGAATACGGCTGCGGCGTCGAGTGTGGCGATCGTCGTCAGCGGCGTGCCGTCAGCCGGGGTGTAACGAACCTGAAACTCGGGGCGGTACTGTAGTTGTTCTTCTTGGCGTCTCTCCGAGACGTGCTTTTCCAACACGGTACAACGGGCTTCGACAAACTCATTATTGGCCCGCCATTCCGGCGCCGTCATTTCCTGAACCACGGCCGCGAGAATCGCAGCACCGACGACGGCCAACGCCGCGAAGAACAGCGCAAGCGCAAAGCGACCGTCCACTTCGGACATCGTCCGGTGGTCGCCGCGCTTCTTGGAAAAGAACCGAAATCGAGGCAACTTAATTGAGGCCGGAGAGATGTATCAAAATGAAACGGCAGATGCCTTCCCTAGCTCTGTTTTTCTAATCTCCGCGGCCGAAGTGCGGAAGGTATAATCGCGCCGCCGCGGTCTTCTCCGCAGCTTGAAGCCGTCGATTTTGAGGGCCGTTTTACCGTGAGCGGACATGAGAACCGGCTTTATCGGCTTTCGCATTTCGGCGACGCCGCTTGCAAACTCCGCGTGGCGGCTTGGCTTGCCGTCGTCTTAGCTGCCGCGGCGATCGAGCGCACGCAAGCTGAAGATTGGCCGAGTTGGCGCGGTCCGCGCCACGATGGTCGCGCCGTTGCTGCGAAATTGCCGAACCCTTGGCCGACCGAGGCGCCGCAGCCGTTGTGGACGCAAGCTCTCGGTGAAGGTTGGGCGTCGCCGATCGTCGTCGACGGGCGAGTGTTCGTCGTTGATCGTCGTGACGCCGTGGAACGAGCGGCTGCCTACGATGCCGCGACCGGTTCGTTACTTTGGGAGCGGACCAACCCGGTGGACTTCGATCCCCATCCGGTCGGTCGACGGCACGGCAACGGCCCGAAGGCGACGCCCGTATACAGTGACGGCAAAGTCTACACGCTCGGCATCGCCGGTTGGTTGCAATGTCTGGATACTCGCAGCGGCGCCGTTGTTTGGACGAAGAACCTGCCGGCCGAGTTTGGTGCGGTGCAACCGTTGCCTGACAACCGCGCGTTCGTACAGCAGGAAGATTACGTCGTCGTGCCGATCGGCGAAGGCCGCGGTGCACCGGTGCCGCTGTTTGGCTACACCGGTTCGCCGCTCGTGGTCGACGACTTGCTTGTCACCTCGGTCGGTGGCGCTCGGGGCGGCACGATCATGGCGTTTGACAAACGAACCGGCGCGGTGGCGTGGAAGGCGTTCGAGGAGAATACGTCTTATTCTTCGCCGATCTTGGCGGCTCCGGCGGGGCGACGACAAATCGTCGTCGCCACCGGTCCGCAACTCGTCGGTCTGAACATTGCCGACGGCAAGAAGCTTTGGGACGTGCCGTACCAGAATCAATACGACGAAACGATCAGTACGCCGGTCGTCATCGGCGATCACGTGCTGCTTACGGCGGTTGGTCGTCCGCTCTCGGCGTGGCGCCTTGTGCCCGAAGGAGACGGCTTTCGCGCCGCGGAGGCTTGGGAGAATCACGATATGTCGAGCTACCTCTCCAGCGTCGTGGCCGACGATCGGCATGTGTTCGGCATGAACGACGGCGGCGAATGGAACTGCGCCGACCTGCGCGACGGCAAGCTTTTGTGGCGAGGCGGCAATCACGGCTACTACTGCACGCCGATATGGGCCGACGATCGGTTGCTCGCGCTCAACGAACAAGGAGAGCTGGCCGTCATTGCCGCCGATCCGCAAGGCTTTCGGCAACTCGCGATGAATAAGTTGACCGACGAGGCGACCTGGACGTCTCCGGCAGTCGTGGGAAACCGGCTCTTTATTCGCAGCCAAAGCAAGCTGCTTTGCTTCGAATACAAGTAGTTCCGGCGGCTACAACGCCGGCCGCGGCGCGACTCGCCATCTTCCGTGGGCCGATTCCAAGATTGTCCCGGGACTTCGGTGTGACGTTCGCACCATGGCGAGCGCCGCTGCTCCGCCGTCGGCCGTCGCAGTGAGCGAATTGAGGCGTCCTACGACGGCCTCCCCGGCGCGTAATTCCGAGCCTTCGCCGGCTGAGAAGGTTGCGGAGGCTGCGTCGAACGCCGCGGCGTCGCCGTGCAAGAGCGTCAGCGACTTATTGACGTGCCCCATCGCATCGAGTCGGGCTACCGTTTCCTGGCCGAGGTAGCAACCTTTGCGGAAGTTCAAAGTTTCTGTGTTGCGGTCGAGTTCTTGCGGCAACGCCTTTTCGAGAATGTCGCGACCGAGCAGAGGGAAGCGGGCCGCGATTCGCAATTGCTCGTACCACGCGACGTTTTGCTCCGTCGCACCTGCTCCGGCAAGCAGAGCCTTCGCTTTGTTGAGCTGTGTCGCTTTTGCAAACAATGTGAAGTTCGGAATTTCAGCTTGCGAGCTGCGAGCGAGCCAAGCGTCTGCGCCGAGCTTTGGGCAATCGACCGCTTCGAGCGCCTGATCGGGCGGCGTGATGTCGAAGGCCTTCGCAACGATCTCGGCCGCGTTTTCGCCGGCAATGAAGAGTTCGGCGACCTGTGACGTGCGATCGGTAAACGTCACCTTCTCGACGATGACATACCGGCCGACGAACTTTGCAAACCCTTGCGCGACTTCGGCGACCGACGTATCGGCCGGAAGTTCGACGAACAGCTCGTCAGCCCGACGGTGAACAATCACGTAAAACTGAATCTGGCCTTTGGCGTCGAGTACGAACGCTTCGCAGCCGTGACCGACCGGCAGCTTCACGATGTCGTTCGTGCAGAACTTGTGCAGGATGGAAACGGCGTCCGTTCCCGTGATGGCCGATTTGCCTCGCCCGGCGAGTTCGACGAAACCGGAGGCGATAGAAGTCGCCGACACGTCAGGCATCTCGATCATTCCCTTCTCGGCGGCGACTAACCGAGCTGCGGCTCGGCGAATTGTGCGTTACCGAGGACGATGCACGACTTACGACGTTGCACGAGCCGCTCAATTTCCACAGGCTCTTCAACACGAGCAATACCGAGTTCTTCGACCAGCGTCGGATCGAGTCGGCTCAGCAAATACACGCGAGCTCGACGTTGCACGCGATCGAGCATGAGCGCCGGAAAAGCGTCTTCGGGACGGACCTTGCGAATTTCAGCCACGGCCGTGTCGCGATCATCGATCTTCCGCAATGCTTCAAACGCCTTGCCGGGGGACTCGCTTAAGTCGGTGCAAAGAGCCACGGCGCCGCCTTCGTCGACCAGCGGTAGTGCCGCCGCCAGCGCACGTCCGACGTGTCGCCAAGTTTGCGAATCTTGCCCCGGCAGGGCGACGACTACGAGATCAGACGGTTTCGGCAACGTGTAGCGCCATGTAGAATTCCAGACCTGCGCGGCCCGGTACCTGACGGTGCGCATCTCACCGGCGACGACCGTGGCCGTGCCGTCGGGACCCGGCAGCACTTGTACCGTGGCTTGCAAGCCGCTCTGCCAACCGACAAGTTCGATCTCTTGCTGCGATTTCGCGAACGCTTCGTCGTCGACGTCGAGCAGATGTGCGTTGCGGTAACGTTGGAGCGTTTCGGTATCGGAGAACGTGGGATAGATTCCACCGAAGATGCCGCGGTAGGTCCAAGCGTCCGCGCCGCGGTAACAGCCGACCGAAACAACCATGTCGGCGTCGGTCACGAGGCGGTTCAAATACACGGGGCGACCGCTCCGTGTGTTTGCCAAGAAGCTCAATTTCCCGCGATCAGCAGGTACGTGCTTTTCGAGCCGTAGCGAATGCGTCGCCGCAGTCATACTCGTGGTCGGGCTGTCTGCAGCGCCCGCGGTCACGAGATTCGCACCGTCGTGGACACGGACGACGATCGGGGCCAATTCGTCCACGTGCAAAACGGTGATGCTGTCCGGAGCGACGCCGCCGGCGAGCAGTCGCTCGGCGACGGCCGTGACGAGCAACGCGGCTTGCGGAACGTCGGGTTCTACGACGATCGTCACGTGATCGCCGACCACGACCGCTTGAGAGAAGTCGGGAAACTCCAGCGGTTGATCCAGAGCGGCCCGCACGCGAGCCGCAAATTCCGGTGACTCAAGGTCGACGAAGACGTCGCCCGTCGCGTCTCCGCCTGTAGGGGACGCGGCGATTCCACAAACGCCGACAAGTCTTTCGTCGGCGAGTGCGAGCGTGAGTTGACCGGAGCTACCGTAGCGAACGACAACGGACATTTAGGAAGCCTGTGAGATATAGCGAGGACGAAAACGTCGTTCCCCGCCTGGATTATCGACCCGTGGCTGCGATGGTCAAGGAGCCGAGCTTGAGACGACGGTCGATTCTCGACCATAATCGGGGTTTGCCGCTGCTTGCGTAATCGTCGTCAAGGAAGGCCGTCGATGTCGGGTTCTCGTCGTTTGACATTGAGTTTCGTCAAGCTTGCTCTCGGGCTGATGCCGGTAGGCCTACTTGCCGGTTGCAGCGATCCGCCTCCATCGGAACTCAAGCCAAGTTCGGGAAGCGGCGCCGTGCTCAACGAGGCGGAGCGCTTGCTCACGCGCATGATCGAGGCCTACGCCAAGGCCGACGGCTACGCCGATCGGGGCGAGCTGCGCATCTCCGGGAATAAGCAAGGCAAACGCTTCGACGACACCGTGCCGTTTGCGCTGGTGCTTGAGCGGCCGAACAAAATCTATTTGCGAATCTACGGCGCTACGCTGATCTCCGACGGCGCCACGTTGTGGGCTTGGAGCGACGATCTGCCGGGCCACATCTTGAAGCGTTCGGCGCCGAAGGCTCTGACGCTCGCCGAAATCTACGCCGACGATACGTTGCGCACGATTTTTGGGGAAGGAGTCGCCGGACGTTGCTTGCCGCTAGAGATGCTGCTCGGCGCCGACGCCATGGATTTATTTCGCGCCGGCGGCGCGCGTCCGGAACTTTTGAGCAACGACTATTCGGAAGGAAGCGAATGTCGTCGGGTTCGCGTTCGCCGCGACGACGGCGATTTCATTTATTGGATCGATGCCCGCACTCAGGTGTTGCGACGAATTGATTTCCCGACGCGGCGCGTTGCGCTGACGTTGGCCGATCCGTATCCTCCGACCGATTTGCGGATGTACGCGGAACTCGTCGATCCGCAATTCAACCCGACGATACCGGCCGAAGCGTATCAGTTTGAAGCTCCGCCGCAGGTCAAGATCGTCGACAAGCTCGACCTGAATTGGGCCTCGCCCCCGCCGCAGCCGCCTGCCGACGTACTCGGATCGAAACCGGCTTCCTTCACGCTGCGAACTCTCGACGGCCGATCGCTGACCTCCGCCGAACTCGCCGGCAAACCGACGGTCTTGGTGTTTTGGGATGTCGCCAGCAGCGAGTGTCTGCATGCGTTGTCGACTTTGCAGGAGGCGTATTCAAAGCTTCCGGTCAAAGACGAATTGAGGATTCTCGCCGTTAGCATCAATCCTGGCGGCGACGGAGGGATCTCCGACGAAGACTTGCGCCGCGAACTGACGGCGGCGAAAATCCACTTGCCGGGCGCTCGTGACATCGACAACTCGGCGCTACGCGCGCTGGGTGCGCGATTCGTGCCGAGCTTCTATTTGCTCGACCGCGACACGACCGTGCAAGACAACGAGGTGGGGTTCCATCGCGGAGTGGCGGAGCTCTTGCCGACATTGTTGGCCGACCTTGCCGCCGGCAAACCGATGGTACAGGCGTGTCGCGATCGTTATGCAGCACGCGTTCGGCAATTCGAGGAAACGCAGAAGAACCAGACGGTCGCTGATGCCGCCATGCCTCAAGCGAAGCTGGCTCCGAAATCGAACCCCACGAATTTGAAACTCGCGGAAGTTTGGAAATCGACGGAGATTAAGCAGCCGGGCTATGTGCTCGCGACGGATGAGAAAGACGGGCCGCCGAGGATTCTCGTGGTCGACGGCCTTAAATCAGTGGCGGAGTTGGATGCTGCGGGCAAGTTGAAGACGTCGCATGCTTTGGATTTGCCGAAAGAGCCGGAAGGGATTGTCGGCTTCCTGCGTACTGCCGTCGACAAAGCCGGCAAACGCGTCTTCGTCGGATCGCTTTCGTCGCAGCAGCAATTGCATCTCTTTGATTCCGACTTCAAACGACTACTGAGTTTTCCGGAAGGTTCGCACGCCGGTATTTCCGACGTGCAACTTGGGGATCTCGACGGCGACGGCGAACCGGAAATGTGCGTCGGCTATTGGGGCTTGGTCGGTTTGCAAGGCGTGTCGCTTGACGGAATACGCAAATGGGCCAACCGTCAGTTGCCGGAGAACGTGTTGCGCACGGCGATCACGGGCAAAGACTCCACCGGCAAACGGCTCGTTCTATGTGCGACCGGCGTGATGACCGTGGCGATCGTCGATGAGCAAGGGCAGACTCTGCGCGAGATGCCGGTCGGCGGACGGGCCGTGCGTTTGGTCGCTGCGGCCGATCTCACGGGCGACGGCAGCGCCGAACTGTGCGCCATCGCGGCGCAAGGGCCCGGCAACGATACGGCGGTCGGTTTCGACGGCACAGGGCGTGAGCTCTGGAGTTATCCGCTTCCTAAGGGCGTGCAGCCCGTGCCGCAAATGCAGAATGAGATGCTTGTCGGCGGTCCGGTGTTCGACGAAGGCCCTGGCGCGTGGCTAATCGCCGGAGCCGACGGCACGCTGCATATCGTCGGCCACGACGGCAAGCCGATCGACTCATTCGGCTGGGGCAAGGCCATTCACGGTTTGGCCACGGCCCGCATCGACGGCCGCGCCACAATTCTGGTGAGCGACGCCGAAACTGTGACGGCTTTTCGCTTACAGCGATGAACGCCACGACCACGCTACGGCGCGATTTTCGGCGACTAATACCGCTGCGGCCGGCTTCGTCGAACGTGCGCCGCTCCTAGTCGGTCGGCGAGCGATGGTGTATCTTGCTCGGCACGCATTTCCACGCTCGTCGCTCGGCGAATTCTCCGTCGGGGCGACGGTTTTATTCTCCGTCGTTTTCTTGTTCGGGACGTACCTATCATGGCTGCCACCGCCGAAAAATTGGTTCCTTGGATTCGCACGTTGCTCACCGCGCCGCCGGCCTCGGTGTCGGGCCTCAAGTTGCAAGACTACTTGGCCGGCATCCCGCGGATCGAATCGCTGGCCGATGTTCCGTCGGGAACGCCGGTACTTGTTCGCGGCGACGTCGATGCCAAGCCGGGTGCGACGGTCGGCGAAGGAGACATTCGTCTGCGCTCGATGGCCGAGACTCTTCGAATTCGGCCGCAAGCGCGGTTGGAAGCAAATCATTTTCGGCCACATCGGCCGCAAGCCGGACGGCAGCCTGAACAAGGTCGCCAAGCGACTCGGCGAAATTCTCAAGTGCGACGTTCCGCTGATTACCGACTGGCTCGACGAATCCACGACGACGATTCTCCCCGCCGTTAAGGAAGCGATCGATAAGGCCGCGCCCGGTGCGGTGATCATGCTGGAGAACACGCGGAAGTACGGCGTCGAACGCGTGCTCTGGGAAGCCGGACCGGACGACGCGGAGAAGGTCGCTCCGCAGTTGGCGAAGCTCGTCGATGAATTCGCGAGCAAGGTGGCAACAGTGTACGTCAACGAAGCCCTCTCCGCCGGCAGCATGGACGCCTCCAGCACCGTGGTGCCTGCGGGTATGAAGCGCGTGGCGTTGGGCTCCTACGTCGCCAATGAGTTCGATAAGCCGATGCAGCGTTGCATGAACGCCGACTTCGTGTTCTTCAGCGGATTGAAGACCGACAAGCTCGACGACTTGCGGGCCGTCGTGGATCGCGGAGTCGTAAAGTGGGTGTTTGTCGCCGGCAATTTCGTCCTCGCGCTCAAGAAGGCCGATGCCGAATTGGCCGGAAAAGAATTCTCGATGGGCTTGGCCGAGAAGCCGGAGAACGTCAAGCAGCCTTGGTACATCGAACGCAGCCGCGTGGAGCAAGCCAAGCAATTGCTGGTCGACGGCCGCGCGAAGGGCATTCAGTTCGTCATGCCGGTCGATTTCACGCTCGGCGACGGCACGGTGTCGGCGACGATTGGTCCGGACCAGCAACAGTTTGACGTCGGCCCGGCCACGTCGGAGCACTTTGCCGCGAACATTGGGAAGTACATCGAAGATCTCAAGAAGCGTCCTGCAGGGAGCCCGGCTCCGGCGGCTTTCTACAACGGGGTGCTCGGCATGTTCGAAGATCCTCGCTTTGAAAACGGCACGAAGAACTTCATGCCGCAATTGAAGCGGCTCAAAGACGCCGGCGTCGAGGTGTATATCGGCGGCGGCGAAGGCGGAGCGGCCATGGAGAAGTACGGCAGCCCCGAATGGATCACGCACTGCTTCACCGCAGGCGGTACGGTGCTCAACGCGTTGGGCAGCGCTCCGGTGCCTTACTTGCAGGCTTTGTATATGGCTGCCAAGAAGTAACCGCGTCTGCGTTCCCTAGCGAGCGAAACGAACAGGGCTGCGATGCACTCGGCATCGCAGCCCTGATTTTTTGAAACGCGTTAAGAGCGGCGGTCGGTCGTCAGACGGCGATGCGGCCGGCTAGTTCGATGAGGCCGTCGAGTTGCTCCTTGATTTGCTCGACGGGGTGTGAAGCATCGATCGCGAATTCCAACTGCGACGCCGCGGTCGTCAAATCCGGATAGCCGTAACCTCCGGCGGCCCCCTTCAATTGATGAGCGATACGGCGTAAGTCGGCCCAACGGTTGGCATCGAACGCGTCGGTCAACGAGGCCACGCGGTCGGGAACTTCGGCGACGAACAATTCGACGATCTCGCGGAAGTCGGGATCGGCCGACATCGTCGAACAGATCGTAGCGTTGGCAACTGTCATTTCGGGAACCTCGGAGCTAGTGCGAAAACGGGGCTTCGAGCCGAAGCCGTCCGACAATTAACGCTAGCTCTCGTCGGTTTTAGGGGGCGGGAAAATCCCGGCTTCCCTCGGAATTCCACATTTGGCCCGCATAGACATGCGGGAAACGTCAGAAACGGTTGCCGAAGAGGGGGCGCGAAATAGGGTTGCGTGTTCGCACATCTGAACGTTCGCACCTTTCCGAAGTTTGGGATTCCGACATGTCGACGTCCGGTATGAATCGCACGATCCTGCACATTGACGACGATTCGCAAATCACGCGATTGGTCGCCCATTTGTTGCGCCGCAAAGGCTACGAAGTGGCGTCGCTCAACGATCCGACGCAAGCGCTCGGCGAAATCCTTCGGCACGGCTATCGGATCGTGCTGCTCGACATCGACATGCCCCAACTGGATGGTCTCGAACTGCTTCGTCGGATCAAAGAATACGACGGCGGCGTGCAGGTCATCATGTTGACCGGATTGGTTACGCTGTCGAACGCGATGGCCGCCTTTCGCGGGGGTGCCGAGGGCTGCTTCTTCAAGCCGCTTGAGGACGTAGCGCCGTTGTGCGAGGCAATCGACGCCACGTTTCACAAGATCGAACATTGGTGGCGGGCGCTGCACAATCTGACTCGTCAGCGCCGGCAGGTCGAAATTGTCGCGAGCGTCAACTAGAGCGAGGCCTCGTTCCGGCGTCTTCCAAGAAGCGGCTACCCGCTTCTCGCCCCCTAAGGATTCACTGCTCGTAAACACCTGCCGGCCTTACCAATTGCCGATTGTAGGGGCGAGGTAAACGGCGTTCAGTTTCTCGCGGCCCGCGCGACGATACAGATTCACATCGAGGTCGTGGGCACGCGAATCCGCCGGGCACAGACGCCGGGCGCGTGTCTCCACGCCTGAAATAGTCAATCTCCGCAACTCCGGCGAATTTCGATTCGTCGCCAAGGCCCGTTCCTTTAGCGAACGCGGCGCATTCGGCGCATTGCGAACTCCAAACGAATTGCCAAGCCGGCAGTCATGTCGCGCCGATAGTCTTGGTACTGCAGCCGAGAATCTCTTCCCATCGGCTTGAGTTCGTGATCGTTTTCCCAACAGGAACAGGAGTCCTCCCCATGAAGTCGTATTTGTTTTCTTTGGTCGCCGTCGCCACGTTGTTCTGTGGCTCGAGCGCCCAAGCCGGTCTGCTTGACCGCATGATGGGCGGCAATTGCTGCGCCCCCACGTGCTGCGAAGCGACCTGCGCCGCCGCCGAACCGACCTGCGCTTGTGCCGCTCCGGCTTGTGCCGCTCCCGCTTGCGAACCGAGCTGTGCCGCTGAACCGTCGTGCGGTTGCGCCCCGGCTTGTGGTTCGACCTGCTGCCGTCCGACGCCGGTCCGCGATTTCCTCGCCGGCCTGCACTGCAAGCTCCACAGCCTCTGCCACCGCAACAAGTGCTGCGAACCGGCTTGCGGTTGCGCTGCTGAACCGGCTTGCGGCTGTGCTGCTGAACCGGCCTGCGGTTGCGCTCGCTAGTTTGAATGTCTGAATCGATTCGACCGAAGTCGTAACTTACAGTAGCCCGGAAGAGCTGCAGTACCCGAGCTACCCCGGTTCGACCTAGGAAATAAGAGCGGCCCGTTCGACAACGTTCGAACGGGCCGCTTCTTTTTTTGCCGGTTCCGAGCCAGTTTCGTCAATCGCGGGCCGTCTGCCGCTTTGCCGCCGCCCAAAATCTTACCAGCCGTTGTTTCGGTCGGGGCGTTTCGCGGCGTCTGGATTGTAGAACGCTTGTTGCTTGACGCGCTTCGTGGTTCGGCGTCTTCTGAGAGATGTCGCCTGCGGATCTTTCATGCGGTCAAGACGACGTTGTCGCTCAACAATTCGGAGATTCGGCCATGAACTGCGCGTTGCCGTCGCTCTTGGTGCTTGGCCCTGGCGCTGGTCGGCGCGGTCTGCGGCTCGGCGGCTTTGGCAGATGCCGAAGAAGCCGGAATTCGGCGCGTGCGCGATCGGCTGAACGTCGGCGAATTTTCCACTGCGATTGCCGAAGCGAAGAATTTGCCCCTCGCACAGCGCGATGCGGCCTTGAGCGAAGTGGCCGACGCCCAGGCCCGACTCGGCGCCAAAGAGGCGGCGGTCGCTACGGTCGCCACGATCCAGAACGACGCGCTTCGCGGCGAAGTACTGGGGCAAATGTTCGGCGGCTATGGTACTTCCGGCGGCATCTCAACCGACGGCGGCCTACCGATGACGAATTCCGCCGGCGGGCAAGGAGGCGGCGTTCAGCCCGACTTTGAATCGCTGATCGAACTGATGACTTCGACCATCGCGCCGGAAAGTTGGCGTGATGCAGGCGGCACTCAAGGTGAAGTCGAACAGCACCGCGGGGGTGTTTACGTAGATGCCGCCGGTGCGATGCGTCCCGTCGTCAATCTCACCGACTTAGCGCGCCTGGCGTCGTTGCGTCGTGACGCGGCTCGCGAAGCCGGAGACAAGGCAAACATTCGCGCGCCGTCGGCGCTGCGCAAGATTTCGCTCACGCGGCTCGAACGGGAACTACAGATTCGCGCCGCTCAAGGCCGGCCCGTCGAAGAAGAGCTACAGGCTCTGGCGGGCTTGCAGAAGGTGCAATACGTTTTCGTTTATCCCGAGTCGGGCGACGTCGTGCTGGCCGGACCGGCCGGCGATTGGTACTTAGGCCGCGAAAATCGGCGATTGGCCCTCGAAACAGACCGTCCCGTCGTGCTGTTGGACGATCTCGTCACGCTGCTTCGCCACGAGTTTTCCCAAGGAGGCGTCTTCGGCTGTTCGATCGACCCGACGCCCGAGGGAATTGAACGGTTGTCGGCGTTCGTCACGGACTCGGCGAGGAAGCCGCTTCCGGTCGGCGGTCGCCCGAAATGGACGGAAGAGCTCGGCCGCCGTTTGGGAACGCAGAAGATCACAATCGACGGGCTCGCGCCCTCTTCGCATGCCGCGGCGGTGCTTGTCGAAGCCGATTATCGGATGAAACTGCTCGGCGTCGGCAAAGAAGAAAGCATCGCCGCCGTTCCGAACTATCTGCAACTTGTCGCCGACGCCAAATCGTCGAAACCGCCGGCGTTGGATCTCGTCCGCTGGTGGTTCACCGTCAACTACGACGCTCTGCTGACTTCGCAGGAACGTGACGTCTATGAATTACGCGGACAAGGCGTGAAGCTGCTGAGCGAAAATGAGTTTCTCGCCGGTGCCGGACAACGCGTAAGCACCGGGCAAGCGAGCAACCCGAATTCTGCGTTCGCCGCGAACTTCACGCAGCATTTTGCGGCGCTGGCTCAGAAATATCCCGTTTACGCCGAGCTGCAAAACATCTTTGACTTGGCGCTCGTTTGCGCCGTGCTCCATCGCGACGGCGTTTGCGACCATATCGGTTGGCAACGTAGCGGGCTGATGTCTCCCGCGGTCCTTGCGACCGAAGTCCGTGCCGTACCTGCGACCGTCGAGACGGTCGCGCAAAGTCGCGAATTGACGAAGACGCTCGTGGTGGCGACCGCCAGCGGCGGTGTGACCGTGGATGTCGCCGAGGTCGCACGACCCGACGCGATTCAAATCGACTCCCGCGAGCAGCTGGCCAAGGTTCGCCGCAGTCAGCGACCGCAAAACATTCCCGACCGCGGCTGGTGGTGGGATTAAAACTGGGCTGCGGTTTATCTCCTCCCTCGGTGCGAGAGAGGAGCCGCTCGGATTCGGCGACGAAAGTTCGGCGAGCGTTCGCTAAACGAACACGGCTCGCATCTCTTCGAGATACTTCGGGCAGAAGTCCCGCGGGTCTTCGTCGTCTTCTTCGTACTCAAGCACGATGTAGCCGCGATAGCCGACGTCGCGCAGCATTTTGGCCAATCGCTTCAGGTCGCTCGGTTCGCTCTTGGTGGTCTTCGGATCGCCGCGTTTGATCACGACTTTGACCTGCGCGTTAATCGCATAGGGAGCGATCTGCTCGAGTTCCTTGTAGGGATCGGCCGAGTGGAAGTTGCCGGAGTCGAAATTGATGCCGAGCCATGGGCTCTTCACGTCCTGCACGAGCTTGATCAACTCTTCCGGCTGCTCGGTGATGCCGCCGTGATTCTCAAGGCCGAGGAATACGCCGTGCTTGCCGGCGAAATCGCAGCATTCTTCGACGGCCTCGACCACCAAGCGATGCGTTTCTTCCAGCGTCTGCCCCTTCTTTTGAGCGCCGGCGAAGATGCGAATGACTGGCACCGCCGAGGATCTCGGCGTTTTCAATCCAACGCTTTGTGTAGGCGATTTGCTCGGCTCGCTCCGGGCTGCCTTTGGGGAACGTGAAGTCGTTGCCGACGGCCGTGCCGGTGACGTCGAGCCCGAGCTTGAAGCAGAGCGCCTTGAGCGACCGCAGATATTCGGGCGTGGGCTTTTCGGGGAAGTAGTACGAGGTGAGCTCGGTGCCGTCGCAGCCGAACTTCGCGCAATCGGCGATGAAGTCTTCGAGCGTCAGTGATTCTTTAGGCGGCGCCGACGGCTTCTTGCCGCGATGACTCGTCAGAAAGTTACGATAGCTGTAGGCCGCGAGGCTGAATTTGAACTTATAGCGGCCGTCGCGCTTGACCGGTTCTGCGGCGTGCGTCGGAACTGCGTCGACGAGCAAGTTGCTCGCTGCCGCACCCGAAAGCCCGGCGATCGCCGTACCCAGGAAACCTCGCCGTGCCATGTCGGCCATGTTCGTCGCTCCGCAGAAGAATGGTCGGCGCTCGGAGAACGCCGTCGTTCAAGACGGGGCAATTATGATCGCCCCGACAATCCTTCTCAAGCGACCGGCCGCGTGATTCAGGCCGCCGACTTCGGCATGACGGGCTCCGCTGAGCCTCGGCGAAGCGCCAACCATTGTTCGGCGGAAATAAAAGACAATCCGCCGACGAACATAGCCGCGCAAAACGGAATGAGCCCGGTCAGTAGAGCGGTGCCGATCCAGACAACGGCGCTCAGCGTGACGAGCAGCGGCCTCGCCGTACGATTCCAGATCAAGAGTGCGAAAGCCAGATAGAAGAAGATCAGCGACGTCGTCCAAAAATTGATGACGTACGGGTAGGCGTGGAGCCAACGCAGATCGACGAGCGCCGATTCCGGCGCACGATGAGCCACCACACGGCGGTGCCGTTCCACCAGACGGCGTTATATTGCAACGTCGCGCAGAACATCATGAAGTAGATGATCGCCATATGCGTTTGAATGAGACGCACTCCGATCGTGGCGGAGTAGGTCGGCGAGGCGTCGCACGAAGATGCTTTCGCGTCGGCCGAGCGGCGTCGCTTTCGCCACGCATCGAGCGATAGACAAGCTCCGGTCGGTGCGAAGCAAAGATAAAACAACAGCATCGCGACCACTGGTTCGTCGACGCCGGTGAGCATTCGGCCGCGGTGAAAGTACGAGAGGAACACGACGAGCGACAGGACCGACGTTACGCGCGACCAGAGACCGAGCGTAAACGCGGCGACGACCGCGAGGCCGAGATAGTGAACCACCTGCAACGTGGACGAGTCTTGGATGTAGTCTAAGTACGAGAGCCGCGTCGAGAATTCAGTCGGGTAGATCGCCTCGAGCATCGAGACTCGCACGATGCCGGCCTTGCCGAAGTAGCGGAGCAGGTCGAAGCTCCAATTGAACAGCGTCCAGAAAGCGATGAGGCCGACGGCGATGCGTAAGATCGCGACCGGCAGCGGATGCGACGGGAGAAACCAGAAGCGATTCCAGCCGTCGCCGAAGCGGGCGGCCGCGTTGCCGAGGTAAGTCGTCATGGTCTTCATCGTTGACCTCCCGTGCCCGTGGGAGCTGCACTCGGGGCCGCAGTGTTTGACGCGGCGCCGACGCGAGTCACTTGCACGTCGTCTCCGGCCCACACGGCGAGCACTTCGTAGACGGTTTCAAAGTTGGCGGGGGCGTCGCGCTCGACTTTGAGAGCGCCGGTACGTTCCAACTCGTCGGAGGGGAGCATCCAATTCGGCAGCAGCCGGCGGCGGAACCTGAGTTTGAGCGGCGTCGTCTGGGCTTGTTGAACGCAGTTGTGCTCTTGGATGAGCCGGCGCACGATGCCTTGAGCCACGATCGCCGCGGAGTCGCTTTGTTGCTCGCCGTCGACGCCCGCGGCATGCACGAGCCGTTCCATACGGCGGAAGCGAATCCCCGACAGCTCGTCGGAGCTCGGTATGTGAATTGTTTTCGTGGAGCCGTCGGGCTGGGGAATATCGGCTTCGAGGAAGTAGTCGGTGTCCGAGAGGTCGACGGGCCCGGCTTCAGGGGCGTTGTTGTAATAGGTGAGATGGAACATGTAGGAGAGGTCCATCCCCAGCAATTGCAGGTAGGGACGCAAGCCGGGCACCTTGGCTCGCAGGTCTTGCTCCAGGCCTGAGGAGTCGGTTCGCGATTTGATGCCGACCAGCAGGAAGAAGAAGTGGATGAACAGCAGGTAGGTAATGACGCTTCGCACCCCGGAGGACGGCATGCCGTCGGCGGGCGTCTGGGAAACCTGAGGGCCGGAAGAAGCCATGAAAGAGCCGGATCGGCGGATGATTGCGGGAGGAAACGGACGAACTCTCTATCGTAATTCGACTTGCCGGCACTGCCGAAGATTTTCGCTACGCCGCACATCGGGAAAAAAAGAAAGGCCGGGTCTCACGAGGAGACCCGGCCTTTTTGCGGGAATCAGCGTCGTCCGACGCTTCAGGGGGCGTCGTCCGACGGTTGATCAGCAGTTCAGACTACTTAGCCGGAGCAGCGGCCGGAGCGGCCGGCTTCGGGGCCGGAGCCGGGGCAGCCGGAGCGGCGGGGGCAGCAGCCGGAGCAGCGCCAGCGCAGGTCGGTTCGACCGGAGCAGCGCAGGCCGGAGCGGCACAAGCCGGGGCGGCGCAGCAGGTCGGCTCGGCACCGCAGCACTTGCGAGCGCGGAGACGAGCGAGCAGGCCTTGGCGACCGCAGCACGGGGCGTCACAGCAGGTCGGTTCCGGAACGTCACAGCAAGGAGCACCGCAGCAGCGGTTACGGAGACGCGAGAACAGACCACCGCGGCAACCGCAATCCGAGCAACCACCATCGCAACCGCCGTCGCAACCACCGTCGCAACCGCTGCAGCCATGGCAGCCGTGACCGGCGACGGCCACGTTCTTCTCACCGCCCACGAGGGCGATGCCAACCACCGCGAAGAAAATCGCGATGCCGAACACAAGAGCACGATTCATCCTAAAATCCTCCAACATGAAACTGGTACGTACCACTCAAACTTTTGCCGTCTTCTTCCCGCATCCCGCTTTGCGACGGCAAAACATTCGGGAGCGTAATCGAACCAGCGCTGGTGCAGTCGGTGCCGGCGTACCCTGATGTAAGCCTTTTCCGATTGCACATTCTGCACAAGAGTGCACAGGCTAGGATGGATAAGTTAGCATTGAGGGTCGTGTTGTCAAGAATCAAAAGGCTTGACTGGGGCCCCTGCGTCGGGCGCGTATTTTGGGGGCATTGAGAAGAGTTTTCCTAATAGCTTACCACGCGCAATAGGCAGTTCTGGTCCGCTAGCGCAAAAAAAAATGGGCGGCCTACGAAGAGCTCGTAGGCCGCCCATTTTAGTTGTTATAAATGTCTACCCGGTAGGGGCTTACGACATTCGCTTAGCGTTGCTGAAGCGGCGGTTCGCCCGGCTGTTGGGCCTGCAAAGCGGCCGGAGGAGGCGCGTTCATACCGGACGAAAAACCCGACACCGGTTGCACTCCGGCACCGCTCGGCGGGGCGAAATCGCCTCCGGCATTTTGTACCGGATTCGCCGGAACACCGGAGGTCAAAGCCCCAGGCGTCGGCGTCAGAGCGGGCATAACACCGGATGTCGGAGCCAAACCACCGGCCGGAGGCGCTGCGACGGTCGTACCCGGAGCGGCTGTTGCCCCCGGCGCACCGGCAACTTGGCCGCCGTTGAGGCGACGTTGATACTCCTGCTCGGCCATCTGCGTCTGTTTGATCATGTCTTCCGGGTTCTCGAAGTCGAGTTGAAGGAAGGGCATGTTCGGATACGGCTGCGTTGCGACGCCGCCGATTCGCCAAGCACCGCCGTCTTGTCGCAGTGCCCAAACGAAGTCGTTCACTTCTTGCTTGCCGTCGGGGCCCACGTCGGTCCAACGGCTTTCGACGTATGCCAATTGCCCTTGTTCCGCAACCTCCGTAGCCCCCACTTCAAACTTCGCGGTGGGGCTGCCCGGAGGGGCGACCATCAGGTCCATCTCTTGCGTCTTCTTACGAGCCAACTCGGTCAGCATCGTTTCGGCGCCTTTGTCGTTACCCGTGCGTACGGCTTCCAAGAACTGGAACACCACCGTGTGCGGGGGAACTTGCGGGGCGGCCGGAGCTGCGGGAGCCGCGGCGTTCTCTTCCGATTTGCTACAACCCCAAGCGACGCACAGCGCCGCGGCCAACAAACCCGATACTGCAATCCGTTGCATGTTGCGTCTCCCTACGAGTTGCCGACCTGCGCAGGCCCGCAGCTTCGACATCCGTGTGTGTTTTTCGAACTCGCGGCGCGGCTCGTTTTGCCCCATTCGCCTTCCGGCGGCCAAGCGCGGGCGTGCGACATCCGGTCGCTTCGGCGCATGGCACGGCCAGGGCGGTGCGGAAGTCTGTCACGATCGAAAAAACCGGTCAATACGAGTTCGTCGGCCGGGGCGATGCCCGCATGCTCATGCAAGGCGCTGCCGCCGCTAGCCCGCTCCGACGCCGCGATCGAAGGCGTCTTGTTCCCGGCGGTAGAGTGCTAGCTGCGATTCAAACTCGGCCGCTGAAATCCGCCAGGCCGGGTTGTCGTCGGTGTGGGCGTTGCAGTGGGCGGACATCACGCGGTAGAGAAACTTAAATAGGTGCCGCGGCACGCGCAGGGCTCGGATACCGTCAATCAGCCGTCGGTCGCCGAGCGATTCGTCGAACATCTCTTTCAGCGTCGGCTTTTTCCCCGGCAACGCGCAAGCCCTCATTCGGGCATTGGCCACGTCGTACAAGGCCTCACCGGTCCATTCGAGGGTCGGCACGACGTTTTGCTTATCGAGCCGCGACCGCTGATAGAAATCGCGGCTTTCCCGCTCCACGAAGTAAGACATTTCAATCGGCAAGAGCAGCTTGAACCCCAGGCCCGGGTGCTTGAGGAACTTGTTGTCGAGCATGGGCCAGAGCAGGGCCCGCATCTTGTCGGGAGAGCCGTTCACGAGGTGCGGCTCGTCCAAACGGTCGACGAGCACCACGATCGCCGGGTAGCCGAGCGTGCTCAGCACACCCTGAAACTTATTGAGCATCTCAAACCGGTCGTCGGTCCGCTGCTTGTTCGGCAGCGGCTGGTGCAAGAGTTCGTCGTTCGTCAGTTGCATCAGCACTTTGCGAAGCAGGCCGGAGTCGCGCTCGAGCACTCGCAAATTACCGGCGATGCCGCGGGCGGTCCAAAATCGCTGCGTGAATCGCCAAAGCCAGGGCAACCAACCGGCGGCGACGAACAAATAGGGCCACACGCTCGCGAGCCAATCGGTTTTCTTCAAATAGAAGATCAACCCGAACACGACCACGGTCGTCAGCACGCCGATCAGCAGCGGCTGGTAGCTCTTCCAGGTGCGGTAGCGCAAGGCCCGACGTAGCCGATGCCAGCGCACGCGGTACGGCTCGGCCGTCGATTGGTCGTAACAGGCCGCCAGGAGCAACAGGTCGCGGGCCTCGTGCCGCGAGAGCTTTGAAACATCCGGCACCGGCTCATTGCCGCTTCCCGTGGGTTGCACGACGCGGTCGACCAGCTTCGTAACGCCGATCGCGAGAATCGCGTCCATATGATCCCAGAGCATCCATTGCTCCAGCACCTTTTCCGGCGGCCGGTTGCCCCAGAGCTTATCGCGAAACCGATCGAGATACGGATTGAAGTCGTCGTACTGAATGACGAACGCCTGCCGGTCGGGCCGGCGGCGATTGTGCTCGGCGATGTGTTGGGCAATCTGCAGCCGCAGCGCCGTCTTACCCGCACCTTTTTCGCCGAAGACGACCGAAGTCGCCGGCTCCAGCGGGTCGCCGTAGATCTTATCCCAGCTCGGATGATAGACGCCCCCGATGCAATGTTCTTTGAACACCGGATCGGTCTGCGCATCTTCTTCTGCAAAGGGATTCTTGCCGACGCCGTGATGTTCCAAAAACTGCTGCAACTTCATAACAAACTCAGTCCGTCAAAGGTGCGAAAAGTCTTGGCAGTCGTATCCGTTTGGGAGTGCCGTCGCCGGCTCATCGGGCCGTGTTGCGTGATTTCGGTGGAGCTGCGGCGGCCGACCATTCACGGCAAACCTAATGCCGGCCCTTGCTCCCGTCTTACGGCATCCTCCAAAAACGCACACTGCCGGGCAAGCCGGCAGTGGCGTTCGTCAAATTCACCGGCAAAGAAGCTTACTTAGCCTTCAGCCCTTCGATCATCGCATTGAAGCCCGGCTCGGCGGCAGCCATGGTCTTTTCCGGACCGTACATCTTTACGAAGTAGTCGCCGCCCCCTTCGCTTTGAATGATCGCGCCGAGCATCCGATAGCCGGCTCGTTCGGTCGCCGGGCCCGGCACAAACGGTCCGGCCTTGTCGAGATACGTTCCCTTGATGTCGACGATATGCACCTTCTGACCGGCGATCGTCTTCTGTTGAATCTTGGCCTTCACTTCGCCGTCGTCCGATTTGAACTGGCCTTCCCAGCGAGCGACGTTGGCTTCCAACCCGCCCGCAGCGCCCATCACGGTCACCCGGCCCGGCTTCGGGTCTCCTTCGGCCGCCGGCGTTTCGAATTCGTAGTCGATGAAGTTCACCGCCGGCGGCTTAGTCTTCCAGTCGGCCGGAGCCGTCATCGAAAGCTTTTCGCCGATCTGCATCGGCGTTCCTTCGGCGGCGACCTCATCAGCCGCAGCACCCAGGCAAAACACCGCCAGCGCCGCGACGCCGAACTTCAGAAACATGCTCTTCATCTGCGAGTCCTCTCCAGGAAGGCGAATCGATTGTTTTCCATCCCGCGCCTTTCGGCGGTGCGGGCTTGCGATGCCGCCGACGAACCGGGATCGCGCGTCAGTACCCAATACATCACGGCGCCCAACGCTGCGACCAGCAGCACCAGTATCACGACCGTGATCGCGTACCAATTGCCGCCGCGGCGTTGGTAGTATATCCCCGGCTGCGGCGCGGCGGAACCAATCGCGGCGGCCGGCATCAGCGGTGGGGAACCACCTAGCGGCGGTGCGGAAACGGGGGCCGGCGGCGGCTGCGGAGCCGGCGGAATTGCTACTGCGGTCGCTCCCGCCAAATGCGGCCAAACCGCGGCGGCCGGTCGCCACTCGGGCCAGTCTTGCCGCCAGACGAGCGACATCGGGGCCACCCGACCCTCGAGCAGCCATTGATGCATCGTCGGCGGATCGGCCGGCCCGAACGGCTGCGGTTGTCCCTCGCTCGCCACATACCAAGCCGCGCCGGGAGCTTCCGTCAAAGGATCGACGGCAGGCCCAGGCATGGCGACGATCCGTCCGACGGGCACTTGGCCGGCCGGCGTAGCCACGGCTGCGGCAGAAGGCGGGGCCGGTCGATTGGTCGTCTCTTCGTCCGGTCCCGGGCCGTCGGCGAATTGGCTCGCGAGCGGAATCTGCACCGGCGCACCGCACTTAGGGCAGAAGCCGCGTTTGCCGGCCTGATGCTCTTTGACGTTGATCCGCTTCGTGCAAGCCGGGCAAAGAAACCGAATACCCATCCGTCGCCGCCGCTAGAGTTTTGTTTGAGAACGCCATTATATCGCGCCCATAAGCTGGGAGCAGTCGTTGGCGCGGATGTTCGTGCGTATTCCGAGGCCATCCCCGCGATATACTCGTTGCTCGGATTCCCTAGCGCCCGAGGTTCACCGTTATGTTGCGTGCGTGCTTGGTCTTCACTCTGAGCCTTGTAGCCGCCATGTGCCTTGTGGCCGGGGCCGCTTCGAGCGTCGCCGCAGAGCCGGCTTCGTCGTCGGCAGACTTCTTTACGCGGCGTATTCTGCCGATCGCTCGCGCACAACGAGCTTCAAGCTGCACTGAGTGCCATTTCGCCGGTGTCGAGATCGGGCAATACGTGCTCGACGACGAAGCCGCGACGTTCGCCGCGTTGCGGGCTGCGGGATTGATCGACGTCGAGCAGCCGGGGAATTCGAAGCTGTTGCAATTCATCCGACGCAAGCCGGAACGCGAAGACCCTGTGCTTGCCAAAGTGCGGGCCGAGGAATCTGCGGCGTTCGGCGAATGGATCACGGCCGCGGCAAGTAACCCGGCGCTACTGAACGCCAAAACCGACAGTTCGCCGATCGGCACTCAGCTTCCGCCGGAAGTCGTGAGGCATGCTCGCAGCGATCGGTTGTTGGCGAGCTTCATTGAGAACATTTGGGTCGAGATGGAACGTTGCATCAATTGTCACTCGCCGGAACGAAACCAGCGGTTCGTCAAGGAGCATGGTCCGCAAGTGTCGTGGCTCGTGCCGCGCGATCCGCAAGCGACGATGAAGTATCTGGCCGATGAAGGCTTGATCGATGTCGACGCGCCCGAGAAAAGTCTGCTGCTTTTGAAACCGCTCGGCGTCGTCGAACACGCAGGTCACGTGAAGTTCGCGGTCGGCAGCCGGACCGATCGGCAGTTTCGCCGGTTTCTCAACGACTACGCCGCGACGGTGCAAGCCCGCTATCGATCGGCCGGCGAGCTTCCAGCGCTGCGGCGCAAGTGGCGATCGCCACCGGTCAGCAGTTGAAGGTCGTCGATATGCCGGCGGAGCAAACCGGTCGATTGATGCGCGTGCTGCTGTTTCGCCGCGAAGGAGTGTCCTGGAGCGCGCTGCCGATAGCATCGGGCGACAGCCGAATCGATCCCAAGAATTCCGTTTGGATGAATCAGATTTGCGAACTGATCGACCGCCGCGAAGCGACGACCGAGCGAATGCTCAACCCGCGGCTGCTGCCGGGCGAGCGCTACTTGGCCAAGTTCTACATTGACGGCCGCAACGCGGCCGCCGACGACAAGAACTTCGACTTCACCGACGCCGACTATTACGGCAGCCTAGAGTTCGATGGCCCCTGGCAAGCCGGCTGGCAAAAGCCGAAGACGATTTCAGGGAAGGAGATCGTGCCGCGAGTAAGCGCGCCGATTCTTGAGCCTGCCGCGAAACGGGAGAACGTTTCGGTTAGCCGACGACTTCTTCCGTCGGCGGGTCTTGCAGGTCTTGCTCCAGCAGCTCTTGGGCTTTGCGGAGCATCCAGACCGCGTCGTCGGATTCGAGGCAGGGGCTGTAGGCGATGAAGCCGTCGTCCGGGACCGCGCCTTTGTAGATCGTGCAGACATGCACGAATTTGACGGGGCGACGACCGAGTTCCTCGAGGATCTGTTCCGTAGTGGCCAGTTCTAGGTCGATCATCGTCGCGTCCTCGCTCTCTCGGGCTTCGTTGGCGAAGGCGAGCCGGAGTGCGCCGCGTCACCGCGCCGTCCTCGCTCGCCGTTAAACTCTACCACCAACAATAGAGCGCGAACTTGCGCAGACTTGAGCGATGTTGGAAAAGCGCAGGAGGTGTATTTCTGACCCGCTATCAAGAGGGTGGGCGTGGCGAAACGTCAACGCTCGAGGTGGCGTCGTAACGGTTGTAACGCCGCCTTCAGACGCCGTAAAAAGCGAGCGGCGGGAGGCCGTCGCGCCGTCTGAGTTTCGCAACAAGAATCGTCGATCGGAGGACGACTCGCGTAAAGCCCGTCGGTCGCGTCACGGCACGTTGTGAAACAAAAACTGCATCACGTTTTTGGTGCCGATCGTACCGGCCGTCGAAAGAATTTCACCGGCTTTGAACCCGGCCGCTTGGCCGTAATGCTCGGCCAGGGCGCGGACGCGGTCGAACACGTGCGCCTTGGCCGGCGGAAATTGCGTGGCGTAGCAACGGATGCTTTCCAGCTTTTGTTCGAGCGTATCGGTGATGTCGACCACGACCTGTCCGGCGCCCGGCGGAAGTTCGAGCGAGCTGAAGTTGAGCGTGTAGTACATCAGCGACGGCACCGTATGAACCGGCAGGCCTTCGAAGTGCTCGTCCCACTTGGTGAGCCGAGAATAGAACACGGCCGCTTCCGTGATCATCATCGCCTGATGATGGTCGGGCGACGCCAACGGCGTCTTCGAGCCGAAGCCGATGATCAGCCGCGGCCGGTACTTGCGAAACTGCTTGGCCAGCGCCGTGCGGGCCTCGAACGAATCGAAGAGCCGGCGATTGGGCAGATCGAGCTGCACGCGCACGTGAACGCCGAGCTTCTCGGCCGCCGCGATCGCCTCTTGTTTGCGAACTTCCGGCCCGGGCGAAAGCGGCGTCGGCTCGCCGTCGGTGAGGTCGATGATGCCGACCTTGTAGCCTTGCTTGACGAGCGAAGCCAAAGTCCCGCCGCAAGCAATCTCCACATCATCCGGATGCGCCCCCACGGCAATCACATCAAGCTTCAAATCGTCGTCGGCCATTTCGGAATCCGGAGTAGGGGATAGGGGGATGAGGGTGATCGTTGGGGATGAGGGAAATGGTTAGCGGCCGCTACGCGAGCCGCTTATCGTCACGCGGCGGTAGTCGGCTTTGTCCTTGGAAAAGTTCACGAGCAAACCGACTGAAAGTCGGGCCGCCTTCAGATAGGAGCGAAGTTGAGAGTAATGAGTTTTAGTCAGCTCTTCGATCGCTTTGAGTTCCACGATTAAGCGACCGTCGACGAGCAAATCAAGTCGGTGCAGGCCGACAAGTTCTCCTTCGTAACGAATCTCCAATTCGTGCTCGGTCGAAAACGGGATGCTCATCCGTTTCAATTCGACGGTGAGGGCACGGTGATAGATGCTCTCAATAAAGCCGGGGCCAAGCGTCTGATGAACGCGAATGATCGCGGCGATGACGAGACGCATTAGATCGTCGTCCCAATGAGACGATGTCGCTGATCTTTCAGCCGCTTCTTCAGCCCCATCTCCCTCATCCCCAACCATCCCCTTATCCCCTTCTCTGGAAATCGACGAAGTCTCAGGAGATCGGTTTCACGACCGAGAGGACGAACGTTGGGTTGAGGGCTCCGAAGCGGATTCTTTCTAATTGGTGTTGGCCGCGGGCGATGTTGAGCATCCAGACGTTCGGTTGGCCGGCTTTGCGCTGGAGCGTGGCTTGGATGTCGGCCAGGTTCTCGATGCTGCCGGTGTTCGCAACCAGCCGGCCGCCGGGCTTGAGGCGATCGTAGGCCAGTTCGACGAGTCGTCCGATCTCCCGTCCGAGGCCGCCGACGAAGATCGCATCCGGATCAGGCAGCGCAGCCCAGGCATCCGGGGCCGCGCCGAGTACGGGGTGCAGATTCTTCACGCCGAAGCGCTCGCCGTTGGAGACGATCAGGCCGTGGTCGGCCGGGTCCATTTCAATGGCGTACGTCGTGCCGTCGACGGCGATCTGCGCCGCCTCGACGCTCATCGAACCGCTGCCGGCTCCCACGTCCCACACGATGCTGCGCGGGCCCAGGTCCATTTCGGCCAAGGCCCACGTGCGCACTTCGGCCGGTGTGAGCAGGCCCTTCTTCGGCTTGGCTTGGAGGAACATTTCATCCGGGTTGCCGAACAGCCGACGCCCGACCGATTCCGTCGGCCGATCAGGCACGTTCGGCTTGCGCACGAGGATCATCACGTTCAACTCGCCGAAATCGTCGGCCGCGATCTCTTTCAACTCCCCTTGCGTCACGCGCTCGTCCGGCGACCCGAGGTTTTCGCAGACATAGGCCGTGAAGTAGTCGATGCCGCGCTCGAGGAACGCCTTGGCGACGGCCGCCGGCGAATGTTCCGCGCTCGTGAAGAGGCCGACCTTTTCGGCCGAACGAATGCGCTCGACCACGTGTTCCAGCGTGTGGTTGGCGAGGTTCGTGAGATACGCTTCTTCCCAATTCTCTTTCACGCGGGCGAACGCAAGCTGCATGCTGCTCACGTGCGGCACGACGTCGAAACGGTCTTTGCCGAGCTTGTCGCAGAGGAAACGCGAAATGCCGTAAAAGAGGGGATCGCCGGATACCAAGACCACGGCCGGCCCGGCGGCGTGCGAGCCGAGACGCTTGACGACCGGTTCAAGGTTTGAGCCCAGCGACGTTCGTTCGGCTTTTGACGACGGTACGAGCGCGAGCGTTGGTTCGTCGCCGACCAGCAACGTGGCCGAAGTGATCAACTGCCGCGCGGCGGCGGTGATGCCGTCGAGGCCGTCGTCGCCGATGCCGATGATGTAGATCTTGCCGCCGGTTTGCGAATCGTGGGGCACGAGGATGTCCTAGAATTGAATAGCAAGCGCCGCTGCATAGGCGGAGAAAATGTGAGCGATGGCGCATTGTTCCTGCCGGTGGCGCGAAGTGTCAAGTTCGCCGCGGCTTGCCTTTGGTTGAATCCCCCGGAAGTGCGCGGTAGAACCTCGGGCTTATCGCACTTCGAAACGTGCCCGACCGTACACTTTTTATTTGGCAACATTGCCGACAGGCCGCACGCCATGTCTATCGCCCATAGCTCGACCAACTCACGCCCGCGAGTTTTGGTCACGCCGCCGACGCTCGATCGTCACCGAGGCCCGTATTTCGACGTACTCACGGCCGCCGGCTGCGAGGTGATTTACCCCGATCTCGAAGCGGCGCTCTTCGATAAAGACGTGCTCCTCGAACATCTCAAGGGAATCGACGCCGTGCTCTGCAGCGTCGAGCCGTACTCGCGCGAGGTGCTCAATCGCAGCAATCTGCGCCGTGCGGCGCGTCGGCGTCGGGTACGATTCGGTCGACGTAGCGGCCGCAACCGATCGGGCCATCCCAGTTTGCATCACGCCGGGCACCAACGAGAACTCGGTCGCCGAACAAGCCTTCTCGTTGATCTTCAGCGTCTTTCGCGAAGTGGCGGTGCGCGATGCGGAGATTCGCGCCGGTCAGTGGCGTCGCAACAGCGTCCGTCGGTTGGCGGGCAACACCCTCGGGCTGGTCGGGCTCGGTCGCATCGGCAAGGCCATGGTGCCTCGCGCGCACGGGCTCGGGCTCAACGTCATCGCTTACGATCCGTTCGCCGATCAGGAATATGCCCAACGCAACAACGTGCGCCTCGTTCCGCTCGACGAACTCCTCGCAACCGCAGAAATCATCAGCCTCCATATGCCCTGCACGCCGGAGACGACGGATCTCATCAATCACCGCACGCTCGGCCTGATGAAGCGCGACGCCGTGCTGATCAACACTTCGCGCGGCGGGCTCGTCGATGAAGTCGCGCTCTTCGAAGCGCTCGCCGAAGGTCGCATCTTCGGCGCCGGCCTCGACGTGCTGAAGCAAGAACCGCCGCCGAAGAATCATCCGTTCTTCGCGTTGAAGAACATTACGCTTGCACCGCACATGGGGGGCATCGATCAAACGGCCCTCGATGCGATGGCCAAGCTCGCCGCTGAGTGCATCGTCCGTTTAAGCCGCGGTGAAAACCCCGAAGGCTGCGTCGTCAATTCGCAGATTATCCCCGGCTGGAAGTGGTGAAACGGCGGCCCGTTTAGGTAGAATGCGACGCTACCGTCGGTGAGTTCACTTTGCCGACAAGCCTCCTTCCGCCGAGACCCGCCGATGCTTTGCCGCCGCGTTGCACGGGCCGCTGCGCTCGCCGTCTGCCTGACGTTCGCCACGTCGGCCGGTGCGATATCGGCGGCGGAGCCGGCGGCGCCTGTCGACGACATCGTCTCGTGACTCTTTCGCCCGAAGAATCGCGGCGAGCCATCGTCGTGCGGCCCGGTTTCACGGTCGATCTCGCGGCGCATGAGCCGCTCGTCGTTGATCCCGTGGCGTTTGCTTGGGATGCGCAGATGCGGCTGTGGGTCGTCGAAATGAACGACTACCCGCTGGGGACAGACGGCCAAGGCAAGCCCGGCGGCCGTGTGAAAATCCTGTATGACGACGACGGCGACGGCCGGCTCGACCGCGGCACGACGTTTCTCGAAGGCCTGAAGTACCCGACGGCCGTATTGCCTTGGCGCGACGGTGCGCTTGTCTGCGCCGTACCCGAAATCATCTTCGCCCGCGATACCGACGGCGACGGCCGGGCCGACGAGCGCCGCACGCTCTACACCGGCCTGCACGTCGGCAACCCTCAGCACTTGGCCAACGGCCTTCGCTTCGGGCCCGACGGTTGGGTGCATTGCGCCAACGGTGCGACGCGCACCGAAGTGAAGTCGGTCGCCACCGGCAAGAGCGTCGATGTCGGCACGCGCGACTTCCGCATTCAGCCGGATACCGGAGACATTGAGCCGCTCTACGGCCGCTCGCAATACTTGCGCGAGTGCGACGACTGGGGCAACTGGTTTGGCAACTCCAACAGCAACCCGATGTATCACTTCGCGCTGGAAGAACGCTACCTGCGGCGCAATCCGCACGCCGTGTTTCCGCCGGCGGCGATGGAAGACGTGAGCGACACGCCCGTGCGCGGCAAGTCTTTCCGCTCAGCCGCACCGTCGCACGGTTCAACGATCTCAGTCGGGCCAATCGGTTCACCTCGGCCTGCAGTGCGACGATCTATCGCGACGACTTCCTGGGCCCCGAGTTCTACGGCAACTCATTCGTTTGCGAGCCGGTTCACAACCTTGTGCATCGCGAAATCCTCCGCCCCGAAGGCGCAAGCTTCCGCAGCCGCAAGCCGGACGATGAAGCTCGCATGGAGTTCCTGGCCTCTCGCGACAATTGGTTTCGCCCTTCCATGGTGCGCACCGGGCCCGACGGTGCATTGTGGGTCGCCGACATGTATCGCCTTGTGATCGAGCATCCCGAGTGGATTCCCAAAGATTGGCAAGCCAAGATCGACCTGCGGGCCGGCAGTGACAAAGGACGCCTCTATCGCGTGTATCCCGCGCAGCTCAAGCCGTGGCCGGTGACGAAGCTCGTCGACTTGGGACCGAAGGAACTTGTCGCCAAGTTGGAAACCACGAACGGCACGGTTCGCGACTTAGTGCTGCAACAAATCGTCGAGCGCTTCGCCGGCCAAAAGACACGCACGCCGGAAGTCGGGCAGGTCGCCGATGAATTGAATCGGCTCTTTCGCGAATCGTCCCGCCCGACGACCCGCCTTGGGACGCTCTGTGCATTGTCGCTGCTCGGCGAACTCGACACGCTCGTCTTGCGTGCCGCCTTGGAAGACGAACATCCGGGCGTGCGCCACCGGGCGTTGCAATTGGTCGACGACGAATTTCTCAGCCTCGATAAGCACTTGCTGACGGCCGTTCGTAAAACCGTCGATGACGCCGATTCGCAAGTGCGGCTACAGGCGGTTTGCACGCTCGGCGATATCAACGATCCGGCGGCCATGATCGCATTGGCCGAAGGCATCCGGCACGATCTCGACCGGCAGACCCACTTGCGAGCCGGCGCGAGTTCGTTGAACGCCGAAAATATCGATGCCGTTACGGGAGCGCTCGCCGCCGCCGCATTGAAAGAGGGAGCCTCGTCGCTGCCGGTCGTGCAATGTTTGGGAGATACGGCCGTGGCGCTCGATGCGCGGCTCGCGCTTGCCCAACTTTGTCGACTCGTTGTCGAAACCAAGAGTGTCGGAGATCGCAATCAAGCGTTGATCGCTTGGCTCGATATTTTGGCGCGCCATAGCTCGTCGCTCGAAAAGCTGCGGGCCAAGCCGCATGATGACCTGCGCCAATATGCGGCGGCCGTGGATACGTTGCTCGACGACGCACGTCGCACCGTGGCTGATGTGAAGGCCGCGGAACAAGTCCTGCGCCGCGGCAATTCCGTTGCTGGGGCGAACTCGCAGCCGGCAAGCGGAAGAGCTGCCGTTGCTCGCGGCTTTGCTCAAGCCGCAAACCTCGGACGCTCTGCAATCAGCGGCGATCGCTGCCGTTGCACGGTTCACCGATGCCGCCGCGGCCGACTTATTGCTCGCGCGTTGGACGACCTTGCGCCGGCCCGCAAGCGCGAGTGCTCGACGTCTGCCTCGCGCAAGGACTGGATCGAGCGTTTGCTCGCCGCGTTGGAAGCCAAGCAGGTTGCCGCGGCCGAGATTGATGCGACGTGCGGCGCAGCAATTGCTGGCCCATTCGAACAAGACCGTTCGTGAAACCGCGGCCCGCGTGTTGGCCGGAGCCGTGAACGCGGATCGGCGTCGCGTGGTCGACGAATATCAAGCGGCCCTCGCGCTCGCCGGAGATGCATCCCGCGGACGCGAGGTCTTCACGAAGACCTGCGGCAATTGTCATAAGCTCGGCGACGTCGGTCATGCCGTCGGGCCCGACTTGGCTGCGTTGTCTGATCGCCGCCCCGCAACGCTTTTGGTTTCCGTGCTCGATCCGAATCGGGCCGTCGAATCGAAATACTTGGCTTACACCGCCGAGACGTCGGCCGGCCTCACCTTCAGCGGATTGCTCTTGGCCGAAGGTTCCAACGACGTGACGCTGGCCCTGGCCGACGGCCGGCGACAGACCGTGCTCCGCAGCGAGCTCGAATCGTTCGCGAGTACGGCGAAGTCATTTATGCCCGAAGGTTTGGAAAAGGATCTGCCGCCGCAAAAGCTGGCCGACCTGCTGGCCTTCGTCGCGGGGACGCGCGAGTCGCCGAAATCGTTCGCCGGTAACGCTCCGCAACTCGTGCGACCGGAAGCATTACGCGGCGAGTTCTATTTGCTTCCCGAGCAGGCCGAAATCTTCGGGCCTTCGCTGGTGTTTGAGCCGAAGTTTTCGAACCTCGGCTACTGGCGCAGTCCGCAAGATCGGGCCGAATGGGAAATGGAGGTCGCTCAAGCGGGCGACTACGATGTGTGGCTTGAGTATTCGTTGCCGCCGAGCGCCGGCGGCGAGTTTGTGCTGCAAGCCGCGGACGTGCGTCTTCGCGGCCGCAGCGAAAGCACCGGTTCCTGGGAACGGTATCGAACGATCTCTCTGGGGTCGATGAAACTCGCTGCCGGCAAGCAACGCATCGTCGTGCAAAGCGACGGCCCGCCCCGCGAAGCTTTGTTCGATCTGAAATCGATCCGCATCAAACCACGCAACTGAATTGAAAGAAATACTGTTTGTCTCCCCTCGCCCCTTGCGGGAGAGGGGCCGGGGGTGAGGGGGCAGAGTCATCCGAAACTCAAGTCTTCCTTATCTCCTTGCAACATCTGCATCTGTTCCCGCCTCAAGAGCTCGCCGCAATGAAGTTTGCTCGTTACTTCCCGCCGTTGCTTCTTCTCGCCGTCACGCTGGCCTGCGCCGCTCCAATGTTCGGCCAAGACGAAGAAGACGAGGACGAACCGAAGGTCGCCCCCGGACTCGTTGCCACGTACGCCACGGCTGAGCCTGCGCAGTCGGCGGCCGTGCGGCGTGGAAACCGAAGTGCAGCATGTGTGGGGTTCCGATCGTCCCGACGTGCGTTTGCCCGCCGGTCCGTTCGTCGCCCGTTGGCAAGGGCTGCTCTTCACGCAAGCCACGGGCGAGTATCGCTTCTATGTTTACGCCGGCGGCGGCCGCGTGGCACTGAAGCTCAAAGATCAGACGCTGCTCGAGGTCGAAGCGAAAGAACCGGCGTGGCACCTTACGCAGCCGCTGAAGCTCGGCTACGCCTACTCCCCGTTGGAGCTCACGTTCACGAAAACGGCCGAGCCCGCGGTACTGAAGCTCGATTGGGCCGGCCCGCAGTTCGCCGTCGAGCCGGTGCCCGATCGGCACTTGTTTCACGATCCGAAGCAAACGCCGAATTCGGGCTTTGAAGAAGGCCGCTCCTTGGTGCGAATGCTCCGCTGCGCCGCTTGCCATGAAATCCCGACGGAGCGCGATCGTCTTCCGGCCCCCGCGCTGACGCATCTCAAAGGGAATCTGAACGCCGAATGGATCATTGAGCATTTAGTTTCGTTCCCCTCTCCCCTTGCGGGAGAGGGGTTAGGGGTGAGGGGGTCGGGACCGGCGAAAGACTCTGCCCCCTCACCCCCGGCCCCTCTCCCGCAAGGGGAGAGGGGAGAAAAGGCGCTCACTCGTCGGATGCCGCACTTCGCCGTGTCGCAAGACGATGCCCGCCGATCGCCGCGTTTCTTTTCAGCACGTCGAAATCGTCAGACGAAGTGAAGCTCCCCAAAGTGCAGGCCGACGAACCGACGGCCGCCGTTGCCGAGCCGGTGCATCTCGATCCTCGCGCCGCCGAAGAAGCGAAGCGCAAAAAGAGCAAGACGAAGACTCGCACCGCCGCCAGCGTGCGCGAAGGAGAACTGCTGGCCCGCAGCGTCGGCTGTTTGGCCTGTCACACGGTGGGCGACTTGGGTACGGCATCGCTCTTTTCCGGCGGCGACCTGAGCGCGATCGCTCGCAAGCGGCCGAGCGAGTTTTTCCTCCGCTGGCTCGACGACCCGGCCAAGCTCAACGTCGATCACCGCATGCCGACGTTCAAACTTTCGAAACTCGAACGCGATGACCTCACGGCGTATTTGAGCACGTTGCACACAAGCTCCCCCTCTCCCCTTGCGGGAGAGGGGTTAGGGGTGAGGGGTTCGGGACCGACGAAAGACTCTGCCCCCTCACCCCCGGCCCCTCTCCCGCAAGGGGAGAGGGGAGTCAAGCAAACGAACCTGAAGTTCGACAAGAACCTCGTCGATCAAGGTCGCAAGCTCTTCGTGGCTCACAATTGCTCGGCTTGCCATCGTACGAGTGTGGAACTGCCGCCGATTGCCAAAGGTCCGAAGTTGCCGCATGTCGTTTTGCGTCCCGCGGGCGCTCCGCAACCTGGCGGTTGCCTCGATGTTCCGGACGCCGCCAAGTATCGGCCGGGCTATGCTCTCGACGCGTCCCGACGTGCGGCGATCGAAACGTATTTGAACGGTGCGGTCCCGGCGAACGATCGACAACCGGCCCTGTTCGACGGCGCGTTCGTCCTCCAAGAACGCAACTGCACGGCTTGCCATGCCCGCGGACTCGGGCAAGGTTTGGCGGCGATCGCGCCGCATGTCACGGCCAAAGAGCCGGCGTTGTTGCCGGTGCAGCCGACGCTGTTGCCGCCGTCGCTCAACGGCGTCGGCGATAAGCTCGTCGAAACGGCGCTCGACGACGCGGTGCTATTGAAGCGTGAACCGCTGCGGCCCTGGCTCCGCGTGCGGATGCCGAAGTTTCCGCTGGCCGACGCCGAGCTTTCCGCGTTGAAAAAACATCTCGTCGACCACGACCGTATTCCCGACCTGCCGCCGCCGACGGACGTTGCGACGGCGGGCGACGATGAAACGGCCCAGCGTTTGGCGGCTCGCCGGCTCGTTACGGCCGACGGCTTCGGCTGCACGAGTTGCCACAAGATCGGCTCGTCGGAACCGGTCGGCATCACGAACCCCGCGGCTCACGGCACGGATCTCACGTTGCTCGGCGAGCGAATTCGCAAACCTTGGTTCGATCGTTGGGTGCGGAACCCGTCGCGAATTATTCCGCGCATGGAAATGCCGGCCATTCAACTGCCGGTGAAGGGGGTGATGCACGACGACGTCAATCAGCAACTCGCCAGCGTCTGGCGCATGCTCAACGAACCGGGCTTCACGCCGCCGCTGCCGAACCCCGTGCGAACGGTGCGCTTTGCGCAACGTGCCCGGCGTGAAAGAGCGGGCCAACATCCTGACCGACGTGTTCGTCGTCGACGGCAAAACGTACGACAGTGCGATCGTCATCGGCCTGCCGAACCGGCACAACGTGCTGTTCGATCTGGAAACGAATCGCCTCGTGGCCTGGTGGACCGGCGACACGGCGCTGCAACGGACGAAGGGGAAGAGTTGGTATTGGGAGAACGGCGGAGCGATGTTGCTAAGCGTAAGCGACAAATCCTCGGTGACCTCGGACAGCACCAATTCGTTGGCACTGAGCGAAATCTCATTCGGTTATGGTCCGGAATCCGTCATGCCGGGGAGCTTAGGGCAGAACTTGGCCGTGCTCGACGGGTTTGAGCACACGCCGACGGGCGTGAAACTGATTTATCGCAACGGTCCATATCTCTTATCGCAGATATTCGAACCGATTACCGATGCCGACGGCCGCGGCTCCGGTTTTCGTCGAACGGTCGAAATTGAAACGGCCGGCTACGACAACACTCTCCGTACTCTTCGCAACGACGAACGACCGAGCGCCGACCTTCGGCTATTCTCCGTCGACGAAAAGTTATTTCAGCAGGATGGCCGTGCGATCGTTGCGAACTCGCTGGCGGGTAAGCCGCGCATCGAGGTTTTGGAACGATCCGGAATCGCCGAGCCGCAGCAAACCTCGTTGCTCGCGTTTGCGGGTTCGTCGCCCGGTGACAAAGTCGTTCGCTTTGTTGTCGCCTACACGTCGTCTCTTCCTGTCGACACGTTCCCGACGGACATCCCGGCGATGCCGAATCCGCCGACGGTGAACATCGGCGTCGTTCCCGGCTTCGACGGGTTGCAACTTCCGCTGGGCATCGCCGAAATGCCGACCGGCTTGGCGTGGAAGGCCGACGGCACGCTGATGATCACGTCGCTCAAAGGCCGCGTGATTGAAGCGAAGGACACGAATGCCGACGGCCTCGAAGACGCGCTCCGTCCGGTGAGCGACGATTTGGCCGCGCCGTACGGCATCGCCGTTGCCGAGGAAGACGGGAAGGAAGTTCTCGACGTCGTCAACAAGTACGCCCTGCTGCGGCTCTTCGACGACGACGGCGACGGCTACTACGAGCGCAACGTCGTCGCCGCCGGCGGTTGGGGACATACGGAAGACTATCACGATTGGGCGGTCGGGCTGCCGCGCATCCCGGCGAAGGAGATTGACGGCAAACTCGGCTACTACGTCGGCCTGCCGTGTCAGCAGGACAATCGTTCCGAGGCGAAGGCCGCATTGCGCGGACAGGGGCTGCGCTTGATCCGCGCACGCCGACGAAGGACGATCCGCGGCGATTCACGGTGGAGCCGTTCTGCGGCGGGCTGCGCTTTCCGATGGGCTTGGCCGTGAACAACGCCGGCGCGCTCTTCGCGAGCGACAATCAGGGGAACTACAACCCGTTCAACGAGATCAATCATTTGGTCGACGGCCGCCGCTACGGCTTCATCAACAAACTCGAAGCGAAGCCCGGCTTCTCGCCGCCGGTGGAATCGCCGGCCGTCGAGTTGCCGCATCCTTGGACGCGCAGCGTGAACGGGATGTGCTTCTTGTACACGCCCGACAAAGTTCGCGTGGAGCGCAAGGCGGCCGGCTTGTCGGAAGATTTGTTCGGTCCGTTCGAAGGGCACTTGATCGGCTGCGAGTTCAACTATCGTTCGCTCTTCCGCATGACGCTGCATGAGGTCGACGGCGAATATCAGGGAGCCGCGTTCCCGCTGAACGAGTTCCCCGGCCCGAATCAGCCGACGTTCGAAGGCCCGACGGTTTGCGAAGTCGCCCCCGACGGCGACCTGTACGTCGGCAACCTGCAAGACAGCGGTTGGGGCGGCGGTCGCAACACGGGCTCGCTCGTGAAGCTGCGCCCAACGACAAGCTGCCGGCCGGCATCGCCGACATCGTCGCAACGGCCGACGGCTTCGACATTCACTTCACGCAGCCGGTCGATCGGATGCCGCCGGGAAACGCGAAGCGTATCGAGTGGAGATGTTCCGGCGGATCAGCACTCCGCAATATGGCGGCGACGACGTAGGTCGTCAGGCCGTTAAGCTAACGGACGTGGAAGTGGCTGCGGACGGGCGAAAAGTGCGATTGTTCGTGGATAAGCTAAATTCGAGGTACGTCTATGAGTTCCACCTCGACAACCTCGCCGGCTCGGAAAAGTTCTTCCCGGCCGAAGGTTTCTATACGCTGAAACGGCTCGTTCGGAATTAGCCCCCTTTTTCAGAGCAGGGGATGTGAGGATGATGGGGACGACGGAGATGTAATAGGAAGATTGAAGCGGAGCGGCCTAGTTCGGTTGCGTTCGGCCGCAGGCTTCTCCTTGTTTTTTATCTCCCTCATCTCTTCCTATCCCCATATCTCCCTCTCTGAAATCCGAAGAATGCCCGAGCCGTCGCAGTTTTTGTTTATGACGTGTCAGGTCGGCGCGGAGCCGACGCTCAAGAGCGAAATGGCCCGCTATCGGCCGAACTTTCGCTTTGCCTATTCACGGCCGGGCTTTCTCACGTTCAAGCTTCCCGAGAAGCATCACCTCGCGGAAGATTTCGACCTGCATTCGGTCTTCGCCCGTGCGTACGGTTTCTCGCTCGGCAAAGTCGCGGTCGGCGACGATTCGGCCGCCGCGGCCGAGGAAGTGTGGAAGCTGGCCGGCGACCGCAAGTTCCAGGCTTTGCACGTTTGGCCTCGCGATCGCCTCGCTCCGGGCGAGCACGGCTACGAAGTCGGGCTGACGGATGAATCGCGGGCCGTGGAAACGCTGCTCCGCGCAGCGGCGCCGAAACGGCTCGAAGCATTGGGCGAGAAGAAGATCACGCAGCCGGGCGATCTCGTGCTCGACGTCGTCGTGATCGACGCGAAGCTGTGGTGGATCGGCTTTCACAAAGCCGGCTCTCCGGCGAGCCGACGACCCGGCGGGATGTTCGACGATATCGAACTGCCGTACGAAGCCGTGTCGCGGGCTTATCTGAAGATGGAAGAAGCCCTACGTTGGTCGAAGCTGCCGGTGCGTAAGGGAGACGAGGCCGCGGAGATCGGCTGTGCGCCGGGCGGATCGTGCCAAGCTTTGCTCAAGCGCGGGCTGCTCGTGACCGGCATCGATCCGGCCGAGATGCATCCGGCGGTGGCCGACCATCCGAACTTTCGCCACCTGCAAATGCGCGGCGGCGACGTGAAACGCCGCGAGTTTCGCGACGTCCGCTGGCTCACGACGGACATGAACGTTGCGCCGAACTACACGCTCGACACGGTGGAGGCGATCGTCACCCATCGTGAGGTCGAGATCGAAGGCCTGCTGTTGACGCTCAAGTTGCTGTCGTGGCGACAAGCGGAATTCATCGCCGAGTACGTCGCCCGCGTGCAGAGTTGGGGCTTCGGGCATGTGCAATGCCGCCAACTGCAACACAACCGGCGCGAGTTTTGTCTGGCGGCCGTGCGCGGCGAGGAGTCGCCGCAAATGGCCGGCATGCAGCAGCGGGCCGAAGAGAAAATGAAGCGGATCGTGAAAGGCAAAGCGGCGACCAAAAGTCGCCCCGCAGGCGCAACCGCCGGCGATGCTCCGCGCGGCAAACGCACGGCGACCCCGAAGAAGGGAAAGCGCGCCGAAGTCGAAGTAGCCGGCTTAAACCATCTCTTCGACTTCTTCGCCGGCGTTGACCGTGATTTCGCCGGCGTCTTCCAAACGGCGAACGATGTCGACGACCTGCTGTTGCATCTGTTCGACCGCGGAGCGTTTGACCGGCCCGAGGTAGTCCATTTCTTCCTTGAGCATTTCGGCGGCGCGGGTCGACATGTTGCCGAGGATCTTTTGCTTGAGCTCGTCGCTCGCCGTCTTGAGGGCCAGGGCCCATTGCGAGTTTTCGACGTTCTTGAGCACCGTCTGGATGTCTTTGACCGCGAACTTCGAAATGTCTTCGAAGACGAACATGCGGCGACGGATTTCTTCGACCAAGTCCGGATCTTCTTGGGCCAGATTTTCGAGCAAGGCCCGCTCCGTGGCGCGGTCGGCGACGTTCAAGATTTCGGCGACCGATTCCACGCCGCCGGCCGTCTCGAACGCTTGGCTCGTAATGCTCGACATCCGATGCTCGAGCCCGCGTTCGACCTCTTGAATGATCTCGGGGCTCGTTTGGCCCATGCGAGCGATCCGCCGAACGACGGCCAATTGTCGTTCGCTCGGCAGGCCGGCGATGACCTGCGCCGACTTTTGCGGCTGCAAGTGCGAGAGGATCAACGCGATGGTCTGCGGATGTTCGTCCATGATGAACGTCAGCAGGTGCGTGGCGTCGATCTTTTGCAGGAAAGCGAAGGGGAGGGCTTCGATTTGCTGCCGAACGTTTTCCAGCGTGCTGTTGGCGTTTTTGCCGAGCGCCTTTTCGACGAGGCTTTTCGCCAGGTCGAGGCCGCCGGTGCTGCTGCCGTAGGAATTGGGGTTCACGTCCGCGAATTCGCGAATCGTCTGCGATTGCTCGTCGCCCGTGATGTGGCCGAGCCGCGCGATCTCGATCGACACGAGTTCGACTTGTTTCGGGTGCAGCTTAGAAAGGAGCTGCGCCGCTTCTTCTTCCGGCAAGCTGGCCAGCAGGACGGCGGCTTTGCGAATTTCGGTCGAGATCATGGCTCGCGTCCCTGAGCAGTCGGTGCCGGCGAAAGGTCTGCCGGCAAGCGTCGGTGCGACGCCGCAAAGTTTGCCTGCGGCTCCCTGCCGCTACAACCGATACGTTCGGCGACGTCTCGCGCACGTATCGAACGCGCGACGGTCGGAACTTGAGCGAACTTCGTGATTTGGCTTGAGATCGTGCCGCGGGCGACGGCGGGCACGTCTTCTGCTTAGACCAGCACCGGAGCCGGCACGTCGGACAGGCCGACTTCCAGCGTCAGGGGGCCCCAATCCGATTCGAACGGGATGACGATCGGCGTCACGTTCGACGGGAAGCGAACTTCGTGCCCCTTGCCGGTAATGACGTTGGGCAGGCTGATGGAAAGCTTGAGGTGTTCGAGCTGCGCCTTGGCGGCACCGGCGACCATGTTCGTCAGTTCGCCCACCGCGTCGATGACGTCGGCGTTGATCTCCGTCATTTCCATCATCAGCATCGTGCCCGCGGCTTGCAGGGCGACGTTCTCGGAAAAGCTGAGAACGACGGTGCCGACGGCGCTGCCCGAAAGGCCGATGACGCCGCTGATTTCATGCTGCAGGTGCGAGTCGGCCTTCAGCACCGGAACGCCGCGGTGAATCTCGTGCCCGAGCATCGTTTGAAATGCTTGGGATGCGGCGGTGATGAACGGATTGATGTACTCGACCTTCATGAATGCCTCGGCTCGACGGTGACTGCGATCGCTCCGCAACTTGTGCTGTTCCGCGCACTCGCACGGGGAGGGCGGTCAACCATACGTGACGCACTACGGCTGTCAAAGCAATTGCGACATTCCGTAAGACGGAATGCCGCGGCGGGGCAAATACACGTGCGGGCTTGCGCGATGTTGCCGACGGTGATGATCGTAGCGCTCGTAGGGGCGCATTGCCCCGCCAAGTTTGCCGAAGCTGCAAAAGTTTCTTGACGCGCGTAAGCGGAAGCTAGAGTTGTCGCGGAATGCGCCTGCGCGGCGGGAAATCTGCCGCGAGACGAGCCTAATAAACATCGAGTCACGACATGTTCTCGGAACGTCGCAAAAACTTTCGGTCGCCCGTCGTCGGATCGCGTGAAGCGACGCTGATCTACGGCAAAACTCGGCTGCATGTTCGGTTGATCGACGAATCGGCCGGCGGCTTGAAGGTCACGTCGGAATCGATGCCGCAGTTTACCGAAGGCTCGGAAGTCGAACTGGAGTCGGACGACGGCGATCTGTACCGGATGCGCGTCGTGCACATCGAACAACGCGGCCTGTGCATCAGATCGGCTTGGAACGGATTGCGACGCTGACTCACAACGGCAAGGAAGTGGCGGACGCTCCGCGCCGCGAACCGAAGAAAGCTCTGCGAGTGGCGTTGTTTGTGGGTATCGGCCTCATGGTCGGCATGTGCGCGCAGGCCGAGCCGGTGCGCAAACAGCTTTCCAAGGTGCCGGGCTTCTCGAAGGTGTTCGGCGAACCGGCGGATAAGGGCGGCCCGGTCGGCCCGAAGATCAGCGCCGGATTGCGCGATCGGCTGCGGCACAGCTTCGACATTGATCTGTTTAACGAACCGGAAATGTCCGTGCTTTTGCGTCTGCGCCCCGAGCAGCAAACGAAAATTCAAAGCGTGATCCAAGCCAAGAACTCGGTGTTGAAGCCCGCGGTTCCGAAGTCGCAGCAAGCCGCGATTTTATACATCACGCAAATGGCCATGCTCGGCGTGCTCGATACCGAACAGAAGTATCGGCTCGAATCGTTGATGGAACACACGCTCGGCGCGACGGACCTTTTGCAAAAGCTCGTGCAGCAATACTGGCCGACGGCCGACGCCGAAGAACTTTACAAACGGCTCGGTGCGCCGGCTTTGGCGCTGCCGCAAATGGCCGAACATCTGAAGATGGACGAGAAGCAACTCCGCGGCATTCGTCAAATCATCGACGAAGCGCTGGACAAATCGGAGCACTTGTACCGTCAGAACGGCAAGAGCGGCTCGGCCGACGACCAGATGTTGATTCAAGCTTTCGGCTATTTGGACGACGCTCAGCAGCGCTGCTTGGCGATTCTCAATGCCGACCAGCGCGCGATCGTGGAAGCTTTGAGCGAGAAGAAGTAGTCGGCCGCTTCCGACTACGACAGGTCGCAGAGTTGCGTCGGCCTTACGGTTCGACGCTCGCCAAAGTCCAATCGTAGATGCCTTCCTGGCCTTCGCATTCGTCGACGCTGACGCGTACCCGAGCCGGGCGATAGCCCGACTTCGCGGACAAGCGTTCGACGAGCGTCGTCGCGACGTGCTTCGCCAGTAACTCCGCCGTGGTTTGCACGAGCGGCAGCAGTACGCAATCTTGCCGCGGAAACACCCAGCGGCGTTCTTCGAAACGCACGGTCACTTCACGGTCGTCCGCTTCCACGCGGATCGTCGGGTGCTGCGTCGGCAGCAACATGTGATGATCGAGCTCCAGCACGATCTGCTTCAGCGTATCGCGCAGGGCGATGAAGTCGACGACGTACTCGTTTTCGTCCAGCGGGCCGAATACCTCGACGACCGTGCGGTAGTTGTGGCCGTGCAGACGTTCGCAGATGTTGCCGTTGAACGTGATGAAGTGGGCCGCCGAAAACACGAGTTCGGTTTTGCGGAGCCGCACCGAATAAGATTCATTCGCCATCGCTTCAAGTCCTCGACCGTCGAAAGCCGTCGCCGGTCATTATAGTCGGAACGGCCGTGGAATTCGGTCGGCGAGCAAGAGGGCGAACAGGGCCGCGGCGAGCAAATCGGCCGTCGTGCCGGGGTTGCGGCGGTGGCCGTCGCTGCGGAGCCAGAAGTCGAAATCGGCCAGCGTTTCGTGAAACACTTCATCGTCGCTTTGGCCGGCCTCCAACACTTGTCCGGCCGCGACGGAAACTTCTTGCGCCGCCGCAACTCCGCATTTGCGGGCTATGAGAGAATCGGGCAGCGTGTGCAGGACGTGAAGGAACGTGCGGATCACGGCATCGGCCGCCCCGCGACCTGCGGTGAGGTGAGCGTCGAGCGTCGGGACGACAAGTTCGAACAGTTCGCGGAAGTCGTCGGCGTACTGCCGTGCGACGCTGTCGCGCTCGGCCGCGAGACGCATCGCGTGAAGCAGATCGCTCGGCGGCGCGTCCGCCACATCGGCTTCCGAGACCTTGCCCATGCCGCCGGGCTGTGCCAGGGCAATGGCTGCGTAAACTTCGGCGGCGTCGGCCGGGGTGAGGTTTCGCAGGACCTCGCTTACACCGTGGCGCAGTTCTTCGAGGCTGCGGCCTCGCCGTGACGCGGCGGCCAAGGGAGTGAGCAGCAGCACGATGCCCAAGTTGACGTTGGTCGCGCAGACCAGCCGGGTCGCGGCGATCGCTTGATGCACGCATGCGCCGAGCGACAAACCTGCGGCGGCGGCGCTCATGGCGGGGGCGATCGCCACGGCGGCGGCGGCGAAATCTGCGAACGTCAGATCGACGAAATCCGCGCCGCGATGCACGTTGCCTGGTTTCGGCACCGTGACCTCGAGCAAACACGCGAGCGTCGCGCATTGGCCGACGTCGAACGCTGGGCTCATTCCGTAACACTCCCGACTGTCGCCGAGCGACGCGTCAGAAACGCCTCCAGCAGCGGCGTGATCCGCTCGCGGGCATCCTCCAAAACGTAGTGCCCGCAATCGTCGAAACGGTGAACCTCGGCGTGCGGGAAGAATTCGCGGAAGCGCTCGAGAAAGTGAGGCGTGAAGCACCAATCGCGCATGCCCCAACCGAGCATCACCGGGCGCTCGGCCAACGTCGCGAGTCGCTCTTCGATCTCCGTAAGCGTCGCATAGCTGGGGTGCGACGGGCTCAGCGGAATGTCTTGCACGAAGCGATGCACGGCCACACGGTGGGCCCAGTTGTCGTAAGGCAGCAAGTACGCGTCACGAACGGCCGGCGTAAAACGCTCCGGCTTTTCCGTGGCCATCGTTAATGCGGCGCGGGCGAAAAGATTGAGCCCGCGAACGCCGAAAGCGCCCAGGCCCGGAATGCGGCAAACGCGAATTCGCCACGGGCAGCGCGTGCTGCGAAACGCGGCCGTATTGAACAGCGCAAAGCGCGCGAAAGCGCTCCGGCATGCGTCCGGCCGCGCCCATGCCGATGGCGCCGCCCCAGTCGTGAGCCAGGAGCGTTACGTCGCGCAGATCGAGCGATTCGACGAGTTGCTGCAGGTTCCCGACGTGATCGGCCAAGCGATACGGATAGTCTTGCGGCTTGTCCGAGTAGCCGCAGCCGAGATGATCTACGACGACGACGCGCGCACGTCCGCGAAACGCCTCAACAACATGTCGCCAGTAGTAAGACCACGTCGGGTTGCCGTGAACGCAGAGCAACACGGGGAGCGACGAATCGGCGGCCGAATCTTGCACCGCGGCCGAGCTTGCGTCGAGCGGTCGTTCGTCGAGGTAGTGCAATCGCCCGCCGGCAACGGACAAATAGTGCGATGCGTACGGGTAGTCGGCAGGTCGGCGATCGCTCACGAACCGTGGTCTCTCGAATTCGAACTAGGCTCGATCTTCGGCTGCGGGGCCGGTGGTGACGATTGTGCCCAAAAACGCTGACAACGGCCCGGATTTCGCACTCAAACGCAATCCGGCCGCTTTTCTTTTCGATGCCGTAACGGAAAATTGACAAACGTCCACTACGACGACCGTCTAGTATATCGGCGACGGCGGCAGCCCACCAGCGACGGGTGAAGCGGCCGCACCGCAGCCGACGACGTGCAGAACTTTGGAGCCTGAGCCGTGAGCGAGCAAGAGTTTCTTCCCGAGCATTTCGTCAACCGCGAGTTGAGCTGGTTGGAGTTCAACCGGCGGGTGCTGGAAGAAGCCGAGTCGCCTGAAGTGCCGCTGTTGGAGCGCGTGAAGTTCCTGTCGATTTTCAGCTCGAACCTCGACGAGTTCTTCATGGTGCGCGTCTCCGGACTGCGCGAACAGGCGTTTGAAGACGGCGCTCCGCAAGACTATTCGCCCGACGGCATGCGCCGCTGCAGCAGCTCGAGCTCATCGCGAAGCGCACGAAGGAATTGGTCGCGGCTCAGTATCGCTGCTGGAATGAGCAGATCGTGCCGCAGTTGGCCGAACAAAAGATCCGCATTCTGCATCCGAACCAGCTTGCGCCGGAGCATCATGCGATTCTCGATAAGTTTTTCAACGAGCGGGCCTACCCGATTCTCACGCCCATGGCGGTCGACCCGGCGCACCCCAGCCCGAGGTTTCACAACCGCGGGTTGTATTTGGCCGCGCGCTTGCGGCGCAATGCCGGACTCGGACCGAAGAACATGTTCGGCGTGGTGCAACTGCCGCAGGTGTTGCCCCGCTTGGTGACGCTCGCTCAAGGGGAAGAGCAGCTTTACATCATGTTGGAAGACGCCGTCGCCATGCGATTGGCCGAACTCTTCGGCGGCTCCGAAGTGGTGAACCACACGTACTTCCGCATCACGCGCGACAGCGATATCGAACTGCTCGAACAAGAAGCGGACGACATGCTGCAGGTGATCGAAGATCGCTTGAAGGCCCGGCAACGCGGGCAGGCGGTGCGTCTGGAAGTTTCGGCCGACGGCGACGAAGAGCTGATTCGCGAAATCGTCGAGCCGGAAGCCGTGCACGAACCGTCGGCGGCGGATGCCTATAGCGAAGTTTATCGAGTGCCGGGGCCGATCGATCTGACGGCCCTCATGGAACTTTTGAAGATGCCCGGCCGCGAGCACTTGCGCGACGCGCCGTTTACGCCGCAGCCGCCGCGCGGGCGCGGTCAGCGCGGCAAAGAAGATTTGTTCGCGGCCATTCGCCGGCATGACATTCTGCTGCATCATCCGTACGACGCGTTCGACGCCGTGGTCGAGTTCGTCAGCCGGGCGGCCGTCGATCCGAACGTGCTGGCCATCAAGCAGACGCTCTACCGCACGAGCGGCGACTCGCCGGTGACGCGGGCTTTGATCCAAGCCGCGGAAAACGGCAAGCACGTCACCGCGCGTCGTGGAACTGAAGGCGCGCTTCGACGAAGAAAACAACGTCGGCTGGGCGCGGAAGCTGGAACGGGCCGGCGTACACGTGGTGTTCGGATTCTTGGACCTGAAGACGCACTGCAAATTGTCGTTGGTCGTGCGCCAAGAAGGGCACACGATCCGTCGCTACGTGCACCTCGGCACGGGCAACTACAACCCGAACACGGCGCTGATCTATACCGATCTCGGTTTGTTTACGGCCGACGAAGACGTCACGGCCGACGCTTCGGCGCTGTTCAACCTGTTGACCGGTTACTCGCAGGGGCACAAGTGGCGGAAGTTGGTCGTCGCGCCGACCGATTTGCATCGCCGTACCGTGGAACTCATCGACGAACAAACGCGGCGGGCGAAAGACGGACTGCCGTCGCGGATTTACGCGAAGCTCAATTCGTTGGTCGACTATCGCGTGATTGAGGCGTTGTACCGCGCGAGCCAAGCGGGAGTGCCGGTCGATTTGATCGTGCGCGGCATTTGCGGTTTGCGACCGGGCATTCCGGGCTTCAGCGAAAACATTCGCGTGCGGAGCATCGTCGACCGGTTCCTCGAACACAGCCGCATTTACGTGTTCGGGCCCGAGGACGATTGTCGCATTTACTTGGCCAGCGCCGACTGGATGCCGCGGAACTTCTATCGTCGCGTGGAAGTGATGTTCCCCGTGGAGGCGCCGGACCTACGCGATCGCATCCTGCACGAAATCATGCCGGCCTATCTGCGCGACAACGTGAAGGCGAGGGTCGTCCTGTCCGACGGCTCGCATGAGCGCGTGAAGCCGGGCGACCACGAATCGCGCCACCGGTGCCAAGAAGAATTGCTCGCGGTACGCCCGGGCATGCTGCCGGTGGAAGCCAACGGCACGGGGGGCGAAACCAACGGCGCAGCGGTCTTCGCCGCCGCAGCCCGCGGCGGGTGAGAATCACCGCACGACGGTGATTTCAAATACCAGCCCCGCCGTGCAGGCGAGGGGATATGGGCCGTCGGCAAACTCATGAGCGTCCCCTCGCTGGCGCGTCGGGGCTAGTGTGCTTCGGCGGCGTCGAAGACGAGTTTACGAGCCCGGTTATTTTGCGTATCGGAACGCCCCGTCTCGGCTGCATCTGGAACGCGAGTGTGCGGCCCAATGGACACTGATACGTCAACCTATTCGTGACGATCAGAGAGAGCTCGTTTCGGGCTGCCTGAGAGCTTCGTATTACGCTGATCCGAGCGCTGAGCATGAGTCGGCAGTTCCGCAGAATCGATGCGAACCAGCGGCGGCGACAATTGATAGGCGGTTTTGACCAAGACTCTGCGCCGGCTTCTAATTCGCTCCAATAGGAGCAGATTAAATGTCCGAAGCATCGACAAACTCTCTCAAAATCGACTCTCTTTTCAATGTCAACACGAGCTATTGCGTGTTGCCGAGTAGAATTTCTAATCCGCAAATACGCTTAGTGGCGGAATCATTGGTTCGGAACTTAGGCCGAACCACTTCACTGGCTTCCGCATTGCCACTTATGGTTGGCCTTGCGATCGAATCTCAGCGATTCCAATGCGACGCGTGCATCGATGTTGTCGGTATAGCAAACCCAGACACGTCCACAATTAGTGTCAACGACGAGGCAAGAATCGTTGCAAGAGTCAACGAATTGTTAGAGGAATCGCGAAAAACAGCCAGTCTTACAGAGCAGGTAAGAAAGCACTGGAAGTTGGGGATCTTTCTGCTTGATATGGCTTTGGCGACCAATACTTATCAGGTGGATGACGGCGTCAAATCTCTGCTCTCATCGCTTGTCCTAACGACATGGACCGCGTTTGAAACACTTGCGGGTGACTTGTGGACCGCAGCTTTAAATGTTCATCCTCAAGGACTAAGCAGCCTTACGGGAACGTTCAAAGCGTGGCGGCAAATTGACAAACCACCAGCCAGTGTTCAAACGGAAAAAGCAGGCGATAAAGACAATGTTGGTAAACAGATATCCCTAGGAGTTCTTCAAAAATACAAATTCAATTTATCTGCAAATATGGGCGACGTACTTCGCGATAAGCAGGAATTCACAACACTCGCAAAGATTCGTGAAGCGTATGCCAACGCGTTTAGTGACGACTACGATCGCGTTCGAGAAGTTCTATTAGACCAATCCCTAGACCACTTGTCCTCATTGCGAAACGTACTAGTTCATAAGGGCGGAATTGCAGACATAGAGTTCAAAAGCAAAATCGCAGGCTGTGAGTACTTCAAAAGCATTTCAGTCGGCGACGAGGTCTTGCTGGACGGCAAAATCGTGGCCGAGATGATTTCTGCGGTGTCAATACAAGCGTCGAATCTGGTGTTGGCGGTAGACCAATGGATAATTCGCCATCCGACAAAAACGAACTAGCTGACAATTCACAGGCCAAATCAATCACTTTTATGACGTCGTGTCGTGTACAAGCGTCTGGTGATCGATGCCCGCCAGATGGTACGCCGTCGCCAGCTTCCCTTCCGGCGTGATCGGATCGCGGGCCTCGACTATGCGGTGCTAGTGGAGGCTACTTAGCCGTCCGCGGAGGATCGAAGGGCGGCATCGGAAGATCCTCTATGAGGATCACCTTGCATGGACGTTGTGCCCGGGGGATGTTCGCCATCTTTTTATCCGCCGTGACGACCGGCACCTGCTCCATTTCGCCGAGCGCCATGTAGAGCGCGTCGTAGACTCCCGTGCGCGTCACCATGGTGATCGCGAATGCACGGGGGAGCAGCAACTTGCACGGGACGAGATTGGGAGGGCTCGACATCAGGTCGTCGAAGAAAGCTTCCGCTTCATCTTTCGTCAGATCGCCGCCGCGGAAGCCCTTGGAGAGGACGTGGGCGATCTCCGTGTAGAAGAGATCGGGAGCAATCAAATCGACCGAGAATTGCTCAAACTCTTCTCGAAGCAAACGAGCCCGAGCGATATTGGGTTCGTCGAAAACCTACTTCGAAGCCACGGAAGCATCGAGGACGTGCTTCATTCAGTTCGGACGGAACGGACCAGCTCCACCGAGAGTTCCTTATCGAGCTTTCGACGAACCGCAGCCGAGCGTTCACGGACGCGCTTGACGACCTCCGGATCGGCCTTCCGACCTTCGGCGGCGGCTTCGGTGAGGATTTGGCGATCGGTTTTTTTGCCGTCGGGAGCGATGCTCATGCTCATAATCCTCGGTTGGCACTGGAACGGGGGGGTGAAGAAATATTCTCCTCCGTGGAGGCTTGCAACCTCAGTTCCTCCGGTAGCTCTTCCACCAGTGCCATCAGCAATCACCGCATTTCGGCCCGACGCGACATCCAGCTCTTTTCAGAAGGCAACGACGGTGATTCAAAATACTAGCCCCGACGCGCAAGCGAGGGGAGGCTTATCGAGCTTGCCGACGGCCCAAGTCCCCTCGCTTGCGCGTTGGGGCTAGTGTGTTTCGGTGGCGCCGAGGATGCGTTTACGGGTCTGCTTGGCGGCCTCGTATCGCTCGACCGTGGAGAGCTCACGGTGAGGTCACTCCCCCGTTGGAGTGCGCGTGCTCCCGGTCGAACGGTGAGGATCGCGACCGGAGATGCTTTTACGACAGAGCGTCGTGGATGATTTTGCCTTCGACCAGCGGGAGCGGGCGGCCGAGGGCGTCGTGGACGAGCGTGTGGTGATCAATGCCCAGCAGATGGTACATCGTCGCCAGCATGTCTTTCGGGCTGATCGGATCGCGGGCCACGTCGCCGCCGTGTTTATCGCTGGCGCCGAGGACCGCGCCGCGATGGATGCCCGCACCGGCGAGCATCGTGCTGTAGACGCGGGCCCAATGGTCGCGTCCGCCGCCTTTGGCCTTGTTGATCGACGGCGTGCGCCCGTGTTCGCTGGTGCAAACGACGAGCACGTCGTCGAGCAAGCCGCGGCGTTCGAGATCGGTAATGAGGCCGTACCAGCCCATATCTAGGCCGGGGCAAAGCTCGTTCTTCATCCGCGCGAAATGGTCGTGGTGCGTATCCCACGCGGTGCCGGCCAGGCCGTATTCGTCCCAGAAGACGCTGACGACCTTGGTGCCGGCTTCGATCAACCGGCGAGCGGCGACGAGCGAGCGGCCGAAGATCGTTTCGCCGTAAAGATCGAGCGTGTCGCGCGGTTCTTTGCGGACGTCGAGCGCGTCGCGGAGTTGGTCGCTCTGCAACATCGCATAGGTCATCGAACGATAGCGATCGAGCGATTGGCCGGCGTCGGTGTTTTTCAGATCGCGGCGGGCCGCTTCGAGCTGCTGGACCAGCGTGCGGCGGGTGTCGAGCCGATCGAGCGTGACGTCGTCTTGCAGGGCCGTGGCCGAGGGGACGACGAAGTGCGTATCCGACGAGCAGCCGATGTACGGATCGTTGTCCGTGAACTCCATGTCGCGGAGCGTTTTGATGTGGCTCTTCGTGGGCGTGCCGACGAAATCCGTCCAAACCGGATTGTATTCCGAACCCAAGAACGCAGCGTACGGGCCGGCACGCGGCACTTCGCCGACGCGCCGCGAGCTGAACGGAAACGGTAACGCGACGTTTTGCGGAATCGCGCGGATGCTTGTGCCCGCGGCCTTTTGGCGTTGAGTTTCGACGTAGTCTACGACGGAGCCGAAGTAGGGCCAGTGCTTGGGATCGCGCGGGCTGAGCTCCATGGCGACGTCAATGACCGGGACGCCGGTCGTGGCGTAGGCGACGCCGTGCAGCGGGTAGGGATGCGTCATGGAGCGCAGCACCGTGGTGCGGTCCATGACCTTGGCCATGTTCGGGAACAGCTCGCAGACGTTGCAGCCGGGGAGGCTCGAAGGAATGCAGCCGAACTCGCCGCGGATTTCGACCGGCGCATCCGGCTTGGGATCAACGGTCTCAAGCTGGCTGGGCGCGCCGTACAGGTGAATGAGGATGATGCCCTTCGCCTTGCCGAAGCTGCGCGGCCGCGCGAGGCCTTCGGAAGCGGCGGCGCTTTGAGTTTGCCATTGCATGAGCTGCGGCAACGTGGCACCGGCCAAGCCGAGGCCGCCGACGCGCAGCAGATCGCGCCGCGACATGCCGTTGCAGAACGTCCGTGTCGAACCGAGCACTCGAAGCATGAGGTGGGATCCTCGAGTCAGGCGAACCAATCAAAGAAACAAACGAGGCGGGAGAACGAGCGACTGCCGGCATCGTAACATTCGCCGCTTTGTTCAACTCAGGGCAAACGAGCGGCGGGTGAATTCAGTCGGGCGGTCGGGCGTTCTAATAAGGGCGGGCTGATGGGTGCTATCGTAGCATATCGGCGCGCGGCCGGTAAAGACTTTTCCGCGGGGGCGAAAGGAAAGAAAATCGCCGTAAATTATCGACGATTTTGAGTTTGCCGCTCGGCCTGCGGGGCGCGGTTTCGGCCGGGGCGAAACGCTATGCGGCTTGGACGGCTCGGCGCGTCTCGCCGGCGTCTTCTGCACACACTTCAGCGACGGCCAGCTCGAGTTGCGCACCGTTTCCTAGCCGCCGTCCGAAGTTCCAGACGAACCACGTGCCGGCGAGCGCCGCGACGGGCAGCCCGATGCCGAAGCCCCAGCCGAGCACACCTCGCCAAGCGAGCAAAGTCATGCTGATGGTCACGGACCCGCACATCAGCAGAGAGGCGGATATCTTCGCGCTGCGCGGCATGTGAGCCGGGCGATCGAGATACTTCAGATAAGGGCCGAAAAACCGATTGCGAATCAGCCGGGCTTCGAGCGCCGGGCTGCTGCGAGCAAAGAAAAACGATGCGGCCATCAGCCAGATCGCCGTCGGCAGCCCCGGCACAAAGACGCCGACCGCGCCGATGCCGACCAGCACGACGCCCAAGCCGGCATAGATGCCGCGCCGCAGGCGACTGCGGACGACGACTTCGGCGGTTGGTGACGACTGGGCCATGACGCGGAATCGGGCAAGGTATTCGGTCGACGCACAATTCTAGATCGGCCTGGGCAGCACGCCTAGTTTCGCGGATTCCCGCAAATGGTGGTGCTGGACAGGCCCTCTGCGCCAGTGCATTCTAACGGTTTTGCCGATCTGCGGTCCGCCGCACCATGGTTTTTCCCCTCAAAACTGCGCAGGGGAACGGGACCAGAGGTGAGCGGTCCGAGCATTCTGCCGAACCTGCCCGCAACATCCTACCGGAGTTCCCGCCGTGCTTCGCATCACGCTTTGTCTGTTTGCTTTCGTCGCCCTGCTTCATGGCGCGACGTTCTCCTTTGCCGCCGACAAGGAAGAGTTCCGCCCGTTGTTCGACGGCAAATCGCTCGACGGTTGGGTGCAGCGCGGCGGTAAGGCAAAGTATGAAGTGAAAGACGGGGAGATCGTCGGCACCAGCGTGCTTGGCACTCCCAACAGCTTCCTTTGCACGGATCGCGACTACGGCGATTTCATTTTCGAAGTTGAGTTCAAGGTGCATTCGGGCATGAACTCGGGCATTCAGATTCGCAGCCAATGCTTCGATGAAGACAAGACCCTCGAGCATGACGGCAAGAAGATTAAGATCGCCGCCGGTCGTGTGCACGGCTACCAAGTGGAAATCGATCCGAGCGATCGGGCCTGGAGCGGCGGCATTTACGACGAAGGACGACGCGGCTGGCTCAACGACCTGAAGGGAAACACGGCGGCCCGCAAGGCGTTCAAGAAAGACGATTGGAACAAGTACCGCGTGGAATGCCGGGGCGACTCGATCAAGACCTGGATCAACGGTGTTCCCGCCGCCGATTTGAAAGATTCGATGACCCCGACGGGTTTCATCGCCTTGCAGGTTCACTCGACGAAGAAAGAAGAACCGATGCAAGTCCGCTGGCGCAACGTGCGGATCATCGAACTGAAGTAAGCGGTTCGCATTCAATCAAGTTGCGTTCGACGGCTGTGACCGTCGAACGCTGAATGACAGCGTCGGCGCGACGTCCATAAAAGGGGGCACGCCGACCGTTTTGTTGCTGCTAGTCAGCCGCTGGCGGGGCGACGAAGTTTTACGGCACTTGTTCCGCTTGGCCGTTTACGATTCGGTATGTTGCGGTTAGATCCGCATCGAGCCCGCTGCCGCCTGGTTTGTTGTCTTGTCCGAGGCTGGTTAGCGTGAAGGTTCGGTCGGGGTTCGTTGTGTAATTGAGCGGCTGATTCCAGGCGTCGGTCGTCCGGTTGGCGTAGCCGGTTCTTGCCGCCAGGCTGCGTTCAGGTTCGGCGGCAGTGCGCCGTGTTGGTGAGCATAAATTCCGACACGGACGCTCGTTTCCGTCATGGCCGAAGGCGTGACGGCGCTGGTCGGGACCGTTCCGATCGGGCAACCGACGAACGTGAGGCACGTGAACCCGACGAGCCATACCGTCTTGGGCCCTGTCGATTGATTTCGTTTGCTCATCGCCCGTTTGCTCATCGTCGTAGTCTTCGGAGCCCGGCCGTTTCTTCGCGAGATCGACAATCGTGAAGCATAGCACGCCCGGTTGGAATACGATGAACCTTCGCTCTTTCATCTTCAACTCGACTCGCCGGCGAAACTCCATGTACGTCCGACGTCATTTCGTCATTGTGATCGTGGGCCTCGTACTCGCCTCGCAAGTTCGTGCCCTTGCTGCGGCGCCGGACAAACCCGTGTTTCGTGCGGGTGCGGCGACGAGCAATATTACGCCGGCGCTCGGTTCGTCGCGGAATGCTCGCTCCAGCCGGCCGGAGGCGACGCATGTGCATGATGAATTGCACGCTCGGTGTCTCGTGCTCGACGACGGCGAGGCGAAATTGGCGCTCGTCGTTTGCGACCTGCGGCACATTTCGGCCGAGGTTGTTGAAAACGCGAAACAGATCATTCGGCAGACGACCGGCATTCCGCCGGAGTGCGTGCTTGTTTCGGCCACGCACACGCACACCTCCGACGGTGCTCGTACGCCGGAGCATGAAGGCGAACCGCATCTCGATTACCGTTCACTGCTGACGCGGCGGATCGCCGACGGCGTGTTGCGGGCCGTAAACCAACTTGAACCGGCGCGGATCGCGTGGGGCATCGCCGAAGAACCGACGCAGGTTTTCAATCGCCGCTGGTTCCTGAAGGCGTCACGCGGCCCGATCTATGGCGCTCACGACAATATCGAGCAGGTTGATACAAACCCCGGTTACAGCGGTTTGCTTAACCCCGCCGGCCCCGTCGATCCTCAGATCACGTTCCTCTCCGTGCAGTCGCCCTCCGGAAAACCGATCGCGCTGCTGGCCTCGTACGGGCTGCATTACGTGGGCGGGATTGCCCCGGCGACGATCTCGGCCGATTACTTCGCGGCCTTTGCCGATCGCATCGGGCAATTGTTGGGAGCCGACGGGCAGAACCCGCCGTTTGTCGGCATCATGGCCAACGGTACGAGCGGCGACGTGAACAATCTCGCTCGCTATTCCGACGAAGAATTGGCAAAGCGAGGCCCGCTGCCGACGAAGCGGTATAAACCGTACGAGAAGCTGCAAGAGGTGGCGGATTTATGTGCGGCGAAGGTGCTCGAAGTTCACCGGACGCTCATGTGGCACGATCACGTGAAGCTCACCTCGGTGCAACGCACGCTCACGTTCAATCGTCGCTACCCCACGAAAGCGGAGATCGAATGGGCGGAGGCCGTGAAAGCCAAGAAGATCAAACCGATGAGCACCAGCCGCTATAGCACCTACGGCACCGTGCTCGCCTACGCGTCGTCGGAGATACCGCCGACTATTGACGTCGTCGTTCAGGCACACCGCATCGGCGATTTGGCCGTCGCCGCAATGCCGTTCGAAGTCTTTGCGGAGATCGGCCTGGAACTCAAACGACGCAGTCCAATCCAGCCGCTGATGAATATCTCCATCGCCAACGGTTCGCACGGCTATCTGCCGACCCCAGAGCAGCATCGGCTCGGCGGCTACGAAACTTGGATCGGCGTCAATAAGGTGCAGCTCGACGCCTCGGTGAAAATGGTCGACGCGCTCGTGGAAATGCTCGGTGAACTAAATTCTAAGAAGTAACGGTCTGCAGTCGGTTTGCTGTTGCACGCGCTTCGATGGGCTGTCATCGCCGAAGTTGCGGTGCGCGATTGATCAACACGGTTGATCGCTGCGACGTTTCTGTTCGTTGCAGGCGACTGTTTGACGTTGCGAGTCAAACGCATTTTTGGCCGGCTTGTGAGGGGTGAATACCGCCGGCCGAAAGTTGGTTTGAAATCTGTTGCGCGCTCTGCGAAGCTGCCCGTGCGTTCCTCGGAACCGAGTTGCGACGGACATAAGCTCGCCCCTGCGGCGACTCGCCGCGACGGTCGCTCCGATACGCCGCCTGCGTACCGCGGACTCGTTCGAAGGTCGGTGAGATAGTCTCGAGAGCACGCCGGAGGGAACTGCCGGCGCTCGGGGAAACACGCGATCTAGTCCGCGGCTACGGGTGTCGGACACGGCTTGTGCGGGTGTCTCACAAGCTGCGAGGAGATTGCGAATCTGCTCGGCGAACGGGAAGCTCCGGCTTCCCGGTAGGTCGAAGGAAGCGAGTAGACCAAGTCGACGTCCGACAGAGACGCCGTCGCGAAATGCGGCCATTTAACAGCCGAAGGGTAACCTTCGCGGCAAATGCGGGCAGACCCGGTGACGAGACGTTCGCCAGAGCCGGACGAAGAGCCGGAGCACGCTGAAACCTGAACTTCGTCACTTCACTGACGACAAGGCGGCGTTCGCTCCTCCTCTTCCCCGGTTCCTACCTGGGCCGAAGCGCTCGTGTTCTGTTTCTTTTCGCTTGCGGTACCCCCGAACGTCTCGTCACGAACTTTTTCTTGCGGAACGATGTTCACGGTGTCTCGCGGTGCGCGCAGAGACGGAGTGGGGGATCGGGGGATGAAGACGGGGATGCCGGGGATTGGAAAGATAGAGTTTTTTGGGAACGCCCTCTGTGGCGTTCCGTGCCGCGAGTACCCGATTCTTGGAACGCCGCGGAGGGCGTTCCCCACAGGCTTTGGTTACTCATTGCTGTCTTCTATCTGCGTTCATCCGCGTTCATCTGTGGTTCCTGATTCCGGTTCTTTAATACGGCAATGGCCGTGTCCGCCGGAGAATGATTTGAAATACGCGAATTGGGCAGTTGAGAGCGGGCGAGAATTTCGCAGAGCCCCCAGATTCGGTGCTTCGTTTTCCCTTGTTGCAGTCCTAAGTCTTTGCTAGATTAGCGGTTTGCTCTCGACTTCCGGAAGCTCGTCGTGTGATGAGCGGAGCGAGGGAGTGTGTCCGTAGTGTGTCAGTTTTTTTCATGGTCAATCGTAATCTGATCCGAGGTCTCGACCTCAACGAACAGTCTTGGGAATCCGAACTCCAGCAGGCGTTGGAAAGCACCAACCCGATGGATTGGGAAGACCAGGGCACGGCCCAACTCGGCCAAAACAAAATCACCACCGGTAAGATTCTCCGCGTCGAAGGGGACTGGGTGCTCGTCGACGTCGGCTATAAGAGCGAAGGCTCCATCCCGCTCAACGAATGGGGCGAAGAAGACGAACCGCCGGCCGTCGGTCAAGAAGTGACGGTCCTCATCGAAGAAGTTGATGAAAGCCAGCCCGGTTCGGAAGATGCCGGCCTGATCCAGCTCTCGAAGCGGAAGGCCGAGAAGATTCTGATCTGGGAAAAGGTGATGAAGTCGCTGAAGGAAGGCGACGTGGTCACCGGCGTGGCGACCCGCAAAATCAAGGGCGGCTTGCTCGTCGACGTCAACGGCGTCAACGTCTTCTTGCCGGCCAGCCAGGTCGACATTCGTCGTCCGGCCGACATCGGCGACTACATCGGCCGCACGATCCAGTGCCTCGTGCTCAAGATCGACAGCGATCGCCGCAATATCGTCGTCAGCCGCCGCGCGCTCATCGAGAGCGAGCGCGAAGTCAAGCAAAAGGCTTTGTTGGCCGAATTGCAAGTCGGCCAGTTGCGCAAGGGCGTCGTCAAGAACATCGCCGAGTTCGGCGCGTTCGTCGACCTGGGCGGCTTGGACGGCCTGTTGCACATCACCGACATGAGCTGGGGCCGCATAGGTCACCCGAGCGAAATGGTGCAAATCGACCAAGAAATCGAAGTGGTCGTTCTGCACATCGACCTTGAGAAGAAGAAGATCGCGCTGGGCCTCAAGCAGAAGCAACCGAGCCCGTGGGAACACGTGGCCGATCGCTACCCTGTGGGAAGCCGGCACAAGGGCGAAGTTGTCAACGTCATGTCTTACGGCGCCTTCGTCAAGCTGGAAGAAGGCATCGAAGGTTTGGTTCACATCAGCGAAATGTCGTGGACCAAGCGGATCAGCCATCCGAACGAGTTGGTGCACATCGGCGACGAAATCGAAGTCGTCGTGCTCGGCATCAACAAGGAAAAGCAAGAGATTTCGCTCGGCATGAAGCAAACCCAGGACAACCCCTGGGACAAGGTCGCCGATCGTTATCCGCCGGGCACGATGGTCACCGGCACCGTGCGCAACCTCACCAACTACGGCGCCTTCATCGAAATCGAAGAAGGCATCGACGGGTTGCTGCACGTCAGCGACATGTCTTGGACTCGCAAGATTTCGCACCCGAGCGAAATGGTCGAGAAGGGCCAGAAGCTCGAGTGCCGCGTGATCTCGGTCGACCAACAACGTCGCCGCATCGCGCTCGGCTTGAAGCAACTGCAAGACGATCCTTGGGCGACGGACATCCCGGGCAAGTATCAGCCGGGCCAAGTCGTGAAGGGCACCGTCACGAAGTTGACCAACTTCGGCGTGTTCGTCGGCCTGGAAAACGGCCTCGAAGGCCTGCTCCACATTTCGGAACTCTCGGACCAAAAGGTCGAGAACCCGGAAGACGTGGTGAAGGTCGGCGACGAAATCGAAGTGAAGATCCTTCGCGTGGACACGGACGAGCGGAAGATCGGCTTGTCGCGTAAGCGCGTCGATTGGGCGAACGAAGACCTCGGCGACCAGCCGGAAGAAGGCGCTTCGACGACGACCACGTCGCCCAAGATGGACCCGTCGGAACTGAAGGGCGGCGTCGGCGAAAGCGGCCCGCTCTTCAAGACCAGCGGCTAAGTGTCTTGCCGTACGAGCGTCGGCGGCTTGATCGCCGACGCTGCAACGGCTGACGAACTCCGAGTTCGTCACAATCGTCAGAACGATCACAACCCCGTCGAGCACCGGCTCGGCGGGGTTGTTTCATTTACCGAGCCGAGCAGAAATGCATCGGCCCGCGCGATCGTCGGCCGCGGGCGCGCCGAGCACAATCGTCACGTCGAGCATGACGCGCGCGTCGGGTATCACGCTCACGACGAACACAACGTGCGGCGCGGTTACAACCGTGCGTATCGGGTGTATTTTCGCCCGTTTATAGAAATGCCGGCAGCCTCGACGATAGCATTCTCTGTCCTGATAAACGCTATCGCTTCGGCGAACCTTTCCATTCCCCCGTAACCCGACGGGCGTACCGTTCCGGCACGACGCGCGGCCCCGCTTAAGCAGCAGGCGGACCCCGCGCGGCGTTGTGGTCGCTCGATTCGGACGAGGAAGCAGTCTACCGATGAAAACCCGTCGTCGTACCAGCGCCGCCGTTCAGTCGCCGCTGGAAACCTATCTCCGCGAAATCAATGAAACGGCCCTGCTCACCGCCGAAGACGAGCAACAGCTCGCGCGGGCCATCGCGGAGGGCGACTTACGAGCACGCGACCGGATGGTGCGGGCCAACCTGCGATTGGTCGTGAACATCGCTCGCGGTTACACCGGTAAAGGCCTCGCCTTGCAGGATCTCATCGAAGAAGGCAACCTCGGATTGCTGCGGGCGGTGGAAGGTTTCGATCCGGGGGTCGGCACGCGATTCAGCACGTACGCCAGTTATTGGATCAAACAATCGATCAAGCGGGCTTTGATCAACTCCGCTAAGACGATTCGTATTCCGGCGTATATGGTCGAGCTTCTCAGTAAGTGGCGCCGAGCGACCGTGCGCCTGACCGAAGAACTCGGACGCGGACCGACCCCCGAAGAAGTGGCCCGCGTGCTCGGGCTGCCCCGTAAAAAGCTTTCGATCATCAAGAAGGCGATCCACATCTACAACCAGACGCCGCAAACTGATCAGGCGGAGAACGGTTGGTCGCTCGGCGAAATGGTCACCGACGAACGGTGCAAGAGCCCCGAGCTGGAGATGGTGGAAGGGGACGACATGACGCACATCATGCGCATGCTCGAAACCATGGAGACTCGCGAAGCGACGATTCTCCGCATGCGGTTCGGGTTGGAAGACAACCAGCCGCGCACGCTGAAAGAGATCGGCGAAATTCTCGGCCTGACTCGCGAACGAGTGCGTCAAATTGAAACTGAGGCGCTGGCTCGCCTCGCGGCCGGATTGCAAGGCTAGCCGCGGTATCCCCTGGTCGCAAACCAGAAAAACGGCGGCTATTGGTCGCCGTCGTCGGAGTACGACCAGCCGCAAACCGGGCAACGATCAACGCCGTCAGGCATCGCCGCTTGGCACGAGAGGCAGACGGTTGTTTCCGGGGCATCTTCGTCGCCTGAGGTCGTCGACGAATTGCCTTCGGGAATCTGTTGCAGCAGTTCGGTCGCACGAGTTGCTTCGTTGGCCGGCACTTTCAGTTTGACGTAGCCGACGGCGTTGCCGAGGAACCAATCCATCTGCACGACGGCGTCGTCGTAGAGAAAACAGGTGATGCCTTCGCTTTCCAGCAATGCGCGGCAAAGCTCGGCTTCCGCTGAAAAGCGAAACGTGCGAACGGTGACGAGCGACTCGTTCATGAAGTTGCCTCGCCGGTAGGAGACCTGCAGCCGGACCTTGCCGGCGACTCTCGCCACCTTAACGACTGCCGGTAAACTTCGCCAACGCGATGCCCGCCGCCGGCCGAAACTCGCCTTGTTTGCGGCCGGCGTCGCTGGTCAATTGAGGACTTCCGGACCAAATCACGGAGGTCTCTCGCATGTTGTTGCGAATTGCGGCGATCGGCGTAGGCGTCGGAATTGCCGCATTGGCCGCGGCCAATGACTTGAGTCGCGACGAAGAGGTCGTACTGTTTCCCACGTTTGCGGCATTCGGGCCGGCGACGGAGACGACGACGTTTTCGGTTCACGGCTGGATCTTCGAGCCGGAAACTGATTCGAAATGGCGCGATGACGTCCTGTCGCAACTCTCGTTCGGCGTCACGCTCACCGAGCAGGAACGAGTGTCGCCCGTGTTCCGCAGTCGTGCGGCCATGTTTCTTGTCGACAACGAGCGCGGCCAAGAGCTGGTTGCAACCATCGCGTCGCATGAATCGGGTCTTTCGGCTTCCGAGGCCAACGGGCATTTTCGGACCGAGATCACTCTACCGACCGCCGATCTTGCCCGCCAAGGCCTCGCGCCCGGTAAGGACTCGTTTGTCCTTCGCTATTCGTTAGACGTACCGCGCGGTGATCCCCGTTCGTTCCACGGCCGAGTTCACATGATTGGCCGTGAAGGATGGAGCGTTGTTTCCGATATTGATGACACGATCAAACGGAGCAACGTGCTCGACAAGGCCGAGCTGATGCGGAACACCTTTTTGAGGAAGTTCACGGCAGTTGACGGGATGGCCGCGGCATATCGCGGTTGGAGCGACGGCGGCGCCGTAGTGCACTATGTTTCCGGCAGCCCGTGGCAACTCTATCCGGCGCTGGCGGAGTTTTGCAACGAGACGCAGTTCCCGGAAGGCACCTTTCAGCTGCGTTCGTTCCGACTGCAAGACGGCTCGGCCCGAGCGATGCTCGCATCGCCACAGGCGTTCAAGATTGAGCAGATCGAAAAACTGCTGACGGCATTTCCCGGCCGCAAATTCGTCTTCGTCGGCGATTCCGGCGAGCAAGACCCTGAAGTCTACGGCGAATTGGCCCGACGTCACCAAGATCAAGTGCGGCTGATTGCGATTCGCAACATCACGGACGAAAAGCTCGATAACGCACGATTTTCCGCCACCTTTCGTGACGTGCCGGCGAACCGCTGCTTGCTGTTTCGCGAAGCTGCAGAACTTCCGAACTGGACCGATTTGCAAAAGCACGGAGAGTAGCGAACTCGCAAGCTTGCCGGCAGTCGCTGCGCTGGCGACACATCGTCGCGATCACGATCGACGTAACTGACGAATTGTTAAGGGAATTCTCGTCGTCGACGCGAAGTCGCCTTGTCTCCTTTTCAGGCTTCGGCTATTTGTTCCCGGCCATTTCCGGCGCACCGAAGTTCACGTTCGAAATCGCCCGGCTATTCGCCAAGCGAACCTTCGAAACTTGCGAGCCATTCGCAGGTCACATCACTCGAGCTTCGGCCGCCGAATCACCTCGTCCGCAACACACATCGGTCCGCCCTTTCGTGCACGGAACTCGCCTTATGGTCGACGTTCGCTCCGTCTTCGGTCGCGTTGCGCACGGACGATCGTCGCAGCGCTGGCATGCACTTGGTGCGCGGCTGCGACATTCGGCCAGGAGTCGCTGCCGTCGACCGAATTATTGCCGCAACCAACGTCGTCGAAGACGGAAGAGATGGTGGTCGACGTTCGCGTCGACGGCAACAAAGCGGTGCCGCTGCATCGCATCGCCCCGCACATCCAAACCCGGGCCGGTCGAGCTTATAGTACCGACGTCGTCGAAGAAGACGTGCGTCGACTGACGAAGTCGCGAATGTTCGTCAACGTCAACACCACCTACCAGCGTGTCCCTGAAGGGGTCGTGGTCGTGTTTCAGGTCGTAGAACGGCCGACGCTCGCCTACGTGAAGTATCTCGGCTCGACCCTTAAACGCAGCACGCTTGAGAAGAACTCGGGGATCAAGGTCGGCGATTCAATCGATCCGTATATGGTTGACGAAGCCCGCCGCAAGCTGGAAGAGCATTATAAGAGCAAGGGCTTTTCCAAGGCCCGAGTCGTCACGCTCGAAGGAAACAAGCCGGGTGATCGCGGTGCGGTGTTCAAAATCACCGAAGGGCCGAAGCTCAAGATCTACGACATCGAGTTCGAAGGGAACACTATCGCCGACGATGGCCGGCTGAAGACGCAAATCGGCAGCCGACCGCCGATTTTGTACCTCTTCAAAGGCGAAGTCGACTACGACAAGATCGACGAAGACGTCAACAAGCTTACGGCTTATTACCGTGGTCTCGGGTTCTTCGGAGCCAAGATCGGCCGTGAGATTGAGTTCGACGAAGGAAGCCGTTGGGCGACGTTGCGATTCGTCATCAACGAAGGACAACGCTACAAAGTTCGCAACGTTTCGATTCTGGGTAACAAGCAATTCGAAACCACGGTCCTCGACGAGAAGCTTAAGCTCAAGAACGGGCTCTTCTTCGATCAAGGGGCGATGGTTCGCGATATCTCGTCGCTGCAGGATCACTACGGAGCCATCGGCTACGTGTTTTGTAATGTTCAGGCCGATCCGCGGTTCCTGGAAGAACCGGGCGAATTGGATTTGGTCTACCAGATTGAAGAAGGCGATCGGTATCGCGTCGGTCGCGTGAATGTTCGCATTGAAGGCGACGATCCTCACACCCGTATTAACACGGTGCTCAACCGCGTGGAGTTGCGGCCGGGCGACATCGTCGACACGCGGAAGATTCGCGACAGCGAACGCCGATTGAAAGCTTCGGGTTTATTCAAGAACGATCCGGCCACCGGCACCGTACCGAAAATCACCTGGGAAGTGCCGGAAGGGGACGACATCCTCACGGCGGAGAAAGACAAGGGCGGCACGGCTCGCGGCCAAAGCCCGGATAACGCATCGCCGCGTCCGCCGATGGTTTACAGCATCCCGCAAGTTGACGTTCAGGGCGATCGAGTGCTTGACGTCACAATCGACGGCACGCTTGAAGCGGAGCAACAGCCGACGCCGGTTTGGCAACGAGGACCGATTCCGTTCTCCGCACCGAATGCCGAAGGCGCACGGCCGCAACCGGCTCGGCCGCCGCTATTTGCTCCGCTTAACGAAACTTCGCTCGACGGAAATCCATACTGGACCGGTCGGCGTCGCTATGCCGCTAATCCGCCGCAAGAATGGATGACCGTGGCGCAAGTCGGCGCTCAAAGTTTTGCGCGTGCCGCCGATTCATACGTCACGCAGTTTGTGCCTTCTGAAGCCGCCGCGCCGTCACAAGAACTGCCGACGCAATTTGTCGGCTCGCCAGCACCTTGGGCGAGCGGCGAACCTTCGGCGTTCGACCAATACGCTCAGCAAGCCCTCGATCAAGAAGGGCTCGTCGTGAGCGGTCAGAGCCCGCTGCAAGGTTCGCCCTACGGATCGACGCCGAGCTACGGCCAAATGCCGCTGGGCGCAACAAGTCCCGGTACGGCGGCCGCATCGACTTATCCGCCGGCAGGCACGATTCCTACGCAGTACACCACGCCGGCTCCGGGCTATTCGAGCGCTCCGGCAGCCCCGCAACCGCCGACGTACGGAACGCCGACGTACTCTTATCCCGGCAACACCACGCCGCCGCAAAACTACGGTGCGGCCGGGCCTCTCGCGCCGGTGCCGCAGCAGTCGTTTGCCGGCCAAGGTACGCCATACGCTCCGCCGGCAATCGGCGCTGAGCCGCGCCCAACGGGTACTCGAGCGGCAACGACCTCTTCAATCAGAATCCCACGCCCGTGTTCGGGCCGATGGAGCCGGCCACTCGCGATTTGACGATCATTCCGCAAGTCGCTGAGGCCCAAACCGGTCGATTTATGCTCGGTGTGGGCGTCAACTCAAACGCCGGCGTGTTGGGCTCGATCGTGCTCGATGAACAGAACGCCGACCTGCTGCGGCTCCCGACGTCGTGGCGCAAGTCTATCGAAGGCCGCGCCTTCCGTGGCGCCGGACAACAAGTACGTATCGAAGCGGTGCCGGGCAGCCAAGTTTCGCGGTATTCGTTCCTCTTCCGGCAGCCGTACCTGTTTGACACTCGCGTGAGCTTCAGCGCCAGCGCCTACTACTTCCAACGCTATTATCGCGATTGGCTCGAAGATCGTCTCGGCGGTCGCATCGGCGTCGGTTATCAGTTTCCGTATGTGCCCGACTTGTCGGTGAGCACCGCGGTTCGAATGGAGCAAGTCGGCGTCGAACAGCCGACCATTCCGACGCCGCCGCAGTTGGCCGCCGTGCTCGGCGACAGCAGCTTATTTGTCTGGGAAAACCAGATCGTTCACGATACGCGCGACAGCACGTTCATCGCCACCGAAGGTCACCGCATTGCGCTGGGCTTCGATATGGGCTTCGGCACTTATACGTTCCCGCGAGGAACGATCGACGCTCGCCAGCACTTCCTCTTGGGCGAACGGCCCGACGGCTCCGGCCGGCAAGTGCTCACCTTGCAGTCCGTCGTCGGATTCACCGGCTCCGACACGCCGATCTTTGAAAACTATTTCGCGGGCGGTTTCTCCTCGATGCGCGGTTTCAATTTCCGCGGCGTCGGTCCGGTCGTGCAGAACGTGAACGTCGGCGGTCAGTTCCAATGGCTCAACACCGTCGAATACATGTTCTCGGTCACGGCCGACGACATGATTCGCGGCGTCGTCTTCTGCGACTTCGGTACCGTCGAAGAGAAGATCGAAATGCAAAGCCGACAACTTCCGCGTTGCCCCCGGCTTCGGCTTGCGGATCACCGTGCCGGCCCTTGGTCCGGCGCCGATCGCACTCGACTTCGCGGTGCCGGTCGCACATGCCACTGGCGACAATATTCAGAACTTCGCGTTCTATTTCGGCTTGGGACGCTAATCGCGGCGTGTATCAACGTCCGCGGAAGATCGTCGTCTGTTCGTAATCGTCGTAGTAGCTGCCGCGAACACTTCGGCCATTTGCCGGACGAGCCCCGAACCAACCGTACGGATAGACGGGCGTCGGCAAATCGTAACGACGCCAAACTTCCGGTTGGCTTCGCGCAAAATGGCTCGCATGACCTGCGGTGTGCCCGTGAGCCGAATCACCGGCCATGCCGTGACCGGCCGGCGGCGAGATCGGGTCGACGACTACATAGCGACGCACCTCCGGTTGATACGGACCGTCGGCGACGCGCGTCATTTGTGAAAGCACGGGATACTTGGCTTCTGCCGTCGTGGCGACGAAGAGCGAAGCTGTAAGTGCGGCGGCGACGTAAACGGTCTTCATAGCGGGCCTTCCGACTGCCGGCAGAGTTGCATCTGCAAGAGTTATCGGCGGTCGCAGCGACTGGTCCGAACCGAGAGTTAGGAAAACGAAAACGGCGGGCCCGTCTAGGCCCGCCGCCTTTTGATTTTCGATTTCCCCCAACCGGCTTTGGCTTACCAGTAGAAGCCGCCTTGGTAACCCCAGCCTGCAGGGCCGGTGCCGCCCCAGCCGCCCCAACCGTAGCCGCCCCAACCGAGGTAGCGATAGTCGTAGACGCCCGACGGCGAGTTCCAAACCGGGAACGGGCGACCGTAGGTGCTGCCCGACGAGCCCCAGATCCAGCCGTTTTGATAGTAGCCGTACGGGTTCGGCGTCATGTAGGCATAGTTGCCCGAGCCCGGGTAGTACGACGAGTAGTTCGTGTACGGTTGATAGGTCGAGTAAGCGTTGTAGACGGCGGGCGTCGAAAGCGCCGTAGTTTCCGGCGTAACCGGCGCCGTAGCCGGGATTTCCGCAGCAGCCGCGGCGATGATGGCCGAAGGCAACGACCGTCGGAGCGGCCGAATTGCCGGCTTCGACCGGCGATTCAAGTTGCGTGGAACCGTAGTTGCGGACGGCTTCTTCCGCCGTCGCAGGCATGGCGGCCATGGCCGACAAGCAGAACGTTGCCAAAGCAAACAGATACGACTTCATGGACGTTAACCCCTACGACAATCGCAAAATGCGTAAACTGGCGAAACTAATCCATAGTAGGTCGCGCGTATGGAGGCACGCCAAAGAAAACGGAGCGATTTTGCGAATCGCAGAGCGGGGCTTAGTCGGCCAAAAGCCCAAAGCGTTCGTCGAGCGGCTTTTGGAACTCGCGCAATCGGCCTGAGGCTACATCGTCGATAGAAACGGCACGACCGGCATAAGCCGATTCAAGAATGGCGTAGGCCGCCGCCAGATCGGCGAGCCCTTCGCGACCGGAGGTCTCCGGCTGTGAGCCCTGCTCGACTGCGCGGAGCCAATCAAGTTGGGCTAAGGCGAAGCTGTCTGTGACGCCTCGTGGAAACTGCCGCTCGCGCATCGTCGGATCGGCTTGCTCTTGGTAAAGATCGGAAAGTTTGCCACTGCGCCGCCGTCGAGCGTGAGCTCGTCGCCCGTGATGCGACCGCGCGAGCCGTAAAACACCGTGCCTTCGCCGGAGCGCGTGGCCGTGCCATGACCGCCCCAACTTGCATAAAGGCTGCCGAGCACACCACGTGTTGTTTCCAATTGAGCGACGAACGTGTCGTCAGCATCGCAGGCTTGTTCGGCCGTGATGTTGCCGGCCGCATCTCTCGTATAGCGGCGCGGTTCGAGGATCGCCGTCTGAGCGCTCATCGTGCGAATGTCGCCGGCAATGTAGCGGAACTGATGCAAGAAATGGACACCCAAATCGAGACTGATGCCGCCGGCTTCGTCGCGCACGTGCCGCCACGGAGTTTGCGCGACGATTTGATCGGGTGCCCACCAAACCCCGGCATAGCCGAGGAGAAAAAGTTGCAATTGGCCGGCTGTACCCGACTCGAACGCCCAGCGGAGTTGTCGGGTGATCGGAGCGTAGCGAAAGTTTTCGAAGACGCCGAACGTCAGCCGGCGGCGTTCCGCTTCGACGCACATGCGTCGGGCAGCGGCCACGGTGACGGCCAGAGGCTTTTGTGTCATCACGTGTTTTCCGGCCGCGAAACTTGCGGCGGCGACCTGATGGTGCAGTGCGTGCGTGGAAAAGTCGTTGACGGCGTCGATCGGTCCGTCGGCGATCATTTCGCGGTAATCCGTGTAGAGTTTCACTTCGACGCCCGGTTGGAAGTCGCTGAGATACTCGTCGCCGATCGCCAACGGATCCCCCGGCAGGTCGCTGCAGGCCGGACGTTGCGGCGGACCGGAACCGCGCGCGACGTACATCGCCGCGTCATCGTATTTGCGAGCACAGAGAGCCGTGATCTGAAAGCCGTCGAATCCGGCCTCGCGCAAGAGGCGATAGCCTCGCAGGTGGGCGGCAAGAATTCGGCCGCAGCCGACGATACCGATGCGAATCATGAGATAGGCGCTAGGAACTGAGGAGAAGAAGCAAAACGTCGACGAGGATGATTGGCGATTTGGCCGCAGTGCTCGTCGCCGAGTTTCCGCGAATTCGAGCTACTCGTACCGGAGCAAGCTGAACGTATCATGCGGCGTGAGCACGCGTTTGCCGCCAAGCGACGTGAGCTCAATGACGAACGCGCAGCTCGAAACCTTCGCACCGCTGTTTTCCACGAGCTTGCAGCAGGCCGCCATCGTGCCGCCGGTTGCCAAGAGGTCGTCAACGAGCAGTACGTTCTGGCCAGCGGAGAAGCCGTCCTTGTGGACTTCGAGAGAGTCGGTGCCGTACTCAAGTTCGTAGTGAAACGCGTGCGTGTCGAACGGCAGTTTGCCCGGCTTGCGAAACGGCACGAAGCCGACGCCGAGTTCCACCGCCAAAGGTGCCGCAAAGATGAACCCGCGCGCTTCGGCGGCGCCGACCACGTCAATGCCGCGGCTGCGATAGTGATCGGCCAGTTGACGTATGCAGTGTTGAAACGCCGGGCCGTGAGCCAAGAGCGGGGTGATGTCGCGAAAGAGAATTCCCGGCTTGGGGAAATCCGGAATCGAGCGCACGTAATCAGTCAATTGCATGGAGCCGTCCCAGTGCGGGGGCAAGTCAAAACGGTGCCTATTGTGGCGAAAGTGCTCGGCGATTTCCAGCAAATCGACTCGGCGCGAGCTTCGTGTTTGCCCACCCTACTACCGATTCGGCACCGTGATTACAATCGTCGCATCATGAGCAATTCTCCCGTCGAACCCAAGGCCGCGACGCCGTCGCTTGAGCAGATCGGAAAAGGCGCGATCGAGGCGGGATTGATTAGCGCCGAAGAGCTAAAGGCGTGGTTCACCGCATTGCCCGCTGCGCGACGTCCTCGCGACGCCGCCGCGTTTGTGCAAGCCCTCGCGGACGACGGCAAAGTCACGGCTTACCAAGCTCAAGTGCTCCTGCAAGGTAAGGCCGGCGCTTTGACGTTCGGCAACTATTTGCTGGAGTCGCAGCTTGGCGTCGGGGCTTCGGGGGCCGTATTCAAGGCGCGGCACAAGTTGTCGGGCCGACCGACGGCCATCAAAGTCTTGAATGCCGTGCGCTCGAAAGACAAAAACGCCGTGAAGCGTTTCCGCCGCGAGGTGGAAGCTGCGGGTAAGCTCGCGCATCCGAATATCGTGCGGGCTTTCGATGCCGGCGAGTTCAACGGTCAGCATTACCTCGTGATGGAGTATGTCGACGGGGCCGACCTCGCGACAATCGTGAAGAATTCCGGTCCACTGCCGCCCGAAAAGGCGATGGAAGCCATTCGGCAGACCGCCGCAGCCCTCGACTACGCCCACAAGCTCGGCGTGATTCACCGCGACGTCAAACCAAGAAACCTGCTTTACGATTCGGCCGGCGTGGTGAGGTTGCTTGATCTCGGTTTGGTTCGCTTTGAAGAAGGGAGCGACACTCTCACGGCCACCGGAGAAATGATCGGCACGGTCGACTACATGAGCCCGGAGCAAGCGGCCAATACGAGGTCGGCCGATACTCGCTCCGATATTTACAGCTTGGGCTGCACGCTATGGTTTTTGTTGACCGGCAAGAAGCTGTATGAGGCGAAAGGAATCGTTGAGCGGATCATGATGCATCGCAGCTCGCCGCGGCCTTCGCTCGCAAAAGCCTGTGAATCGCAAATTTCCTCCGGCTTGGAGGATCTATACCGGAAAATGATCGCCAAGAAGGCGGACGATCGGGTGCAAACAATGGCGGAAGTGATGGCCTCGCTCGATCGATTACTGGGGCGTGACTCTAGCGAGCCTAAGCAAAGTGCGATAGGACATGACCCAATCGGCCACGCCGCGATGAGCCTCGACGTGATCGAGCCGGTGGCCATTCGGGTTGAAACCGCGCCCGCTCGACAAGTGAATGTCGCCGAAGGCCGAAAGCCGTGGTTTTCCCGTCGACAGTTGGGCGTGGGCGTGGCGTGCGTACTCGTCGTAGGCGCCGTCGCGCTGTGGTTCGTACTCAACTAGAGATATTGTCTTCGTCCAAGCGAGATTGTTTCGGACTTTCGTTCCACCGGAGCCGGTCGACATGCCGTCTGTGTTTGCCATTGCCGCCCATCCCGACGATATCGAAATCGTGATGGCCGGTACGCTTTCGCTGCTCAAAGATGCCGGCTACGACGTTCACTACATGAACGTCGCCAACGGCTGCTGCGGATCGACGGTTTACGGCCGTGACGAACTCATCGCAATGCGTCGCGAGGAAGCCGTCGAAGCTTGCCGCATCGCGGGCTTTACGTTTCACGAGAGCATCGCTGATGACATGGAGGTGATGTACGATCGTCCGACGTTGCGCAAGCTCACCGCGGTGGTTCGCGAAGTGCGGCCGGAGATCGTGCTGACGCACTCGCCGGTCGACTATATGGAAGACCATACGAATACCTGCCGACTTGCGACGACGGCGGCCTTCGCTCGCTGTATGCCGAACTATCCGTGCGATCCTCCGACGCCAGCATACTTTCACGATGTCACGGTCTACCACGCGCAGCCGCACGGCAATTGTGATCCGCTCTACGGGCCGATCCGACCGAAGTTGTTTGTCGACGTTGCCTCGAAGATGTCACTCAAGACCGAAATGCTCGCGGCCCACAGAAGCCAAAAGCTTTGGCTCGATCAAAGCCAAGGAATGGATTCGTACTTGCACTCGATGCAAGAGCTTATGCGCGAGGTGGGCAATCTGACGGGCGGCAAGTTGACGTACGCCGAAGGATGGCGGCGGCACTTGCATTTGGGCTTCTGCGCCGAATCAGCCGATCCGCTGACGAAAGTCCTAGGCGATCGCGTTTATCAGCCCGCGTAATAGTTAGAATCGGGCTCGCCCATTCCATTGCCGTAACCCAAGCGAGCCCCCTGGTCGATCGTCGTCGATACGGATTAAGATGCGGGACTTCCCGGCCGATGTAAGCTGGGCAACTTTTGCCGACCGAGCGGCATCAAAACTCCGGCGGCCCGCGATCGCCCGCAACAGGGCAGGCTTCGCGGCGGTCTGAAGTTTTTGGCTCGGCGTCGGTCACATCTCGTTCGTTCGCAACGTCTCTCAGGTAGATCATGCACAGTCACGTGGTCGTGCTCGGCGGTGGTCCGGGCGGATATGCCGCGGCATTTTTGTCCGCCGATTTGGGAATGGAGACCACGATCGTCGAAGCCGACCCGCGTTTGGGCGGCACCTGCTTGCTGCGCGGCTGCATTCCGTCGAAGGCTTTGCTGCATGTTGTGCGCGTAGTTGAAGAAGCTCATGAGATGACGGACTGGGGCGTGGAGTTTGCGAAGCCCAAGATCAACATAGACGCCGTGCGAGCCCGCAAAGAAAAGGTGATCAGCACGCTTTCCGGCGGCCTTAAGCAACTTGCCAAGCAGCGCAAAGTGCGCGTGATCAACGCCAAGGGCGTGTTCGAAAATTCGACGACGTTACGGCTCGAGGGAGGCGAAATGGTCGCCGGCGGCGACAACAAGTTGACGTTCGACTATTGCATCCTCGCCACTGGGAGCGTTCCGGCCAAAATTCCGGCGTTCGACATCGGCACGGATCGCGTGATGGATTCGACCGGTGCGCTCGATCTGAAAGACGTTCCCGAGACGTTGCTCGTGGTGGGCGGCGGCTACATCGGGCTGGAAATGGGCTCCGTTTACGCGAACCTCGGCTCAAAGGTCAGCGTCGTCGAATTATTGCCCGGCATCCTGATGGGGGCTGATCGCGACTTGGCCAAGCCCCTGCAAAAGCGGCTTGAAAAGCTCTTCACGGGCGGTATTCATTTGAACACGAAAGTCGCCGGTTTGGAAAACAAGGATACGCACGTCGACGTGACGTTCGAAGCTCAAGACGGTGCAAAGCGTACTGAATCGTTCAGCCGGGTGCTGGTGTCGATCGGCCGTAAGCCGGTCAGCCAAGGCCTCGGCTTAGAAACGACAAAGGTCGAGATCGACCCGAAAGGCTTCGTCAAAGTCGACAAGCAACAACGCACGGCCGATCCGCACATTTTCGCGATCGGCGACGTGGCCGGCGAACCGATGCTCGCGCACAAAGCGTCGCACGAAGGTCGCACGGCCGCCGAAGTGATTCACGGCGACGCGGCGGCTCAGTTCGACGCCATGTGCATTCCGGCCGTCGTGTTCACCGATCCGGAAGTAGCCTGGGCCGGGCTCACTGAAGAACAGTCTAAGAAAGAAGGTCGCGAAGTCGACATCGTCACCTATCCCTGGGCGGCCAGCGGTAAGGCGCAGGCCTTAGGCGCACCGAAGGGCTGACGAAGCTTCTTGTTGATCCAGAGACGGAACGAGTGCTCGGCGTCGGTATCGTCGGCACGAATGCCGGCGATTTGATCAGCGAAGCCGTGTTGGCCATCGAAATGGGAGCTACGGTCGACGACATCGCCCGTTCGATCCACCCGCACCCCACGCTTAGCGAAACCGTGGCGTTTGGCGCGGAAGTGTTTCACGGTACGGCCACGGAAATCTATAAGCCGCGTCGCGAGCGCCACTAACGGCAATCGCCACGGTTTCTGAAGTGTTTGTTAGCCCGTGTCGTCGGGTAGTTGAAAATTGACGTAAATGCCTTGGCATGCGGGAGTTGGACCTTTACGGCCACGCGCAGCCGGCAAATAATATCGAGGCTTTGCCGACGGCCGGAAGCGGTCAGGCAGGCCTCGGTTCGAAGTACTTTTGCGGGAGCGTCTGATGTCGCAAGTTGAAGATACGCCGGTCAGCGGTGATTCCGATCCGGCTGAAACCGCCGAATGGCTCGAGTCGCTCCAATATGCGTTGGAGAACAAAGGCCCGGAGCGCGTGGCGTATCTGATGTCGAAGCTCTCGGTGGCCGCGCATCGTCACGGCGTCGAGTTGCCGTTTTCCGCGACCACGCCGTACATCAACACGATCCCGGCTGACAAGCAGCCGGTGTTCCCGGGCAATCGCGAAATCGAACGCCGGATCAAGAGCATCATCCGGTGGAACGCAATGGCGATGGTCGTCCGCGCGAACAAGACCGGTGCCGACGGCCCCGGCGGACACATCAGCACCTTCGCCTCCAGCGCTACGCTCTACGAAGTCGGTTACAACCACTTCTTCCGCGGCAAAGGCGACGGCTACGACGGCGATCAGGTCTACTTCCAAGGGCACGCCTCGCCCGGCATGTACTCGTGCGCGTTCCTCGAAGGTCGGCTGACCGAAGAACAGCTCGTCAACTTCCGGCATGAGCTCGCACCGGGCGGCGGACTTTCCAGTTATCCGCACCCGTGGCTAATGCCGGAGTTCTGGGAGTTCCCGACGGTCTCCATGGGCCTTGGGCCGATCAATTCGATCTATCAAGCCCGCTTCAACAAATACCTCGCTGATCGCGGCCTCAAAGACACGTCGAATCAGAAGGTGTGGGCCTTCCTCGGCGACGGCGAATGCGATGAGCCCGAGTCGCTCGGAGCGATCACGCTCGCTTCGCGCGAAAAACTCGACAACCTGATCTTTGTGATTAACTGCAACCTGCAGCGGCTCGACGGTCCGGTGCGCGGCAACGGCAAGATCATCCAAGAACTCGAAGGTGCGTTCCGCGGCGCCGGCTGGAACGTGATTAAAGTCATCTGGGGCGACGACTGGGACGCACTGCTCGAGAAAGATCACTCCGGTGCGCTCGTCGAACGGATGGGCGAAGTCGTTGACGGTGAATATCAGAAGTACGTCGTCAGCGGCGGTGCCTACGTGCGCGAGCACTTCTTCGGCAAAAATCCCGAGCTGCTCGAGATGGTGTCGCATATGAGCGACGAAAAGCTCAACAGCCTCCGTCGCGGCGGTCACGATCCGGAGAAGGTCTACGCCGCTTACAAGTGGGCCGCCGAAAACAAAAACGGCAAACCGACCGTGATCCTGGCCAAGACAATCAAGGGCTATGGACTCGGCGAGGCGGGCGAAGGACGCAACATCGCTCACAACAAGAAAAAGGCCAACGAGAACGAGCTGATTCAGTTCCGCTCCCGGTTCGGCATTCCGATCTCGGATGAAGACGTCGTCAAGGCGCCGTTCTACAAGCCCGCCGAAGATAGCCCGGAAATGAAATATCTCCGCGAGCGGCGCAAGGCGCTCGGCGGCCCGGTGCCGATTCGTTCGAAGGAGCGACCGAAGTCGATTATTCCGCCTAACTCCGACTTCGCCGCGTCGTTTACCTCGAGCGACGATCGCGAAGTCTCGACGACGATGGCCTTCGTCAACCATTTCGGCCGGCTCTTGAAAGACAAGAACATCGGCAAGTACATCGTGCCGATCGTCCCCGACGAGTCACGCACGTTCGGCATGGATCCGCTCTTCACGCAGTGCGGTATCTATGCCCACGCCGGTCAGCTCTACGAACCGGTCGACAGCGACAACTTCCTCTACTACAAGGAAGCCAAAGACGGCCAGATTCTTGAAGAGGGGATCACCGAGGCCGGCTCGATGGCGTCGTTCATCGCAGCCGGCTCGTCGTATGTGACGCACGGAATCAACATGATTCCGATTTTCATCTACTACTCGATGTTCGGCTTCCAACGGATTGGCGATTCGATTTGGCTCGCGCAAGACATGAAGTGCAAGGGCTTCCTCATGGGAGGCACCGCCGGCCGCACGACGCTCAACGGTGAAGGGCTGCAGCACCAAGACGGCCACAGCCATCTCATTGCCTCGGCTTTCCCCGGCATCCGCTGCTACGATCCGGCCTACGCCTACGAAACAGCGACGATCGTCATGGACGGCATGCGTGAGATGTACGAGCGCAACCAAGAAGTGATGTACTACATCACGCTGCACAACGAAAACTACAAGATGCCGGCCATGCCCGCCGGAGTCGAAGAAGGCATCATCAAGGGGATGTACAAAGTCTCCTCGGTCGACGCAGGCAGCGGCGCGCCGAAGGTCGTGCTGTTCGGCAGCGGCGCGATCCTCCGCTGTGCGCTCGGTGCGCAGACGATCTTGGCGGAGAAGTACGGCGTCTCCAGCAACGTCTATAGCGTCACCAGCTACAAATCGTTGTGGACCGAAGCGAACGATTGCGAGCATTGGAACTTGCTGCACCCGGGCGAGACGCCGCGGAAGTCGTATCTTGAGGCGATCTTGGCCGACGAAACCGGGCCGTTCATCTCGACGAGCGACAACGTCCGCCTCGTCGCGCAGCAGATCGAGCCGTGGGTGCCGGGCGACTACTATGTGCTCGGTTGCGACGGCGTCGGCCGCAGCGATCGTCGCGCTCGTCTACGTCGTCATTTTGAAGTCGACGCCGAATGCACGGCGCTGGCCGCCCTCACGCAACTCGCCAAGCAAGGGAAGTTCGACAAGGCGAAGCTGCCGCAAGTGATTAAGGATCTCGGCATCGATCCGGAAAAGGCGAATCCCGTTTCGATCTAGTTCGATTTTGAGTTCGTGATTCTTGATTCACGAACTCCAACTCGCATCGCAGCCCCAATCAAGAATCACAAATCCTAAATTGTTCTATGGCCATCGATTTTAAACTTCCCAACCTTGGCGAAAACATCGACTCCGGCGACGTCGTCAACGTACTGGTGAAGGAAGGCGACACGATTTCGGCGAATACCGCCCTGATCGAGGTCGAAACCGGAAAAGCCACGGTCGAAATTCCTTGCCCGCACGCCGGCAAGATTACGAAGCTCTTCGCCGCGGCCGGTAAGACGCTGAAGGTCGGTGAAACGATCGCCACGATCGAAGGCTCCGCCGCCGGTGCTCCTGCGGCTGCGAAGCCGGCCGCCGCTCCGAAGGCCGAAGCGCCGAAAGCGGAAGCTCCCAAGGCACCGGCCGCCAAACCGGCTGAAGCTCCGAAGCCCGCCCAGGCTCCGGAAGCCGCGGCTCCGGCGAAAGCTCCCGAACCGGCCAAGCCGGCGGCTCCGCCTGCGCCGGCCGTTGCCGAATCAGAGGATTCGGGCGAGTCGGCCGCTCCCGCCGGCCCTGCCACGCGCCGCTTGGCCCGCGAACTCGGCGTCGATCTGCGTCGCGTGACCGGCACCGGTCCCGGCGGACGAATCACTCGCGACGACATTGTGTCGGCCGTGCGCAGAGCACCAGCGCCTCCTGCTCCTAAGGCCGCGGCCGGCAAGCCGGCCAAGACCGGTGAAGGCACGCCGAGCACCGACAAGTACGGGCCTGTCCGTATTCAAGCGATGACGCGCGTTCGCAAGACGATCGTCGGCAGCATGACCCGGTCGCTCACGATTCCGCAACTCACGAACTTCGATGATGCCGACATCACCGAACTGGAGCGGATGCGTAAGGGGAGCATGTCGGGCGGCGGTTCCGGCGACGTTAAGCTGACGATGCTGCCGTTCGTCATGAAGGCCGTCGCCATGGCCCTGCGGCAGCATCCGGCCTTAAATGCTTCGCTCGATCTCGAAAAAGAAGAGATCATCTACAAGGACTACGTTCATCTCGGCTGCGCCGTCGACACCGAGCGCGGGCTCGTCGTGCCGGTCATTCGCGACGTCGATCAAATGTCGATTCCCGGCATCTCGGGTGCGGTCGCCCACATCGCCGATCGGGCCAAGAGCAATCAGCTCGGCTTGGCCGACTACACCGGGGCTTCGTTCACGATCAGCAATCTGGGCGCGATCGGCGGCACCTATTCGACGCCGATTATCAACCTCCCGGAAGTGGCGATCTTGCTGCTCGGCCGGTCGCGCTACTTGCCCGTCGTCATCAATGAGAAGATCGAGGTCCGCCTAATGATGCCGCTGAGCCTGTCGTACGATCACCGCTTGATCGACGGCGCGACCGCGGCGCGTTTCCTCAATGAAGTGAAGAACTACCTGCAAGTTCCGGGACGCTTGCTCCTGGCGTCCTAGAACGCAGCAATCGTTCGATAGTCTGAACGCTCGAACGGCCGGCGCAAGCCGGCCGTTATCGTTGACGCTCCGAGTTTGCTCCTCCCGGCGGCATCGATCATAATGCCCCTCGGAAGCGGGGCGAGCCGTCGCCCGGCGATCGACTTATCAGCCGACGGACGAGGGCGGGGCATGGCGATTTCCGTAACTTGCGGCGGTTGCGCGACGACGATTCGCGTGCAGGACCAATTCGCAGGCCGCCGCGGCAAGTGCCCAAAATGCGGCGGACAGATCGACGTCCCTCGCGCGGAAGCTCAGGTCGTTACGAAAGCTGCGCCCGGCCCCGCGGTTCCGGCCGTCGGAAGTCCGTCTCCGGCGCGTGCCCCGATGCCCGCCGCCGCGGCCAAAGCCGCAGCCCCGCGCGTCGTGACGGGCGGAGCTGCGGCGATGACGGCCGGCAAATCGGCCCGTTCGCCGGTGGCGGCCGACGCCGCTCAGGCCAAGCGTACGCGCATCCTCGGCGCATTTCGCAGCCCGATCCAGCCGGTGCAGACGACGCTCGGCTATAGCGGAGCGGCGCTCTTGGTGATGCTCGTCATGGTGCTCTTGCCGATCATCTACGTCGGCTTCATCACGTTGGTCGGTTATTTGGTCTACCTGCACGCCGTATACGACGTCGGCATCCTCAATACGAAAGTGCGCGGCAAGGGATACGCGTTGATTCTGCTGCTTTACGTCGCCCCGATCGTCATCGGAGGCGTGGTTATTCTGTTTCTCGTCAAACCGCTTTTCGCGCGCCCCGGCAAACGGCCGCAGAAAATCGCGCTCTCGTCGCGAGCAAGAACCGTTGTTATTCGAGTTCGTGGAAATGGTTTGTCGCACCGTCGGTTCGCCGCGGCCTCGGCGCATCGACGTCGATCTCGACGTGAACGCCTCGGCATCTTTCCGTCGTGGAATTTGGAGCATGCTCGGCAACGATCTTGTGCTGACGATCGGCATGCCGTTGGCCGCCGGCATGACCACGCGCCAATTCGGCGGGATTCTTGCTCACGAGTTCGGCCACTTCACGCAAGGCCTCGGCATGCGGCTGAGCTACGTCATTCGCGCCATCAGCATTTGGTTCGCCCGCGTGGCATACGAACGCGACTCGTGGGACGAATGGCTCGAAGCCCACAGTCGCGACGGCGACGGCTGGATCGTGCTCTTGGCGAATTTAGGGCGCGGCGGAGTCTGGCTCGGTAGACTCGTGCTTCGCGGTCTGACTTACGTCGGCCATGCCGTCGCCGGAGTGATGCTCCGGCAGATGGAATACGACGCCGACTTGCACGAAATTCGCTTCGGCGGCAGCCCGAGCTTTGCGGCGACGTCGCGTCGTCTGACGCTGCTCAACGTCGCGTCGAACGGGGCTTACAGCGACTTGAACGATTTCTATCGCGATGGCCGGTTGGTCGACGACATGCCGAAGCTCGTCATGGCCAACGTCGAAACGATGCCGGAAGAGGTTCGTAAACAGATCGCCAAGGTGACGGCCGAAGCCCGCACGGGTTGGTACGATACGCATCCTTGCGACAACGACCGGATCGCTTTCGCGGAAAAGCAGAATGCGCCAGGCGTCTTCGCCGATGACGGACCGGCAAGCGATCTGTTTGCCAACTTCTCGACGCTTTGCAAAAGTGCCACGTGGAATCTCTATAAGCAAGTGTTCAACGGCAAGGTGAAGTCCGAAGAGGTTCACTCGGCCGACACCTTGCTGGCCGGGCAGAAAACGGAGCAGGCCTACGCGGACGCGCTCGATCGTTACTTCGCCGGCGGTTTTCGCGTGACGAAGCCGATGGAATTGCCGTGGCAGGTGCCGGACCCGTGCGCGGACGTGAAAGCCGCGGTCTTGAAGCTCGGCGAACTTCGCGCCGTCATGCTCGAAGAACGAGGTACGAAGCCCTCGGCCGACTATGAACCCACCGAAGCATTTCTTCTCGCGGCCCAAGAACGTATCGCGATGGGGCTCGCGTTGCTGCGTACCGACGCGGCGGCGGCCCGACTCCCCGAAGCGGAGCCGTATCGAGACGAATTGCGCAAGACATATTCCGCCTGCCGGGTGGCGCAGCGCGAACTCCCCAAAACGTTGGAAATCGCCGAGATCTTCGGCCGGATGTGCGACGACCTCGGCAAGTTCTCCGCCACGCAGGACGAAGGCGCGAGGGCTCGAGTGATCGATCACATGAAACATCTGGAGCGGATGCTCTCCACCCAGATTCAAACGCTGAAGGATGAGCCCTATCCGCTTGGCCACAACGACGGCGAAATTTCGCTGGCCCGCTTTCTCTCAAAAGCCGTGCTGGTGCACGACGATCTGGGCTCGTTGCATGAAGTGACGTCGTCGTATCTCGACAACTACGGTCCGCTCTGCATTCGCCTCGTCGGCCGGTTGGCGTTTTTCGCCGAGGCCGCGGAAAAGGCGTTCGGTATGCCGCCGCTGGAGAAACCGGCGGACAAGCCTGTCGACGAGATCGCGGCGGCTCGCTAGGTGACGTTCTTCAGCACCACGCCGGAGTAGATCGTTTTGCGGCCGGCGGGCGTTTCGAGAAGTAATGCTCCGTCGTCGCCGATGCCTTCGCAGAGGCCGGTTGTTCGTTCGTCACCGGCGGCGATCGTCAATGGAGCCCCTTTTTGCAGGCAGACCTCGTCGGCTTCCGCCGCGACGCGCTCTCGCTCGGCTCCCAGTGCCATCAAATAAACGTCGATCGCCTCCAGCAATTCGCCGAGTAAATCGGTACGGTCGAGCGGCGCGCCGAGTTCGTCCAGCAGCGAGGTCGCCAATTGCGAGACTTCCGCAGGGGCTGCGCTGGTCGAATTGTTCACGTTCAGGCCGATGCCGACGATCTGTCGCCCGTCGCCAAGCGCTTCGACGAGAATGCCCGCTAGTTTCTTCGGGCCGATAAAGACGTCGTTGGGCCAGTGAATGCCGACCGACGGTTGTCCGAGCCGCCGTGTGACGACGTCGACGATTGCCAGCGCCGCGGCCAGGGGAACCATGCCGGAGTAGCGCATCTCAATGCCGTAGCGAGTCGGATCAAAAAGGATGCTCAGCGCCAAGCTGCCGGAGCCGGTCCACCATTTGTTCGCGCCGCGGCCGCGGCCGGCGGTTTGTTGCTCGGCGATCACGAGCATGCCCGAGCCGTGCGGCACGTCGCCGGCCAATCGTCGGGCCGCGTCGTTCGTCGAGTCGAGCGATTGCGCGTATTCGATCCGCGTGATCATCGCGGGCGTGCGCAAACGATGAGGTTCGAGCAACATCGAGAGAGTGAGGAAGGCGGAATAGGGAGTGGGGAACGAGTCTGCGCCCGGCCGGCCATACCGCACCAGCCCCGACGCGCCAGCGAGGGGACACGGTCGAACCGTGGGATGCTGAGCTGCTACGTCGCCGCCAATTGGCGTTCGGGATGTAGATAGATGAAGCTCTTGCCGAGCCGGCCGTTGTAGTTGCCGGCGGAAATCTTCACGAGGCCGGGTGTCTCGAGAGCCGCTTCTACGGCGCGGCGCGTCGCTTCCGCGATGGTTGGCAAGTCGCGGCCGTTGAGGATGATCTCCATGACGCTCGCGACGCCCGGCGGCAGCTTCGAGCGCTCGCCGAGTTCTTCCCGAAGCGTCGGGCAAAATTCGGCATACGTGCTGGCGATGGAGAACGAATATCGGCTGCCGGCCTTGGAGCCGCTTCCTGCGATGCCGCCGGGAAACGGTAAGATAACCTCCGGCACGGTGACCGCGGCGTCGCGCGCTCGGCCGGCGGCTTCAAGCGCCGAATCGACTGAATCCCCGAGAAACCAAACGTTGCCCCCCATCAATCCGTCGCGGTAGCCGAAGCGCCGGTCGAGCGTGAATTCGCCGCCGAGAATCGGAATCGTCCAAACCCGCCGGCCATGCTGCAAGGCTCGCTTCTGGTAGCCGTCGCCGAAGAAGGCGATCTTCCGTCCGAGCTTGAAATACTCTTCCGTATCGAGCAGGTTGAAACAGGCGGTCGTCGGGCACGTCAGCACGTTTTGACTGAGCCGCACCAAGAGCGAGCGTTCCAAGCGCGCGGCCCGGTCTTTGTGAAACCGCGGCACGTGGAACTGCACGATGGCGCCGGGACGGCCGTCGGGCGTCGCAAACGATTCATCGCCGCCGGGGCCGACGTAGCGATCGAGCCCCGCCTCGCAGTCGCAAAAGATCGTGCTCGACGCATTGCCCGTCGCCGCGTTGATGGCGTGGTCGAGCCACGTGCGGTCGCGGGCCGTGATCAAGACCTCCGCGTAGATGCTGCGGAAAGCTTCGGCGTACGTGTCATCGACCAATCGTTGAAACCGCTCGTCGGCCATGCTTTTTGCTCTGCTTGCAAACCTTTGGAAAGCCGAGCGACTTCCGTCTCCCGGCGCCTTAACGACTACGAGAGAGCTAGTTTCCGTAACGTCCCGGAATCTGTCGTTCATACACGGCTGCTTCCGTGATGATTTTGTCCATAAAGATGTCGTGAGGCATCGTCGGGATCTCGGGGAACATTTGGCACTCGAAGGCCAAGGCCACGAGCGGGCAATCCATTCGCGAGTGTTCGAGCAGCTTGTCGTAATAGCCGAAACCGTGGCCGGTGCGGGCTCCGCGGCGATCAAACGCCACGCCCGGCACCATGATCAGGTCGAGTTCTTCCGGGCGAGCTTTCTTCTGCGGCAGATCACGCAGTTCGGTCTTGGGTTCGAGAATCTTGTACATGCCGACGGCCAACTCGTTCATGTCTTCCAGTACGAACAGTTCCAATTCGCCGTCGACGCAGTACGGCACCACGATCCGCTTGCCGTGCGTCAGGGCCGTGGCCAGATAGTGCCGCGTACGGACTTCGCTCCGCACGTCGACGTAATACATCACCGTCTTCGCGGCGGCATATTCGGGCAGGGCGACGAACTTCTCACAGATTCCTTGGCTTAGCTCGTCTTTGTTCGGCAGAGCGTTGCGAGCCGCGTGGGCTTGTTCGCGGATCACCTTCTTGCGGGCCTGCATGTCGGAAAGCGGGGCCCCGTCAGCAGCTTCGGCGGCCAGTTGGTCCGTCGTCATCCATGCTCCTTTGCGTTTGAAAACGAGCTCGGCAATCACTGCCGGCAGCGTGCCGCTATCGTAGCGAAATCCGGCGGCGCGGACCAGCATTTGTCGATCGACTTCCGTCGCCGGCGCGTCCGATGAACCGTGCGAAAAACGCCTCGATCTTGACCTGTCGCCGGCACGCGGATATCTAACTCGCCCCGCTTCTCCGCTCTACGGCCTCCGCAGCGATGGCGGACCGTTACTCTTGGCCCAATCGTTTCAAACTTCCTCATGCGCGGACCCGAACGCAAGGCGGCAAGCTTCGACCGGCGTTGGCCTGCAGCGACGCTGCGCGCCGTGTTGCGGTGCTGGTGCGCGGTACTGCGCGTCGTCATTGCGGTAGTGGCGCTGGGAAGCTTGGTCGACGTCGCGCTGGCTCAACGCGTGCAGTTTCCGACGACGTCACCGAGCAATCCGTTTGCGACCTCCGCGCCGCCGACATTCACGCCGAACACCGTGCGCCTGCGTTCGGAACGTCGCCGTACGTGAGCCCGTACAGTTCAAACCCGTCGGTCGCGCCGACGTGGGATCCTTACTCGTTGCCCGGAGCCGCAGGCTCACCCCCTCCTGCGCTACCGGCCTACGGAACGCAGCCGACGCAACCGAGCCTCGGGTTTCCCTATCAAGATTGGACCGCGCCGCAAACTCGGCTCGTGCAAGGGCTCGGCATGCGCTACACCTGGATTCGTCGCGGCGGCGGTGACGATGCCTTCGGCGTGCAAGACGTCGACCTGACGGCCTCGCTGGCGTTTCCGTTCTTTTTCAGTACGAACATCGCCCCGTTTCTCTTTACGCCCGGCTTTAGTTTCCACTTTCTGCAAGGGCCAAATCGAGGCGTGGCTGCCGACATTCCCGGCACGGTGTACGACGCCTACGGTCAGCTGAGTTGGAAGCCGCAATTCAACGATCGCCTCGGCGCCGATCTGGCCTTGAGCGTCGGCGTCTATTCCGATTTCTCCTACGCGGATCACACGAGCATTCGCGTGCAAGGTCGCGGCTTGGGCACTTGGACGTTCAGCCCGAGTTTGCAACTCGCGCTCGGCGTGGTGTATCTCGATCGGCTCGATATCAAGATTCTGCCGGCCGGCGGTTTGATTTGGCGACCGCACGACGACGCTCGTTTTGAGCTGCTCTTTCCACAACCGAAGCTCTCGCAACGAATCGTCAATTGGAACAACTACGACGTTTGGGGCTACATCGGCGGCGAGTACGGCGGCGGCCAGTGGTCGATTGCGCATAGCAACGGCGCACACGACGTCATCAACTACAACGACTTCCGCATCTTCCTCGGCTTCGAGGCCTTAGGGCCTCGGCTCAAGGCACATTTTGACGTCGGCTACGTCTTTCATCGCGAGATTCTTCTATCTCAGCGGTGCGCCGCCGGTGGACGCCGAAGACAGCGTGATGCTCCGCACCGGGTTCACTTACTAACGGAACGGCCGCGTCATGCTTTGCAGCCGCCGGCAAACAGCGACGCCGAACCGCCGGGCCGGGGCCATGGCGATTTGCGGTGTGCTGTGGATTGCGGCGATTGCGCACGGCCAAGTGGCTGCGCCGCCGTCGGCCTTGCCGGTGAACTCCGCCTTTGCGGAAGACGCCACTCCGGGAGATGCGGCATATTTCAAGTTACCGAGCCGCAAGGCGAACAGCGTGCCGGTGAAGCCGGCGCCGTTGTCGTTGGCTCCGGTCGAAGTTACGCCGAAGCTCATTTCGACAAATCCCCCCGCTCAGGCCCGACAAGAACTCGTCCCGCTTGCACCGTACGGCACTACGCCTCCGTCAGGCCCGATGATGATTACGGAGCCGCCCGAGGCTCCGCTTTTTAGTTGGCGGCCGACCTACGTTCCAGAAGTGCGCAAGCAAGGCATCCTGCAACAAAGTCTCGGCCGCTTCACGTTCTTGCCGCGTATTGGTGACGACGGATTCGGCATGACGTCTCTATCGCAACAGTTCACATTCGCGTTGCCGCCGTTCATCTCAGGCTCGCCGATTCTATTCACGCCGGTTTACACGACGCATTTTACCGACGGCCCCGGCGCTACGCCGGTGCCTCCGCAACTGCGCGACATCGAGCTCGAATTCCGCTGGATGAAACAGGTGACGCCGCGGCTCGGGCTCGATCTGGCCGTCGCACCGAGTTACTTCGGCGACGGCGACAACGATTCGAGCGACGCTTGGCGCGTGACCGGTCGAGCCTTGGCGGCGTGGAATTGGACCGAAACGACGCAGATCGTCTTCGGCGGCCTGTATCTCGGACGCAGTGATTGGCCGGCCGTGCCCGTCGGCGGCATCATTTGGAAGCCGAGCCCCGATTATCGCTTCGACATTCTCGTACCTCGCCCGCGCGCGTACTACCGCATCTACGGCTGCGGGAAGGACGAGCAATGGATCTATCTGGGCGGAGAGTTCGGCGGCAACACTTGGGCCGTCGATCGACCTGGCAACATCGGCGACAAACTCACGTATAGCGACTTGCGCGTCGTGGCCGGTTGGGAGAATCGATACTCTAGCGGCTTGAACTTACGCGGCGAAATCGGGTGGGTGTTCGATCGGTCGATTGAATTCCAAAGCGGATTTCCCGGTTTTGATCCAAGCGACACGTTGATGGTGCGCGGCGAGATGAGTTTTTAAGAGGTGGACGGCGAGTTCCGACGGTATTCCTTCCGGAGCAGACACGATGAACCTCGGCGAGTTTCTGCGGCTCTCGGTCCTGGCCCTGTGGATCAATCTGATTCCTCCGATCGTCTGCTTCTTGCCAGACAAGCAGACCTCGGCGAGAGCGCCGTCTGCAACAAGTTCGTCGTCTCCAGCACCAAGTCGAATGTGGCCGAATTCGAGCGCCCTTTCAGCCGCCTTGTGACGGCGATGTAGATTGCCGCATCCGTCGGCGTCGCAAACTTCGAAATTACGCGGACGGCTCGGAAAGTCGAAAAACTTTATTCTTCGAGGCCTAGGAAACGGTGCGCGACTGGCTTCGGCCACTCGACGCCCTGGATCGTTGCTATACAATGCACGATCGGCCATGCGTTGCATCCGCTGACGCCGTTGGAGGTTACGCGCATTTGACGGCGCTTAATCGCCCCTCGCGGCTTCGTCGCGAACCGTATGTGAAGGAATTCACGAGCGTTGACGTTAACCGCGACGTTCCGATTTCGGTATCTCTGTTATGCCCGACGAACTGACGCATTTCGACGCCACCGGCGCGGCTCGCATGGTCGATGTCGCGGAGAAGCCGGTGACGGTCCGAACCGCTCGGGCTTCGGGACGCGTAGTCATGCAACCGGAGACGCTTCGGCTCATCACCTCCGGCGGGCATCGCAAGGGAGACGTGATTCAAGTGGCTCGGCTCGCCGGCATCATGGCGGCGAAGCGCACGGGCGATTTGATTCCGCTCTGCCATCCGTTGCCGCTCGACGGCGTCTCGCTCGATTTCGCGCCGCTGGATGAATCGACGCTCGGCATTGAAGCGAGCGTGCGCTGCACCGGACGCACCGGCGTTGAAATGGAAGCGCTCGTCGCCGTGTCGACGGCCGCGCTCACCGTGTACGACATGTGCAAGTCGGTCGACCGCGCGATGCAGATTGATGCCGTACGGTTGGAAGAGAAAGAGGGCGGGCGGAGCGGGCATTTCGTACGAGGATCGTAAGGCCCACGGCGGCGCAACACGCCGCCATGGTCGTAACAGGACGAGTTCGAGAAGGATCAGCTATGGCAAGCGTCGTACAACGAGCAGACAGCGCAACGGGCCTTCGGCGCACTCTTCGACCATATCCGCGGCGATATGGTGAAGGTCGAAGAACTGCTGCGGGCCCAACTGCGCAGTGCCGATCCGTACGTCGATCAACTCGTTAAACACGGCTTTCGTCTCGGCGGCAAGCGGCTCCGGCCGGCGTTGCTGCTGCTGGCGGCGTCGGCCGTCGGCACGATCGGCCCCGCTCACATTACGTTGGCCGTTGTGATGGAAATGATCCACACGGCCACGCTGATTCATGACGACGTGCTCGACGAAGCGGCCCTCCGTCGGCATCTCGATACCGTCAACGCCCGCTGGGGCAATAAGTCGGGCGTGCTCTTAGGTGACTTCCTCTTCAGCCACGCGTTCTATCTGGCCGCGACGACCGACGATGCCTATGCCTGTCGCCTGATCGGCCGTTCGACGAACATCGTCTGCGAAGGGGAGATGCGGCAGATCAATAGCCGCGGCCGTCTCGACCTGACCGAAGCGGAATACTTTGAGATCATCGACGGCAAAACGGCCGAACTCTGTTCCTGCTGCAGTCGCCTCGGCGGTCACTACGCCGGAGCCACGGCCGAACAGGAAGAAGCCCTCGATCGCTACGGGCGCAACCTGGGAATGGCGTTTCAGGTCGTGGACGATCTGCTCGACCTCGAGGGTGACGAATCCGTGACCGGCAAGTCGCTCGGGACCGATCTGGAGCAACTTAAGCCGACGCTGCCGCTGATTCGCCTCCTGGCGACGTTGCCGCCGGCCGATCGAGCCAAACTCCAGCAGCAGTTGGCCTCCGGCGAAGGGAGCCGGCGTGACATTCTGGAGCCCTGGCTCAAGCGGAGCGACGCCCTGGCCTATGCCCGCAACACGGCCCTGCGTTACGCCCAAGCGGCCCAACGCGACCTGGCCCTCCTCCCGCCGGGCCAAGCCCGCGACATCCTGCACCGGCTGACGGAAAACGTCGTCCGGCGGGACGTATAAGCTGGGTAAGATCGCGAGCATTGGTTGAGCGGCCGGACTCGGTCGCCCGACGCTCCCGACTCGCCGCTCGCGCCCTTTTGCGCAAGCCGGCCTCTTTCTCCGCGGGTATTTCAGCGTTTCTCCACGCAATTTCCGCGGAATTTCGTCCGTTTCAGAATTTTCTGATTCCGGCCGTAACACTTGTGCGGTCCTCGCGCTAGGGCTGGGTGTAGGAAGTCACCCCCTACCACCCGTCAAAAACCCACCGCCTGCAAGGACCCCGATCATGACCCTCCGCCGCATCATCTCGACCGCCTTGGTTTTCTCCCTCGGATTCGTTCCCGCCACGGCCGAAGCCGGCAAGTTCACGGATCTGGGTAAGGCCGTCGTCTCGAAGGCCGTCAATAAGGGCGTCAGCGTCGCCTGGGACGCCGACACGGTGATGCGTCAGAAGATGCAAGACCCGAACAGCCTGACGGGTAAGGTGCTCAACAAGACGGCCAACCTGGGCCACGCGGTCGCCGGTCAAATCCGCCAACAAATCAACACCCCCCAGCAAACGCCGATCACGAAGATTCTCGGTGCCGGCAAAGTGGTCGCCAACAAAGTGCTCAACCGCGATCAAGCCGGTGCGGCCAATCTCGTGCAAGCGGCCGGCGGCCAACCGCTGAACACGCTGGTGAAGATCGTCGGTAACAAGGGCATCAACCCGAACGTTCCGATCAACATCAACAACGGCCAAGTCAACCAAGACGACACCGGCAAGCAAATTCTGAAGGCCGTGCTCAAGGGCGTGGTCAACCAAGCGATCAACAACGTCGCCAACGGCGGTTTCCAAGGCGGCTTCGACGGCGGCATCCAACAAACCGGCGGGTTCCAACAAACGGGCGGCTTCAGCCAAGACCAAGGGTTCGAAGCTCAAACTCAACAAACGGCCGCGATCGACCTCGAACTGCACGACCTGAAGTTGGTCGACAAGGGCGACGAGACGATGGGCCCGGCCTATCGCCTGACGGTTCGCAACAACTCGGGCCGCAGCACGGTCGGCACGTTCGTGGCCCTGCTCATGGCCTCGCAAGACGCTCAACCGACGGCCGACTCGCCGTACGCCACGATCGACGTGCCGGCTCTCGCCGCCGGTCAAGCGACGACAGTCGACATCCGCCTGCCGCAAGTCGTGACCGAAAACACGGACGCCTTCGCTTACCTCACCGCCGCCGTCGGCACCCCGGCCGGCTTCTCGGAAACGGATGAATCGAACAACCTCGTGGCCTTCGATCGTTCCAGCGTCGCCGCGATTCCCGCCAAGGTGAGCGGCGTGCGGGTTGATGAAACGGCCGGTCGCATGATCCTCGAAGGTGAAGGCTTCGGCACCGACTTCGGCAAGCTCTACCTCACGGTCGACGGTCGCCGCTTCGAAGCCAGCGTCTCGGCCTGGGGCCCGACGATGGTGTACTTCACGGTCGACGGTTACGACGGCAACGGCTCGGCCGGCAGCTTCACGCTGGTTCGCAACGACGGCCGCCTCGCTCCTCCGCTCGCCATCGCTCTGGCCGAGTAACACGAGCGAGAAGAAGACAAATCAAGTGCAAGTTCGGGGTCGGGTGACGAAGCGAGGGCCGGAAACGGCCCTCGCTTTTTTTGTTGCGCTGCAGACGCGGATGCGCAGCACGAAGTTGCCGGATTTTTTGTAACACGCGTCAAGCCGCTGCGCTCGCGCAACGTATCGGCGGTCTTCCCTCCGCACACACATTCGTCTTTGAGGTCTCTATGTCGCTTCGCACCATCGTCTCCGGTTCGCTCCTCGTCGCGCTCGGCTTCATGCCCACGGCCGCTTCGGCCGGCCAATTCGGCGATCTTGTCAAAGGACAAGTTCAGCAACAGGTCCAGCAGCAAGTTCGCAAGCACCTGCCGCAAACGCAGCAGTCGGCCGGCGGCCAGCAAAAGCAAACGCTCAAATTTCCCAACGGCAACACGGGCGTCGTCGGTCCGAAAATCCTGACGGCGCCGACGAAGTCCGACGTCGCCAAGCCGGGCAATCAAGGAATCAATCCCAAGGTCGGCATTCCGATCGTGCCGGGTATCGTCGTGAAGCCGGGCAACAAAGCGGGCAACGGCGGATTCAACCCCGGCGTGTTCATTCCGAAACCCGTCGGTGGCGGCGGCGGCAAGCCGGGCGGGTTCTTTCCGAACATCCCGATCGACCCGGGCATGGGCAACGGTAACGGCGGCAATGGTGGCGGCAACGGCAACCCGATCCTGGAAAACATCGCCCAGCAGATCCTCAACAACGTCCTCAACGGCGGCGGCGGAGGCAACTGCAACAACGGCGGAAACGGAGGCGGCAACGGAGGTAACGGCGGGAACAACGGAGGAGGCAACCAAGGCAATGGCGGCGGCAACGGTTTCCCCGGCCAAGGCGGCGGACAACTCGTTTACATTGATTTGCAAGTGCAAGGCCTGCAGCTTGTCGACCTAGGCGACGAGACGATGGGCCCGGCCTACCGCATTACGCTCCGTAACAATTCCAATCGCAGCGCGACTGCTCCGTTCGTCGCCCTGCTGATGGCCTCGCCGAACCCGCAACCGGCGACCGATTCCCCGTACGCGACGCTGCAAGTGCCGTCGCTCGCCGCCGGTCAAACGACGGCGGTCGACGTTCGGTTGCCGCAATTAGTGACCGCCAACGCAAGCAGCTTCGGCTTCCTCACGGCCGCCGTCGGCACGCCGGCCGGCATGTTCGAACAGAACGATGCCGACAATCGCGGTTCCTATGCCCGTGCGACCGTCGCCGAAATTCCCGCCAAGGTATTCGGCGTACGTGTCGATGAAACCGCCGGGCACATGATCCTCGACGGCGAAGGCTTCGGCAGCCAGTTCGGCAAGCTCTACCTCACGGTCGACGGCCAGAACTACGAAGCCAATGTCTCGGCCTGGGGCCCGACCATGGTGTACTTCACCATCGACGGCTACGCCGGCCAAGGCGCGGCGGGCAGCTTCAGCTTGGTTCGCAACGACGGACGTCTCGCTCCGCCGCTCGACGTGGCCCTGGCGAACTAAGCTTGGGCAGATGCCGAAGCACCATACTAGCCTCGACGTGTAAGCGAGAGGGTACGCCGAACAGAGAATAACGGCGAACATCTCCTCGCTTGTGCGTCGGGGCTAGTGTGCGTTGCGACGGCCTAGCGAAACGTTTCATCCAGCGACGGCAGTTTCTCGCGCGGCTGCTGATACGTGGCGACGATCAGAGCGTCGTAGTCGGCCTGGAACGTTTTCGCTCCGAAGAACGCCATGATGAAGCCGACGATGCCGCCGGCCGCCATCAAGCCGAGCGCAAGTTTTGCCTCGGAACCGATGATCACCAGCACGACCACGGCCGACATCGGCACCAACACGGCCAGTCCGAGGTAAATCCAGCCCATCCGCCGAAGTCGGGCGAGATGATCGCGATCGGCCCGATTCATTGAGGCCAGTCGCACGAAGAGCGGATAGTAGTTGTGCAGCGAGATGAACGTCACGAGCAAAAACGGATAGGCCGTGGCGATGAGGCCGCACAGGATGAGCGACGTGAAGAAGTGGGCATATAGCTGCCACGGCACGTCGCCGAGACCCGCGTGCATCGCCGTCGGATAAGCGAATCCGGCGACGACCCACAGCATGAGCCCGATCATCGAGGCTTCGTTCCCCATAAACAACGTGCGTCGACGGAATTCGCTGCACTCTTTGTCCGTGAGCGCGATCCGCCTCGCCGGACTGCGAATGTATCGCCCCACGAACGCCAGCCGATAGATTCCGATGACGCCCCCCAGCGGAAACATCACCAGATTGATTACCGTCTGCACGCGTTGGAAAACTTCATCGGCCCCTTTCAGGTGGAGCACGATTTCCGCGTGGTTGTACATGTAGTTCAGCAGGCCGGCCACGCCGTTGGGAGCGATCGTCAGCAGCAGGACGATCAGTTCCGGGCAGCTGCACGACAAACCGATGCAGCCAATCTTCGCGCGGCACGAGAAGTCGCTGCGTTTGCGGATGCAGGCAGAGCTCGAAATGCCGCGCCATCTCGGTGCCGTCGCCATAGCGATCTTTCGTCTCGGACGATAAGGCCCGCCCCAGCGCGAAATCGAGCCCCGGCGCGTTGGCCCGCACGAGCCCTCGCAAAAGATGAGTTTGCACGCCGCGTCGGCGGCGCATCGTCATTTGTTCGAGCGTCAGCCCCCATGAGCGTTCCACTTGCTCGTCTTCAAACGGCCGATAACCGGTAAGCAGTTCCCACAGCATCACGGCCAACGAGTACAAATCGCTCCGGCCGTCGAGTTCCGCAGGCGTGCGATCGTGCGCCGGGTTGCAGGCTTCGAGCTGTTCCGGAGACATGTAGGCCAAGCTACCGCCGAAGTACGCCGCCGGCGTGGCGCCGTCGAGCTTGGAGCTGAAGCTGATATTGAAGTCGGCCAGCTTCGGCGATCCTTCGGCCGTCAGCAGCACGTTGGCCGGCTTGACGTCACGGTGCAGTACTCCGGCATGGTGCGCGTAGTCGAGCGCGCGGGCCAGCCGGGCTCCGAGCCAGCAGACGATCTGAGCCCATTCCATGCCGGCCAGTTTGTTACGCAGCGGCGACTCCGCGGGCGGGTCTTCGCCGCGCCGATGAGCACCGCATCGACGGCCTTCAGATAGTCGGCCCCCGTACGGTCGGCCGGCGGAATCGAACGGAGCTTATCGACCACGGCTCCCAGCGTGCCGCCGGCGGCATACTGCATATACATCAGCCGCAGCCCGCAATCGGGCAACTGTCGCTGGTCGTACACCCGCACGATGTTTTCGTGGTCGAGTTGGGCCAGCGTTTGCGGCTCGGCCCCTTTGTCGGCGGTCACCTTCAACGCCACGGTCCGCTGCATGCTGCGCTGCCGGGCCAGAAACACGTCGCCGAACGCCCCTTCGCCGAGCTTCGCCAGCAGATCGAAATCGTCGACTTTGTCGCCCGGCGTCAGCGTCAGCGAGCGGCGCGGCCCGTGCTTCACGAGCGTCGTGCTTTGCGCGATCGACGAACTCCCCAACAGCCGCTTCAGTTCGTCGGCCTGATTCGGATAGCGTTTCAGCAAGTCCAGCGGCGGCGCCGTTTCGCCGGCTTGGCGTCTTACGTGATATTCTTCGTAGAGCAGGTCGACCGGAACGTCGCGGGACAGGAACGAGAACTCCGCGAAATACTCTTCCATGTACTTCGGCTGCTTCAGCTTCAGCCAGCGGTACTCCAGATCGACCTTGATCAATTCGACCGCCGTCATCCGCCGCTGCGCATCGGGCAATGCCGCAAGATGCTCGGCGATCGACGGAATAATCGCCCCTTCTTCCCAAGCCGTGATAAAGCGTTCGACCGCGGCGGAAAGCTGATCCCAAACCGCGCTGGCGGCTTCCAGCGGCAGCACGTCGGAGAATTGCTGCGTGCCGTGAGACATGGTTTCGCGCCGCTCGGTGGTCATTCCGCAAGCCTACCGGGCCTCAGCCGCTTGGTCTAGCAGCGATCAGCGTTCGACCACGCCGGCGACGACTGCGAAACCGCGAAAAAACCGTGTATCATGGGCGTAACGCTTTGCGCTAAGCTTAGCGTTCGGATGTTGTGAAAATCCTTCCGGCTTGCGAGGCCGCATTCCGCCATGGCTGAACCCACCGACGAACTGCTGCAACGAGTCCTGCGCCGCCGAGCCTGCGGCGGTCGCCGAGTTTACGGAAGCTGCGCCGCCCGCAATTGATGGCCTACATCTCGCGGCAGCTCGGTTACGCGTTGCGCTCGAAGGTCGAGCCCGACGACCTAGTGCAAGACGCCGCGATTCGGGCCGTTCGCAACCCGCATCTCTTTACGACGGCCGAGCGCGATCCGTTCGGCGTCCTGTGCCACCTGGCGCAGGAATGCATCGTCGACGCCCATCGCAAGTTCATCGAGGCTCAGAAGCGCGACGCTGGCCGCGAGGTGGCGATTGACGCAAATCGGGGCGATTCCGAAGGGGGCGGTCTCCGCAACCTGCTCATCGCCAGCATCACCACGCCCAGCAAAGCCTTCTCGCGCAACGAGAAGGAAATCCGTATGTGGGACGCGCTCGGTTCGCTCCCGGAAGACCAGCGCGAAGCGCTGCGGCTCCGCTACGTCGACGGCCTGCCGACCAAAGACATCGCCCAACGTCTCCGCAAGACCGACGGCGCGGTTCGCGTCATGCTCACCCGCTCGCTCGACAAACTGCAACAAATCCTCGGGCAGGACGTAAAGAGCGAATTCAAGTAGCCCGATAGGTGCGAAGCTCGATCGGGTCAGTACAAGTTCGAATACGCCTTATCCAGAGATTGCTGGAGCCCCTCTTTGGTGAACTCCGGCGACTTGGCCTGTTCGGCCAGCATCTCGGCCGCGCACGGCAAAGCCTCCTCGGAAGGAACGACCGAACCTTCCCACAGCTTCGACCTCAAGATGGATCGAGCGCACTGTAAGAAGCACTCCTCGGCTTCGACGGCGATCCCCACGAGCGGCGTCTTTCCTTGGACGCTCAGCTCGCCAAGTATGTCGGCGTCGCGAATCACGCGAGCGCGGCCGTTAATGCGCAGCGTTTCGCCGAAGCCGGGAATGAAAAAGATCAATCCGATTCGCCCCGTTTCGATGACGTTGCGCATGGTGTCAGTTCGCTTATTGCCCGCGCGTTCCGGAATGACCAAAGTCTTGTCGTCGACGACTCGCACGAAGCCGGGGCCGTCGCCGCGCGGCGAAGCATCGCATCGCCCGCTCGCGCCGTAGCTGCTGACCACGGCGAACGGCGAGTGAGCGATGAATCGCCGCATGTTGTCGTCGAGGTGCGGCAACTCTTTCTTCAGCGCCAACGGACCGGGCGAGCCGACCAGCGCGGCAAGCTCGTCTGTAGATAGCACCGGCTGTTGAAATCGTTCCAGCGACATGCTCGCGACTCCTCGCCAAGATCAATCGATACGTCGGTAATCGATCGCAGCCGCCGTCGCCTCGACGCGCGCACGATCCAGCCGCGCAGGTAAGAGCGAGCGCAGGTTATCGCAAGCCGCGGCCATGCCGAAGGCGATCGCCTGCAAAACGTCGCCCCCTTCGGCCAAGGTCGCGGCGATTCCGGCGCACAAACAATCGCCGCAGCCGATCGGGTTAGCTACACGGTCTGGCGCGGGCGGCGAGAATATATATAATCCTGCGACAGCCGACGAAGCCCAAAGTGCGTCTTTTCCCTGCGAAACAACGACCCATTCCGCCCCGCGCTCGTTCACCTCGCGCCATGGCCGCGAAAAGTTCGTTATCCGAATTTAGATAACGGCCGACCGTCTTGGCAAGTTCCTCGCGATTCGGCTTCACGAGCGTCGGCTTCTTCGGACCATCGAGAAGTTGCAGCAGTTCCTCGCCGCGCACGTCGGCGACGATCTTCCCCGGCGTCAGCTCCGCGAGTTCGCGATAGAACGACGGCGCGACTCCTGCCGCCAATGAACCGGTGAAGACCGACACGGAACTCACCGCCGCCGTGACGGCGTACGCCTCGCGATACTGCGCAGTTCGCTTGCTTGCAACTCGCCGGCGTTCTCCACGAGTTCCGTCGTCGTGCCGTTGCGGCGGTCGAGCAACGTCGTACAAACCCGAGTCGGAGATTCGACGTTGATCCAATCCACGTCGACGGCGAAACCGCCGAACTCCGTCATGATCGGTCGCCGCGCCGGCCCGCCGAGCGGACAAATCGTGCGAGCTTTGACGCCGAGCGTCGTAAGCGCCAGCCCGACGTTCAGCACTTTGCCGCTGCCGCAACGCGTGATCTGCGCGGCCCGGTTCACTTCGCCGAGGCGGAAGTCGTCGAACTCCAAGATGAATTGCCAAGCGGGCGTCAAACCGGCGACGGCGATCACAGCATACGCTCCAAGATTTGCGTCAGTTCCGCGTCGTCGATCGTGCGCGGGTTGCCTGAAAGGCTGTTGCCGTGCGAACCGGCGACGAGTTCCGAAAGTTGCTCGCGACGAACGCCGAGCTCCGTCAGAGTTTGCGGCACGTTCAAGCGGCGGCAAAGTTCGACGATGTGGGCGATGAGCATGGTCGCGGCCTCGGCGTCGTCTGCGGTGCGCAGATCGAGCGCATCAGCGCGGCCGGGCCAACGGCGGTTGGGCCGTTTCACGATTGGCCTGCAAAGCCGTAGGGAGCATCACCGCACAGGCCAGCCCGTGCGCGATGCGGCAGTGAACGCCCAACGCCGCGGCCACGCCGTGTCGCCAGGCCGAGCCCGGAGTTGGCCAGCGCCATTCCCGAGTAAAGTGCCGCTTGCGCCATCGGCTTCGGGCCGCCCGATCGTGGCCGTCTTGCACGGCGCTCTCGACGGCGGGCAGCGCGAGCCGCAAGCCTTCCAGGCAGAGCGCCTGAGCCGGCGGCGTCGCCTTCTTCGTGATGTAGGCTTCGATGAGTTGCGTGATCGCGTCCATGCCGGTCCAGGCCGTGGTCGCGGGCGGCACGCTCACGCTGAGTTCCGGATCGACCAGCACGATCCGCGGGACGAGCCGTGCATCGCGGAGGCTTTTCTTAAACGGCGGATCGTACGACGAGATGACGGCGTTCTTCGTCGCCTCGGTCCCCGTGCCGCCGGTCGTCGGCAACGCCAGAATCGGCAACGGGTCTTCAACCAGCTTCAGCCCGCGCCCGACCCCTTCCAGATAGTCTCGCACCGGCGCGGCTTCCGTTTGCGGCCCGAGCACGGCAACGGCCTTGGCCAAATCAATGGCCGAGCCGCCGCCGACGGCGATCATTAGCTCGTCGCCGGCAAACGAACCTTTCAGCTTGGCGACGGCCGCATCGACGTCCGACGTCAGGGGCTCATGGTCGAATCGACGCCAGATGAACCGATTCGACGCCTGCCACCGTGAGCAGCCGCCGCAACTCGTCGACGATCCCTGATCGCTCCAAAGTGCGCGAGCCGACGACGAGCAGCGCCTTCCGCCCCAGCGACTTCGCCGCCTCGCCGACTTCCGCGCACCCCCAGCCAAACACAATTCGTTGCGGCGAGTAGAAGTCAAACGGCGCGAGCATCAAGCATTACCACCGAGGCATGGAACGGAGTGGTGAGTGGCGAGTGCGGAACTTCAAAAGCGTTGCGAGTGGTGACTGCTCTGCCCTCACCACTCGCAACTCATCACTCCCCACTTGAAATCGATCCGCGGCTATTTCTTCGCACGAATGCGATCGGGTCCGACCCATTCGTCCCAGGTTTCGTCGAAGTTGTCGTAGTGTACGAGGTGCAGGCCGTACCAGCCTTTGAGCACTTTGGCAGGATACCAAGCCCGAGTCGTCGCAAGCCTCGACGCCCGTCCCCACGGCGAATTGCTTCGGTTGCCACGGCCGCACCCGATCCGCCGTCAGCCATTCGTCGTACTTCGCGTCCCAACCGAGGTAGTGAACCTTGTACTGTCCGCTCGGCGCGTCGAACTCCAGCACGCGGGCCTTGTACCACTTCCCCTCGGAGAAACCTTGGCAGTGAGTGTCGACCTTTTGCCCGGCGGTCCCTTGGGATTCGGCGAGCTTCGTCGCGGCGTCGAACTTTTTCGAGGCCGTGAACATCGACATCTGTCCTTCGACAAACGCCATCTCGCCGGCAATGTAGCGGGCCGCTTCATTCAGCTCGACGTACGAATCGCGGTCGTAATCGATGCTCGGCCGGCCCCCGAAAGACCTCACCAGCGAGTCGGTGAAGGTCCAGTTGCCGGTCGACGTATTGTGCGAATAAGACGACGTGAACGTGGCGTAGCCGACGTCCGAATCGCCCCGTTTCAAAACTTCGTCATAGAGGCGCGCCGCTGTGGCAGCAATCGGCCAGGAGCAGCGCACGGTCGCCCGAGAAATGATCTTCGATGATCTTGAAGACGTTCTTCACGGCCCAACCGGAGGCGTCTTTCTTGCCGGCGTCGTAAGTGGCGAACCAAGTCTGATTCGTGTCGACGTCGCGATAGCCGTGCCCGGCGAAGTAGAAGATGAGGAAGTCTCCTTCGTCGGTCTGGTCGAGCAGTTCGGCAAACTTCTTCTGCACGTTGGCCTTCTTGGCCTGCGCAGTCCTTCAAGTAGACGACCTGCTCTTCCGGCACGCCCGTGTCTTTCAGCAGCTTGATCAGGCGGGCATCGGCCCGATTCTTCATGGCCGCGGGAAACGACGACCAAATCTCGGAATGCTCCCATTCCAAAATGCCGACGGCGAAAACCCAAGTTCGCTCCGGATCCCAACCTAGTTCGTCGGCTCGGCACTCGTTTTCACAATGAAGGAAAACCACTGCGGCGTAGCTAATTACAACTAGCAGGTGTGCAGGGATTCGGACTCCAAGCAAGGATGCTGTTTTTCTCATGTCGCAGCTTTCTTAACAATTGATATCTGACTTATTGAACACACTTTTGAATCTGCATATGCTCTTCGTGAGAAATTACTTCTGTGAGAAACTACCGTGGCGACAGTACTCGAAGTTATTCAGCGTTTATTTCCTCGTGGAACCAATCTTTCGCCCGGCACGAGCGTTTCTGAGTTTCCGATCTGGCCGCCTGATCTCTTCGCCGTTGCGTCTACAATCGTGAATCTCTCGGGATGCTATATCCGACCCAGATATGCAACCGGTGACTTACAAGATTGTCTTTACACCGATGATGCCACGAGATTCGGATTCTCAACGAAGAACTTTCAAGAGGAGATTGAAGGTGTCGCGTCATACTACGGACGCTTTGGCACTGTGGAGATGACCGGCCCCCGAGATACTGATGAAGGTGTGGCTGAAAAGAAGAGGTTCTACGAACAGCAGTCGGCGGCGTTGGCAGTTGTTCAAGGGCTTTGGGAACGCCTTCTTGAAGAGCCGTCAGCTAACTTGGACAAGGTGCCAAAGAGAGTTTGCGACGCGGCGGTCGTATTGATGCTCATCGCGGATTCTGCTTCGCAGGGGATTGGCTTCATCAATGAGCCTCAGTTTACGCGTCCGTTCGCATCGCTTGTTTTTGACGAGCACAGCAGGGTGGCGAATGACGAGTCGCCGGACTTGTTGAGGTATCTTCCGAGTAGTCTTTGTTTGATGATTCCGGACTTTGAACTTTGTGTCCAACCAAAGTCAACTGTCCCTACGGTCGGGTGTACGCTGCGGTCGCTATCTCATCATTTGGCTTTGTTGCCGTCCGCTATGGAGGTTCGCACGCAATGGCTCTTCGGCTGGGCCGCCGCTACGGAGCCGGATTATCACAAGCCCATCAATCTGCTGATTGTTCCGTTCCCGTACAACATTTCAGGGAATTGTTTCGAGGACGCCGGTGAGTGCGTTCCGGGGCAGCGGCTATGGAGCTTTTTTGATGTGAGGCAGCGATGGCTTGAGCACGATGGACACGAAATTACAGTCGAGGAGTTGGGGGGATTTCTTAAGCAATTGCTCGACGCGGCCCGACGCGAAGTCGGAACAGTTCACGGCGTCATTTTGCCGGAGTTGGCTCTGAGCTCGGAGCTCGCTGATGGATTGCAGCGATGGATTCTTGAAAACGAAGTTGATATTGAAATCCTGATCTGTGGTGTGCTCAAGACCGGCGGCAGATTGCCGGCAAACAAAGCCAAGACTTGCCTATTTGGAAGGTCTCATTCAAACGACGGAAAAGTCGTCGCGAAGAAACTCACGGACTGGGAGCAAGCGAAGCATCACCGCTGGAAACTGGACGGTCGCCAAGTCGCTAGATACCACTTGGGGGCAAGACTCACTCCTTCTGCGGAATGGTGGGAGCGGTGTGGGATTGAGAATCGCAAGTGCTACACCTATCTTCTACGCCCTGGAATCAGCGTTGCGACTCTGATATGCGAGGATCTTGCTCGCATAGATCCTGTTCAACAAGTCATCAGGGCAATTGGCCCGAATCTTGTCATCGCACTTCTCATGGACGGACCTCAGCTCGAAAAACGCTGGAGCGGTCGCTATGCCACTGTCTTGGCCGATGATCCGGGATCTGCCGTGCTGACTGTAACGTCTTTGGGGCTTTTGCGCCGTTCTATGATGCCGGGCGAGACGCTTCCGAACCAAATTGGTCTGTGGAAAGGTGCGGAAGGTGAAACGCGAGAACTGTGTTTGCCTTCTGGGGAGCATGGGATGGTTTTAACGCTCTCGCCAAGAATGATTCGCGGGTACTCGATGGATGGTCGTGATGATGGTGAAGCAACCTGCCGCCTTGAGGCTTACAGGAATTCAAAGCGTCCGGGCAGCAGAGCCCCCTAAGTGGATTCAATACTAGCAAGCCAAGCGTCTCAACTTGGCAACCCAAGTGGCTCAACTTTGACCTTGTACGTCGCCGATAGGATTCATAGTATTACTTAGATTGCCTTTAATAAACTTGATCTAATAGGATCATGCTCGTGGGTGCTTACTCCGCAGATAGCGAGCTCTTGAAGGAGCAATTCAAGAAGACGACGGAAAACTCTCGCTTTGAAAAGAGCGTCGAGATTGCCAAGGCCGTTCTGAAACGTACCTCGGTTGAGACTCTGTCCAAACCCTCCGATACGAAGTCGTCGGACAAGTAGTGATCATCGGGGCGCTTTGAAGTCCCACTTCGGATTCAGCTCCAATTTCAGGTTGCGATAACGAACTTCGGTCGGGCCGCCGGAGTGGAGTTGCAAGGCGAAGATGCCGTTGCGAGCCCCTGCGGGGTCGGCGAGGTCGACGCAGATTCGGCCGTTGAGCTTCGTCTGCACGCGCGAGCCGACGGCCGTGATTTCATACGTGTTCCACTCGCCGGAACGCAAGTGCTGCTCGCCGCTTTCTGCCCACAGCAGCCCGCGGCCGTGCTCTTCGTAGAGCTTGCCCCACCAGCCGATGCCGACATCGGCTTGATACCCGCGCACGCCCCCCGAGGTTTCAGGCGTGCTGCGGAATTGCACGCCGCTGTTGCCTCGATTTTCCGTGAGCTTCACTTCCAGCGTCAAGCGGAAGTCGCCCGCGGCGAGATCGCTGACGAGAAATTCATTCTTCTTCAAGCCCGTCGGCGAGCGGCCGACGATTTCGCCGCCTTCCACGCTCCAGAGTTCGCGGTTGCCGGTCCAGCCGGCGAGGTCGCGGCCGTTGAAGAAGCTCTTGGTGTTTTCACCCGTGGCGGCCATCGGCACTTGGCTCGGCGTCGCCAAGTAGGCGAAGAGGCTGCGGACTTCGTCGTCGGTGAGCGGCTTCAAGATATCTTCCGGCATCATGGATTTCTTACTCGCCTCGCGCGCGTCGATTTCGTTCTTCGGCACGACCAGCGTTTCCGTGGCCGTGACGAGCGTGAGCGACGTCGGAGTTTCGTCCCGTACGAGGCCGGTCAGCACGCGGCCGTCGGCAGTTTCCAGAACGTGCGGGATGTAGTCGCGGCCGATCAGCGCGCTGGGGTCGAGGATGTTTGAGAGCAAGTAATCGAGATTGGCCCGATTGCTGCCGGTGAGTTCGGGGCCGATCTTGCCGCCGGTTCCAAACAGCGTGTGGCATTGCGCAGGCTTTGGCGAAGACGGCCCGGCCGAGTTGCTTGTCGGCCGGCTTCGGATTCGGCGCGGTGACCAAACGTTGGTACTCGCGAATGAGCCGTTGGCGTTCTTCGGGCGTGTCGTTGACGTTCCCCCAGACTTCGACGATCCGTTTCTCTAGCGCCGCATCCTTCAAGTTGCGCAGTTGGCGAATGAGATCGGCCGAGAGATCGGTTCGCGGCACGGTGCCGGCGGCGACGGCGTCGAGCAAGGCCTGCGCATACGCAACGCGGGCGGAAAGCGTACCGAGCGCATCGCGGCGTTCGGCCGGTGTGAGCGAGGAATAGACGCCGAGCACGAGTTGCGGCACGGCCGGATCGTCGTAAGCCGCCAAGCTTCGCAAGGCCGGGCCGCGCATCACTTCGTCGGCCAGCAGAAGTTGCAACTTCGGTACGAGTCCGTCGACGTGAGCCTTCAACAGCGACGACAACGCCGCTTGTCGTCGCGCCACGTCGGCCGATTTATCGAGCATGGTTTGCTCAAGCTTGGCGACGACCTTGGCATCGCCGAACGTCAGGGCCAAGCTTTCGGCCGCGTCGCGCACGGCTGCGTCGTCGGACGAGGCCAATTCCGCGTAAGTATCGGGCCATGTGGCCGGCGGGGCGACGCGGCGAATGCCTTGCAGCCCGACGATCAGTTCCCGTAGATCGCGCGGCGGTCGTCCGCTGCTTCCGGCAGGTACTTAAGCACCTCGATGACGGCCTGCTGCGTGCCGAGTTGGGCGATTCGGCGAACGAGAAAATTGCGAACCAGATCGATCTGGCAATCTTGCAGCAGCATGGCCGCGTCCGGCAGGCTTTGTTCGACGTACGACTCCGCCACGTACCAATACAACAGCGGCAGGTTGTGATCGTCGGCGTCTTCTTTGTGCTCAAGCAACCGCCACAGAATATTGTGCGGGACGTTTTCAAATCGCGGCAGGACCGAAGCGATGGCGCGGCGCACGACGGGCGACGGATCGGTGCGGGCCAATTCTTCCGCCTGGTGAATCGGGAAATTCTTTTCTTCCTGTTCGGCCGCGAGGCGGAAGCACCAGGCCCGCACGTGAGGGCTTTTGTCTTCGCCGAGCGTGCGAATGAGCTTCTGATAGTCGATGCCCACGCTCACGTGCAGCGCCCACAAGGCCCGGAGGCGGCAACGTTCGTCTTCGTGCCAGCGCGCGAGCCATTCCAGACGCTGCGCGGCGGTTTCCGTAACGCCGCTCGGCCCGGCGGCCCGCTCCTGCAAAATGCGGCGGGCATGACGGACGTACCAGTCGTTGGGATGCGTGACGAGTTCGGCGAGCTCTAGGTCCGAGAGTTTCTTGAGATCGACTTTGGTCGGCGTCGGTTTGCCGTAGGTCACGCGGAAGATGCGGCCGTTGCTGCGGTCGTGAACGTCGATCTCGCGGCGATGACATTGTTGCCGGTCGTACCAATCGATCATCCAAACGTCGCCGTCGGGCCCGTACGTGAAGTACAGGATTTGCGACCAGGAGTCGTTCGAGAGCAAGAAGTCGGGCGCTCGATCGCCGACGTACCCGGAGCCTTGCGGCGCGAGCTGATCTTGATTGATCCGCGCGCCGTGGATGTTGTTCATAAAGATTTGGTCGCGATACTTGGCCGGCCATTTGCCGCCGAGGTAGATCATCGCGCCGCTATGCGCATGCCCACCGCCGCTCGAGTCGCTGTGGTTATTGCCCGCGTGCGGGCTGCTTCCCATCCAGTGTCGGTGTTTGGCGATCGTCTTGATGTCGTCGTAGGTATACGGATTGAAGTGCGAGCCGGCTTGGCGGTGATATCGAGCGTTTTGAACGACGTGAAACAGGTGCGGGATGACGCAGGCCGTGAGAAACGCTTCGCCCCGATCGTTGAAATCGACGCCCCACGGGTTGCTCGTCCCTTGTGCGAAGACCTCGAACTCGTGACGGACCGGATGATAGCGCCAGATGCCGGCGTTGATGGGCGTGCGTTTTTCATCGGGCGTGCCCGGTTTGCCGACCCGCGAATGCGTGAAGACGCCGTGGCAACCGTAGAGCCAGCCGTCGGGGCCCCAGATGAAGGAGTTCAGCGTTTCGTGCGTGTCTTGCGAACCCCAGCCGTCGAGCAGCACTTGCGGCGGACCGTCGGGACGGTCGTCACCGTTTGCATCGGGCACGAAGAGCAACTCGGGGGCCGCGCCGATGTACACGCCGCCGAAGCCGAGTTCGAGCCCGCTGACGAGGTTGAGCTTGTCGAGAAACACCTTGCGCGAATCGAAGCGGCCATCGCCGTCGGCATCTTCAAAGATGAGGATGCGGTCGCGAGCTTCCTCCGGTTTCACTTTGATCGGATACGAATACGCCTCGGCTACCCAAAGCCGGCCGCGATCGTCTAGCGCCATGGCGATGGGCTGCTGAATGTCCGGCTCGCCGGCGAAGAGCGTGACTTGGAAGCCTTCGGGCACGGTCATCGCCTTTGCCGCGGCTTCGGGTGCGAGGCCGTTGTGTTTGAAAAGATCATCCGGGGGAATCGCCGGCGCTTGTGCTTTGGCCGCGACCGCAGGCGCTCCGCCGAGCGACTTCGGCGGCGCGCGATCGGGATAGTTCGGCTTGGCGGCGTAGAGGCGGAAGTCGTCGAAGTTGATGTGCCCCCAGTGGCCCGTGTGCTCGTCGACGATGCGGACGAAGAGTTCCTTGCCCTGGTGCGGACGCAGGTCGATGGCGACCGGTTCGAGGTTTTCCGCGTTGCGGCCGGAACCGCTCCAGACGATTTGTCCGTCGTCGCGACGAACGACTTCAACGCGCGTTTCACGATGCCCGCCGCCACCGATGCGCAGACCGGCCCAAGGTTGCACGGCGCGAAACGGCGCGCTGGTGAGCGTGCCGGTTGGCTTGTCGAGCAAGCGCTCGTAACCGCCGAGCCAGAACTTGCCTTGATGAACGCTGTTGCCGCGCTTGCGCACGGCGACGGTATCGCCTTCGATCGGTTGCTTGCCGAACGCTTCGCCGGTCGCGGTCCAATCGGCAAGCGTGCCGGTTTCGAAATCGAGATTGAGCGCACGGCCGTCCGGTCCGACGGGGAGCGTGCCGGCGGAAGTTGCCGGTTCGGCCGAGTGCGCCGTTGCGGCAAGCGGGCCGCACAAAGCGACGGCGAGGAGTAACAGGCCGAGCGGCGCACGAGCCGACGATGTCGCGTAAACGCAACGCATGCGAAGTTCTCACAATCGGACGGGGCAGGGCGATGACGGGCGGGCGTCGCGGGCATTTGGCGAACGTTTTCAGCTCGGCGACGACCCTTCAGCCTAGTCTGTTCGTAGGGGCGTGCCATGAGAGAATGCAGGGGGCGGAATGAGGTTTTTCCCGCGTGAGAACGGCCTGATCGTCGTGATTTTTCGATCGGTTGTCGGGCGTGCGTCCTGCGGCTGAGAAATATCACGCCTTGGCAACTGCCGGTGCGAAACCCCGGGAGGCGGGGGTATAACGATGCGCGGCTGCTCAAAGGGACGAAACAGCCGGCGGCCGACGGAACTTTCGTCGCTCGGGCGTCGTCGAACGTTTGCCGCCGGGGAAGCGTAGTAACCGCGTCTGAGGCGGCACGAATTACACCTTAGGAAGTATCGCAATCATGCGTTTCTCGCTCATCGCCTGCGGTGGCGCCGCCGTGTTGTTTTCAACCTTGTGGGCCGCGCTCGCCCAAGCGCCCAAGCCGGTCGACTTGGCCGGCGCGGACAAACTCTATAACGACGGCAACGTCAAAGACGCCTTCGACAACTACAAACGAGGGCTCACGGACGCGGCCTACGACGGCACCGACGTCTACGCCCGCATCAGCAACGCGCTGCAATGCTTGGCCCGGTTGAATCGGGTGCCGGAGTCGGACGAGTTTCTGGAAGCCGTGGCGGCGGCTCATCCGCAGAACATTGAGATTTTGATGGCCGTCGCCGGGCATTTTCAATCGCTGCGGCACGACGGGTTTATCGTCGCGGGGAAGTTTGAGCGCGGCAATCATCGTGGCGGCGGCGACTATGCCGACGCGTCCGGCCGTGATCGGGTGCGCTCGCTGCAACTGTTCGTGCAGGCGCTGCCTTTGGCCGTGGATGCGCATGCCGGGCAACGCGGCGATTTCTTCCTGCGGTTCGCCCAAGCGATCGTCGGCAACAACGGCTACTACGACGCGTGGAAGCTGCAGGCTCTGACGGACCTCACGAAGCTGCCCGACTACGAGCGGGGCTACCGTTACTACGGCGGCGAACAAGTGGGCGCGCCGGTGGACGCCGACGGCAACCCGGTGTACTACACGGTGCCGGAATCGTTTGAGAAAGCGAAGAGCGACGGCGAACGTTGGCGCTGGGCGATGTCGCAAGCCGCGGCGGTGAACGACGGGCTCAAGCGGTCGATGATGCGGCAGTATGCCGATTTTCTCACCGCGCAGTTCGGCGTGCAGACGATGGCCCAATACGGCTACTGGTTTGCCGCTCACGACGACAAGGCCGATCGGCCGCAAACGTTCGCCCTGCATACGCTGACCGACGAAGAGACGATCGCGCGGCTCGCGACGGGCGTGAAGCGTTTCAAACTGCCGGACGAACACAACCCGATCAAGATCCATAAAGCGCTTGCCGACGGGAAAGACGGCTACGCCGACGGCTCGCGCATGCAACTGGCCGAGACTTATGAGAACCGTCGACAGTACGACGCGGCGGTCGAGTGGTGGCGCAAGCTGGAAGAAATTACGTCGCCCGCAATGAAGAAGGTCGCGCAGCAGCGGATTCAGCAGATCGTCGGCAATTGGGGGACGTTCGAAGGACACGGCATCGCTCCTGCGGGTGCATGGCGCCGAGTTTGAATTTCGCTTCCGCAATGCGAAGGGCGTGACGTTTACGGCGGCACAAGATTCACTACGACAAGCTGCTCGACGACCTCAAGAAGTATCTCAAGAGCGGCCCGACGCAGATGGACTGGCAGCAACTCGACGTTGCGCAGATCGGTTGGCGGATCGTCAACAAGAATCAGAAGCAGTACGTCGGCGAGCAAGTGGCCGAATGGAAGCTCGACCTCGAACCGCGGGCGATGCACTTCGATAAACGCGTGACGGTGACCTCGCCGCTGGAAAAGGCGGGCGCGTATTTGGTGACCGCCAAAGTGGCCGACGGCAATGAGGTTCGCTCGATCCTGTGGCTGGCCGACACGGTGATCGTGAAGAAGCCGCTCGCCGGGAAGTCGTTCGTGTACGTGGCCGATGCCGTAACCGGCGCGCCGGTGCCGAAGGCGAACGTGGAGTTCTTCGGTTACCGCTGGAAGGAGGTCGAAGTACCGATCTTCGGCCGCCGCGCCGTGGTCGAGACGAAGAACTTCGCCGAGTTCACCGACGCCGACGGTCAGATTCAGCACGACTTCCACGATCCCGATCGCCAATACCAATGGCTCTCGATCGCTCGCACCGACGACGGCCGGCTGGCCCACTACGGCTTCGACACGATGTGGCACGGCCAGCGCTACGACGAACAATACAACGAAGTCAAAACGTTCGGCATTACCGATCGGCCCGTTTATCGCCCGAACCAGCGCGTGCAGTTTAAGTTTTGGATTCGGCAAGCCAAGTACGACGTGAAGGACGACGAAAACAACCGGTTCGCCGATCAGGCGTACAACCTCGAACTCACCGATCCGCAGGGAACGAGCGCGTGGAAGCAGCAACTTCGCAGCGACAAATACGGCGGGCTCGCCGGTGAGTATGAACTGCCGAGCGATGCGAAACTCGGCATGTACAACCTGCGCATCGACGGGTACGGGCGCTGACGTTCCGCGTGGAAGAGTACAAGAAGCCCGAGTTTGAGGTGGTCGTCGAAGCTCCGAGCGAGCCGGTGAAGCTGGGCGACAAGATCACCGCAGAAGTCACGGCTAAGTATTACTTCGGCGCTCCGGTGACCGAAGCCAGGGTGAAGTACAAGGTCTTGCGCTCGACGCACGATGCCCGCTGGTATCCGACGGGCCGTTGGGATTGGCTCTACGGCCGCGGCTATTGGTGGTTCGGCTACGACTACACCTGGTACCCGGGCTGGGGACGTTGGGGCTGCATGAAGCCGCTCGCTTGGTGGTGGGGCGGCCGTCATGATCCGCCGGAAGTCGTTGCGGAGCGAGAAACGGAAATCGGCCCCGACGGCAAACTGAAGATCGAAATCGATACGGCGCTCGCCAAAGAAATCCACGGTGACGAAGATCATCGCTACGAGATCACGGCCGAGGTCGTCGACCAGTCGCGGCGCACGATCGTCGGCAGCGGCGAAGTGCTCGTGGCCCGCGAGCCGTTCAAGGTTTTTGCCTGGGTCGATCGCGGACACTACCGCGAAGGCGATACCGTGCAGGCCAACTTCTCAGCCCACACGTTGAGCAATAAGCCGGTTGCCGGCAAAGGCAAGCTGCGGTTGCTCAAGCTCAGTTACGACGACGCCCGCGCACCGCAGGAAACGCTCGTGGAGGAGTGGGCCGTCGACACGGATGCCGAAGGGCACGCCCGGCAGCAGCTCAAGGCCGGCGCCGTCGGCCAATATCGCCTGTCGTACGAACTGACCGATGCGAAAGGCAACAAGCAAGAGGGAGGCTACGTCTTCGCCGTGATGGGCGACCAGCCGGCCGGCGGAGATTTCCGCTTCAACGCCATCGAACTCGTCGCCGATCAACGCGAATACGCGCCGGGCGACAAAGTGCGTCTGCAAGTGAACACCGACCGCGTCGGCTCGACGGTCCTGCTCTTCATTCGCCCGACCAACGGCACCTACGCGCCGCCGCGTTTTCTGCGGCTCGACGGCAAATCGCAACTCGTCGAAATCGAAGTCACGACGAAAGACATGCCGAACTTCTTCGTGGAAGCGGTCACCGTGGCCGACGGCAAGCTCAACGTCGAGGCGAAGGAAATCGTCGTCCCGCCGGCTTCACGCGTGGTCGACGTCACCGTGAAGCCCTCGCACACGGAGTACAAGCCGGGCCAAGAGGCCGAGATCGAACTTTCGCTCGTCGGGCCGGACGGCAAGGCGTTCGTCGGGCAAACCGTGGTCGCCGTGTACGACAAGGCGGTCGAGTACATTTCCGGCGGGTCGAACGTGCCGGAGATCAAGGAATTCTTCTGGAAGTGGCGGCGGAATCACTATCCGCAGACGCAGTCGAGCTTGAATCTGTATTTCTACGCGCCTCCTGAAGGAACGCGAAGTTCCGATGGGCGATCTCGGCGTGTTCGGGCATTCCGTCGCCGACGAGGCCGCCGGATTCGGCAACGACATGGACGATGCGAAACGCAAAGACGTGCGCTCGCGCGGCAGCTACGGGGGTCGCGGCATGGCCTTCGGCGGCGGCGCACCCGGCGCCATGCCCCTCGCGGCTCCGGCTTCCGCCGCTCCCGCCGAAGGCATGGCCATGGACGCCGTGGCCGCAGGCAAGCCCGCCAACGGCCTGGCGAAAGAACAACCCAAGTCGGCCGGCTCGCCGGGCACGGAAGCCGCCGCCACGGTGCGGAGCAACTTCGCCGACACGGCTCTCTGGATCGCCGCGTTAGAGACGAATAGCGACGGCATTGCCCGGGCCAAGCTCACGATGCCCAAGAACCTCACGACCTGGAAAATCAAAACCTGGGCGATGGGAGCCGGCACGAACGTCGGCGAGTCGTCGGTCGACGTCGTCACCACGAAAAAGCTGCTGCTCCGGTTGCAGGCGCCCCGGTTCTTCACGGAGTACGACGAAGTCGTCCTCTCGGCCAACGTTCACAACTATCTGAAAACGGCCAAGCAGGTGCGCGTCGTCCTCGAAGTCGGCGGCAAAACTCTGGAGCCCCTTTCGGAAGCGTCGCAAACCGTGGAAATACCGGCCGACGGTGAAAAGCGGGTTGATTGGAAGGTAAAGGTCGTCGGCGAAGGGGAAGCGGTCGTTCGTATGAAGGCGCTGACTGACGAAGAGTCGGACGCCATGGAAATGAAGTTCCCCGTTTACGTTCACGGGATGCTGAAGACGGAGTCGTTCAGCGGGGCTCTCCGTCCGGAGCAATCGGAAGGCAAGCTCACGTTCGACGTTCCGGAAGCCCGCCGTGTGGAGGAGTCGCGGCTCGAAGTCCGCTATTCGCCGACGTTGGCGGGTGCGATGGTCGACGCCTTGCCGTATCTGACAAGCTACCCGTACGGTTGCACTGAGCAAACCCTCAGCCGGTTCCTGCCCACGGTCATTACCCAGCGGGTGCTGATCGACATGGGGCTGAACCTCAAAGACATTCAGAACAAACGCACGAACCTCAACGCGCAGCAAATCGGCGATGACGCGCTGCGGGCCAAGCAGTGGCAGGCGTTCGACCACAACCCCGTGTTCGACGAAGCCGAAGTCTCGCGCATGGTGAAGTCCGGCGTGCAGCGGCTCACGGATATGCAATGCTCCGACGGCGGCTGGGGCTGGTTCTCCGGTTACGGCGAACATTCGTACCCGCACACCACGGCCTACGTCGTCCACGGTTTCCAAATCGCGCAGCGGAACGACGTGGCGTTGGTCCCCGGCACGCTCGATCGCGGCATCGCGTGGCTCAAGAACTACCAAGACGAAGAGGTGCGAGCTCTGAAGAACTTCGGCAAGAAGAACGACCGGCCGAAGAAATCGCAGGCCGACAATCTCGACGCGTTCGTGTTCATGGTCTTGGTCGACGCCGATCATCGCGACGCCGAAATGCTCAAGTTCCTCGAACGCGACCGGCCGAAGCTCTCGGCCTATGCCTTAAGTATGTACGGCCTAGCCCTCCACAAACTCGGCGAAGCCGATAAGCTCGCCGGCGTGCTCCAAAATCTCTCGCAGTACGTCGTCGAAGATGCGGAAAACCAAACGGCCTACCTCAACTTGGGCGACGGCAACTACTGGTGGTATTGGTACGGCAGCGATAACGAAGCGATGGCCTACTACCTCAAGCTTTTGAGCGCCGTCGAACCGAAGAGCCGCGTGGCTTCCGGCATGGTGAAGTACCTGCTCAACAACCGTAAGAACGGCACTTACTGGAAGAGCACCCGCGACACGGCCCTCTGTATCGAAGCGTTGGCCGAATACTTGAAGGCTTCCGGCGAATCGCGGCCGAATCTCACCGTCGAACTTTGGCTCGACGGCAAGAAGCGGAAAGAAACGGCCATCAACGCCGACAACCTGTTCTCGTTCGACAACAGCTTCGTGCTCGAAGGAGAAGAACTCTCGGCCGGCCGACATACGCTGGAAGTGCGCAAGAGCGGCGAAGGTCCGCTCTACTACAACGCCTACCAGACGAACTTCACAAAAGAGCAGTTCATCACCAAGGCCGGTCTTGAAGTGAAGGTCGAACGCAAATACTACAAGCTCGTGCGAGTCGACGCCGAGTCGCTCTCGGCCGGTGCGCGCGGGCAGGCCGTCTCGCAAAAGGTGGAAAAGTACGATCGCCAAGAGTTGGCCAACTTGGCCGAAGTGAAGAGCGGTGACCTGATCGAAATCGAACTCGAAATCGAAAGCAAGAACGACTACGAGTATCTGATGTTCGAAGACATGAAGGCCGCCGGCTGCGAACCGGTCGACGTCCGCAGCGGCTACAACGGCAACGGGCTGGGCGCGTACATGGAACTACGCGACGAAAAGGTCTGCTTGTTCACGCGCACGTTGCCGCGCGGACGTCACAGCGTTTCCTATCGCGTGCGGGCTGAAATCCCCGGCACCTTCAGCGCCCTGCCGACGAGAATCGAAGCCATGTACGCTCCGGAACTCCGCGGCAACTCGGACGAGATGAAGATTTCCATCGCCGACTAAGCGACCGCGTCCCCGGACTCCGCTCGGGAACGCACTGCCCCGAGGCTTCGCCTCGGGTTGTTATCGCGAAGCGGCTCGCAGCGGGTAGTCGGGGTTCGTTGCGAACTCGCGTTCCAGCGTCCGCATCACGGCCAAGCAGTGGTCGTCGCGCAAAGCCGGGCGGCCACTTGCACGCCGACCGGAAGGCCGACGCTGCCGGTGTCGGCACGGTAAGCGCCTCGCGCCACGATCTCTTTCGAAGGCTGCCGTTCGATGTCTTCGCCCGGCCGTACGCGCGTCGCGGCCACGGTGCCTGCCGGTAAACCCAACAGGCTCGGCACGAAGGCGAACACGCAGGCCGGAATGATGTCGTTCGACGTGTGATGAGGCAACGCGGGGAGCCCGTTGGGCGGAGTGAGGATCACGTCGATTCGTTCGCGGTACAACTGAGCCGTGAGTTCGCGGACGTAGTCCTTGCGCCGTTGCACGAGCCCCCAATAGTCGCCGGCGCTGCAGCCGCGGCAGTTGCGCAAGAGCTTGGCCCGCCACGGTTGGCCGGTCCAATCGAGCACCGCGGCCAAGAACTTACGCTGCCAAGCGGGCATGCCCCACACTTGCAGCGAGCGGGCCAATTGCCGCGTCGGTTGATCGCCGTCGAGCAGGCGCTTGGCGTTGGCCGAGCCGCTGGCGGAGATGAGTTGCAGGCAGAGCAGCCAACCTTGTTCGCTGTCGTACGGTTGAAACGGCACGACCTCGGCGCCGGCTCGGCGCATCGCGTCGGCCGCTTGATCCACGGCCCGGCGAATCGCCGGAGACGGCCTGAAGATCGGATCGTCGTTCCACACGCCGACGCGCAATTTCGCGACGTCGACCTTCGCCGGATTGCGCCAGGCGAACGGCAAGGCGTACGGATCGTCGCCGTGGTGCCGTACGTCCTCGAGCGCCGCGTCTTCCACGTGCGACAACACTTCCATGAACTGCACGACGTCGCTCATGTGCCGCGCCATCGGGCCGGGTTGCGAGATGATCGCTTCCATACCGCCGAGGCCGTTGCGAGCGCCCAGCATGGAATAGCGGGGCATCGTCGGCTTGAAGCCGTGAATGCCGCAGACGTGGCAAGGTTGCCGAATGCTGCCGAGCAAGTCGCTGCCCAAGCCGATGGCCGACATATGAGACGCAACCGCCGCCGCTTCGCCGCCGCTGCTGCCGCCGGCTCCGCGATCGGCGCGTTCCGGATGACGGGTCAGGCCGTAGAGGTTGTTGTCGCAATCCGAACTGAGCATGTATTGCGGCACGTTCGTCTTGCCGACGATCACGGCTCCGGCGGCCCGCAATTGGCGGACGATAGGGCCTTCGCTCGTAGGAATCGCGAACTTGCGCGAGGCGATGCCGAGCGTTGTGGGCGTGCCGAGCAGGTCGAAAGAGTCTTTGATCGTAATCGGTACGCCGGCCAGCGCACCGAGCGGTTCGCCGCGGCCGCGGGCTTCGTCAATGCCGCGAGCGACGGTGCGGGCCTCGTCGTAGAGCGGCGCGACGATCGCATTGAGTTTAGGGTTTGTCGCGGCGATGCGGGCTAGGTAAGCCTCGGCGACTTCGACGGCCGCAAGATTGCCGGCGCGCACGGCGGCCGCAACCTCGACGGCGGAAAGCGACGTGATCTCGTCGCGCGGCGGGGGGGCGATGCTCATCGGTGTCGGATCAACTCCTGCGGGCTGGATTCCAGCCTAACATGCCGAGCCTGGATTGTCGGCGCGTGAGGCGAGGGCCGCAGATTAATCCAGCGCAAGGCGGCGACGTTTGTTTCAGCGGTTTTCACGGCGAGTTCGTGCGGTAACCCGTCTACTGTGCGACGGCAGGGCCGTTTGATAGCATCAACGGGCTATGGCCCACAGTCCCATGATGCAGCAGTACTTCGATGCGAAAGCGGCGTGCCCCGGCGCGGTGCTCTTCTTTCGCATGGGAGACTTTTACGAGCTCTTTCACGACGACGCCAAGCTCGCGGCCCGCGTGCTCAACCTGGCGCTGACCAGCCGAGATAAAGGCGAAAACCCGGTGCCGATGGCCGGGTTTCCGCACCATCAGTTGGACGGGTATCTGGGCAAAATGATCACGGCCGGGCACCGCGTGGCGGTGTGCGAGCAAACCGAAGATCCCCGCTTTGCCAAAGGGATCGTCAAACGCGAAGTGACGCGGATCGTGTCGCCAGGCACGGTGACAGACGACGCCTTGCTCGACCCGCGGGAGAGCAACTATTTGGCCGGCGTCGCCATGCCCGCCAAAGACGGCGCGCCGCTCGGGCTGGCGTGGATCGACCTCTCGACCGGCCGATTCCAAGCCGCACAGGTTACTGCGGAACGGCTGAACGACGAGTTGGCTCGCGTCGGACCGGTGGAGATTCTCGCGGCGGAAGAAGCGGAACTGCCGACGACCTACGGCAACGGCCGAATGCTCGTGACGCGCCGTCCCCCTTGGGCATTTTCGCAACGCACGGCCGAAGAGACGCTCTGCAAACACTTCAATACTCGCTCGCTCGAAGGATTCGGCTTCGGCGACGGCGACGGGCCGGGCATTCGCGCGGCCGGCGCAGTGCTGGAATATTTGCTGGAGACGCAAAAGAGCACGCTGGGGCATATCGACAAGCTCGTGCCGTATCGAACGGGCACGACGCTGGAGATCGATGAATCGACGCGCCGCAGCTTGGAAATCACGCGCACGCTGCGCGACGGCAAACGCGATGGTACTTTGCTGGAAGTGCTCGACCGCACGGTCACGGCGATGGGCTCGCGCCTGTTGGCCGATTGGGTGAACAACCCGCTGGTCGACGTCGACCTGATCAATCTGCGGCTCGACGCCGTCGGCGAATTGGTCAAGCATGAGGCTCTTTCAAACGATATTCGCGAAGCGCTAAAGCAGGTTTACGACGTGCAGCGGCTCCTCGGCCGCATTAGTACGAATCGTGCGACGCCTCGCGATTTGAGCTGCCTCGGCAGTACGCTGCGTGGATTGCCTGCATTGAAAGCCAAGCTCACGGCCCGCAATTCGGCGCTGCTCAACGCACTGGAATCGCAGCTCGATCTTTGCCCGGAGCTTCGCGCTCGGCTCGAAGGCGCTTTGGAAGACGATTGCCCGCTGGTCAGCAAAGACGGCGGTTTCATTCGCACCGGCTTCGAAGCGAAGCTCGACGAGCTCCGCGAACTCTCCGGCGGCGGCAAACAGTGGATTGCGCGCTATCAAGCGACTGAGGCCGAGCGCACCGGCATTTCCAGCTTGAAGGTCGGGTTCAACAGCGTCTTCGGATACTTCATCGAGATCACGAACACGCACCGCGACAAGGCTCCGGCCGAATACATCCGCAAGCAAACGGTGAAGAACGCCGAACGCTACATCACGCCGGAATTGAAAGAGTACGAAGAGAAAGTGCTCACGGCCGAGCAGCAGGCCAAGGACTTGGAATACGAGCTCTTTCTGAAACTTCGCGACGCCGCGCAGGCCGAATCGCGACGGCTCTCCGCGACCGCCGGCGTACTGGCCGAGATCGACGTGCTCTCGGCTTTAGCGACGTTGGCCCGCGAGCGCGGCTACTGTCGTCCGACGATGACGACCGACGCGAAGCTGCGGATCGTCGGCGGTCGGCATCCGGTGCTCGATTCGACGTTGCCGCAAGGGGCTTTCGTGCCGAACGACGTCGTCATGGGGGAAGACGCCGGCTTGGTGATGTTGATCACCGGCCCGAACATGGCCGGTAAGAGCACGTACATTCGGCAATCCGCGCTGCTCACGCTCATGGCGCAAATCGGCAGCTACGTTCCGGCGAAAGACGCCGTGATCGGCGCGGCCGATCGTATTTTTGCCCGGGTTGGAGCGAGCGACGAACTTTCACGCGGCCAAAGTACGTTTATGGTCGAAATGACCGAAACGGCCCGTATCCTGCATGGCGCAACCGGCCGCAGTCTCGTGATTCTCGATGAGATCGGCCGCGGCACGAGCACCTACGACGGCGTATCGCTGGCCTGGGCCGTGGTCGAATACCTGCATGAGCACATCGGCTGTCGCACGCTGTTCGCCACGCACTACCACGAACTGACGGACCTGAGCCAGTCGTTGGCCGACGTGCGAAATCTGAACGTCGCCGTGCGCGAGTGGGAAGACGAAGTCGTGTTCCTGCACAAGATCATCGAAGGGGCGGCCGACAAGAGCTACGGCATTCACGTCGCTCGCTTGGCCGGCGTGCCGCGCGAAGTCGTCGACCGGGCCAAGCAGATTCTCGCTCATCTCGAGCAGGACCATGTGGCCGACGACGGCAAGTCGAAGCTTTCGAAACGGAGCCGGCTCAGACGCGCCAAGGGGATTTGCAACTCACGCTCTTCGCGGCGGCCGACCATCCGCTGGTCGACGAAATTCGCAAAGCCGACCTCGACAACCTCACGCCGATGGCCGCCTTGACCCTGATTCGCAAGTGGCAGGAATCACTGAAGGAAGCGGGAAATCGGTAGGGTATAATGGAAGTACGGCGAATCTGCGGTTTTCCCGGTTTCTGAAATGCCCGATCGTTCTCAATGGCCGGTGGTGAAAATGTCGTGCGCGAGGTGCGCGATCAAGAGGAAGGTTTTTTCGGTACGCCCGCCGAGCGTTGGGAATTGATGTGGGAACTGGCGCTCCAAGCCTGGGTCTTGGAAGGAAAGCCTGCGGATGAGTTTATTCAATCCCGACTACGTCGAGATGTTGGACGCGTTATCCGCGGCAAACGCTAAGTTTTTGCTGATCGGAGCGTTCGCACTTTCTCATCACGGTCTTTCCCGGTCCACCGGCGATATGGACTTGTGGATTGAGCCGACGCCGGAAAATGCCGAGCAGCGTTTGGCAAGCATTTCTCCGATTTGGCGCGCCGATCGGGAATCTGACGGCCGCCGAGTTGCAGATGCCCGACTTGGTGTTTCAGATTGGAATTGCGCCGCGGCGAATCGATATTCTGACGACGATCGACGGCGTCGCCTTCGACGAGGCTTGGACGTCGAAGACGGAGTGGGAGTACGAAGGGCGTCGGTATCCCGTTATCGGGCGACAATCTCTGATTAAGAATAAACGCGCGGTCGGACGACTTAAGGACCTCGCCGACGCAGAGTGGCTGGAAAAGCATGGGCAATAGCGATCTCATTGCCGCCGCACGTCGGTATTTCGACATCTTTCGTAGTTCGACGAAGCAAGCCGCTCTTGGTCTCGACGGTCTTTGCTTTCCATCGGTCTGCTCTTATTGCGACGTCGATCTGTATGGCCAATCTGAAGTTTGTCTCTGTGACGATTGCCTGGCCAAGTTGAATGAGCGGCCGACGCATCGTTGCCCCAAGTGTTCCGCTCGCTGTGCCGAGACTTTTCAAGACGGCGAATGCCCCTGGTGTCGCGATCACGACTTTCGCTTTGATCGGGCTTATTGCGTCGGCTCCTATTCCGGCGACGTTCGCGAAGCGATCTTGCAGCTTAAGCATCCGCGGCAAGAAGCGTTGGCGACGACCATGGCCCGATTGCTCATTCAGCGGCATGCGCCGGCATGGGAGGCCGCGGAGGTCGACGTCGTGGTGCCGATTCCGATGTATTGGTGGCGGTGCACCGTGCAAGGACACAACGGGCCTGACCTCACGGCGGCGTTGATTGCCAAGAGCCTCGGCGTTTACGACTATCCGCGGCTGCTTGTTCGTCGCCGCGCGACCCGACCGCAAGCCGGGCTTTCGCGTCCGCAGCGCCGTGACAATGTTCACAATGCCTTCGCCCTGCGGCGGGGGTATCGTATCGACGGCGCCAAAGTCTTGTTGGTCGACGACATTCTGACGACCGGAGCGACCTGCTCCGAAGCGGCGCGCACTTTGAAACGTGCCGGCGCGGTTTCGGTCGACGTGGCCATCCTCGGGCGGGCTCAGTCCGAGGTATAAATCAGCGTCGTACTGAAGTATATTGGTCGCTTCGCCTCCGCCCTGTGATGCCGCTTGTGCATCGGCCCTCCGAACCTCGAACTCTCAACCGCCTCTCGCATGCCGCTTCGTCTTGGAACTCGTGGAAGTCCGTTGGCTCGCTGGCAAGCGGATTGGACGGCCGCCGCACTTCGCGATCTCGGCTACGACGTTGAACTTGTGCCGATCACGACCAGCGGCGACCGCGAACAGTCAGGACCGATCGGCGCGATCGGCACGCAGGGGGTGTTCACGAAGGAACTTCAGCGGGCCTTGCTCGAAGGTTCGATCGATTTCGCCGTGCATAGTCTCAAAGACTTGCCGACCGAGCCGATTGAAGGTCTTGTTTTGGCGGCAGTGCCCGATCGCGGGCCGATCGGCGACTGTTTGGTGTCGCCCCGGTTTCAATCGCTCGACGAGCTGCCGCAGGGCGCCGTCGTCGGTACGGGGAGCCAACGGCGACGAGCCCAGCTTCTGCACGCTCGTCCGGATTTGCAGATGAAAGACGTCCGCGGCAACGTGGATACGCGACTTCGCAAACTTGCCGACGGTGAATATGCGGCGATTATTCTTGCCGAAGCCGGGTTGAAGAGGCTCAAGCTCGACGGACATATCTCACAAGTGCTGCCGCGGGCCGTGGTGCTGCCGGCCGTGGGGCAGGGAGCGCTGGGAATTGAGGCTCGTGCCGACGACGCCGTGACGCTCGAGGCCCTGGCCAAGCTCGATCATGCCGGCACGCATGCCGCCGTCGACGCCGAACGGAGCATGCTCCATCACCTGCGCGGCGGCTGCTTGGCTCCGGTCGGCGGGTGGGCGCGAATTGAGGACGACGGACGCTTGCACCTTACCGGCGTGGTGCTGCGGAGCGACGGCAGCGAGCGGCTGCTGGTTCACCATATCGGCGAAGTTGAAGAAGCCGATGACTTGGGGGCTTCGGCGGCGGAAGAACTTCGCAGCCTCGGCGCGGATCGGCTCATCGCCGACTCGCGCGGTTCCCAAGGTCACAGTGCGCCGCAATCTTAAAGGCGTGACGTCGCCGCGATTGCCGGCGGCAGAAACGTGCATCAAGCGGCAGCTTCCGCGCGATCGGCCGTTTCCGCGCGAATGCCGGCAATAAAAGCGTGATCCGCCGCTCAAACGCGCAAGCTGCAATTTCTCGCGGCTTTTTGCAAATTTGCCGTTAGCGAATGACGCACGTTCGCATCCGGCACGCGCGTTGCTAACGAAACGGAGCGTCGAGCAGGGGGGCCTGCCCGACTACACGGTTCGTTACGGCCATGGCCTACGGAATGTACATCTCCGCCGAAGGTGCTCTCGCACAGCAACTCCGGCTGGAATCCATCTCGAACAATCTCGCGAACGTCGACACCGTCGGATTCAAGCGCGACGTGCCGTTGTTTCAAGCTCGGTTTGCCGAAGCGATCGAACGCGGCCTCGCCCAGCCGAACGCCGGCACCATCAACGACGTCGGCGGCGGCGTGATGGCCTTGGCGAACGAAACCGACTATTCGCCGGGCCCCCTGAAAAATACCGGACTTGAGACCGATTTCGCCATGCGCGGCCGCGGGTTCTTCGTCGTGGATCGGCAAGGCGAGCAAATGCTGACCCGCGCCGGTAACTTCCAAACGACGGCCGACGGCACGCTCGTCACGCCCGACGGTTACCCCGTGCTGAGTGAAGACGGCGGCCCGATCGTTCTCAACGGTCCGTGGCAATTCAGCGAAGACGGCGTGATCTCGTCGCCCAACGGCGTACTGCGAATGGCGATCGCCGAACCGGCTTCGCTCGGTGACTTGGCCAAGGTCGGCGAAAACCTGTTTCGCCCGCTCGCTCCGGTCGGCGACTTGCCGCAGGAGCTGCGCAGCGTCGCCCAAGGAATGGTCGAAGGCTCGGGCACCAGCGCCGTGCGCGAGATGACCGACATGATCGAAACCACGCGGGCCTATGAAGCCAACGTCAATATGATCCGCCATCACGACTCGATGTTCGGCACGCTGATCAGCCGCGTGCTGCGAGTCGGTTAATAGAATCCCCCAAGCTTTACGGATGAAGCCATGAGCGTTCAATCGTTGTATACGGCCGCCACCGGCATGCAGGCCATGGAGACGAAGCTCGACGTCGTCGCCAACAACTTGGCCAACATCAACACGACGGCCTACAAACGCACCCGTGCCAACTTCGAAGACCTGTTCTACCGGCAAATCAAGTTGCCCGGTGCTCAAGACGCGCAGGGCAACTTCACGCCGACGGGCATCGCCGTGGGCTTGGGAACTCGCGTGCAAAGCACGCAGACCGACTTCTCGCAGGGCGCTTTCAGACGACGAATAATCAACTCGACGTCGCCGTCGTCGGCCGCGGCTTCTTCATGGTGCAAGACCCGACGAGCGGACAGAACGTCTACACGCGCGAAGGAAACTTCTCGCTCAACGCTCAAGGCGTGATGGTGCTGGGCTCGGCCCAAACGGGCCGCATCGTGCAGCCGCAGATCAATATTCCGCAAGACGCGCTGGATATCGTCATCAGCGCCGACGGCAACGTTTCCTACAACCAAGTCGGCAACCCGCAATTCCAGCAAGCCGGCCAATTGCAGCTCGCCACCTTCATCAATCCCGAAGGGTTGCTGAAGCAAGGGGAAGGCATCTACACGGAAACGCAAGCTTCCGGCGCCGCGAACTTGGTGAACCCGGGCCAACAAGGGGCGGGAACGCTCCAACAGAATGCGTTGGAATCGTCGAACGTCGAGCCGGTGCGGGAACTGATCGACCTGATCACCACGCAACGGTCGTTCGAATTGAATTCGCAGGCCGTGCAGGCAGGCGACCAGATTCTGCAACTCGTCGCGAATCTCCGACGCTTCTAGTTCCCTCGCCGCTTAGTTGAATCCATAGCCCGCCGCCTTCTCTATGAAACGCTTCTTTCAACAACTCGCCCTGCTGCTCGTCGCCGGTTGCCTCGCCGCGCCGGTTGCCGTTGCTGCGGAGATTCGGCTGAAGCCGCAGGCCAAGTGCCGCGGCAACGTGGTGATGCTCGGCGAAGTCGCCGATGTCTTCGCGGCCGATGAATTTCAACGCGAGCAATTGCTGGCCGTCGAACTGGGCCCTGCGCCGCTGGCCGGCAATCGCCGATTGGTCCGCGTCCGCGAGGTTCAGGATGCTCTTTGGATGCGGGGAATCAATCTTTCTCAGCACCAATTTTCCGGCTCGGAAATCGCCGAGATTGCGGGCGGCAGCGAAGTTTCGCCGGTCGCCGGACCGTCGCTGACCGCCGCGTCGCGTGATCGGGCCGTGAAGATGGCCGTCGATGCCGTCGTTCACGCCTTGCAGGAAAGTGCCGGGAATCGCGACCCGTTCCAAGTTCGCGTGTCGTTAAACGACGTTCAAGCGACCGCGGTCCTGAATTGCGGGCAACGAGTGTTGGCTCACGGCGGTGTTGCACCTTTCACCGGCGCCCAACAAATGACGCTCACGGCCGACGACGGCCAAACGGTTTGCGAGATCACGGCGGAAGTCGCTTTGCCTCCGGGCGTGGTGGTCGTGCAAAAGAGCTTGCCTGCCGGATCGATCGTACATCCCGGCGATTTGGTGCTGAAGCCGATCACGTCGGTCAACCCGGGCATTCAGCCGTTCCACAGCATTGAAGAAGTCGCCGGCATGCAGACGACTTGGTCGATTCCGGCCGGCACGATTCTGAGCCGCACCGGAGTTCAACGTCCGCAAGTCGTGCGTCGCGGCGACGCCGTCACACTTTACGCCCGTACCGCAGGCATTCGCGTTCGCACGACCGTGCGGGCTCGCGAATCGGGCGGCATCGGCGATCTGATCACCGTCGAATCGCTCACGGATCGGGCTCCGCTGTTCGTGCGTATTACGGGCGTGCAAGAGGCCGAGGTCTACGCCGATCCGGCCGGTGCTCAAGCTCCGGTTCCCGCCACGGCCGCCCAAGTTGCGACGGACAAGTTTCGCGCTCCTGCCGGAGGATTGGTCCGATGAACATGTTGCTTCGTATGACCCTTCCGGCAGTGCTGCTTGTTGCGTTCGGTCTGACCGACAGTGCGCATGCTCAACGCGCAAGTCTTTATCAACGGCAAGCCGTCGCGGTGCCGCTTTCACTGGAGCAGAACTCGTGGCTCTACGTGCCGATGCCGCCGGTTCGCGAGATTCAGGTTAACGACTTGATCACGATTTTGGTCAAGCAGAAGCAACAGTCGCAGAGCGAAGGGGAAATCAACCGCATCCAACAATCGAGCATCGACGCTCGGTTGCGCGACTGGGTGAAGCTCGAAGGTTTTGGAATCACCGCGGCGCCGCAAACCCAAGGCGATCCGCGCGCTCGCGGTTCGCTCGACAGCACGTTGCGAACGAACGCCGAACTTGAAACCGCGTCGTTCATTCAGTTCAACATCACGGCGACGGTCGTCGATATTCGGCCCAACGGCAACCTCGTGCTCGAAGCCCATAGCTCGGTGAAAGACAACAACGAAGTCTGGGAAGCGTCGCTTTCGGGCATCGTGCGACGCGAAGACATTCAGCCGGACAACACGGTGTTTAGCGAGAAGGTTGCCGAACTCAGCATCCACAAACGTGAAACCGGCCACATCAACGACGCGTACCGTCGCGGTTGGGCCTTGCGAATGTACGACAAGTTCAAGCCGTTCTAGACGTACGCTGACGACAGCCTTCGCGATCTTCCGCTCTTGTAGAAAGTAGCCGCCATGTCTTCGAAAACTTTCAAAGTCGTTCTGCTGACGATGATCGCCGCGTTGGCGACCGCTTCGTCGTCGCAGGCCGCCGTGCGATTGAAAGACGTGGCCCGCGTGAAAGGGCAAGAGTCGAACTCGCTGCAGGGCTTGGGATTGGTCGTCGGTTTGAAAGGGACGGGAGACGGCGGCAAATACCTGCCGACGATTCGCAGCCTCGCGACAGTGATGCAATATATGCGCAGCCCGGCCTTGGGCGGCGCTGCGGAATTGAAAGACGCCTCGAACGTCGCGATTGTCATGGTCACCGCTACGGTTCCGCCGGGTGGTGCTCGGCAAGGCGATCAGCTCGATTGCCAAGTCAGCTCGATCGGGGCCGCCAAAAGCTTGGCCGGCGGTCGTTTGTTCTTGGCCGCTCTCCAAGGCCCGAACATCGACAACGCTCAAATCTTCGCGTTCGCCGAAGGCTTAGTGCATCTCGACGATCCGCAGACCCCGACCGTCGCTCGGATCCACAATGGTTGCCGGCTCGAAGAAGACTTCTTTAACCCGTTCATCGAAAACGATCGGTTGACGCTGGTGCTCGATCGTAATCATGCCGACTTCGAAGTGGCTCAGGAAGTCGCGGAAGTGATCAATAGCCAATTGAGCATCCAAAGCGGCGAATCCACGCCGGCGAAAGCTCTGAACTCGCAAAACATCGTCGTCAACGTGCCGCCGCAGTATCGCGACGACTACGTGCTGTTCGTCAGTCAAATCATGTCGCTCTCGATGCCGGAGCCGGCGGTCGAAGCGCGCGTCGTGATCAACGAACGAGCCGGCAGCATCGTGATCGGTTCCGATGTGGAGATCGGGGCCGTCGTCGTGAGCCACAAGAACATCGTGATCGAAACAGAGAACCCGCTGCCCGCGGATCGCTTCGTGCCGATCGACCCGTCGGGTACGCAAACGACGAAATTGCGGTCGCTCGTCTCGGCCTTGCAAGCCATAAAAGTGCCGAACGCCGACATCATCGAAATCATCAAAGGTTTGGAACGCAACGGCAAGCTGCATGGCCGGCTGATTATCGAATAGCCGTTCGTGCCGTTCACGCTCGTTGCACACGAACATCCCCCCAACGTTCGAGAAACCTATGAACCCCGTCTCCAGTCTCTCCGTCGCTTCGCAATACGCTCAAAACGCGGCTTCGCAACAAAGCGTATCGCGTGCGCAAAACAACGCGAAGACCGCGGAAAACAGCGAACTTCGCGAAACGTTCGACAAGTTCGTCGGCGAAGTGTTCTTCGGTCAGATGATGGAGAGCATGCGGAAGACGGTCGGGAAGCCGGCCTATATGCACGGCGGGCGGGGCGAGGAAGTGTTTCAAAAGCAGCTCGATCAGGTGTTTTCGGAAGAGATGACGAAGGCATCTGCGTCTCAGTTCTCGGAGCCGATGTTTGAATTGTTCACGCTGAATCGGCAATAGGATGCGTCGTACCGTTTGGTGGAAGAGCTACGCAGCAGATTCTTTTGAGTAACGCCATGTCGAGCCAGAACTGGGAATTGGAAATCGCCGGGTACTTGAACGAGCTCTCGACGACGCAGGACGAACTGCTCGACGTGCTGCGGCGGAAGCTGCGCATGCTCTCGACCGCCGATCGCGACGGTCTGCAATCGCTCGGCGAACTTGAGCAGGCGATCTCGGAGCGGTTGCAGGCGTGTTATCAGAAGCGTTGCGAGATGCTTGAGCGGGCCGAGCAAGAAGGTTTGCCCGCGGCCAATCTGCAAGTGCTGTCGGCGGCATTGCCGGGAAAGCAACGCAAGCAATTGGAGGCGCGCGTCGCCGAAGCTGCCGGCAAAACACGATTGCTGCAGCACCACAGCCTCACCAATTGGGTGGTGACGCAACGTTCGTTGCTTCATCTTTCGCAATTGCTAGAGATTATCGCAACCGGCGGTAAGGTCTGTCCGACATACGGAAGAGAGGAGTCGACCTCGACAGGCGGCGCGTTATTGGATCGCGCCGTTTAGGAAAACCGGGTCGACCTTCGTCAAGCGAGGGACCGCTTGGCGCTTGTCGCTCGATGTGCCGGCGGAGCCGGCCGAAGGCGTGAGCGTGCGCGGTCAGCTGCGCGGACTGAACTCCGCACCGGTCGGCGCCGATGTCGCTCTTCAGCAGCCTGCAACTGGCCAGTAACGCGCTCTACGCGAACTCGATCGGCCTCCAGGTCGTCGGCCAGAACATCGCCAACGTCAACACGCCGGGTTATTCCAAGGCGGAGACGAACTTCACGCCTGCGCCGACGCAGCGCGTCGGCCGGTTGTTGCTGGGGCTGGGCGTCGAAGTTGATTCGATCAAGCAACGAATCGACGAGCATCTGAACGCGCGGGTGCGCGGAGCCACGGCCGATCGGGTCGGCAGCGAGGTTCAAGAGAACGCGTACGCGCAGTTGGAAGGGATTCTCAGCGAGCTGCAGGACAACGACCTCAGCACGTCGATGAATAATTTCCTCGGCGCGATCTCCCAGGTGCTCAACCAGCCGGAAAGCGTTTCCGTCCGGAATTTGGCGATCTTGCAAGGTAAGACGCTGACGACCGACATCAATCGTCTGGCGGCCCGCGCCAATGAAGTGCGCGACGACCTGAATTCGCAGATCTCCGACCTTGAGCCGGACGTTAACCGTTTGCTGCAGCGGATCTCCGAACTCAACGTGCAGATTGCGACGACGGAGGGAGGCGGCTCGGTCGGCAGCGACGCCGTCGGCCTGCGCGATCAGCGGAACGTAGCCCTGGAACAGCTCTCGCAACTCATCGAGATCAAGACGCAGGAACAACCCAGCGGCGCGATGAACGTGTTCGTCGGCGGCGACTTCTTGGTCTTTGAAGGGACGTATCGACACGTTGAAGTGCTGCATACGCAAGAGAACGGGTTAAACGTCGCAAAGCTCCAGGTTGCCGAGACGGACGCTCCGCTGGCGGCGTCGACGGGCAAACTCGCCGGCCTCGTGGATGCCCGCGACAATATTTTGGCGAGCTTCATTCACAATTTGGACGACTTTGCCCGTTCGCTGGCGTTTGAATTCAATAAGGTGTTTTCTTCGGGCCAAGGGCTCAGCGGCTATACGCAATTGACCGCCGAGAACGCGCCGCTCGATCCCAACGCCGCACTCGACGCCGCAGGGCTGACCTATTCGCCGGTCAACGGCACGTTCAACGTGCTGATTCGCAACACTCAGACGAACCTGACAAAGACGACGCAGATCAAAGTCGATCTGAACGGCTTGGACGACGACGACACGACGCTCAATAAGCTTGTCACTCAGCTCGACGCCATCGACGGGCTTTCCGCTTCGCTCGACGCCCGCGGACGGTTAGTGCTTAAGAGCGACGCTCCAAACTCGCAGTTTGCCTTCGGCGACGACAGTTCGGGCGTGTTGGCGGCGCTGGGTATCAATACGTTCTTTTCGGGCACCAGCGCATCGAGCATCGGCGTGAATTCGGTGATCGCCGCCGATCCGTCGAAATTTGCCGCCAGCCGCTCGGGCATCGACGGCGATACGCAAAACGCCGTGCAGCTCGCGCAGTTTGCGGATCGCTTGCTTGATTCGGCGGGCGGGCGTTCCATCACTCAGTTTTACGCTCAGATCGTGAGCACGGTGACGCAAGGCTCGGCCGTCGCAAAGTCAGTGGCCGAAGGGTTTCGTACATTCGAAACTACGCTGAAGGGGCAGCAACTTGCCGTCAGCGGCGTGAATCTCGATGAAGAGGCCGTGACCATGATGAGCTACCAGCGGGCCTATCAGGCGTCGGCCCGCTTCATCTCGACGATCAACGATTTGCTGCGGATGCTCACTGAAATGTAAGCCGCCGCGTCCGTCGCCGCGCCAGACTAAGACTAGGGCCGAACGTTCGCCATGCCTATCAACTCCATACCGACGACGCGGCTCAGCACGCCGTTTATGACACAGCAGATTCTGTCGCAGATTGCCAGCGACCAGATGAATCTGTTTCGGGTGCAGAGTCAGCTGAGCACCGGGCGGCGCGTGCTCTCGCCGAGCGACGACGCTCCGGCGGCGGCACGCGCGATGGCGCTGCAGGCCTTGTTGGAACGGAAGAATATTGTCGCCGCGAGCTATGCGACGAATCAGACGTATCTCAGCTCGTCGGAATCGGCCATCGGCAGCATTGCGACGATGTTGACCGACGTGCGGGCGACCGCGATGAGCATGGTCGGCAACAACGTCAGCCCCGCCGAACGCTCGGCCGCCGTCGCGGAAATTGATCGCGCCATTCAGCAATTGCTGGACACCGGGAATCAGAAGTTTCGCGACCGTTATCTGTTTTCCGGATCGATGACCCTGCAAGCGCCTTACGTGAAGACGCAAGACGGAGTCGTTTATCAGGGAAACGAAGGACAACTTCTCGCGTTTTCCGACATCGATCGATTGTTTCAATCGAACGTCGCCGGCAGCAAGGTGTTCGGCGGATACTCGTCGCCTTCGGGCACGGCGACCGATTTGAATCCGGTGCTCACTTGGGACACTCGGCTGTCCGACTTACGCGGCGGCCAGGGAATTCGCGTCGGCAGCATCACGGTCAGCGACGGCTCGGTGAGCAGGACGATCAGCATTGCCGGAGCCGAGACCATCGGCGACGTGGCCCGACTTTTAGAGGCCAATCCGCCGGGGAATCGCGTCGTCACCGCCCGCGTTACAAGTACCGGCTTGGAGGTTTCACTCAACGGCGGCAGCCTGACAATCGGTGAAGTGGCCGGCGGCACGACGGCCGCCGAACTTGGAATCAAACGTACGATTCCGGCAGGACCGGGTCCGATTGTCGGCGAAGATTTGCAGCCGTTGCTGACGATGACGACGAAGCTTTCCGACATTCTCGGAAGCCGTGCGCGAGCCTACGTGCCGAGCGACGGCGGTCGGAACGACCTGGTCTTCGAGGCGACGCAAGCCGGCGCGGCCTACAACAATGTGCTCGTCAAGTACGTCGACGACGATTGGTTTCAATCGACGCCCGGACTCACGCGAGGCAACGAGTTCGCTCAATATCTGACGACGCCGACCGCCGCGACGTCCGTCTTGAAGTTTCCCGGCCGCCCGGGGCTTGATAGCAGTATCCAACTGACGGCAAACACCGGCGGCGCCGCGTTCAACAACGTTACAACCTCGGTGAGCGTGCGGGCCGTAGATGGCCTGGGAACTCAGGTCACGTACAACGCGGGCACGAAGTCGTACGCTATTTCGGTAGAAACCGGAACGACCGTCAACACAATGCTTTCCGACATCAACGGGGGCGGCGGTGCGTTTAGCGCGGCGCTCACGCCGAGCGGAAACGGTGCTTACGTGCTGACCGCGGCCGACAACAATCCCACGGCCGGCAGCACGTATCTCACGGGAAGCGACGCGAACACGCTGGTCGTGCATATCGATCCGAATCATACGACGGCCCAAGACATCGCCGCGGCGGTCAATGCGGAGGGAACCTTCCGCACGCTGCTCGATCCGAGCGAGGAAGGGAGCGACGGCACCGGGACGGTCAAAGACTCGCTGACCGATTCGACGGCGCTTGGCACTTCGGCCGGCGGAACGGGAACTTCGCTCGACCTGGCGAGCGGCTTGCGCATCACAAACGGCTCGAAGACCGTTAATATCGACTTTAGCGGCGCACAAACCATCGAGGATTTGCTCAACGTCGTAAACGGAGCGGGCGCCGACGTCGTCGCTTCGCTCAATGCGTCGCGAACGGGTATCGAGATTCGCTCGCGATTGAGCGGTGCGGCATTTTCGATCGGCGAGAACGGCGGCACGACCGCGACGCAGCTTGGAGTACGGACGACGACGAACGAAACACAACTGAACTCGCTCAACAACGGGCAAGGCGTACAGTTTGCCGCGACGTCCGACGACTTCAACATCACGGGCAGAGACGGCACTTCGTTCGGCATCAACTTGTCGCAAGGAAATGCGTCGAGCGTTCGTTTGGCCGGAGCCGCCGCAAACAGCGGACTGGTAATTAGCCGAACGGCACGGGGTGCCGAAGGAAATCAGTTCAGCGTGCAGATCGTCGATTCCGGCGTCGGCGGCGGCAACAGCGTGTCGATGGTCGGCAATACGTTGAGGTTTTCGGTCGACGTGACCGCGGGCTTCACGGCCCAGGCCGCGCAACAAATGCTAACGAACGATCCGACGCTTTCGGCTCAGTTTCGCGCGACGCTCGACAAATCGAGCGATTACTCGAACGACGGCAGCGGCAATCTGGCCGCGACGGGCGTATTGTCGCTCGCCGGAGGTCACGGCGCGGCGCAGACCGTGGGCGACGTGCTCAACATTATCAACAATGATCCCGCGAATCTGGCGAGTTCGTCGCCCGTGACGGCCCGACTCGTGGCCACCGGCAACGGTATCGAACTCGTCAATGACGGGCCGCCCCCGTCGTCGGGCACGTTGACCGTGACCCGATTGGGCACGAGTTCGGCGGCCGAGGACCTCGGTTTGGTCGCAACTTCGTCGACGTCGAGCGTCGTTACGACCGTCGGGGCTACGGCGACTCGCTCGTTTACGTTCGCCGGCGCGAACAACAATCTCGTCATTTCCGCTCGCGGCAGCGGTGCAACGCTCAACGGAGTGACGATTCACTTTGCGGACGACGGCGTCGTCGGCAACAATTCGGCGAACTACAACGCTACGACGCGAACTTTGACGATCGACGTCGATCCGGCCACCACGACGGCTCAGGATATCGTCGATCTGCTGGCCGGCGATCCGCGTTTTGTCGCCTCGCTGGCTCCTACCGACGGCGGCACGCCGAACAACGGCTCCGGCACGATCGGCACTTTGCCCGCGGATGCGACGCTATCCGGCGGAACGTCCGACGTTTTGACGGGCGTAGACGCCAATCCGCAATCGGTGTCGGGCATCTTCAGCACGCTCATCATGCTTCGCAACGCCATTGCGAATAACGACAACGCGGGGTTGGAGCGTGCGGTCGCCGCGTTGGACCGTGACGCTACGAACCTCAGCTTCTCGCGAGCTGAACTCGGTACGCAGCTCGCCGGGCTCGACGTTTTGGCAGATCGCATGACCTCGGAAACGATCTCGCTCAAAGGATCGCTCTCGCTGGAGATCGAAGTCGATTTTGTGGCGGCCATTTCCGAGCTCGCGACACGGCAGACCGCATTCGAGGCCTCGCTGAAGGTCTCGGCGACGATCGCGAAAATGTCGTTGTTGGAATACTTGTAGACATCGAACGACGGCGCTTAGTACGCGACTCGTCCGACTCGGTGAAGTTTGACGATGTCGGAAGCTGCGAAACGGATTCCGCTTATTCTATCGGCCGCAACAGTTGCAGCGGTATTTCTATCGCTACGGCGTGCAAGCGGTCGAAAGACATCGTAGAGACCAGGAAGGGTCGAAACTCGTTTGACCCACGAGGACGGAGGTTCGCCGATGCGCATTCGTACGACTCGGTTCGGCACGCTCGACGTGAGCGCGGAAGATCTGCTGAACTTTCCCGCAGGCTTGTTGGGCTTGGAAGAGTGCCGCCAGTGGGTGTTGTTGGCGGATGAAGCCGACGAAGCCTTGGGCTGGCTCCAAGCGACCGCGCGGCCGGAACTCGCGTTGGCCGTCGTAAGCCCGCGGCGATTTGTGCCGGATTATCGGTTTCGTACGTTCCGCGGCGAGCTGTCGTCCCTCGATTTGCAAAGCCCGGCCGATGCGCAAGTGCTCGTGACCGTCGCTCGTCACGACGGAGAACTCACGTTGAACTTGCGGGCGCCGATCGTTATCAATCCGTCGGCTCGCCTCGGCAAGCAAGTGGCGACGAACGACGAGCATCCGCTTCAATATGCAATCTCGGCAGCGCCGCGCGATTGAAGAAGAGCGCATAATCGCTTCTCGTTCGAGGGCGTTTAATTCTACGGAGAGAAACTGCCGAACGAGAGTTGTGCCACGCTTGCGTCGCCGGCAAAGTTCTGCCGCGAGCTTGTCGCGGGGCCTAGTCCGGTTCGCAGCTTTGGAAGGAGCCGCCGATGCTTGTACTGTCGAGACAACGCGACGAAAGCATCATTATTGGCGATAACATCGTCATCACCATCGTAGACATCCGCGGCGACAAGGTCCGTCTGGGGATCAACGCCCCGACGGAGATCCCGGTCCATCGCCAGGAAGTTTACGAAGCTATTCAGCGCGAGAATCTTCGCGCAGGCCGCCTCGAGCCGAAAGACGTTCGCAACGTCGGTCGCGGCGAAGCCAAGTAAGCCCGCACGTTTCGAGGGCCGGCCGTAGCAGTAAGTCAATGTCGCCGCGCGTTCTCGTTGGAGGTCGCGCGGCGATTCGCCTTCTCCGGGGCTGGGCGTTAAACCGCGAAATTCGTAGCCGGGCATAAAGAAGTCCCGTACCGTCGCCGAAATTGCACCTGCGGGCTCCCGCATTCAGGCCCTTTCAAACACGGCGTTTCTTGCGGTATTCCACTGCCGAGCCTGCGGCAGGCGTTCATTCTCGCCGTGAAAACAGCGCCCGTTTGTTCCGCCTATGACGGATGCATGCGTGAAGTCAGAAAAAGAAAATTACGGCCGGCTAAATAACGACCTAGTGTATCAGTGACGTTCAGGTCTCGGCTCAGGGAAATTTTGCAGCTTGCAAAAGCTCTGACGAAAAGACGTGCTACGTTTGACAAGTTTGTAACACCAAGGTCCGCGGCTAAGAGAGGTCGAAGCTGCGAGCCGAATGCAAGCCGGTCCGGGGAACATCCCCGCATCCTGACGGGCTTGGAAGCATAACCGAGTCCTATTTTTTCGAGGGGTGAGTTAGATGACCCGTATTAACACGAATCTGAGTTCGCTCACCGCTCAACACAGCTTGAAGCGGTCGAACGCCTCGTTGGAAACCTCGCTGAGCCGGTTGTCGACCGGTTTGCACATCAACACGGGTAAGGATGACCCGGCCGGTTTGATCGCCAGCGAACAGCTTCGCAGCGAAATCTCGTCGATCGGCCAATCGATCAAGAACAGCGAACGAGCCGGCAACATTATCGCCACGGCCGACGCCGCCCTCGGCGAAGTCAGCTCGCTCCTTAACGACGTCCGCAGCTTGGTCCAATCGTCGGCCAACAAGGGCACCGTCTCGACCTCGGAAGTCGCCGCTAACCAAGTACAGGTCGACAACGCTCTCGACGCCATCACGCGTATCGCTCAAACCACGGTGTTCGCCGGCCAGAAGCTGCTCAACGGTACCAAGAGCTTCTCGGTTTCCGGTTCGCTCGGTTCGTTCCAAAGCCCGACCGACATCAAAGTCAACTCGTTCGACCCGGCCCTCCACACGGCCAGCACGGCGAACGACGTCAGCTTGAACGTCACGCAAGAAGCCACGAAGAAGTCGGTCAGCTTCAAGGGCACCGACTTCAACACGGGCGCCTCGAATAGCTTGCTCGACCTGTCGGTCGGCACGTCAACGCGCACCTCTTCGACCGTCATCACCAACGACTTCAGCCTCGCCAACGCCACGAGCAGCTTGAATTCGCTCTCGACCGGTTCGACCCGTTACCAACGGGTTATCGAAATGGGCTCGGGCGGCTTCGGCGATCTGGCCGGTACCGCTGCGGAAACCGTCACGATCGACGTCGCCGGTAACCTCGGCACGCAATCGATCACGGTCAACGTCGCGGACGTCAAAGCAAACAGCCAAGTGCTGACGGACGCGATCAACACCACGTCGGCCGCGACCGGCGTTATCGCCTCCGGCAGCGGTGCCGCCGGCGACATCACGTTACGATCGAGCCGCGTCGGTACGACGGGCACCATCGCGACGCTCACGGCGACCGGCAGCACAGGCGCACGGGAAACGGTCCGCACGATCGCCCCGGCCACCGGTACGCAGTACAGCGGCATGACGGCGGCAGGCGCCACCGAATACGTTTCGTTTGACCTGACCGGTAGCCTCGGCACCGCGACGGGCGTGCAAGTGAACTTGCAAGCCTTGAAGGCGGACAGCACGGCGCTCGTCAACGCGATCAACGGCGTCTCCGGTACCACGGGCGTCACCGCCAGCGGTTCGGGCGTCGACGGTACGATCACCCTGACCAACGCGACCGGCGGCATCACGGCGATCTCGTTCGCCAACGTTGCGGGCGGCAACGGTGCGATCGCGGGCGACGTCACTCGGTTCAACACGGCCATTTCGCAAGGTACGCCGACTCTCGGTGCCACCGACACGACGATCTTCAACGCCGGTACGACGAACGCCACCGCGGCCTCCGACGGTGCTCTCAACACCAAGACCACGGTGTTCACGATCACCGGCAACAAGGGCTCGGCCGACATCTCGACCGCCGCTCTCGCCGCCGGCGGCCTCACCGGCAACGACGTGATCATCAACAACAACTTCACGGGTAACGCGGGCATCACGGCCTTCGCCGCCTTGATCAATACGCGTACCGACACGACGGGCGTCGTCGCCAGCGTGAACGGTTCGGGCAACTTGGTGCTCACGTCGCAAGGCGTCGGCAGCACGTCGCTGGCGAACATCACCGTCGGCACGGCGGGTGCGGATCAAACGTTGATCAACAGCACGTCGACCAAGACGACGCAAACGGGCAACGACGGCACGTCGAACACGACGACCTCGAGCTCATCGGCGATCTCGGCCGGGCCGTGATCACGGTCAACAACGACCAAGTGATCAACGACAGCACCGTGCTGAAGAACGCGATCAACTCGGTCACGTCGCAAACCGGCATCACCGCCTCGGGCGGCGGATTCGGCACCGACGTCAGCCTGAACGCTTCGAAGTACGGTTCGGCGGGCGTGGTCACGGTCAACGCCTTGGCCGCCACGAACTCGGCCGATATCACCCTGCTCAACGCCGCCGGCACCCGTAAGACGGTCGACGCCCAAAACGCGACCGGTACGATCAGCCACGGCAACGGCAGCGGCAGCTTCATCGCCGACGGCGAACGCTTCACCTACAACGACGCGTCGCTCAGCCTCGAAGGCACGATTGATCCGTCGCTCACGCCGAGCGTACGTGCCGCTCGTACGATCCAACGTACGACGGCCGGTGCCGGCGGTCTGGACAGCCTCACCGGTGCGGGCACGGACACGATCAGCTTCACGCTGACCGGCGTCGTCAACGGTGCGCAGAGTCTCGACCTCGATCAGCAACGTCAACGTCGCCGCTCTCAAGAGCGACAGCCGTTACCTGGCCGACCTGATCAACGCCACGAGCACCACCTCGGGCGTGCGGGCTTCGACCTCGGGTGCGACGGGCGACATCGTGCTCGAATCGACGACCAACGGCACCTCGGGCCAAGTTGCCATCACGGCGACTGCCGCTACGCAATCGGGTGACGTCACGGCCTTCAACAACACCGACACCTTCACGGGGATCGTCGCGGGAGCCAATCCGGCCGTCGCGAACAACTTCGACGTGACCGGCGGTGCGTTGTTCCAAATCGGCCCGTCCGTGAACTACGCCAACCAGATCAACATCAACATCACGTCGCTCGACCTGTCGACCCTCGGTCGTAACTACACGACCACGGGAAGCGACGGCTTGTCGTCGCTCAAGACGGGCGGGACCAACTCGCTCGAAAAGGCCGACCTCACCGACGCGGCGTCGATCGTCGATCAAGCGATCAGCGAAGTCGCCACGCTTCGCGGTAAGTTCGGCGCCATCCAGAAGAACGCCATCGAAAGCAACATCCGCAGCCTCCAAACGTCGCTCGAACAAGTGACGGCCGCGGAAAGCAGCATTCGAGACGCCGACTTCGCGGTGGAAACGGCCAACCTCACCCGGTCGCAGATCTTGGTGCAAGCCGGTACCAACGTGTTGGCTCTCGCCAACCAATCGCCGCAAAACGTTCTCTCGCTCCTCGGCCGTTAAGCCTAGGCGGTTGGGGAAGATAGCTACCACGGCAGGCGAGGGGCACGCTCCTCGCCTGCCGTTTTTTCATCCCTTCCGACGACCCCGGAAGCCGATAACGATAACGAAGACTTTGGCGGGCAGACCTCGCGCCGGCAGCGCCGGCCGACGTATATTTGCCGGCTGACTTCGCTTCCTTGCCGCTTTAAGGGGTTGCGGAACCGCTACGTATGGCGACCGTCGCTGCGGGGACCGGGCTTGTCTCGGGCCTCAACTACACGCAGATCGTCGATTCGTTGATCGCGCTCGATAAAGCGCCGGTCGATCTGCTGACGACCGATCTCAACAATCGCAAAGGCACAAGCCGCTTACACCGGCCTGTCTGCGACCATGCTGTCGTTGTCGCTCTCGGTCTCCTCGATCGGGCGCAACAGTACGCTCGATTCGCGCGCCGCCACCAGTGCCAATGAATCGCTTGTCCGCGCGGTCGCGGACAACACCGCGGTGCTTGGCACGTACCAGTTTCGCCCGGTTCGTTTCGCGCAGAAACCCAACGGTTCGCCTCCTCCGGCTTCGCCGATCTGAACACGGCCAAGGTCGGGGCCGGCACGATCTCGATCAAACGAGGCGGCTTCGTCACCACGGATACGTCCCTAGACGTACTCAACGGCGGCGCACGGGGTGGCCCGCGGCAAGATTCGCATCACGGATCGCAGCGGCGTATCCGCGGTCGTCGATCTCAGCGGCACGCGTTCGGTCGGTGACGTGCTCAAAGCCATCAACGACAACGGTTTGGCCTCCGTCACCGCTTCGGTGCACGGCGATGCGATTGTTCTCACGGATCAATCCGGCTCCGTATCCGGCAGTATCAACGTTCAAGAGCTTGCCGGCGGTCGCACGGCCGCCGACCTGGGAATCATCGGCTCCGTAGCCGCGAGCGAAAAGGTCGGCACCGACATCGTGCGGCTCGGCGGGGCCTTGAAACTCTCGTCGCTCAATGACGGACTCGGCGTTCGCACGAGCGGGACGCAGGACGATCTGCGGATCACGCTCAAAGACGGCGGCACCATCGACGTCAAACTCGCCGACGCCAAAACGATCGACGACGTCATCAACGCCATCAACAACGACTCCGAAAACAGCAGTCGCGTCACCGCGTCGATCTCCGGCGACGGCGATCGTCTCGTTCTTACGGACTCGACGGGCGGCGGCGGTACGCTTAGCGTCGCGGCGATCAACGGCAGCAAAGCGGCGACGGACCTCGGAATTCTCGGCACGGAGCAATCCGGCGGCGTCTTGACCGGCGGTCGCCTGCTGTCCGGCCTCAATTCCGTCTTGCTGAAAAATCTCGACGGCGGCTCCGGTATCGCGACCCCCGGTCAGGTGCAACTCACAGACCGCAGCGGGGCCACGGCCACGATCGACCTGACCAGCGCGGCCAGTCTCGGCGACGTCGTCCAAGCGATCAATGACGCCGGTCTCGGCATCAAAGCGGCGATCAATGAACAAGGCCACGGCATCACGCTCGCCGACACGACCGGATCGTCCGCGTCGAACTTGATCGTCGCCGATCTCGGCGGCGGCACCACCGCGACCGATCTCAATATCGCCGGCAGCGTCGCCGCGAATTCGATCAAGTCGGGCGACTTGCATCAGTCGTACATCAACGAAAATACGTTGCTCAAGAATCTCGGCAACGGCGCCGGCGTCAGCGACGGCCAGATTCGCATCTCGGATCGAGCCGGCAATTCCACCGTGCTCAATGTCACGAGCACCAGCTATAAGACGGTCGGAGATTTGATTGCCGGCATTAATGCCGGAAGCGCCCAAGTCACGGCTTCGATCAATGCCACGGGCGACGGCATTCAAATCGTCGACAATTCGGGCGGCGGCGGATCGCTCATCGTTCAAAACGTCGGTAACGGCAAGACCGCCACCGATCTCCGCATCGCCGGAACCGGCTCGCCGAAGATCGAACGGCGCGTTCGTCGACAAGATTGAGATCGACGCCGACGACACGCTCAACGACGTCATCGCCAAGATCGGCTCCAGCGGCGCCACCGTCACCGCCTCGTATTTCAACGTCGGCGGAACCGACGGCTTCAAGCTGTCGATCAGCTCGAAAAAGAGCGGCGACGGCGGCCGGCTCCTCATTGACTCCGGCACGACGTCGCTCAATCTCGGGCAAACCCAAGAAGGGCTCGACGCGGTCGTTCAGCTCAGCAACAACGGTTCCGCTCCCGTTACGTTCGCCTCCGCCAACAACACGTTCTCCGGCGTCATCTCCGGACTCACGGTCGATATTGCCGGCGTCTCGGCGACCTCCGTAACGATCAACGTCGATCAAAGCTCCGACGCGATCGTCGACGGCATGACTGCTTTCGTCAAAAGCTTCAATTCGCTCAGCGATTCGCTGGCCAAGCAGACGAAATTCGATACGACGACGAATACCTCCGCCATTCTACAAGGCGACCAAACGGCCGTCGGCATGCAGGCGGCTCTGCTGTCGTTTATCTCGAAGCAGTACGGCACCGGCGGCAACGCCATTCGCTCGTTCTCACAGGTCGGTCTGACGATCTCCGGCGGGCAACTCACGCTCGACGAAGCGAAGCTTCGCGCGGCCGTCGCTTCCAACGCGTCGGCGGTGAAAGACTTTTTCGGCGCGACCGACGTCGGCGCCTTCGGCGTCGATCGGCAAAGTCATCAAGTCATACACCGACGCTTCGACCGGAATTCTCTTTCACAAGATCGACTCGCTCGATGTCCAGCAAGAAACGATTCAGGCTCGCATTGACTCGATCAATCGTTCGGTCGAAGCCAAGAAAACTCGCCTCCTGAACCAGTTCGCGGTCCTTGAGAAAACGCTGGCTCTGATGCAGTCTCAGCAAACGTCTCTCAATAGTCTGGCCAATCTGGCCACCAGCTCGTCGAGTTCGAAATAAGTAAGCCCGCTCGGTAATTCTCCCCGCACCCCTCCGCAGCCCAAGAATCACGGATGAGCAACGTCAACGAATACCTCGCCAATCAGGTCTACACCGCCTCGCCCGAACGTCTGCAACTCATGTTGCTCGAAGCGGTGATGAAATGTGCTCGCCGGGCCGACGAGCTGCTGACCGCCGGTTCGCCCGTGGCTGCAGGCCTTGAACTTGCCCACGGCGAAGCGATTATGGCCGACTTGATCGGCTCGCTACGCAAAGATTTGGCCCCGGCGCTCGTCGCACAAGTCGGCGCCGTGTACGGATTTATCTTGCAATCGTTGGCCGATACGCACATCAGCGACGATCCGCAACCGCTCCGCGCCGCAATGCGCATGCTAGAGGTCGAACTCGACACTTGGCGCTTGGTCTGCCAACGGACGGCCGGTGCATCCGCCCCGAGCGATTCTCTACGGCTGGATTCGCTCCGTTCCGACGGCGCCGAGTCCGCCGTTCCGAAGCCGTCGCAACCGCGGGCCGTTCCGCAAGCCGCCTTCGATAACTACGCCTCGCCCGCCGGCGGCTTCTCCTTCGAAGCGTAACTGACGCTTGCTCCCCTCGCCCCATCGTGGCGAGGGGATGCTGGTTGAGGGGGCCGACCAATCATTGGGTCCGCCCCGCAGCCCAACTCGTCGGTCGAAGCTCAGTCAATAAATTCCGGCTCGACCAAGTGCGGGATCACGCCGGTCTCGAAGCCGCGTCGCAGCAACGTGCGCACGGCTTCGCGACCTTTCGGTCCCCAATCGACGGTCCAGTCGTTCACGTACATGCCGACGAACTTGTCGGCCTGGCTCCGGTTCAAGTCGCGCCCGTATTGCAACGCGTGATCGAGCGCATCTTTCCGGTGTTCAAGTCCATAGACGATGCTCTCGCGCAGCAGCCGATTGATCTCCTTCATCGCAGCCGGGCCGAGGTCTTTGCGAATGACGTTGCCTCCTAGAGGCAGCGGCAAGCCGGTCTCTTGGAACCACCACTCGCCCAGGTCGACCGAAAGTTCCAGCTTTCGATCGCCGTAGGTCAACTGACCTTCGTGGATGATTAATCCGGCGTCGACCTTCTTCCCTTCCCATTCGCCGGCTTCCACGGCCTCAAAAATCTTGTCGAAAGGCACGACCACGTGCGCAAAGTCGTTGCCTAAGCAAAGTCGCAGCGCCAGATAGGCCGTCGTGCGCGTGCCCGGCACGGCGATCGTCATTCCGCGCAGTTCTTCAATCGAATATTTCTTGCGGCCGATCACCATCGGGCCGTAGCGATCTCCCATGCTCGCACCGCACGGGCAGAGGGCGTACTTGTCCGTGAGGTACGCGTACCCGTGAATGCTCACCGCCGAGAGTTCCAACTCCCCCTTGAGGGCCCGCTGGTTCAGAGTCTCGATGTCGACGAGCTCGTGCGTAAACTCGTACGGCCCCGTCTCAATCTTGCCGTTGGCCAATGCGTGAAACATGAACGCATCGTCCGGGTCAGGGCTGTGTCCTACGCGAATCAACGTCTTCTCGGCAGTCGGCATTTCCAGAACTCTCGATATTTGTTTCGTCTTCTGCGTCGCGGCGACACATCGCCGTTTCATTTAGCCGCGGAGCTTGCTTCCGCGTTCTCGCCGCGTCGTCTTCGCGATTCTACCGCCCTGCGCAGTTCCCGTCGAAGGGGCCGCCCTTGTCGAACCGCGATTCTTTTCCGATGATTAACAGGGAAATTACCACCATGGAGGCCGCGCGCGTGGACCTGAAGCGAAACCCGACCCGGGCCGTAAAAGTCGGCACCTGCACGATCGGCGGCGGGAACCCGATCGCCGTTCAAAGCATGACGGCGACCCATACGCAGGACGTCGCCGCCACGGTCGGTCAGGCTAACGATCTCGCTGCGGCCGGAGCCGACGTCGTTCGTATTGCCGTCGACAGTAACAAGGACGCCGTCGCGCTGGCGGAGATTCGCAAGCAAACGACGGCGAATCTCTCCGTCGATCTCCAAGAGAATTACCGGCTCTGCACTTCAGTGGCTCCGAGCGTCGACAAAATTCGCTACAACCCGGGCCACTTGTATCACCACGAACGTGAGAAGCCGTGGCAAGACAAGGTAAAGTTCATCGCCGAAGCTGCGGCGGCCCACGATTGCGCGATTGCGCGTCGGCGTCAATTGCGGCTCGGTCGATCCCGATAAGCTCGGCAAGTTCCCGGAAGAAGACTCCATCTCGCCGATGCTTGAAAGCGCTTGGGAGCATTGTGAACTGCTCGACAAGCTCGGCTTCACTCGTTACGTCGTTTCGTTGAAAGACTCCGATCCTCAGAAGGTGATCGAGGTCAACAAGCGATTCTCGGAGCAACGGCCCGACGTGCCGCTGCATCTCGGCGTCACGGAAGCCGGCCTCCCTCCCGACGGCATCATCAAAACTCGCATCGCCTTCGAACAATTGATCGCCCGCGGCATCGGCGACACCATCCGCGTCTCGCTCACCGTCCCCAACTCGCGCAAGAGCGACGAGATCGTCGCCGGGCGCAAGATTCTGGCCGACATCGCCGCCGGTCGCGTGCGCAGCGTCGTTGATTTTGGTTTGAAGGCCCTGAACATCATCAGTTGCCCGAGCTGTTCTCGCGTCGAAAACGAAGCCTTCATCGAATTGGCCCAGCAGGTCAAAGAGATGACCTCGTACGCCAAAGAGCACGACCTGACGATCGCCGTAATGGGTTGCCGCGTGAATGGCCCGGGGGAAACGGACGATGCCGACCTCGGCCTCTGGTGCGGCCCGACGCATGTGAACCTCAAGAAAGGCAGCCTCGAACTCGGCGCGTACAAATACGACGAGATCCTGCCCAAGCTCAAAGCGGAGCTCGATCAACTCATCGCGGCTCAGAAGTAAGTTCCCGCGATGACGAGCGCCGACGATCTGCCGGACATTCGCCTTTCAATGGACGACTTTTGCCGCTTGGCAGGCGAAGTCGTGGAATCGCTTCCTGAGCAATTTCAGGGATGGATGCGCAACGTCGTCGTGGATGTTCGCAATCGTCCCTCGCGTCGGCAACTCACCGAAGTCGGGCTCGATCCCAAAGAAGACACCCTGCTCGGTCTATTCGAGGGCGTGCCGGTCACCGAGCAGGAAGCCGACGAGGCCTATCCGAATCGCGTCTGGCTGTTCAAACGCTCGATTGAAGAAGTCTGCCGTTCACGCGAAGAAGTGGCCTACGAAATCCGCCGCACCATCATCCACGAGGTGGCTCATCACTTCGGCTGGAGCGAAGAAGATTTGGAAGCGTTTGAGTCGCAGCCCAACCCGTTTGACGACGAATAACGCCGCGTGAGTCGATGAGTTGCCGGCTGCCGGCACTGCAGTCGCCTTGCTTGCTCGTGACCCGTCCAGTGTTGATCTTGGTGGCGACGCCGGCATTCGCTATCAAATCAACTTCTGCTCCATTCCTATCGAGTCGATGCCATGGATGGCTTGGCCCCCTTGTTGCCGCTGCATGCGCCTTCGCGCACCGCGGTCCCTTCGCGCGCCTGCGAAGTGACGATCTTGCTCCCGGCCTACAACGAAGAGCAAGCCATCGAGCGCGTCCTGCACGAAATCGTCGCCGCGCTCGACGACGAACCGTTGGCGTTTGAAATCCTGATCGTCGATGACGCCTCGACCGATCGTACGGTCGCTTACGCCGAGCGGTTTGCGGAAGGTTGCACGCGCTGCCCGGTCCGAATCCTTCGCAGGCCGGAAAATCGCGGTGCCGGTGCGGCGCAAGGTCGGCGTCCGTGAAGCCCGTGGCGACATCATCGTCATGCTCGACGCCGACGGCAGCTACCCGGCCTACGCCATTCGCGATTTGCTTCGCTACTTCCCCGACTACGACCAAGTGAACGGCGCCCGCACGTCGGAACAAGGCACCTTGCCGCTCTTGCGCAAACCGGCCAAATGGGTCATTCGCAAACTGGCTTGCTATCTCACCGGTCGCGAGATTCCTGATCTCAACACCGGCCTCAAGGCGTTCAAGCGCGAAGCGATGCTTCCTTGGCTCTGGTCCGTACCCGACGGCTTTAGCTGCGTTACCACGATGACGCTGGCGTTCCTCACCAACGGTTACGCCGTGAAGTACGTGCCGACGGAATACCGGCCGCGTATCGGCAAAAGCAAATTCCACCCGATCAAAGACACGCTGGCGTACCTCAACACCGTGGTTCGCATCGTGTCGTACTTTCGCCCGTTGCGCGTGTTCTTCCCCGCCGCAGTCGCCGTGCTCGGACTTGGCGCGACCAAGAGCCTGCACAGCTTTGCGACGACCGGCAGCATGCAGGAATCGGACATCGTCGTCTTGATGGCCGGCTTCCTCACGATGATGTTCGGCCTGCTGGCCGAGATCGTCGTGGCCCACCATCGCCGCTAATTCGGATCAAGCTATGAGCGTTGCCACGAACTCGCTGCGACGCTCCGGAATGCGCGACCCCGCCTTGCGCCGACAGTACGCGACCGCCGCGCTGGCCGCGATTCCACGCATTTTGGCGGCCGTCGATCGCAACCCGTTCGGCCCGTCGTACGGCTGCTGCGATCGCGAATTCTGGCATTACCGCACGGCCGCGTTTCCCTCGGAGATGTACCAAGAGGCAGCCTTACCGCTGGCCTTGGCCTATCGGCACGCCTTTCCCGGCAACTCTTGGCAGGGCGATGCGCGATTGGCGGAGGCCGTCGTGGCGATCCTCCGGTTCTCCGTAAGCAGCGCACATGCCGACGGCTCCGGCGACGACTACTATCCGCACGAGCGGGCTCTCGGCGCAACGGTCTTCTCGTTGCAAGCGGCCGTGGAAGCGTATCGCTTGCTGCAACTTGACGACGCTCCGCTCCGGGCCTTCTTTCTCAAGCGAGCTCGCTGGGTCTCCGGCCATGATGAAGCCGGTCGATTGACGAATCACCACGCGCGCTCGCGGCCTTGGCGATGTGGCGTACCGGCATGGTTTGCGACGACGCCGCGTTGCGTAATGCGGCGCTTGAGCGTATCGAACGAGTCTTGCAGTGGCAGTCGCCCGAGGGATGGTGGCCCGAGTACGATGGGGCCGATCCCGGCTATCAGACGGCGACCATCGATTGCTTGGCTAAGTTGCGCCGCGAGGTCGACGTGCCGGGCCTCGACAATGCGCTTCGCCGGGCCGTCGAGTTCTGCCGCCCGTTTCAGCATCTCAACGGCGGGTACGGCGGCGAATACGGTAGCCGTGGCACTCGGCACTTTTACGCCCATGGATTTGAGCTGCTGGCCGGCGAATTTCCCGCCGCGGCCGAACTGGCCGAACACTTTCTGCATTCGCTTGCCGACGACACGGCAGCCGGCTGGGACGATGATCGGATGTACGTGCATCGTCTCGGCAATTTGCTGGAAGCGTACTTAGACTGGTCGCCGATTGTCGCGGCGACGAACTCGGATCGGCTGTCGCCGCCGCCAGAGCAAGTCTTCTCGCAAGCCGGTTTGTTCACGCAACGTACGAGCGAGCGGCAATTGATCGTCTCGACGGCTCGTTGCGGCAGCTTCTTTTATGCTCACGATGATCGACACGGCTCGGCTTCCTACAATGATGCGGGGCTCGTCGTCGAACTTGCCGACGGACGTACGGCCGTTTCGCAAACGCACGATCGCAGTCGGTCGGCGACGTTCGTCAGAGATGCCGACGGCAGCATCGCCGAGATCATGGTCTCAGGCGATTTGCTATTCGCACGGTTCGAGCGAGCCACGCCGTTCAAACAGGCCTCGCTCCACTTCTTGGCCGGCGCTCTGGGATCGTTCGGACGCGGCCTGCTGCGACGTTTGTTGCAACGCCGCGTCATCACTGCCCGGCGCTCCGCTCCGGTCCGGCTCACGCGAACTTTAAGACGTCGTCAGGCCGGCGATTGGGAAGTGGTCGACGTGGTCGAGCTGACCGACGCCCGCACGCAGGTTCGCGGCATGGCGTTTGCTTCCGATCTTCAAGCGGCTTATACGGCGGCGACGAACGTCTTTCACGACGGCTTGCGACAACCTTGGTTCGATTTGGCCGAGTATGTCGTCGAGTTGAATCGACGGCGGCGACGTGGAAATCGTCCGCTTGCCGGTCGAATTGGCCTTGCGCAAACCGGCTCCGTATTCCGTGGGAACGGCCACGTGAAGAAGCGTTTGATCTTTTTTGCGAAGATCGCGATCACCGTGCTCTTGTGCGTCATGCTCGTGCGTGCCGCTGATTGGCGAGCCGTCGTTCGGCAGATGGCCGAAGTGAACTTGTCGATGCTCGCGGTCGCCGTGTTGCTCTTCATTCCGCAGACGTTGATCTCTGCGTGGCGTTGGCGACGTTTCGTGCGGCCGGTCACGCACATTTCCTACGGCGAAGCGCTCCGCGAAATCTTGGCGGCGTCGGCTTTGAATCTTGTCGTGCCGGCAAAGCTCGGCGACTTTTCCAAAGCGGCCATGCTGCCCGATGTTCCGACCGGCAAAGGTAAGGAAGCGGCGCTGCGCCGTCGCGGAAAAACTCAACGACGTGTTCATGCTGCTCGTCTCCATCGGCTTCGGAGCGATCGCTGCTCGCAGCGTCGGGATCAGTTACGCCGCTGCCGCCGGCGCGGCTCTGTTGATCGTCGGTTTTCACTACGCCCTCGTACGACGCTACGGCCATTCGACGGTGCTGCCGTTTGCGACGGCCACCGTCGTACTATGGCTATTTCAGTTCGCTCAGTTGCACCTGTTTCTTTTGTGTTGCGGCGTCGACTCGACTTGGCCGCAAACTTTGCAGCGCGTACCGTTGGCGATTTTTGCCGGTTTGGTGCCTGCGGCATTTTGCGGCATCGGTACGCGCGACGCTGCGTTGATCTTCCTGTTCTCCGACATCGCCGACTCGTCGCGAATGGCGGTCGTCGGAATGCTCACGGCCTTGCGCTATCTCGTGCCGGGCGCTATCGGGATACCGATTCTTTGGGCACAGCGTCGGCAACCTGCGCGAGCGATCGAGATTGCGACGACGGATGAAGAGCAGGCGTCGGCAACTCGAGGAGTTGCCAGTCGTCACCCGACGCCAGCAGGGGCAACCGCTTCAGCACGTCGCTAGTTGTGGTACGGCGATGGGCCGTCGGCAAGTCTGCGACTAGTAGTTTACGTGCTCCGCCAAGAATCGCTTCGTTGAGTCGAGCGGCGAATTCTGCATCATCCGCGTTGAGCGCCCAGCCGCGGCGATCGCAGTAGTACAAGAGATCGACGGCCGAGCCGTGCAATGTCGCTAGAGGTTCATTGATTGCGACGTTTCTTTGTGCCGCGGCGGCCGCAGTCTCGACGGCTCGATCGCCCGACGGTGTGCGAAAGGCCGGCCCGACCGCATAGCGGATCGCGAAAAGAAAGGCGACGACGACGAGTGCCGCTCGCAGCCGCGTGTTGTGAGGAAGCTGATCGGCAGCAACCTGCCAACCGGCGGCGACGACCAAGGCCAACGCCGGCAACAACACGATGTAGTAGTAGTTCGCCGCGTAAAACTTCAGCGGCAGCGCGATGAGCAAACCCAGCGACATGACAAGGAGCACGATGTTCGCCGGACCGAGCTTGCGCCGTGCGACGACGAAGCCCGCGGACATCGCCAGCGCGCCGACCGGCGTTAGCACATGCGTCGCGAAGTCGGCCGACAGTCGCAGGTAGTACTTCGCTCCTAAGAGCAGCGGATGCGGAAACGCATGAATCACGGCTCGATCAAGAGGGTGATGATCGGCCGCTTCCGGAGTAGAAAGCGAGATGCGGGCCACGTCGAGATACCACAAGGCCGTCGGCAGCATAGCCGCGGCAAAGAGAAGCCCCGTGACGGCGCAGCGCTGCAACTTAAGCGGTTGTCGGCCGTGCTGCTCCCACAGCATCGCGGCCAGGACAGGCACCAGCAGCAGCATGTAGATCTTCGTCGCCACGGCCAGCGAACAAGCCGTGGCCGCAAAAGCCAGCCACGCTGCGGCAGCAGCCGTACGTCTTGCTGCGAGCCCGCGTTCAAAACCGAGTAATGTCCCGACGGTGAACATCATCACCGACGCTTCCAGCATGAAGCATTGCCCGTAGACGATGCTCACCGGTGAGAACGCGATGACGCTCGCCGCAACAAGGGCCGCACCGTCGCCAAGCCGGCGTCGGGCGTAAACACCCATCAGCATCACGGCCACCGCCGAGCACAGAATCGAGACTCCGCGTCCCCAAGCATCAAGCGAGCCGCCGAACGTTCGCCATCCCCAGCCGGCAAAGTAGGCCGATGCCGGCCATTCCATGAGATGCCAAGCGCGGCTGTCTCCTGCAGCGAGGTCGATTGTGGGTCTTGAAAGCGCCGCACGATCCAACACCCAGTTGCGCGCGATCATTGCATACACGGCGCTCTTGGTCGCAAAGTTGCCGACGAGCGGTCTCGTGATGCCCGGAATTCTTACCAACACGGACGCCAGTACCAACAGTGCCAGCATCCGGCCGAATCGTCGCAAGCTTTCCGCGGTGCGCGGGAACGCATCGCAGGTGCTTTGTTGCGGCGTGCCGGCGTCGACATTTGGAAGAATCGCGTTCACGGCATGTAAAAAGATGCGGGTTATGCCGACTTTCCGGCCGATCATATCGCTACGGAATTTTTCGTCCCAGAGCGCTTCCCTGCCGGCATTGCCTCGGCGAGCGACTTGCGGACGTGCGTCCGGGAGACGAGCCATGAAGAAGACGATTTCGCTGTTGGCCCTCGGCCTGTTCCTCGGCAGCCTGAGCGGCTGCCGAATGTGCTGCCCATCATACGACTACGTCGGACCAACCGATCCGGGCACTTGCAACAACGAGTGGTGCGGTAACGAACGTCGCGGTTCGATCTTTTCGGGCTACAGCGGCGGCATGCCGACCGGCGAAGAAGTCATCGTCGAAGACGCCGTGGCGCCGCAAGGAGTTGCTCCTCAAGCCGCCCCTCAAGCTCCGGCAGTTCCGAAACCGGCTGCTCCGCAAGCCCAGCCGATGAGCTACGGCGACGGCACGCAAGCCCGGAGTGCGAGCGCTCGCCGAGCGCGATAAGCGGCCCGCGTTAGCTTCTCTTAACCGACGCACGCTCGTGCGTCGCGCAAAGCCGGCTTTTTGCTTTACAGGCCGGCCGGGGGCGGTTGTAATCACGGGGCTCGACGTTGCGTACTGCCGCCGCCCCGTGACTCGCCATGACTTCCGCACGCCCTGAATCATCGTCTGCGCCGCGCCGCGCACTTCTCCGTCGTCTAACGCTTCCGCCCCGGCACATGCCGGCGATACGTTTGACATCACCAATCCGCCGACGACCTTCTTCGGCATTTTGCGTCGCTTGGGACCTGGGCTGATTATCGCAGCGTCGATCGTCGGCTCGGGCGAACTCATCGGCACGACAAAGACCGGCGCTGATGCCGGCTATTCGCTGTTGTGGCTGATCCTGATCGGTTGCGTCATCAAGGTGTTCGTACAAATCGAATTCGGCCGTTACGCCGTGGCGGAAGGCGTGCCGACGATCGAAGCCCTCGATCGCGTTCCTGGGCCGCGGCTCCGCGTCAATTGGCTTGTCTGGGCGTGGCTGGCAATGTTCGCGACGAGCGCCGTCGGGCAGCTCGGCGGCATTCTCGGCGGCGTCGGGCAATTGCTTGCGATGCAATTTCCGATCACGGGAGATTTCGTCGAACGCCTCGATCAGATCGAAGCTTTTCGGGCCGCAGGTCGCAGCCTCAGCGAATTACCCGCCGTTACGACCTACGACGACATTTACTATTCCGTCGGTACGACGATCGTCACGGCTATTCTGCTTGTCGTCGGACACTACGGCGTCGTGCAGCACGTCTCGACGTTTCTCGTGGCCGGGTTCACGGCAGTCACGGTGTTCAACGTATTTGCGCTCCCGTATTTTTCCAACGCACAAACCGGTTGGGAGCATTTGAAGACCGGGCTGACGTTTTCGTTGCCGGAGAAGCCGGGAGCGCTGGCGACGGCTTTGGCCACGTTCGGCATTATCGGCGTCGGCGCTTCGGAGCTGATTGCGTATCCCTACTGGTGTTTGGAACGGGGCTACGCGCGATTTGCCGGACCTCGTGATTCGTCACCAGAGTGGGCGGAACGGGCCCGCGGTTGGATGCGCGTGATGCGCTGCGACGCTTGGGCCTCGATGATCATTTATACGTTTGCGACCGTCGCATTTTACGTGCTCGGCGCCGCCGTGTTGCATCCTAGCGGCTTGTCGCCGGAAAAAGATGGCCTGCTGCGGACGCTCGCCTCCATGTATTCCGACGTCTTCCGTCCTTGGGGCGGCGAGGTGTTTCTATTCGGCGCGTTCGCCGTGCTCTACTCCACGTTGTTCGTAGCCACGGCCGGCAACAGCCGCGTTGCCGCCGACGCGTTGGGCGTGTTCGGCTTCATCACCAAGAGCGAAGCTAATCGCAAACGCTGGATCACAATTTTCTGCGCCGCGTTTCCGTTTATGCAGTTGGCGATCTACTGCTGGTCGAAAGATCCGGTGGCGCTTGTCATCGTGGCCGGATTGGCGCAGGCGATGCTGTTGCCGTTGTTGGGCGTCGCCGCGCTGTATTATCGTTTCCGTTGTTGCGACCCGCGTATTGCTCCCGGTCGCATATGGGACGCCTTTCTCTGGCTTTCCGTGGCCGGTTTGGCCGTGGCGGGCGGCTGGAGCGCCTATTCCGAACTCGGCAAGGTATTTAAATCGTTCGCTTCTTGAGATTAGGCGTCTAAAATTGGAGTGAATCTCGTTCACTCTTCTCCGAGCCGCGTGTGGAACGTTCTCGCATTGCCGTCTTTCTGCTCGGGCCCGTGCCGATCGTCGCGGCGTCGCTGGCCGTCACGCAGTGGTGGCGAACGTCCGGCCCGGCCATAGTGAACGGCAATCACGTGCTGCACGCGGAGGAACCTCGCAGCCCGCCGCAACCTCCGACGGCTTCAAGCGACTTAGCTCGCGAACTGGCCGACGGTCTTGCCAAGGCTTGTGAAGCGAAGGCCAAGGCTTGGCGAGCCAAGCTCGGCGAGGATTGCCGCGTGATCGTCGGCTCGCCGTTTGTCGTGGCGGGCAATCTCGATGAAGCCGGCCTCGAAACGTGGCTGCGGCAAACGATCGCTCCGGCCGCTCGGGCTCTCGATCATGCGTACTTCGACCGCGCCGACGGAACCTGTTTCCATACTCTTGTTCGCAGACGAACCTTCGTACGACCGTTATGCCAAGGCCCTCTTCGGTGACGAAGGGATCAGCGTGTACGGCTACTACAAGGGAGATCAGCGCACGCTGGTGATGAACATCTCGACCGGCGGCGGAACGCTCGTTCACGAATTGACGCATGCCTTGGCGGACTTCGATTTTCCGCAAATCCCCGATTGGTTCAACGAAGGCTTGGCGTCGCTTTACGAGCAGTGTCGCTTCTTGCCCGACGATCGCGGTTTGGAAGGCCTGCCGAACTGGCGCTTGCCCGGCCTCCAAACGGCGATCCGCGATGGCAAGCTCCGTTCGCTTGCGCAACTGATCGAAGACGACGACTTCCGTGGCGCGAACGTCGGGCTCAACTACGCACAGGCCCGTTACTTCTGCATGTTCCTGCAGGAGCGAAAGCAATTGGAAGAGTTCTATCGCCGGTTTCGTGCGACATACAAAAGTGATGCACGCGGATTGGCCGCCGCCAAAGGATTGTTTCATCCGGCGGATTGGCCCGACATCGACCGCAAATTCCAAGACTGGGTGATGAAGCTGGAGCGGTAGGCGGTTTGTCTCGGATGCCTTGTTTTTTCGACTCCGTCTGCGCCCAGATATCATTACTCTGCCGCCGTGCGGAGCGATGACCTTCGGAACATAAACCAGAACGCGACCACACCCAAGAACGCGCCGACTAGGTCGCCGAGATAGTCGGCCAAGTTGCAATCGCGGCCCGTCCAGGGCTGCGTGAGTTCATCGAAGGCACCATAGATGCTTACGACGAAGAAGACGACGGCCGCGGTGACGAGCCGCTTCCCCGCTGCCGCAGTTTTCAAGCGGCGGCGTTCATCCCAAGCCCAGCAAAGTAAGAACGAGAAGGCAAAATAAGCCGTAACATGCACGACCTTGTCGGCCGGCACCGGTGCATGGGGAAGGACTTCCTCCTCACGTGGCAACGGAATGTGCATCATGCCGACCAACACGATCCAATATGCCAGTGCCGCCGCTGCGATGAAGCGCACACGGCGTGCGTCAGGTTTCAGCGTGCCGAGCATAAGGTCGTGAGAGGAGGTGAATTGCGATTCTGCCGGCATCGCCGGCGACGAGCGGATTCTAGCGGTTCGTTCTTACCGAAAGCCTGTCTTTTTCGATAGTTCGATTTCGTCAAGGCGCCTCGCCGCCGGCGGGTTTGCTCGGTTTATCGTCTTGCCATCGCGCGGCGGTCGCGATTGACCCAAGTTTTTTGTTTGAGCTAAGTTACTCGCTCTTGCGGGCAAGCCGGCAGCGCAACTTCGTGCGCAGCAGGGATGCGTTTGTTCGCACTCGGTAGGATGCCGCTTCATGATTCGCTCGCTCGCGTCGGCGTTGGCCGGTCGCACGGTTTTCGTCACCGGACACACCGGTTTTAAAGGTTCTTGGCTTTCCTTGTGGCTGGCTAGGCTCGGCGCTCGCGTGGTCGGGTACGCTTTACGGCCGGCGACGAGCCCAAATTTGTTTGAAGCGGCCGGCGTACGCGACGTGCTGGCCATGCATCACGAGGCCGATATTCGTGATCGCGAGGCCTTGCACAATGCGCTGTGCGCAGCGTCGCCTGACGTGGTGCTGCATCTGGCTGCGCAACCCTTGGTGCGTGCCGGTTACCAGCAGCCTCGCGAAACATTCGACGTCAACGTCGGCGGCACGATCAACGTGCTGGAATCGTTACGCGTGCTCGGCAAGCCATGCTCGGTCGTGGTCGTGACGACCGACAAGTGCTACGAAAATCGCGAACATGTATGGGGCTACCGGGAGTGCGATGCGCTCGGCGGATACGACCCTTACAGCGCCAGCAAAGCGGCGGCCGAAGTGGCGACGGCCTCGTACCGCAGTTCCTTCTTTTCGCCCTCTCAACTCTCGCGGCACGGCATCGCCGTAGCGACGGCCCGAGCCGGCAACGTGATCGGCGGCGGCGATTGGTCGGCCGATCGCATTGTGACCGAACTGGTCCGCGCAGGCTCGACCGGCGAAGTGGCCTTGTTGCGTAATCCGCGAGCCGTGCGGCCTTGGCAGCATGTGTTGGAGCCGGTCGGCGGATATTTGGCTTTGGCCGCTCGGATGATTCTCGAACCGAACCCGCGGTGGTGCGAGGCGTGGAACTTCGGACCTTTGCCGGGAGAGGAGCTTCCGGTCGGAGCTTTGGCCACGCGATTCTTCGCGGCTTGGGGGAGCGGTAGTTGGGCCGACGTGAGCCGGACCGATCAGCCGCACGAGGCGTCCATTCTGCGGCTCTCGATCGATAAGGCCGTCTGGCAACTCGGCTGGCGGCCGCAGTGGAACGTTGAAGAAACCGTTCGTCGCACGGCCCGTTGGTACCGTGGCTACTATGCCGGCCCGCGTCAAGCGGCGCAGGAATGCGTGCGAGACCTCGTCGACTTCGAGCAAGCCTGGCTTCGCGAGGGTACGATGTGGAATACGACGGATTCCGATCGCGGAATCTTGAAACCCAATCAAGCCGCGTAGTCGCCGCCGGTCCGCCATCGCCGCGCTTCATGAGTTCTTCTCGCCGCAAACTAATCAGCGTCGTCACTCCTTGCTACAACGAGGAGTTGAACCTCGTCGACTGCCGCGACGCCGTACGCAAGTTGTTCGCGACGCAACTCCCCGAGTACGACTTCGAGCACATCTTTTGCGACAACTGTTCGCGCGACCAAAGCCCGGTGATTCTGCGCCAAATGGCGAAAGAAGACCCTCGCGTGAAGGTCATCTTTAACGCGCGAAATTTCGGTCCGTTTCGCTCGACGTTTAATGGAGTGCTGGCGACCTCCGGCGACGCCGTGGTCGTGGCATTGGCTGCAGATCAACAGGATCCGCCCGAGGTCATTGCCGACTTTGTGCGCAAGTGGGAAGAGGGCTACGAGGTCGTTCACGGCGTGCGGGCCAACCGGCAAGAGAACGTCATCATGCGAAACGTGCGGCGGATCTATTACCGCTTGGTCAGCCGCTTTGCGAATATTCAGATCCCGAACGATGTCGGCGAGTTTCAGCTTGTCGATCGTGTTGTCGTTGAGGCGTTGAGGCAGTTCGACGATTACTACCCCTATATTCGCGGCATGATCGCGTCTTGCGGGTTTCGGTCCGCCGGAGTGCCGTTTACTTGGAAGCGGCGCGAAAAGGGGTTGTCGAAGAATCGGTTGTATTCGCTGGTGGATCAGGGGTTAAACGGCCTGATCTCGTTCACCAATCTGCCGATGCGGTTTTGCATGTTCACCGGCATAACGCTGGCCGTGTTGAGCGTCGGCTATGCGATATTTACGGCCGTCGCGGCGCTCTTCTTGCCGCGAATTGCTCCGCCGGGCATCGCCACGATCATCACGGCCCTGTTTTTCTTCTTCGGCGTGACGCTTTTCTTTCTCGGCGTGCTGGGCGAATACATCAGCGCCATTCATTTTCAGGTCCGCAAGCGACCGCTGGTCATCGAGCGCAGGTCGGTTGAATTTTCCGGCCGCAAAGCTGCCGGCAGACGCCGAATCGGCCGTTGCCGGCATGCCGGCGGATTGATTCTCGGCTTGAGTCGCCGGTACGGCGGCGGGTATAAATCCGGCCGCGCGGCAGGATGCCGGCGCGAGTCAATCCGCGGAAGGAGTCGGCAGTGCAAGCAGTGATTTTGTGCGGCGGTCAGGGAACCCGCATTCGCGACGTGGCCGAAGATATCCCAAAGCCGATGATTCCGGTCGGCGGCAAGCCGATTCTGTGGCACGTGATGAAAATCTACGCCGCGCACGGCATCAAAGATTTCGTGCTTTGCCTCGGCTACAAGAGCTGGACGATCAAGCGCTTCTTCCTCGACTACCACTTGGCCGGCAGCGACTTTACGCTCGACCTGTCGGACGGCGGCGCGGTCGATATCCACAGCGGCGGTTGCGAAGACTGGCGCATCACGATGGCCGAAACCGGCGACGATGCCATGACCGGTTGCCGCGTGAACCGCATCGAGAAGTATCTACACGGCGAACGGTTCATGCTGACGTACGCCGACGGCGTGGCCGACGTCGATATTTCGCGGCTGCTCAAGTTTCACACGGCGCACGGAAAGCTGGGCACCGTTACGGCCGTACAACCCCCGGGACGCTTCGGCGAATTGGAAATCGATGACGACAAATCGGTCAACGAGTTCGCGGAGAAGCCGTCGTTTTCGAAGGGCTTCATCAGCGGCGGGTTCTTCGTGTTCGAACGGCGCTTCCTCACGCGCTTGGCTAACGATCCAAGCTTGATTCTCGAACAAGCTCCGCTGATGCGTTTAGCTCGCGACGGTCAACTCGCCGCCTTTCAACACGACGGCTTCTGGCATCCGATGGACAGCAGCCGCGACCACAAGTACCTGAACGACCTGTGGACGCACAACCAGGCCCCGTGGAAAACATGGGACGCACGTCCGTTGCGCGTGGCGGCTTAGAGCAAATGTTCGAACTCTAAGCCCATTTAGGAAGCAGCTCTTTGGGGATTTCGCTCAATAGCGGCAGCCTCGCGTCTTTTGCCGAGAGCAACGGTTGCGTCGCATTCCACGCAACGGCGAGTTGCGGATCGTCCCAGCGGACGCCCCGATCGTATTGCGGCAGGTAGTAGTCGGTGCATTTATACGCGAACAATACCGTTTCGCTCAGTACGACGAACCCGTGCGCGAAGCCGGCGGGAATGTAGACCTGCCGCTTATTCTCGGCCGATACTTCGAAGGTTTCGCAACGCCCGAACGTTTGCGACCCGAGGCGAACGTCGACCGCGACGTCGAGCACGGCCCCTTCGAGCACGTAGACGAGCTTTCCTTGCGGCCGCGGCCATTGGTAATGCAGCCCTCGCAACACACCGCGCGTCGAACGCGAGAGGTTGTCTTGCACGAACGGACCGGGTACGCCGGCCTCGGCATAGCGCTCGGCCTGATAGGTTTCGACAAAGAATCCCGCGGGTCGCCGAACACTTTGGGTTCGATGACGACCACGCCGGGGAGAGACGTCGAGAGAACTTGCATGGCGAGCCCGACGTCCGTGTCGTCGGCCAGGAGTTGCGAAGATTAGCCGGCACCTGTTCCTAGCAGTTTCCGCAGACCATTCCAAGGTCGGGTATTGGCGACGTCGGCCTTGGTGAGCCCCGGCGCGACGGGCTTGCAGCACGCCGTAGCGCATTTTCGCCAAGTCGTTCACACTGTGAGCGTCGGTCGAAATGACGATCGGAATGCCGTGCCGTTTAGCCGCTCGCACGCCACGTCGTCCAAATCGAGCCGCCACGGGTTCGCGTTCAGCTCCAGGAATTTTCGCTCGGCTTTGGCAACGGCGTACACCTCGTCGAGGTCGACGTCGTACGCTTTGCGCCGATTGATAAGCCTGCCGGTCGGGTGCGCAATCGCCGAAACGTAAGGATTTCTTAGAGCATCGACGATCCGCCGCGTGATTTGCTCACGCGGCTGGTTTTGGCCGTAATGCACGCTGGCGACGACCCAATCGGCCTCGGCCAAAACGTCGTCGGGCAGGTCCATGCCTCCCTTCTCAAGAATGTCGCACTCGATGCCTTTCAGGACTTTAAAACCACGGAGCTTGGCGTTGAGACGATCGATCTCCTCCCACTGCCGTCGGGCACGCTCGCCGTTGAGGCCGTTGGCCATCGAAACTCGTTGCGAGTGGTCGGTGATGGCGATGTATTTCAACCCGCGAGCCTGAGCGGCGGCGACCATTTCTTCAAGCGTCGCCGTACCGTCGGTCGCGTTGGTGTGCATATGCAGATCGCCGACGAGGTCGTCGAGTTCCAGCAACTGCGGCAGCTCACCCTTCGCCGCCCACTCGAATTCGCCGCGAGCTTCACGCATTTCCGGCGGAAAACACGGTAGGTCGAGCGCGGCATAAACGTCTTCTTCCGTGCGTCCGGCGACGTAATCTTCGCCACGAAACACGCCGTACTCGTTGAGCTTGAGCCCAAGGTCTTTCGCGCGGCCGCGTAGTACGACGTTGTGCTCTTTCGAACCGGTGAAGTATTGCAAGGCGGCTCCGAACGACTCGGCCGGCACCACGCGAAGATCGACCTGCATCCCGGTTCGCAGCCGAACAGACATCTTGGTGTCGCCACGGCCGATCAACTGCGCAACGCCGCCGAACGAACCGAGCCGGTCCATCACAGCATTTCCGTCGCGAGCCGTGACGAGAAAGTCCAAGTCGCCGACGGTCTCCTTGCCTCGCCGATACGAGCCGGCCGCTTCGAGTTGTTCGACGCCCGGGCACTCGGCCAGATACGTACGGAGGGCGGCGACGATTTCGTCCGCCTCAGCCCAGAGCATTCGCTCTTGCGCGGTCGACGCCAGATCGAGCCCGGCGAGAATCGTGGCCTCGGTCTTGGCTCCGAAGCCTTTGAGACCTTGCACCTTGTGGTCGAGGCAGGCTTGTCGCAATTCGTCGAGCGACGTGATGCCGAGTTCCTTGTGCAATGCCGCGGCCTTCTTCGGTCCGAGTCCGGCCACGCAGCAAAGCCAAAACCGACTGCGGTACCTGCGATTGCAATTCGACCAACATCGGCAACGAGCCGGTGTCGACCAAAGTTTTGATTTTCGTCGCAAGGTCGTCGCCGATGCCTTCGATATCGGTCAGCTTGCGACCGGCGTCTACGGCGATTCCGGCGAGCGGCTCGGTGAGGTTCGTAATCGTGCGGGCCACATTGCGATAGGCCCGAACTCGGAAAGCGTTGGCGTTTTGAAACTCCAACAAGTCGGCGATTTGGTCAAAAGCGTCGGCAATTTCGGCGTTGGTCGGCATGTCGGCGAATTACTTCTTTGCGGCTCCGGCTTTCGGCGGCGGAACGAGTCCGTCAATCTTCAACGTCGCCACTTTGTGGCCGTTCTTCAGATCGATTGTACGAATGGCGTGATTATTCGTGTCGGCCACGTACAGGAAGTCGCCGCCGAGGCTTAGGCCGGCAGGTTCGTCGAATTTCGCCGGCTCGTCGGTGTCGCCCGGTTCGTGCGCGCCGGCAATCGTGCGGCACTCGTTCTTAGCAAGATCGAGCACTTTGATTTTGTTGTTGTACGTGTCGGCGATGTAGACCATCCCGTCGCGATAGGCGACGCCCAGCGGATGCTGCAGCTTCGCCGACGACACGGGCCCGTCGCGGTCGCCAAAGTCAAACAGCCGGCCTTGCGGCAGCATCGCAGTTCCCAGCGGCGTGTAGACGCTCTTCTTGGGATCGAACGGCACGGCCCGAATCGAACTTCCTTCGCTGTCGGCCACGTAAAGCACTTTTCCGTCGGACGTGAGCCCGCTCGGTTGCGCGAATGACGAGACACCTTCGCCGTACGGCTCGCGCGGCATGTGATTGCCGTCGATGATGTCTTCTCGGGCGTTTCCGGCAAACGGGCCGATCTCGTTTTCGCTGAGCGGCATCTTCCAAATTTGGTGAGGGCCCGCCATTGCAATGTAGAGATCCTTTTCGTGAACCCAAAGATCCCAGGGGCTGTTAAGTTCCGTAAGTCTCGGTTTGCCGACATAGCGTCGCGGCAATGATGTGCTCTGCGGCGTGATTCCGGGGAACGGATTGCGGCCTTGCACGCCGGTACCTGCGACGACGTTGACGGTCTTCGCCTTGAGGTCGACCTTTCGCAGCATATGGTTTTCCGTGTCGGCCACGTAAAGCACGTCGCCGGCCAACACCATGCCTTGCGGATGGTTGAACGTCGCTTTGTCGTAAGCTCCGCCGGCGAAACCGATCGCACCGTTGCCGATCGTCTCGAGGAGTTTCCCCGCCAAATCGGTGACCACGATCCGGTTGTGATTGCTATCGGCAATAAAAAGGCGGTTGCCGGGCACGTCGGCGATCACCTTGCCGGGGAATCGTAAGGGCGTGTCTTTCACTTTCGAATCTTCGCGCACCAAGTCGAGCGGCTTGGGGTCGATCTTGCCGGCGGCTTTGTAGTAGGCAACGGCTTTCGACAGCAGCGGATTCAACTGCTCGAATGTAAACTCGCCGCTGTGTCGCCCGACGATTCGGCCGTCGGGATCGATGAGAACCAGCGACGGCCAACTGTTGACGTAGAACTCGTTCCAAATCGCCATCTTGTTGTCGTTTGCGACCGGATGCTCGATCTCGTATCGCAAGATGGCTTCAGTGATGTTCTTGGTGTCGCGTTCGTTATCGAACTTCGCCGAATGGACGCCGATCACCACGAGCTCGTTGGGGTAGGCATGCTCGAGCTTTTTCAGCTCAGGCAAGATGTGCATGCAGTTGATGCAGCAGTACGTCCAAAAATCCAGCATCACGAACTTGCCGCGGAGTTGCTGCGGCTCCAACGGTCGGCCCGTGTTGAGCCACTGAATTTCGACGCCGGGAGTCGTTTGGAACGCCGTGAGGACTTTGTTTTTGGAGATGTCGCCGAAGGGGTTGCTCGTCGGCACGGCCGGCGTTTGTGCAACGGCCTGACCGACGCTCGACCAGCAAACGGTCCACACAATGACAACTAGAAGCAAGAACCGACCCCCTAAGGCGGGAGTCACGCGGCGGCATGTCGGCATCAAAGTGTCCTCTTCACGCACATAGATGCATTGCAGACGGTTATGGTAACGCAGATTTCAGCGGAGAAAAATGCACGAGACGTTACAGATTCACCAGTCGGCGGCGGTTGCCGGCTCGATGTTTGCTCCCTCTGCGACCTTAACGGCTGCGAAGGCAGGTCTTCTGGGGCAAGCATCGACGAGAATACAAGTCAAATTCGCTTTGTCGTTTTTGGCCGAAATCGCGATAATAGACGAAGTGCTGTGAAAACGGTGTCCCCTCATGGGAGCTGAATTCGCACACGACTTGCTCCGAAGAAAAGGGAAGGAAACGCGGCAGGATAGCGACAACACGGCGGTGTCGGCATTCGTAGAAGATACGAAGCGCGACCGCCTGATCGCTAATGCCTGAGCCGCCTCCACCCGTGGACGGCACCCGGGACGACTTGTAGGCAGGACGCCTCAAAGGTTTGCGAGAGCGACCGCTGACATTTAGTCCCTTTGATTCTGTGGAGGTTTCCGTGTTTCGCATTCTAGCCATCGGCTGTTGCTTGGCCGCGCTGACGGCGGCGACCGAGCCGACCGTTTCGGGCGCCGAGGATTGGGCGGCCCAAATGTTCGACGCCACCAAGCACGACTTCGGCAAAGTCGCGCGCGGCGGCAAGGCCGAGTTTCACTTCGTGTTCCGTAATCCGTACGTGGAAGACGTGCACGTCGCGTCGGTGCGTTCAAGTTGCGGCTGCACAACGCCGCGGGCTTCGCAGAACACGCTGAAGACTTACGAAGAAGCGTCCATCGTCGCTCACTTCAATACCGACACTTTTCTCGGCCAACGCAGCGCCACGCTCACCGTGACGTTTGATAAGCCGTTTTACGCCGAAGTGCAGCTGCAGGTACAAGGTTACATCCGCAGCGACATCATCCTCAGCCCGGCTTCGGTCGATTTCGGCAATACCGACGTCGGTCAGTCCGTCGAACGCGTACTCGACCTGAGCTATGCCGGCCGGCCGGATTGGAAAGTTACCGGTGTGAAGAGCGGCAGCCAGTTCATCGAAGGTGACGTCGTCGAAACCGGCCGCACCGGCAACCAAGTGAAGTATCAACTCAACGTGCGATTGAAGCCGGGCGCACCGACGGGATTCATCCGCGAGCAAGTGCTGCTGCAAACGACCGACTCGCGGGCTCCGGAATTGCCGATCGACGTCGAAGGTAAGGTCAACGCGCCGCTCGTGGTCAGCCCGAACTCGCTCTTCCTCGGCATCTTGCAGCCGGGGCAAAAGGTGACGAAGCAGATCGTGGTGCAGGCTAAAACGCCGTTTAAGATCACCGGCGTAACCGCCTCGGACAATTGCTTCGAGTTCAAGACGGGAGACGCCGCCAAGACCGTGCATCTCGTGCCGGTGACGTTCACTGCGGGCCAGCAAGCCGGCAATGTGAACTACCGGATTCAGATCGCCACCGACTTAGGCAAAGAAGTGGCGACCGAACTTTCGGCTTACGCGCAGATCAATCCTGCAACGACGGCCCAGGCGAATGTCAAATAGCCGGCCTTAGTCGGCTCGACTTGTCAGCGTATGCTCTCAAAACGAAAGCGGCGGACTCTGATAGAGTCCGCCGCTTTTTTGTTTTACGAGTTCAGTGCGGATGACGTCACTTCGTCGAACCGGGCAATTCGATCTTGATTGTTTGCCTCGGCGAGCTTGCCGAGCAAGAGCCGCAACTCCCGCAGTTTCCCTCGGAAGATTTGCCGTTCATGGCACGGACCAATCGCCATAACCCGCGGCCGACGTAGCCGACGGCCAACGCGACGATCCCTAATGCGATGACGTTCTGCCAATCGAAGTTCATGACGCCCTCTCCAAGTTGATTCATTCTACTCCTCTGCATCCTTGCAGAAGAGGGGCCTGGGAGAACGGACGAGGTTTCAGCGGTCGTCCGCGGCGTTAACCGATCAACCGGATGCCGATCTGATACGTCGCCAAGGCCGCCACGTAGGCCAATCCGGTCATGTAGGCAAACGTAAATAGGGGCCAACGCCAGCTATTGGTCTCGCGCTTGATCACGGCGAGCGTCGCTGCGCATTGGGCACACAACGCGAAGAACACCATTAACGAGAGGGCCGTGGGGATGCCAAACACCGGTCGATCGGTGCCGTCCCACCGCGCGGCGGCCAGGGCCTGCCCCATCCGGGAGCGCTGCTCTTCGTCGTCCACGTCGACTTCACCGAGGTCGTAGATGATCCCCAGCGTGGCCACGACGACCTCGCGGGCCGGGAACGAGGCGATCGCGGCCGCGCCGATGCGCCAATCCCAACCGAGCGGACGGACGATCGGTTCGATCGCGTGACCCATGCGGCCGAGGTAGCTTTGCCGCTGGTACGCTCCTGCGATATGAACGTCGAGATCCGCAAGTTCCTCTTCGGCCGCCTTGCGAGTTTCGGAGCCTTCCTCCGCCGCGGCAACGCGAGCCTCAATCGCTTCGCGTTGTGCCGCGAACGGACCTTCGACGACGGCCGAGTCGTGCGGATAGTAGAGCAGCGCCCAAACGATGATTGACACGGCGACGATCAGCGTGCCGGCATTTTTCAAGAACGCCCAACCGCGATCGACCATGCGGAACACGACCGTCCGTACCGAAGGCATTTTGTACGAAGGCAATTCGAGCACGAACGGAGGCGTCGGGCCGCGGAGAATCGTCCGTTTCAGCAACAGCGCCACGAGCATGGCCGCGACGACGCCGACCAAGTACATCGAAAACATCACAAAGCCTTGTAGGCTGACAAGGCCGAGCAGCTTCGTCGCCGGAATGAAGGCGGCAATTAGCAGCGTGTACACCGGCAGCCGAGCGCTGCAACTCATCAGCGGCGCGATCATCATCGTCGTTAGGCGGTCTCGCCGGTTCTCAATGACGCGCGTCGCCATAACGCCGGGAATCGCACAAGCAAACGAAGAAAGCAACGGAATGAACGACTTACCGCTCAAGCCGACGCGTACCATTAGCTTGTCCATCAGATATGCGGCTCGGGCCATGTAGCCGCAGTCTTCCAAGATTCCGACGAATAAGAACAAAATCAGAATCTGCGGCAAGAAAATGATCACGCCGCCGACGCCGCCGATCAGCCCGTCGATGATGAGGCTCTTCAACGCGCCTTCTTCCATACGCGCATCGAAAAAGTCCGCGACGGAGCCGACGGCTCCGTCGATCAGATCCATCAGCGGCCCGGCCCACGTGAATACCGCCTGAAATACGATGATCATCAGCACGGCAAACGTCAGCGTGCCGAACACGCGGTCGGTGAGAATGCGGTCGACGCGATCGGTCGTCGTGATGCGTGGTTTCTCGTCGCGGCGGATCACTCCTTCGAGCAGCTTGCCGACCCAGCCGTAGCGGGCCATCGCTTCGACGGCCGGCACAGGCTGACCGACCTTCTTCAAGCGGTCGCGAGCCGCTTGGAATTCGCCGCGAATTGCCGCGTGGTCGGCTGGCAGAAACCGCTCGACGAGATAACCCGACGTATCGAGCAACAGCCGCTCCACCAGATATCTCGGTAACGCTCCGACCGCCGCATCGTTGCGACAACTCGCTTCGAGCGTAGCCACTTCGTTGCGAAACTCGGCCGAAAACGGATTGCTCGAATCGGCGGGCGACAACGCGCCGATCTGCGCCAGTGCGTCTTTCAATTGCTCGACGCCGATGCCGCGGTGTGCTTGCACTTCGACCACCGCTAAGCCGAGCTTTCGCGATAAGGCCGCCGTGTCGATGGTGATGCCGCGTCCGGCGGCGACGTCGACCATGTTCAGCGCCAAGATCGTCGGCAGTCCCAGTTCGAGAACCTGGCTCACCAAGTATAGGTTCCGCTCTAAGTTGCCCGCATCGACGATGCAGAGCACGGCATCGGGTCGCTCGGAATCTGCCTGACGGCCGAGCAACAGATCGACGGCGACCATCTCATCGGGCGAGCGCGGCGCGAGGCTATACGTGCCGGGGAGGTCGACGATCTCCAGCGCCGTGTCCGCGTGCGTAAACCGGCCGACTTTCTTTTCGACGGTCACGCCGGGGTAGTTCCCCACGCGCTGTCGCACGCCTGCTAGAGCCGTAAACAACGTTGACTTGCCGGTGTTCGGGTTGCCGACCAAGGCAATGGTCAGGTGTTTCACGGCGGCGGGCGTCGGCATAGTCGGCTTCGTCTTTCGAACTGTAGGGAACGCTCTCTGCGGCGCTCCGCGAACCTAGTGCAAGCGAAATGGAACGCCGTGGCGGGCGTTCTCTACAACGCGATTGTCATTTCCGCGTGATGCTCATTGCAATGTGATGCGGGCCGCTTCGCTTTTACGGAGACTCAGGCGATAGCCGCGCAGGTCGAGTTCCAGCGGGTCGCCCAACGGGGCTTTGCCAAGCAAGCGAACATCGACCCCCGGCGTGATACCCATCTCCAGCAAGCGGACGCTGATATCGTCATCGCCGGTCACTTCGGCCACGCGGCCTGATTGGCCGATTTGCAATTCCGCGGCGGTGCTCATGTCGTCCCCTCGGGCGTCACCAAGACGGTCATCAGTTCGTCGGCTCGAAAGCAGAGCTTATTGCCGCCGAGTCGTACGATGCAGGGCGCGCCGCTTTGCAGCATTTCGATCCGGGCTCCCTCACGCAGGCCGAGTTCTTCCAAACGATGCACTGCGTCGGGCAGGCCTAGTACGGCGCCGATCGAGCCGCTGCGACCGACCGGCAATTGCGACAGGGGGATCAGGTCGTGCATAAGGAATGAGCGATTGGTGTGCACCGTGGGCGACTTCGACGTCGTTGAGTCGTCGTCTCGGCGCCAAGCCTCGTGGCCGACCGTTGAGCGATCGAACGGGCTGGGGAGCGGGCGTCGCAAATTCGACGTCGCGCAATCGGGGGCGAAGAGAGTGCCGGCGGGTCGTCTCCAGTGAGTTCTAGACTAACATTCACGCCGCTGATCGACAATTGCCCGCCGGATGCTGAGATCGCGGTGAAAATGGCGCGAACCGCGCAGCAATGTCCGTGTCTCACTCCCCAAGCGGCCTCCGCATCGTGTGGGCATTTGCGGTCGCTCATCCTTTTCACTTTTGCTGCAGGAAATGTCGCCATGCTTGCGTCATTGCGTTTCGCACCGCAGCAAATCGGGAACGCCAAGTCTTTGAACTGGCGCTAGCCGCGATTTGCTCGGCTAATTCTCCCGTTTGATCGTCGCCGGATCGACCGGCCGCGTGGCCGCTGCGCGCCTCGCGAGTCGCCGAATCCCGTGCGTCGATTTTCCTTTCATGTCGTGACTGCCGCGGCGGCGTTGCGCGCTCGATGCGCTTCATCGCCTGCCTGCTGCGGTCGCGGTGCGTACTTAGGTAATCGGACGACCTTTATGGCTCGCATAGTTCGCCGCGATACGCGGCATCAAATGTTGGCACGCGTGCTCCATGCGCGGATCTACGTCACTTGCACCGGCCGTCTCTTCTCGGCGGGGGGAGACGTTCTCCACGGCAAGTTGGCTCGGACGTTGTCGCAAATCAAGCGACGACCGACTGCGGCGGAAATGCCGACGCCGGAAGGCTTCGGCGTCGTCGGAGGCGACGGCGAGCTTGCTCCCGAGATTCTGCACCGCATTCGCACGGCTCTTCATCGCTGGCGTCGCGAGCTTGTCGAAGAAGCCGGAGAGCGGCCCGCCCGTCGACGCCGCCGCGAACAAATCGAGCGAGAGCGTCGTGAAGTCGATCGATTGGAAGTGCGACTGCGGGACGTCGTCGCCTATGCGGACCTATTTAAGGCCGGGAGCGAACCGACCGTCGGACCGTTGTTTCTCGACACGGCTGATGAAACTCGGTTGCAAGCGACGATTGCGGAAGTTTGTCGAGAGCAATCGCTTTCGGAACTCGTTGCTTGGCAAGCGCGGGCCGTGTTCTGGCTTGCAGGCGAATGTGCGCTGCGACGATTTCTCGCGGCCGTCGTTCGCATGATGAGCATCCACGATCTGGAGTTGGTTCGCACGAGCGTGCTGAGATTCTGCGAGCGAATCGCCGTGTGGAAAACTCTCGCTGCAACGCAGCCGTTTCGGCCGTTGCTGCAGGAGATGGCGGCGGAAATTCGTCGCTTGCCGCCGGAAGTCGTACTGCGCAAGCATCTCACCTCGCGCCTCAAAGGGCGATCGTTCTCCGAGCGTTGCGACGATTTGCTACGACGCTGCACCCAGTGGTTGCAACAGGACGACGTAGGCCAGCATCGCGTCAGTCCGTGGGCGCTTGCCGCGTTGGCCGCGGCCGATCGTAGCTCTGCGCCGTTGCCTGAGCGGTGCTTTCGACAGGTCGACGACCCGAAAGCGCGGGCGCCAAGCTCGACATCATCAGTTTGCTCGCTCGGCAAATCGGCTTGCCGGGCTACGACGAACTGCTGGCGATCGTTGACCGGTTGCCCGTGGGCTATGAGCAGGATTTTCCACTCGTTGCCGAACTTCTGAGCCGAGGCGCGGCGTCTGACGATGTCTGCTGGGCTTGCGAGCACGATGTTGCGCGAGTGTATCGCATTCAAAGATTTTTGACGATTCCCGCGGTTCGACGATTGGCGACCCAATTTGCCGTTCGTGGACATGCACTGACGAGCGACGAGCTTGGGCGTCTGGTCTTGTATGTCACAGACGACGTGGATAAGGCGGCGGTAACAAGTTGGCTCCGCTGGTTGGGCGCCGTTGCGGCGTCGACGATTACTCCCCGGTTGCGCAGGTTGTTGTGGCCGACGTTTTTCCATACGTATTTTGAATTTGCCAAACTGATGGAGCGCCAGGAATTTCCTGCCGATGTTCTCGCGCCATTGCGCCGCCGCCGAGATCCTGACGACGACGGTCCGCTTATGGAACGGATTATCGACTATCAACGAAATCTGGGAGCGGCAGGCCGAATGCCGAAGTCGCTCCGTAAGTTGTGCGACGTTAGGCTGAAACGCGCCGCCGAACGACGGCATCTGCAAAAACAAGCCGATGCGGGGCTCCTGAAGGCTGCCGCGGCAGCCCGCTTGCGACGTTTGGAACAGAACGACGACGGCGAGATCGATCGTCGTAAATTTTGCCGTACGGCCGAAGAAGCGTACCTACTGTTGGGTCGACAAGCTCTGGAAGCCGACGCCGACCGGTTGGCCGAGGATGAGTGCCGACGCTACTGCGGCGATTTTACGGCGGAGTTGCCTCACGAGCATTTGCGCAATTTCGCCCTCTGGTTGCACGGCATGGCCGGCGACGATCGCGACCGGTTGAAGCGACTTTTGGCGGCCCGCACTCAGTCGCCGCGCACGTACAAGCGAATGCTCGACGATAACCAAGCCTGGATCGCACGCGCCGAGATTCACGGAATCAATCTCGAACCTTGGTTCAACGGTCCGCAGCAGAATGCGATGATCGATGGGCGAGAGATCGAGCTGACGATTACGCCCGCGTTGCAGCACGTCTTCTTGATGGGAACCTACTTCGGCTCTTGCCTCAGTTTGAACGGAATGAACGCAATGTCCGTTCTCTCCAACGCCTCCGACGCCAACAAGCAGGTCGTCTTTCTTCTCGCTCGCAACGATCGCGGGCGGCAGGAAGTCGTTGCTCGGCAGCTGCTTGCGATCACGGACAACTTTGAATTGGTGGGATATTGCTTCTACGTGGGTTGGCGACTGTTCAATATTAAGAGTAGCGGCGTGCTCTTGGACGCGATGGCCCGCTATTGTGGTCGCCTCGCGGCGCAATGCGGCCTGACGCTCGCCGACGAGGGGACGCCGTCTGCAATTGGCAGGCATTTTTGGTACGACGACGGCACGCATCCCTGGACCGACGCGGCGAAAGATGCCTATGCCGCGAACACGTCTTACGCGGCGGAGTTGGTATGACGCACTTTTAGCTTGCGTCATCGCTATTCATGCTGCGGCGTCGAAGAACCGTATCTTCGAGAGAGCGGGGGCGTCGTCACAACTTGGGCAGCACGCGTTCGATAATCGAAAGTCCGATCTGCAACGATGACGTGGCCGCGGGCGACGGGGCGTTGCAGACATTGACGACGCGGCCGTGTTCCTCGATCACGAAATCATCGACGATCGAACCGTCGCGCACAGCGCCATAGCCCGCACGCCGGCCGGTGCGCGATCGAGATCGCTTTCTTGAATCTCAGGCACGAGCCGCTGCAACGCACGGACGAAGGCCCGCTTGCTGAACGAGCGCCACAATTCGCCGCAGCCGGTCCGCCAATATTTGGCCGCCAGTCGTAAGAAGCCGGGATAAGTCAGTGTTTCGGCCAGGTCTCGCAGGTTGATGTTGCGCTTGCGGTAGCCCTCGCGGGCGAAGGCGAGCACGGCGTTGGGGCCGCACTCGACGTGGCCGTTGATCATGCGAGTGAAATGAACGCCGAGAAACGGAAAGTTCGGGTCGGGCACCGGGTAGATGAGGTTTCGGCACAACCGCTTGGAAGATTCATGCAGCTCGAAGTACTCGCCGCGGAACGGTACGATCTTCACTTCCGGCTCTTTGCCGCTGAGTCGCGTCGTACGGTCGGATTGCAGGCCGGTGCAGTTGACGATCCAGCGGGCACGGAACTCGCCGGCGCGGCTTTCGACTGTGACGCAATCTGCTTCTTGACGGATGCCGATTGCAGCCGCATTGGGGACGAAGCGGCCGCCGCACTGCTCGACGATTTCGACCAAGCGTCGGCACACGGCGCCGTAGTTGACGATGCCGGCCTCAGGCACATGAATCGCCTTGAGGCCCGAGGTGTGCGGCTCAAGTTCGCAGAGCCGCGGACGATCGACCAGCGCAAGCGACTCCGTTGGCTTGGCCGCGCTCGTAGATGCGTTGCAAACCGGGAAATTCGTCTTCACTGCAGGCCACGATGACCTTGCCGCAAATATCGAACGGGATGCTCTCCCGCGCACAGAACTCTTCCATCAGCCGCTTGCCGCTGCGGCAATTGAGTGCGCGAAGCGAGCCGGGTTTGTAATAGATTCCGGAATGCAATACGCCCGAATTGTGCCCGGTTTGATGTTCGCCGGTTGCGACTCCTTTTCGAGAATGACGACGCTTCGCCGGACGGAGCTGCGTTAGTTGATAGGCCGTCGCAAGGCCGACGATTCCGCCGCCGATCACGATGACGTCAGTGGTGTGCATGCGGCAGTCAGGAGCCAAGCGAAGAAAGGGGCGACGCGCGGAAAGCCAAATTAACGCAATTCGACGATCCGATAACGGCGCGGACCAAAGTCGGGCGTCGTCGATTGAAACTCGGCGACCACCGGCGAACGTCCGCGGCGTGCGGAAGCTTCGGCATCGTATGCGGCCGAGAGCGTGACATCAAACGCCGCCGTACGGGAGTCGCCCCCTTCGGCCAGAAGCAAGTGTGTGAAACCAAGCGGAATGAGCACTTGAGCCAAGGACGATTTCGGCGCTCCTACGGCACTATCGTAGCGATTCGTACGGCGGAAGATGTTCTCGCACGTCACGGTTGCCTCGAACCAGAACGTCCGCTGCTCTTGGCTGAGCACGTGAGCGTTCGGAGGCAAATGCTCGTTCGCCCAGGTAAAGGTGGCGCACGTGGGTTCGGAGCGAGCCAAGTATTGTTCGCGGCTTTCTAAGCCCAGCGCAACGGGAAAATTATGCCGAGTGCGGGCGACGGGAATGAGCGTCAGAAAGACGACGATGCCGAGGATAACCGTCATCGCCAAACGCCGCGGCCGTTGCGGCCAAGCCGCAAGTGAAGCAATGACGGTCGCCGCAACCACTGCTGCCGCCGGGACGATTGGAAAGAGAAAGCGGACGTTCTGCCGTAGCAGTAGACAGATTCCGACGAACGCCATTCCCACCGCAATCATCGGCAGTCAGCGCCACGGCGCTGAGGCGTTGTCAGCGTCGCCGCAATGGGGAGCAGCATCAACCACAACGGCCCAAGTTGATGGCCGCGGCCGCCGAAGCGCTCGGGCTGCATCGTCATTTGCCACGGCGCGAGAATCCACGCCGCAGGGGTGCGGCCGAGCGGAGCTTTCGATTCGGGAAATCGCTTTGGACCGGCGGCGGTAGGCGAACCGTCGTTCGATGATGCGGTCGTCGAAAGAAACGGGTAGATCGGATCGCCGCGATACGCATACGCTCGCGCGTACCAAAGGCCCGACGTTGCCAAGGCGATCACCGCGGCCGTGAGCCCGCCGAGTAGCAAGCGACGTCGTTCGGAAACGTCGCGTAGCATGATAACGATCCACGGAACCGCTCCCGCAACGACCAGCACTAAGGCGGTCAATTTTACACCGAGCGCTCCCCCAGAAACAACCCGGCGGCAACGGCATAACGATTGTCGCGTCGCACGACGGCCCGCCATCCGGCGGCCAGCGCCAGTCCTGCGAACATCGCCAGGGCGACGTCGTTGAGCGGCGCGGTCATCTGATTATTGAGGCCGGGTGTGATGAGCACCAAGCAAGCGGCAATCGTCGCGGTCGAGCGGCCTACGATCGGTAGAGCGATCGTAAAGGCGGCTGCCGCGGCGACGAGGCCGCAGAACCAGTGTATGAGTTGAGCGGCGATCGGTCCGTCGACTGCCAACCCCCAGAGAAACCACATCTCAGCGAGCAGAGGATATGTGGAGTTGTCGCTCTCGGCGATATGCACGAGCCCGTGCATTTGAAGGTATCGTTTGGGGAGTTCGAGGTGATAACAGAGCGCATCGCCGGCGATCGGCGGAGCCAAGGCACTAAGAAAAGACGCGCCTGCCGCGACGCCTGCCGCAACGGCAAAGAAGAGCGTGAGCGGCGATTGATTTCGGAGACCTGTTAAGAACCGATGCCATCGCGCTCGAACGTTTAGTTGACGATCGGGTTTTCCGTAGCCACCCCGCCAAAGCTGCACGATTCCGACGATGGCCGACGTCGCCGTCAGTCCGCGGATGAACGGGGAGTAGAGTCCGTTGCAGAGCCCCAGCAGCGCCAATAGGCAGCCCCAAGCCAACAGGCCGAGTCCTGCCGACCAAGCGAATCCGGACAACGCATCATCGTCGTCGAGTTTCAGCAACCGCGAGAGCGGTCGACCGACGGCGAGCGCGGCCACGATCATGGTCGCGAAGAGCGCGTACGGTGCGAACTTGCAGAAGCAAATCCATGCGCGGAGGCGAATCATCGAGATTCGAAATAGGGGGCGAGCATGAACGTGAGATATGTCGCCGCCACGGCGATCAGCCAAACCACGGCGGTCCATGCGGTGCGCTTCGAAACGGAGCCGTCGCGCGGCGGCGCAGCTTGCGACTTCGTAAACAGCATATCGGCGACCCATCCGCGGGCTTTCCGCAGATTCGGTCGACGGCGATCGTCTCGCCGTGGCGGTGTTTTGATCGGGGCGATCATGGACTTCGCCCTTTCTTGTTCTGCGGAACTTCAAACTTGAGAAAGTGCGGGCCGGTGAGAATGCTCGTGCCGTGCAACGCCGCATCGACGGCATCGATCACTTGTTGCGGCGAGAGTTGCCGCATGCAGGCGTGGTCGGCGTAACGACAACGACCGGCATAACACGGCGAACAGGGGACGGCATGGGAAAGGACCGTCACATGATCTCCCCAAGGACGCCATTGCGCCGCCGAATTGGTACCGCTAAAGAGCGAAATCACGCGTGCTCCGGCGGCTGCCGCAACGTGCGCCGGTCCGCTGTCGGCGCCCAGAAACAGCGAAGCACGCTGCGTCAGCGCCGCCAATTGAGCGACCGCGAGTCGGCCGGTCCAATCCATAACGCCGGGCCAAAACATATTCTCCGTGATTTCGGCGGCGATCTTACGATCGGCTTCGCCTCCCACCAGCACCACACGGGCGTTGAGTTCGACGATCACGCGGCCGAGCAATTCGCGCCAATGCTCAACCGGCCATGATTTGGCGACGGTTCCCGCCCCTACGTGCATCACCAAGAGTGGGCGGTCGGTACTCCGTGCATCGCCGAGCATGTGGCCGATAAACGCCTCATCATCCGGGCGAGGTGCGATGGCAGGAACGTCGTCGCTTGTGGGACGCGCACCGAGTTCCGTCAATAAGGCTCGACGCGACAGTACTTCGGCTTGGCCTGGTTCGAAGGCCGGGCTATGCGTGAGCAAAAAGTCGCCGCCGGCGCAGTTCCAGCCGACGCGGATCGGAACGCCGGCGAACTTCATGAGCATCGCATGCACGAATTCGCCGCGTATATCGACGGCCAGATCGTATCGTTCGCGGCGCAGCCGGATCGCCCAATAGGCCAAACCCAAAGGCCAAAGCCAAGTGAGCCCGCGGCGAAAGCGATTGTGTTTCGAGATGAAGATACGCTGCACGAACCGCGACGTCGCGAAGACTTCCCAGTTCCACGGGGCGGCCAATACATCGACCGACGCGTGCGAAAATCTTCGCCGCAGCGCAGGCAACAGCGACGTCGAAATGACGGCATCGCCCAAGTGGTCGAGTTGAATCAGAAGAATGCGACGCACGATTTCCGGCTTGATTGTCGGTGCCGATTTCACCCGTCGAGCGAACTTGAAGAGCCAAGCGCCGACGAAGTCGACGATCGCCATGATCCGGCGACGGCTTGGGCGGACGAATCGATAGCGCGGAGCACGCCGGTTAGAGGCTTGCATACGCCTCCCGTGTGGCTTCGGCCACATGACGCCAGGTGAAATTGCGTCGAACAAGATCGGCCAAATCTTGCGAACGAGGCTGATCTACGGCTGCTGCGACGGCGCGGCGAATACTGCGCAAATCGAACGGTCCCGACGTAGCGCGCGGACGTGCCGAAGTACTCGTGAGCGCTCCCGTCGAAGGGGAGCACCAACGGCGTGCCTGTGAGCGCCGCTTCTAAGGCCGCGAGGCTCGGCGTTTCGTACCAGCTTGTGAGCACCATACATCGACAAGCCGCGTAGGCCGACGCCAGTAACGTGTTCGTACGGTCGATATGTCCGGCGAAACGAACGTTATCGTCCGCCGCGGTTCGGCAGGTCTCAAAATAGGCTTCGGTGACCGGTCGCCGCTTCGCCGGCGAAAACCAAGCGAATCCCTGAGCCGTGCAATGCGCGAATGAGGCTCAGCTGGTTTTTGCGGGGCTCGATGCGGCCCGGGCAAAGCACGAAATTGTCCCAGCCGATGTGAGTGCGGAAAAGTTGAGGATCGGCGTCGGCGAAATGTTCTTCCACGCCGTTGGGGACGATGCGAATCCGCGACGGCGGCACTTGAAATAGCCGCATGAGTTGCTCGGCTTCCGCTTGCGAATTCGGCAGCAGCAAGTCGGCGGAGTGATACAGACGGCGTCGCCACGATGCGATGGCCGGACAAGCGGCGCGCACGGCGTATTGCACCGTTTGGCGTAGGCGACTCAACGGGCCGACAGGCTCGCGCCGAAGCGTTGCGCCAGTCGAACCAAGCGATCGTCGAGAGCGCCACTTTCACGCCGCGGCGACGCATGCCGTCGATGGACGATTGGAATTCGGGGCGACTGCCGAAGAAATGCGCGACGTCGCCAACCTGCAGTTCGTCGGATTCCCAAGGCCGCCAAGGACGGGCGTCGAAGCCGATTTCCGCCAAGGCTTGCGTCGTCGCAGTCATTTGCACTTCGCCGCCGCCGGCCGCGTCCCAAGCGTCGAAACGTGCGGCCGTGCGAATGCGAGGCAAGCCGAGCCTTGGTTCGGCCTTTGTTGCGGACGAGGTAATCTGTTGCGATTGAGGCATGAAGGATCGCGTCATTTCGTCGCCCCCTTCCAGCGTCGGAGCAATCGCTTCAGCCGTCCTCGCCAATGTCGCGCGTCGATTTCCTGGACCGGCGTCGAGTATTCCCAGTCGAGAAACCGATGGACTCGTTGCCGCAAACCGCCAAGAGGCTCTTGACGAAGCGGAGCAAACTCTGAGATCGGAGCGAGCTTCTCGAAGTTTTGGCGGGAGGCGTCGACGACCTGGCTGCCGGTGCACAGAGGCAGCAGTGTCGAGGACTCTCCGCGAATCCATTCCACAGCGGGCTGAAGAAGTTCGGCCTGTGGTTCGGCGTGCAACTCCGGTTGTTGTACCGTGCCGAATACCTGCCAACGTACGGCGGCTCGGCAGCGCCACCACTCGGCGAATTGTGTGAACGTCGTCCGCCACACGTTCGGCTTCGCGGCGACGGCGGCCAAGAATCGCTCGAGCACGCGCGGATGGCGACCGATTCGGCCGTCCGGATGACCGTAGCAGAAGAGCGGTTCGCGGGCTGCGTAGCGTGCGTCAACCAGTCGCTCAAAATGTTCCGCGACGGCATTTACGGCGATGTCTGAATCGACATGTCGTAGGCGGGCCGCATCCAGGGCGATGCCCAGGCAAACGGGATGGACGGGGATCTGTAACGTCGCTCCGCCGTGCGGATCATACGGCAGATCGTCGTACGCTGCGGCGAATTCGGAGCTGTGGCGAATGCCGAGTTGCGACATGGCCTCGGCCACGGCCGGTTGGTAACGTCCGTGCGGAGCCGCAAAGCCGGAAGGTGCAAGTCCGTGGGCCGCGAGCGTTTCGATGCCCCGGGCCAGATTCCAAACGTTTTCCTCCGTCGTGCGATACGTGTGGTGAAAGTACCCGTGCGAACCGACGTCGAGACCTTGCAACGCTTTCAAGGCTTCCGGATGTTGCTCGTGCGTCGCGGCGCAAACGAAGTGAGTCGTCAGTTCCTCATGCCCGCGGATGGTGCGAAGCGTCGTCGCGAAATCTTCGGCCACGTACGCATCGTGGTCGAAGCGGAAGTTGGCCGCCGTGCGATACGGCCACGGGTACGGAGAGAGTCGCATCCACACGCCGCCTCGCTCGCACAAGGCGTCCCGCAGGCGGCGGATGAGCGTTCGTCGAATGTGCCCGTGATCGACGGAAGAGACTTCTTCCGAGACTTCAAGTTCGCCGAGTTGCCAGACGGCCCGCGCCGTGGCGACAGGCCGCATCGCCGAGATCGAAATGGGAGATATGTCGAACTCAAAGAGCGAGACGTCGATCGCGTGTTGCCGCAGATCGGCCAGCAACGGTCGTGAGCGGCGGCGATCAAAAAGCACGAATCGCGTCGCCGGATGAGCCGAACGAAGCGGGACGGTCGGAACGCCTTCCTGAGCAAGTATGCGCCGCCAGCCGGACGACAGGTCGTGTATTGAAAGCGGCAGCAACGGTAGTGTATCGTGAGTCATGATGCGGCGGCCTCCGCAATGTTCCAAGTGCGGGGCGACGACGAGACCGACTGGGGCGTTGAATCCGTCGCCGATATCCGTTTCGCGCGGGCCTGCCAGAGTCGGCGATGCTTTGTGGCCAGAAGCCATTCCGAAAGAGCACTCGCGCGCAAAACGTCCAGCCTTCAGGACCGTCGAGCCAGCCGAATTTCCAAATGAACCTACGAAAGAACTCGGCGACGGGACGCAACCAGCGGTCGGCGGGCCGTGGACGAAGGCCGGCGGCAATGCGGGCTTCCGCCGCGATGTTCGTATAACGCTGCATCTTGCCGAGAAACGCCGAGGGCGTCGGGAGCGTAAAATGTTCGAGGTGCGTTTCAAGCTTGCCGATCGGTCCGTCGGCAATGAACGTTTCGTGAACCGAACCGCTCCAATTGCCACAATCGCGGCGAACCAACCTCAGCGGAACGTCGTTCTGCGTTCCGGAAAAGCGGAATCGGCGGCTGAAGATCGTGCTGCGAATCGGCACGCGGTAACCGACGTTTTTCGCCGCGGCGATTCTGAGCCGAACTTCTTCCGCTAGTCGCGGTGAAGGGCGTTCGTCCGCGTCAATGAAGAACAGCCAGTTGCCGCCAGCTGCAGCCATGGCGGCGTTTCGCTGCGCAGCAAAATTGTCGAACGGGCGATGAATTGCCGTCGCTCCGAGGTTTGCTGCAAGTTCAGCGGAGCCGTCGGTCGAGCCGCCGTCTATGACGACGACTTCATCGGCCCAGCGGAGTTGCGGAATCAGTGAGCGGAGATTCTCCGCTTCATTCAACGCGAGGACGATGACGGAGAGACGCGGAGTGTTCATGCGCCGCCTCGCACGGCATTCGCCGGTTGCAGGCGACGAGCGACCAATATGAACCGCAACGGCCAACGCAGGTTGTAGTAGCAGGCGACGAGGAACAATTCCTGCACGAGCCAGCCGGTTGCGACGGCAGCGATCAACAAATGCATCCGCACGTCGGAATTTGCCGGCAGGTGATACCAAGTGCGTAATGGATGGCGCGGTGAAGAAACTGAGTCCGAGGTCGGCTTTTGCGAAGCATTTGTGACTTCTTGGCTGCCATGCAAGCCGTGCATCAGGAGATACTTGCCGAATAAAAATGCAACCAACAACAGCCAAGGCCATGGTTCTCCGACTTGCTTGGCGGCTACGGCGGCGACACAAACGTGCAACCCGAGATCGACCGCTTCATCGACATTCGCGTCGAACCAAGCTCCCCACGGCGTTGCGGAACGTTGCAAACGGGCCAGAGGGCCATCGAGCCGATCGAAGAAATAGGCGAACAGAATCAATGCGGCGGCCGTTAAGCTTGGAGTCGCCCTCAAGCACGAGCTTAGCCGCCGCGACGATCGCAACGAATAAGCCCGCCGTCGTAAGGTGCCACGGCTTAATTCGTGTGAGGCTCAATGCCAAGGCCGCGCACTCGGCGAGGGGACGTAGGTAGTATCGGGCCAATGGATAGCGCTCGGGCACGACGTTGCTCGCCGGCGTGCCAGTTCTGGATGTTCGATTCGTCTACGACCTGCGGTGCGGCGAGCCTGCCGGGTGTGAACCGTGAGAAGAATTCGGCCTCACGCCGCGGCGCAACGTCGGAGGTCGTCTCTGCACACGATCCATTCGCGGTTTGTCTCTTCCAAATGGTTCGTGCTTCGCGCCATGCACGCCAAAACGCGAATCGGTCAGCTGGCTTGCGGCCGAGGCTCGAAGCGGCGTCGTACGTTAAACGCACCGGCAGCCAACAGGCATGGCACAGCCGGTGCCGCAACAGGCGAAGATTCTTCCATTGAAAGAGCAGCGTGTTGCGATGGGCCAGTCGAAGATTCTCGGAATTGCCGAACGTCGGGCCGAATGTTGCGGCGCCCTTATGACGAGCGAGCGAATCCGGAACGTAGAGGGCTCGATATCCGGCTGTGAAGGCGCGAAAACAAAGGTCGAGATCTTCAATGCGGCCCGGCAGATAGAGCGGATCGAAACCGCCGAGGTCAAGAAACACTTGGCGATCGACGGCGATCACCGCACCCGACGAAGCGGTCTCGCTCGGCAAATCGGCCGCTTGCTCGGCGCCGGGGAAATGGGCCGTGGCTTGCACCAATCCACGCCGCCACCTGACGGCGGTTTTGAAACCTTCATGCGTGATGCCGTCGAACAATCGGCACCGCGGCGTGGTCATAAAGACCGGCTCGTCGCCGTGGTCGCAAGCCAGAAAGGGCTCTACGAGCGGATCAATTGCCGACTCGTCGAGTGCGATGTCGTTATTGAGCAGCAGTACCACGCGGCTCGTGCAGGCCGCGGAGGCCGCGTTGAAAGACACCAACCCGAGGTTGGGCATGCGGACGACTGCGACGGATGAAAACTCGCGGGTCGTGAACTCTACGGAGTCGTCGCGTGATGCGTTGTCGACGACGGTGACCCGACAATCGTGGCGCGAGCGGGCCGCCGCGGTCAGCACCGTCGGCAAGCATTCCGCCAACAGCGCACGGCCGTTGTGGTTCAGCACCAAAATGTCGACATCGACGGCTTCCATGCTCCCCCCGGCAGACTCATCCGTGAATCCGGCGAGGGGAAAATTTACGCCGAGTGCCGACTCAGGGTCAAGACGGCCGGACCAGTTCGTCGTGCGGCGAAGCGGCACGATTTGCCGGCGACGTGTGAAACGATATGCCGGCGGTGCCGTCGCCGAGCGATTCCACGTACCACCAACCGTCGCGAAATTCGAGCGTTGCGTCTTCGGGCACGCGAAACCACGCGGAAAACTCGTGCTCCGCCTGGTTCTGCCGCAGCATACGGCGAATGTGAAAGACGGCCACCCAAGGTGCCGGCAAGGCCAGCAACGCAACATAGATTCGCAACAACGAATCTCCAATCGTCTCGCTGAGAATCCCAGCGACCGCAATCAACGTCAAGACGCCGATCACGGTGTGAGTCTCATACGTCTTCATCACGACCCACGCACAGCGGCGACGCCATGAAGCCGTCGGCAAGCCGCCGGGCTGCGGCCGTTCCGCGCCGCCGCCGACGACGCGCAGCTCGCCGTGCAAACGCTTGAGACGTTGAACGAAAGCCTTGTAGCGAGCCACGTCGTGGCGCAGCCCGAGTAGCAGCGTTCCGCCGCCCCAAGCCGCACCCAAGAGCATCCAAATCGATGAACCGGTGCGGCGTTGCAGGCCGAAGCCGAGCGAAAGCGGCAAAAACAAATTCACGCCGTGGTGCATGAGATAATCCCACGCGGCGCCGTCGAGCGAAGCGGCCTTGCGCAGACGGGCTAGTTGACCGTCGACATGGTCGAGCACATACCAAAGGTGCCACAGCCCGACGGCGGCCGGCAAGCTCCACGGTCCGCCGAAGCACGCCGCCGCGCAGGCCGCAACGGCCGTAAGGCACGCGGCCCGAGTCGCCGTATTTGCGGACCAGCCCCAAGTCGCGACGACCCGCGTCACTCGCAATGCCGCAGGCCGCCCCCAGCGGCGCGCGGTCCATGTTCCCATTCGGCCCGGATCGGGCTTCAGGCAAACGCGTCGCAGGGTTTCGAGAGAGTGGTCGTTCACATTCGTTGCAGCGTTCGTTACGCTGCCTCGTTGCGTAGGCCGCGTCGGGAAGCGGCAGGCACCACCTGGAGAAGCTCGTCGAATCGATTCAGATACCGATCGGCCGCAGTGTCACGCTCGTAGTTGAACGCAATCGTTCGCATCCCGGCCCTGCGGGCTCCGAGCAACTCTTCCGCATCATGGCCGACGAACGCCAGTCGATCGGATGACAAGTGCAGCTCGGCCGCCGCCCGCAGGTAACAGGCTCGTTGCGGCTTCGTCTCGCCGAGATCCCGCGACGAGACGATGGCAGAGAAATACGCGCCGATGCCGAGTGATTCGAGCCGGCGAGCAATGGCTGCGGACGGCGATTCAGAATCGCTGAGCACGGCCATTCGTACGCCGTCGGCATGCAGCCGCAACAGCGTTTGTCGCACGCCGGGGAACGGTCGCGTCTCGGCTTCCAGTTCGCGCTTGCAGGAATCTGACGCCGCGACGACTTCGTCGACCTGCGACGGCGTCAGGCCCGAGGCGGCGAGGAACGCGGTGAACGCCTCGGAGTATCTGCGCCGGCCGCGATGAACGTCGTCGAGGTATTCGCGATCCCAGATGGCAAACAGGCTCCGATACTGCGACTTCAGGCCGAGCGTGCGGAGTTGTTCGAGCAGCCAGCGTCGCCACAGCGTGGCGTCGAGCAGCACGTCACCCATATCAAAGACCAGCCCTTCCACCCGCTCCAGCGGCCAAGGGGCCGGGCCTGACGGGCTTGCCTCGTCGCCGAATAGGCGTAGCGAGTGCGACGGCGCCGATCGATCGCAGCGCGGCCATGAGTCGTGAGTGCGGATGTTCATTGACGTGAATGTCGTCGCGACAGGCAAAAACGCGGTTGAAATCAGTTCCTAGGAAACGGTGCGCAGCTAGCCGACGTCGCTCGGAAGCAGCAGTTCGTCGGCCGGAATGTCACGCAACAGCTTGCGGCCGAGCAAACGCGAGCGATCGGTCCAAGACACCCCTTCCCCGGGAGACTTGAGCGTTACCATGGATTCGTCGAGCACGGTTCCGGCGATGAGCGGCATGCGCGAGACGACGCTGCGTCCGAGCTTGCGCTTGGTGGCGACCATCGCGCCGGTGGCCGGTTTGTCGGCGCGGCCGAGTGCGGCTTCCACACGGCGCAAGTTGTTCACGAGCTCGTGAAGCTCTTGCGGTTCGGCCGAGCAGGCATGATCCGTTCCCTTGAGAGTGCGGTCGAGCGTGAGATGCTTCTCGACGATCAATGCGCCCAAAGCCACGGCCGCCGTCGCCACGACCGTGCCCAACGTGTGATCGGAGAAGCCCACCACGGTTTGATACCGCTCACGCAACGCCGCGATGCTGCGCAGATGCGTTTGCTCGTCGGGCGTGGGATAGAGAGACGTACATTGGAGCACGGCGAACGAACGATCGCCGGATCGCATCACGCTGCGCCGCGGCGTCGATCTCGTCCCACGTCGACATGCCCGTGCTCAGGATCACCGGCTTGCCCAGCGAGCAGACGTACTCCAGCAGCGGCAAGTTATTCAGATCGCGAAGCGATCTTGAAGGCGTCGACGCCGACCTTCGCCAAGCCTGCGCGCTTGGGATGTCGCATACGGTGGCGACGAAGTGCAGACCGTGCGAACGAGCCCGTTGCGCAAGCCTCGCGTAGTCCTCGAGCGAAAGTTCCAGGGCTTCGCGATGCCGGGCGTATGTTTCGCCGAACGAATGCGGCGAATGGTAGCGTGGATTCCGAAACCGTGCTGAAGCTCGCAAGACGAGTTCGCGCTTGACCACCTTGACGGCGTCGGCCCCGGCCCAAGCCGCGGCGTCAACGATTCTTCCGCCAGCGCGAGGCTAGGTGCTGTTCGGATTTTATCGGTGTTTCCCTATTAACCTTAGCAATACTGAACTGAACGTGTCACATAACAC
>JASGKB010000011.1:0-532770 GCA_049840675.1 Pirellulales bacterium
ATTCGTCGTCGTCAACGCCCCGCTTACCGATCGAAGTCGCTTGAGCCCGTACGGCGTCGGTGTCGCGCATACTGCCGACGCCGCCCGGTTCGAGTTCGTCTTCTTCCTCGGCAACATAAGGTACGCCGATCTGAATGCCCGACGACGACTTGCCCCCTTCTTCGACGCCCCACTGCTTGCGCCAAGCTTTGAGCACGCCCACGATCTCTTCCGCCGATTGATAACGATCGTCGGGCTTCTTCTCCAACATTCGCTCGCAGATTTCCACCAGCGACCGCGGCGCGTTGGGCCGGTGCTTCGTCACCGATTCGGGCTTCTGATGAATGTGTGCCATCAACCGCTCAGCGACGGTCCCCGTGTTAAACGGCGGCAAGCCGGTGAGCGCGTAGTACATCGTGCAGCCCAAGCTGTAGATGTCGCTGCGTGCGTCGGCCTTATGACTGTTGAGCGCTTGTTCGGGTGCGAGGTAGTTCGTCGTGCCGATGACGTTCTCGTCGTGCATCTGAGTGAGCGACGCCTGCTTCTCAGACTCTTCCGCCGTATAGCGGGCCAGCCCCATATCGAGAATCTTGACGGTGCCCGAATTGTCGATCAGTAAGTTGGCGGGCTTAATGTCGCGATGAATGACTCCGCTCTTGTGCGCGTGGGTCAACCCCAGCGCCGTTTGGCGAATCACTTCGGCCGCGGAATCGTACGACAGCACGCCTCGACGTGCGACGAACTTCTGCAGATCGCTCCCTTCGACGAACTCCATGACGAGGAAATGGATGTCGCCGTCGCAGCCCACGTCGTAGGCATGTACCACGTTCGCATGATCGAGCGCCGCCGCGGCCCGCGCTTCGCGATAGAAGCGTTCCAAGTACGACGAATCACCGACGCGATGGCGCGGCAGCACCTTCAAGGCCCGCCGCTGTCGCATGTGAATGTGTTCGGCAAGATACACGGTGCTCATGCCGCCCGCGCCGAGCCGGCTGAGCAACCGATAACTGCCGAGGAAAAAGCCTTTGTGCCGGCCGTCGTTGAGTTTGCCGGCCTGCCACGCGGTAAGCCTGCCGGTCCGAACTAAGTGTTCGAGAAACAGTCGCGAGCCGTCGTCTTCCACCGGACTGGCGGGCGTCGTGCGCGGCGCAGCCGTCCTCAAATTCCGAAACGGCGGCTTGCAGCACTTCGTCTGCCAGCAGACCGCTCTTCTCGATGGTTTCCAGAATCTTCACGCTGCTGACGTTCGACATTACGGCGTTGTCGCGGCAACTCCCGATCACGCTTTTCGCCCTACGGCGAATTCCCTCGATCGATCGCACCGCTCCCCTTGCCCTAGTTCGGAAGCTAAACTGACGCTTCGCGCCGCGGGTGCTCTGCTCCCTGCAGACACCAACCGGCCGCAGAACGACCGAGCGCCGAAATCGAGACTACCCGGCGCGGTCGCGCGTCCCTAGGCGTAGTGACCCGAATCATAAGATTCTTTTCGACTACGTAGCGTTCCTTGATATGAATCGAACACAATCCTTACAAAAGGTCGGTTTGCACCGCGCCGCATGCCTCCCGAAGTGCCGCACGACGTGACGATCTACACCCGCGCCGGTTGCCATTTGTGCGACGACGCCGAGCAGCTCCTCCGCTCGCACGGGCTCGCGCCGCGGTTGGTAGATATCGACGCCGATCCCACTTTGCGGGCCGCACATACGGACTGGGTGCCGGTCGTCGAAATCGACGGCGTCATCCGCTTCCGCGGCCGCATCGAACCGGTGCTGTTGCGACGGTTACTCGCCGACGCCGGCCGACCCAATCCATAACCTAGCTCGCTCTCACCTGTTTACCGCCGCTCGATCTCCTCCCTGCCCTCACACCTCGCTCCATTCCCTATGTACGACGTCTTGATGATCGGCGGCGGCGCCGTCGGGCTTTCCATCGCCTACGAACTGGCCGGACGCGGGCGGCGCGTGCATGTCGTCGAGCGCGGCGAACTCGGCGGCGAGTCGTCTTGGGCCGGTGCCGGAATTGTCCCGCCGGCGCGCGAAGACCGCTCAGACGCACCGCTGGTACAACTCGCCGGACTCTCGGCGCGGCTGCACGTCGACTGGGCCGAACGCTTGCGGCGTGACACGGGCATCGACAACGGCTACCGCGTCACGGGGGCTCTCTATCTGTCCGACGGTCCGACGACGCACGCCAAAATGGATGGTGAACTCGCCCCGTTTCGCGCTCAGCAGATTCCCTGCGAGGCGCTCACCTCGGCACGGCTCGGCGAGATCGAACCGGCCCTGGCCGGCGCGCTCGACGACGGTCGCCTGACGACCGGCTTCCACGTGGCCGCCGAAGCGCAACTCCGCAACCCGCGACATGTGCGCACCTTGGTTGCGGCCTGCACCGCGCGCGGCGTCACCTTTACAACCGGGGCGCCCGTCGAGGAATTCGTCGTGCGGAACGGCCGGCTCGTGGAAGTGCGCACCCCTCACGGACCGATGGCAGCCGAGCAATATTGCCTCACCACCGGCGCTTGGAGCGGACGCGTCGGCGAGCAACTAGGCTTACAACTGCGCGTGAAACCGATTCGCGGCCAAATCGCACTCGTCAATCCGCCGCGGCCGGTGATCCGCGGCATCGTCTACGTCGGCCGTAAGTATTTCGTGGCCCGCGACGACGGCCGCGTCCTTGTCGGCAGCACGGAGGAAGACGTCGGCTTCGACAAATCAACGACCGCCGCCGTCGTCCGCGACCTGCTCGACTTCGCCGTACGTTTGGCCCCGGCCTTACAAGAAGCCCGCGTCGAACAAACGTGGGCCGGATTGCGACCTCACTCGGCCGACGATCGCCCGTACCTCGGCCAAGCGCCGAACCTGACGAACGTCTTCGTCGCCGCCGGTCACTACCGTTGGGGCTTGGCCCTCTCCCCCGGCACGGCCGTCGTCATGACCCAACTCATACACGGCGAACCGACGAGCGTCGACCTCGCGCCGTTCGCCGTCGGTCGTTCTTCGTAACACTCATTCGGAACCCCTCGCTCGAAACATGGCCGTTGATACCCCTGCTAAGATCGCCGTCATCGGCGCCGGGCCCGTCGGGCTCGAAGTCGCACTCTACGCACGCTACCTCGGCTACGACGTTGATCTCTACGAACAAGGCCGTGCTTGCGAGAGCCTGTTGAGCGTCGCACATTTGCAGGCATGGGAGCCGTGGGTCGCCTGCACTTCGCCGCTCGGTCGAGCTTCGCTGACCAATCAAGATACGCGCTGGCAACCACCGGCGGATGATGCAACGCTCACCTTCGGCGAACTCGCCGAGCGTTACTTCCTTCCCCTTTCGCGTTGCGATCTTCTCTCCGATTGTTTGCAGGAGCAAACGACGGTGCTGGCCGTCGGTCGTGAAGGTTTGCAACGCGGCGACTTCCTGCAGGACGATCGCCGCATCGACGTGCCGTTTCGCCTCATCGTGCGCGATGCCGAAGGAGCTGTGCGAGCGGAAAACGCCGACGTCGTCTTCGATTGCTCGGGAATCTCGATCCCAGGCTTCCTCGGCAACGGCGGTCTCCCCGCGGTCGGCGAACTCGCTTGCCGCGAGCGCATTCATTACGCCTTGCCCGACTTGCTCGGCCGGCACAAAGCCGAGTTTGTCGGCAAGCGAGTGCTGGTCGTCGGCGAAGGCTCCGCAGCGGCGCGCATCATTGCGGACTTCGCCAAGCTCGCGATCGAAGATGCCAAAACACAGGTCACCTGGAGCACGCGCACTCAACTCGGCGAATCCGGACCTGTTCCCGAGTCCGCCGACGATCCCGCTCCAGGTCGCGCCGAGGTCGCACGTCGAGCGAATCAGCTGGCTCTGCAAAGCGGCGGCTTTTTACAGATGCTGGCCGGCAGCAACGTCGAAGCGCTCGAGCATGACGGCGAACTCGACGAATTCGCCGTGCAACTCTGGATCAATGCCGTCGGGCACGAAGAGTACGATCGCATCATCGCGGCCGTCCCACGCCGCCCCGACGTGACGCTGTGGAGCGAATTGCAGATGCTCGTCTGCCCGTGCGTCGAGGCGCCGCTGCCGATGGCCGACTTTCTGCGCCGCCAGGCCGGGGAACCTTCGCCCGATGCCGCAAGTCGCCGCCGCGCGCTGGCGCAGGCCGTGCTCAACCCCGAGCCTGATTTCTACGTGCTCGGTTCCAAAAGCTGGGGCCGACGCGGCGACGATTTTCTGTTCTCGGCCGGCCACGAACAAATCGTGGCGCTCTTCACCGTGATCGGCGATCGTGAAACGCTCGATCTCTATGCGTCGCGCTTCGCCGCGCAATAGCGGCGACGACTAATCGTCGGCGACGTTCACAAGCTCCGCGGCGACCGCTTCGATCCGCTCGCTCGTGATCCGCGTGTCGCCGTCGGCGAATGCAATCAACAGCGCCAAATCGCACAGCCGGTTGATGTCGCGCGGGATGCCTTGGCTGATGGCTCGCAACGCGTCGAGGGCCTCCGCATCGAAAATCGGCTGCTTCGCGCCCGCCGTTTGCAGACGGTGCTGCACGTATGCGTGCGTTTCATCGACCGTCAGCGGGCGAATCAGCGACTTCACGACCAATCGCTGTTCAAGCTGCGGCATCCGCTCGAGCATCGGCAACAGCGACGGCTGCCCGACGAAAAGAATCGTGCAGGTCGGCCGCCCTTCGTATTCGAAGTTCAACAGCAACCGCAGTGCTTCGAACGTTCGCGTGCCGTCGAGCAGGTGAGCTTCGTCCACGACGATCGTCGCATGTCGACCGGCTTTGGCGTTTTCGAGCAGCTGCGTTTGCACGGCTCGCACGGATTCGTCGACCGTCGGCTCGCGGCCGATGCTCGCGCCGGGCGTTTGCAGTTCGTGCGCCAGGTAGGCCAAGAGATTGGCCGTCGGCATTTGCGGAAACGTCAGATGCACCCACGGTCGGCATTCCGCGGCGACGCGTTCGGCCAACAACCGCGCGACGAGCGTCTTGCCCGTGCCCGAGTGGCCCGTCACCAGCGCCGCGCCATGTCGACTTTCCACGGCGTAACGCAGCTTCAAGAGCGTGCCTTGATGCGCTTCGCCCGGATAGTAGAGCGCCGTATCGCAGCCGCTGCCGAACGGCTTCCGCTCAAGTTGCCAGTAAGCTTCGTACATGGGGGAATCTCGACTGCCGCTTAGTAGCCTTGAATCTCGGTGAAGTTTTCGGCGATGTCCCAATGATGAATGCCCAGGGCCGACAGTCGCCGGCAAACCGCCTGCATGTCTTTAGAACTCGTCCGCCGGCGATCGCGCACGACCAACGCGTCGTCAAGTCGCGTCCCGGTCAGAGCCGACGTGAGATCGATGGCGGAAGGATCGTCGCTCAGCGGACCGACGTCGATGAGCACCGCGTCGAAATGGCTGCGGAGCGTATCGATCATCCCGGCGAACATCCGGTTCCCCGCCATCACGCGCGGGTTCGCCAAACCGTTGCGCATCGGCAGCACCGTCACGCGATCTTCGAGCGATTCGATCATCGCATCGGTCACGCTGAGCCGCTCGGCGTAAACGTCGTCCCAACCCACTTCCGGCCGCACGCCGAGCACTTCGGCCAGCGCGGGAGCCTTCAGATCGCAATCGACCAGCGCCGTGCGCAGGCCGCGGTTCGCCAACAAGCGAGCCAGCGCCAGCATCACGGTCGTACGACCTTCGCCCCGTTCGGCGCCGGTGAATACGAGCGTCTGCCGACCGCTCCGAATCCGCTCTTCGAGTTCGGTGACGAAGGCGGAAAACTCGGTCCCTGCGGCGGCGATGAGCACTTCCGCAGCCCGCGGCCAAGCGAAGCGGCGCGTTTCAAACGCAGCCTGAAACGGTGCGTTCATTCCGGTTTCCAGGGGTGCCGGAGGCGCAGACGCCGCCACACTCACGGCCGGCTCCGCATACACGGGTATGGCCGTTTGGAGATGGTTGCTCGGCACGGCATGCGCGGCGTCGACGTAGTGCCGGAGCGTCGCGTCGGCCGAATGGAGCGGAGCCCGTTCGATCGTCGGCTCGGCCGCGGCGTACATCGCGCCGGTCGACGTGATCGGTGCGGCCATGGCGACGGCGGCGGTCGTCGGTGCGGCCGCGGCTTGCGGACGAGCGGAAGTCGTCGGCCCGGCTTGGTACGCGCGGATGAAAGCTTGATCGAGGTTGCTCATTGTTGCGCTCCGCCGGGGTTCGTGTTCTTGATCGTGCCGACGAGCCGAGCCCGCGTCGGCCGGCCGGCCGGTTTGGCGACGGACGTTGCGGCGGCCGGCAACGTTTCGGCGGTCACCGCGGCGCTTCCCGGCGCAGCCGCGGTCGGTTGCGAAGGTGCAAGCGACGTCGAACCGCCAGTCGGTCCGACCGGCGGGGAAAAAGAGGGACCGGCGAGGTTCGGAGCCGATTGCCAACCCGGCAAGTCATTCGGGCCCATGCCGGGCAAACTTTGCGCGGCGGGCAAGGCCGGAGCCTGCGAAGGCCCGGCCACGTTTTGCGGCGGCGAATTGTGAGGCGGCGCGGCTCCTCCGCTCGGCATCATCGGCAGGCCGAAGCCCATCGACGCCGGCGTGTGAATCGGTCGATCGCCGTGCGAATGAGTATGCGGAATGCTCGGCGCGGGCGCCGTGGCGACTTGCGTGCCGCCGTTGTTCGGCGTCTTCGTCTGATCGGGCGGCGTTTGCCCGGTGAGCATCGCGAGAATGGCGGCCAGTTGCAAACCGGCGGCGACAATCGCGGCCAAAAGCATCTTCGGTTGCTGCAAGAGCACGATCAGCCGGCCGAGGCGTTGGATGTTCGTCGCGTCGGCCCACTTCGGCGCAAGTTCGCTGAGCGGTACTCGCAACACATTGGCGAGCGTCGGAGCGATCGGCGTCGGAGCCGACTTTTCTCGCACGTCGTCGTCTCCGTCGCGATCGCGCGCTTCACGGGTCTTCTGACCGCGGCGGCGTCCTCCTTCTTCGGCGGCGGTGTGAGCCGCGTCATAGCGACGATGGGCGATCGGCTTCGGCGGCCCGAGCACGACGCCGTCGAGCGCGTTCAAATCGGGCAGATGAAGAACCACGCGAGGCGGCGGTAGATCCGAGGTCGAGCGCGACGTCAGCAATTGACGACGGGCGACCCGAACGGAATCGACCCGCGGCGATTCATGAGCGGATTGGGGAGCTTGCGCCATATCAAACCATCCTTGGTTCGGCGAGGCCGGCCTCGGCGCAAAGCGGCGCGAGAGCCGGCACGACTCGTCCCCATAAATCGGCGCGAGAGTATGCCGGTCTTGAGGAAGATTCCGGTTTCGTAGAGAGCGAAAGCTAGGAAAGGTTAAACGCCGCACAAAACCACCCGCCGGCAACGCATGCAGAACCGAGGAAAGAAGCAATCGAGCCTATAGGGAACGCCCTTCGCGGCGGTCGTGTTCCGATAGCATCACGAGGCGAACCCGTTCAGAATTGGCGGCTCTTAGAGACGAGCTCCATTGGCGTTTTAGCAAGCAAAGTAGGGAGCCCAAACCTTCGAGGCGGCATGATGTTCGACGTTCGTACCGCAGATCTTGCCAAACTCAACTCACTGACGAAGTACCCGTCGATCCTCACGTATCACGTGATGGGGGACAAAGGCATTTTGCAGGATGAAGTTCAAATTCCGTTCACCGGACGGGTCGTCGGTACGGAGAAGGTGGACGGCACCAATGCCCGAATCATCTGCTGTCCGGACGGCGGCATCATCGTCGGCAGTCGTGAAGACTTGCTGTGGGAACGCCGCGACCTGATCGGCAACCCGGCGATGAGCATCGTCGAGACGCTGAAGCCGGTCATTGAAGAGCGCAAAGATCTGCTCTGCCGGCCGGATAGCATCGTCGTTTATTACCTCGAGGTTTACGGCCGCAACATCGGCGCCGGAGCCAAGAACTACTCGCGTCACGGACGCGCCGGCGGGCGGCTATTCGACGTCGCGGTTCTGGAAAACGTCGACGAACTCTTTCGTCGCTCGGCCGAGTCGCTGGCCCAATGGCGCGACGCCGGCGGCCAACCGTTCGCCGTCGTCGAGCAAACTGCCGCGGAAGCGCAACGTCTGGGCTTCGAACCGGTGCCGCCGCTGTTCGACTTCGATGCCTCGCTTCTGCCGACCGAACTCGAAGCGACGAACGAATTTTTGCTCAGCTTCGGCAGCACGCGCTGCAAACTGGACGACGACGCGACCGGCGTTCCGGAAGGGGTCGTCGTTCGCACGCCCGACCGCCGGCAAATCGCCAAGATTCGCCGCGAAGACTACGAACGAACGCTCAAACGTCGAACGAATCGCTGAACTCTCAGACCCGGAGCCGATGATGACCGCCCGAGAGCTTGTCCATAATTGGATCGCGGCGTTCAATCGGGCCGACGTCGATGCGTTCGCCTCCCTGTACGCCGAGGACGCCGTGAACCATCAAGTGGCGGAGGCCCCGGTCGCGGGACGAGAGGCGATTCGCCGAATGTTCGCCGACGGATTTGCGGCGACGAACATGATCTGCCTCGTCGAGAACATTTTCGCCGACGGCGACTGGGCGATCCTCGAATGGCGCGACCCTCAAGGCCTACGCGGGTGCGGGTTCTTCCACATCGTCGACGATCGGATCGTGTTTCAACGCGGCTACTGGGACAAGCTGACCTTTCTCCGCCTCCACGGCCTGCCGCTGCCGGAGAAGTGAACCGAAACGAGGGTCGCCTAAATTGCTCGGCGAGGTTTACGAGAGCCCCTTCAAGCGAGTCGCCGCATCAGACAAAATGCCTCTTGCTTCGCCCGGGTCGGCGAGCACCTCGCCCCGCTTCTCGCTAGGAACTCGTCATGCCAACGCGTCGTCTCGGCTCCGGCGGTTTGGAAGTTTCCGCACTCGGCTTCGGTTGTATGGGGCTCAGCTACGGGTACGGGCCGGCCGTGGAAAAGCAGGCCGGCGTCGATCTGCTCCGGCATGCCTTCGAGCTCGGCGTCACGTTCTTCGACACGGCCGAGATCTACGGGCCGTTTACGAACGAGGAACTCGTCGGCGAGGCGCTGGAGCCGGTGCGCGATCGGGTGGTGATCGCCACGAAGTTCGGCTTCAAGATCGAAGGAGGCAAGCAGGTCGGGCTCAACAGTCGGCCCGAGCATATTCGCGACGTCGTCGAAGCCTCCTTGAAACGACTACGCACGGATCGGATCGATTTGCTTTATCAGCACCGGGTCGATCCCGCAGTGCCGATCGAAGACATCGCCGGCACGGTGCGCGATCTGGTGAAGGAAGGAAAGGTTCTGCACTTCGGACTTTCCGAGGCGGGCGTGCAGGTCATTCGGCGGGCGCACGCCGTGCAGCCGGTGACGGCCCTGCAATGCGAATACTCGCTTTGGTGGCGCGAGCCGGAAGAAGCGATCTTGCCGACACTGCAAGAACTCGGCATCGGCTTCGTGCCGTTCAGCCCGCTGGGTAAAGGATTTCTGACCGGCAAAATCGACGACGCGACGACCTTCGCGGCAAACGACTTCCGCAACATCGTCCCCAGGTTCTCGGCCGAGGCCCGCAAGGCGAACAAAACGGTGGTCGACCTGCTGGCGGGAATTGCCGACCGCCTCAAAGCAACGCCTGCGCAGATCGCCTTGGCTTGGCTCTTGGCCCAAAGCACTTCGATCGTACCGATCCCCGGCACCACGAAGCGACACCGCTTGGAAGAAAACCTAGGCGCTGGCGGTCGAACTCACGCCACAAGACTTAGAAGAACTCACGACGGCCGCCGCCCAAATCCATTTCCAAGGCGAACGCTATCCGGAAGCGGCGATGCGGATGATTAACCGGTGAGAGTTCTCAATTGTGCTGTGCGGCACGTAGCGCATAGTACGCGGAGGCCGCGGCCGACACAGATGCGGCTGCTCCTAAAATAGCGATTGTCGAATAGTTGGGAGTAGTTGCATTCGTCACATTCCAGATCGCAACTCCGGCCAAGCCCAATGCAACTAAAGCCAAGTTGTTGCGCCGACTCTCAAGACTTTCAAGCTCAGCGCGCGCGGCTAAGAATGTATTGGCCGGGCTCTCTGTAAAAAACACTTGGCTCGTCGATCTTTCAAACGAGGTCAACTTAAATGAATAATAGCCGCCGACGACCAGATAGCAGACCGTCATTGCCGCCAACGCCCAAAGCGGAAACCATCCGATAACAAAAAGACCAATGGCCTTCATCACGGTGTTGAAACCGAAAATGCCGCCCATTGCCAACCACATGTTCCGTTTCTTTTGCAGACTTTCGAGCTGAATTCTTCGCGTCCTGTATGCGTCCGAAGAAGCATCTTCTACGCCCGGAAGTTTTGACATACCGTATTTTCAGTTTCAGAGAGATGGGTAGTCCAGGTTGCTCGTACTTCAATTGTGTCGACGCAGACGACGGACCGCCTCCTGCTGCGCCCAGGTTGGCGAGCAACCTGGGCTAGCCGAATCGGCGCATCAGCTCGTTTGCTTGCGCTTCTTCTTTTTCTTGAAGTCGCCGCCCGCCGGGCCTTCCGCGTCTTTGTAGCGGCGCTTTTTCGGCGGGCCGTCGGTACGGTTGGCGCCGTAAGGTCGGCCGGGGCGACCGGCGCGGGCGAGGCCGAGGCGTTTGCCGCCGACTTGGATACGTTGCAGCCGCTCAAGCGTTTCGTCGCTCATGCCAGCCAACATTTCCACGAGGCTGTGGTCGTCGAACAGTTTGATTCGTCCGATGTGGCCGCCGGTGAGGCCGCCTTCGTGCGTCATCGCGCCGACGATCTGGCCCGGGTTCACGCCGTGGTTGCGGCCCAGTTCGATGCGGAACGTTTCCGTGGGACCGGACATGCGGAACTCGCGCGATCCGCCTTCGCGACGGTCGCCGAAGCGCGACGACCGCTCGCCGCGATCGTCTCCAAAACCACGACCTTCACGATGGCCGCGTCCTTCGCGGAAGCCTCGCTCTTCACGGAAGCGCTGAGGTTCGCGGAACTCGCCGCCCCCAAGTTCTTCCGTGGCGAACAGCGGCGCATCGCCGACGGCCATCGCCGCCAACGCGGCGGCGACTTGCTCGACCGTAACCTCGGGGTTCTTGCCGCGAAACTGTTCGACGACCGATTGGAACTTATCGAGATCGGTCCGACCGAGGGCCGCCGTGATCCGCTCGTGGAACTTGGCCACGCGGCGTTGATTGATCATCCGCTTCGACGGGACGTCCATCGGTTCGAGCGACGTGCCGACGGCCCGCTCGATGCGGCGCAGCAGGTGGCGATCGCGGGTGGTGAGGAACAGAATCGCGTCGCCCGAACGACCGGCGCGACCGGTGCGGCCGATGCGATGGACGTAGCTTTCGCTGTCGAACGGGAAGTCGTAATTGATGACGTGGCTGATCCGCTGCACGTCGAGCCCGCGCGCGGCGACGTCGGTGGCGACGATCACGTCGAGCCTGCCGGCGCGAAGGTTTTCGACGATCCGCTCCCGCTGCGGCTGGGCGACGTCGCTCGAAAGCGCCGCCGTGCGATGGCCGTGGGCGTTCAAGAATTCGGCCAAGTATTCCGTCGTGCTCTTCGTTTTGACGAACACGATCGCACCGTCGACCGCTTCCCCTTCGAGAATGCGCGAGAGGGCGATTTGCTTTTGCGGCGGCGGCACGACGATGAATCGCTGTCGGATGGTGTCGGCCGTCGACGTGCGCTGCTCGATCGTGATCTCGGCCGGATTGCGCAAGTGGCGCTGCGCGATGCGGCGAATCTCCTCGGGCATCGTCGCCGAGAAGAGGGCGATCTGCCGTTCGGCCGGGCTTTGCTCGAGCACCCATTCGACGTCTTCGGCGAAGCCCATGCGGAGCATTTCGTCGGCTTCGTCGAGCACGAGGGCTTGCAGCGCATCAAGCTTGAGCGACCCGCGGCGCATATGATCCATCACGCGGCCGGGCGTGCCGACGACGACGTGCACGCCGCGATCGAGTTCGCGGAATTGAATGCCGTAGTCTTGGCCGCCGTAAATGGCCGTTGCTCGCAAACCGTCGAGGCCCGAGGCGTAGCGCTCGAACGCTTCGGCCACTTGAATGGCGAGTTCGCGCGTCGGGGCAAGCACCAAGACTTGCGGTTCGCGACGACGCAGATCAATGCGCTGCAGTAGCGGCACGGCGAACGCGGCGGTCTTACCGGTGCCGGTTTGCGCTTGGCCGAGCACGTCGCGACCTTCCAAGAGCAGCGGAATGGCCCGAGCTTGGATCGGCGTGGCCGTGGAATAGCCGGAGCTTTCAATGGCCGCGAGCATTTGCGGGCTGAGGTTCAAATCGGCAAACGAGGATTCACTGCCGGCTTCGGCGGCTTCGTTCAGATCGGCCTCGTTCAGTTCCAAATCAACGGCGGACAAATCAGACGACATACGGCAAGCACTTTCGCGTGACGACGAAAAACGATTTGCGGGATGCGCAAATTCGCGACGACGGCGACGCCAACGAGGCGTCGTCGGAGCGGGCGGTTCGCGCGGCGCCCCTCTTTCGAGCGGCGTCCGCAATCGGTTTCGCAAGGTGTGTCCGACGGCGGCCGACCGGCGGTGCCGATCGCGCTGCACATCAAACGTGGTTGATCGAACGCGTCAGGTTCTGTTCAGAGAAGCTCTTGCAAGAAGAGCGATCAACCTACGACCGCGCGGCTTTATCCGCGGGGCAAATCTGAAACCGGCCCGAGCAGCATTCAACGTGTGGCTATTAATGTACTCCAACAGGCCCGATTAGGACAGGCCTCCGCCGCTGACGAAAACCGCACCGCCGGCGCATAATAATCGATTCGCCTTTCCCAATCGGCCCTCAACCGTCGTCGCTAAGTACGTCATGCCGCTGGTTTCCGCTCACAATCTCCGCATCGGATTTCGGGGGCCGCCCCTGCTCGACGGAGTGTCGTTCCATATCGACCGCGGCGAGCGGATCGGCCTGCTCGGCCGCAACGGCTCGGGCAAGACGACGCTGCTGCGAATTCTGTGCGGCGAGGTCGAGCCCGACGGCGGAGAGTTCGTGGTCACGCCGGGGACGAAGATTTCGGCGTTGCCGCAAGACGTGCCGCAGAACCTGTTCGGCAAGGTGCGCGAGGTCGTAGCCGGCGGCGTCGCCGTCGACGAGCACGATCCACAATCGGTCTGGCAAGCGGAGTTGCAGGTTCGGCAGATTCTCTCGCGGATGGAATTGCCTCCCGATGCCGAGTTCGGTGCGATGTCGTCCGGCTTGAAACGCCGCGTGCTGCTGGCGCGGGCTTTGGCGTCGTCGCCCGATCTGCTGCTGCTCGACGAACCGACGAACCATCTCGACGTCGATTCGATCGCCTGGCTCGAAACGTTTCTAGCCCGCTGCGACACGACGCTCGTCTTCGTAACGCACGACCGGATGTTTTTGCGGAAGCTCTCCGGCGCATTTTGGAGATCGATCGCGGGCGGATGTTCGACTGGTCATGCGAGTACGATACGTTTCTGGTTCGCAAAGAAGAGGCTCTGGCGGCGGAAGAAAAGCAGAACGCACTTTTCGACAAACGCTTGGCCGAAGAAGAGGTGTGGATTCGCCAAGGGATCAAGGCGCGCCGCACCCGCAACGAAGGGCGCGTCAGGGCCTTGGAACAGATGCGGCGTACGCGGAGCGAGCGGCGCACGGCGACGTCGACCGTGCGGATGACCGTGCAAACGGCGCAGCGCAGCGGCACGCTTGTAGCCGACGTCGACGGCGTATCGTTCGCTTACGGCGAACGGCCGGTGCTGCGCGATTTCTCGACGACGATTCTCCGCGGCGACAAGATCGGCGTGATCGGGCCCAACGGTGCGGGCAAGACGACGTTGCTCCGCGTATTGCTCGGTCAGTTGCCGCCGCAAGCCGGCACGGTACGGCTCGGTACGAACTTGCAGATCGCATACTTCGATCAACTCCGCCAAGCGCTCGACGAAGAAGCTTCGGTTCAGGAAAACGTCGGCGACGGGTCGGACGCCGTGATGATCGACGGCAAGGCACGCCACGTCATCGGATACCTGCAGGATTTTCTCTTCAGCGCCGAGCGGGCGCGAACGCCCGTGAAGTTTCTCTCGGGCGGCGAGCGCAATCGGGTGCTGCTGGCCAAGCTCTTTGCCAAGCCGGCGAACGTGATCGTGCTCGATGAACCGACGAACGACCTCGACGCCGAGACGCTGGAACTGCTGGAAGATCGACTCGTGCAGTTTCCCGGCACGGTACTCTTGGTCAGCCACGATCGGGCGTTTTTGAACAACGTCGTGACGAGCACGCTGGTGTTCGAGCCGGACGGCGTAAAGGAATACGTGGGGGGCTACGATGATTGGCTGCGGCAACGCCAAACGCCTGCCGTCGCCGAAAAACCGCGGCAACCGACCGTAGCGCCCGAACCGCGCAAGCCCAAGACCGACGACGCCGGCAAGAAGCGGCTCAGCTTCAAAGAAGCCCGCGAACTGGAAAGCGTGACGGAAAGCATCGCCCGGCTCGAACAAGATATCGCCGCATTGCACGAAGAAATGGTCCGACCCGAGTTCTATCAGCAGGCCGGCGAGCAAATTGCCGCGGCCGGCTCGCGACTGAAGTCGCTCGAAGAAAAACTTGAGGCGGATTTCGCCCGGTGGGAAGAGTTGGCCGCCCGGGCCGAGTAAATAGGTTTTCAGTTTTGACGACGGAAGGTCGGTCTGATGGGCGTGTTGCTGCAAGTTCGCAAAGCTTCAAAACGTTACGGCGATCAAATCCTCCTCGACGGCGCGGAAGCGACGATCACCGACGACGTGAAAGTCGGGTTCGTCGGCCGCAACGGCGCGGGGAAGAGTACGCTGCTGCGCGTGCTACTCGACGAAGAGCAGCTTGATCAAGGCGAAGTCATTCGGAGCTCGAAACTGCAAATCGGCTACCTGCGGCAGCACGATCCGTTTCAGCCGGGCGAGACCGCGCTGGAATTTCTGATGCGCGACAGCGGCCGGCCCGATTGGAAGTGCGGCGAAGTGGCCGGCGAGTTCGAACTGAAGGGAGACTATCTTAACGGTCCGATCGCGAAACTTTCCGGCGGTTGGCAGACGCGCGTCAAGCTCGCGGCGCTACTCTTGCACGAGCCGAACCTACTCTTGCTCGACGAACCGACGAACTTCCTCGACTTGCGCACGCAGATTCTGCTCGAGCATTTCTTGCGGCACTACAAGGAAGCCTGCTTGGTCGTTTCGCACGATCGCGCATTCTTGCAAGCTGTATGCAGCCATACGCTCGAATTGGCTCGCGGCAAACTGACGATGTTTCCCGGCAAGATTGACGCTTTCCTCGAATACCAGCGCGAACAACGCGAACACGAAGAACGTTCGAACGCCGCCGTGGCGGCCAAACGGAAGCAGCTCGAAACGTTTATCGCCAAGAACAAGGCCCGCGCCAGTACGGCCACGCGTGCGCGCTCCAAGGGAAAGCAACTCGAAAAGCTCGAGCTGATCGACATTGCGAGCGACGAACCGACGGCCCGCATTCGACCGCCGCAAGTCGAACCGCGTAAAGGTCCGGCGCTCCGCTGCCGCGACGTGGCGATCGGCTACTCGGAGCGGCAGCATTGCCGAAGGGATCGACTTGGAGATCGATCACGGTCAACGGGCCGCGATCGTCGGCGACAACGGCCAAGGCAAAACGACGTTCCTGCGGACGATCGTCGACTCGCTCGATCCGCTGGCCGGCGAAGTCCGTTGGGGCCACGGTTGCCAAGTCGGCATTTACGCGCAGCATGTGTATACGAGCCTCCCCGAAAAGCAGACCGTGCTCGAGTATCTGGAGTACCACGCGCCGACCGGCACGAAGAATCAAGAAATTCTCGACATGGCCGGCGCCCTGCTCTTCCGCGGCGAGATGGTCAATAAGCGTATCTCCGTGCTTTCCGGCGGCGAGCGAGCCCGGCTTTGCATGGCAAACCTGCTGCTCAGCAAGCACAACATCCTGGTGCTCGACGAACCGGGCAACCATCTCGACGTCGACACGGTGGAAGCCTTGGCCGATGCGCGCTCTTGGCCTACCAGGGAACGGTGATCTTCACGAGCCACGACCGGCACTTCATGAAGCGCGTGGCGACCTGCATCATCGAGGTCCGCAACGGCCGCGTCGTCAACTATCGCGGCGACTACGAAGCCTACCTCTATTCGGTGAACCAAGAAATCGAAGAGGGAGAGCATGAGCACGCGACGCAAATGTCGAAAGCTCCGGCGGCTGCGAAGGTCGCCGCCAAGCCGACGCCGCAGGTTTCACGACGCAACGAACGCGAATTGCGCAAAGAGATCACGACGGTCGAACGCACGATCGCCCGGCTCGACGACCAGAAGCGCAAGGCCCAAGCTCAGCTTTTGGAAGCGACCGACCCGGCCGACGCTCTGCGATTGCACAACGAAGTGACCGACCTCGGCGCGCAATTGTCCGAAGCCGAAGAAAAGTGGTGCGCACTCCAAGCGGAGCTTGGGGAGACATAGCACCGAGGCAAGTCTCCCTCAACGTTGAACGGCCGAATTCTTCGGCGTCTACGGTGCGGACGATTTGGCAAGAGCCGTCATCACCACGAACTGCGCCAGCCCCACGACGCAGATTCCGGAGATCGCGGCCCAATTCGAATCGTACGGCAAGCTCGATCGAAACTGTTCATAAAACATGGCGACGCCGCCGTAGGGCGCGGCGAAAATCGACGTGCTGATGACAAACGGTTCGACGAACGTGCGCATCGGAGGCCAACTCAAGGCAAACGTGCGTCGATGTGCCACGGTGAGCGCCGCCGTGCAAACCACGGCGAAGAAGCCGACGAACGCAAAACCGACGTAGCCGGCAAAATCCTGGCTGCCTACGGTCCCCTTCCCCCAGCCTTCGTCTTCCGCCGCGAACGATACGTGATAAACGTAGAGCGGAGCAAAGGCCCAGACGGCGAGCACCACGCCGGCGAGATACCACGGTATCGTAAGCCGGCCAAAGGGGTAGCGAGCGTCGTGCATCAATCGCCTCTCGAAAGCCTTCGTAACGTGCGCTTCAATTTCTCCGGCGGCTTGCGGCGTCTACTTCTTCTTCGCTGGCTTCTTATCTAACTTTTTCTCTCAGCCGCCCCAACCTTGGCCCATGAACCGGCGGAGTTTTAGCTGCCGGCCGCGGTCGGCAGAACCGTCATCATAATCTGTGAATCTCATGGATCGCGGGCGATTTCAGGGAACTCACCAATCAGTCGCGGCGTCTAAGCCCACGCTTCCTCAGGATCGACGGGTAAGCAAGAAGTCGGCGGGTTGAGCAATGCGACGACCTAAGCGAAACTAAAGGTGGTTACACGCGCCGTCCATAAGTTAATCGCAGCCGTTTTGGTGAATTTCAGATGCCCTTGAAAGTCTCGTGCGCAGGTTGCGGTCGCTCGTTTCAAGTTCGCGACGAATGGGCCGGCAAGAAAGGGAAGTGTCCGACATGCGGGGGCGTCGTAACGATTCCGTCATCGCATACCGCAACGGTCGTGACTCCCGACGTTGCGAAGGGGGGCAACCCGTCGCGCGCGGAAGCTACCGTGACGTCGACATCGGCGGCGCTTGATCGTGGCCCAGCGTCCGTCCGACCCGCGATCGAATCTGGCGCCGCCCGGATGCCGGGGCGTTCAAAGCAAGGAATCCCGCGCCATAAACTTGTCGTCGCTGCGACTTGCGGCGGTGTTCTCTGCGTATTGCTGATTCTGGGCATCTGGGCCGCCCTCAGCCGGGGCGAACCTGATCTGGAAGAGCTCTCGACCTACGATCTAGCGGCCGTTCCCCCACGTAACTCGACCCTTGGAACGGAGACCTCGCAATCCACGGACATCGCCGTTTCAAGCGCGCCCGCGGCCAATTCGACCAAACCGGGAACGACTGCGCCTTCGGCGAGCGCACCTGCAGCAAGTACGTCTGCAACGACCGAGCCGGAGGCGGGCGGCCCCGCAGCCGCTAAGCCGGCCGGAGTGCAACCCAAGCTCGGCGATTTCCCGGCCTTGCTGAAGCAGATCGACGCGCTCAAGGCCGACGGCGGAATTGCCGCGCATCCGGCGGATGCACGCGACCTTTATCGGGCGGCCATAGAAGCCGTGACGGCGAAACGACAACCCGAAACGGTAAAGCTCGGTTTGCTGTATCACGAGTATGCCGAAGCGCTCGAGCGAATGTACGATTTGAAGGGCGCGCGCGAAGCGGTTGATAAAGCAATTGCGATCTTTCAAAGTAAACTCGGCGAGATTCATCCTCAAACCGCGGCGGCCTACGGGACGTTGGCGATGCTGCAATGCCTAAGCAACGACCCTCAAGCCCGCGAGTCGATGGATCGTTCGCGGCGAATGATGCGGCAATTCGTCATCGAGGCGGGTTCCGGTCTCCCCGAGCCGCACCGAAGCAACATTCTCAAACGGTACGACCGTTACGGACTTGAGCGGGCCTTGTCGTTGAGCCTGCAGGAGCAGGCTTTTCCCCGTCCGAAGTTCGAACAAAACGGCGGCTTGAATAAGGGGCATTGGGATACGGCGGCGGCTTGGTTCATCAACGGCAAAGGAAGCGCGGCGGAGGCCGCTTACGGAGCCGGTTGGGCCGAGCGCGACGAGCAATTTCGCGACCAAGCGAAGAAGCTTGCGCAGGTACGCGCCGAACTGGCCGTCAAGCTCGGCATCGCGATGACCGACCAAGCGACGGGAAGAGAAGTCGTTGAGATTGCGTCGCTACGAAAGCAAGCGGCCGACTTGAGGAAACAGTTGGCGACGGCATCCGGCGACTCGGAACCGCGTTGGGTGACTCCGGACGAGATTCTGAAGACGTTGCCGCCGCGAACCGTAGTCGTCGAATTTGCAAAGACGAACGTTTTTCCGCCGTCCGTCTGGCGCAATCCCGTCGCCGAAGGAGAAGAGCACTACCTGGCCTGTATCATGCGTTTGGACCGCATGCGCATCGGCAACGATTTCGGCGAGTTCGAACCGTTCGTCGAAATCATCGATCTCGGACCGGCGAAAAAAATCGACGACGCCATCGCCACGATTCATCTTCGGGTCGCCGGCGTCGGCCCCTTCATGATGCAGGGCGAGGCAGGTTACGAAGCGGAATTCAGCGCACGTCTGGAGGAGATGTTTTCGCTGCATTTACATGTGCTCTTTGACGCACTCGACGGATTCGACCATTGGGTAATTGCTCCCGACTCCGATTTGTGGATGCTCCCCTGGGCGGCGGTGCCGCTGCAGAACGGACGATACGCGATCCAGGGCAACACGATCACGCTCGTTACCAGCAGCCGAGAGCTGGTACTCAAAAAGTCTTCCCCGAGCGATGCACCCGCGCTTATTCTTGGATCGCCGGACTACGCCCTCGGGGCCGCGGCCTCAAGCGCCGAAGAAGCGCCGTTTGCTCCGTTGCCCGGCACGCGCAAGAAGGTGCTCGGCATCGCTCCGCAGTTGGAGAAGCTCTCCGGTAAAGCACCGGTCGTATTGCTCGACGGCGAAGCGACCGAAGCGCGCTTGCGAGAAGCGAAAAGCCCCGGCACTCTCGTGCTTAGCACGCACGGGTTCTATTTCCCGGGGAGCGGCGCAACCAATAACCCGCTCTTGCGCGGCGGTTTGGCTTTGGCCGGAGCCAACGATTTGATTCCTGCGCTCAAAGGCGAGAAAGACGGCATCCTCACCGGTTTGGAAGCGTCACAGCTCAACTTGCGCGGCACGAAACTCGTCGTGCTCAGCGCTTGCCAAACCGGCGTCGGCGAGATTCTCAACGGCGAGGGAGTGGCCGGATTGCGACAAGCCTTTCATTTGGCAGGAGCAGACACGGTGCTCTCTACTTTATGGTCCATCCCCGACCAGGAGACGGCCGTGCTCATGCAGCGTTTTTTCGAACGGCACGCCGCCGGTGATGATCCGGCTACGGCCTTGCGCAAAGCGCAATTGGCGGCGATCGAAGAACGACGGACGAAATTCGGCGGCGCTGATCCGGTGTTCTGGGGCGCATTTCAAGCGGCGACGCACATTCCACCGACGTCTAAGGTCGATATTCGCGAATTGCCTCCGAAATCATCAATCTCGATGGGGCCTTCGGGCTGGGTCGATGAGCCGCAAGGAACTTTTCTTAACTACACGTCTGCGGGGCTACGCTGGCGCTCGAACGACGATTTGCTCGTGCAAGGCGGTCGTAACTTTTGGGTGGTTCGTTTTGATCGACGGCGCGTCGATAAGCTCGACTCGGTCGCGTCAACGGGCGCGTTTGCGGCCGCGGCCGACGGCCGCTGGTTCGCCCAGGTCAACTTAGGAAAAAGCTACGTCTGGTCGCCGTCCGCCGACGACCGCGCCGGATCGACTCGCGTGCCGTTTGACACCGGACTCGAACCGGTGCGCAATTGCGTTTTCTCCCCCGACGGCAAGACGCTGGCCGTTGATGATTTCCGTAAGCTGAACTTTGTTTCCCTGGAAGACCCGAGCAAAGTCGTGTCGGCCAAGGTTCCCGAAAATGCCTCGGGGGATGGCATCGAACTTTTCGAATTTCATCCCGAGGGAACGTCGCTTTTGATCAAGCCTTCGTCCCGTGAGCTGGCGTTGGTCGACCCTGTAAGCGGCGAGATCAAACATCGTTGGTCGACGGAAGACTCAAGCCGACGTCGTCTCCGTGAAGCGACCTTTGCCCCCGACGGCAAGCATGTGCTGGCCGCTTGGTACGGAGGTTCTATACAACTCCATGATGCCGCGACCGGCGCCGTCGTGCGCGAGTACAAGTTCCCCGGCGACGAAGTCCAAGCTTTGGAGTATGCCCCCGACGGCAAATCGTTCGCGGTGGGTGCCGGACGTGGTATACGCCCTGCCCGATCTTTATTTTCGACGCTGATCAACCGCAGGTCCGACGCGAACTTCAGGGGCTACGCGGCGTCCCGAGGGACGTCGCCTTTTCACCCGACGGAAAGCGCCTCGCCGCGACGGCGGGAACGCGAGGATTCTACGTCTGGGAGCTTGCCGCAGACAAATAAGGGGGACGACTTCAACCGTCGACTATTTCCGTGCAATCACGCGGTGGAAGTGCAGTTGCACTTCGCGGTTGACCACGCGACGCACGCCTTCCACCAGGCAGCGAGGTTCGTTGTCCTCTTGACCAAGCCGCATGATCTCCGGCAGCGACGTTCCGGGCGGCACGGTGAAGGTCGATTGCTGGATGATCTGATTTCCCGCGTCGAGTTCCGGCACGATGAAGTGGCACGTTGCGCCGAACGTCAACATGCGCGAGGCGTAGGCGTCGTGATACGGCCGAATGCCTTTGAAGCTCGGCAGCAGTCCGTGATGCAGATTGACGATCCGCCCGCCCGCGTATTTCCAGCAACTCGAAGCCGGAAGTATGCGCATGTACCGCGCAAGATGATGTAGTCGACGTCGTACTCGTCGCACAGCGTAATCAGGCGATCGTCGTCGGCGGCCCCCTTCTCGTCGCCGACCGAATGCCACGGCACGCCGAATTGTTCGGCGATGGCGCGGCAGTTGGGCCGGTTACCGATCATCAGCGCCGCCTCGGCCTTCAGCTCGCCGTCGCGAATCGCCCGCAACAAGGCCAACGGCGCTTCCGGTCGAAAGGTCGCACAAATGGCCAGCCGAGGCTTGGCGGCGCAGCTCGGGCGACCAGACGCGCACCGACAGTCCGCGCTCGTCGCCAATGGCGGTGAGCTTCGTGCGCACCTCGGCAAAGTCGTCGACGGCCAAGTCCACCTCGGCTCGGCAGAGCATCGCGAACACTCGCTCCTCGTCATGATCGTACATCTGAATTTCAGCGATGTTCGCTCCCTCGCCCGTGAGGAAGTGAATGATCGGATCGGCGAGGCCTTTATGGTCGGGCCCGACGGCGGTGACGACGAGTTGCATGGCGGCGGAAAGGATTCGAAAGCGAGAATCAGAAGTCAGTCACTTCGCCCGGGAGCTTGGCTCCGGGCTCAATTCGGGTGCCGCGCGTACGGCGCAACCCGCGTAAGTCTACGTCGCCGTTCGCGGCAGCCGGTTGCTCGGGCGTCGCCTCGCGCGGCATGACGTTCCGCGCAGCCCGCATAATCGGCCGGCGTGTCGCGCCGTGCGAATTGCGGGAGTCCGTCGGCGCATCGCGGCCGCTCGGAGCCGCACGCATTCGGCTCGCAACTATTGTGCTGATTTGCGGTTACGGCGACAGTCCAAACCCGCCCGCAGTGCTCGCCGGGGCATGCCTGCCGTTGACTTCAGACCCCCTTTTGTCAAGATGGGGACTTCGAGCAACCAGTACGACATTTGCCGTGGATTTCGCACTTCCCGCACGGCCGGCCTTGTCGTATTTCTGGCGCTGAGCTCGGCCCCCGATCGACGCGATAGTCGCGTCGCGCCGAGCCTGTTCGATGTGGAGCGCGAAGCGGATGAGCGAAACAACGGAAGAATTGGTCCTCACGAAACTCGTTTCGGCGGATACGGCCGCGGCCGAAGCCCCGACCGGCACCGTGACGGCCGATCGTCCGATGGAAAAGTGGCATGCCCGACTCGATGAGAGCGGCCATCTTCCGCGCCCGTCGACCGTGCGCTCGAAACAAGTCATGTGGGACTACGCGATTTCGTTCGTCGTGTTCCACGCCGTCGCTTGCTTGGCGTTCTTTCCGTACTTCTTCAGTTGGACCGGCGTGTTTCTGGCCGTCGCGGGCTGCTACATCTTCGGCACGCTCGGCATCAACCTCTGCTTCCATCGGTTGCTCACGCACCAAGGCCTCATCGTGCCGAAATGGCTGGAGCGTACGTTCGCCACGCTCGGCGTGCTTTGCGTGCAAGACACTCCGGCCAAGTGGGTGGCGATCCACCGTCTGCACCACCAGTATTCCGACGAGCAACCGGACCCGCACAGCCCGCTGGTGAATCTCTTCTGGGGCCACATGGGCTGGCTCTTGGTCGATAACGTTCAGATTCACAACCTGAACCATTACGAAAAGTACGCCCGCGACGTGCTGAGAGATCCGTACTATTTCGCCTTGGAACGTAAGCTCGCTTGGGTCTGGTTGAACATCGCCAGCTGGCTCGCGTTTTTCGGCCTCGGCTACTTTGCCTACTATTCCGGCTTGGTTCCCGGCTCGGTGCCAGACGGCTCCGAAGCCGCTCAATTCGGCTGGAGCGTATTGATTTGGGGTGTGTTTGTTCGCACCGTCCTCGTGTGGCATATCACCTGGAGCGTCAATTCGCTGGCGCACGTTTGGGGTTACCGCAACTACGAAACCGACGAAAACAGCCGTAACAACTGGTTCGTGGGTCTGGTCAGCAACGGCGAAGGGTGGCATAACAATCACCACGCCGATCAACGCAGTGCCAAGCACGGCCACAAGTGGTGGGAAGTCGACATCACTTGGCTGACGATCAAGTTCCTCGAAAAGGTCGGGCTGGCCAAGCAAGTCGTACTCCCCAGCAAGCGTCTCGAAGCGGCGTCGACCCCTCAATAGTTCATTCTGGCTCGAACGACGGACGATCTGCCGCGTATGAACGCCGAAGCTTCCGTCGTCATCACAGGCCTGGGCGTCATCTGCCCGCTGGGCATCGGGCGGGCCGCCGTTTGGGAGTCGCTCTTGGCCGCGCGCTCGGCGCTGCGGCCGATTACGTCTTTCAACACCGCCGGCCTTGTCGCCAAGGTTGCGGGCGAAGTCACGGATTTTGATCCGGCCGCCTATGTGAAGCCGCGCGAAGCGCTCAAGGTCATGGCGCGCGATGCGCAGCTCACCGTCGCCGCGGCCGGCCTCGCGCACGAAGATTCTGCTTTCGTCGAGGGCCAAGTCGATCCCGAGCGCTTCGGCGTGATCTTCGGCGGAGAAGTGATTCGCAACCCGTTGGAAGAGGTCGCCGCGCCGTTTCGCGCCAGCATGCTCGAAGGCGTGTACGACTTTTCCCGCTGGGGCGAAGGCATGAACGCCTGCTATCCGCTCAGCATGCTCAAGCTGCTGCCGAACATGCCGGCCTGCCACATCTCGATCGGCAACGACGCCCGCGGCCCGAACAACTCGATCTGCATGGCCGAAGCTTCCGGCATTTCGGCGATCGGCGAGGCGACGCGAGTCGTTCAGCGCGGACATGCCGACCAAATGATGGCCGGCAGCGCGTCGTCGCGAATCAACGCCTACGATCTGTTGCGTCGCCAGTTGTCGGAAGAAGTCTCGCCGAATGCCGATTCTGAGCGCGCCGGTCGCCCGTTCGACGCCGATCGCGACGGCCAAATTCGCGGCGAAGGGGCCGGGGTGCTGATGCTCGAAAGCCGTGCGCACGCCGAAGGTCGCGGCGCGAAGGTGTATGCCGAGGTGCGCGGTTGGGGAACCGCGATCGATCCGCAAATCGCCGGCCGCGCATTCGGCGGCGAGTGCGTGAAAAACGCGATTCTGCGAGCCCTCGCCGATGCCAAGCTCGCACCGAGTGACGTCGGCTTCGTCGTCGCGCACGGTCTGGCCACGCGTAAAGGCGACGCCGCGGAAGCCGCCGCCTTGCGCGGGGCGCTCCCGGGCGTGCCGGTCGTCGGACTCAAAGGTTACATGGGCTGCTTGGGCGTAGCGTGCGGCAGCGTCGAAGCCGCGCTCGCCGTGCTCATGCTCGACGCCGGCCATGTACCGCCGACGGCCCATTGCGACAAGCCCGACGCGGAACTAGGACTGGACGTCGTGCACGGCAAGCCGCTCACGACGTTCGCGCCGGCATGCGTCGTCGTCAGTTACACGGCCGCCGGCCAAGCGACGGCGATCGTGCTGGCGAAATGAGGCCTTTTAGCGGCGCGAGCAGATTCCCATGGCGCCAAGTTACGGAAAGTATGATCACCTCGACGATGCCGAACGTCGCCGCAAGTCGCGGATTGCCGGATTCTCATCGGCAGGGTGTATGTCGGCCTCCTTGTTTTTAAGCCGACTCGATCAACGCTACGGTTGGAGCAACCAGTCTTCGTTCGTCGAACTGTTGATCATCGTCCTCGAGATTGGTCTGTCGATCCTAGGAATCGCTCTGATCGTTCGACTCATCACGCTTCAATCGCCCAATCCGAAACGCCCGCCGCCGAAGGAATAGCCTCGTTTCTCCGGCGTGTTGCGTGAGAACACGGGCGGACCATCGCTGGAAAAAGCCCCCCTGCTCTGTTAATCTTGCCCGAACGTTTTCGCGGCCCGGGCGTCTATGGAATCGCGGGCCGCCGTGCCAAACGCAGGGGTGTCGGATGTCGTCGCGTCGTAAAGGTTCGTCGGTCGCTACGGCCGAAGCCAAACGCAAGAAATCCGATCGCAAAACTTCGCCGGCCGACAAAGCTCGCGAAGCTCCCAAGGCGAACGTCGCGCAGCCGAAGCCCGTCGATCCTAAGGCCAATCGCCCGGTGCTGCTGCCGGGCCAAAGCCTGTGCGATCATTGCACGGCGAAGTGCTGCAAGTATTTCGCATGGCCGATCGAACGACCTTCGGCACGTTCCGATTTCGACTACATTCGTTGGGCCATGCTCCACAGCCAAACGACGTTCTTCGTGGAAGACGACGATTGGTACGTGCTCGTCCACACCACCTGCAAACACCTGCGGCCCGACAACCTCTGCGGCATTTACGAAACTCGGCCGGAAATCTGTCGCGAATACAGCACGGCCGACTGCGAGTTCGACAGCCACTACGTCTACGAAAAGTATTTCGAAACGCCCGAGCAGGTGTACGAGTACATGGAAGTCGTAACGCCGCCGAAGGGGCAAAAGAGCATCCGCAGCGCGAAGCCGCCCCTGTTCCAATTTTTGAACTGAATCAAAGCCCGCGAAGCCCACAAGTTTTCCGATGACCGACGTGAAGCGTATCGAACCGCGCACCCTCAAGGGCTTTCGCGACTATCTGCCGGAAGCGATGATCCCGCGCGAGCGGCTGATCGAAACGGCCCGCCGCGTCTACCGCAGCTACGGCTTCACGCCTATCGACACGCCGGCGCTTGAATACTTGGAGATCCTCACCGGTAAGGGCTCCGACGAAACCGACAAGCAGATGTACAAGTTCCAGCATGGCGATCGCTGGGTCGGAATGCGTTTCGATCTCACGGTGCCGCTGGCGCGCTTTGCGGCGCAACACATCAACACGCTCGGCACGCCCTGGAAGCGCTATCACATCGCCAGCGTCTGGCGCGGCGAGAATCCGCAAGCCGGCCGGTTCCGTGAATTCATGCAGTGCGACTTCGACACGATCGGCACGCTCTCGCCGGCCGCCGACATCGAAACCGTGCTCGTCATCAACGACCTCTTCACGGCGCTGGGGTTCGACGACTTCACGATTCGTTTGAACAATCGGCTGCTGCTGAACGGCCTATTGGAAAAGCTGGGCTTGGCGGAAAAGAGCGTGCCGGTGCTCCGCGCGCTCGATAAGCTCGGGAAGATCGGCGCGGAGAAGGTCATCGAAGAGATGGCCGCCACGGCCGAGGCCACGCCGCAACAAGCGGCCGACGTTCTGAAACTGGCCGGGCTCGAAGGTTCGAACGACGCCGTGCTCGCCGAAGTCTCCAAGCTCGTCGCCGGCTCGCCGCGCGGCGAAGAAGGAACGCAGAAACTTCGCGACCTCCTCGCGGCGACGGCGGCGGCCGGAGTGCCCGAGCGCCGACTCAAGCTCGACGTCTCGATCGCCCGCGGTCTGGACTACTACACGGGCGTGATCTACGAAACGTTCCTCAACGCGCTACCGAAAATCGGCAGTGTCTGCTCGGGAGGCCGCTACGACAACCTCGCCGGGCTCTACACCAAACAAGAGCTGCCGGGCGTCGGCGCGTCGCTCGGGCTCGATCGCTTGCTGGAAGCGATGAACCAGCTCGGACTGATCGAGAAGGTGAGCACGCCCGCGCCGGTGTTCGTCGTGTATTTCGTCGGAAGCCGACTGCACGACTATCTAAAACTCGCGGCTCGCGTGCGTTCGGCCGGCATCGGCTGCGAGGTGTTTCCGGAAGCCAAGAAAATCGGCAAGCAACTTCAATACGCCGACAAGCGCGGCTTCCGCATCGCCCTGGTCGCCGGCGACGACGAACTCGCGGCCGGCACGGTTCAGGTGAAAGACCTCAAGACCGGCGAAAGCACGCCGGTGAACTTGGCCGGCGACGCACTGGAGCAGACGCTCGCACGCCTCCTCGCCGGTTCTTAGCCTGATTGAAAGGGAACTGAACTTCGCCGGCCGATACACACAAAAGCTCTGCGATGCCTTAGCCGTCGTCCTTGACGCTTCCTCACATTTGGAGCGACGTCGGCTGGCGGGATATGCGGCGAATATCGATTTCTGGGCCGAAGAGATCCGGCACCGGCTCCAACTACTTGAGGGTTTGGAATCACGGCGACGGGCGATGATCGCCGGAACGACGGCGGTCTACGAACAAGAAATCCGACGAGCGGTCGGGGAACAAAACCACAAAATCGACGACGTGACGACGCCGGACTACCGCGACGTGTCGACCGATTGGGAGTCGCTAGAAAGACAGGCGGCCGATCTGCGCGTGCGGATCGTTCAATCCGCAAAAGTCTTCCTACACCGGTGCCACAGGCTTCAGCTCATCGACACCTCGAAATTCATCGAACTGCAAGAGCGGCTGGGAGTCGCCGTCGGGACGAAATAGAGAAGATGATCGACTCCCACCATCGATTTTTGAATCGAGCACTCGTACGTTGAGCATTTTGGGATTCGATCTCCGGTCCCGAGGAGTTTGAATTCCCCCGCCATGTCCAAACGCTCGAACCATTACGAGGCGGCGTTTGAGGCTTACTTGCGGGAGCGGCGGGCTCCGTACATTGCGATCGACGAAAGTCGCCGCAGCTTGATCCCGTTCGACGTGCCGGAAGACGTGATCGGCTCGATCAAAAGCCTGGATTTTCTCGTCACGTCGTCGCAGGGTTTCACCTGGCTGGTCGACGTAAAGGGGCGCAATTTCCCGAGCGGCAAGCAAGGTCGGCTTTGGAAGAATTGGGCCACGCGCGACGACGTGGACGGCATGGAGCGCTGGGAAAATCTGCTGGGCGGACGCTTTCAGAGCCTGTTCGTGTTTGCCTACAATGTAACGGGCGAGGTTTCGCCGTTGCCGGCCGAGCGGCTCTTCGCCCATCGCGAAGGGCGATACGCTTTCCTCGGCGTACGGCTCGCGCATTTTTCGGAACACGCGAAGCTCATCTCGCCGAAGTGGGAAACGCTGGCGATGCCCGCCGCCATGCTCCGGCAGTGGGCTCAGCCGATGGACGAACTCCTTTAACCGCACGACCGACCGCTATGAACGACGTCGCCATGCCCGCCGCTCGCCGAACGCTCTCCTCGCTACGTCGCAACTTGGCGACGATTATGGCCGCCGTCGTGTTGACGCTCGCCTTGTCGTCGGGAGCCGCTTTCGCGCAAGGTAAGAATGCGAAGGAGCCCGAAGGTCCGCCGCCGAAGGGCTACACGATCCAATACATGTTCACGATCGTCGTCGTGCTCATGATCGTGGCCCCCATGTGCTGGCCGGCCATGCGCCGCTGGGACCTTCCCTTCCACGGACAGGACGAAGAGTAAGCGCTGTGCAGGCGCCGGCTTAGATTCGTTCCGAGCTTCGCGCACCGTCGCGGGCCTTCAAGAAGTTCGGGCCGCCGAGCGCCCCCTTCTGTTCCGTCGCCGATTGACCGGCAGGCAGGAAGAACTCGCAGATCGCTTCGATCACGCGCTGCTGTTCGTCGTCGCGAAGCTCCGGGAAGATCGGCAGGGCGACCGTTTCTACGGACGCCGCTTCGGTGTACGGCAGCGAACCGGCGCCGTAGCCCAAGTAGCTGAAACATTCTTGTTGGTGCAGAGGCACCGGGTAATAGACCTCGGTGCCGATCTTGCGGTCGGCCAGATAGGCCCGCAGCGCATCGCGCTTGCCGCCGGCGACATGCACGACATATTGATTCCAGACGTGTTTGCGGTCGCCGCGCACCGTCGGCAGACGCAGGAACTGAGTGAGCCCGCGTTTCATGAACTCGGCGGTGTAGCGATCGGCACGCGTGCGACGAGCTTTGGTCCAGCGTTCCAGATGTGGCAGCTTCACGTTGAGCACCGCGGCTTGCAGCGAATCGAGTCGACTGTTGATGCCGATGATCTTGTGATAGTAGCGCGGCCGCATACCGTGGCCGCGGAGCAATTGCAATTTGTCGGCGAGCTTATCGTTGTTGGTGGTGAGCATGCCTGCGTCACCGTACGCGCCGAGATTCTTGGTCGGGTAGTAGCTGAAGCAGCCGATGTCGCCGATCGCGCCGGCTTGGCGACCGCGGTACTCCGCGCCGATCGCTTGGCAGGCGTCTTCGATCACCGCCAAGCCGTGCAACCGGGCCATGTCGACGATCGGCTGCATGTCGGCGCATTGGCCGTAGAGGTGAACCGGAATGATGGCTCGGGTCATCGACGTGACGCGGCGCGAAACTTGCGCGACGTCGAGATTGCAGGTGTCCGGCTCAATGTCCACGAACACCGGAGTCGCGCCTAAGCGCGTCACGGCCGAAGCCGTGGCGAAGAACGTATAGCTGGGGCAGATCACTTCGTCGCCCGGCCCGATGTCGTAGGCCATGAGCGCCAACAGCAACGCATCGCTGCCCGAGGCGCAAGCGATCGCGTGCTTCGCGCCGGTGAGCTTCGTCATCGCCGCTTCGAGTTGCACGACGTCGGGGCCGAGCACGAACTTACCCGAGCTGCAGACGGCCGTCAGCGAGGCGGAAATCTCTTGCTCAAGTTCGGCGTGCTGCCGCGAGATATCGAACAGCGGAACGGGAATAGCGGGCGTATCGGAACCGGCGGCGCGATCGGCGGAACTCATAGGGCGAATGACCTGGCTGCGGTGACGCGGCTCGAAAAGGGGCGGCGCACGGGCTGCCGTAGACCCCGACTTCTCAAGCGGGCCGAACTTTAGAAAGCGCCCCGCGGAGGGTCAAGACGAGGTGACGCAGCGAGCGTGCCGTCAGTGCCGGCATCAACGAACTGTAGGGAACGCCCTTCGTGGCGTTCTATGGCTTAAGTTGCGCTACGCTGCGTCCAAGTCCTCGTGCGCTATCTCTTGTCGAAGCGCCCAAACAGAGGCTGCCGTCGCAAAAAGCCACCACATCGTTCCGAGATGTAGCTCCTGCAAGCCGACGAGAATAAGCCACGCTGACTGAATGAAAATCGATGACGTCCAAATCACGCATCTCAAAAGAAAAGGAGGCGTCCAGATTGTGCGAATGAAATAACCGAAAGTTACGACATAGCCGGGAAGCACGACGAGGCAAAAGATCGGCGAGCTCGGACCGACTCCGACCAGCACGATCAGCAGCAAGACGCCCCAAGCCGTTCCGCCCAGGGCCAAAAGCAACGCCACAATTTGAACGCCGACCAACATTCACGGCTCCATGAGTTAGCTGCCCTCATGGAACCCGCAGGCGATCTTCGGCATTAACTTCACTGTTGAGCGATTCAACGGAACGCCACGGAGGGCGTTCCCTACAGCGCTTAAATGTTGCGGTTCGCCTTAGATCGGCGACCAGCCGCGTTGCGGTTCTTTGTGAATCGTCGGCACGGCCCGCTTCTGCAAGACGTCGATCTCCGCTTGAGTGCGGGCCACGGCTTCCGGCGTCGTCAGTGCTTCCAGCCGCATATCGAAGCGGCGGGTTTCGCCGGGCTCAAGCGTCGCCACGCGGCCTTGGGATTTTTCGAAGCCTTTGGTGTGCGGCAGGTTGATACACGGCTCCAGGCCGGTCACGTAGCCGTCGGCCGCGGGGAGCGGGTTCTTCCAAAGGGTGAAGAGCGGAAACTGCCGCCGGTTGAACGCCACGGACAGGCCCTGCCCTCCGTCGGGCGCGGCCAGCATAGTTTTCGTCCAGCCATCGTCGCCGGCCACGAGTTCGAAGAAATGCACGATCTCCGGCGCGTGCGCCCGCGGCGGATAGTTTTGCCAAGTCGGCACGTCGCGGGCCGCCACGGCGTCTTTCGGCACTAAGGTTTGCACGGCTGCGGAGAAACGCGCACCGGGCACCGCCAGCGGAGCACCTTGGTTGATGTGGTAGAGCAGTTCCAATTCGCCCGGAGCCGACGACAAGTTTGTGATCTCATCAGTCACCGAGAACGACGTATCGTCGAGCGTCGTGCGAAGCGTCGACTTGAGCCGCAGCTTGTTCGAGAACAGCCGAGCCTCGTCGACGATGCCGACAATCTCCAATTCGCGCGTCGCCGGATCGACGGACACTTCCACAAAGTGCGCCGGCAGATTGGCGATGCGGCCGTGCAGCGGATGGATCAGTTTGCCGGCGTCGTTCCACTCCGGAGAGCCGCAGTATTCCAAGCCGCAGCGGACGAGGAATTCGTCGAACCCGGAAAGCCAGCCGATGCCCGAGGCTTCGTCTTGTGGTACGAACCGAGGATGAACAGGCCCGTGAACCGGCGACTGCCAGCCGAGCCGCAAGCTCTCCCCTTCTCCGGCGGCCGACTTGCAGGCGACGTGATGAATGCCCATGCCGCGAGTCGGCACGACGGTGATGCGCAGCGCGCCGTTGTCGATCTCCACGACGTCGACCCCGTCGCGGACTCCGCCGCGGAGCGTCCGTTTGCGAATCGCAAACGGCGGCAGACTCTCGGCGGGGGACGAACTACGCACGTCGCCGGGGCCGACATGCAACGACGAAACGTAGACGTCGCGCTCGACGTCCGTGAGAGTCCAGGTCTTCTTGGGCATAACGGCTTGGCGACAATATTAACGACGTGTGCCACGGGTGGCTGGTCCACCAGTGTTCTCGAAAGATCATGTCGTACGAAGCACGGGGCGACAAGTCATCCGTGGCACTCGAAGTGGCTCACTTTTCGACAGCCGCTTGCTCGTTTGCGCCGGTGAGTTGGCGAATCGCCTGCTCGAGCATCTGCGCGTTCGCTTCGCCGCTGCCGACGCGGATCATGCGAATCGAGCCGTCGCGATCGATCAGTACGGCCTGCGGAATGCCGGTCACGAGGTACTTGGCCGAAAGGTCGTTGTCGGGCATCACCGCGATGCGATGCTTCAATTCGTGGTGCTTCACAAATTCGGTCGTCGCCTTATCTTCATCCGCCTTGCTGATTCCTTCTTCGCGTTTGCCCCGCTTGGCTTCGGCGTCCCAACCGTATTCGTAGTGTCGCGTGACGCCGACGATCACCAGACCTTTATCGGCATATTTCTCATTCCATTCGCGCAAGTGCGGGAAGGTCGCAATGCACGGCCCGCACCACACGGCCCAGAAGTCCAAGAGCACGACCTTGCCGCGGAGTTCTTCCGGTTTGAGCGGCGAGCCGTTGAGCCAAGTGGCTTCGAGAATCGGGAAGTACGGTTTACCGACCAAGGCCTTCCGCTTGAGTTCCCCTTCGAGCCGTTGGCGCAGGTAGCCGATTCCGTTGAGAATCGCAGGAACCGTCGCCGTGACGGCCGGGTCGTCCGCCTTCAGTTCCTTCAGTCGCTGCTGCCAAGAGGTCAGCAGTTGATCTGCTTCTTCGAGCTTGTCCGTTTGCACGAGGGCTTGGGCCTTCTGCTGGGCCGCGTCGCCGGCAAGTTCCACATATCGGCCGGACGTCTTGGCCATCTCCCAGCGTGAATTGAGATGGTCGTAAAAGGCGTCGATCGCCGCGATGCGTTGCGGCCCGAAGCCGGCGAGCTGAATCTGTAGCCGCTTCAACTCGGCGATGGCCACGATCGCCGACAGATCGGGCTTGTCGTTCTTTTCCAGCGCGGCGAGCTCGTCGCCGATGAGCTTTGCCGCGTCGTCGGTACGTTCGGCGGCGACCATCAGCCGAATTTGCGCTTCGCGTGCGCCCGCCACGAGTGCGACGAATTTGTCGTTCTTCGCCGCCGCCTCTTGAGCCTGTTTCACAAACTTCTCGACCGCCGGCAAGGTTTCGGCGGCCCGTTTGCCGCGGACGCCGGTTTCCGCCAAACTCGAAATGAGGTTGCGAAAATTGGCCGCGGCGTTGGGATTGTTTTGAACCTGCGGCCAGGCGCTTTCGATGTAAGTCGTCAGGTGTTCGCCGGCCTTGTCGTACTTACCGGCGCGTTGGTAGGCGAAGGCCAGCGATTGCCGCATTCCTTCCAATGACGGATTATCGGGAATGGCCTTCAGCGCGGCTTCGAAGGCTTGCTCGGCCTCGTCCGGTTTGCCGCTGAAGCCAAGCGACGAAATGAGCACGGTGTGCGGCACGACGCTCTTGGGCTGTTCGGCGATGGCCGCCTTGGCTTCGCGCACCGCGTCGTCGTAACGGTTCAACCGCTGATAGGCCGTCGCCAGCGGCCCGTGCTCTTGCGACTTCTCCTGCTCGGCGCGGGCTACGAGTTTCTCAAGCCCGGCTTTAAACTCGACCTGCGCTTTGGCATAGACCTTCTGATCGCGGCCTCCTTTGGAAACGGCCTCATTCAACTCCGCGTTGAGCCGGCCGAATTCGGTTGCCACGTTCAACGGCTCGTCGGCCGCGACAACGGCAACCGGCAGGATGATCCACAATAGCAACGGCGGCAACAGGCGTGACATGGCGGCGGCTCCCAACAAAGGATCGCGGGGGCGATAACGGGGTGGGCGGAATCCCGGCAACATAATGCGCCGCCGGCCCGGCGACAATCAGCGGTCGGCCTCCAGTTTGTCACAAGAACGTGCTGCCAACGGTCGAACTATGCGCCGATTTTCAGCACTCTCGCCAGGATTTCCGTCGCCGCGGCGAAGATTAAGCCGATCGCAAGCCCCGCCGGTCGGCACCACACGCCTTCGCCTTGCCCGTGATCGTAGCCGTAGACGGACCTGAAAATGATCATGCCGCCCAATTCCCATCCCAGTGCTGCGCCTACGAGCAGCAGCACGGCAAGGCGAACGGGATGACTTCGACGTTTCATGTATGGCATCCTACCGCGCCGACGGCCGTTCGATTCGGAATATCGAGCGGCGCCGGCAAGGGCCGACAAATCCACAGTAACGATTGCGTGTCGGTAAATTGTTCGAACCGCCTGCCGGCAACTACACTTTATCCGACGGTCCATGCAGAGGATGATTACAACGCTTTCCCAAGTCGACTTGCTACCAACACCCTAATCGATGACGAGTTATCTCCGCCGCGTCGCGGTTGTTCTGTTTCTCGATTTGACTTTCGTCGGTTGCGGCGGAGCAAACGATGCGGCTCAGGAACCGGCGGGAAACACCGCGGCCGTTCAGCCGACCGGAACACCTTCGAGCGACGCAGCGGCGAAGCAGGCAACGATCGATGCCTGGGCGGAGGAAAAGGATTCTCGGCGGCGCATGTTGCAGCTATTGGCGCCGCGCCGCGAACTTGCCGAGATCATGACTCTTTCCGTCCCGGCGGACATCAGCGTCATCGCCGCAAAGCTGAAGGCCGCGGCACAACGTAACCCGGCCGATGCCGCCGAGATATTCAAGAACACCGGGCCCGACGGCGTCGCGAAGTACGATGCTCGCATGGGGGTGACCCGGCAAGAGTACGAGCGATTTCTCAAAGGACGGAGCGAATGGACGCTCGTTAAGACGGCCGATGTGCCGATCGTCATTGAGCCGCCGGCCGGCGACGCCGTCCGTATCACGGGCCTGCCGCAGCTCGATTCTCTAGCCTTTGACGCCGCGAAGCTTTCCGTAACGACTCCGTACGGCAGCTTGGAGCTCGGCAAGCTCTTTGAACCCAACGACGGACAAAATCTGACGGGCAGGATCGCCGGCTTCCGTTGCGCAGTACTTCCGTCGGCTCGCTTCTGCTCGACGAGTTGACGTTGTGGACGGCGATGCTGGCACAATCTCAGGAGACCGGCCACGTATGGCTTGAGTTTCGAGTTAAGAACAACGACACGGGCAAAGACCATCTTTACTACTTCGTCCGCTTCCGTGGCCCGCCGCGAAAGTGATGGGCGATGAGCGACCAGAATGGGCCGTAATTAAGACGTTGTTGCTTGTGTCCGAAAGATCCACCAGACCTTATCAAGAATATCGTTGAATTGCTTCCAATACCCCGTTGCAAAGCAGTGCGGGTCTTACAAGAAGAGAGCGGCTCGTGCAGATACGAAAAGAATCCGGCGATTATAGGCCGGCATATTGGTGGGAGTACCTTTGCATTCCGTTTGTGGCGGCCTACTGGCTCGTAATTTTAGTCTTGGCCACCCCTTTCCTTTTGCTCTATCCCGACCGAATCGAATTCAACACACCTCTAAGACGACCTCAGACTTGGGCAAGATGGCGATCGACCTACGGTCGCCTTAGTTTTTGTGGGCGAGTTGGGCGAGTTCTGTGGCTTTGGATCGGATCGCCGTTGCGACCGGCTTGGCGGCGAGCCAAGAGGTTGTTTCCATTTACTTGATAGGCAGGTTCCGAATTTCAAACGGCCCTGAGCCATACGCAGACACATGTTTGCGGGCCGGGTTTGCGGCAAGTTAGAATGTGCGGCTCGCCGGTCGACGTTTGACCCCGCCCCACTACGGATGCCATCCGCCATGCATCGCCGCCCGCTCGCCGCCGCTCGCCTGTCGTTGCTCGGTCTCGCCTTTACACTTTGCAGCATCTCTCCGGCCGCGGCTCAAAAGTCGCCCGACGAGGAACTGAAATCGCTCACCGTGCCGGAAGGGACGGAGCTTTCGCTCTTCGCCTCCGAGCCGATGATCACAAATCCGGCGGCGATCGATATCGACACGCACGGCCGCGTGTGGGTCGCTGAGATTCAATGGTATCGCCGTGCGGCGAAGAACCCGCCGGCCGACAAGATTAAGGTGCTTGAAGACACCGACGGCGACGGCCGCGCCGATAAAGCGACGGTGTTCGCCGACGACGTGTTCGCGCCGATGAGCATCTGCGTCGCCGGAGACAAAGTGTATGTCGCCACGAGCCCCGATCTTTGGGTTTACGAAGATAAGAACGGCGACCTCAAGGCCGACGGCCCGCCCAAGAAGCTTCTCACCGGCTTCGGCGGCTTCAACCACGACCACGGCGCCACAGCATCGTGCTCGGACCCGATCACAAGTGGTGGATGGCCCACGGCGACGCCGGCTACAAAGTGACGGGCGTCGACGGCTCGCAAATCGAGTTTCCCGCCGGCGGCATGATTCGCGGTGAACTCGACGGCACGAAGCTCGAAAACGTCGCCACGAACTTTCGCAACCCGTACGAGATTGCCGTCAGCAGCTTCGGTGAAGCCTTCTGCAGCGACAACGATAACGACGGCAACTTCAGCGTGCGGATTTGCTGGATTCTCGAAGGGGGCAACTACGGCTGGTACAAACGACCGGGCCCGAAGTTTCCGCCCGGCACGCCTTGGGGCGACACGTGGCATTTCCGCGGCGCGATCCCGGGCTTCGTGCCCAGCACCGTGGTCACCGGATTCGGCAGCCCGTGCGGCATGTGCTACTACGAAGGAGACGCACTCCCCAAGCTCAAGAACATGCCGCTCCATTGCGACGCCGGCCCGCGCGAAGTGCGGGCTTATCCGCATACCCGAGCCGGCGCAGGCTACAACGGTTCGCAGACCAAGCTCATTACGTCGAACGGCGACAATTACTTCCGGCCCGACGACATTTGCACCGCCCCGGACGGGAGCCTGTACATCGCCGACTGGTACGACGGCGGCGTCGGCGGGCATGCGTACAACAATCCCGACCAAGGGCGCATCTTTCGTTTGACGCCGAAGGACAAAGAACTCAAGCGGCGCGAGAAGCCGGGACCATACTCAAGCCTCGACGATGCCACGGTCGGTCTGCATAGCCCGAACTTGGCGACGCAGTTTTTGGCACGCGAGCGACTCTTGGCCGGCGGCGGCGAGAGCGTGCCGAAGCTGATTCATCAGTTTGAAAACAGCGACGAGAATACCAAGGCCCGCTCGTTGTGGCTGCTCGATCGCATTGGCGACGAGGGACGGCCGTACGTCGTCAAGCAGTTGCAATCGAAAGAACCGGCGATGCAGGCGCTCGCGGTTCGGATCTTGCGGCGGCATCAAGACGATCCGTCGATTGCCGCGGAGTTGACGAAGCTGAGCGAGCGAACGGCGATCGTGCCGGAAACGTGGCGCGAGTTGTTGCTGTACTTTGCCAAACGCACCGGGGCGGAAGCCGATGCAGCCGTCGTGCGGTTGGCCGTGATGATGCCGCGCGGCGAACGTTATGCAGCGGAAACCATCGGCATCGCGGCCCGCGGTCGACAGGACACGATCGCCGAACAGTTACTCGCGACGCATCGCGACAGCGCGACGAATTTTACACTGATGCCCTATTTGGCCTCGGCCGACGAGACGCTCGAAGGGTACGTCGCTGCATTCGCGCTGGTGTCTCCTGGTAAAGAAGTTCGCCAGACGATCATCGACAAGCTCGGGCTCGTGCTGCATTACAAAGCGATGCGCGGCATGACGGCCTTGGCGATCGAGCCGGGAGCGACAAGCGCCGAACGCAAGCGGGCCGTCGAATGGTTGACGTTCAACTGCGCTCCGGCCGGATTGTGGTCGGGCATCGTCGGCGACGCCGACGGTTCGGTGAGCGCGTGGACGACACAATATGAAACCGGCGACAAGGCCGAGAACCGGGCAAAATTGGTCGCATGTGCGAAGCAGTTGCTGGCCGAAGCCGACTATCAGGCGGATGCTCTTAAGCTCGCGGCCACGGCGGGAATCACGGAACTCGGCCCCGAAGTGCTGGCCTTGGTTTCGGTGACCGACACGGCGACGGCGGTGCGCGATCAGGCGTTGGCCGTGGTCGTGCAAACTCGTCCGACCGGCGCGGGCGACGCCCTGGCCAAGCTTCTGAAGAGCGACGACGTCGGCCTTCGCACCAAGGCCGCGACGGCGCTGATCGACATGGCGCAATTTGCGGCGGTGAAATCGCTCGTGGTGAAAGGGACGGAGCCGAAAGCCGCGGCCGGCGTCGTCGAGCGGATGGTGCAAACCACGGGCGGGGCGCTCGCGCTGCTCAAGTGGATCGACGCCAAGGAACTCGACGACGCGACGGCGAAGCTGGCCGTCGGTCGCGCGATCAATCACCCCGATGCCAACGTACGGATTCTGTTTGAGAAGTTCGTACCGGAGAGCGAGCGTCCGCAACGACTTGGTTCGGCGATGAAAGCGGCCGACATTCTCAAGCTCACCGGCGATGAAAAGCGGGGCGAGCAGATTTTCCACCAAAGCTCGGCGGCCAATTGCAAGAATTGCCACGCCGTCCGCGGCTTCGGCAAACGCCTCGGGCCGGACCTCACGACGATCGGCAAGAAATACGAGAAGGCCGCGTTGCTCGAAACGATCATGGAACCGTCGAAGGCGATCTCGCATGAGTACGTGACGAGCGTCGTCGAAACCGACGAAGGGCTCGCCTACACGGGGTTCGTCGAGAAGAACGAGAAGGTCGTCATCATCCGCACGGCCGAAGACAAGACGATTCGCGTCCCGACGAAGAACGTGGAATCGATCACGCCGAGCCCGAAAAGCATGATGCCTGAGCTGGTGCTCAAAGAAGTGACGGCCCAAGACGCCGCCGACTTGCTGGCGTATCTGATGACGCTGAAGGAACCGCTGCCGGCGAAGTGAACGCGAGGTTCAAGGTTTGAGGTTCGGGGTTCAAGGTTGAAGGCGAGCGGCCGGTGTCAGCCGGCCGGTGACGTCGGTAAAAAATCTCAGCTTTGCCGGCCGCCGACTTCATTCCGATGCGACTCCGGCCGGTCTAAACTGGACGCACGCTCCGGAATCGCCGTCCCTTTGAGTTGAGAACGCCATGCGCGAGTTCTCCGCCGTTCGATGTTACCTTGTTTGGAATTTGGCGCTTGGTCCTTGGTTATTCGCTTGTGTGCAGGCGCCGCCGAGCCGTTCATCCCGCGGAAGCAGACGAAGCCGCCGACGCCGGCTCTGTCCCCGGCCGAGGCCGTCGCCAAGATGACGGTCCCTCCCGGCTTCACCGTCGAGTTGGTTGCCGCCGAGCCCGACGTCGTGAACCCCGTGGCGATGACGTTCGACGAACGCGGCCGAATCTGGATCACCGAGAGCTTCGAATATCCGCGCCGTGAAGCCGGCCCGGGCCGCGACCGCGTCAAAATCCTCGAAGATGCCGACGGCGACGGCACGGCGGAGCGAGTTTCGATCTTCGCCGAAGGGTTGAACATTCCCTCGGGCATCGCGGTGATGCGGGAGGCGTGTGGGTCGCCAACGCGCCGGACATTCTCTTCTATCCGGATGCCGATCGCGACGGCCGCGCCGACGGTCCGCCGCAGCAGGTGCTCACCGGCTTCGGCCGCGACGACACGCACGAACTCCCCAACTCGCTCACTTGGGGCCCCGACGGCTGGCTCTACGGTCTCAACGGCGTGTTCAACGCGAGCCATGTGCGGTACGGCAAAGACAACGCCTACCTAAAGCCGTCCGAAAAGGAAAAACATCCCGGCTGGAAGATCACTTGCGCGATGTTCCGCATTCACCCGCGGACGCGCGAGTTCCAGGTCTTCTGCGAAGGCACAAGCAACCCTTGGGGGATCGCGTTCAACGACAACGGCGACGCATTCGTGAGCGCCTGCGTCATCGATCACCTCTGGCACCTCGTCGAAACCGGCTACTACCATCGCCAGGGCGGTCCGTATCCGCCGCACACTTGGAAACTCGAATCGATCGTCGACTACAAACATCAAATGGCCGCGTATTGCGGCATCACTTGGTTCGACAGTGACGCCTACCCTGAAGAGTTTCGCAAGAAGCTCTACATGGGCAATATCCACGGCGGCTGCATCAACGTCGATGGGCTCGAGCGTCACGGGGCGACGTACAAAGGCATCAAGCACGACGACTTCCTCACTGCCAACGACGTTTGGTTCATGCCCGTCGTGCAAAAGGTCGGCCCCGACGGCTGCCTCTACATTCTCGATTGGTACGACCGGTACCACTGCTACCAAGACGCCAACTACGACCCGCCGGGCGTCGACCGAGCCAAGGGACGTTTGTATCGCGTGCGCTACAAGGAAACGCCGCGAGCCCCGAAGTTCGACCTCGTGGCGGAGACGGACGACCAACTGATCGAGCGTTTGAGCAGCGGCAACATTTTCTATCGTGAGCAGGCGCAGCGAGTTCTGGCGGAGCGATTAGGGCGCGAAGACAATTCCGTAACTCGCCAGAAACTTGAGACCATCGCATCCGATGCGAGTTCTCCGCAAACACCGCGTTTTGGCGCACTCTGGACGATGGTCGGTTCCGGGCGACTGAACGACGAATTCTATAGGGATCTGCTTTCCAACCATGTCACCTTTCCACCGATGATGCGGGCCTGGGGAGCCAGAGCTGCCGGAGACTTCGAGTTGAAGGACGCGGAGACCATTGAAGAGGTGCGGTCTCTGGCGCTTTCGATGAACAATGAAGTGCGCCCGATGGGCGTCGTCGCAATGCGAAAGTTGATCGACGACGACGCATTGCCCACGCTGCTAAGCGCCGCGAGCGGTCCGAGAGATCCGCGGTCGCCCGTCGTTCAGGCCGTGGTCTGGCAGAACATTGAACCGTTTCTTCGCAGAGACGGCGGCAAACTGCCTCAAATCGTCCGCACGTCCATCGAGACGAGCGCCGATGGCGCAGCAAAATTCCGCAGCGGAGGAGTTCTCGAAGGCCTCACGGCCTTGGCTCCTCGTCTCGTCGAATGGTATCTGGCACAGGACGCCGCCGGCGCAGCGCCGCTTGCCGAGATTTTCGCAGAGTGCGTAAACCTCGATGAAGCGCAGGCCCTGAAGAAAGGTATCCACGTCGAAGCGGCTCAGGGCCTTCGCAGTGTTCTGATTGCGTCGCTCGCCGCGCAAGCCCAAAGCGGCTCATTGAATAAACTGCGAGACAAACTTGAACCGTTGTTCAACATCTTAGCCGAGCGCGCCGCCGAGTACGAACGCCGACATCTATGTCGTGCTTTGCCTTTGGAAAAACCCGGCCGCCGTGGAAAAGATGCGGCGTTGGTCGCTTGAGAAGCAATTGGCGGAGGCGGATCGGCTTACCGCTCTGTCGGCTTGGGCGTCTTCCGTCGATCCGAGCTTTGCGGAAAGCGTGATACCGCTATTAGGTTCCGATGCGGGCGAATCCGCGAATGTGCGCCGCCGCGTCTTCGATGCCTTGGCGACATACGACTCGCCGACAATCGCCGGTCAGGTTCTCACGATATACGCCGACTTAGAAAATGAACTGCAACCGGTTGCCGTCGAGCTGCTGACGAGCCGTGCGACTTGGGCGAAACAACTTCTCGACGCGATCGACTCCGGAAAAGTCTCCAAAGACGCGGTCACCGTCAATCAAGTCCGCAAACTTCTCAAGCTCGGCGACAAAGAACTCGCGTCGCGCGTCGAGGCGACTTGGGGAAAGCTCCGCACGGATCGAAACCCGCAACGCGAGCAGGTCGTCGCCAAGATGCGCGATCTGGTTCGCAACGGCCACGGCGATCCCGTCGCCGGGCAGGCCGTGTTCGGTCGGCTCTGCGGACAGTGCCACAAGATTCACGGCCAGGGACAGGACGTCGGGCCGGATATCACCGTCAACGGGCGATCCAACTTCGAACAGTTGCTCTCGAACATTTTCGACCCGAGCCTCGTGATCGGCGCGGCGTATCAACCGCGGATCGTTACGACCGGCGACGGCCGCGTTCTCACCGGCCTCTTGGTGGAAGACGGCCCGCAGCGGGTGGTACTCAAGTTGCAAGGGGGGAAGCTCGAAACGATCCCGCGCTCGAACGTCGACGAGATCGAAACGAGCAAGCTGTCGCTCATGCCCGAAGGGGTCGAAACGCAGTACAAGCCGCAGGAGATCGTCGACCTATTCGCGTTCCTCAAGCTCGACAAACCGCCGCAAAATCCGGCCGCCAAAACCTTGCCCGGCTTCGTCGAGCTCGACGGCAAGTAAGCCCGGAATTCCTTTACAACGGAGAGCTCGAAGATACCGGAGCAAAGAATTTATTCCGCCGCTCTCTGGGAACTCGGAGTTCTCTGTTGTAAAAAATCGGCTGTCATCTCCTTTAAGGAATCCAATATGAAGACACTGATCCTCTTTGTGGCGTTGTTCGGCGCCGCTGTTCAACTTTCCGCAGCCGAGCCGACCAAGCCGACGCCGCCGAAGCGGATCGGTTGGGGAAACTTCCCACCGGAGAATCAAGCCAAGCTCCCGCTCTGGCCGGAAGGCGCGCCGGGCGCCATGGACAAGGAGGAAGCCGACACGCCCTGGCTCTGGCCCTACCCTGCCCCGGCCGACAAAGCCAACGGTGCGGCCGTCGTCGTGTGCCCGGGCGGCGGTTACGGCGGGTTGGCGATCGGTCACGAAGGAAACGACGTCGCCAAGTGGTGGAACTCGCTAGGCGTCAGCGCCTACGTGCTCAAGTATCGCGTCGCTCCATACAAGCATCCGGTGCCGCTGGGCGACGTGCAACGGGCCCTGCGTCTCGTACGGTCCAAAGCGGACGAATGGAAACTTGATCCGAAACGCGTCGGCGTGATGGGCTTTTCGGCAGGCGGGCACTTGGCCTCCAGCGCCGCCACGCACTTCGACGACGGCAAGACCGAGTCGAACGATCCGATCGACGGCGTCAGCTGCCGACCCGACTTTGCCGTGCTCTGCTACCCGGTGATCACGTTCACCCAGGAGCAGTTCATGCATGCCGGCTCGCGTCGCAATTTGCTCGGCGACAAACCGGACGCCGAACTCATCAAGCTGATGTCGAGCGAACTGCAAGTCACGGACAAGACGCCGCCGACGTTCCTCTTTCACACGGCCGAAGACACGGGCGTACCGCCGGAAAACAGCATCTTCTTCTTCCAAGCGTTGCGAGCCGCCAAGGTGCCGGCCGAGATGCACATTTATCAACGCGGCCGCCACGGCGTCGGCTTGGCCAGCGACGATGCGGTGCTCAACACGTGGACCGGCCGATTGAAAGATTGGATGATGGCCGGCGGTTGGCTGAACAAGTAACTTGTGCGTCGTGCTTCGTACGTGGTGATCGGCTGACGGGGTTCACGACTCCGCAACCCGGCGCCAAGTACCGAGTTCCAAGCGTCTTTACGGCAGCGCGAACCACTGCGGCCACGCGTCCGCGTGCCGCAGTGCGCCGACGACGGCGATCAGCATGCCCGCCGCGAGCAAACGCGCGGCTCGGCGGGCTTCGTTGCGTAACGCTTTGACGAGAAACGTCGCTTCGGCCGGAGCTTGATAGCCGGCAAAGTTCGGCAGAAAGCGCGGCGTGCGGCGGCGGTAGTCGTCAAACGCCTGCGCTCCGACCTCGCGTCGCAAGAACGCCTCTTCTTCCGGCACGGTGACCAGCGCGTAATGTAGCGCGGCGAGCAAGACGGCCAGCAACACCGTCGCGCTGGTCAGCCAGAGCGCGAAGGCGAGACCGATCAGGAGCGACCCGACGTACAACGGATTGCGGCAGAGCGAATACGGCCCGACGATCGTGAGCGCCGCCTCGCGCCGGCCGCCGACTTTGCGACCGCCGACGTAGAGCGTCGCCCAAAATCGCAACGCTCCGCCGACGATGAACGCCGCCCAGCCGAGCGTCGCGAATAGCGTTTGCCAAGCAGGTGCGAGCGACCAAGCCGGCGCACTCGCAGCCGCGACGACGCCGCCGCAGCCGACCAGCGCACCGCCGACGAACCCGCGCAAATGGAAACCGCGCGTTTCAATGTACGTTTGCGTTCCGCTCGCCATGACCTTCCTCGGTCGAATCCGTCGCCGCGCCGCGTGAAAATCGGGCGGAATTCTAGTTGGCTTTGGAAAACAGCTCAATACGAGCCGGCCATAGCGACGTCGGCGGCTATAGTTCTTGAAAGTCGTCATCTGCCGGAGAAACCGCCATGAAAGCCGTCGTCACCGGAGCCACGGGCTTCGTCGGCCGCGAACTTCTGAAACAAATCGCCGAGCCAATCGTGCTCTCGCGCCATGCCGGCAAAGCGCAAGCGGCGCTCGGGTCGGGCGTGCGCGTCTTCGAGTGGAACCCATTGGCCGGGCCTGCGCCGGCCGAGGCGTTTGCCGGCGCCGACGCCGTGTTTCATCTCGCCGGCGAATCGGTCAGCGAAGGGCGTTGGAACGAGGCGAAGAAAAAGCTCATCGTGGAAAGCCGTACGACGGGCACCGCCAATCTGGTGCGCGGTTTGGAAGCCGCCGGCGACGCGCGACCGCCGGTCTTGGTGTGCGCATCGGCCGTCGGCTACTACGGCTCGCGCGGCGACGAAGTGCTGACCGAAAGCTCACTGCCCGGCGACGATTTCCTCGCGCGGGCCTGCGTCGACTGGGAACGCAACGCGGCGGCCGCCGAAACGCTCGGTATGCGTGCGGCGATGGGGCGCATCGGCATCGTGCTTGGTCGCAGCGGCGGCGCTCTGCAAACGATGCTCACGCCGTTCAAGCTCGGGCTCGGCGGACGTCTCGGCGACGGTCGGCAATGGACGAGTTGGGTGCACGTCGACGACATCGTCGGCATGTTTCTCCATGCCGCGACGCACGCCGACATACGCGGCCCGTTCAACGCGGTCGGCCCGACGCCGGCGACGAACGCCGAATTCACCAAGGCGCTCGGCCTGCGCGCTGCATCGTCCGACGTTCTTGCCCGTGCCTTCCTTCATGTTACGGCTGGCGCTCGGCGAATTCGCCGAAGTGCCGCTCGCCTCACAGCGCTGCCTGCCGGAAGCGATGCTGAACGCCGGATACCGCTTTCGCTATGAAACGGTCGAACGGGCGCTGGCGGCGTCCGTCGCGCCGGACGATTCCGCCAAGCCCGGCGGTGCTCGAACGCCGGCGCACGCATGAGTCGCGAATATGAGCTGCGCCGAGTGCAGACGTTGCCGCTTCCGCCTCCGGAGGTGTTTGCGTTCTTCGCCGAGGCCCGCAATTTGGAGGCGATTACGCCGCCGTTTTTGAATTTCCGCGTGCTGACGGAAGGGCACATCGCGATGCGGCCGGGGACGATCATCGAGTATCGACTGCAACTTTTCGGCGTACCGTTCGGCTGGCGCACCGAGATCGAAAGCTACGATCCGCCGCGCAGTTTCGTCGACCGACAACTTCGCGGACCATATGCCTTGTGGCATCACACGCATACGTTTTGCCCGATCGTCGACGACGCCGGTCGCGCCGTCGGCGTAGAAATGACCGACGTCGTTCGCTATCGCATCCGCTTCGGCCTGCTCGGAGCGCTGGCTCGCGTATTGTTCGTGCGTCGCACGCTGAACGAAATCTTCGACTACCGAGCCCGCAAGATCGATGAGTTGCTCACCCGTCACCGGCGTTTGCCGCGCGACCTTTCGGCGTCGGCGGAGTGAGCACGGCCTCGCGCCATGTGGAACCGGGCACCGGCGGAAACGCGTCCGGCTCGCCGCTCCAGAAGTACGTCCACACTTGAAGCGTTTGTGGCGCCTGCGAGCAGGCCCCGCCGTCGATCATGAGCACTTCGATCAAGGCCCGACGGTACAGCCGGCCCTCGTCTTCGAGTTGATCGAGTTCGGCCAGCGTCGCGGCGTCGATCCGATACACCTCTCCGCCGATCACCAGTGGTTCGTCCGTCGGCCGCTCGACGAGCGCCGGATACGGCCCGCAATCGATAAGGCGATACTTCGCATCGGTAAAGGCGGTGCCCAGGTACTCGGACGCATCAAGGAAGTAGTGATTCCGCTGCCCGCGCTTGAGCGTGCCGTAGACGAAGACGAGGTCGGATGTCATGCGGGTGAGTATACACCCGCAATCGTGCGTACTGTAGGGAACGCCCTCCGCGGCGTTCCGCGCGTTGCGTCGATCACGGAACGCCGCGGAGAGCGTTCCTTACAGAAGCTTTCCGGTTGCGCCGAGGCGGAGCCTCGGGTCATTGCGTTCCCAGGCAGAGCCTGGGAACGAGAGTGCCGTTACCGCTTCGAGAGATCCTTCGCCTTGCGAACCAGTTCAACGAACTCTTTGCGATAGCCGCCGACGTCGCGGCCGAGGCCGGCCTCGGCGAGTTCGATCACGCCGTCGAAGGTAGCGCTGCCGTGGTACTTCGAATGTCGCAGCAACATGCCGAAGCCGGCGACCGCGGAGGCGAACTTGAAGTCGTTCGACGCCCGACCGTAGTCGGCCACGTCGTTCTTCACCGGCGTTTCGATGAGCTTGCTCTTCGTGCCGTCCGGCTCCTTGTATCGCAGCTTCAGCGTAAACAACTCCTGAGCGATTTCCGCCGATTGCGGCGGCACGACCGGGGCCGCTTGGTACTTGAGCGGATCGACTTCCGGCAGCTTCTTTGTTTCTTTCTTGGCCGCTTTGCCCGCAGGGATCAGTTCGTACAGCGCGGTGACCGTGTGACCGGCGCCGATTTCTCCGGCGTCTTTCTTATCATCGTTGAAGTCCTGCGCGGCGAGCACACGATTCTCGTAACCGAGCAGCCGATAGCCGGCCACGGTCGTCGGGTTGAACTCGATCTGAATCTTCACGTCTTTGGCGATGGTCATCAACGTGCCCGACATTTGTTCGACGAGCACCTTGCGGGCTTCGCTGATCGTATCGATGTAGGCGTAATTGCCGTTCCCCTTGTCGGCCAATTGCTCGAGCGTGGCGTCTTTCAAATTGCCCATGCCGTAGCCGAGCGCGCTGAAGAACACGCCCGTTTTAGCCTTTTCTTCGATTAGCGAAACGAGTTCCCCTTGGCTGGTGACGCCGACGTTGAAATCGCCGTCGGTCGCGAGGATCACGCGGTTGATCCCCTTGGGAATGAAGTTTTCGGCCGCCATTTTGTAAGCGAGCTGAATGCCGGCCGCGCCGTTGGTGGAACCGCCCGACTCCAAACGGTCGATCGTTTCCAAAATCGTCCGCTTGCGATCGCCGCCGGTCGGCGCGAGAGCCAGACCTTCGCTGCCGGCGTAGACGACGATCGACACGCGGTCGCTGTCGCCGAGTTCGTTGACGAGCATTTTGAGCGATTCGCGCACCAGCGGCAGCTTGTTCTCATCCTGCATCGAGCCGGAGACGTCGACGAGAAACACCAAATTGCTCGCCGGGCGTTCCTTGCGATGCACTTCGCGTCCCTTGAGGCCGATGCGCACGAGCGTGTGATCGGCGTTCCACGGGCAGCGGGCCGCTTCCGTCGTAACGCTAAACGGCACGTTGTCCGTGGGGGTCGGATAGTCGTACGTGAAGTAGTTGAGAAATTCTTCCAGACGGACGGCGCTCGCCGGCGGCAGTTGCCGCGAGTCGAGAAAGCGACGGACGTTGGAATACGAGGCCGTATCGACGTCGATCGAGAACGTGGAAAGCGGCGTATCGATCGGACGTTGAAACGGATTCTCCGGCTCCGATTCATACTGTTCCGTATTGCCGGCCTCTTCGGCCCGACGAACGGAATCGAGCCGGGCTTCAAAATCGACGGCGGCGTCGTGCTGAGCGAAGCGTTCTTCGAGCTCTTTCTCCGTGCGCAATTCGCGCCAGGTTTCCGGCCGAATGGTCGAAGCCATCAGATCGGTGAGCTCTTGAAACTGCTGCATCTCGCCGGGCTTCGACGGCCGGCCCAGGTCGATCCATCGCGTGTCGGCCAGGCCATCGGCGTCGGTATCGACCTTAAACTCCGTATTCGGCGCATCGGCCCGATTGCGGACAAGCAGGCGCCCGAGGCGAACGCTCGATTCCTGGGCGGTCTCGGCGGACGCGGCTTGAGACGACTCGGCAAGCTCCGTAGCCACCTTGAGCTTCAATTCAATCTCCGCAATCTTCGGATGCGTCGGGCCGTACTTGGCGAGAGCTTCCTGATGGGCGAGCAAGAGCGGAAACAGTTCTTTCTGTCTTGCGACCGAAGGCGACGAGTCGGCGACGGTGCCGTCGAGCGGGGCCTTTCCCGTCGTGGCGCCCGGGGCACCGCCGTTGACGACAATGTAGCCGTGCGGATCTGCTTCACCCCCTTGCGTGAGAACGTCGACGCCGCGCGTCATCGTTGAAGTGGTGCTGCTCGTGACCAGCTTGTCGCCCAGCGCCATCGGCGTGGGAGAATGAATGGTCGGGCCCGAATAGTTGAGCGCGCCTGCGCCGGTCGCTCCCAGGCTCAGCGAGTTTGTGCCGCTCATTCTGCCGAACTCAAAGCGGCTGCCTGCGGTGAACTCGTTGCTCGCGGGCATCGACGGCGAAGCCGCCGGGCCGGTCACGGCGCGTCCCAGGCACCGGCGCGGAACCGCCGCCCGTGCCCGCGAAGTAATTGAACGTGTTGACCTGCGGGATCGACGAATTCAGCGGCTGCGGCATGACTTGCACGAATCGCCGATTGTGAGAGGCCGGCAATTGCGGCGTCGGCGACGGAGCGGACTCCGTGACCATCGCGCCAAGCTTGAATCCGAGCGTGAGATCACTGACGGAGACGCCTTCGCCGGTAGATTGTCCTTGCCCGACGGCGGGAGCATCTCCCAGCAGCGAATGAGGACCGATCGCCGTACCCTTGTTATGCTGCTCGACTTGCTTCAAGGCCTTATCAAGGCGTTGGTCGAACTCATCCGCGGAGCCGACTTGAGCCACTTCGCCGCCGCTCGGTCGCTGCGGTTCGGAACCGCCGAGCATTACGGCCAAGCCGGCCGCGACGGCGACGCCGATACCGACCGCCGCAACCGCGCGAATTTTCTCCCACGCCGTGGCAGGAACTCGTGCGGGACCGGAGCCGATTCGTTCGCGAACCATGGCACGCAGGTCGGACGACGACGGGGCGCCGATCGTCACGACCGAGCCGGTCGCCAAATCGGCCGGTTGCGCGAAGTGCAGCATCGCCGCCAAGCGTTGGGTTTCGTCGACTTCGTCGCGCACCGCGGCGTCGACCTTTAGGCGAGCTTCCAGTTCCAAACGTTTCGCTTCCGGCAACTCGCCGAGAGCGTAATCTGTCAGACTCGTATCAGTATGTTCGTTCATGGAAGTATCCATGGAGAAAAGTTCGGATCGTTTCGTTTAGTCGCAGCGTTTGGGATGCGCACCGCTTCGTTTAAACTTCCGCAGTCGGCAGCTTCCATTCCGTCGCTCGTCACGCCGGTTGCTGCTCAAGCAGCTTGCGGACGCGAGGATGTTTGCGAATCGTCTGCCAGGCGCGATGCGAGGCCACGCGAACATAGCTCTCCGTCTTGCCGAGCAGTTCGGCGATCTCGGCGTAGCGAAAGCCGGCCGACCAAAAGTTGACGACGAGCCGCTGAGCGTCGGGAAGCGTATCGATGACGCTACGGAGGAGCTCCACCGAGTCGCCGGCTTCGGCCGTGCGGGCCGGGTCGTCGACGTCGGACCCGAGCGATTCGGGCGGAACCTGCTCCAGCGAACCGGCCCGACCGCCTCGGCGCCGCACGTCCATCGCTCGGTTGTGACAAACCGTGAACAGCCAACTCGTCAGTTGGCCGTTGCGCGATTGGGGCGGGTGGTCGCAGAGCTGTAAGAAGACATGCTGAACGACGTCGCGCGCCGCATGCATGTCGCCGGTCAGACGTAACGCGTAGCGCGTCAGCCGGCCTTCGTGTTCGTCGAGCGCCTTGAGCACCCACGCACGATCGCCCGGAAAATCTGCCGGGCCTGCGGAATGCGTCGGGCCTGCGCGGGTCGAATCCGACCTGCGGTCGCCGCCTGTGTCCATCGCCGTCGTCTCCTCGAGCTGCGGGTCGTCCGTACTGTGGACGCGGACCCGGGAGATTTCGTTTCAGCGATTTCGACTTTACCGAACTTTCGCCGGCGCAGCAGCGAACGACGACCGACAATGCCAGAAAAAAGAACGCTCGGCAGTTGGAGACGCCGAGCGCGAGCAGCGACCGCGGAGGCGGGCTCCGCGGCTAAATTCCGAGGGGCGAACTAGCCCTTGCGGTGACGGATACGGGCACGCATGCGGCGCTTCTTACGGCCAACTTTGCGACGTCCCTTACCGGTCTTCTTAACACCCACGATGCAACGCTCCGAACAATTGGTGAAACGAACTCCGCTTTCGGCGGGCGGCGGCAACGTAAAGCGGCCTGCCGGCGACGATTGCGCCGAGGCGGAAGGCCGCCAAATGGCAAGCCACAAAGTGTATCAGACGCCCGACGCCCGGGGCAAGCGGCGTTTTCCGGGCTCCGGTGAGGGTGCCACTGGTGGCTTGTCCACCAGTGTTTCAATCGGCGTGATTTCCGGCACTGGTGGGCGAGCCACCAGCGGCACCCAGGAAGTTTTTTAGCCGGTGCGGGCGTCGTGGCTACGCGGCAGATCGTCGAGGCTTTCCAGCCCAAAGAGTTCTAAAAATCGGCGCGTCGTGACGAACTTGGCCTCTTTGCGGGGCGTGCCGTCGGGACGTTCGAGCCGGAGCAACTGCCGCCGGAGCAATTGCTTGAGAATCGCGCCGCTGGGATGACCGCGCAAGGCGCTGACCTGATCCGCGGTGAGCCCGCCGCGATAAGCGACGACCGCCAACACTTCGACGGCCGCCTGCGAGAGCCGCGCAGCCCGATTGCGGCCGAAGACTTTGTCGCGAACCGCGCCGAGTTCGGGCCGGAGCGCAAGCCGATAGCCGGCATCTTCCGAAACGATTTCGTACGGGCAGTTCTGTTCGACGTAGCGTTCGTTGAGCGTGCGGACCGCGGCGTCGATCTCTTCCGGCCGCACGCCGCGCATCAGGCCGGCGAGCCACGCGGCGGAAATGGCCGATTGTTCCGGATCGCCCACGAAGAGCATGGCCTCGACGATCGTCAGCGGCGAAATCTCGCAGGCCGCGTCTTGCTCTTCGAGCGACGTTTCGGGGGGCAGCAGTTCTTCGGCGAGCTGCGCGACCGGATCGTCGGGCTTCGGCGCCGCCGCGGCCTCGGCGGCGGCCTCTTCGTAGGGATCGCTCCCCTGCCCCAACATTTCGGCAAAAGCCGCGCTGAGCGAATCGAGCGAAAGGCCTTCGTCCGGCTGATCGGCGGGCGCGGCGACGGCCTCCAAACCGGCATCGACCGGAGCCGCCGGCGGCGGGACCTCGTCGGCGGGCTTCGATTTCGGTTTGCGTTTGGCCACGGCGAACTTCAGAAGTAAGGGAACCCGTGGAGACGAGCTCCGCGGCTAAATGTTCCTTTACAGCATTACGTCCGTTTTGCCCACTCGCGTTTCATAAACGCCAGGGCGTCGCGAGAGAGTTGCTCCTCGCTTTCGAACATCTGCCGCCAAATTCTCGTGGCCGCGGCCAATGCCGGCAGCGCACCGCCGAAAGCTTCCACGGTGAACCAGCCGTCATAGCCCGTGGCTTTCAGAGCGTCGAACGATTCGTCCCAAGCGATGTTCCCTTGGCCGGGCGTGCTGCGATCGTTTTCCGAAATGTGGACGTGGATCGTGTAGTCCTTGCAGGCCTTGATCGCTTCAGCCGCCGACTTTTCCTCGATGTTGGCGTGGAACGTGTCGTACATCATCCGGCAATACGGATGGTTCACTTCCTTGCAGAAGGCGGCCGTATCGACGGCGCTGTTGAGCAGGTAGCACTCGAAACGGTTGAGATATTCGACCGCGAGCTTCACGTTCACCTTTTGGGCATGCTCGGCGACTTGCCGCATGCTCTCGACGGCCCACTTCCTCTCGTCGGCCGTGGGACCGGAGCCGGTGAAGTACCCCAATGCCGAGTGATACGGACCGGCGATGATCGTCGCCCCGGCGGCTTGGCAGCAATCGAGCACGAGCTTGTTGTTGGCGACGCCCGCGGCGCGAACTTTGGCGTCAGGCGAGGCGGGATTATCGTCGACACCGCGGCAAGTGACGGCCGTGCGCTCGAGGCCGACGTCGTCAAGCCATTTGCCGACCTTGGCCATGTGCTCCGGATTGAGCTCGAAGATCGGCAGTTCGACGCCGTCGTAACCTTGCTTCTTCAGCATCTCCAAAATCGGACGATGCTCTTCGGTTACGCCGGCGGTCCAAAGCAGAAGGTTGAAGCCGTATTTCATGTTGCGGAAGTAGGCAGGGGTCAGGTGGCAGTGGGCAGGCAAACGCGTCGACCATTTAGCCCCGAAGCTCGTCTCCGGGATCTCAAGCTTTCTATTCCTTCCATCCGTGCTGATCGCGGACGGCGATCATCGTGCGGAGAATGTCGTTCCAAGTGCCCGGCTTCGTCATCACTTCGTTGGGGAACATGCAGCCGTCCCAACAGATGTGACGGTACTTCTTGAGCACGTTCCCGTAGCCGTCGCGCATCCAGTAGCCGGCGTGACGAGCAATGTCGAGCTTGCCGTTAGGATCGGTCGCCAAGCAGTGCCGGCCGGTTTTGTCGTGCGATCCGGAACCTTTCACCGTCGCGTCGTTTTGGGCGACGTGGAAGTCGATCGTCCACGGTCGCAGCGCCGCGGTGAGCGTCGCCAGCGCGTCGTCGAGTTTCTTCGGATCGCTCCAGTCCCAATTCTCCGGCAGGATGCGATCTTCCGGGGCGTTGTAGCCGAGCGTATAGAGCAGCGTGTGGGCCATGTCGGCTTGGAAGCCGACGATGCCGGGCCGATCCGTCATTTCGAGCAGCTGCACCATGCGGCGCCACGAGTGCATGCCGCCCCAGCAGATTTCTCCTTCGGCCGCGAGGCGCTCGCCGTAATCGGCGGCCACATCGGCGGCGGCGCGGAACGTCGCGGCGGCCTTCTTCTGGTTTCCTTCCGGATCGCCCGACCAATCGCCGGGCCCGCCGGCCGTGTCGATACGCACGACGCCGTACGAGCGGATGCCGAGTTCGGTCAGCTTCGATGCAATGCGGCAGCCCTTGCGAACTTGCTCGACAAACTGCATCTGATCGGCTTCGCCGCCGAACGCCGAACCGCCGCCGGTCGGCCCCCAAACCGGCGCGACCACGGAACCGATCTTGAGATTGCGCTTGGCGACCTTGTCGGCGAGCCGCTTGAGGTCGTCGTCGGAGCTGTCGATATCGACGTGCGGCGCGAAGAGAAACAGATCGACGCCGTCGAACTTCACGCCGTCGACTTCCGCGGCGGACGTCATATCGAGCATCTTGTCCAGCTCGATAAACGGCTCGCCGTCCGGCGAGCCCTTGCCGACGACTCCCGGCCAAGCGGCATTGTGAAGCTTCGGAAAGTTGTTGACGTGGGCGGGCATGGCGAGTCCCAAATCTGTTATAGGTGTGACGTTGAAATCTATGAAAGCTTCACGCGACCGAATCCGCTACAGCGTATGGCATACATCGCGATTTTGCTAACGGCGCTCTTGATCGGGCTGTGCTTAAAGTTCTTACGGGGCTATGGATTGCTGCTGTTGGTCGACATGATCACGATCGCGACCATGAAGTCGCAACTCGATCCGCGCGACGATCATCCCGGCTTGCTTCGCGTGCTGGCCCCCTCGCTCATCCTCACGCTGTTCGCCACCGCCGGTTCGCTCGCCGAGCATCCGCTTCTCTGGTTCGTCGGCCTACTCCCCGCCGCCGCAATCACACTACCCGTCTTAAAACAATCGTGCCGCATGTCCTGGCCGACCGCCGTCAAAACGACGGCGGTCACCGTCGCCGTTCATGCCGCACTACTGCTTTTGCTGTACTACCTCGGCTTCCGATTCGAAATCGTGCTCGACAACGACGGCGTCTGGTAGTCGGCCTACTGCTTCTTGTAATCGCCCAGCTTCGGCAAGTTCGCATGGACGTCCGGGCCGAAATAGCGCAAGCCCACCAGCGGTTCGCTGCCGGTGTTTTCGATTTCCACGCCGCGAGCCGCCGCCTCGGCCGAGATGAAGACTTCGTCTTCGGTCGTTTCGCCGAAGCGAATCATCGCCGGGGTTTGCAGAGCCAGCTTGCCCATGCGGCCTTTGCCTTGCACGGTGATCCAGCCGCTAGAGCCCGGCTCTTGCAGCTTGCACTTGGCCCCCGGCTCGACGGTGAGTTCCTTAGAGCTGAAGAGTTGCTTGCCGTCGACCGTGCCGTAAACGATCCAGCGATCGGTATAGCCCGGGCCGCTGCGCTCTTTGTCGACGATCGGTTCCAGATAGTTGTTGTCTTTGAAGTGCGTGTCGACGTTCTTGTCCCAATCGAGCTGGCCGATGATGAAGTCCAGATCGTTGTGCTTTTCCTTGGGCATGTCTTTCACCAGCAAGGCCCACGGCACGTAGCGCCCTTCGACGATTGATTGGAACATGCCGAAGACGTCGGAGCCCCATTGCGGCTCGTAGGTGCAGAGCGAGCCCGGCGCGTGGAGCACTCCCGGCGGAATGAGCCAGCCGGTGCCGCGCTTCAGGCGATAGGCCTTGGAAAGATCGAGGATGCCGTTATCCCCCTTATTCCAATCTTCCAAGCACTTACGAAGCTGGGCTTTGGTCGTTCCCGGTTCCAAGCCCATGAACGTATAACAAAAATTGTTGTCGACGTTATTGAGTTGCGGCGGGAAGTAGTAGCTCTCGGGCTTCCCTTCCTGGCCGACAAGCTTGGCGTCTTCAAACTTCTGATGCATGTGATGGGGGATCGGCCCCATGTTGTCGAAGAATTTCGAATAGACCGGCCAGCGTTTGTATTGCGAGTACATCGCCTTGCCGATCAGGCGATCGCCGGCTTCGCTCACGGCGTCTCGCAGTTGGAAGCGTTTCCCCTCGTGCAGGACGTAGCTCAGGCCCTCGTCGACGGTCCGATTGTCGTTGGCCGCTTCCGTGGTGCTGGCGAACCAACGCTCGTCGATGCCGCCGCGGTCGGCACCGAACGCGTAGTAATCTTCCGGGTGCAGCTTGATGCGGTGACCGGGATGCAAAAAGCTCCGCGGCACCCAAGTGGGCGTAAGCCGCAGGAGGCCTTCACCGGCGTCGAGGGCCGAATTGAGAATCTTGGCGACGTTATCCTTAGCGACGACGGGCGGCGGAGCGATGCTCATGGCGACTTCTTCTTAGCTACATGGTCTAGGCAGGCGATCCCCGAAAGGGGCGAACCGTTGGTTTTACCGGCGAAAAAGAGGCCCGGCAAGCGGTCGGACCAATTGCCGAACACTGATAAAAGGCCTGCACCGCGGCCTAGCATTCCGAACTTGGAAGGCCGAAGGCCCGAAGCCCGCAGGCTATAGGTTGCGGCCTTAAAGTATGAAATCCCGCGAAACGAATTGGAGAACTCGGCGCCATTGTGCCGTTCGATTGATCTTGGAATCGTACCGGCAAGTCTCTCTCACTTCATCAACGTAGCCGGGCTCGCGCAAAGCTCGCTCCAGCCTCGCCGAAGTGTCCTGTGCGATGTCACGAGGTGACCTTCGCTCTCGTCGCACGAGAACCAAAACACATCTAGAAAAACCACTGGAAATGAAGCAGATGATTCGCAACATGTTGCACCCCTGTAATCCCGGTCTGCCATGCAACTCCGTTGCATGGTACAAGGTCGAGAGGGCAGAGATTTCAACAACGAAAGAATGGCGATTGCTTGGAATAGCTTTCGAATTGCAACGAATTGCTATCGGAAGTAATCCGCAAGTTAGCTACGTCTCGCCGCCCTTAAAAGGGCGGCGGCATTTTGAGGCGCGTCTTTGCCAAATGCTGAGCGCCAGTCGAGTCGAGACAGCTTCCATCTGTCGCCAGCTCTGCCGCGTCCTCGAACATCCGGATCACCGAACAAGTGCTTCTTCTTCCGAACCTCTTGAACGGTGACCGCGGCAAGCACGGCGATGTCACTGAGAGTCACAAGCAGGTCCGACTCAACGCTCTTCTGGCAGTCGAACTCTGGGTCGTAGGTAGCATCAGCTCGCAAAAATCCATCTAGTCCTTTGAGCATGACAGGCTGGAAACTGCCGTGGTCAATCACTTCACGCGCGAGAGCGGCAAAAGCATGAAGTACAAGTTTGACAAATTCCAGTTCCTCAATTTCTCTTCTGTAAAACTTGCCGTCTCGCCGTACGCGTCGAACCATCTCGCTGCTATTTGATAGGCAACCTGCAAGTACCTGAAGCCGGTCGGCAACTGTCTTCCACGCATTCCGTGAGATCACGGCCAACTTGCCGTCGACATGCGCATGTTGACAAAGCGATTGAAGCGCCTGTGCCGCAAATGCCTTGGCAAAAAGCCGCTCGCACAGGCATGCGCAATATCACCTTGATTGCATCAGGCCCATTTTCTTCTTTGTCGTCATCCGACCTCGCTTTGCCGTCGGTGTTGGTGCCTAAAACATCGATGACGTCCGTCAACGAGTTCATCATCTCCAGCGCATACAATTCCAATACCGTCATTGCAAATGCAGCGCCGCAAATCGGTTCATCCGGCGGCATGAGAAAACCTCGTCAAATTCGATCTAAAATCGACTTTGATCCGAAAGCCGTCGAAGCTGAGAGCAAGGCAGGATACAGGGCAGGCGGTTATGAGAGCCCTAAGTGTATCAGGAACTCAGCTATTTAGCCAAAGTTCTACGTCGCTGCTTTTTTAGATAAGCAATTCGCTCCGTCACCGACTTCAAATAGCGGCTGGATTGCAGGAGCGATTGAGACTCGGTCAAAGCTGTAAGTAGCTGGCGACGAGCCTCGGCCAATACGTCTAGGTCATAACCTCCGCAAGATTCTCGAGTATTCATCAAATTGAGCGACGGCGGCTCTCGACTCGATACAGACCATCGCTTGTAGCGATACTCGTTGACTGCGTTTCAAAAGTTGCTGATTGGCTCTCCGAATCAGTGCTATCGCATCCGCAACTTTTAAATCGAGTGGAAGCGATTGAGACTTTACAGCAGTCATTGGGAGTCTTTTCAAAGACCGAAAAGCGTTTGAAGACAGCAACCGACAAAAGTCAACACGAGACAGTAATGCAACGGCGCACGTCTTTTATCAATCGGTCAATTCGTACCACAATATCGTCAAGCATCGCAAGCACCACGTGAATCCACTGAGACTCACAATGCGCAAGCTGAACTCGAGAACGAATTTCATCACTGGTTTGTCGAACGAACTTCGTAATTTTACGCAATTGTCGCCGCAACGGAGGATTTTCGTCTTGGACTGTGCGTAGAAGTCGAACGGTATCGCTAAGTCGGGCAAGCGAAAGATGCAACAGTCGTGATTGGTAAACTGGCGACTGCGGGCTATAGACGTCAAGTTCGTGTTGAAGGTCTTTACGCCTATCAAGGTCGAACGACTCTCGGGTCGACTGAAGAACGCGCAATATCACTTGCGAGATCAAACACTCACAGTTTTGTGAAGTTTTCACCATTACCAATTTTACCTAATCGCGCCGAACGTGCCCCGCCGCCATATTGGGGGTGGATTGTACTGCGGACGATGAATTTTGCAATTTTTTTATCGCAAGGCGTTTTACAACAGACACTTAAATAACAAGTGACTTTCATTGTTTCTCACGCATTCCTACGCAGTACCAGCACCGTGAGGTCGTCCGCCGGAGCGTCGCTTTTGTAGTGGGCTTGGACTTCGTCGCCGATTTTTTGGGCGAGTTGCTGCATCGTCAGACCGGCGTTTTTGCGAACGAGGTCTTTCAGGCGCGTGAGGCCAAATTGTTTGCCGGCCGCGTCCATCGCTTCCACGATGCCGTCGGTACAGAGCACCACGACGTCGCCGACGTCGAGCTTGATCGTCGGGCCCGTCGTATAATCGGGCGGGTCTTGCACGCCGAGCGGCATGCCGGTCGCCTCCAGCACGCGGAACCGATTACGCTTCGCCGCGAAGTGTAACGCCGGGGCATGGCCCGCATTGGCGAAGTGCAGCATGTGGCCGTGTATGTCGACGCTGCCGAAAAACATCGTGATGAAGCCGCGCTGCAAGTCGCCGTGCAACGTTTTGCCGAGCATGCTCAGCACGCTTTCCGGCGACGACTGCACCAAGAGCAAGGCCCGCATCGCCGCGCGGACAGAGGCCATCAGTAAGCTCGGCCCGAGCCCGTGGCCGCTGACGTCGGCGACGACCAGCCCGATGCGTCCGTCGCGCAAGACGATCAGGTCGCAATAGTCGCCGCCGATCTCCTGATTGGGCAACCACCACGAGGCGGCTTCATAGCCGGCGATCTCGGGGAGCTTCGTCGGCATGAACCCGCGCTGGATGTCGCGCACCGCGGAGAGCGCCGCTTCGACCAATTGCCGACGCCGCTGGGTTTCGACAAGTTCGGCCCGATGCAAGGCCGTGGCCGTGTGTTCGCAGTAGGCTTGCGCCAGTTGCAGATCGAAGTCGTCGAACTCCCCTTCGCGCTTGTTCAAGAGCAACAGCACGCCGAAGAGCGCATCGTCGGCCCCGCCCACGATGGGCGCCGCCAACAAATTGCGGGTTTTGAAACCGGTCGCCTTGTCGATGCGCGACGACCAGCGCGGATCGTTCGGCGGATCGTTGACGATTTCCGCTTGTCGCTTCTGTCCGACGGTGCCGGTGATTCCGCGGCCGAGCACCGTGCGAAACGGCTCGATGTCGAACCCGAGCATGACCTGCGTGTAGAGTTCTTTCGAAACGTCATCGTACGCATACAAGCTGGCCCGTTCGCAATCGAGCGCTCGACAAGCCTCGCGCAGCGCCACTTCCATGATGCGGTCGCTATCGATCTCGTCGGCCAAGAGCCGCGTGATTTCCAAGAGCCGCAAGAGCGACTGGAAGCGGCGTTGCAACAGAGCGTCGTCGAGGGCGGGCACGGACATGGGAACCTTTGAGCTGGGAGCCGCGAGCTGAGAGCTTGGAACAGACAGAGAGTGGGGAGCTTTCAGGGATTAGTCTCCAAGCTCTTCACTTCCGGCTCAAGTCTCTTCACGATCCAATCGTGCGACACAAATCGCCGGAGCAGCGAACGAAGTTCGCGTTCGACGCGATGCCGCACGGCGGGGTCGAGCGCATCGAGCGAGGCTTCGCTAGGCCGGGCGCCGACGGACGACGCGGCGTTCTTGTCGGCAATCACCAATATACCGCCCCAGGTAAACTCAACCGGCCAACCATGCAACTTGGCCGCGGCGTTCAAACGTTCGGCCACGCGTAAGGCCCACACGGCGCCGTAGGCGTCGCGAAAGTCGAGCCACAATCGTTGCAGACCGTGCGGCGCCGACGACTCCTCAGAGCGATCGCCGCCGCCCCGACGACGGCCAACGGAAAGCACATGAGCACCCAATAGACGCCGGCCGAACCGTAGTCGAGAGGCAACGGCAGATTACGACCGGCCAAGAGCGCCGCTCCGATCGCAAACACCGGCGCCGAGCCGCAGAAACGGGTTGCCAGATAGTTCGCCGCCGCCAACAGAATGTGGGCCGCGATCAACCACTGAAACAGCGCATGCACGTGCGGCACGACGTCGCCGTAGGCCCAGCCCTGGACCACCGGCAGCATGAGCACGCCGACCATGGTCAACACGATAAACTGCCACGCTGTGTTCTGGGGTCGTTTCGCTCCGAGCACGGCCAGCAGCGGCGCAATGGCCAACACGGCGGCAATGTACACGGCATACGCACCGGGGCGCTCTTCGGAATGGCCGACGAGGTTCAAATACCCCCAAGCGATCCAGGCCCATGCAAGAGGAGCCCGCAACGTCGAATCGCGAAAGCTCCAAGTAGCCCAGGCCAGCGCGGCGGTGGCGAATACGCCCAACGCGACGACTAAACTGAATAGCGGAAAATCGACGATCGTGGCCGGCATCGCTCCATTCTAATCGCCGGTCGCCGCGGCGTTAGGGCCGGCCCCGGTTTCATACGTTTATGCCTATCGCTTGTGAACGGAGATCGATCGCCGCAGAATGCTGAAATGGCTCCGCCGGTTTTCGAGGGTTTTCTCATGCGTCGCCTAGCTTTCATCATCGCCCTTTGTTCGGCGATGGCCGCGTCTTCTGCCGGCGTAGCTGTCGAGCCGCTTGCGATCGTCGAGCATGTTACCGCGCATCATGAGCCGAGCGCGGTCGCGTCAATTCCCTGGGATGCCTACGCTGCCGCGACGAGCGATCCGGCCGAGTTGCGCAAGTTGCCGATCGGCGTCTTCGACTCCGGTATCGGCGGGCTCACGGTGCTCGAGGCGATCCTTAAGCTCGACCAGCACGACAACAAAACCGGCGCCACCGGCGCAGACGGCCGGCCTGATTTCGAAGGTGAACGGTTCATCTATCTGGGCGATCAGGCCAACATGCCGTACGGCAATTACCCGTCGGCCGCTCGCGTGGAATTTCTGCGCGAGCTGATCGTGCGCAACGCGCTGTTTCTGCTCGGCAACCGTTATCACGGCACGCTCCCGACCGATCCGCCTCGATTCGACAAGCCGCCGGTGAAGGCGATCGTCATCGCCTGCAACACGGCCACCGCCTACGGGCTCGAAGACATTCGCGCCGCGCTGGAGCAATGGAAGATTCCGGTCTTGGTCGTCGGCGTCGTCGAAGCCGGCGGGCGCGGCGTGGTCGACGCCATGCGGCAAGACACCACGCGCGGCGCGGCGGCCGTCTTGGCGACCGTAGGCACCTGCCTCGAGCGAGGCTTATCCGCGAACCATCGCACGGCTCGCCGGTCAGCAAGGTTTGCAAGCGCCGGCCGTTTGCCAACAAGGGAGCGTCGGGCTGGCCGGAGCCATCGAAGGGAGCCCGGCCTTCGTCGCTTCGGAACAAGCACGCCGCGAAGGTTCGAACGCCGCGACTTATCTCGGCCCGTCCGGATCGCACAAACAGGCGAAGCTCGAAGCCAAATTGATGCCCATTTACGGCTTCGAGCCGGCAGGCCTCATCGGCGACCCCGGCGACTTGCCGAATCTGCGGCTCAATTCCGTTGAGAACTACATCCGCTACGACGTCGCGACGCTCGTCGCCGAACACGGCAGCCGCGCAGACGCTCGCCCCATTACGACGGTCGTCCTCGGCTGCACGCACTACCCGCTGGCCGTGGCACAGATTGACGCCGCTTTTCAGCGGTTGCGTAACTATCGCAACGCGGCCGGTCGGCAGCCGTACTTCGATCTCATTGCGGAGACGATCACTTACGTCGATCCGGGCGAGTACACGGCCCGCGAACTTTATCGAGGTCTGTTCCTGCGCCGCCAGTTGCTGCGCGACGGCGACTCGCGCGTCGCCGCAACCGACCAGTTCTACGTCACGGTCGCCAACCCGAACCTATCGGCCGCTCATAAAGACGCGGTCGGCAATCTCACGGTCGATTACAAATACTCGCGCCTGGCAGGCAAGCTAGACCGCGAAGACGTGCTCATCTTGCCGCTCGCTCTGAATGCCGACGCGCTGGCCGCGACGTCAGTCTGGCGAGCCAAGCTTCCGCACGTTGCGGAGCGATTGCCGGCCGGTCGGTAGCTCGCACTTCGCCGAGGCCGAGACTTATCGCTCCGACGGCCCTTCCGGAGCCTTCACGAACGAACGATACAGCAACAGGTCGTAAACGATCTTGATGCCGCCGGCCAGGAAGAACGGCAGCCCGAGCAGCGCCGGATTGGCCAGCATCGGGCCGACGAGCGGCGGCGAAAGACTCGCACCGAGCGAGCGGGCCACGGTCGTCACGCCCGCAGCCGCCGAACGTTCGTCCGGCGCGACCACGGCCATCGTGTAAGCCTGCCGCGTCGGGATGTCCATCTGCGAAATGCATGACCGCGCGATGAGCATCGCCGCGGCCCACCACAGCGACGGCATCAGCGGCACGAGAATCAGCAACACGTTCGACGGCAAATGCGTGAACACCATCGTGTTCACAAGCCCGTAGCGTTTGGCCATGCGGGCCGCGGCGAGACCGGAGAATCCGCCCAAGAGGTTCGTCCAAAACAAGATCGTCCCGATCACCAGCGGCGTGGCGCCGAAACGTCGAATCGAGCCACAACGCGGCGAGGCTATCGATGATGAACCCGCCGGCAAAGGCATCCAGCGCGAACAGCGCGGAAAGCTTCGCCACGACGCCGCGCGAACGATGCAGCCCGAGCGCCGAACGAGGCACGGCGGGCACCGGGTCACTGTCTGCCGCGGCATGAAATTCCACGGCCGGAGTAAGCCGCAAGAACAAGAGCACCATCAAGCCGCCGGCCGCGGCGTAGCCCAAATCACCGGCTGGTAGACGGCCGGTCCCACGGTGCCGCGCAGCTTCCATCCACTGGGTCGACCGCGCCGCCGCAGAATGCGCCCAGCGCGGTCGATCAGCGAGCCGGCCAAGTTGTACCAAGCGAAGACTTCGGTTCGCCGGTCGTCGGAAACGATCTGAGAAAGCGAAGCCTGCTCGATCGAGAGAAACGGCCCGACCTCTTTGCCGCTCGGGCTGATCACGCCGACGATCGCAGCGATCAACAACCATTCAAATTGCCGCGTCAGCGCAACGGCGCCGCCGCGAAGAGCATCAGCAGCGCGCCGACGATCAGCATTCGCTTCCGCCCGAAGCGATCGGCCGTGGTCGTGATCCACAGCGAGATCACGGTATCGCCGAGCAGCGTGAGCCCGAGCAGCAGCCCGATGTCGGCGTCGTTCAAACCGACGGCGGCCAGATACAGCACAGCACGACGGCCAGAAATCCGTACGCAAACAGCCGCACGGAGCGTGATGAAGAGCAGACGGCCGTCGGGAGTGAGCGATTGCCAAAGCGTAAGCAAGCGGGCGTTCTCAAACGGCGGTGAAGCGACGATGTATCCATCGGCATTCCGCCATCATACCAACGGCTCCGCGACTTCTTACGCCGCGAGCCGAGGAAATAGCCGCCGACGGCGTTAGGCCGCCGAGGTCGTTCCGCACGCCAACAACTGCAATTGGTACAGCGAGGCCAGTTGCGAACGGAGCGCTTGCTCATCGCAGCTCCAGTTGCGACGAATCGCCGCGGCGCGACGTTGAATTTCTTCCCGCGAAGGATCTTGCGAGCGGCGGGCGATCGGACGTTCGATGTGCGTAACCATGATGTGTTTCCTTTCCAGCGATGAGAGACCGACCCCGCGGGCCGTCTCTTGTTGGATGCCGAAGGAAAGCAAAGGTTATGCCGAATCCGAAAAACCGTTACGACCGGCACGGTCTAACAGCGCATTTCCCCGTAAATTCCAGGCTTTTCGCGGGTATGAAAATTTGTCGGCCTCGGCATGATTCAGCCGGCGAGCGGCGGTCGACCATCGATCAGCAACCCATTTTGAGACCGCCGCGATAAGAATGACGACGCCGGCTTAGCCCTCTCCGGGCGGCTCCGTAACCCCGTACGAGGGGCCAACGCGAAGCAATGGGCCGGTAGGGCCGGAGCAGGATTCACGTCCCGGTAAAACATGGCCCGACAAAAACAACGACGCCTTCGGCCACCCGTGTAGGTCGCCGAAGGCGTCGTCCTGCCGCGGCGCTTGACCGGCCGAAGCCTGCCGAGCACCGCTATCGGTTTCGTGCAGCGAACCAGACGCCGCACGCATGTCACCCGATGTTACTTCTGCGCCGCATTGCGGTTGTTGTAGAAGTCGCGAACTTCATGATCCCAGTTGGGGTCGGCCATGTTCGGCCAGTGCGACTTATCGAAACTCGGCGCCTTTTCCATCGTCGCCTTATCGACGTTCATCACAATGTGATAATCCTTGCCTTCCGCATTGTGAGCGACGCGGGCCTGATTGAACGGCACGGCGAACAACTTATCGCCCACGCCGAGGAACCCGCCGAAAGACACGGCGAAGTAGCGAATCTGAGCGGCGTCGATGTCGATCACGGCGTCATTGATTTCGCCGAGGTTTTCCCCGGCGTCGTTACGCACGTCCATGCCGACGATCCGGCTCAACCGGTAACCGGGGCCCGCCGCGGCGTCTTGCTTGATGCCGTGCGCGTCGCCGTAGAACTTGTCAACTTCGGCCGACCAAGCGGCGTCGGCGACGTTCGGCCAGTTGTTGGCGTCGAAGCCGGGAGCCTTTTCGAGCGAGGCCTTGTCGGCGTTCATCACGATGCGGTGCTTGTTGTTGACCGTGTCGTTCTGATGCTTCAGAGCGCTCCACGGTACGGCAAACAACTTATCGCCCACGCCGAGGAACCCGCCGAACGAGACGGCGGCGTAGCGGACTTTGCCCGACTGCTGATCGTAAACCACGTCGACGATCTTACCGAGGTTGTCCCCGTTGGTGTTTTCGACGGTGAAGCCGTTCAGATCGCCGTAGCGATGGATCATGCCCGGCGTGTGTGCGGGGGCGGCCGGAGCGTCGGCGGCGAGAGTCGGAGCGGCCAACACCAGGGCTGCTGCCAAACTCATCAAGTAATGCGACAAATTCATAATGCGTCTCCTCGTGCAATCGAACAACCGTTAGACGTGATTCGCCGACACATCGTCGGCGCAATGCGAAAAGAGGCGGACGGCGACTTCGCCTACATTCAACGACACGCGACCCCATCGGGCCGACCCTGCCGCCTTGCTTGCGGCGCCGCCGCTCCGCCGCATGGAGATCGAAGCAACTGATATGCCGCTCGAGGTACGGCCCGCACCGCTTGCGCAATTCGCAAAACGTTCGCGACTCTCAAATCTGCGGACTTCCGCGGCGGCTGATCGTTTCGCGACCAGCCGAGCGGCGCAATCGCCGGCAACGACGCTGCTTCAAACACTCTCTTTGCGGTCGAACCTCGGCCGGCACGAGTGTTTACGAATGTTTCACGGCAAACGCGGCCGGCCGCGATGCTCCGGCACACCGCGTGCATAGGGCATACGTCGCCGCACGCCCCAACGCTGAAAAGTTGCGAACTTTGATCTTCAACCTCGAAAACGAAGAACCACTTCTATGAACGTCCTCGTCGTCGACATCGGCGGAACCAACGTCAAGCTCTGGAAAACCCAATCGCAAGAGAAGACGAAGTTCCCCTCCGGCAAGGAACTCACGCCGAAGCTCTTGGTGGAAGGCATGCAAGAGGCGGCAGGAGATTGGGACTACGAACGCGTGTCGATCGGATTCCCCGGCGAGATTCTGCACAACGCACCGAAGACCGAGCCTTTCAATCTCGGGCCCGGCTGGGTCGGCTTTGATTTCGGCATGGCGTTCGGCAAGCCGGTGAAAGTGATGAACGACGCCTGCATGCAAGCGCTCGGCAGTTACGAAGGGGGCAAGATGCTCTACATCGGGCTGGGCACGAGCATGGGAACGACGTTCATTCACGATCGGGCGATCATCTCGCTCTCGCTCGGGCACCTGAAGTTTCATCGCGGCGAAACCTTCGAACATTACCTCAGTAAGAAAGGCCTGGAACTGCACGGCGAGAAGCGCTGGCGACGGGCCGTGTTCGACGCCGCGATGGTTTGGAAGCAGGCCTTCTTCGCCGACTACGTCGTGCTTGGCGGCGGCAACTCCAAGAAGCTCAAGGAACTCCCCGAAGGCTGCCGCTTGGGGAGCAACTTCAACGCCTACATCGGCGGCGTGCGAATGTGGGACGACGCTCACGTGCAAACGCCCGCGCAGAAGCCGCCGGAGAATCCGGAACTCAGCGTCTTCCCCGCCGACGAACTGCCGTGCGCCGTGGAAGCATAACAAGACGGACATCAGGAGGAGCGCGTCGGCAAGCGACGCGGCAAAACAGTTATGCGCTACCGAGCTTTTGCTACTGACTACGACGGCACGATCGCCCACGACAGCACGCTCGACGAAGCCACGATCGCGGCGCTCGAGCGACTGTGCGCGTCCGGTCGCACGTTAATCCTCGTCACCGGTCGCGAGTTGGCGGAACTCAAGGTTGTCTGCCCGCGGCTCGATCTTTTCGAATGGGTGGTCTCGGAAAATGGCGCGCAGCTTTATCGCCCGAGCGACGGTCAAACGACGTTGCTCGGCGAACCGCCGCCGGCAGGATTCGTGGAAGAACTCACGCGCCGCGGCGTCGGACCGATCTCCGTCGGCGGATGTATCGTCGCCACGTGGGAGCCGCACGAGAACACGGTGCTCAACGTCATTCGCGACCTCGGCTTGGAAATGCATGTCATTTTCAACAAAGGGGCCGTGATGATCTTGCCGGCCGCCGTGAACAAAGCGACCGGACTGAACGCCGCACTCGAACGGCTCGGACTTTCGCCGCATGAAGTCGTCGGCGTCGGCGACGCGGAGAACGATCACGCGTTCTTGAACCTCTGCGAGTTTTCGGCGGCTGTTTCCAACGCCCTACCCGCCTTGAAAGAGCGGGCCGATCTAACGCTCTCGCGCAGTCACGGAGCCGGCGTTACGGAACTGATCGACTTCATGCTGGCCGACGACCTCGCGCAATTCGACGGCCTGCGCGCTGCGGCATCAAATTCTGCTCGGCACGCGTCGCAACGGCCGCGCGACTGAAGAAGCCGCCGCGGCCGAACACGTCTCGCAATCACACGCGCCTATCGCCGCCGCAGCGCCGCATGCCGTCGCGCAGGTCGGCGAAGATATTCGCTTGAATCCCTTCGCCAATACGCTGCTCATCGCCGGCCCCAAAGGCGCCGGCAAGTCGAGCATCGCCTCCGGGCTGGCCGAACGGCTCGGCGACCACGGCTATCAGTATTGCATGATCGATCCGGAAGGAGACTTCGCCCAAGCGGCCGGCGCGACCGTGGTCGGCGGCGTCGTCCTCGGCCACGGCACGGCGCCTCCCGGCGAACCGAAACACGACGCGGTTCCGACGGTCGACGAAGTGCTGCAGGTGCTCAAGAACCCGAGGAGCAATCTCGTCGTGAATCTCTCCGGCCTCACGGCCGAAGACCGGCCGACGTTCTTCCATAAGCTGCTGGCCCGGCTGTTGGAATATCGCACGACGACCGGTCGTCCGCACTGGATCTTAGTCGACGAATCGCAACAGCTTTTCCCGCGTGATTGGTCGCCGGAAATGCTGCTCGCGAAACCCGCCGGCTCCAACGGTTCTGCGAAGCCGGCCGTGCCGCCGACGCTCGATCGCTTGATCCTCGCGGCCGTGAAACCGAGCGAGGTCAGTCCGGCCGTACTCGCGCAAGTTCGCAAGGTGTTGGCCGTCGGACCGGAGCCGCAAGCCGTGGTCGCCGACTTTTGTGCGGCCGTCTGGCGCCGGCTCCTTCAACGAACGGCTCGCTGCGTCCCGGCGAAGTCTTGGTCTTCACGCCCGGCGACAAAGCTCCGGCCGCCGTACGTCCGACGCCGACGCGCAGCGACCGCTTGCGCCGCATTCGTCGTCGCCTCGAAGGCGAGCTTCCGCCGGCCGACGCCTTCGTCTTTCGCGGGCCTCACGACAAGCTCAAGCTGCGGGCCTCGAACCTCAACATCTTCCAGCTTATGGCGGAAGGGGTCGACGAGGAGACATGGCAATATCACTTGGCCCGCCACGACGTCTCGCAATGGTTTGCTCAAGCTCTGCAAGACGACGCGCTCGCGGCCGATGCGGAGCAGATTGAAGCGGCCGATCTTCCGGCCGCCGAAAGCTTGGCTCGCATGCAACAGCTCATCGAGAAGAGCTACCGCTCGGTCGTTGCGGCGGCAGGCGCGGGCAAATCACCGACGGCGGGATAATTCCGTTCTCACACTCGCTCGCGGCCCGTCGGCATGCGCACGATCTCCCCTGCTCCGCCGACGACGAATACTCCGTCGCCGGCGCGCGGGCGGACCAAGGCCGTGCCGGTGAAGCGGCCGAACGCCGGCAACACCGCGACTTCGCGGCCGAACCAGAAGCAGGCCGCTTTCATAGCGCCGCCTCCCGGCTCGAGAAGTTCCACGGCCGGATGAATGTGACCGGCGATCACGTAACCGCTTGGGTCCGGCTCCGGATGATGACGAAACACGAGCGGCCCAAGTTGCAGCCGCTCTCCGGCCGGCGCCACGCTCCAGACGGCCGGCAGTTGTCCGGCCTTCTTATCGTGATTGCCGGTCACACAGAGCCAATCAAGCGCGCCGTGGCGAATGCGCCAGGCGGCGATTTGCGCGATCGTCTCGGGGGTCATGCCGCGGCGATCGTGCACGAGGTCGCCGACGATCAGAAGCGTCGTCGCTTGCCATTGGTCGACGAGCGCCGTGAGCCGCTGCAGATCAGTGCGCGTGGTGCCGTGAGGAATCGGCACGCCGGCCCGCCGAAACGACGCCGCTTTGCCGAGATGCACGTCGGCCGCGATCAGCGTGCGCCGTGCCGGCCACCACAAGGCCCGCTCCGCCAATGGAACGAGGGTTTCTCCCGCGACTTCAAACTGCAGCATCCGATGCCTTTACAAATTCGCTCCCCTCTCCCCTTGCGGGAGAGGGGTCGGGGGTGAGGGGTTGGGCAACAGTCGACTTACGCCGATCGCTCGCCTTCGTCCGCTGCTTCTCGTCGCGCTCGGCGGCCCGTTCGAGTTGCACCGCCATTCGCTCGACGCGCTTCGTCCATTGCTCGCTTGAGACCTGATTCTTCTGAATCCGCGCCGCCCACAAGGGAAACGCCAGCGGCGTCAGTCTTACAATCGACTGCACGACGACGGCGGCCGCCGTCGCACGGCGCAGGGCTGCGCTCATCCGCAGTGTTTCCAACTGTTGCTCGAGCACTTCCCGCCGCGCCTGCTCGACGAGCAGATTCTCCGGGTCGTACTCGCGGAACACGTCGAAGATGAGCCCGCTCGAGGCTTGTAGTTGTCGGGCCGCCGTGGGAGTGCCGGGATAGCCGGTGAAGACGAGGCCGGCGACGCGGGCAATATCGCGAAATCGCCGCCGCGCCATCTCCGTGCCGTTCACGCAGGCCGCGAGATCATCGACGAGCCCGTCGGTCGTGAGCAGTTCGCGCCAGAAGTCGGCCGACAAATCAAACGGCTGCGGCGACAGCAGCTCGAAACCGTAGTCGTTGGAGGTGATCGTCAGCGAGCGCGGCATCTTGAGCGACAGCCGATGGGCGACCAGCGTCGCCATTCCCTCGTTGACGAGCACGCCCTCGAACGGATACACGAACGCTTGATAGCCGCGCTGGACGTGCGCCGTTTCGATCAAGAGCTCGCCCGCGCGCGGCACGCGCGACCACGCGGCTTGAAGCTCCAAGATCGCGCGGGCCTTCTGAGTTTCCGGCTCGTCGAATCGACCGGCAGCAATCTCGCCCAGCTTATTGCGGACGCCGGCGGCGAGTTCGGTGGAAAGCGGCAAGCGTCCTCCTTCCCAACGCGGCACCGTGCCCGAAGGTTTCGTCGCCTTGCGAACGTACGCCTTCAGATCGCGAATCCGCACGAACTCCAGCGTCTTGCCGGCGAAGAGAAAGACGTCGCCCGGCTTAAGCCGAGCGATGAACGACTCTTCGATGGTCCCTAGCCGCGGGCCTTTGAGATACTGCACGGCCACGGCGGCATCGCTCGTGATCGTACCGATCGTCATGCGGTGCAGGCGGGCCGTTTGCGGCGAGCGAACGACGTGCCGCGCGCCGTCATGCACGAGCTTCGAATACATCGGGTAAGCACGTATGCCGGGCCGCCCCGTTCGACGAAGTCGAGCGTCCAGCGCCATTGTTCGGGCGTGAGCTTGCGAAAGGCGTGCGTCGTGCGAACTTCGTCGTACAGCGAGGCGGCGTCGAAGCCTTCGCCGAGCGCCATCGTCACGACGTGCTGCGCCAACACGTCGAGCGGATTTTCGAGCGGCGTGCGGCCTTCCAAACGTCGGGCTGCGGCGGCTTCGCGGCGCCGCCGCGTATTCGACGAGCTCGAAGGCATGCGTCGGCACGCAGAGGATCTTGCTCACCGCGCCGGGCCGATGCCCGCTTCGACCGGCCCGTTGCAAGAGTCGGGCGATTCCTTTCGGGCTGCCGATCTGAATTACTTGATCGACGGGAGAGAAGTCGACGCCGAGATCGAGGCTCGACGTGCAGACGACGCACTTCATCGTGCCGCCGCGCGTGCGACCTTCGACGTACTCCCGCAAACCGCGATCGAGCGAACCGTGATGCAGTGCGATCTCGGCGGCCCACTTCGGCCGGGCATGCAGAATCTCGCGAAACCAAATCTCGGCCTGGCTTCGCGTGTTGGTAAACACGAGCGTACTCTTGGCTTGTTCAACTGCCTCGATGACTTGAGGAAGCATCCGCTTGCCGAGGTGGCCGGCCCAAGGGAAGCGTTCTATCGTGCGCGGAAGCAAAGTTTCGACGGTCGTGGCCTTCGGCGCGGTGCCGTGGATCAACACCCCGGCTTGGCGCACCGTTTCCTAGGAGCACGTCGCGGGCTTCTTCCAGATTGCCGAGCGTCGCCGAAAGTCCCCACGTGCGCAAGTTCGGCGCCCATTGCCGCAAGCGTGCCAGGCCGAGCTCCGTTTGCACGCCCCGCTTATTGCCGATGAGCTCGTGCCACTCGTCGACCACGACGCAGCGCAGCGAGGCGAACCGCTCGCGGGCATCGGCATAAGAGAGCAACAGCGAGAGGCTTTCCGGCGTGGTGACCAGGGTCGTCGGCAGGCGGGCCTTTTGGCGTCGCCGCTCGGCCGCGGAGGCGTCGCCCGTGCGCAGACCGATCGACCAATTGAGACCGAGCACTTTCACGGGACGTTCAAGATTGACGACTAGATCGTTCGCCAAGGCCCGCATCGGCGTGATCCAAAGCAAACGCAACGGATCGGCGACGCGTTCATCGGTGCTTGCGTTTCCTGTTCCCCTCTCCCCTTGCGGGAGAGGGGTTAGGGGTGAGGGGTTCCGCCTCGCAACTAACTTGCGCCGCTCGCTCGCGCAACGCCTCTTCCACCACGCCGAGCCACACGGAGTATGATTTTCCGGTCCCGGTGGAAGCATGCACCAAGCCGCTGCGGCCGGCCAAGTAGGCCCGCCAGGCGTCGCGTTGAAACTCAAACGCGGTCCATCCCTGGTCGACGAACCAGCGGTCGATCTGAAACTCGGCGTTGGCGACGGTGCGACGAATCACGACGGTCGGGCCTCCGCGGCCGACTCGTCTTCCACGTCCCCGTCGAGATCAAACAACGTCGCCTGCCGCGAGATGCGCGGATGCAGATCGTCGCGGCCGATGCCGGCCAAGGCGACGAGGGTTTCCAACGAATCGGCCTCGGCCGGGGGCTTATCGTGCCGCCAACGATGCATCCGCGGAAACCGCACGGCGATGCCGGCTCGATGCCGCGACGAAATCTGAATGCCCTCGAAATGCAACTCGAACACCAGCCGCGGTTCGACCTCGCGCACCGGGCCGAACTTATCGACGGTGTGAGCCCGAACGAAGGCATCGACCTGGCGAATCTCTTCGTCGGTGAGTCCGCTGTAGGCTTTGGCGACCGGCACGAGGCGACGCATGTCCCAGACGCCGAACGTGTAATCGGTGTATAAGCCGGCCCGTTTGCCGTGGCCGGCTTGCGCGTACATGAGCACCGCGTCGATCGCGTACGGCTGGGCTTTCCACTTCCACCACGGACCGCGCCGCCGCCCGACGCCGTACGGCGCGTCGAGCCGCTTGATCATCAATCCTTCCACCTGCCGGGCGCGGGCTGATTGATACTGCCGCTGAAGTTCGTCCCAGGCTGCAAACGGAACGACCGGCGAGAGTTGCAACCGCGGCTGTGCAACTTGCCGCACGACCGCTTCCAAGCGTGCGCGGCGTTCGCTCAGGGTACGTTCGCGGAAATCGGCGCCGTCGAGTTCCAACAGATCGTAGGCGAGGAAGGCGACCGGCGCTTCTTTGAGAATTCGCGGCGTGATGCTCTTGCGGCCGATTCGCTTCTGTAGCGCGGCGAACGGCAGCGGGCGGTCGTCGCGCCAGGCGAGAATCTTGCCGTCGAGCACCGTGCCCAGCGGTAAGGCGTCGAGCAGCGGCTGCAACTCGGGAAAACGCGCGGTGACGAGTTCCTCACCCGCGCGACCACAGCGCGGTGACCGGGCTGCCGGCGGCGTCGGCGCGGTGCAAGGCCTGACCGCGGATGCCGTCCCACTTCCACTCGGCTTGCCACTCGTGCGGACTCCCCAGGTCTTGCACCGGCTCGTCGAGTGCATACGCCAAGAAGAAGGGATACGGCCGAGCCGGATCGTCGCCGACGTCGCCGGAGATGAACTTCTGATACTGCTCCGGCGTCGGCTGCCAGTCGCCGGCGAGACGATGAGCCATCAACGGGGCCGAAACATCGGCGGCCGCGGCCAGCGCTGCGAACGACGAGCGTCTGCGCCACACCGACGCGAAACTCGCCCGTGATCAGTTTGTGGTAGACCAGGCGCTCGTGATCGTCGAAGAGTCGCCACGCCTCGCGCACCAGCCGGCGCTGCACGGCCGGCTCGGCGTCGACCAGCGGCAGAATCTGATTCTCCACGACTTCTACGAGCGATTCGTCGCGCGAACCTTCCGGCGGCGGCAAGAGCCAAGCCAGCGTTTCGCCCAGATCGCCGACCGCTTCGTAACTGCGCTCGACGAGCCAGAGCGGTAGCCCGGCCGCTTCGGCGGCCCACTCGCGCAAGGCCCGCGTTTTGATGAGCCGCTTGAGCTTGCGCCCGGTGAGGAAATACAACGCCCACGCGGCGTCGGCCGCCGGCGCGCGGAAGTAGTCGGTCAGCAGCAACGTCTTCTCGCTGGTGCGGGTCGTGCCGTCGAGCCGACGAAAAAGTTCGGCGAACTGTTTCATATCGTCGCCTCCGCCGGGGCGACGCCGTCGGCGCGCTTTCGGCCTGTTGCTCGGCGGCGGCGTCTTCGGTTACGGCGGCATCGGCCTCGCTCGGCGTTTCTTCGAGCTCTTCCCCTTTGAAACGGGTTTCGATCGGAATCGCGTGCAGCTTTTTCTCTTCCGAGAGATAGCGGGCATACGGTTCCGTGTAGCCGTGCGTCACCCAAACTTCTTCGGCTCCGGTCGTGGCAATCGCCTCACCGAGGCCGGGCCAATCGGCATGGTCGGAGAGGATGAACCCGCGATCGACGCCGCGCCGCCGCCGCGTACCCCGAACGCGCATCCAGCCGCTGCAAACCGCGGTCGACACCGGCCCGAACTTGCGCAACCAGGGCCCGCCGAGCACCGACGGCGGCGCGACGACCAGCGCCTTGCCGTCGGCCGCGCGGACGCTCGTCGCCGAGGCATGGGCCGTTTCCGGCAGCGTTACGCCGGCCGCGCGGTAGATCGGCAGAAACCGCTGCAACGCGCCGTGGACCAGCACCGGGCCGTGGAGTTGCAACAGCTCGGCCAATACGCGCTGGGCTTTGCCGAGCGAGTAGGCGCAGATGACGCTCGTGCGCCCTTCGGCGGCGTTGGCTTGCCACCAAGCGTCGACGTCGCGCATCACGTCGGCCGTCGGCGCCCAGCGATAGATCGGCAGCGCGAACGTCGCCTCGGTGATGAAGTGCCGGCAGCGGACCGGTTCGAACGCCGCGCAAGTTCGATCGGGCTGAACCTTGTAATCGCCGCTCGCAACGCAAACGTCTCCCTTGTACTCCATCCGCACTTGCGCCGAGCCGAGCACATGGCCGGCCGGATGAAACGAAACCCGCACGCCGTTGACGCCGATCGATTCGCCGTACGGCAGGCCTTCCACCTCGACCGAGCCGACGCGGGCTGTGAGCACCGGCACGTTCACCGCGGCCGTGAGGTAATGCTTCGAGCCCCAACGGAGGTGATCACTATGCGAGTGCGTGATGAGTGCGCGATCGACCGGCGACCAGGGGTCGATGTAAAAATCCCCGGCTCGGCAGTAGAGCCCGCGATCGGTTGTTTCCACCAAAGACATGCAAAGTTCTCGTGCGACGGCGACGTTATCGGAGAGCGATCGCCGTGAGCGCCGCAAAGGTCATTCTCAGCGCCGCTCCATGCGTCGGCCGGCATGCGTTTCTGGCCGTACATTTGCGGCTCGCGGCGCTCTGCGCGTGGTTGGACTCTGCCGCAGTTTGCATGCCGACGGAAACCCGATGAGAATGCGACCGAGTTCAAGCCGGCGTCCGCACGTCGCACTTGCGTTGCGGCGCTCGCCTCAAACGGGGAATCACCATGCGCTGCTGCGTTCTCCTTTTCCTCGCAACGATCGCGACCGAGAGTTTCGCCGATGAGCCGAAGCCGGCCGCTCTCCTGCCGGACGACTCGCGCCGCTGGTCGCAAGTCGAGCAGGCCGTGCTGGTGACGGATATGTCGAAGGCCGAACCGACGACGGCCCACACTTCCGGACGGCGTGAGAAAGGCAAGTGGAAGACGATTCCCTATGCCGTCGAAGGTTGGGAAGGCGTGCTGCTCTCGACGCTCCGCGACACCGAAGCTGCGCGGGTTCGGCTCCCGCTCGGTGTGAAAGGCCCGCATGCGGTGTACGTCGGCGTCTGCACCACCTCAATGGGCTTGGATAACGCGGATGAGAACTCGCTGCAGGTGAAGCTCAGCGGCGAAAACGTCTATAGCCGCGTTTCCTGCACGCTGCCGCTCTTGAAGCCGCGGCGCGACCAGATTGAAGAAGTGTTCGTGACGGCCGCCGATCTGACGGAGCAGAGTTTGGATATCGCTCCGCAACCGCACCTGCCCAGCACGCTCTGCTACGTAAAGCTCGTGCCGCTGACCGACGCGGAGCTCGCCGAATGGCGGAAACCGGTGCCGCAAGAACTACGCACGGCCGTGGCGACGTTCGACGGGCACAGTTGGATCTGGCCGTTTCAGCCGCGTACGGCCGACGACTTGCGCATCACGTTCAAAGGGATGGAACGGAGCGACGTCGGCAAGTGGTGGTTCCAAGTACTCGGGGCCGACATCGTTTGCTACCCCTCGAAACTCGGCACGATCTCGGGCGAAGGAACGCAAGATTTTTGCCGTTGGGAATACAAGGAATACACCGAATCGCTCGAAGCGCTGTTCAAGGCCGGCATCAACCCGTTGGCCGTGGCCCGCGAAGAGGCGAGGAAGCAAGGAACCGAGTTTCACGTGATGATTCGACCGGCCGGCTGGGGGGCGTCTTACCCGTGGGACGAAATCTTCCGCAGCAAATTCTTCGTCGAACATCCGGAGTGGCGCTGCGTCGACCGCGACGGCACCCCGACGCTTTACATGAGCTACGCCTATCCCGAAGTCCGAAAACGCGTGCTCGACATCATGGCGGAGACGCTGGAACTGCAGCCCGACGGCGTCGGGTTTCTGTTTCATCGCGGCATGCCGATGATGCTCTGGGAGCAGCCGGTTTGCGATGCATTTCAATCAAAATACGGGGCCGATGCTCGCGAGGTCGCCGAAGACGATCCGCGGCTCTTGGACCTGCGGGCCGAGATGATGACGACCGTCTTGCGCGAAGTGCGGACGCTGCTCGACGAAACGGCAAAGCGGCAAGGTCGCACGACGCCGTACAAAATCACGCTCTCCACGTTCAGCAAGGAAGCCGACAATCGGAAGTTCGGCTTCGATATTCGCCGTTGGGCGCGCGAGGGCTTGGTCGACGACCTGGGGCCGGCGTTCTTCGCGCATCACACGTCGTTTCAACAGCCCGACATGAAGTATTACAGGGATGCGATCGCCGGTACTAAGACGACGCTCCATCCGCTGGTGATCGCCTGGCACTCCGGCGCGCCGAAGCAACTTTGCGCGCGGGTCACCGAGTTCTACAAAGCCGGAGCCGACGGCATTTGTTGCTGGGATCCGCAGGTTGAAAAAGGGTATCGCGATAAGTCGCCGGGGCACGTGTTCGACGTGGTGCGGATGTTCGGGCACCGTGACCAGATTGCGCAGTGGGCCAAAGACGGAGTGCCGCTCCCGCTGATCACGCCGCTCAAGCGAATGGGGGACAATCATTACAGCCGGTGGTTTCCAAATACCGGGTACTGAGCGAAGTGGAGAATGGGGGATGTCGAACGATGGGAAGCACACGCCGCGCACGATGCTCTTAATCGCGCTGATGCTCGCCGGCGGTTTCGCCGAAGCTGCTGCCCAAGAGCCCGCTCGAAAATCAACGCCGAGCGCAACGAAGCCGCCCGTGCGGAAGTTCATCGCCGAGGACCTTCCCACGGCGAAGGTGCCGCACAAGGTGACGATGCTCACGCTCCGCGGCGAGCCGGCCGATTGGCGAACGCTCGACTTTGCGACGCTGCCGGTCGTCGGCGGGGAGCATGCCGTCGTGAGTGCGCCGGATGCCGAATGGGGCTTTCGGTTGCACAATTATTTGATTCACCACGACGGCCGCTATTGGTGCATGTGGTCGCACGGGCCGAAGGTCGAGGATTGGCCGACGCAGCATGTACGTTATGCCGTGAGCGACGACGGGCTGCAATGGAGCAAAGCCCGACCGATCATGAACCCGCCTGCCGACCCGTATGCGTACATTGCCCGCGGCTTCTGGCTGCGCGACGGCGAATTGCTGGCCTTGGCGGTGCGCTACAAAGGGCACGGGGCGTTCGGCGTCGACAAGGAACTGACGCTCGAAGCGTATGCGTGGGACAGGAGCGCCGACGCGTGGAAGCATCGCGGCCGCGTGTACGACAACGCGATCAACAACTTCGCACCGCAGCGGCTTTCGAACGGGCCTTGGATGACGACGCGCCGCGACTGCGCGTTTCAATTGCACGATGCTCGTCGGCGGCGTGAAGGCCCTAGACGATTGGGAGGCGTTTCCCGTGTCGGCGTATCGCAATCCGGAAACGAAATTCGCTCCGGACGAGCCGATTTTTTGGGAACAACCCGACGGAACGTTGGTCGCCGCTTTTCGCGACAACGGCGGCTCGATGCGGCTGTTTCAAGCGACTTCGACGGACCAAGGACGCACTTGGACGAAGCCGGAGTTGACGAACTACCCGAACGCAACGAGCAAAGTTTACTCGCTGCGACTTTCCGACGACGGGCCGCTGGTGATGATCGGCAACGCCAATCCGAAGATCGGCCGGCGAGAATTGTACGTCGGCCTTTCCGACGACGGGCAGACGTTCACACGCTTGGCGCGACTCGATATTCCTTCGCCGCGAGCCACGACGTTTCAGTATCCGCACGCCGTCGAACACGACGGGCATCTGCTGATTGCGTTCTCGAATAAGAAGACGCAAATTGAAGTGCTGAAGGTGCCGGTGAAAGACTTACGCGAACTGCGCTGAACCGGCCTCGACGCTCGCCCTTGAAACTCAATGACCGAATGTCCGTCGCCGCGCCGGCACGCGAGGCAACGTCCATTCGGTCAAGGTTTGATTCTCGTGCGTAGAACGCTGCGAAGAGCGTTCCCTACGATTCTTTGGTCGCGTCTAGAACCGGTGATGATGACCATGGCCCGGGCGCGGGCCGCCCATCGGCGGATATTGCGGCACCGGCGTCGGGTAGTAGTTGTATTGCGGCTTCGGAGCGGTCAGTCGTCCGGCCAGGAAGCCGAGACCGACCAGCGCGCCGCCGACCAACACCTTCTTGAGAATCGGATGATCGTCCTGACCTACCGGTTGGACGGGATAGCCGTAGTTGCCGACCGGCTGGTACTGCGCTTGATAAGCATTGCCGTAGCCGTACTGCACCTGGCCCCAAGGCCCGGCTTGCGACGGCGCCACGCTCCCGACCAACAGTCCCAACATCGTCAAACCCGACACGGCAATCTTCGTGATACGCAACATGGCCCGTCTCCCTTCGACGTCTCGCGCGAGCGGCCGAGCTTCGTGTTCGCTCCGGCGTCGGACTACGGCGGCCGCACGGGCACTGAGGAAAAGCGAAGGCCGTGCCGATTGCGAAAAACCGCTGATTTATGCGGATTTCGCTGAAGATATTGCGCGCGCCGCCTAGCAGGCGACGCCGCGCCGTATTCGAAACGGCGACAAGCGCAATCGTTTAGACGACATGGCCGCGGCGAAGTTCGTCCGTTACCCGTCGCGTTTCAGTTCCAACGTCGCCCACAAGCTCGGGTCTTCGTGGTACGGGAACTCGGGCCCGCAGCTAAAAGTCTGCGTGCCGATCTCGCGGTCGATCACGGCGTAGGTGAACCCGAGGCGAGGATTTTCGACCGGATCCCAACCGGTGAGGGCCTGCGGCGTCACAAGGCAGTCGAGCAGGTAGCCGTCGGGCCGTTTCTCGCGGCGAAACTTCAGCAGGTTCGACCGCACCGGTTTCGGGTTTTCCCGAGCCCGCGAGATGAAGAGCTGCTCGCCGTACGGTTCGTCGAGATTTCGCCGGAACCGGAAGGCATGAAGATGAACTGGTGACAAAACCGGCTCGCGCGATGGATGTTGTGCGTGTCGCGCGTGTCGATCCAGACGCGCAGGCCGTCGCTTTCGTCGGGCCGGCTGTCGCGGCACCAGGGCAACTGCTTCTTGCCGCCGACCAAGACGCTGAACGCCACCCCTTCTTCGCTCCAGGCCGTACGCACTTCGGCATACGCCGGACCGCCTTCGAGATCGGCCAGCCGCGGCAGCTTGCAATCGTCCGGCAGCGACAGGCCCGAATCTTTCCACAGCGGCTTGCGATACCGGCAATCGAAGCGGTAGCGGAAGAGGAAGCGAGCGGGCAAAAGAGGAGTGGACATAGTTTACTTCTCCGTCACCGCTTCGGCGTGTTCGTTTAAAAAGTCGTTCAGCGCCTCGTCCGAAAGCTGCTCGACGCTGTTGAACTGCAGCCGCACGACGTCGCGATCGGGCCGATCTTTATCGAGCGACGGCGTGACGCCGAACGTCGTCACACGACCGAGCGCGAACTTATTCTTCGGACCGTTGAGGTGCAGTTCCACCGCGTGCGGCTTCTTTGTAAACACGGTCGCCCACGGCTCGCTGCGCCCCTTTAAGCAATAGTGAATCAGTTGCTGGTTGTTCCAGAGGAACTGGCCTTCCGCCGTATCGCTCAGGAGTTCGCAAAGCTCTTCGAGCACTTCCCCGTCCCAAGACACTTTTTTGCCCGGCGGAAATCCTTTGCGGGCGAAATGCCATTTTTGGCCGAGCACCTTCCACGGCATGATGTTTTCGGGATTGATCGCCGCTTTGTCCGCAAACTTCTGGAAGCCGCGAACGGCGTCTTCAACGAATTGCCAAAACGCGGGCGTGTCGATTTCGTCCCAGGCGTGAACCTGAAGTTGTACTTCCTGCCACGGGCCGCGAAGGTTTTTGCATTTCACGCGCGGCTCGGTGCCGTAGACCGGGAGGTCGGGCATTTCGTTGAGCGGCTTGAGGTTCAGCCGTTGGACAATCTCGTCTCGTTTGAACGTGCTCTTGGCCGTGCGGAATTTGAGCTTCAAGAGCCATTCCTCGCCGGTCGAAGCGTGGAAGAACCAGCCGTCGCTTTTCTTCTCGCCGGTGATTTCGACGATCGTGCGGCTATTGAAATTCGTCGGCGCAAACTCGCCCAGCTCTTGGATTTTGTCGAGCACTGCGGCCAGGATGCGGCCGTCCCAACGGCACGGCTTGCCGTTGCGCCACGCGATCGACGACGTGCCAGCGGCGACCGTCGACCTCCCACGGCATCTGCGCCTCTTCGCCGACCGCGTCGAGATCGACGTCGTCTTCCCGGGGCTTCTCGGCCGCCGTCGGATCAAACGACTTTCGTTCAGCGTGCGGCCCGGCCTCTAAGATCGGTTCCAGCATTTCGCCGGTGTAAGAGCGGAGTAGCTGCGGCGATTTTTCTTTGCCGGACTCCGGTCGCTTACGCTCCCGGCTCGCTGTTGACGCCGGCTTTTTGTTTTGCGACTGATACGCTTTCGCGTGCTCGACCAATTGTTCTGGCGTGCCCGCGGCGACGACGTATCCGCCCCCTTCGCCCGCCTCGGGGCCCATATCAATGAGCCAGTCGGCTGTTTTGATGACGTCGAGATTGTGCTCGATGACGACGACGCTGTTCCCCAGATCGACCAACCGGTGCAACACTTCGAGCAGCTTCGCCAAGTCGTCGAAGTGCAAACCGGTCGTCGGTTCGTCGAGCAAGTAAAGCGTGCGGCCGGTGTCGGGTCTAGCGAGCTCGGCAGCCAGCTTCACGCGTTGGGCTTCACCGCCGGAGAGCGTCGGAGCCGGTTGGCCGAGGGTCACGTAGTCGAGGCCGACGTCGCAAAGCGTCTGCAGAATCTTGCGGATCTGCGGAATGTTTTGGAAGACGTCGAGCGCCTTGCCGACCGGCATGTCGAGCACGTCGGCGATCGAGCAGCCGCGGAACTGCACGGAGAGCGTCTCGGGGTTGTATCGCTTGCCGCGGCATTCGTCGCACTCGACCCACACGTCCGGCAGGAAGTGCATTTCGATCCGCAGTTGGCCGTTGCCTTCACACTTCTCGCAGCGTCCCCGGGCACGTTGAAGCTGAATCGCCGCGGCGTGTACCCGCGAAGCTTCGATTCGGGCAGATTGGCGTACAGCGTGCGAATCTGATCGAACACGCCCGTGTAAGTGGCCGGGTTAGACGTCGGCGTCTGCCCGAGCGGCTGCTGATCGACGCGGATCACTTTATTGATCTGGTCGACGCCGCGCAGCGCATCGTGCTTACCGGGAAACGTCCGCGCCCGGTGCAAGGTGGCGCGAGGCTGTTGTACAAGACGTCTTCGACGAGCGAGCTCTTGCCCGATCCGCTGACGCCGGTGACGACGGTGAACGTGCCGAGCGGAATCTGCACGTTCTGATGCCGCAGGTTGTTGTGGGAGGCTCCGCGAATCTCCAACACCTCGCCGGGAAACGTTACGCGGTTGCCGGCAGTCGCCTCGTCGGCCTCGGCCGCCTTCTTCTTTGACTTCGCAGCGGCAACGGACTTAGCCGAAGCAATCTTCTTCCGTTCCCCGTTCCCCGCTCCTCCTTCGCCGTTCGCTTCGACTCTCACGCGCCGATTCGTCGGAACTGCAATTCCCTTGGTCCCCGCCAAGTACGGCCCCGTGACCGACTTCTTCTGCTTGCCGACCTCGTCCGGCGTGCCGCGTGCCACGACTTCACCGCCGTGCACGCCCGCCTTGGGACCGAAATCGAGCAACTGATCGGCCCCGGCGATCACGTCTTTATCGTGCTCGACCATCAGCAGCGTGTTGCCGAGGTCGCGCAGCTTGAAGAGCGCATTGAGCAGCCGCAGATTGTCGCGCGGATGCAGGCCGATCGTCGGTTCGTCTAACACGTAAAGCACGCCGGTCAGGCCGCTGCCGACTTGGCTCGCCAGACGAATGCGCTGAGATTCGCCGCCACTGAGAGTCGGCGCTGCCGGCCGATCGTCAGATACTCCAAGCCGACGTCGACCAAGAACCGCAACCGGTTGTGAATCTCGCGCCATAGCTCGCCGGCGATCTTGCGGTCGCTCCCGGTGAGCTTGAGGTCTTCAACCCACTGCAAGAGCGGCCCCAGCGGCGTGCGGCAGATTTCGTCAATCGTGCGATCGCGGAACCGTACGGCCGCCGCATCGTCGCGCAGTCGCGCACCGCCGCAGATCGAGCATTCGACCTCATCGACCAAATGATCGAGCTTGCCGCGCAAGGCCGGCGACAAGCGGGCCGCCTCTTCGAGCGCCGGGTAAAGGCCTTTGTACTGAAAGCGAAACGCCGGCATGCTGCCATGCGCCGCCACCTCGACCCAATCTTCGCCACGGCCGTGGAAGATCGCGCGCCGCGCCTTGGCACCAAGTTGCTCGAACGGCACGTCAGTCGGCACGCCCAAATGCACGCCCAAAGCCTGCAACATCGGCTTGAAGAGCGGATGCTTGGCATCGGGCCACAACGCCACGGCTCCTTGCGCGAGCGTGAGCTTCGGGTCGTTGAGCAAGGCCGCAGGATTTGCGCCCGTTTGAATGCCCAACCCTTCGCAACTTTGGCACCAGCCCAAGGCGCTGTTGAACGAGAAGTTATGCGGCGAAAGGGGCTCGAAGCTCCGCCCGCACTTGTTGCACGACATATGCCGGCTATGCACTTCGACGCGCCACTTCTCTTCCGGCATGTTGTCGTCGACGTACGCCGTGTGGATGACGCCGCGTCCAAGATCGAGTGCGCTTTCCACGCTGTCGGCGATGCGCGAACGCGATCCGCTGCGAACGACCGAGCGATCGACCACGACCTCGACCACGTGCTTGCGGCGGCGATCAATCGTCGGCGGCTCGTCGACGGAGTACGTCTTGCCGTCGACGCGAATGCGCTGATAGCCGCGAGCCCGCATGTCTTCAAAGAGGGCTTCGTACTTCTCGCCGACCTGCACGTCCTGCGGCGCCATGAGGTAGAGCTTCGTCCCCTCCGGCTCTTCCATGATCTTGTCGACGATTTGGTCGACGGTTTGCGTACCGATCGGAATATCGCACGTCGGGCAGTAGGCCTTGCCGAGCCGTGCGAAGAGGATCCGCAAGTAGTCGTAGATTTCCGTCACCGTGCCGACGGTGCTGCGCGGCGTGTGGCCGAGATGCTTTTGCTCGATCGCGATCGCCGGCGAGAGCCCTTCGATGTGCTCCAGTTGCGGCTTCTGCATCTGGCCGACGAACTGCCGCGCGTAGCTCGAAAGGCTTTCGACGTACCGACGTTGTCCTTCGGCGTACACCGTGTCCATCGCCAGCGAGCTTTTACCGCTGCCGCTCGGGCCGCAGCAGACGGTGATCTTGTCACGCGGGATTTCCACGTCGACCGACTTCAAGTTGTGCTGCCGAGCGCCTTGCACCTTGATCGCACGAGCTTCCTCAACACGCGGCCGCTGCGGGCCTTTGGCCTTGGCCAGCGCTTGCTTGTGACCTTCACCGTAGAGGAATTTTTTCAACGCCTGGCCGGTGTGCGATTCCTTCACCGCCGCGACTTCTTCCGGCGTCCCCTGAGCGACGATCCGGCCGCCGCCTGCTCCGCCGTCGGGTCCGAGGTCGATGATCCAGTCGGCCGTCTTGATCACGTCGAGATTGTGCTCGACGACGAGCACCGTGTTGCCGGCCTCGACGAAATCGTGCAGCACCTTGAGCAGCAAACTGATGTCGGCGAAATGCAAGCCGGTCGTCGGTTCGTCCAGCAGGTACAGCGTCTTGCCGGTGCTCTTCTTCACAAGTTCGCGCGCCAGCTTCACGCGCTGCGCTTCGCCGCCGCTCAAAGTCGGCGACGGTTGCCCGAGCTTCAAATAATCGAGCCCGACGTCGTGCAGCGTTTGCAATTTGTGCCGCACGGCCGGGATGTTTTCAAAGTGCTCCAGCGCCTGCTGGATATCCATCTCCAACACTTCGGCGATGTTTTTGCCTTTGAAACGAATCTGCAACGTCTCGCGATTGAAGCGATGGCCGTCGCACACCGGGCACTTCACCCACACGTCGGCCAAGAAATCCATCTCGAGCCGCGTACTGCCGTTCCCTTCGCAAGCCTCGCAGCGGCCTCCTTCGACATTGAAGCTGAAGCGCCCTTCCTGATAGCCGCGAGTTTTGGCTTCGGGGAGTTGCGTGTAGAGCTTGCGAATGTCGTCGAACACCTTGATATAGGTCGACGGGTTCGAGCGCGGCGTCCGGCCGATCGGCGATTGGTCGATCGAAATCAGCTTGTCGAGATGGTTGAGCCCTTCCATCTTTTCAAACGCGCCCGGGTTACCGAGACCCGCGTTCAAATCGCGATTAAGGGCTTCCACCAAGATGTCGTTGACCAGCGAGCTCTTGCCCGAGCCCGACGCGCCGGTGACGCAGACGAACATGCCGAGCGGCAGTTCGACGTCAATGTTTTTCAGATTGTTCGCCGCGGCGCCGATGATCTTAAGCGAGTTCTCTTGCGCGGGCGGCGCGTTTCAGGAACTTCGATCTTGCGATCGCCCGAGAGAAACTGGCCGGTAAGGCTCCGCTTCTCCTTGCAGACTGCCGCATAGTCGCCGGCGACGACGACTTCGCCGCCGCGCACGCCGGGACCGGGGCCGAAATCAATCAGGTAGTCGGACGCCCGCATCGTGTCTTCGTCGTGCTCCACGACGACGACCGTGTTGCCCAAATCGCGCAGCCGTTCGAGCGTGCCGAGCAGTCGATCGTTGTCGCGCGGGTGCAGACCGATCGACGGTTCGTCGAGAATGTACAGCACGCCTACGAGTCCGCAGCCGATTTGGCCGGCCAGTCGAATGCGCTGCGACTCGCCGCCGCTCAACGTCGGCGCCGTGCGGTCGAGCGTGAGGTATTCGAGCCCGACGTTTGTGAGAAACCCAAGCCGACCGCGAATTTCCTTGAGCACTTCGCCGGCAATCGCTTGGCGAACCGCATCCAGATCGAGCTCACGGAAGAAATCAACGCAATCAGAAACGCTCAGCGCGCAGATTTCCGGCAAACTCAACGAACCTGGAGTTTGCCGGGTGCCACTGGTGGCTTGCCCACCAGTGCTTGTAGCGACGTCATTTTTGGCACTGGTGGACGAGCCACCAGTGGCACCCCATGTCGCAGCCTTCGCGAACGTCTCGTGCTTCGTGGTCAGCGTCACGGCCCGGGCTTGCGGATTGAGCCGGGCCCCATTGCACGCGGTGCAGCCTTGCGTGCGCATGTACTTTTCCAGCGCTCGCCGTTGCATGCCGCTTTGCGACTGTTTGTACTTCGACGTCAGCTCGGGAATGATCCCTTCGTACTTGCCGCCGTACTTGTGGCCCGACGGGCCCTGCCGCCAGGTGTAGGTGATGTGCAAGTCGCCCGTGCCGAAGAGCAGCTTGTTCTGCAAATCGGGCGAAAGCTCTTCCCACGCCGTTTCGAGCAGCGCTCCTTCTTCCAGCTTTTCGAGGCGTTCGAGCGTGTCGGCCACACCTTGAAAGATGTGTCGCCGCCAACGTCCTGAAGTCGGCCCAAGGTCCGATCGTTTCGATCGCCCCTTGCTTGAAGCTCTTGGCCTTGTTCGGCACCATCAAGTCGACGTCGAAGCCGAATACCTCGCCGAGCCCGTCGCACTCCGGGCACATTCCTTGCGGGCTATTGAAGCTGAAGAGTTGCGGCGTCGGCGGCTCGAAGCTCAAGCCGCACGGCGTGCAGGCGTAGTGGGCCGAAAGGTGAATGTCGTTCGGATTGCGGCCGGTGGCGCAGCCCCCTTGGCTTTGCGCTTCGGCGCGGCTTCTTCGGCCTCGGCTTCCGCATCTTCGTCGGCGTCATCCTCGGGAGCTTCCTCGCCGTCGGCCATTTCCAACAGCGGCGCGTAACCGGCCGGACGATCGGCGTCTTTGCCGACCGTTTCCAGGGCGACGATCAGATTTCCCTTGCCGATCTTCAAAGCCAGATCGACGGCTTCCGCCAAACGTGGCGCAAGCCGGGGCCGGCCGTGAGCCGGTCGACCACGACCTCGATGTTGTGCCGCATCTGCCGATCGAGCGACGGCGGCGAACTGAGCGAGACGACTTCGCCGTCGACCCGGGCCCGTACGAAGCCCTGCTTGAGCAAGTCTTCAAACAGGTCGCGATGCTCGCCCTTTTGGCGCGGATGATCGGCGCGAAGAGTGAAAACTTCGTGCCGCTCTCCAGCACGCCGATCCGGTCGATGATCTGTTCGCGGGTTTGCGCGGTGATCGGCTTGCCGCAGTTGGGGCAATGTCCTTGGCCGGTGCGGGCGAACAGCACGCGGAGATAGTCGTAGATCTCCGTGATCGTGCCGACCGTGCTCCGCGGGTTCTGCCCGCTGGTCTTCTGCGAAATCGAAATCGACGGGCTCAAGCCCGAGATCAGATCGACGTCGGGCTTGGGCATCTGCCCCAAAAACTGCCGGGCGAAGCTGGAAAGGCTTTCGACGTAACGTCGTTGCCCTTCGGCATACAGCGTATCGAACGCCAGCGAACTTTTGCCGCTGCCGCTGACGCCCGTGAGACAGATGAGTTTATTGCGCGGCAGAGCGAGAGACACGTCGCGCAGGTTGTGCTCGCGTGCCCCTTTGATGACGATATCGGCAGCCATTCGCGTTTGTTATCAATCCGTTACGCGGTTGCGGCGAAAGAATCCTGAATTGTAGAAGCGGCCCCTAGCAAGCGGCAAGCCGGCGGCAAAAAAGATTCGCCGTCCCGGAATAGGGGGACGAAAATTCGCAACGCGTTATGATGTCGTTTGCCGCAAGTTCGACTTGACTTGCCGCCTCGACACGCCGCGCTTTGCTTGCACCCGACGATGAACGAACCCCAGCCGATTTCTACGCCGCCGGAAGATGCGCAGCCCGTCGCCGCCAAGACGACGACGGCACCGACTCCTGCGCCGGTCGCGCGGCCGAAAGAGTCGCCGAAGCACCAGCCGCTGCTGCCGTTTTTCTTCCTGAACTTGCTGGCCGTGTATCTGCCCGGTCTACTGCCGGCGATCATGCAAGCTATGGGGCGCGACGACGGCGCAGGCTTCGATTTTCAAGAACTGCGGGTACTGCTGATCGACTTTCTCGACGCGCCGTACCGTTGGCTCGGGTTGGAAATTCACGTGCCGGTGATGGAGTGGCAATTGCTCGGCTTTCGCGGCGGCGTCTTTATGCTCACTCCTTGGCTGGGCGAAATCGGCTCGTTCTACACGATGCTCTTCGGCCTCTGGTTCGTCGTACTCGGCATCTCGATCGCTGCGCGAACGATGCTCGGCGATATTGGGTGACGTTTCTCCTGTTCTTTGTGTTCGCTCTGCAGGCGATCTTCGTCACACGGCAGGACATCATCGACCGCCAGCAACTGCCGGGGCAGCGACAAGAGGAAGATATGGACGACGGCCCGATGCTGCCGGAGCGAAATCAGCCGGGCTTCGAGTAGGAAACGAGTCTGCCTATTCCACGGGCGGTCGAACGTCGGGCTCAATCTGATAACCTTCGGCCAACGCATTCGTCATGTTGAACAGGCCGGCGATCGCCAGCGCTTCGCCGAGAGCTTCCGTCGAGAGGCCAAGTTTGCGGAGCGCCGCCGTGTGGGAATTCACGCAGTAGGCGCAACCGTTGGTGGCGGAAACCACCAGCGCGATGATTTCGCGAGTTTGCGGATCGAGCGCCCCTTGGCGACCTTCGGCCTCGGGATGCATGAGCCGCTTGAGCGTGTTCCAAACGTTTTCAAGCTGCAACGGATACGTCGCCAGCGTCCGCCAAAAGGCGGGCACAAAGTCGATGTTTTTGGTCCGCTTGATGTCTGCAAAAATCTCGGCGACCTTGCCGGCGGCGGCGCTTTCTTCCACTTGCTTCACCGTGGCCGGCGGCACGCTGCTCATGACGGACTCCTTCCTTGATTCGATCCGATGGTGATTGACTCGGCCCCGACTCGGACGCATCCTAGTCGACTCCGCCCGCCTTTGACAAACCGCGAGAATCTGAAATGCGTTCCTTCATCGCCGTCGCCTTGGTGCTGTTGTCCGCCAGATTCGCCGAGGCGCAAGGCACGCTTGTCACGGCAGGTTCGAACCGAGTCCTGTTTCTCGGCGACAGCATCACGCATTCCGGTAAGTACGTCGCCTACACGGAAGCGTATTTCCGATTGTTCGTTACGGTTAAGGGGCCGTTTCCTGAGTTCATCAACTGCGGGCTTTCCAGCGAAACCGTCTCAGGGCTTTCCGAAGAAGGTCATGCCGGCGGCAAGTTCCCGCGGCCGGACGTTCACGAACGCCTGGAGCGCGTGCTGGCCGAGGTGAAGCCGGACGTAGTCGTCGCCTGCTACGGGATGAATTGCGGGATCTACAAACCGCTCGCAGAAGAGCGCTTCGTGAAGTACCGCGAAGGTATGGAGCTCCTGCGCAAGAAATGCTTCGCCGCCGGCGCGAAGCACGTGGTGCATCTTACGCCTCCGGTGTTCGACGCACTGCCGATCAAAGACCGCGTCGCTCCGGCCGGCGGCAACGACTATTCGAAGCCGTACGCAGGCTACGACGAAGTCCTCGAGGCCTACGGCAATTGGCTCCTCTCGAAGCGTGCTGACGGCTGGGAAGTGGTGGACGTCCACGGCCCCATGAAGGCTTTCATCTTAGAGCGTCGCAAGGCCGACCCGGAATTCACGGTCGCCAAAGACGGCGTTCATCCGAACAACCTCGGCCATTGGCTGATCGCCAAGTCGTTTCTTGAGCACCTTGGCGTCGGAGCTGATAAGCTTGAACAAGTTCGCCGACGGCGAAGCAGCGGTCGCTGCGAAGCCTCACGGCGCGGAAGTTCTCAAGCTCATCGAGCAGCGACTCGCCCTCATGCACGACGCCTACCTTACGGCGACGAAACACAAACGCCCCGGCGTGAAGGAAGGTTTGCCCCTGCCGGAAGCCAAGGAAAAGGCGAAGGAAATCGACGAGAAGATCAAAACGCTGCTCAAGGCGACGAACTGAGCTCTCGCTTGCGACGAGGGTTAGTCGTTGTGCAGCTTTCGCAATCTTCCGCTGGTGCGCAGGATCCATTGCACGCGTTCGAATTCGTCGAGCCAGTCTTGAAGGACCGCGTCGTCGGCCGATTGGCCCGGGAGCAAAATTCCCGTGGGGCAGGACGGGCCGGTGTCCAGATCGGCGACTAACCGGCGATACTTCGCCAGCGTCCGATCGCCGTACATGCCGACTTGAAAATTGTCTTCGCTGACGAAGAGCACGACCGGAACCCGTGCGCCGCCGCAAACGCTGAGCATCGCGCCGAGGTCGGGATGCGCGTCGCGATCGAAGAACCGGAGCTTGATCACCGGCGCGGCCTGGGCGAAATGATCGAACATCGGGCATTGATTCACGCAATCTCCGCACCATGCGCCGGCCAAGACCAGCACCTTCATCTCGCGCGTCCACGATTGCAGCAGTTCCACCTGCGCCGGCTTCAGCTTCACCGAAGCGTGATACTGGGCCCACTTCCCTTGCTGATCGGGCGTGCCGTATTTGGCAAGAAAATCGGCGTACGACAAACCTTCTTCAAACTTCGCGGCGAGATCCATGGCGACAATCCTTCCGTGCTACTTGGGCAGGGTTATTTCGGTTGCGGGTTCTTATTCTTTCGATGCAATTCCACGGCTCGCCACATGTACCAACTGCCGACCGAACGATACGGCCGCCATTTTTCGGCGTGCTCCGTAAGTTCGTCGGCCGTGGGCATGGCCTCAAGTCCGTAGGTATGCATGAAACCTTGCCGCACGCCGAGGTCGGCCAGCGGTAATACGTCGGGTCTGCCGAGGGTGAACATCAGCAGCATTTCCACCGTCCACACGCCGACTCCGCGTACCTGCGTCAACTGCTCGACGATCACCTCGTCGTCCAGCTTGCGCAACCTACGCATGGTCGGCACCGTGCCGTCGAGTGCTTTTGTCGCCAAATCGCGCATCGCAGCCAACTTGTTTCGAGAAAGACCGGCCCCGCGCAACGCTTCGTCCGTGAGCTTGGCGAGGAGTTGCGGAGTCGGCCGCTTTGCCGGAGCGTGCAAGGCGAGCACGCGGCCGTGAATCGTCGCCGCGGCCTTGCCGGAGAGTTGCTGCCCGACGATCGCTCGCAATAACGATTCGTAAGGGCTCGTGCGCTTCGGCGGCGTAAGCGTAAACGGCCCGGCGCTACGGATAACTTTCGCTAATTTGCGATCGCGCTTTGCGAGGTGCTCGACGGCGGCGATCGGATCGTATTGCAATGTCATCGTTAATACGATCGGGGTGCCACTGGTGGCTCGTCCACCAGTGCTCGGAAATCAACGTCACGCGATGGCACTGGTGGGCAAGCCACCAGTGGCATGCTGCTAGGCGGGTTGCGGCGGTCGGCCGCTACGGTATGTTACCGAAAACACCGCAGGCCGAGGAACCCCATGAAATTCGCCATCTGCAACGAAACTTTCCAAGACTGGCCGTTTGAAAAGGCCTTCGCCTTCGCGCGGGAGTGCGGCTACACCGGCCTGGAAATTGCGCCGTTTACGATCAACACGGACGCTCGCGAGATCAGCGCGGCCCGACGTGCGGAAGTTCGCAAGCAAGCGGAAGCGGCCGATCTGCAGATCATCGGCCTGCACTGGCTGTTGGCGAAAACGACCGGCTTCTACCTCACGACGCCCGACGCCGACGTGCGCCGCAAAACCTCCGAGTATCTGCAAGAGTTGGCCCGGCTTTGTCGCGACCTGGGCGGTTCGGTGATGGTGCTAGGTTCGCCGCTGCAACGCAATCTGTTGCCGAACGTCACGATGGATCAGGCGATGGGCTACGCGACCGAAGTGCTCTCGTCGGCCATGCCGGTGCTGGAACAACTCGACGTAACGCTCGCCGTCGAACCGCTCGGGCCTGCCGACGGCAACTTCTTGAACACGGCCGCCGACGGCGTGAAGCTGTGCGAGATGGTCGGCTCGTCGCATTGCCGATTGCATCTTGATTGCAAAGCCATGTCGAGCGAACCGACGTCAATTCCCGATTTGCTCCGGCAGTTCCGGCGCGAGATGGTTCACTTCCATGCGAACGATCCGAATCTCCGCGGTCCGGGCATGGGCGAACTCGATTTCGTGCCGATCTTCCAAGCGTTTGGAGAAATCGATTACCGCGGCTGGGTCAGCGTCGAAGTGTTCGATTACGCGCCGGGCGTCGAACGGCTCGCCAAAGACAGCATCGACTACATGATGGATGTTTGCGAAAAGGTCGGCGGCTAGTTCTGTAAAGAACTCCCTTCGCAACATTCCGCGTCGACACAACGTCTGGGAACGGATTCATGGACACCCACCTCATTCTCGAAGCGGCCCAAGCTACGCTCGCGGGTACGAAGCCGTTTCCAGAAATCGTGGCCATGCTCACGGCCGCGGGAGTGGAGTATTACCACGTCGACTATGTCGGCCGATCGAAATCGTTCTACGGCGAGCGCGGCGACCGAGTTGTGACGCCGCTCACGTTTGAAGGCTTGCCCGACGTGGCGGCAGAACTTGATCTCACGGGTCTACGCGCGGCGATTCTCGACAGCCAGCAAAACGGCCAGCATTTTCGCGACTTCTCCCGCCGCGCGATGGCCGCCGGCGTGCAAGGGTACTTCGCGTTTCTACGCGGCCGGCGCGTGACGTACTTCGGCCGCAACGGCGATCACCATGTGGAATGGTTCCCGGGTACGAAGCCGGCTGGAACGTAATATCTAGTACTGCGATTCGAACTGAAACAATAGGGCTGGTTCGCCATGCAAGCCCGCGCGCTGAAGTCGCTCGCGTGTTTCGCTCGATAGCTTGGCGAACTCCTCGTCGCCAATCGCGTTTTGAAACTTGTCTTGATGGCCGAAACAGCCGAGCGAACGACCGATCAAGACGAAGTACGGCTCACCATCGGTTAGGCGGCCGATGTACGTTTGCAGCTTGGCTTCTCTGGCGGCGATCATGCGCGGATCGGATTCATCTTCAACGATCTCGCACCCTACTTCGTCGCCGGGAATCTGAAATCGGATCCCATAGAAGGCAACGAAACGGTCCGCTCCCATCGCTGCACCAAGTGGTTTAGCCGCTAGCGACCTTCATCTCGGCCAAGTGCTGGGCCGTGCTGACGAGCCGATCCCAGTTGGCTTCCACGTATTCCGGCGGACCGCCCATCGCGGCCACGGCGAGCGCCACCTTCTCCGTCGGCACCATTTCGATGGCGTCCCACGGGCAGACGGTCAGTTCGTACGGGTTCGTCTTCTTCTGCGGGATGTGGACGCAGACTTCGCAGCCGACGCAGCGCTCGATGTCGATCTGGCACCAGCTCTGCAGGTTGTGAAACTGGTCGTACTGCTGAATCTTCGTGATGCAATCGACCGGGCAGACCTCAAGGCACGACTCGCAGCCGGTGCAATTGTCGGCGTTGATGACGGCGAGTTCTTTCGGCAGCTTCTTACGAGGGGCCGTTTTGGCCATCGTGCAGATCCCTAAACAAGCAAAACGTCAAAAAACGAGCCGGGCAATTTTCAATGACCGAGCACCAAATTCCAAACAACCAACAAAACTCCAATGACCAAATACCCGAGCTAACGTCGCTTAGGTCATTTGGAGCTTTGGATTTGTTTGATGCTTGGCGTTTGGACTTTGGTCATTCCGCCTCCGGGGCGGCAGCTACAAAATCATAGAAACAAATCGGCCATAGTCCAATCGCGTGCCATAGCGAATTTCGGCATTTTCAGATGAAAATCCGCTCAAGTTCGGGCAAAATGCGATTCCCGCCCGCCCCTCTCGTCACGGCCTACCTCGTCCGGGCCCGCCTCCTTCTCGAAAGATTCTCTTGATGCGCACCATCATGATTTGCGTTGTGGGTTCACTTTTCGTTGCGGCGATGTTTTCCGCTCCCGCCGGAGCGAACGCCGCCGAACCTGCGGCTCCCGCCACGTCGCCTGCCAAGCCCGCGTTGCTGAAGGTCGGCTTTGCCGAGCGCGACATTACGCCGGAGATCGGCATGGAGCAACCCGGCGGCTACGGCAAGTCGTACCATCGCACGCTTCACGACCCGTGCAAGGTGCGGGCTTCGGTCTGGGACGACGGCAAGACGCGGGCCGCGGTCGTCGGCATTGACGCCCTGCTCATCCGCCGGGAAACGGTGCTCAATGTCCGCGCCGAAATCGAGAAGCGCTGCGGCATCCCCGCCACGTCGATCCTCATCGGCGCTTCGCACTCGCATAGTTCGGGTCCGGTCGGCATGGCGTATCCCGGCGAGTTCGACCACGCCTCGGCCGAAGTGCAAGACTTGGCCTACAACAAGACGTCGTGCGCCGATCCGAAATATCTCAAGCTTGTCGAGAAGCAATTGGTCGACGCCGTCGTCGCGGCCGATGCGGCTCGTGTGCCGGCGCTCGTCGGCGTCGGCAAAGGCATCGAAGATCAGGTCGCGTTCAATCGTCGCTTTCGCATGAAGAACGGCCTCTCCATGACGCACCCGCGGCAAGGCAACCCGGACATCGTCGAAGTCGCCGGACCGACCGATCCGGAAGTCGGCGTGATCGGCGCGTGGGATGAAAAGGGGAACCTGCTCGGCTGCGTCGTCAACTTCGCCTGCCATGCGACGACGAGCCCCGGCGGCATCTCGGCCAACTACATCTGTTACCTCGAGCAAGCCGTGCAAGGATTCTTCGGCAAAGACGCGGTCGTCGTGTTCACCGCCGGCTGTTGCGGCGATATCACGCAAGTCGACAACCTCAGCAAGTTCGCCAATCCCAAGCCGGAGCAATGGGCGAAGTTCGTCGGCGGGCGCGTCGGCGCGGAAGCCGTGAAGGTGCTGCTCACCGTCGAGCCGGGTGCGGTCGGGCCGGTGGCCGTCGAACTTAAGACGATCAACGTCGGCCGGCGCGTGCCGCGGCCCGAGCGCGTCAAAGCCTCTTGGGACATCGTGCGCCGCGGACCGGACAAGCAAGACGCCACCGAATGGACCTTTGCGAAAGAGATCGTGCTGCTCGACTCCGTGATCCAAAAGGAGCCGCGGGTCGACGTCGAAGTGCAGGCGATTCAGATCGGGCCGGCCGTGTTCGTGTCGAATCCGGCCGAGTACTTCGTCGAGTACGGGCTCGGCATCAAGAAAGGCAGCCCGTTCGCATTCACGTTTCCGGTCGAACTGGCCAACGGCATCGTCGGGTACGTGCCGACCGAGGAAGCGCTCGGCCCTCACGGCGGCGGCTACGAAACCCGGCTCACGTACTACAGCAATCTCGAACCGACGGCAGGCACGCAAATCATGAACGCCGGCATCGAACTGACGCGCAAACTCACCCCCGGTCCGACGCCGACGCGAGGCCCGGCCCCGCCGTTCCGCGCCGGCAGCGGCTGGAGCTACGGCAATTTGCCGCCGGAACTGAATTAGGCGTGGAAGTGGCGTGTGGCGAGTGATGAGTGGCGAGACGAAAACACCGACGACGCCATTCCGTAAAACTATGGCTGCGTATAATGCGATAGTTAACGCTTATCGCATTCCGTCGCGCCACTCGCCACTCATCACTCCCCACTTCTCCCGTGGAACTCGATCAACTTCGCTACTTCACGGCCGTCGCCGAACTGTTGAACTTCACCAGGGCCGCCGAGCGTTCGCTGGTGTCGCAACCGTCGTTGAGTCAGGCGATCATCAAGCTAGAGAACGAGCTTGGTGCGCCGCTCTTCGAACGGCTCGGTCGCAACGTTCGCCTCACTCCGGCCGGCCGCACGTTTTACGAACATGCGATGCGCGTGCTCACGGCGGCCAACGCGGCTCGCGACTCCTTGCGGGCCGCCGACCAATGGCAGCACGGGCCGGCGAGCATCGGGGCCATTCTGACCGTCGCCCCGTATCTGCTGCCGCCGATCTTGCGAACGTTTACGCGTAAGTTTGCCGAAGCGAAGCTCACGGTCCGCGAAGATTTCACGGCCGGCATCGTGCAGGCCGTCGTCGCCGGCGAAATCGATCTCGGCATCGCGGCGCTGCCGATCGAAGAGCCGCGACTCGTCGTGGAACCGCTCTTCACGGAAGAACTGTTCGTCGCCTTGCCGGCCAAACATCCGCTCGCTGCCAAACGTCGCAAACTTTCCGCGGCCGACATCGCCGACCAGTCGTTCGTCCTGCTCGATGAAACGCACTGCCTCGGCGAACAGGTCGTGAGCTTTTGCCGCGATCGTAAATTCCAACCGACGGTCACCTGCCGCACGGCTCAGCTCCTCACCGTGCAATCGATGGTCGCCCTCGGCCAAGGCCTGTCGCTCGTGCCGCAGATGGCGACGCTCGGCCCGGCGGCCAACAAAGGCATCGTCTACAAAAGCCTCGGCGACGACGCCCCCAAACGCACGCTCTGCCTCTTACGCCACCGCGACCGCTCGCCGGGACGACTCGTCGAAGAACTCGCGGCGCTCGTAACCACGGCTCACGAATCTCGCTAGCGCCACGCTCCGTCTCCTGATCAAAATTCGCCTCTTGACATATTCCTATATAGGAACACTATTTCGCCATGGCTCGTGCTTCCACCACGTCCGACGTCTTCAACGCCGTCGCCGAACCGCGGCGTCGGGAAATCATCGCTCTGCTGGCCGACGGACGCCGTCGGAGCGTCGGCGAGTTGGTCGAGGCCACGGAGCTGGCCCAGCCGGCCGTGTCGAAGCATCTCGGCGTCTTGCGCACTCGTCGGCGTCGTCGCCGTGAATCGGGTCGGCAAAAGCCGGCTCTATTCGCTCAACGCCGCGGCGCTCAAGCCGGTGCACGATTGGGTCAAACCGTTCGAGCGTCTTTGGTCGCAGCACCTGGATCGGATCAAGCAGCGCGGAGCGCCTCGCGGCCGAACGCAAACAGAAACGTTCCGGATCCAACGACGCCGATTGACGCAATTTCCGCATTTCTCAAATCATCAGATCGCGTGCCCACACGGGAGATTCTCTCATGGTCGCCTCCGCCGAACCCGAAGCCGTGCAACATCTGCGAATCGTGCAAGAAACGTTGATCGCCGCGCCGCTGGAGATCGCCTACGAAGCCCTACTGTTGGAACTCGGCTCCGAGTTCGCCCCCGGCGACAAACCGATGCCGATGGTGCTCGAAGCTTGGCCGGGCGGTCGCTGGTTCCGCGATCTCGGCAATCAAGCCGGCCACTTTTGGGGCCACGTGCAGGTGATCAAGCCGCCGACGCTCATCGAAATCTCGGGCCCGCTCTTCATGTCGTACGCCGCGAGCAATCACGTGCAATATCGCCTCCGCGCGGAAGGAGACGGCGCGAAACTCACGTTCACGCACACCTCGATCGGCCTGATCGATCCCGAACATCGCCAAGGGGTGAACTCCGGTTGGAGCGCATGCCTGAAACGAATCGGCACGCGGGCCGCAGCCGCCGCCAAGAAATAGAGCCGTTCGATACACGCATCTCTTTAGGACCCTCGCCATGACCACGTCTCACGAAGTCGCCTCGCGCGAGCAATGGCTCGAACAGCGCAAGCAACTCCTCCGGGAAGAAAAAGAATTCACGCACCACCGCGAAGCGCTCGCGCAAAAGCGCCGTGAATTGCCCTGGGTGCGAGTCGAGAAAAACTATGTGTTCGCCGGCCCGAGCGGCCCGCAAACGCTGGCCGACCTCTTCGCAGGCCGCCGGCAACTCTTGGTCTACCACTTCATGTTCGCCCCGGAGTGGTCGCAAGGGTGCAAGTCCTGCTCGCTCTTGGTCGATCACTTCGATCCGACGCTCGTGCACCTCGCGCATCGCGACACGAGCATGACGTGCGTCTCGCGGGCTCCCATCGACAAGATTCTGGCCTTCCGCGAGCGAATGGGTTGGCAAATGCCGTGGGTTTCCTCCGGCGACAACGATTTCAACAGCGACTACGGCGTGTACTTCACGGTCGAAGAACTGGAGTCGGGCCGGTCGACTTACAACTACGCGACGGGACCGTATCCGATCACGGACCTGCCGGGCCTGAGCGCGTTCGTCCGCGACGACGACGGCACGATCTACCACACGTATTCCACGTACGCCCGCGGACTCGACATCTTTCTGAACGTCTACAACCTGCTCGACGCCTCACCGCTCGGCCGCCAAGAAGCCAGGGGCGAAGGCATGAACTGGGTCCGCCACCATGATCGCTATAGCGAGCCGGTGTTTATCGACCCTTGGAACGAACCGGCGGCGGTGAAGCCGAACCTGAAGAAGTAGCCTCCTTGCGGCAGGCCGGAAACGTCGGTCATTCGCGACCTGTTACGGTCGTCAAGCGTTCTTTCGGCCGGCCGAAAATGCGCTGGAACGGACACCGCAAAAGTGGAAAATGCGGGGTTGGTTCTTTGGTAATTTGTTGTGGATTGAGCGACGCGAACAGCGAGCCGGGAGCGTGAGCGACCGGAGTCTCTACGCTTCCGAGACTTACGGCGTTGAGATGGAGGGTCGGCCCCCTCATCCGCCGCTTCGCGGCACCTTCTCCCACGAGGGGAGAAGGGAGAAATCGACTCGTTCTCCGTGGTCTAAGAATTGACGTAAGTCGCGCAAGCGAATCGAGACTTACGTCGATTCGCTCCTAGGGGGTGCGCCCATAACTCGGACTTATGGGCGCACATGTGCCAAACCTACAAGGGGTGCGCCTTTAACTCGAGTTATGGGCGCAGTGCGCCCATAACCGTCGACGTAAGTCGCGCAAGTGAATCGGTACTTACGTCGATTTCACGTACTAGCCCGCAGCGTGGTCTGGACCACGCTGCGACGACTCATCGTCGCACTCTTAGAAGTCCACCTGCACGCGGCTCACAAACAGGTTCGCCGTGCTGTTGCCGGTCGTGGTGTTGTCGAGCATGGCGTGGATCCAGTTGAACTGCACCTTGGCGTGCACGTTCAAGAACCACGTCAGGCCGAGCGTCACGTCTTGCAGCATGCCGTTGCCCGCGTTGCTCGTGCCGGTGAACGTGTTCGTCGCGGCCACGTAATAGTTGCCGTTGAGCGAGGCCGGGTTGCGGAGGTCGACGTACGAATAACGCGCGGCCACTTCCCACGCGCCCCAGCCGCAGATGCCGTTCTTCAGCGAGAAGAATTCCGTGAACGGATTGAGCTTCGTCAGCACGGCCTGCTTCTTGTCGTACACGCGATGTTCGCCCGTCAAACGGTAGGCGAGTTGCCCGTAGGCGCCGTGATAGAGAATCGGACCGACGGCGCTTTCGACGACCGTCGCCATGAACTCGGCTTGCGCACCCCACGGGCCGTGTTGCCAGACGGTTTCCAAACCGAACAGGTTGAAGTAGCTCGCCAAGTAGCGCCCGAATCGACGAACGACGGCGTACCGTTGGCCGCGCCGCCGGGCCCGAAGCTCGAGGGAAATTCCGGATAACCGAGCGTGCCGAACTCGGGATTCGTGCGGGCCTGATAAAACGGCCGCGGGCTGCCGGTGTTGCCCGCCGCGCCGGAGCCGATGGCGTCGTTCGCGCCGAGCAAGCTGTAATCGTACGCCGCGCCGACATGCCAGAGGTAGCGATCGTCGGCCTGATCGTCGTATTGCAAGAGGTGCGTGGCGCGGGCCGAGAACGACACGCCGCCGACGTCGCCGATGTCGGTGGCGAAGCGATCGTCGCCGAGCGGCGCGTTGGAGAAGCCGCCGGTGCGGAAGACGGAGTACGTCCACTGCGTCATCTCATCTTCGGAGAGATTGGCCGACTGAACGCCGACGCGGCGGAACGGCACCATCGCCAAGAACGGCAGCGACCGCTCGAGAAACGTGAGGTTGCGGAAGCCGGTGAGCGAATCGATGCTGAACGGTTGGCAGAATTGGCCGACCTTCACGGCGCCGAAGCGCGGCAAGTTGCTCTGCTCAACCCAGCAATCGAAGAAGCTCGGCCGACCGGCCGTGGCGAAATCGACTTCGAGTTGATACGCGGTGAACTCGCGGACCTTGCCGGTGACGGCGAGCCGAGCCCGACGAAAGCCGGTGCCGTTTTGCATATCGCCGACCGTGGCGATGTTGCGCGCGTCTTGATCGAAGAAGCCGGTATCGAGCTGGGTGAAGCCGGTGATCTTGTGCGACGGAAATTCTTCGGCCGCTTTCTTGGCCGCGGCTTTCTTGTCGGCGTCATCGCGCTTCTTGAGCTGCCCTTCGACGTCGGCGAGTCGCTTCTGCAAGTCGGCGACGATGGGATCGGACGAGCGCGCAGGGGCGGCCATCGTATCGGCGTAGCTCGTCGGTACGCCGGCGAACGGAGGATCGCTGAAGCCGCCGGTGTTCGGAGTTACGGGAAGCGGAGAAGCTTCTAAGAGCAGCGTCGGTTCGGCGGACGCCGGCTCGACAAGCGCAGGGGCTTCGAACGTTTGTGGTGCGAACAGTTGCGGCTGTTGCGAAAGAGCGGGCTCGGCGTGTGCCGTCGCCAGACTCAGAGCGAGAAGAATCAAACCTCGGCGGGAAGGCCGTCGGCGGAAGACCGGTCGCGCAGCGGCCGTCGTCAGGGCGACGAGCGAGCGCATCGGGCGGCTCCGCAACATGTTGGGCTCCGAAACTCAGTAGTGTAAATCAGGCTGAAACGTCGCAGGGGCAAACACCTTACGTCGGTGCGACATCTCTTCAGGTTCATCGTCGTATGCACGCCCCTAGAATCGGCATTTCCGGCAAACTCGCGGAGACTACTGTGAGTGAAGTCGGGGCCTCGACACGTCGATATACTTTTGTACACTTTGCCGTGTGCGGATGTGACGCAAAGCCTCTGCTAGGATCGCCGGCATGACGCCCGACCTTACGACGAACGCCGCAGCCGAAACCGACGCGGCGCCACAATCCGTGCCGGCGGCGGATATCGACGCCTTCGTCAGCGACCTCTATGCCCGCGAGTCTCGGCGCGTGTTCTCGTCGCTGGTGCGGTTGCTCCGTGATTTCGACTTGGCCGAAGAAGCGCTCGGCGAAGCGTTCGCGGCGGCCGTCGACCAATGGCGACATTACGGCCTCCCCGACAATCCGCGGGCGTGGCTCGTTTCGACCGGCCGGTTCAAAGCCATTGATGCGCTGCGGCGGCGCGTGCATTCGCAAGACGTGCGCGAGCAGGTGGCGCAGCGAATTGAAGAGATCGAGAAGGTCAACGCGCAGCGGGCCTCGCGCGAAATTGAAGACGACCGCTTGCGGCTGGTGTTCACCTGTTGCCACCCGGCGCTTTCGGCCGACGCGCAAGTGGCGATGACGCTGCGCGAGGTTTGCGGGCTGACGACCGAACAGATTGCGACCGCGTTTCTCACGTCGCCCACGACGATGGCGCAACGCATCGTGCGGGCCAAGACGAAGATTCGCGACGCCGGCATTCCCTTCGTCGTGCCCGAGGCGCAGGAGTTTGCCGAGCGACTGAACTCCGTGCTGGCCGTGATTTACTTGGTGTTCAACGAAGGGTATTCCGCGTCGTCGGGCGATGCGCATACCCGACCCGATCTTTCGGGCGAAGCTATCCGGCTCGGCCGATTGGTCGCGGAACTATTGCCTGAGCCGGAAGTACTCGGCTTGCTGGCGCTGATGCTGCTGCACGAATCGCGACGCACGGCCCGCACGACGGCCGACGGAGATATCGTGTTGCTTGAGGACCAAGACCGTGGGCTCTGGAATCGGACGCACATTGCCGAAGGGAATACGCTCGTAGAACGGGCGCTGGCGACGCGAGCATTCGGCCCTTACACGGTGCAGGCCGCGATTTCGGCCGTGCATGCCGCCGCCGCAACGGCCGCGGCGACCGACTGGGGCCAGATCGTCGCGCTCTACGACGTACTCCTCGGCGACGGTCAGTCGCCCATTGTGGAGCTCAACCGCGCGGTGGCCGTGGCCATGCGCGACGGCCCGGCGGCCGGCTTGGCGCTCGTCGACGAAATCCTCCGACGCGGGGAGTTGAACAAATATCATCTGGCTCACGCGGCGCGGGCCGACTTTTGTCGCAGGCTCGGCCGAACCGCTGACGCTCAAACGGCTTACGAACAGGCTCTGGCGCTGGCCCAACAAGAACCGGAACGCCGGTATTTGCAGCGCCGGCTGGCCGAATTGGCCTGAACGTTGCAGCCCGCAACGATTCGGAGAATTTTTCGAGATGAATGTCGAACGGCCGCCGGGTCGCTCGACTAACGGGTGTTGAAACGAAACGAGAGTTGACGCTTAACCACGATCAGGATGAAGGAGCACGCACCATGTTCAGCCAGCCGCAAGAAGAACACAAAATTCTCGATCAACTCCTGGGCGAGTGGATCATGGAACAAGAGTGTTCGCCGGGCCCGGATCAGCCGCCGATGAAATCGGAATCGACCGTTAGCACGCGCTCGCTCGGCGGGTTGTGGATCGTCAGCGAAATGGTCGGCCCGGGCCCCGACGGCACGGAGCATCGCAGCATCATGTCGGTCGGCTACGACCCGAAGCTTGGCAAGTTCCCAGGCACGTTCATCGCTTCGATGATGGCGAATCTCTGGGTCTACACCGGCACGCTCAGCGCCGATAAGAAGCGGCTCGTGCTGGCCGCCACCGGCCCGAAGTGGGAAGGGGAAGGAACGGCCGAGTACGAAGACATCATCGAGTTCGTCGACAAGGACCACTGGAACTTCTTGTCGCAAATCAAAGGCGACGACGGGAAGTGGACGCAATTCATGAACAACAAGGTGCGTCGGAAGAAGTAGGTTCTCAGTCAGCGAGGTGAAAACCTTCTCCTTCGGGAGATGCGTTGCCGGTCGCCTCCTTCGAGAGTCGACCGGCCGAGAGCCGGATGAGGGTGACGCGGGACGACGGTCGGTTGCCAATTTGCCTTTCTCTAAGAGGAACGACGCCATGAAATACATGCTGCTCATTTACAGCACCGACGATGCCTACACTCCGGACGAACGGGCCGAATGCGTAGCGGAGTCGGTCGAACTGTGCCACGAGTTGGCGGCGCAGGGCAAATATCTCGGAGCGTCGCCGTTGCATCCGGTGTCGACCGCGACGAGCGTGAAAATTCGCAACGGCAAGCCGCTCATGACCGACGGGCCGTTTGCGGAAACCACGGAAGCACTCGGCGGCTACTTTCTGATTGACGTCGCCGATCTCGATGAAGCGTTGGCCGTGGCGAAGCGCATCCCCGGCGCCCGAAAGGGAACCGTGGAAGTGCGTCCGGTCGTCGAATTGGACAACCTGCCGCAACCGCCGGTGCGAGCCACGGCGTCTGCTGCGGACTAACTGCGAAGTACGTCGACTGCGACTTTTCTATTCTTAAAACCAAACTTGAAGCTGATGAGCGAGAAACGAGGAAGATCATCGGCGCGCCGTGTTGTTATCGTCGGGAGGAAGAAACTCCTGTAAACGCCGGGAGGGAGCCGATCGCCGCAACGCAGGAATATGTGCGCACGGCCGCCGGTTGGATAGTGCCGGCCGCGACGCTGGCCGTCGTGCCGAAATGCCCGGCCTGTTTCGCCGCCTACTTCGCGATGGCCACGGGCATGGGCCTCTCGCTCACCACGGCCGGCTACTCGCGTTACCTCATCATCTCGCTCTGCGTCGGCTCGCTCGTCTACATGACCGCCCGCATGATGCTGCGTCGCCTGCCGAGATTAAGAACTTTGTTTCATTCTTGAGCCACGTCACGGGCGAAAGAACGCGAACGCCGGCGGAACGCTGATGTCCGCCGCTCGCCGAACGGAGGAGAAATCATCATGTCGCACGTCGCACACCCGCCGATCGTCGGCCGCGAAGCCTGGCTCGCCGAGCGCAAGAAGTTGTTGGCCCGCGAGAAGGAACTGACCAAGCAATACGACGCGCTCAACGCGGCCCGCCGTCGCTTGCCCATGGTCAAGCTCGAAAAGAAATACGAGTTCGCCGCGCCGCGCGGCAAAGTGAGCCTGCTTGATCTGTTCGACGGCAAACGGCAGCTCATCGTTTACCACTTCATGTTCGACCCGAAGTGGGACAAAGGCTGCCCCGGCTGCACGCAGCTCGTTGATTCGCTTGGTGACCTCGGCATGCTCGCCAAGCGCGACACGGCCTACGTTCTCGTCTCGCGAGCGCCGCTGGAAAAGCTCGAGAAATACAAGAAGGAGCGCGGCTGGAACCGCACCTGGGTTTCATCGTTCGGATCTGATTTCAACTATGACTTTCATGTCACGCTCGATCGCACCAAGGCGCCGCTGGAATACAACTTCCGCGACGAAGCGGAACTCACGTCTCGCAAGGGAGACGAGCCCTGGTTTCTCGAAGGAGAATCGCACGGCCTGAGCGTATTCTTCCGTTTAGAAAACGACTTGTTTCACACCTACTCCGCCTACGCTCGCGGCTGCGAAAGTCTCAACGACGCCTACCGACTGCTCGACGTCACGCCGTACGGACGGCAGGAAGACTTCGAAGACTCGCCGCCGGGCTGGCCGCAGAAGCCGACTTACGGCTAACAATTCACGGTTAATACCGAGCGCAAGGCGACGATCGTCAGGCGCAACACACACGACCGAATTCCACGGACATTTTCTGCATTCACGACACTTACCGATTCGTCAGCAATCGTCAGGAGATTCGCAACATGAAAGTCATGGTCGTCGTCAAAGCGAGCAAAGCCTCGGAAGCCGGCGAGATGCCGAGCGAGCAATTGCTCCGCGAGATGGGAGCGTACAACGAGCAACTGGTGAAGGCCGGCATCATGCTCGCCGGCGAAGGCCTGCACCCGAGCAGCAAAGGAGTGCGGGTCGGCTTCCGCGGCAAGGAGCGCACCGTGACGGACGGACCGTTCGCGGAAACCAAGGAGCTCATCGCCGGTTACTGGATCTGGAAGGTGAAGTCGATGCAAGAAGCCGTCGATTGGCTCAAACGCTGCCCGAACCCGCATGAGGACGCGTGCGAAGTCGAGATTCGCCCGATCTTCTCCGCCGAGGATTTCGGCGCCGAATTCACGCCGGAGCTCCGCGAACAAGAGGCGAGCCTACGAGCCGAAACTCTCGGGCTGGGCGCGATCCGTTTCGAAGACAAGCCGGCGCACACCTTGGCCGGCGTGCAACAGCGTTACGCGCGAGCCACGGCCGAGAAGGAGATTCCCGCGCAGTGGGAAAGCTTCATGAAACAAGAAGCAAGCGTGCCGGGCCGGGTCGGCAAAGTCAGCTACGGCGTGTCTTTGGAGCAAGACAAAGATTGCAACTTCACGTACATGACGGCGGTGGAAGTGAAGCCTGATGCGAAAGCTCCGGCGGGACTGCAGCTTCTCTCGTTGCCGGTCGCGCGATATGCCGTGTTCACGATCGCGGGAGATATCACGACCTTGCCGCCGACGCTGGAGAAGATCTGCACGCAATGGATTCCCGACTGCGGGCTGAAGCTCGCGCACGCTCCGTGGATCGAGCGCTACGCCGAAGATTTCACGATGGAGTCAAAAGGCAAAGTGGAAGTCTGGCTACCGCTCGAAGCGTAGAGACGAACGCCGCCTTCAAATTCGCCGTGCCGGCGACGGCGCCGGTTCTGACAAATCTATTAAGCACGACATCATTCAAGGAATCACGAATCATGCCCCGCAAAATCTTCGTCAATCTGCCCGTCCGAGACCTCGCCAAGTCGATCGAGTTTTTCACGAAGCTCGGCTACAAGTTCAACCCGCAGTTCACGGATGAAACGGCGACCTGCATGATCATCAGCGAGGAGATCTACTCCATGCTGTTGACGCACGAGAAGTTCAAGACGTTCACGCATCAAGAAGTCGCCGATGCGAAGAAAACCACGGAAGTGATTTTGGCGCTGAGCTACGACAGCCGGGAAGAAGTCGACAAGATGGTCGATGCGGCGATCGCCGCGGGCGGCAAGAAATTCCGCGAACCGGCCGATCACGGCTTCATGTACGAACGGAGTTTCCAAGACCTCGACGGTCACGTGTGGGAAGCGTTCTGGATGGATCCGAGCTTCGTGCAGTAATTGCCTTTGCGAGCGGCGGGGGATAAACCTCGTCGCTCGCCGGAAAGCGACCCAAGCGTTCTATCCGCTGAAGGCCAAGGCAAAGAGCAGCATCACGCCGGCCAGCATGCACGGTACCGAGCGATCGCAAACCACGGCGGTCCAAGAATTGCGAGCTGTCAGAGCGGCAAACATCGTAGCGGCCCTCGCGGCAAATATCAGGGGAACAACATCCTTCGCCTTTCCTAGCGCGGCCGACCGGCAATTGTTACATGCCGCCTGCCGCGGCTTTGTTAAACCAGCCGCTGTAGGCCGGTGCGGGGCGCAAGCCCGGACTCTTTCTTCCGGCCGGCGGCGAAGTTACGATTTGCGGAACTTCCGCCCTGCCCTGCGCCGCGGCGTTGCCGGCGCGGCCTGCCCTCGAACACCCTTCCGGAGTTTCGCATGAAAATTCGCACGTTGCTTCCGCTTTGCGCCGCCCTGCTCTCTTGCGGCGGCGCGGCCTTTGCCCAAGCCCCGGCCGCTGCGCCGGCGAAAGACTTTCAAGCCGGCACGGCGCTGGGAACGGTGAACGAGGCCGGCCAGTTCGTGACGATGACGGCGAACGTCAAAGTCTTCGGCAGCTTCCGCTTCGCCGAAAGCGTCACGTACGATGCCGAGCGCAACCTGATCGTCGTCATGAACGCCGGCGTCACGGAAGATCAGCAAAAGAACGACGGCTACGTCTCGCTGCTCAATCCCGACGGCACCGTACACACCACGAAGTGGATCGGCGCCACGCGCGACGGCCTCACCCTCAATCATCCGCTGGGAAGCTGCATCCAAAACGGCGTGCTCTACACGGCCGACATCGACCACGTCCGCACGTTCGACATGAAGACCGGTCAACCCGGCCGGGCTTATCCGGTCGAAGGAGCCACGTTCCTCAACGGCATCGGCGTCGCAAAAGACGGCACGATGTACGTGTCGAACACGCGTCCGCCGGAACGCATTTTCAAAGTCACGCCAAGCGGCGAAGCAACTGTGTTCGTCGAAGGAGCTCCGCTCAAATTGCCCAACGGCGTGGCGATCGATAACGACGGCAACATCGTTTCGGTCAACGTCGGCGACAACGCAGTGCTCACGTTCAGCCCGGACGGCAAGCTCGTGAAGACCGAGCACGCGGCGGAAGGTGGCAACGACGGCATCGTCATCCTGGCCGACGGCACGAAGTATGTGAGCAGCGTGAAGTTCGGCAGCGTGTCGAAGATCGCGCCGGGCCAAAAGGCGGAAATCATCGCTGCCGGCATCCCGAGCGCCGCCTCGATGGGCTACGACTCGAAGCAGCACCAGCTTCTCATCCCGATGAACCCGCACAACGCCGTGGCGTTCATTAAGCTGGAGAAGTAAGCAGCTGTTGCCGTCGGGTTTTTCCCCTCTCCCCTTGCGGGAGAGGGGCTAGGGATGAGGGGCAGGAGCGAGAGATTTCGGCATCTCAACGCCGATCGCGCTCCACCACTTCGCGCGGCAGCAGTAGCTCAGCCGCATTGCGAGCCAAGCACGGCGGCACGGTCATCAGGTGCCGCTCGCCCGAGCTGTGGGCGAACGTCCACAAGCGGCCGTCGTGTCCTTCCGGCACCGGTATGCTGAAGTAGCCGGGAGTGCGCGAGAACGCGTGGATTTCCTTGTCGTCGGCGTCGAGCAATTTCCCCTCGCCGCCGGAAAACCCGCCGACGACCTTCGTGCCGCGCGGTACGTAGAACGACAACTTCCAGCGGCCGTTGAAACGCGCCGGTTGATCGATTCCGGAAACGACCGTCATCGGCGTGCCGTCGGGCCATGAGACGGAGGTCCCCGCCGTGCGATCGAACACCACGATACGATGCGCCCCGGCGTACGTCGTGGAAAACGTCACGTCGTGCGGTTCACGATCGGGAGGCGTCTGAAACTCGGCCGTGCTTTTGAGCTCGACTTCGGCGCGCGGAAAGAGCGTCAATCGCGCGTTCCCTTGGCTCTGATAAACCAAGCCGGTACGAACGACGAGCGGAATCTCGGCCGGCGGATTTTCGATCCAAGTGTGATAAGTTCGCTCGCCGCGACTAAACAACCCCATCGACCCCGGCGCACGACGGGCAACTTGAGCGGCGCGGCCGGCACCAAGTCGTCGCTGAAAGAAACGGGGGTGAAGTCGAGCAGCTTGCGCCGCGCGATGCCGTCGGTCGAGAACCGGGCGATCTCCTCGGCCGCGAAAGGCTTCGGGTCGAGCCAAGGGTTGCGTTCGTCCGGCGTTTTCGGATGGGCTTCGGCGGGCACGACGAGTTGCCGATCGCGTTTCGGCACGTCGCGCAAGAGCCCGAGCGTGTGAATCATAAGCGTGCCGCGCATCCGCAGCGCGTGACGAGCCAGGGCTTCGAAAGCCGCCTGCCGCGGCTTGCCGGCCGCCGTTTCGTAGTCTTGCCAAAGTTCGCAATATCGCGTGTAGAGTACGAGGTCATTGAGCCGAGCCTGCACCTTCGCATCCGGTTCGACGGAGCGAGCTTCCTCAAGCGTGCGATACATGCGGCCGAGCAGATCGTCGCTCAAGAGCGGCTTGCGGTGGGTATCCAAGAATTCGTAGAACCGGCGCATCGCCGGTGCGGCGGCTTGAAAACTGCGGGTTAGAAAATCCTCGCGAATCGCGTCGATTTGTTTGGCCTCCTCTACGTCCCACAACATCCGCGCCGCGGCGTAGTAGCCCAATCCGTTGGGCGCCCAATTGTCGCTCGACTCGGCCGAGAGAAACCGGGCCCCGAGCGCATGGTGCTTGGGAATGACGTCGGCCAAATACGTGAGATTGCCGCCGCGGGCACGTCCCGGCAGATCGCGATCCCACGGATGCACGCTGTAATACTCACGAATGCCCACGGTCGCTCCGCGCGCTTGCCAGCCGGCCAAAAGTTGCTCGACCGTCTCTCCGCCTTTGATAAACGCCGTCGCAACGTTGATGATCACGCGCGGGTGCACGTCGATCGTCGGCGACGCGGCGTGCTCGTTGTAGGCGTACATCGCGACCCACTTGTCGGGATGTGCGGCGGTGACGGCGGCGGCGGTTTCATTGGCCAGCGTCACCGCACGATTCGTCACGCTTCCCAGCGCCGCGCACGCTTCGCATTGGCACCAATGGCCGCCGTCGCTCGGATCGACGGAAACGCCCTGCAATTGCGGATCGGCGGCCAGGAGACGCAAGGCATTATCCGCCACCAAGCGCCGTACCGCCGGGTTCGAGATGCAAAACTTCGTCGACTGCCGCTTTCCTTCCCAGAGTCCGAGATACTCCGGATGTGCGTCGAACACGGCCTTGTTGTGCCGCAGAATCGCGTCGTAAGCGTGGCCGCTCGGAACGTCGATCCCTTGCTGAGCCCGATTGCGAGCCCGCCACGCTGCATAATGCGGAGCGCTCCAAGCGCCGATGCCGCCGCCGTACCAGATGCGACGGGCGTAGTAATCCGGATGCTCGTGCACGTCGACGGCAATCGCCGGTTCCGGCACCTGCGGGACGACTTCCCACGTCGGGCCCGGGAAGAACTGCCGATAGCCCAATCTGTGCAGCAGATCCCACACGGCATGCTCCGCGGCCTGCTCCGTCGCGCCGAGCAGCCAGACGCCGTCGGCATGCGAACGGAGCACGTAGTTTTCGCGCTGAATCGGTTCGCCTGCTTTCCAAGGTGCGGTAAAGCCGAGCTTGGGAAAGTCGCCGACAGTGCCGACGGCCATACCTTGCAGCCCGTCGCCTTGCGCAACACGGAACTCCGCGCCGCTGATCTTCGTGAGATACTCGGCCAAGCTTGCCGCGGCCTGCTTCAGTGCGCTCGCCGGATTGCGGCCCGACGACGACGTCGAAACATGCGCGACCGCTACGAACAAGCGAAGTCGCTTCGGCCGCGGCCGATTCAGCGGGCGAACACGCGAAGTACGCTAGCGCCGCGCGAACAGAGAACCACGCCGAATCGCGACATCGCCGGCCCCCTTACTTGAGCTGCTCGAACTGCTTCACCATGTTGTCCATCTGATATTCCAACTGCTCTTCAAAGTTCTTCACTTTGTGCTTGTTGAACCAGTCGTCGACCGTTTCGTACCACTCGTCGATCTTCGTGAAGATATCCCAAATGCTCGACGGATCTTTGATCGCCTTCTTCCGCGCGTCGCGCAGGGCGTCTTGCGATCGTTGATGGTAGTCCTGCGCCTTCTCCACACCTTCGTTGATCCGAATCACCGCTTTGATGCACTCGTCGATGACCCCTTCCATGTCGCGGGCCACTTCCTTGCCGCCGGCTTCCGATTCCTTCAACAACCGTTCCAACTCTTTGGCCATTTCACGAGCCGACTTCTCCAACGCCGCGATCTTGATGCCGTGCGCCTTAAGTTGCGATTCGAGCTTGTCGACTTGGCTTTCCGTCGGCTTCCCTTTCGTAGACCGAATCGTTTTGCGGGTCGCCTCGATCTGCGATCGGACATCTTGCTCCGACTGAATGTATTCCCACAGCCCGCGGGTTAGCTTGACCAGCTCTTTCAAAGAATCGTAGATGTCTTTGACGACCGACAGCACGTCCGGCGATTCTTGCTGGGCGTTGGGATTCGAGCTCGGAATGAAACTGAGCACCGTCTTGGTGAGCTTGTAGAGCGACCACGTCAGCGAAACTTTGAACTGCGTGTCTTTGATGATCTCGGCTTTGGCTCCCTCGGAGAGCTTCTGCTTGATCGCGTCCATCTTTTCCTGCAGCACCTTTTCGATGCGCTTCATCGCGGCTTCTTGCTGCTGACGACAAGTCTTCATCAGCTTGTCGCGCTCGGATTCGCTTTCCGCTTCGCCGATCAATTCATCGTGCTTCAGGATCAGCTCGGCTAGGTTCTTGCGATGCGCTTCGAAAGACGTGCTCACGCCGTCGCGCAGCTTTTGCAGCGAGCTGACGTCGTTGAACGGTCCGGTGACGTCGATCACGGCCTCCACGTCGCCGATTTGCAGGTTCTTGCACTGCTTTTGCGTCTGCGACGTGACGAGGGAGAAACTGATTTCGGGCATGAACAAGTCTTCCGTGCGAAGAGGTCTCAAAGAGGACGGCGGCAAGCGGGCGCACAAGGCAGCAGGCTCGCGGAGCCTGCAACCGCGACATCATACCGCGACACGACGACGACGGGATAAGAAAACGTGCCGCAGCCTCCACGGCGCGCGGCATCGCGCTCGAAGTTGACCCCGCGATTCCACGGCCCGATATTATCGGCCTGCGGCGCATCTCCCCTTTACGGCCGCACGATCGCCCGCTTCCGAACATCTCCGTCGCGAGAACGCCCATGTCCGTAACATCGCGCCCGACATCGCCCAACGCTCGGCTTCGCTCCCCCGTCAAACGGACTACGCTGCTGCTCCTGCTCGGTGCGGCGGCGTTCGTTCAAGCGACACGAACCGACGCTGCGGAAACCTCGCCGCCGAAACCGAACATCGTTTTCATCCTCGCGGACGATCTGGGATATTCCGATCTCGGCTGCTACGGCGGCGAGATCGCCACGCCGAATCTCGACGCGCTGGCGAAAGACGGCCTTCGGTTCACGCAGTTCTACAACACGGCTCGCTGCTGGCCGACGCGGAACGCTTTGCTGAGCGGCTACTACGCGCAATCCACGAAGAGCGACACGGCCTACAAAGCCGGCGGGCGCGGTTCACGGCCGCGCTGGGTCGGGCTGTTGCCCGAGTTGCTTAAGCCGGCCGGATATCGCTCTTACCACAGCGGCAAGTGGCATCTGGTCGGACCGGTGCTCCCGACCGGATTTGAGCACTCGTACGCGCTGGAAGATCACAATCATTTTTTCACGCCGCAAAAGCACCTCGTCGACGACAAGCCGCTCCCGCCGACGCCCGCCGATCAGCCGAAGTACGTCACGACGACGATTGCCGATTATGCGATCGAACACTTGCAGCAACACGCGGCGGAGCACGCAGGGAAGCCGTTCTTCAGTTACGTGGCATTCACATCGCCCCACTTTCCGCTGCACGCGCCGGCCGAAGACGTGGCCCGCTATCGAGACCTCTACAAGCAAGGCTGGGAGAAAATTCGCACCGCCCGTTACGAACGCATGAAGGGGAAAGGCTTGGTGTCCTGCGAACTCTCACAACCGGAGCGCGACCTGGGGCCGCCGTATCCGTTTCCCGATGCGATGAAGATCCTCGGGCCCGGCGAAGTGAACTTGCCGCTGCCGTGGGATTCGCTCACGGCCGAGCAGCAAGAGTTTCAAGCGGCGAAAATGGCCGTGCACGCGGCGATGGTCGACGTGATGGACCGCGAGATCGGCCGCATCATTGCGCAACTCAAGGCGATGAACGCCTTCGAAGATACGCTCATTCTCTTCGCCAGCGACAACGGCGCGAGCGCCGAGATCATGGTTCGCGGGTCCGGTCACGACCCGCAGGCCGCGCCCGGTTCGGAAGCGACGTATCTGTGCCTCGGCCCCGGCTGGTCGACTGTCGCAAACACGCCGCATCGTCGGCACAAGACCTGGGTCCATGAAGGCGGAGTCAGCACGCCGCTGGTGGCGCATTGGCCGAAAGGAATCGCCGCTCGCGGCGAACTGCGCAGCGACGTGGGTCACGTGGTCGACTTCGTACCGACGGCGCTGGAATTGGCCGGCGTAACTTTGCCGAAAGATCGCGAAGGTTTCGCCGTGCCGCCGCTGCAAGGCCGAAGCTTTGCGGCCGCGCTCACCGGCAAAGCGGCCGGCGAGCGGGACTACGTCTGGTGGCTGCATGAAGACAACCGGGCGATCCGCGCGGGCGATTGGAAACTCGTCGCCGCCAAGGGAGACCCGTGGGAACTCTATGACCTCTCGAGCGATCGATCGGAGTCGCACAATTTGGCCGCCGCGAATCCGGACAAGGTTCGCGAGCTAGAAACCTTGTGGCAGAAGCAGCACGACGAGTACCTGGCGCTCTCCCTCACGGCCCCGTCGCCCGAAATGCCGAAACGCCCCGGGGCCGGTAAGAAAGCTGCAGCCGGCGGTAAAAAGAAGTCTGCCGCGGCGACGAACGACTGACGGTCGCAGCCGATCTCAGTGATGCTTCGCGCCGCGCGGCAGGCTATAATCTGCGTTCCCTCCCTGTCCCGCCTTCGCGCGCTTGCGCATCGTCTCGGAGATTCGTCATGCGTCGAACGTTTTTGACGTTGCTGACTATGTTCACCGTCGGCTTGTGTGGTGCTACCGGCTCGCGTTGCGCCGATCCTGCAAAACCGGCCGCGCAGCCGCAAGCGAAGAAGCCGACCGGGCCGCTGCCGACGGACGCCGCACAAGAATCCGCGCCGAAGCTGCCGCCGAAGGACGGAAAGCGCGAGACTCTGTACCTCTTCAACGGCAAGGATCTCGCCGGCTGGGTCGGCCACAAAGACAAATACTGGAGCGTGCAGGGAGACGAGATCGTCGGCCGCAACACGGACGAAGTCCCGGTCAGCACGTATTTGCTTACCGAACGCAAGTTCAGCGACTTCCGTTTGACGTTCGATTTCAAACTGGCCGAATCGGAAATGCACTCGGGCATCGCCATGTGGGGTCGCATCGCGCCGGAGCGCGGCGATGCTTACACGTACGCCGGTCACTTGGTGATGTTTCCCTCCGGCTACGGCTTCTACGATCTCTATGGGCGCAACGCCATTCATCGCAACGGCGACAAAGCTCGCCCGCTCAATAAGCAGCACGATTGGAACCACATCGAAATCTTGGCGCAAGGCAACCGGATTCGCTTCGTGCTCAACGGCACGCTTGTCAGCGATTGGCGCGAACCGGAACCGGACCGAATCAAAGAAGCCGCGCTCGGTCTGCAACTGCACTCAAACAAAGTGCCGCAAGAAGTGCGTTTCAAGAACTTAGTATTGGAGACGTTTCCGGAAGATAAACTGACGACCGTCACTGCGGCCAAAAGCATCAGCCCGGAAGGTTATACGGGCACGACGACGATCAACGGCGGAGTGACGATCGGCGGCGGCACGACGATCACGAAGGTCAGCAGCGGCGGCACGCTGGTCTTGAGCGGCACCAATACTTACACGTCCGGCGGCGTCACCATCCACGGGGGAACCTTGACGATCAATGCCGTGGCCAAAGCCGAAGACAACGACGACGGCCGCGCGATTCCGCTCGCGGTCGTTCCGCCGTGCTGTGCAGGCTTGGGAGACGTGAAGAAGTTCCGAGTTTACTTCGGCACGTACACGAAGACCGGCAAGAGCGAAGGCATCTATCGCGCGGAACTCGACATTGCGACGGGCAAACTGAGCGAGCCGGTTTTGGCCGTGGCGACGCCGAGCCCGTCGTTCTTGGTCGTGCATCCGAATCGCAAGTTCGTGTACGCCGTGGGCGAGGCCGGCGGAGTTGCCAAGGGAGCCAAGCCGAACGTCGGCGCCGTTAGCGCATTCGCCGTCGATGAAGCTACGGGTGATTTGAAGCGGCTCAACGAACAATCGTCCGGCGGCAACGGCCCCTGCCACATCACCATCGACACGGCCGGGAAGAACGTGCTGATCGCCAACTACGGCGCAGGCTCCTGCGGCGTGCTTCCGATCAAAGACGACGGCAGCCTCGCCGAGATGAGTTGCTACGTCGTTCACTCCGGCGAAGTGGCCGACCCCAAACGACAAGGAGGCCCGCGCGGCCACTCGATCAACCTCGACCCGGCAAACAAGTTTGCATTTTGCGCCGACCTCGGGCTCGATAAAGTGCTGATCTACAAATACGACGCAGCTGCGGGTCAAATTACGGCCAACGATCCGGCGTTCGCAGCCACGGCTCGTCGTGCCGGCCCGCGGCATTTTGCGTTTCACCCGAGCGGCAAGTTCGCCTATGTGATTAACGAGATCGATTGCACGATCACGGCCTTCTCGTACGACGCCGCCAAGGGCACCCTGACGACCGTTCAAACCGTGCCGACGTTGCCGCCGGGCGTCGACGTGGTTCCGAAGTTCAGCACGGCCGAAGTGCAAGTACATCCGAGCGGCAAGTTCGTCTACGGCTCCAACCGAACTCAAGACTCGATCGTCGCGTTCTCGGTCGACGAAACGACCGGCAAGCTGACGCTGGTCGGCCATCAAGGCGAAGGCGTCAAGACGCCGCGCAATTTCGGCATCGACCCGACCGGCAAGTACGCGGTCGTCTGCAATCAGGCCGGCGACGACGTGCTCGTGTTCGCCATTGATCCGCAAACCGGCGCGCTCACGAAGACGTTGAGCCGGATTGAAGTCGGCGCGCCGGTCTGCGTGAAGTTTGTGCCGATTCCGGAAAAGAAGTAGGAATCCGAGTCTGCAACATACGCAACGTCACCGGCCGGCTGACGCCGACCGCTCGCCCCAGCATCGTCGCTACATCCTTGAGGAATCGCATCGTGTCGCATGATCTGAATCCCGCGTCGTCTGGAACGCCGCAGCCGTCGCGTCGAAGTTTTCTGGCCGGAACGTTTGCCGCGGCCGCCGCAGCGGCGACCGGCGTCGTCGTCGGCAACGGCCGAGTTCTGCAGGCCCGCGATTACGGACCAAACGCCGAGCCGGTTCGCTACCCCGATCCCGATATCGTGGTGCTCGATCCTCGGTTCGCCAAGTACAAGATCGGCAACACGCCGATTCGCCGTCTGCACACCGGCTGCCTCTGGGCCGAAGGGCCGGCTTGGAACGGCGTCGGTCGTTACTTGGTTTGGAGCGACATTCCCAACGACGTGCAACTCCGCTGGCTCAACGAAGACGGCCACGTGAGCACGCTGCGCAATCCGGCGGGCAACTCCAACGGCAACACGTTCGACTACCAGGGGCGGCAAATCTCCTGCGAACACGGCTCGCGCAAAGTCGTGCGCTACGAATACGACGGCACGAAGACCGTGCTCGCGGAGAAGTTCGAAGGCAAGCGTTTCAACGCGCCGAACGACGCCGTCGTCCATCCCAACGGCGACATCTGGTTCACCGACCCGGGCTACGGCAGCCTGATGCACTACGAGGGAAACAAGGGCGAGTTGGAGCTCAAGGAAGCGGTCTATCGCATCCACGGGAAGACCGGCAAGATCGACAAGGTCACCGACGAAATCTACAAGCCCAACGGCCTCTGCTTCTCGCCCGACTACAAGAAGCTCTACGTGGCAGACACCGGCGCGAGTCATTACGAAGACGCGCCGAAGAATATCAAGGTCTGGAACGTCGTCGACGACCGCTCGCTGGCCGACGGCAAGGAATTCACCCGAATGGCGATCGACGATAAGGCCGGCTTCGCCGACGGCATCCGTTGCGACACCGACGGCAATATTTGGGCTTCGGCCGGTTGGGTCGGCGACGGCTACGACGGCGTTCACGTCTTCGCGCCCGACGGCGTGCGCATCGGTCAGATTCTGCTGCCGGAAATCGGTTCGAACGTCTGCTTCGGCGGCCCGAAACGCAATCGGCTGTTTATCACGGCCGGTCAATCGCTCTATGCCGTGTACGTCGAAGCGATCGGGGCCCACATCGCGTAAGCTGTAGATCGTCGTAGGGTGCCGCGGGCGGCTTTGCCCGCCCGTGCCCGGCGCGGTGTTGATTTTGCACCGGGCGGACGAGCCGCCAGCGGCACCCGCTTGGCTCAGATAGATCATCTCAGGAGTGTCGCACGATGAGACGCATGGTCTGCATGATCCTGACGGCGCTCGGCTTGGGAATGATCGTCGGCGGCATCTCGTTTACGCCCTCTCAGCGTCCGGACCCGTTGCAAGTGCTGGAAACAGCGCTGCACGGGAGCGGGCAAGAGGCCAGCGTTCAACAACTGACGGAGCTGGTGCGTTTCGCGACCGAGCGCCCTGCGCGATCCGCAGGACGGCCGGCACCGTGACGAAGAACTCATGATCTCCGCCACGGCTTCCGCCCTGAAAGGCTTCGGCACCGCGTTCTTCGTCTTCGGCCTGCTCGGCCTGACGATCCCGCTCTTGCGCCGCAGCTTAAAACAAGCGGCCGAAGCCAAACCAAGCGGACCGCCGGGAATCTAGCGGTCGCTCTACTCAGGCTTCTTCTTCTCGATCGGCTTGCCGTCCCACTCGGAGATCATGACGAACGTTAGCTCCTGGTTGCGCACGACTTCGAGCTTGATCGGCTCGCGGCCCGCCGTTTCCAGAATCGTCCTGATCCCCTTTTCCGTCGGGCCGCCGTCGGCTTCGCGGATTTTCCAGCCGCGCGAAGTCAACTCTTTGCGACAGTAATCGACCGATTCGTCGAGCCCGAGCTTCGTCGGGTAAAACACCAAGAGCGGCGCGTCCTGCATCTCCACGTACGTGGCGCTCGCATCAATCGGCCACTCGTCGCGGAGCAACTTCACGTTCGTGTAGATGTTCGTCTTGTCATTCACCGGCATGATCATGATGTCGATCAACGTGCCGTTCTGAAAGAACTTCAACGGCCGATCCGTGCGCACGTAGCCTTCCATCCCCTTGGGCGTCGGCTCTTTGAATTCGCGCCAGCCTGCTTTGGCGAACGGTTCGCGCAGCGCCTTCTGAACGTCGTCGGGCTTGGCCGTCGTCGCGCTGATCGTGCGGGCCGGAATCGAATCGCTGAATTCCACGCCGGCGAAGTGCGGCAGTTTGCGAGCGTCAGTCGTCCCCAAGTGAAACACGGTGAAGTTCAGATTCTTATCCGCCGGGCTGATGCCGATCGCGGAGTAGAGACGATGCCCGTCTTTGGTGAAAAAGAGCTGCGCACCGTATTCGTTGACGACCGTCAACTTCGGATCGGTCGACGGTTGCCAGCCGAGCGCGCCGAGCTTCTCGCGCGCAAAGGCGATCGCCGCGTTCAAATCGCCGTTGGGAACCGAAAAACTTGCGTAAGGGATGCCGCGGTCCACGCTTTCCGCTTTGTCCATCAGGGGAAACTCGCGAAGGTCGATCACCGCCACGGCTTCTTTCAGCGTCGCCGGCGGCTTATCGGCAACTTCCTCTTCTGCGGCGGCCGACGCACCGCCGGACGTTCCGCCGTCGTTGCAACCCAGCGCGCTCAACGCGAGCGCCAAAGCCCAGCACCACGACCGACGGCCAACGGAAAAACTCATCTGTTGCTGCTCCTTGAATATTGCTCCGCCTCGGAAACTTCAGCGGGATTCTCCCTAGCGCGAGCAACGCGAGAATGTTACCGCACAAATCCGCGCCGCGACATGTCTTCGTCCCCTGCTTCTAAGCCGGCCAAGCGGCTGACGACCGACTTCCGACAAGTTACGATGTCGGACAATCGTGTTTTGCCGCGTGGACGAGGATTGACTTGATGCAAAGACACCAGCAACTCTGCCTCGTTTTATGCACGGCGCTCGCCGTATCCGCTGGACGAGCGACGGCGGCGGACGAGCTCGCGCCGCTCGAGTTCGACGCCGGCGTCACCGAGCAGCACGTGATGATTCCGATGCGCGACGGCGTTCGGCTCTCGGCCTATCTCTACAAACCGGCGGGCGACGGACCTTGGCCGGTGCTGTATCAGCAGCGCGTATGCGGCGACCACGGCGATCGGCTCGCGCAAGCATCATGCGTCGCTCGCGGCCCATGGTTACGTCGTCTGCGCACAAAGCTTCCGCGGCGCGCAGAAATCGGAAGGCACGTTCGACGGCTATCGCAACTTGGCCTGGGGCGAACGTCGCGACGGTTACGACACCGTCGAATGGCTCGCCGCGCAACCGTGGAGCACCGGCAAGGTCGGCACGTTCGGCGGTTCGCAAGCCGGCTACGCGCAAAACTTTCTCGCCGTCACGCAGCCGCCTCATTTGGTCGCCCAGTACATGATCGACACCGGCCTGAGCCTCTACCACGAAGGCTATTGCATCGGCGGCGCGTTTCGACCGCAGCGGCTCATCGAAGGTATGGGCAACACGGCCGGCGAGCCGGGCGCCGGCGTGCGCTGGATGCAGCGAATGCTCGCCCATCCGACTTACGACGCCTATTGGGCCGACGAAGATTGCAAGCCGCACTTCGCCAAGATGGACGTTCCCTGCTTCACCGTCGGCAGTTGGTACGACTTCATGTGTACGGGCAGCGTGCAAAGCTTCGTCGGCCGGCAACATCGCGGCGGCCCACGTTCCCAAGGCGTGCAGCAACTTCTGATCGGCCCCTGGCTGCACGGCTCAAGCAACAAGAACCTGACGAAGGTCGGCGACCTAGAGTATCCGGAGGTCGCCAAGTTCGACATGGACGCGCATATGATTCGCTGGTTCGATCACTACCTCAAAGGGATCGACAACGGCGTGGAACGCGAACCGACGGTACGCTACTTCGTTATGGGTGCGCTCGGCGAAACAGATGCGCCGGGCAACACTCTGGCGCACGGCCCGCGACTTCCCGCCGCCGGCCGCAACGACGGACTACTACCTGCGCGACGACGGCAAACTCTCCGCCGCGCCGCCGACGCACGCCACCTCGCGTACCACGTACCGTAGCGATCCGGCCAGACCTGCGCCGATCGTCGGTCGAGGGTTTCCCGGCCGCGCGATGCCCGCGACTACGAAGCTCATCCCGGCGTGCGGACTTTCACGTCCCCCGTGCTGACGGAACCGGTCGAATGGACCGGGCTGGTCAACGCGGAAATCTTCGTCTCGTCGACGGCTCCGGACTCCGACTTCATCGTCCGCGTGAGCGACGTCTATCCCGACGGTCGTTCCATTCTGCTGATCGACATGGTCCGCCGAGCCCGCTTTCGCGACGGTTTCGAGCAAGCGAAGCCGCTCCAGCCGGGCGAGCCGGTGAAGCTCACGATCCCCGTCGGCTGGGTCAGCCAAATTTTTAACCGAGACCATCGCATTCGCGTGACCGTCGGCAGTACCGGCGCCGAGTTTTACGAAGTGAATCCGCAAACCGGCGGGCCGACGACGATCGAGCCGGTCTCGCAAACGGTCGTCGCCGAGAACGCCGTGTATCATGAGCAAGGTCGCGCTTCACGCATTCTGGCGCCCGTGTACCGCGGCGAGTAACGCCGGCCGTCGAAACTTTTCTCTCCGTCCAGGGTAGTATCGGTATGAATTCGGTTCGCTCGCTTCTCGCATGTTCGCTCGTTTCGCTTCCGAGCTTTCTTTTCGTTCTTCTTCTCGGAGCGATCACCGTCATGCCGGCCGGCGCCGTGGAATATGAAAACGTAGTGCTCGTGATCCACGGCGGCACCGCCCGCGGCCGTGAAACGCTCACGCCCGAGCGCGAACAAGAAATGCGGGCCGATATGCTCAAGGCGCTCGCCGCCGGGCGCGACGCGTTGGCCGCCGAAGGTGCGACGGCGCTCGAGGGCGTGCAGGCCGCCGTTTGCGTGCTGGAGGATTCACCGCTCTTCAACGCCGGACGCGGAGCCGTGTTTACGGCCGACGAGCGCAACGAGCTCGACGCCTCAATCATGGAAGGAACGAAGCTCAACGCCGGAGCCGTCGCCGGGCTGACTATCGTGAAGAACCCGATTCTCGCAGCCCGCGCCGTGATGGAGCGCACGGAGCACGTGCTGCTGATGGGACACGGCGCGGAACAATTTTGCCGAGATCAGAAGTTGGAATTGGTCGACCCGAGCTACTTCCGCACCGAAGAACGCTTGGAAGAATTGCGCAAAGTGCAGGCGGAAGAAAAGGCCGCGGCCGAGAAGGCGGACAAGAGTTCGGATGGTCGCGATGTTCCCTTGCACAAGAAGTATGGAACCGTCGGCGCAGTAGCGATCGACAAGCTCGGGCACGTCGCCGCCGGCACGTCGACCGGCGGTATGACGAACAAGCGACACGGACGCGTCGGCGATTCGCCGATCATCGGGGCCGGCACGTACGCCGACGATCGCTCGTGCGGCGTTTCCTGCACCGGCCACGGCGAATACTTCATTCGCTTCTCCGCGGCGCAGAGCATCGCCACGCGGGTACGTTTGCTCAAGCAAAGTCTCGATGAAGCAAGCCGTACCATGATTCACGACGAAATTGGTCGAGCCGGCGGCGTCGGTGGAGCGATCGTGCTCGCCCCGAACGGCCATGCCGCTTTCAATTGGAACACGCCCGGCATGTGGCACGGTTGGCTCACGCGCGACGGGCAGATGCATGTGGCCGTTTACGCAGAATAGAGGTGCGTTGTGAAAACGTTCGTCGTCGCTTGTTCGTTGGCCTTGTCGTTCGTCGGGCGATTCGGCGTCGCCGCGGAATACGATCCGCTGGCCGTGCCGCAAGGCTTCCAAGCCGAGACGATCGACCTCACGGTGACCGACGCCGACCGCAAGCGCGAGATTCCGATCAAGGTATATCTGCCGGCGACGACCGGTTCAAAACCTGCGGCCGCGCCGGTCGTGCTCTTCAGTCACGGGCTCGGCGGTTCGCGCGAGGCTTCGCCGTTTCTCGGCAACCATTGGTCGGGCCGCGGCTACGTCTGCGTGTTCATGCAACATCCGGGCAGCGATAGTTCGGTGTGGCAAGGCAAAGCGCTTGGGTCGCGTATGGCGGCGATGCGCGACGCCGCCGGTCCCGCGAACTTTCTGCTGCGCGTGAAAGACGTGCCGGCGGTCATCGATCAATTGGCCAAGTGGAATCAAACCGTGGGGCACGAACTGGCCGGACGTTTGGATCTGGAACATCTCGGCATGTCGGGCCATTCGTTCGGCGCGGTGACGACGCAGGCCGTGAGCGGTCAGCAGTATGGCGCAGGTCGCTTGGCGTCTCCAACGGACGTACGTATCGATGCCGCGGTGATGTTCAGCCCGAGCGCAGGGCGCAGCGGCGTCGAGCCGGCGACGGCGTTCGGCGAGGTGAAAATTCCCTGGCTCTTGATGACCGGAACGAACGACGATTCTCCGATCGGCGGACAAACGCCCGAATCGCGATTGGAAGTCTTCCCCGGCCTTCCCCCCGGCGGCAAATACGAAATGGTGCTCGACGGCGCGCAGCACTCGGCCTTCAGCGAGCGCGGCTCGCCGCTGGACAAGACGAAGCCGAACCCGAATCATCATCGGGCAATTCAGGCGATCAGCACGGCGTTTTGGGACGCCAACCTTCGCAACGACCCGGCCGCCAAAACGTGGCTCGACGGCTCCGGCCCGCGCAGCGTGCTGGAGAAAGCGGACCGCTGGCAGAAGAAGTGACGTCCGTTAGTCATCGACGCCGAGCATCACGTTCGACGCTTTGATCACGGCATACACTTCCTTACCTTTGGCTAAGCCGAGTTGCTCGGCCGACGCCTTCGTGATCGTGGAGACGATCTCCGTTTTCCCCGGCAACACGACGACGACTTCCGTCGTCACCGCGCCGTGCGTAATCGACTTCACTTTCCCTTTGATGACGTTGCGGGCACTGAGCTTCATCGCTGTGGCTCCGAGTTGGATGTGACGCGGTTCGTCGAGCTTAGATCGACGTCAATATAACGCGCCACATCCGGGAAGCCGCAACGACGTCCCGCCCGATGACGGACTCGCAAGCCGTCATCATTTCGCGGCATCCGTCTTCCTCAAGCACCGCAGCACTTCCGCCACGCTCCACGCTTGGGCAATGCAGCCGCGCGGGTGAAACGGGGCTTCGGCGTCGAAAATCTCGCTGATCGAGCCGACGCACGCCTCGCTCAGATGATTCACGAAACCGTCGAGCGCCGCACGGGCTCCGGCGACGTCGTCCGGAAATACCCGCAGGTGCGCATCAACGTACGGCCCGATGAGCCAACCCCAGACCGTGCCTTGATGGTACGCGGCGTCACGGCAGCGGAGGTCGCCGTCGTACGTCGGTTTATAGTCCGGGTGCCCCGGCGCAAGGCTGCGCAACCCGACCGGCGTGAGCAGCGTCTCCTTCACCTTGTTGAACACCGGCTGCCAACGCGAGGCGTGGAGAATCGGATAGTCGAGCGCGATGGCAAAGAGTTGATTGGGCCGCAGCGCCGCGTCGTTCCCTTGTTCACCGTCGACGACGTCGTATAGATAGCCGCCGTCGGCGTACCAAAATCTCTGGTTGAATGAGGCGGCCGTCTGATCGGCCCAGCCGGCGAGTTGCTGTGCAAACGGCGCGTCGCCGCTTTCTTGCGTCCAGCGTTCCATCAAACGGAGCGCGTTGTACCACAGGGCATTAATCTCCACGGCCTTGCCGCGCGCGGCGTGACGACCCAATCGGCGACCTTCGCGTCCATCCACGTGAGCTGGTAACCGTCGGCCCCTTGGCTCAAGAGTCCGTCGTGCGGATCGACGTGGATGCCGTAGTGCGTGCCGCGCACGTGGTGCTCTACGATGTCGCGCAGCGTCGGCATGAGTTCCTCGAGCGTCGCCCGATCGCCGGTCGTTTCCAGATAACGATGTAGCGCATGGAAATACCAGAGCGTGGCGTCGGCAGTGTGGTAGAGACCTTCTTTGTGACCTTCGGGAAATAGGTTCGGGATCAGGCCGTCGCGAACGTAGCGACCGAAGGTGCGGAGCAAGTAGCCTCCTTCGTTATGACGACCGGTCGAGAGCGTGAGCCCTTCGAGGCTGATCATCGTGTCGCGTCCCCAATCCGTGAACCAGTGATAGCCGGCGATGACCGTACGCGCGTCGTCGCCGGCGGCCTGCGCCACGGCGCGGTCGGCCGTGCGCAGTATTCGGCCGAATGATGAACTGATCAGCCGCGAGCACCAGCTCTTGTTGAAACGGATCGCCGTGCGTCACGCCCGCCTGACAGAGCAACCGCTCGCGGCGCTGACGTTCAGAATGGAAGATCGCCTCGGGATTGACGGCGAGCACCGTGTCCCAATCTTCCGTCGAGCCGACGAGCACCGCCTCTTCGCCCTCCTCCAAATCAACGCGGAAGTAACCCGGCGACCAAACCTCGCCTTCGTATTCATAGCCGCGGGCTCGCTCCAGCCGGTAGTGCAACGTGCGCAGTCCGGCCGCCGTCGAGCACCAAGCTCGAACGATCCGCTACGAGAAACATCCGCAGCGGCGGCGCGTTGTCGCTGCGCACTTCGATCCGTCGTTCGATCGCCGCCACCGTGTACGGCTGCGAAATTCCGCCGCTCACCGGCGCTTCATGGCCACGAAAATGAAACGACGGCCGCAACCGCAGCCGAATCGGTTCGGGCGCAGCCACGACCTTATACGACACCAGCACCGTGTTCTGCAGGTGCGGCAACACGACTCGCTTCTCAATCACGAACGGCCCGTTGTGAAACCGCCACACCGGCAGGCCTCCCTCCAACGAAAACTCGCCGGACATCTGTCCGATGAATTCCTCGGGCACGGCCGGCCGCGCTCGTCCGCGCTCAACGGTTCGTCACCGTCGAGTCGCAGAATCTGTCGATCGGCAAACTTGATCTCTTCCGCCAAGTGATTGAACATCACCATCCGCCCGAGCGGCGCCGGAAGCGCGGCGATGAGCAAGCTGTGGTAGCGCCGCGTGCAAGCTCCGGAAATCGTGCCCGATGCATAACCGCCGAGCCCGTTGGCGGTGAGCCATTCGCGCTCGAGCAAAAGTTCGGCTTCGGTCCCTTCGCGATCCGACCAAGTCGTGCGCCGCGGTTCGATCGGCACGGCGAACGAATGTTGCGTGCCCGGGTCGGGAATATCGAGCGGCGTCTCTTGCGTGGTGGCCATGGTGATGCCTCTTGAGCGACGGAATTTGTGTTGATATTAGCCGAAGGGCGCTAGCCCCCGGTCGCTTCGAACATCTCGGATAACGTTGTGCGGCGTGCGAAGTGAATAGTACGCGGCGATGCGCAGACGTGTTCGGACGCTTATTGACCAGGTTCGACGATGCTTTCCGCATGCGTGCGACGGCCCGGTTCCGGAGGCGAGGCCAATTCGCCGGGCACGGCTTTGAATACGACGGCGCACTCGCCCGGCACCCGCCAACCAGAGGTCGTCTCGACGGGGGGACAGTAATCCGCGCCGTAGCGAGGATGATCGCTCGACCAGAGAAATTGCCAGCCGCAGCCCGGTGGCGGAGCCAGCAACGGTTGCGGCGACGGATTCACCAGCAGCTCCGTGCCGAAGTTGACGATCAGCATCCGATCGTCGGCTTGCGTCGGCTCGGCCGTTTCACCGTGCCCTCCGATGAAGCGGAGCAATAATGCATCCGGCCCGAGCACGGTTCCTTCCAAACTCTCCGATTGCTGCCGCGCGAAGATCGGATCTTCGCGACGCAACGTGAGCAGATCGCGGTGCAAGTCGTACAGCTCGCGATGTTTCTCGCGCTCGGAGAAATCGAGTCGGCAGCGCTCAAACGTATCGCGGGCCGCGGGATCGGCCAGCAAGCGTTGTTCTTCCGGCATACGCAACGCCGGAAACTGTGCGAGGAACGCCCGTCGTCCCGCCGCCACGGCTTCGGCGGCCTCGCCCGAGTAATCCGCGAAGAACAGAAACGGGGCCGACGAACCGAACTCCTGCCCTTGGAAGAAAAGCGGCGTTTGCGGCATCAGCAGCCAAAGCGCGGTCATCGCCCGATAACGACCGGGGCTCGTGAGCGCGTGCGCACGTAAGCCTGCGCCGGAATTCGCCACCTGATCGTGGTTCTGCAAGAAGCTGACGAACGCCGAAGCCGGAAAGCCGGTCGTCGGCGTGCCGCGCGGTTTGTTCTGCCATTGCGAACGTTGCCCCTGATATAAGAAGCCAAACCGGGCAGAGGCCACGAGTTCTTCGGCCGCGCCGAGATAATCGGAGTAGTACGCCGGGTTCTTGCCGGTCAGCCGAACCATGGCCGAGTGATGAAAGTCGTCGTTCCAAAGTCCGTCGAGCCCGCTGCCGCGCCGTTGCGAGGGACGCAGATTCACGACGTCTTGCGGCTCGTTCTCGCCGATAAAGTACGGGCGTTTGCGTCCCGCGGCGGCACGAGCCGCGTCGGTCGCTTCGCCGAGAATGTAAGTCGGCGAGTCGTCGTACACGCATTGCGTCGCGTCGAAGCGATAGCCGTCGAGGTGATACTCTTCGATCCAATAGCGAGCGTTGGCGACGAAAAATTCGCGCACCGGCCGGCCGCTCGAACCTTCGAAGTTGATCGCCGAGGCCCATTCGTTCTGGTAGCGCTCGGTGTAGTAGTCGGCGGAAAACTCCGAGAGGTAGTTGTCGAAGTTGCCGAAATGATTGTAGACCACGTCGAGAATGACGCCCAAGCCTTCGGCGTGCGCCAATCGACGAACCGGCGAAAATCGTCGGGCTCGCCGTAGTTGCGCGTGGGAGCGAACATCGAAACTCCGTCGTATCCCCAACCGAACGTCCCGGGAAAATCGGCGGCGGGCATGACCTCCAGCACCGTGATGCCGAACTTGCGCAGCTCCGCAAGCTGCTCCGACGCGGCGGCCCAAGTCCCTTCTCTCGTGAACGTGCCGACGTGCATTTCGTAGAGCACGCGATTCTCGGCGGCGATGCCGGACCAAGCCTCGTCGGTCCAAGCGAACTTCGCAGGATCGACCAGCTGCGAGAGGCCCGCCGGCCCTTCCGGCTGAAAACGCGAAGCCGGGTCCGGATACAACCGCTCTCCGTCGTCGAGACGAAAGCCGTAGCACTGGCCCGGTTCGACGTCGTCCGCTTCCCCTGAGAAGTAGCCGTCGTCGTCGCGCGCGAGTTCCACAACTTTCGCCGGCGACGACAGTTCGTCCGCGCAGCGGCCCGGCGTACGATCGTGCGTTGCGATTCTCTTGAGCGAACTGCGAGGCCTCGTGCGTCGCTACGTAAACCTCGACGCGCGTACGACGCGGCGCCCAAACACGAAAGCTTACTTTACAAGGAGCAAGGAACTCCGCGCCGACCGGATAACGCCGCCCGGCGAGCGTCTTGGTCGGTGCGTCCTCGGACATAAGCGGAGCGTGCATAAAAATTGTTCTTTGCAAAGAGATAACGCAGACGCAAGGGAACTTAACTATGTGAGCCGAGCCGGGATCGTCGCGTCGGCAACCTTCACGAAGGTGCGACCGGCGGCGATCCCGGCTCCAGGCGTAAACCTGCTGCCGTATACGCTACGGCATATGACTCGTCGGCAACGGCTGCTCCGAAGGCTTCGTCGGAAAACGCTCGTCGTGCGGATAATCGGCGACGTTCGAAATGCCGAAACCGCACGTGCCGAATTCTTCGTCGGCCCGTCGTCGATACTCGGCTTCTTCGCGGGCCTCGTCCTGATCGGCCGTCGCACGATCGTCAACATGACGCCCGTTCGACGACGACGCGGCGTGCGCACCGTAACGCGGCTGCGAACTTTGGGCGATCGTCACCGGCTCGTCCGGTTCAACGACTGTTTCCGCGGAAAGGTCGAAGTCGTAACGCTCCGGCAAATGACCGGCCGCGGCGCGATCGTTCCCCGCGACTTTCACGAGCTTGTTGTAAAGCCCCATAATCAAAAGCGGCGCCGCCCATTGACCGACGAACAAACTCAGATGCCGCCGGCCTGCAGCCAACAACCCGAGCGAGAGCCCCATAGAACCGCCTGCGGCCCACAGAAACGTGTCCGATGGTAACTTGGCCGTTTGGTTTTCGATGGCTCGCGCCACGCGTCCTTCGGCGTGCCGATCGGCTTGCGTTCTTGTTTCCGAACTCAACATCGGCCGTCTCCTTAGCTTCTAAGTTGAGGAATGTCGCTCGCCGGCGCAACGTCAGGACTTACACGAATCGCAAAACTGCTGCACTTCCTTCTCCGCGCGCTCCTTGACATAGCCGTATCGTGATTGGAGCTTGCCTGCGAGCACTTCACGCTTGCCGGCAATCACGTCGAGATCGTCGTCCGTGAGCTTGCCCCACTGCTGCTTGACCTGACCTTTGATTTGCTTCCAATTACCTTTGACTTGATCCCAGTTCATGATTTCGCTCCTGCGGCATTGCGGCCGCGCTCTTCCAAGGTGCTTCCAACGGAACGGGCACTTATAAAGGGCAAAGCACGCGCCGAAGTCGATGGTTGATTTCGAGGCGGAATAATCAGAATCCCGCTGCATTGCGGGTCATGCTTCTCGCCAACGATCGTCGCCCGACGCGCTTCCGCTGTTGCCGCAAGCTGGTCGATTCGTCGCCCGGGTGATTCCCGTTCAACCGCACGGGTTCCCGGGAGCTGCGATCGAAGTCGCCGAATGGAGCCGTTCGAGTCGTTTTCCTGGAGTGTATGCCCCAGGCCGATCATGCAATTTCCTCGGCTGCGGACGTCGGGCCGACCCCGGCATGATGTTTGCTAAGTCGTTGATCGGAACAGAAATACGAGGTGGTCGACGCTTATGAGCGCCGACGCGACGACGAGGCGGACGATCGTGCATTTCATTCAACAGCCGGCAAGCTCTACGACCAACGGCAGCGGGTCGCCGGTGCCGTCGCCGCATATGGAGCGGCGTGATGTCATCGACTACCGCGGCACTCTCGAACGCTTCGGATTCGATACCGAGCTGTTTCGCGAGATGGTGGCCCTGTTTCGCGAAGATTTGCCTCCCCGATTACAGCGGCTGCTAGACGCCGCGCGGGCGGACGACGTTACAATCGTCGCATTCGAGGCTCATGCCCTCAAAGGCATGGCCGCCTCGTTCGATGCCCGACGGGCCGTAGCGGCGGCAATGGCCGTAGAGTTGCCCGGACGTATCGAACGACGATTGCCGGACGAAGCGGCGCTCGTCGAACTGCACGACGCATTTCGCGAAGTCCTGGCGACATTCGACGGCTATGCCGCGACCGGGCATCTCCACTCATTGAATTATGCGACGAATGATGCGACGCTCGATCCCGGCGCATCCCAGCGCACTTCGGCGGCCTCTTGACGCGCACGGCGCGTCAACCACGATGAAAGTAGCTAAGTAACGACGACGCCGGTCTCGCCGTAGTTCGCCACGTTCGCCGCTTGGGAAGTCGGCGAGTCACGAGAGTTTGCAGGATGATCGCGCGGCGGCTACGTCGCCGAAACGGGAGCCCGACATGTCGACCGACGACGACGCACGCGAAGCGGTCGAGTCGGCACTGCGCCATCGTTCGATCCAGTTGCAGGATCTCGCCAGACTTGCCGCCACGCTCAACGCGGCCCACGACGTTCCCACCGTGTTGAACGTCTTAACGGAAGGGTCCCGCTCCGTCGTCGGCACCCATCAAGCGGTGACGAACCATCTGCTCGACGGTAATTGGTCGCGAAGCATCAACGTCGTTTCGCTCTCGGAGAAATACGCTCCCTGGCATTCGTACGACGCCGACGTCGACGGCTCGGGCATTTATTCGCTGGTCTGCAAATCCAATCGACCGCTCCGGCTGACGCACGAGGAATTGCTCGCTCATCCGGCATTTCGCCACTTCGGTCGGCATGCCGACGATCACCCGCCGATTCGCGGGCTGCTGGCCGCACCGCTCATCGGCCGCAACGGCCGCAACCTGGGCGTGGTGCAACTCTCCGACAAACTCGAAGGGGATTTCACCGAAGACGACGAAGCGTTGCTCGTGCAAATGGCGCAGATGGCGTCGGTCGCAGTCGAAAGCGCCCTGCTCTATCGCGACTTGCGGGCCGCCGATTTTCGCAAGGATCAGTTTCTCGCGACGCTAGCGCACGAGCTGCGCAATCCGCTTTCGCCGCTCACCGCAGCCGCACAGCTTTTGGCCGTCGCACCGGATGATGCCGAGCAAGTGGCCGAATTGGCGACGATGATGACTCGACAGCTCGATCAGCTCCGCCGTTTGATCGACGACTTACTCGACGTCTCGCGCATTTCCAGCGGCAAACTCATGCTGCGCCGCCAACCGGTGCTGCTGGCCGAAGTCGTGTCGACCGCCGTCGACGCCGTTCGGCCGCTGCTGCAAACGGCGCGACATACCCTAAGCGAACACCTGCCGGAAGAGCGGCTGGTCGTCTTCGGCGATAAAGTTCGGCTGGCGCAGATTATCGGCAATTTGCTGGTCAATTCGGCGAAGTATACGCCCGCCGGCGGCGCGATCGAGATCGGCATCGCCAACGTCGGACGCCAGGCACAAGTGACCGTCGCCGACAACGGCATCGGCATCGCGCCGGAAATGCTCGACCGAATCTTCGGCCTGTTCACACAGGTCGACAGCTCCAACACGCGGGCTCAAGGAGGACTCGGCATCGGGCTCACGCTGGCCAAGACGCTCGTCGAACTTCACGGCGGCACGATCGCGGCGACGAGCCCCGGCCCTGCGCAAGGGAGCACGTTCACGATCTTGCTGCCGTTGGCCGACGCCGCGTTGTTGCCGGACGTCTCCGATGAGGTGCCTGAGGAAGCGCCGTTGCCGACGTTTCACGTCTTGGTGGTCGACGACAATGCCTCGGCCGCGCATTTGCTTTCGCGGTTGCTGGAGAAGCAACATCAGATCGTCTGCGTGGCGCACAGCGCGGCCGAAGCGCTCGACGTGCTGCCGAAGTTTCATCCCGACGTCATCATTTCCGACATCGCCATGCCGGGCGAGTCGGGCTATGACCTCGCCCGGCGCATGCGCGGGTTGTCGTTGCCGCGTCCTCCGGTGCTCATCGCGCTGACCGGCTACGGTCAGGAGTCCGATCGCCAAGAAGCGCTCGCCGCAGGCTTTGAACTGCATTTGACCAAACCGATCGGTCTTCCGGCGCTGCGAAATCTTTTGCAGCTATTGAGTCGTCGGCGCTTCACTTAAGTCCAACGCGCGGCTCGCCGGCACGGTAAGTGCCTCTCTTTGGTTACCGACGACGACGATTTATAGCGTCGCGCCGCCCACCAACTTCGAGGTGCAACATGCTTTCCACGATCCTACTCATCATTCTGATTCTGCTGCTTCTCGGCGCCGCGCCGGCTTGGCCGCACAGTCGCAATTGGGGCTACGGTCCGAGCGGCACGATGGGCGTCGTGCTGGCGATCTTCATCATTTTGCTGCTGATGGGCCGGTTACCGTTTTAGCGGCGTCAAGGGGCGGGCGTTATTCGATCGGCCGACTTGCCCGTTGGTTGGATTTCGCTCGCCCCGCGAACCAAAGTAGTCCCCGTCCGCAGCAATCGCCAGGTTCCCGCAGTTTGCCGCCTCGCGGTACTGAAGTTGCTTACTTCGCCCCAGGCGGATGTCGGCGGCGAGTTGCCGGCATTTCGGAGAGTTCTCCAACCACGGAAAGTTGTCATGAGTCTTGTGCTTGCTCGTAACGCGAATGCGAAAGACGAAAACAGTTCGCTGGCTTTGAACGTGTGGAAAGCAATGTCCGACCGCTTGGGTCGACGTGCTTCTCTGCTCGAAGTTTCGGCCCGCGACGGCCTCGTCACGCTGCGCGGCGTACTCGGCAGCTTCTATGAAAAACAGCTCTCGCTCCATGCGGCCAAGAACGTTCACGGCGTCAGCGCATTGCGCGACGAGTTGACCGTGGTGACGCGACGATAAGGCCAAAGCTCACTCGGGCTAGGGCGCAGCATGGCGATTGATACGGCTTCGAAATTTCATCCCGCTCCGCAATCTCACTCGACTTCGGTAGCCCCCATGACGTGCAACTCTCGCCTCGTCGTCACCGTGCTCTTCGGAACGGTCAGCCTATGTGCTCCGGCGGGAAGTCGGGCACAGCAACAAGCCACGACGCAGGCACCTGCGGCACAGCCGACGACATCGACAGCCGTCGCAAGTCCGGCGGTACGTCCGTCGCTAAAGTTCGGGGCCGATTACGAACTCGCTTCTTGGCTGGCGGCCGACGCTCACGTGGCGTTGGCCGGTGCGCAACTGGCCGAAGAAAAAGCGGCGACGGACGAGGTCCGCACGCTGGCCCGACAGGACGCTGCACGACAGGCTTACATCATCAACGCCTTGCGACCATTCCTCGGAGACGAGGCTCTGGTAATGCCGGCCCCGCCGGAAGAGGCCGCTCGACAAACGACGGCAACCACGACAAACACGGCTCCGGCTAATGCCGTACAGCCGGCTGCCGCCGACGACGCGAACTCGACCGCGCCGACGCCTCCCGTGGTTTCCACGGCCGTCGGTCCCGCGTTTACGTTGGTCAGCTTGAAGCGTTCGTTGGCCGATCAGGCGGCATCGACCCTACTCGGCGAGCTTAGCAAAGCTTCGGGCGAGGAATTCGACCGCAAGTATCGCGACTATCTGGCCGTCGCCAACTTGCGCAGCGAAGCGACGCTCCGCACGTTCCGCGAACACGCCTCGCCGGCGCTGCGGACCGTGGTCGATGCGCTCCTGGCGCCGACGGCGGCGGAATCGCCGAACTCCACGGCTCAAGCTCCGTCCGGCCGCTGACGACTGCGAGCGTAAGTCATCCTGGTTCTCGATAAACGCCGCGCGGATTCGCGCGGCGTTTTCGTTTTCGCACGGAGCAAAGAATTCCTATCGGTCGATCTTCGCGCGATCGTCGCCCGCTACGACGAAATGCTGCGTGAAGTTTGCTCGTTCTACGACGGGAACCCTATTTCTGTCCGCCTCTTTCGCGCATGGCACGCCGCTTGCATTTTCCTTCCTTCGCAAACACATCCTGCGACGGCCCGGCGACGGCGCCGAACTTTCCGTCGGCAGACATTCCTTTGCGAAAGGGTTATGCCATGTTGTCCTGGGCTTTGACATTTCTCGTGATCGCTCTGATTGCCGCGGCTCTCGGATTCGGCGGCATCGCCGGTACGGCGGCCGGTATTGCGAAGATCGTGTTCTTCTTGTTCTTGGTGTTCTTCGTGATCAGCCTGATCATGGGCCGCCGCGGACCTGTCGTTTACGCGCTGCGCTCTCGCGCGGCTCGTTCGTTTGCAAGAGGTTCGCCTCTCGCACGTTCGAGTCCGCGCAATCGGCTAGCCGGCGGAGCGGTCGTAAGTCGTCGACCGTCTCCGCCGCAAGGATGCGTCGCTCTCACGTAGGCGATGCACCTTTTCGAAGGAGCATGACGATGCCTCGCGGAGACAAATCGGCCTACACCGACAAGCAAAAGCGGCAGGCCGAGCATATTGAAGAAGGTTATCGTCGCCGCGGCGTCGCGAAGAAGACCGCCGAAGAGCGAGCGTGGGCCACGGTCAACAAAATGACCGGCGGCGGGAAGAAGTCGGGCTCCGGTCGCGGTAAACCCGTCAATAAAGCCCCGGCGAAAAAAGGCGGGCGTCTTGGCGGAGAGGCCGCCGCGGCGCGTCCTGCCGCCGAGCGCAGAGCGTCGGCCCGCAAAGCCGCGAAAACTCGCAAAGCTCGCGGGCATTAAAACATCGACACACATTCCGTCGGGAGACACTTGTCATGAGTCGCACACAACAGCGTTCACCGCAGGCCGTGACGAGGCCGGGGCAAGGCAACGCGGGCATCGCCAAGCTTGACCCCCGCGAGGACGAGCTAAATCGCACCAACGCCGCAACACCCAAAGCGCCGGCCGGCCCGGGCCCGGACATTGCCGCCGACGTGAAGAAGCATCACCAAGGTCATGCGAAGCCGGAGAAATCCGTCGAAAAGAATCCGGTCGATGAAGCCGCGTGGGAATCGTTCCCGGCCAGCGATCCGCCGTCGACGAACCCCGGCACATCGACCCCGGGCAATACGTAAGCGCACGTCCCGGCGCGCCGCGGTCGCCGTGTTCTCTACTGGTTCTCCGAAATTTTTTTGAACGAATCGTGACAAGCCCGATTTGATATTTGCGTCTTCCGACGCGATGTCGATCTGGGCTTGTTTGCGTTGCCGACGTGACGATACTTCAGGCTCCCTCAGCCCTGAGAAGCCTCATGTCCGGCGCACTGATTCTGCCGAGCAAGCTTGAAGATCCCGAACGGCCCCTCGCCACGGGTCCGGCCGGACATCTGCTGGCCGTCGTCGGCGCGGCGCTGCTGATCGGCTTCCGCTCTCTGACTTTCCGCTACCTGGAATCGGAAGGCTCCGTCGCTTGGTCGTTGCTGTTGGTACTCCTGGCCGGGCGGTTTCTGGCAGGATCGGCCCTGTGGACGTTGCTCGCCGCCGGCATCGTACCGATCGTCTGGCTCCGTTGGCAGGTGCAGCCGGCCCCCGAGTTTTGGCCGGCCGATCTCGCCGTTCGGATACTGACTTACTTGGTGATCGGCGGGTATTTCACGCTGCTGCGTCTGCGCTGGCGAACGCGCAACGCCGAGATGCGGCGCAACGAACTCGCGGCAATTGAAGCCAACCAGCAATGGCAGATCGCCTCCGAATTCGCCCAGCTCGGCACGTTTGAATGGGACATCGTGGAAGACCGGGCCGTTTGGTCGCCCGTCATGCAACGGCTACACGGCTTCGGGCCCGGCGAGCACGACGGCAAGGCGGGCACCGGCTTCAAGCGCATCCATCCGGACGACGTCGAGGCGATTCGCAAGTCGGTCGCCGAAGGGTCGCAGAGCGGCGCCACGCAGTCACTCGTTTATCGCGTGCAGCTTCCCGACGGTCGCGAACGATGGATCGAAGGCATCGGCCGCGTGCAAAACGAAAACGGTCGGCCGCGCCGCGTCGTCGGCGTGTGCATCGACGTCACGGCCCGCCACGAGGCCTATCTGGCTTCGGCCCGCTTTGCCGCGCTGACGCATCATGCGCCGGTCGGCATCTATCACGCCGACGACTCCGGGCGTTGCTTCTACGTCAATCCGGCCTGGACGCAAATGCTCGGCACGACCAAAGAGGACCTCCAAGACGAAAATTGGCAACGCTTCGTAGCGCCGGAAGATCGCGAAGCGCTGATGAAGCATTGGATCGACATCTACAAATCTCCGCGGCCTTTCGAACTCGACGTGCGCTATCTCCGCCCCGACGGCCGTTTGGTTTACGCCATTACGCACAACGCGCCGCTATTCGACGAACGAGGCCGTTTGCAAGGCTATGTGGGCTGCGTCACCGATCTCACGGCGCGGCGCGAAGCCGAGGAGTCGATCGAATCGAACGAAGCCCGCATTCGCGCTGGTGAACCATGCGGATGCGGCCGTGTTTCTCAAAGACCGCGAGGGGCGCTACCAGATCGTCAATACGGAGTTCGAGCGAATCGTACAACGCCCCGCCGCGGAACTCATCGGGCGCACCGACGACGAACTCTTTCCTCCGGAGGTCGTGCGCGGGTTCCGCGAGACCGATCGGCGCGTCATGGAATCCGGCAAGCCGGAACAACGAGAAGAGTTCGTTCCTTCGGTCGACGGCCAGCGTTACTATCTTTCCGTCAAATATCCGATCACCGACGCACGCGGGCGGGTCGTGGCGTTGGGAGGCTTCGCGACCGACATCACCGAGCGAAAGGAGATGGAAAACGAACTTCGCCGCGATCGAAAGTTGCTCCGCGACCTGATCGACGTTCAAGAACAAGAGCGGCAATTCATCTGCAACGAGTTGCACGACGGGACGATTCAGTATCTCGTCGGCGCGCTCTTACGATTGCAATCTCCCTCGGCCTCCGCGGGGAACAAGGAGACGCTCGCCCAAGCGGAAAACTATCTCATTCGAGCCACGGCCGAAGCTCGCCGGTTGATTGCAGGCGTGCGCAGCTCGCTGCTCGACGACATGGGGGTGGCCGCCGCGATCGACGACCTCGTGGCTCAGAATCACGACATGGGGCTCGAGGTCCGCGTCTACCGCGACAGCGACTTCCGCGATCTCGACGAGAAAATTGCGCTCACCATCTTTCGCGTCGTCCAAGAGGCGTTGTCGAACATACGCAAGCACGCGGGGGTCGATCACGCCGAAGTCGAGCTGCGCCGGGGCGAGAAAGAAGTCATCTTTATCGTACGGGACGAAGGACACGGTTTCGCGCCCGGCAGCGAAAAGCCGGAGTGCTTCGGTCTCCGCGGCATGCGCGAGCGCGTGCTTTTGGCCGGCGGCAAATTCGCGCTGACGAGCGCCTCCGGACAAGGGGACGACCGTCCGCGGCGAACTTCCGTTGCAACCGCCGCGAGCGACCGACGGGGCGTGATTTCGTTTCCTGAGAACCGACCGACTTCACGCTGCTCTCGACAGAAGAAGAGTTGATGCGAAGTCAAACTCACTTTCGGCCGGCCGCGTCACAAACACTCTCTGCGGCCTCGCGTCAAACCTATTTTTGGCCGGCCTGCTCTTGTGCCGACGCGTCGACTTGACGCTACATCTTGTAGCTCTCGCGATTGGATTTTAGGCCGGCACTTCCGCGACAATAGGCCTCGGATTGTTGTGCGCCGAGGTCGGCGTGCCGTCTCACATCAACCCTAATCGTAGGAGAACACAGCCGTGGAAAAGAAGAAGCGAAGGCACTTTGATCTGGAAACGCAGCAACGGCTCTGTGCGATGGTTTCGGTCGGCATGTCCGTGCGCGCTGCCGCGGGGCTGTGCGAAACTCCGGAAGCGACGGTTCGCGCACGGCAGCAGCGAGATACGGCTTTTCGCGAGAAATTGACCCACGCGAAACAAATGCGAGAAGTCATGCCGCTGCGTCACATTCGTGAGGCCGGCAGCAAAAACTGGCGAGCCGCCGCCTGGCTGCTCGAACGACTTCGTCCTACGGAATACGTCGCGAGAAAGCCCGGTACTTGGCAAGCTCCCGAAATTTCCGAGATGCTACAAAGCGTAATAAACCAATTCGTCACGATCCTCAATCGTGAAGTGCCGAATCGCGCAGCAAACGAACGAGTCCGTCATGCCGCAAGAAAAGTCGCACGTGCGATCGACGACATTTCGCGTTCCGGGCCGGATCTCGCGCCGCGACCAATACCGACGGTCCGTTCGCGGCGTCTGTCGGCCGCCGAAAGAGCGGCGATCGATAAAAAGTATGCCGAAGGCAACGAAGATTACGCCGACGACGATCAATTTGGCGACGAGAAGGACGAACGACATGGCGTCTAACCGCTCGCTTGACCGTCGACGTAAACGAAGTGCGCACCTTCGGACAAATGCGCACTATTTCGGGGCGTTAGTGCGCGTCGGAGCGCTTACCAACAGGGGTGCGCACTACGGGTCGACATTAGTGCGCAGTGCGCCGCAAGACTCACGAGCACTTACGTCATTTTTGACCGGTGCTCGGTCTCCGTCGGCATCGTCACCCGGCGGCGACCGGTTGCTGCGGAACGGGACCGGCCGAAGTAGTCGCCGGTTGCGGTGGAGCGTCGGCCGCGGGTGCCGGCGAAGCTTGAGCGGCCGCGCCGTCCCCCTGAATCGTTCCTTCGTGCGGAACGCCGGCTTGCGAGCCGTCGGCTCGTTGTTTCTGGTCGGCCTGCTTGTCGAGGTCGATCATCTGCACGGCCGTGGTCATGAACTCGTGCGCCATCGTGTAGAGCGTGCCGGCCACGGGCGCCGTATCGCGATAGTGCCGACCGACGGCCAAGCGCACATGCTCGGTCGACGGCAGGATGCCGTTCGTGGGATCGAAGCCTTTCCAACCGACGTTCGGAATGTGCAGTTGCACCCAAGCGTGCGTGGCGTCGGCCGTATTCTGCGCCCAGGCTTCGTCCTGATGGTTGCCCGTGTAGACGTAGCCGCACACGTAGCGGGCGGGCAGCCCGAGCAGCCGGGCCATGCAAATGAAGAGGTTCGCAAAGTCTTGGCACACGCCCCGCTTGTTCACAAGGACGTCGTACGGAGTGGTCGTCAGGCTCGTGCTGCCCGGCGCGTATTGGTATTCGCGGAACAGCGTGAGGTTGATGTCGAACAGCGTCTCCATGAGGTCGTTGTTGTTGCGTTCGACGAACGACATCGCGTAGTCGTAAATCTCAGTGAGTTGCGTTTCAGGCAACTCGATGGGGGTGAGATACGGCGAGAGCATCTTGTAATCCCACGGCATCCACGACACGGGAAACGTCGGGCGGATCGGCAGGTTCGCGAAGGCGAACGGATCGACATCGAGCAGTTCGACGGTCGACTCCGTCTCGATGGTCATTTCCGTGTACGGCTTGTCGGCCTCGAAGCGCGTCGTGAAGTTGCCGAACGCGTCTTCGTATTCGACGCCCACGCCCAGCGGCGCGATGTTCAACTTGAAGTCGAGCACGCGCTGCTTCCAGTCGTAGATCGGCCGCAGGTGCAGTCGATGAAAGCTCCGTTCGATAGCGACGTTGTACGAATACTTCGTCTTGTGCCGAATGAGGAAGCGGCGGACCTGCGTCGGTTGATGCAGGGCCGATTGCAACGTCGTGGGCTGCGGCGTCATGGAAATTCGCGGGGCCGGGAGTCGGGATGGAAGAGCCGGAATCAGTCGACTTCAGTCGCCGCCTGCGACCGTTTCAATCTAGCAAAAAAACACCCCCGGCGCGCCAAAGCGTCGTCGGGGGGTGGACGAATCTTCGCGGTTCGACCGGCCGCGCACTTAGAGCGTGCGGGCGGGTCGGCGACGATTCCGACCTAGGCCGCTTGATCGCCGGCCGCGTTGTTGGCGTTGTTGTTGTTCATCGGCCGCGGGGCCGGAGCTTGCTGCGGACGGGGCGCTTGCGGTGCGGCGTTCGGGGCATTGAGATTCGGAGCGTTGGGGTCGGCGTAGGTCGGTTGACCGTGCATGTTCGGATCGATCGATTGCGATCCGTAGCCTGTTTGGCAACCGCCGGTCGCACAAGCCGTTTGGCAAGTGTTGCAACCGCGCGAACGACGACGGCAACGGCGGGCTTCGGCGGTGTCGGCGACGGACAGTACGGTGACGGACGTAAGCAGTGCGAGGATGACGAGTCGTTTCATGGGAACAGCCTCCTGATGTCGAGCAAGCATGAGCCGGCTCCGTCGCCGACTACCGGACGCTCGCCAATAGCACTTCAAGTGCCAAGCTCGCACGAACGTCGTGGACGTGAGGAAGTTTTGTCGGAATCGATTCAATCGGCGGCTTACGACAGTCGCGACTGTGCCGTGATCGACCGTCGCCCGGTCGGCGGCCGATCAACGTCGCCGCAAGCTAACGACGACGTAACGCCTGCGAAGGGTTACGCCGCGCGACGGCGGCATTTTGTTTGCAACAACCTAGGCTGCCGGCACGCCGTGAATGTCGATGCCGCAGGTACATGAACGACCAACCAGCGAGACAAGAGAGGTGCATGATGTCCGTCCGCACGAGTGAGAAGCCCGCGGGCTCGAAAGTCGACAACGGATCGCATTCGCAATCGTCCGGCGGTTCACAAGACCGCGTGAGCCGTGAACGGTTGATCGAATTGTTGAATGACGACTTGGAACGTGAGTACCAGGCCGTGATCGCTTACGTCGTGTACTCTCAGGTTCTTAAAGGGGCCGAGTACATGCAAATTGCCAAGGAGTTGGAAAAGCACGCCGGCGAAGAGCTGAGCCACGCACTGATCATCTCCAAGCAGATCGACTACCTCGGCGGCCAACCGGCGACGAAGCCGAAGGCGGTCAAGACGTCGGACGACCCGCGAGCGATGCTGCAGTTTGATCTCGATAACGAGACGGAGACGATCAAGGAGTATCGTACGCGAGTGCGGCAATGCGAAGCGATCGGCGAATACGCGATGGCCGAGCAGATTCGTTCTATCCTGGTTCAAGAGCAGGACCATCAAATCGAACTGGCGACGGCCTTGGGGATCGACGTGCCGCACATGAGCGAGTGATTCCCGAAACATCCGCCCAAGGCGAGCGTCGCAACATGGGTGCGACGCTCGCCTTCGTTACTTTGCCACGACGGGCTGAGACGCCGCAGGCTTCGAGACGTCGGGTTTCGGAGCCTCGGTCTTGGGAGCTTCCGGAGCCTTCAAGGCTTCGGTCTTCGCCGGCGGTTCGGCGGCGTCGGGTTGCGGCACTCCGCGCAGGAGCACGACCGAACAGGGCCGTAGATCGTAGGCTTCACCGGGCGAAAGTACGGTGTCGTCCAACTCGTCTTCGGCCGTGTCAAACATTCGCTCCCACCGCACGGCCTCGTCTTCGCGACCTTGCGGCAACGTAAATGGAATCGTCGTCGCATGGTCGGCGTTGAAGAGCAGCATCATGGTGTCGCCTTGAATCTCTTCGCCATGTTCGTCGACGTCGATGGAATCGCCGTAGAGCACGACCCCCAGGCAACGCGCGAAGCCGGAGTTCCAGCTTTCGGCAGTCATCTCATGGCCGTCGGGGTTGAGCCAGGCGATGTCGGGCGCTCCCTCTCCTTCGATGGCTTGGCCGTGGAAGAAGCGACGACGTTGAAACACGGGCTGCTCGTGCAAAATGCCGAACAACTTACGCGTGAACGCAAAAAGCTTTTCCTGTCGTTCGTCGAGATTCCAGTTGAGCCACGTCAGCTCGTTGTCTTGGCAGTAGGCGTTGTTGTTGCCTTTTTGAGTTTGGCCCATTTCGTCGCCGGCCAAGAGCATGGGGACGCCTTCGCTGAGCAGCAGCGTGGCGATCATGCTCCGCTTCTTCGTTTCGCGCAGCGCGAGAACCTGCGGGTCGTCGGTCGGTCCCTCCACGCCGCAATTCCAACTCGCGTTGTCGTTGGCGCCGTCGCGATTGTCTTCGCCGTTGGCCTCGTTGTGCTTGTGGTCGTAGGAAACCAAGTCTTCGAGCGTGAAGCCGTCGTGGCAGGTGATGAAGTTAATGCTGGCGTGCGGCCGGCGACTGCTCCATTCGTAGAGATCGCTGGAACCAGTGAAGCGGGTGGCGAATTCGGAAATGACGCCGCCGTCGCCCTTCCAGAACTTTCGCACGCAGTCGCGATACTTGCCGTTCCACTCGCTCCACAACGCCGGGAAGTTGCCGACTTGGTAGCCCCCTTCGCCGAGATCCCACGGCTCTGCGATGAGCTTCACCTGCGAAATCACGGGGTCTTGATGGATGATGTCGAAAAACGCTCCCAGCTTGTTCACGGCGTGGAGCTCGCGAGCCAGCGTGCTGGCCAGATCGAAGCGGAAACCGTCGACATGCATCTCCGTGATCCAGTAACGGAGGCTGTCCATAATCATTTGCAGCACCCGCGGGTTCTGCATGTTGAACGTGTTGCCGCAACCGGTGTAGTCCATGTAATGGCGGCGACTCTCGGGCGAAATGCGGTAGTAGGCCGCGTTGTCGATGCCGCGAAACGAGAGCGTCGGCCCCATCTGGTTGCCTTCGGCCGTGTGGTTGTAGACCACGTCGAGAATGATCTCAATTCCGGCGGCGTGCAGGTTGCGAACCATGGTCTTGAATTCGGCGACGCCGTTGAGCGGCAAGTCGGGGGATTCGTAGCCCGGCTCGGGAGCGAAAAATCCAAGCGTGTTGTAGCCCCAATAGTTCGTACGACCGGCGTCGACCAAGTGCCGGTCGTTCACGTGGTAGTGCACCGGCAGAAGCTCGATCGCCGTGACGCCGAGTTCGGTGAGGTGGCGAACCACGGGCTCGGAGCCGAGGCCAAAATAAGTCCCGCGGTATTTCTCCATCACTTCCGGATGCAGCTTGGTCAGGCCTTTCACGTGGGCTTCATAGATCACCGTCTTGTGCATCGGCGTGCGAGGCGGTCGATCGTCGCCCCAGGTGAACGCCGGATCGATCACTTCCGCCAACGGCGCAAAGGCCGCGCTGTCGCGGTCGTCAAAAGAAAGATCGGCCTCGGGGTCGCCGCATTTGTAGCCGAAGAGCGAGTCGTCCCAACTGAGATTGCGGCGGATGTATTTGGCGTAAGGATCGAGCAAAAGCTTATTCGGATTGAAGCGGTGGCCGTTGGCCGGGTCGTACGGTCCGTACATACGGTAGCCGTAGAGCTGGCTCGGCACGGCATCCGGCAGGTAACAATGCCAGACGAGATCCGTTTGCTCGGGCATCGGGATGCGAACGGATTCCTGCTTGGCGTCCGGCGAATCGAACAAGCAGAGTTCCACCTTTTCGGCGTTCTCGGCGTAGATCGCGAAGTTCACTCCTTTGCCGTCCCAAGTCGCGCCCAGCGGATAAGCCGAGCCCGGCCATACGCGCCAGTTGCCGACCACGTTGGCCGGTTTGGCGTGACCACGAACGCGTTTGCGCGTCGTTGCCGCCGCGTGGCTGATCGTGGTCGTGGAAGTCGAGTCCATCGAAGGTGCCTTTCTCTGCGAAGCGTCCGACGCGGCGCGTTGGACGAAAATTGTTCGCTCGCCCGGTATGCATTTGGCATGCCGCGAAGCATTCATGCCGACGCATCCGTGAGATCGTAACCGTGCTCGGTCGACGATCGCGCGGGCCGGCCGATGCGCGACCGATTTTCGCGCCGCTGCGACGCTGGGTCGCGGCCGTCACACAGAAAGCGGCAAAGTCGGCACAGGGTATGCACCCTAGGGGCCAGCTACGACGTCGGAAGAAGAAAGAGAGGCCGAAGAGAAGCTTAACGGCATCGCATTCGCTTAGTTCACCATCGAAGCTGCGCCGCAGTCCGACGACCGGTCACAAGTCATCGACGTTTATCACCACCGGACGGATCGAAAAGTACGTCTTAATTCTTGCGAGGAGTTTAGCCATGTCTGCTGGAAATGCTCGAGGTCATAATCGCGCCCTTCGTAATACGGCCTCGGATCTTTCCGACGCCGCTCATGAAATGAAGGATGAGGCCATGTCGTCGATCGGAACGATGGCCGAGGCGTGTCAATCGCAAGCCGCTCACATGGCTGAAACCGTTCGCGACATCGGCCAGAAAGCCGGCAAGGCCGCACGAGACGGTTTGGATCAGGTTCGCAAGAGCGCCGGAGCATACATGGACGCCGGACGCGAGAAAGCCGTGGAACTCGAACATTCGTTCGAAGACCAAATCAAGAGCCGACCGCTGCAATCGCTGTTGATCGCCGCCGGCGTCGGATTTGCCATCGGGTTTTTGATGACCCGCAGCAACCACGCCTAAAGCGTTTGAAATACCGCGAGAACGATGAGCCGCAGCGATCCTCCGGGACGCCGAGCCGTCGTTCTCGCGGAGTTTTTATCATCGTCTGATCGTGGCCCGAGCGAAAGCTGATGCCGCTCTCCTGGTGTTGGAGGAAAGGAATCGATGGTCTCGACCGGCAGATCTTCCGAGCCTCGGTTTAACGATCCGCGTTTCGCAGGCATGGCCGAAGCACAGGCGGAAGCCGCCGCACGAGCCGAAGCAGCGGCACGCGAAGCCGCGGGGACGAACGGCTCAAGCTCAGAAGCCAAGACTCGGCCGCCCGAGCCTTATGAAGCCCTGCTCGATGCAGCGGCCGACTGGATCGGGTTTGCGTCGCATTACGTCGGTGCGCAGCGCGATCTGGTGAAGATGAAGATTCGTCGGATGTTGGTGCTGAGCATCGCTTGGCTGTTCGGGCGAATCGCGCTGTACGTCGCCATCGGCTACGCCATGTTTCTCACGCTGCACGGCATCTCGGGCGGCCTGGCCGAACTACTCGGCGATCGACCGTGGGCCGGCAACTTGATCACCGGTGCCGTCTGCTTGGCAAGCCTGGGACTAGCCGTACGGTTGGGAACGAAGAAGTTCGTGCGCCTCAATCGCGAGCAGATCGAAGAACACTACCGGCATCGCCGCAAAGTGCAAGAAACCGCGGCGACCCATGAGCGATTTGGAGGAGATGCGCATGTTTAAGACGACGCGATCTTCAGCCCCGTCGCTTAGCGACGAAGAGATCTTGCAACGAGAGATCGAATGGGCGCGAGCTCAAATGACCGTCGCCACGGCTCGCGTGAAGCAAGGGGCAATACAGGCGGCCGATCCCACAGCATGGGCCAAGCAGCACCCTTGGGCGACGGTGGGTGCTGCGGCCGCCGCCGGCTTCCTGGCGGCCGGAGCCGTGAATAAGGCACGAAAGTCCAAACGGGAAGAACAGATCGTAGCCCGCTATTTGCGACGTCTGCAGCAGGCCATGCCGGGCGGCGCGGGCCTCGACGCTCCAGGCGCCAGTGCCGCCGCACCACCGAAGCGCGGTCTTATGTCGGGCCTTGTGGGATTGATGCAAACGGTCATCCTGCAGGTGCCGACGATCTTGAGCCATCTCCAGGCGGCTCATACGCAAGCCGATGCGGCCGAGGCTCAGCAGAACGCCGCAGAACAAACGGCGGGCAACCCTCAGCCAGATGCCCGTGCCGCGGACTATGAAATGCCGCGAGCAGAAACGGCAGGGTATTGAGCGACTGACTGACCTTGCGACTCGCTAGCTTCCAGAAGGCAGAGTCATTCTCGGTTTCAGGCACAAGTTTCCAACGCATAGCGCGTATAGCAAATAGGCACGGAGTACTCGGTACTGAGTACCCCCTGCCTCTCTGTTTTCTGTGCGTCACGACGGGGCTGAGACGCAAACTCATTCAGCGAGTTCTTCGCCCTACCCTTTATCCTTCCGGTAGAGCGAGCGATTCAGCTCCTTCATCACGGAAGATCTGGTCGGCGACCGCCAGACGAGGCATCCGACCATCCGGCTCTCGAATGTCGACCGCCACGACGATCTTGCCGGCCGTCACCGCTTGATCGTAGAAATTCGCTAGTTCGCGTTCGAAGCCGCGGGTCATCATCGCACCGATCAATCCGCCGACCACCCCGCCGCTCCAAGCGGCAATGCCGCCGGACGCGAGCACGCCGACGCCGCCCGTGGTCATCACTCCGGCCACGGCGACCAAACCGCCGAGTGCGGCGCCGATGACCGAGCCGGCTACGGCCGCCGCAGGCGTGTAAGTTCCCGCCGGTTTGTCATGAGCGAGTTCGCCGAAGTGCCGGCGCTGGGCTTCTTCGGAACAAACGACCGAAATCTCTTCGGCGCTGAATCCGGCTTTAAAGAGTCGGTCGACGACGCGATCTGCGGCCTCCATCGTCGCAAACACGCCTGCACGGATCGGCCGATCGCGGCGTTCCTTGGCGTCTTCGATATGGCGTTCCATAGCAGTGGGCGACTTTGGATCGGCCGCACCAACGGTGACCGCCGGATTCCGTTCACCGGAAAACTCCGTCGAAGGGAGCGGCGGACCGGAAGAATTCTGTGACGTGAGATTCTGTGCGGCGGGATGGTGAAGAGATTGCGTATTCATCTCAAACCTCGCGTGTAGGTCGGTTTCGGAGCAATACGATGCCTGCTCTATCCGAGGGGTAAGAATGCATCTCGTGTGCCGCCACGGCGGTGAGAAGTCGACCGATCGCACGCAGGCGTCGGGCACGTACTATGCGGCCGTACAAGTGCACATGAATTGCTTTGTGCAACGGGAGACGGGGCGCACGTTGCGGCACCGACGGACATATTGATCGCCAAATCTGCGGAGGCACCACCGGATGCCTACCGAGCCGCCGTGGACGCCGCAGGTGTTGCAGCGACAGCCGGTGATACGGGGGCGACTTGCGGAGCTTGGTAGCCGCGCGGGGCCAGAGAGCGGCGTTGGATGCGGTATTGGGAAAGTTCCAGCGCGTCGAGCAACCAATCGTGAGTGACCGTCCAATCCACGCGACCGGAACCGGTGATGACGCGGGCCAAATTCGCACTCGCGGCGATGCCGTAGTTACGAACTTCGTCGTAGATCATCGAGCGCCGCGAGAAGCCGTCGAGATCGCTTACGGCATGGATGCAGTTGCAGATGTTGTAGACGTCGGGATCCTTCGCCTTGTACAGCACGCAACCGCTATTAAGGCGAGCAATCTGCTTCAGAGACTTGTTATAGAGTTCGACGGCAATCTCCGGGTTCAATTCATACGGCCCCCACATGGCGACGCATTCCCCCTGCGAACGCACGAAGCGAAGCGTCGTGTGGAGATCGAGATTGATTCCGCAGTCTGGGCGGAGCTTGATGACTCGAATGTTCAGGCTTCGCGGCATCCACGAGATGGTATGAGCTTCCAGCTTATAGGTATTCTCGACGTCGAGATTCGGCGAAGCTTTGACGATCGTGTACCAAGTGTGCGTGTACTTACCCCGTTTGGGATAAGACTCGGAACCGAACACCATGACGAAGTACCGGTCCGGCGAGATCGTCGGCACTTCCGCAACCGGCGGCGGAGCGGAAAGCGACGGCGCACCGGACGGCGGAGCCGGCGTCACGGCCGGTGTTTTCACTTCGACTTGCGGAGCGTCCGCCGCCGTCTTCGGTTCGACCGGCGCTTTCGCCTCTCCGGCAGGCACGGCGGGCGCAACCGTCTGAGCGTCGGCGGTCTCGGAGAATGACGCCGTACCGAGTAATCCCAACGCGACGCCAAAAGAGAATCGAGCGATGAGCCGCGACATATTACCATCCCAAATGTACAGGGTTGTCGATCAAACGTAGCATTTACGGCACAGGAAGCTGGTGAGCTTCGCACCGCTCAGACCGAAGCCGAAGGACTCGTCGAAAATCTCCGGCCATTTGCTACTTCAGCAGTTTCTGCCCGTCGGCCAAAAGCGTTTCAAGCTGCGGTCGCACGTCGTCAATTGCGGCCTGCAACTTCTGCGAAGCGTGCGGGCGGAACACGACGAGAGCGTCCAGCAACTCACGATCGGCCGCGGCTTCCAACAGCAAATACCGGCGAGCACGATCGGCGTCGTCTTTGGCTTGCTTGAGCCAATCCGCTCCCAACGCGGCCTCTTGCTCAGTCAGGTTTCGCTTCAGACTTACGAGGTCGAAGCCGGCCCCTTCCATTTTGGCAATGATCACCGTGCCGGTGCGACCGTCGCCGCCGACGGTCGCCGACTGCGCCGTGGCCGCAGGAACCGGCTGAACGGGGACGGGCGAATTCGGCACGGCGACGTCCACGGTCGTCGTCGCCGCCGGTTGCGGAGTCGCCGGACCGGCGCCCGTGGCCTTCGCCGTCGGCTCGACCAGCAGCTTCTCCGTCGTTTGCTCGGCCTTGGACTGCAAATCCGAGAACGGCTGCAACGCCTTGATCACCGCTTGATGCTTGTCACGCGAACCGGCGGCAAAGTGCTTGGCTTCGCCGTCGGGAAGCTGCTTGAGCGCAGCCTCGGCAAGCGTCACGCCGGTTTCTTGTTCGGCGATGAGCCAAGAGGCGAGTTGATAGTCGGCCGTCAGACGCAGGCGGGCCTTCGCCTCGGCTTCGGCCTTCGCGGCGACGTCGGCCGCCGTCGGCGCGGATTCGGTCGACGCCGGGGCCTGAGCCGCCACGGGACCTGCAGCAGCTATACAACCGGCAATGACGAGCGTCGAGTGACGAAAGAACGGAAGCAATTTCATGGTTGTCGCTCGCAATGGGGCGCTCTCAGCGAATCGCCGAGATGTCGCATCAAGACGAAGCAAACACCGTGCCTATGGTTACGTTTCGTCCGTCAGGACAAGCCGCGAAACGACGTGGACCGGTTTCGCGCCGCCGTTTGCAAGATGAAGAGCCCGTGCGGTCGTCTTTCGACCAATAAAACTGCGTCAGCGCACCTCGCACGACCCGCTACGTTGCCGACCGTACTCTTCGACGACTTCCAAGAGCTTGCGGATATCCAGCGGCTTCGGCAGGTAGTCGTCCATGCCGGCGTCGAGACATTTCTGTCGATCGCCCGACATCGCGTGGGCCGTCAGCGCGATGATGGGAATCCGTTCTCCGGCCGGCAATTTGCGAATAAGTCCGGTGGCTTCCAGGCCGTCCATCTTCGGCATTTGCACGTCCATGAGAATAACGTCGTAGGCCTGGGCCGTGACGGCGGCGACGGCGTCTTCGCCGGTCCCGACGATGTCGACGGCATGTCCGCGCTTGGCCAGCACGTGCGAGATGAGCTTCTGATTCGTCGGCGTGTCTTCGGCGACGAGTACGCGCAACGCGGCAGGTTGCAACGTTTCGGCGGCGGCCTCTCCGGACGAAACGGCGGGCTCCGCGGCGGAGTCGGAGTTCGTCGGGCCGGCCGTCGAAAGATTCAACGAGAAATAGAACTCGCTCCCTTCGCCGCGCCGGCTTTCCACGCCGAGGCCGTCGCCCATGGCCCGAACCAAATCCGAGGCGATCGCCAATCCGAGGCCGGTACCGCCGTGGCGGCGAGTGCTCGAAGCATCGACTTGCGTGAACGGCGCGAAGATCCTTTGCTGATCTTCGGGCGAAATACCGATGCCGGTATCGATCACTGAAAAGCGAATCCGCACCCGATCTTCGCCGCGGGATTCGAGCGCCACGCGCAAAGTGACGCTTCCCTCTTCCGTGAACTTCACGGCGTTAGAAATCAAATTCATCAGCACTTGGCGAATCCGCAGCGCATCGCCGCGGAGCCCGTCGGGCACGCCTTCGTCAATTCGGCTCTGCAGTTCGAGCCCCTTCTCCGCGGCCCGATAACCGAACGTGCCGATCGAGCATCTCGATTTCGCGGCGCAATTCGAACGGCGCATCGTCGAGCGTAAACTTGCCCGACTCGAGCTTGGAGAAATCAAGAATCTCGTTGAGCAATTCCAGCAGCAGGTGCGCGTTCGACTTCACGACTTCCAGGTGTTCGCGAACGATCGGCGCCGGCTTCTCGTCAAGCGCCAGTTCTGTCATGCCGATGATGGCGTTCATCGGCGTGCGTAGCTCATGGCTGACGTTCGCCAAGAACTCGCTCTTGGCACGACTGGCCCGTTCGGCGGCGACGCGAGCCGAATGCTCTTCGGCGAGCGCAACCTGCTCCGCCGCGCGACGCCGCGTTTGCAGGTTCAAGCGATAGAGATCGACGAATACGGCGATCTTTGAACGCAGAATTTCCGGCACGACCGGCGTGAGAATGTAATCGACCGCACCAAGCTTGTAGCCGCGCACGGCGAACGTGTCGTCGGGAAACGCCGTGAGGAAAATGATCGGCGTGTGTTCGCTGCGACGACGACTGCGAATGAGCTCGGCCGTTTCAAAGCCGTCGAGCCCGGGCATGTTGACGTCTAGCAAAATGACTGCGTAGTCGTCGTGCAGCAGCTTGCGCAGCGCTTCCTCGCCGCTGCCGGCGGTGACGATGTCGCAACCGAGGTCTTCCAATACGGCCTGGATCGACAGGAGTTTGTCCTGTACGTCGTCGACCAGGAGTATTCGGACCGGATCCGTTTCGTTCATCGGTTCAGCTCGCCAACCATGCACAGAGAACCGACAGCATCTTCTCCGGATCGACCGGCTTCGACAGGTAGTCCCAGGCTCCGGCCTCCAAGCACTTTTCGCGGTCTCCCTTCATGGCCTTGGCCGTGACGGCGACAATCGGCAGATTCTTAAACTCGGCGATCTGACGAATGGCCCGCGTCGTATCAATGCCGTCCATCTCGGGCATCATGATATCCATGAGCACGATGTCGATCGACGGGTCCGTCTGCAGCACGCTGATGGCTTCGCGCCCCGTTTCGGCCGGCACCGTCGCCACTTCGTAGCGTTCGAGCACGCTGGTCAGCGCGAAGATATTACGGATGTCGTCGTCGACGATCAACACCTTCTTGTTTGCCAGGAGCTTCTGCGGGTCGTGCAATTCGCGAATCTTCCGGCAGGCCGCGTCGGAAAGCACGGCCGGCGAACGCCCGAGGAACATCGCAGCTTCATCGACGAGGCCGTCGATCGACTCGACCGAGCGCAATTGAAACTCTTGCGCGGTGCGTCGCCAGTGAGCGGCGTCGGCTTGCGCTTCGCGCCCGGCGATCGAAACCAAGAGCGGACCGACATGGCCGCCGGCCAGCGCTTGTTCGGCGAACGCCGCCAGCGACATGTCGGGCAAGTGAGGAGCAACGACGAGCAAGTCGATTTCGCCGCCGCGAGCCAGCTTCAAAGCTTGAGCTCCCTTGGTCACTTCTTGGATTTTCACGTCGCTGTCGCCCAGTAATTCCTGCAGCGTTTTACGAACGGCCTTATCGGGCTCAAAGATCGCCAAACGGCGTTCGCGACGTTCGGACGCTCGGCGGATTTCGCCGATGAAATCATGGAGCCTGGCCTGCGTGGGAATCGGTTTCGGCAACACGCCTTGAGCGCCGAGCAGCATCCCGCGTTCGGGCCGGTCGACGGTCGAACAGACGTAGACCGGAATATGCCGCAACGAGAGGTCGTTCTTGATGCGGCGCAGCACGCGCCAGCCGTCGATGTCGGGCAAGGAGATATCGAGCAACATGGCCCGCGGTTGGAAATCGTGCGCCAGAGCGATGGCCGCAGCGCCGGAAGTGGCCGCCACGGCTTTGAATCCCATTTGCCGGGCCGCTTCGACTTGAATTTCCAAGAAGCCGCGGTCGTTGTCGACCAGCAGTAACACGGGATCGTCGGTTTGCAGGCCTTCGCGATCGTCGGCGGGGCCGGTTTGCGCGACGACCTCCACGGGCGCAGAATAATCGACGGGACCGACTCGAGACTTACGGCGATCTTCCGGAGCTTCGCGAATGGGTTCGGCCGGCGGCACGGCGGCGCGGCGGGCGGTTTTCGGCGGCGCGAAGGTTTGCGGCAGGTAGAGCGTAAACGTGCTGCCCGAGCCTTGTTTGCTCGTGAGCCCGATTTCGCCGCCGAGCAGCCGGGCAATTTCGCGGCTGATCGCCAACCCCAAGCCGGTACCGCCGTATTTGCGGCTCGTACTGCCGTCGGCCTGTTGAAACGCTTCAAAGATGATCTGCTGCTTTTCCAACGGAATGCCGATGCCCGTGTCGTGCACGGAGAAGGCGTAAACGGCATCGGCCGTGTTGAGCATTTCGTTATCGGTATGCCAGCCGCCGCGAGCCGGCTGCACGCTGAGCCGCACCTGACCGCGATGCGTAAATTTAAACGCGTTAGAGAGCAGGTTCTTGATAATCTGTTGCAGCCGTTTCGCGTCGGTCGTGAACGACCGCGGCAGGTTCGAATCAAGCTCGACGTCGAACGCCACGCTCTTCGACTCGGCCACGTGACGGAACGTCCGCTCGACGTAGCTGTGCAAATCGCCGAAGCGTAAGTCGCCGACGTCAAGCACCACGGTACCCGACTCGATCTTGGAAAGATCGAGAATATCGTTAATGAGCATCAGCAAGTCGTTGCCGGACGAATGGATCGTCTTGGCATATTCGGTCTGTTTGGGCGTGAGGTTGCCGTCGGGATTTTTCGAAAGCTGGTCGGAAAGAATGAGCAAGCTGTTGAGCGGCGTGCGCAACTCGTGCGACATATTCGCCAAGAATTCCGACTTGTATTTGGAAGTGAGCGCGAGCTGTTCGGCTTTCTCTTCCAAAGCCTGCCGAGCCTGCTCCACTTCGGAGTTCTTCCGCTCCACTTCCACGTTCTGGAACGCCAACAGCCGAGCCTTTTCTTGCAACTCTTGATTGGTCTGTTGAAGCTCTTCCTGACGGCTGCCGAGTTCCTTGGCCAACGATTGCGATTGCTTGAGCAGGTTTTCGGTCCGCATATTGGCTTCGATCGTGTTGAGCACGATGCCGATGCTTTCCGTAAGCTGATCGAGAAACGCTTGGTGCGTCGGACTGAAACGCTCGAACGACGCGAGCTCGATGACCGCCTTCACTTCTCCTTCGAATACGACCGGTAACACAAGAATGTTGACCGGCGATGCACCGCCGAGGCCCGACGTGACGCGGATGTAGTCGCTCGGCACGTTGGCCAAAAGAATCTTCTTACTTTCCAGCGCGCATTGGCCGACGAGGCCTTGGCCGAGTTCGAGCCGTTTACCGACGTCGCCCGGGTGTTCGTAGGCATAGCTGGCCAACAGCGTGAGGTATGGCTGATTCTCGGATTTTTCGTAGGTGTAGAACACGCCGTGCTGGGCCGAAACGACCGGCGCAAGTTCGGAGAGAATGAGCCGACCGACCGTGAGCATGTCCTTTTGGCCTTGGAGCATGCGGCTGAACTTGGCGAGGTTCGTCTTGAGCCAGTCTTGTTCGGCGTTCTTGAGCGTCGTGTCCTTGAGGTTCACGATCATTTCATTGATGTTGTCCTTCAGCGCCGCGACTTCTCCTTGCGCGTCGACCTTGATGGAACGCGTCAAGTCGCCCTTGGTCACGGCCGTGGCGACTTCGGCGATGGCTCGCACTTGCGTGGTGAGATTGGCGGCGAGCCGATTGACGTTGTCGGTGAGATCTTTCCACGTACCGGCCGCACCGGGCACGCTCGCTTGGCCGCCGAGTTTGCCTTCGACGCCCACTTCACGAGCCACCGTAGTGACCTGATCGGCGAACGTCGCGAGGGTGTCGATCATGCCGTTGATCGTGTCGGCCAACGCCGCGATTTCTCCCTTGGCTTCCACCGTGAGGGTTTGCTTCAAGTCGCCGTTGGCCACGGCGGTAACGACCCGGGCAATACCGCGAACCTGGCCCGTGAGGTTGCCGGCCATGGAGTTGACGTTGTCCGTGAGGTCTTTCCAGGTTCCGCTGACGCCCTTCACCTGAGCTTGTCCGCCGAGCTTGCCTTCCGTCCCCACTTCACGAGCCACGCGCGTCACTTCGGAGGCGAATGAACTGAGTTGATCCACCATCGTGTTAACGGTGTTTTTGAGTTCGAGGATTTCTCCCTTCACGTCGACGGAGATCTTCTTCGACAAGTCGCCGTTGGCCACGGCTTTCGTCACTTCGGCGATGTTGCGCACCTGACCGGTCAGGTTACCGGCCATGAAGTTCACGCTGTCCGTCAAATCTTTCCACGTACCGGCGACGTCTTTCACGTCGGCCTGTCCGCCGAGTTTGCCTTCCGTACCCACTTCACGGGCCACGCGGGTTACTTCCGAGGCGAACGAGCGCAGCTGATCCACCATCGTATTGATGGTGTCTTTGAGTTCGAGAATTTCTCCGCGCACGTCGACCGTGATCTTCTTCGACAAGTCACCGCCGGCCACGGCTTTCGTCACCGCCGCGATGTTGCGCACTTGGGCCGTGAGGTTACCGCCCATGGAGTTGACGGAGTCCGTCAAATCGCGCCAGGTTCCTTCCACGCCGCGTACGTCGGCCTGACCGCCGAGTTTGCCTTCCGTACCCACTTCACGAGCCACGCGGGTCACTTCGGCCGCGAACGAACGCAGCTGATCCACCATCGTATTCACAGTGTTCTTCAGCTCGAGGATTTCGCCTTTCACGTCGACCGAAACCTTCTTCGACAAGTCGCCGCGAGCCACGGCCGTCGTCACTTCGGCGATGTTGCGGACCTGACCGGTGAGGTTGCCGGCCATGAAGTTCACCGAGTCCGTTAAGTCTTTCCAGGTTCCGGCGACGTCGCGCACGTCGGCCTGTCCGCCGAGCTTACCTTCGGTACCCACTTCGCGGGCCACGCGCGTCACTTCCGAGGCGAACGCGCGGAGTTGATCCACCATCGTATTGATCGTGTTCTTCAGCGCGAGAATTTCGCCGCGCACGTCCACTTCGATCTTCTTCGACAAGTCGCCGTTGGCCACGGCCGTCGTCACGTGCGCGATATTACGCACCTGGGCCGTGAGGTTGCCGGCCATCGAATTCACCGAGTCTGTAAGATCCTTCCACGTACCGGCCACGCCCTTCACTTCGGCCTGACCGCCGAGTTTGCCTTCGGTACCCACCTCACGGGCCACGCGCGTCACTTCCGAGGCGAACGAACTGAGCTGATCCACCATCGTGTTGATCGTGTTCTTCAGCTCGAGGATTTCTCCCTTCACGTCCACCGTGATCTTCTTCGACAAGTCACCGCGGGCCACGGCCGTCGTCACGTCGGCGATGTTGCGTACCTGACCGGTGAGATTGCCGGCCATTGAATTCACCGAGTCCGTGAGATCCTTCCACGTACCGGCCACGCCTTTTACGTCGGCCTGACCGCCGAGCTTGCCTTCCGTACCCACCTCGCGGGCCACGCGCGTCACTTCCGAGGCGAACGAGCTGAGCTGCTCGACCATCGTGTTGATCGTGTTCTTCAGCTCGAGGATTTCCCCCTTCACCTCGACCGTGATCTTCTTCGACAAGTCGCCGCCGGCCACGGCCGTCGTCACCGCCGCGATGTTGCGCACTTGGGCCGTGAGATTGCCGGCCATGAAGTTCACGCTGTCGGTCAAGTCTTTCCACGTACCGGACACGCCTTCCACGCGGGCCTGACCGCCCAAGCGACCTTCGGTTCCCACTTCACGAGCCACGCGCGTCACTTCCGAAGCGAACGACCGCAGCTGATCCACCATCGTATTGATGGTGTCTTTGAGTTCGAGGAATTCGCCGCGCACGTCGACCGTGATCTTTTTCGACAAGTCGCCGTTGGCCACGGCGATCGTCACTTCGGCGATGTTGCGCACTTGGCCGGTGAGGTTGCCGGCCATCGAGTTCACGGAGTCGGTCAAGTCGCGCCATGTACCGGCCACGCCTTTCACGGCCGCCTGACCGCCGAGTTTGCCGTCGGTACCCACTTCACGGGCCACGCGCGTTACTTCCGACGCGAACGAGCCGAGCTGATCCACCATCCGGTTCACGGTGCGGGCCGTGCGCAAGAATTCGCCTTCCAGCGGCCGACCTTCCAAGTCGAGCGCCATAGATTGCGACAGATCGCCTTTGGCCACGGCGCCGATCACGCGGGCCATTTCCGAGGTGGGATGCACCAAGTCGCTGATCAGCGCGTTGACGCTGTCGATCGTTCCCGCCCAAGCGCCGCTCAGGCCGCCTTGCGAAGCCCGTTGCTTAATCTTGCCTTCCTTACCGACGACTCGGCTGATCCGGTCCAATTCGCCGGCCATCCCTTCGAGCTGATCCATCACGTCGTTGAACGTGTCGCCGACCTTGCCGCTCAAGCCGGTCCAGGTCGTCGGCAGCCGCACGGAGAAATCGCCCCGCCGCAACGCCGTGAGCGCCATCAGAATGGCATGTTGCTGATCGGCCGGTTGACCCGAAGCGAGCGTTTCTTCGACCAGCGACATGACCGACTCCTTTTACGTAGTACGGCAACGTAGTGCTGCCGACCTTGCGCAGATTCTTCTTGAAGGATAACTCGCAAGAAACACAACCCCGCACGTCGCGGCAAGTCGGTCGTTTGGCGAGAAGGAAATTGTGGGAAATACACACTGCGACAAGCCGGCCGCGCGCACGCCGAGCCACGGACGAATTGTCGTGTCGTCCTGAAACCGTCCACATTGGTCGTTCATCGACCACCCACGGGCGCATTTGCTCACCGCTTTCCAATCCGTTGGAAGTGCAAAAACACGGATGCGGCGCGTTTTGACCAAGTTGCTCGGCAATACACCAGGTCAAAAGGCAAACGTCGTACCCATTCTGCGTTTGCGTCTCGTTTGGCACGCGCATCGCTTTGACCTGGGCGACCTTTCCGCCTTCGATCACGAGATTTCGGATGCCGTACCGACCGATTTGTGAATTCGCCAAAAGTCATGGGGTGGAATTCCTCGACGGCGACCTTCTGCGCTTTCGGCTTTGGGCGCCACGGCAGGCTTCGGTCGAGTTGATGATTCATCAAGATGGGGCGGCGACGGCGCATCCGATGCTCGCGATCGGCTCAGGCTACTTCGAGTGGACAGGCCGCTTCGATGCCGCGGCCGTCGACAACTTGCGCTATGCCTATCGCGTGCCCGCCGCTGAATTCGACGTGCCCGATCCGGCCTCGGCATGGCAACCTGACGGAGTGCATCGACTGTCGGCGCTCTTCGATCCGCGCCGCTTCGCATGGACCGACGGAACTTGGCGCGGGCTCAAACTCTCCGAACTGTCGCTCTACGAATTGCATGTCGGTACCTTCACGACCGAGGGTACGCTCGACGCCGCCGTAGCCCGACTTCCTGAACTCGCGGAGTTAGGCGTAACCGCGGTCGAACTGATGCCGCTCGCTCAATTTCCCGGAACGCGCGGTTGGGGTTACGACGGCGTCCATTTTTACGCCGTGCAAAACAGCTACGGCGGGCCTGCGGCGCTGCAACGCTTCGTGGATGCCGCGCATCGTGCGGGCCTCGGCGTTGTGCTCGACGTCGTCTACAACCATTTCGGCCCTGAAGGCAACTACGCAGGCATGTTGGCGCCATATTTCACGTCGTGCTACCACACGCCGTGGGGCGACGCGCTCAATTACGACGGACCCGATTGCGAGCCGGTGCGGCGCTATGTCATCGACTCAGCCTGCCGCTGGGTACGAGATTTCCACATCGACGGCCTCCGGCTCGACGCCGTGCAAACGATCTTCGACTGCGGCTCGGAACACATCCTGGCCGAACTCGCACAAGCCGTACATGCCGCAGCCGCCGATTGCGGGCGTAACGTCGTCGTCACGGCCGAAACCGATCAGAACGATACGCGTTTGATCCGTTCGCGCTCAAACGGCGGGTACGCGCTCGACGCTGTTTGGAGCGACGACTTCCATCACGCAATCCACGCCCTGCTCACGGGCGAGCGACACGGCTACTACGAAGACTTCGGCGAAGTCCGGCAACTTGTGAAGTCGCTCAACGAGATGCACGTTTACGACGGCTGCTACAGTCCGCGCAAGCGCCGCCGCCATGGCTCGCCGGCCGGCGACTTGCCGCGAGAACGCTTCATCATCTGCATACAAAACCACGATCAAATCGGCAATCGAGCCGGCGGCGAGCGGCTCGGGGTTCTCGTCTCGCCGGCCGCTCAGCGATTGGCCGCCGCGCTGCTGCTTACCTCTCCCGGCACTCCCCTGCTCTTCATGGGTCAGGAATACGGAGAACCGAATCCGTTCCCGTATTTCTGCTCGTTTCTCGACGATCGCCTCGTCGAAGCCGTGCGAGCCGGCCGTGGTCGCGAGTTCGCAGAATTCCTCGCCGCGCATCAAGGTGAGCTTTTCGATCCGCAAGCCGAATCAACGTTTACCTTGGCCCGCCCCTCGTGGTCGTGGCGACAAGACGCCGCGCACTCCGGGCTGCGCCATCTCTACCGCACGCTGTTACATGCCCGCCGCACGTTCGCGCCGCTCGTCGATCGCACTCAAGTTCATGCCGCCGTCGTCGCGGACCATCCGTCGCTCTTAGAGATTCGCCGTGGCGCCGGGCGCAAGCCGTGATCTACGCGAATCTGAGCGACCGTCGCGCGCCGCTGCGTCTCCCCGCAGAGGCGCGCCTCTTGCTTTCGACTGAGATGGAACAATTCGGCGGCAATCGCCGTGACTTCGGTCACGTCGCCGAACTCCTTCCGTATGAGCTCCTTATGATCAGAGGTTCCCAGTGCCCGAATTTCCCAGCTTAGACGTCGCCCGCATTCGACAGCTCGTCGACGAAGCGGCGGAGCGAACCGTCGCGGCCGTGACCGAGCGTCGTGCGACGCCCGTCGCCACGTATCGTCTGCAATTCCACGCCGGCTTCACGTTTGCCGACGCGGCCGGAGTCGCCGACTATCTCCACGCGCTGGGAATCAGCCACGTCTACGCTTCACCGTACACGCAAGCTCGCGCCGGGAGCATGCACGGGTACGACGTCTGCGACCACAATCAGCTCAATCCCGAACTCGGCGGACAAGAAGGCTACGGGAAATTCATCACCGGCCTGCAAGCGAACAAGCTTCGCCACATTCTTGACGTCGTTCCCAACCACATGGCCGCCAGCCACGACAACCCTTGGTGGCGCGACGTACTCGAAAACGGTCCCAGCTCTCCCTACTCGGGTTTCTTCGACATCGACTGGCATCCGGTCAAAGACGAGCTCGACAACAAAGTTCTCATCCCGATTCTCGGCGCTCAATACGGCGAAGCGCTCGAAGCAGGCCAACTGCAACTCGACCACGTCGACGGTGCATTCGTCGTTCGTTATTACGATCGCAATCTGCCGTTCGGTCCCAAGACCGCGATTCCGATCCTCACGCATCGAATCGACGAATTGCGAAACTTGCTCGGCGCCGATTCCGAGGCCTTTCACGAATACCAGAGCATCATCACGGCGCTGGAACATTTGCCGCCGCCGACTGCAACATCCCTCAAAGCCGTGCACGAGCGGCAGCGGGAAAAGGAAATCATCAAGCGACGGCTGCGAGAACTCGAAGCTCGCGAACCAGCCGTGGCCTCGTTCGTGATGGAAAACGTCGCGGCGTTCAACGGTCGCGTGGGCGAGCCTGAGTCGTTTGATCGACTCGATCGGTTGCTGCAGGCTCAGTCGTATCGTTTGTGCCACTGGCGCGCGGCGTCCGACGAAATCAATTACCGCCGGTTCTTCGACGTCAACGACCTCGCGGCCCTCTGCATCGAACGCCCGGAAACGTTTCACGCCGCTAACGAACTCGTGGCCCGCCTCCTCGGCGAAGGTGCGATCGACGGCCTCCGAATCGATCACGTCGACGGGCTTTATGCTCCGGAAGAGTATCTGTGGCGGCTGCACTATCTCTATCTCGCTCAGCGCGTGAAGCATGAACTGGCCGTCGTCGCCGAGCGCGAGCACGACGCCGGCGTTTGGGAAGTGCGAGTCGCGCACGCTGCAGAAGTCGAGCAAGCCGCGGCCGCCGACGGTTCGGTCGTGGCCGTCGCCGCACCGGTCGCCGAGGCCGGCAAATCGTATCATCTCGGGCCGGAGATTCTGCGGACCGTCTGCAAGCAGCTCGGCTTACGAACTCCGCGCCCCGCGGACTTAACTGCGGTCTTCGGCTCCGTTCACGATCTGGCGGAGAACGAAGCTTGGCAAGCGGACGACCTCGATGTGCCGCCCGCGACGGAAGAACCTTCGCGCACCGCGACCGCCGGCCCGCTGTACTTGCTCGTCGAAAAGATTCTCGGCCCTGACGAACCGCTCCCCGAATCATGGCCCGTCGCCGGCACGACTGGTTACGACTTTACGCACCTGCTCAACTGCCTCTTAATCGACGCCGAAGGCTTCGCCGCCATTGATCGGCAATACCTGCGGTTCACCGGCGAGTCGCGACGGTTCCCCGACGTCGTACGTGAGTGCAAGCGGCTCATCGTCCGCTTCTCAATGGCCAGCGAATTGCAAATGCTCGCGCATCGCGTAAACCGGCTCTCGGAGCAACACCGCAAATCGCGCGACTTCACGCTCAATGCTCTGCGCTACGCGCTCCGCGAAGTCTTGGCGAGCTTCCCCGTCTATCGCACTTACCCGGGTCCCGACGGCGTTTCCGAGCGCGACGCCCGTTTCGTCAATCGGGCCGTCTCCGTCGCCAAGCGGCGCAATCGGTCGATCGACCCGGCGACGTTCGACTTCATTCGTGAAATCCTACTGCTGCGGCATCCGCCGGGCCTAAGTGAGGCGGCCGTTCGTGCGCGGGAGGAATTCGCCGGCCGGTTTCAACAAGTCACCAGCCCCGTCATGGCGAAAGGGGTCGAAGACACGGCGTTCTACGTCTATTCGCCGCTCGCTTCGGCCAACGAGGTCGGCGGCGATCCGACCTCGGCCACCTGCGGCATCTCGACGTTTCACGCTCAGAACACGCATCGCGCAATTCGCCAGCGATGCGGCCTGCTCACCACGACGACGCACGACACCAAGCGCACCGAAGACGTGCGGGCACGGGTCGACGTGCTGTCGGAGATGCCTCGTGCGTGGGCGGCGGCCGTCAATCGTTGGAGCCGACTCACCAGGGCTTGGAAGCAAGACGTCGACGGTCTGCCGGCCCCGACGCCTGCCGACGAGTATCTCTTCTATCAGAACCTGCTCGGCGTTTGGCCCGGCGGCACGCCGAACGCGGCGCAGCGTGAATCGCTCGTCGAGCGGCTGCAGCTTTACATGGAGAAGGCGACGCGCGAAGCCAAACAAAGCACGAGTTGGATCAATCCCAACGCCGAATACGATCAAGCGGTTCGCCAGTTCGTCGCCCAGTGTCTTGCCGCCGGGTGCGAGAACCGCTTTGTCACGCACTTCGCGGCCTTTCATAAACGCATCGCCGCGGCCGGCTATTACACGGGTCTGTCGCAAACCGTGCTCAAGCTGCTTTCGCCCGGCGTGCCCGACATTTACCAAGGGCAGGAGCTGTGGGACTTCAGCTTGGTCGATCCCGACAATCGTCGCCCGGTCGACTACGCCCGCCGTCGCGCGTTGCTCGAGCAAGTGCAAGCCGGCTGGAATACGCAGATAGAACGCCGCGCGGAGTTCGCCGCCGAGTTGGCCCGCCGACCGCAAGACGATCGTCTGAAGCTGTTCGTCGTTTGGCGATTGTTGGGGCTGCGTCGCGAGCTGGCCGAGTTGTTCGAAACGGGCGAGTATATCCCGCTTGGAGTTCACGGTCGCGCGGGCCGACCATCTCGTCGCCTTCGGTTGGCGGCCGACTTCCGCAACTCCGGCGAACGACTTCGACGCGGAGGCGGAAACTCCGCCGACGATCGTCGTCGCCGTCCCTCGCCAATGGGCCAAGCTGGCCGACGCAGGCGATGTCGACGACGTGGCTCAGTCGTGCGAATACGCGGCGCAGTTGTGGTCGGATACCGAAATTGAAGTGCCGGGCGCCGCTGGCCGGCAGTTTACGAATGCCTTCACCGGTGAAACGACGGCCGCCGCATCGAACCGTTTCGCCATGGCGGATTTAGGAAGCCGCTTTCCGTCGGCCGTGCTGATCTTGAGCGAGGAGTAAACATCATGAAGCCCGACACCTTGTTCGCCCCCTCTCCCGCCGGCAAAAGCGAGGCGGAAACCTCGCGAGATCCGCAACTTGCCGGAGCGACCGATCTTGCGCGACCGCTGGATTGGTACAAAGACGGCGTCATCTATCAGTTGCACGTCCGCTCGTTCTACGACAGCAACGGCGACGGCGTCGGCGATTTCGCCGGCCTCACGCAAAAACTCGATTACGTCGCTTCGCTCGGCGTCACGGCGATCTGGCTCTTGCCGTTTTATCCCTCGCCGCTGCGCGACGAAGGGTACGACATCGCCGACTACATGAACATCAACCCGATGTACGGGTCGCTCGACGATTTCAAACGATTTCTCGACGCCGCACACCAGCTCGGCCTCAGCGTCATCAGCGAGCTGGTCATCAACCACACCTCAGACCAGCACGCGTGGTTTCAACGTGCCCGACGTGCGCCGAAAGGGAGCCCCGAGCGCGATTTCTACGTCTGGTCCGATACGTCGGACCGGTATCCCGAAGTGCGAATCATTTTTCAAGACTTCGAGCCTTCGAACTGGACCTGGGACCCGCTGGCTCAGCAGTACTATTGGCACAGGTTCTATTCGCATCAGCCGGATCTGAACTTCGACAATCCGGTCGTGCGCAAGACCGTACTCGACATCGTCGACTATTGGTTCGGCATGGGGATCGACGGCGTCCGGCTCGATGCAATTCCGTATCTCTACGAACGCGACGGCACCAACGGCGAGAGCCTTCCTGAGACGCACCAATTTCTCAAGGAGCTCCGCGCACACATCGACGAGCATTTTCCCGGCCGCATGCTGTTGGCCGAAGCCAACCAATGGCCCGACGAAACGGCCGCCTACTTCGGTGACGACGACGAATGTCAGATGTGCTTCAACTTTCCGCTCATGCCGCGGCTCTTCATGGCCGTGCAACAAGAAGAACGATTTCCGATCGTCGACATTCTGCGCCACACGCCGACACCGCCCCCCTCGTCACAATGGGCCATCTTCTTGCGCAATCACGACGAGTTGACGCTAGAAATGGTCACCGAAGAAGAGCGCGACGCGATGTATCGTTTCTACGCGACCGACCCGCAGTCGCGCGTGAACCTGGGGTTGCGGCGTCGGCTCGCGCCGCTCTTGCGCAACGACCGACGCCGCTTAGAGCTCATGCACGCCTTGCTCTTCTCGCTGCCGGGCACGCCGGTGATGTACTACGGCGACGAAATTCGCATGGGAGACAACATCTATTTGCGCGACCGCGATTCGGTGCGTACCCCGATGCAATGGAGCCCCGACCGCAACTCGGGGTTTTCTCACGCCAACCCGCAGCGGCTGTTCCTGCCGGCGATCGTCGACCCCGAGTACCACTACCAATCGCGCAACGTCGAAACGGAGGAACAGAGCCCCCATTCGTTTCTTTGGTGGTTGCGGCGCGTGCTGAGATTGCGGGCACGGCATCGTGCGTTCAGCCGCGGCACGTTGCGATTTTTGTTTCCGCAGAACCCGCGGATCTTGGCGTATCTGCGCGAATTCGACGGCGAGACGATTCTCGTCGTGGTCAACCTCTCGCGGTTGGCGCAGTTCGTCGAGCTGGACCTTGCCGAATTTCGCGGCCGCGCGCCGGTCGAGCTATTCGGACAAACTCGGTTTCCGCAAATCGGCGAGTTGCCGTATCTACTCTCGCTCGGTCCGCACGGGTTCTATTGGTTCCGACTTTCCTGGCCGGAGGGAGAAGAAGCGCGGCGAGCCCCGTGCGATTTGCCGCATTTGCGCACGGCTCACGATTGGCTCGACGTCTTCCGTCCGCCGGCCGTCGAACGGTGCTACGATGCGCTCGTCGCCTATGTGACGACCCAAGCTTGGCATCAATCGCCGGAGCGCGTCGTCCGTTCGCTCGACATTCAGGAAGTCATCCCGCTGCCGGAGCGCGACGCCGACGGCGCTTCGTACGCCGTGGTCCTCGTGCGCGTCTTTTACACCGAAGGGGAACCGGCGACGTACCAATTGGCACTCGTCGCCGTCGGTGAACATCGGGCCCATGACATCCTCCGCGATCGGCCGACCGCGGGTGTTTTGCAAGTGAGCGTCCGTCACGACAATTCGCAATGGTTCGTCTGCGACGCCACGGCCGAGCGCGGCTTCTGGGAGCGTTTCGTTCGTCACGCCTCGGTCGGCAACGCCGGCTTCAAGCAAGGCCGCATCGTGCGCAACACAGTCGGTGACGCCGCGGCGCTCGAGGCCCAGCGCGCACGACGGCATCCAACCGCTGTGGCGCACCAGTGATACGCGAGGCACCGTCGCGGCCGTGGCAAATCAGTTGTTTTTGAAGCTTCTACGCCGCGTCGAGCCGGGCGTACACCCGGAAATCGAAATGACGGCCACGCTCGAACCGCAGGCCGACAAGCTCCCCTGCCCGCGGCTGCGTGGCAATTGGGAGTATCGCTCCGCCGACGGCACCCGCACGGCGCTGGGAATCATCTACAATTTCATTTCGTACGAACGCTCGTTGGCGGATTGGTGCCGCGAAGACTTGCGCCGAGCCCTCGAAAGCGCGACGGCCGGCGGCGGCTCACGTTCCGCGGATGGCGCAACCGGCTCGACGACGACGGTCGATACTTCGGCCCCGCCGCTGGCTTCGGCAACGCGCACCTTCGCGCTGCTCGGCAAACGCTTGGCCGAAGCTCACAACGCCTTGGCCGATTTGGAAACTCCCGCCTCGTTCGCACCCGAGGTGTTTTCGACGCACTATCGCCGCAGCTTGCATCTGGGTTTCAGCAGCCGGGCTCAACGCGCCGTCGAACAACTGCGAGATTGGTCGCGTCGCGCCGATCCGACGGAAGCCGCGGGAGCGAAGGAACTGCTGGCTCGAGAGGTCGATATCGAACGCCGTTTCGCGCCGCTCATCTCGGCACGAACGGTGCTTTGGCGCATCCGTTGCCACGGCGCTCTGGGGCTCGACGAGGTGCTGTTGCAAGGAGACGATTTGCAACTCGCCGATTGGGGCGGCGATCCACGTCGGCCGTTCTCCGAGCGGCGGATCAAGCGTTCGGTCATGGTCGACCTCGCGACGCTCGGCGCTTCGTTGCACGCCATGGCGTTTCAGGTTCGTACGGATTGGCAACGGCACATGCAATTGGCTGGGGACGCCGTCGAACATCTTCGAGGGGCCGAAGCGGCGTGGCGCGCCGCCTGTTGGCAAGCGTTCCTCACGCCGTATCGCGCGACGGTCGCCAGCCAGTTGCTGGTGCCCGACGACGATGACGAGTTCCAGGCCATGTTCACGGCCTATCGACTCGCCTCCGCCATGGAATTGCTGCTCACCGTCGTGGAGCGCAGCCAGTTCGACAGGCTTCCCGCGGCGATCGACGATTGCATGGAACAGATCGCGCCGCGGTGACGCCGAACGCTTGACCCGGCTGCGCGGGCCGTCGATATTGACCGGCGTCTTCATCGCCGCCGCCTCGTCGAGGGTCCGCTCATGCGTTGGCTATCGCTTGCCGTACTCGTGTTATTTGCCGACTCCGCAGCAGCGGCCGAAATGTCGCCTGCCCGCGACATCGCTTATGCGGAACCGCGCAACGAGCGGCATCTGCTCGACGTTTACGCGAACGGCAAAGGCTCGAACCGGCCGGTGATTTTTTGGATTCACGGCGGCGGTTGGCGGCGCGGCGACAAAGGCGGCGTGCAGATCAAGCCCAAGGTGTTTACGGACCGCGGCTACGTGTTCGTGTCGGCGAACTATCGGTTTGTGCCGGACGTGAACATTGCGCAGATGACCGGCGACATCGCCAAGGCGATTCGTTGGACGCACGATCATGCCGGAGAATACGGCGGCGACGGCAAGCAGATCGTCGTCATGGGGCATTCCGCTGGGGCCCATTTGGCGGCGCTCGTCTGCACGGACGATAGTTACTTGAAGGCCGATGGTCTTTCGCTCGAGATCATCAAAGGCTGCGTACCGCTCGACGTTTCGGTGTACGACATTCCGGCGCGCCATAAGGTGGTGAGCGAGCAACGCATCTTGGACGCCTATAAACTGGCGTTCGGCGTCGACGAAGCCGGCTGGCGCAAATATCCGCCGGCGTACACGTGGTCAAAGACAAGCACATTCCGCCGTTTCTGATTCTGTACGTCGCGTCACGGCCCGAGACGACGGAGCAGTCGAAAATGTTCGCCGACGTGCTCAACAAGGCGGGCGTCAAAGCGACGACCTTCGGCGGCGAGAACAAGACGCACACGTCGATCAGCGTCGACCTCGGCAAGCCCGACGATCTGCCGACCGAGGCGGTTTACAAGTTTCTCGACGAAGTCGCGCCGCCGCGGAACTGAGCCGTGGACGAGCATCCGATTTTGAATCGCCGTCAATGGCTGGGCGCCGCGGCGCTCCTGGGCGGCTTCGCAAGTCACGGCTTGGCCGACGAACCGAAGCCGACCATGGATTCGGCTCGCGCGCTGCTGCGGCCTTATCATGGCGGGCGATTGTTTGAGCCGGACGATTCGTCAACGCTCGTCGGCAAAGTGATGACCGGCTATCAAGGCTGGTTCAACGCCGACGGCGACGGCTCCGGCCGAGGCTGGCGGCATTACGGCAAACGCGGGAAGTTTGAGCCGGGTCATGCGGCGATCGACCTCTGGCCCGACGTCTCAGAACTCGACGCCGACGAAAGGTACGCGACGAGCTTTCGTCATGCGGACGGGCGCGTCGCGGAGGTCTTCAGCTCGCGCAACCCGCGAACCGTGCGGCGGCACTTTCGCTGGATGCGCGAATACGGCATCGCCGGCGCCTTCGTGCAACGATTCGCGGTCGAGACGACGAGCCCCGTACCGCTGGAGCATTGTAATTTGGTGCTCACGCATTGCCGCGAAGGAGCCAATTGCCACGGGCGCGTCTATGCCGTGATGTACGACCTCAGCGGGTTGCAAGCCGGCGGCGTGCGGCATGTGATCGACGATTGGAAGACGCTCGTCGATCGGATGCGCGTCGGCCGCGACGACGCCGATCACGCATATCTGCGGCATCGCGGCAAGCCGGTCGTCGCCGTGTGGGGCGTCGGGTTCAACGACGATCGAAAGTACACGCTCGCCGAGTGCGCCAAACTCGTGAAGTTCCTCAAAGAGGATCCTACCTACGGCGGCAACACGGTGATGCTCGGCGTGCCGACTGGCTGGCGAACGCTGACGCGCGACAGCGTTCGCGACGGCGCACTACACGAAGTGATTCGCTCAGCCGACGTCGTCAGCCCGTGGACGGTCGGTCGGTATGGAACGCTCGCCGATACGGCGCGCCACGGACGCGACGTGATGGCGGCCGATATCGCTTGGTGCGACGAACACAAGCTCGACTACTTGCCCGTCGCCTTCCCCGGCTTCAGTTGGCACAACCTGCGGCCGGAGTCGCCTCCGAATCAGATTCCGCGTTTGAAGGGACAATTTCTGTGGAGCCAGTATCTCGCCGCGCGCGACGCCGGTGCGACGATGCTCTATCAGGCGATGTTCGACGAGGTCGACGAAGGAACCGCGATCTTCAAATGCACGAACGATCCGCCGGTCGGCGCGAGCCCGTTCGTCGACTATGAAGGGCTGCCGAGCGATTTCTATCTGCGGCTCACCGGCTTGGGCGGGAAACTGATTCGCCGTGAGATCGAGGCGACGGCGGCGATACCGATCAAAAAATGACGCCGTCCGTCGCTTGGTCGGACACGTCGGCCTTACGGCTTGACGTTCGCCTTCTTCGGGCCGGCTTTGAGCATGGCCGCCAAGCTTTTCTCGTCGTCGGCATAGTCGGCTTCGGAGGCGACGTTCTTAGACTCTTTCGGATCGATGCGGTGGTCGTAAAGTTCCACGCCGCCGCTTTGGCCGTTGCGGTCGGTCCACTCCGTGTAGCGGAAGTCGGCCGTGCGGATCGTGCGACCGTGAAAACCTTCCGGCCCGCGGCGTAGATATTCGCTAAACGCGGCCAGCTTCCACGGCTTCGTCGGATCATCCAACAGCGGCGCGAAGCTTTGGCCTTCGAGCTGTTCGCCGACCGGAAGTTTGCAAAGCTCGGCGAGCGTCGGATACAGATCCACGAGTTCTACGAGCCCGGCGGAGGCTTTACCGTTTCCGAGGCGACCCGGCGCGCGGACCAAAAGCGGTACGCGCGTGCCAAGTTCGAAGTTGGTCATCTTCGTGAAGTATCCTTGCTCGCCGAGATGATAGCCGTGGTCGCCCCAGAATACGACGATCGTCGACTGCGCGAGTCCCAAGCGATCGAGTTCGTCGAGCACGCGGCCGACTTGCGTATCAAGGTGGCTTACGCAGGCCCGATATCCGCGGATGAGGTTTCGGGCCATCGCTTCGTCGATCGGTCCGCTCTTGGGCACGGTACCGTAGCTGCGAAGTTCGTAAATGTCGTCGAGCGCCGGTTTCGGCGCGTCGACGGCGAGTTGCTTCGGCTCGGGCAGTACGATGGATTCGGCCGGATACAGATCCCAATACTTCTGCGGGCAGGTGAAGGGCAAGTGCGGCTTCACGAAACCGACGCCCAAGAAGAACGGCTGATCTTTGATGCGCTTAAGCGTCGTAATCGCCTGATCGGCGGTTTGCGAATCGGTGTAAAGTTCTTCGGCCGCATCGGCCCCTTCGAACGGCGGCCCGCGCATGAGTCGCGGTTGCTGCGCCTTCGGCAGCTTCTTGAGGTTCTTCACGTAGTCGAGCGCTTCGGGCGTGAACCAATGCTGATGCTTGCCGTGATACCAAGACGGCTCGCTCCACGATTGCGGATCGTCCCCCGGTTCGCGCTCGCTGTGATGGAAAATCTTGCCGAGCGACAGACTCGTGTAGCCGTGGTTCTTGAAATGCTGAGGCAGCGTCACCACGTCGGGCAACGTCGGCCGGAGGAATTTGTTGTTTGCGTAGATGCCGGTGCTCGCCGGACGCAATCCGCTGAGGACGCTGTTGCGCGAAGGATTGCACACGGCCACTTGGCAATAGGCCCGATCGAATCGCACGGACGAGGCCGCGAGGCCATCGATCCGCGGCGTGTGCATGTATTCGACGCCGTAGCATTTCAGCTCGGGTCGGAGATCGTCGACCGCGATGAACAGCACGTTCAGCGGCTTGGCCGGTTCGGCGGCGCGGGCCGAGGCCGACATGCCGTAGGCCGCGAGAACGGCAAGGAGAAACGAGGCGGCAATGCGGCGCATGGCGAGGGTTCTCCGGCAAGTGGAGCCGATATGGAACGCTCCCCTCGCCCCTGCCCTCCATTCCCTCAAGAGAACGAAGTGAGGATCCGTGCGCGGAGCTTAGTGCGTGTGATGTTCTTCGGGCAGGATCGGGCGGTCGGGGCCGCCCGGCGGATCGTGAGGGGGCAAGGCCGGTTCGGTCGGGCCTTCGCGACGGGCCGTCATCACCGACGCCACGATGGAAATCGTGAGCAACGCGATAATCGTTCCGAGCGAAGCCCACCAAGGGACGATCTTCGCGCCGGGCTGCACGTTGAACCATCCCCAGTGGTGTGCGGCGTACTCGATGCACATCTTCACGCCGACGAACACGAGGATCGCGCTAAGCCCGTAGCTCAGGTAGCGGAACATGTCCATCATGCCGGCCAGCAAGAAATAGAGAGCCCGCAAGCCGAGGATGGCGAAGACGTTACTGGTGAAAACGATGAAGGTGAAATACGTCGCGTGATTATCGACCAAGCCGAAGATTGTCGGCACGCTGTCGACGGCGAACAGCACGTCCGTGCTTTCGACGACCAAGAGCACGAGAAACAGCGGCGTGACGGCGAACTTGCCTTCTTCCCGAGCGAAGAAATGGTTGCCGTGGTCGCCGTGCGCCACGCGGAAGAACTTACGCGCGATTCTCAAAATCGGGTTGTGTTCGGGATCGACTTCTTCGTCGCTCTTGAAGGCGAGCTTCGCCCCGGTGTAAACGAGCACGAGCCCCAACAGCGGCAGCAGCCATTCAAACTTCTTGATCAGCACGTTGCCGATGAGAATGAAGCTGAGCCGCAACACGACGGCTCCGAGAATGCCCCAGAAGAGCACGCGGTGCTGATATTTCATCGGCACGCGGAAGTATGTGAAGATCACCGCGAACACGAAGACGTTGTCCATCGACAACGCCCATTCGGTGAGATACCCGGCCAAGAACTCGCCGCCGGCCGCTCCGCCCTGCCATTTCCAAACGATGACGTTAAACGCCAAGGCCAGCGCGAGCCAGACGACCGTCCAAATGCCGGCCTCGCGCATGGTCGTCTCGCGCGAATGGCGGTGGAACACGCCGAGGTCGAGCACCAGCATGAGGAACACGAATGCGCTGAACGCGGCCCAATGCCAGGGGAGAATCGGTGCCAAGGCGAATAGTTCCTCAAGATGCCGCGAATGAGCCCGGGCTGCGCTTCACTAGTTCGCGCAATTCGCCGAGTCGGCTTTCGAAACGGCCCATCATACTCGCCGCCGGGGCGAGTGAGCAATCGTGGGGTCGGCCGAGATTTCGATCGCGCTAAACATGAGCGACAATCGGCCGCCGGCAGCCGAAAAAAATTGCGGACGTCGGCTGACTTCGCGGAAAAGCGTCACCGATTCGGGCGCGAATCACTCGCTTACGGCGAGGTATCCGACGGCGAACACGACGGCGCCCGCGACGACGCCGATCATCCGCAGCAGCATGGCATTCTCCACGCCCATGTTCGTAAACAAGCTGCCACCGACAATGATGATCATCGCCGTGAACATGCCGCCGATGCCGCCGATCTTCAGCTTCTTCTTGCGCAGCTCGGCCTTATTGACGCGAGGTTTCGAACCACCGCCGCCTCCGGACGAGGAGCCGCCGCCCCCGCCGGACCCCTGCGGTGCTTGCGGCACCGCCGCCATTTGAGCGGCGGCCGCTTCGCGCGGATAATATTTGCCGATCGCTTCGTCGATCGCCGCTTTCGTAACGATCACTTGACGGATCTGCTTGTCGAATCGCAAGCGGAGCTGCTCTTCGATCTCGGGCTTCAGCGGACGGGTCGTCGCGACGACGACTTGTCCTTCGTCGATCAGCACGGGCGACAGCGAATTCTGCCGCGCCAAAACCGCCGGAACGATCGGAACGAGCGATTCGTCGACGACTAAGTCGGACAGCGTGACGAACGGCAGACCGATCGATTCCGCATAGAGCGGCATCACGGCCTCGGGCGTCGCCAACTTTTGATTGACGATCGCTTCGTGTAGATCGAGATTCACCGTGTCTGCAAACTTCTGCGCCTTTTCAAAGCCGGCGTCGTCGAGCAGCTTGCGGGCCTTCACCAGCTTGTCGAGATCGATAAGCCTAAGATCGCGGCCTTGCTTCCCGCCAATCGAGGCGTCGTAATCGTTTTTGCGACGAGCGTCGCTCAGCACGAGCATCGCGTGCGTCATATCCGTGAGCATCTTCGGCCAACGATCGACGCCCGGCTCGGCCGCAATCTTCGCGCGAATCTGTTCGGCGATTTTGTGAAAATCGGGCGCGCACCAATCCGATGTCGGCCTCCAGCGGCTTGAGCTTCAGCAGGTCGTAAAAGCTGGGTGACTTCTTGGCTTCGGTCGGAGTGCTCATAGCGTCGGAGGGGGCGCGAGTGCTAAAGAGGCGGAGAGGAGAGAGGCATTCGACATGCGCAGCGGCAAGCTGCGCGTGTCGTGGCAGAATAAGTCGGCCGCGAGGGTAAATCAACGGGCCGGCTAAAGCCGCTGCTTTGCAACGCCTCCTCAGACAAGCTCCGGAGTCAGTCCGGGCCGCGGGCTAGTCGGCGTCGCGAATGATTTCTTTGACGATCTGCACGAAGTGCGGTTGCTTGGCGCTTACGGAGAGGTCGGCCGCCTTTTTGTCGGCCTGCTTCCGTTCAGCAAATTCAAACACGGCCACGCGCTTCATGCCCTGGTTGAACACGCCCCAATAGGCCTTCAAGCGGACGGCATCGGCCCCTTTGCGTTTCCGCTTCGTAGGTTCCTTCGGCTTGGCGGCCTCTTTGGCGACCGGCTTGGCCTTGGCTTCTTTGCCCTTCGGCGCCTCCTTAGCCTTGGCGGCGACCTTCGGAACTTCTTTGCCGGCCTTAGGCGGCGCGACTTTGCTCACCGGCTTTTCCGGCTTGGCCGGTTTTGCAGCAACTTTGGCCACGGGCTTACCAGCCGGCTTCTTAGAGGGGGCTTCTTTCACAGACTTGGAAGGCTTGCTCGCGGCGGTCTTTAACTTCTTGGTGCCGTTAGGTTTCTGCGCCATGAGCGACTTTTCCTCGGGGCGATTTCCAGGCGTGCTTCCGACGTTCGTCGAGCGCCGAGACGAAGGCAAAAGCCTTCTTCCGCGGGGGGCGATGCAGGCAAGTTCCCCAGACTTAGCCTCTTATCATAGTCGCATCGGAGATTTTTTGCCAGTAGCGGGGGCGAGCGACAGGAGCAGGGCGTTGACGCTCTCGTGAAACCGGGGAGTGACGAAGCACCAAACCGGGCCTCACTTTCGGCTTCTATCCTCCGGCATGCTCGTCGACCCAGTGGGCGAGGAACGCATCAAGTTGGTCGCGGACCTCGCGGAATTTTTGCAGTCGCTCCGTTTCGGTCCCTTCGACCGCAACCGGGTCGTCGAAATGTTCCACGGTGCGCGTAAACGCTCCCGGCCAAACATGCGGGCAACGATTGATCGGCCGACGAACAGACGACGATCACATGCTGCACGGGGCGCGTGCCGAGATACTCGCGCAGATGCTTAGAGCGCTGCCCGCTGATATCGATGCCGATCTCTTGCATCACGGCCACGGCCGACGGATTCACGGGCTTCGGTTCGCTGCCGGCGCTGAGCACTTCAAACTTTTCGCCGACGCGACGTCGCAACAGCCCTTCGGCCATTTGACTGCGAGCCGAGTTGCCGGTGCAGAGAATCAAAACGGCGGGACGAAAGTTCATCGAAGAGCGCTCGCAAATGATCGTGCGAACAAAAGCCACCGAGCGGAGGTGAGTCCAGAATCGTAACAAACAAGCGTCTCCTCGCGAGAACCGCGGCGTACTTTCACACGATTCTCATAACTTGCGCGGCGGCGAGCTTGTTCGCACGCGCATCGGAACATCGTTGTGAACCGCGGCGTTTGCGTGAAAAAAGAAAATCTGTTGCGCCATACGTCGTGAATCTGCGAAGCCTGTGAGCGCTCACGGTTTTCTCACACGGCAAGCATCTTGCGCTAAGCATGTATCGAGACAATCCGCCCTCATAACGCCGCCGACATTCCGTTGCGGCGCAGCTCGCCGACGACACGCGGAGCTTGTCCTTTGAAATCTCTCTTAGCGCCGCGGACTGATCGCAACGCTCGGCGACGCGCTTTCACGCTCATTGAAATCATGGTCACGATGACCATCATCGTGATCCTCCTCGCGATCTCGCTGCCGGTATTTCATCGCGTGCGCGAGAACGCGCGCGATACGCAATGCCGCGCCAACCTGCGGCAACTCGGCACCGGCATTCAGCAATATGCGACGCGGATGGGCTACTACTCATCCGGCACATGGGATTGGCGGCGCGACGGCGCCGTGACCGAAGTCGGCTGGGTGGCCGACTTGGTACGGCAAGGAACTCCCGTCGCAGACCTGCTTTGCCCGTCGAGTCAGTTGCAGATCAGCAAGGTGTATGCGGAGTTGCTCAGCGTCGATCCGACGGCGAACACTTGCGCCGACAGCATCGGCGGCAAAGATCAAACATTGCCGGACGGCACCGTCGTCGTAAACCCGTGCCGCGCGATCGGCCTCGCGACGTCCGCGGAAGCGAAAATGACGTTAATTCGCGATCTTTTGTTCACCAAGGGCTACAACACGAACTATGCCGCGAGTTGGTTTCTCGTGCGCGGCGAAGTGGTGCTCGACGACGTCGGCTCGCTGGTGAACTCGAAGGCCGGCTGCTCGACGAACGTCCGCGAACGAAGCTGCACGACCGGCCCGCTACCGTTGGCCAAAATCACCAACGGTAAGGCGCCGGCCAACACGATTCCGATGCTCGGCTGCGCGAGCATCGCCGAACAGCCCGAGCACATGCTCAACGTGCAGCTCGACGAACAGCATCTCTCCGGCAGCTTCCTAGCAGACAGTTACTCGCTCGGTCCACGCGACCCGGCCACGCTCAAAGCACCGGTCGTCACCGGATCAGGCACCGGCATCAAGCGCTGGTTCGGCGCTTGGAACACGGCCGTGCAAGATTATCGCGCGTTCGGCCCGCAGCACTACGGCCAAACCTCGGGCAACATCTTGATGTTCGACGGCAGCGTCCAGAGTTTCATCGACGCCAACGGCGACAAGTTTTTCAACAACGGTTTCCCCGCCTCTTCCGTCACCGGCTTCACCAGCGACGAAGTAGAACTGCCGGAAGCCATGGTCTACAGCCGTTGGTCGCTCGACAAAGCCCGCGTGAGATGAGCGAAGCGGCTAGTCGCAACGACGAACGTTGCGCGAGCTCGATTTCTCTTGCGACGATTTTTCGAATTTACGGTTTCCTCACAACCCGCTGATCGGCGACTGACACGCTCGGGCTAGAGTAGGCCCGCAAATCAACCACCGTCGGCAAGTGACGCAACGGCGAAGAGCGAGCCAAGCCTTCGCCGGCGAAACACGGAGCGAGACGGTTTGCCGCCCGCCGTATGAAACGTCGGGCTTTCGGGAAGAACCCAGTTCGGAACAGGTTCCCGTTTTTTCACCCCGTTTGCGAGAGTTCGAAATGAAGATTCGTAGTCTGAATGTTCGTAAAGGACGACGCGGTTTCACGCTCGTCGAAATCATGGTGGTCATGACGATCATCGCGATCTTGATCTCCATCTTGGTCCCGGCCGTCGGCTTCGTGCGTGAAGCCGCCCGCGGATCGCAATGCCGCGCCAGCTTGCGTCAGTTCTACCTGGGCTTCGCCGGCTTGGCCGATCGTGACAAGGCTCAACGTTATACCTCGGGCGCTTACGATCCGACGCGCGACGGCTGCCCGGACACCGTGGGTTGGGTCGCCGACTTGGTCAACGCCAAGGTCTGCAAGCCGTACGAACTGCTCTGCCCGTCGAACACCGGCGTCGGCAGCGAAAAGTACAACGACATTCTCGGCACCGCCACCTCGGGCGGCGGTACGGAAGACGCTCCGGCCACCAAGCAAAACCTTGGCGCCTGCGGCACGCTCGGCACCGTCACCGGCGCTCAATTGGCCGACCACTTCTTGGCCAAGGGCTACGGCACGAACCACATGACCACGTGGTTCCTCAGCCGCTCGGCTCCGCTCATGACCGGTACCAACACGACCGGAATCAGCACCGTCAGCATGAACATCTGCAAAGGCCTCAAGGGCTCGAAGGGCCCTCTGACCCGTCGTACGGTCGATCAATCGTACGTGACCTCCAACACGATCCCGTTCGCCGGCGACTCGCAACTCGGCGACGTTAAGGATCGCTACCTGAAGGAAGACGTGATCAGCGCCGACGGCACGATCAACCTCCCGGGCGGTACGCAACTCGTCGAATCGTTCTCGGACGGCCCGTACAAGCGCGCCGGCGTCGATAAGCCGGACGCTGCGGTCCTCGTCTTCCTCCAATCGGGCGTCTCGACCTTCTCGGGTCTCGCCACGAAGGAACAACCGCCGCGCGGCACCGCTAAGATCCCGAACGACCAATTCGACTACCTGCAAGACTACCGCGACTTCGGTCCGGTCCACGGCGGTGGTGCGAACGTTCTGTTCGCCGACGGCAGCGTGAAGTCTTTCTCGGATTCGAACGGCGATACGTTCCTCAACCCGGGCTTCTTGCCGGACAGCACGGCCAACGACGGCTACGCTGCGAACGATGCCACGATCGAACTCCCGGCCGCCGAAATCTTCAGCGGCATCCTGATCGAACCGTTCGGCGGCTCGCCGAAGCAAAACCTCGACTAGTTTTCCGCAGATGCAAATCTGCCGCCTAGTTTGAAAACGATGTCCCGAGAGGCGTTCTCCGCCTCTCGGGCATCGTCGTTTTATCGATTCCCTTTGCTTTCGAGATCGTCGTATGCTCCGTAGCCTGACGCTCGTCGCCGGCGTTTTTCTCGTCACCGCTTTAATCATGTGGGGCCGCAACGGCGGATCGACGGCCGACTCCGCGGCGGCTCACGCCTCATCAAACGTGCCGCCGAAGATAAACTCCGCAACATCGCAAGGCCCCAAGGTCGTACCGGTTGCCAACGTGCATCAGTTCGGCGTCATCAATCCCGGCGAACGTCTCTCGCACAAATTCACGGTTCGCAACGACGGCGACTCCCCGCTTTCTCTGAAACTTGGCGACACCACCTGCAAATGCACGTTGGCGAACCTTGAAAAGGCTGAAGTTCCCGCGGGCGGACAAACCGAAATCGAGCTGCAGTGGCACGCCGAAGAACCTCAGTTTCGCTTTCGCCAAGCGGCCGTCGTCGAAACGAACGATCCGAACATTCCGAAGTTTGAGCTGGCCGTCGAAGGGAGCGTGCGCGTGAAGCTGGGCACGGTGCCCGAGAGCATCATCTTCGCCGAAGTCCCGCGCGACGACGTGCGGCAAGTCGAACTCGCCGTTTTCTCACAGGCCTATACGAGCGTGCGGCTCGAAAAACTTGAAAGCACGCTCTCGAACGTCGGCGGCGAAATCTCCGGCTTCGAGCACGACAATCTGCAAGTCGAACATGCTCGCTGGGTCCGCGACATGACCGTCGTGCGTCGCCCCGACGATCGCTCCGGCTCCTTCGAAGGCAAGCTCCGCATCCACTACGTCGGCCGCACGCCCGACGGCGTTGAAGAGGCTGGCATGCATGAAGTGCCCGTTTACGGCGAAACGGTCGGCGACGTCACGCTGCACGGCCGCAACGTCGTCGGCAAGGTGCTGATGCTCGGCCAAGTCTCGCGGTTGTCAGGTAAATCGACCCGTGCGTACGTCCACGTTCGCAACGCGCCGGCCGATCTCCAAGTCGAATTCTTAGAAGCCGAACCGAAATTCCTACGAGTCGTCATCGGTAAACCCGAACGACTGACGCCGACGATGACTCGAATCCCCGTTGACGTCGCGGTGCCGCCCGGAACCGATCCCGTGAACTATTCGCGTGAAGATGCTTTGGCAAACGTCGGGCTGGAGACCAGCCACGCGGACTATCCGAAAATTTGGCTGCAAACGTCATTCGTGGTCGAACCGTGACGTCGATGCTCTCCGGCAAACTGCTCAAGCCCGCTCTGATACTGCTGACGCTCTTGGTCGTCTACCGACCGGCGCTCGACGGCGAGTTTCTTTGGGACGACGTCGACAACATCACGAAGAACCGGCCGTTGCATGAAGCCGGCGGTTTGCGCCGCATCTGGCTCGAACCGGGCGCTGACTCAGCAATACTTCCCCGCGCTGCATACGCTTTGGTGGCTCGAGTGGCGAGCCTTCGGCGACAACCCGCGCGGTTACCACGTCGTCAACCTGCTGCTGCACTTTACCGCCTGCGTCTTGCTCGCGCGCGTCGTGCGTCTACTCGCGCTTCCAGGCCCCTGGTTCGCGGCGGCTCTGTTTGCTTTGCACCCGTTATGCGTCGAGTCGGTCGCGTGGATCACCGAAGGCAAGAACACGCTCTCGCTTTGCTTCCTGCTGGCGTCGTTGGCCTCGCACTTGCGCAGCGAAGGCTTTCGTACGGAGGCTTCCGCCGGCGAATCGTCCGAGCGGGCGTCTCTCAAAACGTCGGGCGGCGACCAAAGCGACGTCCATGTCCTCGACTCCGGCATTTCTTCCGACGACGCTCGTGCGGCGACATCAGTTCCCGCCTCTCATTTGCTTGCTTGGTATCTCGCGTCGCTGACGCTGTTCACGCTCGCCGTCCTCAGCAAGACGAACGCCGTCGCGCTGCCCGGCGTCATCCTCGTGATCTTGGCCTGGAAGCGCGGCCGCCTTTCCATTCGTGACGTCTTGCGCATCGTCCCGATGGTCGTCATCGGAGCGGCCGTCGCGCTGATCGTCGTCGGCGTCGAGCGCAATCTTCAAGGATCAGGGCGTTCCGAATTCGATTGGCCTTGGATCGAGCGGCTCATCGTCGCCGGCCGCGCCTGCTGGTTCTACGTCGCCAAGATCTTTTGGCCGCATCCGCTCTCTTTCATCTATCCGCGCTGGCGCATCGATCCGCAGGACGCCACCCAACAACTTTGGACGCTGGCCGCAATCGCGCTGCCACTCGTACTTTGGTCGCTGCGCAAACGCGTCGGCGCTGCGCCGCTCACGGCCGTGCTGATCTTCGGCGGTACGCTGTTGCCGCAGCTCGGGCTGCTGCCGCTCTATGGTCAAATCTTTTCCTACGTGGCCGATCATTGGGTTTACCTCTCGCTCGTGCCGATCGTCGTGCTCGTCGCCTCCTGGCTCGCGCATGTCGCCGAGCGTCGCTTGCCACCGGCCGCGGTGAAGTTCGGTGCTCTCGCGATCCTCGGAGCAGCGGCCTTTCTCACGTGGCGACAGACGCCCCTCTACCGCAGCGAAGTCGCCCTGTGGACCAACGTACTCGCCAAGAATCCCGATTGCTGGCTCGCACACAACAATCTGGCGCTCAAGCAAATCGATGCCGAAGACTACACCTCGGCCACGGCTCACTTGGCTCAGGCTCTCGAACTCCGACCGCGTTTCAAGGAAGCGTATGTCAACAGCGGCTTGATCGCCGTCAATCAAAACCGGCGTCAGGACGCCGCCGTCGACTTTCGCAAGGCGCTAGGAATCGACCCGCGCATGGCAGACGCCCATGCGAACCTCGCCATGCTTTTGATTGACGATCAACAGTGGCAAGAAGCGGCCGACCATTTGCGTGCCGCGCTGGACCGAAATCCACGGTTCCCTCAGGCACGCGCAAGCCTCGGCCTGCTGCTGGCCCGCACCGGACAGGTCGATCAAGGCTTGGCCGAGTTGCGAACGGCGATGGAGCAAGATCCCGAAGACCTCAAGGCCCTGGTAAATCTCGGCACCGTGCTGGCCGGCATCGGGCGAAGTGACGAGGCCCGAGCCGTATTTCAGCGCGTACTCCAAATCGATCCCCACCAAGCCGAGGCTCAAGCCGGCATGGGCAACCTGCTTCTTGCGGCGGGCGATGCCGCCGGCGCGGAAGCCGCTTATCGAGCGGCATTGGAGACCGACCCGCGCAATCCCGACGTGCAATTCAACCTCGGCAACGTCCTCGTACGCCGCCGGAAACCGGACGCCGCCATCGAGGCGTATCTTCGAGCCCTGCAACTCGCACCCGATCACCCTTCGGCAAATCTGAACTTGGCGGCCGTCCTCGCGGCACGAGGTCGGCGCGACGAAGCTCAGCGGTATGCCCGCAAAGTTCTGGCATCGCGCCCCGACGATCCGCAGGCCTTGGCGCTCTTGAAAAAGATGCAAGGGATCGCTCGTACGCCGACGGCCGCGGCGGGCACAAACTAGCGATGAGCGTCGAAGCCCGATCGCGAAGCCGCAGCCGCACGTCGACGTCCGCCCCGCCGGCTGCTTCCGACAAACTGCCCCGTGCGATCGTCGTCGGTGCGACCTTCCTGGCGTCGCTCGCAGCCGCGGCTTGGACGATCTCAATGCCCCTGCGCGTCGACGAACCGTTCCACATGTCGCAGATCGAGATGTTTCTGCTGGGCGACTTTCGCATGTACGTCGCCGACGGAACGGTCTACCCCGTCCTCGCGATGCTGCCCGGCTATCACTTGCTCATGGCGGGCCTAGTGAAGGCGTTCGACGTGCGAACTTTTGAAGGCCTCCGCTTCGTCCATTTCGGGCTCTCGCTCGGCCTACTCCCCGCGGCATATTTCACGGCGCTGAGAACTGTGGGACGCGAGCAAGCTTGGCTCCGTGCGCTGCAATGTTATTGTTGCCCGTTCGTGTTTGCGATGTGCTTCGTCGTCTACACCGACGTCTTATCACTGACGTTCACCTTGGCTTCGCTCGCCGGATGCCTCGCCGGACACTATGCGCTGGGCGGGCTTCTCGGCTTGGCCGGCCTTATTGTGAGGCAGACGAATATCGTGCTGCTGGCCCTGACGCCAGCTCTGGCCTACCTTCGCACGGAACCTGCGGCACGGCCGCGCATCGGCGAATTCGTTCTGCGCTGTTGGGCGTTCCTCGTCGCGGTGCTGTTTCTCGGCGGATTCTTCGTCGCCAACGGCGGCCGGTTGCCGCTCTGCAGTCCGAAGTTTCAAAGCGTCGGCTTGTTCGGAATGAACGTCGTCTTTTCCGCAGAGTTGGGCGCCGTCGTCTTTCTCCCTTGGTTGATCTTCGCAGCGACGCGCACTTGGAACTGGGCCAAACGATCACCCAAGATCGCCGTCGGCGTCACGGCGACGATGTTGCTGACGGCCCTCCTTGCCCAAGTGACCGACGACCGCAACCGGGCCGATCTCCTACCGGAACTGCTCCGCAATCATGCTCTGCAATATCTCACGTCGAACTTCATCGCACGCTTCGCCTTCGGTCTCGCCGCCGCGGCGATGGTGCTCACCGTCGTCGCGGCCGGCTTCGATTGCGCGACGCTTGCCTTCCTCGTCCTGGTCTGGCTCGGCACGACGCTCCCGCTCGCGCTGGTCGAGCCCCGCTATTACTTGCCGATTTACGCGTTGCTCGTTCTGCTGCGCCCGCTCGGCTCCCGACGGCAAGAACTCTGGCTATGGGCCTACTTTCTGGCGACGGCCCTCGCCTTGCACGCAGCCCACGTAGATAGCCCGTACTTTCTCTAATGTCGCTCTACCGTCCTTACGGCCGTAACAATCGTTACGACCGCAACCGGCGATGGCACCGTCCGACGCCACCCCGCGAAGGGCAAATCTGCGGCGTATGTTCGAGCATGGACACGACTATCAATCCGTCACTCGCGCACGACGCCGCGGCCGACCCGAATTCGCCCGTCGATCAGGCCGACGCCGCCGGCGAAACGTCTGCGCTGACGCGCGCCGCCGCGTTTCTCCGGTGGCCCGGACTGCTGTTACTTGCGCTGTATCTGGCCTCGCGCTGGTTTCTCATTTCGATCTCGCCGGCAGGCTCCGATGTTCCGCTCTATTTTGTTTACGGCGTCGCCGGCCGCGATCTGGAAGCCGCGCCGTACTCAACCGACGTCGTGTGCGAATATCCGCCGCTGGCCTACCTGCATTTTTACGGCATTCGCGCTCTCGATCCGCAACGCGTCGGCCGATTGACCGACGATCCGCGGACCACGCGAGAGATTGTCGGCGAGTACGCCCGCGATCCTCGCAATACGGCCCGCCAAGCGTTCGCGCAGCGATTTCGCACGAGCTTCCTCGTCGTTGATCTACTCATCGCCGCAATCGGCGGACTGTTCGTGGCCCGGCGTTACGGCCGGGCTGCGCTCTTCCGCTGCGCAGTCGCCTACACGCTCGGCACGGTTGTACTGGCGCACATCGTTTACGATCGGACCGATTTGATGCTCGCGCTGGTGTTCGTTTCGCTGGCCGCCGCATGGTTGCGGCTCGCCGATCGAGACGACGCGCGCGGCGAGCAAGCTCCGTCCGCAGGTTACTACTTCGGCGTGGTCGCGGCGTACGCGATTCTCGGCCTCGGCACGGTCTACAAGCTGATTCCGGTGCTGTTCGTCGCGCCGCTGCTCTGCTGCGAAGCGGTGGCGGTCCTGCGACGCCGGCCCGGCGCACTGCGTTCGCTGCTGCTCGCAATCACCACCTTCGCTACGACCGTCGGCCTACCGTTCTTCTGGGCCGCCCAAAACCCGGGGAACGACCTAAGTCTCCTCTTCGGTTATCACGCCGAGCGGCCGATTCACGTCGAATCGGTCTGGGGCACGGTTTGCTTGGCGTGGAAGAGCCTGCAGCCGCTCCCGTTGGAACTTGTTCACTCGTTCAATAGCTACAACTTCCTCGGCCCGCTGCCGGAAACCCTCCGCAAGCTTGCACCGGTCGCCATGCTCGGCGGTTGGCTCATCTTGGTGCTCTGCGTGTTGTGCCGAGTTCGGCAGTACGACAGGCGCGCGGCCTTCTGCGCCGCCGCCGCAGGTCTCATTTGGAGCACGCTCACGGCGCACGTCTTGTCTTTGCAGTATCTTCTGTGGCTCTTGCCGGTCGTCGCGCTTTTGGCGATGGAACTCGAAGCCCGGCGTTTCATGAAGTGCCTGCCGCTGTGGACCGTGGCCGTCGCCGTTTGCGCGACGTACGTGTTTCCTTACCACTTCCAAGCTCAGGCCGCGGCCCCCGGTCAGCGCTGCGCACCGCGCTCATTCCGAATCTCGACTACGCTCCCGCCATGGCGCTCGTGGCCCGCAACGCTCTGCTTGCCGCCGCGGGCCTGTTTCTCTTCTTAGCGGCGTGCCGATTTCTGCTCGGCCGACGCGGCCCTGCGTCGGCGTAACACGTCCGCTGCGAAAGCGCCTTCAAACGAGCGACCCGCCGAGGTGTATTCCTCGGCCCTGACCGCAGCTTTTCCCGCCGCGCACCGCCCGGCAGGCAAGTCCGCATTCGATCGTAAACCGCGTCCTTATAGACGTTTGTGACGACGAATCTCCGTCGCAAAAATTCTTCTTTGATTGCCCTAGCCGAAACCACCCACCTCGCTACAATACGACTGTTTCAAACAATCGTTTGAATCGGGTTTTGGGCCCCATTTCTCGGCAGGCGGCGGATTTCATGTCGCAACAGGTCCTCGACGACACCAAGCAGCGGATCCTCGACGCTGCCGGACCAACATTCGCCGAGCGCGGCTTTCGCGAGGCTACGGTTCGCGACATCTGCCAAGCCGCCGGCGTCAACTTGGCCGCCGTCAACTATCACTTCGGCGATAAACAACGTCTCTACATCGAGAGCGTCAAGCTGGCTCATCGGCACCTGATGCAGCAGGCGCCTCTTCCCGAGTGGCCCGCCGGTACGCCCGCCGAAGTGAAGCTGCACGGCTTCATCTATGCCTTCATGTGTCGCGTGCTGAGCCACGGTGACAACTGGCAGCGACGCCTCATGATGCGCGAGATCGGCCAACCGTCGGCCGCCTGCGAAGAGTTCGTGCGCGAGTACATCCAGCCGCAGTTTCGCGTGCTGCTCGGCATTCTCGACGAATTGCTTCCGGCCGGCACGCCGGACGTCGTGCGCCACCGCACGGCGTTCAGCATCGTCGGCCAGTGTCTGCACTATTTGATCGCCCGTCCGATCGTCCGCTGGCTCATTCCGGCCGACGAGTTCGCACAGTACACGCCCGATCAACTCGCGGCGCACGTCTGGCGGTTCTCGTTGACGTCGCTCAAAGCCGCCGCGGCCGGCGACCAACCGACGACGCCGCCGACTCCGAAGCTTCCTCCTGCCGTATCCGACGACGACGGCGCGTCCGCTAAACCGCGCAGTACGCAATCTTCAGGAGACCAAGCATGAATTGGGTCGCCTGGAAGATGCTCACCGGCAACCGCGGCAAGTACGTCGCCATCATCATGGGCGTGATGTTCGGCGCGTTTCTGATTGCGCAACAGGCGTCCGTGTTCTGCGGCTTGATGATGCTCACCACGAGCCAGATCAAAGACATCGAAGGGGCCGAGATCTGGGTCATGGACCAAAACATGCAGTATGTCGACGACATCAAGCCGATGTCCGACAACGAGCTCTGGCGGGTTCGCGGAGTCGAAGGAGTCGATTGGGCCGTGCGGCTCTACAAAGGCCTGACTCGCGCCCGGCTGCCCGACGGTCGCTTTCAGCAGATCATCATGATCGGTCTCGACGACGCCACGATGGTCGGCGCGCCGCGAGATCATCGTCGGCGCCATCGACGACCTGCGCCGACCGGACGCCGTGATTATGGACGAAGCCGGCTTTCGGCAACTTTGGCCGGACGAACCGTTCGCGGCCGGCAAAGTGTTTGAAATGAACGATCGGCGGGCCGTCGTGGTGGGCGTCTGCAAATCGCGCAAGACGTTCATGACGTTTCCGATCATCTATACCCGCTACAGCCAAGCCGTATCGTTCGTGCCGATGGAGCGGAAGGTGCTCTCGTTCGTGCTCGCGAACCCCAAGCACAGCATTTCTCCCGAAGAAGTTTGCCGCCGCATTGAGGAGCAAACGCAGCTTCAAGCGCAAACGCGCAACGAATTTGAGTGGACCACGATCTGGTACTACTTCCGCAAGACGGGTATTCCGTTCAACTTTTTCACCACGGTGTTGCTCGGCTTCATCGTCGGCGCGGCCATCTGCGGACAGACGTTTTACATGTTCACGCTTGAGAACCTGCGCCAGTTCGGTGCGCTCAAGGCCATGGGCGCGCGCAACTTGCAGTTGGTCCGCATGATCGTGTTGCAGGCCCTTACCGTCGGCTTCATCGGATTCGGACTCGGCATCGGCAGCGTCGCCGTGGTGTTCGGCGAGTTCATCATGCGCCGCACCGACAAACTCGCGTTCTTCATGCCGTGGCAAGTCGTCGCCATCACCGGCGGCTCGATCCTCGTGATGGTTCTGTTCTCCGCCATGTTCAGTATTTGGAAAGTGATCCGACTGGAGCCGGCGGTCGTATTTAAGGGATAGCCGCCGACGCACGATCGACATCGAAAGCGAGCCGGGAGCGTCAGCGACCGGAGTCCTTCACGCAGCACAAAACACAGATGCCCCTCGAACTTCCCGACAACCCGACGCCCGCCGAATCACTGGAATCACGGTCCGCGGGCGACCGCGCGACGGCCGTCCGTTGCCGCGGCGTGACGAAAGAGTTCGGCGCCGGCGATGCGCTGGTCCGCGCCTTGCGCGGAGTCGATCTCGACATCTACGCCGGCGAGTTGTCGCTCTTGGTCGGTCCGAGCGGATGCGGCAAGACGACGTTGCTCTCCGTCGTCTGCGGCATCCTCTACCCGACGGCCGGCAGCATCGAAGTGTTCGGCACGGAAATCACGAAGCTCTCGTCCTGGAAACTCGTCGGCTATCGCGGCGACAACGTCGGCTTCGTCTTTCAACAATTCAACCTGCTGCCGGCGCTCACGGCCGTCGAAAACGTCTGCGTCCCCCTGCTCTTACACGGCATGCCGCGCGGCAAAGCGATCGAGCGGGCCTACAAAATGTTGGAGAAAGTCAATCTCCGCGACCGGGCCGACGCGCCGCCGTCGAACCTTTCCGGCGGTCAACAACAGCGTGTGGCCATCGCCCGAGCGCTGATCAACGAACCCCGCCTGCTCGTGTGCGACGAACCGACCTCTGCGCTCGACGCCCGCACCGGCCACACGATCATGGAACTGCTGCGCGAGATCGCAATGGAGCAAAGTCGAGCCGTGGTCGTGGTGACGCACGACCCGCGCGTGTACGAATTCGGCGACCGCATCGCCCGGATGGAAGACGGCCGGGTCGTCAGCGTCGAAGAACAAACGCCCCTGACGAAGCACGCGAACCATCACGCTTGAGAACGCGCGGAGACACGCTCCGCGGCCAATGACAATAACGACGAACAACTGACAACCGATAACTCACGAAGTCCTATGTTTACCCGCTACGTTCTGCCGCTCACCGCCTTGGTGTTGTTCGCCTTCGCCGTGAATCACGTGATGAAGGCACAACAGCCGGAAAGCGAACCGCCGCCGCCGGCACAACCGCCGCGAGCGCCGTTCTCGCACACTGTCGCAGGCACCGGGATCGTCGAACCGCAAACGGAGAACATCTCCGTCGGCTCGCAACTGCCGGGCGTCGTCGTCGAGGTGTTCGTCAAAGTGAATCAAAAGGTGAAGGCGGGCCAACCGCTGTTTCGCCTGGACGATCGCGATCAGCTGGCCATGCTCAGGCTCAAAGAAGCCGAACTCGCGCAGGCCCAGGCTTCGCTCACGCGATTGCAAAAACTACCTCGCGACGAAGACCGGCCGGTGGCTCGCTCGAAAGTCACCGAAGCCGAAGCTTTGCTCAAAGACAAAGCCGCGCTCTATGAACGAGCCGTGCAACTGCGACAATCCAACGCCGTGAGCCAAGAAGAAGTCGTCAGCAAGGAACAAGCGTTCCTCGTTGCAAAAGCCGTCACGGAGAACGCGCACGCGCCAACTCGAACTGCTCGAGGCCGGCACGTGGAAGTACGATCTCGACGTCTCGCAACAAGCCTTGGTGCAGGCTCGAAGCGCAGATCGACCAAGTGCGCACGAACATTGATCGCCTCACGGTTCGCGCTCTCGTCGACGGCGAAGTGCTGCAAGTCAACGTCCGCCCGGGCGAGTTCGTCGGCAGCACGCCGGGCCAAGCGTTCATCGTGCTCGGCAACGTCGACAAGCTGCACGTGCGCGCCAGCATCGATGAGTACGACATCCCCCGTTTTCGCCCGGCGCGAAGGCCCGCGCCATGCTGAAAGGTCATGCCGACGTGCAATACGACCTGACGTTCGAACGAGTGGAGCCGTACGTGGTGCCGAAGAAATCGCTGACTGGGGACAATATGGAACGGGTCGATACCCGCGTCCTGCAAGTGATTTACTCTGTGGACACGACGAAAGAGCGACTCTACGTCGGCCAACAACTCGACGTGTTCATCGCCGCCGATGACGGGCTGGCGACGAAGTAAACGCGACGCCGCGGACTGTTCGTATCACGTCCGACGTAGGCTTTGTTTGCCGGCACCAGATCAATCGACGTACACAAACTCGTTCAGATTGAACAGCGCCAAGCAGAGGTCCGTCAGGCCCGCCTCGTGGGCCTGAACGAGCGTTGCCGCTTCTTCGGCTTCGGGTTGCGTCGGTTCGCGGCCGAGAGTGCGTCGGTAAGCTCGGCGAACTTGTTCGTCGGCCTGCTTCGCCTCACCGGCGACGGTCTTTGCGAGCCGGGCCGCGCAATCTTGGGCAAACTCCGAGTTCAAGAGCACGAGCGCTTGCGGGGCGATCGTCGAACGGTTGCGACGCGTGCAACTCGCCATCGTGTCGGGCCGGTCGAACGCTTCTAAGAGCGGTAAACGCAGGTTGCGACGAACGAACAAGTAGATGCTGCGGCGGCGATGATCTTCTTCATCGGCGCTGACCTTCCAATGGTCTTTGCGGATCGTGCCGAGCAATTCTTTCGGCAGCGGCGGCATCGCGCCGGGTCCGCCGTGCCGGTCGCTCAAACTGTCCGCCGTCGCCAACATGGCGTCGCGAATCGCTTCGCCGTCGAGCCGGCGGCGCGGGTAGTGAGCGAGCAGGCGATTCTCCGGATCCACGGCACGGGCCGACTTGGCTTGACCGGCCGCCTCGCGCGGCAAACTCGCCTGTCGATAAACGGCCGACGTCACGATGAGCCGATGCAGGCGTTTCGCACTCCAGCCGGAATCGACGAACTCGCGAGCCAGCCAATCGAGCAATTCGGGATGCGTCGGGGCGTCGCCGAGGTAGCCGAAGTCGTTCGACGTGCGAACCAAGCCAAAGCCGAAATGCTCCTGCCAGACGCGATTGACGAACACGCGAGCCGTCAGCGGATGCGATGATCGCGTGATCCAATCGGCCAACTCCGTCCGACGGCCGCGATCTTCGGCTCGGTCAGGCGACTTCGTCAGCGAGGCGGGCTGCAAGTTCGCTACGCGCGGGAAGCCCGGGTCGAGCGTCGGGCCCGGGCGCGTGAAGTCGCCGCGCACCAGCAAATGGCTCGGCTGCGGCGGCTGCTTCCTCGCGCGAAACACACGGCGAGTTTCGGGCTTTGCATCGTCGTCGGCGTCGTCTTCCTCTTTGCGGGCGCTGGAAAGGAAGTCGGAGGTTTCAAAGCAGGCGCGCAGTCGATAGAAATCGGCTTGGCTCAGCGGCTCGAACTTATGGTCGTGGCATTGCGCACAGCCGAGTTGCAACCCTAGCAGCGCCGTGCCGACGGTGCCGGTCATTTCATTGAGCACCATGCTGCGACGCTCGTCCTGCCGATTGAGGTCGGGCATGTCGGGCCCGCATAGCAGAAAGCCGGTGGCGACTGCAGCCTCGCGATCGTCGGGCTTCAATTCATCGCCGGCGAGTTGCAATCGCACGAACTCGTCGATCGGCAGGTCACGGTCGAGCGCCCCGATGACCCAATCACGATAGCGCCACGCTTCGGGCCGGGCGATGTCATGTTCATAGCCGTCGCTGTCGGCATAGCGGGCTACGTCGAGCCAGTGTTGAGCCCAACGTTCGGCATATGAGCGGGAAGCCAGCAACCGGTCGACGACGGCGGCGTAATCTCCGGCCGTGTGCGACTTTTCAAACGCGGCGACTTCGGCCGGCGTCGGCGGCACGCCGGTTAGGTCGAACGTCACGCGTCGCAAGAGCGCGGCGGGCGCGGCCTCGTCAGCCGGTCGCAACTCGGCCTTTTCCTGCGCCGCGAGAATGAAACGATCCACGGGCGTGCGGCACCAAGCGGTGTCGCGCACTTCCGGAAGCGGCGTGCGGGCCGGCGTTTGATAGGCCCAATGTTCCAAATCGGAGTCGGTCAGTGCCGGCTCGGTCTTCGCCGCTTCGTCGGCAATCGCCGACGAAGCGATTGCCATACAGAAAAGGCTCGCGCAAAGACGCAACGACGCCAAGGCGGAAGAAGATTGACGAACCGACATATCCCCGACTCCTCAACTTCCCTTTGGTCTCGTCCTCTTTGCGCCGTCGCGGCTTGGCGTCTTCGCGCGAAATCTAAATCACAAGAACCTACGCCAGAATCTCATGCACGACGTTGCCGGCCACGTCGGTCAAACGTTCTTCGCGCGAGTTGTGCGGGAACGTCAGCCGAGTATGGTCGAAGCCCAGGATGTGCAAGATCGTGGCGTGCAGGTCGTGAACGTGGACCGGTTTGTCTTGCGCGAAGTCCCACATCGTCGGTCGCGCCGTACGCCAAACCGCCGCGAACGGCTCCGCCGGCCAACCAGACCGAAAAGCCCCACGGGTTGTGATCGCGGCCTTTCCCCTTTTCGCTCATCGGCATCCGGCCGAACTCGCCCCCCCAAATCACGAGCGTGTCGTCCCATAGCCCGCGGCGTTTCAAATCTTGCAACAAGCCGGCCACTGGGCGATCGGTGGCGCGGCAGTAGTGCGTGTGGTTCTTCATGACGTCTTCATGCGCGTCCCAGCCGTTCGTGTCGCCGCTGTAGAGCTGCACGAAGCGAACGCCGCGCTCGATCATGCGCCGCGCGAGCAAGCAGCGGGTGCCGAATTCGCACGTCGCCGGGTCGTCGAGACCGTAGAGCGATTGGCACTCGGCCGTCTCGCGGTTCATGTCGACCAGTTCGGGAGCCGCACTTTGCATACGGTACGCCAGCTCATAGCTGCGAATCCGCGCGGCCAGTTCGTCGTCGTTCTCGCGGGCTTCGAGATGTTCGCGATTGCGGCGAGCGAGAAACTCCAACATCCGCGAGCGGCGGGCATCGCTCGAATTCGCCGGCGGCTGTAGATGCAAGATCGGGTTCGTTCCGGCACGCACGGGCGTTCCTTGATGCGCGGCCGGTAAAAAACCGGCTCCCCAGGCCGGCGGGCCGCCTTTCAAACCGCCGCCCGGGTCGGGCATGACGATGAAGGCGGGCATGTCGCGATTTTCGCTGCCCAGCCCGTAGCTGATCCAACTCCCCAGACTCGGCTTGCCCATGAGGATGCTGCCGGTGTTCATCTGATACACCGACTGCGGATGGTTCACGCTGTCGCCGTGGCAGGAGCGAATCAGGCAAAGATCGTCGGCGCAGCCAGCGATGTGCGGCAGGAAGTCGCTCACTTCGAGGCCCGAGTTGCCGCGCGGGCGAAACTTCGCGAGCGGCCCGAGCAACGGGTTCGTGCCCACCTTGCGACGCGTCATGACCATGCCGAACTCTTCCGGCAGCGGCTGGCCGGCCAGTCGCGATAGTTCCGGCTTCGGGTCCAGCAGGTCGACGTGACTCGGCCCGCCGTGCATGAAGAGATAGATGACGCGTTTGGCCCGCGGCAGGAAGTGCGGACCTTGGGGCGCCGACGCTCCCGTCGTGCTTGCACAACCGTCGTCGGCGAGCATCGTCGCCAGGGCGAGCGTCTCCGAAACCGCCGCCGGCTTCTTGCAGCCAAGCCCGGCGCGACAACGCGCGCGGCGCAGCGACGGACGAAGAGCGATCGAGGGACATGACGTGCAACCTCGGGGCGGGACGGGCGGGCGGGATCTATCGGCGAGGGCTGATCTATCTTAGCCGGACGCTACGACGAATGCCAAATTTCGCCGAGATCTGTAGTCGTGTGGCGCGCCGTTACAGATGTGAGTCGCCTTTTGCGTGCCGTACGGCTAACCCAAACTACTAATAACCGATAGCGCGACGATCGACCAGAACACGACGTTGAACACCAGCAAGGCGGAACACACAAAGGCCGTAATTCCTGGCAGCCAGCCTTTTTGCAACCCGACACAAACACCGACACCGCTTCCCAACGGAATACTTGCTGATATCGCGATCATCGCGACAAAACCTATCACGAGGTTGGCTCCCTCAATCGAACAAGAACACGTTTGGCATAGGCCAGCACACAACGCGATCCATGCCCATGCTCAACCGTAAGATTCGGTGTCTCTTAACCAGGACTTCTTGACCGCTAAACCAATGATGTCGCTACTCCGCAGACGCCTCTTGGCGACGAAAACGGGGCAGTCGGGAGTTCAGCAATTCGGAATTTCCGGTTGGCAGCTGTGTTTTCCTTGCGTCCGCGTTCGGCGTGCGCACAATCGTCTGTTGGCGCCTGTGCGGCGGCGGCGGTAGGTCGATCTTGTGACCGATCGCAGGCGGCCGGCGTGGCGACATTTCCTTAAGATTTCTGAATGCGGAGCGGCAAAATGCCCGGTGTCGACGACAAGCCTCTTGGTGAGAACACGGCCAAATTCTTGGAGGATGCCAAGAAAGGAAAGGCCCGCAGCTTTCTCTTGGTTTGTAAGGGGCCGAAGGTCGTGTTTCTGTCGGTGAAGAAGAAGCCGGTCAAGAAAAACGAGCTCAACGACGCCAAGAAGGACGGCTTCAAGGGCGACGCCTATTTCGGCGTGATCACCGGCAAGGGAATGGATCTGGTGTTCAACTTGTCGCAGGCCGACGGCTACGACAAGCCGCCGGTGAAAGATGTCGTATTGCGCGACTTCCTGGAAGAACACGCCGACCTGAAGTGCAAGCCGACGTTTCAGGTCGTGCCGGAATCACCGGCGATTCCCTTTGAAGACGACGACCTGCAGAATCCGCACGTCGTGCGCTTTATGAAGCTGGAAGTGCCGATCGCTACGTTTGTCGAAAACCCTGCCAACCAGGCGCAAATCAAGACGCTGACATCGCTGGTCACGGAGACGCGGCTCTTGCTGCAAGGGGGTGAATTCGTCGAAGCCGCTAAGAAAATTGACACGCTCGAGGAGATGCTGAGCAGCACGACCGTCAATACGGCGGCGGATCCCGGGCCTTCGGCGGCCGAACTGGCGCTGACGTTCACCAGCCGGCTCAAGGTGCTCAAGTCCGATATTGATCGGGTGTTGGCCGGCGGCGACTCGGCCGCAACTCAAGCGCTGAAGAGTCTGGTGGGCGAGGCAGGCACGGCCGGCCGCGACAAGCAATTTGCCAAGGGGCTGGAACTGCTCGACCAGATCGAGCCGTTGGTCATACAGGGTTTGAAAGAGTTGGAACAACGCGGACCGACGCCCGACGATCCGGGCACGGCCTTCAACAACCGGCTCAAAGCGCTGCTTCCCAAGATCAAGGAAGCGGTCTCCCGCGGCGTGAACTCGGCCCAGCAGATCCAGCAACTTGCCGGCGAAGCGGGCAACGCGGCGAAGCAGCGACAATTTGCCCAGGCCGGCGCGCTGCTGGATCAAGTAGAGACGCTTGTCGGCCAACTCGGCGACGACACGCGCGGCCTCCATCCGCAATTTGCCCAGAAGTGGGAAGAAGCGAAGGCGGCCTGGAACGATGCGATCGACGTCGTCGGTGGGCAGTTCGAGAAGCTGCGCGTCTCCTTGATCAACGAAGAAGACGAGGAACTAAAGCGGATCGCCGAATTTAGCCTCAATGCCGTAACCGGCGACCATCGCGTGCCGCTGCAGGCCGCGATTCTCGGCGTCGATCAAGCCGCCGACGACAAGAAGACCGGACCGATCAACAACGCCCGGACGCTGATCGAAGAGTTCCGCGATCACATCGATACGGACGACCAAGTTGAAGCGTGCGACGAAAACCCGTTTGGCGTGACGGTGACCATTCGCAAGACGCTCGAACCGGCGCTCAAGCAGATGGACCAAGTGCTGGCCACGGCGTTTGGGCCGTAAGTCGGCGGCCGATCGTCGCCGGCGTTGTCCGCTTCACGAAAATACTCAATTCTCAAAAAGATAAGCCATGACCAAGACCGCCAAGATCGACAAATTCAAAATCGCCTTTCTCAAACCCAAGGCTCCCGACAAAGAGTCGGTCAGAATCAAGACCGATTTGGAAAAGCAGATCAAGAACGTCAAGAAGCTCGGCAAGACAAGCGTCGCGCAAGTGCTCACCTACGGCGCGAATGACTTGCGCAAAAAAGACCCGAAATACATGTCCGACCTTCTCGGCTACAAAATCATTAAGCATTGGGACGAGCCGGAGGAGCTGAAGTTATGGGCTGCAAACTTCGGCAACCCGCAGGAGGTCGCCGACGTCATCAGCGCGTTGCTGAAATCCAAGAAGTCGCCGCAAATGGCGCTGGAATGCTGGCGGATGCTGGGCGACGACTACCGCATTTCAAGCATTTGCTTTGAGATCGCTCCGGACTTACTCGTCAATGAAGCGGTCGACATGATCGGCCAAAACAAGATTCCGACCGTCACCGGCGAAAAGTTCAAAGCCGCCGTCGCCGCCAAGACGTTTCGAAAGCTCGGGCCCGACAAAGTTCCGGACGTCTACAAACGAACTCTTACCGTCGACGATGCCGAAGACCTGGCGGACACGGACCCCGTCGGTTTCGCAAAGACGTTTCTGACCGGCGTAGATCCGAAGAACGTGACGACGTTGTTGCGAAGCCCGAACGTCCGCGAGGCGTTAAGGAAGATCAAGACGGACGACGATAAGCCGGAAAACAAACACAAGAAAAAGGGCAAAACGGAATACGACAAGCTTTGCGAAAACGCCCCGCTGTTGCGATACATGGACTCGGTCGGCGAGCGGCTGGCAAAGTTGCCGAAAGACCTGCCCCCCGCGAGGTTGACGGGCGTGATCTTCGAGGAGTTGCTTTCGAAAGACAACGTGCTCGGGATGACGTACTACACCAATTCGCTGACGTCGGTCGACGAATTGCTGGGAAGCAGCCGCGAGAAGCAAATTAAGAAAATCGACGACAAAAAAGAGCTGATGAAATCGAAGCTCAAGGAAGGGGAAGTCGACCCGAATCTGGAGAGTCATCCCGATGTTCCGGGTGCCCAGTGCGACGAATTGGTGAGCTTGTTGACGGCCTTGACCGCAGGAATGTTGGGACTCGACGACGCGCAGATCAAGCAAGTCTGCCACCATCACATCTACAAGGGCATGGTGCTGACCAAAGACATGTCGACATTTCCCGGCGGTTTGTTGCCGAAAACGTTCGGCGGCAACGTGTACGGCGACGGACCATCGCGCACGGGCCAAGTGCTCTTCACAGGTGGCGCCGACGACGGCGTTGCCAACGCGCACACCATCTTGAAGGTGGGCGACATGCAGTACGACGCCGTTCTGGGAACGTCAGGAAAAGACGTGACCGATTCGGTCGCCGACGAGTTCGAACCTTGGGACAAGACGGGCTACGTGTCGCAGAAAGACGGTACGCCGATCTATGTTTCAAAGTCAAAGCGAGGGACGGGCATGTGGGTCGTTAATGAGCCCGGCCTGACGGCTGCGACCAACAAGCACGGCTTCGGGACCGGCTATCGCGTCACCGCGAACCTGGCGACGTACGCCGTTCCGACAGGAACTTGGGTCGCCAAGCCGACGAAGGACGACAAGACATCAGAGACTGAATCAGAATCGGAAGAAAAATAACCGATCGAAAAGTCTAGCCGAGTGCAATCGGAACGGGCGGCGGAGTTCTATTCCGCCGCTCGTTGCGTATCGCAAACTTCTATGACTTCTTCTCGGTCGCCTCTTTCACTTTTTCTTTCACGGCCGCCCGGATCAAGTCGCGAATCGGGCCGGGGATGGCGTCGAATTCGGCTCGGCTCAGTTGCTTGTTCGCGTCGGTGTCGAACACGCCGAGTTGCGTCTCAAATTGCTTCGGAATGCGGAAGCCCTTGTTGAGGACTTCTTCCACGATCTCATCGCGCGTGATCGCTTCGGCGGCGGCCGCCGCTTCCGGCTCCATCAGGTCTTTGGCTTCCACGCCGCCGGCCAACGCCGCGCCCCAGTGCGCCGCTTTCATGTTGGCGATCTTCAGCAGATCGGACCGGGTGTCCGTAAACAGCAAGAAGCTGCAGATGCACATTTCGTCGGTCGTCTCTTCCCCCCAGGTCACGAGCTTCGGCGGAGAACTCGGGTTGTGCGGATTGTCTTCCGAGTTGTCGTACGTCGCTTCGATGTGAATCACGGAACCTTGCGGCAGCTTCACGGGCGCGGAGTAACCGTAGCCGAGCTGCCAGTTGAAGTCCCAATCTTTGATCCAGATCAGCGGAATCGTTTCTCCCTTCGGCGTATCGGCCGTGATCTTCATTTGCCGGCCGAGCAAGTGCATGTGCGGACCGAGGCCGAGCAGGTACACGTCGGCGGCCATCGGTTCGCTCTTGGCCGTGATCTTGTATTCCTTCTCGCCCGGCGGGATGGCGATCTTGGTGTTCATCAGCGCCAAGCCGCCCACAAGCGTCTTCGCCGGTTCCTTCGTGAAGTAAATGCCGACCTTCGAGCGATCGCGCTCCGGCTTGCCGTCCGGGTGATAGTGAATCTGCAACACCATATCGCTGCCATGGCGGAGGAACTTGCCCATGCCCTTGGGAAGCTTGCGCGGATTGGAACCGGGGGCCCAACTGCCGAGTCCGCCGGTCGGCACGATGCCGGGTCCGCCGAAGCTGCGGTAACCTTGCTCGTCGGGCGATTGCGCGTCTTTGGCCCGCGCGGCGCCGTTGCCGTCGAGAAACATGATCGCGTGATGCACCACGCGGCGATTGCCCGGGCGAAACTCGGCGACGGCCACGGTGCGATGCTCGGTCGTCGGAATCGGCAACACAAAGCATTGATAGATGTCGGGCCCATCGGCCGGAACTTCAAACTCTTCCGGCATTTCGAGCACGAGGTCGGGCTCGCCGTTTTGCCAACCGTCCACAAACTTCGGCGGCTTCGGCATGTCGGCCGGATCACCTTGCGGCGCACCGGCATCGGCCCATTGCTTGATAGTGGCGATATCGGCTTCGCTCAGGCTGCGCGAGTCGCTGAAGTGCCCGAAATTCGGCTCCGCCTTCCACGGCGGCATGCGACGATTGCCCGTAATCTCGGCGAGGAAGTCGGCCCGCTTGGCGGCGTCTTCATAGTCGAGCAACGAGAACGGCCCGACCTCGCCCGGCCGGTGGCAAGTCGCACAGTTCTTCAGAAGAATCGGGGCGACGTGCTTGGAAAACGTCGGCGCTTCGGAGGCCGACGACGACGGCGCGGCGGCCAAGGCTGCGCAAGCGACCAATCCAACGAGCGACATGAGCGGTTCCTAGTGGCAGACGGAAACGACCGACGGTGCCGTGATTGTACCCCCGCGGATCATAGCCGGTTTCGAAATCTCGGCCGATGCGGCTTTTCCGCGGTGAGATGCCGATGCCGGCACTAAGAGGATGCAAGTGCTTTGCGTCGAAAGCTGCTCACAGAACGCCGTGGAGGGCGTTCCCTACCGCCGCTCCACGTTTAGCCCTTCACCTTCGCCGTGAGTTCCGCAAGTTTTCGGCCGATCGCTTTGACCGACTCCTGCTTCTTGGGGTCCTTTAGCGAACCGTCTTCGGCGAACGCATCACCGGCCTGCGGAACAGCGACCTGATCCGGAAGCACGAGAATCTGAATGTTCCCCAAGATCGAACGGAGCGTGACGAGCCCGCGCAACCCGCCCAACACGCCGGGGGAAGCGGCGATGATCGCCGCCGTTTTACCGGCCAAGGCCTTGAGGCCCGGCTCGCCCGGTTCGGTGACGCGCGAAACCCAGTCGATCGTGTTCTTCAAAAGCGGCGTGATCGAGCTGTTGTATTCTGGCGAAGCGATCAGCAGCGCGTCATGTTCGAGAAAGAGCTGCTTCAACTTTCGCCCCGATTCGGGCATGCCGGAACTTGCCTCCAGGTCTTGATCGAACAAAGGGAGCGGATAGTCGTTGAGCTCGACCAGCGTCACTTCCGCCCCCGCCGCGCGGGCTCCTTCTACGGCGATGCGAATGAGCTTCTTGTTGAACGAGTCTTTCCGCAAGCTGCCGGCGAAGGCGAGAATTTTGGGAGGCATGGGAGGCTACTTTTGAGAATGAATGAACAGAGGAAGAACAGGAGACAGAGGGATGAGCAGGAGATTGAGAGGATGGAATTCAGAGGAGAAGACGAAAGAAGAATAGGAACAAGTTGCAACACTCCTCGATGTTCGCCGTCCTGCCTTTCATCTCCACTACCTCCCTTTCCTACATTTCTTCCGTCGACGAAGTAAGACGGTGCGACGTCGCGTATCGTACCGCTGCGGCTTGGCGATCGTCGATGCGTCGGGCGAGGGATTTTATCAACAGATTCTCATAGCCCCCTAACAATGTCCGCCCGGCGAGGCTGATAGATTCGCAAGGATGAAATCTGCCACGCTTGCGCCGCCGGTCCGAACGAAAGCCGCTCCGCCGTCAACGACCACAATCGGTGCCGCGAGCGAAGTTCTTGCCAAGCCCTGGGTGCGATACGGGCGGTGGGTATTGCTGGTCGCCGCGGTGTGCGTGATTTATGCTCCGGCGATCGACGGTGCTCTGATCTGGGACGATCACGGCATTTACATCACCGCCAACGAGCTGATGCACCAGTCCGACGGCATCTATCGGGCTTGGTTTACGAACGACCCGCCCGACTACTACCCGCTGACGTACACCACGTTTTGGCTCGAGTATCGGCTCGTCGGCGAGCACACGGTGCTCTATCACGTGGTGAACGTGCTGTTGCACTTGGCGACCGTCGGCATGCTCTATGCCCTGTTGTGCCGGCTTGGTGCGCCGTATCCGTACCTCGTCGCGCTGCTGTTCGCCGTGCATCCGATTCAGCTCGAAACGGCCGCCTGGATCTCGCAGCGGAAAACTCTGCTCGGCACGTTCTTCGGGTTCGCCGCCGCCTACGACTACGCGGGCGCTCGCGAACGCCTCTCAAAACACGCTTGGTGGCGCGGTCCGCTGTGGTTTTTTCTGTCGCTGGCCGGCAAGCCGGTGCTGATCACGCTGCCGCCGCTCTTGGCTGCTTACGATTGGTTCCGCGGCGAGCGTTCTTGGCGGGCGATCGTGCGCGGGCCTGGCCGTACTTCGCACTGTCGCTGGTGTTCGGCATCATCGGCATCATCTATCAACAGAAACTCATCGGCGGCGTCGATGTTCGCGGGCAGACGCTGCCTCAGCGGCTCGCGTCGCTCGGTTGGGTTGCGTGGTTCTACGTGTTGCAGACGTTCCGCATCGACGCGATGAACTTCGTCTACCCGCGGTGGAAGATCGACGCGACGGCCGCACTAAGTTGGCTGCCGAACATCGCCGTCGTCGCCGCCTGGTGGGGGCTGTGGCGGTTGCGTACGCGGCTGGGTTGGCTGCCGCCGGCGGCGTGGACGGCGTACCTCGTCACCATGGTTCCCTCGCTCGGCATCGCCGACGTCTTCTACTGGCGCTATTCGTACGTCGGCGATCACTATCTTTATCAGTCGCTCCCCGCGCTGTTGGTGCTCGCGGCCTGGGGCGCGCAGCGGACGATCGCCGCTTGGCCGACGCTACAGCGCGTCGCGGCGGTCGGCGCGTGCTGCGTCGTTGCGGCTTCCAGCTATTGTGCGTGGGCCCGTGCGCCGATCTATCAACGCGACGAGCTGATCTGGCTCGACGCGCTCCGCCAAAACCCCGACGCGTTCCTGGCGCTCAGCAATCTCGGCGGCATTCGCGACGGGCAAGGCCGGACCATGGAATCGCTCCGGCTGATGGAACGGGCTTTGGAGTTGGAGCCGAACTACTACGAAGCCTGGGTTCGCAAAGCCGACGTGCTGGCCGAGCGCGAAGATTGGGCCGGCGCCTTGGAGTGTTATCGCCGCGGACGAAGCCATGCCCCGCGCGTATCCAACGAATGGTATCGGGCGCTGCTCGGCGAAGCCCAAGCCCAATTTCATCAGGGAGACGTTGCCGCCGCCGAACGACAACTGCGCGAGTTCGAAACGTTGCTGCTCGAACACGAGTTTGAGCCCGACAGCGAAACGGCCGCCCTGCTCTGCCGCAGCCGCATTTATTTGTGGGCGCGGCCCAGCGGCGCAGCGACGCCGAGGAACAAACCAAGCTCGATGCGCTGATCGACGAAGCCACGGCCCCGTCGCCCGACTTGCGACTGGAAGCGGCTCACGCGTGGTACGAACTCGGCGAGAGCGCGCGATCGCTCAAAGTCTGGGAACAAGTCTTGCGCGATAAACCGAACGACGGGCAACGACTGGCCGATGCCGGCCTGACGGCTTTGCGCGGCGGTGACGCTCGGCGCGGCGCGGAAATGCTTGAACGGGCCGTGCAGTTGGAGCCGCAGCGCGTGATGGCCCGGTCGAATCTGGGAATCGCCCTGATGACAGTCGGTTCGGTCGACGCGGCGCTGCCGCACTTTCAAAAAGCGGCGGAACTCGCGCCGGACGACGCGCGGATGCACGCCAACTTGGCGCTGGCCTCGTCGTTGGCCAAGCGACCGGCGGAAGCCGCCGCGGCGTATCGGCGGGTGCTCGAATTGGAACCGGCAAACTTCGCCGCGCGGCGCGACTTGGCATGGATCCTGGCCACGAGCAGCATCGCGAGCTCCACCACGGCGAACGAAGCGTGCACGAAGCCCGCACGTGCTGCCAACAAACCGAATTCGCTCATCCTGCGGCGCTCGACGCCTTCGCCGCCGCCCTCGCCTTGAACGGCCGCTTTGAAGAGGCCGCGAGTTTTGCGGAGCGGGCCGTCTCCGCCGCCGTTGCCGCGGGCGCATCGCCGGACGATCAACAACTGCTCACGGCTCGCGCGAGCTCTATCGCCAAGGCCAAACGTATCGCGAGCCGTAGACGGGGCGTAGAATCCAAGCGATTCGTCGGTCTGATCCTTGGCGGGGCTCGTAGCTTGGCAACATTACGAACTTGGGGCGCGGCGCAAAGCGTGCCGGTCCGCGGCGCCGTCGCGGCGAACACGGCCGAACATCTGCGGCTGGTGCGCGCCGCGGCGGAAGCGCAAGTGCGGCTGCTCGTGTTTCCGGAGCTTTCGCTCACAGGCTACGAACTCGACTTGGCCGACGACTTGGCGTTCGCCGAGGACGATCAACGATTGACGCCATTGCGTGAAGCGGCGACCGCGCACGGCATGACGCTCGTCATCGGCGCCGGTGCGGATCGGCGAGCTGTTGTACATCGGAGCGTTCATCTTGCAGCACGACGGTTCGCTCGAGTTGTATACCAAACAGCGGCTCGGGACGTTTCCCCCGGAGGTCAATCCGGGCGGTCCGGTGCCGCCGCCGGAGCCGAGAGTGTTCGCGCCGGGGGATCGCAATCCCTTGTTAAATATCGACGGGCACGCAACGGCCGTGGCGATCTGCGCCGACATCGGTCGACCGGCGCACGCCGAAGCAGCGGCGACTCGCGGCGCGCGGAACTATCTGGCGAGCATGTTCGTCATCCCCGCCGACTTCCCGGGCGACACCAAGCGGTTGGCCGACTACGCAGCCCGGCATCGCATGACCGTGGTCTTCAGCAACTACGGCGGCCCGTCGGGCGGGTTGCCGTCGGCCGGCGGCAGCGGCATTTGGACTGACCAGGGCGAACTCCTGGTGCAATGCGACGCAACCGGTTCGGCCGTGGCCGTGGCGAAAGAAACGCCCGACGGTTGGCAGACGACGGTGCTGCGGCTTACCTAAGTTCTCGTTCCCAGGCTCCGCCTGGGAATGCGCTGACCCGAGGCTCCGCCTCGGCAAACGCAGCGAAGCCGAACAACAAATGATGCCGGCAATTGTTTGACGACACCCTCATCCGGCCTTCGGCCACCTTCTCCCGGAGGGAGAAGGCTTCTGCATCGCCGGCAGTCGCGGGCACGGCGGCCTTACGGCTCGACGCTCACCTCCATGCACCGCGTTACACTTCCAGCGTGACCTTGCGCTTGTCGACCGCGCCGGCGCCGGGGCCGTTGGCGATGATCATCAGCATCGCGCCGAGCAGCGCGACATTCTTCAGCGCATGGATCATCTGAGCCTCGAATTCAGGCGTATCCTGGGGCAGCTTCCAGAAGGCGTGGAAGTAATAGGTGGCCGCCCCGAGAAAGAGGGCCAAGAGCAGCGCCCCGAAACGAGCCCAGAATCCTAAGAGCACGCTGACGCCGCCGATCAGCATGCAGCCGACCGCCACGGCATGGGCGATCTTTGGTTCCGGCACGCCTTGGCCCGCGACGGCTTCCGTACGTTCGTTGAACTTTTGAACGTGATTCAAAGCCGAACCGAAAAAGATCGCGACCAAGAGCGATCGACCGACGAACGAAATCAACGCTTGGATGAACCGCATGGCGAAGCTCCTGGTGGATGGTGTCGGGCGATCGAAGGCCGCCGCCTGACGGCAGCAAACGGCGAACCGAAGCCGGCCGCCGCTTGTCGAACGTGATGTCCCGCGGGATAAACGTAGCAGATAGGCCGCAATTCGAGGAAGCACAATGACGGACCGTACGGCCGCTTGGGATGCGAAACTTTACGATGATCGCCACTCTTTCGTCTGGCAGAGCGGAGCGTCGCTGGTCGAACTGCTCGCGCCGCAGGCGGGTGAACGAGTGCTCGACGTCGGCTGCGGCACCGGTCATCTGACGGCAGAAATCGCCGCGGCGGGGGCCGAGGTGTTCGGCATCGATAGTTCGCCGGACATGATCGCCAAGGCCCAAGCGGCGCACCCAAACATCCGTTTTGCCGTGGCCGACGTACGCAACTATCGGTCGAGCGAGCCGGTCGACGCCGTATTTTCCAACGCGGTGCTGCATTGGGTTCGGCCGCCGGAAGCCGCGGTGCGAACGTTTCGCGAAGTGCTCAAGCCGGGCGGCCGGCTGGTCGTCGAATTCGGCGGCCGAGGAAACGTCGGGCAGATCGTGGCGGGGCTGCGCCGCCTGCAGCCGGAATTCTTCCCGACGATCTCGCTGCCCGACTGGTACTTCCCCGGCATCGCCGAGTACACGAGCCTGCTGGAATCCAATGGGTTGGAAGTGCGCACGGCCTGGCTCTTCGACCGGCCGACGCCGCTCAAGCATGAGGACGGGCTGCGGCACTGGGTGCGAATGTTCACGGCCGAAGTTGCCGAGCAACCGGCCGAGCGGCAGGAGGCGTTCTTCGCGAAGTTGGAGGAAGAACTACGACCAACGATGTTCCAAGCGGGAGAATGGGTCGCCGACTATCGACGATTGCGCATCGTGGCCGTCCGCCTCTGACGATCTCCGTCCCGGGCTCTGCCTGGGACGGAGATGACACGAGGCTCCGCCTCGTTCCGAATCCAACGCCAAAGAAGAGCGCGAGGTGTGCAGTAAGCAGAGTCTACTCAGACGCGCCGAGGCGGAGCCTCGGGTGAGCCGGTCCCCAGGCAGAGCCTGGAGACCAGAGTTAAGACATTCCCAGGCGGAACCCGGGAACGAGAGAGAGTAATAAAAGGGGCCTCCGACGGCCCTTTTCCGCAGTGGCAAAGTCGAACAACTAGGGGCAAGTTAGTCGCTCAACCGAAAATTCGTCGGAGGCCCCACGGGCCAGTTATGGTTTGTGAGAACGGTCGTCTCCGTCACCATGCCCGTATGTAAAAGCAGACCTCGTACCGTGGCGCGCCGGCGACGAAAAGTCGCGCCGGAACCATTGCTCACGCTTTGCTTTACGTCGCGAATCTCAATTTGGTCCGACACGGCACGACCACGACGCGAACCGCGACTCTGATTGATTTTGCCCAAGAGGGTCTTCAAGATCGCGCGATCCTCTCGAAATGAGATCGCTGAAAGAAGTGCCGGCGACTCGCGGCGTCTCGTTTTGCGACCGCGTCGTGCATCCCATTGTGCGGCAAGTTGTTAGAACGACGTTAGCGGTGGTTACCAGCCGCGGCATGCGGCGGTATATTCGCCCGAAGAGGTCGTCGAAACCGGTTTTCCTCCGATTCTTGTTCGAGGTTTTTCGTTGCCGAACCTTCCCGCCCAAGTCGGCCCGTACGAAGTCGGCCCCGGTCGCCCGCTGTTGCTGGTCGCCGGCCCCTGCGTGTTGGAAACCGAGGAGCTCGCGCTGACGATCGCGCGGCACTTGGCCGACGTCGCCAGACGGGAAGGCGTGTCGCTGGTGTTCAAGGCCTCGTTTGATAAGGCCAACCGGACGAGCGGCGATTCGTTCCGCGGGCTCGGCCTGGAGGCGGGCTTAGCGATGCTCGCCAAGGTGAAGCAGGCGACCGGCCTGCCGGTGACGACCGACATTCACGAATCCGAACAAGCCGCGCCGGCCGCCGAGGTTTGCGACGTGCTGCAGATCCCGGCGTTTCTGGCGCGCACAAACCGACCTGCTCGTGGCGGCCGCAGAGACGGGGCGAGCCGTGCATGTGAAAAAGGGGCAGTTTATGGCCCCGACCGACATGCGGCACGTCGTAGCCAAACTCGAAGCCTCGGGCTGCCGTAATATTCTGTTGTGCGAACGGGGGACCTTCTTCGGCTACGGCCGACTGGTGAACGACATGCAATCGCTGCCGATCATGCGCGGGCTCGGCGTGCCCGTGGTGTTCGACGCCACGCATAGCGTGCAGCAGCCCGGCGGATTGGGCAGCACGACCGGAGGTAATCGGGCGATGGTCGAACCGCTCGCACGGGCCGCGGTGGCGATCGGCTGCGACGGTTTGTTTTTCGAGACGCACCCCGAGCCGGACCGTTCGCCGAGCGACGGTCCCAACATGGTGCCGCTCGCCGATTTTGAAGCGATGTTGGAACGACTGTTAACTTTGCGACGTTGCGTGGAGCAATTCCGTGTGTGATCGGCTTGGTCGCTCTTTAATGCGAAGGTTTGTCGGGCCATGCTGCCGCATGTTCACCGTGGGGCTGTTGCTGGCCGCGGCGGGCTGTAGCGATCGGGGCGGCTCCACGACGCTGGAAGTGAACAACGAAGTTGCGCAGAAGGGGCAACGGGAAGAGCTCGGCCGGCAGCTGCTGACTAGCGGCTCCGACATGCTCAACAACCTCGACCACTTCGTCGAAGGCGGGAGCGACTTCCGCGAAACGTCCACCGAAGACGCCGTGAAGCAAACCGTGCGGCGGTTGAACGAAGGCCTCGCGCTGCTGGCCGCCGACGGCGCGCCGAAAGCCGAACTCACGCCGGACGACGGCAAGATCCTCCGCGAAATCGTCTGGCTGCGCGATGCGGCCCGGTTTGCCGTGGGAGACGCCACGGACCCCGTCGAACGAGCCCGCCGGCTGTTCGATTGGACGATCCGCAACATTCAGTTGATTCCCGACGACGCCTCGGCCGAAGAAAAGCTGCCGATGCTGCCGTGGCACATCGTGATCTTTGGGCGCGGCACGGCTTTAGACAGAGCCTGGGTGTTTCAACTTCTGGCGCGGCAACAGGGGCTCGACGTCGCAATCCTTGCGCCCGGCGACGTGACCGAAGCCGAGCTCAAGTCGGCCGAAGGTCCGCGTTTCTGGTGCGTCGGCTTGGCCGATGCGGGAAGCGGCGCGGGAACGCGCACCGTCGTCGAGCTATTTCTCTTCGATACGCGCTGGGGGACGGCGATTCCCGTCGGCAAGAATGCGGGACCGGCGCGATTGTACATGGTCGCGGCCGACGACAAGTTGCTCCGCGCACTCGACGTCGACGACAAGCACCCGTATCCCTTTAAAGCGGCCGACGTGCAAAAGCTGACGGCGCTCGTCGAGACGTCGTCTTGCTACACGCAGCCGCAGTTCGCGAGTCTCGAAAACGCGTTGGCGAGTTCCGATAAGCTCACGCTTTCCATCGACGAAGCGAAACTGGTCGAGAAGTTTGCGAAGCTCGATCATGTGGCCGCCGTAAAGCCGTGGCCGCTGCGCGATATTCGCTACGAAGCGACTCGCGAGAAGGCGACTTATGAGGCGTTGAGCAAGAAGCTCTTGGCCTTCAATCGGCGGATGCGCGACATGCGAACGGATCAGGCCATCGGCACGCCGCCGCTGTGGCGAGCCCGGGTGCGTCACGTTTCCGGCAAGTATTACGAGAACATGGAAGAGACCGATCCGGAACTGCGCAAGCTGATGATCTACCGCTGGTATCAGGTTGCGCGGCCGGCCGAATCGGACTTGGAAAACCTGGAGCTGCAAACGCGCGATTGGGAATACCTGCATCGCATGAAGCAGCACGCAACGTACTGGCTCGGCCTCGTGGCCTACGACATGGCCAACTACGAAACGGCGGCCACGTACTTGGAAAAGGTGCTCACCGATCCGGCCAACGGCGGATGGACGACCGGAGCTCGCTACAACTTAGGACGGGCTTACGAGGCCGAAGCCGGAGCGACGAAAGACGCCGCCGAAGCGACCCGGCTCCGCAAGAAGGCGAGCGAAGTTTACCGGGCGACGTATCTCAACGTGCCGCCCGACGTGGAATGCCTCTATCGGGCGAAGCGCTTAGACGCCGCCGGCGACGACGCGAAGAACGCCAAGTAAACAAGCTTGAGGCGTTTGGCGCGGCGCGGCGTTTGCACTTGCCTACGGTGGTTTCTTTCGGACCTCCGCAGGCAAGCGAGACGTTTATGCACCGCCACCAGCAGCAGGAATATCGTGTTCGATTGGAGGCCTTTGCCGCGCGGCTGCGACCGGAAGTCGCGTCGATTGCCGAGCAGGCCCGATCGCCGAGCGGCGGACAAGCCGGCGGAGAATTGACCAACGCCCCGATGCACTTGGCCGACATGGGGACGGAAGAATATCTCCACGGCATGAACGCGCTGATGCTCGAAAACGGCGAGCACCTGATGAACGAAGTGCGGGCCGCGCTCGAGCGAGTTGACGCGGACCTGTACGGCGCGTGCGAATACTGCGGCCGGCAAATTCCCGAAGAGCGGCTGGAAGCGATGCCGTACGTGCGCTATTGCGTGAGTTGCTCCGAGGCGCAATCGGCGGGAGCGACCGTCGATTACAACGTCGGACGTCCGCGCGGGCCGCAAGATACGCTGGCTCCCGAAGGAGACATGAACGAAACTCGCCATCATCCCAACTCCGACGCCTGGGAGCCCGACCCGCAACCGCGGGCCGTGCGGGGCGACCAACATGCGGTGGGGACGGCCGGCGGCGGAACGGCGCTCGGCGGATTGGCCGGCACCAATGCGGGCCGAGGCGATCCGGACGTGGCGGCGCTCGACGAGGCGACGGGGAGCGGCGACTTCGACGCGCGCGACGCCCGTGATTCCGACACCGAGAAAGAGCCCGCGCCGGACGATCAGGCGGCGCCGTGGGCGGCACACCCGCCGGAAAGCGCAGCAAACCGAAGTAGGAAGGCCGCGCGCCTTACACGGTCCGGCGCAAGCAGAGCTGGGCCCGGCGATCAAGCGGGCAACTCACGGCGCGGCCGACGATTTCGAAACCTTCGTCGGCGAAGATCTCGTCGAGCGCCGCGGCGTCGAGGCCGTCGTAGCCGGAATCGACGAGCGCCAAGCCGTGCGGTTTGAGAACTCGTCCGCACTCGCGGGCCAAGCGACGAGCGTCCGCCGGCGCGAAGTGGCAACCGACGGCGCCCGAGGCGTTGATCAAGTCGATCGATTCGCGGCGGACGCGTGCCCCCAAAGCGTCGCGAAAATCTTCCAGGACGCTTTGTGTGCGGAAGGCGACCGCGACGCGCGAGCCGTCAAGAGCCGAGTAACGCGTGCGGCGAGCCGCTTCGACGAACTTCGGGTTGTACTCGAGCCCGAGCACGTGCGAACCGGGAGCGGCATAGCAAGCGAGCACGGCCGTGGATTCGCCGATGCCGCAGCAAAGATCGATCGCGTGGATCGGCCGCGCCGGAAGACGCCCGGAAAGATTGCGCGGAATCGAACGCCAGTTGGCCCAAGCCTGCTTGCGATTGATGTCGGCAAACTCGGCGACCGTCATTGCGGAGTAGGCGGCGCAAGCGACGTGGTTTTGCGCCGTGCGAAAGTTAATGCGGCGCACGTGGCGGAGCCAAGTTTCGCGCACCAGCGCTTTGCAGCACATGCCGAAGGTCGACATCCGCGGCCCGCGACGGACGGCGATTTGTCGAATCGTTTTTTCCGACCAACGAAGCGTCGTCGGAAGTCTTCCGCCTAGGGTCGAGGCGGACGCTGCGCCGCGTGCGGGCGACGCGAAGTCGGTCGCAGATCCGAGCGCGATTTCCGCAGGCCAGGAAAGCGTCGGCAAAATGTCGGCAATCATGGGTGTCTCGGCGATGTTGCGCTCGGCGGCCAAACGAATTCTGCCACGCCCCCTAGGCGGGTGCAAACTTCGGACCGCCGATCGCGTCGAAAGGGCCGATTACCGCGTTGCCAAGCTGCGAAAGGGCATAAAAAAAGCTCGGGCGGCGCATCTTGGCCGCCCGAGCCAAGGGCCTGGCCGGGTTTCGAACAGGTTAGTTCTTGTTCGCGCTCCAGTATTCGCCGAGGTGATCGTTGAGGCTCACCACGCCGTCGCCATGGAAGGCGCAGATGCCGATCAGCTTGGCCGATTCCAGCGGGTTGCCGGTCGAGTCGGTCACTTGGAACACGGCGCCGTAGCGAGCGTAGGCGACGTGCGGAGCTTCGTTCTCGGCGTCGGCGAAGTGAACCGGAGCTTCCTGAAGCGACTTGCCTTGCATCGAGGTGCGGGAGCCGAGGCCGAACACGGTGTAGCTCGCCCCCAACGGAGCGGCGTACAGGCGATTAGCGGCGGCCGGCAGCAGCGAAGCCACGGCGACGCCGTCGGCCAGAGCCGTGGCGGTCGGCAGGACCGTCTTGTCCGTGCCGTACGGGTAGAAGGTCGGCCCGAAGTCGCCGATGTTCGACGACGGAGCGGCGATCATTTGAGCCATCGTCGTGATGCCGACGTCGTTGAGCGCGTCGGCCGTGTCGTCCGTGAGCGTGAGGGTCGTCAGGTCGCCGCCGGTGTTGCCCGGCAGGTAGGCGACGAGCGTGCCCGTGGCGTTGACGAGCGAATCGAGATTGTTGGGGAGCGAGAGATACACGGCCTGATGCGTTTGGATCGCCTTGGCGACTTCCGAAACGTTCGTGGCGGAAGTGGACGTGTGAGCCCGCTTCACCATGCCGGGGAGCAGCGGCAACAGGATGCCGGCCAAAGCGGCCAAGATGACCATGACGACGACCAGTTCCATCAACGTCAAACCGCGACGGCCTTCTTGGCGACGCGAACCGAAACGAGCTACGAGCGACATGGCGAGTTCCTCTACGACACGGGGACCGGGACAACAGAGCCTTAATTGCAACTGTGTTGCATGTGCGTAGTTTGCCGACATGCAACAGTGTTGTCAATACAGATCGTGTGAGGAAACAATCAGATTTCGTTAGCGACCCGGTCGCCGGAAGAAAACGCCGGAAAACACGGGGCTTTGCGAGGCGTCGACGAGGCTCGCCGACGGCCGAACGGCGCGGAGTGCGCGCAAAAAAGGTCGCCGCGGGTCGAACGACGACGACCCGCGGCGACCTTGGAAACGAATCCGGCGAAAGGACGATTACTTCGCGGCGACGACCAAGCCGGGGGCCGCACGGAAGCTGAGTACGGCTTTGTTCGTGGCCGTGTCCCAGAGCTTCACTTCGCCGTCGAAACCGCCGGTGGCGAGCCGTTTCGTGCCCGGGTGAACGGCGAGGCTGAAGACGTAATCGGTATGGCCGGCGAGGCTCTGCACGAGCGCCCGATCGGCCAGCTTGTGGCGCTTGGCCGTCTTGTCGGCCGAGCAGCTCCAGATCTCATTGTCGACGATCTGCACGCGGTAGACTTCGCCGCCGAAGCCGGCGATCGTCGCGGCTTGCTTGCCGTCGGCCGGGTTCCAGACGTGGATCTTCTTGTCGGAGCCGCCGCTGAGCACCGTCTTGCCGTCGGGAGCGAACACGGCCGAGAGCACCGTCTCGCTATGGCCCGGGTACGTCGTGAGCGAGTCGCCCGTCTTGGCGTCGAACACCTTGGACGTTTTGTCGCGCGAGCCGCTGACGAGCTTCGCGCCGTCGGCGCTCCAGGCGATGGTCATGACCCAATCGGCGTGATCTTCGATCAAGAGCGTCTCTTTGCCCGAGGCGACGTCGTACGCGCGGATCGAACGATCGGCCGAGCAGACGGCCAAGCTCTTGCCGTCGGGCGAGAACGAGCAGGCCAGCGCCACGTCGGTCATCGTACCGAGCCGACGAACGACGGCGCCCTTCGCCGGATCGTAGAGCGCCGCTTCGCCGGAAACGCCCGGCGTGCCGCTCGCGGCGGCCAGCAGCTTGCCGTCGGCGCTGTAGGCCAGCCCGAACGTGCGTTGTTCGACGTCTTTGATGCGCCTGCGCGAGCTTGCCGTCGGCCGTGTTCCAGATGGTGATCTCGTGATAGCCGCCGACCGCGAGTTCTTTGCCGTCGGGCGAGAAGGCCAAGGCGGTGACGGGGACCGACGTACGGTAGCTTTCCGGCGGATTCGGATGCGGCTTGCGGAATGATCGTGATCAAATCGGCCTTGGCATCGGCCGCGTCGTACTTCGCCCCTTCCATGATCCAGCGCTTCACCAGGGCGACCTGATCTTTCGGCAACGGATCGCCGTCCTTCGGCATCCGTTCGTCCGCGTCGTCCGATTCGAGCAACCGGAGCACTTCGCTGTCGTCCGGCTTGCCCGCGGTCGTGGGAGCCAAGCCGCTGGAGCCGGGTTTGCTGAAGGCGGTGAACGTGTGGAGTTGGTAATCCCCCTTAGCGTCGGACGCGCCGTGGCAGGCCAAGCAATTCTTCACGAGCAGCGGCGCGATGTCGGTCTTGAAGCTGACCGGCTTCATCGCGACAGCCGGCTTCGCAGCGTCGGCGGGTTTCGCCGTGGCGACAGGCTTCTCAGCGGCAACGGGCTTCACTTCGGCCTTGGCCGGCGGCGCTTCCGCTTTCGCGGCGGGCTTCGTTTCGGCTTTCGCCGCCGGTGCGACCGGGCTCTTCGCTTCCGGCTTCGCAGTAACGGCAGGCTTCGCGGGGGCGGCAGGCTTGGTATCGGCCGCGCCGACGGACCCGACGAACATCAAGCTCGCCACGGCGAGGCCTAGGTATCGACAAGCAACTTGCATGATAAAGCTCACGGTCTCACGAAAACGGCGCAGCGTTCTGCGCCGTCGATCTTAGTGCTGAAACAAAAACTCGTTCGTGTTCAAAATCGCCCAGCAGACGTCTTCCAGTCCGCGCTCGGGATTGCCGCTCTTCACGATGTGATCCAGGGCGGCCTTGAGTTCCGGCGGGCTCGGGGCTCTGGAGAATGCGGCCAAGTAGAGCTCTTTCACGATGTCCGCGTGCGGCTTGCCGGCCGTCGCCAAGACTCGAGCACGATTGCCGGCGTCTTTGATTTTGCCGTGGACCAAGGGGCCGTTGATCATCTGCAGCGCTTGCGACAGGTTCGATTCGCCGGCCCGTTCGCAGGCACAGGCGGTTTCGCGAGCCGGTTGGCCGAACACCTTAAGGAAGTAGTTGTCGACGTCGGGGCTCGGCAGTTCGACGGCCCGCGTTCCGGCCGGCAGCCCGGCGTACTTCTCCGGCACGTCCGTCACTTGGCAGATGGCGTCGAGGAGTTGTTCGGCCGACAGCATCCGCGTCTTGCTGTGCGAGAAATACTTCACGTCGTCCTTGTTGAACTCGTTGCGACGCGAGCTGAGCTGATAGGTGCGGCTGTTCAGAATCGTCCGCATCACGTGCTTACGGTCGTAACCGTGCTGCACGAAGTCCTTGGCCAGCGCTTCGAGCAAGGCCGGATGAGCGGCCGGGTTCGACTCGCGGAAATCATCGACCGGTTCGATGATGCCGCGACCCGTCAGGTGTCCCCAAATGCGATTCACTTCGACCTTGGCGAAGAACGGGTTGTTCGGATCGGTGAGCCAGGCGGCAAACGCGTCGCGCCGATCTTCCTCGCCCGGCAGATCGACTTCCCCCTTCAACGGCGCCCACGGCTTCATCGTCTTGCCGGTGCGCGGCTGCGTGGTTTCGCCGGTGCGGGCCGTCCAGACGACCAGATCGTCGGCATCCGTCGTCTTCTTGCGCTGCACGCGCTGGAAGAAGGCGGCGATGCCGTAATAGTTGTCCTGCGTCCAACGTTCGAACGGATGGTTGTGGCACTTCGCACATTGAATCCGCACGCCGAGGAAGAGCTGCGAAGCCGTTTCGGTGCAATCGTTCACGTCGGCCGACGTGCGATAGAAGTTGGCCGCCGGGTTGGAGAGCGTGCTGCCGGAGGCGGTGACGAGGCGACGAGCGAACTCGTCGTACGGCATGTTGTCGCGCACGGCCTGCTCGATCCAGTGATGGAACTTGTGTACGCCGGGTTCCGAAATCTTCGTCTTGCGGACGCGCAGGAGATCGGCCCACTTCAACGCCCAGAACGACGGATACTCGTCGCTCGCCAAGAGCCGCTCGACGAGTTGTCCGCGCTTGTCGGAAGCTTTGTCGGCCAGGAACGCCGCGGTTTCGGCGATGGTCGGCAGCCGGCCGACGACGTCGAGATAGACGCGGCGAACGTACTCTTCGTCGCTGCAAATTTCCGACGGCGTGATCTGCAGCCGCTTGAGTTTTTCGAAGACGAACTTGTCGACGTAGTTGTTTTCCGACGGGGCGGGCCATTGGAAGCCGGGGACGTTTTCGAGGAACGTCAGCGCCGTGGTTTCCATTTTGTCGAGGTAGCGGACCAAGACCGTGGTTTCGCCGCGCTCGCGGCTGACGACGAAACCGTCGGCGTCGACCGTGGCGACCGCTTCATCGCTGCTCAGGTAGTCGGCGAGTTTGGTGATGTCGCGCACGGAGCCGTCGCTGTAGTGGCCGAGCACGAGCAATTGCTGCACGTGAGCCGGCCGCAGGTATTCGCGATTCTTCGGATAGACTTCGATCTTCACGCACTGCGAGGCGTCTTCGGCGTCGACCTTCGCGCCTTGCGCGATCCAGTCGCGGAGCATGCCGTAGCTGTAGTCGTCTTTCTTGATGCGGCGACCGCCGCCGTGCGCCACTTCCATCAGCGGCTTTTGCAACAGCAAGCTGTTGGCCGGTTCGATCAAGTCGATGCGGCGCGTGTAGGCTTCGCGAACGAGCGTTTCGATATCGAGCACCGGATCGTAGGCTCGCAGCGACAGCCGGAAGCCTCCCTTGCCGCTCGGCGAACCGTGGCAGGCCCCTTGATTGCAACCTTGCTTCGTGAGCGCGGCCTGCACCGAGTTGAGAAACGACACCTGCTCCGGCTTGCCTTGATCTACGCACTCGACCGGAATCTGCGCCTTGAAATCGCCGACGCTGACGATGACTTGCGTCTTGCCGTCGGCGACCGGGAGCACGATCCCTTCTTGAACGCGGGCCACGCGGGCGTCGGCCGCGGCAAACTGTGCGACGCGGGTCAGATCTTGAACGCGGCCGTCGGCGTAGAACCCGCTGACGACGACGTTCATGTATTGCATCGGCGTGGCGAGGCGAATGGTCTCCGGCTTCACCTCGATGCGCGTCGGCTTACCGACGACGATCGGCGCGACGGCCTTGGTTTCCGTGGCTCGCATGGAGACGCTGTCCATGCCCATGCCGGCCATGTCGGCCGCTTTCATGCTCATGGCCTTCGGAGCGGCGGCGCTTTCGGCGCGAGCCGAAGTCTGCACGCCGACGACGATCGCAATGGACGCGACGACGGCGGCGGTTACTCGGCGGATTACGGCGGTATTCGTTCCTGACATCGTTCGGCTCTCCTGCGGCACGTTTTCCGGACGACGATGCTGATATTCGACGACTGACTTACTTGGCGGCCGTTTGCTTCGGCCCGGTGGACTTTTCAGCGGCGGGCTTGGCCGGGTCCGGTTTGGCGACCGGTTTCGTATCGGCCCCGGCGACGATGAGTTCGATCGGCTCGAGGTCGACGACGGCGGTGCGACCGTCGACTTCGGTGATCGCCGTGAGGCGGCCGACCGAAGGACCGAGGGCCGCCTTGGCATCGACGACGAGTTCGGTATCGCCGGAGGTTTTATCGGCCTCGACCTTCCACTCTTTGGCGCCGGTTACGCCGGGAGGCAGCGTCTTCCAGCGGAGCGTGATCGGCGCGGCCTTGGCATGGCGGGTCAATGCGATCTTGAGCGGCTGCTTGGAACCGGGCACGAGCGCGGCAGGCGCCGTGAACTGGGCTTCCACCGGCGGCGCGATGCGGAGCGTGAGATCATCCACGACGAACGTCTTCGGCTGATCGACGAGCACGGCCGAGGCGGTGAGGCGGAACGTCTGATCGAGCGGGGCGGCCGTGCGCGAAGTCGTGAATTCGATCGTCGTTTCGGTTTTCCCTTTTTCGATGGCGTCAATCTTGGCCGACACGCCGGCCGGCAAGCCTTCGATGGCCAGCTTGATCGGGGCGTCGAACTTATTCAGCTTCTGCACCGTCACGGTGAGCGAGCCTTTGCCGACGAGCTGCGGAAGGATGACCGTCTTCGCGGAGGTGGTGAACTTGATGAAGTCGGGAACCGGAGCGCCGACGGAGATCGGCAACACTTCGGCCAAATCCACGGGCGGGTTCGATAGCCCGCCGAGCGCCGTGCGCAAGGCGGCGACGGCCGAGGCCGTGGCGGTGAGGGTTTGCTTGCCGTCTTTGGTTTTGCCTTCGCCTACGACGCGCGCCTCGACGACCGCGCCTTGCGGCAGGTCTTTCGGCACGGTGACGGTGAGCACGCCGTCGTTCTTGCCTTCCGGAATGGTGCCGGCGGCCGTGATGCCGCGAGCATCGCCGAGGAATTCGAGCTTCAAGTTGATCGGGCCTGCGAAGCCGGAGCGGACGGCGGTGACTTTGCCCTTCGCGGTGCCGGCGTGCGGAGCGTCGAACTTGGCGACGTCGATCGCCAGCGTGAAGCTCGGCTGCGACTCTTCAATCTCGATGCGATACGTGAAGTGCGGGCCGCCGCGGGCCAAGAGTTCTTCGACGCGGAGCACGTACTCGCCGTCGGCCGGGAAGGTGTAATCGAGCACGCCTTCTTCGAGGCCGGCGTCCTCCGCTTCGGCGACGACCTTCACGTCTTTGTCGAGCAGCCGGAGATAAAGATCGGCCGGCGAGCCGAAGCCGCGCGTGCGACCGACGAAGCGAATGCGCTGGCCTTTCTTGGCTTCGAACTTGTAGAAGTCGCGATCCTTAGGTTCGTCGAAACGTCCGTTGATCGCACCGCTTGGCGTGAGCGGGGCCGCGGAGTCGTGGCCGTTGTTCGGTTCGCTTTCGGTTTGCTCTGCGCCGCGGGCGATGGAAAGCAGCGAGAAGCCGGAGCCCTGCCCCTTCGCATACTTCGCAGCGACCGGAAGTTGCTTCGCCGCGTAATCGCCAGCGACCTTCGTCTTCAGCGGTTCGAGCGCGCCAACGTCGTACCCCACGGCTTCGACGAGCGAGGTCGTGCCGGCTTGCACGCCCATCGGATACGGCGCGGCCAAGAGCGGGAAGTCTCCGACGCGGAGGCGATAGCGATGGCTGCCGCCGCCGGCGTAGCGAATGTCGCGAATCTCGAGGAAGTACTCGCCGGCCTTTTGAATGCGGTAGCTGAAGCGGCCGTCGGGGCCGGTCGACTCGTCGTCGTCGGCGTAGGCCAGTTCGTGACCTGCGGCGTCGAGCAGACGCACGACCGGATCAAGGGCCGAGCCGAGACGTTGCGCCACGGCTTCGACGCTGATGCGCTGGCCGGCCGCGGCCGTGAACTTGTAGTAGTCGTACGATTCCGGCTCGCAGAGGCCGTCTACGGCGCACGGCAAGCTTAAGGCCTGGGCTTTGGAGACGCTTTTGTTCGACGTGTCTTCGGCAACCGTGGGGAGGTCGTCCACCATGATCAGCCGGAGGTTCGTCGCCCCGGCGGCCGAGGTGATGCGCACTCCATAAATGCCAGGCACCGTTTCCTGGGGGACGCTCAACTCGAATACAGTTCGCTTCGGATCGGGCTTCGCGTCAACTTTGTCGGCGTTCTTTTTGTCGCCCGCATCGCCTTTTGAAGCTGCGACGGGCTGCGCCTTCGCGCCGGGAATGTTCGTCCAAAGCACGAGCGGCTCGACGAGCCCTTCACCGAAGCAACGCAACGATGTCGTTGCGCCGGGAGCTACGCCGTAGGGAAGCGTATGCGTAAGCACCGGGGCTTGAGCAGCGGCCGATTGCGCGAGCGCAAGCGTGCAGAGAGCAGGAAATAGGGCAACGAGTCGCAGCATGGCGCTCGGTTCCTTCGCGAAAGGCGGGGGCAGGCGGACAGGCGGGAGGCGGGCAGGCGACCGTCCGGGAGACGGTTCGAAATCAGGCGGGCGGTACGACCGTCGTCTAGTCTAAACGGTCGGACGGGAAGGTGCATTCAAATAAGCTCTTCCTTATCGAATGACGATAACCGGCCGGTGAACCCGGGTCAATTTCTTTCTACCGCAGCGCCCACGATCGAACGTGCGGAACTCCTGCGAACCGAAGCGGCGACGGCCCGAAAGAGGTATCACCGTGCGGACGTTTGCAAAGTTTACGTAGGAATCCGCCGATGCACCGCGCTAAACACGTAGTGAATGCGCGACGCCGCGACTACGAGCCGAACGGATTCCCGCCAGGTGCCGGAGCCGCCGGAGGTTGCGCTGCGGGAGGTGGAGTGGTCGGTACGAACGGGCTGAAGCCGCCCGGAGACGGTTGAGCAGGCGGACTCGCACCGGGCTGCGCCGGTTGCGCGGCGCCGGGAGCCGCGGGAGCGCCAAACGGATCAGACGACGGCGCAGCGGGTTGAGCGCCGCCGGCCGGCATCGACGGTTGCGGCGTATCGAACGGGCTCGGCGCGGCTGCGGGAGCGGCGTCGGCGGGAGTCGACAACGTCGCATCGGCCGGAGCCGCGGGGGCGGCCTGCGACGGATCAAAGCGATGGAACTGCTCGAGGCGAATCTTCTCCACGGCAGCCAGCGCGCTTTTACGACCGGCGACGCGATACGTTTCCAACGTACGACGCTCCGGGCCTTGAATACGCTCCAGCGCTTGGCTGGCGTTGTAGAACACGCTGAAGTCGCGTCCTTCGAGCTCGGCCCCCTTCGTGAAGTCTTGTTGAGCCGCGGGGCCGTTGCCCAACCGCGATTCGGCCAAGCCGCGGAAGTAGTAGCAAGCCGGGTTTGCGCTGCCCCCTTCGATGGCTTGCGTCAGCGTTTGGATGCTTTGTCGGTAGTTGCCGGAGTAGAAGGCCTTGAGCCCTTCGTGATACACGGCGTTCAACACTTTTTCGTCGATGGCCACGGCGCGTCCGCCGCGCCGTGCCAACTGCCGACGGCGACGCCCAAGCCCAAGAGCCAAGTCGAAAGACGCTTCATGACCGACAGCTCCCAAGAGCCGAAAAAATCGAAGAAAAACAGCCGGACCGCAGTGAACTCAGCCTAGTCCGCCAAGCCGGGCAAAGCAACAAAACGCCGGAAAATTCCGCAGATCCGCGAATCACGGCAACCGTCAAACCCGGTCGCCGTGCAGCCGCTCTTACGGGAGTTCCTTCACCATCACGTTCTTGATCTCGACCTTGCTCCCCGGGTCGTGCTGCTGGAACGCGAAGTGGCCCTTCATATAGGTCTTGTCCGGGTCGGTGAAGTCGACGACCGTCTTGCCGTTCACCTTGATCACGATGTGATTCCCTTCGGCAATCACTTCTTGCGTCCACCACGTGTCGTCGGGCACAAGTTGCTCACCGACGTTCACGAAGTTGTAGAGCGAGCCGGTCCGCTTCGGGTCTTTGTGGCTGTTGTTCACTTGGGCTTCGTAACCCTTGGGCCAACCCTTGTCTGCGAATTGCGTGCGGAAGTACATGCCCGAGTTGCTGCCCTTGGTCAGCTTCAAATCGGCTTTGTAGTGAAAGTTCGCAAACTCCTTCTCCATATAGAAGAGATGGCTGCGATTGCCGTGGCCGTGGATCGCGCCGTCTTTCACTTCCCAGTTTTCCGGCAGCTCGTTGGCCTTCCAACCGGTGAGGTCTTTGCCGTTGAAGAGAGACACCCACCCTTCTTCAGCATGAGCACGACCGGCGACGAGCGACAAGAGAAGGCCGACCAACGTAGCAGCGACGACGCGTGACATGAGGCACCTGCGGCGGGAAGACTAAAGGACGGGCGGGCGAACACGAGCCGCCAAGCATAATCGCCCGGCGCGGCCGCTCAAGCCGGCCGACAATTCGTCTGAGTGTGATTTGGCCGAAGTGACAATCGGCACGCCATTCGCAATTGACCGCGTCGACCACGATGCAACCGACTTGGCGGGCCATCTAGCGACTTTGCCGAACGCAACGCCTGAAATCGCTCCCAATCGCTACCTAGTGATGTCGGAAATTGGTCGACGATTGACCACGATCAACAAATCACCTGGTCGACGAGCGACCAACCCCATCGCAGACCCCAGTGCAATGCAGCCGCCGAACAGATTCATGCAATCGAATACGTAAATGCTCGTAATTGCTCATTTTAGGTAATTATCGCCACGCTGTTTGTGGCCGCTCTTCGCACGCTGATAGAATTCGTCCTTAGTGCAAACACACCGCTTGGGCTCGACCCGAGTTCGGAACTTTCGAGGAAATCATGCCTACGCTTTTGGCGATCGACGACGACCGTTCGACTTTGCACTTAATCTCTCAGGCGTTTGCAAACTCTCCCATCACGGTGAAAACCGCTCGCGACGTTCCGGAAGGGATGGAAATCTTGCGAGAGGGAGCCGACGTCGTGCTGCTCGACATCATGCTCCCCGAGATTTCGGGCCTCGAAGCCGTGCGTAAGTTTCACGGCTGGGATCCGAAGCTGCCGGTGATTTTCATCACGGCCGGCGGCACGAGCGACACGGCCATCGAAGCCATGAAGCTCGGCGCGTACGACTACCTGCTGAAGCCGCTCGACTTGGGCAAGCTTCGCGACTTGGTCGATCGGGCCTTGGAAATTCGCCGGCTGATGCACACGCCGGTCGAGTTGCCGCGCGACGCGCATCCGAAAATCGAAGCCGATCAAATCGTCGGCCGCTGCCCGCCGATGCAAGAAGTTTTCAAGGCGATCGGCCGCGTGGCGCCGCAAAACGTCACCGTACTCATTCAAAGCGAGAGCGGTACCGGCAAGGAACTTATCGCCCGCGCGATTTATCACCACAGCAATCGGGCCAGCAAGCAATTTCTCGCCGTCAATTGCGCCGCCATCCCCGACAACTTGCTCGAAAGCGAATTGTTCGGTCACGAGCGCGGCTCGTTCACCGGCGCTGATTCGCGGCGCATCGGTAAGTTCGAACAATGCCACGGCGGCACGATCTTCTTGGACGAAGTCGGCGACATGTCGCCGCTGGTGCAAAGCAAAGTCTTGCGATTGCTCCAAGAACAGCGCTTCGAGCGCGTCGGCGGCACCGACACGATTCAGACCGACGTGCGCATCATCGCGGCCACAAATCGCGACCTGAAGAAGATGGCCTCCGACGGACAGTTCCGCGAAGACCTGTACTATCGCCTCAACGGCTTCACCATCAAGCTTCCGCCGTTGCGAGATCGAGGCGACGATATTCTCCTGCTCTTGCAACACTGCGTGCAGAAGTTCAGCCGCGAACTCAATAAAGACGTCCACAGCATATCGCCCGAAGCCCTCGATCTGCTCGTACACTACTCGTGGCCGGGCAACGTTCGCGAGCTGGAAGCCGTGATCCGGCAATCGCTTCTGCAAACGACCGGGGCCGTGATTTTGCCGGAATTCCTGCCGGATTCCGTCCGCTTCGACCCGGGCGAAAAGGTGACGTTCGATCCCGAAATCGCGCCGCAAAGCGATCTGGAAAACTTCCTCGAATCGCGGCTCCGCGCCGGCGGCTCGCAGGACTTGTATCTCGAAACGCTCGAGATGATGGAGCGGTTCGTCATTACCCGGGTGCTCAAGCACACGGAAGGAAATCAATCGCAAGCGGCGAAGATCCTCGGCATCACGCGCGGCACGCTTCGCAACAAGATTCGCTCGCTGCACATCTCGCTCGGCACGACGGTCACGCTCGACGAAGAGCCGGCCGCGACGGCGGGCGACTAACCCTTAGATCGCCCGAACAAAACTGCCTCAACGAAAACGCCGGCGATTTCTCGTCGGCGTTTTCGTTGCGCAATGGTTTGTTTCACTGACTCGGGTCGGGCGGCAAGTCTCGCAACCGCGCGACGGGGGCGAGCGTCTTCTAGGCGATCGATCGTTCCAAGGCGGTGCAAAGTCGCTTGAGCGCGCCGTCGAGTTGCTTCACGGCTCCGCTCACTTCGCGCCAATCGCCGACGCCCGAGCGGCGTTCGATCGTCCAACAGAGATTCACGGCCTCATTCGCACCGAAGTTCGCACAGATGCCGCGCAGCGCGTGCGACGCCCGATTCGCGGCTTCCGCGTCTTCGGCCGCCGTATGGTTCTGAACCTGAGCGAACAGGTCTTTCGAGTCTTCCAAGAAAAAGCGGACCAAGTCGGCGTACAAGCCGCGATCGTTACCGAGCCGCTGCAACGTGCCGGCCTGATCAAAAGGAGCAGAGCCGGGCATGGCGGAATCCGCTTTCAAACGAGAGACGATAAAAGTCATGACGGCACCACAGCTTACTAGCCATCTGTTTTGGTGAAAGGATTTTCGGCGACCATGTTCGTGCGCCGCAACGTCAGGTTCAACACGTGGTCGAACTTCGACCGACGCAGTGAGCGATGACAATCAAGAGTTCAGCGATTCTCGTTCCCTTTTTCACCCCAACGCGCGGTCTATTTTTAATCGGCGCGCGGCGTGTTGCGCGATGAATGCTGCGCCCGCGTCCGGTCCGACGGCGCGACGTCCGCTACTTACTACTGACGCGCGCAAAAAGAGCGGCGACGGTCGCTCATTCAACCGAGCACGACCGCCGCCGCTCCAACGTTCAAACCTCAAAGCTCCGACTGTACGGATCGCGCGGAAAAATGCGATCGCGCCGAATCGCGCTTAGGTGCAGCCGCGAATCAGAAACAGAATCAAGAGCACGGGAATCGGTACGCCCAGTAACCACAAGACGACCCAACCGACTTTGCCCGAGCGTTCATTCGGAATCATGGACTTCGACATGCGACACCTCAGAGAAACAGGGGATGAGCAGGCGTCGAGCTGCGCCGAAAGGTCGAGCAGCTCGGTTTTTGCCGACTCGCCATAAAGGTTTTGTGCCGCAGACATTCGCGGCTTCGATAGAGAGCCGACCAATGCGAATCGCGTGCCGCAACCGCACGACGGCGGCTTGCCAACCGCCCGGAATCCACTAGACTCATGAGTTCCCTTACGCCGAAGACATCCGCGAGAGGGAAACGGCCGCCGCAAGTGGCCGCCGTTTGATCCGGTAGCTCAGTTGGTAGAGCAACGGACTTTTAATCCGTAGGTCCTGGGTTCGAGTCCCAGCCGGGTCACTAGTTGAAGAGGAACGTAAGGCTAGAAAAACGTTCGAGTTAGGTCAACATGAACGGCGTTGGGTCCAAGCGATCCAACGCCGTTTTTGTTTGGCAATGTCACGTGACTTGGTCCTCACATGCATTACGCACGGCATACGCACATGCTTCGCACAGCTTATCGAAACGCTCCCAAAGACTAAGACTCCATTTCCCAATAGGTTTTGCCGTCCGCTGTAGTAGCTTGAAGTAATCGCTGTCGTTCCGCCGGTTTTTGGTTGTGCCGAATGAGCTGATAAATATCGTGCAACAGCCCCTCGGCCTCTGCAAAGTAGCTGTGGCCCAAAAGGTCACCAAAATCAAACTTTGGAACCTCAACGGTATCTACACCTTCGACGACCGTGACCGGCGGGCTAAGCCCCACGCGCTGGAATCCATGAAGCCATCGCGAAGCACCAATCGCACTGTCCTTTGGCGACAAATACAACGTCGTGCGATCACTGAGGCTGGAGTAGACATGCGCCAGGTTGCGGAAGACGTCACTGTCGAGATCGGGAGCAGCCAACACTATCTGCCCAAACCGAACGCCGTGCTCGGAAACGGTGTTTGAAATCCTTTGTAATGCGCAGAAGACCCCGGTTGCCCATGCTGTGCGCAATGAGATGGACTTTTTCGACTTTCGCCTTGGTGGCAAAATCGATCAAGAATTGCGCGATGAAATGTTCAGAGCCTTCAATCGCGGACTCATCGGCCGGATATCCAGGCAAGGAGCCTTGAGACGGCCAGCTAAAGAACGCCGTCTCTCCGGGAAATCTCAGATCGTACCCTATCTGAGCAGCACGAATTGCAGCACTTTCGAACGTGTTGCAATATCCGTGAAGGAAAACCAAACCTTGACGCTGCCCCACTTCCGATTCTGCGAGCCTTTCGCTGATCGTTCGCCAAAACAAGTTCTCGTCTAACCCAATGCATTGTGTGATGCAGAGACGATCGTCTTTGAGCCGCGCCCATCGCGAATACCAGCGCGATCCAACAGACCCGAACTGGTGCGATTTCGGAATCGCAACTTGGCAAAAGCCGTAACGCACCTCATCATCGCGCTCCGCCGAGAACCCCGCCGCCAGGTCCGCCAGGTTATTCGGTTTGCGGTTCGTACCAAACCACACCGTGTATTGCCTGGTTGCGGTAGCGGGGTCGAGCTTGTACATCGGTGCCGCTGGCTTCTGCGGGAACCGTGGTTCGACCAACGCGCCAGCGCGGCGTGCCTCCAGCCCCATAAACGCAAGGCTTCGATAACTCGAAGCATGGAGCTCCAGCCCGAGCGTCGCCATTGTTCTTTCTAAGCGAGCTCGATCGACGGGATACGCATCTACAAAGCCCACGAGCGCGCGCAGTTCATACTTCATTTCGTCAGCGGCTTCTCTTGCAAGTTTCGCCAAGAGTCTACCGTAGCCTTGCCCCCTATACGTTGGCCAGACGAACAGCTCTTCAACATCAAGAAACCCTCCACGGCGAGACAGAAAGCACCAACCAATCCGTTCTCCTGTTGCGCCATCTACGATCTCTCGACCATGTATCTCCTTACCGTCGTGGGACGTCTTCCAAAGCAGAATGCCCCTTTCCTTTTTGTTTTCAACTGGTGGAAACCAACTGAGTGGGCCAAATGCATATCCTTCGACAATAAAACGATCGAGGTCCGCCGGAGAGATGGCGCCGAATCCGTAGTGACCCCACAGCCCCCAAGAATTCCGGATAACTATCAACCCTTTTGCGCGAGGGTAATCGAGGCCGAAAATCCGCTTTGCCAAGTCCGGATGAGTCATAGAGACGCAATGCGTTCCGAAGAATCTCGCTTTCAGGTCCGATTGGCGAAATGATTCCATCATCTGGGTTATGCCATTCTTCAGTTAGTTCTACCGCAACGCTGGCACCGCCGTTTTGAGCAGCAAAGAGCACCTCGTTTGCATCTAACACGCGGTAATAATGATGAGAGCGAACACGCCTTCCAAGCGAGTCTGGCGCTGGCGGCGACTCGCCCTTATCCAACCGCTCTCGAATTTCAATGGTGGACTCTGGAATCCTATCGCTGCCGGGATCTCCGACGAATCGACCGATGCGCATTGCGGTCATTGACCAAGCTGCCTCGCGGTGGTCGCCCTCCATAAATCGGGTCGGACCTTCGAGGCCGTCGTAGTACCAGATGATGTAGGCGCTAGACTCAAACTCGCGACGATGCGTTCTCCAATCTGGGAATCCTTTCGGATCTCCAACGGCTGACGTCTTTCGCTTTCTCTTCCCGGGGACATTCGAAAGCGGTCGCTCTTCGAAATAGTCGTAAAAGTCTTTGGGGTCCATAACGATGAGGTCCGTGGTCAGGATTTCCGATTGCGATAATCTGCGCTGGAGCCCTTCAGCTGCAGTGAAATATCTCTCGCATTGTGTTTCACATAGTAGGCCATCGTTGTTTGGATACTACCGTGCCGCGCAAGCGACTGAAGCACAGCAGGGGCAACTCTGATCGCCCATCTGCTGCAGAAAGATCTACGGAAGTCGTCGGCGCAGGCCCGGCCCTTTTCCCGCTGAACGCTTGCGGCTGAGGCGATTTTAATGACCGTTTCAGACACCCAAAAATGGTTTAGCGCGTTGCCGTCTGCGTTGACTAGTTGGAAAACCCTACCATTCCGTCGGTACTCCGGTGTCTGCTCAAGAAGTTCGGCGAAATCTGGCGTGATTGGCGTCGTCGTTGCCTTGCCATTCTTTTGATATCCCGCCTGAATTTCGAGTATCCAAGCTCCCCCGTCCTGTCGAACTGAAATCGGCGTCGAGCCGTCCCAAGAAAGATCGATCGATTCACGTAGCCTAAGTCCGGACAGCCAGAGCCCGCGCAGGTAGTGCTTCCAGTGAGCAGCATCTTTGAGGCGTACCGACTTGACGGCCTTCAGCATGCGCCGAAACTCGATCTCTGTGATCGGCTGACCCTTCATTTTCGGACTGCAATTTCGACTCTCTCCCCTTGGGAATTTCGGTATCTGCTGGACTAGATCAGCCTCATCGCGACACCACCGAAAATACGCCTTCACATGCCGGATGATGGTGCTTACGGTCGCCTCAGACAAACCTTTGGCTCGCAACTGTTGACGGAACTCCAGCGTCTGGCGTGACGTAACTCTCTCCATAGTTACTGGTCGAACGATCGCCTCAAAGTGATTTAACGCCGTCGCGATCCGCGCTTGTGTACTAGGCCGAAGATTGCTCGCGTGCTCCGTTTCGTAGAGTTCACGACACTGATCCCAGTCGGCGATTGTACGGCGTAGGGCGACAGGACTTCCGCGCAACTCCGCTTCTAATCGCCCCGCTCCCTTAATCGCTTCGGCTCGATCGCGCGTGTTCGCGGATTGTTGGCGTTGCTTGCCCGTCTCCGGGCAGATCCATCTCCACACTAGGTGCGGACGTCCAATATCAAGCGTCTGAACTACCACCATTCTCGCTCATCCTCCGCAAGAACTCGCGCACGTCAGCGCCGTGAACCAAATACTTGTTGCCGGCACGAATCACCGGCATGCCGGCGTGGCGCAACGCCCGCCAGGTGTGCTGCCGAAACCGCAGCCGCCGCATCAATTCATCCTTCGTATACGTTTCGAAATCGGAAATCACGCCCGGCACGTCGCTCGCCGCCGAAGGTCTCTTTTCTTTCATGCTGCTCGGTCCTCCTGTTCCGAAGTGTTGGCACAATACGTCGCTTGATCGCCGCCCAAGTCCCAAGGTTCGAGCGGTGTACGCTTGCGGCTCGCGGCATAGTTCAAATCGAGCAGTTCCGCAGAAGTCACAGAGATTGCGCCGCGAAATTCCGGGTCGATGCCGAGACGCTGCATGACGTCCGCGAACGGCAGGCCGATCTTGCGCACGAATGAAAGCCGAGCTTTCCCGGCGGCTTCCGACGTCGCGTCATGCTCCACACGAAGAACGACGGTTTCCGAAGCGCACTTTGCAATGCGCTCACGTATGGACGTCTTTGTTTCGTCTGCGACCTCTTCCGATTCATCGACGACGTCGGCCACCGGCTCGACTTGCTCGCAAGCCACTTCGTCGCCGAGCTTCCAGAACCCTTTACTAGTTTGGTATCGCTTGACCTCGCGACGCATGTCGAGCACGTAGGCAGGATAGCCGTGCTCCGGATTCTTCAGCAGGTAAGCGCAGGCATACCGCGCGGCGTGCAATTTGTTTTCGAAGTTTCCTTCCGAGAAGAGAACCGTGCCGAATCCAGGTCGATTGCCTTCAACAGGCCCGGCACCATCTGGCCGAAAGTCTCCCCAGCGCTTCAGCGCGACCTCCCAATCGATGAAGCGCGTATTGAGCAGAACGTGGAAATGGGGCATCTCGGTATCCTTCTGCCATTCAACGACGCAGAAGTAATCACCGCTTGTCAGATAGCCCTTTGCCCGCAACGTACGCACCCACTCTGACACGCAGCGATGTTTGCGGACGTACTCGAACGCATCTTCGGGGCTAGCGAACAACGTCGGGTCAATCGTGAGGGTCCACATCTGCATCGCTTCGTACTTCGATTCGAGAACCGCCATCAATCTGTCGCGGGTTTCCAACCCTCGCCCGAGGCAACAGGTGGGGCAAAATCTTGAACGGCACCGATGCGGCTTGATTACGTGCTCCGTGACCTTCTGACTTACTTGCTCCACCTCGTTTCGGTCTGATTCAAGTAAAGGCGACGGCCGCTTCGCGGCCGCCGCCGAGGCGTACGGAACCCGAACTACGCCATCGTCGGTGTGGCGTAGCTCGGTCCCCAGGTCCATCACTTGCTGACCGTGACAGTCGCGCGAGCGTGTTGTATGATTCATCGAACAACGCAGCGCCCGATCACTCCCCGCGGCCAAGCAGAAGGGTGATCGGGCGTTGTCCTTTATCTGGTTAAAGTCGCGGCCGTTTATGCCGCTTTGCGATTCTCCAAATTGCTTTCGTGCTCCGTCGCGAAGTCGCCTAACGCGAGAAGCATCGCAAGAAAGAGCACTCCAAGGCTGTCCGGATCTTGGTTGTCGAGCGCGAACCCGAAGTGAGTCCGCGAAGCGTCGCCGTCGGTTTCAACGACATCCAAAACGCCTCGCCGGAATCTTGGGTCGCTTAAAAGCACGCCCATTTCCGGCCCCATCCATTTCACATCCCGATCGCCTTGTGAGGCGCGGATGTACAAACTGTGAGCGAACGCGCACAACTCGTCATAGCTCTTGAACGAACTCATCTTCGGTTCCTCCATGAACCTACGGCGTCAAATCGCTCCGGGCTTCGCTCAAGCCGCTCAGCCGCGTAGCGATATGCCGCCTCCGTTTATGCCGTCGACCATCGACGGCTTCGATTCCTTTCTCCAACGATCCCCAACGCGTGCGATCCACGGCTGCAACACTTCACTTCGCTGAGACAGGTGGAACTGTCTCGCTCCGTTACGTGCAGCCTATCCATTCCCTTCGAGCGCCGAGCCGTCGCGTCGTCCTAGGCTTCGTTCGCTTTTTTCTTCCTCGCTTGAATGGCTTTCTTCACGGCCAGATACTTCTCAACGACTTTCACCATCGGAGCCGCCATGTATCTGATCACCCAGCTATTTTCCAAGACTCCCCATCGGAGAACCTGACCGGCCATCCTTCCTGGAGGATGCCCGAGCTTTTCTCCCAAGATCGCGATGAAATCGGCCGTTTCCGGCTCGACTAGAACATCCAGATGAATCGGTTCCGACTTCGGCGCACCCCGGTGACGCGTCTTACCGGTCACCATTCGCGATGCCTCGGTGAGGGCAACGGTTATATCGCTGATGATGTTGTCGATGGTCGCCTTGCGCCCTTTGGCGGTTTCATCAAGCAAGGCTCCGGCCATCTTTCGCAGTGACATATGCAACGGCTCGGCCAGCTGCCTGATTTCTTCTTCCAACTCAAGAGAGACCGGCACCTGCAATCGCACTTTCTTTTCTTCGCTGTCTTTAGCCATCGATTCCGCTCCGGAAAACACGGGCAATTCAGTGGTGTTCATCGGCGTCAAGTTGTGCGGAATTTATCGACTTTTTAGGATGTGTCAATATAAATGCGATTAACGCCGGATATTCCGAAGCGATTTGGATTGTCCCTGAAGGTGCGATAATCGGATTCGCACCGGCTCCAAACTCTTGACACCGCCTACGAATCGACTTTTAATCCGTAGGTCCTGGGTTCGAGTCCCAGCCGGGTCACTGATCAAGCCTCGTGATTTTCACGAGGCTTTTTTCGTATCTGTAACAGCGTCGAATTTGGCTTGCGTTGGTACGCCGACGGCGGAAATTCGTGTTTAATCGAACCGCTCGGCACTCTTTCTCTCCTCTTCGGAGTCGCCCGCCATGTTTTTTCCGGCCTGTGAAACTCGAAACGCGATTGCAGCGACCGGTCGTTCTTCAGTGCGCCGCCGCGCCGCAAATTTCCTGTTCGTCGCCGCCTTGATCACGATCGCACTTTTGGGAGCGTCCGCCGTTATGACCATTGCCGCCGAGTCGTCTTCCGCCAATCCGCTCGTCGCTCCTTGGAAAGGACCTTGGGGAGGCGTGCCGCCGTTTGCCGACGTGAAGACGGCCGATATCGGTCCGGCGCTGGAGATCGGTATGCGCGAGCAGCTTGAGGCCGTCGCAAAGATTGCGGCCGACGCCGCGGCGCCCACGTTCGACAACACGATCGTGGCGTTGGAGCGCCTCCGGTCGCACGTTGGCTCGCGTCCAATCGATTTACTACACCCTCACCGGCTGCATGAGCGACGACGCGCTGCGGGCCGTCGAAAAGGAAATGTCTCCGAAGCTGGCGGCGTTCGAAGACAGCATCTATCAGAACGAAAAGCTCTTCGCGCGGATCGCAGCCGTGTACGAAGCCCGCGAATCTTCGGGCCTGACGCCCGAACAGCAGCGGCTCACCTGGCTCGTATACACCAACTTCGTGCGGGCCGGCGCCAAGCTCGACGCCGCCGCCAAGCGCGAGCTTTCGGAGATCAACCAGAAACTCGCCGAACTGACGACGCAGTTCGCTCAAAATCTGCTCGCCTGCGAAACCGACGAGCTGATTTATCTGACGAACGAAGCGGACACCGACGGCCTGCCGGACGACGTGAAAGACGCCGCGGCCGAAGCGGCGAAGGCGCACGGCAAGCCGGGGGAATGGGCGATTCAAAACACGCGATCGAGCGTCGACCCTTTCTTGGCCTTCTCCACACGGCGCGAGCTGCGCGAAAAGGTTTGGCGGATGTTCGTCGGTCGAGGCGACGGCGGCGGAAAGACCGACAACAACGCCATCATCACGGAAACGCTTCAGCTACGAGCCCGGCGCACGAAGTTGCTCGGCTATCCGACGCACGTCCATTGGCGCGTCGAAAATTCCATGGCCAAAACGCCGGAACGCGCCATGGCCCTGCTCGAAGCCGTTTGGAAGCCGGCCGTCGTGCGAGTGCGCGAGGAAGTGGCCGACATGCAGGCCGTGGCCGATCGCGAAGGGGCCGGCATTACGATCGAGCCGTGGGATTACCGCTTCTACGCCGAGAAAGTGCGGGCCGCGAAGTACGACCTCGACAAGAGCGCGATCGTGCCGTACCTGCAACTGGAAAAGCTGCGCGAGGGTATGTTTCACACGGCCCGCGAGTTGTTCGGGCTGGAGTTTCGCCCGCTCGAAGCCGGCCGCGTGCCGGTCTATCATCCCGATGTGCGCGTGTGGGAAGTGGTCGACGGCGCGGGCAAGCACGTCGGCCTGTGGTATTTCGATCCATTTGCGCGGGCCGGCAAACGATCGGGCGCGTGGATGAGCGACTACCGCGCAAGAACGGTTCGACGGTCCGGTCATGCCGATTGTGTCGAACAACTGCAACTACATGCGCGGCAAACCCGACGAGACGGTGCTCATCAGTTGGGACGACGCCACGACGTTGTTTCACGAGTTCGGTCATGCGCTGCACGGGCTCTTGTCGAACGTGACGTACCCGTCGCTCGCCGGCACGAACGTGGCTCGCGATTACGTGGAATTTCCCTCGCAGCTTTTAGAACACTGGCTCTTGACGCCCGAAGTGCTCCAGCAGTTCGCCTTGCATCACGAAACCGGCCGGCCGATTCCGAAAGACCTCGTGGAGCGCATCGAGCGAGCCTCGAAGTTCAACGAAGGTTTTCGCACCGTCGAGTTTTTGGCCAGCGCTCTGATCGACATGAAACTGCATCTCGCCGGAGATACGCCGATCGATCCGGCGAAATTCGAGCGCGAAACGCTCACCGCGCTCGGCATGCCGCGCGAGATCGTCATGCGGCACCGCACGCCGCAGTTCTTACACGTGTTCGGCGGCGACGGCTACTCGGCGGCCTACTACAGCTACCTCTGGGCCGATACGCTCACGGCCGACGCTTGGGAAGCGTTTACCGAAGCAGGCGGACCTTGGGATAAAGAGGTTACGCGCAAGTTGCGCGAGCACGTGTTCACCGTGGGCAACACGATCGACCCGGCCGAAAGTTTCCGAGCTTTTCGCGGCCGCGACGCCGGCATCGAAGCCCTGATGCGTAAACGCGGCTTTGCGAACCCCTGACGTTTGACGCAAGCCGGCGGAAGCGCAATGATCCGTCGTCGGTTCGACGCCGCGGCGAGAAAGGACTTCGACGTCGTGACCGACCGCGTTCATCATAACCCGAACCTCATTTACTCCGTCGGCACGCAGGTCGTGACGTTGCGGAACATCACGGGCGAAGGGGGCCGATTGCTGCATCCGCGCGGGGCTGTCGGCGTCGTGGTTCGCACGCCGGGCGACCTCACGCATGCCTATCGCGTGCGGTTTCTCGACGGAGTCGAAGAAGCCCTACATCGCGACGATCTGACCATGCTCGCGCTCTGGAAAGAAGGGGCGATCGGCGACGCCGCGATCACGGCCGAGCGGCATGATTTGTTCTCGCGCGTCATCTATCGCTGCGTCGTGGGCTCGCGGGCTTACGGGCTCGATCACGACGGTTCCGACACGGATCGTCGCGGAATTTACTTGCCCCCGGCCGAGTTGCATTGGTCGCTCTACGGCGTCCCCGACCAGCTCGATCGCGAAGAAACTCAGGAGCAATATTGGGAGCTGCAGCGTTTCCTGATTTTCGCGTTGAAGGCGAACCCCAACGTCTTGGAATGCCTCTATACGCCGTTGGTGGAACATTCCACGCCGCTGGCCGACGAACTGCTGGCGATGCGGTCGTCGTTTCTCTCGCGGATGGTGTTTCAGACGTACAACGGCTACGTCACGTCGCAATTCAAGAAGATGCAGGCCGACATCAAGAATCAAGGCCAGGTGAAGTGGAAACACGTCATGCACCTGCTACGGCTCTTGATCTCGGGCATTCACGTCCTGCGCCACGCCGAAGTGCCGGTGCGCGTCGTGGAGCATCGCGAACAATTGCTGGCCGTACGCCGCGGCGAAGTGCCGTGGGAAGAAACGGAACGCTGGCGATCGAGCCTGCACGCCGATTTCGAAGCGGCCATGCAGAAAACCAAGCTGCCCGAGCGGCCCGATTACGAACGAGCCAATGCGCTATTAGTCCGCGCTCGTCGGGCGGCCGTAGATGAGATGATTCCGTGAACAATGCAGACGCCGTAACGCTCTACCGGCCGGTCGGTCGACGCGAACTGGAACTCATTCGGGATTCCGAGTGGAAACACTTTCCGCCGCGCCTCGAACGGCAACCCATTTTCTATCCCGTGCTCACGGAGGAGTACGCGATCAAAATTGCCCGCGATTGGAACACGAAGGACGAAGGCTCCGGCTTCGTCGGATACGTGCTGCGGTCCTCGGTCGCGCGAAATTACCTGGGGCGTCACGCCATTCACGAAGCCGGCGGACGCGCGCACCAGGAATACTGGATTCCTTCGGAACAACTCGATGAGTTCAATGCCAATATTGTCGGAACGATTGAAGTCGTCCACGAATTCCATGGCGAAATGAAATCCGCATAATGAGCGCAGCGTGCCATGAACTTTGATCCCCGCCTTCACCAGCAAGTCGCCGAGCACCCTTACCCCCTACTCTTCGCAACGATCAGCGGCGCCATCTGTACGGGTTTCCCTCGCCCGACTCCGATTTCGACCTACGCGGCGCACACCTGTTGCCGCTGGAGGAAGTCGTCGGGTTGGCGGCGGGGCGTGAGACCGTCGAAAAGTCGAGCGTGCGCGACGGGATGGAAATCGATCTCGTTACCCACGATATCCGCAAATTCTTCGGCCTGATGCTCAAGAAGAACGGATACGTGCTGGAGCAACTTCTCTCGCCGCTCGTGGTTTTCACCACGCCCGAACATGAGGAACTCAAGGCCCTCGCGCCGGGTTGCATCACGAAGCACCACGCGCACCACTACCTCGGCTTCGTCGCCACGCAGTGGAAGCTGTTCCAAAAGGAGGAGCCGCCGCGGGTGAAGCCGCTGTTGTACGTTTATCGCGTACTGCTGACCGGCATCCATTTGATGCGTACGGGGGAAGTCGAGGCGAACCTTGTGAAGCTCAACGAGCAAGCGAAGCTGCCGTACATCTCCGAGCTGGTGGTGCGCAAGACGGGCGGTGCGGAGAAGGGGACGCTCGAAAAAGCCGATCTCGCGTTTCACGAGCGCGAGTATCAACGCCTGACGGCCGAACTCGAACGAGCTTACTACGAAACGAGCCTGCCGGAGGCTCCGCGCGCCACGGCCGCGATGAACGATCTGCTGGTGCGTCTGCGACTCGGCAAATAAAGCGGATCGCGCCGAGAATGCAGGCTGACCGCGATATCGTGCGAGCGGGCGTGCGCTACTTCGGCACTTCGGCCCAGGCCGGCGTGCCGAACCAGTCGTGCATTTCCTTGGCGAACGGAGCGACGACCTCGGGCGGTTCCGGCACGTGTCCGCGGTCGCCGGTTTCCGCCATCCACACTTCGAGCGCAGCCCGCAAACGAGCGACGGCCTCCTGGTGTTCCGGCTCGGTCGATTCGACGAGGTTGCGCACTTCGTAAGGATCGGCCTGCAAATCGTACAGTTCTTCGCACGGCCCGCGGCGTTCCATGAGTTCCTTCGCCGCGCCCGGTCAACTCGCCGCGCCGTGCATGTCGCGCATCAACGGCAGCACCGGAAAGCACTTCTCCTTGTAACGATTGAGCGACGCGAACGTCGGCCCGGTGCTGAACGTCCGAATGTAGTGATACCGAGCGTCGTGAGTTGAACGAATTCGCTGCAAAGTCTCATCGAGTCGATCGCGGGCCGCAAAAACGTAGCGCCGCGGGGGCAAGGTTTCCGGTCCTAGGAAACGGTGCCCACACATAGGCAGCGGCCGTTCGACGCCGGCGACGAACAACGTCGTGGCCGTGACGTCGAGCAGGCTCAGCAAATCGGTGACGACTTTGCCGGCTTGATAGCGCTCCGGTGCGGCGAAGTTCTTCGGCCAGCGCACGACGAGCGGCACGCGCAGTCCGTTGTCGTAGCACCAATGGATGCCGCGGGCCTCAAGACGCCCGTTGTCGCCGAAGAAGAACAAGACGGTATCGTCCAGCCTCCCGTCGGCACGCAACTTATCGAGCACGCGGCCGAACCGCCGGTCCATGCCCGAGACGGAGTTCAAGTATCGCGCCACTCTTCGCGCACGAGCGGGTGATTCGGATAGTACGGCGGCGGCGTCACGTCGTCAGGCTTGGCGATCTGCTCATGCTCGCGCTCGCCCACCCATTCGACTCGCTCGTGCTTCCAAGTTTGTCGATCGTAAATGTCGTACTCGGATTCCGGCGCGTTCACGACCGCGAAAAACGGTCGATCGCGCGGCAGTGCGGCCCAATCGCCGGTGGTATCCTCGTAGATCGCCCCCTCGTTCACAAAGTTCAGATCGAGCTTGCCGGTGCCGACCGTCGCGCCGTCGATCGTCTTGATATTGGCGGTGAAGTAGCCGGCGTCGCGCAGGCGATGCGTGATCGGTCGCACTCCTTCCGGCAAGCGAAACGCATCCGAGCGATGCGATCGCATCGGGTGCGTGTCGGTCGTCGTTTGATACATGCCGGTAAAGAACGCCGACCGGCTCGGCGCGCACGCAGGATTGGTTGCGAAGACGTTCGTGAACCGCATCCCCTCGGCCGCCAACCGATCGAGATGCGGAGTTCGCACATGCGGCATGCCGTAGCAGCCGAGGTCGTGCGATAAGTTCTCGCCGACCAGCCATACGATATTCGGCCGCTGCAATGCTGCGGGTTCGGCGGCGTTTGCCGCGCCGCCGCCGAGCACGATCATCAGCAAGCAAAGCGTTCGCATCGGAATCACTTCGTGCGAGGTGGCGTCGTTTCGGGTTCGAGCGTCTTCCAATCGGCAAACGGATACGGCACTTCACGATTGACCTGATAGTCGTGAACCGTCATCCAAGAGAACGCGGTTTGCGATTTATCGGCCGGGTCCGGCTCGGGCAGCGCGATTCCGTCGGCCTCCACGTACGCCGTACGTACGACCGGGACGCGCTTTGACGCCTTTGGCGCGAGCTCATAGTCGGTCCCGCGCGTTTGCAGGAACCAGCAGTTGTCGCGGAAACCGCTCATGAGTCGAGCCTGCGTCCGTTCGACGAGTTTCGTTCGTCGGGCTTCGTCGAGCCCCTCGGCCTTGCGAATTTCGGCGACCAGCTTTTGCGTCTCGGAAACATCGAAGCTCACCCAACCGTACGGCGGCAGAAACGCCTCGAGCTTGCAGTGCGACGGCGAGTTCTTCGCAAACGTGTTGATGCCGTAAGTCACGCGCGTCGGCACGCCGAGCATGCGCCCATCGAGGCACAGAATCCGTGATAGTCGCTGCAATGGCCGCGGCGCTTCTCGAGAGCATGCTCGGCGCTGGCCCGTAGCGAAGCATCGTGATGGTCGTAAGCAAAGTTATCCTGCACCCAACGCATGACGCCCGTCAGCCCGACGGTCGGGTTAGTCTCACCGGGAGCAATGTGCCCGAGCAGCTTTTCAAATCGCTCGTCGACCACGACCGATTGCGCGTCACCGCGCCGATACTTGTCGAAACTGCTCGGCCATTGGCTCACGCCCTGCACCCGCTCGGCCTGCACATTCCATCGCAGCTCCCAGACCTTCACTCGGAATCTGTGACGAACGATTTGCGCACCCTGCGGCGCATCAAATTCGAAATACGCGAACTTGTTGCCGTACGTTTCTTCCGTTCCGATCTGCGGCCGTACGCGCAGAGGAAACGCCGACATCTCCCCTTCCGTCACTTCCTGCCCGGCGTCGCTCATCGGCAACGGCAGCCAAACCTTGAGCTTCTTCGTCTTGTAGGGAGGCGTCACGACGACGGAGAAATCAACGTCGTACGTCACGGGGTTCACGCGTTCGGCCTGATACGGCAGCGTGGGATCGAGCTCGGCGGCAGACCCGCCGGCTTGCCCCCATGCCGCCTGTGTCGACACGAACAAGCAGACGACGCTGACGAAGACGCGCATCGCTTTACTCCTGCGACGTAACAACAAGGCCGACGCCGTCGACACGACTTTGTTCATCTCTTCGGCGGCTCAAGCGGAGCGAACCACCTCGGCGGCGGCACGAATCGCATTTGGGCGATCAGCAGCAACACGCCGATCAAAATCACGAGCGTCGGCAGCTCGGTGTCGAACGACAAGCGGCCCGACTGACGCAAAATCGATAACAAGCTGCAAGCCAAGAAAAACGGCCCGATGACGATGCTGAACTTGTCGAATCCGCCGCTCAAGACAAACGTCAGAATCCCGACCGCTCCAAGCCCGAGCGTCCAAATCCAATTCACGCCCAAGCCGACGCCGCGAGCGCTGAGCAACCAGCCCACGCCGAGAATGATGATCAAAATCGAAAGCACGAACGGACCTTTGCTCTGAGCAGTCGATTCGGGTGCGGCCATCGTTCGTTTCCTGAAGTCTTGGAAGAGAAGCGAGATGATCTACTGTGCGACCGCGATTCGCGGCGAAGTTCGGAAATACTTCTCGATCGCCAGACCGAGTTGTCGACCGACCGTCGTATATCCGGCCGTCGTACTATGCGCCGTATTCCAGGAGGTTTCCAGCGTCACCGAGACGACGTGCGGGCGGCAATTCGCCGTGACCCAATTCTTGCTGATCGCCTGCCATTGCGGCGAATAGTTGGCTCCGCTCGGTCGCGTATTCGGGCTCAGCTTCAACGGTCCGACGATCTCTTCCTTCGCAGCGGCGACGAACGCCCCGATATTACGGCGCACCGTCGGACTCAGTTCCTCATCGGGCGATACGAAGAAGAACGGCTGACCGTCGCTCGGCGCAGGGTTATGTAAATCGACGAACAGGTCGAACCGGCCGGCCTTGTCGAGTTCGGCGATTCGCTTCTGCGCCGCCGCGACTTCCGGAAAATGCGGCTTGGCGGACCAATCGCGATTGTGGTCCTGCGGCGTTTGGTTTTTGCCGCCGTTGCCGGTCGCCACGCTGTCGACGTCCATCACCGGCACGAAGTAGATCGTCGCTTGCTTGCGAAGCGCCACGGCCCGCGGGTCGTCGCTCGTCAGCCATTCGATGAACCCGACGCCAACCCAACTTCCGCCCGATTCCCAGGCGTGCTGGCGAGCTTGAATCCAAATTCCCAACCGTGACGCATCGTCGCCACCCTCAGGCTTCTCATCAACGACGAGCGCCGGAACCGCGCGCCCTTCGCGCGACTTGGCGAGTTCGAACTTGGTGACGTATTTATGCTCGGCGGCCAAGCGATCGACGAGTTCGCCGGCATCATCGACGTCGAACACCGGCCCCCAGGCAAACCATGCCGCTCTTCGCGTCGATCTTGGCCGCGTAACTTTTGCGGCCGTCCTTCACGACGCCCTGTGCGGTTTGCAGCCAAGTCTTGCCGCCGTCAATGCTGTACGCCGCGTAGCCCGGTTGCGCCCACGCCGCCGAAAGGTTCCCCGGCGCGCGATCGATCTCAATCGTCAACGTTCGGCCCGATTCGACGCCGTCGACCTGAAACGACCACCAGCAGGGCCAACCGCGCTTCGGATCGCCGGCCGGACGAATTTGAATGAGGCCCGCGTCCTGTTGGATACCGATGACCTGGGCCGACCCGTTCTCGAAATCGCTGCGCACCGTCAATTCGGCTCGTGCTGCGGCCGCGAGACAAACCCATCCGCACAGCGTCGCGAGAAGCCTCCGTTTCATCATCGGTCGATCTCAAAAAGTGGAACGTTAATCGAAGCACGCGACTGCGGTTACTCGTAGCGGATACTATACACGACCGCTTCCTTGGTTTTCGCTACCTGCCGCCCCTTCATCATGCATTCTCTCGTTTGGCCGTCGACCGCTCACGTTCGCAGCTTCTTGGCTTCACAAGCGGCCGCACCATTCACCTATTCGGCAGTCGGCGCAACGGCGACCGGTGCGTATCCGCCGGGATTCGACGTGGATCATCGTCGTACGGAGATCGGCGTCGGCGCCGATTGCTTCCGCCGCGCGTGTGACGCGCTACGAAGTTGGCGGCAGTTCGACCTCGGCTGGGTGCGGGCCGAGCCGACGGATACGCCGCTCGCCGTCGATGCGCTCGTCGCGGTCACGGCGCGATTCGCGGGCGTCTGCACCACGAACGCCGCGCGGATCGTATACGTCGTCGACGAGCCGAACCGGTTCGGCTTCGCCTACGGCACGCTGCCGCGGCATGTGGAAGCCGGCGAAGAACGCTTCCTCATCGAGCAAGTCGACGGGCGCGTCTATTACGACATTCTCGCCTTCTCACGGCCGCGGCACGTTCTCGCGCGGCTCGGCTACCTGCTGATGCGGCGTTTGCAGAAGCGTTTCGGACGCGATAGCGCCGCCATGATGCGACGCGCGGCAACTTCGTAATGCGAGCGGCGGGAATAAACCCAGTCGCTCGCCGCCTCGTCCTTAGAACAACTCTCGAATCACGTCGCCTTGTTCGATCACGTGCACCGGCCGACCGGTGAAGTCGTTGAAGGCGATGTGCTTGTCGACGCCGAGGATGTCGAAGATCGTCGCGTGCAGATCGCCCGGCGTGAGCGGACGATCCTTCGGGCGTTCGCCGCGGGCATCCGTCGTGCCGATCAATCGGCCTCCCTTCACGCCGCCGCCGGCGATGAGCACGCTCAGCGCGTTGCCCCAATGGTCGCGGCCCGGCGTTCCCATGCTACCCGGAGGTCCGCCGTTGCCGCCGTCGTTCATCTTCGGCGTGCGGCCGAACTCGCCGCACAGAAGCACCAACGTCGTGTCGAGCAAGCCGCGCTGGTCGAGGTCTTCAATCAGCGCCGAGGTCATTTGGTCGATGATCGGCAAGTTGCGGTGATAGCCCGACTGCAAGTTCCAGTGATGGTCCCAACCGCCGGAGTGCACGGAAACGAACGTCGTGCCCGCTTCCACCAGCCGGCGAGCGAGCAACGCGCTTTGAGCCCAGGAATGTCGGCCGTAGCGATCGCGGGTCTTGTCGCTTTCCTTGGAGATGTCGAAAGCTTCGGTGGCCCGCGCCGGTGACGAGCTCATAGGCCTGCGTGTCGAAACGGTCGCCGGCTTCGAGCGCACCGCTGCTGTCGATCTCGCGGCGCATGTTGTCCATCGCGCTCAACAAGGAACGGCGATTCTGCAACCGGGGCAGATCAAGGCCCGTCACCTGCGAGAGGTTCTGCACTTTGAACGTCTTGCCGTTCGGGTCGCCGCCCGTGTCGAACGGATCGTACTGCTTGCCGAGGTAGTGGCCGCCGAAGTAGCCGGGGCGCAACCCGATGCTCATCGCATGCGGCACCGCGACGTGAGCGGGCATCGCCGGATGTCGCGGGCCGGTCATCTTCACGGCTGCGGCGCCGACAAACGGATGCTTGCCTGCATTGGCCGCGCCGCTCACGCCCCCTTTGCCGGTGAGCATGTAGTGCCCGCCGGTGAAGTGGTCGCCGTTGTCGTGGTGGATCGAACGGATCACCGAGAACTTGTCGGCGATCTTGGCTTGGAGCGGAAACAGTTCCGTCATTTCCATGCCGGGCACGTTCGACTTGATCGGGCTCCAAATGCCGCGGTACTCGGCCGGAGCGTCGGGCTTCATGTCGTACGTGTCGATGTGGCTCGGTCCGCCGTCGAGCCACAAGAGAATGACGCTCGTGTTCTTCTTCGCGCCGGCGGCCTTGCCCGCGACGGTCAAAGCGCCCGCGGCCGAAGCTTCCTCACGCGCAGAATGTCGGCGAGCCCAAGCGAGCCGATGCCGGCCATGCCGATTTGCAGAAAGCTGCGGCGGCTGACGCCGTCGCAATAGCGCGAGCTTGGGGCGGCTTGACCTTGTGCGGCGGTAGAATCGCAATGAATGCGAAACATGGCGAGACCTCGGGAAACGCAGGCGGGCGGGAAACTTCGAGCGGGCAGGCTTCAAACAGGCAGGCAAATCAATCTGGGTAGGCGGCAACAAACCGGCGGGCCGCTCCGCAAACCGGCAAATAGCCGGACCCGGCGCGGAGATTCATCCAGCAATTCTTATATGACCCGAAGATACCCGCCGGTTACGCGGAAAGTCAAAAAATATGGAGTCGGCGGCGTGCCGGCGGGTTAAAGTCGCAAATTCCCGCCATTTCAGTCGCGAGTCCGAGCGGTGTTCGGAGCGAGACGACTCGGCTCTGAAGACTCTCAGATGCGGCCCCCGCCTGTACTTCCGCCCACCTTATTCCCGTCACGAGACTAATCGTCCATGCGTTTCGCTCTCCTCGTCGGCCTAGTCGTAGCGTCGCTGTTGTTGAAATCTCCGGTCGCCGCAACGGCCGCGGACGACGAGGCGTACGACGTCGGCAACCGGCTCGAACTTTTTCTGGATCGATTTTTCGTCGACTCGCTGAAGAACGTGCGGCACGTCTTGCATGAACCGCGCGACGAAGGGCAAGTGCTCGGCCGCGACGAAGCCTGGGAAGACAAGCAACCCTCGTTTGTGTTCGGCTCCATCCTGCGCGACGGCGACCGCTTCCGCATGTACTACCGCGGCAATCACGCCGGCGGCGAGATCACTTGCTTGGCGGAATCGACCGACGGCCGAAATTGGACGAAGCCGAAGCTCGGGCTCATCGAGCGCGCGGGGAGCCGCGACAACAACATCGTGCTCGACGATCCGCTCATCACGCACAACTTTGCTCCGTTCCTTGATGAGAATCCTGCCGCCTCGCCCGAGCAGCGCTACAAAGCGATCGCCGGCATCCGCGCAACTCGAAGGCCGACCCGAACGTCACCGGCCCGCGAGCTTTGGTCTCGGCCGACGGCGTACGTTGGAAGCTATTGCAGGAGCAGCCCGTCCTGACGATGGCGACCGTCTTGCAATCGCTCGACGGGCTGCGCGACGCGATGTTGTTCGATTCGCAAAACCTCGTGATCTGGTCGACCGTCGAACGTCGCTACGTGATGTACTTCCGCGTCTACAAAGGAGGTTTGCGGCGCGTGGCCCGCGCCGAAAGCGACGATTTCTTGCATTGGAAGAATCTGCAACTCGTCGAATACGGCGACGGAGCCGGCGGGCCGGGTCTGATCCAAGACTTGTACATCACGCAACTCCATCCGTATTTTCGAGCTCCGCATCTCTTCGTCGGCATCGGCGCAGGCTGATGAGCAAGTCGGAGCGGCGGATCGTCACGGATGAGCAAGCGGCGGCCATGCAACTCGACATGCACAAGTTAACGGGCTTTCCGACGCCGTGCTGATGTCGACGCGCGGCGGCGCGACGATCGATCGCCCTTTCATGGAAGGCTTTCTGCGACCGAGCGAGCGGCTCGAAGATTGGGTGGCCCGCAGCAACTACCCGATGCGCAACGTCGTGCAGACGGGGCCGACGGAAATGTCGTTTTACGTCCAACATCACAACGGCCAACCCACGGCCCATGTGCGACGCCATAGTCTGCGGATCGACGGTTTCACTTCGCTGCAAGCGCCCTACTCCGGCGGCGAAATCGTAACGAAGCCGCTGAAGTTTTCCGGCCGACGGCTGCTGCTGAACTTCGCCACCTCGGCGGCCGGCGATATTTCGGTCGAACTCCAAGACGCCGCCGGTCGCCCGCTGCCCGGCTTCGCGCTGGCCGACGCCGTGAAGACGGTCGGCAATGAGTTGGCCCGCCCGGTGCGCTGGACTTCGGGCGACGATATCTCCGCGCTGGCAGGAAAGGTCGTCCGCCTTCGCATCGTCATGCGCGACGCGGATTTGTACGCGTTTCGCTTCGGCGAGTAATCACGCATGCTCAGGCCTGCGAAACTTCTAGGCCGGAACCGCTGCGACCCGAAATATCAAATCCTTCGCTGTTGACCCTGCATTTTCAGGGCGGTAACGTATCAAGAAGTTCTTATGTGCCGGTCGATTCTTATCGATAGGCCCGCAGAACTCCCGCCTTTGAACGACCTCGCCGACCGTCTGTTGCCCGCCTGCGTCGGATCCGCCCGCCTTCCCGCCCTGCTCTGTTTCGTGGAGGTCTCACATGCCCCACGCTTATCTCTTGCGCGCCCGTCGCTGCGCCGTCGCGGCGTTGTTGTCGTTGCTGATCGCCTTCGCAGCGGCGGCTTGGTTCGACGTCGCTCCGTTGCGCACCGCGAACAACTCCGCGAGTTCGAAGCCGGCCGCGAATGTCGCCGCTACGAAACCGTCGCTCTCCACGGAGATCGATCGCCTCATCGCGGCGGAGCGCCTGCGCCTTCCGGCGCGACGGCCGACGACGGCGAATTTCTGCGCCGCGTGATGCTCGATTTGCACGGCATCATTCCTTCGGTCGACGACGCCCGAGCGTTCCTCGCGGACAAGTCGCCCGACAAACGCGAACGGCTGGTCGATCAACTGTTGGCGAGTCCGCGATTTGCGCGCCACATGGCGACCGCACTCGACGTGATGTGGGCCGAACGCCGCGGCGACAAAATCATCAAAGCCGCCGAGTGGTACGAATGGCTGTATGAATCGCTGGCGCGCGGCCGGCCGTACGACGAAATCGTCCGCGACATTCTTGCGGCCGACGATCAAACGTCCGAGTTGCGGCCGGCGTCCAAATTCTTCCATGATCGCGATTGCGAACCGAACCAGATCACGCGCGACGTGAGCCGCATGTTCTTCGGCATGGATATGCAATGCAACCAGTGCCACGATCATCCGACCGTCGACGATTACACCATCGGCGACTACTACGGACTCTACGCGCTCGTCAGCCGTACGTATCTCCACACGGAGAAGAAGACCAAGGCCAAGGTCATCGCCGAAAAGGGAGACGGGGAAGCCAGCTTCAAATCGGTCTTCACCGGCGAAGCGGCCGATCGCGTCGCGCCGCGGCTGCCGCGCGGGCCGGCGTTGAAAGAGCCCGAGGTGAAAAAAGGCGAAGAGTATTTGGTGAAGCCCGACAAGGGAGAGAAGCCGGTTCCCAAACATTCGCGACGTGCGCTCTTGGCCGCTTCGGCCACCGACGGCACCAGCGACTTGTTCGCCCGCAACGCGGTGAATCGGCTATGGGCGCACGTCTTCGGACGCGGCTTGGTCCATCCGGTCGATTTCATTCATCCCGAGAATCCGCCGGCCTATCCGGCGGTACTTGATCTGCTGACGAAGGAATTTCGCTCGGGTGGCTACGACATCCGTAAGACGATTCGCACGCTCGTGCTCACGCGCACGTACCAAACGACGTATCTCCTGCCCGACGCCAAGGCGCTAGCTCGCGGCCAAGCCGCCCAGCGGCTCGCGGCGTGGGAAACGGAGCGAGCCAAGTTGGAAACCGCGCTCAAAGCGGCGGACGACGCGGTCGTGAAGGCGGACGTTGCGAAGAATGCCGGCGACAAAGCCGCGGCCCTTGATGAAGCTCGCCGGTTGCGGACCTTACTGCGAGCCCGTGAGCGGCGCATCGACGAAGCGCGGCAGATCGCGGCCTTCGAGAAAATCGCCGTCGCAGACAAAGCGGCCCTCGCCCGCGGTTGGGAATTGCTCGTCGCGCGTTGGACCGAACAAGGGGACGTGCCGCTCTTGAAGCCGCTCGGGCCGGAAGCGTTTGCCGCGAGCATGCTGCAAGCGACCGGCTTCGTAACGATCTCCGAAGGGAAAGCTTTGGCGACCTTGAAGAAGAGCCCGCCGAAGGAACTTGTGAAGCTCGATGAGGCCGACCGGCCGCGAATGGAATCGATGTGGGTCGATCGACAAACGTTCGATCCGCTGAAAAGCAACTACGCCCGCTTCATCGAGCTTTACGGCGAAGCGACCGGCGGCGATTTTTCGGCGACGCTCAATCAGGCCCTGTTCTTCGGCAACGGCGGCGTCGTCGACAATTGGCTCGTTCCAAAATACGACAACCTCGCGGCCCGACTCGTCGCCGAGAAAGACGCCGCACGGCTGGCCGACGAAATGTACTTGGCCGTCTTCACGCGGCCTGCGTCGGATACGGAACGAACCGACGTCGCAGGCTTCCTCGAGGGACGCGAGAAGCAAAAGCTCGAGGCCGTGAAAGAGATGCTGTGGGCGCTGCTCTCCAGCAACGAGTTTCGGTTCAATCACTAACGCTCCGACGAAGGAGAACATGATGCGCTGCGATTACTCCTGCGGAACCGCCGAGCACGGCCTTTCGCCGCGGGTTCTTGCGTTCCGCCGCATCGACCGGACTCGGAGCATTGGCCATCGGCGGCATCACCGGCACACGGGCGGCGCAAGTTGGTTGTCTCCCGCCGTGGCGGCCGAGATGAGCAAGTCGCAAAGCGCATTCTCACGATCTTTCTCCACGGCGGCGTGAGCCAACTCGAAACTTGGGATCCGAAGCCGAATACCGACACCGGCGGGCCTTTCCGGCCGATCAGCACGAGCGTGCCGGGCATTCAGATTTCCGAACTGCTGCCGCACACCGCCAAGCAGATGCACCATCTGAGCTTGGTCCGCAGCATCAATACGAAAAATCAAAGCCACGGCCCGGGCGCCGTGCAAATGCAGACCGGTCACAACGAGATGGGCGCACCGCACCCGCACCTCGGCGCCGTGGTCGCCAAGGCGCTCACGCCCGAAAAGTTCGCGCTGCCGGGCCACATCCTCATTCGCGGCGGCGGCAGTAGCCGCTCGGGAGCCGCTTTTCTCGGCCCGCGCTACGGCAGCGTGGTGTTGGAAGAAGGCAAGGCGCCGCAATACAGCGAGCGACCTTCGGCGCTTTCGCTCACGAGCGACGAACGACGACAAGAGTTTCGCCGCTTGGCGAACGATCGCTTCGCCGACAAGCGCCGCACCGCCGACACCGACGCCTACACCTACAGTTACGATCAGGCCATGCAACTCATGGCCCAGCGCGACGTGTTCGACGTCGCGAAGGAATCCGCCCGCGATCAAGAACGTTACGGTTCGCACGAGTTCGGCAAACATTGCTTGCTCGCGCGCCGGCTGCTGGAGCAAGGCGTACCGTTCGTGCAAGTCAATCATTCCAACTACGACACGCACTTCGAAAACTTCGATTACCACATCGAACAGCTCGGCGAATTCGATCGGCCGTTTGCCACGCTCATCAGCGACTTGGCGGCGAGCGGGCTGCTGAAAGATACGCTCGTCGTGGTGATGTCGGAGTTCGGTCGCACGCCGAAGATCAACAGCCGTTACGGTCGCGATCATTGGGGAACCGCCTGGAGCGTCTGTCTCGGCGGCGCGGGTTTGCAAGCGGCGCGGTCGATCGGCAAGACTAACGACAACGGCACCGCGGTCATCGATCGCGAAGTCGATCACGGGCATCTTGTTCCATACGTATCTGCAGGCGGTCGGCATCAACGGCGACCGAAGCGTTCACCGTCGCCGGCCGAAAGTTTCCGATCGCCGATCCGGCCAAGGGTCCGATCAAGGAGCTGCTGGCGTAATGGCGGACAAAGCAAAAGAAGACGCCGCCAAGAAAGAGGCCGCGAAGAAGGACGCCGCGAAGAAACCGCCCGAGAAGCGGCCTCAGCCGCGAAAGCTCCGGCGGAAGCGGCGACGAAAGTCCGATGCGAAGTCGCCGGATGCGATCGATCCGACGCTCGTCCACATGGCGGCGGCGTGGAAATATACGCGTCCGCTGACGGCGTGCCGCTACTATCCGGACGGCAAGTACGTGTTCGTCGGCACTGAAGATTACACGGTGCAGCGCATTCGCCTGAGCGACGGACAACTGACGCCGCTCGTCGGCCACGAGAGTTGGGTGCGAGCCGTCGGTTTCACGCCGGACGGCCGTACGACGCTCACCGCCGGTTACGACGGCCGGCTCCTCTGGTGGGACACGGCCGCCGAAAAGCCCGAGCCGCTCCGCAAGGTGCAAGCGAGCGAAAGCTGGATTCGCGCCTTGGCCGTAAGTCCGGACGGTCGCCACGTCGCCACGGCGGCCAACGACGGACACGTTCGCCTGCATGATATTGCCGACGGAAAGTTCGGCGCCACCGGCCGGCGGCATGATTCGCACGTTTATCACCTCGCGTTTCATCCGGCCGGCGGCGAGCTGGCTTCGTGCGATCTCAAAGCCCAGTGCAAAGTGTGGGACGTATCGAACCTCGATACACAGAAGGGAGACGACGCCGCGGATTTGCAGCTCGTACGAGAATTCCCCGTCGCACCGATCTACCGTTACGACACGCAGTTCCGCGCCGACATCGGCGGAGCGCGGAGCTTGGCCTTCGGCGACGGCGGCAAACTCTTGGCGGCCGGCGGCATCATCAACGTGACCAATGCGTTCGCCGGCATCGGCAACGCGGCGTGGGCCGCAATGAATTTCGCCGACGGCAAGCAGGCGACCGTTCACACGAGCAAAGAAAAAGTCAACGGCATGGGCTGGGGCCTCGCGTGGCATCCGGCCGGTTATTGGATCGCCGCAGGAGGCGGCAACCAAGGAGGCTTTCTCTACTTCTTCAAGCCCGGCGCGCGAGGCGGAGTTTTTCAAGCCTTAAGCTTCCCGATACGGCCCGCGATCATGGCGCTCGCCCCGGACGGCAAGAGCGTGGCCGTCGCCCACTCCGGACGGCAATCTCCGCGTGTATCGGATTGGAAAGAAGGCGTAGCGGAAACGGCGCACCGTCGTACAACTAGCCCCGACTGTGCAAGCGAGGGGACGTAAAGACGACAACGGAGATCACAGAGATCCCGGAGAGATCGATTGAAAATCTTTCTCTGGGATCTCCGGGTCCTCTGTTGTGAATTCTCGTGGATGTCCCCTCGCTGGCGCGTCGGGGCGAGTGTGACGCGGCCGAACTCCAGAGTGGTCGGCCTTCTTGATTTAGAACGCTCCGAGCATTCTTAGCGCCGCGGTGGCGACGAAGATCAGCAGCAAGCTGTCGAAGAGCTTCTGTGGAACGATCTTCACCAACCGTCGGCCGACGAGCAGGCCGACGACGACGCACGGCGCGAGCAGCACGTTGACCGACAACGTTTCCGGACCGATCAGCCCCAGGCCGGTGCTGAACGGCAGCTTGAAGACGTTGATGATTAGGAAGAACCACGCCGAGGTGCCGACGAATTCGTACTTCGGCAAACTCACGGCCAAGAGATACAGCGCGACGATCGGCCCGGCGGCGTTCGCCAACATCGTCGCCACGCCGGCCGTGAGCCCGAGCGATATGGCGAACCAGCGGGCATGCGGCACGTGCGCGAAGGCGTCGGGCCGCCACATCCGGCCGAGTTGCAAAAGGGCCAGCCCGAGCACGATCACGCCGAGAATCGGTTTGAGCGTCGCGTCGGTCAGATGTTGCATCAAAAGCCAGCCGGCGACGACGCCGATCATCGCCGGCGGCAAAATCTTTCGCACGTAGTCCCAACGCGCATGTTGGCGAAAGGCGGCGACGGCCGAAACGTCGCCGACGACCAACAGCGGCAAGAGCAGGCCCGTCGATTTCATCGGCCCGAAGAGCCAGGCGAACACGATGATGTGAAACAGGCCGATGCCGGCGAAGCCCGACTTGCTGAAGCCGATCCCCATCGCGGCCACGGCGGCCCAGCACCATTGCGAAGTCGAAAGATCGGGCATGGCGGAAAACGCGGACGCGAACTCGATGTAGAAAGTTCGAGTTTAGCGACGAGGACGCGGAGCCGATAGCCGCGCGACGTCGCATCTCTTGCGCGCCGTTCGGGACTGGCGTGCCGACGGAGCGCAAAGGATAATGTCGACCTCGCCCTCGATCCCCGCCTCTCGCTTCGCCATGAGTCGTCAGCATGCGCACGCTTTGCCGCTTCGTGATCCTCGCATCGGCCGTGTTCGGCCCCCTGAGCTACGCCGCGGAACCGTCTGCGCCGGAGCCGCGCGGCGAATCGAACGTCACGCGCATCTGGCTTTCGCAGGCTTCGCTCGATCCCGAGCTGGTGACGATTTCCTGGGAATCGGCGGTCGCGGAGAATTCCGTCGTCGAATTGAGCGTCGGCTCGCCCGCGCCGGGCTCACAAGTCGTACGGCACGAGCGTCCGGATTCGCCGGCTCGAGCGCATGCGGTCGAGGTACGTCCGCCGGTGAAGCACGGGCCTTGGTTCTATCGCGTCGGCGGCTTGAGCAAGCTCACGCCGTGGATCAAGGCCCGCGGCTTCGACGCCGACGAATTGCGTACGGTGATCGTCGCGGACATCGGCTACGGCAAACAACCTTGGGCGGAAGCGGTGCTCCGTGAAGATCCGCATTTGGTGCTGACCGCCGGCGACAACGTGCCTCAGTTGCACGAAGGCGGCAAGCCTGCCGACAAGACGAACGTGCGAGCCTTTCAGAAATTGATCGATCAGGCTCCGCGATTGTTCGAAGCGGTTCCGTTCGTGCCGGTGCTGGGAAATCACGACAGGGAGATTCGTCCGCGCGGACCGAAGCCGCCGGCCGAGGCCGTGTACGACGTCACGGCGAACGCGTTTCGCAGGTTCTTCGCGCTGCCGGGGAATGAAACGTTCTGGCATCACGATCTGCCGCAGTTCGGCGTGCGGTTCGTGGCGCTGGACTTGAATCACGTGCAGGACTTCGGCACCACGTGGCAAACGTGCAACGCGTTCGGGCCTGAATCGGAGCAATTCCTCTGGTATCGCGAAACGATGCGCAAGAGCAACGAGCCGTTCGTGATCACGATCTACAACGAGAAACATTCGACCGTACGCGGCTTGGCCGGCGGAATTTGGACGCCGCACGTACTGAAAAGCAGCGCCGTGGTCACCGGCTTCGGATACTTCGCCGAGCGCAGCGAACACGGCGGAGTCCCCTGCTTCAACACGTCGATCTCGGGACGCGGCGACAAGTATCCCGATCCGAAGTCGGCGGTGCTGAAGAGCGAAGACAATTTCTTGCTGCTGAAGTTTCGCAAAGCCGGCCCGGCGCACGCCGAGCTGAAAAGCTTGACCGGCGAAGTGCTCGACAGCGTCGACCTCCCACCGCGGGCGCAGCAGAAGCAGCCCGCGAGTCGAAATCGTCGCAGTCGGCCGGCGAAGCCTCTTCGCACGCGCGTCGTCACGCAACCGCTGGTGTTGAAGCAAGGGGCGGCACCGGGAGATAAAGCAATCTTCGACGGCGCCGGTCTTGTGATCGATCTCGGCCTCGACGTCACCGATCATGCTTGGCGGCGCGAAGGAAGCATCTGGCGCTCGACGGGCAAATTGCTGGGCGCGAACCGATCGCCGCCGGGCAAGTCGCGGGGCTCTTCGTCGACGAAGTACCGCTGTCGATCCCGCGCGATGTGGCGACCGAGAAGCTGCATCCCGAGCGAAAGACCCGTTGCTACTTCCCGCCAGAAATTCTGAAGCCGGGACAAATGGGCTACGCCGACGACGGTTCGCTCTACTTTTGCTGGCCCGCCGGTAAGACGCCGGAAACGTCGCGCATCGTCGCTCCGCCCGCCGCCGGCACCAACGGCGTTTCGATTCAGTGCTCGCACATCGACGTGATCGGCGTGACGGCGAAATACGCGGCCAACGACGGCTTCAACATCCACGGCGCAGTACAAAGACATCCGCCTCAGCGCAGTCGCGGCGTTTTCGAACGCGGATGAGGGAATCAGCACCATGACGACGTACAAATGGACGTCGACGGAGCCGAGATCGCTTGGAACGGCTCGGCCGCCGGCGGAGTCGCCGACGTCGATCGCTGCCTGACGACGTATACGCGCGTGACGGCGCACGACAATCTGGGAGCAGCGTTCTACCTTTCAGGCAATGTCCATCACGTCTCGGCGTCGCGAATTTACAACCAGTGCACGCCGTTTTCGGTGGACCCGAAGTCGAAGTTTGAACAAATCGACGTCACAATCGAGAAATAACGCAGCGACGACATATCGATTGTCGCGTTTCAACAACATGTTGCCGCCACATCGTCGCATTTCGGCAACAGCGACGCATGCCGCCGAGGCTTCGTCGAAGAAGCGACGCGCTTTTCGGCATTCCACCGCCGAGCAAATGTTTGCGTCGCTTTGGCGCAAATGCGCCAGGTAACGTAGCTCGCCGGCACTCGCTGGTAGCAGCCGTGCCGAATGATCGGGCCGCGTCGTAGTCACAATCAACCATGATGTGACACCCCGGCACGGCGCTTGCCCTGATCGATCTTCGCTCATCTTCGAGCGACGCTTCCGTGACGCACCCCCACGGATACGCGCTCCGCACGTTTCGCGCAAGTCGCGGCGATCTGCCGACGGACTGCGCACCGGCGTCGTCTATCTCCATCGTCTCCATCCGTTTCAAGGAGTGTCGTCATGCGCATGAATCGCGCTTGGGATTCGTTCTGGGGTGCGCTCGGCTTGGTCCGTCGCAATCGGCGGCAACGTCAGGCCGCGGCGAAGCGTCGCAACATGCGGCACCGCCCGCGGATGGAAGCGCTCGAACAGCGCGTCGTCTTGAACGCCGACCCGATCGCGGGCGACGACGAATACGTGGTGAGCCCTTACGTCGAAACGGCGACTTCGAACTACGCCCCCGACGTGAGCAACGATTTCGACAACGACTCCGATCCGCTCGGCGTGTCGCTTGATGCCAACCCGAACCGGAACGTAACGCTCAATCCGGGAGATTCATACAGTTGGACCTACGTCACGGCCGACGGCCGCGGCGGGTCCGACTCGGGCCGCGTGCAGATCACGGCCGAAGGCACGCCGACTTCGCCGCCGCGCCCTATGTGGAAAGCACGGGCCTGCGCGAGAACGGCGGTTTGTTCGAGGTGAAGATTCGCTTGTCTCACGCACCCGGCGAGTATGAAACCGTCTCCGTGAATTGGCAGCTTCAAGGAGTCACCGCCGAAGAAGGAACCGACTACGTCGGCTTCTGGTCCGACGGTTTCTACACCCAAGAATGGCAAGACGGTTACGACGCCGGCTGGTGGGTGGAAGAAGGTCAGTACGAGTTGCATTGGGCCGAAAACTGGGTGAACTATCCGCAGTGGATCGATACGGTCTACGACGAATACGGCGAGTTGGTCGAAGGCGGCTACTACCAAGACAACTGGGTGGACGAAGGCAACGAACAAGAGGTCTGGGTCGTCACCGGCGGCTATTGGGAGAGCAATTGGATCGAAGGCCAATGGAATGAAGTTTACAACAGCCCCGGCTACTATCTGTCGGGAACGGTGACGTTTGGCGGCGGTGAAACCGAGAAGACGCTGCAGCTCTATGTCGCCGATGACGGCCACGCCGAAGGGGATGAAACGCTGAACGTCGTGCTCACGGACGCCGTCGGCGCGGAGATCGTCGACTGGTCGCACGGCACCGTCACGATTCTCGACAACGCCGCACCGATCGCCCGCGACGACGAATACGAAATCACGCTGCCCGTCGGCACGACCGACGGAACGTTCGACCTCGGCAGCTTCCTGCCCAATCTCGAGAACGACGTCGACTACGACGGCGACGACATCACGCTCTATTCGAGCGACAACCCCGGCACGGCGTACGTGCAGGCCGGTCAAACGCTGGAATACGGCTACATGATCGCCGACGGCAAGGGAGGCTACGCCGCGGCCACCGTGCGAATTCATGTCGTGGCCGTCGCTCAGCCGAACAACGCTCCGTCGTTCACGCCCGGCGGCGACGTGCTGGCTTCGGCCGGGCAAGGGCTCGTCGTGCTGCCGTGGGCGAAGGATATGCAATCCGGCGACCCGGGTTCCGGACAAACCGTGTGGTTTGAATTGATCGTCGACGATCCGGCCGAAGCTGCGTTGTTTGAAGAACAACCCGTTGTCGAACCCGACGGCACGCTCTGGTTTACGACGACCGGCGTCGCGGGCACGGCCCACGTTCGAGCGCGGCTGCGCGATAGCGGCAGTTCCGACTTCGGCGCCGACATGAGTCAGGAGTTTACGTTCACCATCACGCTCTTCGAACCGGCGAATTCGGGCGGGGGCGGGGAAGGCGCGAGCGATCCGGCGCTGCCGACTGTGAGCTTTGATGAATCGTCGCGCTATGTGGAAGTGAGCGAAGGTTCGACCGCGGGCAAGGCGAGCTTCGTCATAACGTTGTCGGAAGCGGTCGATCACGAAGTGGCCGTGGCTTGGCAGACCGTGGCCGGAACGGGTTACGCGGGCATCAACTTCCTACCGGTCGGCGGCATCGCCGTGTTTGAGCCGGGGCAAACGTCGTATGTCGTCGAAGTCCCGATCATCGACGACTCGCTCGACTACGGCTACAACGCCGGCTTCTACGTCGCCCTGACCGGCGTCATCGGCGGGCTCCTCGATAGCGACGTCGTCGCGCAAGGAACGATTATCGAGAACGACGTCACCGTCTCAATCTTCGATGTTCTCGGAACGGAAGGCCCGCCCGATTCGGAAGGCAATCCGGCGGAGATGGTCTTCCTCGTCATGCTTTCGCACGCGGTCGATCACGACGTCTACGTCGACTACGGAACGCTCGGTCTTACCGCGACCGCGGGCGAAGACTTCCAAAGCGCCTATGGAACGCTCGTCTTTGCCGCCGGCGAAACGGTGAAAGAGATTCGCATCGCGCTGGTGAACGACGACGCGAACTCGCCGGATCCGAATAATCCCGACGTGCGCATCGGCGAGCTGAGCGAACAGTTCATCGTCGCGCTCAGTTCGAGCGATTCGAGCGTCACGATCGAGCGACCGTACGCCGTCGGCACGATCGTCGACGACGATTGGAAACAGTACACGGTCGTCGACACCACGTTGTATTACTACACCCAGTGGTACGCGGCGTACGAATACGCGCCGGGCACGATCATCGACCTCGACCCCAACTGCCAACATCTCAACGGCGGACTGACGCAGTTTCAAGTTCCGGACAACTGGGGCGGCGAATACTTTTGGATGAGCGCCGGCGAACCGGTTTACGGTTGGTCGCCGACGATGCCTTGGGAAACGTCGCAGCCGTGGCTGACCGTGGAATCGCTCGACGGCGATCCGGCCGGCGAAGGATCCACGGCTCGCTTCCGAATCACGCTTTACGGGTCTCAATCCGATCAGCCGGTCACGGTGTACTACGCCACGCACGGATTGACGGCCCAGAGCGACGTCGACTTCGAGAGTCAATCCGGCTCTTACTCCTTCTACGGCGACGGCTCGTTCGACGTCGACGTGGCGCTCCTCGGCGACGCTTTGACCGAAGGGGTCGAGCGGCTGATGCTGTACGTCACGTCAATCGTCGGGATGCCGCTGGCGTCGTCGATGATGGCGGTCGGCCAAGTGGCGCAGCCGACGGTGAAGAGCGTGAAGTTCCTCACGTCGCAGGAAAATTCCGCCACGACGGGTGAACTCACGTACGACAACACGCAACTCGGCGTGCTCAACTACCGCTTCTTCCCCGATGCACGTTACGACGGCACGACCGTCGAGTCCGAAGGCCGCAACGTGGTGCGCGTGCGGGCCGTCGTCGAGGGATTGAAGGAGGGAGATCGTGTCTACTTCCGCGCCTATGACGTCGACGACGCGTCGCGAGCCGACGCGGCCGACAACGCCGTTCCGCAAGGCAACGACAACTACGGACGACTCAACCTTGAGCTCGACGCCGAGGGCGGCATCGTCTCCGGTCACCATACTCCGGGCGATCCGGATGATGTCGGCGGATTCGCAGGCCTGTTGCGCGGCGTCGGTGCCGACGGCTTGGCCCACGTTTGGCACGGCTACGAAGGTGACCCGTTGACGGACGTGCCGCTGGTTTCCGGCATCGTACGCCGCGACTGGATCACGGGCGAATACTACGCCGAAGCCGATCTGCTCGTGAGCTTCCAACCGGGCGACAACTTCCGCGTCGTCGCGATTCCGCAACCGAAGGGGGGCGAGCCGAATTGGGATGCCGACGACGGCCAAATCCCCACGGACATCGTCGAAGCATTCGAAACCCTAGATTTCGCCGATGCGGCCCACGGCGCTCAGCCGCAAACCGGCGGCGCGAAGGCGTCGGGTACGCTCACCGTGTGGCGCTACCTGCACATGGAGGTCGACCAAATGTCGCCGACGTCCACGTCCGGCGAAGCGCTCGGTGATACGGCCGGCGCCGTGATCGTGGAAAACCTCGGTATGATGGGCTCGCACGGCTGGCGGTTCTCGCTCACCGTCGATCCGAACTCGACCGTGCTGTTCAACGAGAACTCGCTCGAAGGGGGCATCTTCCGCGTCGGCGGCGAGAACTTCACCATTCTCCAAAGCTCCGCGAAGGGAGCCGACGGACGCGTGACCATCACGGTCGAACGTCTCATCGGCCGCAACCTCACCGCCGCTCAGTTCCAGGCCGGCTCGGCCGTGACGGTCTACGAAGACGATTTCATTCGACCGTCGAACAACGCCAACGGCACTCCGGTGCTGCAGGTCGATATGTCGACCGACCACCTCGCCGACGCGACGAAGTATCTGCAGTCGAGCTTCCGCGTCGACCAGAACCGGCTGGCCGAAGCGTTCATCATGCCGCGGTACGACGTGTTTGCCGAACAAAGCGGCGAGCTCGCGGCACGCAACCACTGGGTCGGCGGCGGCACGGAAAACTGGGAAGACGACGACGGCGTGACTCTCGGCGGCGCGACCGAAGCTTTCAACAGCGGCGCCATCCTACGCAGCAACGTCTTCTGGACGTCGTACCTCGGCCTGGCGTATCAGTTCGAGGAACATCGCGACTTCGACGCCGACGTCATTCTCAACGGCGGGCTCAACGGACTCGGCGACGAACAGTTCGCGGGCCGCTCGCTGCTGGGCATTACCAACGACGGCGCCGTCAGCTTCCGCAACTCGTTCGTGTTCCTCGAAAACGTCCGCGACAGCTTCGAAGCTCACTCGCAACTCGGCGCAGACGACCCCAACGGATCTTACGTGAAGGCCGAAGCGACGCTGCTCAGCCGGGCCGTCACTCAGGAAATCGCCCGTCAATTCCGGTTGCTCTACAACACGGGCTCCGTGCCGAGCATCCTCACGGCAGATTTGCATCGCGTGACCGAAGCGCAGTTCCAATTCAGCGACGACGAACTCGCTTGGCTCCGCAGCAAGACCATCCGTCCGGGCGAAACCCCGGTGGTGTAAACCGGCTTCGCAGCCGAATGGCGAGCCTTAACGTTCCTTCCAGCCCCGGGCCAATTCACCCGGGGCTGGATCGTTTGCGCGCGCAGCGGCATGCGTCGTCGTGAAATTCTTCACAAGCAAAACCGCGCCGTTGCCGGCGTGCTTCCGCCGTCGGCGCGCTCTACAATGCGCTATGGCGACGACTTCTGTCTGCTCTCTCCTCGTCGCCCGCCGCCGGTCGTCCGTGCCTTCCTTGCCGGCGGCGATCATTTTACGACGTGCGTTTCGTCTCGCTTTCTCGGTCTCAAGGCTGGAAGGAGAGTTCGCTATGGCGCAAGATTTCTCTCGGTCCGCATCCCTATTCGCGCGAAGACCATCGTGGCGCGTACGATTGGATTCACCGCTTCACGCGTGAAGAACGTCATCGCCTGGTCGACGACGATCGCGCAGCCCGCAACTCGGTGCTCGCCGTGTTGGGCATGGCCGTCATCACCGGGCTCGGCATCCTCATCGCGACCGTCGTCTGGTTTGCGCCACGCCTAACAGACGACGCCGCGCCGCTTGCTTCACTCCGTCTCCGTCAGGTTCGGCGCCCAAACGCCCAGCTTGAGCGGAGGAATCTGACCGTCGGGCGGCAAGGTCGTCGCCACGGCGGTCTTCAATTGCGACGCCAGTTCTGCGACCGTCGCGGCGTGCGCCGGATCGTCGGCCAGATTCTTGAGCTCTTTCGGGTCGCTCGCGTGATCGTACAGCTCGCGCCCTTGCTTACCTTCGTCCCATTCCGTGTAGCGCCATTGCGGAGTGCGGAGCGTGTAACCGAAGTACCGAGCGCCGTCGCTTCCCACGTCGCGCGTCACCGTCGCTCGTCCGAGCCCGCCGCCGCGCGCCACTTGCGTCAACGCCCAATTACGCCCCTTCACGTTCTCGGGGTCTTTCAACATGGCCGCCAAGCTCTGACCTTGCAGGTTCTTCGGCGCGGGGACGTTGCAGAGCTCGGCCAGCGTCGGAAAAAGATCGACGTGCGACACCGGCGCAGCGGCCGAGGTTCCCGGCTTCGCCAAACCCCGCGCAGCAACAATCAGCGGCACCCGTGAACTTTCTTCGAACAAGCTCATCTTCTGCCACAGCCCGTGCTCGCCCATGTGGTAGCCGTGGTCGCTCGTGAAAACGACGATCGTGTTCTCCGCTAAGCCGTTTTGTTCGAGCGCCTCGAGGACGCGGCCCACTTGCGCATCCATAAAACTGATGCTCGCGTAGTACGCTTGCACGCACTGGCGGCGCAGATCGTCGGTCAATTTGTCTTGATCCGGCTTGTAGCTGCCGAGCGCCGCCTTCGGCAGATCGGCCTGGTCTTCCGCCACTCCCTGGACGACCGGCATTTCGCTTTCCGGGTAGTAGCCGAAGTACGGATCTTTGGGCGACACATACGGCGTGTGCGGTCGAAAGAACCCGACGGCCAAGAAAAACGGTCGGTCCTTCCGCTCCGCGCAGCGCTTCAAAACCCAGGCCGCGTCGTCGGCCATGATCGCGTCGGTATGAAATGGATCGGGCTTCGGTGACGCAAACCAACTCAGCGAACCGCCGTACTGTCCGGGCGTGAGCGAAAAGATCTGCGGCTCTTCTTCCAACCGGTCGACGCCTGCCGGATTGATCTCCATTTCCCACGAGCCGGGGTCGTCGTGCCCGTTGGTGCCGATCGATTTCGGCACGTTGTAATGGTAGAGCTTGCCGATGCGCCCCGCGAAATAGCCGGACAAACGGAAGGCTTGCGGCAAGCTGTGTTGCGCCGGAATCGTCTGCCGGAAAATCTGCTGGTTGCCCTGAATGCCCGTGCTGTTGGGATACAAGCCGGTGAGCATGGAGTTGCGGCTCGGCCCGCATAACGGAAACGAGCAATACGCTTTGTCGAACCGCACGCCGCGGGCCGCGAGCTTATCGAGGTTGGGCGTCTTGGCTCGCGGATCGCCGTAACAGCCGAGGAAGTTGTTGAGGTCGTCGGCGATCAGAAAGAGCACATTCGGGCGGGCTTCGGCGCTCCGTGCGGTTTGCGCGACGCACAACACGGCCGACAGGACGAACAGGGAAAACCAACGCTTCATGACAGGCGCTTCCTTTCGGGCGAGGCGACGGCGCGGCCAGTCCGCGACGGTCGCCATGATAGCCGCGGCGCACGGGTGCTGCGCCGTCCTGCGGCGGCCAATTTCCAGACTCCGGCCGGCCGATCGACTTTCCCATAGCGAGCGGTTGCGGGCATCCACAAATCCCTCTCTTGGCGGAATCCACGGCCTACGCTTGAGATGGAAGCGCACAAATTACGTCGGGCTCGAAGTCGCGCGGCGACCGGGCCTGGAGGACTTTGCCATGTTCGAAGCCTATTTGGTTCGCTCACGACGCATCACGGCCGAACAACTCGTCGGCGCGTTGGAACGGCAATCGCGCCGTCGTCCGCCGATCGGCAAGCTGGCCGTCACGCTCGGCAAAATCACGATGAAGCAGGCGTTCCATATCGTCGGCCTGCAACCGGCCGAAAAGCGCCGCTTCGGCGAATTGGCGATTGAGCTCGGCTACCTGACGGAGCCGGAGTTGGAAGATTTGCTGCTCGAACAAGTCCGTTTGCAGCCGACCCTTTCGCAAATGCTCGTCGAGCACGGCGATATCGAGCCGGAAGCCCTCGCGGATGCGTTGGCCGAATACTACGCACGGCTCGATCAGGCCGCGACGACGCCGGCCTACGACGATTCGCAACTCGTCGGCTGCGGCTAAGAGCTCGCAGTTTTTCCCTCGTCCTCGGCGGATGAAATGCCGAGGGCGCACCGATGGATGGATTCGTCGGCGCCCATCTCTGCGCACGTGTCGGCCGCCGTCGCACATCGACCGACGGTCGACCTTATTTCTTTGCCGGCTCTTCCACGGCAAACAGCTTCGCGACGTTCAGCATCAGCAGCATGCCTTCGTCTTGCGGCACGACGCCGTCGGCCACGGCGGCCAAGCGTCGCCCCACGGCGTCGGGCAACGGACGAACTTCCGACGCCGCAATTTCCTGAACGTCTTCCACGTCGTCGACCTCGACCGCCGCGCCGCTCGTCGCCGCAACGCAAGAGCACGTACTTCGCCGGACGTTCGACACCTTGGCTCGCCGCACCGCGCCGCGCTGCGACGCCGAGCAACACGTCGAGCTTCAAAACGGTCACCACTTCGCCGCGCAAATTCAACACGCCGGCGATGTGCGGCATGGTCACCGGTGCGGGAAACGGCCGCAATCGGGTGCTGATTTCCGTGACATAGCCGATCTCCACGCCGAGCCGCCGATCGGCGACGCGAAGCGTGATCATTTCCAAGGTCGCGGCAGGTTGAGCCGTCGAGATTGTGAGTGTGCTCATGAGAATTCCGGAGCTTTCCTTACGTTGTTTTCGTCGAACGGCGTTAGTCGTAGCAACGATCGGCGTCGCGCACGATCGTACGAATGGAAGTCAGCAGTCGGTCGCGGTCGAGCTTCACTTGCCACTCTTGGAAGCCGGCTTCACGCCCGCGGCGAAGATCAGCTTCGCCGTTGAGCGACGTGAGCGCGACGACCGGCAGCCTCTGCACGCGTTCGTCGGCCTTGATCTTGCGGCAGAGTTCGATGCCGTTCATCACCGGCATTTCGATATCGGTCAACACGATGTCGATCGTTTCGCCGGCTTCGAGCATTTGCCATGCCTTCGCGCCGTTTTCGGCCATCACGACGTTGTAGCCGGCCCGTCGCAGAAACTTGCCGACCTGCTGCCGGAAGAACTGCACGTCTTCCACAAGCAGCACGGTCGTGCGTCCCGCTTCTTCGCGCAACGCTTTGGCGTCGCCGCCGAGTTGCGGGTCGCGCAAGGCGTCGGCCAGTTCGAAGACGTCGAGAATTTCGACCGCTTCGCCGTCGACGACCACGGTCCCCAGCGCCGCCGGCGACGTGCGTAACCGTACGTCCACCGTGGTGGGGACTTCGCGGATGTCGACGAGTTCCTTCGCCCACACCCCCACTTCGTCCGCTTGCGATTGAAACACCAGCACGTAGCCCAAGCCTTCAGGCGCGGGCATGTCGTCGCGGAGCGTCACCAGCGGCATCAGACGATCTTCGTACGGCACGACGTAGCGGCCGTGCATCGCACGCAATCGGGCCGCGTCGACCCGCTCAATGCGTTGGATCATCATCCGTGCGATGGCCGCCTTGCGACCGTCGGCCATACGGAACAACAACGCGGTTTGAGTTTCCCGCTGCGTCGCGGATTCTTCCGCGGCGTGCGCGGCGGCGTGATGCCGGCCGGTCAGCCCGCAATGTGCGGCCGCTCCCTGCACGTCGAACACGTACGTCACTCGCCCGTCGCCGAGCACCGCGGCGCCGTCGATATACGGGCAGCTCGCGAAATGACGCCCGAGCGGCTTCACCACGATCTGCTCCGGGTTGTTCATCCGCTCGACGACTAGCCCGTACCGCATCCAGCCGGTTTCCAGAACGATGACGTTGCGCGGCGGCGCTCGGCGCGCCGCGGTTCCGGCGTCGTCGCAGGGAAGCAGTTCGTCGAGCCGTACCAGCGGCAAGAGTTCGCCGCGCCAGCGCAGCACGGCCGAGCGATCAATGTGCTCGATCCGAGCGCCCGACTCGTCTTCGTTGAGCCGAATCAGTTCGACGATCGACGACTCGGGGACCGCAATGCGGTACTCTCCCTGATGCACGATCCAAGCCGGCAGAATGGCCAACGTCAGCGGCAGCGTGATGTGAACGGTCGTTCCTTGGCCGGGCGTGCTCTCGATGCCGACGGTGCCGCCGACCTTTTCGATGTGGCTCTTCACGACGTCCATCCCGACGCCGCGCCCGCTGACTTCCGAGACCTGTTCGGCCGTGGAGAAGCCGGGACGGAAAATGAGTTGATAGACTTCGCGGTCGCCGAGCGCGTCGGCCTGTTGTTTGGCGACGAGCCCTTGCGACACGGCTTTGTCGAGCACGCGGCGACGATCAATGCCGCGGCCGTCGTCGCTGAGCGTGATATGCACTTTGCCGGCGCGACGAAACGCGGCCAGCTTCAATTCTCCTTCAACCGGTTTACCCGCGGCGCGGTGCGCTTCGGGCGTTTCCAGGCCGTGATCGGCCGAGTTGCGAATCAGGTGCGTAAGCGGATCGACGATCGCTTCGAGAATCGTCCGGTCGAGCTCGACGTCGGCCCCTTCGATCGTCAACCGACATTGCTTCTTCAACCGCCGGGTCAGTTCGCGCAGCATTCGCGGAAACCGGCCGAACACCGTGCCCACGGGCTGCATCCGCGCACCCATGATCGCTTCTTGCATGGCCGTGGTGACTTGGTCGAGCTTCGCGCCGACCGTGCTGATTTGCCCCGGTCGCCGGCTATGGATGGTGCGCAAGAGTTGATTGCGGGCCAGCACCATTTCGCCGGCCAAGTTGACGAGATTCTCCAACACGCTGACGGCCACGCGAATCGTGGCCGTGCCCGATTCGCCCCCCGTCGCCGCGGCCGGCTTGTTCGGTTCGCTCGCCTCGGCCGCACGTTGCGGCTTGGCCGCCACGGCCGCCGCCGGTTCTTCACACTTCTGCGCCGCTGCTTCGGTATGCGCCGCGCCGGCCTCCGCTTCATCCGCAACTTCCGCTACTGCCTCGATGGCCGCGGTCACCCCTTGTTGCACCACGTCAAGCAACGCTTCAGCCCGCGCGGCCGGCTTGCCTTGCGCGATGCCGGTGAGAACGGCGATGTGCGCCGAGCAGTCGTATTCGTTCGAGCGTTCGACGTCGGCTACCATCCGCTGCAGCAGATCGGAACCTTGAAGCAAAGGTTCGACGATCTCCGACGTCGGCACAAGCTTGCCGTCGCGCATCAGGCTCAGCACGTTTTCCAGCGCGTGAGCCAGTTCCGCGATTCGGTCTAGGCTCAAGAAGCCGGCGATTCCCTTCACCGTATGCACGCGACGAAAGACGTCGTTGAGCAACTCCGGATCGGCGTCGGCCCCGGCCTGCTCGATGGAGAGCAACTTGCTCTGCACTTCGGCCAAGTTCTCCATCGACTCGACCACGAAATCGCGCAGCAGCGGGTCCGTCGTGGCGTTTTCGAACTCTCCGGACATGGGCGGTTCGACCTGTAACGGGTTTCAAGGAAAACAACTTCGTTTTTTGTCGGGCCTATCACGACGACCCGCCTGACTGAGACGGAGTCCAGGGTGATAACGTGCGCCGTTCGTCGGTCGGGCAACCTCGTCGAACCGCCTAGTTTCGCGAGGTTTTCGCCGTTGAACGGAGGTTCGCTTCGGCAGTCGCCGCTGAGCGAACACCCACTAAGTTAGGTCATAAAATTATGTGGAATTCCGCTCGGAAGTTTTTGCACTCCCCTACCGTCGAGCTAGGGTTTGCCGAAGCGATCGTGCGGGCGAGGCGGGCCGCTGCGACGCAACGTTGTGAAATTCTTTCTGGCTGTAGTTACGGAGCCTCACGGCATGCAAGCCGAAGACAAATTCGATCCGGAAGTCGTCGCCGGACTGACCCGCACGCTCGACAAGATCATGAACCGGACGATCACGGCGATCGACACGGTAAACGATCAGATCCGCGTTCTCGCCCTCAACGCCCGAATTGAAGCCGCCCGCGCAGGCGAGGCCGGCAAAGCCTTTAACATCGTCGCGATGGAAGTGGCCGGGCTCTCCAACACGTCGGCCAAGGTGGTCGCCAATTTGAAGAAGCGTTCCGGCCGCACGCTGGCGCACATCGGCCGGGCCAGCCGCGCCATGAGCACGGCCTTCAACGGCACGCGGCTCTCCGACTTGGCGCTGATGAACATCGACCTGATCGACCGCAATCTCTACGAGCGCTCGTGCGATTGCCGCTGGTGGGCCACGGACGCCAGCCTCGTCGACGCGCTCACGAAGAAAACGGCCGAGTCGCAACAATTTGCCTGCCGCCGCATGGGCGTGATTCTCGACAGCTACACCGTGTACTACGACCTCGTCCTCGCGGACATGCAGGGGCGCATCATCGCCAACGGTCGTCCGGAGCAATATCGCTCGCAAAACACCGAACATCGCGGCGCGGCCTGGTTCGAATCGGCCCTGGCCATGCGCAGCGGTACGGAATTCGGCTTCCAAAGCGTGCATCGCAGCCCGCTGGTGAACGACCGGTTCGCCTTGGTCTACTCCTGCTGCGTGCGGGAAAACGGCGACGTCAACGGCCGGCCGCTCGGCGTGCTCGGCATCGTCTTCAACTGGGAAGCGCTCGCGCAGACGATCGTCAAAGGCGTAGGCCTTACGCCGGAAGAAAAGCTGCGGACGCGCGTCTGCATCGTCGACGACTCCGGCCGCGTATTGGCCGATTCGTCGGATCGCATTCTGGAAGAAGTGATCGACTTCGGCGACCGCAACCGACTCTTCGCCCGCAAGAAGGATTACACCGTTTCGCAAATCGGCGAGCAAAACTGCTGCATCGCCCACGCCCTCTCGCCGGGCTTCGAAACTTACGCCACCGGCTGGCACTCGCTACTCATCCAAGAGCAAGGTGCGAAAAAGTTGCGCAAGGAAATCGGCTCGAAGAACGGCAAGCGCCGCAAAGCAAAACTCGGCGAGTCCTCGACGCGCAGCAAGAAGCGCAAGAAGCCGGCCTACGCCTAACGGGCGGATCGGCCCACCGGCAACATCTCACAAAGAGGACGCGCTTCCCGGAAGTGCGTCCTCTTTGCGTTTTCGGCGATGCCCGCACGCCTATTAGTTTTCCTCGGGTTTTTGCGTAACTCCCGCCGATTCGACAAGCTACGGCTGATGGATTCCCGCTTTTGCCGCCATCGGCCGAAGAGATAGAATGAATAGGCTTGGCGGCTCGCGCGTCAGGCTCCCGCCCCGACCTTGCGCAGCCCGTTGCGTACCCGCCTCTTTCCCTTGCGCCGATGACGACGCCGTTGAAACTTTCGCGCTTCCTGCCGGCCGTGCTGTTTGCGCTGCCGTTGATGTTTGGTCGCCCGCTCGGCGCGGCCGATGCCGCGGCGACGACGTTCCTCAAAGCCCATTGCGTGAGCTGTCACGAAGGAGCCGCGGCCGAAGGAGATCTCGACCTCACGACGCTCGGTGACGACCTCAACGACCCGGCCGCCGAACGCCGCTGGGTCCGCATCTTCGATCGAGTTCACGACGGCGAAATGCCGCCGAAAGACGCCGATCAGCCGCCGGCCGCCGAGATTCAAACGTTCCTGAAATCCACCGGTGAGCGCCTCCGCAACTTCCAACAAACGCGCGACGCCGAATTGGGACGCGTGCGGGCTCGTCGCTTGACCCGCTCCGAAGTCGAGCGTTCGTTGCACGCGCTCTTAGGCATCGACATCCCGCTCGTTGATCACTTGCCGGAAGATATGCGTTCGTCCGGCTTCACGACGGTCGCCGACGGTCAATCGATGTCGCACTTCCAATTGGAGCGGCATCTGGCCGTGGTCGATATCGCGCTCGACGAAGCCTTTCGCCGCTGCCTCTCGAAGGCCGACGAATACGAACTCGATCTCGAACCGAAAGACATCGTCCGTCGCAATCCTGCGCGTCCGTTGCCGCGAGCCGGAAATGCGCGACGAGCAGGCCGTCACTTGGTCGTCGGGCCTGATCTTTTACGGACGTCTCCCCTGCACCACGGCGCCGGAAGACGGTTGGTATCGGTTCTCGGCCACCATCGGCGGACTGAAGCTTCCGGAAACCGGCGGCGTCTGGACGACCGTCAGCACGGGCCTCTGCACGTCGAGCGCGCCGCTGATGTCTTACGTCACGGCGTTCGAAGCCGGCACGAAGCCCAAGACGATCGAGTTCACCGCGTGGCTGCCGCGCCGGCACATGGTGGAGATTCGCCCCGGCGACAACACGCTGAAGAAGGCCCGCTTTCAAGGAGGCCAAGTCGGCGTCGGCGAAGGAGAACCGCAAGACGTGCCGGGCATCGCCATCGATCATCTGACGATGCAACGCGTGCACGTGGGCGCGAACAACACGGAGCTGCGCAAGCTGCTGATCGGCGACTTGCGATACGAAACCGGTTCGCGCAAGTCGGCGGGTCGCATCATTCCGAAGTCGTCCAAAGCCGACGTTGCGCGACTGGTGCGCGAAATGGCGCGGTGCGCGTTTCGGCGGCCGGTCGCCGCGGAACAAGTACAGCCGTACGTCGACATGGCCGTCGCGGCGCTCGACCGAGGCGAGAGTTTCACGGCGGCGCTGCGAGTCGGTTATCGGGCCGTGCTCTGCTCGCCGCGATTCTTGTATCTCACGGAAACGCCCGGCACGCTCGACGACTTCGCCGTAGCCTCGCGTTTGAGCTATTTCCTCACCGGCGCTCCGCCGGATGCCGAACTCGTGAAGCTGGCCGAAAGCGGCCGGCTCCATGAGCCCGCGGTTCTGAAAGCGCAGACAAATCGCTTGCTGACCGGCGCCGGCGGGCGGCGATTTATCGAAGACTTCGCCGGCCAATGGCTCGATCTCGATCAGATCGACTTCACCGAGCCCGACGTCAAGCTCTACCCACGGTTCGACGCCGTGGTGAAAAACTCCATGCTCGCCGAGACGCGAACGTTTCTCGAAGAGATGCTGCGTAACAATTCCAGCGTCCGCGAGCTGATCTCCGCCGAGCACACGTATCTCAATAGTCGTCTGGCCCGCTTCTACGACATCGACGGCGTCCGCAACGACCAACTGCAACGCGTGAAGCTGAACACGGACAGCCGGCGCGGCGGCGTGATGACGCAAGGCGCCGTCTTGAAGGTTACGGCCAACGGCTCGAACACTTCGCCGATCATACGCGGGGTGTGGATGTCGGAACGGTTGCTCGGCGTGCCGATTCCGCCGCCGCCGACGAGCGTGCCGGCCATCGAGCCCGATATTCGCGGCGCCACGACCATTCGCGAACAACTGGCCAAGCATCGTTCGCAAGAATCGTGCGCGGTCTGCCATCGCAAGATCGATCCCCCCGGCTTCGCTTTGGAAAACTTCGACCCGGCCGGACAATGGCGCTCGAACTATCCAAAGCTCGACGGCCGCAGCCGCAAGTCCGGCCCCTTGATCGACGCGAGCTACGTCACGGCCGACGGACATGACTTCGCCGACGGCGACGGCTTCCGTAAGCTCGTCGCCGCGCAGCCGGAACGATTGGCGGCCAACGTCGTCGAGAAGCTGCTCATTTACGGCACCGGCGCGGCCATCCGTTTTACCGATCGTGACGAAGTGGAACGCCTCGCCCATTCGTCGGCCGCCGAAGACTACGGCTTCCGCTCCTTGGTGGAAGCCGTGGTGACGAGCCCGATCTTTTTGACCAAATAGCAACACGGCGAGCCCTTCGCCGCCGAGAACTTTTCCCGAGCCTCCGCCATGACCAAGCCCATGCATTTCAACTTTCAACGCAAGCTGAGCCGCCGCACGATTCTGCGCGGGGCCGGCGTCGCGATGGCCACGCCTTGGCTCAGCGCGATGTCGAGCGCGTTTGCCGCCGGAGAAACGGTCGCCAAGCCGCGGCGGGTCGTCTGCATGACGCTCGGCCTCGGCCTCGTTTCCGACAACTTGGCGCCGAAGACGGCCGGTCTGGATTACGAGCCGTCGCTCTATACCAAGAGTCTGCAAGACATCCGCGATAAGTTCACGGTGATCTCCGGCACGTCGCATCCCGGCGTCAGCGGCGGCCATCGCGCGGAAGCGAGTCTGCTCACCGCCGCTCCCATGTCGAGCGCGGCCGCCACGCGCAACACCGTGTCGCTCGATCAGTTGCTCGCCAAGCACTTGGGCGATAAGACCCGCTTCCCGTCGCTCGTGCTCGGCCTTTCGGGGAGCAACAGCCCGTCGTACACCGAAAACGGCTCGATGATTCCGGCCGAGGATTCTCCGGCCCGGCTCTTCACGCGGCTGTTCGTCAACGACTCCGCCAAGGATCGGGCCGAGCAATCGCAACGGGCCCGCGAAGGCCGCAGCATCATGGATCTCGTGGCCGACGACGTTCGTGCGCTTGAGCGTCAGCTCGGAGCCGGCGACCGCGATCGGCTCGACGCTTACTTCACCGGCGTGCGCGAGCTGGAGCGTCGGCTCGTCGAAGCCGAGGCTTGGAGCAATCGGCCGAAGCCGAAGATCGACGTCACCAAGCCGGTCGATATCGGCAATCCGAACGATTTCATCGGCCGGCAACGCCTGATGAACGACATGATTCGCTTGGCGATCACCACCGATTCGTCGCGTTTCGTCAGCTTCCATCTCGGCGGCGGCGGCGGAGTCGTGCCGATCGAAGGAGTCGACGAAGGGTACCACTCGCTGAGCCATCACGGGCTCGACGAAGAAAAGCTCGCACAGCTCGCGCTCGTCGAAACCGAAATCGTGCGGGCTTGGGGCGATTTCCTCCGCGCGCTCGAAGCGACTTCGGACCACGGCGGGACGTTGCTCGACCACACGTCGGTGTTGCTCACGAGCAACCTGGGCAACGCTTCGAGCCACGACAATCGCAACATGCCGGTGCTCTTCGGCGGCGGCGGCTTCCGACACGCCGGGCACTTGGCGTTCGACGCGAAGAACAATTACGCGCTGCCGAACTTGTATCTCTCCATGCTGCAACAGACGGGCCTGCATACGGCGAAGTTCGCCACGAGCACCGGCACGATGAAGGGCCTCGAACCGACGGTGTAGTCGGTACGCCGACTCGCGCGTCAGAGCATTCGTGCGCCGCATCCGCGATCACTGCTTGCGTTTTCGCAGAGCGGAAAATGCGAAGGGGATCGGGGGATGCGGACGGGGATGAGGGAGATGGGAAAAGGAGAAGAGAGTTAGGAGAGAGCATTCCGGAATTTCATTTCCTTGAGCTCCACTATCTCCTCCTATCTCCACATTCCCTACTCTGAATCCGAAGCGGAGTCGTCACGCGAAGAGTTCGCGGATCGGTTCGCCGTGTTGCACCAAGATCACGGGGCGGCCGGTCTTCGTATGGTATTCGAGCTTGTGGTCGACTCCCAGCGCGTGAAAGATCGACGCCGCGAGATCGTCGGGCTTGAGATGCGTGGCGTCGTCGGGCCCGTGACCTTTGCGGTCGGTGCCGCCGACCAAACGGCCGGGTTTTACTCCGCCGCCGGTCATGAGCGTCCACATCGTGCGCGGCCAATGATCGCGGCCTTGATGCTTGTTGATCGTCGGCGTGCGACCGAATTCGCCGGTGGCGATGACGAGCGTGCGGTCCAAGATGCCTTTTTCGCGGAGCGTCGCTTCCAAGGCCGTGATCGCGGAATCGAACGGCGCGAGCAGCTTCTTGTGCCCCTCGAAATTTTCCGTGTGCGTGTCCCAACCGTCGTGCGTGACGCTGACGAACCGCACGCCGCGCTCCACGAGCCGCGCCGCGAGCAGGCAACTTTGCCCCAAATCGTTCGCTTCGAATCGTTTGGCGACGGCCGGCGATTCGCGACCGACGTCGAACGCTTCGCGAGCCGTGGAGGAAAGGATCATCGTCGTGGCTTTCGCGCCGAAGCGATCCAGGCCGTCGAGCACGTCGCTGCCCGAGTCGACGGGCGCATCGCCGTATCGAGATCGGCCCGCAAACGATCACGTTGCAGAAACTTCTCGACCGTTAAGCCTTCGGGAAGCGAGAGCCCGCGAACTTCGAACGGCTTGCCGGCCTGGGGAACGGCGGCCGTTTTGAACGGCGCGTACTCCACGCCCATGAAACCGGGATTGGCGTCGGAATTGGGAACGACGACGAACGACGGCAGTTCGTCGCTCGACGGACGCTCCTTCGTCATCACGCTGCCGACGGCGGGAAACGGCACCGCGGCGCTCGGCTTGTTACCGGAGTACAAAAACTGATTCGCCAAGAGGTGGTCGCCCGTGGAATGGCTGATGCCGCGCACGAGCGTGAACCGATCCATGGCCGCGGCGAGCTTCGGCAAGTGCTCGCAAGCGTCGAGACCGGCGATGCGCGTTTTGATCCGCGCGAACGGCCCGCGCTCTTCGGCCGGGCCGTCGGGCTTCATATCGAGCGTGTCGAGATGAGCGGGTCCGCCGGCGAGATGCAGGAGAATCACGGCGTCGGCCGTGCCGCGTTGCGCGCCCTTCGACGACGCCGACTTTGGTTCCGAGGCCGCGGCCAGGCGGAAATAGTCGCCGAGAGTCAGGCCGACGCCGGCGAGGTAGCCGGCTTGCAAGAGGCGGCGGCGTGAGAAAGTCTTGTCGAGCGAGATGGTCGTCATCAGATAATTTCTTTGCGACAGGACTCAGTTACCCCTCACCCCCGGCCCCTCTCCCACAAGGGGCGAGGAGAGAATTCGGCGGCCCCGGGGCGGTCAGTGATTCGTCACGAACTCCTGCGTGTTGATCAGAGCCCAGAGCAAATCTTCGAGCGCTTCACGGCGGTCGCTCACTTCCGCGAAGTGGGCCGCGCAGCGTTGCCGTTCCTTGTCCGTCGGCCGGCGGCTGAAGAGCCGCAAGTAGGCTTCGTCGACCAACTCCGCGACCGTCGCATCCTGCGGCACGGTTTTCAGCCAGCCGTCGGCGCGGGCGAGCGTCGTGCGCAAGTCGACGTCGTTCCGCAGATACACCGACTGCAACAGCGACGGCTGCGGATCGCGTTCGCAATCGCAGTTCGTCTTGTTGATCGGCTTGCCGAACACCATCATGCCGTACTCCAAGGCCCGCTCGTAGGCCGGCGCTGCTGCGCGATGTAGCGGGCGCGGCGATCTTTCTCCGATTGCGATTTCAGCTTGGCGGCCGACGCCGTGCCGAGCTTCAAAGCATCGCCGACGACTTCGGCCGGCAAGCGCCGCACAAGGGCCCTGCTGAAGAGCCGCTCGTCGTGCCGATTCGTATCGTTGGGCCGCCAGGAGCGTTGATAGGCGTCGCTCACGGTGATTTCGCGATGCAGCCATTTCAGATCGTAGCCGGAGGCGACGAAGCCTGCGGAAAGATACTCGAGCAGTTCCTTGTTGCTCGGCGGATTGCCGAGGTTCGCATCGTCGGCCGGTTGCACGATGCCGACGCCGAAATAATGGGCCCAGACGCGATTGACCAAGGCGCGGGCGAAGTACGGATTGTCTTTCTCCAGCATCCACTCGAGGACCGGCGCGCGCGGATCTTGGCTGGGGGCGAGCGTCACTTCGCGACCGCCGAGCAAACGCAACGGCCGCGCCGGCGCCGCGGATTTCCCTTTCTTCGCCGCGTCGGGAGCGGCGATGAACACCTCCGGCCAGGGCGTGGACTTTCCTTCGCCGGCCCACTTCCAAAACGTCTGACGTCGTTTAGCGGCCGTGTCGAGCTTCACGGTTTCGAGCTTTTCTTCCAAAGCTTTTTTGTCGTCGGCCCGCTCGGGGTGAACGCCTTTCGACACGCGAGCGAAGAACTGCGTGAAGTCTCGAAAGTCTTGCTGCGACCAGCGATCGAAGGGATGCTTGTGGCACTGCGCAATCGAGCCGAACGCCGAGGAAGCTGTACGCAAAGCCGAGCGCCTTCTCTTCGGGCGTGTTGAGATTGCCGCGGAACCAGTAGTACGGCATCCACGGCTGCGCGGTGAAATCCTCAGGCGAATCTTTCCGCAAGTACGAGGTTTGCCGCGCGGCGTAATCGTCGTACGTTTCGCCCGGCTGAACGCTCACGGCGAGGACGATGCCGCGGACGATGCGGTCGTAGCCGTCGTTGTCGGCGAGGCGGCGATGAAGCCAGTCGTACCATTGCTTGCCGACGAGCGGGCCGTAATCCGTGCTGCCGAGTTGGGCCGGAGCGTTGAGGCCGGTGAGGTCGGAGAGTTTCGTCGCCCACCAGAGCGGATACTCGGGCGCGCGAGCAGCTCGTCGATCTTGCGGCGGCGTTTGTCGGGCGATTCGTCTTCGAGAAACGCAGCGGCCTCGGCGGGCGCAGGGAGCGTGCCGCAAATATCGAGACTCACGCGGCGGAGAAACTCGGCGTCGGTCGCGAGTTCGGAAGGAACGATGCCGAGCTTACGGAGCTTGGCGACGACGAGTTCGTCGATCTTCGTCGGAGCGGGCACGTGGGGATAGGCGGGGCCGACGCGATCGGAGACCGGCCGCAAGACGGGGACGGAGACGACGCCGGAATCGTAACAGGCGACGACGTACGTGGAGCCGGGGCCGGCGGAACGAACGACGCCGTCGGAATCGACCGCGGCCGTGCCGTCGTCGTTCGACGAGAAGCGCGTGAGCTTCGTGACGTCTTCGGCGGTGCCGTCGCTCCAATGAGCGACGACGCGAAGGGTAACGGCGGGGAGCGAACCTTGGCGGGCAAAGACGATTTCGGCGGGAGAGACTTCGAGCTTTTCGAGCGCGATGCGCGGGTGAGCGTCGTTCTTCGCGCCGGCTTCGATCCAGCGGCGAAGGACACGATATTCCCAGCCGCCCACTTCGAACCGCTTTCCGCCGCCGTGGTCGTCGTCGCTCGTCGGCTTTTGGAGGAGCAGACTTTGCGGAGCGGACTTCGCGTCGACTCGCGGGCCTTGCTCTTTCGAGACCGGCTTGAGGAGCGCGTCGTGATCGGTTTGGAAGTCGTAGCCGAACATCGAGAAGCGGAAGCCCCCCTGCCCTTGGAACGAGCCGTGGCAGGAGCGGCCGTTGCAACCCAAGCGACCGAACAGCGGCACGACGTGACGCTGGAAGTTCGGCTCTTCCTCAGGCAGCGCGGCGTCCGCGGAGAGCGACTGCGGCGCGGGAGGCGCGAAGCGAAGGTCGAGCGGCCGCAGAGCTTCCGCGGCGGGCGAAGCTCGGCTCAAAAGCGATGCGGCCGCGCAGAGCAACGTGGTGACGACGAGGCGGCGCACGGCGACCTCCGACGAGCAAGAGACGAAGCAAGGCGGGATGCTAAAGAGGCGAGATGCGAACAGGCGGGAGCGGCGAAGCGGACGGCGAACGCAACGATGAGCGAACGCAGCAACGCCTAAGATAGGCGGCGGGAGCGCGAGCGTCTACGAGCGGCGGCCGCGCGGATTATATAGAACATTCACGAACTCCGAAGACCGTGTAGCTAAGCCGATTTGATCGTCACCGGTTTGTCGACTTTTCCAGCGAGATTCGCGCGATAGCGACCAAGACGCGCTCCAACTTGGTTAAGTAGTCCTGCGCAGAAAGTTCGGCTTTACGCGCGCGCAGCGCGGCGAGTTCGTCTTCCAAGCGGTCGCGCTCGGCGAGCTGCGCCGCGGTGAGCGCTCGATCGGCGGCGGCGGGACTTAAGTGCAGGCGACGGGCCCGCTCGCCGTCGACGGCCGTTTCACCGCTCGGGCGTTTGACGAGCTTGCCGCGTTGGAAGAAGTCGCCCCGGACGCCGCGGCCGTCGCCATCGTCGTCGAGCAACGGATGCTCCGTCGCGATGCGACCTTCGCTTTTGTAGAACTCGGCCGTGTCGCGCGAGGCGGCGAGGAAGGCTTCAAAGAGCGAAGTCTGCTCGTCTTTATCGAGGTCGGCCGCAGGATCGCCGATGCGTTTGGCGAAATATCGGCCGAAGCGAGCATAGTTGCGTTCTTGCCCGCTTTTCGTGGCCGTGATGATCACGCGTCCGGGGGCCGAGAGAGCCGTGAGAAACGGCGCGCTGGCGGCCGTGGTATCGACGACGATCGTCGGACGACGGACGTCTTTCAAGGCTTGCTGCAAAGCGTCGCTCGTCAGGTCGGGGCCGCGGAGATTAAACGCGGCGGTGCGGCCGTCGAATGTGCCGTGGCCGATGAACACGAGCCAGAGCGGCGAATCGCCGGTCTTCGCTTCTTCGGCGATCGCCTTGAGCAGCCGGTCTTTGTCGGCCGAACCGCTTGCGGCGGGCTCGGATTCGCCGGCTGCTCCGATCAGCGTAAGTCGCACGTCGCCGGAGGCCGCCGTCTTGCGCCATTGCTCGGCTTCGTCGGCGAAGATTTTGCCGTACTCTTCGTCGCCCGCCGCGCCGACCACGACGAGGAGCGTCGCGGCTTCGCGAGGCTTATCGTTTGCCGGCGCGGCCGAGCTACCTAGCGCCGCCAAGCAGATAACAAAAGCGACGAATCCGGTGCTGCGCTTCATCGCGATCACGGCAAGCCCCTCCAGCGCCGCAGTCCCCATTCACCGGCCAAGCAGCAAACGGCCAACGCAAATAACCACGAAGCGTGCCGCAGCGGGAACAAGGCCTGTACGGTTTCCGGGGCAGGTCGCGCGGCCAAGCCGGCGGCGAACGATTCCAGATCTTTCAGTTCGACCGCTTCGCCCCGGGTGCGCTCGGCGAGTTCCTTGAGCGCCGTTCGGTTCGGCTCGAGCCGGGCGAATTCGTCGGCCGAGGCGTCGTCGGTCCAACCGGCTTCGGAACCGCCGATCACGGCGCCGTCGCCGGCGGACGCTTTGACTTCAGTTCGATATGCTCCGGGCGACCGTGGTACGTACGTCGCTTCGTAAAGACCGGCTTCGCGTCGACTCGGCTCGACGTCGACGACGATCCGCTTCCCGTCGGGCCCGACGACCGCGAGCTCAAGCTGCACGTTGTCGGCCGGGCGATACTCCACGTCACGCACGCGCACGGCGATTCGCATCGCTTGGCCCGCATCGCCGGTCGACCGATCGACCGTCGCGGCGACGCGACCTTGTACGTCGGACGTGAGCCGGCGGACGAGTTGCCGCCACATTTTCTCCAGATCTTGATTCTCCGGATCAACCTGCAAGCGCCACCGCCACATGTCGCCGATCAACAGCGCCAGCGCACGTCCGCGGCCGTAGGTCTGCTCGACCAGCGCCGGATGCCGGACGTCCGAACCGTCGACGGCGGCGACCAGCACATGCGCCGGGCTTGATGCCCGAGGCCTGATTCAACGTGCGAAACGGCGGCATGGCGTCGATACGTTTTTGCTCGTCGGCTTCGTTGGCCCGCAGCCGCAGCCAGGGCTCCAATCGCCCCTCGCGCGTGAGTTCGAAGCGATACCCGACCGGCGACGGAGCGCGCGGCGCGGTCGTGCGCTGCAAATACACCGGCAGAGCGTCGGCGACGGGCGTCTTCGCGAAGCCTCCTTTTTCGAACGAATCGACGCCGCCGAGCATCAGCAACCCGCCGCCTCGTTCCGAAACGAAACGCGCCAGCAACGACATCTGATCCGTCGTGAACATGGCCGCTTCCACGTCGTCGAGCACGACGGCATGATACGCGAACAATTGCTCGGCCGACTTCGGGAAGCCGTCTCGCAATTCGCTTTCGTCCTTCGTCCCGAGCCGTACGAACACCGGCTGATCGTAGCGTTCGGTTTCGTCGTCGGTCTTGTCGAAGCCGCGGAACAGCGGGTTGGTCGTCTCGCCGGAACGGGAACGGAAATCGAACTTTGGCTCCCGCCGTGCGATCCGCAGCAGCGACACGAGTTCGATTTGCCGATCTTCGACCAACGCACGTCCGAGGAACTTGTGCTCGGGGTTCGGCATGCCGCCGACGTAGAGTACCCGGTACGGGCCGCTCGGCCGATCGACCTGCACGAGCCGCTCGTTGTTCGCGAGCGTGGCTTCACGGCTCTTCTTCGGATCGGTCCATGCGGCAAGTTGCGAAGTCGGCGCAACGCGCACTTTGTAAAATGAGAGGCCCGCCTTCTCCGGGCGGAATTGGAAGCGAAACGCCGGGCGGGCGTCGGGCTCGTCGACTTTCTGAACCTGCGTCGCCGCGACCTTGCCGGCTTCGTCGACGAGTTCGCAAGTGAGCGATTCTCCGGCGAGCGCCACCGCGTGCAGCTTCGGCGACTACGGTGACCGGGGCGTCTTCAAAGCCGGTCTGCGTCGTCGAAATGCGGGCCAGCGCGACGTCGGCTGCCGGCGAAGTTTCCGGCGGCAGCACGGGATAGACGGGCGGCATATCGGCGAAGAGTTCCGGCGGCGCGGCATCGGTAGCCGCGCCGTCGCTCAAGACGATCACGCCCGCCAACGGCCGGTCCGCAAACCGAGCTTTCATTGCGGCCAGCGACTCATAAAGCGACGAGCGGCGGCCGTCGAACTTGAGGGTTTGCCATTCGCCGCGAGGTTCTAAGCGCTCGCCGAAGGCGTATCGCCGCACATCGAAATCTTGCTTCAGGCGGACGAGCCATGGGCTCCGATCGTCGGCCAGCGTTTCGCCGAAAATATCGGCAGGCGAGCGGGCTTCGTCGCGTCCTCGGATCTGCATGCTTTGACTGTCGTCGACCAGCACGACGACCAGGTTTTCCCCGGGACGGACGCGCGACGACGACCAAAGCGGATCGACCAAGAGCGCGACCAAGATCGTGACGCCCGCGGCTTTGAGGAATGCGGCCGTCAGCCGTACGCGGCGCGTGCCCGATGTGTGCGAGTAGCCCCAGACGAGCGTCGCCACGGCCGCGGCCAACAATATGCCCGCGGGAAACGCCCATTGCGGAGCGCCCCAAGCCAATGCGGCGAACAAGCCGACGGCGTCGCCGTTCATCGACCGCTCCCGAGTCGTTCGTAATAGCGCCGCACGGCCTCGCCGAACTGGTCGGGCACCGGATCGCGATCCAGCGGCACCGCCGCCTCGCGCGATTCGCGTCGCAGCAGTTCTTCGTTAAGTTGCTGCTGCAGTTCGACGAGCGGCTCGTACACCTGCTCGCGCACCAAGTCCCAATTCGGCGGTTTCGAATGCCGCTTGGCTTCGGCCCGCAGAGCCTGCGCCTGTTCGCGAACTCGGGCCGCGTCACCGCGGAGCCGCGTGCCGGGCACGAACTCTTCCACGTTGCGCAAGGCGTCCGACCACTCGCGCCAATCGGCGCCGGTAAGCACTTCATGGCCGCCGGTTCCGGCTTGAGCACCGTTTGCGTTGCGATCATCTCCGCGCGGCTGACCGGGCCGCCGATTTCCGGGCTGCAAATTGTCCGCCGAGCGAGGCTCGGCGTCTCCGGCATCCTCACTGCCGCGACTTGATTCTCCCGCGGAGCCGCCGTCGCCCGACGCAGCTCGCGAGCCGCGCAAACCGGCCGAACGCCCGGCCGACGAGCCGCTGGGGTTTTGCGCCGCTTGTTGCGACGACGACGATTGTCCTTGCCCGCCGGGTTGCGAACCTTGCCCCGGTTGCGAACCCTGACCCGACGGTGAACCCTCTTGGCCTTGTCCCGGTTGTTGCCCTTGACCGCTGCCCTTCCCCGGCTGTTGCCCTTGGCCACGCCCCTCAGCCGGCTGTTGACCTTCTCCCGGCTGTTGCCCCTTTCCCGGTTGCCGGCCTTCACGTTCGCCGCCGGGTTGCATGCCTTCCCCCGGCGATCTCTCAGACGACTGTTCGCCATTCTCACCTTGTCGACGACCTTCTCCCTCTTGGCCCTGCTGCTGCGAATTTCGCTCCGCCTGATTTTGCCCTGCCTCTCCTTTGCGACCAGCGCCGCGATCTTGCTCCGGCGCACGACCTTCTCCCGAGGGTTTCGCGGGAGCCGTCTTGTTATCAATGCCGGACTTCGGGCCGTTCTGCGGTGCTTCGGAGCAAGGTTCTCCTTCGCCGCCCGGCGATGAAGCGTCATCTTGCGACTCTTCACCGGCACGCCGCGAGCCGGGGCTTTGACGATCCATCTCCTCACCCAAGGCCTGAGCCAACCGATCGACTTCACTTTTTGCACGTCGCAAACTTTCGACATCGTCTCCCAACACCCCCTCGGCGGCTTTCTCGATCCGTTGCCGCAATTGGCCGATCCCTTCACGAGCCCGCGGCTCCACCTTTTTGGCCTCTTCCGGCAATTTGTGTTCGACCAATTGCCGCAAGATATCCACGGCCTGAGTCGTCTGCTTCTGATGCGCCTCGCGTACGGCGTCGTAAAGTTCCTTAGATAGCAACGGCTCGTTGCTCTCCGCACGCTGAGTGATCTCGCGAGCCTGCTCCAGCACGCCGGCGAGTTCTTGTTGCTGCTCGGCCAATCGCTGAGCCAGATCGGCTGCAGGCTGCGCATCGCGCGGTCGCAAACCTCCTTCTGGTTTAGCGGGCTGCTTTTCCTGGGTCAGCTCTTGGCCGATCTCTTGTTGACGTTGGTCAAGCTTTTCCGCTCGATCCAAGAGGTCGCGCACTTCTTCGTCGAATCGACCGGCGGTTTGCTTGCGGAAGTCTTCGCGGAGCTTGTCGAGCCCCGATTCGGCGCACGTTCCGGCCGCCAGGGCTTGAGACGTCTGCCCCTTCTCCAAAGCGTCGGACGCTTCGCGGACGTTCTCTCGCGTTTGTTCCAATTGCTTACTTTGCTCCGTCAGCGGCTGGTTGTGCTCCGGCTGTTCCAGTTTGTTTTGCAATTGGTCGACGTCGCGCAAGAGGTCACGTTGCTCTTCGCGCAGCCGCTTGAGCTGCCGCTCGACACGTTCCTTCTCCGCCGCGTCACGAGCCGCCTCCAGCGCGGCCTGAGCTTCTTTGATCTTCTCGTTCAAGTCTTCTTGCCGACGAGCCAACTCCCGCAGCCTATTGAGAAATTCCTCTCGCTCACGGGCCGCGGGCGTCTCCTGGGGATTGGCCGCTCGCGATTGTTGTTCGTAGCGATTCTCTTCGTCGTCGAGCTCGAGTTGATCGAGTCTTTGACCTGCGGCACTTTGCTGCCCGCCGCCGCCTTGGGCATTGCGCGAACGGGTGATACGGGTCTCACGGGCTCTCAGTTTGAGCAACCCTTGATAGGCAGCCTGCTCCGCGGCGAGTGCCGGACCAAGCGGATCGAGCGAATTCTGCTCGGCGGCCTTCGTCAGTTCGGCACGCGCCGTTTGCATCAGCTTCTCGATCTCGGCGACGGTCTTCATCGCGTCGGGCGAGCGGAGCCGTTCTTTCATTTTCTCCAGAGATTCGATCGCCTTCTGCTGCGCTTCGGCGATCACTTGCGCATCAGCCGCGTACTGCGACGACGGCTTCTCGGCCGTTTCGCGACGACGCAGGTTCCACGTCGCCGAAATGATTTCCTTTTGCAACTTGGCCGCTTCGTCGGCCGGCGTCTGTTGCGAGGCGGCGGGCGTGCCGCCGTCGGCCGACATCGAACGGAAAATCTCCTCGAACGGGTTCACTTCGGCAAAGAAGATGTCGCTCGTCGTACGTCGTACTTTGCCGTCGGGTCCAAGGTCTTCGGCCCAGGCGTGCCACGCGAGCAGTTCGTCGGGCACGGCCTTCAATTCCTCCAAGGCCAGCAGATGCGTGCCTCGGCTGCGATCTTTTCCCGGCAGCTTTTCACCGAGCGTAATGCTCTGCGGCTTCTTGCCGGTGAGCTCGTACGCGATTCCCCAACGAACGACGCCGAAATCGTCGGTCGTTTCCGCCTCCAGCGGCACTTCCTGCAACGGCGACACGCCGACGTCTTGCTTCGGGAAAATCAGCTTCAACTCCGGCGGCCGGTTCGGCAACACTTCGACGACGAACTCTTCTTCGCGGCGGTTCTTCCGGCCGCGATCGTCGACCAGCTCGAGCTTGTAACGCCCGCTCGCCGCCGGCACCCAAGAGGCGACCACGAGCACCGCATCGTCTTTGGCGGGCTCCAGCGCGACGGCGTCTCCTTCCGACGGCACGAGCCGCGCCGTCGGCACCGGTTTGTTCAACCGGCAAAGGAGCTTCAATTCGCTTCCTTGGATCAGACTCACACTGCGCACGTCTTCGATACGTTTCGGCGGCAACTCCGTGTACGACGGCGCGGTGATCTCCGCATCGGCCCGCTCAAGCTCCGGAAAGTCGAACACGGTGACCGTGAATTCTTGCGTGGTCTGCGCGGCGAACGATACGCGATACTTCAAATCCGCCCGCACTTCGGGCACGCGGCCGGCGAAGATCGGATCGCCGAGGCTTTGCACGAGCGGCCATTGCTTTTCGCCCGCCGCATCGGCGGTCGCCAGCATCGCCGCGGCCGGCAACCGCGCCGGATCGGCAAACCGTGCGAGCACGAGCAGATCGCTACCCCGTTCGAGCTCGACGTTGCCCGGTTCGACGACGACTTCCAGAGGCGCCGCGGGGCCGGCGTCTTCATTCTGCGGCGATTGCGCGATCGGTAGCCCGGGAGCGGTCCGCCATGTCGCCGCGGCCATGTAGCTCCAATTGACGAGCAGAAACGCCAACACGATTCCTTGCAGCAGCCCCCAGGTCGTCAACTGCCGCGGCGAAACGGTCGGCCGCCAGCGATCGTGCGTCAGCGCATGCGTGCGAGCTTGTTGAATCACCGTTTCTTCGAGAAATCCGCGCGTGCCCGGCGGCGAGCGGAGTTCCTGCTCGTACGCCGCCAATAGTTTCGTTTCCAATTCGGGATAGCGACGTTCCACACGCAGCGCGACTTCGCGCAGCCGGAAGCGGCGCAATAAAACGACTAAAGCGACGACAAACGCCGCACCGAGTACGCTTGCCGCGAACGAAAACAGGGCGACGTTCGAGACTCGCCCGCGGGTGATGAATGCAAGGAACCAAGTCAGGGCCAGCGCCGCCAACCATACGCCGATGAGCGATCGCCACAAAGTCCGCAGCCGTATGCGCCAGGCCACGCCGCGAAGTTCGTCGCCAATTGGTACGTAGTCTCTCATAGGGCCGCCTCTCCCGTCGCCGGAACGACTCCGCCGAGCGCCGTCGATTCGCGCCGCGCGGCTCGTCCGGCAAACCACGTTTCCACGACCAGCAATACGACGGCCGCCGCCAAGAGCGGTCGCCAGAGCTGTTGTCGCGATTCCATTTCTTCGAGTTGCAACGTCCGCTGCGCCGCCATCGTCGCTTCCGTCGGCGCGGCATCGTCGCGCACCAAACGGACGCCGAGCGCTTCCAGCGATTCGACCGGCAGCGGCGCGGTCTTCGCTTCTTCCGCCGGCAAATTGACGGCGATCCGCCGCACGCCCGCAGGCAAGCGCAGTTCGTAAATTCCCGGCCCTTCGTCGGGCGTAAATTGTGCGGCGTCGGCTGCCAGCGTCGTCGACTTGCCTTGCGGCCCGGAAACGGTGCGAACGACCGGCTTCGTTTCCTTCTTCTCCGCATCGGCAACGGCTGTAGGTTCGACGATCGCGACAGGTTCGCCGGTTTCGTAACTCGCAGCGACCGGCGGCCGATTACGCCCCAGCTCGATGAGCGTATTGACCAACGGGACGAACTTGCTCGATACGCCGAGCTGGCTTTCTCGAGGATGCCAACCGCTTGCAATAAGTACGACGCGGCCGGCGCCGCGGGATTTCGACGAAGGCCGGGTCGCCCGAATCGAAGACGCACCGCGACCTTAAACTCACTCGACGCGGCGGGATCGAACGAAAGCTTGCGGTGCCGCCAAAAGCGAATTTTCGTGAAGTCGGAAAATCGCGGATCATTGAGCGGCGCAAAAAAGCGGATGTTTGAGGTCGACGTCGCTCAACAGCGCAGTACTCGCGCGAGCGATCTCCTTCGGCGACGCGAACTGCGTCCGGCTTGGCCAAGCTCTCAGGCAGTACACCGCGCAACCGGCGGCGCTTGCGGTCAACGGGACGCCGAGCGCGAGGCCGCCTCGTTCGATCCAACCGCCGAGTGCATCCGCCAAGCGTCCGGCAGCGCACTTCTACATGCACGACGACCACGAGCGCGACGTCGGCCAAATCGGCCGATGTCGGAGTACGAATGCCCGCGGCGTGCGGATCGATCGTCTCAACCACAACGGCCCGCCGTGCGTCGCCGTCCCCCAGCGCGCGCTCCAAGAAGTAGCGCAACGTCTGCGGTTCGTCGGCCGGTTCGGAGGCCAAATGCAGGATCCGCACGCGATCGCGCGTCGGCGGAACGAGCCAGAGCACGTTGTCGAACGTATCGTCGTCGCCCGTCAATACGAGCTTGGCCGTATCTCCGGGGGGCAGAGTCGGAGCGCGAACAACGCGCGATTGGCCCGGCGGCACGTAAACATCCAGCGGCTTGGCCAAATCGGCCGGGAGCGGCTTCGTCGGATCGGTCGCTTGCCACGTCAATTGAAACTGCTCGCGCCTGCGAACCGGCCGCATTCGTCACAAGCACGCGCGGCCGCAATTTGGCGTCGTCGGCTTGGCCCGCAGTCGGGTCGACGTCGGCCGCGTGCAGACCTGCGTTCGTCGCACTTCCGGCGACGGCGACGATTTGCACGGGGATCGATTTCGGCCATTCATAACGCTGCAGCCCGGCGGTGCGAGCACCACTTTGCAGGTCGGACACCAGCACGATGCGTTTCGTGCGGGTCGGAGCGTCGGCCTTATCGGCATGCGTCGTCGCTTCGAGCAGATCGGCCGCGGCGATCAACCCTTCGTCTAAGCGCGTGGCTTGCCAGCTCGGCGACGTCTCGGCGAGGGCGGCTTTCACCAAGGCCGGTCGTTCTCCGAGCGGCGCGGCGCAGCCAGGCGTCGAACGTCACCAAATTGCGGGCCGTGCCGTCGAATGCGACGAGCGAGAGTTCGTCGTGCGGACCGGCGGCGTCCGCCGAGCGCTGCGACTTCGCTTACCGCGCACGACCAAAGATCACTACGCCGCAGGCTCGCGCTCGTATCGACCAAGAGAACGGTCCGCGCTCCGGCCGGTTCGGTCGTTTGCGATTCCATCAACTGCCGCCAGAGCGGCCGACCGAACGCCAACGCCAACAGCACGAGGACCCCGGCGCGCATCAAGAGCAGCGGCCAATTCTCCAGCTTGCTGCGGCTCGTGACGCGCGGCGGCGACGGAGTGAGAAACATCAGCGTGCTGAACGGCATCCGTCCGCGCGGCGTGCGGCGAAAGAAATGGAACAGCACCGGCAACCCGACGGCCGCGACTCCGGCGACGACGAACCACGGCGCGAGAAAGCTCATGCGCGACCTCCGGCCGATCCCGAGGTCGACGACTGCCCGCGCCGCCGCGTCGTACGACCGCGCCGACTGCGAGCCTGCAGAAAGTCGAAGAGAGCATGTTCCAACGGACGATCGGTCGAGAGTCGCAGTAGGTCGATTCCCAAGCGGTCGGCCGTCTGTTGAAGTTGCCGCTGGTGCTCGCCGAAACGACGTAGATATTCTCGACGCGTCGCCTGCGGGTCGACGTACAATTCGCGTCCGCTTTCAACGTCGACGAAGAGCGCCGGATCGGTGAACTCGAAACTCGTCTCGGCCGGATCAAGCACTTGAAAGAGCGTAACTTCGTGCCGCGCGAGACGAGGGCGGCGAGTTGTTCGGCCAGTCCGTCGAGCGGGGCCAACAGATCGGACACGACGACGACGACGCCCCGCTTGCGCAACAACTCGGCCACGCGCTCCAGCGGCTTGTGCAAACTCGTGGCCGTGCCCGCGGCGGCCCTTTCGAGCAGCAGCATCAAGCGCCGCAGATGACCGGCGCGGTAACGCGGCGGCAAGAAGTCGAGCAGCTTGTCGTCGAAGGTCGTCAGGCCTGCGGCGTCGCGCTGACCGTAGAGGAAGTAGGCCAGCGTCGCCGCCAACGTGCGAGCGTAGTCTGCCTTCGTGTAGCCGAGCGAGCCGTAGTCCATCGATCGACTGAAATCGACGACCAAGTGGCAACGGAGATTCGTCTCGTCTTCGAAACGTTTGATGTAGTAGCGATCGCTGCGCGCGAAGAGCTTCCAATCGAGATAGCGAGGATCGTCCCCGGGGGTGTATTGGCGATACTCGGTGAACTCAACGGAGAACCCATGGTACGGGCTGCGATGCAAACCGGAAAAGAAGCCTTCGACGACGACGCGAGCCCGCAACTCAAGATGCTTGATGCGCATCAGAGCCGCGGGATCGAGAAAATTGCCGGCCGGAGGCGGCGTAGTTGTCGTCGAGGCTTCGGACATTTGTTCAGTTGCTTGAAACTCACTCCCCTCTCCCCTTGTGGGAGAGGGGGCGGGGGTGAGGGGTCAGAAGTTATTCCGGCTTTGTTTCTTTCGACTACTTGTGCCCTGGACCGGCCCCTCATCCGCCGCTTCGCGGCACCTTCTCCCACAAGGGGAGAAGGGAGCAGTCACAATCTTTCAATAAATCAGCGCTCCGCCGTGGGACCGGGGACTTGTTCGATCAGGCGGCGGATGACGTTGTCGACCGTCACGCCTTCGGCTTCGGCCCGATAGTTCACCAAGACGCGATGCCGCAAGACGGGGAGCGCCAACGCTCGAATATCGTCGGCCGTGGCATGCACGCGGCCGGCGAGCAAGGCTCGAGCCTTCGCGCCGAGGATCAGGTTTTGCGCAGCGCGGGTTCCCGCACCCCAACTCACCCATTGCTTGACGAACTCGGGCGTGTTCGGTTGACCCGGCCGACTGATCGCCGCGAGCCGCACGGCGTAGCGAATCACTTCCTCGGCCACGGGGACCCGGCGGACGATCTCGTGGAATCGCAGCACGTCGTCCCCCGTGAACAGCGGCTCGATCGGGTCGGGCCGGCGGGACGTCGTCTGTTTCACCACCGCCACTTCGTCGTCTTCCGGCAGATAGTCGATCACGACGTTGAACATGAACCGATCGAGCTGCGCTTCCGGCAGCGGATAGGTGCCTTCCATTTCAATCGGGTTCTGCGTCGCCAGCACGAAGAACGGAATATCGAGCGGGTAGCGAACGCCGGCGGCGGTGACTTGATGCTCTTGCATGGCTTCGAGCAACGCGGCTTGCGTCTTGGGCGGCGTACGATTGATTTCGTCGGCCAGCAGGACGTTCGTAAACACGGGTCCGCGCACGAAGGCCAAGGCTCGGCGTCCTTCGTCGGTCTCTTGCAGAATTTCCGTGCCCGTGATGTCCGCGGGCATCAGGTCAGGGGTAAACTGAATGCGCTGGAATTTCAAATGAAAGACCTGCGCGATCGATTTCACGAGCAACGTCTTGGCAAGGCCCGGCGCTCCGGTGAGCAAGCAATTGCCGCCGGCGAAAAGGGCGATCAGCAACTGCTCGACCGCCTCCTTCTGACCGACGATGACCTTGCCGAGTTCGGCGTCGACCCGAGCCCGGGAGTTACGCAATTGCTCGACCGCGGCCTGTTCTTCTTCGTACGTGAGCGACATCGAATTCTCTTTCAGGTCTTATTCCACCACAGAGGCGCAGAAGCACTTGGAAACCGCAGATGAACGCGGATAGACGCAGATGAGAAGAAAGGAAGATTCCAATCTGCGTGCATCTGCGTTCATCCGCGGCTCCATTTTCTGTCTCTTCTCCGTGTCTCTGTGGTTCAACTCGATCGATCAATGCGTGAACTGATAAAACAAAATATTGATCCCCAGCGGATACGACTTTTTCTCGGAGAACTCTTTGAAGTACCAAGGGTCTTCTCCTTCGCGTTCCCAACCGTCGCCGAGGTCGGTGTTGTGGCAGACGATCATCATCATGCGGCCTTTGTCGTCGAAGCAGGCTTTGTAGTGCGGCTCGCGAGCGTCGGACCGTTCGTAGGTGATGCCTGAGTCACGACCGGCGTGAGCCATGCCGATCGAAGGCACCTGCGGCTTTTCCTTCAAGCGATATACGCAATGAAACACCGGATGCTCGACCGGGAGTTCCTGCAATTCTCGGTCGGGAAAGATTTGCTTGAAGGCGAAGTGGAAATTGTCCCACTCCCAGTCGCCCCAAAAGTCGTCGACCATGAGGAAGCCGCCGCGAAGCAAATACTTTCGGAGCGTCGCGGCCTCGTCGTCGGAAAGCACGATATCGCCCGGTTCAATCATGTACGTGAACGGATGATCGAAGAGCGTCGGGTCGAGAATGTCGACCACCTTGCCGTCGGGGTGCGACCGCATCGACGTCAGCTGTTGCAAACGGTACGAGAGATTCAACTCCGCATCCGGGTAATCGGTCGCCCAGGCTCCGCCGCGGTGCGATGAGTCGTAACGCAGGCGGACGAACGTGAAGACTTCGTCGGGCATTTCGGCGTCGACTTCCCAAGTCGGCGTGCCGTTGCGGTCGAATTGCGGCGTGCGGCGCGGCCAGCGACGCTGGGCCTCGGCAAAATCGGCGACGAGCGACACGAGCAAGGCCGCGGCGAATAGCCCGCCTATGCGACGACGCGACGATCCACGACTCGGCAGATGCGCTTGGCTCATGGGGCTACCATCGTGGGCTTGCGAGGTTCCTTCGACGGCGAGAGCTTCGGCAATTTCGCGGCGGCGGGCGGAACCGCCGGAGTGACAGGTTTCGTCGCCGGTACGTTCTTCTTCGCTGACGCAGTGCCGTCGACGATCGTCAGCAGCAACCGCTGAGCATCGCGATACCGGGGAGTTTCTTCGAGCGCCAGAAGCGCATGCCGCTTCGCCTCGGCATCGCCGGCGGCATGCAATCGTCGCGTGAATAAGTAGTGTGTGCCCGCAAGGTCATCAGGCTCCAGCGCTAAAAGCGACCGTGCCGCGGCCACGGCCTTACCGGCTTCCGGGCTCTTCGCGACGACGTCAAACGGCGTATGTTCCGCCAAGCTGCGATAGGCAAACTCATCGAGCGGCTGCACGCCGAGATAGCGCTCCACGTTCCGATGGAGGGATGCCGTGTCTTTCGCCTCGACGGCCATCTCGATCAACCGTCGATAGGCTTCGAGCGCATCATCCGAGCGCTCGGCCGATTGCTCCAACACTTTGCGCTCGGCGTCAATGTCCTTCCGCCGGCGATGCGTTTGCGCCAGCAAAGCGTAAGGGCTTTCGTCGCCGGCCCATTGCGGAGCGTCGCTCACCAAGGCTTCCAACACCGTGCGGGCCTTGTCGAGTTGCTTTTCTTCCAGCAAGGCTCGACCGTAGCGCAGGCGAGCTAGGAAATGCTTCGGATTCTCTGCGAGATACGAGGCGATCGACTCGGCAGGCCCCTGCGGCACTTTCGGCAGATCTTCTTCGCTCCAATCGACCTTCGGCCCGTAGGCTTCGGCCTTTCCGCGGGCGTATTTGTCGAACGCTTTGTCGAACCCTGCGATTGAGCCGGTGCGGCGCTCGAGCGATTCGTTGATCGGCATTCCGGCGCCGACGTCGTCGAGCACGCGTTGCAACGTACCCTGCCCCAGCGACTCCACCAGGTATTCGACGGCCAGCGACGCTTCGTAATACGCCAAGTTGAAATGCTCGCCTGACTTCGGCCGGCGGAACGCTTCATTGAGCTTCGAGACGGGCGTCAGCTCGCCGGCCAGAATCATCTTTCGCAAATCCCGATCGAGCCGGTCGCCCCAGGCTTTGTTCGCTTGCCGTTCTTCGTAGACGGAAATGCCTTCGCTGAGCCAGCGAGGAATGCGATGCCGGGTCTTTTCGAGCGTGACGACGTGGCAGTATTCGTGCCAAAGCGTCGCCTCCCAATTGGTGTTGTTGCCGGCCAGCGCGGCCGGGCTGTTCGCCGTAATGACGTAGCCGAAGCAAACGCCGAGGATGCCGTCGCCGCCGGGAAGCCCGAACGTGCGAATGGCGAAATCCTGCTGCCTTGTGAGAATCTCGACCGTCACGGGGCGCTGCGGCATCCAGCCGTATTTTTTTCCAAGCGTCGTGCAGGCACGCTCCAACAGTTCCAACACGCGCACTCCGTAAACGGCCGCCTCGCGCCGCTCCATATGCAGCTTGAAGTGCGGCGTCGTGAGCGTGGTGTAGTCGTCGAGCCGGTCCTTGAGCGTCGCCAGGTTGTAAGCCGGCACGTCGTAGGGATCGGCCTGTTGCACCTCTTCGACGAGCCGCCAACCTTCGTCGGCCTCGCCGAGCCGCAAAAGGTCCTGCGCAAGTTGAGCGCGGGCCGGGAGATACTTGGCGTCTTTGCGAAGCGCACGGCGTTGATACTTGGCCCCTTCGGCAAAACGATACGCGCGCGAGAGCTTCGCCCCCAGAATATGGTCGATTTCGGGATTGCCGTCCCACGGCGCAAGCGCCTCTTCACGACAGTACCACTCGCCGAACGAATCCGCCTTCAGATGACAAAGCACGCCGCGCAACGCCCAACCACGCGGGTGCCGGGGATTGATCTTGGCCACGGCATCCAAGGCCGCGGCGGCTTCGTCATACTCTTCATGCACGAGAGCTTCTTCAGCTTGATAGAGCAAGCTCGGCACATGCCGCGGATTCCGCTTCAGCGCCGCTTCCAGCTGCTCGTGACTTTCATCGTCCGAAGATTCTTCCAAAGCCCGGGCCAAACCGTAGAGCAGGTCCGGATCGTCCGCGAACTTTTTGAGGCTGACGCGAAACGTGTCGGCCGCGACCGCGAGATCGTTCTTGGCCAGCGCCAACTCGCCGACGGCGAGATAGCCGTCACGCAGGTCGGGATCAATTTTCTGAGCTTCGTCGAAATACGTTTCGAGAACCTCGCGGGCGTCGGCGCCCATCAAGGTCGCCGCTCGCCCGACGGCAATGCGATCTTCCGGCGAGCTGTAGCGCCAGGGCGTGGTCTCGGCGAAGCGCATCAGCTCGGCGAGCATCTTTTGCGCCTGCCCGGATCGGCCGGCGAGTGCAAGAGGTCGTACGCCGTTACGCGGATGGGAGCATCGGTCGGATGTTGACGTTGCGAGAGTTCGAAGGCCTTCGCCCCGTCTGTATAGCGACCGAGCGTCTTCAAACATTCGAGCCGCAGTTGCCACCAGCGGGCTTCGGCATAGTGAGGCTTTGTCGCCGCTTCGGCAGCCTTTAGCGCCGCCGCATAGTCACCGGTGCGAAATTGATCTGCGGCCGTGTCGAACTCGTCGGCCGACGCCGAACGGGCGGCCGAGAAACCTACGAAAATCGCGAAGAAAACAGCCGCCGCTAATACGGGGCGAATATATGGCCGACTTCGTGCGGGAACAGTTTCTCGGCCGTCGTCGAAGCACTTCGGCGACCCACGCGACTCACATCCGTGATCGGCGGCAACTCGCACGTCGTCGGCCCTACCGCGACCGCTCGTCGGTCGGAAACGTTCGGCACAACCCCGGTACGAAGACGGCCGGCTTGCTCCCGACCGCAACGTCGGCATTGTAACACCAGTCGGGGCGAGAGTCGCACCTGTTTCCGATCGGCGGAAATTTCGCCGTGAGTTGCGAGCCGTTCGCCGTGCAAGCCGAAACCAAACATAATCCGCCGCGCATCTATATGTCTGCGCGATGCGGCTGCAGAAGAGAAGGACGAGAAACAGAGAGGAGCGACCAGCAGCTTCTTCGGTTAGGCCGAAGCTTCACCGTTGAACTGCTTGGCAAACTTCAACGTGTCGTAGGCCACGGAATGATCGATGATGAGATCGTCCTTGAAAAGAAAGACGTGGACCGTCGGGACATAGACGAGTTCGCCGCTCGGCAAGTAAACCCCTTTAGCTCCTTGCATCGTTACGGCGTCTTTGCTGACGAAGATCTCCAACTCTTCGGCGCGGATCGGCTCGTACCGCATCGTCGCCCACGTGTCGACGTGCAGTTTTCGTAGTTGCTCCTTGCCGCGATGGGAGCCGCTGAAGGGGAGGTTCTCCGCTCCCGGAATGGAGAACACCGCGTCATCGTGATAGAGGGCCAAGACTCCTTCCAAGTCATGGGCTTCCCAAAGGCGGTTCCACTTCAGGATCAGATCGCGCCCGCGAACGTCCCAGCCGTCGTCGTCGAGGTCCGGTCGCACCAGCTCGCGCAGGTCGACATTTAGGGCATAGGCCAACCGTGTGAGCGGAGCGATGTCGATCCGTTGACCACGTTCGGCCTTGCGGACGGTCTTCACGTCGATGCGCGCCAACTCCGACAAGCCCTTCTGATGCAAACCGAGGCGCGTATGCGCATCGATCAGCTTCGCGGAATTGACGGCGGCGCCTCGATTACTCGGCATGGGCTAACGCAGGTCGACATACGGATGATGACTTTGACACCGGACGTCATTCTAATTACTCGCCGATCCCTGCTCCATGGCGAACATCCATTAGGTGCGAGCCGATGCCGTAAGAACTCGACGCGGCAACGATTTAGCGGAAAGCCGTTTGCGTTTGTGCGGGCCGGCGTGGAACATGACCAGACGTCGCTCAGACGTACGATGCCCTAGCTTAGCTCCTTCGATCTCTATGTGTGCCGATTGTGACACGCTCCATCGGGTCGGGCTTGGGTGAGCAAGATCAACGAGAGGAGGAATACCGCGATGCGTCGCCGCTGGTGTGTAACTTGCCAAACCTTCGACCACGTGGTCTACGTCCGGTCCGACGACGTGCCGGCTCTTTCACCTCGCGTACGTTCCAGAATCGGCGCGGCACTGGCAGCCGTCGTGCTATTTTTCTGTTCACAAGAACATGCCGTCGCCGAATCTGGGGCCAAGCCCAATATTGTCTTCATCCTCGCCGATGATCTGGGCTACGGCGACATTGGCGCCTACAAGAAGAAGCCCTCCAAGATCCCCACGCCGCATGTCGATCGGATTGCACGCGAAGGCGTTCGTTTTACCGACGCTCACTCGCCCAGCAGCGTTTGTTCGCCGACTCGTTACGCCCTGTTGACCGGCCGCTATGCGTGGCGCACGCGATTGCGATCCGGCGTGGTCGGCATCTTCGGCCCGCCGCTCATCGCGCCGGATCGTCTCACGGTGCCGAGCTTCTTGAAAGGGTTCGGCTACACGACGGCCGCGATCGGCAAATGGCATCTCGGTCTCACTTGGCCGACCGTCGACGGCAAGCCGCCGATTTCACGAACCGACTCCACCAGCAACGTCGATTTCACCAAGCCGATCGGCGACGCTCCGACCACGCGCGGGTTCGACTATTACTTCGGCGTCGACCTGCCGAACTTCCCGCCGTATTGCTTCCTCGAGAACGACCGCACGGTCGGCCTTCCCGATCGGCCCGACGGCGGCGAAGCTGAAGGATTCAACCGGCCCGGTCCAATGCTCGCAGGCTGGAAACTCGTCGACATCTTGCCGGAAGTGACGCGGCGCGCCGTCGGGTACATCGAACGAACGGCGGCGACGAAACAACCTTTCTTTCTCTACATACCGCTGACGTCGCCCCACTATCCCGTCGTGCCGGCCCCGGAGTTTCGCGGCAAGACCGCGGTCGGCGACTACGGCGACTTCGTCTATCAGACCGATTGGTGCGTCGGGCAGGTTCTCGCGGCGTTGGAGAAAGCCGGCGTCGCCGAAGATACGCTCGTCATCTTTACCAGCGACAACGGCCCCGAGGTGAGCAACGAAGTACGGCCCGGCGTGTACGACCGCGTCAAGCAATACGGCCACCACAGCCTCGACGGCCTTCGCGGCGCAAAGCGCGACCTCTGGGAAGCCGGACATCGCGTGCCGTTCGTCGCCCGTTGGCCGGCCAAAATTCCGGCCGGCTCCGTGAGCGACCGGACGATTTGTCATGTCGACCTCCTGGCGACGGTCGCGGCCGTCATCGGCGGAAAAATTCCGAATAATGCCGGGGAGGATAGCGTCAGTTTCCTGTCCGCGATGATCGGTTCGGGCGACGTCGAACCCCGGCTGCCGCTCGTCCATCAAGGAGGCTCGGGCCATTTGGCGATTCGCCGCGGCGATTGGGTGCTGATCGCCGCACGGAGCGGGCAGGCCAATAGTCCCGCGCTCGGCGAACCGGAGTGGCTGAAGAAGAAGCGCGGCTACACGGACCACGACCAGCCGGGGGAACTTTATAACCTGCGTGACGACCTCATCGAGGCTAGGAACTTGTACGCCGAGAAGCCGGAACTGGTCGCCGAAATGATGCAGCTGCTGCAAAAGCAAGTCGACGACGGCCGCAGCACGCCGGGTTGGCCGCAACAAAACGACGTGCCGGTGCCGATCGATCCGCCACGGCCGGCGCGAGCGAAACAACAACGTGCCATGAAATGATGCGGATCGAACGCGGACGCAACTTCCGCGGCAAAACGGCTGGAACCATATCGCAACTTCCCTGAGACAATCTTCCATGAACTTCCGTTTCGCACTCTTCACGCTGGCGGCTCTCGTCGGCTGCGCTTCGCATGCCGATACTTCGCGCGCCGCAGACGCTCCGCGCCGAACATTCTCTTCATCATCTTCGACGATTGGTCGGGCAATCACGCCGGAGCTTACGGCTGCAAATGGATCAAGACGCCCGGCTTTGATCGCGTCGCCAAGGAAGGCGTGCTGTTCCGTAATGCCTTCACCTCGAACCCGAAGTGCAGCCCGTGCCGAGCAAGCTTGCTCACCGGGCGGAACTCGTGGCAGCTGGAAGAAGCGGTGAGCCACGGCGGTTTGTTTCCGTCGAAATTCGCCGTATATCCGGACCTGCTGGAAGGCTCGGGCTATCAGGTCGGCCTGACCGGCAAAGGTTGGGGCCCGGGCGATTTCAAAATCGGCGGACGGACGCGCAACCCGGCAGGCCCGAGCATTGATCAACACAAGCAACAGCCGCCGGCCGCGGGCATGGGGCAGCTCGACTACCCGAAAAATTTCCAAGCGTTCCTCGACCAGCGCGACGCGACGAAGCCGTTTTGCTTCTGGATGGGCTTTCAAGAACCGCATCGGGCCTACGAACCGCGCTCGGGCGTGCGGCTCGGCAAGAAGCTCGAAGAGATCGAAGTGCCGGCCTATCTCCCCGACTGCGACGTCGTCCGCCACGACTTGGCCGACTACGCCGTGGAGGTCGAATACGCCGACGCTCAGATTGTCCGCACGCTGGAGATTCTTGATCAAGCGAAGCTTGCCGAGAACACGCTCGTCGTCATCACGAGCGACCATGGAATGCCGTTCCCCTACGTGAAGGGGCAGATTCACGAAGACGGCTTCCACCTGCCGATGGCCGTGCGTTGGCCGGCCGCCGTTAAGCCGGGGCGCGTCGTGAACGATTTCATCAACGTCCGCGACCTCGCGCCGACCTATCTCGAACTCGCAGGCTTGGAACCGCACAAACAAATGACCGGCAAGAGCTTGGTCAATATTCTCCGCGCCGAACAATCCGGCTGGATCGAAAACCGCAATGAAATGCTCGCAGGCAAAGAACGGCACGACCTCGGCCGCCCGAACGATCTCGGATATCCGGTCCGCGCGCTACGGACCAAAGACTTCTTGTACGTGCACAACTTTCATCCGGAGCGCTGGCCGGTCGGCAACCCGGAGACCGACTTCGGCAACTGCGATCCGAGCCCTTCGAAGGATTTGCTCAAGTATCTCGGCGGGCACTTCTACGACTTGTCGTTCGGGAAGCGAGCGGCCGACGAACTTTATGACTTGGACCGTGATCCGGAGTGCGTGAACAATCTGGCCGGCGATCTGTTCTACCAGCCGAAGGTCGCCGAGTTGAAGAAGCGGATGGTCGAACTCCTCACGGTCGACGCAGACCCTCGCATCCTCGGCAAGGCGGAGATCTTCGACACGTACAAATATCTCGGCAGCCGCAAGAAAGGCTACGAGACGTGGCTCGCCGAAAGGCTCAAGGAAGCTCCGGACTTCCTCGAACCCAAACCGGCCCCGGCGAAGAGACGCGGGAAGTAGTCTCGTTCCCAGGCTCCGCCTGGGAATGCCGTGACACGAGGCTCCGCCTCGTTCGCAAGATTGCAAGCTGCGACAACTTTGCCGCGGATGAAAGCAGCGAGGCGGAGCCTCGCGTCATTGTGTTCCCAGGCGGAGCCTGGGAACAAGAGCGCTACTTCTTCACGTCGTAAACGTAAATCTTGTCTTGTTCGCGGACCCAGAGCTTGCCGTCGAAGACGACGGGATGCATCCAGCCCGGGCGTTCTGCTTCGCCGGGCGTTTTGAACGTACCGACTTCCTGTAGTTCTTTCGGATCGGCCTTCACCAAGGTCACGGTGCCGTCGTCGGAGTGCAGATAGATGCAACCGTCGGCGGCACACACTGCGGCCGACTTCTTACCTGAGATACGCCCTTTCCATTTGATTTCGCCGGTCATCAGGTCGGCACAAAACGGAATGCCCTGATCGTCGGAATCGCCGTAGAGGTAGTCGCCCACGAGCACGATGCCGCCGTGCTTGTTGGCCAGTTCCGGCTTGATGCCGTAGATCTCCTTCATCTCGACGCCCCCTTTACCGTCGGGCACTTGGCGCACCAGCGCCTCCGCCCCGCTTGTAGCCGGCGGCGAAGAACACGAGGTCGCCCCGCACGATCGGCGTCGGAATGACGCAGGTCGTCTTGTCGATCTCGAACGACCACATCAGCTTGCCGTCGTTGGCGCGAACGCCCAAAGCGCCGCTGGCCGTGGTGTTGACGTAGACCTTCACGCCTCCCACCTCGGAGATGACGATCGAGGCGTGACCTGCGCCACGGTCTTCCTCGCGCACGGCCGTCCAAATCAGCTTGCCCGTCAATTTGTCGAGCGCGATCATCGTCGACTTCTCGCCCCCCGGCGTCACGATCAACCGGTCGCCGTCGATCGTCGGCGATTCGCTGTAGCCCCAGCCGTCTCCCTTCTTGCCTTCGAAATCGTCCTTGAGGTTCTTCTTCCAAATCTCTTTGCCGGTCTTCAGATCGGCGCAATACAGATCGCCGAACGCCGTGATGACGTACACGCGATTACCGTCGATCGTCGGCGTGCTGCGCGAACTTTGCCACGTGGGAGAACCGGAGTCCCACGGTTTGCCGGTCTTGAGCTTCCAAACTTGCTTCCCCGTCGCCAAGTTGAACGCCGAAAGATATTCGTCGGCGTCTCCTTCGGCGGCCGTGCTGAGGCCGTCGCCGAGCGTAATCATCAGGCCGTCGGCAATCGCCAAACTCGAATAACCGCGGCCGGCGCCGACGTATTCCTTCAACAGTTTCGGTCCCCCTTCCGGCCACTCCTGCAACAGCCCGGTCTCGTGCGACACGCCCGTGCGATCGGCGCCGCGGAACGTCGGCCAACCTTGGCCGGCGTTGATATTCGTGGGAGAGGTATTCGGCAACAGCAGAGCCGCAAGCAACGCGGCGATCGAAGCAGGCGTGAGCATGGACGACGACTCTTAAAAGGCGGGACTCGGGCGGAAACGGGGCGGCGGCAGAGCCTCAGTATAGCGAGAGGCGCGGCGTCGAAACCACCACATGCCGGGATCGATTACCGGCGACCGAATATAAGCCGATTCGCAACTAACGATCCGTGCGTTGCCGCGGCAAACGCTTGCACGGCATTTCGTTCGGTCCTTATGATCAGTCGCGCATTCGCCGCTTTTCGCCGCCGGGAGACGCTTGCATGTTGGCCCTCATCGGACGCTTGGTAAAAACGTCCACCCTCGGGTTCGTATTCGGTTGGCTCGTCACCCTGGCGCCCGACTCGGCGAAAGCCGCCGATGCGGCACGCCCGAACATCGTCGTGATGCTCGTCGACGACATGGGCTGGTCCGACATCGGTTGCTTCGGCAGCGAGATTCCCACGCCGAACCTCGATCGGCTCGCGGCCGACGGCCTCCGGTTCACGCAGTTTTACAACACGCCGCGCTGCAGTCCGACGCGGGCCGCGCTCGTCACCGGGCTCTATTCGCATCAAGCCGGCATGGGCTGGCTCGACGGGATGGTGAAACCGGAGTCGCGCGGGTTTCACGGCAAGCTCCTGCCGCGGTGCGTAACGATCGCCGAAGTGCTGCGCGACGCCGGCTACTTCACCGCCATGACCGGCAAATGGCACCTGGGTCAGCAAAACGGCACGCCGCCGTGGGAACGGGGCTTCGAGCGCTCGCTCAACTCGCGCTACGGCGAAGTCTATTTTCCGGTCGAGAAAGACAAGCCGGGCACGGCGATGCTCTACCTCAACGGCCGCGAGATTCCCAAAAATTCGCCCGAGATCGGCACGGGCGATTGGTACTCGACCGACCTCTTCGTCGATTGGGGTTTGAAGTTCGTCGACGAAGCCAAGCAGCAACAGAAACCGTTCTTCCTCTACATCGCTCAAGGGGCGGCCCACTTCCCGCTCCGCGCCCCGGAAGAAACCATCGCCAAGTATCGCGGCAAATACAAGCAGGGCTGGGACGCACTCCGCGCCGAGCGACATGCCAAGCAGGTCAAGCTGGGGGTGGTCGACTCAAGTTGGTCGCTTGCGCCGCGCCCGCCGGAATCGCCGGCCTATGAAACGCGCACGCCCGAACAACGCCAGCGGCTCGACCAAATGATGGCCGCCTACGCCGCGATGATCGAGCGGATCGATCTGAGCATGGGGCGGCTCACCGCCGGCCTCAAAGAGCGCGGGCTCTTGGATAACACGCTGATCGTGTTTCTCAGCGACAACGGCGGCAACGCCGAAGGGGGCCCGGGCGGCAAGACCGACGGCGAAGGTCCGATCGGCAGCCCGCAATCGTACGTGCTGCTCGGCATGAACTGGGCCACGGCCTGCAACACGCCGTTCCGCCGCTACAAACACTTCACGCACGAAGGAGGCATCAGCTCCGCCTTCATCGCGCACTGGCCGCAAGGCATTGCCAAGCAGCTTAACGGCAAACTCGAGCACCAACCGGCGCATCTGATCGACATCATGGCCACGGCCGTCGATCTGGGGGGCGCGAAGTACCCGACGAATTTCAACGGCCACGACATTCTGCCGATGGAAGGCGTCTCGCTCCGACCGGCTTTCCAGGGAGCGTCGCTCGAGCGCAAACAGCCGCTCTTCTGGGAGCACGAAGGGAACAAAGCGGTGCGCGACGGCAAATGGAAGCTCGTGCAAAAGTGGCAGGGACCGTGGGAGTTGTACGACATCGCGGCCGATCGCACGGAGCAGAACAACCTGATCGCCGCGCATCCGGAACTCGCGGCCAAAATGGAAGCCGCGTGGAAGGCTTGGGCCGAGCGCTCGTTCGTGGACGATTGGCCCGGCCCGAATCATGAAGAATGGGGCAACGACATTCTTCCGCCGGGCCAGAAGAAGCCCGGACCCAAGAAAGCCGCGGCGAAACCGGCGGCGGCCAAGTCTTAGCGGGCGGCTACTCGCCGTCGCTCGGCAAGCGCATCGTGCGCCACCGTCGCCCCTGCGCGTCGGCCGCGTCGTCGAGCATTTGCACGTCGCCGGCCGATTCGATTTGCCAGAACGACCGCAATTCCCGCGGCGTGCCCGGCACGTCGACGAACTCGGGCCGTTCGATCGCAACTCGCACGTCGCTGCGTCCGGCTCCCGTTCGACACCAGGGATTGAGCCAAGCGACGGCGATCACGTCGGCGCCGCCGGCCGGCAGGTGATCCGTGAACCGATTGCGGTAAGTTCCGGAGCCGTACACGCAGGTGAAATCGGCGAGCGGCACGACGAGTTCGGTGCGCTCGCCCGGCCGCAGGTATCGCCGTGCGTGATAGATCGCAAAGTGCAGGTCGTCGCGATCGCGAACCAGCGCGTGCGAGAGTTGATAGTCGAACCCGGGTCCGCCGCGCTGCGCAGCTCGTCGCTCGGACCGAGCGATTTCCAGGGGAACGGCGTTTCCGGCGGCGCGACGAACAGCAGCAAGTCGAGCGCTTCGGCCCGTCCGACGCCGACGACCGTGTTGCGGTAGCCCGGCGCGTCGTGCGTGACGGTCATTCGCAACGCGTCGGCCTCCGGCGCACGGTCGTTCGCAGGCCGAAGCATTGCACTTCCTCGGCCGACGGACCGACCGCCGTGAGTGCGTGCCCGCCGCCGCCGGCGATCGGCTCGATCGACAACTTCGGCGGCGCGAAGCGGAGCGGCCGATCGCGCGTCCAAGAATGTTCGAACCACTCGGTCTCGCGGTCGGCCATGTAGAGCGTGAAGACGTCGTCGAGCCGGCCGGTGGAAAAATCGGCGATCGGCCGGATGCTCTTGATCTGCTCGGAGGCAAACTGCGGAAACGGCCGCCCTTCGCCCGCGTTCAAGAGTTCGATCCGTTCGATCAGCAACTCGCCGCGGCTGCCGTCGGCCACGTACACGCCGAGCGGTTCCTGAGCCCAGCGGTTGTAATAGTTCCGCGGCGCGCCGGCGCTGAATCCGGCGCGGCGGTCGTTGCGGCGCAGCGGATGATTGAGCGAGATGTCGAGGTTCCGCCACGCGCCGCCGTCGCCGGCCTTGAGCGTTTGCACGGGGGAGTAGACGTCGCTGTTGGCGAAGTATGCGGTCGGCCCGCCGACGTACAACTTCACTTCCCCGGAAACGGCCCGCACGCGCAACCGCAGCACGTCGGCCTCGGGCGGATAAAACGGCGCGAGCCGTAAGATCGTGAGCGGACCAAATTGAAACGGCACGTCGTCGCCGAGCCGAACGCGGAGCACGTTGCGGCCGAGTTCGGCATCGGCCGTCGTTTCGATGCGGCTCAACTCGGCCGCACGGGCACGAAGTTCCGCCGGCCAGCGGAAGTGCTCGACGTAACCTCGTTGATAAGGCCCAACCGGAGCCGCGGCGAAATCGACGACGCTGCCGACCGGTCGCAACTCGGCGGCCGCGCCCGTCGCGCCGCAGGCCGCACTCCACAAACACGCGACGAAGATGGAGCGAATCATGTTCGATCTACTCGCGACCGAAGAACTGTTCTTCCCGCGGCAGCGCCGTAACCGGCCACGGCGTCGGAAACGCCGGATAGTAACGCACGATCTTCTTCGGCCGGTATCCTTCCAGCATCATGTCGGGCTTCACGCGAATGCGCACGCCGCTGGAGCCCTGAGCAAGCGGCACGCGCTCCACGCCCATCACGGGGCCGCTCTTGCGATCGTTCACCGGATCGTAAGTCATTAGGCTCTCGCGCGCACGGCCAACGCGCCGCGAGCGTCTTTCACTTTGTCGAAAGGCGCAACGCCGTTCACCAACAGCGAATCGAGCGGGATGCCGACAAGTTCGTCGAAGAGCGCGGGATCGACGCCGCCGAAGAACGTGATCGTGACGATCTGCTGCGCGTCGTCGACTTCGTCGACCCAGCCGGCCAGCCCGCGCTCGCGAACATGATTGCGATGTTTTTCGAGTTGTCGGGCCGTCGCAAGGTCGCGAGCTTTCGCGTCTATCCATATATCCGTGATACGGCCGGGGCCGTAGAGCGTGACCCAAGTGAGATTCAGCAGCACCTTTTGGCCCGGCTTCAGCGCGGCTTGATCGGCGAAACCTTGGCCGTCGTAGACGACCGTCGCGCTCGTCAGGTCGAACAACTGCGGCTTGCCGGCGGCTTTGTCGTCGAGCGGTTTGCCGTTTTCTTCCAGCGTCGCCGTCAGTTTTTTCGCCGCGAGGTCGACGCTTTCGATCTTCCAAAGCCGGCCCTGCCGCGCGCGATACGTGAAATCATCTTCTAAGCGGAAGCAGCGGCCGAACGCAAACTCGGGCGTCTTGCGATTGTTGTTGGCTTCCGGCGGCTGCGTCTTGTCGGCCGCGGGACGTTCGTAGAAGAGCCCGTGCAGATGCGTGCCGAGCGGAATGTCTTGCAGCGCGGCCGGCGAGCCTTGGTAATAAATCGAACCGTACGGCAACATCAGCGCATCAACCGGCAGATCCCACACGCCTCGGTCCTGGCTGTCGTTACGATCAACCCGCAGATGGAAGCGACGTTCGAGATGGTCGACCCACATCAACTCGCCGGAGATCGCGTGGGCCGAACCTTCGGGCGGGAAAACGCCCTCTTCGACCTGATACCACTTCAACAGGTCTTCACCCGTCTTGCTCGGCGGAGCGCCGGGAATCTTGACGACGACGTTGATCGGGCCGTCGGCGTCGGTGCGGAACTTCTTGAGTTCCGCGCCCTGCGACGAGGCGACGAAGACCAACAGGCTCAACCAACCGGTGACGAACGACGAGCGCATGACGGGACCGTGACGAGGGATTCGACGAGCAAAAACGAAGTGAAACGCGACGACGACCGACCTACGCCGTGAGTTCCGTCAGCGGACGAACGCTGTCTTGGAACGCGTCGGCTTGCACATCCGCGCGGTGCAGCATCGTCAGCAGCAGGTTGCTGAGGCGGGCGTCGCCGTCGACCGGTCGCGAGCAAATCTTGTAGTGGCCTTGCGAGTCTTTCACGTCGTACTTGCCGATCGTCGGCAGATTGAAGTCGACGTGCTGGCCGTGCTTGTAACCGAGGCCGCGACCGCCGGCGAGGATCGTCGGCAGGTTGGCGTTGCCGTGGCTATGGCCGTACGCCATGCCGGAACCCCAGAGCACCTGCGTGGTGTCGAGCAGCGTGCCGCCGTCGGCTTCCTTGACGCTCTTGAGCTTGTCGAGGAACACGGCCAGTTGATCGATGAGGAACGTGTCGGTCTGCGTCAGGCGGCGGAGTTGTTCCGGGTCGCCGTTGTGATGCGAGAGTCCGTGCCGAGTTTGCGAAATGCCGATATCCGGAATCGCGCCGCCGTTGGATTCGCTGCAGATCATGCAGGTGATCACGCGGGTCGAGTCGGTCTGGAAGGCCATGAGCATCAGATCGAAGAAGAGCTGGTGATATTCGGCCACGGCCGTCATATCGAGCTTCCGGCTGAGGCGCGAGGCGTCGGCCGCGTCGAGCTTCGGCTTGGGGACGTTGAGCCAACTGTCGGCGCGCTGCGTGCGCACTTCCACTTGCCGCACGGCCGTGAGGTATTCGTCGAGCTTGTTACGATCGGCGCTGCCGAGCTTGCCGGTCACCCGCTTGGCGTCTTCGGCGACGAGGTCCAAGATGCTGCCGCGGCGCGTCAGGCGGCGGCGAATCGCTTCTTTGCTTTCCTTCTCCACGCCGAAGAGCATGTTGAAAATGTTCACGCTGCTGCGTTCGGCGGGGAGCTGAATGCCGTCGCGCGACCAAGCGAGCGAATGTCCTTCGATGGCCATTTCTACGGAGGCAAATCGCGTCTGCTGCCCCTGCACTTCGGCCATGAGTTGATCGGCCGACACGGAGTTGCGGAACGCGCCGCCGTCGCCCGGCACGTCGGCGCCGGTGAGCCAAACCTTATCGCAGTTGTGGTGCTTGCCGATGACGAGCGGATGATGCAAGCCGGAGATCGGCGTGACGTCGGCCCGATGGCGTTCGAGCGCCTGCATGGGGCCGGAGAACGCGAAATCGGTCCCGGCCTTTTCGATCTGCCAAGTCAGCGTGTTCACGCCGTTGGGGATGTAGAGAAACACGCTCCGCTTCGTCTTCGCGGCCGTCGACGTCGCGGCGCGGGCCAACGGCGCCATGCAATCCAACAGCGGAAGCGCCATCGTCACCCCGAGCCCGCGCAACATCTGACGACGATTCATTCGCCAACGGTTCAAGTTCACGTTGCTCATCAGGCTCGGTTCCTTAGTCGGAGTGACAATAGCTGCTGCATTCTTCTTCGGGTGCCACTGGTGGCTCGTCCACCAGTGCCCAATTGACCGTGATGAACACTGGTGGGCAAGCCACCAGTGGCACCCGTTCATTTCATCGACACGTTACCGCTTCTCAAACAAATCCGACGTCACAAAAGCTTCCACCAAGTCGCGCAAACGATAGTCTTTCGCTTTCGACGCCTTCGCAACGGCCGCCAATTCGTCGCGGTCGTCAAAGCTCATCGTGCGTCGCAATCCGTAAGTCGCCAGCTTTTCCACGAACGCTCCGTTGAAGGCGTCCAGATCCGCGGCGAGCAGATGTTTGAATTCTTCGGCGTTCTTGTAGCTGCGACCGTCGGCGAGTTTGCCGCTCGGGTCGACGGCTGGATTCGCGCCGATACCTTCCACTTTCTCGTGCGTTCGCCAACGGCCGATCGCGTCGTAATTTTCAAACGCGAGTCCATACGGATCGATCTTCGCATGGCACCCGGCGCAGCGGGCGTCGTGGATATGGGCTTCGAGCTTCATCCGCAGCGTCGCCTTCGGCTTGTCCACCGGGTTCGGTTCGATCGGGTCGACGTTCGCCGGAGGCGGCGGCGGCGACTTACCGAGAATCGATTCCGAAAGCCATTTGCCGCGATGCACCGGGCGATGCCGGGTTCCGTCAGAAGTCAGCGACAGAATCGAAGCGTGCGTCAACACGCCGCCGCGATCGCTCCCGGCCGGCAAGCTCACGCGCACGAGATCGTCGCGCGGCAAGTCGGCGGCGGGCAATCCGTAGAACTCGGCCAGCCGCGCGTTGAGCATCGTCCAGTTCGAATCAAGAAACTCGCCGAGCGGCAAGTTCTGCGTGAGCATCTGGTGGAAGTAGGCCTTGGTCTCGGCCGTCAGACACTTCTCCAAGTGTTCGTCGTAGTCGGGATACAGCATCTTGTCCGGCGGAAACTGGCCGACCTTCTGCAGGTTGAGCCATTGCACGGCGAACGAATCGCTAAACCGGCGCGCCCGCGGATCGGCCAGCATCCGCGCCGCTTGTTGCGACCGCACGGACTTGTCGCGGAGCTTGCCGGCCTGAGCCAGCGCAAACAGCTCGTCGTCCGGCATCGTGCTCCACAGCAGATAAGAAAGCCGCGACGCGATCTCGTAATCGGTCAAAGTCGCTCGCTCGGCGTTCTCGTCTCCTTCGGCGACGAAGAGGAAACTCTTCGAGCAGAGAATGGCGAGCATGCCGGCCTTCACCGCGTCGGGCCATTTCTCTTTGGCCGCAAGTTCGGTTTCGACGATCTTCACAAACTCGCCGACCTCGGCGTCGGTCACCGGCCGACGGAAAGCCCGCTCCGTCATGCGTCGGAAACTCGCGCGCAGTTGGGTGATGTCGCCCGGAGTCGCGGGGAAGTAATCGTCGCGATGCTTCTGCTCTTCCGGCGTGATGAGCGGGCCGCGGATCGCCACTTCGTCGAGAATCAAAAACGGATAACGAGCGTTGCCTTGCTCATCCGTGATTTTCATCTGCCACGGAATACGGCCGTCTTTAATGCTGATAAACGGCTTCCGACCGTGCCGGCCCGAGCGCGGGTTGTTGGAAGGCCCGGGCACTTCGTTGATCACGGAAATGCTCGGTCGGCCTTTCGGCAGATGCGCTTGAAACGTCACGGTGATCGGCTTGTCTTCCGGCGCGATGACGTCTTGCTCATGCAACACGCGATCGAGCTTCGCTTCGTAAACAAACAACCGCGGCGCACGGCCGTTCGCCGGCTTCAAGCCGCTGAGGGTGTAGCTGATTTCATACAGGCCGGCCTCCGGAAGCGGCTCGCTGCCGGTGTAGCGATAGACGTCGCCGGCCCACATTTCGAAGCGAACTTTATCGAGCAGGCCGAGCTCGCGAAGTTGCGTGCGGTGCGGCTCGTCAATCTGCTTCTCTTCGACGGCCCGCTTTTTGAAATCGAGAAATGCCGGTTTCACGGGAGGATAGGCTTCGGCAAGAATCGTTTCGGCCGCGGCCAGATACTTTTCAATGTTCGAAGGCGAAAGCGTCAGCACGCTGCCGATGCGCTCGAAGCCGTGCCATTCGGGATCTTCCAAAAAGCCGCCCGGGTCCGTGGCGTCGAACTGCACGCCGATCAAGTCGCGAACCGTGTTCACATATTCTTCGCGCGTCAGGCGGTTGTACGACACGCGGCCGCGGGCGGCGAGCCGTGCCGTTTCACCTTCCTTCATCCGCTCGGCCATCCATCCGATGAGCGACGCACTTTCCTCCGGCGTCGGCTTGCTTGGAGCATCGGCCGGCGGCATTTCGCCGGAGCTGATCCGCTCCATCACCTCGAGCCATTGCGGCGTGTTTTCAAAGCCGATCTTGGCGGAGAGATTATCGAGCCGGAAATCGCTTTCTTCCGACTTCTCCGCGTGGCACTTCAAACAATGCTTCTGCAAGTACGGACCGAGCGGCGCAGGAAAGCCCGACGGGGCGGAAGTGCCCGACGATTCGGCGGCCGACGAACTTGCGGCGCAGACGACCAGCGCCAACGAAGCGGCAAAGAAACGAAATCGCAGCATGGAACCTGACGGCTGGCAGGAAGCGGGGCGGGAGCGGAGGCGGGCAGGATCGCAACGTCGTACTCCGCGGCCGGTTGCCGGGAGCCCAACGCCGCTTGAGGCGAGACCTTTATGATACCCGGCCGGGCGAGACAAAGGTACGCAGTTTTCGGCCGGGCGACGGGCAACTGAATGCATTTGGGGGCCGGCCGAAACTTTCCTGGAAGTCTCCTCGGCATTTGAGAAAATGACCCGTTGCGCGCACCGTCACACGGACTTTTGCCCCGGCAGTTCCTGCCCAATGAACAATCATTTGCGTCAACGGCGAACCGGGAGCGTCAGCGACCGGAGTCTTGTCACCAATTCGGGACCGCCGGCCACGTCGCACTTACGTTGCGACGCTCGCCTCGGACGCGACGTAAGTCTGCGCAAGCGAAATGGGACTTACGTCGATTCCGTCCCGTCGAAGTGCGCCCATAACCGGGGCTTATGGGCGCACATATCCCAAACCCACAAGGGGTGCGCCCATTAGGTCGAGTTATGGGCGCACTGCGCACACGGACATCGCCGTAAGTTGTGCCGGCGTTTCAAGACTTACGTCGATTTCCAATACTAGCCCCGACTGCGCAAGCGAGGGGACATTTGCGTAGCGCGACAAAGCGGCGTCCCCTCGCTTGCGCGTCGGGGCTGGTGTGCAAGTCGGGGCTGGTGTGCAAGGATCACGTCTTTGCATTACCGCCGGCGGATCGCTTCCGAAAAGTCCGGCGCTTCGCGGGCTTGGTACGCCACGTCGGTCACGCGGGCCGCGCGGCGCGTCTCTTCGAACGAGAGCTTCGTCTTCAGCAGGCCCAGGTCGAAAGCCAGGCGGTCGGAGTAGCCGGGGAGCAGCACGCGGTAGTCGTACGGGATGCGGTTGGGCGTGAGCTGATTGACGTGCGCCACGATGTTCGTCGTGCAGTTGTTCGTGAGCGTATTGTAGAACTCCGGCTCTTTCGCCAGTTTGTTCACGCGGGCCATCACGTGATCGAACAGCCGCCGCACGTCGGTCGAATTTGCGTTGGTCGGATAAAGATAAACGTCGTTCAGTCGGTAGTTGGTGCGCAGCCCGATCAGATCGCGCTCGTCTCCTACGACGTACATGATTTCGTACTGATTCGCCGTGGCCAGCAGCGGGTTGTACGTCTCCCCTTTCTCTTTGCGAATCTCGACGCTGACGCCCAAGTAGTCGCGATCGGCAAAGCCGAAGCTCAGCATGGTGTGCGCCAGTTCCGGGGTTGCCGGGAACGGGCAGCGGATGAAATCGACCGTGCGCAAATCCGCCAAATCGTAAGTGCGGTCTTCGTGCCGCACATCGTAGTCGTCAGCCGTGCGATAATTGCAGAACCGAACGTTGTGAATCGTGACGTGCCGGTCGTCCTTCGAGTAGTCGGCCGTGGAGAGCACGGCCTGATCGGGGGACCAATCGCGATTGTTCGACGGGCGAACCTTGGCACAGCCGCCCGCTGCCGACAGGAGCATCGCCATGCTCAGCGCAACAACGAAGGCGAGCGGCCGGCGTGAGCCGGCCGGTGACGTCGCACCGGCGAGTTGGCAAGATTGTGGATTAGGCATGGTCACCGAGGGCCTCACGGCCCCCGCTCGCCGAGCGCGAAAAGGCGGGAAGACGTCCTATCGAGAGAATGTGAGGGCGGTAGACTGAGGTAAGTACCTAAAACCGGCGGCCGGCGGCAAGATCGCTCGTCGGCCGACGTGCCGGCATTCTGCCTGCCGGCGAAGCATTTGAGCCGAAAGAAGCGATGAGCCTGACGACGACCGAAACGCCGAACCTTTCTCATGCCGCCGGGCGCTGCGAGCTATTGGCTCCGGCGGGCGACTGGGAAGCGCCTGCGCGCGGCCGCCGCCAACGGAGCCGATGCGGTTTATTTCGGGCTCGCCGATTTCAACGCGCGACATCGGGCTCACAACTTCACGACGGAAGAACTACCGCAGGTGATCGACTACCTGCACCGGCACAACGTCCGGGGCTATGTCACGCTCAATACGCTGATCTTCAGCGAAGAGCTGCCGGCGATCACACGGCTCGTCGGCGCCATCGCTGAAGCCGGCGCCGACGCCGTGATCGTGCAAGACTTGGGGCTGGCGCGATTGATCCGTCGCCTCGCACCCGGTCTGCCGATTCACGGCAGCACGCAGATGACGCTCACCGAACCGCGCGGCATCGAGTATGTGAAGCGGCTCGGCGTCGAGCGGGTGATCGCCGCACGAGAGCTCTCGGTCGCCGAACTCCAAAAGATTCGCGCGGCAACGGACATGCCCGTGGAAGTGTTCGTGCACGGAGCGCTCTGCGTCGCCTACAGCGGGCAATGCCTGACGAGCGAAGCGCTCGGCGGACGTAGTGCGAACCGCGGGCAGTGGCGCAAGCCTGTCGGTTGCCGTATGAGTTGGTCGTCGACGGCGAAACGCGTGATTTAGGAGACGTCGCATACTTGCTGAGTCCGCAGGATTTGGCGGCTTACGATTTGGTCGACGATCTCGTCGCCGCCGGCATTTGTAGCCTGAAGATCGAAGGCCGGTTGAAGAGCGCCCACTATGTGGCCGCGACGACGCAGACGTATCGCGCCGCTCGATGCCGCGCTGGCCGGGCAAGAGTTTGAACTCGAACGACAAAAGCAGCTCGACCTGCAGCAGAGTTTCTTGCGCGGATTCTCGGTCGGGTTTCTCGGCGGCAACAATCATCAGGTGCTCGTGCCGGGCCGGTTTCCGAAGGCCCGGGGCGTGCGCGTCGGCACGGTGGAGCGGACGACGAACCGCGGCGTGCTCGTACGCCTCGACGACGGGCACGACCTGACGATCGTCAAACCGGGCGACGGCGTGGTGTTCGACGAAGGACATCCCGACCAAGACGAACAAGGGGGACGGATTTACGAAGTTCGCCGCGAGCAAACGTCGGTCGAACTTCTGTTCGGCGAAGGGGCCGTGAATCTTTCGGCCTTGTCCCCCGGGGCGATCGTGTGGCGGACCGACGATCCGGCGATGCGACGCCGCATGGAACAATCGTTCGCGCGCGAAGGGGTGGCCCGCCGCAAGTTGCTTCGCTTTCACGCCGCCGGACAAGTCGGCGGCTCGCTGCTGCTGACCGTGCGCGACGAGGCGGGCCGCACCGCTTCGGCCGCGTGGGAAGGTCCGCTGCAACGGGCTCAAAAACACCCGCTCACGGTGGAATCTCTACGCGAGCAATGCGGCCGGCTCGGCGATACGCCGTATGAGTTCGGCGAGGCGACGCTTGATGCGCCCGAGCCGATCATGGTTCCCAAGAGCGTGCTGAACGATCTGCGCCGCCGCGCGGTGGACGAGCTGTTGCAGGCGTCGCTCGTGGAAACGACGCGGCGCGTCGTGCGGGCGGAAGCGTTGGACGAGCTGCGCGGCGAAGCGGCGGCGACGATCGGGCCCGCCGCTGATTCCAAGACCGCAGACGCGGCGACCGACAGGCCGGCGCTCTACGTGCTCGCGCGGACGATGGAGCAACTCGAAGCGGTGCTGGCTTGGAAGCCGGACGCGCCGCTCGCCGGCCCGACGATGGTTTACTGCGACTTTGAAGACGTGCGGCGCTATCGCGACGCCGTCGCCGCGGCCCGGGCTGCGGGGACGCCGATCGGGTTGGCGACGCTGCGGATCATTAAACCGGGCGAAGAAGGGCTGCTCCGGCAGATCGCGAAGTGCGAAGCCGACGCCGTGCTCGTCCGCAATCTCGCGGCGCTCACGTTCTTTCAAGAGCACGCACCGCAGACGCGACGCGTCGGCGATTTTTCGCTGAACGTGACGAACGAACTCACCGCCGCGTTGTTCCTCGGCGAAGGCTTGGAGCGGATCACGCCGGGCTACGATTTGAACTGGGAGCAACTGTGCGCGATGCTCGGCCGCTCCGATGCGGCGAAGTTTGAAGTGGTTGTGCACCAGCACATGCCCATGTTTCACATGGAGCACTGCGTGTTTTGCCACACGCTTTCGACCGGAACCGACGCCACGAATTGCGGGCGACCGTGCGACGTGCATCGCGTCGTACTGCGCGATCGGGTCGGCGCGGAGTTTCCGCTGTTGGCCGACACCGGTTGCCGCAACACGGTGTTCAACAGCGTGCCGCAATCTGCGGCCGAATACCTCACGCGGATGCGCGAGACGGGCTTGCGACACTTCCGCGTGGAGCTGCTCAACGAAAAGCGCGACCAAGTCGCGCCCGTATTGGAGCACTATGCCAAGGTGCTCGCCGGTTTGGAGCCGGGCCGTGCGGCTTGGCGCGGTTTACAGATCTTGAATCAGCTTGGAGTGACGAGAGGAACTTTGGAATGATCAATGACCAAGCACCAATTTTCAAACAATGACAAAATGAGAAAACTCCAATGACCCAAGGAGGCTGTCCTTGAACCTTGGAGCTTGTTTGGAATTTGGTGCTTGGCCCTTGGTCCTTCTTGCCGCAGGCGAGCTAGATCGCATCTCCGCCGGTTTCGCCGGTGCGGATGCGGATCACTTCGTCGAGCGAGCTGACGAAGATCTTGCCGTCGCCGATTTGGCCGGTTTGGGCCGTGCGGAGGATCGTGTCGATGATGGCCCGCACGCGGTCGTCGGGAACGACGACTTCGACCTTGATCTTCGGCACGAAATCCACGGCGTACTCCGTGCCGCGGTACATCTCCGTGTGTCCCTTTTGCCGACCGAAGCCGCGGACTTCGGTGATGGTCATCCCTTGCAGACCTTGCTCGGTCAGCGCGTTCTTCACGTCTTCCAAACGGAAGTGGCGGATAACGGCTTCGATCTTCTTCATGGCTGCGGCTCCGTGCAGATCGGACGAAAAGGAATGAGAAACGAGAGGTCGCTCTACAAGTGAATGTAACGCCTTCGCGCCGAGCTTTCCACTCGGCGCGAAGGCGAACCGGGCTTAGAGGAAAATGTATCCTTCTTCGCCGTGCTGACTGTAATCGAGCCCTTGCACTTCGGCCTTTTGATCGACGCGCAGGCCCATCGTCAGATCGAGAATCTTGAGCAACACGAACGTCAACACGGCGGCGAACACGATGCTGATGCCGGCCGCGATGACTTGGGCCGTGACAAGGCCGCCCCCTTCGATGAGACCGACGGGGTTCGGACTGCCGACGACCACGCGCGTGGCGAACACGCCGGTGAGAATCGCGCCGAGCGTCCCGCCGACGCCGTGGACGCCGAAGGCGTCGAGCGAGTCGTCGTACTTGAACTTGTTCTTGATCGTCGTGCAGGCGAAGTAGCAAACCGCGCCGGCGGCCAAGCCCATGATGATGGCCGACATCGGTTGCACGAAGCCTGCGGCCGGCGTGATGCAGACCAAGCCGGCGACCGCGCCGGACGCGCAACCCAATACCGTCGGCTTGCCGCGGAGAATCCATTCCAAGAGCGGCCAAGCCAAGGCGCCGGCCGCGGCGGCGAAGTGCGTATTGGCGAAAGCGCCCGAAGCCGCGCCGCCGGCCGAAAGCGGCGCTGCCGGCGTTGAAACCGAACCAGCCGACCCACAACATGGCCGCGCCCAAGCAGGTGTACGTGAGGTTATGCGGCGGCATCGGCTCGTGGCCGAAGCCCAAACGTTTCCCCATCACCAAAGCGCACACCAATGCCGAAATGCCCGAGCTGATATGCACGACCGTGCCGCCGGCGAAATCGAGCGCGCCGGCTACGGCATGCGAAGACTTTTCGAACGTCACGAAGTCGTACGCCAAGAGTCCGCCGTCCCACACCGCATGGCAAAGGGGGCAATACACGAGCGTGCCCCAAAGAATGCTGAAGACGACCATGGTGCTGAACTTCATCCGTTCGGCGAACGCGCCGCAGATCAGCGCCGGCGTGATGATGAAGAACATGCCTTGGAAGAGCATGTGCGTGAGCCGCGGCATGACGAACAACACCGCGCCGGTCTTCGGGTCTTGCACGTATTCCAACGGATATTCGACCGCGCCGGCCGCGTTGAGGAACGGCTGCACGTTGTTCATAAACAGGTACTCGCCCGTGCCGATCCACTTTTCGCTGCCGCCGAACGCCAGCGAGTAGCCGTACGTGGCCCAGATCACGGTCATCAGCCCCATGAGAAACAAGCACTGCATGATGACGCCGAGCACGTTCTTCTTGCGAACCAACCCGCCGTAGAACATCGCCAAGCCGGGCGCGGTCATGAAGAGCACCAGCGCGCAGGAGACGAGCATCCAGGCGTTGTCTCCTTTGTCGAACGTCGTCGGCGCGACGACTTCCGCGGCCGCGCTCGGTTCCGGAGCGGCCGGAGCTTGGGCCCAAGCGCTCGCGGCGCTCCAGGCGAAACTACAGATGGCGGCGATCATTGCCGCGCGGGCTGTGCGAAACATCGAAAGATCCCTCATGTCGAAACGATGAAAGCGAAAACGACGGAGCAAAAAGGGCGGAGCAACTTCATCGCGAGCGCCGCACGGCTTAAGGGCGGCGACCTGCGAACGAAGCGCGGCGTGCGACTGCGATAGACCTCGCGCAGCTCTCGGGGTGCGCGATGCGAGCCGCTCGCAGGTAAATCGAGTTTCGTCGCCGAAACCACGTTCCCTGCTCGGAGAAAACGAGACGCTCTTGCGCCGTTACGCGCCGCGTCGTTGTCCTATTCCGCCTGCCGCTCGCGCCGCCACGCCGAGCTGGACAAGCCCGACGCGCGAGGTTGTCAGCAACATAGTCCACACGACGTAACACGGTAAACGGTATCGAGATGTGTTATTTTTACAGAAATCACCTGACATGCCTGACTGAAAGAAACCGATACCCGGCGACGGCCGCGCGTCGTCCCCTAGCAGCAGCCGCCGGTCACCCCGCCAAGCCCCCTGCAACTGCCGACGCCGGACGCGGTTGCGCAAACGCTCGTTTGCTTGTGGCGGCCGAAGGTGCGTCCTATTCTGAGAATTCCTAGCCCATGGCCCGACGCCGAGCGCGAGGCCTTAAGAACCCTTCACGGCAGACGCTCATGATGTCGGTACTTCGCACGTCGGGCTACGCCGCTCCGCTGTTCGGAGTTTTGCTGGTTACGGCGGCGGCCTCGGCCGAGCCTGCGGCAATCGACTTCGAGCGCGAGGTGCGGCCGATCTTCACGGCGCACTGCGCGAAATGCCATGGTGCCGAGAAGAGCCAAGGGGGCTTGCGTCTCGACTCGGCCGCCGGCGCTTTCTTGCCGACCGATTCCGGCGTGCCGGCCATCGTGCCGCATAAGGCGAACGAAAGCGAACTGCTGGCCCGCGTCAGCGCGGAAGACGCCGACGTGCGGATGCCCCCCGAAGGCGATCCGCTGACCGTGGCGCAGATCGACGTCTTGCGACGCTGGGTCGCCGCGGGAGCCGTGTGGCCGGCGGAAAAGGCCGCGGCGAAGCATTGGGCCTGGGTCGCACCCGAGCGACCAGAATTGCCGGCCGTGCGCAACGGCGCGTGGTCGCGCAACGCGATCGACCGCTTCATCTTGGCGCGGCTCGAACAGGAAGGGCTCGCGCCGTCGCCGGAAGCTGATGCGGCTGCGCTTTGTCGCCGCTTGCACTTCGACTTGATCGGCCTCCCGCCGACGCCGGCCGACGTCGACGAGTTCGTTGCCGCGTACTCTTCGACCGATGCCGCGAAACGTGAAGCGGCGTATACGGCGCTCGTGGATAAGTTGCTCGCTGCGCCGCAGTTCGGCGAACGCTGGGCCCGCCACTGGCTCGACTTGGCCCGCTACGCCGACTCCAACGGTTTCCAACGCGACGGTTTCCGCACGATGTGGGCCTATCGCGATTGGGTCGTCGGCGCGTTCAACCGGAATTTGCCGTTCGATCAGTTCGTCGTCCAGCAGATGGCCGGCGACTTGCTGCCCGACGCCACCGACGAAACGCGCATCGCCACCGGGTTTCATCGCTGCACGACCGTGAACGTCGAGGCCGGCACGGATCCAGAAGAGAACCGCGTGTTGGCCGTGGTCGACCGCGTGAACACCACCGGCACGGTCTTCCTCGGCGCAACGATCGCCTGCGCCCAATGCCACAATCACAAGTACGATCCGTTCACGCAGGTCGACTACTACAAGCTCTTGGCCTACTTCAATAACACCGAGGCCGAGATCACGCCGAGCGGTTCGTCGCGGCAGTTCACCGGCCCGAAGATGGCTCTGCCGATGTCGGCCGAACAGCAAGCGAAACGCTCCGAACTCGCCGCGCGGTTGAAGAAGCTCGAAGCGGAGGAAACGGTCCGCAAGACCGAGACGGCCAAGCTGGAAGCGACTCTGACGAAACAACTCTCGACGGTGAACATGGCCGTCGCCGATCGACAGATCGTGCCGATTGCATCCGCGGATTCCGCCGGCGGCGCAACGCCCGTGATGCTGCCCGACAATTCGGTGCTGTTCACGGAAGACAATCCGGAGAAAGACGTCGTCACGGTGACGATCCATACGGCCCTGCGTGATATCACCGGCTTTCGGATTGAAGCGTTGACCGACGATTCCCTACCGGGCAAAGGCCCTGGCCGTGGCGATGCCGAACGACCAAACTTTGTACTCAACGAAGTGATCGTCCGCGCCTCGCCGAAAGCCGGACCGACGTCGAACCGGCCGCTGCTCTTCTCTGGCGCATCCGCGGACTTCTCGCAACGCGGCTTCGATCCCCCGCAGGTATTCGACGGCGATCGCGAAAAGGGAGGTTGGGCGATCAATCCGCAGTTTCACAAGCCACACCACCTCGATCTCCGCTTGCGCAAGCCGCTCGGTTTCGAGGGGGGCACCGTCATCAAGATTGAGCTGCATCAAAACTACGGCGGCTCCCGCACCATCGGCCGGTTGCGCATCTCGCTGGCGACCGGTAACGAAGACGGCGGTGAAATCCCCACCGAAGTGGCCACGGCGTTGCGTAAGCCGGCCAAGCAGCGCACGAAGGCGGAGCGCAAAACCGTGGAAGAATATTGCGTGTCGGTCGATCCGAAGATGCAAGAGCTTCGCACGACCGTGGCCGACGTTCGCAAACAGCTCGACGCCGTTCAGCCGCCGACGACGCTCGTGATGATCGAAATGCCGCAGCCGCGTGCGACGGCCGTGATGAAACGCGGCAACTTCTTAGACCTCGGTCCGGCGGTACGGCCCGGCGTTCCGGCGTCGCTGCATCCGCTCGACGAGCGGGCTCCCCCGAATCGTCTCGGCTTAGCCCAATGGCTGGTTGATCCGCAGAACCCGACGTTGGCGCGCGTGACCGTGAATCGATTTTGGGCGGAGATCTTCGGTCGCGGAATTGTGGCGACTCAAGAAGACCTCGGCGCACAAAGCGAGCCGCCGACGCATCCGGAGTTGCTCGATTGGCTCGCCGTCGAATTCCGTGGCGAGTCGCAAGACTCTCAAGCGGCGGCGTGGGACGTCAAACGCTTGCTGAAGCTTCTCGTCACTTCGGCCGCGTATCGCCAATCGTCGCGCATTCCCCCTGCCCTGCTCAAGCAAGATCCTTACAACACGCTCTATGCTCGTGCGCCGCGATTTCGGCTTCCGGCCGAGACGATTCGTGACAACGCTTTGGCCGTCGCCGGGGTGCTGAACTTGAAGCAAGGCGGCCCGCCGGTTTACCCGCCGCAGCCCGACGGCATCTGGCGCGTGACGGGGGAGGTCGACAATCAGTACTACACTTCCGCCGGCGACGACCGCTACCGTCGCGGGCTCTACACGATCTGGCGGCGCAGGCGCCGTATCCGAGCTTTATTAATTTCGACGCACCGGAACGTTCGAGCTGCGTGGTACAGCGCCCGCGAACGAACACGCCGTTACAAGCCCTGACGCTGCTCAACGATCCGGTGTATGTGGAAGCAGCCGGCGCGCTGGCTCGAAGAATCGTGACCGAGGCTCCGACGGCCGACGACGCGGGGCGCATCGAGTTCGCCGTTCGCACGGTACTCGGCCGCACGGCTCGCAAAGAGGAGTCGGCGGAGCTTCTGAATGTCTACCGCGAAGCGTTGCCGGTCTATCACGCCGATCCGAGCAAGTCGCGCAAGTTGCTCGCTTCGGCACGACTCGCGAAGGCAACGTCGGCCGATAAACCGGAAGCCGACGCCGAACTCGCGGCGTGGTATCACGTGGCCGAGATTCTGCTGAACCTCGACGAAACGATCACTAGGCAGTAGCGACATCTGTAGGGAACGCCCTCCGCGGCGTTCCGCGCATCGCAAGCGACGCAGCAAAACGGTTCGAACGACAATCGCCGAAGTACTGATATGACCCCACTCGAACAATCTCTGGAAGCCGTCACCCGCCGTGAGTTGTTTCAGCGCACCGGATGTGGTGTCGGCGGATTGGCGTTGGCGAGTTTGCTAGCGCACGACGGCTTTTCCGCCGCACCGACCTCGACGACAAAACGCGCCGATGCACTCGCCCCGCGCGCCAAGAACGTCATTGCCATGCACATGGTCGGTGCGCCGTCGCAATTGGAGCTCTTCGACCACAAACCGGAACTCATCGCTCGCGACGGCGAACCGATTCCGCAAAGCTTCATCGAAGGGAAGCGATTTGCGTTCATTAAGGGTCAGCCGACTCTGATGGGCACGAAGTTCAAGTTTCAAAAATGCGGACAGTCCGGGCTTATGATTTCGGAGCTCTTGCCGCACTTGCAAAAACAGGCCGACGACATCTGCATCGTCAAGACGTTACACACGGAGGAATTCAATCACGGCCCGGCGCAACTCTTTATGCAAACCGGCTCGGGTCGCTTTGGTCGACCGAGCTTCGGCGCTTGGTCGACCTACGGGCTCGGTAGCGAGAACGAAAACCTGCCCGGCTTCGTCGTGATGCTCACCGGCAAGATGGCCGGCGGCGGTAGCAGCTTGTGGGGCTCCGGCTTCTTGCCGACGGTGTATCAAGGGATCGAGTTTCGTACCAGCGGCGATCCGGTGCTGTTTCTCTCCAACCCTGCCGGGATCACCAACGCCGATCGCGCACGCACAATCGCCTCGCTCGGCAAGCTCAACGGCGCGCAACTCGCCGAGATGGGCGACCCGGAAATTGCCACTCGCATCGCTCAATACGAACTCGCGTATCGGATGCAGACTTCGGTGCCGGAACTCATGGACATCTCCGACGAACCGGAGCACATCCACAAGTTGTACGGCACGACGCCGGGCAAACCGTCGTTTGCGAACAACTGCTTGCTCGCGCGGCGTTTAATCGAGCGCGGCGTGCGGTTCGTGCAACTTTACGACGCCGACTGGGATCATCACGGCAGCGTCTTCACCGCCCTGCCCCGCAAGTGCAAGGATGTCGATCAAGCGATGGCCGCGCTCGTGGCCGACTTGCGACAACGCGGCTTGCTCGATGAAACGCTGGTCACCTGGGGCGGAGAGTTCGGCCGCACGCCCATGTCGCAACAAAAATCAAACGACGACAAACCCAACGCCCAGCCGGGGCGTGACCATCACAAAGACGCGTTCTGCGTCTGGATGGCCGGCGGCGGCGTGAAGGGGGGAGTCACTTACGGCGAGACCGACGACTTCGGCTTCAACATCGTGCGCGATCCGATGCACGTGAACGACTACCATGCGACGCTGCTGCGCCTGCTCGGCCTTGACCACGAGCGGCTGACGTTCAAGTTTCAGGGCCGTAACTTCCGGTTGACCGACGTGGCCGGCAAAGTGGCGACGAAGATTTTGGTCTAACGACATCGGCTTAACGACGGCGGTGCCCATGCGAAAACTCACGCGACGCGGTTGGCTCAAAGCATCGGCGCTCGGCGGTTTGTCGCTGGCCAGCACTTCGCTGTTGGCCGGTGCCACGACGGCCCGCAAACCGCGAGTCGCCGCGATCTTCACCGAGTTGCGTTTTCGTTCGCACGCTTTCAACATCCTGGAGAACTTTTTCGCGCCGTATCTATTTCGCGGCGAGTTGGTCGACCCCGGCTGTGAAGTCGTATCGTTCTATGCGGATCAGTTTCCGAAAGACGATATGGCTCGCGAAGTTTCCAAGCGGCTCGGCGTGCCGCTCTTCGCGACGATCGACGAGGCCCTCTGTCGCGGCGGCCGGAAGCTCGATGTCGATGCCGTGCTTTCGATCGGCGAGCACGGCGAATATCCGTTCAACGAACTGGGGCAGCACGAGTATCCGCGAAAGCGATTTTTCGACGAGGCCGTGGCCGTGATGCGGCGCAGCGATCGGTTCGTGCCGCTATTCAACGACAAGCACTATTCGTTTCGCCGCGATTGGTCGCAGGAGATGTACGACGCGGCGCGACGTGACAAATTTCCGCTGATGGGCGGAAGCAGCGTACCGCTGGCCGAGCGTCGCCCGACGTTGGAACTTCCGGCCGAGCCCGAATTCGAAGAAGCGCTGGCCGTTCACGGCGGCGGGCTCGAATCGTACGACTTTCACGGCTTAGAAGTTCTGCAATCAATCGTCGAGGGCCGCCGAGGCGGCGAGACGGGTGTTGCGAACGTGCAGTTGCTGACGGGCGATGCCGTCGACCAAGCGGCGGCCGACGGGCGTTGGTCGCGCACGCTGTTTGACGCCGCGATGGATGCCGAAGAGGCGCTGAACGCACGTCGCGCCGAACGACCGGCCATCGGACTGCGGCCGGAGCAGATCCGTACGCCGTCGGCCGACGACGAAGCCAAGCGAAGAGCGGCGAACCGTAAGATTCACCACGTGCTGTTGGTAGCCTATCGCGACGGCACGCGCGGCACGGTCGTCGCTTCCGGCAGCGACTCCAATCGTTGGAACTTCGCGTGCAAGCTCCGCGGCGAGTCTCAACCGCGAGCCACGGCCTACTTCAACGGGCCTTGGGGCAACCGGTGTTTGTTCAAAGCCCTCTCGCACGCGATTCAAACAATGTTCACGACCGGCCGCGAACCGTACCCGGCAGAGCGCACGCTGCTGACTTCGGGTATTCTCGACGTCGCAATGCACTCGCATCACGCCGAAGGCCGGGTGATCACGACGCCCGAACTTGCGATCACATATCAACCGCGCGATTGGAGTAACTTGCGCGAAGACGGCGCGTCGTGGCGAAAGCTCACCGTCGATACTCCGCAACCAACGACCTTCGATCCCGGCGACGAGAAGCTTGGGAAATGACGGACTCGCTGCAGTCGGCTATGGCTTCACGCTCGACCACGTCCAATGACGGTCGCTCGTCGCCTGCACGTCGCCCGGATTAAAACCGAGACCGGCGACGATTGAACGGATCTCCGCCAAGTTGAGCGCCGCGTGCAACGACTGACGGAACAATTGCCGTTGCGCGTCCGAAGAGCCGACCGTGTACAGCCCGACGAGTCGTTCCACTTCGTCGGCGTCGGTAGGCCGAAGCAGATCGCGAACGAAAAGCGCGCCGCCGGGCGCCGTCACGCGCACCGCTTCAGTCAGCGCTTCTTCGGGAGTCGGGATATGGTGCACGATGCTGTTGGAGAGCAGCGCCTGAAACCGGTCGTCAGGATAAGGGAGCATCTTGGCGTCGAGCCGTTCCAAGCGAACGACGTCGACCATGCCGGCCGCGGCGACGTTTTGCTTCGCCACGACGAGCATCTCGGCCGCCAGATCGACCGCCGCGATCGTGAGGCCCGCCGCGTTCTGCGCGGCGCGGGCTTGTCGCACCAACTCGATCGGAATCTGAGCCGTGCCGGTGCCAAGGTCAAGAATGTGGCACTTCGTACCGTTTAGAAAGCCGACCGCTTCGAGCGCCGCCAAAGCATCGGCGGCGAAGAGGCGATTGACCTCGGCGTGGTCCATGCGATCGTAGTCGAGGGCGTCCTCGAGCGTATCCATCGCTTCCGGTTCGAGAGTTCTCGGCAACATTTCGGCGGTCGGCTGCGTAGTGAAAGAAGAGGTCCGAGCATTGTGGCGGGGCACCTCGAAAGTGCAACGTCGCCCCGCCGTCGAGCGGTCGGCAGTTAAGCGATGCGTGAGTTGGCAGGCCGCCAAGTCGGCAGTCGCGGCGGCTGCCGAGCTGCCGGATTCGTCCCATTATGGACTTATGCGCAGTCCATTCGACGACACACCCTGAGACGTAGTGGGGTGTTGTGGATCGGCTATTGGATCGCCCGCCTGCCTACGTGGAACCCTTTAACTCCACGCATCTTACCCATGTAATCGTCGGTAAGATTTTCAGACCGCTCAACCCGCATATTTTTTCACAAGCGCTGCCGGCTTCGCGACCCGCCATTGGGCGCAACCCACTAATTATCAATCGCTTACGTCGCACGGACGCCGCCCACTGAACATAAATCCACTTCAGTTCCGCGGCTTTGGCACACCCCTTGCAAATATAGCGATCGTACCGCTGAGACGGTCGGGCGTAGTGCCTGTCGGCCGGTTGTGAAAACCGATCCCGGGCAAACGGTCGTCGGCGGTGCAAGTAAGGAAACACACAGGAGGCGAAAGCGAACGGCAGCCGGGCAGTTGGCTCGCCGAACCCTTTCTCCACGCGGCACGTATATGATGACGGCTACCGTTTCGATGCGTCGGCCTTTTGAACGTAGTTTGCGTTCGCTCGCCGATCGAACTGACGAAGAACTCATGCTCGCCTATCGCAACGAAGGCGACCAAGGGGCGTTCGATCAGCTCGTCGTGCGCTATGAACGCGAACTCTACAGCTACCTGCGTCGCTTTCTGAGCGATCAAGCGGCTGCCGAAGACGCCTTTCAGGGCACTTTCCTCCAAGTGCATCTGAAGTGCGACCAGTTTGAAGCCGATCGTAAGTTCCGTCCTTGGCTCTACACGATCGCCACGAATCAAGCCATCGACTTGCAACGCCGTAGCAAGCGTCACAAGCTGGTGAGTCTCGATCGTCGCGAGCGCGAAGGAGCCGAGGAGGAAGTCGGAACGCTGGCCAACCTGATCGAAAGCCGAGAAGCGGCGCCGCAATCGTCGCTGGAATCGGCCGAACGTGAACGTTGGGTGCGCGGCGCCGTCGCAGAGTTGCCTGAACAACTCCGTACGGCCGTCAACATGATCTACTACCAAGGTCTGAAATACCGCGAAGCCGCCGATCAATTGAAGGTTCCCGTCGGTACGGTGAAGAGCCGTCTGCACACGGCCGTGCAAAAGCTCAACGACGCCTTTCAGGAGCGCACCTGTCGTAAACTTACGCGAGACGTTCGATGCGCGAGGATCTGATCGGCTACTTGCTGGGAGCAATGCAGCCTGACGAAAAGCGCGATTTCGAGCGCCGGCTCCAAGCCGACGCCGAGCTCCGCCGCGAACTGGAATTTCTGAAAGCCGCGCTCGACGAATGCGGTGATCCCGCGCATCTGCTCGATCCTCCCTCGGGTCTTGCCAAACGCACCTGCGAATTTCTCTCGCGGGTGCGAGCCGAAGAAGCTGCGATGTTTTTTGCGGCGAAGGGCGTCCCGACGGTCGACTCGTCCCGAGTCGGCGCGCCGACGCAAGACATGGCCGCCGCTCGGCAAGATTTACAACCGGCCGGCTTCGTCGCCGCCGCTTGGAACGAGCCGCCCGCCGCCGGCGGCCGCCGTTGGCAACTCGCGGACGTCATCACGCTCGGCGGCATCGCAATGGCCGCGTCGCTCCTCTTCTTTCCTGCATTGGCCTCTTGGCGTTACGGACAACACGCCGCGACTTGTCGCGACAAGCTGCATCGGCTCGGCACGGCGCTGGTAAGCTACAGCGATCTGCACGACGGATTCTTTCCGGAAGTTCCCGAGACCGGCCCGCTCGCACATGCCGGCATTTACGCGCCGCGATTGGTCGAAGCCAAGCTCGTCAACGACTCGACCGATTTCCTATGCCCGGGCCGGCCGACGACGCTCGAAACCTACGCCGTACCGACGATCAATAAGCTCCGCCGCGCCGTGGGTGCGGAAGAGATCGAACTGGCCCGCAAGATGGGCGGCGGCTACGGCTACGCGCTGGGCTACCTCGACGACGGCGTTTACAAGCCGAACCGCAACCTACATCGGGCGACGTTCGCCGTTCTCGCGGACGCTCCCGGCGACGGAGGGCGCGGTAGCCTCAACCACGGCTGCGGCGGACAAAACGTGCTCTTCGAAGACGGACACGCCGAGTTCTTGAGCCGCTGCCGATTGAGCCACGGCGCGGGAGACGAGATCTTTCAAAACACGGCCGGCTTCGTCGGCGCCGGTCTCGGTCCGGACGACTCCGTCATCGCCCCCAGCGAAGCTCGCCCGCTCCGCGAACCGCTGACCGCATTGAAGTAGTACCGCAGTTTTTTCCGCGGCATCTCTTAGCCGCCGGCCCACGGTTCCTTTGAAGCAACGCTTCTTTTGAAGAGTCGGCGTCTCGCGACGTTCGCGCCGAATTGCAATTACCACAATCGGCCGAGTCGTTGATCTGCATCTCGCGAGTCAGCTTCGCGGGCAGTGCTTGCGCCGAGACGAGCGCATAAAAAAACTCCCGGAAAGACGGGTCCCAGGGGGGCGAAGGACGCCGTTCTTTCCGGGAGCGATTGGACGCCCCGAGCATGAGTCGCGGTGAGCGAAACGTTTCGCCGGCCTCCTTGCCGAACGACTCGCTTCGTGGTCCGCAAAACGCATGACTTGCGTCACCCGTTTCCGATGCAGACCCGCCGCGCGGATATCCGTCTCATGCCGATCGATGCATGACGCGAGTGCGACTTGCGTCGTTCGTTCCACGTATCGAGCGGGCGGAGAATAGGAGAAGCCCTGACCAGGGTCAAGGTCGCTTTTTCATCGTTGCGAGAATATTTCGACCGTCGCCGGCAGTGCGCTCGACCGCACAAGAATTGCAGCAAATCCCTGGAAAAATCAGCGTTCTAAAACAGCCGTCCGAGAGCCGCACCCGCCAGCAACGCCGCCACGCCTAGCACGAGATGCAAAGCGACGTTGAGCGCCACGTGCGCGAGGCCGTTGGTCGCATGGAGTTCGACCGTGTCGAACGCAAACGTGCTGAAGGTCGTGAACGCACCGCAGAAACCGGTGAGCCAAAGCAGACGCGTTTCGGGATGATCGGCCGCCGTGTGACGCGTGGCCTCGAAGGCCGCGCCGAAGATGAAGCAGCCGACGACGTTCACGACCAACGTCCCGTACGGCCAGCCGCGCCCAAGCCACGACTGCACGAGCGTCGACGTTCCCCACCGCGCCACCGCACCGACGGCTCCGGCTCCGGCCACGATCGCAATCTGCAGAACGTTCAAGCGAGGCGTTCCTTCCGGCAAACGACAAACGCCGACGACGATGCCGCGAGACGCGTCGGGCTACAGCATCCAACCATCGCGGTAGGCGCGACGGATGATCGCGTCGGCCTCGGGGCAGCCGACGCACTTCATCTCGGTCGCGTCCCAGGTGATTTTTTTGCCGACCCGATACGCCACGTTCCCCAAATGATTCGCCTCCGTCAAGAGGCCGGCGTATTCGAAGTCGGCGGAACACTTCGTACCGTTCTTACACGCTGCGAGCCACTCTTGATGGTGCCCGGCGACGCGCGGGATCGTCGGTTCGGGCGTTTGAAAATCCTTGAACTGAGCTTCCGGCAACAACGCATGCTTGCCGTAGTCGGCCAGCAGAATCCCTTTGTCCCCCACGAAGAGCACGCCGTTGGACTGTTGCGGAATCTTGCCTTGCTTCCACAACTCCGGCTTGTGTTCCCCTTGATACCAACTCAGCTTCACCGGCGGCATGTCGCCGCGAGCGCCGTATTCATACACGGCGGTCATCGAGGCCGGCGCGATCTCGGCATGCGCCGGCGGGCCGAACGCCTCGACAGTCCGCGGTTCCGTAAGCTTCAAAGCCCAGAACGGCATGTCGTTCCAGTGGCTCCCCAAATCGCTCATTGTGCCGCTGCCGAAATCCCACCAGCGATACCACTTGGGCCCGGGGAAGTAAACGTTGCTGAACGGTCGCGCCGGCGCAGGCCCGACCCACAGATCCCAATCCAATCCTTCCGGCACCGGATCAACCTGTGCGGGGCGCTCGGCCACATGGACGATGTCCTTGTATTTCTCGGCGTCGGCCTGGCTCTGCAGCCCCCAAGCGCGCGAGACCCACACGTGCGCTTCGCGGACCGGTCCGATGGCTCCGGCCCAAACAAGCTCGACGACGCGACGAAAGTTCTCCGTCGCATGCATTTGCACGCCCATCTGCGTGGCGACCTTCGTCTTGCGGGCCGCCTCACGCACGCGACGGGCTTCGTAAATGCCGTGCGTCAGGGGCTTCTCACAGTACACATGCTTCCCAAGTTCGAGAGCCGGCAACGTGGCGAAGGCATGCGTATGTTCGCAAGTGCTCACCACGACCGCGTCGAACTCCTTATGCGCTTCGTCGAACAGCTTGCGAAAGTCGACAAACTGCTTGGCCTGCGGATGCTTGGCCGCCGCCGCGCCGAGAGCCTTGCCGTTCACGTCGCAGATTACGGTGATGTTCTCCGTCGGCGCGACGGCCGAAAGATTCGCCCCGCCCCGTCCGCCGACGCCGATGCAAGCGATGTTCAGCTTCTCATTGAGACCGCGCCCGCGCACGAAGGCCGGAGCCGCAAACAGCCCTGCGGACACTCCCGCGGCGGCCGTCGCACCAGTCGACAAGAAACGACGACGTGTGACCGAACGACCGGCGCCGGTGTTCGCAATGTTGCGGCGTGCCATGACGATGATCCTTAAGCGAGGCGGGGAGTTGGGAGGGAGCGAGGCTACGGCACGCGGCCGACCGGTCGTACGCCGGGCCCTTTACGACCGGTGAGCTCATCGCCGAGATCGGCGCGAGCATTCTCGGCCAGTTTCTCGATCCGTGCAACAATTTCCGGATGCTCCGCTGAAACTTCGCGGGTTTCTCCGATATCGTCCTTCAAATTGAACAGCGCTTTCGGTTGGTGAGCGACGACGTAACCATGCCGACTCGCAATGCCGGCCAAGCCCGAAACTGACATCGCCGCAGGCTTCATGTTCTCGTAGTTGGCCGGCCGACCGTCGCGACCCGGCGGCGAAGCGCTCGTCAGATAGTCGTGCGCAAAGTGGAGCTTCCAATCGCCGCTCCGAACGGCCTGAAGTTCCTCACCGGCATAGTAGAAGTACGCTTCGTGCGGCGATCGGGCGGCCGCATCGCCGCGTAAAATCGGCCAGATGTCTTGGCCGTCGATCTTCTGGGGCGGCGGCGATTGCCCGACGACGCCGGCCAGCGTCGGCCAGAAGTCGATCGCGCCGACGAGTTCGTCGCAAGTCCGGCCGGCCGGTACGGTTCCCGGCATCCGCATCACGCAAGGCGAACGAACGCCGCCGTCCCACGTCGTGAGCTTTCCTTCACGCAGCGGGCGTGCGCTGCCGGCGTGGTTGCCGTACGAGAGAAATGGACCATTGTCGCTCGTGAAAATGACGAGCGTATTCTTCTCCAGGTCTTGCTTCTTCAACTCGGCCAGCACTTGGCCGACGCCCCAATCGAGTTCTTCAACCACGTCTCCGTAGAGCCCGCGACTGCTGCGGCCTTTGAATTCCGCGCTGGCGAAGATCGGCACGTGCGGCATGACGTGCGGCAGGTACAAAAAGAACGGCCCGTCTTTGTGCTCCGCGATGAACTTGCAGGCTCGCTCGGTGAAGAGCCGCGTAAACTGCGATTGATCGGGGTCGTGCCCGACGACGTCGACGCCTTCGTAGAGCGGCAGCGGCGGCAGCCCCTTTTGCGAACCGTGCAGCGGACCGTTGTCGTTCGAGTACGGGATGCCGAAGAACTCGTCGAAGCCGTTGGAAGTCGGCAGAAATTCCTTTTGCAAACCGAGGTGCCACTTGCCGTAGATCGCCGTCGCGTAGCCGGCCGCCTTGAGCATCTCCGGAAGCAACACTTCGTCGGCCGCGATGCCGATCTTGCTCTCGTGATTCAGTGCGCCGAACAGCCCGACGCGATTCGAGTAACAACCGGTCATCAGCGCGGCCCGCGACGCCGTACAAACCGGCTGGGCGACGTAGAAGTTCGTGAACCGCGTCCCTTCGACAGCCAACCGATCAATGTTCGGCGTGCGAATATCAGTCGCCCCGAAACAACCGACGTCGCCGTAACCCAGATCGTCCGCGAAGATCAGCACGACGTTGGGCTTCTTTTCGGCCGCCTCCGTCTCGTCGATCCCAACATCGCCCGCGCCGAGAAGGAAGAGGCATGCAGCAGAACGGATCAGCATTTGAGAACAGCGACTCATCGTAGGAATCCCGGGCGGAACGATTGCAAGAATGCTCGATGCTAGTTTCTCAACAGCACGGCCTCAAGCCGCAGCAAACGTTGAGAAGTCATTACGGAGCAGGCGGAAGAAAGAAAACCGCAGATGGACGCGGATAGACGCAGATAGAAATGAAGAACCACGAGCAACGAAGCCCTGTAGAGCACGCACTCCGCGGCGTTCCAAGAAGTCGATACCCCGCGCATCGCACCACGCAACGTCTAGCCCCGCTTCGACCAATTCGCTTAGCTAAACGGTCTGCATAGCGCGAACACTGCGAAATGGCGGAAATATCGCAATTTCCACCACGCCGAAATTAAGCAAGAAATGGCCTCAAACGGCCTGATAATATTACCCGCGCGCCGGACGGCCGCCGCCCGTCTACATTTCGCTCGGGGACTTGAGCGACAAATAGTCCGCTACGATGCCGACGATACACGAACGCCGGCCAGTCGAACATGCCGCGCCGCGGACTTGCGTCCGATGCGCCTCACTTCCGCGCCGCTTTCTACGACGCCCTCTCGCGCAAGCCGGGTACGAAGACGAGCACAATCATGCCTGCTTTGGCAACGCGACGAAACGCCGTGTCTTCAAGCCTTTCGCGCGTCGGTTCACGAAGTAGCCGCTCACATGTCGCAACTCCCAGTCGGTGCCGTCGAACGAGTCGAAGTTGTGATACGAGCCGAGCCAGCCTTGTTTTTTGCGCGAGCTTACGCGTGCCGTCGAACAACCGTCGCATGGAGTCCGTGAGCAGCAGTCGATCGGCAGCTATTTGGGGAGGGTCATGAAGTGAGGCACGTTCCGCCGCGCCGAGTTGCGGCGCGGGCGCAGCCGTCAGCTGGCGATAGTCCAGACGCAGAAAGTCCTTCCACACCAAGCACGCGAACAACTGTAGCTGCGTGAACTTCTTCGGAATGAACTTGTGGCTATACTTCGCTAAACCGCCGACCCCGATCGCTTGCGCGAGCTCCGACACCCGCCGCTTGAGGACGCAGCCCGAGGTGCTAAAGCTCCGGGGGCGGGTCGCGGATGCGTCGGGGCAGTTGGCGAAGTGAAATTGAATCGTGTCCGCAGCGGCAAGATCACGTTCGGCTGCGAGCCGTCGCCCGTTGAGGTCCGCCAAGGACCGACTTGACGGCGCGCTCTGAAAGGAAACACGACGGCAACGGTCGCTGTCCGCTCGGGAGGTGATTAAACCCTCTCGTACCCTATATAAGTAACCGACCGGGAGATTCGGTCGTTGGGAAATGGCAGCCGGGGCGACTGAAGGCTATTGGACCTTTCATCGATTCTTGGCGGGATTGGCAGCGCCCATGGATCGGTGCGGTCGTCAGACCAATTACACCGGAGCCGTCTAAAATGAACGCGAGAGACTCTCTTAATGGCCTGATCGGCCTGCGACCATTCCCCCGACGCAATTCACGGCCCCACAGTCGACCTAACAATAACAGATTGCTACCAACGCAAATGCTTTAGGTTCGCAGATGCACGTTATGCAAGAAGCGCGGTGATCGTCCGCGATAGCACACGACTTTGGGATGCCGGCGGTGCAGATAACCCCTCGATCGATTGGTGAAAGTCTAAGCTTCCCAGTTGACATAGTCGATACATACAACATTCGTTCGCCTACGATTCGCGGTCTTTATGTCGAGCCTAGTGCCGCGGCGGCAACGATAGCTGACACGATACTTCTTAGATCAAAGTATTGTCGTGCTCCTTGACGCGCCTCTGTTAAAGAGACGGCACGTCAAGGTTGCGGTCCGATCGTTTAGGTTCGCCGTTCAACAAAGCGGACGACGGCAGTTTGGGAGACGGCCGTGAACAAAGGTTGCCTACCTCGCCCATCACTGTTTATCCGGCTCGCTTTGGCGGCCTTCATGGTTTCGCCTGCCGCCGCCCAAACGCCGTCGGTTCCTACGTCGGCAGCGTCTCGTGAAGTTGGATTTTTCCACGAATTCAGCTCTCCTGACGACACGTCACCCTTTTCGCCCCCTGGAAACAATCACCTCTTTTCCGCCCCGGTTTACGGTCATCCAGTCTGTCTGACGCGGTTGTCGTCAACGGACGTTTTTGATCACCGGCTGCGGCGTGACGTCGCTGCCTGTAACGGACCGTCTTGCAGCGGACCGTTTTGCGGCGGATGTTTCTCGGACGGGGTGTTCGCTTCCGCGGAACTGGGAATCCTGTCGGCGGTCCAATCCGACGTAAACAACATTCCCGCGCGCTTATTGCAGACGGTGAGTCCGTTGGCGGCATCGCCGGGGATGAATGGATTCGAATTTGACGCGGTACCCAGACTCGTACTGGGCTACATGACGTGCGAAGGTCTGGGATTTCGGGTGCGGCTCTGGAATTACAACAATGCGGAGTCGGTGGCCCTGACGCCCGCGGCGCCGGGCGCCCCGACCGCCGCTGCGCACAGCCTGGAAATGACGGTGTTCGACGTAGAAGCGGTTAAGGCGATCGCCAATCCGGTCTGGGCCGCCGCACTTAGCGGCGGCTATCGCGTATCGTATTACAAAGAACAGGCGTCGTTGACCGGAGGAGGCTCTCCGTCGGTCAAATCCACGTTCGTCGGCAACGGCTTTACCGGTGCCGTCGATTTGCACCGACGGATCACGGAACATTTTAGCCTGATGACCGCTCCCCGGGCTTCGCTGCTCATGGGCGACGGAGACGTCGTCGCGGGGGCGGTGCCGCAGAGTCCGTTGAACAGCGGCTTCGATGTCCGCTACGTGTTGGAAGCGCAACTCGGTGTTTCGTACGAACGACCGATCGGCAACGGAGTCGGGTTCGTTCGCGGCGGGTACGAAGTGCAGTACTGGGACGACTTCGTCGCCGCGGTCGGCGCACAATCCGATCTCTCCTGGACGCTCTTTCACGGTCCATTCTTCGCCGTCGGATTGCAACGCTAGCTCCTTTCGCAACCCGACGGATTTGCGCCGGGCACACGCAGCGGTTGCTGTGAATGCGCCTTCCTCAGTCGGCGCTGCAGGTTGGAATCACGTCGGTCGGCGCGTCTCGTGCTTCCACGCCTCGCCGGCATCGGCGCGACACATGTCGGCGTACAGACCCCGCGCGCGCCCGATAAATGCCCTTATGAATAGGGGGTGGGCGTGCCGATTATTCCGAATAGGCGACCCTTACCGGGCGTCGAAATTTCACGTGGAAAGTTCTAACGGCAGACAACGACGGGCGTCCGTACTCGGACGTGCGAAGGGGGGACGATGTTACGCCATTGGTTCATCTTCGGCTTCGCGCTGACGGTGGCGTCCGCCGGTTGTCAGGGTACGAGTTCGACGATGTTGACGCGCGACGAGTCGAATACGACCTGGGACAAGCATACCTGCCTCTCCGGCGTGCCGATCACGCTCAAGGTGCCGACGCACGTCAAGGTCTACATCTACGAGACGTACTTTCTCGACACCGTCGACGTCGGCGGAGTTCCTCGTGTTCAGAGAATCAAACTTAAATACCCGGTTCGCGACTACGCCCAGGAATTTATTTACACCGAGAAAATCTTCACCGTCGATTTCAAGCGGCCCGCCGCCGGTATGTACAACCTCAAGCTGGAAATGACGAAAGACCAGTATATTTCCAAAGTCCAGCACGACGTCACCGACAAGACGATCGAGCAGGTCAGCGAGATGTTTCAAAGGCTGGCTCCGAAGGGACTCGTCGCCACCCCAAGCGCCTTGGACTCCACCGATATCGAAAGCCAGATCGGCACGATCAAGTCTGTTTCCGCCGTAGGGATTTTTGAGATCGACGCTCCTGATTTCGAACAACAGGTGACCTGTTTTATCAATCATCACCTCAATCGAGCGCACGACGCCTTCGTGACGGAACCTCACATCCAATCCATCAATCGCGTTCCGGCGGCGCTTGAGGGACCGCTCGAAATGGTCCCGGGCGCTACAGGATCTTCGCAGGTTCCGTCGACGCCGTTTGTCGGCACGAATCTGGTTCCGGCCGGCGAACCGATTCCGGCGCCCGGACTGCCGCCTCAAAACGTCGCCCCGTTCTATACATCGCCTCCTTACACGCAGACGCCGCATCCGTCTCCAACGTATGCGCCTTATCGGTAAGCGCCCTCGAGGCGGCGCTGACGGTGCCGCGGAGTTCGTACCAGCAATCAAACGCCCCTTTCAAAATGACGCCGATTTTTGCGCAGGGATGAAACGACCATGGAACCGCGCCGTCTTTCGACGCTTCGCACCGCCGGCCGCTCGGCGGCTCTCGCCTTGGCAATGATCGTCGCCGTCGGCACGAGCGGTTGTACGTCGATCCGGTCGACTTTTCTGACTCGCGACGCGGCGAACGCCGGCTGGGAACGGCATTGCCATCTGGACGGCATTCCCATCACGCTGAAGGTGCCGACGCACATCAAGCTGTACGTGTTCGACAAGCACTATCTGGAACTCGTTACGATGCCCGACAATTCCAAGCAGATCGTGCCGATCGAACTCGACGTTCCCGTGCGCGACTTCGCTCAAGAATTTCTGTTTACGGAGAAAATCTTCACCGTCGACTTCAAGCGTCCGGCGGCCGGGAGCGCGAATCTCCGGCTAGAAATGACCGACGAACAATACTTCAACAAGATTCAGCACGACGTCACGGACGACACGATTGCCAAGGTGAATGATCTGATGAAGAAATTCACTCCTGCGGGTCGCTCCATCTTCGGCATGGCGGCCAGCGCCGAAGCAGGAGCAGCGCCGAAGGTGAAGGAAGTAAAGTCGCTCGTGGCGGTCGGCTTATTTGACGTTGATGCTCCCGACTTAGAGCAACAGCTGATGAACTTTCTCAATTGCCATATCAATAAATCACACGACGCCTGGGTGGTCCCTCACTCGGTCAACCACATTCATCGAGTGCCCGTTTCTGGAAATCTCAACGTGCCGTACCCGGGCGTCCCGTTCTGTCCGGAATGTCCGATTGGGCCGCCGCCCCCATACTAAACTCCGCCGAACGTCGTCTTCGGATTACCGATCGCCGGCAACTAAGCGGAGGACGGCCGTCACTTCACCGGGGAAAAGTTTGGAGTCGGATCGTTCCGTAATTAAGATCGTCCGTCGGTTGTGAATTTCTTTCGTAACTGACGGGAGCATCAGCGATGAGCAAGAAGAAATCGAAACCTACCGGCAAGAAATCATCGCGTAAAGTCTACGCCAAGACGCGGAAAGGCGGGGCTGCCGCGTCGCGAGCCGGCTCGTCGTCGAAGAAGAAATCATCGCCCCCCAAGAAAGAGCAGCTGCCCGTCGAGGCCGCCCCGGCGCCCCCGCCCGCCGTCATGCCCACGATCGTGACGATCGAGCGGGAAAAGATCGTCTACGTGCCGATGTCGCCGAAGATGGCTTATGAACACGCCTTGGACGTTTACCGGCGGTATCGCGACGAGATCCGGAAAATAGATGAAAGGATCACGACCATGAGTTGCGGCACCCGGTATCAAAACGGGGAGCCGACCGGTGAGTTCGCCATCCGCATTCACGTGCGAACGCCGGCTGATAAGATTCAACTGAAGGCCAAGGTGATCGCCGGTCACACAAATTTGCGTCCGCACTACGAGGGAGTGTGGGTCGACATTGTGGCGACCGATTTCGACATTGCCGACGGCCGCACCACTCCGGACGACGGTCGCGTCGTTTGTTGCGACGACGCGCCAGGAATACGACGAACGGGCACGATCGGAACGGTCGCCATCGGTCCGGGCGGTACCCCTGTTTGGGTGACCGCCGCTCACGTTATGTCGCATGAAATTGCGCAACAGGACGAGAAGACGGCCACCGACTGTCGCGGCGGCGTGCTCGGCAGGACGCCCCACTCGGACCTATACTACCGGAGAAATGACTTCGTCGATTGTGCCATCATCCTACCAAAAGACCCGCTCGCCCTTCCTACGTCGCCCCGCGGACAGCGCGACCCCACGGACGATGACTATACGAAGCCTCGCATGGTCGAGATGTGGGGAACTAAAACGGGTCATAAGTCGGGCGTAATCGACGCGTTGGTGCATGATCCAATTCTTCTGCCTAAAACACAGGAACTGGCCGTAGACCATTTTCTAGTGCGGGCTGAAAAAGGAGCGTTTGCCCAGGACGGCGATAGTGGCGCGATCGTGACAATTGGAAACGTCGTCATCGGGATGGTCCGAGGTGTTAGCAACAATCCGCAAGGCGTGTTGGTCGCCGTCGTATGTAAGCTATCGCATATTCAATCTCTTCGCGTCGATTTTCAAGTGTAGTTAAAATTCAGGACGTAACGTCATGCTCCCACGGTTTATTCGTTGCGTCTGTTGGTCGGTATTAGCGGCGGCGACCTGCTCCGGATGTGCTCTGTCGAGCAAGTGCATGCCGTCGGCCTGGAAGAAACATTGCTGTGCGGACGTAGGAGCCTCAACTCCTTCCACGTCGGCGACGGTCGACGTCGGCGGGATGGTCACACATCCGGGCCGCATCATGATTCCTCCGACCGGAATAACGCTCCGACGAGCGCTTACGCTGGCAGGCAGCCTACAGCAGGTTCGAGTCTCCGAGGGCATCACTCGCATCGTACCCACGGATACCTTGCAAACCCTTCGCGATCAGGCGATCGAACAGGGACGCCTAGAGGCAATTGAAAATCGACTTCAAACAAACGGGACGGCTACACAAGAACAAATTTCCAAAGCAAAAGCGGAGCGACAAGCCGCAGAAGCGAAAGTGAACGAGACGAAAGCCCTGCCGGTACTCGCTCAGGCCGAGCAAGTCGACCTCCGCAATCTCGCAAACGCAGCTGCTTTCTTTGGCAATAACAAAGAGAACTTGAGTGTTGCCGCTGACAATGCCACACAAAAGCGGCTCGAACAGGCAATGAATAAATGGAATCAAGACGTAACCACGTACCTCACTCTCATCTCGACGAAGCTGGCGGGCACTTCCGCTCCGGTGATGACGGAGTCGGCACAAGCCCTAGTGGCATTGCAACGCGACAGCTCGCTCAGCACGCATTATTTTCCCTACGATCTTTGCGCAACGGGATTGGCCGGCGAGATTCGTCTCGAGCCGGACGATTTGGTGCAAGTCATCGACGTGCGCCGGACGAGCCTCAATACGATAGGCGATACGGATAAACGCGACATGATTGTTACCGGATTTGCCCGCAATCTGGGGCGGATCGACCGGCAGGATACAAGCGTAACCGTACTTAACAACGTCGTAAAGCTCGCAATACCGGAGTACGGCGTTAGCACTGAAAGCGTGATGGTGATCGTGCGCGACGCCGCCAACGGGATCGGCGACGACGTGTTCGTCCTCCCCACCAATTTACTTACGTCCCAACCGCTTTCTGTAAGTCCGTCGCGCGGCGGTGATATTTATTACTTTACTCCTTTGTCGCAAGTGCCCGCCGTTTTCGACGGGCTGGTGCAAAGCGTCGTTCAAACGGCGACTCCGACTCCCTTTGTGCGCGACGGGCAGGCCTCCGCCGAGCATTGTGGCGAGAAGTACGGCAAGTTAAACTCGTGTCCGATGACAAAGCAATTTCTTCAAGACTGCCGCGCTTTAAAGGTTACTCTGGAAACCCGATTCCCGACTGCGGTTCCTTAATTCGTCGATGCTCAGGGATGAGCCAAGTTCCGTTTCCTTACTCATCCTGCCGAGCATCCTATGAAAATCCCCGCCGTCGTCCGCTCCGTGGTCTCGGCTTGCGTCTGTTGGGTCATAGCGGTAGACGGCGGAGGCGCAAGAGCTGCCGACGCAGGTGCTCCATCTCCGATGCCGGCGGCGGAATCGCTCGCAGCCGTGTTGGCCGACGCCAAGAAGATGTTGGACTCCGGCGACCAACTCACTCAGCTGCAGGGGATAAAGTTCATCGGCTCCGTGCTTAGTGCCGGTCCGGCGATGTCACTCGAACTGACGAAAGTGCGGGAAGAGGGGGTTAAGCTTCTCATTGCCCGCTTGCACACCTGTCGGAGCGAATCGAACCTCACGGCGTACGCGGCTGCCGAGGCGTTGGGGAGCGCCGCCGAACGCGTTGCGCCAATCGTGCGTCAGTTCTTGGTCGATCGCGATAATCCTATCTCTCGCGGAGTCGTCCTTTTTTGCTTGGACCCTAACTCCGGCCACACGATCACCGTCGACGATCCGGTCGTGCAGGGATATCTGGCCGCGAGTCACAAACTTCCGACCGCGCCCACGAATGTGACGGCAAAAGAGTTCATGAACAACATCCTTTTTTTAAAGGCGATCGTCACGGCTGACTCTCTGCAATTTCCCGTTGCCTCGGTTGCCGCGGTCCGATTGATGGAGTACACCCACGCCCAAACAAAGCCCGCAGATCTTGCGGCAATCAATCCCGCACTGTGGGTCGCGGCGCTCGATGCGCTTGCCGCCGGCGCGAACGACGCGGAAAACGAGATCGTGCAAGCCGACTGTGCCAGGGCCGTCGCCGGCGACGTGCGCGTCGCGACGGAAGTGACCGACAAGAAATTCGATGATGTGCGAGTAAGCTTGCTGGGCCATCTCGCGAAACTTGCAGGCTCGAAGAATCCGCATGTAGCGCAAGCCGCCGTGACCGGTTTTCGCGAATTGCTGAACAAGCCGGCCGACAAAGAAACCGCGTACACGCTTCGGGTTGCGGATCTGCCGAGTCTCGACAAACTGGCGGTCGCTCTGCCGGCTGCCGTCGTCGACGCCAAACACCCTTTTGTTGCCGAGCAGGCGGCGATGGTAGCCGCCATCGTCGCTAAGTGCGAGCTGGTCGGCGACGGGGTGCGTGCCCGATTCGGAGAAACGCTGTTGGATGCTTCTCAAAGGGCGATTCCCCTGGCTCGCCCGTGGCTAGTGCAAGCCCTGGCGAACCTAGCGATAAAAGTCTCCGGTACGCCGGCCATGGCCGGAAACGTCGCCGGTTCGTCGCCGACTCAGGTCACCACGCCGCCGACCCCGAAGACTGAACCTCGTTTTTTCGCCGGAGGGGCCGGCATCAGCACCGCGAGTTCGCGTCGCACCGCCGGTGATATCAAGACGTTTAAAAACGTCGCACTGGCCGGCGATTACAACGGCGTAACCTCGGGAAGGAGCTCAAGTGTTCAGCCGCGTGCCGAGGCTCTCGGACTTCGTCCCATTCCGAAATATGATGATGAATTCCCAGAAAATCAGAGGCCAGGTCTTCGCGGTGCAAAGGCTCCGGAGCGACCACAGAACATGGAAGACGGCAAACGGTTGGGGCGGGTCGATCCTAGCAGTTCGATCATCAACATCGATTTCAAAGATTTGAAGGTCGGATCAATCGACAACCTGACCAACCAATTCGGCGCCAAGGAGGCGACCAAAGTAACGGCCGGCGGTGCGCCGCAGCCGCCTGCTCCGTCGACTCCGTAGCAGAGACGTCTTGGCGGTTTCCAGCCAACTACGCTCGCGAAAGGCCGGCTTGCGACCGCGGGGAACGATTCATCTTAAAGCTCCCAAGCGGCGATGGCGGCGTGGATGAACGATGCTGGTTTCCAAAGACACGATCTCAAGCCGCAACCAGCGTTGAGAAGTCACTGCGGAACAGGCGGAAGAAAAGAAACCGCAGATGAACACCGATGGACACAGATAGGAATGAAGGCCTCAAAGCAACGAAGCGCTGTAGGGAACGCCCTACGCGGCGTTCCCCGAAATCGGCACACTGCGACGCGCTCAACGCAAAGTCGCCCCAGTTCAACCAATCCGCTTAGCTAAACGATCTGCATAGTGCCAACGTCGCGAAAGCGCGGAAATATCGCAATTTCCGCCGCGCCGAAATTAAGCAAGAAATCGCGTCGGGCGACCGGATAATATTACCCGCGCCGGACGGCCGGGGCCTGTGGACTTGGAGTTCGCCTGCCGGCGTCCAGCCGCGGTCGTGGACGTAGAACGGATGTTCGGCCGTCGTGCCGATCGTTTGACCGCCGACGGTGACTTCCAAGATCAGGCCGCGACGTTCGAAGACTTCTTCGATCGCCTTGTATTCGATCGGTCCGTTCGAATCGAACTCATCGCGCGCCGCGAGCCGATCTCCCACGCGCAGGTCTTCGACCTTGCGATACCCGTCTTCACAAACCAGCGGCGTGCCGGCACGGAAGCAGGTCTTGTCGTAAGCCGCTTGGCCCAGGGCTCCGCCCAGTGCGCCGCCCGCGAAGTTGATGCCCGCTTGCAGCCAGTCGAACTCTTCTTGCCGACCCGCGTACATCGCACCCAGTTGCGACGTCGCGTTGCCTACAACGTGAAGCCCGGTTTGATTTCAGAAGGCGAAGTGCGGCAAGATTCGACTTCCGATGAGGATCGGATTATCAGTCGATGTTCACGTACTCTTCCGTGGCGCCAGAGTCGAAGAGTTCGCCACGCCGCTTGACAACATAAATTTTTCCATTCCAAGGCAGTGCCTTAAGATGAGGTCGAATCGCGTCGACAAGACGATCGACACTCGGCGTTGAAAGAAATATCCGAATCTCTCCGTCTAAGACATCGTGGCCTTCCACGTTTCCAATATAGTCATCTAATCCTTCATCGGGGTGATAGAGCCGCCCTTCAAGATATTGCATGACAATTTCAAGAGACTTCAGTTCAGACGCGGACGCCTTCCGTCTCGCAGTCAACAATCTTAGCACCAGCGTATTTGCATTGACGTCTATCGATGAAAGGTCGTTGGGGCGGAGCTTTTCCGCCTTTTTTCCGACGCGATACATTTCATCAAAATATGTACTGCCGTCAGGAAGAGGCCAAATCGGCACGAAAGAGAATCCTTGTAGACCGGCCGACTCAACTCGATCAACAAACGTCTGCGTGACGAAGACCTCCATCAACTGCGTCCTGACTTTGAATATCGTCAATGATTTTACAACCTCGTCGACAAACACCAATTTCTTAGTGCTTGTTACCAAACCGCCGTCGCTAGTGCGAGTGATATGAGATTGCTCTAAATCAACGCCGTTGGTCATGGTCGTGCAGTTGAAATAGTAATAGGTACCGAGCTGATGCCGGACCGGCAAAAGCTCGCCATTCAGCTCAAGAATATCCCGAAGCAAGTCAACAGCTCGTTGACTAAATGCGGGATAAGAGAGGTTGATGCACGGATAGTCATTGTATCGACGAACGTTTCCGGCCGCCGCGGGAACGGGCCAATCGGCTCGCATGGACTTCGGCATCCATGTCTTGTAATTAACTCGCCAATCGTCCGGCCAGGTCTCTAGATGCTCGGCATGTTGCGATATCTCCAAGCCGTCGAATGCGGGATTGTCAAGAATCGGTTGTATGACGTAGATGTTCATGGACGCCGACCGACAAATGGCCTAACGTTTCGTCGACGACTACCACGACGGCGCCCTGTTCCCAGTGGATCGACTCTTGCTTGCCGAAGTAGATATCGGCCCCGTGCTCTGTCAAGGCTCCCACGTCCGCTGCCCAGGCTCTTCGGCATTGCGATGATCCAGCTTCACACACGGGCGGAAGTCTAGCACGAAGGCATGTTCGCTGTGACCGCCTAGAGTAAAAACTCCTCACGCGTGCCAGTGTCGTCGCACGATTGACGGGACACTGCAAATGACGGGGTTGCCTTTAATCGTTGTACTGCAGTCGTTGCACGCGGTAACCGAGAGCCTTTCCTCATCGCAAGCCACACTCGAGCTTCAATGGCATTTGCTCCAGACTCAAACTCTTCGGGAAACTCATCGGGGTCTGGAAGAGCAAGGGCTTCATTCAGGATTAGAGAATCGACAATTTGAACCACGAACGGAGAATTCGATTTACCGCTATCCCCGTCACACGGCTTTCCAATCAGCCGTCCCGAATCTATCCACACCTCCAGACACAAATGACACAACTCGAATGGTTGCATGCATTCTGAAACCTTCACCCAAAAACTGGCACATTGATTTGCAAACTCTTTCCAGTCGGCGGATGAGCTCTGGGCACTAAAAAGGCTTAAATGATTGTCCTGCGAATTCGTCCAAGTAACCATCAGTATCTCCTAACGAAGTTTTGCTGTTGTCTTGCTCAAGCCCGCTCGCAGCCGTGACACGTAACTGCGCAGTTCCGCAGTTGCATCAGCGTCCGACAGACCCATTGCGCTAATTGAGTCCAACTTCGATTGAATGGCCGCTGAGAGCTTCGGATGAGATCCAAGATGCACAGTGGTGTCCAATAAGATTCCGTTATCTGCCGAATTTATGCCAAAACCTTCTTTTGCTGCCCTCTTTATGACGGAATGATTTCTCAATTCCCAAGGAATGATGTGATGTGCTTGCTGGCCCGGGGAAACTCCACCAAGAGCGCGACGTAAACTCGCCCGGGCACCTTTTGCGCTTTGTAAAAGCTGCTTTCCGGGCGACAGTCGACAGGCATTGTGGACCCAAAGCGCGGCATTCCACTGAGGCGTACCGACAAAGTAGGTGTGGCCTTCGGCGATGCGGAAATTGTAGACCGTTTCCGTTCGGCCCGTCGAGGCGATCGCTTCCAGCGGTAGGTAGCGTCCGTCATACGTGGCCAAGAGCATCCCCGGTTTAAGTTCGCGGGCCGGGGTCCAGCCGAGCTCAAAGACGTAGAACGGATGCTCGGCCGTCGTGCGGACGGTTCGATCTTGCCAACGCAGTTCCCAAATCTCGCCTTGCGCTATGAAGACTTCTTCCACGCGATTCCAAACGACCGGCGCATTCGGGTCATGCTCGTCGCGCGATGCGAGATAGTCGTCCGCACGGACGTCGTCAGCCCGCTTCCAACCGGCGGCACATTGCGCAACCATCGGCGTCTCCGCCGAGAAGCAGGTCTTGTCGTAGGCCGCTTGGCCGAGGGCGCCTCTGGCACTGGCGACGCTACAGGACGCTCAAAACTCTCGTCTCATACTGAGCGACGGTCGACGGACCATTGCATTCCAATTCTTTACTTTCGGCGGACCAAATGGCGCAGACCTAGAAAGTCCGAAATCTTCATCGAGCCTCACGTGAGAGTTTCAAAAATGATATTCCAGTGGCACCACTATCCGCTAGCGCATCGAACAACGATTCTGATACGACGGTTAGCAACGGGTGCGTCTCCAGTCGAATGATGTTTGCGGCGCACGGAATCTTCTCCACATCAAGGACTATCTTATCAATGGCAATCTTCTGTCGCCGTTTCCCATTACCTGCAACGACATCCAAAGTTCCCAAAACATTTACCACGCTGTAATCCGACCTCTTACGACTACCGTTTCGGATGATTGGCAATGGAAGAACTTGCACTTGCCGCGCTGCGATTTTGTCAAGCACTTTCTGAACACGACTGGACACAATCAGCCATGACAGCGGGTTTCCTAGCAAATCTGCTTTCGTCCCATGATCGACTGTAATGTGAAGTTTTTCAGGATGCCATGTCCGAATGCGATTTCCGGTCCATAGTTTCTGAATTACTTCTGAGTCTAATTCGTAATCATCAACCGCCTCAATATCGTGTCGCTTTGGATCAGGGAACATCACGAAAAAATTACGGGTATCCATATGTGGACCTTTTAAATTGAAGTCACATCTTTGTGCTTATATGGCGCAAGCTTACCGCTGTCGATGTCACGCCAGATTCTGCTAATAACTCTGTCCAATGCTTTCTGAGCGGCTTTTTGGCCCTTACCAGCGACCTTTTTGAAAGCTGTATTCAGCCGTAATGTTAGCTCCAGATGATACTCTTCGCTGTGTGGACCAGCATGCCCCTGCAAGCTCCGAAGATTCGGCGAATAGGTCCTAAGATCAACCTTCGCTTGTTTCACCAATGGATTCTTCTGGTGCTTATAGGTCTTGTTGCTCCACGGTAAAGCGTGGTGATCTTGAACATGATCAGAAACAGCCAACCCTCTCGGGCCACACTTCGCATTATGCGCCAGACGCTGAATTCCCAGCCAGCGTCACCGACGAAGTAGGTGTGGTGATCTTGAACTCGGAAGTTGTAGACGGTTTCTAGGTTGCCGGTATTGTAGAGTCTTTCGACCGGCAACCAACGGCCTTCGGCCGTGGCGAGAAGATCGCCGACTTGCAATTGTCCGGCGGGCGTCCAGCCTTTTTCGTGGACGTAGAACGGATGTTCGGCCGTCGTGCCGATCGTTTGGCCGCCGACGGTGACTTCCAAGATCAGGCCGCGACGTTCGAAGACTTCTTCGATCGCTTTGTACTCGATCGGTCCGTTCGAATCGAACTCATCGCGCACCGCGAGCCGATCTCCCACGCGCAGGTCTTCGACCTTGCGATACCCGTCTTCACACACCAGCGGCGTGCCGGCACGGAAGCAGGTCTTGTCGTAAGCACCTTGGCCCAGGGCTCCGCCCAGTGCGCCGCCCGCGAAGTTGATGCCCGCTTGCAGCCAGTCGAACTCTTCTTGCCGACCCGCGTACATCGCACCCAGTTGCGACGTCGCGTTCCCCAGCGCCGCCGCTGCGCCGCTGCCCGCGGCCAGAACCGCCGTGCGGGCCACGGCATTGCGCAAAGCGCCCACGGCTCGACCCACGCCCACCGACAGATGGCCGAGCGTACCCTAAAAGTAAATGTCGATCTTCATCATGGAGTCTAAGCTGTCGTTCTCCATCGTCCAACACGTGAAGTCGTTGTCTTTCAATAAGGTCTTCAGCTCTGTCAGAGCAGGTTCACGACGATATGTGGATCGCAGCGCATTTCGAAGTTTTGTATAGGTCAATGCGATCAAGCTGAGTTGTTCACTTTCGTCATTGGTTTCGTCGAGTTTATTCCGAAGATCGTCATGGATTGATATGGAAATGTCTATTGTCGGTCGTCGATTATCTGGTGAATCACCACGATTGTGTGGATAAGCAACGATTCGACCCTCGGCATACCAACACTCGAAAACGAGACGATTCCAAGTACCATGCTCTCGGCATTCGCCAATATGCCTGCAAGTAACTTTCCACGCTTCGGCAATGTCTGCTTCAAATTCACGGTCCTTTAACGCTGTTGAATGATAATAGTAAGTCGGATTGTCCAACACTTGCTTCTCAAACTGCAACATCGAATTGTCCTCGACTATTTCAAACGATTATCTAATCGCGGCAAGGCGCGTTGCATTGCCGAGACGTATTGCGTGAACTCGTTGAAGGCGGCATCATTCAATCCACCGTTTCTGAAGATGATGCTGTCAAGCTTGGCTTCCACGGCATCTTTGTATCTCGGATGACTCCCATTATGCTGGGTGACGGCAGACATTCGACCACCAAGTGCCGCTCCGTTTGACTGTCCTCGATTGATCTCCCAGCCTCGCGAAGCTGCGTACCCAACTAACATGTGATTCTTTAATTCAAAAGGAATCACATGATGCGCCTCTTGGTTTGAAGAAATCGTTGGCATGCTACGCCGAAGGCTTTTTCTAGCCTGACTATTGCTTTGCCGCAATTGCTGACGCGGCGAGCAGCGAGCATTATGCGCCCAGACGCTGAACGCCCAGTCACGGTCTCCGACGAAGTAAGTATGGTGATCGGCGACTCGGAAGTTGTAGACGGTTTCTAGGTTGCCGGTATTGTAGAATTTTTCGACCGGCAACCAACGGCCGTCGGCCGTAGCGAGAAGATCGCCGACTTGAAGCTCGCCGGCGGGCGTCCAGCCGCGGTCGTGGACGTAGAACGGATGTTCGGCCGTCGTGCCGATCGCCTGACCGCCGACGGTGACTTCCAGAATCAGGCCGCGGCGCTCAAAGACTTCTTCGATCGGCTTGTATTCGATCGGTCCGCCCGGATCGAACTCATCGCGCGCCGCGAGTCGATCGCCCACGCGCAGGTCTTCCACCTTGCGATACCCGTCTTCGCAGACCAGCGGCGTGCCGGCCCGGAAGCAGGTCGCCGCGCAGACGGCCTGGCCGAGAACTTCGCTAATGTCGACTTACAAATGTCAGATATCTTAGTTACACAACTACACTGAGTTAATAACGCGATCGTTTTTACATTAAAATGAAACCTTGGCTTCACTGATACGTCGTCTTTACGTTTGATGCCCAACGTAGAATGTCGTGAACTGCTTTCGTATTTGAGTATCATTCTGAATTTTGTCCCACGACGGCTCTGCAAGCATCGACGAGTCCGAGCAGATATCATCAATTATCTCGTTAGCATGCTCTCGAAGCGACATAGTATCAATTTCCAGTCCATCTAGAACTTTGTAAATAGCATCAAAAAGTTGTGTCACGGCAACTTTAGGAGCTTTTGAACTTGCGACAATCACATCAAAAGGAAGAAAGACCGTGAATTCAATGTCGTTTGTCTTCTTAAATACTGTCGGCCCATGAACATAAAATGAGTTAATGTTTCGCTTGGCGCTAACATTAAATCCCAACCGCCCACCAACACCACAAATATCAGCGAATTTTTTTGATGCCTTGATGTGACTGGTAACACAACTCGACATTTTGTGCTGAAAATGATGAGAAAACGGAAGATTTACTCCAGGCTCAATATACACCTGACCAAACGAAGCCTTCATATAGTCACACTCCGCGTATTACTGCTTTGGATTAAAACTTTTAATATTTCCGATCGGTATGATTTGAGTGCTGTCGTAATATGCTTGAAGCCGTGCCGTCTCGAACCTTTTCGCTCGCTTTGTCGTCATCGTTCCGAGTGACGAAACCGTATATGTCACATTTTCGAATCCGTGATCTTTTCTCAACTTACGCAGTTGTTGATGCAGCCTTGTTGGCAGCTCGGAAGACTTTGTGATTCTTCCCATATCTGCTTTACCAATCTTATGCAGCACTCCTTTTACCATAATCTCATAGATGCCGAATTCGCTTTTTGCGCGATTGTTATTCAGGTTGCACCGGTTGTGGGCCCAGAGCGCGGCGTTCCACTGTGGCGTCCCGACGAAGTAGGTATGCCCTTCGGCGACGCGGAAATTGTAGACGGTTTCGCTTCGGCCGGTCGAGGCGATCGCTTCCAGCGGTAGATAGCGTCCGTCCATCGTCGCCAGCAGCATGCCGGGCTTCAGTTCGTGAGCCGGCGTCCAACCGAGCTCAAAGACGTAGAACGGATGCTCGGCCGTCGTGCGGACGGTTCGATCTTGCCAACGCAGTTCCCAAATCTCGCCTTGCGCTATGAAGACTTCTTCCACGCGATTCCAAACGACCGGCGCATTCGGGTCATGCTCGTCGCGCGATGCGAGATAGTCGTCCGCACGAACCTCATCAGCCCGCTTCCAACCGGCGTCGCACTGCGCGACCATCGGCGTCTCTGCGGCGAAGCAGGTCTTGTCGTAGGCCGCTTGGCCGAGGGCTCCGCCCAGCGCGCCGCCGGCGAAGTTGACGCCGGCTTGCAGCCAGTCGAACTCTTCTTGCCGACCCGCGTACATCGCCCCCAGTTGCGAAGTCGCGTTCCCCAGAGCCGCCGCCGCGCCGCTGCCCGCCGCAAGGACCGCCGTGCGGGCCACGGCATTGCGCAAGCGCCCACGGCTCGACCCACGCCCACCGACAGATGGCCGAGCGTACCGCCGGAAACCGCGGCGCCGGCGACTTGCTCCCAGTGGATCGATTCTTGCTTGCCGAAGTAGACGTTGGCCCCTTGCTCCGCCAAGTTCTCCGCCACACCCGTGACGACGGCCCGCGCCACTTGACCGGCCTTCGTGCCGATCGCCGCGCCGGCTTTGCCGACCTTGGCCGCCGCGTTGACCCCCTTCAGCGCCATGCCCACCGCATCGCCCGCGCCCGGAATCGCCGAGATCAGCGAGATCGCCGCTTCCGCGCCCATGCCGCGGCCGGCATAGATGCCGGCGTTCACGGCGTCGAACACGAAGCCGACCACGGGGATGAACCCGGCGGCGCTGAGCACGGCCTGGAACCGGTCGATCCCCTCCGCTTCGTCCCAAGCCGTGACGGCTTGAACCATCATCTGGTCGAACCAGCCGGGCTTCGGTAGGCCGTCGGGATCGGCCGAGCCGTAAAGATCGGACCCGGTCGAAACGTCCGCCGAAAGCGCCCGGCCGTCGAGCATGGCCGAGGTCCACCTGCCGCCGTTGTAGTAGCCCATGAGCTCGGGCACGTACGTTGCGCCGTGGTAACGCAAGGCGGGAAGCAGCGTGTCGGCGACGTTTTCGGGGACGCCGAAAGCGTCGTAATCGATCGAAAAGATCGTGCCGTCGCTCAGTATCAGATCGCGAACGGTTCGTTGAGCGTCGTTGAGCGTCCAATAGGTGGTCGTCGAGGAACCCGACGGTGAAACATCGACGGAGAAGAATCTCTCCCGTGCTGGAATAGAACGCGAGGGCCAACGGCGCCGAAGAGTTGTCACCGGTGACGAAACGCAGAGTTTCCTGTCCGCCGTCGTAGAAATACGTTTCGACGGTCCCGTCGGCCTTCTTCTTGGCGATGAGGTGACCGAGGGCGTCGTAGGCCAGCTCGACGGACTCCGTGAGCGGCAGCGGGTTCGCGTACGAATTGTCGATCTTGACGAGCCGATCGCCAGCGATCCAGGTCAGCTGGTAGTGCGACGCATAGGAGAAGGCCGAAGGATCGTACTCGAAAGCCGTAACGTGTCCTTCGAGATCGTAAGCGATGTCTTCGGCGTTTTCGCTGCCGGTCGTCGTGATGCGGCTATAGGGCTCGGGCGCCGTAAACACGGAGTTCGTCGAAGGATCGAAGACGTTTTGAATGTCTCCGTCATGCGTGCGATCGACATAGCGGCGCAGGCGGTCGAGCGAGTCGTAGTTGTAGAGGTGAATGACCTTCTCGCCGTCGACGGACGCCACAAGCCCGTTGGCCTTGCGGTGCTCGACTCGCCGGACGAGATGGGAATCTCCCTGTTCGTAGAACGTGGCGGTTGACGACACCACGGCATACGTTCCGGCCGAATTTTGCTGACGGCGCGTGATGATATCACGACGATCGGCATAAGGCGTTTGATCCGTGGGGTCCGACGGAGCAATTTGATTGCCGCTGTAGTAAGAGCGAGCGATCTGTTTGTCGTGGTCGGAACCGGGCGCGTTCTGCGAGGCAAAAACTTCGCGACCTGCGACGTCGAACTGATAAGTGTTCTCGTAGAGAGTGCCGCCGTCTTTCGTGGCGGTGACGACATAACCGCTGCGGGCCGCAGGCGCCTTGCGCTGCGAGGTTTGGAGGCGGTCGAAGTATTGGAACGTGAGAGTCACGGTCTCGGTCGTCCCGAATACGGAGAGCGTCTGGGTGATTTTTCCGGCACGACCGCGCTCGTCGTGGTTCTCGTAGACGTAATCGGCGATTTTAACCCACGCATTGTTCGCGTAGCCGAACGAACGCACGGCCGCGAGATTACCGCGTTTATCGTAAGCGTACTCGTTCTTGTTCGTGAACGCTCCGGCAGGCGATTTCGACGTTTCGGCAATTCTTCGGTCGAGATCGTCGTAGGCGTACTCGGTAACGCGGTTGTCGCGATCTACCAGGCGCTCAAGATTGCCCGCAAGATCGTAAGAATAAGTACGATATTCGACGGCCGAAGGCGAGGCCGGATTCGCGATGTTGATGCCTTCGCGGACTACTCGACCGAGGCCGTCGTACTCATAGACGGTGTAGTCGGAGGCGTCATTCTTGACGCGCGTGATGCGCGATAGATCGTCGTACTCATACCGAGTTTCGACGGACGACGTCCCGTTTGCCTCTTCGAACGTGTAACGATAGCGCCCCAGCGAGTCGAAATTGCGGTAGGCCGTTCGCTTGCCGAGCGGATCTGTGACATCCGTAAGATTTCCGGCGCTATCATAAGCATACTTGCGAACTTTATCGCCGGTCTTATTCGGATTGGCGTCGTCGGCAAACGAAACGTCGCCTTTCTCCGTTTCCCGAACCAAGCGGTCTAGCCCGTCGTATTCGAAGTAGGTCGTATCGCCGAACTGATCCGTCGTGTAGCGTACTAATCCCATCTCGTCGTAAGTTCGCAACGTCGACGTGATTTTGTTTCCGCCGATATCTTTGAGCTCGGTAAGGACAAGTTGCCCGCGGGAGTTGTAGTGCGAAGCGGAGTACGACCCGTCGGCCTTGTGATCTTCGAACAGGCGGCCCATCACATCGTAAACGTAGGTCGATACACCGCCGGCCGCCGCCATGGTGCGAACGCGGCCCGCCTCATCGTAAGTGAACGAAGTCTTGGCGTTGCCCGCACCGCTTTCATTGCCGACGTAGGTTTGCGTTTCCGTCTCCAACTGTCCGGCTTTGTTGTACGCGTAGATCGTCACCAAGGCGGGCAGCGCGGCCCCCTGAGCGTCGACGGCGTTCGGAACCGGAGACTGAATGCGGACCACGCGTCCGAGCGAGTCGTACGTGGTCGTGGTCACCTTTTGACGAGCGTCCGTATCGGTTTGAACTAAATGTCGATCGGCCCCGGTTCCTTCAAAACTGTAGACGGTCGAGGTCGTCATGGCGCTCATGGCGTCGGTCTTGTCGTCGACGCTGACGGAGGCGACTCGCCCAAGGTGATCGTACGCGTAGCTTGTCTCCAAGAAGACCGTATCGCCGCTCGCCGCGGCTCCCTTGGAATCAAGTGCGTCGGAATTTGCGGGCAACGCAGTCGTCACGCCCGATCGCTCGGCTTTCAGATTCCCGTCGGCGTAGTACTCGTATGCTACGTACTTGGCGTGGTTGCCGACGCGAGGCTGTTGGATGCGAATTAGGCGGCCTGCTTGGTCGTAGAAGCTGAGCGTACTGACGGTCGAGCTTGTAGCTTCAGGCGATTGGTCGGGATTGATCGTGACGATCTCCACGACATTGCCGTTGTGATCATAGCGATACGTCGTGGTCAGCCGATCGAGCGCCTCGACGGTCTCTCCGTTTGACGATTGAGTCGTGGGGCCGTCGGGGTCCGCCGTACGAGTACGGATCAAGCGGCCGTCGGCGTCGTAGGCGTAGTCGGTCTTGCGGCCGAGTGCGTCGACCACGGCTTGGAGATTGCCCGCCGAGTCGTACTCGAATTTCGTCGACGTTTCGGTGAACGAGGTCGAGTCTGTGCCGCGCTTGACCAGGCCGTCGGAGTTGCCGACGACCGTCGTCTTAATCTCTTGCCGACGCGCGTCATACTTGGTCGTCGTCACGAGACCGTCGGCCGTTTTGACTTCGTAAACCAAGCCGTCGGCCGTGTACTTAAATTCGGTCGTCGGCTCGGCATCGTCCTTGCCGGCCGCAGTCGGATCGAAGACTTTCCAAAGACGATTGCGCGAGTCGTACTCGTACGACGTGAGGTAGGCCGCATTGCCGCCGCCGTCGGGCTTGGTGACGGATCGGAGATTGCCGGCCGTGTCGTATCGGTACAAACCGAGCAGCACGCCCTTTTCCTGATGGAGCTTACCGTCTTCGAGAATTTCACCTCCGAGCCGTTGTTCGAGCAATTGGCCGATAACATCGTAACGCGAGACGGTGACTACGCCGGCCGTGTCGACATAGCGAACGAGGTTGCCGTAAGCATCGTAGCCGAACTCTTCCGTCGAGTGCTTGTTGGCAACGTTGAGATCCCCTTCCGACTCCGCGTAGGTGATCTTCTTCACTAGGCCAATGTGCTTGGCGTGAGCCTCGCCATCGGCGGACGTGTAGTATTCGGTGTTGACGATGCGGCCGAGCGGATCCTTCACTTGCGTGACGAGGCCGTTGGGGAGCGCGTCGACGTCGTCGACTCGCGGCGTGTATTTGAAATAGGTCTTGTTGCCGAGCGCGTCCTGCACGTACTCGACGTCGCCTTTGCGATGGTCCGCGCCGTCGGATTCGTACAACTTGTAGGTCGTCGATCGTCCTTCGCGATCAACGTATTGCTTGAGTTGGCGAGTCGTCTCGTCGTAGATCCACTGCTCGGTCGTGCCGTCGGCGTAGAAGACGTACTGCAATTCCCCGCTGCTCGGCTCTTCGGCGTCGGGGTCGTAATAGTATTCGATCTCGTCGTAGTAGCCGGAAGCCGAGTTATTGAGACCGTCGTTCGCGCCGCGACCGGCGGGCGTGTACGACTTCGTCACGAGACCGGTCGCGAGATCGCGGTCCCACTTCCAAACGTCTTGCACGGGGTTACCCGGTCCATCTGCGGAAGCGGCGACCTTCGGCGCCGCCTTGGCGATGAGCAGCCCGAAGCGATCGAACTGGTACGTCCAAACCGATTCTGCGTCCCCTTCAATACGTTCGAGTCGTTCCGTCGCCGCGGCCTCGCGCTCGGCATCCGGCGTATCCGCACTGACTTCACGGCCGATTTTGCCCGTCGGCGCTGCGCGGCGTGCCTGAAGCGGTTTCCAGGTTGGCTTCTTGGAGGAAGTACTTGATCTCGCCCGCAGTGGTCGCGGGTGTCGGTGCGTTCGGGCGCCGGTTTGCCGGCATCGGGCTTGGGCGTGATGGCCTGACCGATGACGACCTCGAGAGCCTGCGATTGATCACCGACGTCGCCCGGCTTGGCGCTTTCAGAAGGTTGCCCTCGATCGTCATCGTGCGATCGTACGGATCGGTGACGGCGCCTGAGTGTGTGGAATCCGCCCGAGTAGTCCAAATGAATTTTCCGGTTGCCTTGCAGAGTGACGTCGGTCAGCCGCGCTTCGACCGTGTTGGCAAACCGCAAGTTGCCGTACGAGGTATTGATGCCGGTCGTCGGCACAACTTTCTTATAGGCGTACTCGGTGCGGTTGCCTTGCCGATCGGTTTCACGGGTCAGATAGCCGTCGGAATCGAAGTCATAAGTCGAACCGCCGTCGATCTTGAGTCGGTACTCGACCGCCCCGTCGTTCACCGCCTCCAACTCGCCGAACGTTCCTTCCGGCGTCACGAAGCGATCGATCGCAAACACCTCCATGCGGCGGGCAATGGGGCCCAGAATCTCGTCAATGTTCAGAGGATTCTTGACGGCATCGATGCGAACGACGACCTTGCCGTCGGCACCGGCCTTCACGAAGCCGAGCGTCTCGCCGGTGTCGGCGTCTTTGATGACGTGAAACTGCCCCGGTTCGCGACCTTCGAACGTCGCCACCCACTGCTTGCCGGAGTCGGGGCCGGAGCCGTTTTGTAGCTGAGGCTCGAGAATCTCCGAGGTGGTGCGATCGAGCACCGCGTAGAAGAAGGCGCTGCTGGCGTCGCGGCGAGCCAAGAGCAATCCTTGGAGCCCGTTGTCGCCGTTGGTGTAAACCGGCACGAGATGGTCGACGTAGCCGAAGAACGAAGTTTCGCCGTACGTCGGATTCGGATTGTGCGCGTACACTTCGGCCTGCGCGTCAGCGACGCCGACTTGCGCATTTCGCAAGGTACCGTGTTGGTATTGGCTTAACTCATCCGCGGTAACAAAGTTGCCGTCGGCGCGCAGAATCGCGCACGCCAAGATTTTCACCGTTCGGGCCGACGACGTTGTAGGTCACGTAGCCTGCGGAGGCATAGCCGCCTTGAAGCGTGGGCAATACGTCGGAGCCGAATGGCGCATCCCAGCTTTCACGACCATCAAACAGGTCGACGTACGCCTTCCCGTTAAACGTGAGTTCTCGTGTGAGACCGGTGGACTCCGTGTCGACGTTTTGGCTGGAGTATGCGGCGATGGAATCTTCGTCGAAGATATTGACCTGCGCTCCGCCGCCGAGTCGCGTCGTGAGCGTATGGCCCTTGTAGTTCTGATCGCTATTGGCCGAATCAATAACGAGGTTGACGAGTTCGTCGAGTTCGATGTTGGAATCAGACGTCGCCCGAATGACGATGTCGACGTAGTCGGCCCCGTCGGCAATCGTCGCGGTGTACGAATTGCTTGAGGACGACGTCGCTCCGGAGACGACGGCCACATCCGAACCGGAACCGCGCTTCCGCGAGTCGGTCACAGATTCGGAACTGGGAGCGGCAAAGTGGAAGCTAATCGTCGTTTCGCCCGACTTGCTCGTGAATTCGGCGTCGGCAAGCGTGCCGATGTAGTTGCGCGTCAACCGCACTACGGCCAAGTTGTCGGCGCCGGCGTTCTCCAACCCGCGCAACGTTTCGCCGGCGGTGCCGTCGATGACGGTCGAAGTCAGCTCGAAGCCGAGCGTACCGCCGCGCAACGTCACCGTTCCGCCGCCGATGTACACGGCCCGCTCGCCTTCGTAATCAAAGCCTCCAAATCCTTCCATGTCGTCGCACACGGCGAGGATTCGGTACTCGAACGAGTCGCTGAGGTACGTCTTGACGCCGTTGATCACCTGCGGTTCTTGCTTGTAGGTGACGGCGCCGTCGGTATCGATGTTGAAATCAGGATCGAATTGCGGGCCGCGAACGATGTCGACGACGATTCGTACCGAGGCGCTTGCACTCACCTCGTTCAGGATTTCTTGGCGAGTATTCGTACGATCCTGAATTTCGAACGTCCCATTGTGTAGGTCGATGACCTTGATCTGATCTTCGCGGGTATACCACTTTACCGAGTACGACGACGTATACGTGGCATTGAAGGTCGTTGCCGCGTTCCCCAGCAGATTGATTTCGTTCTGAGGCTCGCCATCAACGAGATCGATGGTCTTCGGCTCGAGGAAGTTGTCGTCGTCTTCGTCTTCTTCCTCCTCACCTGCGAGATGTTGAGCGGCCTGAGCGATCACCGCCTGCGGCGACAATTGGCCTTGCCGCTCTTCGGGATCGCCCGGCTCTTCAACTTCGGTACCTTGTTGATACATTTCTTCGCGGAAGTGATCCGGCCACGGGATCGACCATTCCGAGAGATTGAAGACGTTCAAAATCGGCGGATCGTCACCGTCGGTGATCGTTACGACCAGCAGCGTGTCGCCAGGGTCGCCGTAGGCGCCAAACGCATCGTCCACAGACGAATAGTCGTCGTCGAACGGATCCGGATCGTAGCTCTCTGCGATGATCCGAAATTCCTGACTTACGACAGATGCGCCATCCCGAACGTCATGGGCCGTCACCTGCACGTTGTCCTGCAGCCACTGAAGTTCGTCGAAGCCTTCATCGGCATAGGCAACCGGCGCCGTCAGCTCGGGGAACGAGAGCGTGGCCCACGGCAACTTATTCACCAGTTGAATCACGGTCGTCTCTTCGACCGGATCTTCTCCGTCGATGGTTACGTTCGCAACGACCTCGACTAGGTCGCTTTCATCGACCGGCCTGTCGTCATCGAATTCGTACTCCACGACGAACTCGAAGTTCTCGTCGAGTTCCGCACTTTTGTCTTCGCCGTCCACGGTCACGGACAATTCATAAGAGTCGGGGTCGGGGTCGGCGTCAACGCCCATCATCGGTCGGTGCGTGATCTTGCCTTTGATCGTGCCGGAGGCGCCTTCTTCATCGGCCGCCAAGGCGTTCAACTGTCCGGAGAAAGTGATCACCGGCACGATGTCGGTAATCGTGACCTCAGTCGTTCCTGTAAGTTCGATGTCGCCGGCCTCCAACGTCCAGATCACGGCAAATTCGCCGGAATCGATGTATCGATGCGAGAAATTGCCGACGATCTCGCCTGAACTGTTGCGCTCAAGCGAGTCGAGTTCGAACGTCTCGAACGATCCGTCGCCCCATTCGACTTTGATCGTGCCTTGCGCATTCGGTTGAAGATATTTGATTTCAACGCCGAACCCGACAAACTCCTCCTCCAGCGATTCGACCTCTTCAGTCACCTCCCATTCCGGCTCGGCGACGACGGAAATCGGCACGACTTGCAGCGCCGTCGGCCGTGATGCGGCTCCTAGCGCACGGACCGGTGACGCGAATAGACAGTTTGTCCGTTCCGACACGGTCGCCGGCGAAATACCGCAGCTGTTGAATTTGCTCATTAACTTGCGCAACGGTCCCGCTGAAAACACGAACGCCGGCTTTGTCTTCGTCGTCATCGCTGGTTCCCAGTTCTCCGTACGAGACACGGAGTGCGACCTGAACTTGGGTATCCGCCGGCAAGTTGGAGCCGATTTCAATCTTGTTCTCACCGGAGAATTGGCGATTATGATTCGCTTCGAGTTCAATATCTTCCGGTCGAGCGATGGCCACCGCATAGTAGTACGGCAGCATCGCGCTCGGACTGCCTCCTCCCGGCGAGGTTCCGCCCCCTCCGCCGCTGAACGAAGGCGGGATGACGTCGATCAAGAATGTCTTTTGGATCGACGCGACGCCGTCGCTCAACGTAATCGTGACCTCGGCGCTGCCGGCAAACTGCGGCTTGAATCGCAATGTGCCGAGTCCGGTGTTCGGATCGACGACGATCGTCGGCTGTCCGTCGGACATGAACAGTTCAGGATTGTCGCTGGTGATCGTGAACGTCGCGGTTTGCTCTTCCAACGCGCCGACGGAAATGCCGGTGACAAACTCCTCCAGTTCGGCCGTGCCGATATTGAGCGGCACGACGGCCGATTCTTCGACCGCAAACGACGGCAGATCGTTGACCGGTTCGACGGTCACTTGGAACCGGCGCGTTCCGACTCGTTCTCCGTCGGAAACCAAGATTGTAATCGTGACGGTACCGAAGTGGTCGGCCGCCGGGGTAATCACGAGCGTTCGTTCGGCGCCGGTGCCCGCAAGCACGACGTTTGCCGTCGGGATAATCGCCGTATCGCTGCTTTCGATCGTAAGCAGCAAGTCGGCGGCGGCTACCGAGTCGTCACCGATCGTAAACGAGATCGGGGCCGACGATTCATCTTCATCGATCGTTACGTCGGCGATCAGGGAGATCGTCGGGCGCGAGGGATCGGGAGCGACATGAATGGCCACGTCGCTCGTCGCGCTCAGCGGCGAACTGACGCCGTCTTCGAGAACGGTAAGCGTCAGCAAGTCGTCGAGCGGCGCCTCCGTGTCGGCATACTCGTACACAAGGCTGCCGCCATAGCCGCCGGCGAGCAAGGTATTGATCTGGTAGACGGAGCCTTGCAGCACCAGCGTGCCGGTGCCGGAACCTGAGGCGACCATGACGCCCGACGTGCCGACGACGGCCGTCAGCGTTCCATGAACGACGGACAAAGTGAGTTCGAGCGAGACGGAATCGCCGTCGGCGTCGAGAACGGATAACCCGGTGCCGTGAAGGGCCAACTCAAGGCTTTCGACGGCATCGTACGAGGCGGCCGAAACAGAGATCTGCGGAGCGTCGTTCACCGGCGCGACGTGAATGGTCACCTGCGCTTCGTCCGAGCCGCCGCGACCGTCGCTCACCGAGTATGTGAACGTCGTGGTACCGTAGAAATTCGCCGGCGGGGTATAGCTGAATGATCCGTTCGCCTGTAGCGACAGACCTTCGGGGACGTCGCCGACGATCGCGTAAGTCAAACTATCGCCGTCGTAGTCAAAGTCATTGGCGCCGAGCCTATTCGCTGCGGCGGAGGAGACGTTCAGCGCGCCCTCTTCCGACATCTCATAGACGTCGTCATAGGCGGTCGGCGAGTGATTGGCATCGTCATTAGTAATGGTGCCGACGGCGACCGAATCGCGCCGCCCCTCCGTCGACGCCGACGATTCGCAGCTCAAACGCCTCGTCGTCTTCGGCAAGGTCGTCGTTAAACAGGTAGACGACGACCGTCTTCGAGGTTTCGCCGGCTGCAAACACGAGCGTGCCCGAGATGGGGCTGCGGTTTTCCCAAGTCGGCCCGCCGGCCGGAACTTCCACGGTTTGCGTGGCCGGCGTGCAGACGTAATACGGTTGATTGTCGTTTCCATACGTCGACGGCCACGACGGATTCGGCTCTCCCTCGATGAAGAATGTGGAGGTGGTGAACTGCGTTTCGAACTGACCGTTCGCATAGCCGCCCGCCGGCCAAGCAGGATCAGCGGAGTTGAGGCTCTGGTAGGTTCCTGCAGGGATCGTCACCATATGGGGACCCAAAATCGGCTCGTAGACCGTCCAGTACGACTCGGGAGTCGTCGTGTAGTAAGTCTCCGATCCGGTCATCGGATCGCCGGTTACGGGGTCGTTCCACTCCGTCACGATATAGCCGACAATCTCCTCGCCGTCTTGAATCTGATATTCGTTGTTGACGTAAATCGCGACTTGGACCGGCGTGTATTGAACGACGTCGTAGCCGGACACTTCCACCTGCGTCGGCTCCCCGACGACCAGTTCGTACGCGTAGTCGGACGGACGCGTCGCCGTGCCGTCGAAAAGTTCCCAGGAGACGGTCGTCGTTTCGTCGGACTCTTCCGAAAGCGTTACGACGAACGTGATCGAACCTGCGGCTTCCGAAGCTTCAGCGTCGTCCGCATCAACGAAGATGCGGCGTTCGACGGCGATCTCAAAGACGATCGGCTGCGACGCGTTGACGCCGCCGTTGTCCGTGCCGCCGTCGTCGCTCAAAATAACCGTAACGGTGGCGACACCGTGTGCCGGCGACCGGCCGGAACGTGAGCGTGCCTTCGCCGTCGAGCGAGGGCTGTTCGTCAAATAGTTCCGGATGATCGACGCTGATCGACCAAGACGTTTGTTGATCGTTTTCCAGATTTCCCGCGCCGATGCTCGTGGCCCATGCCGCCGAGTAGTCGCCCGAATTCCAGGCTACGGCGACGTTGCCGCCGGACGCGAAGGTCGGAGCATCGTTCACCGAAATCACTTCCACGCCGCGCACGACCGCAACGGAGCTGTAAGGCGTCGCTCCGTTCGTCGTCGACGCATCGGCCAGCGTGCCGTTCAACGAAGGTCCGTCGAGTTCGTTGCTGCGGTCCCACCGCGCGGAACGTCAGTGAGGGATAGTCGGCCGCGGCGACATAGTGATAGTCGGCGGCAGGCACGAAGCGAATCCGTGTGGCTGCGTCGGCATACAGTAACAATGCTTGCGTGTCGGAAACTCCGGCGGGGAAGTTCGTCCACCCTGCTCCGAGCCCCAAGTTGTATTGCCAGACGCCGCCGCCTTGTGGGTTGACGCTTGTAATCGCAACGCCGAAGTGAATATCCTCGAAGTCCGTAACGGCGCCGGCGATCAAATCGGCCAAGAGCGTGCCGACGTTTTGTTCCGTCGCGACGTCTTCAAGCAGGGTCGGTAGGTTTGCAACTGCGGCATCGTCCAACTCCGGCGCATGATCGTTGGCTAGGATCGTCACCGTGCCGTTGGAACTACTGGAAACCGAGGCGTTCGACGCGGACGAGAGAATAATATTGAAGTATTCGCTCCCTTCGGATTCCTCGTCGTCAAAAATGGTGACCGTGATCGATCGGTCAGTCACCCCGGGCGAGAAGAGTAGCGATCCGCCGTCGGACCAGTAGCCGTCGTTCCAATTACCGTTCTCGTAGTGACCTTCTTCCACCCATCGGGGTTCGTAGTGGGCCGGGATCCAGCCCCATTCCCAATGCCCCGGCTCTACGAGAACGCTCTCGTAATGCCCTTCCTCAACCCATTCGGTGTGATAGCTTCCCTCGTCGACCCAGTGATCTTCCCAATATCCATCGACGAGGAGAGTTCCCTCTTCGTCGAACACCGGTTCATACCACACCGGATAATTCACGAGTACGGCGTGCCACGTTTGTACCTCATGGCTCGTGTCGACCCATACGTCCTCGTATCGGTCGTCGATCCACACGTCACCCAACGCGCCTTCGACCCAGACATCTTCGTAGTGGCTCGTGTCGACCCATACTTGGTCGTACCATCCGGGCACCCACGTTCCTTGCGTCCAGTCGAGAGTTTCGCCTTCAATCGTGGAACGAACGGCCGTGCCGTCGCTCGGGTACCAGTAAACCCAAATCGTCTTCTCGCTTTCGTGCGAGAGTCGGATGTGGAGTTGGACTTCGCCGTCGCTTTCGCGGACTTCGCGACTGACGACGTACACGGTCGGCGCCGCTTCGTCGTCGATGATCGTGCCGATGCCGGTCGAGTCGACCAGCACGCCGTTTTGCGGGTTCGCGAGCAGGACGGAGAACGTCTGGTTGTCTTCGTCGCGGCCGTCGTTCGTCAGAGCGATGGTGATCGTGCCGGTCGACTGGCCCGCGAGAATCGTCAACGTTCCGCTCGCCGCCGTGAAGTCGGCGGCGTTCGCGGTGCCGAATTGCGTTTGCCAGGCGACGCTCACGTCCTCGTCCGTAGACGCCGAGAGTCGAACGGTGAACGACATCGTTCCGGCGGCTTCGTTGGCCGACGCATCGTCGATCGTGATCGTCGGTCGCACGCGGATGTCGACGGTTTTGGAGGCGGAGAGGGCGCCCCCGCCGGTGCCGTCGAGATCGTTGATCGTGACGGTCAGTTGAACCGGGCCGGCGTACGACGACGGCGCGTTGAAGCGGAGCGTATTGAGCTGCGCGTTGATCTGCGCGACGGTGCCGGTGTACGACAGGTTCTGACTTGCCGTACCGGAGCCGAAGGCCACGGCGCCGTGATTCACGGTCACGGTGACTTGTTTATTGCCGGTTTCGACGTCGCCGACCGTGAGCGCGTTCCCCGTCCCCGTCCCGAACAGCAGCGTGGCGGACGTGTTGACGAGTTGCAGCGTGGAAGGCCCGGAGACCGTCGGCGCGTCGTTGACCGCAGCCACGTTCAGAGTCACGGTCGCGGCCGACGAATACGCCGTGCCGTCGAAGACCCGGTATTGGAAGCTGTCCGCGCCGTTCCAGTTGGCCGTCGGCACGTAGGTGAACGAGCCGTCGGCATTAAATGTAAAGCTCGTCGCGTGCGCCGGGCCGGAGACGAGCTCCGCCGTCAGCGAATTGCCTTCGACGTCGCTATCGTTGGCGAGCACGCCGGGGGCGGCCTGCGAGAGCGAGCCGTCTTCGGAGAGCGAATACGAATTCGCAACGGCGACCGGCGCATCGTTGACCGGCGTGACGGTAATCGTCGCGGTCTTCGCGCCGGAAGAGTTCGCTACGAACGAGTTGTCCACGACGTTGCCCGGCGTGATCGTGAGCGTGACCGGGCCGTTGTAGTCGGCCGCCGGCGTGAACGTGAAGCCGGCGAGCGCGTCGGCCGAGGTGACGTTCGTCGTCGAAGTGATCGGTTGACCGCCGCGCGAGAGCGTGCCGCCCGAGACGCTCAATCGGAAGTGCGTGGCCGCTTGGCCGTCGATCCGATCGCGCGAGAGTTTCAGCGCCACCGAGCCGTCTTCGGCCAGCGTGAGATTCGTACCGCCGGCCTGCAACACGACCAGCGGACCGACTTCGATCCAGACCGTGGCCCGAGATTCGTACTGGCCGTCGGTGACGTCGTACTGGAACGAATCAAGGCCGACGTAACCGGCGCTCGGCGTGTAAGTGAACGAGCCGTCGGCATGCCACGTCACGCTGCCGTGCGCGGGATGCCCGCGCATGCCGACGATTTCGAGTTCCGCGGCGTCGTTGTCCGGGTCTTCGTCATTGGCCGTCAGGTCGATGACCGGAATCTCCACGGCCGCGCCGACCGCCGTTCGCACGACGTCACTGACTGCCGTCACCGGATCGTTCACCGGGTTGATCGTGATGCCGAAGGTTCCGCCGCCGCTCGACCAATCGGCAGAATCCAAAACTTGAAATAAGAAACTATCTTCCGCGACTTCGCCGCCGTGATGCTGATACTGGACGAAGCCGGACTCAATATCGGATTGGGTGAAGTAATCGCCCACGCTGAGAATCTGACCGTCGCAGACCAAGTCGCCGTACTGCGGCAACGACTCCAGCAAGAACCGCACCTCCGGAGCCCCGTCCTGTTCGTCGACCGCCGTCAGCATGGCGGCCGTGATCGTCGCCGAGGCGCCTTCGTTCAGCGTCAGTCCGACGTTCACCGTGACGTACGGCGGCGTATTGGCCGGGTAGAGCGTAATCGAGACGGTAAGTTCTTCAGTAATTCCTCCGTTGTCGTCGCTCACGATAAATGTAAAGCCGTCGGTCGCACCCCAGCCGTCAAGAACGCGATAGGTGAGCAACCCGGAGTCGACGTCGGCCTGCGTGAACATCTCGTTGACGCCCAGCACTTGGCCGTCTAAGCGGAGTTCGCCGACGGTCGGCACGGAGACGAGTTCGTAGCGCAATTCCCCGGCCGAGTTGTCGGCGTCGGTCGTATTCAGAATCGAGGCGTCGATCTGCGCGACGGTTCCCTCGTCGTAAGAGACGCTCAGGGAACCGTTGAAAACGGGTATGGCGTTCACACGGATCGTCGCCTCGTCGGCATCGGCGCTGAACGCCGAGCTTCCGCCGTTGTCCGATACGTTGACTCCCGTCGCTCCGTTGCCGTGATCGTCGTTGCCGTCCCAAAGCCGGAATTCAATCGTCGCGTAGCCGTAATAGTCGGCGTCGGGCAAGAAACGAATCCGCGTTACGGAATCTGCCGCCAAAAGCAGGGCGTAAGAATCGCTTACGCCGGAAATGCCGGACCAGTTGGAGCCGTCGGTCGTGAATTCCCAAGAGCCGTGGGCTTCATCAAGGTACGTAACGGCCAGACCGATGGAATCACCGTCGGCGTCATGCGCGTAAGAGCCGTCGTTCAACAAGTCGGCGACACGCGTGCCCGGATTCGATGACAAGGCGACATTTCGGTTGATCGGCACCAATTGCGGGTCGGCGTACTCGGACTCCAACACCGGAGCGTTGTTTTCGGGCGGTTCTTCTTCGCTCTCAACGTATACGGTGACCGAGGCGGTCGTTTCGCCGCCGCTGGCGTCGCGAATCGTGTAGTTGTAGCTCGCCGAGTTGCCGACGGCGATCCATTGAGTTCCCCCGGGATTGTCGCTGGAAATGATCTCAAAAGATTCTCCCTCAGGGTCGTAGTCGTTGGCCGTATCCGGCAAGAACTCCGACCAATTGATGTACGCACCGGCTCACCATACGGGATGAAGACCTCGTAGGTGTCGTTTTCCGCGACCGGCGGGGTCGTCGGAGGAGTATCTTCGTGATGCAACTCGACGACGACGCGGGCCCGCGACTTTATGCCGTCGGGATATTCGACGACGTAGTAGTAACTGGAATCATTGCTGATTTGCACCAGGGTTCCCGGATTGTTCGATTCTACGAGCGTCGGGATATGGCCTTCGGCGTCCGCGTCGTTGCTCAAATCGTACGGATAGTCCGACCAATTGATGTAGGTCGTCGTTTCGTCATACGGCAACCAAACTTCATAGACGTCGTCTTGCACTCCTTCATCCGTAACGGTAACGGTCAGCGTGTCGGTATTCGAGCTGAAAGCCGAAGCGCCGCCGTGGAAGGAAGTATCGACGCCCGTGTCGCCGTTGCCGCCGCTCGTGCCGTCCCAAAGTCGGAACGTCAGCGTCGCAACTCCGCTGCTGTTCTCATGAGGGACGAAGCGAATCCGCGTCACACCGCCGTTATCCAACAGTGCGGCTGAAGTTTCGCCAACGCCCGAGAGCGACTGCCAACCGTTACCGTCGTCAGCGTCGTATTCCCAAATCCCCAGGGTCTCGTCGACGCCGATGACGGCAATACCGACCGTTGCGGTCTCCGCGTCATAGGCATAGCCCGCCGGCGCTAGGCCGAAAATATCGGACACGAGCTTTCCGGAAATCGATTCATCTAGCGCGTTCCGTGGCAACGTCGGCAGAGTCGGATCCGCAACGCTAGGCTCCAGCATCGGAGCGCGTGTTCGTCGGCGCCTCCTCTTCTTCGACCTGCACGATCACGTAGGCCGTCGTTTCGCCGCCGGAGTTGTCGACGATCGTATAGCTGTAGCTGGCGGAACCGCCCGCAGCAATCCATTCGTAGCCGCCGGGATTGTTATTGTCGCCGATCTCGAAGCCGTCGTTCTCCGGATCGTAGTCGTTGCTCGTATCCGGCTGGTAGTCGGGCCAATAGATTTGCATGCCCCCGGAGTCGTATGGGGCGTAGACCGTATACACGTCGTTCTCCGCCACCGGCGGAGTCGCTTGGGGCTGTTCGGCCCAGTCCAGATGAACGACGACGTATCCTCGGGCGCACGCCGTCGGCGTATTCGACGTCGTACGAGTAACGCGCACCGTCTTCGACGGTCGCCCAGTTGCCGGGATTGTTCGACTCAACAAGCGTCGGCGTGTTCCCCTCCGCGTCGAGGTCGTTACTCAGGTCATAGGAATATTGAGGCCAATAAACGTCGGTGGTCGAGTCGCCGTAACCGACCGAGATGTCGTAAACATCATCCTGCGGTCCGAAAAGCGCCGACTTCGACCGTGAATTCGTCGTACGCGGCGCTGAAGGCCGTTTCGCCGCCGTTGCTCGTGACGTTGTAAGCCGTGTCGCCGTTGGAGCCGTACAGACCGTCCCACAAGCGAAAGCGCAACGTCGCCGTGCCGACGCTCTCTTCATTGGGAACGAAGCGGAGCCGCGTCGCGCCGTCGCCGGCCAACAGTACGGCCGAGGAGTTGCTGACGCCGCTCAGCGACTGCCAACCGTTGCCGTCATTCAGGTCGTATTGCCAAGCGCCGAGTGTCTTGTCGGCTTCGATGACGGCGATGCCGCCGATCGTGCCGTTGCCGTCGGGATCGTAGGCGTACGTCGGATTCGGGCCGCGCCGTTGAGAAAGTCGGGGACCAAGATTCCTTGGAGAGATTCTTCGAGCGCATTACGCGGCAAGGCCGGCAACTGCGGATCACCGGCCGACGGCGACAGCTCCGGCGCGTAGTTGCTCGGCGGGGCGGGTCGGAGACGTTGATGCTGACAGTCGCCGAGTCGGAACTGGGGTCTTCATCGTCCAGCGTGTAATCGAACGTGTCGGTGCCGTAGAAGCCGGACGGCGGCGTGTAGGTGTAGGTGCCATCGCCGTTGTCGCTGAGCGTGCCCCCTTGGGCCGTGGTCCCGAAGTTCGGCGTAACGGTCGGCGTGCCGCTGAACGAGTCGTTGTCCGTCAATTGGCCTGCCGAGATGACGATGGGCGATTCGTAGCCCGTATCCAGCGAGTCGTCGACGGCGTCGGCGTTGAGCACCACGCGTTGTTCGAGCGCTTCCATGCGATGGCGGCGGCGCAGGTTGCGACGTTTCGCAATCGCCGCTTTTCGTTGGCGACGATTCCGACGCAAAAAGCCCATCAACCCGAAGAACGATTCCCAAGCGCGGAACAGGTGCATAGCGTCACCCTTGTACGGCGGCGTAAAAAATCGGCGTTGTGTTGTGCGGAGCCTGCCTACGAACGTGCGCGATCGAGCGCAGTCGAGGAGCCCCCGCGAGACGAGATCGGCAACCCAAGCAAGGGGTGTGCCCCTCCCGTGTTGGTAAACGTAGTTCACCCACCTTTTCGGGTTTTACGTCGCGCGCTAGGTAGAGTCGACCACGCCGCGAGCGACACCATCGGCGCGTCGGACCTAATCGCTACGTCGCGCCGTTCCTCTCGTGCCGACTTTGTCGACTTCAGCGGTGCGCGTCTCTGCGACTTGTGGCGTTTCGCCAACGACGTGATGCCGCCACGTGGCGATTCGGCAACTGCGCGGCCGCCGCGGGCTGACGCAACCACGTCAAGCGAAGTTGAAAAAACTTTCTGCGCATCTGGAATAAGGCGGCGCTACAGCGTTCGACGTGGAACTCCGGCGCGGCAGTCTCTTCCCCCGCGTAGGCTGTGCGATCTGCGGCGCAATTTCGACGCGCCTGCGGTTTTACGAGCTAGTCTTCCTTCAACACGACGACCGTTCGAGGGGGATACGCTCCTCACGTTCGCCGCGCTCGTTCGACTTCCATTCCTTCACGCAAAGGCCCGCCAAGATGACTTCGGAAACGAACTTTGAGATCCCGGCCGCACCGCAAGCCGCCGCTCGGCCGCAAACTCCGCCGCAAGCCCGCGCGCCGCAAGCTCCGCGGCCGCCGAAGGTCGACGAGTCGAAGCTCTCGACCAGCTACGCCAACTTCTGCCGCGTGACCGGCACGCCGGAAGAACTGCTGATCGACTTCGGTCTCGACGCGCAGCCGCTCGGCGAATCGGGCGAAGTCGTCGCGGTCACCGAACGCATCGTGCTGAACTACTTCACCGCCAAACGGCTCCTGCAAGCCCTCGGCATGAGCGTCGCTCGTCACGAACAAGTCTTCGGCCCGCTCGAAACCAACGTCCTCAAACGGGCCGCCAAAGAGTAACCGTCGGCCGAACCCACGACCGATCGCTACGGCACTACCTCAAGAACGTTGGAACCGTCGATGAATGCCGCCGTGCCCGCTGCTGCGAAGCTTGCCGCACGCCTCGCTTCGCTCCAAAGCTGGCTCAAGAAGCGGAGTCTTCCGAGCAGTTCCACGCAAGTTGGCTCGAACAGGTCGTCACGCTCTGTGCGGCGACGGGCGGTCGCGTGCGGTGCCCGTCCGCCGACGGATCGTTGGCCGTTGCCGCCGAGTTGCGATTCGTTGCGGACACAGTCGAAGCTCCGTCTTCCGCCGACGACGCGGCGCCGGCCGCCTCGCGATACGAAAAGCTCGTCTTCGGGACGTTCGTCGCCGGAACGCCTAAGGCCGTACCGCCGCGTGACGAGCTAGGGGACGAAGCCGACGCCAACCCGACGTCGGGCGCGTTGGTGATCGTGCCTTTGGTGATCGAAGATGAACTGCGTGGAGTCTTAGAACTCGTCGTACCGCAGCTTCCCGCGGGCGACGGCCTGCATCGGCTGCTCGGTCTCGTGCAAGCCGCGGTTCCGTTCATCGGCCAATTCGAACGTCGGCGGCGCGAAGCCGCGCTCACTGCGCGTTCGACGCTCGTCGACGAACTCGAACGTTTCACTCGGTCCGTCCATGACGACCTTTCTCTTCGCGGCACGGCTTACTCCGTCGTCAACGACGGCCGACGCCTCATCGGCTGCGATCGCATCTCGCTCTTGGTGCGCCGAGGTCGGCGTTTCGATCTTCTCGCTACCAGCGGTTTGGAAGTCGTCGAACGTCGGTCGCAAGCCGCCAAACTGCTGAGCCGATTGACGGGCATCGTCGCCGAAGCCGGCGAACCGGTTTGGCAACTCGGCCGCAACGACGAACTACCCCCGCAAATTCGTGCGGCGCTCGGCGAATATGTCGATGAAGCACATGTCCGCGGCGTCGCCGTGCTGCCGCTCTTGGGCAAGCCCGACCCGAAGCGACCGGAGCGCCGACCGCCGGTGCTCGGAGCGCTCGTGATCGAGCAAATCGAAGACGTCGCGCCGGCCGCAGGCCGCGTCGAGCGAGCGGAACTCGTCGCCCAACATGCGGCCGGTGGCGCTCGCCAATGCGCTAGACTATCAATCCATTCCGCTGCTGCCGCTCTGGAGACAGGCCGCGAAGCTTCGTCGCCTCGTTGCGCCGGGCATGCGCCGCAAGACGATCGCCGTGGCGAGCCTCGCCATCGCGGCTCTCTTGGCGCGTAAAGTTCGTGCCGGCCGATCTTGCCTTGTCAGCCAAGGGGACGCTGCAACCTGCGGACCGTCGACATGTGTTCGCGCCGCTGGACGGTACCGTTCATACGATTCACGTCCGTCACGGACAACGCGTCGCCGCCGGTCAGTTGCTGGTCGAGCTGCGCAACACCGATCTCGACGTCGCGCTGGCCGACGCCGTCGGACAACACACGGCCGCGGGCGAACAGCTCCTCGCGGTCGAACGTTCCTTGTATGAAGATTCCACGAAGCTCGTCGGCCAAGAGCGCCATCGTCTTGCCGGCCAGCGGAGCGAACTCAAGCAAAAACTCACTTCGTTGGACGAGCAAATTCGCCTGCTCCGCCGCAAGCGCGAACTCCTGAAGATTACCAGTCCGATCGCCGGTGAAGTGACGACCTGGAACGTCGAGCAACTTCTGCAAAGCCGGCCGGTGCGACAGGGCCAAGTGTTGGTCGACGTCGCGGCGGTCGACGGCGCATGGGAACTCGAACTGCAAGTCCCCGAGAACGACATCGGGCATCTGCTTCGCGCTCAGCAAGAACACGGCGCCTTGCTCGAGGCTGCGCTATCGACTGGCGGCCGATCCCGACCACGATCGCGCCGCTCAAGTGAGCGAAGTTCACTACGCCGCCGAGGTTCGCGGCGAAGAAGGCAACACCGTACTGGTGCGCACTGACGCTGGCCGACGCAAACCTGCCGCCGTTGCGGCCGGGTGCGGAAGCCACGGCCAAAGTCTATTCCGGTCGCCGTGCCTTGGGTTACGTCTGGCTGCACGACGCCGTCGATTTCCTCCGTACCAAAGTCCTGTTCCGTCTCTACTAAAACACGTACGCCGCGAGCTTCGTCATGTTGCTGCTTCGCCTCGTCATTTCGCTTGGAACGGCCCTCGCTACGATCTTGGCGACGAACTTCGTCAACGCGACGGAGTTGAATAGCGCCGGCGTTGCCCCGCTGCCGCAAGTAGAGGCGCCGCGCAATTACGGCTTTCCCACTGCCTCGTATCGCTCATTGACGACGTCGAAGTGCCGGCCGAAAAGCCGGGGGTGCTCAAATCGCTCGTGGCTCGCGAAGGGGCTTATCTCGAAGCTCAAGCGCCAATCGCCGTGATTGACGAAGCGCAAGCCGTGCTCCAGCACGAAGCTGCGCAGGCCGAAGCCGACGCCGCGCGAGCCAAAGCGGAAAACCCGTTGGAGGTCGAGTACGCCGTCGCGACGCATCGCACGGCCGAAGCCGAATACAAAATCGCCCTCTCCGCCAATGCGAAGCAGGCTAACGCCGTGTCGGCCGTCGAACTGGAGCGACTACGGCTGGCCGTCGAGCAGGCCCGCATCAAGATCGGCGTCACGCAATTCGATCAAGGCTTAAAAAGTATCGAGGCTCGCAGCTTCGACGCCAAGGCCCGACTCACGGGCGAAGAAGTTCGGCAGCGCAAGATCCTCGGCCGCTGGCCGGCGAAATCGTGGAAATGTTTTACCGCCCCGGCGAATGGGTAGAGCCCGGCAAACCCGTCGTACGGCTCGTCCGACTCGATCGCCTACGCGTCGAAGGCTTCGTTCGTTACGACCAACAATCTCCCGGGTCGCTTCATGGCAAGACGGTGCGAGCCGAAATCGCTTCGGCCGGCGGCGTGCGTCATTCGTTCAGCGGTCGCGTCACGTTCGTCAGCCCGATCGTACAACCGGGCGGCGAGTATCGCATTTGGGCCGAAGTCGAAAACCGCCGCGAAAACGAACACTGGCTCCTACGTCCCGGGCTCGAAGCCGAGCTCACCATCGAATAACGGCCGACCGCCGGAACCTTCGGTCTTCGATTCACTCGTCTTGGGTCTTTCGTCTTCAGGCTTCCCATGCCCGACGCTTCTCGCCCCGTACCGCTTCGCAAACGTGCCGATCTCGTGGCGACCCGCGAGCGGTTCGGCGAGCGCACGTACGTCGTCGTGAAAGATCCGCTGGCGTTGAAATATTTCCGCTTGCCGGAAGAAGAATTTGCACTGCTTGAGTTGCTTGATGGCCGTCGTACGCTCGGTGAATTGCAGACGGCGCTCGAGTGCGATTCGCCCCGCAAAAATTTCCGCCCGAAGAGATCGCGACGTTCTTGGCCTCGCTCCATCAAGGCGGGTTGGTCGTCTCGCAAGCCCGCGGTCAAGGACCGCAATTGTTGGAGCGTCGTGCCAAGACGCGCCGCCGTGAATGGATGCAGAAGTTGATGAGCCCGCTGTCGATCCGCGTGCGCGGCATCGATCCGACGCCCCTCTTCGATCGCCTGTATCCCTGTCTGCGCTGGTGTTTCTCCCGCGCAGCCGTCACGGCGGCCTGTTGCGTGATGTTCGCGGTGCTCGCATTGGTCTTGGTGCAGTACGACGAATTCCAGCGCCGGCTCCCCACGTTTCACCAATTCTTCACCCCGACGAACATGCTGCTGCTGATGGGCCTCATGGCCGGCATCAAGGTGCTGCACGAGTTCGGTCATGGACTCACCTGCCGGCACTTCGGCGGCGAGTGCCACGAGTTGGGGCTCATGTTCTTAGTGTTTGCGCCCTGCCTCTATTGCAACGTCAGCGACGCTTGGCGGCTGCCGAAGCGCAACCGCATCCTGATCAGCGCCGCCGGCATCTATGTGGAGCTCGTGCTCGCTTCGCTGGCCGTGTTCGGTTGGTGGTTCAGCCGGCCGGGCATTTGCAACCAACTTTGTCTTGGCACGATGTTCGTCTCGGGCTTGAGCACCGTGCTCGTCAACGGCAATCCGCTGTTGCGCTACGACGGCTACTTCATCCTGAGCGACCTCGTCGAGACGCCGAATCTTGCCGAGAAGTCGACGGCCTTGGTACGCGGCTGGTTCGTCTGCTACGGCCTTGGAATTGACGACGAACCGGAACCGTTGGCTTCGCGCCGTCGTCAAGGCTGGTTCTCGGCTGCTATGCCGTCGCTTCGCTGGCGTACCGCGTCGCGCTCAGCTACGGCATCTTTCTCTTCCTCATGGAATGGCTCCGGCCGTATCACTTGGAAGTCGTCGCACGGATGTTCGGCCTCGTCGCCTTGGCGGGCTTTACCGTGATGCCGGCCTGCGCGTGCCCGCTTCTTTGCGTCGTCGGCGCGTTGCGATCGGATGCAGCGCTTGAACGTCGTCGGCTCTTCGCTGGCCCTCGCGGTCTTGGTGCTCGCGTTCGTGCTGGTGCCGCTGCCGCAACGCGTTTGGGGAACTTTGGAAATCGAGCCTCGTGACGTCGGACGAGTTTATGTCGACGTGCCCGGCCGTCTCATCGCGGAAACGCTTCAACCTGGCACCGTGGTGCCGCAGGGCGCCGTATTGGCCCGGTTAGAGAATCTTGATCTGGAACTCGAGGTCGCCGAGTTGGCCGGACGAGCCGCCGAATACAAATCGCAACTCTCGGCCTTGCGCCAGCAACGCTTTCACGACGCTCAGCGGCGCTTCGCATTCCGGAATTGGAGAAGTCGCTGGCGGCGGTCGACGAACTTTTGGCCGAACGCCGTAGCGAATTGGCTCGCTTGACGCTCGTCGCGCCGCGCATGGGCGTGCTGATGCCGCCGCCGGAAACGCCGACCACAAAATCTGCGGCACTCGGTGACCTTCCCGAATGGTACGGCTTCCCGACCGATCGCCGCAATCTAGGCACAACGCTCGCCGAAGGAACGCTCTTCTGCCAAATCGGCGACGCTCATGAGTGGCAAGCCCTCGTCGCGATCGACCAGACGGACGTGGCCCTGTTGCGCGAGGGGCAAGCGGTGGAAATTCGCTTTGATGAACATGCCGACTATGTCGTCGCGGCGCACGTCGTCGAAATCTTGCGCCGTGAGTTGGCCGAGAGCTCTCAGCGGCTCTCGAACAAATCCGGCGGCGAGTTGGCCACCGAGACGGATGCGGCCGGCGTCGAACGACCGATCAGCCCGACCTATCAGGCCCGCGTCGTCCTCTATGACCCGAGCGGACAGTTACGAATCGGCCTCCGCGGGACGGCCCGCATTCACGTACCGGCGGCGTCGCTCGGGTCGCGAGCCTTGCGTTGGCTGAACCGGACGTTTCACTTTCAGCTTTAAGCTTCAATGTTTTCCTTCCTCCAGCAACTTCGCCGACGTCGCGACCGACAGACAGTCTCCCGAATCAACGCGTCCGAAGCTTCGTTGCAGGCTTTGACGGACGCGGAGCTGCGGATGCGAGCTTGGCTTTGCGTTATCGGGCTCGCAGCGGCGAGCCGCCGCGGAAGCTCGCGCCCGACGCGTTCGCGCTGGTGCGCGAAGCCGGCGCGCGCGTGCTGTCGGCATGCGGCATTTCGACGTGCAGCTCTTGGGGGGTCGCGCTCGTCGCACGCGGTTTGGCTGAGATGCAGACCGGCGAAGGGAAAACGCTCACTGCGACGCTGCCGATGTATCTCTTCGCGCTCTACGGCAAGGGGCGCACCTGGCCACCGTCAACGATTACCTGGCTCGCCGCGACTGCCGAATTGATGCAGCCGGTCTATCGTTGCTGGGCCTGACGATCGGCGTCGTCGAAAGCGGCACCGAGCCGCCGGAGCGTCGCAAGGCCTACGCCTGCCGACGTCACCTACGGCACCGGCAAAGAGTTCGGCTTCGATTTTCTCCGCGATCGCCTGCTCCTCCGCGGCCAAGATGAAGCCGGCAGCGACTTGGTCGGTCGGCTCGTCGGCGAGCCTGATCCGTGCCGCGGCGACAAGCCGCTGCAACGCCCGCCGTTCTTCATGCTCGTCGACGAGGCCGACAGCGTCCTGATCGACGACGCCGGAACGCCGCTGATCATCGCTGGCGCGGCGGGAGAAGTTCCGGCCGCAACCTCCGGCCGCTATCGATTCGCCGCCGCGCAGGCCGGGCTCTTTCGCGAAGAGGAGCATTACGAACTCAATCGGGCCGAGCAACGGGTGGAACTCAAGTTCGCCGGCCGCGAACTGGTCCGTAGCCTGCCGTTCCCGCCGGTCTTGAGCGGCGTCGGCTTGGTGACGCTCTATGAAGACATCGAGCGGGCCGTCCTCGTCGAACGGCTTTATACGCGCGATCGCAACTACGTCGTCCGCCCGAGCGAGACGAATCCTCGATCCAGATCGTCGACGAGTTCACCGGTCGCATCGCCGAAGGCCGCAAGTGGCGCCGGCCTTCATCAGGCGATCGAAGCCAAGGAGAGGGCGCCGAATCACCGACGACGGCGGCCAAGCGGCCCGCATCACCGTCCAAGAGTTCTTCCTTCGCTATCGGCACTTGGCCGGCATGAGCGGCACGGCGGCCGGTTCCGCGGGCGAACTCAAACGGATCTATAATCTCCGCACGCGGCAGATCCCGACGAACCGTCCGCCGATCCGCAAGCGGCTCCCGACGCAGATCTTCGGCACGGCCGAAGCCCGCTGGCAGGCCGTCGTCGCCGAAGTCCATGCGTTGCACGCCGTCGGTCGGCCCGTGCTCGTCGGCACCCGCAGCATCGAGCAATCGGAACGCTTGTCCGAGTTGCTCCGCGCCGCAGGCCTCGAGCACGAAGTGCTCAACGCCCATCACGAGGCCCGCGAGGCCGACATCGTCGCCCGCGCCGGCGAGCAGGGCTGAATCACGGTCGCCACGAACATGGCCGGCCGCGGCACGGACATTCGCCTCGGCGAAGGCGTGCATGCGTCGGCGGCCTGCATGTCGTGATTACCGAGATGCACGAGGCCGCCAGAATTGACCGGCAGCTCGTCGGCCGCAGCGGTCGCCAAGGTGACCCCGGCTCGTTCCGCTATCTGCTCTCGCTCGAAGACGACCTGCTCTTGGAAGCCTTCGGGCCGAAGCGGGCCGCGAAGCTCAAGCGGTTCGGCGCTTCTCGCGACTCCGCGACGCTCGCCGGCCGCGAACGTCTCTTCCGCCGCGCTCAACGTAAAGTCGAACGCCGCCGCTTCCGCCGCCGCAAGCAACTCCTCAACTTCGAAAAGCACCGCAACAAATCCGCACTACCCCTCGGACTCGATCCCCACCTCGATCTGCCAGGCTGAGCCTTAGCTAAACGGTCCGCATAGTGCGAACCTCGCGAAATCGCGGAAATACCGCAATTTCCGCCGCGCCGAACTTAAGCAAGAAATGGCTTCGGGCGGCCTGATAATATTATCCGCGCCGCTGGACGGCAGGACGACCGCGGGCCCGCCTACATCTCGCCCGGGAACTTGCGCGACCAGTAGTCGGCCACGATGCCGATGATCATGATCGCCAGCCAAACGAGCGTGCCGGACACCGTGAGCCAAGTGAGGCGCGGGCTGTCCGCGAGGTGCATGAAGTAGAGCACCACGAGCAGCGCTTTCACGAAGGCAATCGCCAGCGCAACCGGCAAGTTGAACATGCCGAGCGGCAAATAGGCGACGCCGATCGTCACCAGCAGCAGCGCCATCAGCGCCGCGTAGATCATGACATACTGTTTGGTGTGGCCCGGGCGATGAACGCCTTCGACGGCCGGCGAGTCGTGAGCGGTCATCCGAAACGATCCACCAAATAGAGCAACGGAAACAGAAAGATCCACGCCAAGTCGACGAAGTGCCAATACAGGCCGACGATGTTGAACGCCTCGCCCCGCTCCGCCCACGCCTTCTCGCGACACATCGCCAGCAGCCAACCCAGCAGGCCGATGCCGATGATCATGTGCAGCGCATGCAATCCGGTCATGCCGATGTAGAGCGACATAAACAGCTGCACGCCGCGCACGAGCGTCGCATCTTCCCAGTGAAACGGCCGGCCGAGCACCGGCAACAATCCGTCGTGATACTTGTGCGCGTATTCGATGGACTTCACGCCCAAGAAGCCGGCCCCCAGAGCGATCGTCGCCAGCAGCATCAGCTTGGCGAGCTTGGCATTCCCCTGATCGCCGGCCTGCACCGCCAGCGCCATGGTGAGGCTGCTCGTCAGCAAGAGAAACGTGTTGAACGTCCCGAGCACCAAATCGAGATGGTTGCTCGCGGCCGAGAAAGCCGCGTGAAACTCATACCGATAGACGCTGTAAACGGTGAACAATCCGCCGAAGAACAGGATTTCGGTCGCGAGAAAGACCCACATGCCGAACACCACCGCCTCGCGACGGTGCTCGGGCGATTCGTACGGGTCGACGTGCTCATGTTCGCCGTGATCGACGAGCGAAAAATCACTCATGGCCGTGGCTCCGAATCGGCGCTCTCCGGATAGTCGTACGCCGGGCCGGTGACGATCGGAATCTCGGCAAAGTTCTCCGTGATCGGCGGGCTCGAAGTTTGCCACTCCAGGCCCGGTGCGTCCCACGGATTATCGGGAGCCCGCTTGCCGTAGCGGAGCGACCACACGAGATACGTCAGCGGAAACAAGTAGCCGATGCCCAAGATGGATGCCCCGGCCGACGACATCACGTTGAGCATCTGAAACTCTTCGGCGTACACGTGGTAGCGCCGCGGCATGCCCAAGTAGCCGAGGATAAATTGCGGGAAGAACGTCAGGTTGAACCCGACGAACACCAGGATCGCCGAGAAGCGGGCCCAGCTTTCCGGATACATCCGCCCGGTCATCTTCGGCCACCAGTAATGGATGCCGCCGAGATACGCCATCACCGTGCCGCCGACCATGATGTAGTGGAAGTGGGCGACGACGAAGTACGTGTCGTGAACGTGCACGTCGACGGCCGTGGCCGCGAGAAACAATCCGGTGAGCCCGCCGATCGTGAACAACCCGATGAAGCCCAACGCATACAGCAGCGGCGTAGCGAAAAGCAGCCGGCCTTTGTAAAGCGTCGCGGTCCAGTTGAAGACCTTAATGGCGGACGGAATCGCGATGAGCAAGCTGAGAATCGAAAACACCAAGCCGGCGTAAGTGGATTGGCCGCTCACAAACATGTGATGGCCCCACACGAGAAACCCGAGCACGGCGATGGCCAAGCTCGCGAACGCGATGAACTTGTAGCCGAAGATGCTGTTGCGCGAGAACGCGGCGACCAATTCGCTGATCACGCCGAACGCCGGCAACACCATGATGTACACGGCCGGATGCGAGTAGAACCAGAACAAGTGCTGGAAGAGAATCGGATCGCCGCCGAGCTTCGGATCGAAAATACCGACGCCCAGCCCTCGCTCCAACGCCACGAGCATGATCGTCACGGCAATCACCGGCGTGCCGAGAATCATGATCAAGCTCGTCGCATAGTGCGACCAGATGAACAGCGGCAGGCGAAACCAGTGCATGCCCGGAGCACGGAGCTTATGCACGGTCACAATGATGTTCAGGCCGGTAAGAATGGACGAGAAGCCGTTGATGAACACGCCGATGGCCGTGGCCATCACGTACGTGTTCGCGTAGGTGCTGGAATACGGCGTGTAGAACGTCCAACCGGTGTCGACGCCGCCAGCCAACATGACCCACATCGTCACCACGCCGGCGATCATGTAGAGATACCAGCTCAATAGGTTGAGCGTGGGAAACGCCAAGTCGCGCAGCACCGACCATGAGCGGCACGAGGAAGTTGCCCATCACGGCGGGAATCGCCGGAATGAGGAAGAAGAAGACCATCATCACGCCGTGCAGCGTGAAGAGCCGGTTGTAGGTTTCCGATTGAAACAAGTCTCCTTCCGGCGTCATCAGCTCCAGGCGGAAGAGCACCGCCGCGGCGCCGCCGACGCAGAAGAAGAACGTGATGCCGAGCAGGTACATCAGGCCGATGCGCTTGTGGTCGCGCGTGAGCAACCACGACCGCACGGTGTGGCTGACGTTCAGGTAGTTTTCGCGCTTGGCGGGCTGCGGAGCCGAGGCCGGCACAGGTTCGACGAGCGTGCTCATGGTCGCTGCTCCGGATTCTTCTCCGGCGTCTTGGCCGGAGTGTTCTCGGGGATCATCCCCTGGCTTGGCGGGAGCGACTTGATCTGTTGAATCAGGTCCAAGACGTCTTCTTCGCTCAATTGTCCTTCAAACGTAGGCATGATCGGTTGGAAGCCGGCCACGAGCTTGGCTTGCGGCCGTAAGATCGATTCGCGGATGTATTGTTCGTCGGCCTTCACGGTCGAGCCGTCGCTGAGGCGCACGTCGCGACCGAACAAACCGGCCAGCGCCGGACCGCGAGCCGGGCCCATCTCGCTCGCTTCGTGGCAAGACGCGCAGCGCAGGCCGAGCGAAGAGCGGTTCGGCCGAACTCGCCGAAGGAGTCGGGCCGCCGTCGGTCCGGCCGGCGAGCCAAGCGCCGTAGTCGGCTTCCGACATCACGATCACGCGGCCGACCATTCGCGAGTGATTCGTGCCGCAGTACTCGGCGCAGAACAAGTGATACTCGCCCACTTTGTCGGCCTGGAACCAAGCCTCGGTGTAGCGACCGGGCAATACGTCTTGCTTCACGCGGAACGCCGGCACGTAGAAGCTGTGAATCACGTCTTGGCTGATCATCATCAGCCGCACCGGGCGATTCACCGGCACGTGCAACACGTCGATCTCGCGGCGACCGGTCGGATGCTGGAACTTCCACATCCATTGCCGAGCGACGACCGAAACTTGCATCGAATCTTCCGGCGGCCGGCGCAACTCGAAGAAGAGATCGGCGCTCCAGAAGAAGATCCCCATCAAAATCGGCACGGGCCCGATGATCCAAGACATTTCCAGCCAGAAGTTCGGCTCGTACGGCGTCCGGTCGGCTTGCGAATTGCGGCGATACTTGATCGAGAAGTAGACGATCACCGCGGCGATCGCCGTCGAGAAGACGATCGTCAGGATCGCGAGGAACCAGAACAGCGCGTCGATTTGCGGAGCCACCGTGGAGGCGGCTTCCGGGAAAAATTGAAAGTCGTCGTCGTTCATGCGAGCCTCTTTCGCTCGCGGCGAAGCATTGTCGTCACAAAAATCGCCAAGCCGCAAACCGTCAGCACGCCGGCCGTGCGCACCAGGCGCATGATCGCCAGGCCGTAGCGTCCGGTCGTCGGATCGTAGTGAAAGCAGAGCAGCAGCACTTGGTCGACCACGGACCCGAGCTTCTCGTTCGCCGCATCCATGATCGCGAATCGCATGTCACGCGTCGGGTAGTCGATGCCGTAGAAATAGCGCGAGAGCTTCGCGCCGGGCGTCAGCACCATCACGCCGGCGGCGTGGGCATACTGCTTCGTCTTCTCTTCGTAGCGGTACTGGAAGCCCACCTCGTCCGCCAGTTTGCGAACGTTCGCTTCGTCGCTGCTGAGGAAGTGGACGCCGCCGGTGATTTCACGCCCCGACGTGGCCAAGTTGGCTAGAAACGCTTCGCGCTTCCGCAAGGCGTGCAGCGGCGTCTCGTGCGGAGCGATGCTCACCACGACCACTTCATATTCTTGGCCCGGCTGAAACTCCAACGCCTTGAGCGTGCGGAGCAAGCCTTGCAGCACCTGATTGCAGAGCATCGGGCATTCGTAATACCCGAGCATCAGCACGACCGGCCGCTTGCCGAAGTAGTCGCCAATGCGAACCGTCTTGCCTTCTTCGTCGCGGAACGTGTTGTCGACCGAGATCACGTCGCCGACGTGTTGCACGATCGCCACGCCTTCGGCCGGCGCGTTCGTGTTGAACGGGGCGACCGTCGAGGCGGCGTTAGCTTCTGTTGTTCCGTCGGCCTGCGCGCCGCCGATCAACGACGCCGACGCCGCGGCGACGAGCGCTCGCAGAACGACGCGACGCAGACGGCTCAAGCGAGTCGGTCGCATCATGGTCGCCCCCCTGCTCCGCCGGGAGCGTTGCCGGGCAATAAGCTCGGACCGGTCGGCGGCGTTGCGGAAGACGGAGTTGCGCCGGCAGGCGGCGTTGCACCGGCGGGCGCGGTCGCCGTGGTCGGCGGAGTTTTGGGTTCCGCGGGAGGCGCCACTTCGGCAGTCCGTCGCGGGCCACGATCTGAATAGCCCGGTCGATCGGCAGTTGCACGAATTCGTGTTTGTCGTCGGCCCAGGCGAGCTTGCGAAGTTCGGCTTCTTGCGTTTCGCGCACGGCCCGCATGGTTTGAGCGGGGGTGCGATCGTCTTCGAGCGAAGGTTGCAAATAGGGGGACGGCGGCGGCGTGCGCTCGCCGGCCAATGCTTCCGGCGGCGGGCGGCGATTTTCGAAATCGCGCTGCATGATGCGGACGTAGCCGTACGTGGCGCCGGCGACGAGCGCCAGCCCGATCACCATCGACACGAGGAAGCGGCCGATGGCCTGAATGTCGATATCGCGATCGTCCTGCACGGCCGGGGCGACGTCAGGCTCGATCTTCGGCGGAATGTGCAGCGACTTGTCGTCGTCGGACATTAGTGCGCCTCCTTCCGAGCGGGCCGGCCGAACGCAATTTCGACGACGCCGAACTGCCGCGGCAGCGACCAGGACATCAGCAGCCAGAAGACGCCGGCCACGAGCAACGCCGGCCCGATGTAAGCGCCGATCGTTTGCAGGGCCGAACCGTGGAACGCGGGCCCGATCTTCCAGACGCCGTCGAACCAGTGGACGACGAGGATCAAGCAGGCGACCGCCGTGAGCGTGCGGGGGTTCCGTTTGACGCCGCGCGGCATCAGCGCGCCGAACGGCACGGCGAAGTGGAACAGCACGAGCCCGACGGCCAAAACTTGCCAGCCGTGCTCGAAGCGGGCGAGGTACCAAACGACTTCTTCCGGCAAGTCGCCGAACCAAATGATGAGGAACTGCGAGAACGAGACGTACGTGAAGAGCATCGTGAACGCGAGCATCAGGTTGCCGAGGTCTTGCAACAACGTCGGATGATGCCCGTGGTCGTGTCCGTTGCCGGCGTGGCCGTTCGCAGCGTGCCCGGCGGCCGCATGTTCGTGAGCGCCGTGAGCGGCCGGCTCGTGCGGCGGATCGTTTTGCAGCTTCGCGCGGGCCGCGAGCAAGGCCGTGAACGCCAGCGCCGCCAAACCTTGCCCGACGACGGCGATCACGCCGTAAGCGGCCGAGTACCAATGCGGCTCGAGCGACATGGCCCAATCGACCGAGGCAAACGTCATCGACAGGCCGTAAAAGAGCAAAGCCTGCCGCACTGCGCATTCGCACGCTGCGCTCGTGAGCTTCGGTTTGCGTTCGCAAAGCCCGCCGTTCCAACGCGCGAATCCAAAGATCGGCCAAGAGCCAGCCGACGAAGTACACGGCGGCGCGAATCTGGAACCCTTCGACGTTCAACCAGAGCCGCTTCTTGGCGATGAGCGGATCGCCGTCGGACGAGGGATTCGCCCATTCGTAAATCAGCGGCGTATTCAGCGCGATCGGCAGGAACGCGACCGCCGCGACTAAGAGCAACGGCCGAGCGGCGGCGGCGTACAAACGGACCGGCCGGCCCCGAGCGCCGCCGGTCAGATTCGTGAGCCAATGCAGCACGTGCAGGCCGAGCACGACTTCAAGCAGGCAGAGCCAAGCGTTGAGATACGCGGCGAGAAACACGCCGCGATCGTCGAACCAGAGCCGGGCCGAGAGGAGCGCCGCCGACCACGACGCACGCCAAGGCCGGAACTTTCGTGCGACTCGTGTCGAGACGAAGGTCGTCCATTAGCGGCCCCCTTCCGGCGCGGCGAGCTGCTTGCGCTCTTCGTCGGTCAGCGCCGACGACGGAGCATGGCGGCTCAACTGCAACGCCCGAATGTAGGCCGTGATCGCCCAGCGATCGTCCGACGGCACCTGCTTGCGATAGCTCGGCATCACGCCGAAGCCTTCGGTCATGACGTCGTAAAAGTGTTGATCGGGCAGCCCGCGCATCCGGTCGCTATGCAAGGTGGGCGGACGGCGATAACCGCGGAGGACGATCATGCCGTCGCCGTCGCCGGTGCGGCCGTGGCACGGCGTGCAATAAATCATGTAACGCTGCATACCGCGCTCGAGCAAAGCCTGATTGACGACCAGCGGAAAGCCGGTGCCGCTCGCCCGCGGCAAAGGGCGGGTGCTCGTCGGCGTGCGCGGAACGGCGCCGGTGGGCAACGGCCGGGCCGAGCGACCGTCGGCGAAGAATTCGTTCGGCTCGAGCGGTTCGATCTTCGGCTGATCGTACATATCCGAGTGGCAGCCGACGGCGACCGTGGCGACGACCGCCGTGAGCACGAGCGCCGCCGTACGGAAATCGAACCGGCCCTGGCAGAGAAACAACTTGCGGAACGAGGTCATCGGGGCACCTCGTTCACTTGGTCCGGGTGCAGCGACTCGAGAAACTCGCGGGTGCGCGTAAGATCGAACTGCGGATCAGTCGTCTCAATGCAAAGGAAGAATTTATCGCGGCTCGCGAAGCCGAACTCGGTGACGTTGAACACCGGGTGATACGGCATCGGCAGCCCGTTGGCGGCGAGCATGCCGAGCACGGTGAAGAACGCCGCGAAGAGAATCGTGAGCTCGAACGTCACCGGAATGTAGGCGGGCCAACTGAAGAGCGGCCGACCGCCGATATTGAGCGGATACGAAATCACGTTGCAGTAGTATTGCAGGGCGAAACCGGTGCAGCCGCCGGTGATGCCGGCGGCCAATACGCCCCACGGCAACCGCGTGGGCTTCACGCCGAGCGCTTCATCCAGGCCTTCCACGGGGAACGAGGAGAAGCCGTCCATCTTGCGATAACCGGCGGCGTACGCGGCTTGCGCGGCGTGCAACAGTTCGTCGGCCTCGTGAAACGACGCCATCAGACCGTAGAGCTTGCGAGCGACGGGGCGACTTTCCATGTTCACTCCTTCCGCTCCGCGGCTTCGGCCGCTTTCGTCGTCTGCTCGACGAGCTCGCGCATTTCAAACAGCGAGATCATCGGCAGGATGCGAATGAAGATGAACAACAGCGCGAAGAACAGCCCGATCGTGCCGATGTACGTGCTCCAATCCCAGAACGTCGGGTAGTACATGTCCCACGACGACGGCAGGAAGTCGCGATGCAGGCTCGTCACCACGATGACGAACCGTTCGAGCCACATGCCGACGCTGATCACCAGCGTGATGCAGAACAAGATCCACGGCGTCGTCCGGCACTTGTGCGACCAGAGCAATTGGGGCACGACGATATTGCAGAAGATCAGCATCCAGTAGGCCGGCGCGTACGGGCCGACCATGCGATTCCACTGCATGTAACTTTCGTACTGATTGGCGCTGTAGAAGGCGTAGAACGCCTCCATCACGTAACCGTATGCGACCATGAGGCCGGTCGCGAGCATGACCTTGCCCATGTTGTCGAGATGGCGCTCGGTGATGAAGTCCTGCAGGTTGTAGATCGCGCGGAGCGGAATCGACAACGTGGCGACCATCGCGAACCCGGAGAACACGGCGCCGGCGACGAAGTACGGCGGGAACATCGTGTTGTGCCAGCCGGGAATGAGGGCGGTGGCGAAGTCGAACCCGACGATCGTATGCACGGAGACGACGAGCGGCGTGGCCAGCGCGGCCAACAGCAAGTAGGCCTTGTGATAACGGTGCCAATGGCGGGCCGAGTTGCGCCAACCGAGCGCGAATACGCCGAAGGCGAACTTCGAGTACGGGTTCTTCGCGCGGTCGCGGAGCGTCGCCAAGTCCGGCACGAGGCCGACGTACCAGAACAAGAGCGACACGCTCGCGTAGGTCGAGACGGCGAACACGTCCCAAATCAGCGCACTGCGAAACTGCGGCCAGACGGCCATGGTGTTCGGATACGGCACCATCCAATAGGCCAGCCAAGGGCGGCCCATGTGAAACAGCGGGAAGATGCCAGCGCACGCCACGGCGAACAGCGTCATGGCTTCGGCGAACCGATTGATGGACGTGCGCCAATCCTGCCGAAACAGCAACAGCACGGCCGAGATCAACGTGCCGGCGTGGCCGATGCCGATCCACCAGACGAAATTGATGATCGCAAACCCCCAGCCGACCGGGACGTTGATGCCCCAGATGCCGGTGCCGGTCAGCGCGAGGTAAACGAGCGAGTAGAGCAGCGTCATCGTCAACACGAACGAGATCGTGAAGCCGAAAATCCAGCCGCGCGGCAAGCCTTTGCGGAGGACGATCGCGCTGATCTGGTCGGTGACCGTCGCGTAGGTGTGGCCGGGCGCGAGCGTCGCCGCGCGACCGGTCCGCTCTTCGGCGACCGCTGCGTCGGATTGTGCCGTAGGCTCGCTCATCAGTGCGCGTGATCCGTGGTCGGGGAGCTACCGGAAGCCGCCGGTTTCGGAAAAGCCGGGCTCGGGTTGGAAACGTGCGCGAGGTACGTCGTTCGCGGACGGGTGCCGAGTTCTTCCAGCACGCCGTAGTTGCGCGGATCGGCTTTGATGCGCGAGACGCGGCTGTTCGGGTCGTTGATGTCGCCGAAGACGATCGCTTGCGACGGGCACGCCGATTGGCAGGCCGTGACGATCGTGCCGTCGGGGATTTTCAACGGTTCGCCCGTGTGAGCCGCTTCGATCGACGCATTGATGCGGGCTGCGTTGATCCGCTGCACGCAATAGGTGCACTTCTCCATCACGCCCCGGCTGCGCACCGTGACGTCGGGGTTCGGCTGCATCGACGCCAGCGGCGACGTCGGGTTGTTGAACTCCAGGAAGTTGAAGCGGCGAACCTTGTACGGGCAGTTGTTCGAGCAGTAGCGCGTGCCGACGCACCGGTTGTAGGTCATCTCGTTGAGACCTTCGCTGCTGTGCGTCGTCGCCGCGACCGGGCAGACCACTTCGCACGGCGCATGTTCGCAATGCTGGCAGCTCATCGGCTCGAGCAACACTTCCGGATTGTTCGGATCGTCGCCGTGGAAATAGCGATCAATGCGGAGCCAATGCATTTCGCGACCGTTGGCGACTTGCGTTTCGCCGACGACCGGAATGTTGTTCTCCGCTTGGCACGCGACGACGCACGATCCGCAGTCGAGGCAGCGGCTCAAGTCGATCGCCATGCCCCAGGCCGGACCTTTGTATTCCCAGTCGGGATACAACGTCGGGTGGCCGTGATGACCGCCGTGAGCTCCGTGCGCGTCGGCTCCGTGAGCATCCGCCTTCGGCGACGTCGACTTCTCCACGCGCTTGAGGAAATCGTCGAACGTGAGCGTCCGCACGATGTCGCGGCCGGCCATCGTGTCATGATCTTGCGTGCAGGCGAGCTTGCGCGTGCGGCCGGTGCTCGTAAGAGTCACGCCGCGCAACAAGCCGGAAGCCGTCTCGCGGGTGCGCAACCGATACGCGTCGAATCCGTGCGGCTCGCCCCAGGCTTGGCCGAGGCGGCGGCCGTAGCCGAGGTGCAACGTCGCCGTGTCGAGCGGATGACCGGGAGCGATCCAAGCCGGACCGCTGACGGAAAGCTTACCGTGTTGAACTTCGACGATGTCTTGGTTCTTGATCTTCAGCCGCTCGGCCGTGGCCGGCGCCAGCAGCACCGCGTTGCTCCAGGTGAGCCGCGTCCACGTCTTCGGCAGTTCTTGCAGCCAGGCATTGCCGTAGAACGTGCCGTCGCCGACGGTCGGGTCCGGGGCCAGCACGACTTCGAGCGAACCGTCGGAACTGCCGGCGGCGACGTTCTTCTCGTTCCAAATCTCTGCGGCAGGTGCGGCCGCCGCGACGGTGACCGGTTGCGCAGCCGTGTCGGGAATCACCCCTTCGCGCAAGACTGATTGCCAGAACTCGGCGAAACCGTCGGCGCGGCGAGCTTGCCACGTTTCGCGAACCAAGTCATAGGCCGATTTCGCCGGCTGCCCGGTGGCGGCAAAGAGGAATTCGTCGGCCGTTTTGCCGGAGAAGAGCGGCGCGATCAGCGGCTGTACGAGCGAAGCGGTGCCGTCGAACGCGCGGGCGTCGCCCCAGGCTTCCAAGTAGTGCGCCTCGGGCACGTGCCAACGGCAGATCGTGCTCGTTTCGTCGAAGTACGGGCTGAGGTGAGCCGTGAAGACGTTCGGCTTCTTGAGCTTGTCGGCAAACGCCAGATCGACCGGTGCGTTGTAAACCGGATTGCCGCCGACGATCAACAACACGCCGACGCGATCAGCTTCCATGTCCGCCGCAAGTTCCGCGAGCGACGCCGCGTTGTCCGCCGCAGGTCCGTCGATCGGCTCGATGTAGCGAACGACCGAGCCGACGTTGCCGAGCGTTTCGTTGAGTCGATAGGCCAGCCAGTGCAGTTGCCACGGCTGACGATCGCCGACGACCACGACGCCGCGTCCGCGGGCCGCGTCCAAATCGGCGGCAGCGGCCGACACCCAAGTGCGTGCAGCAGGCGAAAGATTGCGCTCGGCGTCGTCCGACAAGCCGGCATCCACGCCGAGCTTCGCGGCCAACGCACGAGCCAGCAGAATCAGGTCACTCGGCTTTTGCGGCAGACGATGATCGGCCGCGGCGCCGGTCCCCGTCACCGTGGTTTCGGCGACGTACAGCCGATTCATTTCGCGGCGATCGCCCGTCAGGTCGCGACCGCTCATGAAGTCGCGAGCGTAACGCGAGCCCCCTTCCAAGGCGCTGAGGCAATCGCAATCGAGACTCACGACGACGCGAGCTTGCTCGAAACGATAGAGCGGCTGCACGGCCCGATTGAAAGCGCGTTGCTGAGCGCGGAACGCTTCGTCGGCGTGCGTCGGACGATATTGATGGAGCCGCGCGCCGGATACTGCGCGACGATCTGTTCCAGCAGCCGCGTCGTCGTCGGCGAATTATTGGACGTCGTCAGAATGCGCAGCCCGCGCTGCGGAGTCAGCCCGGCGAGTGCCTCACGGAGTCCGGCGAGGAACGCCTCCCAAGTGGCGATTTCACCGAGGTGGCGCACGCTCTGCGAACGGCGCACGTCATAGAGCGACAACACCGAGGCTTGAGTCGCGGAGTCGGTCGAGCCGAGCGAGGCCGGATGTTGCGGATTGCCTTCGATTTTGGTCGGCCGGCCGTTGTGGCTTTCGGCCAACACGCCGACGGCGCGGCCGTTGTGCGAAAAGGTCGTCGCAAAATAGAGCGGATCGCCCGAAGCGCCGTGTTCGGGCATCTTCGAGTACGGAAGAATTTTTTCCGTCGGTTGCTGAAATCCGCAACCGGAGATGCCCGCCAAAGCCAGAGACGCGCCCAAGAGGCGCATGAAGTCGCGGCGCTCGATGCCCGTACCGCCGACGCCGCCGAGATCGGCGGGAGGCGAGAAGAGGCTCGGCTCGAAGCCGGCGCGCACTTCCTCCAGACTGCGCCAAACGGCAGGCGAAGTTCCAAGAGGTTCGTTCATCGCGTGATCTCTAGTAATGGCAGGCCGAGCAGTTGGTTTGTTTGCGAACTTGGTATTTGGCGATTTCTTCCGCGGCGTCCGGCGTGACGATCGCCGGGTTACCGGCCGAGGCGAACACGGCGCGTGCGCGGGCCGACGTGGTTTTCCGGCTGACGATGACAATCGAGACACCAACGCATGTGGAGCGTCGAAGCCTTCCAAGTCAGCGGCATCTTGTCGATCGGCCCGTGGCACGTCGTGCACTTGATCCCCTTCTGCACGTGGATGCCGTGGTGGAAGTGCACGTAGTCCGGCAGGTCGTTCACGCGCAGTCCACTCGAGCGGCATCCCGGTGCGGAAGCTTTCGCGCACCGGTGCGAGCTTGGGGCTGTCCGACCAAATCTGCGAATGACAGTTCATGCAGATTTCCGTGGCCGGCACGCCGGCAAACGCCGACGTCTCCGCAGACAGATGGCAATAGCGGCAGTCGAGCCCGAGGCCGGAGACGTGATGCTCGTGGCTGAAATCCACGGGCTGGCCGCGGACGACGTTGACCTGATTGGCGTACTCCGAGGTGCTGATCATGTAGATCACCCAGAGCGCACCGGCCGCCATTAACACCGCGCCGAAGATGGTGGCGCGTGAAACGACGTTGGTCAGCGGATGAAAGATCTCGCCATACGGCCCGAGATGTGTCAAAGTCGTCGAACAAGGTGCCGGGGCGAAGGCCGATATGGCGTTCGGCTGTCGATCCAAGCGGAATGTACGAACTTGCGCGAACGAAAGTCAACTCTTCGTGTTTTTACACCTTAGCGGTGATCGCACACTGCGGCGGTTCCGCACACTCCGTGATCGACGCATGTTGCGCGATCGGCGAAGTAGAACGAAACGCATGATAGACGTGGGCCGGCATTTTATGGACTGAGCAATTTCTCGCCGGCCCTCTTACAGGTGATGCCGCGAGGATTGTGATGCCGGTGCAACAAATGTTGCATTCAGTTCATGCGTTTTGCGCTTTTACCGCAGTGCGCAAGAAGATTTTTGTTCGGCGCGACGGCGTTGCGGTAGTGCAATGAAAAAATTTGCGATGCGCAGCGCGGTCGCATCGCTCACACTTTTCGCACTCAGGCGAAAGCCCGCCGGACGCTTGACAGAATAGGGGGCCGCTATTCCATGCCCTGCTCTGTGCGCGCCGCGGAGGCTGCCGCCGCCTGACGACGTCGACGGCGATAACCGAAGAAGCCGAGGCCGGCCATGCCGACCAAGATCAGGCTGCCCGGCTCAGGCACGGCGGACACGCTGTAATTGATATAGAGACTGCCGGAATAGGCGCTCACCCAAAACTGTCCGCCGGTCGGCGTGTAAGGTCCCGGGCTGAACACGCCCGGCGAGGCGACGACATTGAATTGGGCCAGAGCGCCGTCGGCCACGTTGAGCCCGCCGCCGCCGATGTTGTCGACCCACAGCCAACGATAGGCCGCGTCGCTCGGCGAAGGCTCGGGCGGGTTGATGGTATCCGGCGCATTCGGATCGAACGGATTCGCACCGGTGTTCATCCCAGGGATGCCTGCCGTGAGATCCCAAGAGACGACGTTGAGCGTGTACGTTCCGGCGAGCGAGCTGAGCGAGAGACCGCCGAGGCCGGTGATTTGGAGCAAGTCCCAATCTGTGCCGGCCGTGCCCGACGTACGACCAAAGTCGAAGACGAAGCTCGCGCCGTCTTGCCACACGGCCGAGGCAAACGCCATTTGGCCGACGCCGTTGTTGGAGGAACCGTCGGCGTCGAAACCGGCGCTGAACGTGCCGCCGTTTTCAACGACGAGTTGCGAATTGAACGAGCCGACGCCGTTGAGCGTGCCGCCGGAGACGGTCGTCGGTCCGGTGTAGCTATGGGCGGCGTTCAACGTGAGCGAACCGGAACCGAGCTTGGTGAGACCGCCGGTATTGGTCGAAGCCAGCGGCGCGGCGAACGTGACGTTTTGGCCGCCGGTGTCGATGCGAACGGCGCTCGTACTGTTTACGATGCGGGCTCCGTAGTCGACGGTATTCGACGCCGAGTATTGAAGCGTGCCGCCGCGGAACATCAGATCGCCGGTCGACCCGACGGCTCCGGCCGATTCGAGCCGGAGCGTTCCGGCCGTGAAGGTCGTACCGCCGCGGTAAGTGTTGGAGCCGCTGAGCGTGACCACGCCCGCGCCGATCTTCTCCAAAGCGAGCACGTCGCCGGTAATCGCCGCGGCGTCGGCTTCGGTGAAGTTGCCGGAGAACGTGATGCCGGTGCCGGCGACAATGTCGGACGTGAGCCGCACAGTCTTGGTTTCCGCCGTGCCGGGGAGATAGTTTTGCAGCAGCACGTTGCCGGTGAACTGACCGACGCCGGACGTGAGCGACGATGCGCCGCCGAGCGTGGTGTTGCCGCTGCCGTTCGTGGCGTTGACCACGATTTGATTGGCGACCGTGAGACCGGCGGCGCTTTGCAACACGCTGACGTCGGGATTGACGACGTCGCGGCGGAAGCGGATCGGTTCGTAAATCGGCTCGTTGCGCACGGCGACTTGTTCTTCGAACATCCACATCGTTTGGCCGGCGTACGAGCCGTTTGTCACGGCGACTTGCGTGCCGTACCGCATTTGATTCGAGGCTTCGAAGTCGTCGGCCCGCACAAGATTCATCGTGCCGAGGAAGCCGATGGACGCGATGACGTAGACGCCGTTGCGTTCGGGATTGGCTTCTTCGCCGGCGACGAGGATGCGCGTGCCGAGGGCGCTAAACTGATAGTCGAAACCGTCGATCACGGTGCTGACGTCGATGAATGCGCCGAAGCCCGTGGTGCCCGCCGCGTCTTGCCCGCCGGAGGTCGGGTCGAGGCCGTTGCCGTTGGGATTCCACGAGCCGGAGGAGCCGGCGCCGAGAAGACTGGTGAAGGTCGCACGATCGACGGCTCCGACCGACGAGGCGACGTCCCCCAAGGCGATCGTTCCGGAACCGGCGGCCGTGCTGTTTTCCAAGAGCACGGAGCCGGCGCGAACGACGGTGCCGCCGGCGATCGGCGTGCCGGAGGTGCCGGGGACGCCCGCACCATAGGTATTGGCCGCGGTGAGGCGAAGTGCGCCGCCGTCGATGACGGTGATCGTGCCGTTGCCGGAAACGGTCCCTTCGAAGCTGAGTTGCGAGCCGACCGCGGCACCGGCGAAGACGTTGCGATCGAGCACGACGCCGCCGGTGACGGCCGACGGCGTACCGGAAGCGGTGAGCGACGCGCTACCGGAGGTGTTCACATTCGCGACGACGATGTTGTTGGAGAAGACCGGAGTGCTTTGCAGATGCAAGGCGGTGAAGTCGTCGAGGTTCGTTGCGCCGGCAATGCCGAGCGTGACGTTGCCCGAGCCGAGCCGGGCTCCGGCGGCGACGACGAGGATGCCGTCGGCGATTTGCGTGCTCCACGTTTGAGCGCTGTTGTCCGCCGTGGCGAGGGTTTGCAGAGCGCCGTCGCCGTCGATACGGAGCACGCCCGAGCCGGTGATGCCGCCGGCGTAAACGGCGCTTTGCGTCAGATCGTTGCCGACGGTGAGCGTAGCTGCGCCGAGCGCGACGATCGTGTTACCCGGTACCGCGCCGTCGCTGGCGAGCGAACCGATGGTTTGCGAGAAGCCGCCGAGGTTCAACATGCCGGGGAAGAAATCGCCGGTGAGCGTGTGGCGCGAAAGGGGCGAGAAGACGTCGGCCGTGCCGGCCAGCAACGTACCGGCGGCGACGTTCGTCGCGCCGGTGTAGTCGTTGTTGGGGTTGTTGAGTTGCAGCACGCCGAGCCCGCCTTGCTTGGTGAGCGAGCCGGAACCGGTGACGACGGAATCGACGGCGAGCGTCGTGGAGTCGCCGGTCCAGAGGAAGCCGCCGCCGGCATCGAGCGTGATGCCGCGCGTGGGAGCAATCGTCATCGAGGCCGTGGTTTGCAACGTACCGCCCAAGAACCGCAGCGAATCGGCCCGCGGGCTCAAGTGCACGCGCCCCAGGCTCGCATCGGCCGCGACCGAGAGGATGCCCTGCTCGAGAATCGTGCCGCCGACGTATTGGTTGACGCCGGTGAGCGTTTGGATGCCGATGCCGATCTTACGGAGCGTGATGGCTCCGGTGATCGACCCGCCGAAGCTGAGGTCGGTCGTGGTGTTGAGCGTGAGTACGAAATCATTGAAAGTCGCCGTTTTCGACGGAGCCGCCGTCGCCGGTGAGGCCGGCGATCTCTTGGTGGTAGCCGTTGATGTCGAGCACGCCGGTGGTGCCGGCTCCCTCGATATTGACGAGCGTCGTCGCAGCCAAGGCGTAGTTGCGTCCCAACTGAATGACGCCGTTTTGGATATTGAGATTGCGGAAGCTATTGATGCCGGCCAGCTTGATGACGTCTTGGCCGACCTTGGTGAGGTCGAAATCGCCGGTGATGTCGGCGTCGATGACGAGATACGAACCGCGGAGGCCGACATCGCTCGGGTTCAAGTTCGTGGCCGTGTTGAGCTTGCCCATGTCGAACATCTGATGGTTCGTGCCGTTGGACGTGCCGGCCGGATAGATCTGCCCCAGATACGAATCGGCGGTGAGGTTGATGATCACTCCCTCGCGAATCGTTTGAATCACGGCGACTTGATCGTAGTCGAGCGGCAGGTAACCCATGATCGAGCCGCCGCCGAAATTGATCTGCCGGTTGCCGACGACGTCCGTGAATACTTGCCAATGGACGCCGGGTGCGAAGGTGAAGTTGCCCGTGCCGCGCGCGTCGCTCCGAGCCCAACGTTCAATGGAGCCTGGATCTTGCACGAGCGTGGCGGTGGGAACGAAGTTCGATGCGGCGATTTCCAGGGCCGCGGTCGAGCGGACATAAGCGGTGACGCCGACGCCGCCGAGCGAACCGCTATGCATGGCGCGAACGGTGCCGTCGCCGAAAGTCATCGAACGACCCGTGCCGAAGAACGTGGTGCTGTTGTCGCCGAGCGTCACGACGCCGTCGCCGGTGAAGCGCACGTCGTACAGGCCTTGGTTGAAGAGGCCGCCGGCGCCGTTGCCGGGACCGATTTGCACGCCGCTGGTGGAGCCGGGCCCGTAAGTGAGGGCGTCCGTGCTGATCATGTAGTTGGCATACAGCGTGACCGGACCGGTACGCATGGTGTGCCGCGCGAACTCGGCTTGGAAGTACACGATGCCTTCGTGCGACGTGCCGCCGGTGCGGAGATCGATCGGCGGGATTTGGTCGAGCCGATCGGCCGCGCCGCTGCTGCGAATGATGCCGAGGTCGCCGACGGTGATCTTGCCGCCGGACCAAATGAGCAGATCTGGCGAGCCGGAGTTGAAGTTGTAGCGCAGTTCGGTGACGGCCATCGTGTTGTCGCGGTCGTTCATCCGAGCGCCGTTGAGGAACACCTGGCCGGAACCGGCGGCGGTGGGGGTGAGGAACTGCAGGCCGCCGTTGTTGACGTTCCAATCGCCGGAGAACTGGCTTTGCGAGCTGCGAATGTTCAGAAAGGCCGTGCCGAACTTGGTGACTTCCGAAGCGTAAATGCGGCCGTTGATCTGCAGCGTATTGTTCGAAGCGTGAATGAGGGCTTCGCCGGTGCCGTTGCCGGCGGGGCCGAAGTACAAGTCGGGGAAGATCGTCGGCGTGTTGGCCACTTGAATCAGGCCGCCGCTGCGAATGGTGATGCGGTTGAAGGCGTTGTTCGTGCTGGAGTTGATGTCGCGGTCGAGCCGCATCGCGTAAACGTCGAGATTCGCGCCGAGCACGGCAGTGGCCGAACTGGCGAAGTTCAGAATCTCGGTGCCGTTGTTTAAGGGGAGGTCCGCGCCGTCGATCACGGCGTCGGTCACCGTGCGATAGTTGGCCGGAGCGCCCCCTTGCGTGATGGCTTGGAAGCCGAGCACCGGATCGTACTTGACGAAATTGTTGTCGACACGGCTGACGATCCAGGGGTCGACCATGCCGTTGTGCATCAGGCTTGCGCCGTTAGCGACGAGGAATAGCGCTGTTGGCGTTGCTCGCCACGGTGCCGAGCATGTTGGCGGTGTTCGTCGCATCGACCATCCCGGTGACGAGCAGCGTGCCGTTGCCGACGCGGTTGAGATTGCCGGCCGAGAGCTCGACCCAGAACGCGCCGGTGCGACGAATGACGACTTCCGCGCCCCCTCGAACGTTGATGTCGCCGACGACTTCGCGGTTGGCGATGTGGTCGGTGCCGTCGCCGAACATTTCTAGCATGGCGCTGTTGAGCGTGATGGCCGCGGCGTCGCCCCAGCGTCCGCCGTCACCGATGGTGCCGGTAGCCCGATTACCGGCGGTACCCGCGCCGGCGAACGGCGTGTTGTTGTCGAAGCGGATGCGCGAGCCGGGGTGGAAGAACCAGGCGTTGTTATTGACGAGCCCGCCGGTGTCTTGCGCCACGAGCGTGCCGGCGGAACCTTCGACGCGGACTTCGCCGTGCAGGTCGACGTCGCCCGTGCCGAGCGTCGTGCGGTGTTGCGTGGTCGTGCCGACCGCGCCGCCTTGGATCAAGACGGCCATGCCGCGGCTGCCGCCGTCGTAGTGGTGCGCCCGGTTAATGACGGTGCCGCCGTTGTAGTTGTTGTTGCCGTTGGCGTTGAACGTCACCGCGCCGTAGCCGAGTACGGCATGCGCCGCACCGATGATCATGCGGGCTCCGGCGACGCCGCCGAATTGATTGCTGCCCGCCGCCGGGTTGAGCGTGAGCGTCGTGCCGCCGCCGCCGAGACGATACTCCAGGTTGTTTACGCCCCACGGCGCGATGTTGGCGGCGGTGAGCACGCCGTTGCCGTCGAGCGAGCCGACGAACCAATTGGCGAAGACGCCGCCGTTGCGCGTGGCTAGGGCCGGATCAATGGTGAGGCTCTGTGCGGCGTCGACGCCGATGACGCCGATGCCGGTGCCGCGCACGGCCGGAGCAAGCGCGTCGAGAATCGTCGCGAAGTTGGCGACCGTGGCGCATGCCCAAGACCGGCAACGCCGTGCTGCCCGTGTAAACGTTCGTCAAGCCGGTACTGCCGAGCTGCGCGGCGGAGGAAATGGAGATGCCCGTCGCAGCGAACATCTGCACGCCGCCGACGCCGAGCGTCGCGTTGGCCTGCACCACGCGAGTGATGCCCCAAAACGTGTTGTAGCCGCCGGTGAACGTGTTGGCGGCGTTGTTGTCGAAGTGCAGATAGTAGTTGCCGGCCTTGTTGAAGGTGCCGCTGCCGGTGACGACTTCGCGGAGGAACAAGTCGGCGTTGTCGATGCGGAACACGGGGCTGCCTTCGATCTCAATGATGTTTTCCATCACGATGTCGTCGCCGGTGCTCGAGCCTTGCCAGATGATGTAAGGGCTGTTGTTCGTGCGAAAGACGTTGCCTTGATTGTCGACGCCGATCGTCCGTGCCCCCGCGCTGCCGCCGTTGCGGTCGATGATGATGGTGACCTGTCCGTTGACGGTGATGTCTTGGCCGGCGGCGGTGAAGATGCTCGAGACGCTGCTCTGGGCCATGCGCACCGTGCCGAAGTTGAGCGTGATCGCGCCGGTGCCGGCGACGTTGTAGTTCGCGGCCGGATCGGCGGTGAGCCGCCATTCGCCTCGGTTGAGCGTGAAGCCGGCGGTGAAGTCGGTGTTGTTGCCGTCCCAGCGCAGGACGCCGTCGCCCGTCTTTACGATGGGTGCGTCGGAGGTGATCGCGCCGATGAGCCGCCACGTGTTGGCGTTGACGTTCATGCCGACGGCGCCGAGCCCGCCGATGGTCGTCGTGCCGAGCACGTTCGTATTGGAGTTGCTGTTGTTGAGCCGTAGCAACGTGCCGGCGGGGCCGTCGGTGCCGAGAATGTTCAAGCTGCCGAATTCCACGGCCGTCGTCGTACCGCTGCCGCTGTAGCGTTCGGCTTGAATCTGCGCATACGGCACGTTCGCCGCGACGGTCACGACCAGATCGGTATATGTGGCCGTCGAGCTGTCGTGGCGCAGCCGCAGGTCGGCCATCTGATTGCCGTTGAAATTGTTCGCGTAGTTCGAATACAGAACGATTTCCGAGTCGCCGGCGATCGTGCCGACGCCGTCGACGTACAGCCGGCCGCCGTTGAGCTGGATCTTGCCGGTGATGTTGTTGCTCAAGTTCGAGAGCTGGAAACCGCCGGGCCCGTCGAACGTAAGGTTGTTCGCCGTGACCACGCCGCCGAAGCGAGAATTGGGCGTGCCGTGGCCGCCGTAAACGATGCCTTCGACGGGCGTCGAGCCGTCGCCGAAGTAGATCGCCGTGGTGTCGAAATTGACGCGGTTGCTGTCGTCGCTGCCGAGGATCAAGCCGCCGCTGTGAATGTTGATCTGTCCGCCGGTGAAGATCATGTCGTTCGTCGCGGTCTCTTCGTCGACCCGCAGCGCGTACACGTTGTACGTGCCGGTGAGCGTGGTATCTCCCCAGGCGCCGGAAAATTGCACGACTTCCGTCCCGTTGCGAGCGGCCAGAAACGCATTGCCGCCGCCCGCCGCGGGCGTGCCGATGACGAACGGAGCGTTCGTGAAGCCGGTGTTCACGTCGTAGCTGAGAAAGTTGCGACGCGTGGCGTTGATCATCCAGGGAGCGACGATGCCGTTGGTCAGCGTCGGCGCCGTGCCGGTGACGATCAACTTCATCGATTGCAAGTTGATCGAGCCCAGTTCGTTGGCATTTTCACGAATGGTCAAAGTCGATTGGCCGTCGCGGGTGATGCTCTCGGTCTTAAGCACGATCTGGCCGTTCGTGCCGTTGCGCTTCAACGTGATGCCGGCTCCGCCCTTCACGGTGATCGCCCCCACGGTCTCTTGGTTCACGCGGCCGGAGCTGTTGATCAGGTTGATGCCCGCGCCGTCGAGCACCAGCGGCGTATCGTCGCCGAGTTTGTTTTCGGTCTGCTCGGTGCCGAGGTTCGATTCGTTCAATCGGGAGATGAACGCGTAGTCGGCCACGTCCATCGAGTAGTCGAGCCGCAGATTGCCGCCCGGACGCAGATTCAGCACGTTGACCTGGGCTCCGGTATCGTCGGTGAGTCGGCCCGCGCCGGAGCGTGAGCCGGCCGTAAACGTCGAACACCGGCGATCGGCTGTCGCCCGTGAGTTCGAGGATCGCGCCGAGGCTGCCCGCGTCGGCTTGGCGAAAGATCGTCGTGTTGCCCGTGTATTCCTGATCGCCGTAAAAGCGAATGCTCGCGCCGGAACCGGCCGGCGTCGCGCCGGCGAAAATCGGCGACTTTCCGACCTCGACGGAAGCCGTGCCGTATAGCGCGCCGACTTGGCGATGCTCAACACGCCCGAAGCGCTACCGGTGAACGAATAGATGTTCTGCAACCCTGCACGAGTCGATCGGCCGTGTAGAGCGTGTTGGAAATGGCGGAGATGCCCCATTGGCCGCTTCCCATGCGCGCCAGGCTGATCGGCGTGGTCCACAAACCTTCGGAGAGCCCCAGTGCAACGGAGCCGTTCGTAAGAGAACGCAATCCGTACGTAGAAATCTCGGCGTTCGTCAGCAAGTCGACGCGCGTCGTGTTGCCTTCTTCGGCTCCATACACGCGCACTTCTTGTCCGAACTGCGTGAGCACGTTGGCCGGCGACGCGAGCCGAATCGCGGCACCGAGATTGACGATGATGTCGCCGGTCCCCGCGTTGGCCGAAGTACCGTCGTTCCTGATGCCGATCGGCGCGTATGGTCGTGCCGGGCGAGCGGATGTCGTCGAGCCCGCGCGTGCCGAACAGCAGCGTTCCGCCGGCGACGATCAACCCGCCGCTCCAGGTGGCCGAGTTATCGCCGGCGATGGATAGATCCGAGGTTCCGAGCTTGTTGAGCGTGAAGCCGTTGCCTTGGTCGCTGATCGTGCCGTGGAACACCACCGGCGTATCCGTCTGCACGCGGGCATGATTCGAGAGCGTGATCGTGCCGTCGAAGCGCGGGATGATGGTGTTACCGCCGGTGAATTGCAGAAGCTGCACGCCGAGCGTGAGATTGTTGAAGACGAGTAGCTTATTGGCGGCCGATCCGCCCGGTCGGTTCGTGTCGATGATCGAGTTGCCGCCGCCGTGAACGACGTTGTTGCCGATGTTGATGCGCTGCTGATTGGTCGTGTTGTCGGCCATGGTGTAGGCCTCCCACTCGCCGCCGCGCAAGTAAACCGTGGCGGTCGACGGAATGGCCGAGGCGGAAGCCGAAGGAGTGTTGGCCGTGTTGTCGTTGAGCCAAGTGAGCAAGATGCCTTGCGTAATATCGACGGCGTCGAGCGTGCTCGCCGCGCTGCCGCCGCCGAGGTAATCGAGCGTGAGGCGGCCGGCGCCGAGCTTGAGCAATCGCGAACCTGCATCCCCGACAAACTGCCCGTGAAAAATCTGAGTCGTGCCGTCGCGACCGACGGTGAGCGTCGCGGAGCCGAGGTTGATCACGCCGGCCGAATATTGAAAGGCGTTGCTCGTATTGGCCGAAGCCAAGTTGCCGAATTCCGTGTCGTTGCCGTTAAGGTAGATCGTCGTACCGGGCGACATCGTGACGAGCGATCCGGTCATAACATTGATGTTCTCCAAAACCGGCAAAGCGTTGGGAACGGTGAGGCTGAGAGCCCCTTCGTTGAGTTCGATGTTCCCTTCGAACGTTTGCACCGCGCCGATCTCGAGCGTGCCAAGACCGAACTTCGTGAAGACGTTGGTAAACGTGTTGTTGATGTTGTTGTGCGTGTTGACGATCGGCACATTGAGCGACGAGATGCCGACGTCGTCGACGTAGACGTACAGGCCCGTGTTGCCGATTTGGATTCGCGACCCGGCGGTCCCGGTGATGTCGGCCCCGGCATTGAGAATGATGCCGCCGCCGTTGGCCGGTGCGGCGAAATCGCCGACGTTCAGCGTGAAGCCTGCGAGGTTGACTCCGGCGTCGGTACGGAAAGCGAACACGCTCCGATCGGCCGTGAGGGTGCCGCCGGTCGCGCCGGCATTGAACACTTGCGTGCCGCCGGCGGCGAGATCGAGATCCCCCGTGCCGCCGTACGTCGCCGTGGCGACGTTGTTGCCGGACATCGTCACAAAGTCGGCCGCGTTGCTCAAACCTGAGGCGGTACGAACGGCCCAAGGCCCGAGGATCGAATGCACCAAGCCGGGCGCCGTACCGAACGAGAAGAGCTCTTCCGTTCCGAGCACACCGCGCTGCGGAACAAACGTCACAGTCCCCTGCCCCGTGCGCGCCAGCGACGCAAAGCGGAGGTCCGTTGAGAACGAATCGGCTGCGGCGTCGCTCACGACGATGCGCGCTCCGCCGCCGACGGAGAGCGCGCCGACTACGGTCTGATGATTGGCCGTCGGCGTTGCCCGACCTTGCAGCATCAACGTGCCGTCGAGAATCGTCATCGTTCCGGTGCCGAACGGGCTGCCGCTGGTCTGCGCGTGCCCGACGAGCGTTCCTTGCGTGATCGTCGTGCCGCCGGTGAATGTGTTGCCCGTGCCGGAAGTCGGGTTGAGAACGACCGTGCCGTCCCCTTGTTTTTCAATGCCGAAGCCGCCGCTGATGAGGCCGGAGAACGTCACGTCGCCCCCCGCCATCGCCGTGAGGGCGAAGCCGCGGGTCGACATGTTCAAGTTGCCCGTAAAGAGCTTCGCGCCGGCGTCGAGACCGCCGAGCGTTTGCACGGCGCCGGTTCCGGTGTTGATGAAATTGCGACCGATCGTGCGCACGCCTGTCGCCAGAATTTGCGAATTGACGTTGCTGCGGAACACGACGTCGGTCGTTGCGAGTCCCAGCGCGTTGTCGTGGCCGAGAACGAGGTAGCCGCTGGTGATCGTCGTCGTGCCGAGATACGTGTTGTCGCCGTTGAAGCGCAGCGTGCCGACGTCGTTCTTTTCCAGATCGTTGGCGGCCGCGCCGGAAACGACGCCCGTCACCGTGACGTGTGCCCCGCGGGTACGCAGAGCGATATCACGATTCAGGGCGATCGAGCCGATTTCGATGTTGTAGCCGTTGTAGCCGTCGAAGAAGACGGCGCTGCTCCCGGTGCCGCCGACGGTGTACGCGCCGACATGGCCGATGGTGAGGCTCGGGATCTGAATCGTCACGTTCTCGGAACCGGAGCCCGTCGGACCGACGACGATGATGCGCGTGCTGCCGTCGTTGCCGCCGGCCGTGCTTACGGCGTTGTCGAACAAGAACGGCCCGCCGCCGTTGATCCGATATTCGAGGTCCGACCGACGGTCGTTGTTCGTCGTCAGCGAGATTCCGCCGGTGCTCGCGGCCTGCGTGTTCGAGAGGACGAGCCGCCCCTGCGTGACGATGGTACCGCCGTCGTACGTATTGAACCCGTTGAGAACAAGTACGCCGCCGTTGTTCTTACGCAGCGTTTGCAGGCCGGTCGGTTGGTCGCCGATCATTCCGTTGACGGTCATCGTCCCCGCGCCGGACTGAAAGCTGTTGTCGGCGCCGATGTTGAGGTCGATCGTGCTCGCGGCGTCGATGAAGTTGATGTTGTTGACCGCCAAATCGGTGAAGTTCGTGCCGATGGAGAGCACCTGCAGGACGCGATTCGTGTCGAACGTCAAGTTGCCGATGATGACCGTGTTGAACCCGCCGCCGTCGAGCGTGGAAGTGCGAATCGTGCTCGTGCCGCCGGCGATGTTGATGTTGCGGTACATGTACTGCTCGCCGCGGAAGCCGCCGAAAGCGCCGTCGGTAACGTCGAGCCGCAGTTCGCCGGCGCGGAGATTGATGTCGGCGAAGCCGACGCCGAGGCCGCCGTTGTCGCCGACCCAGAGGATGCCGCCGTTTCCTACGGTGACTTGGCCGGAGAAGTTTTGATATTGCGGAATGTAAAGCGTGCCGTCGGTGTAGTTGCGATCGGTTTGATCCGGCGCACCGACGATCAGCGGAGTTTGCACTCCCAGCGCATCGTCGCTCAGTACGTCGGCGTTGGCAATGATGAGCATGCCGCCGTTGTTGGAGTGGCCGCCGAACCGATATGCCGGCACCGCGCCGCCGGAAGGCGAAAGCGTGCTGCCGGTAAATACGCCGTTGCCCGTGTCGGCCCCGAACCAAGCTTCGACGCTCGGTGCCACGGCGCGAATCTGCGCCATCACGTCGGCCTGAAAGTTGTCGTTGCCGCTGAGCGTCACCGCGATGCGCCGCGCCTGGCCGGCCTGATTGTTGGCGATGACGATCGTCGCGCCGGTGCCGAGCACGGAATCGGCCGCGGCGAGGCTCGTGAAGCGGATCGCGTCGCCCGTGCCCCAGCCTGCGCCGAACGAGATGGCGGCGGGCGTGTTGACGTCGTTGTTTTGCAGGATGACCATCTGCCGACTGCCGAGATTCGCCGGGCCATCGATTCGCAGGTATCCGTCGGGAGCGACCTGAATGTCGTTGCCCATGACGTTCGCGCCGGCCGTGCCCGTGCCGCGGAGCCAGAGCTGCCCTTGGTTGATGATCGTGCCGTTTTCGTAGCTCATCGGTCGGTCGAACACGAGCGTGCCGCCGCCCCGTTTGACGACGCCGCCGTTCAGCAAATCACCGGTGATGATCGCCAGCGCCCCGCGTTCGGCGCCGGACGCTCCGCCGTCGACCCGGAGGTAGCGTTGTTCGCCGCCGAGATCGATCGAGTTCACCAGCGTGACGGCATGCGTCGAAGCACCGCCGGAGTTCATCGCAAAGATGCCGGGATTGAAGTACGCGCTTCCCCAGACGATCGTCCCGCCGGCCCCGCCGAAATTGAGATCGATCGGCGCTCCGTAGGCGTTGAACCCTGCGCTGCCGTTGCCCACGCCGCCGCCGCCGAGAACCTGCACCTGTCCGGCTCCCGTGCCGAGAGCTCGCGTGAAGTCGGCGTCGTTTTCGTAGGCGGCCAACGTGTTCGGCGAGCCGCCGAAGACGAGGTTTCCCGTCCCCAAGCCGCGGGCTCGCGAACCGATGACGTTGCGGAACACGCCTTCGTTGATGTAGGTCGTGCCGGTGTAGCTGTTACCGGTGAGCATCGACGTGATGCCGGCGCCGACTTTGACATAGTCGATCGCGCCGGTGACGTCGGACGTAATCGTGTGCGAGGCGATCGCGATGTCGTAGAGCGTGCCGCCGCTCGCGGTGAGAAACGGCACGGAGATCGTATTCGCGCCGTTGCTGATGAGCCCGCCGGAACCGATATCGAGCGTACTCCCCGCGTCACCCGTCAGCGCGATTGCGCCGACGATGTTCAATCCGTTGATCTGCAGCGTGCCCGTGACGTTCTGCGCCGCCGACATCTTCACGATATCGGTGCTCGTCCAGGTGCCGACGGCGCCGGTGTTGTAGTCGGCCGCCGCGAGACCCGTGTAGCCGTTGCCGCCGGTGAAGTCGTACTTCACAAACTCCGGGTTCGTGCCGGTCGCGGCGGAGTAGGTGTACGCCCAACCGCCGAGGAACGGCACGTCGGCCGTCATCGCCGTGTTGAGAATTCGGTGCTTGGTCGACGTCCCGAGCGCCGCGCCGACGAGACTGTCGACGTGAAGTTCGAGCGTCGTACCGGGATTGGGGCGCACGATATTCGCAAACGTCATTTCCACGCTTCCCAAATCGGCGGAGCGGAAGCCGATGCGGTTGTGTCCGCTGTTGATCGTCGTGACGCCGAAGCCTTGCACGACGGCGTAGTCGTAAAAGCTCGTCGTGGTGGCGGTAAACGAAGCGTTGTCGATGAATATCTGGCTCGCCGACATGCTGATCGGCGCCGTCGTCGAGAAGCGGCTGTTCGGCGAATCGGCCGCCGTCGGTGCGCCGGCCGCGTTGCCGAAGGCGATCCGCAGCCAAGAGCTGTCGAGCGTGAGTGAGGCGACGTCGACGTACGGCGTGTTGGCGAGTACCGCGTTGCCGACGTCGGAACGGATTTCACCGAGCGTCGAGTACAGCGAGCCGGAGTAGCTATGCCCCGCCGCCACGCTCTGCATGCGAAAGCCGCTGAGTCCGTAGTGCGTGATCGAGCCGCTGCCGGTAACCACGCCGGTGAGCGACACGAACCCGACGCCGCCGGCCTTCAAGTCGTGGTCGACGTTGAACGCTCCGCTCAACGTGAACGTGCCGGTCTGATCGGCCTGAATCCGCGACGCTCCGGACATCGTGACCGGCCCGTTGAACGTCATGCTGTTGGCGCCGCTGAAGAACCGCAGCGCCGTTGTTGCGGAAGCCGTCGCCGGCGATGGTCACTGGTTCCGCAGGATTCGCAATCGCGCCGGCCCCCAACGTGTCGGCCCCGAACGCCCACGTGCCGCCCGCATTGACCACGGTTCCGTTCCCCGCGGTAATTGCGCCGAGCACCGCGCCGTCGTTGGCGATCGGCACGTCGAGCAGCATGCCGTTGTTGATCGTCGTCACGCCGGTGTACGTGTTTGTGCCGCGGAGAATGAGCGTTCCTTCGCCGTTTTTCGTAATGCCTCCGGCTCCGCTAATCACGCCGGCCAGCGTCAACAAGCCTTCGTCGACGTCGATCGTCAGCGGCGCTGCACCGGTGAGCGTGATATTCGACATGATCAGATCCGAGCCGACGCCGAACTTGTTCAGCAGCGACGACGTCCCACCGTCAAACGTCAGCGCTCCCCCGTCCCGGCGTTGATCCGATAGCTCTGCCCGCCGGCCGAATCCCCCAAGTTCAAGGTGCCGACCGTCACGAGCCCGTCGAGATTGATGATCTGGTTGCCGGCGAGATCGACGAGCTGCAGATTCGCGACATCCCCCACGGCATTGGGAATCGCCGCGGCCGAATCTTCCTGACCGGGCGTGCGCCAGTTGTAGAGATGTTGCCACGAATACGTGCCGGGCGTGCCGCTTTGGGTCACGCCCCAATCGGCCGAAGCCGCTAACGCCGCGGCAGGTGCGCCTGAGAACGCCGTCGCGACGATCGCCGCTCCCACGACGACGCAGCGCAGAGTTTTTCGCCCGCTTCGCCCGACCCGAAAACAGTGAAACTGCCGCGCCGATCGCCGGCTCGGCGTTCGATCGATCATCTCGCAGGCGGGCGCAGCGGCGCGCAAGCCGGAACCGTTTTGAGGCATAACGCAGACCTGAGGTGAGCGGCGACGTGAAGGGCGGCGACGGCGTTCGGTTGCGTCGACAAGTCGAGCCGTGAATCCCTCGCGCCGGCACGGCCGTTCGGACTCATCGGGCACTCACGCAGACAACGAACACACGCCCCTAGCGCGACTATAAATTTCAAGAAATTCGCCTCAACGTCGTTCCGCGCCGAATGCGAAAACTAAAAATCAAACACGTTTCCGCTTAAGGTCTTTTTTGCGCAGTGCGTCGCGGCAAGCGTGCGCGGCGCTGATCGCGCATCGCTCACGTTCTCTCTCGTAGGTTGCATTCAATCGGCCTTGATCGGCGCTCCCCATGCGTGACCGAGGTTGATTGCCGACCAGAAATTGCTCGGTGTCACTGATCGTCGACTGCGACAATCTGCCGCCAATCACTACGACACACGTCGTTTCAACGCGCAAGGCTGTCTTATCCGTCCGAGCGGATCGCCGAAAAACCTGCAAGTTTCCCGTGTAAACGGCGTGAGAAACTTTCGTTTTCCGCTCGGCACGCCGTTTGTCTTAGCTACATGGTCTACGCACCCCTTTGTCGTTGAGGCCGTGAGCATGATTCGTCGTAATTTCAACCCTTCGGCCTCGGCTTGGACGACCGTTCAACTGCGTTACGAGCGACTGCAACAGCGGCTCGCGGCGCTCCCCGATCCGGCCCGCGGCCGAGCCCTAGCCGAATACGTCGGCGACCACGATCGCTTCCTTCCGCGTAGCTTGCTGCAAGCCTCGCCGGCCGAACTCGCCGATCTGTCGTTCGACCATCTCGGCCGGTTACCGCACGTCGGGCTCACGAAGATTCGCAATCTGCTCGATCTGCTCGAGCGAGTCGTCGGCGAGTTGCGCGCGGCCGATGATTGCATTCAGGATGCGGTTGTCGATGATGGGGCGACCGCTGCGACGCACGAAGTCACGTCGGCCCGCTGGTCGCAATGGACCTCGCGACTGCGCAACCATGCCTGGAGTCACGAAGCGGTCGGGCGCGTCGTCGGTCGTCTGTCGGACTTGCCGCGCAGCATCTGGCTCGTTCCCGTATCGGCCTTCGCCGAGCTCACGCTGGCCGAACTTCATCAACTCAAGTCCTATGGACCGCAGCGGATTCGCGCAATCGCCGCGACGCTCGAATCGCTCCACCGCGCGTTGCTCGAAGCCGAGCGCTCGCCGGGCATGTCCGTCACCGTCGGGCCTGCGTACTTGACCAAGCTCGAAGCTTGGCTTTTAGACGTCATTGGCGAAGGCCGTGCGCCCGCCGCCGCAGAAGTGCTCGCGCGTCTGATCGCTCCGCTCGTCGAACTCGTACGGCACGACCTCGGAGACTCTCCGGCCGACGCCGTCGCGGAAAAGTTTCCGGCCTTGCGGTGCGCCGCAACCGGCTCATCTGAAGCAAGGTCCGACGCGCGGTCCGTCTCCTACGTCCGCAAACATCAGCTTCGCCGGCTCGCGGCGGCGTCGCTGGCCGTGCGCTGGCCGCGCGGTGCGAAACTTCTCGCCGCGCTCACGGCTCTAGCCGAGCGCACTTCGGCCGACGACGAACTTCGCGCACTGCTCGCGACGGCCCGAATGCTGCTCCCGCCGTCGGAAGCGAGTGACGACGAATAAGCTTGGCGTTGCGTCTTTCGCCGGCGTTACTTCGGAGTCGAAGTCGCCGCGGCCTTCACGCGTTGCGGGTCTTTCGCATCGTAGAACGACACGTTCGCCCCCATTTCCGGTTTCAAATACACCCCTTCTTCGGCCTGCGGCACGCGCACCTTCACGCGCACCGGCACCGCGGCCTGCGCCCTGTCGGCAATCGGCATCAAGCGAGAGACGAAGCCTTCATAAACTCGATCCGGGTATGCTTCGCAGCGCACGCGGCAAGCCTGATCGACGAACACCTTCGCCACGTCGCGCTCTTGAATCTTCAGATCGATTTCCAAGTCGGAGAGGTCGGCCATTTCGCAAAGGCTGAACGAGCCGTTCATCGCCAGCGTGTTTACGATGTTTCCTTCCTCGGCGTTCTTCTTCAGAATCGTTCCGGAAATCGGCGCGAGAATGCGGCAGTTGTCGAGCCGCCACTTCGCTTTCTGCAGCTCGGCTTCATACTGCTTCACTTCGGCGCGGCCCGCCAAGATGCGTTCCTCGCGAGGTCCCTTGTGCATCAATTGCAGCGCGTAGCGCAGTTGCTCGATGCGCCGCAGCATCGCCAGATGCTTCGATTCCGATTGCTGCCACTCTTGCTCCGTCACGGCGTTGGTCTTCCGCAATTCAATATTGCGCTTCCAAATCCGCTCGACGTCCACCTGCTCTTCTTGAGCTTGCGCCAGTTCGGCTTCCGCCTGGCCGATCTCTTCCGGTCGGCTGCCGTTTTCCAACTCCGCCAGTCTCGCCTTGGCCAACTCCAGCAGCGCCACGGCCTTCTGATATTCGCTCTGAAACTCGATGCTCTCGATCTCGGCGAGCAGCGCGCCCTTGTCAACGCGGCGTCCCTCTTCAATGTCGAGTTTGACGACCATCCCCTGCACTTTCGGACTCACCAAAATCTGATGAGCCGGAATCACGTAGCCGCGCGATTCGAGCACAATCTGTCCCGTCGGCGCGGCGACGGGCGACGCTGCTGCAACTCCGGGGGCGTTCGCACTACCGGCGTCGCTCGGCGGAGTCGGCACCGCGGGAACGTTCGCCGCAGGAATCGGCTTCACGGGCGCGGCGTTCGTCGTCGGTGCGACGGCGGCGGTTCCGCCGGTCGATGCGACCGGTTCCCCGTCGGCGCCTTTTTCAGCGCCGCCAACCACGGAGCCGCGGCCTGATACGCGACGCCCAGCAGCATCACAATGACGACGCCGGCAACGCCGAAGCGCAGCCACGGCACGGCGGGGCGGGTCTTTGCCCCTTGGGGCAATTGCAACGACATGACCCGCCGGCGCAACCCTTCGGCCTTCGCTTCATCCGTCGGCGAAAGAGGTTGCGACATTCGAGGAGCTTCCGTCGACGGACCGATCATGCGTCACCAACTGCCGAGAAATGGCGCGACGAGCCGCGCCGCCGCCTGCCGGCATTGTAACTCGCCGGCGTGCGCATAACCGTCGAATCCGCCGAATCGGGCATTCGAGTCTGACGCCGACCCGTTTAAAATAGAGGTCTCGCAGCCGTCTTCGTTCGATCGTAACAGACGGCCCCGGAACGCTCGCCCGGGCTCACTCTCCGCCGCTTTGGGAACTGCCGTGAACAGCGCCGCTCAGCCCAACGTTTGGAAGCCCTCCCCGGTGACGCCGCGGCGAGTTCTCGTCGTTGACGACAACCCGGGCTCCACGCAGGTCATGGCCCTGATGCTCAAGAAGTTTTGGGGCCACACGGTGGAAACGGCCGGCGACGGTCGGCAGGCATTGGAAAAGGCCGCGAGCTTCACGCCCGAAGTCGTGCTGCTCGACATCGGCCTGCCCGACATGGACGGCTACTCCGTGGCCCGCGCACTGCGCGCCGCGGCGGGCACGGCCGAAGCGTTGCTCGTGGCGATTACCGGTTATTCCGGCGAGCAGGAGCGGCGCAAGGCGATCGAGGCCGGTTTCGATGAGCACATGACGAAGCCCGCCGCCGCCCAAGACCTCGAACTTCTGTTCAAACACCCGCGCCTGAACCCCGGTTCCGAGCGTTAGAGCTCGCCGGATGTTCCGGTCGTGACGTTTCTGACGGGCTCCGTTTGCGGCCCGCCGCAGCTGCGAAAATCTTCACGCGGCCGGCGGTATTCCACACCTGCGCGGGGAGATTTCGCGCCCTAGTGTTGCGTGTAAGCAGGCACGGGCGTGACCCGGCCGAGCTCATTCTCGTCCGAGTAAATTTCGCCGTAAGGAAAGGTTCCATGAGCAAGGTTCTCGTCGTCGACGATTCGGGCACGATGCGCAAGATTATCACGCGGGCGTTGAACGCCGTCGGCTACTCCGACGTCGTCGAAGCCGGCGACGGCGTGGAAGGTCTCGCCGCGTTTCAACGCGAGCCGATCGGTCTGGTGATGACCGACTGGAACATGCCGAACAAAAACGGTCTGGAACTCTGCCGCGACCTTCGTGCGCTGGGCACCGACGTACCGATTTTCATGGTGACGACGGAAGCGGAAAAGAGCCGCGTGTTGGAAGCCATCCAAGCCGGCGTGACCGACTACTTGGTCAAGCCGTTCACGGCCGAAGCCCTCCGCGAAAAGCTCGACAAGTTCGCCGCCGTCTAAGCGACGACGCCGAGCGAGCAGAGCTCCGCGAAGAAATAAAGCGACGGCGAACCTTGGCAGAGGTTCGCCGTCGCTTGTTTCATTTACGCCGATCGTTCGCAGCAGGCCGTTCGTTACTGCGCCTTCTTCGGCGCGAGTTCGAATTTCGCGGCTTCGACGACCCGCGGATCGGGATCGCTCAACCGCTTTTCGACGGCCGCTCGGGTCTTATCGTCGAGCCCGCCGTGCGAGAGCGCGGCGACCGCGGCCAAACGAACGTCGGAGCTCTTGTCGTCGAGCGCCGCCAGCAGGCGGGCTTCGACCGTCGGCTCTTTCGCGGCGATCGCTCCCAGCGCCATCACGGCTCCGGCTCGAATCTGCACATCGACGTCCGACGACAGCGTCAGCAGTTGCGGCGTCGCGGCTTTGGCCGGCGGACCGATGCGGCCGAGCACGCCCATTGCGAAGCCTTGCAGCTCCTTGCGCTCAGGCGCCTTGGTTAAGCGAGGCACGGCCCCTTCGCCCCGCTTCACTAACGTTTCGGCCACGACGTGAACCACGGCGCCGTCGTTTTGCGTGAGCCGTTCGATGAACGCGGCCATGACGCTTTCGTCGTCGCCGCTGCGCAGGTCGACCAGCGCTTGCGCCGCGGCGGCCCGAATTCGCGGATTGTCGTTGCGGAGCGTTCGCAGCAGCAGGACGATCGCCTTGCGGCGGGCCTGTTGATCGTTCGGATCGAGCTTCGCCGCGCCCCAATGGGCAACCACGCGCACCATTTCATCGGAATCTTCCAACAGCGGCTGCACCTTCGGCAGCACGTCGGCAGCCGGCGCTTCGCTCATCAGCAAAGCCCACAGCGACGCCGAACGAACGCCCGGATCGGCGTCGGCCAAAAGCTCGATCAGCTTCGGTGCGGCGGTCTTTGAGTCCGGCCCGATGCGTCCTAGCGCAATCGCGGCTTCACGGCGAACTTCCATTCGCTCATCGCCGAGCGTCGTCGTCAGGGCCGGCACCGCGGCTTTGGCGTCGGGGCCGATTTCCGCCAGGATGCGGCAAGCCCAGTAGTGCGCTTCGGGCCGCCCGAGAGCTTCCGTTAAACGCGGCACCGCGTCCGCGCCGGCCGCGGCCAGTGCGTGCAGCGCGGGCATCGTTTCGCCGGCCGTTTGCGCCTTCTCCAGCGCTTGCACGAGTGCGGGGACCGCTTGATCGAGCGGCGGCTTGATGCGCCCATCGCCTTCACGGCTTCACGACGTACCACAGGATCGGCGTCGCTCAAGGCTTCGGCCACCGCGGGAAACGCCTTTTGCGACGGAGCCCCGATCATGCCGAGCGCATACAGAGCGTAAGCCCGAACTTTCGGCGACGAATCTTTTGCGGCGGCCGACAACTTATCGACGGCTGCGCTCGCGCCGGGTCCGATCGCGCCCAAAGCCCGAGCGGCACGACCGCGCACCGTCTCATCTCCGTCGGCCAGCAGCGCGGCGAGCGCTTCCGTGGCCGCGGCCGCTTCGTGACCTTGATCAGTCAGCGCATCGACGGCCGCGAGGCGCGCGTCGCCGGTCGCAGATTGGAGTTGCTTCGTCAACTCGGCGACGTCGGCGGCGGCGGCCGGGGACGTGAAAATCGTCAGAGCATGAAGCCAAGCCGCGACGGCAAAACCGACCGCCGACCCGAACGGGACGACTCGCATAGTGGGCAAACTCCTGGTGGATGCGGCAAAGGGGCGCGCTTGCGGGCACGTCGGGTCGCAATCGGCCGACGACCGGCGAGCGACTGCGGCGAGGTCGCAAGAAATTCACTTTTCGTGCGGCGGACGAGCCTTGCTTGCCGCTCGGCCGCTTGGCATCATCGTAGCTGGTCGACGAAGAGATTTCAGCGCCCGACATCGAGAGTTTTGCTTCCCCAGCGCGGAGTGTCGCCGATGATTCGCACCTTGTGGTTTGCTTCGCGAGCGACGTATCTCGTCGTGGGGACGGGCGCATGCCTCGTCTTGCTGCAACAGTTGGCCGCGCAATACATCGCCGTCGGCCCGTACCATCGACCCTACACGTCTTGGGGCTACGGCGACTACGGCTACCCCGGCTACGGTTGGAACGGCGGTTGGGGCGGCGGCGCGACGCCGGCCGGAGCGACGGCCATGGGCATGGGCGCGCTCATTCAAGCTCAAGGCGCCTACAACCAAATGACGGCTCAAGCCGCCGTAACGGCCGAGCAAGCCAAGTCGCTGGCGCTCGACAACAAACTGAAGACGGCCGAGACGTACGACAAGTTGCGAGAATTGAATCGGCAATACGTCGCCGAGAAGGACGCTCGCGAGAAGGCGGCCTTCAACTACAACGCGCCGGCGCCGAAGCGGCCGAAGCTCTCGGCGTCGCAACTCGATCCGGTGACCGGCGAGATTCGCTGGCCGGAGCTCTTGCTGCAGCCCCAGTTTCAACCGTTTCGCGATCAGTTGCAGTCGCTCTTCACGCTGCGAGCCCACGATCCCTCGCAGGTGAGCTATCAGCAAGTGACGACGCTCGCGCTTTCGCTGCGGAACGAATACGACAAGCTGCACGACTCGCTGCCGACGAACGAATTTTTCGCGACGCGGCACTTCATCGAAGGCTTGGGCGAAGCGGCTCGGTACACGGGCTACGAACCGCATCCGCCGACCGGCGGCTAATGAAAGCGACAGATCACCTGTAGGGAACGCCCTCCGCGGCGTTCCAGAAACGAGTACCCGCGCGCGGAACGCCGCAGAGGGCGTTCCCTACAAACGCTCACTCGGTCGGCTTCGTTAAAAACGCCGCCAAGTCGCGCAGGTCTTCGGCCGTCAGCGTGCGGCCGAAATCGCCCGGCATAATCGACTGCTTGGCCGCCTCGCGCGATTCGATCTCGCGCGGATGCAGCTTGAAGATTTTTCCTTGGGCGTCGGCGTAGCGGTGCGAGCCGTCGACTTCTTCTCCCGTGTAGAGCCCGGTGAGCGTGCGACCGTCCGTGGTTTCGATGATCCACGGCACGTAATGCGGCGCAACTTCCTTACTCGGCTCCAAGATCGATTGCAACACGCGTTCACGGCTAGCACCCGGCCGAACGTCGTGAGTGCCGGCCCGATCGCCGCGCCGCGACCTTCGTACTCGTGACACCGGTAGCAGCTTGCGACGCGCGGGTGGAAGAACAACCGCTCTCCCGCGGCCGGATCGCCCCCGGCGGGAACTTCGGCCGCGGTCAATGACGTTTCTCCGGCGGCGGCCGGCTTCAGCAAACGCTCGGCGGCCGTGCGAAGCGAAGCGTCATCGGCTGCGGCTAGCTGCTGCAAGACGTCGCGATCGGACGAGTCGTCGGGAGACAAACCGACGAGTGCTTCCAAGCGTTCGGCCGTCGGGCGATCGCCGGCTGCGGCGCGCTCGCGCAGCAGCTGGGTTCGCTCGGCCTGCGGACGTTCGCGAATCGTGCGTAGCGCTTCGATGCGCAACGTCGGGTCGGAGTCGGCGGCGAGCCGTTGCAGGAGATCGAACTTCAGTTCCGGGTGATCCGGTCGCAAGGCTTTGAGCGCAAAACGGCGCACGCCTGGCAAAGTGGAACCGCTACGCAGCATTTGGAAGACAAACTGCTCGCCGCTCGGTTCCTTTTTGGGGTCGCGTTTCGCGGCGGGTTCCGCTTTCGCCGCGGCCGTGTCGAGCATCTCCAGCGCGGCCAGCGATGCTTCGAACAACTCGCGCGTCAGGCCCGGCCGCGACAAGCCGGCTTCGATGGCCTCGCGCTGGTCAAGCAGCGCCCCTTCGCCGGCCCAAATCACGCCGAGCAACCGGACACGCGGGTCATCGTTCACGAGCAATAGCGGCGTGAGCACTTTGGCGTTTTCGACATGTGCGTCCCGCGCCGCGACGGCGGCCCAGATCGTCGCCAGAGCGTTCTGTGATCCGGCGAATTGCGACAAGTAGGCCTTCGCCGACTCCGCGGTCAACGCCGGTTGGTACGACTTGATCTGCGATAGCAGACGAGCCCGCATCTGCCATTCAAACGGGTCCGTCGAATTTGAAGCGGCAAACTTCTTCCAAGTTTCGATGGTCTCGCGTTCCAGTTCCTCATCAGTGCGCATTCCGCTCTCGCGAACAAGTTCGATCTGCGTAAACGTCTCGACAACCGAGTCGAAGAGCTCTTTATCCGAGTTCTTAGGAATCGGCTTCTTGCTCAGCCGCCAGACGCGCCCTTTGCCGTGCAGAGGATAGCTGCGGTCGACCCAATCGCTGAAGTAAATCGAACCGTCGACGGCTTCGGCCATACCGACCGGGCGGAAGTTGTCGCCGCCGACCACGACCGGCTCCATCTGCGATACGAAACTCTGGCCGGACGACTTCAATCGGTAGCGTTCCAGGCGATGGTCACCCCACGACGTCACAAGCAAATCGCCGAAGGCGGAGAAATCTTGACGATCTGCGACATCGTCAAAAAAGCGTGTGGAATTGACGGCGCAAGGCGCTTCGCCGGTCCCTGCGACCATCGGCAACGTACCGGGGAGTTCGCCGTTCCACGATGTAAACGGATGCGTTCCCTTGCGGCCGTTGCGAAAGCGGTAGCCGTAGTCGCCCCCTTCCACGATGTGCAGCAATCGGCACGGCGGACGAGCGTCGGGATCGTTGTCGACCGCGAACAGTTGCCCAGTTCGATTGAAGGTCATGTGAAACGGATTCCAAAATCCGGTGGCGACGCGGCGGACTTTGGCGCCGTCGTACCTGCAGGCGTAGATGTTGCCCCCTTCGCCGCCGCCGGCCAGCGACGCGCCGTCGGAACCGACGAGCTTGTAATCGGCCCCCAGGTTTTCGCCGAACCCGAAATACACTTCGGCGAACTCCTTCAGCTCGGGCACGCTGGGAAATGGTCCGAACGCGAAGCCGGCGAGTCCGTTGTGCGGGTAGTTGCCCGCGGTCTCTAAGTGCGCAATCGGCGTGCGCTCTTCGGGCTTGTCGGCTTTGTCGTCGCCGTCGAGATCGCGAAGGCGGAAGATTTCGCTGCGCGTGGCGACGTAAATGGAACCGTCCGGCGCTTTGGCGACGCTCATCGTGAACTTCGAGCCCTCGAAAAACACCTTGGGTTTGCAAGGCTTCTCGGTCGGGTCGATCAGCAGAATCCGATCGTGCGGCGGGCCTTTGTAGCCGTCGGGCCGGAAATGCGTGTGGCTCTCGATGACGAGCACGCGCCCTTTGGCGTCGATCGTCAGGCCGGTCGGCGTGACGATGTCGGGCTCTTGCAGAATGAGTTCGAGTTGGAGGCGGTCGTCGAGCACCTTCGGCACGTCGACGGGAGCGCCGATCACACAGAGCGCGCAGAGCCAAGCGGCGGACGTCATCTGATGGTTCCTGAAACATGAATTGCTTCAGGAACAATTTCGTCGCACCGACGCCGTTTCGCAAGCAAGCGGCGCGATTTCGACTACTCGGCGGCCGCGCCGGCCGATGAAGGGCCGAAACGCCGGTCGCGGTAAATGATCAGCCCATGCGCGCCGTGATAGAGACCGCCGCAACCGAGCGGCACGGCTTTGGATTCGTCGATCTTTTTGGTGAGAAACAGGGCGGCCTTGGTGAACCACTCCGATTTCAATTCTTCGTCGCTTAGCGCGTAGGCCAGCACTTCGAAGACGTGGCCGGTGCTGTCGATGCGCGAGTCGATGTCGGCCGACGTCGCCGAACGTTGAAACTTGTTGGTCGAGAACCCGCCGTCGGGCTGCTGGTAGCTCTTGGCGGCGGCGATCGAATCTTTCAGGAGTTTGTCGGCCTTGGCCCAACCGCCGGTGAGCGGCTTGCCCGTGGCTTTGTACTTCTTCAGGGCTTCGGCAATGGCATACAGCCGGTGCGAACCGCCGCAGGCCGCGCCGACGATGCCGGCTTCCGCCTCTTGGTCCATGATGCGCTCGAAGCTCCAATCTTCGCCGACTTTGTTCTTCCAAACGCCGTCGAGCGGGAGATAGTCGGGCGACGAATATTCGGCGAACGCCATCAGCGTCCAGGTTAGCTCTTGCGTCGGGTTGCCGTGAACCTTGACCGTGCCGCAATCCCACTTGGCCTGCTCGATCAACTCACGAAACTTGCGCGTCTCTTGTTTGCCGTTCACCGTGATGACCAGCGGATCGTCGAGCTTGACGCCGCATTGCGAGAGGTAGCCGATCCATTGGTCGGCGTGCCCCTGCTCGGCCGAACTACCGGGAACCAACTCGGCGCCCAAACCTTTCTCGGCCGGGTAGAGTTTCCAACCGTTCATGCGCTGACCGTCGAAGATCCACTTCATGGCCGACGTCTTGCGGCTGTGGTTGTCGACCGTGAGTTGTAGCTCGGGCCCGTAGGCCAAGATGCCGTGGACGACTTGCCAGGCGTTGTTGACATCGACGTCGAGCACGCGGCCCGCGGTCGTCGCAATCGCCTCGTCGACGCGCTTCTTCAACTCCGCGTCGGTGATCTTCGTGTCGACGGCCGCCGAAGCCGGCGCGGCGGGCGGCAACGAAACCTCGACGTCTTTCTCACAGCCGGCCATGGCCAAGCCGAGCGACCCCACGGTTCCACACAGCAGGCACGAAATCCAACGACGGCGACGGGCGGACGACGGCATGGGGAAGAATCTCACAAGTCGGGCGAATCGGAACGGCCGCGGCTCGGCCGGAAGGTCGCCGCCGGGCTCCGGGCAAATGGGCGACAGGGATATTATGGTATCGGCCGCAGCCGTTGTCGGGTCGCAGCTTCGAAAAATGCGCGAATTGCGCAATTTGTGCTGAGTCGCCAAGACCTCGGTCCGTGGCGATTCGACGGCACGCAAACCACGGTGCATTATCGGTTTGCGGCAATTCCGCGAATGCGGGCAAACCAATTGCCGGCCGCTCCGTAGACATCTGTATCGGGGCATCGTCTCCAGGCCGCATCGGACAACGGCAATTCCGCCGACCGCGGCTCACCAAACTTCTCGCCGGGCGCAAATCGCCCGGTGTCTTTCGTCGGCGACCCGACCGGTCGCCGAACCGAGCGAGCACCGCGAGAGGTCGCGGAATTGCCACATCAGCGAGGGATCGTCGTTTCATGATGTTCTTTAACCTTGAGTACCTACTCTGGGTCGCTCCGGCGCTGCTCCTGGCGGCGTGGGCCCAGATGAAAGTTCGGTCGACCTACGCGGCCGCCCAACAAGAACCGGCTCCGCTGAGCGGCGCCGCGGCGGCGAGGCATATCCTCAACTCGGCCGGGCTGAGCTACATCGAAATCGAAGAGACACCCGGCTATCTCTCCGACCACTACGACCCGGCCAATAAGGTGCTCCGGCTCAGTCCGGAAAACTATCGCGGCCGATCGTTGGCGGCCGTCGGTATCGCGGCGCATGAAGCGGGTCATGCCCTGCAAGATGCGCAGCAATACGCGCCGATGGTCGTTCGCAACGCCGCCGTGCCGATCGCCAACTTCGGCAGCGGCATCAGCATCACGTTGCTATTGATCGGCCTGCTCATGCACCTGCCGATTTTGTTCTGGGCGGGCATTGTGCTCTTTTCGGGCGTGGTGTTTTTCCAGCTGGTAAATCTGCCGGTCGAATTCGACGCCTCGAATCGCGCGAAGCGCGTCCTCGTGGAGTTGGGCATCGTACCGGCGCAAGAAATGCGCGCGGTCAACGGCGTTCTCAACGCCGCGGCCTGGACGTACGTGGCCGGTACGCTGCAGAGCGTGCTGACGCTGCTGTACTATCTGTCGTTCTTCAGCGGCGGAAGCCGGGACGACGCTTAACGCATCGCGCAATAGACGGCGAGAAAGAGCAAGAGCCTCGGGAAATCTCCCGAGGCTCTTTGCGTTAAGTTCGACCTTATGCACGATCGACGTGCGATTACTTCCGGGCTCGCTTGTGCTTGAGCGGCAGCCAGGCACCGCCTTGCTTGCTGCTTTCTACCGATTGTTGGATGAAGTACATCCCTTCGACGCCGTCGTTCACGTTCGGGTAGATCGTGTTGACGGTTTCGACCTTTTCACCGGCGGCACGTTGGGCCATGGCGTCGTAGGCAAAACGGTAGACGTTCGCAAACGCTTCGAAGAACGCTTCCGGATGGCCGGCCGGAAGTCGGCAACTCGCGGCGGAGATCGGTTGCGTGTACGGTCCGCCGTTGCGGGTGTAGAGCTTGTGCGGTTCGCCGTTTTGACAGACGACCAGCGTGTTCGGCTCTTCTTGTCGCCACGAAAGCGCCCCCTTCGTGCCGTCGATTTCGATGAACAGGTCGTTCTCGCGGCCGTGGCTGATTTGCGACGCCGTGACCGTGCCGAGAGCGCCGTTTTCGAAACGGACGATCGCATGCCCGTAGTCGTCAAGTTGGCGACCTTCGGCGAAAATCTTCAGGTGGCAACTGATCGAGTCGGGCAGCAGGCCGGTCATGTAGCGGGCCAAGTTGTAGGCATGCGTGCCGATGTCGCCGAAGCAACCGGCGGCGCCGCTCTTCGACGGATCGGTCCGCCACGCGGCTTGCTTCTGATCGCCGGTTTCCAAGCGCGTACGGAGCCAGCCTTGGATATAGTTCGAGCGAATCGCGTTGATCTCGCCGAGTTCGCCGGCCAGGATCATCTCGCGGGCCTGCCGCACCAGCGGGTAACCGGTGTAGTTGTGGCTCACGGCGAACACCACGCCGCTCTTATCCACCGCCGCGGCCAGATCTTCGGCCTGCTTCAAGTCGAACGTCATCGGCTTGTCGCAGATGACGTTGAACCCGGCCTCGACCGCGGCCTTAGCGATTTCATAATGCGTATGGTTCGGCGTGGCGACGGAGACGAAGTCGATCCGCTTGTCGGCCGGCAGCTTCAACTCGGCCTCGATCATTTCGCGGTACGACCCGTAGGCTCGGTCGGCGGGAATGTCGTAGTCGGCGGCCGAGGCCTTAGACTTTTCCGGGTTGCTGGAAAGAGCTCCGGCCACGAGCGCTGCGCGATTATCGAGCACCGCCGCAGTGCAATGGACGCGGCCGATGAACGATCCTTGGCCGCCGCCGACCAAGGCCATGCGAAGTTTGCGATTTAGGTTGCCGTTGGTGGGCATGGCTGCGAATTCCTCAGACGTGAAAGCCGGCGATGCGAAGGGCCGACGAGCGGCCGACGGCCCATCGTTTTAGCACGCAAGTACATAAGGGGGGAATGGGGAGTGTCGAGTGGGGAACGGAGAACGGTGACATCGCTCCCGGTTAAGGTCTGACGCGTCGTGCATTCCCCACTCCCCGCTCAACACTCCCCACTGCCCCTTGCTTTCTTCCGCCGAGATTTCCGTTACTATTAAGTCCGCATATCGCCTTGGGAAACACCGCACCCTCGCACCGCTAGGAGCCCTCAGGTTATGTGGAAACAGAACTTTGCATTCTTGGCCGCCGGCTTGATCGTCGGCCTCGTCGTCGGCGGCTTCTTGCCGCACGCGCCGATCTATGCCGTGGCGACCGACCGCCAAGAAAACTTCGCGCTGGCGACCGGTGAAGTCGACGGCGATATGGAAGGCGTATTCTTTCTTGATTCGACGACCGGCGACCTGACCGGCGCGCTCGTCAACACCTCGAAGCTGCCGCCGGTGCTCGGCGTGGTCTACACGGCCAACGTGATGAAAGACATGCAGCTCGACGGTGCGAAAGACATGAAGTTTACGATGGTCACCGGCAAGCTGCCGTTGCGTCCGGGCGGCGGCACGGCGCAATGGGCCGCGAGCGTGATCTACATCGCCGAATTCAACTCCGGCAAGCTCGCCGTTTACGGCATGCCGTACAACCGGGGCGCCTTCACCGCTTCGGCCGGCATTCAAGGCCAGTTCCAATTGCTCTACTCCGGTCCGTTCTGCGCGGCGGGCATCGTCCGCTAAGTCGGTTTGCGACCACAATTCGTCTGCCGTCGGACGGTCGCCGAGATCGTCCGACGGCAGTGCTGTTTTTACGCTTCCTCCTGCCGCCCGACCGAAGTCGCTAGAATGAAAATCGTTTGCAACGGCGAACCGCGCGAGATCGAGCCGAGCCTCACCGTGGCCGGCCTGCTCTCGCAACTCGGCATCGAGCCGAAGCAGTGCGCCGTGGAAGTGAACCTGGAGTTGGTGCCGCGCGGCAAACATGCCGAGCGCAGGCTCGCGGAAGGCGATCGACTGGAGATCGTCACGCTCGTCGGCGGCGGGTAGTCGAAGTTTCCAATTGAACGCCGCGCAGAGGTCCGACTCCGCGGCGCAAGGGTGAGAATGATGTCGCTTGCAACGCCCCCGGATGTCCCCGTCGATGCCGACGTGCTGCGGATCGGTACGCATGAGCTGCGCAGCCGGCTGATCGTCGGCACCGGCAAATACTCCGGCTACGACGTGATGGCCGAGTGCCTGGAACTTTCCGGCACCGACTGCATCACCGTCGCCGTGCGGCGCGAGCGATTGATCGACGCTCAAGGTCGCAACATTCTCGACTTCATCGACTCGCGGCGCTACACGTTGTTGCCGAATACGGCCGGCTGCTTCACGGCCGACGACGCCGTGCGCGTGGCTCGCATGGGCCGTGAGATTCTGCTCGGCCTGGAAAACCCCGGTGCCGATTGGGTGAAGCTCGAAGTTCTCGGCGACACGAAAACTCTGCTGCCCGACCTGATCGCGACGGTCGAAGCTACGGAACGGCTCGTCGCCGAAGGGTTCCAAGTGCTTTGCTACACGACCGACGATCCGATCACGGCCCGTCGCTTGAAGCAGGCCGGCGCGGTAAGCGTGATGCCGGCCGGCAGCCCGATCGGTTCGGGGCAAGGCGTGTTGAACCCGAACAACATTCGGATCTGCTTGGAATATCTGAAGGACGGCGACCCGACGTATCCGGTGATCGTCGATGCGGGCGTCGGCACGGCGAGCGACGTAACGTTCGCGATGGAACTCGGCGTCGACGGCGTGCTGCTCAACACGGGCATCGCCCATGCGAAAGACGCCCGCGCGATGGCCCGCGCCATGCGCATGGCGACCACGGCCGGACGTTTGGCATATCTTGCCGGCCGTATCCCGCGCAAGCTCTACGCCACGGCGAGCAGCCCGGATGAAGGAATCATCGCGCCGGGCAAGCCGCGGTAGAAGTCGACGACAGGGATTGTTTAGCCGTCGCTCCGGAGCGACGTTCGAAGGAACGGAATGCTCACCGCCGCGGAAATCTTGGGAACCACGGGCCGCATCGCGGCGCGGTTGAAGCACTACGAAGAGCGACCGCAGCAGCTCGCCATGGCCGCGGCCGTCGAACGGGCCTTCGCCCAGCGCAAGCATCTGGTCGTCGAAGCCGGCACCGGCGTCGGCAAGAGCTTCGCCTATCTGGTGCCGGCCATTCTCAGCGTCGCCCAAGAACAAACGGCCCAAGGCCAAGCGAACGACTCGGGCGACGGCGAGCCTCGCCACAAGCGGATCGTCATCTCGACGCACACGATCAGTCTGCAAGAGCAGCTGATCGAAAAAGACATCCCGCTGCTGAACGCCGTGATTCCGTTGGAGTTCTCGGCCGTGCTCGTGAAGGGGCGCAGCAACTACCTGAGCTTGCGACGGATGCAGAGCGCCGTACGCCGCGCCGGTTCGCTCTTTCGCGAAGAAGAAGAGTTCGACCACTTGCGCGATCACGAGCTGGTCGCAAAACACGGGCGACGGCTCGCTCAGCGATCTGGAATTCCGCCCCCTGCCCCAGGTTTGGGACGAGGTGCAGAGCGAACATACCAATTGCATGGGCCGCGCCTGCCCGACCTACAACGACTGCTTCTACTATCGGGCTCGCCGGCGCGTCGCCAACGCACAACTGCTGATCGTCAATCACGCGCTCTTCTTCAGCGACCTTTCCTTGCGGATGCAAGGGGCCGGCATCTTGCCGGAGTACGACGCCGTGATCTTCGACGAAGCTCACACGCTCGAAGCCGTGGCGGGCGACCATTTGGGGATCGGCGTTTCGTCGAGCCAGATCGAGTATCAGCTCAACAAGCTTTACAACGACCGCACCAATCGCGGCTTGCTCGTGCATCACCGAGCCGCCGACGCCGAACAGGTCGTGCTCGAATGTCGATTCGCGGCCGATGAATTCTTCCAAAATGCCCAACTCTGGCGCAATCAACACGCCTCGACCAACGGCCGAGTGCGCCACGCCGACGCGTTCGCCAACACGCTCTCGCCGGCGCTGATGAAGCTGGCCAAGCTCGTACGCCGCACCGGCGACAACATCGAAGCGGCCGAAGAAAAGCAAGACGTTGCGTCGGCCGCCGATCGGCTGACGGCGCTTTCCGGCTCGGTGGAAGCTTGGTGCAATCAGGCCTTGGCCGGCGGCGTCTACTGGATCGATTCGACGTACGGCCGACGCCCGCGCACCACGCTCAACGCGGCCCCGCTCGACGTCGGCGCACTGTTGCGCGAGCATCTCTTTCAACAGGTGCCGAGCGTCGTGATGACCAGCGCGACGCTCGCCGTACGACCGGCGACGACGCGCAACGACGCCGAGCCGCACGCCTTCGATTATTTCAAAGCGCGGGTCGGCCTGACGCAGGTCGACGCGCTCGAACTCGGCAGCCCGTTCGACTACGAACGGCAGGCTCAGATCGTGCTCCTCGAAGGGATGCCTGACCCGACGGCCGACGCGCGCGGCTACCTCAATGCGTCGGTCGAGATGATCGAACGTTACGTCGAGCGGAGCGACGGACGGGCCTTCGTCCTCTTCACCAGTTACGAAATGCTGCGCGAAACGGCGGGCCGGCTCACTCCCTGGCTCGCCAAACACGATTACGCTCTCTATTCGCAAGCCGACGGCATGCCGCGCTCGACGATGATCGAACGCTTCAAAGAGAACCCGCGCGGAGTGCTGCTCGGAACAGACAGCTTCTGGCAAGGCGTGGATGTTCCCGGCGACGCTCTGCAAACCGTGATCATTACGAAGCTGCCGTTCGCCGTACCGGACCGGCCGCTCATCGAAGCCCGGCTCGAAGCCATCAAGGAGGCCGGCGGCAATCCGTTTATGGATTACTCGCTCCCCGAAGCCGTGCTGAAGCTTAAGCAAGGCTTCGGCCGGCTCATCCGCACGTCCCGCGACCACGGCAGCGTCGTGATTCTCGATCCGCGTGTGCGTACGAAACGCTACGGCAAAATCTTCCTCAACTCCCTGCCGAAGGCTCGGGTCGTCGTCGAAGCCCGCCGCGGCTATGCCGATGCTCCCGTCGACCCCGATCCGTTCGGCTCGATCTAGCCTACTGCTGCTCCCCTGCGCAGCAACGCTGCCGACAACGCGGGCAGCCGGCATCACCGATTTCGCCTTGGCGCGGAACCGTATGGGGAATTGCTAACCCTAATTGCGCCAAAATGTTGCGCAACCGCCGACCATCGCGATCGCCCGGCGGCCAAACCCTTCGGCACGCCGTTCGTTAGTGCCCTGACACACCCTCGCCGCGACGGTCCGCAAGGAATGGCGGTGCCGCGAGGCGAGGCAGTTTGTTGAAGGGTACGGCATTGAGCTTTGCAGACCGACAACTCGTCCCGCCCGTCCGACGGATCGGCACGTTCGGGGCGGTCGTCGGTTTCTTTGTCTGGCTCACGGCGACGGTCGGGCAGGCCGACGCCGCGACGCTTCCTCGAGGTTGGCGGTCGACCGCGACGACGAACTTCGTCGTGCAGGCCGCGCTCGGCGACGACGAACTCGTCGCCCTCGGTGAACAATGCGAAGCTTTGCTTCAAGACCTGAGGGCGAAGTGGTTTGACGAAAGCGAAGCGAACGCAGGCACGACGCCGCAATGGACGCCTCGCTGCTTGCTCGTGATTCACGGCGCGAGCGACACCTATTTGAGAGCGGTGCCCGGCGGCGAGCGAACTCTCGGCAGTTCGTGGATTGAGACGCGCGAACATCGCGTGGTGACCCGCCGAGTCGACATCCGCGGCGAACGTGACAACTGGTTCCACGGCGCGTTGGCCCACGAACTGATTCACGTCCTCTTGGCCGATCGCGTCGGCGGATTTCCGCCGGCTCGTTGGGCCGAAGAAGGGTTGGCCATCTTGGCCGATCCCGCCGAGAAGCAACATCGGCACGACGCCGACTTCCGCACGGCCGCGGCCCGCGGCTCGCAATTTCGCTTGGCCGAACTGCTCGGTTACACGGAGTATCCCGACGCGACACGAATCACGGCGTTCTACGGACAGAGCGCCTCGCTGGTGCGGTTTCTGATTCAGTTCCGCACGCCGGCCGATTTTTCGGCCTTTCTGAAGCAAGCCGCCTCGTACGGATACGACGCGGCCCTTCGTTCCACCTACGGCATCGACGGCGTCGCCGACCTGGAACGCCGCTGGCAAGCCTCGGTTCACGCGGAAGAACTGGCGATCCGCTAGGGCGAGCTTCCCAGCTTGCCCCTGTAGGGAACGCCCTCCGCGGCGTTCCGTCCCCGTTGTGCTATGCGAAACGCCGCGCAGCACGCTCTCTACGGAGCTGACAAATCGACGTAAGTCTGCGCAAACATTTCTCGCGCTTCGCCCACTTACGTCGACGCATTTTCGGCCTCTGCGCACTAATCCCAAAACGTAGTGCGCACCCTTGTTGGTAAGCGCTCCGACTGCGCACTAACCACGCCGCGAAGTGCGCAGCTGCGTACGACAGAATCGACGTAAGTTGTTTCGATTTTCTCCCGCTCTGCGACCACTTACGTCGATTTCCCATCGCCCTCTCCCCGTCAAGAACTCCCGCCGTGCGCCACTCCGCAAATTAGCAACCTCACAAGCTTGAGCAAGCAAACTTTCGGCCGGCCTCCGCGAGTTACAAAGGCCGTTCTGGATCACGTACAATGACTGCGAATGGATAGCTCTATGACGTGCCCGTCACGCAAATCACGTCCTAGCCTTCCTTAGCAATGTGCGGTTATCGGTGAACGACGAAGCCTACGCTCGCTGGATTGCTCTTGAGATCAATTACGCCGAGCGGCAAGCGACGCGTGACGAGATTCTCCGGCAATTGCCTTCGGTCGCGGAGCGGTTACGGTTTTGTCTCGAGCATCTTCGTCACCCTCAAGATCATGTCGCTCAGCTCGCGGCGTATTCCCTTGAGAGTTTGGTCGTTACCGAAGTTTACCCCCCGGCGCTTTGCCGATTCGGGCCGACTGACGCATCCCGACGATTGCCGTGTTCGCGATGCTCTCGCCGCGGAGTTCGCATCGATGACGACCGACGGTCTCTCGGCGTCGTGGGCCATGCTCGCGCTCATGCGGAGCCTCGCCGCGTTAGGGCACGATCCCGTTGCGCCGTATTGTGAACGGCTGCTTGCCTCCGCACTTTCGAGCACGCACGCTTACGCTCTTTCCGCGCTGGGATTGCTCGGCGGTTCTCGCGCCACGGAGATCGCCTTCGAACATGCGCGGACCTGTGTAAGCGACAAGTGTCGGGTATCTGCCGCAGAAGCGGCCGCCTCGCTCGGGCGGTTGTCGGCAGAGGAGCAAGTCGAGATGGTCTCCGTATTATCGAGCGATGCCGCAGATGCATCGCCGGCCCGCCGAATCGGCCGACAGTTTGCTTTGGCCGAATTAGGGAGAAAAGCGGCCTTCGCGCAATTGCGAGCGATCCCACAGAGCACGCCGCCGGAGTCGCAAGACCGGCAAATTCTTGGCAGCCTCGTGAGCCAAAAGTTCTTCGGCAAATTGTTGGATCATCGCTGGTCCGCGAAATTCGAACACTGGGCGAAAGAGCGCGCGGCCGACTGACAGATGAATTCGCCCTGTATCGTTTACGGCGGCCGAGCTCCCTCTCGAACTTCGAATCCGTTCGCCTTGCGCTCCGGGACGTGCTAAAAACGCTCCGCGGTTTTTCGTTCCTCCAGAACTACTCCACGACCAACATTTCGGAGCGGCGCGGCGATGGGCAAGAAGATGGACAAAGCGTCGGTCATTTACGGCGGCGATAAACCGCGTACTCTGCTAAAAGATTTCGATCACTGGAACGAGTTGGCGCAGGTCATCGAGGAAAAACTCGGGTCGGAAGCCAAGTACGATTTCGCGCTCGCCAAGAAGCTCGTCAAGGAAACGAAACAGAACGAAAAGTTCAACCCGAAAGAGGCGTACGTCAAAGTCGGCGTGGTCGACAAAGACTTGGTGTTACGCATCAAACAAGAGAAAACGTTCGGCGACGAAGAAGCGGACGCGATCGTCGTTAAAAACTACGTGGCCCTGCGCAAGGACTTCGAGGAACTCGAACAAGCCCATCAATATTATTTGAAGCTCTACGATACGGCCCAAGTGACGTTAAGCGACGTGATGAGCGGCCAGCAACAACTGCTGTTGATGCTGGGCGACGTCAGTCGCGCGAAAAAGTCGTCGCGGAGTCGTACAAGAAGAAAGATTCCAAAGGGCTGAAAGAGGCTGCGAAGGACGCCGAAAACCTTTTGGAGAAGGCTCGCAAGTTGCTCGTCGAAGTCTTCGAAGGCTACAAGAAGACGGAGAAGCTTTGGAAAACCGGCCCCACAAAGTTTCCTCCCGAGAGCAAAGAGGTCGGGACGAAAATCAACGACTTGGTCACGAAGGCCGGCCTGCTCGTTTTGAATATGAAGGAGTTCTTCGAGAAGGCGCAGAACGGGCTCGACGACGTGAAAAAGATCGCCGAAGGTCAATTCAGCGAACTCCAATTGATCTGTTCTTCGATCGACGACTGCAGCGATCGCTGGGTCGAGGTCTATCGATCGATCGAGGGTTCGTTCGCCAGCAACGGGACTTTGCTGGACAACATCACGAACGAGCGCGAACGCGCCCTCGATGAGGAAGTGATACGAAAGTTGCTCATCAGCGGAGGATTCAAGCTCAAGAGCGTCGGCGAAGGAATCTCGCGTCAGAGCGAAGTCTTGAAGAAAGCCGTCGAATCGTTTCGCTCGGAGGCGAAGCAAATTCTGTCGGACTCCCAAAATCTCGAGGTTCCGAAAGAATCGCTGCAAAAACTGCAACTGGTGCTGAGCGGCATCGAAAAGTTGGAGCAGTTGGCGGAGAAGGTTCGCAACGACCTCAAAGAGCATCTGAAGAAATACAAACTTGCCAACTCGAAGTTCGCCATGAACTAACCCGACGACCACGGGCCCCGGCGACGCGCCCGGGGCTCTGCGCGCTCCGCGAGAGTCACACGGCGTGGTGCGAGCAGTTCGCCGGCGACCTTCTCGTCGCACGCGGGCCGCGGTTACTCGTCTTTGTCTTTCTCGCCGAACTTGGCGAGCAGCGTTTTCCACGGGAGGAGTTTCTCCAGCGGGATCGGCTTGCCCGTGAGTTCGTCCCACTTCTTCCGCTGCTCTTCGGACAGCAGCTTGAGGGCCTTCGTGTCGGCGAGTTTGCGCGCGAGCACGAGCCGGCCGAGGGCGACGGGCCCGGGCACTTTCTCGCTTTCCGTCAGGTCCGCGAATTTTTCGCGCAGCCGGTCGGCCGAACCCTGAATCTCTTGCCGTTGTTCGTCGGTCAGTTCGAGTTGCTTGGCAACGTCCTCGCGGAGCAACCCGTTGAGGCCTTGTAGCTGCAATTCGATCTGTTCGAAGCGCCGGCGTTGCTCGGGCTGCAGCACCGCCATCACTTGTTCGCGGTAGCGCGGGGCGAGTTCTTCGAGCGCGTTGGCGAGCGCCGAGCCTTGTTCGCCGGCAGGTCGAAGAATGATCGTTTTGCTGATCGTCAGCACTTCTTCATAGAACTTGCTACGCACCGCGTTCAGCTTGGCCATCTGCTCTTCGTCGAGCTTGAGCATTTCGGCGAAGGCGTTGAGAAACGTGTCGAGCGCCAGAAGCGGCAATATCACCATCGCCATCTTCAGGCCGAGCATCGTAAAGACGACGACTTTGGCGAGCTGTCCGCCGGCCATTTCCGCCATGGTCGGCTGCTTGCCGCCGACCGCCTGTGCCAAACATCGGCTGAGCGTACCGCTCGCCGCACCGAACGAACCGAAGAGCATGCAGAAAGTGAAACGTCGTCGAGTGAGAGCCATGTGACACCTCGGCGGAAAGGCAACTGCTCAATTCGAGAATGCCGGTCGGAGCGGCGCGTCAAACACGGGCCTTCGCCTGCTGCTCGAACCCCGGCCACACGTTACGGCTTGGTCAATCGACGTTGTACGCTCTGAAACGCGGGCTTAATAGCTGTAAGCCCAAAGGTCAAACTTGGACCAATCGTGGCGGACCGGTTTGTTGGCCTTGAGGGTCGTGATGCAATCGTTGAACCACGATTGATGCCGCGACTCGGCAACTTCCAACGCCTGCTCGGCGTAACGGAGTCCGACGTCGCAGCGTCCGTCCGCGGCGTTGGCTAAGGCCAGCGCGAGCCGGCTCTCGGGCGACGGGTCGAGATCGTACGCTTCCTGCGCGAGTTGCTTGGCGAACGTGGCGCTCGAGGAACCGTTCTTCCTGAGAGGTCGATTTCAAAATCGCCAGCGTCACGTGCGCGAGCGTGTTTTTCGGGTCGACCGTACGGCAGGTTTTAAGCCGAGCTTCGGCGAGTTGCAGGCTTGCCATCGTCCCCTTGCGGGCATAGACCAATGCGCTGAAGAAGTTGACCGTCCAGTTTTTGTCGTCGGCTTTAAACGCCTCGACGACGTCGGCCACCCCCTCTTCATATTTTCCGGCGCGGGCTCGCCAGAGTCCGCGCATCGGCTTTAAACGTCGCCTCGCGCGGAAGCGTCGTCACGGCCAGCGTCATCAGTTCGTCGGCCTGAGTCCATTTGTCTTCACTCATCAAAACGCAGGCCCGACCGAACTGCCCCCAACCGCGGTCGATCTCGTGGCTCGCGGCCTCGATCGCGCCTCGGAATGTTGGAGCGCCGCAACGGCGACGGCCGGCGCTTCAATGGCCTTAGGATGCATGTGCAGCACCATTTCGGTCCGGAGTCGATCGCCGTCTTTGCGAAGTTGCTCCTGTTGATCGATGATCGGCTTCATCGTCTTCTGCAAGTTCGCAATCTGGGCTTGAATGGGTCGAGCCTCAAGATCGAGCTTAGAAAAAGCTCGTTGCAACACGGAGAGGTCGTAGCTCAACGAATTCAATTGTGAAATCGCCAGCGTGTCTTTGCCGTTCGAGGCCGCCAGCGCGAGTCGGCAGGCGGCCATCTGGTCGAGCACGACGGACTGCGCGGCGCGATTTTGCTTGGCTTTGCCCAGAATCTGCTGCAATTCCCACTGCTTGCGTTCCATGTCGGAGATGTGCGGCCGCATCGATTCGATGAGCCCGTCGCCGGTTGCGAGGATCGCGTCACGACGGGTGACGATGTCGCGCGTTCGCGTCATCCAAGCCGCGGCTGCGGGATCTTCCGTCGAGGACATCGGCGGAGGAGGAACCGACGGCTCGGGGTTCGAGCCGGAGATCGCCACGGCTGAGGTGACTGTGCGTTGCGGTCGGCGCAGATTGCAGAGTTTGATCTGCCGAAGGCGGTGCGGGAGCAGACGTGGGTAGCGACGGTATTGCGAACGGGTTGGATAATTCGACGGGCGGCGCCCCGGCAGGCAATGTTTGCCGGGCCGTCGGACGGGGTGCGAACGACGGCGCGGGAGCGGGTTGCGAGCGAGACGGCGGCGATTCAAGTTCGGAATTCGGCGCGGCGGCGATCTCGGATTCCAAACCCGGCTCTTCGTCGGAACGAAGATGCGGCAGCACGAGGTCGGCGACGTACACGGCCGCCGCACCGCCGATGCCGATCGAAACCAAGAGCACGGCGACCGTGACAAACTTAGAACTCTGCGGACGGGCCGACGGCGCGGGAGGCGGGGTGACGGAAGCGGCGGCGCGAGGTGCCGGACCGAGGCGAACCGGAGCCTGCGCGGAAGCCGCAGGTTTTGTAGACGGGGGATTCGACGGCGGCCGAGCCGGTTGCGGCGTAGCGGCCTGCGGCGGTTGGGCGGCGCCGGCGGGGGCCAGAATCGCGTAGGCTTGACCGGCGGTAACCCAAGGGCCGTTGAGTCGGCGCACCTGGGTCGTCGGGCCTATCTCTGCGCTGCTCGACAAACGCCAGTAACTGCGCCTCGGTGAAAGGCCCGGCGACTTGGTTTTTGTTTTGGATGTACCACTCGGCGGCCATCGCAAACTCTCCGCTTGAACGCGTCGTATTGCTGCCGATTTAGCAAGCCTGTCCGGCCGCTGCCGCCCCATCTTAACTACATATTTCTAGCGGTATCAACTCGTTTGAGATGAGAAGGCTTCGGGGCTCGACGGCGGTGCCAAATTGCGGATTTGCCGCAACGGCAGGCCGTTTCCGCCCGTTGACCCCGGGTTTTGGCGAGTTTACAGTAAAAAGTTGCACTTTCGGGAGGCTGGGGAAACCTAGACGCCCGCACGTCTTGCGCGCATTTCGCCCCCTCAGCTCTCGGCCGCTCCGTCATGTTGGCTACGCGCCTTATTCCGTGTCTCGACGTCGATCGCGGCCGCGTGGTTAAAGGAACCAAGTTCCTGGAACTTCGCGACGCCGGCGATCCGGTCGCCGTGGCGGCTCGCTACGAGGCCGAAGGGGCCGACGAACTCGTCTTCCTTGATATCTCCGCCAGCCACGAAGGTCGCGCCATGATGCTCGAGGTGGTTCGCAAGGTCTCGGAGACGGTCTTCATGCCGTTCACCGTCGGCGGCGGCATCCGCACGCTCGACGACGCCACGACCTGATCCAAGCCGGGGCCGAGAAGGTGTCGATCAATTCCTCTGCGGTTCGCGACGCCCGAGCTGGTTCGCGAGATCAGCGATAAGTTCGGCAGTTGTGCGATGGTCGTGAACATCGACCCGAAGCGCGTCCTGCGCGACGGCCGCGAAGTGTGGGAAGTGTCACATCAACGGCGGCCGCGTCCCGACCGGACTCGAAGCGGTCGAATGGGCCGCCGAAGTCGAAGAGCTCGGCGCCGGCGAGATCGTGCTCACCTGCATGGATGCCGACGGCACGAAACAAGGCTACGATTTGGAAATCACCCGCGCCGTGAGCGATGCGGTCGTCGATCCCGGTCGTGGCCAGCGGCGGAGCCGGCACGCCCGATCACCTGGCCGACGCCGTGCTTTTGGGTCATGCCGACGCCGTGCTCGCGGCCGGCATGTTCCACTTCGGCGAATACACGATTCCGGACGCCAAACGAGCCATGGCGGCCCGCGGCGTTTGCGTCAGAATATAGACTTCGCGCGCAGTGCGACTCGGGCGGAGCGCCACCACCCCGCGGAACCTTAGCTAAACGGTCTGCATACGTTACGGTCCGCAAAACACCGTCTGCCACACGTTCTCAAATTTAGCGACGCACCTTCTCCTGCGGATGAAACACGAGAAACCGCGCCGAGTTTTCCTTCTAGCGAAAAATTAAATTCATGGCCGTCGTCGACGCTGATGCAGAACGGTTCCTCGCGAAGAAAGTCGATCTGGAAGTCGACAAACTCTTTCGCGCCTTGGTGAAGCTCAAAGGGAGCGACTTGCACCTCAAGGTCGGCCGCCCGCCGATCGTGCGCGTCAACGGCGACCTGCGCCCGCTCACGCGCCCGCCGATTGACGACGAAGAAATGGTGCGGCTCTGCTTCCCGATGATGAGCGACCGCAACAGAAAGATCTTCAACGAAACCGGCGGCTCCGACTTCGCCTATCAGGTCGACGTCGACGGCGAGCCGTGGCGCTTCCGCGTGAACTTGCTCACGCAGCTCGGGCACGTCGGCATGGTGGCGCGGCGCGTCAACCGCAACATCCCGAACTTCGAAGGCTTGTATCTCCCGCCCGGCGTGGTCGACCTCTGTAAGTTTCACCAGGGCATGGTGCTGCTGGCCGGCGTCACCGGCTCCGGCAAGAGCACGACCATCGCCAGCATGCTCAACTGGGTCAACCAAAACTACCGCAAGCACATCCTCACGCTGGAAGACCCGATCGAGTTTGTCTTCACCGAAGACAAGTGCCTGATCAATCAGCGCGAAATCGGCATGGACGTCGTCGACTTCAAGATCGGCATGAAGCACGCGGTGCGTGAAGACCCGGACATCATGCTCGTGGGCGAAATGCGCGATGAAGAAACGTTCCTCACCGCCATTCACGCCGCGGAAACCGGGCACTTGGTGTTCGGGACGATCCACGCTTCCAGTGCGCCCTCCACGATCGGCCGTATTCTCGACTTGTTCCCGCAGGCCATGCACCCGTCGCTCCGCAGCGCGATCGCCATGAACATGAAGGCAATCGTCGCGCAGAAGCTGCTCCCTTCCATCAAGGAAGGCGTGGGGCGCGTGCCGACCGTGGAGATCATGACGTTCAATTCGATTGTGCGCAAATTGATTCTGGAAGAGAAGGACGAGAAGCTCGCCGACGCGATTCGCATGTGCGAAAAGGAAGGCATGCAAGATTTCACCATGAGTTTGAAGAACCTAGTCGATCGCGATCTGATCGACCGCGCAACCGCGTTTGAAGTGGCGCCGAACGTCGACGCCCTCAAAATGGCTCTCAAAGGCATCAACGTCGCCCAGCCCGGGATTCTTTAAATGCTTCGTTTTCGCGTCGCCCTCATCTTGCTCTGCCTGCTGGCCGCAGGCACGGCCGCGCCTGCGCCGGCTCAAGCGCAAAACAAACCGGCCGAAGCCGCGAAGGTAGACGACGCGCCCAAGGCCACGTGGCCCGTCTGGGTCGGCGAAAGCTATCCCGAGCAGTTCACCGGCAAGAACTTCAGCTACGGGCCGGGCTACTACCTGAGCGTGCCGAAGATCATCTTTTCGGTGCTGCTGCTGTTGCTCTGGATTCGCTCGTGCGATTGGGTCAACGAAGACGGGCAGCGGCACAAGCATCCGTATTTGAAATGGAACACCATCGTCGTGCTGCCGTTTGCCGCGGCCTTCGCCGCGCAATGGTTTATCCCTTGGTATTGGGCCGCCGGTCTGCCGCTGATGCTGGTTGCGTACGTCGTTCCGCTGTTCGCCTACGTAAGCTTCCGCAATAAGAAGGCGCCCGAAGACGACCTCGTCTTCAACGGCACGCACGTCCGCCGCGTGCTGGCCGAACAACTCGGCAAGCTCGGCATCAAGATTGATTCCAAGCCGAAGACCGGTCCGGTCAGCCCCGTCGTGCTCACGGCGCGCAATGCGCCGACGCCTCCCGAAAAGCAACAGCGCGAAATCGCCGCCCGCGCCACGCCCGGCTTCCAACCGGCTTGCGGCATCTTGCATCGCTCGTTCGAAACGCAAGCCACGGGCATCATGCTCGACTACACGGCCGAAGCGGTCGCCGTGAAGTTCATGGTCGACGGTCTCTGGCTCGACGGCGAACCGCTCAACCGCCAAATCGGCGACGCCGCGCTGACCACGCTCAAGACCATCTGCGGGCTCAAGCCCGAAGATCGCCGTACGCGTCAGCAAGGTTCCTTCACCGCCTTCGACGAATTCACCAAGCACACGGCCCTCTGCAAGTTTACGAGCCAAGGCACGAAGACCGGCGAGCGCGTGCTCATCCAGTTTGAAGACGCTCAAGTTCACAAGCGGCGCATCAGCGATATCGGCCTGCGGCAAAAACAGCAGGAAGATTTGCAAGAGCTGATGAACCGCAAGAAGGGTCTCATCGTCATTGCCGCGCCTCCGGGCGGCGGGCTCACGAGCCTCAGCACCGCCTGCTTGGCGGCCGTCGATCGCTACACGCGCAGTGCCATGGCGATCGAAGACAAACAGAACCCGGACATCGTCGTCGAAAACGTGCCGGTCACGTTCTACGACAGCCTCGACCAAGAAACGCCGATGTCGAAGTTGCCGGGCGTGATCCGCCAGTTCCCGGACGTCGTCATCGTGCCGGACATGGTCAACGCCGAAGCGGCCAACCTGCTCTGCGAAGAGGCCACGGAAGAAGAGAAGCTCATCGTCACTTTTGCTCGGGCCAAGGAAGCCGCCGAAGCGTTGCTCGTGCCGGCCGTGCAAACCAAGGTGCCGCTAAAGACCTACGCCAAGGCGATCTCGGGCGTCGTCGTGCAGCGGCTCGTTCGCAAACTCTGCGACAACTGCAAGGAAGCCTACCCGCCCGTGCCGGCGATCTTGCAGAAGCTCGGCATTCCGGCCGATAAGGTTCCGGCCTTCTATCGCCCGCCGACGCAGCCGCGGCAGGAAGTCTGCTCGAATTGCGGCGGTCGCGGCTACAAAGGCCAGATCGCGCTTTTCGAACTGCTCATTGTCGACGACCTCGTCCGCAATACCATGCTCAAGGAACCGAAGGTCGACTCGCTGCGTCTCGCGGCCCGCAAGTCCGGCATGAAGACGATGGAAGAAGAAGGTCTGCTGCAGGTCGTGAAAGGAACGACCGCCGTGCAAGAGTTGGCGCGAGTCCTCAAAGAAGGCGCTCCCGCACCCGCCGCGGCTCCGGCGGCCGGCGCGGCGCAAAGGCCTCCCGCCGCGAAGAAGTAGCCCGTCGTCGAATCCTCCGCGTCGCTTCCGTCCGCAGATCGCTCCCAGACTCCTACCGACATCCGCTCATGGACTACTTCCTCGTCATCGTCTTCCTCGCCGTCTTCGCGAGCCTGCTTCGCGACGGACTCTGGAGCAACCTCGTCACGTTGTTCAGCGCCGTCACGGCCGCGCTCGTGGCGACGAACTACTTCGAACCGGTCGCCGGCATGCTCACCGGCTTGGTTCCCTCGATGCTGCACTTCTGGGGCCTCATCGCCTTGGGGTTGGTGTTCGTCGCCGTGTTCATCCTGCTGCGCACGCTCGGCCTGAAAGCATCGCGGTTCCGCGTCCGCTTTCACCCGCCGGTCGACAACTTCGGCGGCGTCGCCGTGGCGGGCGTCTGCGGTTGGCTGGCCGTGATGTTCGTCTGCTTCGGCATGCACTTGGCCCCGATGTCGCGCACGTACCTCGGCAACTCGTTCGATCCGGAACGCCGGATGTTTTTCGGCATGGCGCCCGACCGTCTCTGGCTCGGCTTCGCACAAAAGCTCAGCAACAACGGCGCCTGGGGCCGCAACGTGAACGCCGACGGCGAAGTGACGAGCATGTTCGACCCGAAGAGCGAATACATGCTCAAGCACGCCTCGCGCCGCGCCTGGCTCGCCGAACAAGCCGACACGTTCGCGGACTAACGAGCGCACTACGACGTCGCCTTTAGCACAGTGCGCCCGGGTAGGTGATCTGCGGTAGAGCTCGAATCAAAGCCTGTCGATGATCGCAGCCTTAAGTAGTCGGTAGGTGTCGCTATCTTTTGAGACTAGTGGCGCAAGCGTGTCTCGCATAAAAGCGGCCGTGCCGTTTCCGCATCTCTGCAACTTCAACAGCTTTTGAAGACCCACATAGATTTCACCAGCTGCAGATTTTAAATCGTCTGGCGGATTACCTCGTGCCACGCTGCTTGATACCGCATTGGCTCGAATCTGCATCGCGTCGGAAAGCATCGAAAGCATGCCCTCTCTTCGAACCAATGCCTCAATTATCTCATCAGTGAATAGATAGGATTCGATGTTGCGCAGTCCTAGGACTAAGTCTCCTTTGGACTCGATCTCCGCAACTTCCTGATCCGAACGACTATCTCGATCAGCAAGCGATAAAATTCTCGCCGCTGGTATCACTCGAGAAAGTACTTCTCGAACCGATGCGCCCGTCGCCTGAATTTGACTAGCAGCCCCTCCCGAAACAAAGACCACGTCCGGATGATGAGCGCCTAGACATCGATTGTAAATCTCTGCATCGAAGTCCTTGCGCCGATTTCCAACAGACGAACCTTCACATATCACAACGACTTTTGGTGCGATGCGCTGCGAAAGATCGTCTAGCGTAATCGACATCAGCTTATCCCATGTTGCTCGCCCCAGACTTGCAGGGATCAGTTCTTGCGGCAAATCCGGCGAGATGCCTTCGAAGTCAATTAAGCAAACTGCTTCAGGGGCATTAGCCAGAATCTCCAAGGACGCCCGAAGCACGCCTAGAGAATGCGTCGTTATCCACAACTGAGAACTCTCCGGAACCAATCGCACGATCTCTTTCAACAGCTTTCCCTGGATGCGCGTGTGAAGATGGGTTTCAATCTCATCAATACAATACACAGCGTTTGGAAAAAACTTCCGTTTCAAGTGCAAGTCTAATAGCAGGTCAAACGCAGCCTTTTCTCCGCCTGATAGGTTCTTATAGTGATATGCCCGAGTGCTTCCCTTTTCGAAATAAAAGTTACCCTGCGCTAGCGGATCTGTGATGTTAGACAACAACAGATCTCCGAAAACTCGCTTCATCGACTCCCTTATTTCGCCAATCAATTCATTCCTTAAATCAAGCACCGATCTTTGGTCATTCCGCTGATCGTAGACCGCCGCAGTTGTTTCATAGACTAGCCGTCGATAGTTTTCAGAAACCGTTTGATCGTTATCAATAGTCCTAGTTAATCGCAGGACATTTCCTGCCGGATTGGCAAGACGACTTATCGCATCGACGGAAAAGTCCGGGTCGTTACGGTAGGCCGTACGGACATACAAGGAATCGAGCTGTCTTACAGGATTATCATATAGCTCAACGCGTATCGCCTGTGCCAAGCTGAATGGCTGATCAAAATGCTTTTGAGAATAGCTTTGATCGCTACCGCCACCGTTGAATGGCATACGAAACCAATGCAAGAATGCGTCGAACAGCGATGATTTTCCGCAGCCATTTGGTCCGACGACTAAAACCAGCTTCGCTGATTTTGGAATATCTTTAATGCTTAGATCTGTGAATCGCTTGAAGTTTCTTAGACTGACCGAAGATATTCTCATGTGATATTGCAAGTACTGTCATCGAATGTCGATGTGCGGATGTTTGTCCGCAATGATTAGAAATGCCTTTTAGTGCATGCAAAAGCCAGAAGAGTATTACACTACTGGCTAATAACCTCAAGACAAACAACCTGGGCGCGGCCGAAAACTACTTCGCCGAGAACCAGTTCTTCGTCGTCGAGTCGGCTCGCAAGAACTTGAGCACTTGCTCGCCTCCTTTGCGTAGGCCTTGTTGCGAGTGGTGCGTGCCGTCGCCGCTGAAGTCCGTCGGCGCGTACGAATACCCGTCGGCCTTGCGCGGCGTCGCCCCTTCGGCCCAGAGGTAAGGCCCCCAACTCAGCCACGGCGCGCGCACCGGGCCTTTGGCCGCGTCGAAGTTCAGCTCGGCGCCCCCCTTCAGTTGCTCTTCGATCAGCCACTTCACGGCGAAGCCCGACTCATACGCATACGGTTCCGGGTTCAAGCGCGTCGTTGCATAGCCGCCGTAAGTTCGGCTCGAAACGTACGCCAGCCGACAATTGGGAAACCGCTCATGCACTACCTGCACGATCTTCCGCAGTTCGTCCCGTAGCGTTTCGGCGTACCGCGGAAAGCCCTGCGTGGGGCCGGCGTCGGCCTGCTTGATCCACACGGCTTGCACTTGCGCCGCGATGCGCCGGAAGCCTGCAAGCGCTCGTCGACGATGCGCCAATATTGCGACCCGCGGCCGCCGTCGTCGGGATCTTGAATCGCCGCGGCGGTCATGCCCCCTTGTGCGCCGTTGATGAATTGAAATCGCGGGTTCACTCCGTCAGTATTCCTGAGCGCCGCTTCGAGGCCGTTGGAAAGTTGCGACGTATTGCTCATGCCGAGCGAGAGCAGCACGATCCTTCCCGACGCGTCGGGCTTGCCGTCGCGATCGAGCGGCCGAATCTCGGCCGCCGCCTTCAAGCCGGCCGCTTCATGGGCGGCGGGCCGCTCGTTTGCCCCGCCCGGATAGAGGCCTCCTTCGTAGCCCTGATACTTTTCCTTGCCGAGCTCCGTGAGCGGCTTCAAATCGGCCGTGCTCGCCACGACACGCCGCTCCGCATCCGGCGGCGCTTCGGGGTTCGGCGTGTTGCCGGCAGGCCCGCCGCCCCGCGCTTCGCCGACGCGCACGGCGTTCAACAGATCGCTCTCCGGAGCGGCGCAAAGAAGAGCGCCGTGCCGGTCTTCACGCCGGCCCGCTCGAAGCGCTGCGCGAGCGTACCGTCGCGGGCGACGTCGAGCACCTGCATTTCTTCCTGCAGCCGAAACGCCTCTTCCTTGCCGCCGTCGACGAGAATGGCGATCGTCTTGGCCTCTAAATCGAGCTTCGTCACCTTCCCGTGCCGAATCTGCTGCGCGTCAACGACGCCCGCCGAAACGAACCAGCACGCCGCACAAAACAGGGCCGCACGAAGGACGAGAGTGCGCATGTTTGAAAATCTCCCAAGGGGCGATCCGACGGCCGAGCCGGCCGGAGAATTTCGCCGGCCGCCGCGTCCATCTCCTACCCCGCCGAGCCCCGAAAGTTCCGCCGCGGCGGTGATGGGACGACCGCAATCGTCGGCCGAACGGGGCGATTTCTCGCGTACGCCGGGCGTTGAGATTCGTCCCCTCGCGGCAGGCGGCGGCGGCGAATTGCCGATTGCGTTCAGCCTTCCGATTCGGCAGAATCTGGGCATCTTTCATGGCGCCCGCCGGTGTCCACTTCGGGGCACGGTGCGCACGCCGGGCCCTCCAAAGTTTCTTCTGTTTTTGGAGACGGCCTTATGTCGCTGACGATGGCGATTTTCTACGGTTCGAGTACGGGCAATACGCAGACGGCTGCGGAGAAAATCCAGGAAAACCTCGGCGAATGGATTTCGCTCGTGGCCGACGTCGCCAAGTGCGAGCCCGCCGACATGCTCCCCTACGACGTGCTCTTTCTCGGCGTCTCCACCTGGAACATCGGCGAGATGCAGGACGACTGGGCCGCGTTCATTCCGCGCATGAAAGACCTGAACCTCAGCGGCAAGAAGGTCGCCTTCTTCTGCTTGGGAGACGCGGTCGGCTATCCGTACAACTTTCTCGACGCCATGGGCGAGTTGTGGGGCGTCGTGAAAGGTCTCGGCGCGACGCTCGTCGGCACCTGGCCGTGCGCCGGGTATCAGTTTCAAGAATCGCTCGGCAAGTTCGACGACGACAACTTCCTCGGCCTCGGCTTGGACGAAGAAAACGAATCCGACCAGCACGACGAACGAATCCAAACCTGGCTCGTGAAAGTCCTGCAGGAAGTGGGCGTGCTGGAAGCGCCGGCCTAACGCCGAGCGCGCCTTCTCGTTCCCGGGCTCCGCCCGGGAACGCGCTGACCCGAGGCTCCGCCTCGTGCACGGGGCGACACTCACAAGACTCCGGTCGCCGGCGCTCCCGACTCGCTGCCGGCGTTTCGCGGTGTTTTCGGCCTAGCGGCAGTATGAAAGAGCCAGCAGGGCGAAGCCGGTCGAGAGATTCGGATCGCCTTCGAACCATTTGCCGTTCTTGTTCGTCCAAGAGCCGGCCGGCGATTGTCGGGCTACGAGCGCGGCCGCGAGGTCCGCACGCCAATCGTGCGCCGTGCCTTTGGCGTCGGTGATCGACTTCTCGCCCAGCGCATCCAAGGCCCGCGCGAACAGCATGTAGTAGTAATACAACCCGGCGTCGCCGAGGCCCGGGTTGCTGTCGAGCGTGTAGTTGTCCGCGATCCACTTCACCGCAGCGACGACGCGCGGATCGTCGCGCTTCAGTCCGGCGAAGACCATGCTCTTTAGGCCGGCGTAGGTCATGGAGGCGTAGCTACGAAGCCCGCCGTTGTCGGTCTTTCCTGCCGGACTGCTCCCTTCACCGGCCGGCGAATAGTAAAAGCCGCCGTCGGGATTCTTGGCGCTGAATTCGGTCGTGTTGAACTCCGTCTCCAGGTTCTGGCAACGCGAGACGAACACCATGGCCCGCTTCACCGCTTCGTCGTCGGCGTCGTTCCCCGCGGCTTGCAGCGCTTCCATGAGGAAGCTCGTGTTCGAAAGATCGGGCCGGCCTTCGCGGCCGTATGTGACGCCGCCGTATTTCGGATCGGCCGGATCGCCGCCGAACTGCAACCCCTTCACGTAGGCGTCGGCCTTTTTGATCGTCTCGTCGTACTCGCCGCTCTTATTGGCCTGCGCGAAGCAGACGATGGCGAGGCACGTCTCGTAGTTCGCCAGATGGCTCCCCGGCTTATAGATGCCGCCGTCGGGCTGCACGAACGTCTTCAAGTACGCCAAGCTCTTGGCGACGAGCGGATCTTCCGGCGTGACGCCGCAGCGCAACAGCGACGTCGCGACCAAGGCCGTGATGCCGGGACCGGCCTGAGCGGTGAACGAACCGTCGGCGGCTTGACCTTTAGAGCGCAAATATTCCACGCCCGCACTGATGGCCCGATCACGCGCGGCGGCGTCGACTTCGTGCGCAGCGTCGTCGCCGGGAGGGAGACCAGACAAGCGAAGGCCAGACTAAGGGGAAGATTGAAGCGTCGAAGAGCGGACGTCATGGTAAAGCTCCGCAGCGAAAATCATAAATCGCGTTCCCAGGCTCCGCCTCGGTCGGCGAAGGCGACGCAGTGCGAAAACGCGTCGCCAGGATTCGCGCAACGATACCCGGAGCCGGCGCTGCGGACCACCTTTTGCCGGCACGAAAACGGTTTTTCGCCGCCGGCGGCGATTATTTCGCCCCGTCTTGTTCTTCCAGTTTGCTGAAGTCGGGCTTGCTGCTGTAGTCGTATGGCAGATCGTTGAGCGACGTTCCCTGGGCCGGGGCGTTCGTGCGCTGCATGATTTGGCGAGCTTTGCGGTCGGCCCGCAGCGTGCTCCAGCCGACGGCGATCACGACCAACACCAGCACGATCACGGCGCCGTTGATCCACCAATTGAAGCCCGCTTGCTGGGCCGTGGCCGAGGCGGGCGTCCACTGCAACGTCTTACCCACCAAGAGCGGCGCAAATTGAATGCGAGCTCCCGAACCTTTTTTCTTCTCTCCTTCGGTCGCATCGCGTTGGTAGGTCCACGTGACGACGTAAGTGCCGGGAATTCGCACTCGTTCGTTGACGTCTTCGCCCGTCGGAAAACCTTCGGGAAGCTCCAGAAGATTGAACAACAGCGGATTGTCGTCGGCCCCCGGCGTGAAGAGGGCGACTTCGTAATAACGCGACACGCCGAAGCGACGATGGAGTTCGTCCCCCGGCACGATCGGTACGGCGCGGCGGACCTGACCGTCGTAGGCCGCCAATTCGCCGCGCATCGTCTTAGGAGAATTGAAGAGCGGCACGACGGAGTACGGATCCTTGGTCAGCTCTTGCAGCTTGGCGAAATCGATCTTCTTCATCGCGCCGAGCAGGTTGAATAAGCACTCGCGCGGCTCCGCCAGTTTTTCAGATCGCTCCGGCAGGCCGTCGTAAAGGGCGTAGTCCATGCCGAGATCGCCCAGCGGCGTGCGCTTGTACCAGGCCACGTGCGGCGTGGCCAAGAGCGGCGCTCCGTCGGCGCTCGTCGTCTTCAGCAGCAGACCTTGTACGCCCGAGCGCTCGTCGAGCGTCTTGCGCGTGCGCAGCTCGTCGGGAACGGCGAGCGAGTAAACGGTCGCCGGCTCCGCACGGCCGTCGATCGCCAACTTGCACCGATAGAACTTGCGCCGCAGATCGTCGGCCGGAAGTTTGAAATCGGCCGCGTTGGCGACCGCCGCCGGATAGACGAGCTCCAATTCCGCATCCGTGAAGTCGAGCGGCTCGATCTCTTTGAGCGTGCCGGGAACGTTCCAAAGCTTACCGCGCGCCGCGGCTTCGAGCTTTTGCGGCGCCGCGGGAAGCGGCTTGGCCAGCGTGCTCCAATCGTCCGGCTTGAGTTGCCGCACGCCTGCGAAAATGCCGACCAGCGCACGGCGTTCGGCTTCGCTCAGCGGTCCGCCGTCGGTGAATTTGGCCAACGAGCTCGGCCGGACGCCGACGTTGTAGAGCAATTGTCCGAGTTCGTCGGTCGGCGTCGGCTCTTCGATCGGCACGGGCGTGGCCGTGGGTTTGGGCGTCGTCGGCAAACGGAGCTCCACCGACGGCGCCGCCTCTTGCGCGGGAGCCTCGGCTTTGGCGGCCGGCTCTTTCGCCGCAGGTTCCTTCGACGCCTCTTGAGCGATCACCGGAGCCGCCAAGCAACAGGCGATCGACAGCCAACGGGCCAGAGCGGCCCCCAACCCTGGGATGCGAATCATGGTTCGATTTTCAATTCGTTGAGGTTCTGCGCAGCCCGCGCTTCTTCGGCGGCCCGTCGCGCGCGGCCGACGAACGGTCCGCCGCTCGTCACCGAAGTGCGCGACAATCGATAAGCCCACACGGCCAGGAAGATCATCAAGACCATGCCCATCCCCAGCAGCGGCAACACCCATTTCACCGGAATGCCGGCGGGGAGGCCCGGCACGTTGGCCACGGCTTCTTCACCGGCCGCGGCCACCTTTGCCATCTCGCTCGGCGATTCCACGCGCAACGTTTTCGCCAGCACGAGCGGCGAACTGCGGAACACGGGCTCGTCGGGCTTTTTCGGATCGGGCGCGCCGGCGTAACCGAGCCGCTTATAGAAGAATCCGCTGGCCCGAATCTTCTGCCCCATCTCGCCGGCCTTGTAATTATCCGGCAGATCCAAACAGACGAACACCAGCGGCACCTTCGTGCCGTGCGGAATGACCCAAACTTCGTAAAACTTCTCAATGCCGTGCAGGTTGGCGTTCGCCTTCTGCGGAATCAGCCGATGCACCACGCCGGCGACGTCGATGACTTCGCCGCGATACTCTTTGGTTTGCTCGCTCAACTGACGAAACGTCTTCTCACCGATCGACGCCACTTCAATGTCGCGCTCGTCGGCTTCGTCGAGCACGCGCAACAAACGGAAGAAGCCGTCTTCTTCGTCGCGGCGATACGTGGCGTCGTCTTCGAGATCCGTGAAGAGCTGCGGATCGACTTTGCCGAACAAGCGCTTCTCGGCGACCGGTTGATTCGGCTCCGCTGCGGCCGGGGCTTGCACTTCCCCCGGAGCCAGCGCGAGCGTATCCGCGGCGATGCGATTGTCGGCGGCGTCTTGCGTGCCGCTCTTCTTCCCCATGCTGAACAGGTCGGCCCAACGGCCCGGATCGCCGCCGCGAAAAATCCAAATGCCGACCCCGAGGATCAGAATGAAAAACCAGATCGGCCGCTGAAACTTCTGGCCGAGGTAGTTCGGCGGCCGTTTGCTGTTGTATTGGGCGCGACCGGCGGCAGTGCGAAACTTAAGCACGTGAGGAAGTCTCCCTCCAGCGAAAGACGGTCGGCCTAAAACGGCGACGGCCCGGCGGCCTTCGCCAACAAACGGAACCCTTTACCCCGACGATACTTCGGCGCTCGGCAGCCTACCGGCTCGCAAAAACCGCGTGCCGGACGCTCAGGCGACGGATACCCTATTCTATAACGACGCGCCGGCGGAAAAATGTGGAAACCGTCGGCGCGACGTAACCGCTTACCGGCACGGCATCTCCTTCGTGTCAAAGTTCGGGCTTTATTCCTGGCGCATGCCGGCAAGGCTCGGACGGAATAAATGACTCCCGCCGAGCCGAACACGCTTCGGAACCTGGGAAGCTTGCGGCGGCCGGAGGCGGAAGATCGACCTCAAGCAGGAGCGGCGGCGTGCCCCTCGGACAGGCGGAATTCAATCAACTCGTCGCTGATCACGGCGACGCCCTCTATCGCACGGCGTATCGCCTCATGGGCGACGCGCACGACGCGGAGGACGTCGTTCAGGAGACGTTTCGTTCCGTGTGGAAAAGCCGCGAGCGCTACGAAAGCGATCGCGGCGACCGAGCATGGCTGCTGTCGATCTTGCGGCGTCGGGCCGTTGATCGTTGGCGCCGTCGCGATTCGACCGAACGTACCGGAGGAGACGAACTTTCGCTGTTGAGCGTCCGCAGCGCGGACCCGATTGAAGATCAATACACGGACGAAGTGCAGGCCGCGCTGGCGCAACTGCACGACGACCTGCGCGAAACGTTGCTCTTGGTCGTGGTCGGCGAGCTGACGCATCAGGAGACCGCCGACTTGCTGGACATTCCGATCGGGACGGTGCTTTCGCGCGTGAGCCGAGCGCGACGCCGGCTCCGCGAACTCCTCCAAGCCTCGCAGAAACATCCCGTTTAACTCACCTTAGTCCGCTCTCGAACCCACCGAACTCTCTCGCCGTTTCACGTTTCCCCCCGCACATGCACCGCGAACTTCTCAATTCCGACGACGAACTCGACCGGCTGCTCCGCGCCGTGCCGGTGCCGTCGGGCTTCGCGCGTCGGCTGGTTACGCTGGGCGAGGAATGGGCGGAAGCCGCGGCGTTGGGCAAGCCGGAATTTACGGACGAGCGCGTCGCCGAACCGTTGAACGACGTGCCGATTCCCGCAGGCCTGCATGCTCGGCTCCGTTCGATTCCCGCGCTCGACGACGACGCCGACCACGGCAACGACTTGGAGTTTCTGGCGGCCTCGGCGCGTCCTGATTCGAGCGATGCCGAACTCGACGCTCGCCTACGCGACGTATCGGTTCCGCCGGGCCTGCCTGTGCGGCTCCGCGCGATTGCGCGGCGGTCGTTTACCGCCCGACGTCTGGCGGCTGCGGCGGCGCTGTTCATCGTCGTCGGCGGCACCTACGGGTACGTATTCGTCGAATACTTCAACATGCGTCACGGCCCGATCGCCGGCGGCGGACTTAAGCCCGACGCGCTCGTGTTGAATCTGCGCGACGAAGTGGAAGCTTCGGGCGACTTGCGATTTGTCGCCCCGGCGACGGATCGGCCGATGTTCGTCATCACGCCGTATTCCAACACGCTCCCTGCGGCCTTGGCGGCCGAGCGCAATCGGCTGGCGTCGATACATCGCACTCTGGCGACGCCGCGCACGCCGCGACTCGACGTCTTCCAAGCCACGGCTTGGGCCATGGGAGCGACCGCTTCCTATACCGGCAACGTACAAGGGGCGAGCCTCCGCGACGAACTGCCCGATCTCGTCACGCACGCCACGCATTTGCCGCGCGGCGTCGATGTGCCGCTCGGGGCCGAAGGACGCAAATTCCTGCTCGATTACGGCGTGTTTCCCCGCGTTACGCCGACGGAATTCCCGATCTCCGTCGTGCCGCTGACGCACGATACGACCAGCTATGAATTGGCCCGAGCCTACGTCGCCGAAGGGCAATGGCCGAAACCGGAACAAATGCGGAGCGAGGAATTCCTCGCGGCGGTCGACTACGCCTTCGGCCGACCGAGCGACCAAGCCGCGCGGTTGTACGCCGCCGGAGCGATTGCACCTTGGAACCCGCCGTCGCCGGCCGATCGTCCGTTGCCGCCCGAACGCTTGAGCCGGCTCTTACAGCTTTCGGTACAAGCTCGTGAGTTGCCCGGCGCTTCACGACCGGCGACTCATCTGACCGTCGGCGTCGACGTGACCGAGAGCATGCAGGCCGGCGGACGTTTGGAAATGATCCGCGGCGCTGCGGGCGCTCGTCGCTCGGCTCGGCGGGTCCGATCGTTTGACGCTTGTCGCACTCGGCGGCTCGAACCCGGTGATCGTCGAAGACGGCGGCCGCGCCGAACTCGAACAACTGTTGTCGGCCGTCGATTGGCTCTCGGCCGGCGGCAGCGGCGATTTGTCGAGCGGCATTCTCACGACTTGCGCGACGGCCGCCCGTCGCGAACCGCCGCGCAGTGTTGTGCGCCGCGTGGTGATCGTCAGCGACGCGTTCAACGAATTCGATCCGCAAGGACTCCGCACGGTCGAGCATTTCTTGCAGACCTCGGCGGCCCGCGGCTTGAAGCTCGACCTGATCGACGTCGGCGGCGAGCAAGAAGATTCGCCGTGGGAGGATATGGTCCGTCGTCGCGACGGCAAAACGTTCCGCGTGGTCACCGGCGAGCGAATCCGCTCGGCGCTCATGGAAGCGCTCACCGGTCGCAACCAGACGGTCGCCTCGGACGCCCGCCTGACACTGACGCTGCAGCCGCAAGCCGTGACCGGCTACCGATTGTTCGGCCACGAACCGACGGCCCTGGCAGGCCTCTTGCCGCAGCGCGTCGAGATCGATTTGCACGCCGGCCAAACGGCCACTTTGCTGTACGAACTGCAAATGACGGCCGGCCGCGGCGACCAAGAAATCGGTACGGCCGTGCTGACCTGGCGTGATCCGGTCGACGGCACGCCGCACGAAGCCGTGCAGAAAATCACGCGCGGCATGCTCGGGGCGACGTTCGACAAATCCTCGCCCCAGTTGCAGTTGGCGACCATCGCGGCCTCGCTGGCCGGCAAGCTTCGCAATTCGCCGTGGGGCGATAACGTCGCGCCGGCCGAGGTGCTACAATGGGCGCGCCGTTTGGAACGTCTCGGCACCGTGCGAGGCGTCGCTCCTTGGACGGCGCTCGCCGATCAGATCACCAAGCTCCCGCCCCCGCGCCGACCGTCGGGCAATCGCGCTGCCCGCTAGAAGCGATTTTGAATGTCGAGTTCCTAATGACGAATTTCGACATTCGTAATTGATGCAGCCGCCCGTCCATGCGAATCAAATTCTGTAGTTTCGCGTGCCTTGCCGTCTTGCTGACTGCCGGATCGCTCCGTGCGGCGGATGGCGACAAAGCGGCCGGTTCCGCCGACCTACCCGAAGCGCGTCCGCCGGTCATTGACGAAGCCGGCGAGTTGTTGCGGTCGTCGCTCACGGCGCCCGATGCCGCCGCGCATGCGCGTCGTCGGCCGAGCACGCTCGTTGCTGGAAACGTTCCTGAAAGAGAATCCGACGCATCCGGACGCTCCGCTGGTCGAGATGCAGCTCGGAGTCGCCCTGACGACCGAAGCCAAGGGTCTGACTGGCGACGCAAACTCGACGGCGGAAGAACCGGTCCGGAACCAGTTTTTCGAGAAGGCCCGCAAGTCGTTCCTCGCCGCGGAGGAATACTTCGCCACGGTCATCGACCAACTGACGACCCGGTATCTGGAGTTTCCCAAGCTCAACTACGCCGACGATGCGGTCCAGCGGCGGGGACAGAAACTCCGCGGCGAATTGATCCAGGCCCGCATGTACTACGCCGGGGTTCGCGAAGAACTGGCGGCGACCTTTCCGCCGGAGTCGTCGGAGGCCCACGAGAATTACAAGGCCGCGGCAGATCGGTATGAATCGATCTATAAAGACTATCGAACGCTGATCGCCGGCCTCATGGCCCGGCTCAAGCAGGGGCAATGCTACAAAGCTCTGGGAGATACGCGGCGAGCCGTCGGCCTGTACAACGACTTGCTGACGCAGCCCGACGACTTGGCGGCCCTGCGGCGGCTGCGCGTGGCGGCAATGTATCTTTCGCTGGAATGCTGGACGACTGAACAGGAAAAGCTCTATGAACTGGCTTTTTCGCAAGGCGAGGAATATTTAGCCCAGGTCCGCCCCGAAGAGAGATCGTGGCCCGAGTGGCATGCGGTCCGGTACTTCACGGCCCGCGGCTACTTGCTCGCGGCCGGAACGCTGAAAGCGGACCGGGCGGTGGATCGCGACGAGTGGCTTCGGCTGGGTGCGGAGCATGCCGATCGGCTGACCACGACGCCGAACCCCTACCAAGGGGCTGCGGCCGAACTGAGTGCAGACATCGCGAGGCAGCAAGAGCGGCCCGCGACGAAGCAACCTTAGTTTGGGAGCGCGCACGGCGGTCCGGCGCCCGTCGGGCTCACGATCGTCACAGCCGTTGCGACCGATGCGGAAGTCGGTCGGAAGTCGACCGCCGGCACGTTCGCGCAGCCGCGCACCGTGAGGTTCGCGTCGCCCGCCGCCTGCCGACGACCGCGACTCGTGAAATGCCGCCGAGAATGCTTGATTACGCCTATTTTCGCTTATAAGCTGTGTTTGATCACGACGCCGGTTCGGCCCCCTGTTTTTGTCTTCGAGAGTTGTTCCGTCGTCGCACGTCTCGCATCGCTTGGCATACCTCCGGTCGTGCGATTCCGCAGGACCAATTCACGTTCGCTTCTCGTCTGCTTCGCCCGTTTGCTTCCCAATCGCTAGTTTTCCCCACGCCCATGCTTCGACCGCGCCGCACCGGCGGCGTCTTCGAAGGTCGCGGGCGCTCGTAAGGACGACACGGATGAAACGCTTCGGCTTACTTCTGCTCGGCTTCGCGCCGGCGGCCGCCTTGTACTTCGCTCCGGCTTCGCAATTGCCCCGCGCCGGAGCCGCCGAGGAATACGAAAACTTCCTCAACGGCCTGCGCCAACGCAGCTACTTCGACATCGCGCTCGACTACCTCGACTCGATGCGCAACAGCCCGCTGCTCACCGACGAGCAGAAGCAGATGATTCCCTTCGAAGAGGCTCGCACCTCGCTCGAAGCGTCGCGCAGTGAACGCGATCCGGTGAATCGCGACAAGATGCTCGACATCGCCCGCGACAAGTTCAAAGACTTCGTCGCCAAAAACCCGAACCATCCGCAAGCTCCGGGCGCCGAAACCCAGCTCGGCGCCGTGCTCGTCGAGCGGGCTCGTTCGAAGGTCGAACAAGGTTACCGCCCCGAATTCGAAAAACAAAAGCAACAGCTTTTCGAAGAGCGCGCAAGTACTTCGACGAATCCGAGAAGGTGTTCACCCAAGCCGAAGAGAAATTCAAGAAGCTGCTCGACTCGTTCCCGAAGTTCATGGCTCCCAACGATCCGCGCGTCGCGCAACGCGAGCGGGCCAAGGGAGATTTGATTCAAGCCCACATGTTCCATGCGTACGGGCTCTACGAGAAGTCGCGGACCTTCGCCAACGGTTCGCCGGAGTGGAAGCAAGGCGCTCACCACGGCCGCGGAAAAATACGGCGCCATCTACAAGGATTACCGCACGCTGATCGCCGGCCTCACCGCGCAGGCTTAAAGAAGGTCAGTGCTATCAAGAACTCGGCGACACGAAGCGGGCTCTCGGGTTGTACAACGACCTCTTGGGCCAACCGGACGAGCTCAAGGCCTTGCGGCCGTACAAGGCCAGCGCCATGTACTTGTCGCTGGAATGCTGGATTTCCGACAAGGAAAAGCTCTACGAACTCGCGACGATTCAAGGAGACGAGTTCGTCCGCGGTTCGGCGCCCGACGAACTCGCTCGGCCCGAGTGGCAAGCGGTGCGGTACTTCACGGCCGAAGCCAATGAGAAGTTTGCGTCGTCGTTTGCGGCCGACGTCAAAGGCGAAGAACTGAACAAGAAGCAACGCGCTCTCGACGCCATGGCCGAGAATGCCGAAGCCGTCGCCGGCGTGATGGGCGAGTATCAAGACCGAGCGCGGGCTTTGCTGCAGCGGATGGGCGGACAAGTCGACAAGACGCGCGAACCGCGCACGTTCCTCGAAGCGCAAAATCGCGGCACCGACGAAATGGGCAAGTTCTCGGCGTCAATGGCCGAAGCCCAAAAGGCGACCGACGCCGCCGGTCAACAAGCCAAGATCAAGGAAGCGGACGACCACCGACTCAAAGCTCTGGAACTGTTCTACAAGGCGCTTTCGCTGGCCGACGACGCTACGAGCCTCGAAGACAAGAACATCGTTCGCTACTACATCTGCTACATGACCTACACGATGCAGCGGACGTACGACGCCGCGGTCGTGGGTGAATTCCTACTCCGCTATTACCCCAACAGCGGCGGCGCTCGCTCGGCGGCCAAGATCGCCCTGGCCTGCTACGTGCAGGAATATCAAAACAATCAGGCCGCGGCGCAATCGGGCACCGGCAAGGTGCTGAACCCCGAATACGATCGCAACAAGATGTACGCCATCGCTTCGGAAATCACCAAGCGTTGGGCCGGCGAGCAAGAGGCCGACGAAGCTTGGAACATCTTGTTGGCCATCGCGATCAACGAGAAGAACGTCGCGGACATTCTCACGACGCTCGGCAAGATTCAAGAAACCGCCGCGTTGCGAGCCGACGCCGAAATGCGGGCCGGCTCTACCCTCTGGTCGCTCTACAACGAGCAGCTCACGCTCGAAGACGGCGACCCGGGCAAGCCGACGGCCGAGAAGCTGCAAGAAGTCGCCAAAACGGCCAACGACATCCTCGCGAAGGCCGTCGAACGCGAACGACCGAAGCTGGATGGCCCGGCCAAGCTCACGCTGCAACATGCCGACGCGATTCGGTTCCTCGCCGATTCGTACATCGCCTTGGGTCAAAACGATAAAGCTCTGGCTCTGTTGGAAGACCCGAAGCTCGGCTTGCTCGCCCTGGTGCGCAACGCCAAAGACAACGCGGCGGCGACGGTCGAACCGATTCCGCTGGAAACGTACAAGCTCGCGCCTGCAGGCCTACATCCTCAACAACAAGGTGGCCGAAGGCGAAAAGCTGATCCCGGAACTCAACGATTTGATGAAGCAGTCCGGCGGCGACACCAAGGAGCAGCTCTCGGGCACCTACCTGAACCTCGCGCTGCGGCTGGAAAAGCAAGTCGACGCCAATCGCCAAGCGGGCAACTTTGCGGGCATCAAAGCGGCGGCTTCCGGCTTCCGCTTCTTCCTCGAGCAAGTTCGTGACGCGTACATGGTCGACTCGGCCTCGTATTCGTCGCTACCGGCCGACAAGAAGACGATGGCGTTTCAGAACGTGAACTGGGCGTCGGACAACATGTTCAAATTGGCGCTCGACTTCTTGAATCAGCCGCAAGTAGCGGCCGACGACAAGAAGACGGCCGACGAACTACTGGCCGCGTCGTCGGCGATCGACGACCTCTTGGCGCCGCTCACGGAACCGAATTCCGACGCCCAATTGATCGTCAAGCTTCGCAAGGCCCGAGCCATGCGGCGGGCGAACAAGTTCGTCGAGTCGGTCAACGCGTTGCAGGAAGTGCTGCAAGGCCGGCGCAATCTGATGGAAGCTCAAACGGAAGCGGCAGATACCTTGGCGGCCCGGGCCATCGCCAATAAAGAGCCGACGATGTTCGATCGAGCCATCGGCGGTTCGCGTCCGGACGACAAGAAAGACAACATCATCTGGGGCTGGAAGCGCATCGCCGACACGATGCGCCGCGTGCCGCAATTCGCCGAGCCGGTGAAGCCGCAAGACCTCTCGGCTGGAGCGACGGCGGAGCAGCAAGCCGCGTATCAGGCCGAGTTGCAGAAGTACAACGACGACATGATCCAGCACAAGGCGTTCGTCGAATTGTTCCACACGGGTCGCTACAACACGGCGCTCAACTATTACCAATGGGCCCAGATGATGACCGACGCCGCCGAACGAACGAAGCAAATGAAGGCCGTGCTGTACACGATCGACGTCACCTCCGGCATCACGCCCGACATGGGAGGCGCGACTTGGAAACCCAAGTACGACGACCTCAAAGCCAAGGCCGAAAAGGCGTGAAGTAAGTTTCGTCGTCGACGTTTTTTCGTTCCTCACATCGCAATCAACCGCACATCCATATCGCGTAGGAGTTTCGTGATGAAGAAGTTTCTCGGGCTCGCCGCCGCCGCAGCCCTCACGCTCGGGCTCGCCGCCGACGCTTCGGCCATCGACGCCATTCGTAAGGTGGGCAACGCCCGCGTGTCGGGCACCATCAAAGGCGTGACGTCGACCGAAGTGAGCGTCGACGTGCAAGGAACGCCGACGCGAGTTCCGGTCAACGAGATCGAATCCATTCAGTTCGAAGGCGAACCGAGCGAAATGAATTTGGTTCGCAGCGCGCTCAAGTCGGGCGGCGACCAAAGCGCTCTGACGCAGCTCGGCAAGATTCAGGCCGGCACGCTCACGCGCAAGGAAGTCAAACAAGACTACGAGTTCTACGCCGCCCTGGCTCAAGCTCGTATGGCCCTGCGCAACGCCGGCAACATGCAGCAAGCCGGCACCGCGGTGTTTAACTTCGTGACGAACCACAAAGACAGCTACCACTACTTCGAAGCGGTCGAAACGATGGGCAACTTGCTCGTCGCGTTGAACAAGATCGACGACGCGCTCGGCTACTACGGCCAACTCGAAGCCTCGCCATTTGACGATCTGAAGATGCGGGCCGGCGTGGCTCGCGGCAAAGCGCTGATGCAGCAAGGCAAGTTTCCCGAAGCTCAAGCGGCGTTTGAAGCGGTGCTGAAGCTGCCGTTCAACCCGATGACGCAAAAGGGAACGATGGCCGAAAGCCAACGCTTCGCCGCCGTGCTCGGCCGCACGCAATGCCAAGCGCAGAACAAGGAATACGACGCGGCGATCAAGGAACTGGAAGAAAACGTCATCGCGAACCTGAACCCGGAAGAGACGGCCCTGCAAGCGCAGGCCTACGTGACCCTGGGCAACTGCTACAACTCCAAGCCCGACGGCAAGAAGGCCGCGCTCTTGGCGTTTCTGCATGTCGACGTGCTCTACGCGGGCGTGCCGACCGCACATGCCGAAGCCCTGTGGAATCTGGCCAATCTGTGGGTCGACCTTGGTAAGAACGAGCGCGGCCAAGAATGCGTGAACAAGCTCAACCGGCTCTACCCCGGCAGCCCGTGGATCACGAAAAAGCGTCCGTCGTAAGCCGGTCTTAATGCGGCTTGCCGTGCCCGAACGGCCCGCCGCTACAGAAAGGGTCCGGCGGCGGTTGTCCGCCGTCGGCAGTTCGGGCCGCTTGCGTCGGCGGGCGGTTGATTTAGAGTGTCCGTTTCGCCTGTCCTGCGCTGGATTGTCGTGCTGGTTTTCGTTGCGGTGTCCGAGGTGCGAATTACACTAGCTGATTCCCCCTCAGGCTCGTTTGCATTCCCTTCCTAAGTAACTTGTCGCAAACTCTTTGCGTTTCCGTGGAGGCCGTCGTCATGCTCGTTCGTTCTGTTCGCAGCGCCTTGTCTTGGGCCCTGCCGCTTTGCTTCGTCGTCGCCTGTTTGCTCGCGGCGTCGCCGGCGAGCGCCTCAAGATCCTGATGCGGCTCCCGCTGCAGCCGCTCCCGCCGCCGCTCCTGCGGCGGCCGAAGCTCCGGCCGCGACGACTCCCGCTCCCGTGGCGCCGAAGGAGCTGACCGAAAAGGAAAAGAAGATTCTCGAGTTGAAGAACGAAACGATCTTGGCGTACTACTACCGCTCGCTCGGTATTTTGTACACCGTCATCTTCTTGGCGATGTCGTTCGTGTTCGTGGCGCTCGTGATCTTGAACGGCTTGGCCCTCCGTAAGGCGGCCATTATGCCGGACAACTTGGTGCAAAACTTTGAAGCCGCGCTGAACGAGAAGAACTACCAAGGCGCGTACGAGCTGGCGAAGAACGACGAATCGTTCCTCGGCGCCGTGCTTGCCGCCGGCATGTCGAAGCTCCAATCGGGCTACGAAGCCGCCGAAGGGGCCATGAACGAAGCCGGCGCCGATGAAGCGATGAAGCTCGAACACCGCTTGAGCTATATCGCCTTGATCGGTTCGCTCGGCCCGATGGTCGGCTTGCTCGGCACGGTCGACGGTATGATCGCGTCCTTCCGCGTCATCGAACAATCCGGTACGACGCCGGAACCGGCGGCGCTCGCCGGCGGTATTTCGACGGCTCTTATCACGACGATCGTCGGTCTCTGGCTCGCCATTCCGGCGATCATGATGTTCGGTATCTACAAGAACAAGCTGGCCCGCCTGCTCTACGACGCCGGTGCGGTGAGCGAAGGTCTAATGAGCCGCTTCCAAGCGGTGAAGAAGTAAGCGGTCGTAAGACGACCCTTCCGTTGCGGCGCTTCGGCCGATCCGAAGCGCCGCCGCAATAGTTCCGCCGTGTCTTGCGGCGGGACGGTTCGCTCGGTTGAGTCCCGTTCGTTTCCCAGGCTCCGGCATAAAGCCGGCTTCGAGGTAAGGTTCGATGCCCAAGATTGAAAGCAAGATCGACGTTTCGGCCGAAGGCGACATGACGAGCATGATCGACATGACCTTTCAGCTCATCGCGTTCTTCATGATCTTGATCAATTTCGCCGACGCCGAAGCGAATCAAGACGTCAAGCTGCCGGGGAGCCAATTGGCCATTCCGCCGGAAGCTCCGCCGGAAGATCCGATCGTGCTGCAGATGAACGACAAGGGGCTCGTGCTCTACTCGGCCGACGGTTTCGAGCCGCTGTCGTTCGTGAAGAAGCGCCTCACGGCCAAGCGCGACCTGTTGAAGAAAACCAAGGGTGAAGCGCAGGTCAAGAATGCGACGGTGATCATCCGAGCCCACCGCGACGTGGCCTCCAAATTCGTCCGCGAGATGCTCGAGATGTGCCAGGAGTTGGGGTTCGAGACCTTTGCGTTTAGAGCGGCCGCGCTCAAACCGGGCGAATAGCGGGCTCGCCCCCGCCGCTCGCTCGCCGCCTGCTTCGATTTGTTCCCGTTTTGTATTGTCCGCTAAGAGTAAGAATCACCGACCATGCCTAAGCGTCAAGACGTCAAAGCTCCCGAAAAGATCGACATCAACATGACGCCGATGATCGACGTCGTGTTTCAGCTCATGGCGTTCTTCTTGATGACGTTCAAGGTCGCCAGCGTCGAAGGTGACTTCAATCTCAAGCTACCCAAGAGCGAACGGAGCGCCGGCGCCGCCAACACTCAAGTGGAAATGATGAACGTCGTCATGCGGGCCAACGCTCGCGGCGACTTGATGGTGATGCAAGTCGACGCCAACCCGCCGTCGCGCTGGAGCAATGCCATTGATGCGGCGTTGTTCGCCGATTTGCGAGCGAAGGTCGACGCCAAGGTCAATCAGGCCCGCGGGGCCGGTCAGGAAGAACCGGAAATCCAACTCGACGTCGACGATAACCTGCGGTACGAATTCGTGATCAAGGCGGTCGACGCCGTGGGCGCGAAGTTCGATTCGCAGGGCAAGTACCAACAACTGGCGAAGAAGGTGAAGTTCGCCCCGAAGTAGCCTCAAGCCGCTTCGCCGAAGCCGCAACAAAAAACCCTCGGTTCATGACCGAGGGTTTTTTGTTGCGCGAATAACCGAACGATGTCGACGCGAATCAGCGGGCGCAACACATCCGCATCCCGAGGAGCCTCGTCATGGCCCGCTCGCTTCACACCGGTCGCGGCCACGCACCGGCCAAGGTCGACGTGCAACTGACGCCGATGATCGACGTCGTGTTTCAACTCTTGGCGTTCTTCCTGGTGACCTTTCGCGTGGCCGCGGTCGAAGGAGATTTCAACCTGCGGCTGCCGCACGCAGATCGACTTTCTCACGGCACGGACGGCCCGGACAAGTGCGTGATTCGGCTGACGGCGAACGACCGCGGCGATCTCGGCCACTGGCGGCTCAATCATCGGATGTCGGGCCAAGGGGCGGCTTCGTTGCACCTGCTGCGCTCCGAATTGCGCGGTTTGGTGAACGCGGCTCACGCGGCAGACCAGGAGCCGCCGGAGTTCGAACTCCGCGCGGATCGACCCACTCGCTACGAGCACATGCTCGCGGCGATTGAAGCGCTCGGCGGCCCCGAGTTCAAAGGAGTGAAGCTTCGCATCGCACGCAGCGACGAGTGACGACGGCTCCCGACGACCCCGTCATAATTCCTCTCCTTCCGGCAGAAGAGTCGGCGTCGTACCTTACAGGAAGTACTTCACGGCGTTCTGGAACACGACGAAGCCGTCGCCGTTCTCGGGGAGCTTCTTCATTCGCGTCCATTGCGGATGCTGCACGGCGTCGAGATGGCGTTCGGGGTGCGGCATCAGCCCGCAAATGCGGCCGGTCGGATCGCAGATGCCAGCAATGTCGTGCGTCGCCCCGTTGGGGTTGTCCGGATACGGCACCGAGTGATTCGCGGCGGCGGGAGCGGCGGCGGACGACGTGCCGGTTTCCTGGAGCGGCAAGTATTTCAAGCAGGCCTGACCGCCGGCTTCGAGCTTCGCGAGCACCTGGGCGTCGCGCGGGACGAACTTCCCTTCGGCGTGGGCCACGGGCAGATACATCGTTTCGACGCCCGAGAAAAAGACGCACTTCGAGCCGTCGGCGCGGAGCCGAACCCAACGATCTTCGTAGCGTCCGCTTTCGTTCAGAGCCAGCGTGGCCTGAGCGCCGGCGGCGCCGCCGGCCGCGGGGACGTCGTCTTCCAGCAGCACGCCGGTCTTCAGCAGAATCTGAAAACCGTTGCAGATGCCGAGAATCAACTTTCCCGCGTCGCGAAAGCGGCGGATGTCGTCGGCCAGGCGAATGCGAACTTGGTTCCCCAAGATGCGGCCGGCGGCCACGTCGTCGCCATAGCTGAAACCGCCGGGGAAGCAGAGAATCTGGAAGTCATCGAGCGTGCGCGGCGCTTCGCGCAACCGGTTCACGTGCAGCCGTTCCGTCACGGCGCCGGCCCGCTCGAAGGCATGGGCCGTTTCCAAATCGCAATTCGTGCCGGGAGCACGCAACACCAACACACGCGGAACAGCCATCGATCGCTTTCCTAATCTAAGAAGGAACCGCGGATAAACGCGGATGAACGCAGATAAAGACCCCGGCGGGCTTCTAATTTCTGAAATTCATCTGCGTGCATCCGCGTCCATCTGCGGTTTCAAATTCTGATCTACCACTTCAGCGGCTTTTGCCAAGCCGCCTTCAAATCTTCGATCTTTGCATCAATCACCCGCGGCACGCGGAGTTCCGTCGGTTCGTCCGCCGGCTCTTTGTATACGTGCGGGATGCCGAGCACTTCCAAGCGGCCCGAATCGGTCACTTCGCCCACGAGCGCGTGCGGCACGCCGGCCAGGGCCTTTTCAAACGCCGCGGCCTTGGCTTGCGGCACTTCGCAGAGGAACCGGCTGTTCGATTCGGCGAACAGCAGCACGGCCGTCGCTTCCGGCATCGCCGAGAGCGGATGCACCTCGAGATGTTCGTTGTCGTGCGCCGAACCGCTCGGCGGCTTCCTGCGCACGCGGGTTGAGCGTGAGCGAATACGGTGCTTCCGCCAAATGCACTCGCGCCCCGAGCCCGCCGGCGAAGGCCATCTCGGCGACCGCCGCGGCCAGCCCGCCTTCGCTGAGGTCGTGGCACGCGCGAACCGTGCCGGCCTTGATGGCCGCGTGCACCGCCGCAAAGGTCCGCTTCGCCAACGGAGCGTCGACCGTCGGCACCTGCCCGCCGGCCAAGTTCTGAACCAAGGCGAAGTGCGAGCCTCCCATTTCGTTACGCGTCGCACCGACCTGGTAGAGCAAGTTGCCCGCTTCCTTCAGGTCCATCGTCACGGCTTTGCTGACGTCGTCGATCTGCCCCATCGCGCTGATGAGCAGCGACGGCGGAATCGAGATCGTGTTCCGCTTGCCGTCGGAGCCTTGGAAACGGAAGACGTTGTTCAAGCTGTCTTTGCCGCTGATAAACGGCGTTTCCAAGGCCAAGGCCAAGTCTTTGCAGGCCAAGGCCGCACGCACCAGCGAGCCGAGCGTTTCCGGCTGTTCGCAGTCGCCCCAGCAGAAGTTGTCTAAGATCGCCATACGGCCGGGTCGGCGCCGACCGCCACCGCGTTGCGCATCGCTTCGTCGATCGCCGACGCCGCCATGTGATACGTGTCGAAGTCGCCGAAGCGCGGGTTCATGCCGTTGGAGATCACGAGGCCGCGCTTCGAGCCGAGCACCGGCCGCACGACCGCGGCGTCGCTCGGGCCGTCGTTGCAGACGCCAACCAAAGGCTTCACCACGCTGCCGGCCTGCACTTCGTGGTCGTACTGGCGAATGACCCACTCTTTGCTGCAAACGTTGAGCGAGCCGAGAATCGCCGTCAGTTCCCCGGTGTAATCCCAGGTGTATTTCGTCGGCAGCGGTTGCGGCAACACGGCCGCCGGATCATACACGGCCTCGCGCACGACCGGCGGCCGACCGCCGTGCAGGAACTCCATGGAGAGATCCGCCACGACGTTGTCGGCGTACTTGAGTTGCAGTCGACCGGTCGGCACGAACTTGCCGATGACCGTGGCTTCCACGGACTCCGCGGCGCACAACGCCTCGAACTCTTCCCATTGCTCCGGCGCGACGCTGAGCACCATTCGCTCTGCGCTTCGCTGATCCAGATTTCGGTGTAGGAAAGTCCGTCGTACTTCACTGGGCATCGGTCGAGCCACACCTCGGCCCCGATCTCTTCGCCCATCTCGCCGACGGCGCTGGAGAATCCTCCCGCCCCGCAATCGGTGATGGCCGTGTACAGATTGCGGTCGCGGGCCTGCAGGATGACGTCGAGCACCATCTTTTCGGTGATCGCGTTGCCGATCTGCACGGCGCCGCCGGAGACTGTTTCGCTTTCGGTCGTGAGTTCGGCCGAGCTAAACGTGGCACCGTGGATGCCGTCGCGACCGGTGCGCCCGCCGACGGCCACGATGTAATCGCCCGGGTTCGTCTGCTTGAAGGCTTTGTCGACGGGAATCAGGCCGGCGTTGCCGCAGTACACCAGCGGGTTCGCCAAGTACCGCTCGTCGAAAAAGATCGCGCCGTTGACGGTCGGAATTCCCATCCGATTGCCGTAGTCGCGCACGCCGCTCACCACGCCGCGCATCACGCGCTGCGGATGCAGCACGCCTTGGGGAATCTTGTCGCTCGGCATATCGGGCGGAGCGAAGCAGAAGACGTCGGTGTTGCAGATCGGCTTCGCGCCGAGGCCCGTGCCGAGCGGATCGCGAATCACGCCGCCGAGGCCCGTGTTCGCGCCGCCGTACGGTTCCAAAGCCGAGGGGTGATTGTGCGTTTCCACTTTGAAGCACACGTGGTATTGATCGTCGAACTTGATCACTCCGGCGTTGTCTTTGAACACGCTGACGCACCAATCTTTCGCGCCCCACTTCTTGCGCAGCTCCTGCGTGGCGGCGAAGATCGTTTCCTTGAGCATGTTCTGAAACGTCAGCTCGCGTTCGCCGTCGCGGTAGCGAATTCGCCCGCCGAGCGTCTTGTGCGAGCAGTGTTCGCTCCACGTTTGCGCGACGGTCTCCAACTCCGCATCGGTCGGGTCGCGACCAAGCTCGCGGAAATGAGCCTGAATTGTCTGCATTTCGACGAGGCTCAAATACAGTTGCCCTTCCTTGCTCAGCTTCATGAGCTGCGCGTCGTTGAGCGAGAGAAGCGGCACCGTCACCGGCTTAAACTCGTACTTCGAGCCGAACTCGAGCTTCTCGAACGGCAGCGGCCCGACGACGGCCTGTTCGATCGCGTCGTTCGCCAAGACTTTGCTCTTGAGCAGCTTCAGCGAATCGTCCGGCAGCGGTGCGAACCAATACTTGGTGAGCGTCCGCACGGCGTCGGCCTTCAATCCGAGATCGCTGATCGCGGAGAGCACGCTTTGCGCGACGGGGTCCATCACGCCCGGCTTCGGCAACACGTGCACCAATTGGTTGTGTCCCTGCGGCGCTTTGTGCAATGCCGCATCGGCCGGCCGGCCGACGACGGCCCGCTCGACGACGGCGTCGCAGAGCAGTTCTCGCGAAATCTTGTCGATGTCCGCCTGCTTGAGTTCCGGGCTGTGCGCGCCGGATTGAATCAGGAACCCGCGGGCCGCCTGCACGCCGACGTCTTTCAAGCCGAGAGTCGCCGCTTCGCTCTGCACGCGTTGGCCACAAGGTCGGGCTGGCCCGCCACCGGATAAAGATCGACTTCCCAAAGAGACATATCGGACACCCTGTGGGTGTAATGACGAGTTTCTAATGACGAATGACGAACTACGGACAACTACCAACGATTCAATCAGACTTAACGAACTTGAGCTTTCGGTTTCTTGCGAGCCGCTTCTCTTACCGTTTTGCCGGATTCGAGGAGCTTGGTGAGCTTGGCGGCGTCCGCGGTTTCCAGAGCTTTGCGAAACGCGGCGAGCCGGCCTTCGACCTCGGCCAAACTTCGCAAAACCTCGGCTCGATTATCGGTGAGAATCTCCAACCAAAGCTGTGAATCGGCGGCGGCGATGCGGGTGCTATCGAGCCAGCCGCCGGCCGTGAGTTGCAAAATGTCGGGCGGCGTCGCGCCGGCCAGCGCCGAGGCGACCACGTGCGGCACGTGGCTCGTTGCGGCCAGCGCCGCATCGTGCGCCTCAGGCGTCATCCGCACCACGCGCGAGTGCAAACTTTTCCAAAATCGCTCGATCGCCTTCGTCGCCTTTTCGGGCGTGTCGGCGGCGGGCGTCACCACGGTCGTCCGCTTCACGAACAACCCTTCCAGCGCCGCGGCGGGACCGTTCTTTTCGCTCCCGGCAATCGGGTGACTGCCGACGAACGTCACGCCGGCCGGAAGCTTGCCTTGCACGCCGGCGATGATCGACCGCTTCGTGCTCCCGACGTCGGTAATCAATGCGCCCGGCTTGGCCGACGCGGCGGCCGAACAAACGTCGGCGACGATCCGCCCGACCGGCGTGCAGACGATGATCAAATCGGCGTCGGCCACCCCTTCGGCGAGGTCTGTCGTCGTCGCATTGACGCAGCCGCGGTCGCGAGCCGTCTTCAGGCTGGCCGGGCGGCGGCCGATGCCGACCACATGTCGCGCCAGCTTACCGCGCAGCAGGTCGAGCCCGATCGAACCGCCGATCAGCCCGACCCCGACAATTGCGACGGTATCCCAGTGTTTCATCAGCAGCGGGCGACGGCAGGCCCTGGATTTCGACGAGCGGCGGAAGTGAAAAGCCCGGCAAACTACGCAAACCACGCCGGGCCCGCAGACAGAGGCTGCGGAAGAGCCGAAATTGTAACAAACCCGGGCGGCGGGCAGCAGTGGCCGACGCTGGAATGCCGCGACGGATGCCGAGTGCAGAATACCGAATGCTGAACCCTAGTCGCAGCCGTTCTTTAGAGCGACCAGCCGCAGCCCGCTTCTCCCACCGGTTTGGTCCCCTCGCCCCGTGCAACGGGGAGAGGGATAGGGTGAGGGGGAGCTGTCCAATGCATTTTCGAAACGTGTAGTCGTTTCCGTCGCCGCAATTTGTTTACCAATGCGGCACCGGGCCTCATTATGTTGAGTCGAACGGCGTTTGAGCGGCCGGCTTCTCCAGCGACACACAACTCGTGAAACGACTCAACATGCGAACACTCTCACTACTCACCGCGGTCGGTCTGCTCTGCGTCGGTGGATGGAATGTCGCCTCGGCCCAAGATGCGCAGCCGGTACGCGTCACCGTCGATAACTTTTGCCGCGCCGAGTCCGACACGTATTTCGCTCGCTTCGTCTCCGAAGGCGGCTTCGGAAAATTGCACCATGAACGGGAACTCGCCGCGATTGACAAGCAGACCGTGATTCGGCTCAACCGCGACACGCTCTACTCGTTTGGAGTATTCGACCTTGAGGCTGCGCCAGTGGCCGTCATGCTCCCGGACGCCGACAAGCGGTATCTCGCCGTGCAAGTCATCAACGAAGATCATTACACGACCGACGTGGCCTACGCCCCGGCGACCATCACGCTGACGAAAGAGCATGTCGGCACGCGCTACGTTTGCTTGGCGATTCGCACGTTCGTCAATCCGGACGACGCCGACGACGTGAAAGCGGTGCACGCCCTGCAGGACGCGATCGAAGTTCGGCAGAGTGCAGCCGGCGAATTTGAAACGACGAACTGGGATCAAGCCTCGCTCAAGAAAGTCCGCGAGGCGTTATTGGGAGTCGTGACGGCCAACGGCGAGATGGATTCGTCGCGGATGTTCGGAGCGAAAAACGACGTTGATCCCGTCGAACACTTATTGGGAACCGCGGCGGGCTGGGGCGGCAATCCGCGAAACACGGCGTTGTATATGGGAACCGTACCAAAGGAGAACGACGGGCAGACGGCGTATCAGCTCACGCTCAAAGACGTGCCTGTCGACGGATTTTGGTCAGTCAGCGTGTACGACAAGGAGGGCTTCTTCCAGAAGAACGCGGAGAATCGGTACACGGTCAACAACGTGACCGCTAAGAAAAACCCGGATGGTTCCGTGACGATTTCCTTCGGCGGCGACAAGAGGCGCTCTCAACTACATCCCGATCATGCCGGGCTGGAACTACCTCATCCGGCTCTACCGCCCGCGCCCGGAAGTTCTCGACGGCACCTGGAAGGCCCCGGAAGCCGAACCGGTCGGCAAATGAACGGCGCGGGGAACCGTTGTTCGACTGTGCCGAGTTGTCTCCCGTGAATCTTGAGTTGTTTGATGTTGAAGTTGGCGATCCCCGTGCTTCACGTGTCGAGTTCGCAGAAGGCGGAAGAGTTCTACGCGGCCGGTCTCGGTTTCCGGCAGACGTTCGCTTACCGTCCCGACCAACAATGTGCCGACCCTTGCTACATGGGTCTGACGCGCGACGGTGTCGTGCTGCACGTGTCGTCGTTTCCCGGCGACGGCGTCTCCGGCGGTGTCGTCAATTTTCTCGTCGATGACGTCGACGCCCTGCATGCGGAATTTTTCGCGCGGGACCTGCAAATCGATCTTGAGCCCACGGATCAAAGCTGGGGAAACCGGGAGATGTACCTGAAGGACGCGGACGGCAACAGCATCCGCTTCGTGCGAGCAAACGGCGGCTAGCCCCAATGGACAAGCCCGAAGACGCGCCTGCTGCATTTCAAGCCGCGTGGAACGCGCACGACATGCCGGCACTTGGGGCGTTGTTTCATCCCGAGGCGACGTTCGTTAATCGGTTCGGGCACTACGTGCGCGGCGTCGACGCGATCGTGGCGATGCACGCGCCCATTCACGCGACGATCTATCGTGACTCGACGCTGGAGAACGAGCTGCTCGACGCTGTGTCGATTGCCGATGGCGCGACCGTCGTCCATTTCTGGAGTCGCCTCTCGGCCGGACCTGCTCACCCCGCGGGCCCGCACCAAGTCGACACCTTGATCCTCGCGGTGCTGACGCGGCAGGACGAAACGTGGCGCATCCGAGCCCTTGAGAACGTGACGCTCACCAACCCGCGTACGGGCGAGATGATTCTTCGCAGCTAGAAAACGCAGACATCCTTTGCAAGAGAACCGATATGAGACGAACGAATCGCAGTTTGATCTCGAGTTTCATCTACCTTGCCGTAATTGCCTGCTTCAAGGACGTGGCGGCAGCAACAGTCCGCCGTGAATGCTCAGGCGTTTGACGGGCTATGGTCCGGCGTTTGGGGCGGCGAGCGCACGGGACGGAGTCGTGTTCCAGCCGGTCACGGCGGAACTGCTGATCCAAGGCGAACGCGCCGAGCTGCTCGGGTTCCCAGAAATCAACCGCGTCGAGGGAACGGTCCGATTCGATGCGCGAGCCAAAACGTTACAGATCATACCGATGGTCGACGCGAGCGGAGGTCGCACGACGAAGCCCGTCGAATTTTCCTACGAACCTCAGGATGATCGCCTCACGCTTCTCGGCGGTGACGGACCGGTGATCTCGTTTAGCCGGCGGCGCGTCATCGAACGCCCGACGGCCGGCGCCCAAGCGGAGTTTGTTTCGGCGGCAGGAATCAACGACGCCGGCGAGTTGCTGGTCACGGATCTCACCGAACTGCGCACGGGCCGGAGCGGCGCCAGCTTCTTCGAGCCCCGCGAGCGGACGCTGAAGATGTCGCAAGGGCGCATACTTCTGGTGAAAGACGTGGGGGTGAAAGAGGTACACGTCGCCGAAGCACGAAGACTGCTTGGCCCCTCGACGCCGGTCGTGGTCACCTATCGGCACGACGAACGACCGCAGGGCGAACAGTCGGACCGCTTGTGGAGCGACATAGGATCGCCGCAACCCGACGGCGAGGCCGTCGGCCGCATGCTCGAACGCCTTCTAAAGCCGGGAACCTTGGTCTTCATCCTCTCTGCCGGCGAGAATGCTCCGCGGCCGTGATCGGCCGAACGCGATTGAGTTCCTTTCCCGGCTACCCGCTTACCAGATCGCAGGCTTCTCGAGTTCTTGGGCCAGCCCGATGAGAATGCCTTCCGGTCCGCGGATGTAACAGAGACGGTAGGCGTCTTGGTACCGCACCACTTGGTCGACGACTTCCGCGCCGCGCTTCTTAAGCCGAGCGAGCGTGTCGTCGAGGTCTTCCACGGCGAACATCACGCGGAGATAGCCGAGCGCGTTGACCGGGGCCGTGCGATGATCGGCGACTACGGTGGGGGCGAGGAAGACGCGAAAGCTCCAGTCGGCCGTGACCGTCTGGCGTGCGCAGCATGGCAATCTCGACGCGCATGCCCGGCAAGCCCGTCACGCCGCACGCCCATTCACCCTCGATCGGAGCACGCCCTTCGAGCGTGAGGCCCAGCTCGACGAAGAACTCAATCGCGGCGTCGAGGTCCTCGACCACGATCCCGACGTTGTCCAAGCGCTTGACCGTCATAAAGTTTCCCTGAAAGTCAAAGCTGCGACTGAGTTGTCGCGAACCCAACAAAAACCCTGTTTGGTTCCCTCGCCCCGTGAAACGAGGAGAGGGTTAGGGTGAGGGGCTGCTTTGGGAAATGTCAAATGCCGAAGCTCAAATGACGAAGGATCGTTTCCCATCCTTCGTCATTCGGCGTTCGTGCTGAGACATTCGCCCCCCTACTTCTTCCCCGTCAGCTTCTCAATCAAGTACGCTTGCGGGTTCTGCGGCTTTTCTTCCGGCGTCTTCGGGTAGATCAGGTCGCACTGCACGCCGACGCTCTTGCACTTATCTTGTAGCGGTAGGCCGTAGTTGGCCGAGTGCGTCGGGTCTTTCGTCTTTTGGCCCATCGCCGGCGGGCCGTTGTAGTAGAGGGCGACCGGCGAATCGTCCGACGTTACCAGTGCATACGGCGAATATTCGGCGATCCACGGCAGCAGCTTCTCGCGCTCCGCAAGAAACTGGTCGAACGACGCCGACGTCCGCTTGTCCGGCGTGCTCGAGTAGAACGCGTGCGCGCCGTAGGTGCCGTTGGGCATCCACTCGCGGATTTGCTTCGGGTCGAGCGTCGTCTGCGCTCCTTGCACGGCGGCACAGAGCAACCGCGTCGATTCGCGGCCTACCGGGTCGTCGCTCTTCGGGTCGGCCATGTCGTCATGAAACGCCAGCCAGAGGCTGCTGCACGCCCCGGCGGAGCCGCCCGAAGCGGCGATCCGCGTCTTGTCGATGTTCCACTCGGCCGCTTTGCTGCGGACAAATTGCAAGGCCCGCGCGGCGTCGTGCAGCGGCGCCTTCACCGGCGGCGTGACGTCGCCCGCCTCGTGCACGAAGCGGTACTCGACGGAGACGACCGAGATACCCGCGGCGAGATAAGCTTTTGCAACGAACGAATTCTTCGAGCCGGCGCGCCAGCCGCCGCCGTGGATGTAGAACAAGACGGGCGTCGGCGTTTTCGACTCGGCCTTGTAGAAATCGAGCACTTGCTTGGGGTGCGGGCCGTAAGCAACGTCGGCCAACGTCGGCGGATCGGCCCGCGGCTTCGGCTTCTCCGCCGCTGCTGCCGGCGGAGCGGCCGGTTTGTCGGCTTTTTTATCGTCGGCCGACGACGGCACGGCGAGGAGTCCGGAAACGGTGAAAGCGGCCACGAAGCCGAAGAGGAAAGTACGTGACATGGCGTGTTCCGAGAGAAGCGGAGTTCGAGGCGAGGCCTTTACGTTAACTGCCGCCGGCGGCGGAATCTAGCATACCGGCGCGGAGAAATCTCGCGTAACCTCGTCAGCGGCCCGGTCGGCAGCCGGCATTGCCGCGGCCCGGACCTTTGTACTACCATCCCGCCACCCGCTCTTCGGAAGGTGCGGGGTCGATGGGTTTCCGCAAGCAGGGAGTTGTCTCATGGCCGAAGCGAAGAAAATCTCGGAAAACGCCGCGTCGACCGAGATGCGAACGGTCGCTCAACCGATCGACGAATCGAAAGTACAAACGGCCTACGCCAACTTCTTTCGCGTGACAAACACCGTGGAAGAAATGATCATTGATTTCGGGCTGAACGCGGCGACCGCCGAGACCCAGCACATTCCGGTGCAGCTTGCGCAACGCGTGGTGGTGAATCACTACACGGCGAAGCGGCTGCTGCAAGCGCTGGCGTTTTCGATCGACCGGCATGAGAAGGCGTTCGGCGTCGTCGAAACGAACGTGCAAAAGCGATTGGCGAAGCAAGCGCCGCCGCCGAAGACGTAAACGCCGTCGGCTTGTCGTCTCCTTTACCTCCGCCCCCTCTCCAGCAAGCGAGAGGGAGAAGAGTTTGCGCCGCCGTGAATGGGCTCGTGGCGAACTTCCGCTTGGGTTGGTGGCGCCGCAACGTGCTGCCCGGGGCGAAGCTGCGCGAGCAAGAGCTCGCCGGCCTCGACGACGCCGCGCTGACGAAACAGGCGCGCTCTTGGGGCTATCGGCTGAAATCGGGCGAACCGCTCAAGAAGCTCACGCCCGAGGCGCTCGCCCTGGTTCGTGAAGCCGTGCGGCGCGTGCTAGGACTCGGCTTGTACGACGTGCAACTTCTGGGCGGCTTGTCTCTTTTGCGCCGCGCGATCGTGGAAATGCAGACGGGCGAGGGCAAAACGCTCACCGCGATCTTTCCGACGTTCGTGCGTGCCGCGGCCGGCAAGGGAATTCACGTGGCGACGGCCAACGACTACCTCGCCGCGCGCGACGCCGAGCATCTTCGGCCGATCTACGGTCTGCTCGGGCTTTCGGTCGGCGTCGTCACGGCGGCAACCGCGCCGGGCGAGCGCCGCGCGGCTTATCAATGCGACGTCACCTACGGCACGGCCAAAGAGTTTGGCTTCGACTTCTTACGTGATCGACTCAGCGCGCGACGGCGGAAGAGCGGTGGAACTCCGGCGCGACGAACAACGCGCGCCGCGCGAATTGGCGACCGACCCCGGCCGACGATGATCGTCCGCTGCAGCGTCCCGCGTTCGCCATCCTGCTCGACGAAGCGGATAGTTTGCTGCTCGACGAAGCCGGCACTCCGCTGGTAATCGGATCGCCCCCCAATGCGAGCACTACGGCCAGCCAGCGACGCGACGAAGTCTGCTACCGCTGGGCTTCGCAGGCGATCGGCGAGTTGCGAGAAGGGACCGACTACTTCGTTTCAGAACGTCCGCGCCAGTGGCAACTTACGGCCGACGGCCGACGCCGCTCGCGCGAGTTGCAAAAACCGCCGGAAGCGGCAAGTCTGGCGCTTTCGCAACTCTACGACTTTTTGGAGCGCGCCTTGCGCGTGGCCCGCGACTATCAACGCGAGCGCGAGTACGTAGTGCGGACGAATCCGCAGACCGACAAGCCTGAGATTCTGATCATCGACGAATTCACCGGCCGGCCGGGAGAAGGTCGACGTTGGCAGGACGGCGTGCATGAAGCGATCGAAGCAAAAGAAGGAATTCCGATTCAGTTCAACGACGGCCAGCTCGCGCGGGTCACGGCGAGATCGTTCTTTCGCCGATATCCGATTCTCTCCGGCATGACCGGCACGGCGTCGGCCGCGCGGGCCGAACTCCGAAAAATGTATCGGACCGACGTGCTGCCGATACCCACGCATCGACCGAGTCGGCGTGAGCAACTACCGACGATCGTCCTGGGGAACACCGAACAGAAATGGCATGCCGTGGTCGACGAGGTGCGCACGATGCGGGCCGCCGGTCGGCCGGTGCTCATCGGCACGCGCTCCATCGACAAGAGTGAACGCCTCTCCGAATTGCTGACCGCGGCAGGCATTCAGCATTCGGTCTTGAACGCCCACCGCTTGAAGGAGGAAGCGAATATCGTCGAACGGGCCGGCGAGGCGGGCCGAGTGACGGTGGCGACCAACATGGCCGGCCGTGGAACGGACATCGGTTTAGACGACGCGGCCGAAGCGGCCGGCGGGCTGCATGTCGTCGGCACGGAGCTGCACGAATCCGCGCGGATCGATCGGCAGCTGTTCGGCCGCTGTGCCCGCCAGGGGGACCCCGGGTCGTTTCGGCAGTTTGCGGCTCTCGACGATGAAATCTTGGAACAAGGGTTGGGGCGAGCGGCGGCCGAGGCTTGGACATGCCGGGGAATGAACGCCGGCGGGCCGTTGGCGGGGCACGAGAATCTATTTCGGCGGGCCCAGCGGAAGGTGGAGAGCCGAATGTTCCTGCAGCGTCGGCAACTCTTGTACTTCGAACAAGAGCGCCGAACGTTCGTACGCGGAGATGGGTCTGGATTACTGCCTCGACGCGCCGGCCTGATTTCCGGCGAGGCCGGGGAATTTGCGGCAAGCGTCTGCCGGTAAACAAGTTAGAGCGAGATTTGCCCCGCGGCGAAGGCCGGTCCGGCGGCAGGACTTGACGAATCTGCCGCAGCCGGCGTAACTTACGAAATTCCTTCGCTTTGTCGACGGAACTCCATACGCCACCTTAGCTTCAATTGGTAGAGCACCGCTTTCGTAAAGCGGGGGTCGCGGGTTCGAATCCCGCAGGTGGCTCTGAGCAAGGCCGCTGCGGAACACCATCGTGTCCGCCGCGGCTTTTTGCGTGGATCTTCCGGGAACGGGCACGGCGGTTGTTCGATCGACGAATAACCTCCATAATTTCAGGTTCCGCGTCGACGACCGTGCGACGGGGCCGATTCGTTTGTGTGGCGCGGCGTCTCCTAACGCCGTCTGGAGTTTGCCGACGCTACGGCGAGCGGCAAAGTTGCGCGGGGTACAGCGGTCGACGATCCGTTCGTGTGACGGTCGCTAGGTTTGAGTTCCGGATTCGGGGCAGCATTGAGGAAACGGTTATGTCGCAAGGTTTGGATTCGGACGTCAAGCAACTCGCTCTTTCGAACAGCCCGCTGTCGCCGGCGGAAGTGAAACAAGCCTCGCAGGCCATCACGGCCGACACTTCGAACTTCCGCGCTTTGGCCGACGGGGTCGGCGAGTTGGAAGCCAACGAGAATCCGACGCCCGCTCAAAAGGTCCGGCTCGGCATCTGTTATTACCTGCTCGGTCGCAACCGGCTGGCGACGGCGACCTTGAGCACCGCCGACGGCGGCGCGCTGGCTTTGTTTTATCTGGGCAAGGCGAAGTTCGCGCAAGGCGATTACAAGGGCGCCGACGAAGCCTATCAGCAAGCCGCGAAGGCCGGCTTCCCGAGCGACGACTGCACGTTGGCTCGCGCCGACGCCTCGCGCAACGCGGGCAACGCGACCGTTGCTCTGCAAATGCTCGATACGCTCTCGGGCGCAGTCGAACACACGGCCGAATACCTTTATCAACGTAGCGCCACGGTCGCCACGTTGGGCGGCAATCCGCAAGAAGTCGTCGCGCTGCTGGAACGGGCCGTCGAAGCAGACCCGGGCCATCCCGGCGCGCTGTTCGGCTTGGCCGTTGAAAACGATCGTCGCGGCAACGACGAATTGGCTTTGGACCTCTACCAAAAGTCGGCCGCTCGCTTCCCGACGCACGTCGGTGCGCTGCTGAACTTGGGCGTGTTGTACGAAGATCGCGGCAACTTCAAGTCCGCCGGTCAGTGTTACCAGCGCATTCTCGACGCATACCCGAACGATCCGCGGGCTCGTCTCTACTTGAAGGACGCGCAAGCCTCGACCGACGCGGTTTACGACGAAACCGAAAAGGCCAAGCAAGCACGGCTCAATCAGGTTTACGGCATTCCGGTCAGCGACTTCGAGCTGTCCGTGCGCAGCCGCAACTGCCTGCAAAAGATGGGCATCATGACGTTGGGTGATCTTGCTCGCTGCACGGAGCAAGAATTGCTCTCCAGCAAGAACTTCGGCGAAACGAGCCTGAACGAAATCAAGGAAATGATGGCCTCGAAGGGGCTCGAACTCGGTCAACTCGCGCACGAGCGCAGCCGGCCGGAAGTGAGCTACGAGCCGGAATCGTTGAGCCCGGACGAAGCGGCCATTCTGAACAAGAGCATCGCCGACCTGAACCTTTCGGTGCGGGCGCGCAAGTGCATGGTTCGCTTGAACATTCAAACCGTCGGCGAGTTGGTTCGTCGCACGGGCGACGAACTTCTGGAATGCAAGAACTTCGGCGTCACGAGCCTAAACGAAGTTCGCGAGAAGCTCACGCAATACGGCATCAAGCTCCGCGGCGACTGATCAAGACGCGAAGCACAGGCTATGCCATCCGTTTTACGACGCGGCGAGGTTTCGACCTCGCCGCGTTTTTTTATTGCCGCTCGTTGCGCGTACAATGATCGGAACTCCAGGAGCGTACGGTCATGGCGACGAAGTGCCCGATCTGCGGTTTTGAAAACGCCCGAGGCTCGGCACGTTGCGAGAAGTGCAAGGCGTGGCTCGTGCAAACGGCCGACCTCCCCGCATCCTCTGCACCGTTGAAACAAGCCGCGGCAAACGCAGCGGGCGGCGGCGGGATCGATGCGGCTTTCGTCAACGAAGTGCTGTCGCTGATTCGCGACGGTCGGAAGATCGAGGCCATTCGTATTTTCCGCGAGCGCACAGGTTCCGGCTTGCGCGAGGCTAAAGACGCCGTCGAAGCGATGGAAGCCGGACGGCAGGCATTCAGCGACGGGGGCGTCGTGCCGCCGCCGGCGACCATGGAAGAGAACGAGATTCTCGAACTCGTCCGCCGCGGCAACATGATCGCCGCCATCAAGCTCCATCGCGAGCGAACCGGCGAAGGTTTGAAAGACGCCAAGGACGCGGTCGAGGCGTTGGCAGCGGCCCACGGCATTCCGCGGACGCAGAACGTCGGCTGCGGAGGAGCGGCCCTGATGCTCGTCGTCGGGCTGGTCACGACCGTCGGCCTGGGGATCGGCTTGGTGATCTTCGGCAAGGCCGTCGCGGGCAAGTTGGGAATGTAACGGTTTTGCCGACGCCGACGACCATCGGCGACGTACGACTGCACCCGGCCGATGCGACGTTCTGCGACCTATTCTTGGGTGGAGGGCTATGCGCGCCCTCGAACCTTCGCACCGAGAACGGGTATCCATGAGTACGCGCCGCATACAACAGCACACTTCGCTCTTGGCCGTGATTCTGCGCGTGACCGACGTCGTCGGCATCTTCGCCGGGTTGTACTTGGCCGCCGCGCTGTTCGAGGCGAAAGTCGGGCAATCCGGCATCACGGCCGCGGTCAGCGCCGTCGTGTTGTTTCACTTGGTTGCGGAGATCACGGGGCTGTATCGCAGCTGGCACGGCGTCTCCGGCGAACGTGAATTGTTCTGCGCCGGACTCACCTGGAGCCTCTGCGTCCCGGCGCTCGTGTTGATGGGCTTCTTCTTCAATATGCTCGAGCCGCTGTGCGGCGAACTGACGCGCGGCGGCGCTCTGGTATGGCTGGCGACCGCACCGGCTTGCGTCCTCGGGCTACGGACGGCGCTGCGCTTGTATCAACGTCGGCGCCGGGCCAAAGGTCATAATGTCCGCGGTTTGGCGATCGTCGGCTGCACCGAAATCGGCTTTCAACTGGCTCGGAATATCGAGAAGGCGCCGTGGAGCGGATTGCGGACCGTCGGGTTCTTCGACGACCGGCCGGAAGAACGTCGGGCCGCGAAGCCGACCGACGTGATGGCGTGCGTCGGCAATATCGACGAGCTCGTACGCCAAGCGGCCGATGGTCGCGTGCACATGATCTACATCACGCTGCCTCTACGGGCCGAGAACCGCATTAAGAGCGTGCTCGCGCGCTTGGCCGACACGACGGCCAGCGTCTACCTCGTGCCGGATTTCTACGTGTACGAGTTGCTCCATTCGCGCTGGATCAACGTCGGCGGATTGCCGGCCGTGAGCATTTTTGAAAATCCGTTCTACGGCGTCGACGGCATGGTGAAGCGAATCCTCGACGTGACGATCGGCAGCTTGCTGCTTGCCGCCGCCGCCGTGCCGATGGCGTTCATCGCCTTGGCGGTGAAGCTCACTTCGCGCGGGCCGGTGTTCTTCAAACAGAAACGTTACGGCCTCGACGGTCGACCGATCGACGTTTGGAAGTTCCGCTCGATGAAGGTTTGCGAAAACGGCGACGTCGTCACGCAGGCCAAGAAGAACGACAGCCGTCTGACGCCGATCGGCGGCTTTCTGCGGAAGACATCGCTCGACGAGCTGCCGCAGTTGTTCAACGTGTTGGAAGGAACGATGTCGCTCGTCGGCCCGCGGCCGCATGCCAACGCGCACAACGAGCACTTCCGCAAACAGATTCAAGGCTACATGCTCAGGCACAAGGTGAAGCCGGGCATTACCGGCTTGGCTCAAGTGAGCGGCTGGCGCGGAGAGACCGATACGCTCGAGAAGATGGAAAAGCGTGTAGAGTGCGACCATCAATACATTCGCGATTGGTCGCCGTGGCTGGATTTGAAGATACTCTTCCGCACGGTGTTCACAGTGCTGAAGCGACAGAACGCTTATTGACGCCGGCGAATCGATCTCGGCTCAACGGCGCATGAAACAAAAAAACCGGCCCGGGATGTTACTCCCGGGCCGGCCTTGTTTTCAGCAGCACCCAGCTTTCGCTCGGCTCAAGCTTGGATTAATAAGCGTGAGCAATCGAGCGGCCGCTGCGGATCGTGGCCGACGGATCGACCATCGGAGGAGGAGGCATCGGGCCCTTTTCCTTCTTCGGAGCGACCTTCGGAGCGGCCGGAGCCGGAGCTTCAGCACCGCAGGTCGGAGCGGCCGCACAGGCCGGTTCCGCACAAGCCGGAGCAGCACAGGCCGGTTCGGCACAAGCCGGAGCGGCACAAGCCGGTTCCGCACAAGCCGGAGCGGCGCACGTCGGGGCAGCACACGAAGGAGCGGCACACGACGGAGCGGCGTTGCCGCAAGCCGGATCAGCACAAGCCGTGCAGCCGTTGCCCGCGTTGCCGCAGGTGGCTTCGCAGCAGCCGGTGTTGCAGCAGCGACGCTTGAACAGGTTGCCTAGCAGACCGCCGCAGCCCTTCTTGCAGCAATCCGAACCGCACGGATCGCAGCAGCCGCCGTTACCGGCTTGACCGCAAGCCGGATCACAGCAAGCAGCCTTGTCGCAGCAGCCGTTGCCCGCGTTGCCGCAGGTGGCTTCGCAGCAACCGTCGTTGCAGCAGCTCTTACGGCAGCCGCCGACGCCCAGGAGGGCTTCGAGGATACCGAGACGCTTGCAGCAACCGCTCGAGCAGCCGCTACCGCAAGCCGGAGCGCAGCAGCCGTTACCGGCGTTGCCGCACGACGGATCGCAAGCAGCTTGACCGCAAGCCGGATCGGCACAAGCGGCTTGGCCGCAGGCCGGGTCGGCACAAGCGGCCTTGCCGCAAGCCGGATCAGCACAAGCCGTGCAGCCGTTGCCCGCGTTGCCGCAGGTGGCTTCGCAGCAGCCGGTGTTGCAACCGCTGTTGCAGCAGCCGCGGTTCAACAGGCCGCGAAGGCCCGAGAACAAACCGCAGCCCGACTTGCAGCAGCCGCTGCCGCACGGGTCGCAGCAGCCGTCGCCGGCCGAACCGCAACCCGGATCGCAGGCCGCTTGGCCGCAAGCCGGATCATGACAAGCCTTGCCCGCATCGCAGCAGGAGGGTTCGCAGCAAGAAGGGCTGCAGCATCCGCCACCCACCATGCGATCAAGCAGGCCGGCTCCGAAGCTTTGGCTACAGAGCCCGGCGACTTAGATCAGCGCCCAAGAAACTTAGAGAATTTCATCGAGCAACATCTCCTTTGCATGGAACTGGGGCAGCGCCTGCCAAACCTAGCTCACCGCGCGGGAGCGCACCTCTTGTGCTGCTGAAGCGAAGTTGAAATCGCGCCGCGCAGGCTTCCTGCCGTGCGGGCGCAAACTCAACTTCAGAGGTCGTTCCGTCGGTTCGTTCGGCGTAGCGGCGTGGGTCGGAACCCACAGTTCGCAAGTTATGAACATCAGTGCCGTCGAGCCCTTCCGTGGCTCGAGGTACCAGGTACGGCAGCCGATGTCGCAACGGGCCGTTGGGCGCCGTTTGCATCTTATGGACCACGAACCTCATCGGCGTGCCGAAGAATCCGCCTTGAACGCCGGAAGTAATTTTCACCAAATGGTTTACGTTGCTCGTGGCGCAAACATTTCGCGTCGCGCAAGGCGGGCAAACTTTGCCGATTATCCGGCTGCCGGCAGGGCCACTCTGCGCGGGTAGAAGGGCCTTAGGGCTTCTGTTATTCTCCTAGATTCTCGCTCTGCGGCACTACCGACGCCGGCAGCACTTGCCCGCCTTCCACCGTTCACGCAACCGGAAGACCGCTCGACTATGGGTATCCGTTACGCACACACCAATCTCATTGCCGACGATTGGCACCGGTTGGCCGACTTCTACATCGAAGTTTTCGATTGCGTTCCGGTAAGCTCCGAGCGCGATCACCGCGGCCCGCTCACGGACGACCTCACCGGCATGCCGAATGTCCGCATTCGCGGACGGCACTTGCGGTTGCCCGGGCACGGCGAAAACGGCCCGACGCTCGAAGTATTTACTTACGAGAAGAACGCGGCTCACCCGCCGACCGAGTTGCATCGCCCCGGCTTCCAGCACTTGGCGTTCGAAGTTGATGACGTCGATCAAAAGCGAGCCGAAATCTTGGCACGCAGCGGTCGCGACGTGGGAAAGCTTGTAACCCTCGATATTGCCGGTGCCGGCAAATTAACCCTCATCTATATGACGGACCCCGAGGGAAACATCATCGAACTCCAGAAGTGGCACTAACCGCCGCCTGCGGGGCTGGGCGACATTCTGACTTTCGTCGGAATTTCCGCGGTTTTCTTGCCGATCTGCGCGGTTCTTGGCTCCTTGCTCGCCGTTTTTCCGCTGCGTATTCTTTATTTCTCCCGCCACGACCGGTTTGCGGCAACTATCTCGACGCCGCAGCCCCTGCCCCGCGCTCCACTTAGTCCGTCGCCGACTCTCGAAATACCCTACCGACTTTGCGCCCTGAGAACTCTATGGACGTTCTTTCGTTTGTACGTCGCTCCGTTCGCTCGCTGGCCGCTTCGCTGACATGCGGGCTAGTCCTGACCGGCAGCATCGCCGCGGCCGCCGATTCGCTCGATTGGCCAAGTTGGCGCGGGCCGGAGCAAAACGGCATCTCGCGCGAAACCGGTCTGCCGGCCGAATGGGATTTCGAAGGCACGAATCTACTCTGGAAGAATACGGAGTTGGCCACGCGGTCGTCGCCGATCGTGCTCAACGGCAAGCTCTATACGTTGGCCCGCAGCAACCCGGAGTCGACCAAGGAAGGCGAGAAGGTCATCTGTGCCGACGCCGCCACCGGCAAGATTCTTTGGGAGAACAAGTTCAACGTATTCCTCTCCGACGTTCCCGCCGAACGCGTGGCCTGGGGTGCCGTCGTCGGCGATCCGTCGACCGGCCACATCTACGCCATGGGCGTCTGCGGCTACTTCCAATGCATCGACGGCGAAACCGGCAAGACCATCTGGAGCCGATCGCTGAATGAAGAATTCGGCCTGCTCAGCACGTACGGCGGACGTACGAACGTCGCCGTCGTCTACGAAGATCTCGTGCTCATCAGCGCCGTCATGACGAACTGGGGCGAGCTCTCGATTCCCGCCCATCGCTTCATCGCCTTCAACAAAACCACGGGCGAGGTCGTGTGGTTCAACGGCACGAGCTTGCGTCCCGACGATACGACCTATAGCACGCCGTTCATGGGCACGATCGGCGGACAAGCCGCGATGGTGTTCGGCTCCGGCGACGGCCGCGTCTGGGCCTTTCAACCGCGCACCGGCAAGCCGCTTTGGAACTATCAACTTTCGCTCCGCGGCTTGAACGTCTCGCCGCTTATCGCGAACGACGTCGTGTACGCCGGCCAGAGCGAAGAAAACCCCGACGACAGCAGCATGGGCGCCGTCGCGGCGATCAAGGGGCTCGAGGCGGCGGGCGATATCACGGCTTCCGGCGCTTTGTGGCGCAACAAGAAGCAGATGGTCGGCAAGAGTTCGCCGCTGTTGGTCGGTGATCGGGTTTACGCCTTTGACGACGGCAACATCTGCTACGTGCTCGACGCCAAGACGGGCGAACAAATCTGCCGGCCGGTCCGCTTGGTCGGCTCGATCATGCGGGCCAGCCCCGTATACGCCGACGGTCGCATCTACGCCTGCACCACGAGCGCTTGGCACGTGATCGAGCCCGATGAAAAAGGCGCTAAGGTCGCGCATAAGCTCCGTTTCCCCAACGGCGAAGAAATCCACGGTTCGCCGGCCGTTTCGCATGGTCGCATCTATCTGCCGTCGATCGAGGCGATGTACTGCATCGGCCTGAAAGACGCCCAGCCGGCCGCGACCGAACGTCCTGCTCCGCCAAAAGAAGACGAAATCACCGACAAGACTCCGGCCCAGGTGCAAGTCGTGCCGGCCGAAGTGCTCATGAAGCCGGGCGAGAAGCAAGCGTTCAAAGTGAAGCTCTATAACGTCCGCGGGCAGTTCGTGGGTGATGCGACCGACGCCAAGTTCACCGTCGTCGCCGGCGGCGAAATTGACTCCTCGGGCACCTTCACCGCCGCGAGCGAACCGAAGCACGTGGGCACGTACGTGAACGTGGAAGCCGGCGGGCTTGCCGGCAAGGCCCGCGTGCGAATCGTTCCGCCGTTGCCGTGGTCGTTCGATTTCGAAGATGTCGCGATCGACGTGCCGAACCCCGTTACGGGCGTGCTCGAAGGAGAACCGTACCCGACGTGGATCGGCGTTCGTTATCGCCATAAGATTCGCCGTAAAGAAAACAACAGCGCGATGGTGAAAGTCACCACGATTCCGAAAGGTACGCGCAGCCAAAGCTGGTTCGGCCCGACCGACCTGCATGACTACACGATCCAAGCGGAAGTGAGCGGCGCGAAGAAAGACACGACCGACGGCGCGAAGCTCCCCGACATGGGCTTGATCGCGCAGCGCTACACGCTCGACATGATGGGCAACGCCCAACAGTTGCAGATTCGCTCGTGGACGGCCCAATTGCAGAACCGTTTCGCCGTAAACGCGCCGTTCAAGTGGGAACCTGGCGTTACGTACATCCTTAAGTTGGCCAGAGACTGACGGCGAGAAGGCCCATCTCAAGGGCAAAGCCTGGAAGAAGGGCGATCCGGAACCCGCCGAATGGTCGATCGAAGGGACCGACGAAGTCGGCAACTTGGTCGGCAGCCCCGGCATCTTCGGCAACGCCAGCGACGCCGAAGTAACGTACGACAACATCACCGTGACGCCCAACTAGCACCGTGCGGATCGTGCCGCGTTGGCGGCGCGATCCGGCCGACTCCGTTCATCGAACACGCAGATCGAACAGCAGCCTCAAGCACTTGCCGAATCGTCTGCACGACCCGAAGGATCTTCGATATGAAATTTTCGTTGCGTCGCTATCTCGCTTGCCTTTGTGCGGCGAGCCTCGTCTTCACGACCGGCTGCGATTCGAAGCCTCAAGGCTCGGGCAGCGGAAGCGGCGCCGCAGGCTCCGGTTCTGCTACGGCCGCCGTCCCGGCGTCGACCGAGCCGCACGCTCCGCCGGTGGTCGACTTCAGTTCGACCAAGTCGCTGCCAGCCGACGGCACGATTCCTTCGCCCACGGCCAAGCCGGTCGAGAAGAAATCTGACGCTCCGAAGCCGGAGCCGGCCAAGTCGGCCGATGCCAAGACCGAACTGAAGCCGGCCGCGAAGCCGCCGGTTGAAGCCGTGGTGACGGCGACCGAAGCGGCCGAAGCGAAAGCCGCTAAAGCCCCGCCTGCCGTGCCGAAGGAAGCTCAGACCGAACCGCGCGTCGAAGCGAAGACGAACATCGACGACCCGAAGGAAGAAGCGGCGATCACGGCCGTGAAGAACTCGGCGGCGACGCCGGAAGCTGCGAAGACGGCCGCCCCCAAAGTGGAAGTCGCCAAGACGGAAACGAAGAAGGAAGCCAAGGAGCCGGTCGTCGTCGCTCTGGCCGACGCCAAAGCCGCGCCGTCGGCCGAAACCGTCGCAGACGTCGTCGGGTTCATTCCGCCGCAAGCCGCGCTGGCCGGCAAAGAGTCGAAGCCCGCTCCGGTTTACGGCGTCAAGAAGAGCGACTGGAATCAATGGGGCGGCTCGTCCGTCCGCAACAACATTCCCGAAGGCAAAAACATCGCCGCGGAATTCAACCTGGGCGACAGCTACCTGAACGACGGCAAATTTGAGAAGAGCGAGGCCTCGGAAAACGTGCAGTGGGCCGCGGCAGTCGGTTCGCAAACCTACGGCAATCCGGTCGTCGCCAACGGTAAGGTTTACGTCGGCACGAACAACGGCGCCGGCTGGCAAAAGCGGTTTCCGGCCAACGTCGACCTCGGCTGTCTCATCGCGTTCGATGAGAAGGACGGCAAGTTCCTCTGGCAACACTCCAGCGAAAAGCTTCCGACCGGCCGCGTTCACGATTGGCCGATGCAAGGCATCTGCTGCTCGCCGCTCGTCGAAGGGGACAAGCTCTGGTTCGTCACCAGCCGCGGCCTCGTGCTGTGCGTCGATACCGAAGGCTTCCACGACGGTGAAGACGACGGACCGATCGTCAACGAACCGGTCCGCTTGTTCGACGTGATGAAGAACGATGATCCGAAGCTCGACAAGCTCGAAGCGATGCTCACCGAGCTTAAGGCCGGCAAGATCAGCGAACCGATGCGTAAGCTCTTCACGGCCGCCGGCCTCGAACTGCCGGCTGAAGTGAAAGTGGAACCGGGCAAGCGACCGAGCAGCTTCGTCGGCAAGTGCCAACAAGGCGGCGTCGAACGCGTGATCCAAATGCAAATGGAAGGTGCCAAGCTCGGCGTCTATAAGGTGCTGAACGTCACCGATAAAGACGAAGCCGACGTGATTTGGCAACTCGACATGATGAACGAGCTCGGCGTCTCGCAGCACAACATGTGCTCCTGCTCGGTGACTGACGCCGGCGATATTCTCTTCGTCTGCACGTCCAACGGCGTCGATGAAGGTCACATCAACCTGCCGGCCCCGAATGCCCCGAGCTTCCTCGGCATCGACAAGAAGACCGGCAAACTGCTCTGGAAAGACGGCAGCCCGGGCCTGAACATTCTGCACGGTCAATGGTCGAGCCCGGCCTATGCCGTGATCGACGGCGTGCCGCAAGTGATCTTCGCCGGCGGCGACGGCTGGCTTTACTCGTTCAAGGGAGACGCCGGCAAGGACGGCAAGGTCGAGCTCCTTTGGAAGTTCGACGCCAACCCGAAGACCTCGAAGTACATCCTCGGCGGTCGCGGAACGCGGAACGAAATCATCGCCACCCCGGTGATTTACAACGATCTGGTGTATCTGGCCGTCGGCCAAGACCCGGAACACGGCGAAGGGATCGGGCACCTTTGGTGCATCGATCCGAAGAAGCGCGGCGACATCTCGGGCGAACTCGCCTTCAACATCAAAGACCCCAAGACCCCGATCCCGCACCGCCGCTTGCAGGCCGTGATCGAGGAAGAAGGGGAAGTCGCGCGGCCGAACCCGAACTCGGGCGTAGTCTGGCACTACAGCGAGTTCGACAAAGACGGCAACAAGAAGTTTGCCTGGGAAGAGCAGATGCACCGGACGTGCGGCACCGTTTGCATCAAGGACGACCTGCTCTACATCGCCGACTTCAGCGGTCTGTTCCACTGCGTCGATGCCAAGACGGGCGTTCCCTACTGGACGCACGACCTACTCGCCGCCTGCTGGGGCTCGGCGATGATCGTCGACGGCAAGGTTTACGTCGGCGACGAAGAAGGCAAGATCTGCGTCTTCAAGCACTCGAAGGAATACGAAGAACCGATCGTCAACGAAATGGGCAACTCGGTGTACACCACGCCGGTGGTTGCCAACAACAAGCTCTTCATCGCCAACAAGACCCATGTGTTCTGCATCGCGGAACCGGGGGCGGGCGACGAGAAGTAAAGTCGCGCGGCAAAGCTCGATAAACAGAAAGGTCCTGGGGAGCGAGTCTCCCCGGGACCTTTTTTCATTTCACGTAGTGAGCGAACGGCGAGCCATGCCGAGCTGCTACACGTTCAACTCGACGATCACTTCCACTTCGACGGCAATATTCCCCGGCAGCGATCCCATGCCGACGGCGCTCCGTGCTCCGATTCCGTTTTCTTCCCCCCAAACTTGGCCCCACAACTCGCTGCAGCCGTTGATCACGGCCGGGTGCTGCGTGAAGTCGGCTGCGGCGTTCACCATGCCGAGCGTCTTGATCACGCGTTTCACTTTGTCGAGGCTGCCGAGTTGCGCCTTGAGCGTCGTGAGAATCGTCAGGCCGACTTGCCTCGCCGCTTGATAGCCGGCTTCTTTGTCTAAATCGTCGCCGACACGGCCGGTGATTAGCGTGCCGTCCGTCCGCAACGGTCCGTGGCCGGAAACATAGGCGAGATTGCCGACAACGACGACCGGCTTGTACACGCCCCCCGGCTTCGGCAGCGGCGGCAGTTCCAGACCCAACTCTTTCACACGTGCTTCGGCGCTCATAACTCCGCTCGCTCATACGACGTTTTGGGACGTTAAAACGCCGCGATTTTAGCCCTGGCGCGAAGCACGGTAAAGCGGCCGATGCGGGCTGCCGCTTGCTTGTGGCGCGCGGCGCACGTATTCTCGGCCGCGAAGTTCTGCGTCATGCGCGATCCTATATTCTGTGAGCCGTTCCATGCGCCGCACTCTTTCGCTCGTCGTGTCCCTCTTAGCGGCCGTCGGCGCCGCAGCGCCCGGATTCGCCGCGGCGCCGAAAAAGCCCAACGTCGTCTTCGTCCTTGTGGACGACCTCGGGTATGCCGACATCGGCGCGTACGGCTGCACTGACATCAAGACGCCCAACATTGATCGCCTGGCCCGCGAAGGTCTGCGCTTCACCGACTTCTACTCCAACGCGCCGGTCTGCACTCCCACGCGCTGCGCCTTCATCACCGGCCGCTGGCAACAACGGACCGGCTTCGAATGGGCGCTGGGATTCTCGGCCGAGCAAAGCATTCGCAAGGACGACCGTTACGAACCGATCGACGACAAACTGGCCCTCGGGTTGCCGACGACGCAACCCTCGATCGCCAAGCTGCTAAAAACCGCCGGCTACGCGACCGGCTGCGTGGGCAAATGGCACCTCGGTTACAAGCCCGAGTTCGGCCCGCTCGCGCACGGTTTCGACGAATACTTCGGCAACCTGCTCGGGCACGCCGATTTCTACACGCATCGCTACAAAGACGGCACCGATCAGCTTCGCGACGGCGACAAGCCGGTCGAAGTCGAAGGCTATCTTACCGATCTCTACAACGCGCGGGCCGTCGACTTCATTCGCCGTCGCGCTCCGGCAGGCCCGTTCTTGCTTTACGTGCCGTACAACGCGGTTCACTTTCCGTTCCAAACGCCGGACGATCCCGCGTCGCGCATGGATCCGAACGACATGTACCGCGGCACGCGCGACGACTACCGCCGGATGGTCGAGCGCATCGACCGGGGCGTCGGTGAAATGCTGGTCGAATTAGAGAAGCAAGGCGAGCTCGAAGACACGCTCTTTCTTTTCTCCAGCGACAACGGCGGCGAGCGGCTCAGCGACAATCGCCCGCTGTTCAACCATAAGCAATCGCTCTGGGAAGGAGGCATCCGCGTTCCCTGCCTCGCTCGCTGGCCGGTCGGATTGCCGAAAGGCAAAGTTGTGCGACAACCGGCAATCACGATGGACCTGACCGCCACGATCGCCGCCGCTTGCGGCGCGATGCCGAGCGCCGAAACGCCGTTCGACGGCATCGATCTGCTGCCGATCCTGCGCGGCGACGCATCCGAAGTCGAGCGTACGTTCTTTTGGCGAGTCGCCCGCAGCGATCGCTATCAGAAAGCGATTCGCCACGGCAATTGGAAGTACGTGCTCGACGGACAATTGCCGCTGCTCTTCGATCTTTCCAACGACGTCGGCGAACGACAAGACCTCGGTTACCGTCGGCCGGACGTTCTTAAAGATCTTCAGCGTCGGCTGGCCGAATGGGAAGCCGACCTCGCCAAGAACCCGCCGCCGCAACTCGTGCACTAAAGCGACCGCTGTAGGGAACGCCCTCCGTGGCGTTCCGGAATTGCCGTCGGGCGCGAAGCGCCGTGAAGGACGTCCCCTACAGCGCGAGTCACCCGGTCGCTGATCGCATTGTCACGCCGATCGTCGCGCCAGATCGATCGGCAGCACGTCGCTGCTCCAGAGTTGCAGGCCGGTCGCATCGCCGGGGCGCGTCGCCACGCTGATGTCTTCCGTCACGTGACGGACGTTCGGCACGCGCTTGGCCCGCACGTGAGCCAGTTGGCGCTCGTAATAGTTTCGCACCCGACCGCGGAGCGTCACCGCGCCGTCATGAACTTCGACCTGCAAGGTGCGGAGAATCGGGACGTGCGTTTCTGCCAAAGCGTGGGCCACGCGCAGAGCGATCAGTTTATCCGCGGACGATTGTGAAGAGTCGCCGGCTTCCGGATTCGGCGAGGCGTTACGGTTTCTTTCGAGCAGAGCGGTCATGACAGGTTCCTTCATCGAGCATGCATGTATTGGAAAGCAATTCGTTCGGCGAAATTCGGACGACATGCAGTCGACAACAACAAGTTCTCATGACCGAAACTCCTCCCCTCACGCTCGCGCCGAAATCCGGCGGCGAGACCGGTATGACACGCCTCCGGCTGATTGAGTTCGCTCTCGTTGCGAATCTCCTCCTTCGGCCGAAACCGCTTAACGCAAGCGCCGCGCCGGCCGCGAAACAAAACGTTCGCGTCGCCGAATCGTCGGTAATCGTCCGACTTCGTCTCTAGGGCCTGCTTCTCAGACCGGGCCGCGGCCGGTGAATCACGGCCCTTTTTCCGTCAAATACCACGGCCAACCCGGTGAATCCCACGGCTGAGCCCTTCCGGTAGCCGCGGAAGTTGCAAATCCTCGGTAATCACGCCGCCGGCTCGCTCATGGTACGCAAATCGCGTTGCTCCCCGGGACACCTAAATCCCGAGGATCGACTTCGTGAGCACTTCCGCTATCGCTTCGCCGTCGTGGCCGCGGCTTTCGTCACCTGCCTTGCCGTCGCCGGTCGCAGCCGTTGCGCCGCCGCCGACCGCCGTCATCGTGTTCGTTCGCGAAACCTCGGACGTCGCGACGCCGGTCGAACATCCCGCGCTCGACGAAGTGCTTGCGCTCCTGCATCGCAAGTTCGGCCGCTTGGGCGACGTGACGACGATGTCGATCGCCGCACCGACGACGGCCGCCGCCGAACCGCCGGTCGACGAATCGCAAGCCGCTCGTCGGCGGCCGATCCTCGCGTTCTCCGATCTCACGGTCGACCGCCGCCGTCGCGAGGTTGAAGTCGCCGGCCGTATCTGCCCGCTCACCAAGAGCGAGTTCGACCTGTTGGTCGTGCTGGCCGAGCAGCCGGGCGTGGTCTTCTCACGCCGCCAAATCGTGCTGGCGTACAAAGGCCCCGATTATCCCGTTGACGATCGCTCGATCGACGTCCAAATGGTCAACCTGCGTCGCAAGCTCGGCCCTGCGGGGAAGCGATTGCAGACGATTCGCGGCGTCGGTTACCGGTTCGACGAATCCGCCGCCGAATTTCTTGGAGGTGCCCGATGAACACTCCCGCCGCCCCGGAGCGTCCCGTCGATATCCGTTTTGAGTGCCTGCCGTTACGTTCGATCAGCCGCTTCGACGTGCCGCTCGACGCCTCGCCCCGCTTCCGCGCCCGTTGCGAGCGCATCGAGTCGGCGCTCGGCAAGCACGGCTCGTTGAACACCTACTATCTGCACGACGGTCGCTGCCGTTTCCGGCTCACCAATAGCGACGACCACGGCGTGCTCGAATTCGCGTTCGAAGGAACGCTCACGACCGATCCCGCCGACCAGCGAACGGTCGCCGCCGATTTGCAGATCGACCTACGTCACGAAACCTGCGTGTGGCTCACCGAGCCGATCGTCGCCTGGCTGAAAGATTCGGTCGCGCGGGCCGTGATGGTCGACTTTGATCGCTACATCGCCGAAGGGGACGTGACCCGCACGCAAGCGAGGCTGCTCCTGGCTGATCTGGAATGGGAGCAGCGCGGCGGCTTCGTCGGCATGGGTCTCTAAATTCACGACGCCGCGTCTACGGCGATTGATACCTCACGGACTGCGGCGAAATGGTCACGACCGAGCAAATGCCAAACCCGATCGGCCGCGCGGATTGGGGGATCGACGATATCGTTCGTCAGTTGCGAACCTTGCGCGACGCTTCGTTGGCCGAGCGCCGGGCCGGGCGCACGCCGATCAAACTCCCTTCGCGTCGCGTGCTGGCCGACATCGTCGACGGCCTCGCCGCCGCCATGTTTCCCAATCGCCTCGGCCGGCGCGAGCAGACGAACGAGAGCATCGACTACTTCGTCGGCCGTACGCTCGATCTGGCCCTCGGCGAACTCGCCGAACAGGTCGAACGCGAGCTACGGTTTGAGACGGCCGACGAATCGCCGGCGTCCCGGTTTCAAAGGGCCGCCGAAACCGTGCGCCGCTTCGCCGCCGAACTGCCCGAGCTGCGACGACTGCTCGACCTCGACTCGCGGGCCGTGTTCGAAGGGGACCCCGCGGCTCGCAACATCGACGAAGTCCTAGCCTGCTATCCCGGCATGACGGCCGTGATCCACCATCGTCTGGCTCACGTGCTGCTGCGGCTCGGCGCTCCGCTCGTGGCCCGCATGATCGCCGAACTCGCGCATGCCGTCACCGGCATCGACATTCACCCCGGCGCCGTGATCGGCGAGAGCTTCTTCATCGACCACGGCACCGGCGTCGTCATCGGCGAAACGGCCGTGATCGGCGACAGGGTTCGCCTTTCGCACGGCGTGACGCTCGGCGCGAAGAGCATCGCTCATCGCTCGCACGATCCCCAAGCCGCCGGCGAACCTCGGCATCCGATTCTCGAAGACGACGTCGTCGTGTACGCCAACGCCACGATCCTCGGCCGCATTCGCATCGGCCGCGGCAGCGTGATCGGTGGCAACGTCTGGCTCACCCAAAGCGTGCCGCCGGAAACGACCATCACCCAGGCCGCGACGCGAATCGAGCACCACAGCGACGGCTCCGGCATTTAAGACGACGTCGGGTGGCTGGTTCTGGAGCCGCAGGCGAAGACCCAGTAATTGGGGCGCCGCTGCGATATGCCCCGGCCGCTCGCCGATGCATTCCACGTTCTTCACTTCGCCGGCCGTAGCACGATCTGTCGGCAATCCATCACCGCGGCCTTCGCTTTCTTCACGGCACGCAGTTCCAGCACGTAGCGACCGGGCTTCTCCAACTGCACAGTGCCGAGCGTGCGCGGGACGAAGTTCTGAAAGTGACCGGTGTCTTCCACCGTAAAACTCAGCGTTTGTCCGGCGATCGTCACCGTCGCTTCGCTTCCCCCCTGCCCTTTGCCGCAACCCTGCCAAATCTCGACTTCGTACTTCCCCGGCTTCACGGTCGTGAACTCAAGCATCGCGTAGTCGTCGGGATTCGTCCAAAAGCCGAGCGTATTTTTGTGCGGCAAAGGCTCGTAACGCAGTTGCACGCCATGAACGTCGGCCGTGCGCCGGCAACGTGATCGAACCGTCGGCCGCTTGCAGGTTCGGCACATAGTCGGGATTCGGCGTCGGCATTCGAGCTCCGGTTCTCTGCCGCCACAACTTCAAACTTTCAGCAAGAATCTCCGCCTGTCTCGGGTTTTCCGCAGCCAAATTCCGGGACTCATTCGGTCCCGCCGAAAGATCAAACAGTTCGTGCCTACCGGACTCGTAGTGCTCGATCAGCTTCCAATTCCCGATGCGAACAGCGCCGCCGGGCTTGCCTCCTTGATTGGAATAGTGCGGGTAGTGCCAATAAAGTTCACGCGACGACTGCGGCTCTTCTCCGCGCAACTCCGACATGAGGCTGTGGCCGTCGAGATTTTGAGGCTCCGAAACACCCGTAAATTGAAGAATCGTCGGCAAGATGTCGCAACTCCAGACGGGCGACCGTACCGCAATCCCGCGTTGCAACCGATTGCTCGACTTTCGGCGACTCGGCGGCGATTGATGGAACTCCGGCGCATGCACGATCAGCGGCACGCGAATGCCTCCTTCGTAGAGCCAGCCCTTTCCTTCGCGGAGCGGAGCGTTGCTGGTGGCCGGAGTATTCGGGCCTTCGATCGTCGCCAGCCCGCCGTTGTCGCTGGTGAAGATGATCAGCGTCCTGCCGAGCAGCTGGAGTTGTTCGAGCTTTTCGACGATCCGGCCGACGCTCCGGTCGACGTGTTCCAACATGGCCGCGTAGATCGGGTTCTCCTGCTTGCCGTGCGGCACGCCGTCCCAACTTGCGTACTTCGCCGTGGTCTCGGCCGGGGCCTTGAGCGGCGTATGCACGCCGTAGTGAGCCAAATGCAAGAAGAACGGCTTCGACGCGTTAGCGTCGATGAACTTCAACGATTCGTCCGTCAGGCGATCCGTGAGATACTCGCCGTCGGCGCTGTTCGAGGCCGGGAATCGCCGCCGCTTTCTGCCCCTTCTTGCCGCCGACGTACGGCGCGAAATAGCTGCGCGGGCTCCCCGTGTGATCGCCGCCGACATTCACGTCGAACCCTTGTTCGCGCGGGCCGAAGCCTTCGCCGCCGAGGTGCCATTTGCCGATGTGAGCCGTCGCATAGCCGGCCTGTTTCAGATGTTCGGCGAGCGTCGTTTCTTCCAGCGGCAACGCTTGGCGAATTTGCGGACGGAGCAATTTCTGATCGGCCCGATCACCACGGCCCGGAAGCCAATCGGTGAGGTTGAGCCGGGCCGGGACTTTACCGGTCAGCAGCGCGCCCGCGTCGGCGAACAGACCGGACAGGCGGCATAGGCGTCCGTGAACCGCACGCCCGCTTCGGCCAACGCGTCGAGCTGCGGCGTGCGATGAAACTTGCTGCCGTAGCAACCGAGGTCGGCCCCGCCCAAATCATCGGCGACGATCAGCACGACGTTGGTCCGCGCAACAGTCTCGGCCCCGGCCGGAGCGGCGAGGAGCAACAGCAAGACGATCCACGCCGCTCCGGCCCCGACGCAGAAGCGAGCGGACGTGCGGCGGCGGCCCATCGACGTAAGTCCCGCTTCGCTTGCGCGACTTACGTCGACGACCTGCTTACGAGTGCGCAGGCGCCGTGCGCACTAAGTCGATCGCGTAGTGCGCACCCTTGTTGGTAAGCGCTCCGACGCGCACTAATCGCGATTCGGAGTGCGCGGCGGCGCACGATTTCTCGTCGCCAAAATCGACGTAAGTCGTGATTCGCGAGTGCGACTTACGTCGAGACTTGATCGGCGTCGCAAGACTCCGGTCGTCGATGCTCCCGGCTCGCTGTTGACGCGGCTCCCCGAGGGAGCGCTGAACTTTTTTGTTCGGATGTCGTGGCATGGCGGAGTCTCGGCACGTTGAGAAACCGTCCATTGTCTCACATCGACGAGGCCGCCGGCAAACAAAGTTTTGGCCGGCGACGGAGCGCGCAGCACGCCTACTACGCGAGCCCCGGCACGGCGGTGCCGTTGCTGGAGCCGAACGATTCGACGTCTGCGCCCATGCGCTGTGCGATTTGCACGAACAGATTGCAGTAGCGGGCATTGTCGTGCCCCGCCGGCCCGGCGACGACGTGCGTGCCGTGCTTGAAGCCTCCGCCCGCCAACACCACGGGCAGATCGCGCCAGGAGTGGCTGCTGGCGTTGCCCAGGTTGCTTGTGAAGAGCACGCTCGTGCGGTCGAGCACCGCGCCGCCGGCCTCTTTCGCGCCGTCGAGCAACTTAAGGAAATGGTTGATCTCGCCGAACTCGGCCCGTTCGATTCTGGCCAACTCGTCGATCTTGTCTTTGTCCTGTCCGTGATGGCTCAGGTCGTGCCAGCCGGTGTCGACCCCCGGAATCTTCGGCACGTCGCCGGTCGCCGAAGACTTGAGCGTGACGAATCGCGTCGAATCGGTCTGCAGAGCCAGCACGATCATCTCGTGCATCAGCCGCGAGCGGGCCATCACCTCCAGCCGATCGGCGATGTCTTTCGGCGGCTCACGCTCAATCGTCGGCTTCGGCTTCTCCGCCCAAGCCGACGAAGCCTGCAACCGCGATTCAAGCTCGCGCACGCTCGTCAGGTACTGATCGAACTTCTCTTGATCGCGAGCTCCGAGCGTTTTGTGCAACGCGCGGGCTCGCTCGTTGATGGTGTCCAGAATGCTCCGCCCACGTTTCAGCTCGGCGAGTTGATTGTAAACCTCGCCTTTCGTGCCGTTGACGAAGAGCTGCTTGAAAATCTTCTCGGGCGATTGCTCGGCCGGCAGATTCACGCCGCTGGCCGACCACGACAACGAATCGTTGCCGCCGACGCTGAGTTGCAGCGACGGAAACCGCACGTCGGGCACGAGCTTTTCGACGAGGAACTGATCCAACGAGATCGTGTTCTTAAAGCCCGGCAGACCCGGGTGTTTGGCGGCGGTGAGAATCGTGAGTTCCGAAGTGTGGCCGTTGGCACCGTTTTGGTCGGGATGTGAGAGCCCGGAGATCACGGAAAACTTGGTCCGCACGTCGGCCAGCGCTTCCAAATACGGCGTCGGCTTGTAGTCTGCCCCGGCTTCCTTGGGAAACAAATTCGGACCGTGAAACCCGAGCCCGTAGTTCACGGCGACGAACCGTTGCGGCGGCGTAAGCGCCGCGGCGGCTTGCGCTCGCGTGGCGACCGCAGGCAACATGGCTTCCAGCCAAGGCAAAGCCACGGCGGCCCCGGCTCCACGCAGGAAGGTGCGACGGGAGAGATGCTTTTTGGTCAGGAAGGGCATAGGACGGTCGCCGGTTGTCAGTTGTTTGCTGTCAGAGATCCGTTGTTCGTTGTAGATCAGGCATGCTCCCTGCCACTGTCAACGGACCACGGGCTACGGACCAATTACTTATTCTTAAAAATCTTGCTCTGTACCACGGCATGTACGAGGTCACGGAAGCCGTAGTTCTTGGCGGCGATCGCGGCCGTGAGCGTCGCGAGTTCGGGCCGATCGGCGAAGCCGGTGCCGCGACCGGCCGCGTACGTCGCCAGCTTCTCCGTCAGCGCATAAGCGGGCACTTGCTTGCGGGCTAAGAGCCAGCTCTTGTAGTCGGTGAGATCGTCGAACGCTTCGCCGTCGGGCGTGGTGCCGCTCGCGTCGACCTTCGGACCGAGCCGCCAATTCACATACGGTGCACCGCCCCATAACTCGCGGCTCGGGTGCGGCAGCGCCTTATTGAGCGAGCGGTAGTTGTCGCGATAGCCCCCCATCACGTCGTAATGCTCCAGTGCGAAGCCGCCCGGATCGATCAGCTTGTGGCACGCGTTGCAGGAGGCCTGCGAACGGTGCTTGACCAGTTGCTCGCGAAGCGTCGTCGCACCGCGAATGTCCGGTTCCACGCCCGGTACGTTCGGCGGAGGGGGCGGAGGATCGACACCGAGAATCCGCTGCAACACGTAGGCCCCGCGCACCACGGGAGAGGTCGTCGTGCCGTTGGCCGACACCTTCAACACGGCCGCATGCGTGAGCACGCCGCCCCGCTGTTGCTCAGGCCGAAGCGACACGCGACGCATCGCCGCCCCTTCGACTCCTTCAATCCGATAGTGACGCGCCAATCGTTCGTTGAGGAACGTCCAATCGCTTTCGATGAAGCTCAGGAGCGAGAGGTTCTTATCGAGCACTTCTTGGAAGAAGAGCTCCGTCTCCTGCATCATCGCGTGCTTGAGCGGTTCGTCGTAGTCGGGATAAAGCTGCTTGTCGGGCGTCGTAAAATCGATCTCGCGCAGGTTGAGCCATTGGCCGACGAAGTTCTCCGTAAACCGGCGGGCTTTCGGATCGTGCAGCAGGCGTTCGGTCTGGGTGCGCAGCACTTCGGGAACTTGCAATTCACCACGCCCCGCCACGGCCAAAAGTTCGGCGTCGGGCCCGCTGCTCCAGAGAAAGTACGACAGGCGTGAGGCTAAAGCGTGGTCGTTCAATCGGCCGACGGGCTCGATGAGGTACAGAAACTCCGGCGCGCAGAGCACGGCGATCTGCGCGGTGCGCAGCGCCTGATCAAACTTCGCACCGGCGGAAAGTTCGGCTTCGGCCAACGTGCGATACGGCGCGACGTCGGCGTCGGTCACCGGCCGGCGAAACGCGGCTTCCACAAACTTCGGCAAGATCCGCGCAATATCGGCCTGCGGCTGCTCGCTCGTCACCTGATAGTTGGGCCGGTACCAACTCTCTTTGCGGTGTCGCGGATTGCCGATGTCGACAGGCAACAGATCGCCGAAACGCAACGTGTGCCCACGGCCCGGATACTCTTCGGCGAGCGGGCCTTCGATTTCGATCCGCGCGACGGCTAAGCCCGGCCCTTGGAACTTGTCGGCCTTGTTGTTGACGTCGTTGTAGTTGTTCTTGATGAACGGAATCATCAGGCGAATGTTGTCGCCGCGGGCCAGATAGCCTTCAAAATCGAAGTTCTGTAAATCGCCCGGCTGGGCATCGTAGTAATCGTGCAGCGTCGATGATTTGTTGAACGAGTCGGGCCCGAGGAACACCGAGAACATCATCGGCCGCGGCGAATTGTGGGCCGCGGCGACGATGCGAAATTTGTAGCGGCCGTCGACCGGAGCCCGGAATTCGTGAACCTTGAGGTTCGGGTAGCCGCCGTCGTTGAAGAACACCGTCGCGCCGTCGTTGCGCTTGGTCCATGACTTGCCCAGAAACTGTTCGTTGCGGCCGGTGTGAAACTGGAGCGTTACGAGCTTCGACTCCGGCGCTTGATCGCGAGCCACGGCCGCATCAAGCGCCCTGCCGGCGGCTTCCATATAGCGCTGCAACTGCACGGGGGAGATATCGAGCGCTTCGCCGACGTTGTCGAACCCGTACGCCTTGCCGTCTTCGGGCAACAGCTCGCGCAGCTCGGTGCGAATGCCGAGTAAGTCGTGCAACGTGTTTTCGTACTCGACGCGGTTCAAGCGGCGAATCACGGTCGTCGCTTGCACCGAGGACGCGGTATGGAGCGACCGCGCCAAGTTCTCCACGAGCGTTTGCTTCTCGGCCGGCGCGATAGGCGCGGCGTCGGCGGGCGGCATCTCGCCTTTCACGACGCGATCGTGCAACCGAACCCATTTGGCCATCGGGCCGAGTTGAGTCAGATCGTCGGAAAGTTTCTCAAGGTCGAGGCCACCTTCGATCGTGCCTCCGGAATGACACTCATAGCAGCGAGCCTTGAGCAGCGGGCGCAGCGCGTCAAGCGAGCCGGCCAGTGACGACGATGCGTTACACCAAGCCACGAATCCGAGGGCGACGAAAACGGCGCGGCGCGGCGAGAGCCAAACGGGACGACCGGCGAAAGGCATGGCGGCGTGGCGAATGAGGGTGTGATGTTGCGGCGGCGCGTGCGCGGTGCGAAGCCTTGGCGAAGGTCGGCACTCTCACTTCCGGCCCCTCCGCCAGCGGGCGAAGGGAGACGCGTAAGAGACTTTCAGTATAAACCGTTTTGGGGGCTGCGCCGCCGCGGAGAATCGCCGGGAAACCGCCGCGGTCGATCGATTTTCGCCGCTTTTCTGCGGCCGTTGACCATGCTGGGCGCGGGGGGTACCCTAACCGATCCGTTTCTATTTTCCGAGAATTGGCAGTGTTTTGAGCGTCGTGCGTCGGCTGCTTCGCCGCACGGCCGAAAGGAATTGTCTGGTCATGGCTTACGAAGTGACGCTGATCACCGGCGACGGCACCGGCCCGGAACTCGCCGCGGCGGCCCGCAAGTGCGTCGATGCGACGGGCGTGAAGATCAACTGGGACGAACAAGAGGCCGGCGTCGACGTGATGGCCCGCACCGGCACGCCGCTGCCGGAAGCTTGCTTGGAAAGTCTGCGTCGCACGAAGTGCGCGCTCAAGGCGCCGATCACCACCCCGGTGGGCACCGGCTTCCGCAGCATCAACGTGCATCTGCGTCAGGCGTTCGGCCTCTACGCGTGCATTCGTCCCTGCAAGATTTACAAGGGCGTGCGGACCTACTTCAGCCAACTGCCGGTCGATCTCGTCATCGTCCGCGAGAACACCGAAGACTTGTACGCCGGCACGGAATTCGAAAAGGGGAAGCCGGAAACGGCCCAGCTCGTCGAATTCATCAACGCCAACAGCAAGAGCGGCAAGATCAAGACCAAGGCCGAAGAGACCGGCATCAGCATCAAGCCGATCAGCATCTCGGGCACGGAGCGGATCTTCAAGTGCGCCTTCGATTACGCGAAGGAGAATGGACGCAAGAAGGTGACGGCCGTGCACAAGGCCAACATCATGAAGTTCTCCGACGGCCTGTTCCTCGAGGTCGCGCGGAACGTTGCGAAGCAGTATCCGGAAATCGAGTTTGAAGACCGGATCGTCGACAACATGTGCATGCAACTCGTGCAAAAGCCCGAACTGTATGACGTGCTCGTGCTGCCGAACCTGTACGGCGACGTGCTCAGCGACTTGGCCGCGGGCCTCGTCGGCGGCTTGGGCGTGGCGCCGGGTGCGAACATCGGTCCGGAAGGGGCCGTCTTCGAAGCGACGCACGGCAGCGCACCAAAGTACAAGGGTTTGAACAAGGTCAATCCGACCGCGCTCATCCTGTCGGGCATGCTCATGCTGAAGCACCTCGGCGAAACCGACGCTTCGAAGCGGCTCGAAAAGGCCGTGGCCGACGTGATCGCCGAAGGGAAGCACGTGACGTACGATTTGAAGGACGACCGCAACGACCCGACGGCCGTCGGCACGAGCCAGATGGCGGACGCCATTTGTGCGAAGCTCTAGTCGCCCGTCTTTCTTGATTGTCATGCGGAGCGCGACGGCATTCGTCGCGCTCCGCTTTTGTTTTCCATTGAGTGTGATTTAGCCGCGGAGCTTGTCTCCGCGCTGTTCGGAGCGCGGAGACAAGCTCCGCGGCTCAACGTTGTTTGAAGCATCCCAGTTTCGCGAACTCGTGAGCGGTCGCCGACGCGGCGTTTGGGCAAGCGTGCTGCGCGGAGGACTCTGGGTCGGTTCGCTCGGCTACTCTTTAGCAATGCGCCTACGCAACGCACGGTACGACGCCGGGCGGGCCGAGCAATTGGCCGTCGGAGTGCCGGTCGTCTGCGTCGGCAACCTCACGCTCGGCGGCACCGGAAAAACGCCGATGGTCGAGTGGATCGCCCGCTGGTTCCGAGCCCGCGACGTGCGAGTGTCGATCGTCAGCCGCGGTTACGGGGCGACCGAAGGCTCGCGCAACGACGAAGCGCTCGAGCTCGAACAAAAGCTCCCCGACGTGCCGCATTTGCAGAACGTCGATCGGGCCGAGGGAGCCCGCACCGCCATCGAAGAGTTCGAGAGCCAAGTCGTGCTCCTCGACGACGGCTTCCAGCATCGCCGCTTGCTGCGCGATCTCGATGTCGTGCTGCTCGACGCCCTGGAACCGCTCGGGTACGGCCACGTCGTCCCGCGCGGTACGCTCCGCGAACCTTTGAGCGGATTGAAGCGCGCAGGCAATCGTCTTGTCGCGGGCTGATATGGTCGACGCCGGCGAACGAGCCCGATTGCGCAACCTCGTGACGCCCTATGCTCCGCGGGCCGTCTGGGCGGAAGTTCGCCACGCTCCGCGCGTGTTACTGAATTCCTTCGGTCGCGAAGCGGAACTTGCGACAATGGCCGGCAAGCGCGTCGTCGGCTTTTGCGGACTCGGAAACCCGGCCGGATTTCGCCGCACGCTGGAAAGTCTCGGCTGTACGATCGCCGACTTCCGCGAGTTTCCCGATCACCACAACTTCACGCGCGCACGAAATCGACGAACTCGCCAAACTTGCGGCCTCGCAAAATGCCGACGCACTCGTTTGCACGCACAAAGACTTGGTGAAGGTGCGGCTCGATGCGCTCGCCGGCAAACCGCTCTGGGCCGTGGTTGTGGGGTTAGAGTTTCTCGCCGGCCAAGCGGAGTTGGAGAAGTTGCTGGAGCCGCTCGTGTCGCAGGAGGGGAATGACCAATGACCAAGCACCAATCATCAAACAAATGCCAATGACGAAAATGCCGAAGTTTTGGTCATTTTGATTTGATCATTGTTTGGAATTTGGTGTTTGGTCATTCAAACGTGCCGGCAGCGCATGCATAACGCATCGCCGCGGTCGTTTCCGTCTTGGTCGAAGTGCCGGCAAGCGGGTATCTTGCTCGCTCTCGAATACCCATACCGGCCCGCATCCGCGTCAAGGAAGACTCGCGATGTCCGATCTCGTTTCGCTCTTCGCCAACTTGGCACGCCCGCGCGTGCTGGTGCTCGGCGACTTAATCCTCGACCGCTATACCTGGGGCGACGCCGAACGGGTCAGCCAGGAAGCCCCGGTGATTCTGCTGCGGGCCGACAAGCGTGAAGCCCGACTCGGCGGTGCGGCCAACGTCTGCAACATGCTTCGCGGCCTCGAGGCCGAAGTCCGTTTGGCCGGCGTAGTCGGCGGCGACGACGACGGTCGCCTTGTTCGCCGCATGTTGCGCGAGCTGGGGGTCGACGATTCGCTCGTTCTGTACGACTCCGGCCGCCCCACAACCGTGAAGGAACGCTTCATCGGTCGGGCTCAAGGCCGGCACCCGCACCAAATTCTGCGCGTCGACAGCGAGGTCCGCGATCCGCTCCGCGACGTCGTCGCGCATGAGTTAAGCACGCGATTACTGACGGCGATTGAAGATTGCGACGTCGTGCTCATCTCAGACTACGACAAGGGCGTCTGCACGCCTCGGCTGTTGCGTCAGGTGATCGATGCGGCCCGCGAGTTGGGCAAACCGGTCGTGGTGGACCCGATTCGCGGCAGTGATTATTCGCGTTACCGCGGCGCCACGACGATGACGCCCAACCGGCTCGAAGCCGAACTCGCCACCGGCATCAAGATTCAAACCGCGGAAGATGCGATTCGCGCCGGCTGGAAGCTGGCCCGCGAGCACAAGCTCGATTTCGGCATCGTCACGCTCGATCGCGACGGCATGGCCTTGGTCACCAGCGAAGGTCGCGGCGACATTTATCCGACGCACGCTCGGGCCGTGTACGACATTACCGGCGCAGGCGATATGGTCTTGGCAATGATCGGCATCTGCTTTGGCGCAGGCATCGAGCCGGCCGACGCCGTGCGGCTGGCCAATGTCGCCGGCGGCTTGGAAGTCGAAAAGGTCGGCTGCACGCCGATCCCGCGGCAAGAAATTATGGCTCGACTCGCACTGGAGCGGGCTTCGAGTACGGGCAAGGTCGTCACGCTCGAGCAAGCGGCCGCGCTGGCCGAAGCGCAGCGGGCCGCGGGGCGAAGAATCGTGTTCACAAACGGCTGCTTCGACCTGCTGCACGTCGGGCACGTCACCTATCTGCAAGAAGCGGCCGCGATGGGGAATCACCTGATCGTGGCCCTGAATAGCGACGCGTCGGTACGCAATCTCAAAGGTCCGACGCGGCCGGTGATCAACCAGCGCGACCGAGCTGCGATGCTCGCAGCCTTGTCGTCAGTCGACAACGTCGTGGTGTTCGACGAAGAGACTCCGCTGGACTTGATCAAAGCCGTGCGGCCGGACGTGCTTGTGAAAGGCGGAACGTACAAGCCGGAAGAGATCGTCGGCTACGAGTTCGTCACTTCGTACGGCGGTCAGGTTTGCGTGACGGGCGTCGTCGACGGCATTTCGACCTCGCGGATCGTCGAATCGCTCACAAAGCAAGCCCCGCCCGCGCCGCACTTCGCGACCCAAGCCGGGCGTGGATCGGCGGCCGGCCATGCACAAAACACGACGAGCGAGGCGCCACGACGGTGAACATCGGCGTCTTTCTACCGAATTGGATCGGCGACGTGGTCATGGCCACGCCGACGTTGCGGGCCTTGCGCAAGCTGGTCGGCCCCCAAGGTCGGATCGTCGGCGTCATGCGCCCTTACGTCACCGCCGTGCTCGAAGGAACGCCGTGGCTCGACGGTGCGATCTACTACGATCCCAAATCAAAGAAGCCGGAACTGCGCAATCGCGCGGTCGTCGCCGGTCTGCGAGCGCAGCAGCTCGACACGGTCGTGCTGCTCACAAACTCGTTGCGGACCGGGGTTTTGGCTTGGCTCAGCGGCGCCGAGCGGCGCGTCGGCTATGCTCGCGCGCTTTCGTGGGCCGCTGCTTACGGACAAGCTCTCCGCACCGACGCTCGGCCGCACGTGGTACGGCAAGCCGCGTTACACGCCCGCGCCGGTGCTCGATTACTACCTGGAAACGGCCTACGCTTTGGGCTGCCCGCCGGAATCGCCCAAGCTGGAACTCGCACTCACCGAGCGCGACGAAGCTGCGGCCGACGCCGCTTGGCAGGCTTTGAATCTGCCCCCGGTAACGCCGGCGCAAAGCGCGTCGTCGTCCTCAACTCGGGCGGAGCGTTTGGTGCGGCCAAACTTTGGCCGAACGAATACTTTGCCGCGCTGGCACGCCGCATCGTCGCCGAAACAAATCGTCGCGTGTTGGTAATCTGCGGGCCTTCCGAACGCGAAGTGGCCCGCGATGTCGTTCGACAAGCGGCTAATGAACGGGTCGTGAGCTTGGCCGACCAGCCGCTGAGCATCGGGCTCTCAAAGGCGTGCGTCGCGCGGGCCGGACTGATGGTGACGACCGATAGCGGGCCGCGGCATTTCGCGGCGGCATTCGACGTCCCGGTGGTGTCGCTCTTCGGGCCGACGCACATTGCGTGGAGCGAAAATCATCAGCGAGACGCCGTGCATTTGCAGAAACGGCTGCCGTGCGGGCCGTGTCAGAAACGAGTGTGCCCGCTCGGCACACATCAGTGTATGCGCGACCTGACGGTCGACGAAGTGTTTGCAGCCGTGAGACGAAGGCTCGACCGTGAGGATGCCGCGACGGTCCGGTCAAAAATTGCCGAAGCGGCCTGAGACGCGACGGCTGAAAATGTTGCCTGAACGATCATCGCGCGAAGGCAGTGCCGGCACCCCCTCTCGCCTTGTTCCGATTTTGTAAGCTCACTAGAATCCGGCCCTTCGGCAAGGAAGCCCAAGCTCGACGCACCCGGATGAAGATCGCACTCAATATCGAATGGGTTGGCGCAAGGCGCGGAGGCGCTGAGAAATACGCCGGCATCGTCGCGCGCGACTGCGCGACGCCGGCCATGACGTTCATCTGTTCGCCCGCGATTTCGACCCGCGCGAAGAGACCGACGGCCTCACCCTGCACAAAGTGCCGGTCCGCAAGCTGCCCGGCTTCGGCTGGTTTCGCGCGTATCTCTTTGCCTCGGCTTCCGAACGGGAGCTCCGCAAAGAACGTTTCGACCTCGTCATTGGCTTCAACAAGACGTGGTATCAAGACGTCTATATCGCCGTCGCCGGCGCTCAACCGGCGATCGTCGAATACAGCTTAAAACGCTTTGAATGTCCGTGGCGGCGAACGTTCCACAAGCTCGGCAAGATGTTCAGCCCGAAGCAGTGGATGTTCAAACTGATTGAATGGAAGCAATTCGGCGAGCACGCACGGCCGATGCACGTGATCGCCCCGAGCCAACTCGTGGCACGGCACTTCCATGCGTTTCACGAGTTGCCCCGATCGAACGTGAGCGTGGTCTACAACGGCATCGTTCCACCGGCTCCGCCTGCTCTCGACGACGATCAGCGCCGCACTGCGTTTCGCAGCGAGCAAGGTTTCGCGGCGGACGATGTGGCGATGCTGTTCCTCGCGCAGATTATCAGCTTAAGGGATTGGAGCCGCTACTGAAGGCTTTCGCCATGACGGCTCGCGAGCATTCGCAAGCCAAGCTCGTGGTTTGCGGCGGTCGGAATTCGGCCGAGTTTGAAAAGCTTTCCGAGCAACTCGGCATTGCGGAACGCGTGAAGTTCCTCGGCTTCGTCGACGACATTCACCAAGTGTTCCTCGGCTGCGACGCTTTCGTCCTGCCGACGTTCTACGATCCGTGCAGTCTCGTCGTTCCGGAAGCCATGCACTACGGCATGCCCGTGGTGACGACGGCGCAAAACGGCGCGGCGGAACTCATGACGCACGGTCGCGACGGCTTCGTTATTTCCGAACCGTGGAATCTAAACGAACTCTCCGCGGCGCTCGGCCGGCTTTGCGACGATCCGCAGTTGCGTGCTCGCCTGGGCGCCGAAGCCCGCCGCCGTGCGGAACGCTTCACGATGCAAGCCCGACTGAAGGAACTGACCGACGTGCTCGAACAATGCGGCCGCACGGATTACTCGCGCCCGCCGCAACGGCGTGCGGCGTAACAAGAGCCGACCTCGGCGACGAACAGCGAACAACGAACCACCAACGAACGACAGCTTAGAAAAGTCACGATGATGCGAGCGGTCTTACTAGCGGGGGGGAAAGGAACGCGGCTTCAGCCGTTTACGGCCGCGTTCCCGAAACCGCTCGTTCCGCTCGACGACACGCCCGTCATCGAACTGCTCGTGCGTCAGCTTCGTTCGTTCGGCATCACGGACCTGACCGTGGTCACCGGCCACTTGGCAGAGTTGATCAAAGCGTTCCTAGGCGACGGCGAGCGCTACGGTCTGCGAATCGACTATTTCCGCGAGACGACGCCGCTCGATACGGCCGGCTGCCTCGGGCTGCTGCCGCGTACGACGGAACCGTTTCTCGTGATGAACGGCGATCTACTGACGACCCTCGACTTCAACCGGCTCGCGCAATTTCATAAGTTGCGTCGCCCGGCCGCGACCATCGCCGCGTATCGCCGCGAATTGAAGATCGACCTCGGCGTGCTGGAGACCGACGAAGAAGGTCGACTCGTCAACTATTTGGAAAAGCCGACGCACTCGTTCGCCGTGAGCATGGGGATCTACTGCCTAGAGCCCGACGTCTGCGATTACATTCGCCCGGGCGAGCGCGTGTCGATGCCCGAGTTGTTGTTGCGTCTGCGCGACGACGGCCGCGAAGTGCAAACCTTTCACGACGATTGTTACTGGCTCGATATCGGACGGCCCGACGACTACGCCACGGCCTGCGAAGAATTTCGCCGCGACCGCAACCGCTTCTTTCCGCAACGTTTGGAGGCGGCGTAAGTCATGGGGGCAACGACACTCATCACCGGCGTCGGCGGCTTCACCGGGCGGCATCTGACCGAATATCTGCGCGCCGCGGCGGCGAACTCTACGGGCTCAGCCGCTCGCCGACCGTCGACCTCAACCTCGATCGCTATTACTCGTGCGACGTCACCGACGCGCAGGCCGTGCGTGAAGTGGTCGACGAAGTGCGGCCGACACGGGTTTATCACCTCGTAGCCTGCCCGACGACGGCGACCTCCCCGGAAATTCAAGCAACCATCGTCGACGGCTTCCGCAACCTCACCGCGGCGCTCGAACGAACGAACTCCACGACCGGCCGACCGACCCGCATGCTCGTCATCGGCAGCGCCGGCGAACTCGGACAAACCGGTACGCGTAGTCTGCCCGCCGCGGAAGATGCGCCGTGCGGGCCGCTGGCCGATTACGGACGAGCGAAGCTCGCCGTCACGCGAATGAGCTGCGAGCGGGGATCGTTGGGCGGCGTCGAGATTTTGGTCGCGCGGGCCTTCAACTTGGTCGGCCCCGGTATGGGCGAGATGTTGTCGCTCGGCCGCTTTGCGCGACAAATCGCCTCGTACCGTAAGGGCGACGCAGATCGGATTCATTGCGGCAACCTAAGTCATCGCCGCGACTACGTCGACGTGCGCGACGCCGTGGCCGGCTATGCGGCCGTGTTGGAACGAGGTCGTCCCGGCGAGATTTACAATATTTGCAGCGGTCGCTCGTGGCAGATGAGCGACCTCCTGAGGTGGATGCTGCGTTTGGCCGACGTCGACGCACCGGTCGAAAGCGTCGATCGGTCGCATCCGGGAGACGTCGTCGACGTGTACGGCGACCCGAGCAAGACGGCCGCCGAGTGCGGTTGGAAAGCCTCGACGCCGATCGAACGCAGCCTGATGGATTTGTTGTCCGCGATGCCTGTGAGCGTGTGATGTTCTGGATCAATCCGCAATACCGACCGCAGTTGGCCAAGGCGACGCTTGAGTCGTACGAGGCGGCGGCCGCATTGCGCCCTTCGGACGACTACGTCGAGAAGCAAGGTCGCTCGACCGGCCGATACCGCATTGACGTCGGCGGCGAAACGCTGAGCCTGTACGTGAAGAAGCACTTTCGCCTGCCGTGGTGGCGGCGAATGTTCGGCGCGGCGGCCTCATTCCCCGGTCCGCAAGAGCAAGAGTATTTGGAGAAGGCGGCGTCGCTCGGCATTCGCGTCCCGGAAACGGTGTTCGCCGGCGCCGATCCGGCGCATCCGTGCGGCAGCATCTTGGCGACGCGCGAACTCGAAGGCTACATGCCGCTGCACATTTACATCCCGGGCCCGCTGGCTCGGATGTCTGCGACGAAGCGGCGATTGCGGAAGCGAGCGCTCATCGGCGACGGATGGTCGACATGGCTCGCCGCCTACATGACGAGAAGCTCTACCACCGCGACTTCTACGTCTGCCATATGTTTCTGCGCGACGATTCGGACCGTGCGGAAGACTTCGATCTGGTGCTGATTGATCTGGGCAGGCTCTTGCACTCGCGGCTTTCGCGCTGGCAAGTGAAAGACTTAGGAGCCCTGCTCTTCTCGACCTACATCCCCGGCGTGACGCGCACCGATCGGATGCGGTTCTTCAAGCAATATCTCGACCTGAAGAAGCTGACGCCAGAAGCCAAGCGCTTCGCCCGCCGCATCATCTGGAAGGCCGACCGCTACCACCGTCACAATTTCGGACGACCGGTGGCACGCGCGGCGTAGCTTTTCTATCGCTTCAGCCCGACGCCGCGGAGCACCCGGGTCGTGGCTGGCGACTTGTTCAGCACGTAGAAGTGGATGCCGGGCACGCCTGCGTCGATGAGTTCGCGAACTTGCCTCACGGCGAACTCCACGCCCACTTCGAACTGGGCCGCCGCATCGTCGCCCACCGCTTCCAGCGCCGCGGTAAACTCCGCAGGGAGTCGCGCTCCGCAGAGCGACGTAATGCGTTTAATCTGCGCCAAGTTCGTCACCGGCAACACGCCCGGCACGAGCGGCGCGCGAATGCCGAGCGCTTCGGCGCGGCGGCGGAATTCGAAGAAGTCGGCGTTGTTGTAGAAGAGCTGCGTGACGACGGCGTCGGCCCCTTGATCGACTTTGCGTTTGAGATTCGCCATGTCGATCTCAAGGCTCGGCGCTTCGAGATGCTTTTCGGGGTAGCCGGCCACGGCGATGCCGAACTGCGGAAACTCGCCGCGGATCAATCCGACCAACTCATTGGCGTAGCGCAAGCCGCCGGCCACTTGCTTGAACTCGGTCTCCCCTTTGGGCGGATCGCCGCGCAAGGCGACGATGTTCGACACGCCGCGCCGCTCTGCTTCGATGAGGTACGCGCGGAGCTGATCGACCGTCGAGCCGACGCACGTGAGATGCGAAGCCGTCGCGACGGCGAACTCGCGCCGCACCCGGTCGATCACGTCGAGCGTTTTGGTTTGCGTCGAGCCGCCGGCGCCGTAGGTACAAGTGATGTAGTCGGGCCGGAACGTCACGAGCTCGGCGACGTGATGAAACAACTCCGCTTCAGCCGCATCGGTCTTCGGCGGAAACAGCTCGAACGAAAGGCCGAATTTGCCGGGTCCGTAAGCGTCGCGGAGGTTCATGAACTTCGTAAGTGGCCGTAGGCGTGATGCGGGGCGTTTCGCGGACGTGAAGTATTCCAGCGCCGCGGCACGAAAAACGAGCGGCGAACCGATCCTGCCGGCTCGCGAAAACTCGAAAATAACCGCACCGGCGGGGGCTTACAAGCTCAACGGCTCGCCGGCCATCTGCCGTTCATGACGCGTCAGCTCGTACATGTCGTGCAACAATTGAACGTCGCACGCCCGCTGCTCCACGCCGCGCCGTGCGAACATGCGAGCCTGCGACGCGGTCAGGACGTCGACGGGCGTCTCGGTCACCTGGCCGAAGGAACGTGCGTAGTTGACGAAGCTCGGCACGTTCGTGGTGACGAAGCCGTACACCATGCTGCACGTGCCGATCGTCTTGCCGGTGAAGATCCCCGTGTTGATCGCGGTCTTCGCATAGTCGCCGACCATCACACCCAGAAATTGCATGCCCGTGGGCACCTTGCGACCGTGATATTCCATGTTCACGTGACCGTAGGTGTTTTTCAGGTCGCTATTGCAGGTTCCCGCACCGAGATTCACCCAACTGCCAAGGTAGCTGTGGCCGAGAAAGCCGTGGTGTTGTTTGTTCGTGTACGGTTCGATGACCGAGCCTTCGATTTCGCCGCCGATCTTCGTCGTGTGCCCGAGGCTCACATGGTCTTTGATGGCCGCTTGTTCCGTGACGCGAGCGCCGGGCCCTGAATAAGCCGGCCCGCGCAAGAAGCAATACGGACCGATCGACGCGCCCCGATCGAGCAGCACCGGGCCTTTACCAGTTTCGCTCACGCAATACTGCCCGAGCTTGGCTCCTTCGGCCGCAAAGACGCCGTCGGCCACTTCGCGATAGCCCCCTTGCTTCAGGCGAAATTGGAGATTGGCGTCCAGCGTCGTGAGGTTGTAACGAACGACATCGTGCGGGTGCTGAAACAGCGGCAGTTCGGCTTCGAGCGTCAATTCCTTCAAAGCGCCGAGGTATCCGACGACTTCGGCCGGCGATGATGCGGCGGCCAGCGGCGGCGCCATCGCGGGAAAGATCGCCAAGGCCACGGCGGCGCCCGAGCGTACGAGACCCGGCTTGCCGGCGCGGATAAGCTCCAACACGCGCTCGACCGACGCGACGCTCGGCACCAACCGCGCGTTGACGAGCACCAGCGGGTCGGCCGCCTTGCCGACGAGCGCGGGGTCGCCGGGTGCGGCGGCACGAAAACCGTCGGCCTTCATTACGGCCCGCAGGTGCGGGCGCACGGTCAGGTGCGGCTCGGCTCCTTGAGCGCGAAACAATTCGGCCAGCGTGAAGCCGCCGCAGCCGATATTCGCTGCGGCCCGACCGACGGTGATCGGGTACAGCTCGGCGACGTGATCGTCTTCAAACAACACCAGGGGCATCGGCGTGCGCCTCGCAGCGAAAGCGGAAGTCGGACCGTCGCCGCAGGACTCGCCCCGGCCCGATGCCGGCAGCTGCCGCACGTCTGACGACGATTCTTTCCCGTGTAGGTTACGAATCGCGGCGTCACCGCGATACGGCAAGTTGCGATGCCGCCGCCGCACGGCCGACCGACCGCTTCGGGGCGGCACAAATTTCGGCCGGCACCCCGTTCACCACGCCCGACGAGATTGGTAAACTGAATGACTCGACGCAACGCGCAGCCCCGCAAGGCCGGCCCGCGGAGTGCCGAGTTTGATTTAGACACGGGCCGGAGTGGCGGAATGGCAGACGCGCTGGATTCAAAATCCAGTGTCCGCAAGGGCGTGTGGGTTCGACTCCCACCTTCGGTACTTGAGATGAGGAAAGCACTTACGGCGTCAGTCGTGAGTGCTTTTTCTTGCGCCTCGGCGGCACTGTTACCGGAAGTGTTACCAAGCGTCGATTTTTCAAACGCTTCACGGATCACGTCGCCGGCCGCCTCGGCATTTCTGGTGACGTAGAACGTCATCGTGGTCTGGATGCTCGCGTGCCGCATCATCTGCTGAAGGACGGCCGGCATCACTCTGGCAGCCCAGCGCGTACCGAACGAGCGTCGCAGGTCATGAGCCGTCGCCGTCTTCGCCACGCCGGTCTTCGGGTGCGTCCATACCTGCACGCCGGCTTCTTTCCCAATCGCACTGACGGTACGAATGGCGACGAGGCGCGACGCACGACCGCCGAGATCATTCAGAGGGAGGAAGACGAAGCCGGTCCGTTGCTCGTTGGGCACCGCTGCCAATAGCTGCCCGAACTCGGGCGCGAGCGGCACGGTTTCGGTGCGGTGCGATTTCTGAGACGCGGCCTTGATATGTACGACGGGATTTCGGCCGGCGAGATCGACGGCGATGCCGGTTCCATCATCCCACGAGAGCGCCAAGGATTCGCCGATCCGGAAGCCCGACAACCACAACCCGCGCAGGTAGCGTTGCCACTCTTGAACCTTCGCTTCATCAACCACCTTGGGAACCGCCGCAATCATTCGATCAAACTCCTCGACGCTGATTGCTCGGCCTTTGGCGGCGTCGCCGACATGTGCCCGATGCAATTTCGGAAACTTCGGCGCTTTCGCGATGATCTCGACTCTTTCCGCCCAGCGTAGAGCGGCCTTGAGGTGCGCCATGTAACTCTTGATCGAACTCTCCGCCAAACCGGGCTTCTCGCTGTCTCCTTCCATAAACGGCTTCCGTAGTTCCGACACCAGCCATGACAGGCGTTCCGCAGTGACGTCTTTCACGCGTTGCGGATTGAGACGACGTTCCACCAGATCGAACACCGTGTCGGTTTTCTTCTGCGTTCCGACGGCGAGCCCGCTCGACACTTCGTTCTCGTGCCGCGAACGAAAATCTGCCCAAGTCATACGACTCGGTTCGCAGTAACGCCCTTCGCGAAGCTCGGCTTCCCATTTGGCGGCGATGCGTTCGGCTTCGACTCGATCGCGTTTAAGGCCGGTTCGCTCGATGCCCGTGGATCGGGTCTTCTTGCGGCTCGTATTCGGGTCGACGAACTGCATTTGGTAATGCGGCCGGTCGCCGAACTCGACGACCTTGACCTTGATCTCTTTCATGCGCACTCCTCGGGTTTGAGTCGCGGCGGCCGGCGCGCAGGGGCGCTGCAACGGCTGGGGTCCGCGGGTGATCGGTTAGGACGAGCGGCCTACGCGTCGGCGGCAGAGTGCCTGGGCGACGCAGGGGTTGATGAAGGGCCGCGTTAGGGAGATTGCGGAACGGCCGGCTGGGTGATGTTGCTGACGTTCGATGGTCCGGCCGGCCTCGATCCATCGACGGACGTAACGATTGACCTGTTGCGACGACACGCCGAGTTGACCGGCGAGCATTGCGAAAGACTGCGGCTCGGCTGCGATCGACAACAGCAGTCGGCCGATCAGCGTTCCGGCCGGTTCAGAAGTTCCATGAAATCTCGGCATCAATTCCTCACGCTTTCAATGTAGCGCGAGCGACATTGAGAGCGCAATGATTGAGCCGACGAACTACACCCGGCGCGACGTGCGATGACTCGGACGGATGCCGGGAAGGTTGCGACCGGTGCGTCCAACTGGACGCATGGACGCACGGGACGCACGATCTTTTCAAATATTCGGAGATGCGAAATTCGGCATCGATGTCAAGTCCCCGGTGCGAAATTCCGGAGCCCTTGCGCAAGTAAAAATTTCGGGATGACGAACTCTCGTCCAATCAAAGACTTAGGCATTCGCCGGACCATAATCCGGGGATCGACGGGAATAATCCGGCCGTGCCCGGCGTCTATAATGACGTGCCCGCTCGCGAACTCTTTCCGCGGCGGGCGACTTGAGAGCCCCGAGGCTCTCCGTCATTTCAGGACCGAAAGCGGAACGTCACCGCAACCCCCGTGCAGATCGCTTCGCTCGTTCGCCTTCACGTCGAGCGAAGCGGGACGCGATCGAGCGGCATCAGGAACAGTCGGAACGGCCCGATGCGTTTATGAGCATCGAGGACCGCCCTCGGCTTGTCAGCTTCCAAGGTCCGAAGCCTCGCCCGCTCGCCGCCGCCGGCCGATCTGTTCGGCAAGACGGCTGGGCAGGAGTAGCGAAGCCGGGCCTTCGGAAGCGCAGGATCGTCATTTCCGGATAACCAATTTCGACGCAACGGCAAAAAGCCGATTGCGTCCGTGACGCCGAAAGCGGCGTCATGCGAACAACTATGTGAGTTAGCAAATGGAAGAGAATCCGAAGAACATCCTAACCCAACTTCTGAGTGCCGATGACTGGAACCTGGAAGCTTGCCACCGATTCGGAGTCGTGGCGCAGCGACTGCTCTCGCAGCGACAGTTTTATCAACGCGGCTTTCATCGCGCCGCGATCGACGGTTTTGTGCGAGAATGGCGCCAAGCAGGACACGATCGGGTTACTCGGAAGTTCGTCGAAGACTGTCTCGACATCGCCCGCATCTTCAGCGAGGCGGAAGTGACGCAAATGAATTGGCTCAGGCACTCCCACTGGCTCGAAGTCGCGCATATCCGGAGCGACGAACGGCGACGTGAACTTATGCTGCAGGCCGAAACCGGGCGGCGCTCGTGCCGTCAACTCCGCGTGCTCGCCAAGGCTAGTCAAGCTGCTTATTATTGCCGGCTTTCGCCCGAGTTCGCGGAAGCCCACGCGGTACTAGGGCAGATTAAATCGTCGGTCGGCTGGACCGCTTCGAGATTGGAAGACGTGTACCTTCCGGCGGAATTCATCAACGCCGACTCTGAACTCCGTACCGCCCGTCGCAAAGCGATTCGCGGCTGCGTCGAACAACTCGACGAAGTGTTCACCAAGCTCGCCGACCTCCAAACCGAGATTCGCACCGGCCACGCCGTAACGGCCGACGTCACCGCGGCCTAACGCGACGACAACGAGTCCGGCCGGCCCCGCCGGGGTCGGCCGGATATCGTTCCCGGCATGACGGCAAGAGTTGCGTCCCATGCGTCCCATGCGTCCAGAACCGGACGCACGGACGCAAAGGACGCACGATCGAATGGGCTACGGCAGACCGCCGAAGCTCCCCTCGATCGCGACCATTCAGGATCCAACGAGACAATTCCGGACAGCATGACGAAGCCGGTCGTCGCGAGCCATTTCACGACGGTCGGCCGTCGTGCGCGACATATGCCAGGGTGCCCAATCATGTTCGTATCGTTAGGCCGCACTCATGTCCGAGTCCTTCCACGGCGAAAGCTCCGCCGAGTCCCTTCAGCTACTTCGTGAAATCCGCGACGGCATCCACGCTCTCACCAGGCTCGTATCCTCCGGCAACGTGCATCGCGGGGCCACGGCCGAACCTTCGTCCTTGATAACGATCGACGTTGACCGTCGATCGCCGGATCGCCACGTCGAACGGCAAGGCGACGGACCTCTCACCTCCCTCGAACTCTCGGCGACCTCGGGCGACTTCCGTTGGCGCGGACAGACCGTTCGCCTCGTCGGCAAGTCGTGGCCGCTGCTGTGCCGTCTCTGGAATCAGGACGGCCGGTGTGACTTCGCGACGATCGGCGAATGGGTGTGGGGCGACGACGCGACGCCGGAAAGCACGATCCGATCGGCCGTCCATCGCTTGAACGCCAAGTTGCTCGACGCGTTCAATCAGCCGCCGTTGGTGCGCACCGAACGCGGCTACGTCCTGCTCGATCTGACCGGCCGTTCCTCCGCGACCATCGCGGCGTAGCTCCGTCCCCAACTTGTTGCAGCGGATGAAACCGGTCTGCAACACGCGGCCGGTAAGCTGCAAGTCGTGTTCAAGAACTTCCCATTCGGAGGAACCCAACGATGAAAGACCTGGAACGAGAACCGGACAAGTCGCCCGACGGCATCCCGCCGGCCGACCAAGTGCGCGACCGGCTGATCGACAATCGCCGCGAACGCCTGTACCTACAACGACTGCTCAAGCTGGCCGAGTTGTTGAAGTCGCGCACCGCCGCCGGCGAGGCCGCACCCAATCGGGGAGTCGCCGAATGAACGCAATCCACGAAACGAACGTCGGCCGGATCGCCGCCGGCGAACTCTACACGGCGGCGGAGGCCAAGCGGCGGCTGGGGCTCGGCGACTGGGCGTGGCGCAAGTTGCGTCGGCTCGGGCTCTCCGTCATCTACGTCTCCGGCCGGGCGTATGTGCTGGGCGACGACTTGATCGAATTCTTCCGGGCCCGCGGCTCCGGCCGGCAAGCGGTCCCAACGTATGAACGAGGTGCGGCGTGAACGACGACGAAGAACTGGAATGCGAACTCGACCTGACCGACGAAACCGACGACATCCGACGCGGCTTGGCCGTGTACTGCGACGCCGCCGGAGTGCATGAGCTTCGTGCGCTCGGAACGCCGAAGGCCGCGGTGGTGTTCGGCTACTACGACCCCGAGGGACGAGAGGCGTTCGTCGAGGATTGTGCCGAGTTGAGCGGCGAGGCCGACGGCGTCTACTTCACGCTGAATCCCGTCAATCCGGTGCTGCTGGCCCGTAGCGTCAATCGTCTGCGTCGCTTTGGCAAGCCGGTGACGACCTCGGACGCCGAGATCATTTGCCGCCGCTGGCTGCCGCTGGACTTCGATCCGGTTCGGCCGGCCGGCATTTCGTCCAACGACGCCGAACATGAGGCAGCCTTGGCCCGGGCCCGTGAAGTGCGTCGCTACTTGCTGACGCTCGGATTCCCCGAGGCGTCGATGGTGCTCGCCGACTCCGGCAACGGGGCCCATTTGGTGTGCCGAATTGAACTGGCCAACGACAACGGCGGCCGCGACCTCGTGAAGTCCTGCCTCGAAGCCCTCGCCGCATGTTTCTCGGACGCCGCCGTGAAGGTCGACCAGACGACGTACAACGCCGCCCGCATCTGGAAAGTGCCCGGCACGTTGGCCCGCAAAGGGGACAGCACGGCGGATCGACCGCATCGCCTCGCTCGATTGCTCGAAGTGCCGGCGAAGATCGCGGTCGTCCCCGGCGAGTCGCTACGGAAGCTGGCCGCTTTGGCTCCCCCGAAGGCCGAACCTTCGCCGCGTTCGACATGGTCCGGCGGCGACGCTCGCTTCGACCTCGACGACTGGATTGCCCGGCACGAACTTGAAGTCGAACCGCCGAAGCCTTGGAACGGCGGCCGGCTGTGGGTCTTACCGACGTGCCCGTGGAACTCGCAGCACACTCACGGGGCCGCTTTCCTAATGCAGTTCGCCAACGGAGCCGTCGCGGCTCGCTGCCATCACGACAGTTGCCAAGGCAAGGGATGGCACGATCTGCGGGAGATCTACGAACCTGGCTTTCAGGCTCGTCAAAGCGGGCGACTTCCGCCGCAGATGGCCGGTGCGCCGCCAGCCATCGCACGCCAATTCCAACACACCGCCGGCTTGCGGCCCCAATCTAAACGCTAGAGGAAACTATGAGTAATACGACATCAACACGCCGCCGACGCAACAATACGGCCGCTCCGTCTCCGGCCGAAACCGAAATCACGCCGACCTCCCCGGCCGTGGCGGAACCCGCCGCCGTGACCACACCGGAGCTCGCCGACGAGCAAGATCGTCTCGAAGTCTTCGCAGGCCCGGCGGCGAAGTCCGGCAAACGTACGGTCAGCGTGATGGATCGCAGCCAAGAGGTGCTGCGGGATTGCATCGTGACCGACGAAGCGGAAGCCCGAGCCGGGTTGGTTGCAAAACTTCATAAGCTGCTGCCGCTGACGGACGAAGACTCGGCCGACTTAGAACGACGGATCGTGGCTGCGGCCGACGAGGCCGATGCGACCGCCGAGGAAATGCGGTCTGCCGGAGGCACGACCGATCGGCGACGTACGGCCGGTCCCAACGAGATTCTGGAACTCATGGCCGACGTCCGGTTGTTCCGGTCGCCCGAAGGCAAAGGCTACGGCGTCGTGCCGGCCGGGAATCAACGTGAGTCGCTGCCGCTGCTGGGAGAACGATTTCGCTCGTACGTTATGAAGCGGTACTTCGAGACGCACGGCCGTCCTCCCACCGAGCAGGCGATCAAGGATGCGATCGGCGTCCTCAACGCCCAGGCCGTCTTCAGCGACGTTCAAGAACCCGTGTTCATTCGCTATGCCGAGCACGCCGGCCGGTTCTACGTCGATCTCGTCAATCCGGCCGGTCCCTACGTCGAGATCAGGCCGGACGGCTGGCGGGTCTGCCAAGAGGTGCCGGTCAACTTCTACCGCTCGCCCGGCATGTTGCCGTTGCCCGTGCCGGAAGAGGGCGGCGACTTGGCCGACCTCGGCGACTTTCTCAACGTGGCGGAGGCCGAACGACCGCTGTTGTCGGCGTTTCTGCTCGCCGCCATGTTGCCGAAGGGACCATACCCGATCTTGATGCTGCAAGGGGAACAAGGGTCGGCGAAGACGACGGCCGCCAAGCTCATCGGCCGACTAATCGATCCTCGGCACGCCGGGATTCGTGCCGAATGTAAGAACGTGCCCGACTTGGTACTGGCCGCCAGCAATTGCCACCTGCTCCAGTTCGACAACCTGAGCCGCATCAGCCCGACGATGAGCGACGCCTTCTGCCGGCTTTCGACCGGCGGCGGTCTTTCCACGCGGCAACTTTACTCGGACGGCGAAGAGAAGATGTTCGAGGTCCAGCGGCCGGTCGTGCTCAACGGCATCGAGGACTTGGCCAGCCGGAGCGACTTGATGGATCGCATGTTGCATCTGACGTTGCCGCCGATTTCCGACGCTCGGCGACGCTCGACGGAAGCGATCGACGCCGAGTTCGCGGAGGCTTGGCCGAAGTTCACCGGAGCTCTGTACGGAGCCGTGGCCGCCATGTTGAGGGACGGCGGCCGGACTACGCTCCCCAGTCCGCCGCGTATGGCCGACTTCGCCCAACGTGTCGTGGCCGCCGAAACAGGCCTCGGTTTGCGTCGCGGGGACTTCATGGCGGCCTACGCCGACAACCGCGAGTCGATGCACATGATCGCCTTGGAAGAGTCGCCGCTGGCCGTACCGATCGAGAAGCTGCTCGCCGAGGGCGGAGACGAATGGGAAGGGACGGCGACGGAACTTCGCAACCAATTATACTCGTTGGCCGATCCGGACGACCGTCGGGCCGGCATCTGGCCGCGGAACGCCAAGGCGTTGAGCGGCGAGCTACGACGCATCGTGAAGAACCTGGAACAGGTCGGCATCCAGGTGAAATTCGAAAAGTCCGGCGGACAGCGGATGATCTTCATCCGGAAAATCCGGCGGCGACGCGCGAATCAGGTACGTCGAGCCGGATGACACGTCGAAAGTCGCATCCGGCTCGTCGACTGTTGCCTTCATAAAACTTCCATTGGAAGAGCAAGGCAGATGTGGAATGGTCTGCTCGGATCTCCTGCTCGGGCTTGGTCGAAGTGCCAATCTGACCGCTTCGAAAACCGGTAATCGACCGCTAACTTCGCGGACGCACAGCTGGCGGGAGCTAAGAAAAAGCCGGCCGATTTCGCCGGCGGAACCGTGACGCGAACCGGCGGCGGCGATGGTTGCCGACCGCCGGTTTAGCCGCATCTTGAGCCGGTCGTTGGAACGTGGCCGGCCCCCAGGTAAGATGGTCCCGTGCGGCCCTCACAGGCCGCCTTTCAACAACGATTCGGAGTATGCAAACAACAACAGGTGGCCACGCGGTGGTCGCCTGACAATACGTGACGTAGTTAAGCAATTGCCTCCTCGAAAACGACCAACCTGAGCCGCAAGGCTCTTGAACACGAAGGCAGTGCTTGGACCGCGTCCCCGAAAGGGGGCGTCGGCTAGGTGCTGTTTCGTGTGCCCCTTGGTCGGGGTTCGAGGAGCGGCCTTGGTTCGACGCTCCTTTCGTTTGACGTCGAGCTAAGGCCATACCGACACCTCCACAAGGGTTCGACCATGGCCAAATTCCGCTGTCCGAAATGCCACGCCGTGTTCGCATCCGAAGCGGCAGCCGGGCACTCGACCAATTGCCCGATGTGCCACACGACGATCCGGATTCCGCCGGACGACAATACTCCGCCCCCGGCGGCGCCCGAGTCGAATGAATCGAAGCCGGCGGCGGACGAGAGTTCCGGCGCGTGGAAGTTGATCTTCCCCCTGGCCATCGTCATCGGCATGGCACGCAAGTTCGGATGCCAATCCAATCAGCCGTCCGGTTCTTGGCAAAAGCTCGAACAACTAAGCGGCAATGAATCAGGATCGCCCCAAGATCTGACGTTGATCTTTATCGTCATCGCCGTGGTCGGGTGGATCGTCGTCGGCGCCCTGGAACGGCTTGCTCGAAAGTTCAACGAACCGGCCGCTCCGCCCGAAGTCGCGCCGACCGCGCCACCGCCGCCTCCACCGCCGCACGCTGTCGGTGGCTGGTGGCTTCACTGCGATGGAAGAGTCGTGGGCCCGCACTCGACGGGGACGGTGATCGACGGACTCGGTCGTGGCGAATTTACCAAGAACACTCAGTCATGCCGAGCCGGCGAGACGCAATGGTTGCCGCTCGCCGGCCGGCCGGAGTTTGCACACGCGTGCTCGACCTAGTTCACAACAGTGAAGCGGTCGTAGCCGACGACCGAACCTTGGACGTTTCTTTTACCGCCAGGACAAACGGAGGCAACACATGCGAGTCATCACCACGAGCGCGATATTGAGCTTAGCTTGCATGGCTGGCTGTAGCCCGAGCACCGTCGAAAAGTCGGCGTCACCGCCTGCCGCTGGTACAAACGTCCGAGTGGCCGCAGAATTTCGACGCTCGCTTGTCGGCCGGTTTCAAGAAGCGTCGGACCCGAGCTTTGCTTGGTCGTTCAACCATCCACGATACGAACTCCATCCAACGGCTCGCCAAGCCGGACAACTAGGAGTCTTCGAAGTCTACGACCGGCATCCGTTGCTGGATCGCCTGGGATACTTAGGCATGGGAGCCGTGGTCATTGAGACAGTTGCCGATGGTTCTGATTCAACCGGCTATCTCACTGTCCGTCCGCTTTGGCTCGGACCGGGGAAGTTACAAGGATTCGAATACTTGGCCGTTTCTGAAGTTGAATTGCCGGACGGAGCACGACATCGGTTCTTGTTCGTGGGATCAAAGCACGGGGGCGAACCTGAATCGTTCGTGCCGCGTAACCTTCCGGAGTTCCTGCCGCGAGTTCCATCGTCGAATGCAGAGCCGGCCGCAGGTTCTGGAAAGCCGAGTAGTCTTCCCGAGTTCTTACCGCGTGTACCGGGCGATTTCTGATGGCATACCGGGGCAACGCGTCGTCAGCCGATGCCGAGTATCCGCTGGGTCTGCCCGCTAATCCACAAGCCGATGCCGATCGCGAGCCAAATCCAAATGCCCGCGACCGGCGTCAGCAGCACGGCGACGGCCAGCAGCGCGCAGGCAATCAAGATCCCTTCGTCGGTGAACTCATTCATACGATTGTTCCTGAGGATGTGTTCTAGGTAGTCAGCATGTCTTACCGTCGGCGATGTCGGCGGCCGGCGTGAAAGCCGTTCCGGCTACCAATTCGCTTGCCGCTACGATAGGCCGAGCCCGGTGACGAGGCTGGCTAGAATGACGACGTCCACGATGTTCTCCTATGTTGGATTGAAAAAGCGGTATGCCTTGTCCCGAAGACACGCCTAGCTCTGAACCTCCATCGGCGATCAGGTGTCAGCTTTGTCCAAAGGCCCAGCATGACGGGATAACAATGGGACCGATCGCATTGTTTGATAAATCGTTTTTGGAAGGCCTCAGGCCCGACGAGGCAGTTTGGTTTGATCATTTCTTTTTGGCGAATGTCTGCCCGATGTTCTACATCGAGACGCAGGCCGATCTAGCGAAGGAAGCATCGGACCGTGGCACTCCGGAAGAACTCGTCAAGAAGCTCGCTAACAAGTTCCCCGATTTCTCGGGGTCGCCTAACGTTCACCACGTCACAATGTGCATTGCCAATCTCCTTGGCGAGGAGATTCCTCTGCGCTCTCAGGTGATCCTTCCCCGGGGTTGTCAGGCCACAGTAGCCGGTCAACCGATGGCGATGTTGCCGGAAAGCCCTGAGGCAAAAGCGTTCCTGCGTTGGACGCAAGGTCTGTACGGAGAAGAAGAACGACAATCCGCTGCAGAGTGGCGCAAGAGCAGTATTGGCCGAGACACGTCAGAGGTGTTGGAGCTTTTTGCGAAGCTAAAGATTGATGTTAGCAAGCCATGTACTTCGATGGCCGACGTGCTGACGCTTACTGACGAGATAAAAGCGAGACTAACTGCGGAGCAGCAGCTTTATCTGGCGATGCAGCTGCTCGATATCGATCCAGGCTACGGCGTCAAGATTCTGCTGCGTTTCAAAACAGCCGGAGAACCATCCTTCAGCACGTTCGCCCCATATGTCGACTTCTGTCTCCGAGTGGAACTGTTCTTTCACTTAGCCGTTGGCAAGTCGCGAATGGGACCAGTTCAGCGAATGGATCTGTGCTACCTTTTCTATCTGCCATTCTGCCAAGTGTTCGTCTCCACCGACTGGGCTCATAAGCAGTCGGCTCCGCTGTTCCTTCGGATCGATCAAGAATTTATTGCCGGCGAAGACCTCAAGGCGGCGCTCCGAGCGCTCAATGACCGATACCTCGCTCTACCTGAAACCGAGCGGAACAAATCGATTCACCACATGGCTCCTCACCCGCCCATGGACAGCGACAACTTGGTTACGAAGTTATGGGATCGCCACGGCCCAAACTGGCGTGATCCGAAGGCTATCAAGGCGTCGAAAAGTGATTTGCAGAAGGTCACGGCGATGTGGAAGGAGAAGATCAGCGAACTCAAGTTGATCGCGAAGGCCGGAGCCGGCGACGCGGATCACTTACCGATCGATAAACTTGACGTGTTCGTTCAAGAGCGCACCGCCCGAAAACGTAAAGGTTCTTGGTGGCTGGTTCCCGAAGAGTTGCGGCGTCCGGAATCCGTCGATGACGATCAGGTGTTCGAGTTTCACAACGGAGCCGGACTGGAAAACGTTGTCGATAAAGAGGTCTCGGTCTACATCAGTCGTGACGCGCCCGATATTTCGCACATGTCGAAGTGCCGCACTTTCGTGCAGGACGGAAAGCTATGCGTTGATTGCGCTCCGCCGTTGAAGCGCCGATACACCGCCCCGGTGCCTAAGGGGGCGATGATCACCAAATCCAATAGCGGTGAGGAAATCGGTATTTTTGTGCCGCCGACGTCGGAGCTAGGAGGCCTCATCGAAAAGCTTTGGGAGAAGGAAGAGAAGCGGGGTTATCGCGGCGAGACGAGGCAGAGTCCCTGAAGTACCAGTTAGAAGAGACAAACATGAAGCTCGATGACGTTACGATTGGCGAGAAGGAACTGATCGGGTTTCTGGACACTCAATCCGACTTCGAATTCGAACTTTCGATACTGCGGCTGCTAAGTGAAAGGCGATTCACCTGCGATCATGGTGGTACATACGCAGACGAGGCGACAAAGAAACCACGACAATTCGATATCCGCGCTTCTCGCACCGTCACAGATGGCAAGTTTCGATATACGGTGCGGCTTGCTGTTGAATGCAAGAACATTGGTAGGAACTTCCCCCTTCTAGTGTCGCGTGTTCCCCGTCGCCATGAAGAGGCCTTCAATGAGGTGATCGTGTCCGCCGACTCTGACGTACTAAGATTGCCGCGTTTCACACCGTTGAAAAACTCGGAAAGTATCCGCTTGCAGCGCAGTCGCAGTCTCTACAACCTCGATCGCCCAGTGGGAAAGGCTTGTGATCAGGTTGGGCTTTCCAGAGGCGAGGTGTGTTCTTCGGATACCGGCATCTACGACAAATGGTCGCAAGCCCTCAGTTCCGCACACGACCTAACGTCCGATGCGTTCTCGGCTGGGTACAAACACAAGTGCATTGCGCTTTCATTGGTGCTGCCGATTCTCATTGTGCCGGACGGTCGTTTGTGGGTTGCAGATCACGACGCAGAAGGAAAGCGCAAGGGCTCACCGTATGAGGCGGACCGCTGCTCTTACTACGTCAATCGGGAATACAACCATGGCACCGGTGGCTTTACTGAGACAACGACAGTCTCACATCTGGAATTCTGCACTGCCAAAGGCCTGCTTGAGCTTTTGCAACCGTTCACTGACGACGTAAGCTTTCTGGAAATGTTTGAAGAAGAGCATTTGATGGACAAGCTTGGTTACGACGAATAGCAATCCAGCTAATTTGCTACTCGTCCAAGCCGCGGTCGCTGTCAATCGCTCCAAGCCCGGCACTTTTCCCGAAACGAACAGCCAGAACACTGCATTGGCGACGGCGCTGGATAGAAGACTTGGTTATCGATCGACCGCCACACCTTTTCGACGATCCGCTTGGCGCGATCGACGGTGCGGCGGTCGGCGGCGACTTCGTGTAGATCGACGGCCGGCTCCTTGGTCTTCGTCAGCACGGCGAATTGCAACCGCACGCGCTTCCGAGGCGCAAAATTCCGCACGAGTTCGTGATAGAGCAGCAGTTGCCCGGCGGAGTCGTCGGCTTGTTCCCGCGACCATCGGCTACGGCTCGTCTTCAGATCGGTGACGACCAGTGCGTCGGCCGCTTCGACGATCAGGTCGATGCGGCCCAACACGTCGGGGCAGCCGGCTACGACGTTGCCGCGCAGTTCTTCTTCGACGCCGATGATCCTGCCGGCCGGCGATGCCAATAGACTCGTCTGGAACGCGCCGAACATCTTGCTTGCCAGCCGGCCGAGCGATTCGACGTCATCACCCTTGCCGAATTGCACGGCCTGGGGATCGGCTTCATTCCAATGGCGATCGTACTCGCCGACCAGCGCATCGAGCGTCGGCGGCTCGTTTCCGGCCAGTAGCTCGTTGAAGTGGTGCTCGACGGCCCGATGCACGGCTGAACCAAATACGAGACTGGATGAAACAGTCTTCTCCGGCAGGCCGACGATGTATTTGAAATAGTAGGACAACGGGCAGCGTTGATACGTCGTGATCGCCGAGTAGCTGAGGTAGTCCCTGGCCAGTTTGGTTGGCAGCGTTGATGCCGGCGGTGGATGAGATCTCGTTCGCACCGGGGCTTGAGCGGCGGGGCTCGTTAAATTTAGCATGCGGCCCTCCAAAGTTTTGAATTGTGCGTCATCTGCGTCACTTACGTCATACTGGTGACGCAAATGACGCAGGATTCGAGATTTCGTAATCCCAAGCTGGACCGATCGCGGCGATCAATGCGACGATTGCCCGGCGAATCTGATCAGATAACAATTGGCCGAAATACGTCCTGACGTAAAACCCGACGGGGCTTGAGCATGTGCCAGCAATACAGGACCGCAACATCTTGGGGCATGGAATCCCGGGCCCGGCGCGGTAGCCTGCGGGCGCCATGAATAGCGACCAGCTTACCGCCGAACAGTGGACCGCGCTCGAAAGGAAGGTCGGAGAAATCCGCCACTACCTCGATTGCCTCACCGGGCGGATGCACCAAAAACACTTCCCACAGAACGACGATTTCAAGGTGCCCGCGGGAAAAGGCGCGAGAGGTGCTTGGCCGCTTCTCGGCGGCACGTTACCGCGAAGCGTCAAGTCGCAACTACATCCATTCCGCAATTACCAAAAGGAAGGGCTTCTTCGCCTCCACGGCTGCCCTATCCACAGCGATCGGAGCCGGGATGATTCCCGTGACCAAATTGGGTTTGGTCAATTCTTTGCCGTAAATCCGTACCAGCGGTAAGTCGAGCAGTGTCTCGTCTAATTCCTTCAGCGCTGTCGCGCGAGCTTGAACTCTCAACGTGTTTATTCCACGCCGGATACTCCTTCTCCAGCAGCGGCGTCGCCCAAGGGCCGAACCAAGCGTAGCCCGGCCGGCCAAAGCCGATTTCCTGCATGCCGAGGTGCGGCACGCTGTCCATGCCGCTCACTAGCGGCTGGTTCGTTTCGATATCGACCATGCGGGCCCAAAGGGTCGGCGCGGTCGGGTCGGCCACGGCTTCGCGAAACTTGCCGGGGGTCTTATCTTCGGGATGCTGCACGATGCGGTATCCCTTGATCTCGGCGGTGCGAAACCAAGCCACGGCCCCTTCGACGGCTGCAATCACCGCCGGGCTCGGCTTCTCGATACTCATCAACAGTCGCACGATCGAGATCGACTCCGCCCCGCTAATCGACGGCAGCTCGTGCCAACGTCCCTTCCGCGGCCGGTAGTCGAGCTCATCATGCTGGGCGCACCAAGCGGTGAGCTTGCCGTTCACATGAATCTGGCATTTGAGGATGCACTCGATGCCGCGATCGAATGCTCGCTTCGCCTGGGCACGCTCGTCGGGTGTTAAGAAATCATAACGGTCGCCATTCATCTGATCGGGGTCGGAGATCTCGCGGAGGAATTCCAACACGCGGACCATCGCATCGTCGTTGAACGTGATGTGCCGATGATAGGTCGTCGGCCTAATAGGATACGATTGCGGCCAGCCGCCGGTAGGATATTGGGCCTTCAAAATGTATTGCAGGCCGCGCTCGAACGCCGTGCGGTACTTGTCGTCTTTCGTCGCGTTGTACAGCCGCGCGAGCAGCCGCAGTTCGTCGGTCGTCGCGCGGTTGTCGAACGTCGGGGCGAGCTGCTCGACGGGCGCGGTGTTGATCTGGGCCGTGGTATCCAGATTCTTCGGCCAACCCCCCAGCGGCGCTTGATGACTGAGCACTCGACGTCCGATTTCCGCAGCTTCCGGCCCGGCATACCACTCGGCCGGCCTCTGCAAATAATTCCCCGGCCCGGCAGCAGCGAAGTTGCGATCGGCGAGGGCCAGGAACATCGTCAGTGTTAGGACGATTCGGACGGCGTGACGTGGCATGACTTGGAACTCACTTGCGACGAAGTGTGCTTCTCTGAACGACATCACGACAACCGGGTCTTCGCGAGTACGCTCCAGACCCGGCCACCCCATTCGATACGAATGAGAATCGAGCGAGAACCGAATTCTCCACTCGACGGCCGCGCGTGGCTGCGGCGCTGAGTACGTTACGCATGGCTCCAGTAGAATCAGCGGAGCGAGAGACCGCAAGAATTCGTTGCTAGAGCCAAGTGTCTGCGAGTATGAATGCCCCTTCCATCACGCGATGTTTGAATCCTTACTGCAGTTCAGAAGAATCACGCCTTACGCGGCTAGCTTTAGCAGGGCATGGGCGGCGAACAGTGCTGCATTGCGCATTCGCCCCTCCGAAGTTCGAGACTTTGCGTCATTACCGTCACTTGCGTCACCGGGATGACGCAAATGACGCTGGGACTACAATTTCGAGCAGGCTGGGATAAGCCTATCGGCGGCTATTGCTGGACGATTCACCCTTGAGTTCGTCGATCAAGGTGCTGGCCTCGGTGATTGTCAGCCCGGCCGGATCATCGATCTGAAATCGCTCAGTAAGAACGGCCGACAGGTCGAGCTTGCGGCGATCGGCGATGGCATGGAGCGCCCGCACTTGGCTGGCCGTGGCGGCGCGCGTGCCGTCGCGGCGGCGACCGTTCGCCTTGTTGGCCGTCTGACGGTTGCCGGTCGACGGGGTTCCGGCCGCGTTACCATTCGTCGACGTTTGACCGGCTCCCGATGCAAGTTCTTCGTCGACGGAGGCCTTCACCAGCCCGAACAGATGTCGAATCCGCTCCTTGAGTCGGTCGGCGTCGCCGACGAGCGACGAGTCCATTTCGAGTTCGAGATTGACACTGGCGCCACGCGAGCCGTAATTGGCTTCGCCGACTTTCTTGGTAAATCCGACATTGAGTTTGAGCACGTCATGTCCTTCCGTAGTTTGGGTAAGCCGAAAACAAAGCCACCATTGCCATTTGGGTGGCGATACGAAAGCGGCAAACCCCATCACTGAGTTCGGCTTGGCGGTGCTCACGGCACCAACTGTTCGCAGTATCGTTCCAAAGATCGCGACGCCATTCGGCGCGACGGACCTTGTCGATGTCCGGCGAAGCCGTGGTCGTCGTCACAGACTTCTACCGTTCAAAGCATTTCTTACTCAGCACCGACAGGGCTGACAGTGCCCACCGCTCGTTCAGATCTCCATTGATGAAGAGAAACAAATTTCTACCGATGCCTGCCGCCGGATTTGCCGAAACGGCCTGTATGCCCTAGCTTCAATCTTTGAGGCATGTCCCACAATCGGTCATTCTGACGAGATGTAGCAATGGTCGCTCAACTTGTTATGTTAAAAGTGACCGTGCTTTATCTCATCCAATATGGGAGACCGTCGACATGTCTGCAAAGCAAAAGGATGCGCCGAAGTCGGAAAATAAGAGAAAAGAAAGTGAGCCAGGGCCATTCTTACGAGCGTTGGAGGCTGCAAAAGCAGACCTAGCTAAGCGACAAGAGAATGCTGAAGTAAAGCTAGACAAGCGAATTATCGGAATTCAATTGCGAGCCATTAATATCCGAATTGCAAAGCTGCGCCACCAAGCACGCAGCAATAGCCCGCAAATAGTTTCATTGCAGCTGATATAATTCTTGCTGGGATCCCAGCAGTACGGCTAGAAGTCGCTAATTGGATATCCGAACGACACAGCCTGCCGAACTATCGCGGCAGCGACCAGCGATCCTGCTGCGCAATGCAACTCATCGATCGTTAAATTTTTTGCATAGATATTTTTGAATTCTTGTTTCTGACGACGCGTGTTGGTTGTTGTATGGACGCCAACCCGCGACATTCGACGAAGTCCGACGAAGTCACAGGCACGGTTCCAATCGTCATCCGATTCGACTTGAAAGGTAGCTAAAGCTAGCGCAGCACATTGAGCATTGTGAAACAGCCATATCCTCGCACAGACTTCGAGCCTTCTCTTCTCAATATCCGACGCGAGCACGGCGTTCGCTCTGGCTAAGCGGCGCAACGTACCAAGGGTCAGTGTTTGCATTGAGCGGATCGCACTCAATGGATGACGCACTTGGTGCAACACTAATGCATCATCCGGAAGTCGTCGAATTACCGACATTGCATCGACGGTTCCGCTCGGCACCATCCGCTCGTGTCGAACGTCGAAACCATTTCGGCGAAGTACGCGACTGGTAAACACAGTGCCACTGCGAGGGCACCCGACGACGACAACAGGGCGTCCCCTTTCCGTCGCCGCATCGCCAGCTTGATTGCCGCTTGCGTCGATTGTCATTTCAGAATTAGTAGATTACGGATCATCGTGTGCGTTGTCATTGGTTTACCGCCGAAATCGATGTGATACCGGCGCTTTAATTGGCAACCGCGAACCGTATGGCGCATCGGACGATTGAACATAGCGTTGCCCTTGCCGGCACGCCAACCGCTCGGCTGGCCAAGACCGCTCTTGTACGGCCGTGTTGATGACTGCGAGAACGTCCTCGTTGTTGTCTAGCGAGGCGCAGTGCCGGTCTCGGTCCGGCGTAATCGTCGGTCTGCGAGAACCTCGCGTCGCACAAGGTGGTGCAGCCAGCAGCGTACTCGTCAACCGGTTCCAGGCGTCGTAGAAACCGGTGGTCGCCGTCGTCGGGGTCAGCGGATTGGGCAGGGTCGTCATGTTCCCCGCCTTGTCGTAGGCCGGATCAATCCAGTCCGGCCCGTACCGCCGGACGAAAAGAAGAGTCGCAGAGAAGGGAGTGGTCGTTCTTGTTTTAGTCCGAGATGTAAAATCACAATCGAATCGAGAGCGGCGCAATCTAAACGATGCTTAATAAGGCTGGTTTACCTTTTTGTGGTACTTGTTTTTCATTTCCCGAATCTCGTCGCGAATTGCTGTCGCTCTCTCAGAAAATCCAGCCGCGACACATTTATCAGCAAAGGTCGACATCATATCGAGGATTACTGGGTGCGCAGGATGCAGCTTTTGCCGCGTGTGAGCAATAGCCAGTCCGAACTGTTCACTTCCCTTAATGGCATCCCCAGTCGCCAAATATGCCTTTGCGAGATTGAACTCGCAGGATCCGAGAACTCCGCTGTCAGCGCGCCTTTCTCGGAACCGGTCAAGTGCAAACGTTAATTTGGTGATACCTGAAGAGTAATCATCTCGCTTTACATCTAATGCACCGAGATTTGAATATGCAACTAGAGATAGATATGCCTCTACCCCAAACAAATTGCGACGCACCTCAAAGCATTCTGTTAATAGTGAATCGGCGTCTTCGATATTACTTAACGCTAATGCGCAGAGCCCCAACTGCTCGCAATCTGACGCATACATCCAGTTGTCTCGTCCGACCATCTGCAATCGCAAACGCTTTAATTCAGCAAACTGCTTAAAGGCCAACTGGTTGTCGCGAATCAAGCTAGCGAGATATCCGCTCGCTTCAACACAATCCAGCCTTGTCGGACAGGCTCCATCAATTGATTCGGGGATTTCTTCAATCAATGACTTTAGTCTCCCAGAGAAGCTTTCGGGCGACGCGGTGCGAGTGCACATACGATATATGTCACCAATCTCCTCGCGATGTCTAAAAAAAGCCTCGCGTTGTTGTTCATCAAATTCCGTGACAATGTCCAATTCGCGCTTCCAAGCCTTCGCCCAGCGTACTCGCCAGTTGCTATCGGTTAACCCCAGATCTCTATGTTGATCTAGAGTTTCTATTAAATCAGCTCGAGCTTCCTCGATGCGCCCAGCAGAATAGAGGGCTAAGAAGTCGACAGGGCGTTCGTCGCTTTTTTCTGTGGGAGCTGTCACGTGAAGCTGAGTTGATGCGGCACCTTCTTGCCTCGCAATCGGCATTTGAGCAAGCAATGTCTCATCAAAGCTATTGCGCTGAGTTTGAATTATGATTGCCATAAACAAACATGATTTCGATATTCTCATGGCATGCCTGCATATACACACGAATATTTGTGGCCATTGATTCAATTTGGAAACCCTGGCGGTGACAACAGAAAGAACGAAGGGTCATTTGTAATCATTATACCCGCTCCAGCCCCATTCGGAGTTACACCCGCACCTGCCCCAAGATTGAATTGTCCTTGTTGGATCGTTACTCCCATTCCCGCCCTAACATCTCCGTCTGGAGATAGCTGGAATGTCCCGCCAGCAGTTGCTTGGTCGCCTAACCTCATTCCTAAATTGCCGAGGGCATTCATTCCGCTAGAGTCATAGCGCAAGCTTCCTCCTCCTGCTAGTTCATCGGACATAATAGTAAACGTACCTTGTGCAGTTGGGCCGACTCCAGGAACATATGTGCCTTGCATTTGCACGTTTGCTTTGCTGTTTCGCATACGGATCTGAGCGTCCATTGTGACGGCACCTTGAACCCCACTCATTGCCGCTTGGACATTTCCAGTCATCCTCACCGCATTGCCATGAGGACCGGTTATGAAAACGTCTTGGGATGCAGAAACACTCAATGGATTTACATGGATATCCGACTCTGAGTTGATGCAGACGGTTGCCTTTCGCTGTGGTATCGGCAAGTTGTCAGGCTCTGGCGCTGGTGATCCGCGAACTGGTCGACTATTTGCTCAGCAAAGGCGCCGATCCCAAGGCGAAGACGCTGGACCGCTTTACCGAGGACCGCGGAAAGGTGCTGGGCGAAACACCGGCCCAAGCGGCGGCGGCGGCGGCGGCGGCTAGCAATAAACACGCCGAACTCGCCGCATTTCTGAAGTCGAAGGAGTGAGCCTTGCGGCGAGCCCGTCGCGCCCGCTTCTGCTCGCCGGCCAAGGTAGAATTTTTCTTTCACAAGCGAGGTGCCGCATGAAATCGGGCCATCCCTCCAGAGTCGCGTTCGTCTGCCTTGGTGGCGTTTGTCTGGCGGTTGTTGCGTGGCAAATGCTGCGCTCGGCCCAAGCGCAAACCGTTGCGCCTCCCGCATCGGGCCAGTTCGAAATGGCGTATGCCCAATTGTACGACAAGAACCTGTGCGAAACGGTGATGTTCCACACGGGGACCGGTCAAGCTTGGCAGCGTGTCGGGCTGACTTGGAAGAAGATCGAAGAACCCGCGCCGCTCGCCCCCGGCCGCTACCGAGTCGAACTGGTCCCCTCTCGCCACGACGGCTACCGCTCGTTCCGAGTTGATCAGCTCACGGGCCAATGCTGGTACATCAAGGAAGGGAAATGGGCGGCGTTCGAACCGCTGGAGCGAACCGCTGGAGAAATAACGTAGAATGGCCCCTCGAGGCGGGGCGATAGGACACCATTAGAACTTTTCTTGAAAAAACTGGATGATTGGGATGGAGAAGCGGCTTCATCGCGATTCGGCGACAATTTCCGCGGACACCTCATTTACCCGCGAAGCCGCTCCCTTGACCATTTCAGCAAACGGGTCATTTGGGAAACGTTTCAAGAACTCGTTGCACAGTGATTTAGTCTTTTGATTGTCGGCCAAGGCCGCAGCTATAAATATCCTGTATCGCAAGCATCGCGAATGAAACCTTCCATGAGGATCATCCTGTATTGCTCGAATCAACTCTGCGTCTGTTTCACTTAAATCATTTAGATGGTGAAAACATGCGGCAATATAGAATCGCGTTTCTGCCCGTTGCTCAGGGTGAGGCACAATATCAAGATACCTCCGACCATAGCTAACACCTTGCGTATACGAACTCGCCTGCATGCTCGTGTCCATGGCGAATCTCAGCGAGTCGGCAATAGCTCCCGCCGACCTGCCGTCACGCACAATGCCATCATAGATTGAAATTGCCTTGGCGTAGTTTTTTTCACGCCGAGCTTCCTTGGCACGCTCGAATTCGTAAAGTGATTCGAATGGCACCCAAGGGTATGAGGAAGCATCGGCGTGTCTGACTAGCGAATTCGCATAGTCATCTCCGCTGTCTAAGATATTACACCACCACAGCGACGAATCGGTCGCCCCATGAGTAGCTGCGATCGAGGGGATGAAATATTGTACGTAAAACGTGCGAGTTGCACAGATAGCGCCATATTCCATCTTTGCGGCAGAAATAACGAAGTCTCTTTTGCTTATAGTTTCATCCCTGGCTTGCCTAAGCAAATTTGCCCAGGTACTGGAATTTAATAGTGCATTATGTAGCTCGAAGACGGCCAATCTCCAAAGTTCATCGTGAGACAAAGCCCGGCCATTGTGATTTGCCGAGACCGCAATTACCGGGCCTGACGATGTAAACTTACAAAACGAAGGTGGCTTTCCAACTGATCCTGATTCGTACGATCCATCCCATTTAATAGGAGAACCGTTTCCAGCCCCAGAAAACATAAATGACAATACATTCCAGAGAAGATTTTTACTTTGAATGTGATCAGCCATGCTAGGACGGTCGCTCAGCATGCATTTCAACTGAGTCTCGCCATTTGAATATCCTGGCAGGTTCTGCAGAGCATGAACATCTACGCCAGAGGTGACGTCTATTGATATGCCACGCGAAGCAATTAGCGATTTAATTGCCTCTGCTTTATTTACATGCGAGGGGCTTCGGGTGTCAATTATCCATGGCTCTTCACCAAACGAGTATCTACTATCCGCCGTCAAAAGTGCTGTTGTTAATATCGTTGCACAACCTAGGATCATAATAAGAACACGACCGCGACGGCATGCTGAAGTGTAAGGAGTCAGCATTGTTGTGCTCGTTTGCATAGCTTGATGGAACTATTAACACTTAGGTGGTGTCGAGACTGGAGGCTTGGGCGGATCAATGGGCACTATTATAGCCGGAGGAGATGCTTTTGGAGTGGTCGCTGGTTCGGAGGGAGTAGTCGATTTCGGCTTCGGCATGTCGGGAGGAAGAATTGTTGGAACCGTGATGCCCCCGGGCGGAGGTTTCACAGCTGGCTTTACAGGTTTCTTCGCAGGCACGATCGGTTGTTCTGGCTCTCTAGGAACAGGCATCTCCGGCTTGTACCAAGGCCACCACCATGGATTTTGCCACCATGGGAGTTTGTCCACATCTGGGGCCGGAATGGCAGGAAGACTGTCTGGATCGTCTTTCCGCGGCTGCACTGGCACCGGCGGCTGAATGCCCTTAGGCAATGGGATCGCAGGAGGCGCGAGGCCTGATGGATCAATTCTGGTGATAGGGGATGAAAATCCGTAAGAATAGTCGCTTTCTTTGAAGAACAATTCAACAATTAGTGTCATCGGATCCCGGGTTAACCAGCACCCCAGCAGCGGATGCAAGTATCGGAACCGTACGCAGTATAGCCCAGTGGATACATCCCAACGGTAGCCGCAATAGAGCGTTTCCCAGACGTAGCTTCCGCCGAAGGTCTTGGTGGTGAAATTAGCGTTGAGAAAAGTCGGCATCCCGTAGGCGGCGTAGCGGTAGCGTTCCTGAACGTCGCCGCCAGCGTTGACGACGGCCGTGACGTTCCAGTTGGCGTCCTGTAGCGCGTAGAGGCGTTCCGAGAGCGTGCCGTTGTTGGTCGGCGAGCGGTCGCGAAGGACGAGATCATCGATGTAGCGGAGCCCCCAAATAAACTGCCGCTCGGCCGGCGCCGAGTTCGGCGTGACCCCCAGGCGCTCTTCGAACACTTGCCAGTCCGCCGAGTAATAGAAGTGCCGGAAGTTCCCCGATAGAAAATGCAGCGTACGGCGATTCAAGGCGTCGTATTGATAGGCGCCACCTAAGTACACCAGCCGATTCCAGGCGTCGTATGTGCCGACGATTCCGTTGCTTGGATCGAGCGGGCTCGGCATATTCCGCATGTTGCCGTTCCGATCGTAAAACGGCTGCTGCCAATTCGTTCCGTAGCGGCGTGAGAGGCCCGTAAGCTCATTGGCCGCGTTGCTCGTCCGCTGCTGATCGAGGTTCTGCGTCGCGTCGCTCGCGTCAGTCTGCCGGAAACCACTCCAATTGCCGGTGGCGTCAAGACTCCAGTCCTGCGCGAAGGTCATGGAGTTCACTGTTTCGTTGCCGGCGGCCAACGTTCCACGACTCATGTCCAATAGTCGCTGCACGCCGTCGTAGGCGTAAAGTTCGTCGTTGCCGCCGCTGGGCGCGACCGTGTTCTTACGCCAGACGCGATTGCTCGCCCGGTCGTACCCGTACTGCACCCGTTCGCGATCGGCCGGCGACGCGCCGTAGTACCGCCACAGGCAGTCGACGACGCGGCCGAAACGATCGAGGCCGGAGTAAGGATTGGCGCCGGAGCCGGTGATCAAGTCCCAACGAACGTCGGGTTGGGGATCATCGGCCCGTACAAAGGTGCCAAGTCCGAGATAGGTGTACGCGACGTAGGTCGTCGAGCCGGCGAAGTCTTGAATAGAGCCCGGTCGCGAGAGATAGTCGTCATCGCCGCCGCTGGTGCCGTAGTCGTAGCGGATGACACGACTATCGGGATAGGTGACGGTCGTCGGTCGGATCATGTTGACCGAACCGGGTTCGTAAGCATATTGCACGCGTTGCGACGTCGAGATGTTTACAGCGCCTGAATGTTCTTGGTATTCGATCGCCAGTTGTTGGAAGGAACCGTACTCCCGGCGCACCTCGTTTAGTACGCTGCCACCGCTTGGGGCGCTGTGGCTGGTAAAACTTTCCGGGAGGCCCAATGCGTTGTAGGTTGTTGAGAGACGACAACAAGTCGCGTCAATGGTGGAGCCCAGCGTCGTTACGCGATCATCCGTCCGTCGGCCTAACCGGTCGTAGTTGTACTCGTGAACGGTGCCGTTCTGATCGCTGAAAGAGGTCTTCTTCGCTTGGCGGTCATACGTGTACAGCACCCGATCTCCGGAATTCGAAGAATCAGGATAGACGACCGAGCGGAGCAGGCGGTTATTGGCCAGCGGACCGTCGGCGAGCGTGACGCCGTATTGGTATAGCGTCCGTTGCGGTCCGGTCGACGGATTGTAGGCAATTAGCGCGGAAAGGGTGCCGCTTGGGCCGTATTCCCGGCCGACGGCGACATTCGTTTCGTTGCCCGCCGACAACCGTACGACCCACTTTGCGAGAGGTAGGGCGTCGGCCGTACCGTCGCAGGCCGCAGGACAAACGCCGCCGCTCGCCGCCTCCACGAGGGAGGACGAATAGTTTTCCACGGTCAGCGTCTCGCGGCCGACGGCGTCGAACGCTTGTCGAACCTCACGGCCCGCCGGATCGATCGTTTGGAAGCGATTTCCCGCGGCGTCGTAGCCGTAGCTCGTCACGAGCACGTCGTCGGAGCGATTCGGAACGAGTTCGGGGCGGGTGAAGGTCGTGTTGTTGTTGGTGCCGTAGTCGGCCGAAGCACTAAGATGTCCCTCACCATCGAAATAGCGGGCCGAGTACGAGACGCGGGCCTTCGGTTGCGTGCCGGTCGGCAGGTTGAGCACGCCGTTCCCGGTCGCGTCGTGAAACCGCTGATAGACGGACGACTGGATTAAATTGCCGGCCGCGTCGAACGTGGAGCGGGCCTGCTCGAACACCTTGTCGTCGCCGGTGACGGCCAGCACGTCGTCGTAGTCGATCGGCAGAGTTCCGAGGTAGATTCCTCGATAGACGGCCGTGTTACGGGCGTCGCCGTCGTAGGACCACTTGGTGAAGGCCCGATAATCTTTAGCACCCATCGGAACTTGACGAACGAGGTTGCCGGCCGCATCGTACCAATTATCTTCTTGGATTTTCTCGCTCTGAACGGCTCCGCCGCTGACGGCGTACCGTTCCAGCAAGTAGACGTTGTCGCGGTCGTCGAAGTAGGCCTTGGTTTCCGTGAGGAAGTTGGTCGGCGTCGTCGGATGGTTGGGAGGGCCATCGAAGCGGTTGATCTGAATCAAGCGGTTGAGATTGTCGTAGATACGGCGCTCGTAAAAATTCTCTTCCCCTTCGATCGCCGTCAGCCGATTCCGAAAGTCTTGATGGTAGGTCGTGACACGGTCGTTGAGCGACAAATTGTCGACATATTGGGTAACGACTGCCGGATCGGGGCAAGCGCAGTAGGGCGTGTAGGCTTGCGAAGATACGGGGCGCATGTTGTTCGACGTCGTCCCGGGACCGGGATAATTGCCGCCGGAGGGATCGGCGTCGGTTGCGCCCCAGTCGTCGGTGCCGACCCAAGTGGCGATGGAGCGTCCGAGCGCATCGAACACGGTCCGCGTGACAGTACCGTCGGGAGAGACGACCCGATTGCGCCGGCCGCCGGCGTCGTACCCATAACGCGTCTCGTCGTAGTGGTCCGTCGCGGTGCCGTCACCGCAACTCGGCACGGAGTAATAGACGCGGCGTGCAATCGTACGACCGGCGTCGTCCAACATGGTGTGCGACCACGCGGTCCACGTTTCGCGCGCGAAGCATTCGGCGTTCGTCAGGCGACCGGCGACGACCGGCAAAGCGTCCAGAGGCGAAGTGCAGCTGCATTGCCGCACCGCTTGGAGCGAATCGAGCGGCACGCCGCCGGCATCGGTTCGGATAATCGTGACGGGATTTGAGAGCGCTTCACGCGGGGCGGAACCGTCGACGATGATGTGGCCGCGTGCCACGCGGACTTCGTGATCGGCATCGAGATACGCGGACCAATCCGCCGTTCGCACGGCCTCGCCTTGCACGGAATGCACGGGGCCCAGCCGCTGGACAATTCGACCTCGATCATCAACGGCGAAATTCGTGACTAGTTGCAACGGAGCGGGAAGTCCTGCCGGACGAGTCCACGTTTCTGGTTCTGTCGGTAGCGGCAGAAGATCAGGGTTGACGTCGCGAATATGTTCGATTCGCGCACCCGTGCAAACATCGTAGCTAAAATTGTCGACAAATCCCTTCGGCCCCTGTTCCCAGATCAGCTTGCCGTAGATGTCGTAAAGCATCCGTTGATACGTGGGCAGATTCGAGCCGTTTTGAGCGGTCGACACATTTGGCAACGTCGTGGTGCGTTGCCACACGGCAAATGTGTCGGTATGAAACTCATACGCGTAACTGGTGACAATTGGGAATGCCCCTGCTTCATCGGCCCAGACGGTCGACTGAACCAGAGGATAGAGCAACCAACTCGGGGAATTGTATTCACCAAAGACCGTCTCGCGTTGTTTAATGACGGTCCCGGCATCGCCCTTCTTCATGCTGCGGCGTTTGCCGTAACCGAGGGGGCCGTCCGTACCATTGTAATAGGTGAACAGCGTGATGAGGCCGTCGGAGGCGCGCAGTTGCACGGCCAGATTGTCGACGGCGTCGTTGTAGATCGGCGAAGCCGACATGTTCACGGCGGAGGGACTGGCCTTCTTGACCACTGAATAAAGCGAGGCGTCGTACTCCCAGTACGTGATCCAGCGTTCCGTGTTCGCCGCGTTGCGAACATCGTGCAGCATGTTTTGGCCGAGGAAGTTGGTGTACGCGACGAGTATGCTTCCGTCCGGCTGTGCGACCGTCGTCTTCCAACGCCAGACGTTGGCGCCGTCGGGCGACGGCGAGGGATTTTCCTCATACGCCAATTGGTAACGCAGCGTGCCGCCGGCGGCTCGTTCTAAGGTGACGCGAAACTGGTCGTCGTATTCGAAATAGTAGTCGGCGAACTTCGCGATCTGAGAATCCGTCGCCAGCAGCGGATCGCCGAGCGACGTTTGAGCGCGCTCAAACGCCGCCGGGTTGAGCGCATACTTGAGCCCGTGAATGAAACCGTTCGCTTGACCGCTAATGTAGTATCGGTAGTACGAGGTCGCCACGTCGTCCCAACCGCCGTCCGGCGCCGGAACTTGCTTCACCACCGTGCGCAAATCTCCCGACGTGCCGTCCGCCGCATCGCCGCCGTAGTACGTGTAAGCGACTCGTTCGACATCCGACCACGGCTTGTCTGGATTTGTTCTACGACGCAACGTGACGCTGATAATACGCGCCGACGGGCCGCTGGTTTCGTACGTGTATTCGAACCGCTCGGAGGCCGTCGAACTCGCGATGCTTCGCGTGACCGAGGCCACGCGTTGCCAGCCATCGTAGTTCAATTCTATGAGCCCCTTTCCCGGCGCATATCGCCTTAACAACTTGCCGGGAATCGTCGGAGCTGCGGGTGAGGCATAGTGCTCGATCGTGCCGTTGGGCGAAATCCATTCGAAAGGCCCGCCAACTTCATCGATGCGGTCAAGAATGCCGTAGCGGCCGGTGTAATAGGTGTCGGGATCGTAGTCGAACCATTGCGTTTCGTTGGCCGAGCGATGCAGGATGATCGTCGTGCCTTGCTGAGTAAGGTATGACCACTGGCGTACGTACCAGTTGAACCCATTGCCGAAATCGGTCGGAGTCGGCAGTTGGTTGTCGTAGCTTCTTTGATGGCCCCAAGGTTGCCCGAAGCCGGTGCTCCAGAGATCGGTCTCGCGAAGCTGCACTTGTCCGTCCATCAGAGTTACCGGTTCTTCGGTCACTCCGTTGGTGCAACTGTCGCCCGTATCTTCGAGTATTGCCGTAGGATTCGTGACGTCGCAGGCATTTTCACAAGGGCAGTCGCTTTTGCAAGGTTTGCTTTTTCGCGAAGAGCTCGAACTCGACGAACTACTTGTCGAACTCGATGAAGAAGAAGATGACGAGCCCCAGCTCGATGACGAGCTTGAGCTCGAGGAACTGCTGCTGGAAGACGTACTACTCGAACTGCTTGACGAGGTACTACTGCTCGATGACGAGGAAGAAGACGACGGCGGAGGGCTGGACGAAGAGGATGAGCTCGACGACATGCTGAATTGCCTCGATGCGATTTCACAGGTGCTCGATTCAACCGAACAACTTTTACAGATCGCCGATGCGCAATGTCAACTTTTTTCCAAGAGGTTCTTCACTTGAAGAATATATCCGTTTAAAAGAACGGTGATGTTCCACAGTTATCTATCTTCGCAGCCTGCATTGTGAGCAAAGCATGAGGCGAAAACTCTTAAAGGGGCCGGCGGCAGCATAATGGATTCTATTTATGTCGTCGGCTATCCATCGCGTGTCGGAGGCGCCGATACGGAATTGGACCATCAGATTCATTGCTGGCACGCGTTAGGACTCACCGTTCATTTGGTACCTACTGGGCCGCTCGACGCCAACCTCAAAGCGTTACGTATGGAAGAGCGAGGGTGCGTGGTACACGCACCTTGCGATTGGCAAGTCTGTGCCGGGCAGCATGTGATTTCGTACTGCAACGGGGACTTTCTGACGCATCTGACGGATATTCGACGGTATGCGCGATCCACGACTTTCGTGAATTGCATGTGCTGGCTCTTTGAGAAAGAGAAGGCCGCACACGCGAAGGGACTGATCGATTTCTTTCTTTACCAGACCGAACATGCCCGCTTGCGCGTGCAGGAAGACTTACTGCGACTGAACCCGCAATTTCGTTGGCGAACGGTTCGTCCTTACTTTCATGCCGCCGACTTCCCGTTCACCGCCGATCGCGGGACGGACCGCTTTCGGTTCGGGCGTGTTTCGAGGGAAGATTTGGACAAGTTCCATAAATCCCAGCTCTGGATTTATGAGGCGATGGTGGCGCCCGTGTTAAAGGAGGGACACATACTCGGTATGAACGACGGCGTTCGAAGTAAGTGCGGCCAGGAGCCGAACTGGATCACCGCGCATCGGGCCGGAGCCGTTCCGCGCAGGAGATCTATCGCAAGATTGACTGCGTTATTCAGTCGACCGATACCTACGAGAATTTACCTCGCGTCGGCTTTGAGGCGATGGCCAGCGGATGCCTCCTGATTGTCGACGACCGCGGCGGATGGCGGGAACTGGTCCAACACAAGCAGACCGGATTCTTATGTCGCGACCAGCGGGAATTTGTCTACTACGCTTCGCGGGCGGCCTTCGAACCGGAGGAGCGCCGCCAGATGGTCCAGCGCGCAGAGAGTGGCTGGATGATAACTGGGGACTCGAACAAGCTAAGCGTGAATGGCAGAGATTCTTTCAGGAACTATCGAGCTTTTGACGCACTCTTGATGGAGCCTATTTGGCGGCGCGGGCGAGTACGAACAGCGAGTCATGGCCGATACGACGATTGGCGATCTTCGCAACGGTCATGATTTGCGATTGCCACCATTCCGACGGCCGCACAGTAAGATGTAGATTCGCGCCGTCGGCGTCGAGAATCCGCGAAGGTCGCGTGCTGATGCTGAGCACGAGCATCTTGGCGACTCTGGCAAGTTCGTGAAGCGTTTGCGGCACCGCTTGCTCCGGGACGTGCTCCAATACATCGCAGCACCACGCGATGGAGAAGCATCCATCCGCGAACGGAAGCCGATCCGAGCAGGCCTGTAAATAGTGAGTGTCTGCTTTTGATCGGTCACGACGATTTGCCATGAGCGGGAAAAAAGCGACGTCGATTCCTACGTAGTGCCGAACGTCCGTCGTTTTGAGACGCAGAGTTGCCCGCCCGCAGCCGCAGTCGAGCACATCGGCGCCCTGCCAGGACACCCCTATATCGACCGACCATTTCCAAAGCGATCCGACGGGACCGGGACCATAACCGCGTCGGTACAATTCCGAGTAGCGACGATCTTCCCAACGGTGATCTATCATCGGTCTTTCGCTGCCAGTGGAACGACATGTCCATGGGCCTCCCATGCGAATGAACGGTCTTTCAGCCGAGTTAGAGTACGCGTCGCGCGGGCACTAAAATTCCAGTTTGCGAGCCCGAAAAGGCTGCGGCTGACCCAGACCGCTTCGCGTATATACCAGTGATTGAAATGTCCCGGCAAGCGTTCTGTTTCTATATCGTGCCCCTGTATGCGATCGGAATCAGGATCGTAGTGCCAATCGAAGCCGCAAACGTAGAACTCGCACGACAGTTTCATACGAGCTAGGTGGTATAAGGCTGTTAGGCCGAGCGTCGGCAACGGATGCCGGAATCCTAGGCTTTCCAGCGACAGCGTCGTGCACAATTGACGATTCCAATACGGATTGACCATGGCTACCGGCGTGTTGGGGTGCCAACGGGCCAATTTCTGTGGGACGGAGTCGATTTGGAAGGGCGCCGGTATGCCGAGAACGACTTGACGAGGTGTGCCGACGCCGGCCTTCCCCATGTTGTTGCTATGCAAATCCAAATGCGTTACGAGGATGTCGCAACGAGCCGTTCCGTTCGGTAGCGTGGATTCGACACACTCTGTTCGCGTCGCCCAATTGTTGAACCGCACGACTGCGTCGGCGCTCGCAACCTGCAGAGTACTTTCTGATTCGACGGTGCCGTTGCCGACTATCGCAATCTTGCGAATTCCGCCCAAAGCCGCTTCAAGCGAATCTCGGTTCCAAATTGTAAGACGGTCGACAGACATATTTGGGAGAAACGTGGCGACACAAAATTGGCAACGGCGGTCTACACGATAGACGATTGGTAGGTTCACCGCAAAATAGTTGTACCCGCGAAAGGCCCAGTTCAGCATCATAGGTCCGTGGGCGCCACGTCGCCAAATTGCGCCAAGTCTTCCGCGATCGGCGAGTTGCAGGCCGGAGTTCGTTTGATGGTGCGCCGATCGAGAGAGGGAGGGCGAGAACAACCGAAATCAAGGCGCGTTCTGTACTCCAGGTCACAATGCATGTGACGCAGGCTTCACAACGCGTGCTCCCCGGTACATCGGCATGGTGCACCGACAATCGATGCGGCGTATTGCTCGATCGAAGCTACGGAGTTGGTCGGTTCGGAAGATCGTTTCCGCGGACGGAATAAGTCTTCCGGTTCAATTGGCAACCAGCTTCACAAGATCGCAAATGATACGAAGCGTAGAAATCTGCCATGGGTTCGAACGACCTCTTTTAGGAGTTTGCACTATGGCCAGTCACAATCCAATCAACTCGGCTAATCAACACAGCAATGTCACGCAGGCGAGCAATCTAGGACGAACGCGAGAACTTTCCGAAGCATCGCAAGGAGTTCCACCACCTGGGACACCGAAGGAAATCGGGTTTGATGGCGCGGATGAAATCTTCCGTCGTTTGAAGGAACTGAGGGAAAAGCGAGTCGAAAAGCTGCTACGCAATATCAAAGGCGACAGCCTTCAAGAAAGGCTTGTTGACATTTTGCGCAAGGCGTCGATGTCAGTTCAGACCAGCGGCTTTGAAGACGCGGACGTCCAACGTCGACTGTCGGAATCGATGAAAACCATGATGGATCGTGGGCAGCCAATTCTCTTAGGATTGCTCATGGGCGGCGGCAAGGTACCAGTACCGTTGAAAACCGGGTATGCAATTCTGCCTGATGTAGCCGAATGGGTTTCGTGGTCCAACTTGGCGGCGATCGCACAGGCATTCGAGGCGATATACCCTGCCGGTGCGATTGTAGCGCCAATTCCAGATGTCGCCTTACACACAGCTGACCTTGGAATGGCCGTCGACGAAGCGATTATTCATCAGCGGCAGGCTCAAGACGATCTGCACGCTATAGGAATCGAACGATATGTCAAGATTGTCGATGTCCTAAGCGTCTTGCCGACGGAATGGCCGACAGATGTAGATCGGCTCGCAAAAGAAGCGATCGAAAAGATCGCCAATGAAATCCAAGAGCGGGAGAAGTTCGCCGCCCAAGTCGATTCGCTGCTTTATAGCGTGAACACGCGAGTAAAGAGTTGGCCATGCACTCGTCTTATCGAAATCTACACTGCAATCTCGGCTATTCAAAACCACGGCGCTAAGATCGACGATGACGATGCTCGGCAACTAATCCGCCATGTCACTGCGATCACGCCGCATTATACCGCAGTCAATTGGGCGATTCGGGAGCACGACTTAGTAGGGCGAGTCGCTGCAGTCCTTACCGGGAGTCGGAGGCATATTCGAATGTCGGTACACGCGAAGTATGGGGAGCCGCGACCGAAGTTATTTGGTGATCATGGTCCGGTACGTAGCCATGGCCTATTGCCGATGCATGGCGTCGGGATCGTCGAGCGCAGCAAGCATGGCCTTCAGTTCGGCGTTGATTTCGAGCTTGCTGCGCGAATTGGACGGTGGCCCCCGGTCCGAATCAATGGGAGGCAAGTAGGTTATGAGATTCAGGGAAACGATGTCGAACGCGCCGACGGTAAATCGAGTGATCGAAGCTTGCGGCTTGCAACGGAATTCGGGCACAAACAACTAAAAACGGAAGCATGCTTCCTAGGGCGAGGACGGGTTCTGGCTGCTATAAAGTAGCTTGATCGCTTGATGGATAGGTGTCGAGGCTACGAGGAGGGAAACGGGATGTATCCGATTGGAGACCGCCGTGCTTGGCTGGCCGACATCGCAGCGTTCTTGCACGAGAATGATGTTCCACAGGCGTTGTTTGAAAGAGAAGTGTTTCTAAGTCGATTGGCTCTCGCGGAAAGTGCAGAGTTTTCAGATGCTCGGAAAGGCGCTTCGATCGGTGTCACTCGGCGGCGAATTCAACAGATACTGAGAGCAATCAGTGACCAGTTTCCACCTTTGAAGCCTGCGCGGATCGACTTGTCGGCATATCGTCCGGCGGAAGCAATTATTTTGGACTGCTTCAACAACACGACTGAGCGATTGACGATTCACGCGATCCAAGACCTTTGCAGGAACGACAATCTTCCGTTCGTGCAAGACCTGGAACGGTTAGGCGCCGTACTCGACAGGGCCGTAGAGCAAGGTTGCCTAGTTCGGCACAAGAACGGTAACCATATGGAATACCGTTCGACGGGACAGACTTTTCGTTACCGGGAGGCGCAAACCCTTGAGCGAATATGGATGCGATCTGCGAAAGCTGCGGCGATTGTCGCGAATTCGCAACCTCGTCAGATAAATTGCATACATGCAAAAATCAATAAAGATGGATTTGATTACCTGATCGACTGGATCAGTCGGGCGAAAAGCGAATCCACTGGTACCAGTGGATTCTTTCGAGAATTCATCCGGCGCGACGAACAGTCTCGTGCACGGATTGAGCTTGGGAACAAGCATCCCCACAACTTCGGCCTTGTCGTGGCCGGAGCACCTGCTTCGCCGAACAAGCTACCGACGATCGGCAAGTTGTTAGATGTCATATACAGTTCTTACAGAACCGACTTATTCTTCCAACGACTTCACGGCTACTTTGATTCTGCGGCGTCACTTGACTTCAAGCGGTCGGGCGTAAAATCACTCGCCGCAGAACTCAAAAAAGAACTTCAATACGCGAGCAGTCTTGGTACCTCGCCAAGAATCAAGTTCTCTCTTTTTATTTCGTACGCGGCTATCAATCCGCACGACTCTTCCGAAAGCGCGTTTGTCAATCCTTAACACGGAGTCTTTCATATGTCTCGAATCTTGAGCCTTTTGCTCGTGCTTGCTTCTTTCGCATACTGCCCTGATGCGTCGCTACGGGTGCATTGCGTCAATTCTGATCGCGGCTGGGTCGTTGAGATTGATGCGCACCATGATAATCGCTATGCCGGGACCGTAGACATCTTGATCCCACTATAAGACCAGTCCTCGGTCAAAGACCGAGAGGTACGTAAAAACTGCATCACGATTATCACACGGCGTCACGGGCTATTGCTGGCCGTGAACGCGCATAGCAAAGTATTTCCAAACCTAGCCAGCCACCTTCTGCAGCTCTTTGAGCGACGCGAGCGTAGTTGCAACGATCTTGGCCTGCCGCTTCTGCTGCTTGAGCGAACGAGCCAACTCGCCAGCTTGTCGAGAGACAGCGCGGAGCGTGTCTCGCAACGCCACGGCTTGCTCGATCATCGAAGCCGAGGGCCTCGACCTTGACCGTTTTACGGGCTTGGCATCGTTCGGCGTCGCCACAGTCGCCGATGCTGCGACTGGTTGATGTGTGGTTGCAGGCATCAAAGCCTCTTCTTGCGAATCAGGATCGGATTGCGGAACAACATGCTTGATGCGATTCACCGGCTGACGCTCTCCGGCCGGCGGCGTGATGCGAACGGAATCGTCGTGCCGCGGAATCGCCGACTTGGCGTCGAGCACACACCACAGAAACCGGCGGCGTTCGTCGGCGCAGAGCACCGGCAATTCCGGTCCGTAGCAATGCAACGTGCGGAAGCCGAGCCGCAAAGCGTGGGCCAGATAGTGGCGGTTCGAGTTGATCGTGATCGCCGGACCTTCCTGACGCGAGCCGGATAGCTCCACCTGCGTCGGCTGTGCCCGACCTTCTTCGCGGGCTCTCAACAATACGCGACCGTTGAGGTCGAGCGTGATCGGCTTGAACTGCGGGTCATCGCACGGCAAGCGCGGGAGCACATCGCCGAGAAACGTCGCATCGTCGGCCGAAAGCTCCAATCGCGACGTGGCCACCTCGGGCTTGGGAATCACGTCGTCGATCTTGGGGAAGCGACCTTCCTTCTGCATGACCAGCATCACCAGCCACGGCCCAATGCGAAAGCCGATCCAATCACCGGCACACCCAACTTCGATCGGCTGATTCAGATCGAGCGCCCGGCAGCCCAAGACACCATTGGCCGGCAACAACACGTCGTCGGTCCAAGGGAATCTGAAGCCGGCCTGCGTCAACACGTGCTTGCCGTCGGTGGCGTCGATGCGTTCGAGCTTGCCACGAAGATGCAGACAGCCCAAGGCATACCGAGTCGATTCGCGATCCGTCACCGGCACCGCATCGCGTAACGCCGACCAGAGCGACGGTTCGTTCGACGTGAACTCCGTCGGCAGTTCGGGAAACGGCGTCGGCTTCGGTGCGTCGAACCCCGTTTGTCGCGGCACGCCGCGGTCGGCCCAACTCACGAGCGTACGCTGCTTGCCGTCGCCTTCGATCGTGACCGTGTCCCGATCCTTGCCCTCGACGGCGTCGAACGCTTCGAGCGGCAACCGATGGACGCCGGCGACGAACGAACCGGGCTGATGGAACTGGATCGCGACTTGCGGCGAAGCACAGCGAATCCGGCAACCTTCGCCGTCGCTGACCAGCGTCACGCCGGGCGTGTAACCGGCAGTGCGCTTGTGCAGGCCGGCTTTGCGAACAAGCGCGCGAAACGTACTCAAGGTCGAACGAGCTATCGAAATCAAGGCGGGCCTCCAAAAAAAGAGAATCGCCGCCCGCTCCGCGCCGGGAACGAGCGGCGAGATTCGTCAGTACGCCATAGGCGGTGCGCTACGCGGCGACGTGCCGCCGCACCGGCCGCCGCCGGAGCGGATAGCGCGACGGGTCATGCTCCTGCACGTGGTCCCAATCGACGACGAGCGGATCGCGCTCGGGCATCACCAGCAGGCTGAAGCCGCGACTGCGAACGGTACAGATCGATTCGCCGGTCGTACGAGCCACCTCACGTTCCATTTCGGCCTGAGTCATAGCGACAACCTTTCTGAATGCGACGGCCTGCGCAGGACCGCCTGGGAAGAACGACGAACACGTTCGCATCGATGGGATGCGAAACAGACAAAGCCGCAAACTTGCGGCGGTCGAACGTGCGGAGGAACCGAACGTCAGTGGAAGTCGCGGGAGTCGGCTTTGATGGGGCCGAGTTCGGCGGTGAAGTCGACGAGCCGGGCGGCGACGACGTGCGTGACGACGTCTTGTCGCTGCAATTGCCCGTCGACCAGCCAGACTTTCGCGACGCGGGCGACGTGGCGGTACTTCCGCCAGACGTGAGTGTGCAGGATGAGATTGACGACGCCCGTCTCGTCTTCGAGCGTGACGAACGTAATGCCGCGGGCCGTCGCGGGACGCTGCCGCAGCAGCACAATACCGGCGACGCGGACCATCACATCGTCGTTCAACTCAGGCAGCCGGCCGGCAGGCTCGCAACAGCGACGATCGAGTTCCGCTCGCACGAACGACAGCGGATGGGCGCGGAGCGACAGCGTTTGCGAACGATAGTCGGCCAAGACCTCCTCGAACTCCGATAGAGGGCTGATCGCGATCGGAAGCGTTTGCGGTTCGTCTTGCACGGCGGCGAAGAGCGGCCGATCGTCGTCGCGCTTCAATCGTAGCGATTCCCATAACGCGGCCCGCCGGTCGAGGCCGAGCGACCCGAGGGCGTCGGCCCGCGACAACAACTCCATGACCGGCCGACCGAGACGAGTTCGACGACTGAGATCGTCGGCAGAGGTGAACAATCCTTTGTGCCGCGCCGCGACGATCCGCTCCGCCGCCGCGCCGGGCAAGCCGGCGAGCAACCGCAGGCCGAGCCGCACCGCACAGCCGTCGCCGTCCGGTTCCAGCGTCAGATCGACTTCGCTATGGTTCACGTCGACCGGACGTACGGCGACGCCATGCTCGCGAGCGTCGCGAATCAACTGGGCCGGCGCGTAGAACCCCATCGGCTGACTGTTGACGAGCGCCGCGCAAAATACGGCCGGGTAATGGCACTTGAGCCAAGCCGACACGTAGACCAGATGCGCGAAGCTCGCCGCGTGCGATTCGGGAAAGCCGTACTCGCCGAAGCCGCAGATTTGCTTGTAGACCCGTTCGGCGAACTCGGCCGAAAGTCCGTTGCGAGCCATGCCCTCGACGAGCTTGTCGTGAAATTGGTCGATGTCGCCGCCGCGCCGCCAAGCGGCCATGGCGCGGCGGAGTTGATCGGCTTCGTCGGGCGTGAAGCCGGCCGCGACCATCGCCAGGCGCATCGCTTGCTCTTGAAAGATCGGCACGCCGAGCGTCTTGTGCAGGACCGCGCGCACCGCTTCGTTTGGGTACTCAACCGGTTCCTGCTCGGCCCGGCGGCGCAAATAGGGATGCACCATGTCTCCCTGAATCGGCCCGGGACGGACGATCGCGACTTCGATCACGAGGTCGTAATAGCAATTAGGCTTTAACCGCGGCAGCATGCTCATCTGGGCGCGGCTCTCGATCTGGAACACGCCGATCGTGTCGGCGGCCGAGATCATGTCGTACACCGCCGGATCGTCAAGCGGCACCGTGGTCAACGTCGAGCGCGGGTCCGCCGAGATCCTTGATGAACTGAAATCCCTTGCGGATCGCCGTGAGCATGCCGAGCGATAAGCAATCGACCTTCAACAACCCGAGCACGTCGAGATCGTCCTTGTTCCATTCGATGACGGTCCGCCCGGGCATCGCGGCGTTTTCGATCGGCACCAGTTCGCAGAGCGGGCCGCGGCTCATGACCATGCCGCCGACGTGCTGCGAGAGATGCCGGGGAAAGCCGACGAGGTTGCCGGCCAGCGTGATGAATTGCCGCGTCCGCGCGTCGGCGGGGTCGAAACCGGCGTCGCGGCAGCATTCTTCCCACTGCGCCTGCGGATCATCGCGATGATCGACGAACGTCTTGGCCAGCGTCTCGATCGCTTCTTCCGGCACGCCGAGGGCCTTGCCGACGTCGCGCGACGCCGAGCGGGAACGGTAGCGAATCGTCACGGCGGTCAGCGCGGCCCGCTCCCGGCCGTATTTCTCGTAGACGTATTGCAGGACTTCTTCGCGGCGCTCGTGCTCGAAGTCGACGTCGATGTCGGGAGGCTCGTTGCGGTCGGGGCTGACGAACCGCTCGAACAAGACGTCGATCTGTTCCGGGTCGACCGCGGTCACTCCCAGACAATAACAGACGACCGAGTTGGCGGCGCTGCCGCGCCCCTGGCACAGAATGCCCTGCTCGCGAGCAAAGCGGACCAGATCCCACACCGTCAGAAAGAACGCCTCGTAACGAAGCTGCTCGATCAACGCCAACTCGCGTTCCAAGAGGCCGCGCACCTTGGCGGGCACGCCCGTAGGGTAGCGTTTCGCCGCCCCCTCCCAAGCGAGCCGGCGGAGATATTCGCCGATAGTCGTGTCGGCCGGAGCCAACTCTTCGGGATACTCATAGCACAACTCGTCGAGCAAAAACGTGCAACGCGCGGCGACTTCGCAGGAACGGCCGAGTGCGTCGGGGATCGCTTCGTAAAGCAGTTCCAATTCTTCGAGCGGTCGCAAATGCCGCTCGGCGTTGGCGAAGAGTTCGTAGCCGCACTCGGCGACGGGACGGCCGAGCCGAATCGCGGTGAGCACGTCTTGCAGCGGGCGACGCTCGGGAACGTGGTAATACGCGCCGCCGGCCGCGACCAGCGGCACGCGCGCCTGCTTCGACAATGATTGAAGTTCCGCGAGACGCGCGGCGGCGTCCGGGCCGCGATGCGTCTCGGCCAAGAGATAAGCCCGATCGCCGAACGCTTCGCGGTAACTCCGCAAGGCCGGCAAGCTCGGCGCGGTCGTCTCGGCAAACGCGCAGGCCAGCAGACCTTCGGCCGCAGCAGCGAGATCGGCGAAGTGCAGCAGGCAATCTCCTTTCGCCGCCCGCGACTTGCCGAGCGTGAGCAGCCGGGCCAGCCGGCCGTAACCGGCGCGGTTCGTCGCCAACAACACACAGGCGGGCGCGTCGACCGGGCGGACTTCGGCGCCGATCAGGAGCTTGAGCCCGATTTTCTTGGCGGCGGCGTGTGCTTCGACGACGCCGGCCAAGCTATGCCGATCGGTGATCGCCAACGCCGCGTAGCCGAGTTCGGCGGCGCGGAGCACCAACTCGTCGGGGTGCGACGCGGCCCGCAGGAACGAAAAATTCGTCAGGCAATGGAGTTCGGCGTACTGGAGCGGCTGTTTCATCGCGGACGTTTCCCTTAATCGAACCAGCCGTGCAGAAACCACCGTCGCGAGCGGAGATCGCGAAAGATCCAAAAGTGTGCGCCGGCCTCGGTTTCGACGCGGAAGTAATCGCGACGCAGGCTCGGCCCGCGCCACCAGCCGGTTTCGATCCGCTCCGGTCCCCAGCTTCGCGCGAACGCGCGTCATCCGCCCTCGATCGTCGAACTGTTGCGGATGCCCTTGTGGCGCCACGGCGAAGACGCGGATCGGCCGAGGTTGCGGCAACAGCCGCGTCGGGCGCGGCAAGTGCGGCGCAGGATCGGCGGCGTTTCGCGACGGCCGTGCGCGTCGTCGGGCGGAACGTGCAAGCCACGGCTCCGCTTTCCAGGCCCGGGCCGGATCGTGGTCGTCGTGCGGACGGATCGCGACGACGCGATCGGCGCCGAGCCGGCCGGAAAGCCGTTCGACGAGCGTCGTCCAAGCGGTCGATTCGATCGGCGGCGACAAGTCTTCCAATAGAGTTTGCTGCCGCACCGCCTGCGGCGCGTCGTCCAACACGCTCAACCGCGTGCCGATGAGCGGTTCACGAAGCCGGACCGTTTCGAGCCGCAGCCGCAACAGGTCGAGCAAGTGTTTCGCGTCGAGCGACGGCCGCAACAGCCCGACGACCAATCGCCGGCAGGAGCCTGTTTCGCCGATCAACTCGGCCAAGAGCCGGGCCACGCCGCGATTGCGAGCGGCAAGCGGTGTGAGCAACTTCGGCAGCATTCGCTCCCACACGGCCGCGAGCAACTCCGCCGACGTGACGCCGAATTCCCAATCTTGCCGCACGGCGTACCGCGGAGCCGGACGATACGGTGTGAACGGTTCGCCGACGGCGCCTGTCGCTTGATCGAGACGAAGCAACAGTTCCGGCGCGAAACGCTCCGCGAGCGCTTCGCGCGGCAGCGACAGCAGCGGACCGATCGTCGTGAGGCCGAGTTCCAGCAACAGCGAAGTCGTGTCCACGGAGAGGCGCAACGCTTCGACGGGCAACGGATCCAAAGCTTCGTTTGTATGATCGTCGCGGACGATCCGCGCCGTGAACGGCTTCAAGTGTCCCGTCATGCCGAACTGCACGACGGCCCAGGCCGCGCCGAACGAGTCGGCGATCGCCGCCGTCGCGAACAAACGCCGCTCGTCGCTCCACTGTCGCAGATGGTCGAGCAACTGCACTCGCCGCCGAACCAGCGGCTCGTGCCGGTCACGTCGAGATGGAAGCACCAACGATCGGGCCGGCCGTGCCAACCGATCGACGGGCTGAACTCTTCCAATTCGGCCGCGATGCGCGGGCGATCAACTTCCCGCGGCCCGGCGTTGCGGCGACGAGGAGAAAGTCGGAGACAAAGAATGCGCATCGTCATCGAGCCTCACGTCGATCGTCGCGCCGCGTCCTCCCTGGCGACTGCGGAGAAGTTCCAATTGAACAGGCCGGCCCTCGCCGGCCCGCGGCGTGACGCCGATTCGCACGTCGCTGAAACAGGCTTCCGGTTGATGCGGCAGGTGACGCACGACGAGCCCCAGCCCGCCGCTCGCTTCGGCGGCGAGTTGCCACCGTCGCAGGCGACGTTCGTTCTCCACGTCGTAACGCACGAGCACCGCGCCGACGCCCGATGTCCGCAGCGCCTGATCGACGGCCCACTCCAACTGCCGCCGATCGGCGCAACGCACCAGCAGTACACGCCGCCAATCGACGACGTCTCCCAAGCCCGGTGGATGAAACGTGTCGTCGGCATCAACGACGACGAGCGGCTGGTCGCCTTCCATTACCCGGCGAGCGGCTCGCAGTGCACAGAACATCGCGCCCGCTCCCGGCTCGGCGGTGAGCCATTCGACGAGCGTCCCCCGCCGCAATCCGCCGCCGGGCAGCATGGCGTCCAAGACGGCAAACCCGCTTGAAATGATGTCACGCATCCCGAGAGCCGAGCCGCCGAGGCTGCGAATCCGTTCCCGAAGTTCTCTTAGTTCGACCACGCCGTATGCTCGCAATTCCCGGCGAATCGCCGTCTCAGCCGTTGCCTTGATCGATATGACTATACAACCGTATAGTATCCGCAGGAGCGGAGTGCAAGCACACGCACAGAGATATTGTCCGACGCAGTCTCTTTGGACCGACCGCTACACCGCGATCGACGTCTCGCGGTACCCCTTCGCCGTCTTCTCGGCAATCAACTTCTCGACGTGCTTGCGGGCCGCGGCAGGATCGGGGAACGACTTGGTGAGCGATTGGCCGGCGGTTCCGATACGGCCGTAGCGAATCGTCACGTCGCAACAGACGGTGCCGACTTCCCAGAACTTGGCGGACGAACCGCTGACGAACTCGAAACGACGGGTCATGATTCTAAACTCCTGGTGAATGGTCGTGATCGGTCGAAAGGGACGACATTACGCGGCAAGGTCCGTGCGTCGGCGCACGTATGTCGGGAATCGCGGAGCACCGCGTTCGGTCAGTTCCTGATAACGAAACGTGATCGTCGACCCGACGACCGGCGGGCGTTCCCGCTCGGCGTCGGTGAGGCCGCTACCGACAGCAAAACGAACTCCGCCCGGCAACTCGCAAATCAGCGCCCCCAGCCGGCCGCGATGCCGCCCCTTGCCCGGCTCGTGATCGACGACTCGAGCTTCGGCATCGACGAACCGCTTGACCTTGAGCAAGCTCGACGAGCGACCGGCTTCGTAGAGCGACTCCGGCCGGCGGAGCATGATGCCCTCGCCGCCGAGGCTTTCGATGCGGTCGAGTTCGCGATCCAGATGATCTCGGCCGCGGCATGCCGACTGTTCAAGAACATCGACGTAAAGCGCCGGGCACTGTTGGAAGTGGTCGCGGCACATTTGAACCCTCCGCTCGAATAGAGCGAGTTCCGCAGGCGCATCGAACACGACGTAGCGGATCTTTCGCCAGTCGGCCGGCTCATCGTGACGCCGCACGATCGAAACCGTGCGCTGGAACGATCGTCGGGCCAGCCACAACTCACCGTCGAGCGGAAACTCCGGCAAGTCGGCCGTAAACCACTTGGGAGCGTGGAAGACATTGCCTTGCCGCGATAAGAACTGTCGGTCGGTCCAGACGGCTCGCACGCCGTCGAGCTTTTCGCTGAGCCACCAGCCGGCGACGTCTTGTTCGCCGTCCCACGTTTCAGCCAACAGGACGCCGGGAGCTTTGAGCGCAGGCCTTCGGTGTCGGAGCGGGCGAGGGAGGGAGCGTGGCACCGAGCCGTGTTGCTTCAGCTGTTTCGCCGCGGTACTGACGCAGGTGCTTGCAGGTCCGAAGCTCAATCGGTGCCGATTGATTGCGCCACGCCGGGCACGAACAGGAATAAACGCCGCCGACGTTCTTGATGACGTAGGGCAAGCGAGCCGAACCTTGAATCTCTGCTGATTCGCCATCGAGCAAGTCGAGCATGAATGGCTCCTTAAATGACGACGGCGGCCGATCCGCAGGGGACCGGTCGCCGTTTCGAAATTGAGATTGAATCGCCGCCCTTAACGGCGACGTCGCTCGGCCTCATCGCACTCAGGACAGATCCCAAGATGCGTCCACCAAGCGAAGATCGAGCCGCTGCTGGGCGAGACTGTCTGCATCGACCGACTGAGCGATTGAACCCGTTGAACGTCCGTCCAACCGTCTCGCTTCGCCTGAGCCAATTGTCGCCGATCAATGCCGTCCATGTCGTCGCGGTCGCAAAGGCAGCACGCCAATCGGATGGTTTTCAATGAACCCTCCGGGCCGAATGAAAGAAGTGCTGACTGATCGCACGCTAGTTGGCCGACGGTGCCAAAAGCTTGCTCAGCCGCATCGTCGCCAGCGCCGACTCGGCCGGAAACCGCGACTGCCGCTCGCGGCCAAGCACGTCGGTAAAGCAATTGAACAGCGAATAGGCCGTCCGCGGCTGATACTCTTCACGCGACGGCCACCGCCACTCTTCGACGACCAGCGGGAGCAATCGCAGGCCAATGATTTTCCGTTCATAGGCTTGCAGCAGCAGCGAGTTGGCGGTGTCGTCGTTGAGCCGCCGTGTCTGCATCCGTTCGATCCAGCCGGCCGCCGAATCGCGATATTGATCGAGCGAAGCGACGGCGCTGGCCAGACCTTCCAGGTACCGCTCCTGGCCGAAGCGGGTGTGCTTCTTGCTGACGATGATCTCGCTGGTGAACGCGAGGTTGTCGCAAACGAACACCCGCTGGCCGCAGCAGAAGCCGATCGGAAAGCTCTGGTCGTTGGAATTGCGGATGCCGACCGCCAACGACACCCCTTCGACAATCGACGTCGTTAGGTCGAGCGTGCCGAAGAACCGGGCGCCGCCGTGCGACACGGAAAGCCAGCTACGGCAAATCGCGAAGCCGGCCCCTTCAAGCGATTCGCAGACCGAATCGAGCACGGCGCGATGTGCGAGCGGAAACCAAGTCCGCGTCGGTGCCGGCGGGTCAATCGTCGCCAACTCGGCGGCGTTGACTTGGCGGGCGCCGCAATGATTCACGAGCGAGGAACTGACCATGATTGCTCCTTCAAAAGCGTTTCACAGGTGTTTGAATCGACTTCGGCAGTCAATCGAGCGATCACGAGAACTAGCTCTTCGCTCAGGTACTATGACCCGATTTCGCATGGGATTCAGAAGCAGCGTCAACTGCTAAACAGGGCACCTCTCGTTCACAGCGGATTTTCACTAGGCTTTAAGCATTGAGAATTCTTTTGACGTCTACGCAACCCGGCTATACTCACTCGGCCAAATATCAAGAAGGCGCACCGCGAATGACACCTTCAATTAAATCAACGACGCCGAGTCCTAGTGGTCAAACAATAGCAACTTGCCCCGGTGACTCGACGACGGGCGTTCACGCCGTAACAGTCGACTTAGGGCCATTTCGATCGGCCGAGTTCTCCACGGTTCTCCAGGAGCTCGAGAACCTCCTGTCACAATGCCGTTTGGGCTTCTTACTCGGGGCAGGATGCAGCAAGTGCGCGGGGCTCCCACTGATGGACGAGCTTACCGCGATCGTCCAGCGTTCGCTCACGCCGCCGTCGCAGTCAATCTTGGACGGAGTTATTGCCCATTTCTCATCTGCGCCGCGATGCACGATCGAAGACTACATGAGTGAGTTGGTCGATCAAATTGCCATCGCGGAACGCCGCCGAAAGCGTGCAGCTGCTGTACCGGGTGTAACAATCGCCGGCGTGCCCTACTCAAGCGAGCAACTCGCAGTCACGCTTGATGATGTTAAACGCGAAATTGCAAAGGCGATTGCAACCCCGGGCCGCTCGACTTCCATCGAAAACCATCGACAGTTCATTCGTACAATTCATGGAGCGCTTCGTCATGGCAAAAGTTCAGCGCCGCGATTCGCAGTCGACTATTTCACATTGAATTACGACACACTTGTCGAAGACGCACTTTCGCTGGAAAGAATTTCCACCGTGGACGGCTTTCACGGCGGCGCGACAGGATGGTGGGACGTTGCCCAATACAATGACGGCGACGCATTGGCTCGGGTATACAAACTCCATGGCTCAATTGACTGGTGCTTATGCGACGGCGATGTTCTCCCCCGGCGTATTCGTGACGGCCTCTCGGTTTCCTCTCGCCAAGATCACTTGCTCATCTGGCCTGCTGCCACGAAGTATCGGGAGACACAACGCGATCCCTACGCGCAACTCGTCTCCTTGATGAGGCAGCGTCTCCGTCCTACGTTAAACGCCGAAGTAGTGTTGTGCGTCTGCGGATACGCATTTGCTGACGAGCACATCAATTTTGAAATTGATCGAGCACTTCGTGAGTCCGGTGAGCGGCTGACCGTCGCCATCTTCACGAGTGATGACGAGCCTCAAGGCCAACTCAAGGTCTGGCTTGACGACGACGCGGTGGCCGACCGAATTCGCATTCACTCGAATCGCGGCTTTTTTCATGCGACGAACCGGATCGTCTCCGATGTCGACCTACCGTGGTGGCGGTTCGAAGTATTAACTCAACTCCTCGCTGGCCAACGATGAATTCAACCCAACGTAACCCCGGCGACCCTGTTGAAAATCTCGCGATCGGTCGGATTATCGAAGTCGACGGTACGCACATCGTCGCAGAACTCGACGCGCAGATTGCCGAACTTACTCGGGTCTACAACGGCACGATTTATCCAATTGGTCAGTTTGGCTCGATCATCAAGATCCATTTCGGCCGACGACTCATCTATGCGTATGTTTCTCGGCTTCGGATGAAGGCCGACTTCGAACGAGAGCATGGCCTTCCGGCGGACTCCAATCTTTCGGCACGTGTCATCGAAGCTGATCTATTCGGCGAGGGCGAGTGGACTCGTATCGACGATGAATGGCAATTGGACTTCGAACGAGGCGTATCAACGTTTCCGCTTCCACAACAATCCATCTATCTCACACCGCGAAGCGAATTGGCCGACATATTCGGTCGTGGCGATGAGGGCAGCATCGCGATTGGTGAACATGTCGGAGGAGGCGGCACACCTTGCTATCTCGATCTGGACGAACTCCTTGGAAAGCACACGGCCATTCTGGGGTCGACGGGGGCTGGCAAATCTGGCGCTGTCGCAGCCGTCATTCATACTATTCTCGAACACGGCGAGACTGTGCATTTCCGGCTTGGCACCCTCGGATAATCATTCTCGATCCACACAACGAGTACGGGGGCGCCTTCTCAAGTCACACTCGACTCTCAACCGACGAAGGTACGCTGTCGCTGCCGTATTGGATGCTTGATTTCGAGGAAACGATCGCGCTGATTGTCGGCAAAACAGAATTCGCCGCGACCTCGCAAACCAATGTCCTAAAGAATGCGCTGCTCGGCGCGCGCCGCGCAGAGCGCCAAGCAATCGGGCTTGATCCCGACGCAATTACAGTCGACTCGCCAATCCCATACATCCTTGGAAATCCAACGGGGCTGGACGGCCTCGGTCTTCGTGGAGGGACGCTCGATACGACAGGACTGGTCGGCGAAATCAACGACCAACGTCCGAAAGACAGCAAGGATAAATCGAAGCACGAGGAATACAATAAGCTGATTCGCAAGATCGAGAGTCTCATTCGTGACAGCCGGCTCAAGTTCATGATGACGCCTTGGAACGGCGTCGCCGCCGGAGACACCCTGCCCTCCGTCCTTCAGCAGTTTCTCGGCGGCAATGATCCGATTTGTGTTGTCGATTTGTCGGGAGTTCCAAACGAAGTTGCAGGTGCCGCAAGTTCGGTCGTCGCGAGACTGCTGTTCGCTGTAAAACTTTGGCAGACATCGGAAGAACGTGAGGGCAATCCCGTCCTTCTGGTATGCGAAGAGGCCCACCGGTACGTCCCAGACCGGGGCGAAGCACAGTATGCGGCCGCTCGCGAGGCTATTCAGCGACTTGCGAAGGAAGGGCGAAAATACGGACTCGGCCTTGTATTGGTTTCACAACGGCCCAGCGAAGTCGACGCGACAGTATTATCGCAGTGCAACTCATGGATCGTCCTTCGCATCACTAATGAGGCAGACCGCGACCATGTGCGCAGTACTTCCAGACTCGCTAGTAGGCCTCACTAAGGTGTTGTCCGGTCTACGCCAACGCGAGGCCATCGTCGTTGGTCAGGCTACGGCGCTTCCGTCACGCGTTCTGATTCGTAAGCTCACCGACGCGCAACTCCCGCGATCGCACGACATTAGCTTCACGGCGGGCTGGCAATCGCCGCACCTCGATGCCGCCGCGCTTTCGGCTATTGCAAAGCGCTGGCGATTGCAGGACCGGGCACGTCGACCACAAGATGAAGTCACTGCCGCGAACGGTCAAGCGAACGGCGACGACGCACCACCCTTTTGATAAAGATCATCGACCGCGATATGGGACAGGACCGCAAGCAAAAGAAGCAAGTGGCTCGCGAGCGAAAGAATGTCGAGCGCTCAAGTACAAGAGAGTGCAGCGAAAGTGCACGCACGTCGTGCACCATATCGCTCGATGCCGAGAACACAGATGGCAAATCAACCCTAGCACTGTTACCAAAAGTGTTACCAAATCTTGGGATTGTGCGCGAGTCACGGCGCTTGAAGTGCCTCGACAGACACGCCTTTCTCCGTGATCCAAAGTGCTTTCATACTTCGTTCAAGTGACTCAAGCGGATTCAAAATCCAGTGTCCGCAAGGGCGTGTGGGTTCGACTCCCACCTTCGGTACTCGAAAACAGAAAAGGACTTGCGATCACACGGTCGCAAGTCCTTTTTTAATTGCCTCAATCTCAGAACGTCAGTTCTCTGCGATGAAGAGACTGCGCAGAAACTCAGAATAAGACTCTTTCATCGGCAACTCAAGTTCGCGGCGAATTCGTCGACGCTTGGCCGTGACGGTTTCGCCGCTCACCGGATTTAACGCCGGGCGATCGAACTCTTCCCAGATCAAGCCGGCTCCGCGCCGCTGCCATAGGGGCAACTCGTTGAAGTTGACGCCGTTCTGAAAGAGCAATTCGTTCTTTTTGGCGACGGAGAGCCCTTCGAGCGTGCTCGTCGCCTCGTTCACACTTCGGCCGGCTCGCCGCAGCATCCAATAACAGTGCGCGTTTCAGAGCATTGCGGTGCGCATCTTCGTTTCGCCATCGAAAATAGTCGACGACCAAGCCGATGCTCGGAAGCTCTGAAATCCGGCAGTCGAACACGGCCTGACCATTCAAAGCCCGAGCGAATTTCGCACTGGCCTCACCGGCCAAAATCGAGATCAGCTTTCGTTGTTTACGTTGAAAGCTGCGGTCATTCGGAGCGAACAACAAAGAGATCTCGTCGCTCTCCGTGTAGCCGTAGAGAAAATGAAAGCCGCAGTCCGTCATCAGGTACTCGGCGGTGTCGAGCATTAGATCGCGGAAACGCACGTCGAACGGAGCTTCAAAGTTGTGCACTTCCTTCGTCAGTCGCGTAAAGCTGCGGCCGTCGAGCCGGGCCACCATGTGGAGACCCGGCAGCACGCAAAGGTCGTGCGCCGTCTCAAAAACTCTCATTCGTGAATCGAGTTCATCAAATTTCATGACGCCAATCCTCCACGGCAAATCCGTCAGCCGATAGTTTCACGTAGTACAGCTCGTCGAAACCTTCATCCCGACTCGGCAGTTCCAACTTTGCGTACGTTCCGAGAAGCCCCGCCGGCGGCACTCTGTACTCGGCCGGACGTTGCTCGTTGCGACGTCGGCAATCCTGAATGACGGATTGGAAATAATAGCCAACGACGCGAAAATGCGCAGCCTTCGCGGCGGCGATATACGGCTCCCTTTCCGACTTCGTCGCGTTCGTGTTGTCGACAACGAAACGCTGCCCGATGCGCAAACAGGTTTCGAGCAGCTGCCGCTCCCGGTGGCGAGTTCGCAGCATGTCGAGATTGATGCGTACGTGCGTCATAAATAATCGATCGCGACAGAATGTCGATTTGCCGGACGCTTGAACGCCGATCAGCAGTGCCAATTCCATAACTTGTTGCCCGATTTTGCGCGACATACTCGACGAAGACGCTGCGCCGACGACGGCGGTTCGCGGCTTGCGGATTTCTGCGCCTGATTCTTGAGCGACCTCGGGCCAAATTGCTCGGCGGCTTGTGCCGATAACGTCACTTATCGAATTGTTCGCCCTGAGGATGCCGGCATTGAAGCTCGCCACGCTCGACAACTTGCGTAGCTACGTGGAACAAGCGATTTGCGAGCAGGAGTGTTTGCAGCCGGGTGCGTTTCCGCTGGAAGAGCGGTTGCTCCGACGCGGCGGCCGACCGTGCGGGCTGCATTTCGCTCTGCGCGGCCCGCGCAGCACGTACTCGACGGCGATCTGGGACGCAGCCCGACATGCCGTGCTGTTTTACGACAGCAAAGGTGAACGGTTTCGCACTGACGAACTGCGGCTCCCGACGTACGTGATGACGGAGCTTGAACGACATGCCACGGCAACGGCGACGGCGTAACAAAAGTCCGACTTAAGAACCCGCCAGCTCATCGAATTACGGAGATTATAAGACATGGTCAAGCGCAACATGAACGGTCGTAAATCGTCGGGCACTGCGGGGATCGCCGTCGTCGAAGACCCGACGGAAATGGAACAACACCTCGACGAACCGGTGGCGCAAGAAGAGGAAACGGCGGCGCCGAAGAAAGAACGCAAACCGAAAAGCGAACCGCAAACGGAAGGCACCTTCGGCGTGGCCGACATCCGCAAAGCCGCGGCGTTCGTCAATTCCATCGGCGGCCTCGATAAAGCGCTAGCCGTTCTGCAGATCCTGAAGGTCGCCAAGGAAGTGCAATAGGCTCGCGGCCGCCGAAGACTCGCAAGATCGCGGGCCGACGACCCGTCGGCGCCCGCGTCACGACGACGACACGGCTCCGCGTGAAAGCTGATCGACGCGTTTGAGCAGCGTAGGAATGCGGAACGGACCGTGCATCGAGCGGATGCTTTCGGCGGCTGCGACGACGTCGAGGCCCGCGGCGGTTACGAAGAGCGGATTTTTGCCCGAGCCACGCACGATTTCCACAGCCTCGGCCCCCTGAAATCGGGTCTTCGCCACGCCGACGATCGGCGTTCGCCGACCAAGCGATTCCCACAATCGATGCCCGAGGCCCGGCTTGTCGCCGAGCGAGACGAAGCCGTCGATGACGATCACGTCGAGCGATTCGTTCACGCGTTGCAGCACGGCCGTCAAACAGGGAAGTTCCCGTTTGTAGAAATCGCCCGGTTCGTACGGGCGAACGTCACGACACGTCGTCACATATTCGGCCGTCGGCTGCGCGCGCGCCAATTGGCAAACACCACGGCCGCCGACGAGGCCGAAAACGAGGCTTCGTCGTATCCGACGTCGAGGGCTGCAATCATCGCTACGCTTTCCGTGCGGCGGCTTCGCGCAGTTCGGCGCGGATGCGCATGAGGATTTGGCCGAGCATGTTGCGGCCGGAGCCGTCGCCGCCGTCACCCCAATACGCATCGTTCTCCGTGTGCTCGACGAGCTTTGCGTCACCCGTGCCGAGTAGGATGGTGCGCAGCTCGTCATGCTGGGCAAACTTTGCGCACGGCATCCGTCATCACGCCGACTTTCGCCGACTCCCAATCCGCGCGGAGTTTCTGCTTACGATCGCGCCCCATACGAGCGGCGATCATCGGCGACTTCGCGTCGCGAATTTTTTTGACGTGTGCGGCATCGGCAAATTTCCGCGCCTGGAAGTAATGTTCCGAGGTCGGCCAAGTCTTGCCGCCGAGGCGAATCGGATAGGCCGCAAAGTTCGAGAAGCAGCCGTAGTCGTCGGTCGTGCTGTAGAAGTTGATCACGTCGGGCACGGGCGGCTCGCGGCAAATGCTCCGCCCGGACATCATCGTCCGGGCGGAGCAGGTTTCATTTTTCTCTAAAAGTAGTGGTCGCGTTCAGCGCCGTCAAAATCGCCCCGAGCGGAGGCAGCAGCGTTTGAATCGTTTGCCGCTGCCGCAGGGGCACGGATCGTTTGCGCCCAGCTTTTCGACGAGTTCTTTGTCGCCGTGAACGACTTGCACGCCGCATTTGACTTGGGTTTCCGAAGGGAAACCGCGTCGGCGTTTGCTCATCGGCTCGATGAAAACGGTTCGTCGTCGGAATCGCGTCGCATGGCACACCTCCCGAGGTCAAAGGAAACTTCTCGAACGTCCGGATAGGACGCGGCACGCGACGGACAGGTTCGCCCGCTCCGTGATTTGGCACGGCCGGCGGACCGCCCGGGGCTCGATTACAATCGTCCGTTTCGCCCGTGTCGGGCCTAATCGCCGGTGTCGTTTCGTCGGCGTCGTTCGAGTCCGTGTCGCTTGAGGAAGTCGGGATATGTCGCAAACGTTGAAAATCGCCGCATTGGCCGGCGACGGGATCGGTCCGGAAGTCATGCGCGAAGCCATTAAGGTGCTGGCGCCGTGGAAAAGAAGTTCGGGCTCGCGATCGAAATCACCGAACTCGCCGGTCGGCTGGGCCGGCATCGATGCGGCCGGCAAAGCCCTGCCCGACGCCACGCTCGCCCTTTGCAAACAAAGCGACTCCATCCTTTTCGGCTCGGTCGGCCTGCCCGATCGCGATCCGACGATCCCGAAGGAAGAACGCCCGGAGCGGGCCGCGCTGCTGCGGCTCCGTAAAGAGTTCGGACTGTTCGCGAACCTGCGCCCGGTGGTGCTCTCAAAGGCCTTGGCTCACGCGTGCCCGCTGCAGCCCGATCGCCAAGGGGACGGGATCGACATCCTCGTCGTGCGCGAGCTGACCGGCGGCATGTACTTCGGCCGGCCGAAGGAGACCACGGACCTCGGCGACGGGAAGAAGAAAGCCGTCGATACGATGGTCTACACGACCGACGAAATCGCGCGGATTGCGCACGTCGGGTTCCGCGCCGCGCGGCTGCGTCGTAAGAAGCTCACCAGCATCGACAAGGCCAACGTCTTGGAAAACGGCGTGCTGTGCGCGACGTCGTGACGGCCGTCGCCAAGGAATATCCCGACGTGGCGCTGGAGCACATGTTCGTCGACAACGGCGCGATGCAGCTCATGCTGAAGCCGACGCAGTTCGACGTCATGCTCTGCGAGAACATGTTCGGCGATATTCTCAGCGACGAAGCCGCGGCCTTGGCCGGATCGCTCGGCATGTTGCCCAGCGCCAGCCTCGGACAAACGACGGGCGAAAAGACCTTCGGCGTCTACGAACCGGCCGGCGGCACTGCGCCCGATATCGC
>JASGKB010000012.1:0-16119 GCA_049840675.1 Pirellulales bacterium
CTCTTCGGCCTCGACGACCTGCGGGTATTCCCTTACTACCTCGGTCAGCGACTGCCGCTGTATTGCGAAGCGTTCGTCGAAGAGCGGATTCGCAAGTCGTTCGACTATGCCTTTCATCCCGAAGCGGAAAAGTCGCTGACGTCCATCCCGCAACTCACCGTGCAAACGATCGGTCTGGAGCCGTTCACGTTGCTCGGGACGCGGATCACGCCGATTCGGTTATTGCACGGTCGTTTTAAAGTGCTGGGCTTTCGGTTCGGCAACGTCGCCTACTGCACCGACGTCAACTCGATTCCCGAGGAGAGTTGGCCACTGCTCGAAGGGCTCGACACCTTGATCCTCGACGCCCTCCGGCACAAATTTCATCCCACGCATTTTAACTTGGCCCAAGCCATCGAAGCGGCCCAACGCTGCGGTGCGAAACGGACGTACTTCACGCATATTGCCCACGAAATGGAACACGAAAGCGTCAACGCTTCACTTCCTGCAGGCATGCAACTTGCCTATGACGGACTCTCGTTGGAATTGAGCTAGAGTTTTATCACGGCATCGATTCGGCCCCTTTCGCTAAAGCGTCGGGCCGGTATTTGTTGGTAAGCAACACATGAACCCGACCGATCTGATTGAGTTGGTGACGCGTCACGGGCAGCAGCACTTGCTCGCACATTGGGGCAAGCTCACGCCCGAGCAGCGAGAATCGCTCGAAGAGCAGATTCGCACCGTCGATTTCGCGCAGCTCGAAAAGTTGCGTACCGGCGAGACAAAGGGACTCGATTGGGGTGCGCTCGCCGCACGGGCCAAGAATCCGCCGGCCGTGCGTATCGGTCGGCCGTTCCAGCATTCGGCCGAGGCGGCCATGGTGCGCGGCGAGCAAGCGCTGCGGGCCGGTGAAGTCGGCGCGGTGCTCGTGGCCGGAGGGCAGGGGACGCGGCTCGGGTTCGATCAGCCCAAAGGTATGTTTCCGATCGGCCCCGTCTCGAAGAGCACGCTGTTTCAGATTCTCTTGGAGAAATTGATCGCCGTCGGCCGACGCTACGGCGTGCGAATTCCGCTGTTTCTCATGACCAGCCCGGCGACGCATGACGAAACCATCTCGTACTTGGCGGAAAACAATCGCTTCGGCCTGCCGCAGGAAGACCTCGTCATCTTCTGCCAAGGAACGATGCCGGCCGTCGATAAGGCGAGCGGCAAATTGTTGCTCGCCGAGCCGGTGCGTTGGCGCTCAGCCCCGATGGTCACGGCGGTTTGCCCGCGGCTCTTGCGCAGCCCGGCGGCGGCGATCATTCGCGATCGCAAGCTGAAGCATTTGTTCTACTTTCAGGTCGACAATCCCCTCGTGACGATGTGCGACCCGACGTTTCTCGGCTATCACCTGCTCACGGGAAGCGAAGCGTCGACGCAAGTCGTGGCCAAGCAGGACCCGGCCGAGCGCGTCGGCGTGCTGGCCGACATCGACGGCCGGACGCAAATCATCGAATACAGCGACCTTCCCGCCGAGCAAGCCGCGCGGCGCGAAGCCGACGGCTCGCTCGCCCTCTGGGCCGGCAATACGGCCGTCCATGTCTTTGACGCCGAGTTCCTCCTCCGCATGACGGCCGAAACCGGCGGCTTGCCGTTTCACGTCGCACATAAGAAAGTGCCGTACGTCGGCGAGGCCGGGCAAATCGTGGAACCGCAACAGCCGAACGCGCTCAAGTTCGAAAAGTTCATCTTTGACTTGCTGCCGGCCTGCGCGGCGGACGCTCGTCGTGGAAGTCGAACCGGCCGAGGCCTTTGCTCCCGTGAAAAACGCCGCCGGGGCGAAGACCGACAGCCCGGAAACGGTGCAAGCGGCGATCTCGGCGCTGGCCGTCAAACGATTACGCACGCTCGGCGCCACGATTGCCGACGATGCGGTCGTCGAAATCAGCCCTTTATTGGCGGGCGACGACGCCGAGCTTGCGAAGCGCGTTCATAGCGGCGACCGGTTTGAGGGCGCGGTTTTTCTACGCTGACGTCGAAGTCCACGGCTCGCCCGGCAGCCAAACTCGCCGATGCCGAGTCTCGTCCGCATTTTTTTCACGCACCTAATCAGTTCGAATATCATGCTGCACGCTCTCATCATGGCCGGCGGTTCCGGCACGCGATTCTGGCCGGAAAGTCGGCGCGCACGGCCGAAGCAACTCTTGCCGCTGGCCGACGATCGCACGATGCTCCGGGCCACGGTCGATCGGCTCGACGGCATCGTCCCTCCCGAGCGCACTTGGCTGGCCGTCGGTACGTCGCTCGTTCCGGCGATTCGCGAGCAGCTTCCCGAAATCGCCGATCGCCAGTACGTCGCCGAACCGTGCCAGCGCAATACGGCGCCTTGCATCGGCTTGGCGGCGCTGAGAATGCTGGCCGACGATCCCGAAGCCGGCATGCTCGTGCTCCCCAGCGATCATGCGATCCGCGACGTCGCCGCATTTCAGAAGGCCGTGAAACTCGCCGCCGCGCTGGCGGACAAGCCGCGCAAACAGATCGTCACCTTCGGCATCAAGCCGACGTATCCGTCCGAGGGCTTCGGCTACATCGAACGGGGCGAAACGCTCTCGCCTCCGCAAGGTGCGTTCAAAGCGCTGGCCGCCGAACTCGACGCGTACTCGGTCGTTCGCTTTCGCGAAAAGCCGAAGCTTGAGCAAGCGAAAGAGTTTCTCGAAGCGGGGACGTTCTATTGGAACTCGGGCATGTTCGTCTGGCGGGCCGACGTCATCGTCGACGCCTTGCGCACGCACCAGCCCGAGTTGCTCAAGCATTTGGAGACGATCGCCGCCGCGCACGGCACGCCGGAGTACGAAGCCGTGCTCGATCGCGAATTCCGCGCCGCGCCGAGCATCTCGATCGACTACGCCGTAATGGAACACGCGAAGAGCATCATCGTGATCGAAGTCGCCGTTCGATTGGGACGACGTCGGCGGCTGGCGCAGCTTGGAGCGGCTTCGCGGCACGGACGCCGACGGCAATACGATCGTCGGCAAACACCTGGGGCTCGACACCAACGACACGATCGTTCGCACCAGCGGCGATCACCTTGTCGTCACGCTCGGCCTCAAAAACTGCCTCGTCGTCCACACGCCCGACGCCACGCTCGTCGCCGACAAGAACGACGAAGAGTCGATTCGCAAGCTCGTCAAAATGCTCGAAGAACGAGGCTGGACCGACGTGCTCTAAGCCCGCCGGGCGTGAAAGCCGCTAAATCACCGAAAAAGCCGATAACGACGCCGTTTTGCCCGCCGAGTATAATTCTGCGAGCCTGAACATTATTTATCAGGCCCGGCCCTCGGCGGAGACGTTTTCGAACATGCTGCGTCGTTATTTGTTTGCCGGTTTCGTCGCCACGTGTGTTTCGACGGGGTGCCTGCTTTCGGCGGCGGAACCTTCGGCGTCGTCCGGGGCTCCGATCAATTGGCAAATGCCGACGCTCGGCGGCATGCAATATTGGGCCGACGAGCAGCTCTGCGGGCCGTACCGCATTCAGCGCAACGTCTCGACCGGTCACTATCGGTTGCTCGACGCGGCCGACGAACGTCTCGCTTGGGGCACCTACGCGCAGTGCAACGCCAAGCTCGGCGATATCTGCCGGCTTACGCCGCCGCGCAAGTTTTCCAAGCGCGTGGTTCTCGTCCTTCACGGCATGGTGCGAACCCGCAACTCGATGGACGACATCGCGGCGCATCTGCGCAAAACCGGCACGGACGACGTGCTGCAGATCGGTTACCCCAGCATGCGCGAAGACATCCCGACGCACGCTCGCTCGCTTGACCGCATCATTCGCCGGCTCGACGGCGTGGAAGAAATCGACATCGTCGCCTACAGCATGGGGAACCTTGTTACACGGTACTGGCTCGGCGGACTTCCGGCCGAACCGATTCCGGCGGACGCCGCGACGACAGTCGCTCCCGAGAAGCCGCTCCCTCGGTTGCGACGCTACGTCATGCTCGGTCCGCCGAATCACGGTGCGCAACGGGCCAACCTCTGGGCGCAATCGACGATCGGCCGCGAGTTGTTCAACGTCGTCGTCGGGGACGGCGGCCAGCAGCTCGGCCCGCGGTTTCACGAAATCAAGAATCATCTCGCGACGCCGATCTGCGAGTTTGCGATCATCGCCGGCGGTAAAGGCGACGGCAAAGGCTGGCACGACGGCATCCCGGGCGACGACGACGGCACGGTCGGCGTCGATGAAGCCAAGCTCGCCGGTGCGGCCGACTTCGTCGTGATTCCGGTGCGCCACACGTCGCTGCTCACCGACGATCGCTCGTTGAAGCTGACCGCCGCGTTCTTGACCAACGGCTACTTCACCTCCGCCGACGCCCGTAACCCGGTGAAGGAATGACGAGCGAGCCTCCGTCGGGACGTTTGGCCGGCATCGACTACGGCACGGTGCGCATCGGCGTGGCCGTGACGAACGCGAGCCAAACGCTGGCCAGCCCGTACGAGATCTATACGCGCCGTGCGAAGGACGCCGATGCGGGCTATTTCCGCCATCTGGTAAGTACGGAAAGCATCACGCGGTTCGTCGTCGGGCTGCCGGTGCATACCGACGGTCGCGAGAGCCAAAAATCGCTCGAAGCCCAAGAGTTCGGCCGCTGGCTGCAGGAGATTACGGGCATTCCCGTAGACTACTTCGACGAGCGGTTCACCACGGCCGCCGCGGAAGAGATTCTGCTTGCGCAAGGATTGACCAAGCAACGTCGCAAAGAGCGGCTCGATAAACTCGCCGCGCAGATATTGCTCACCGCCTATTTGGAATCGCCGCAGCGCGGCAACGCCGTGCCTCACGCACTCGACGACTAGCAAAACTGTCGGGCCGGCACGAAATAGGTTTCTCCCGAACCCGACAGCTTGTCGCACCAACGGGGTTTTCGATCCTTCGCGTCGAAACCGGTGTATAAACTAAACATTGGTCTCGCGTGAGCGTCGCCGCTCGGAAGGCGACGCAGCATGCCGCGCGAGCCTTGCATCCCGTGCCGTGTGAATTGATGAGCAATTCCAACGATCGCGCGACCTCGTCCCCTGCACCCGCGCGCGACGTTGCGCAAGCCGCCCATAACTTGCTTCGCGACGCCGTTCCGAGCAATCAGCGTCAACAGAGTTGGCTCGTCGCAAAGGCCGGTCTCGATTTGCCGACGACTCCCTGGCGACGCTACGGCATCGCCGTAACGGCGTTGGCTTGCGCACTGGCGCTGCGTTACTTGCTCGACCCGATCATGCAGGGCCGCGGGTCTTACGGCTTCTTCCTCATCGCCACGGCGTTCGTCGCGTGGCGCTGCGGCACGACTCCCGCCTTACTGACCACCGTCGGCGGCGCCGTCTTTGGAACCTGGCTCTTCGAAGACCCGCGCGGCAGCCTCACCGGCGGGACGGCGGCGTACATTTCGATGACGGTGAGCCTTTGCATCGGCATCGCCACGGCCATATTCTGCGGTTCGCTGCGAGACACGGCCATGGAGAACGCGCGGCTCTATCGACATGCCCGCGAAGCCGACGCTCGTAAGGACGAGTTTCTCGCGATGCTTGCGCACGAGTTGCGCAATCCGCTGACGCCGCTGAAAAACGCTCTCTACTTGCTCGACGCTTGCGGTCCGCACGAAAAAGAAACGTCGGATCTGCACGCGATGATGAGCGGTCAACTCGACCATCTCATTCGGCTCGTGGACGATCTGCTCGACGTCTCGCGGATCACGCAAGGCAAGATCGAGCTCAAGTGGGAGCGTGTGGAAGCCGGCAAGCTCGTGGAAGACGTGCTGCAAGCGGTCCGACCGATGATCATCGAGCGGGGCCATGACCTGCGAATCACGCTTCCGGAACAGAAAGCTTATCTCCAAGGCGACCGCGTTCGCCTGACGCAGGTCTTCGTCAACCTGCTGCACAACGCCGCGAAGTACACGCCGCCGTCGGGCCGCATCTGGTTCACGGCGGATGTGGAAGACTCGGCTTTGGTCTTCCGCGTGCGCGACACGGGCATCGGCCTCTCCAAGCAGGACATTGCCCGCGTCTTCAATCTGTTCGAACAAGCCGGCCATGCCCAAGACCTGGCTAAAGGGGGCCTCGGCATCGGGCTCACGCTTGTTCGCCGACTCGTCGAAATGCAGGGGGGATCGGTCGAAGCACGCAGCGCAGGAAGCGGGCTAGGGAGCGAGTTCGTCGTTCGCCTCCCGCGCCGCCGCCCCGGAAGCGCCGGCGGCGAAGCCGGTCGAGACTCACATTCCTCCGAAGCGCGTGACGCCGACTTCGCTGCGGATCGTCGTCGTCGAAGACGTCGCCGCGACGGCCAAAAGCATGTCGAACATTCTCGCGCTGTGGCAGCACGAAACAAAAACCTGCCCCGACGGCTTCACGGCGTTGGAAGTCATTCGTACGTTCCGGCCCGACGTCGTGCTGGCCGACATCGGCTTGCCGCAGATGTCGGGCTATCAACTTGCCGAGGAAATTCGCAAGCTGCCGGGGCAACAAGACACGGTGCTCATCGCCATCAGCGGCTATGGACAACCGGCCGACAAAGAACGTTCGCAGGCCGCGGGTTTCACGCGGCATTTGGTCAAGCCGATCGACCCGGCCGAGTTGGAACACATTCTCGACGATCTTCGTCCGGCCTATGCCAAGGCCGGCGGTCGCGACGGTTCGTAAATGAAGCTCCTCTTCGGCCACGGCTACCTCGGCTCGCGCGTCGCCGCGCTCTGGCAAGCCGCGGGAGACGAAGTGACGATCGTCACGCGCGACGAAGCCAAAGCCGCGGCTCTGAAGCTTCGCGGCTACCAAGCCATCGTCGCCGACGTTTGCGATCCGGCGACGTTGCGAAACCTGCCGATTGCCGAAACGGTGCTCTTCGCCGTCGGTTACGACCGTCGCAATCCGCAACGTACGATCGGCCAAGTTTATGCCGAAGGCGTGCGGAACGTGCTCGATGCCGTAAAGCAGGAGCCCGAAGAAACATCCGCGACGGCCTCACCTCTCTTCGTCTACGTCAGCTCCACCGGCGTGTACGGCGACGCCGACGGCGATTGGGTCGACGAGGCGACGCCTTGCCGACCTTTGCGTGACGGAGGAAAGGCGTGCTTGGCCGCCGAGCAAGTGCTGGCCGCTCATGCTCTCGCGGCTCGCTCGGTCGTCCTGCGACTGGCCGGCATTTACGGGCCCGACCGCATTCCGCGGGCCGACGCTTTGCGACGCGGCGAACCGATCGACGCTCCGGCCGAAGGTTACTTGAACCTGATTCACGTCGACGACGCCGCGCAGATAGTGCTCGACGTCGAACAGGCCGCGGCCGGCGGTAAGGCGGCACCTCCGCAAACGTATTGCGTCTCCGACGGCCGGCCCGGTTTGCGCCGCGAATACTACGCCGAGTTGGCCCGCTTGCTCAACGCTCCGCCGCCGCGCTTTGTCGAGCCGGCGGTCGATTCCCCGGCGGCGGCCCGCGCGGCGGCCGACAAACGGATCAGCAACGCCAAGCTGCTGCGTGAGATTGCTCCGACCTTGCGCTACCCGAGCTTTCGCGAAGGCTTGGCGGCGATCGTTCGCGGTCGATAACGCCGCCCCGGCCGCTTCGGCGGAGCCGACTTACGGCGACTTCTTCGTTTGCTCTTGGAAGAACTTCACGATGGTCTTCTCGGCGCCGGCGGGGAAACCGTGTGCGCCGGGGTGAATGTAAGCGACGACGGGCATGCCGAGCTTCGACTCGTAAAGCGTGCAGCCCGGTTCCCACGGTTTCCCTTCGCCGCACTGATTGAGCTTTTTCAGATGCTCAATCACCGCTTGTTGCCATTCGTATTTGACGAGTCGATCATTCTCACCGGCCAGATGCAGCACGGGCTTCGGCTTGTGCTTCGCGCCGATTTCCGGCGAGAACGCGGCGGCCGTCGGGGCGACGGCGGCGAACACGTCGCCCCGTTCCGCCCAGAGCAAGTAGGTGAAGCCACCGCCGTTGGAATGCCCGGTGGAGTAGATGCGGGCCTCGTCGACCTGCGCCTCTTTCTTCAAGTCGGCGAGCATGGCATCGAAGAATTTTAGATCGCGGTCGTCCAATTGACCTGCCGAGTGTTGCCAACCGGGCCGTTTGCCTTCGGGGTCGGTCAGCCTGCCGGGCGTATTCAAACCTTGCGGATAAACGACGATCGCCTCCGGCCAGATTTTCTCCAACTGATAGCGGCGAACCATCGCCTGCGCGGTGCCGCCGTGCCCGTGCCACACGAAGACCAGCGGCGCGGCTTTCTTGTCGGCGCCGTCGGGCACGTAGACCTGCGCCTCGCGAGCGACACCGTCGATTTGCCAGGTTCGCACCTTCGGTTCAGCGGCCGATGCGAACACCGCGAGTGCCGCACAAAGCAAGAACACGCCAGAAGCACTCCGCGCCGCGAACATAAACCGCCCCATCATGGCAAACCTCGAAGAGCCTGGAATTCCTTGACAATCTACCACCGCCGCCGGCCGAAAGTTTCCTTGAATCGCCGGCGGAACTGGAGAAAATACGAGGTTGGTTCCTTGGCAATTTGGCGTGAATTGATCGACGAGAGTAGGAACGACTCCGCGCAATTTCAGAATCGACGTAAGTCGCGCAAGCGAATCGGGACTTACGTCGATTCGCTCCTAGGGGGTGCGCCCATAAGTCAGGATATGGGCGCACAAGTGCCAAACCCACAAGGGGTGCGCCCTTACTCGAGTTATCGGCGCACTCCGCCCATAACCGGCGTCGTAAGTCGCACAAACGTTTCGGCACTTACGTCGATTCTCCGATGTGGGAATGATCCTACGCGCGTCATGGAAGCCGGTAGTCGCCGGCCACGACCGCTCCCGCAGAGACGGCCGTCCCCGGACTTGTACGAATGAAGCGCACTTTCGCGAACCGAAGGCCGTCGAACCGTGTCGTCCTTCGTTTATGCATCGGGTACGAATTCGGCCGCTTTTGTCGGCGGCCGGCCCCGTTTTCAAATCATGGCGGGTAGGCGATAATCGTCGTTTCTCATCACCCAGCCGCAGCCGCTCTGGAGACGCTTGTGATTTCCGGCACGTCGACTTCCCAACAGCTCAATAAATACAGCTCCCGCATCACCCAGCCGAAGAGCCAAGGCGCTTCGCAGGCCATGCTCTACGGCACCGGCCTGACCGAAGACGACATGCAAAAGGCGCAGGTCGGCATCACGGCCATGTGGTACGAGGGGAACACCTGCAACATGCACCTCAACGACTTGGCCGCTCGGGTCAAGCAAGGGGTGGTGGCGTCGGGCTTGGTCGGCATGCGGTTCAACACCATCGGCGTCAGCGACGGCATCTCGATGGGCACCGACGGCATGAGCTACTCGCTGCAATCGCGCGACCTCATCGCCGACTCCATCGAAACCGTCTGCGGCGCGCAGTGGTACGACGCCTGCATCACGATTCCCGGCTGCGACAAGAACATGCCGGGCTGCATCATGGCGCTCGGCCGGCTCAACCGCCCCGGCCTGATGATCTACGGCGGCACGATCAAGCCGGGCCATTCCGAGGGCGAAACGCTCGACGTGGTCAGCGCCTTCCAATGCTTCGGCCAATGGCTGGCCGGCCGCATCAGCGAAGAGAAGCGGAAGGAAATCGTCCGTTGCAGCATCCCGGGCGCAGGAGCTTGCGGCGGCATGTACACGGCCAACACCATGGCCTCGGCCGTCGAAGCGCTCGGCATGTCGCTACCGTACAGTTCGTCGATTCCGGCCGTCGATCCGCTGAAGCTCGACGAATGCTTCAAGGCCGGCGCTGCCGTTCGCAAGCTGCTGGAACTCGACCTGAAGCCGCGTGACATCATGACCCGCGCCGCGTTTGAAAACGCGATGGTCGTCGTCATGGCCACGGGCGGGTCGACCAACGCCGTGCTGCACCTGATCGCGATGGCCCGGGCCGTGGATGTCAACCTCACGATCGACGACTTCCAGAAGGTGAGCGATCGCATTCCGTACTTGTGCGACTTGAAGCCAAGCGGCAAGTACGTGTTTGAAGACTTGCACAACATCGGCGGCACCCCCGCGCTGATGAAGTACCTGCTCGAAAAGGGTCTGCTCGACGGCTCCTGCATGACGGTCACCGGCCACACGCTGGCCGAAAATCTGCGCGACCTGCCGGGCCTCAAGGAAGGCCAAGACTTGGTGCGGCCGTTGGAGAAGCCGATCAAGTCCAGCGGTCACATTCGCATCATGCGCGGCAACTTGGCCCCGGCCGGCGCCGTGGCGAAGATCACCGGCAAAGAAGGCCTAGTGTTTTCGGGCACCGCGAAGGTGTACGACAGCGAAGAAGAGATGCTGACCGCGCTCGAAGAGAAGCAGATCGAAAAGGGAGACGTGATCGTCATTCGCTACGAAGGCCCCAAGGGGGGGCCCGGCATGCCGGAGATGCTCACTCCGACTTCGGCGATTATGGGAGCCGGGCTGGGCGAGCATGTGGCGCTGATGACCGACGGCCGGTTCTCCGGCGGCTCGCACGGCTTCATCATCGGCCACGTTACGCCGGAAGCCCAAGAAGGCGGCCCGATCGCGCTGGTGAAGACGGGCGACAAGATCACGATCGACGCGGAGAAGAACGTGATCAACGTCGACCTCTCGGTCGAAGAGTTCGAGAAGCGCAAGAAGGCCTGGAAAGCCCCCCCGCTCAAGGTCTCGCGCGGCACGCTGTACAAGTACATCAAGAACGTGAAGAACGCGAGCGAAGGGTGCGTGACCGACGAATAGTCGGACAGAAATGCAGAATGCTGACTGCGGTATGCGGAACAGCTAAGCTAGAAGTTTGACGGCTCCGGTCTCTGGTCTCCAGTCTTAGGTCTTCCTATGAAGCGTCGTGATTTTCTCGCCGGCATCGGTTTCGGCGGTTATAGCCTGTACGTGTTCGCCGACGGCACCATCGCCGCGGGCGACGACAAGCCGCGGCAATTGGCGAGCGTCGAGCGTCGCGACTTCACGACGATCGCGCCGGCCGGCGGCGACCGTAAGGCGGCTCCGCACGAGCCGAACATGACGCAGGTTGAGATCGAGTGCGACGTGTTCATCGCCGGCGGCGGCATGTCGGGCGTGCTGTCGGCCGTCAGCGCGGCGCGGCATGGCGCGAAGGTGGTCCTCGTGCAAGATCGCTCTCGTTTGGGCGGCAACGCCTCGAGCGAAGTGAAGATGCATATCGTCGGCGCGAATCATCACAAGAGCCGGCCGGGGTGGCGCGAAGGAGGCTTGCTTGAAGAGTTCCGCCTCGACGACGCGGCCAACAATCCGCAGCGTTGCTGGGAACTCTGGGACTTGCTGCTCTACAGCAAGTGCGTGAGCGAGCCGAACGTCACGCTGCTCGTCGACACGGTCTGCTTCGGCGTCGAGAAGAGCGGCAACAAGATTACGGCCGCCTACGCCCGCTGCGACAAGACCGAACACATCTACAAGGTGAAGGCCCGCACCTACGTCGACAGCACGGGCGACGGACGATTGGGCCTGGAAGCGGCGCCGACATGCGGTACGGCCGCGAGTCGCGCAGCGAGCATGCCGAATCGCTCGCGCCGATCACGCCCGACAAGCTCACGATGGGCTCGAGCATTCTTTTCACGTCGCGCAAGTACGACCATCCGATGCCCTTCACGCCGCCGGCTTGGGCTCGCAAGGTCGATAAGAAGCAACTCGCCAAGCGCGGCATCAAGACCTGGGAATACGGCTACTGGTGGATCGAGTGGGGGGGCGAACTCAACACGATTCGCGACAACGAACGGATTCGCTTCGAACTGCTCGGCATCGTGATGGGCGTGTGGGACTACATCAAGAATTCCGGCAACCATCCCGAGGCCGCGAACTGGGCGATGGATTGGGTCGGCATGATTCCCGGCAAGCGCGAGAGCCGGCGATTTTTGGGCGACCACATCCTGACGCAGCAAGACCTGATGGGCTTGAACGGCGACTTTGAAGACGCCGTGGCGATCGGCGGTTGGCCGATGGACGATCATCCGCCGGGCGGGTTCGACGCCGTCGATCTGCCGCCGTGCGTGCAGGTGAAGACGCCCGTGTTCAACATTCCGTATCGTTCGCTGTATAGCCGGAACGTCGAGAACCTCATGCTCGGCGGACGCGTGATTAGCGCTACGCACGCGGCGTTTACGAGCACCCGCGTGATGGCGACGTGCGCCGTCGTGGGGCAGGCGGTCGGCACGGCCGCGGCGTTGTGCGCGAAGCACCATTGCGCGCCGCGCGACATCTACACCGACAAGGCGAAGCTCGCCGAACTCCAACAAGCGCCGTTGCGCGACGATCAATCGATCGTCGGCCGCAAGATGAAGACTCGGCGGACGTGGCCCGCAAGGCGACGGCGACCGCTTCCGGCGAGACGGAAGACGGCAAGGCCGCGAACGTCATCAACGGCTTCGTGCGCGACGTGCCGGGCGAGTACGTGAACCGCTGGAGTACGGAAATGACCGGCGACGGTGCGTGGCTCGAGCTCGCTTGGAAGCAGCCGCAGAAGCTTGCCGAAGTGCAGCTCACGTTCGATTCCGGCTTCCAACGCGAACTGACGCTCACCTCCAGCGACGGCTCGAATAAATCCATCATCCGCGCCCCGCAACCGGAAACCGTGCGCGACTATGAGCTGATCGGCATCGACGCCGGCGGCAAAGAGACGGTGCTGGCGACGGTGAAGAACAATCACCAACGCCTCGTCCGCCACAAGTTCCCGACGACGGAACTCGCCAAGCTGCGACTGAAAATCACGGCCACGAACGGCGACAAGTACGCCCGGGTGTTCGAAGTGCGCGCATACGCGTAATTGGACGCGTCGAACTCAACATCAGGCGAGCGGGGGCCGTAAGGCCCCCGGTGAGGCTGTTCTCAAAAACGTGCCTACCGAACGTCCTTGGAATGAAAGCCTTGTTGAAGGCTCAATTCCGGGATACTCGCCGTCCAGACGACAAGCGCCGCCCTTTGATTGAAGACGTATCGAATCGCGCGAAGATTGCCTCCTCAGTCGGCAACTTTCTTTTCGATCCGGACTCCGTCCACCAAGTACCGCTCGGCGGCTTTCCAAAAGCTTGATTGAGGGCTCGACTCCCATAACTCTTGATGTCGCCCAACAGCTTCTCAGGCTCGGGATCACCGGGAACTCCTAGCACCGCATGAACATGATTGTTTATGACGGCGACGGCAAATAGATTCCACCTGCGATAGGCGACGGTTTCAAACAGTTGAGCTACGAAGCAATCGGCTTGACTGCGATTCAAGTAAATCGTGCGCTTTCTCAGCTGTTGACGAGACCATTCGGCAAGATGCGGCGAGTCGGCGTCGATCGTCGTTCCGGGAATGTTGTGGATGACCTGCGCGTCATCCGCATCTCTTAAGGCGCGGTACCAATCCCCTGGCTTCACCCGGCAGCCACGTGCCGTACGTGTGCCAAGTTAGTAGCCAGTAGCGATCGCAAGTCATAGGCGAAATTGAAGTAGAACGTCACCGGCCGGCTTACGCCGGCCGCTCGCCTCAGATTAAACGCGGGGAATCTCCAGCGACGTTTGTTCGTCGATCGCGCGATTGGCCGTGAGCACGGTCGCCGTGTCGCGCAGGCCTTCGCGGGCGTCGCAGATCGTCTGCACGTCTTCGCGGCGCACGTGGTCGAGGAACGAGACGAGTTCGTCGCGAGTGTCGTCGCCGAGCAGGTTGTCGATCTCCAGCGGTTCGCCGCGATGGGCCCAGGGTGAGTTCGAGAGCTTGAGCGTTTTACCCGACGTCACGACCGACGCATCGACCGAACCGCCGTCAGCCGTTTTCTTCGCGGACCAACCGACGTCGTCCGCCAACTTCTCGCGATAGAAGAGCCCCTTGTTGCTCGTCAGATAGAGCGTCCCCTTGGTTCCCATCACCAGTTCGGCCGCCCCTTCGTAGGCGTTGTTGCAGAGCGAGGAATAGGTGACCCGCACCGTGTACGGCTTGAGCGACGTTTCCGACGTGCCGCCGCTCGACGACGCCGCTGAGTTCACGTCGGGCCGCGTGCCCGCAGTCGGCGGCAATTCGTATTCGTACAGACAAAAGACGTTGTCGCACACTTCGCGGCCGTCGCGCCAAAATCGACGCCGCCGCTCGCAATGACGTGCCGCGGAATATCGCCGAGCAGCCAATTGACGACGTCGAGCTGATGGCTGCCGAGTTCCGTCATCAGCCCGCCGGAGTAATCGCGATAGAGCCTCCAATTGAGCTTCCGCTCCAGCTTGCTCCAATCGGCGTGCCCTTTGGGAACCGGAACGGGGCGACGCCAATTGTTGTTGCGATGCCACTGGGCTTTCACGGCCGTGATCTGCCCGAGCACGCCCGACTGAACCATGGCCGCGGCCTGTTGATAGATCGGATTCGCCCGACGTTGCAGACCGACCTGAAACACGGCCTTCGCCGAATCAACCTCTTCGGCCAACTTGCGAGCCTCGTCGACCGTATGGCACATCGTCTTTTCGCAAAAGACGTCGCAGCCGGCCTTCAGAGCGTCGCTTGCCACCTGATAATGCAAGTACAGCGGCACGGCGATCACGACCGCCGCCGGCTTCACTTCGTCGAGCAACTTCCGATAGTCGGCGTATTGCTTCGCCTGCGGTCCCGCAAACTTGGCCGCCTTCTCCAAATGCGGCCCGTAGTCGTCCGCAATCGCCACGAGGTCGCAACCTTCGATGGTCGTCAGGCTGCGAATGAGATCGCTTCCGCGACCGCCCGTACCGATAACGGCCGTTCGCACCGGTTCGACGCCGTCCGCGGCGATCGCCGTATTCCACGACGCGGCCGCCCAGGCACCGGCCGCGGCCGTCGACATGCCGAGCAGTTCGCGACGCGTCGGCTTCGGTCCGAAGTGGGGTTGATCAGGCGTGTTCATACAGAATTCCGGGGCGACGGAGAACGAGCGGCGTGAGGGAAGGCGAGGAGTGCGTATCGGCCGGCGGATCGAGTCGCACGATCGCGACGGCCGCGGAGAGCAACTCATCGGTGCGACCTTTAGTATAGGCTTCGGCCGCCTGCCGGCCGATTGCACACAAGGCCGTCGAGAGAACTTCGGTGGTCGCTCCGTCGGCGGCGACCACGGCGTATGCCGACGGTTCGACGATCGGCTGGCCGGTGCGGGGATTTACGACGTCGGACTCGACCGGCTGTGACACACCGGCGTCCGTCGCCGCGGATGAAGACAGGGTAAGTTCCGTCAGCCGCAGTCGCCCGAGTTCGTGCGGCCACGTGCCGATGGCATCCGGACGAGCGACGAACGGGTTCCGGAGTCCGACGGGCCACGGATTGCCGAACTCGTCGTCGCCCATGGCCAGAACGCTGCTCGTGCCGCCGTCGAGCAAAGCCTGCGTCACGCCGAATCCGCCGTAGTTCCGACGCTGCCAGTTGAGTGATAGCCTTTGCCGTAGGCTCCGAAATCCAGCCGCACGTCGGGCCTTGTCAATCGGATCAATCGCCGAGCGGCGTCGAACTCCCACAGTTCTTCGCCGATCGCAACATTGCGGTGCGCCGACGCGGCCAGATCGAAATAGCCGTCCGTCGCGACTTCCGCTGCTTTACAGCAGGACAGAATTTGCGCAAGTTCGAAGTCGACCAACACGGGTCGCGTGACCGCTTCACGGTTGATGCGAGTGACCTCGCTGCGGGCATCACGCCAACTCAGCAAGCGCTCCATGCGCTCGATTCCGTCGAGCGCAGCATCGGCCGGTGGCTTCCAGATGCTCCGCGTCGTCGCCGATCAGCCGCAGGCGAAACAGCGACCCCATCGCCGGTCGGGCACGTTCGACGACAATCATCTTTTACCGCAGAGGGACAAAGGCACGAAGAATCCAGTGAAGAAGGTCTGCAGGCTTCTAATCAATATAATTGACACTTCGATCGCGAAGGAAAATAGTGATGATCCGCCCGATCATTCCCCTCCGTACTCAGAGCATTTGTCATGCTTCGATTCTCCTCCTGTCTCCTCGCTTCTCTGTGCCTCTGCGTCTCTGTGGTGAACCTCCGTGCTGCGGAAGAGAAGCCGAAGATCGACACGCGACGCGGCGACGCGATGATCGCCAGTATTTCGCTGCAGAAACGGCGAAGTCGAAGGGGGCGTGATCAACGAGATCAACAAGGTGCTGTTCGGATTCTATCGTGTTTCCCTATTAACCTT
>JASGKB010000013.1:0-1068072 GCA_049840675.1 Pirellulales bacterium
CACATCGCGCGGTGGCCGCCGTCGTAGTATTGCGTCTTCTGGCCGCGCATTCCGGCGTTAAACAAATTGCCGCCCGCCGTGGCTCCGTTGTCGTTGAAGTAGATGATGATCGTATTCGTCGACGAGTTTCTTCTCTTCGAGGAACTTATCGAGCCGACCGAGGTTTTCGTCCAAGTTGGCGATCATGCCGAAGAATTCGGCCGGCCCTTGGCCGCGATACGGCTGCCTGTACTTCGGATCGCACCCAGTGCGGGCCGTGCGGAGCGTTGGTCGGCAAATAGACGAAGAACGGCCGCTCTTCTCGCTTTGCGTTCCCGCATGTACTTCATCGTTCAGGTCGAAGAACACGTCGGTGCAGTAGCCGGGATATTCATGGAGCTTGCCGTTGTGGAAGAAGCGGCCGTCGAAGCAATCGTTCAGCCACGTGTCGGCCATGGACGTAATGCCCCAACCGAGGTGATAGACGGTTTCTTCAAAGCCTCGTTGGTGCGGCAGATTCGGATAGCTATCGCCCAAGTGCCATTTGCCGAAGTGCCCGGTGCGATAGCCTCGTCGCTTGAAAATCTCGGCCATCGTCGGCGTGTCGCGGCGAATGAACGACCGGCCCGCGCAGACGCTCGAGCGCCGCTCCGCAGAGCAATCGAAGTCCGGTGAGCAGTTGACCACGGGTCGGCGTGCACATCGGGGCGACGTGAAAGTCCGTGAGCCGGAAGCTCTCGCTGCGCAGCTTGTCGAGATTGGGCGTTTTCAGCACGGGATTGCCGTGCGCCGAGACGTCGCCGTACCCTTGATCGTCGCTGAGAATAATCAGCACGTTCGGTCGGCCGACGACAATTGCACGAGCCTCCGAGGCGCCTACGAAACAGATCACGGCCAGCACAGGCCGACAACTTCCACGGAGACATTGCAAGCGTTCCTGAGCGAATGACGGGGGCGAGCGCGGACGCAACGCGGCCGATTGTCGCCGCCTGCAACGGACGCGTCAAATATCACGTCGCTTGTGGAGCAGTGTCCATCGTCAAATATCGACGACGGCCGGCTTGAGCCGATGCCCCGTCTAACGATACTGAAGGCCGTTGATAAGTCTCCGGCTGGAAGAGCCGTGGCTCAAGGCGAAGCGATCATTCCTCAAAACTATGCGTTCAACAACCTCTATTCTTGTCTTGCTCGCGGCCTGTTGCATGTCGGGATTGACGCCCACGCCAAGCAAGGCCGCCGAGCCCTCGCACCGCAAGCATCCGGCGCTGAAACACGACCTCAATGCGACCGAGAAAAGTAAATGGGAAGCGGCGGCTGCGCCGGCCTTGGCACTCTCTCCCGCCGAGCTTGCGGACCGCGTGCCGAAGCAAACTCCGTTCATCACCTGCGATTGTCCAAACTGCGGGGCGCAAACGTTTCATCGCGGGACGGATCGCATCACTTGGCAGTTTGAATCGCCCGATCGTATGACGTGTCGGTCCTGTAAGACGACGTTCCCCCACGCGAAGTTTCCTGAACAACGTCGTGGCCCGGTTTCTCAATCCCCGCGGCGAGACCGTGGAGATCGCGGCTTTTGAAAACGCCCAAGGTAAGCGATTTTATCTGGATGCGGCGATCGACACGCATCGTAGCGAGGAGTTGTTGCGACAGGTCGCGGCCCTTGCCAAGCTCTACGCCGTGACGAAGAACGAAGAGTGCTCGCGGCGCGTCGCTCGCGTGTTGGCGCGCTATGCGGACGTTTTTCCGCATTATCTCGTGAAAGAGTTTCGTACGATCGTTGATCCGCCCGGCGCTCGTGAGCAGCAACGTTCCTGGTACGAGTTCGTTTCCACCGGCGGCCCTTGGCTCGTCAACGGCAAGCCGCGAGGCCGCAAGCCGAGCGAACCGGAGGCGTCGCAGCGGCAAACGACCACGCCTTACGGTTGGACCCAGAGTCGTTGGGGATGGGGACGTTGGAACGGCGAAATGCCGCTCCAACTGCTTCATGCCTACGACCTCACGTACGACGCGGCCGCCTGGTCCGAACTCTCCGACGAACTTGGCAAAGATGCACGCCGCCACGTCGAGCAAGGTTTATTTCGTGAGGCGGCTTCGTACTTGATGGAGTATCCGTTTTACTACCACATTCACAACAACGCCGGGACGCAAATCGCCGAGCTCGTGCGGGCCGGCATGGTTCTCGATGAGCCGAAGTTCGTCGACTTCGGTCGGCGCCGGGGCCGCTCCGTCTTAGAGCAGTACGCTTTCAGTCGCGACGGCGCCTTCGGCGAATCCCCCGGCTACTTCTACGTGTTTCTCGCGACGCATGCCGACAACTACGTCGCCTTGCGCGAAGCGGCCGAATACTTCGGCGGCTCCGACGACGCTTCCAAGCAGGCGTCCGCCGACGTTCGCAAAGCGACCGAGTTCCTCGATCGTTCGCAGGCGGCCATTGAAAGCGTTCGCCTCCCCAACGGTTCGTCGCTTCCGGTGAGCGACAATCGTCACGACGAGTTCGCCGATCCGACGTATCGTCCCGGCGTTCGCGGCACGCCGCGCAAGTCGTCCGCGGACGTCGTGTTGCCCGGCTACGGGCATGTCATGCTCGGCGCAGGCTCGGCCGATCGACAAGTGCAGGCTCATCTGCATTTCTCGCCGTTCAAGGAGGCGATTCATACGCATCGCGACGGCTTGTCGCTCATGCTGTGGGCCTTCGGTTGCGAACTCTACACGGATATCGGCTACAACCGCACGAAGTATCGTCAATACGCCTCGACGACGTTGAGCCACAACACGGTGGTTGTGGATCGCAGCCCGCAAAACGGCGAGACGACCAAAGGTCGGCTGCTGGCCTATGAGCACGACCCGCGCGGTTGGAGCTTTGTGCAGGTGGAAGACTCGCACGCGTACGGTTTGCCGGTTACTCGTTATCGTCGGTCACTGCTCCTCAATACTCGCGATTTGGCCGCGCCGTATCTCGTCGACGTCTTCGAAGTTCGCGGCGGCCGTATACACGACTACGCGTTGCACGGCCCGACGGTCTTCGACTCGACGGCCGAAATGGATCTGCCGCTCGCGCCAATGGCCGGCGAACGTCCCCTTTTGCAACCCGACGAAGCCGCCGCGTTTCGCGTCGACCAGCATCCTTACGGGCAATTCACGAACGTCCGCGCCGCAACCCCGCAAGACAGCTTTGCCGTAACGTATCGCTTGGAGAAGCCCTACGAGCTGCCGCAATTCACGAAGAACGCTCGTTATCCGCACGGCACTTCGTTTCAGTATGTCGTCGATCCGCAGGCGTATGCCGATCGGGCGGAGATCGGCGTTTGCAGCCGCTTCGTCGGCGTAGACTCTCGACCCGGAGAGAGTTGGCAAGTGTTGCTCGGTGAGACGCCGTCGCTTCTGCGCGGCGGGCTCATCGGCAGTGCGCTCACGGAGAAGCTAAAGCGTCCGTCGCTGCTTTTGCGGCATGAAGGAGCGAGCAACCTGTCGACGACGTACGTCGTCGTACACGAACCGTACTATCGAACGCCTAAGATCACTGCAGTGCGACGCTTGAAAACGCGCGAGCCCGGGCGCTGGCTTTGGATATTGAATCGGCCGGCCGCGTCGATACGTTGCTGCTCAACCTCCAAGGAGACGTCGCCACCGTCGGCACGCCGCCGACGGCGGCGCTCCGTGGTCGGCTAGCGATCGTCGAACGGCCAGTCGATCGTCCGCCGACGGCTTGGCTTGTCGGCGGCACGTCAACGAGGCAGAACGACGTCGTGCTGGCGAATCCCGTCGACTCGTACGTCGGTACGCTTGAAAGCGTGAGCAGCGCGTGGGACGGCGCCGCGGAGAACGCCTTCGTCACCACGGCCAAGCTCCCCGCAGGCGAGGCCTTGGCTGGCCGCTGGATGATCGTGAATCACGGTCCCTCCGCCGACGAAGGCTACCGCATCGCCCGCATCGAACATCGTGGCGGCAAGAGCGTAGTGATACTTGCAGACGATCCCGGCCTACGCATGACGCGTACGACGACCGAAGAAATCTTCTTCCCCCGACGCAAGTGGACCGGCCCGAACCGCTTCCGGATTCTCACGCAAACCGCGTCGCCTGCTCCGTGACGAAAAGGCGGTCGTTGTTTCTCTTTGTAAGCTACGACGGATCGTCTGATGCGGAAGAAAGCTCCCGGTCAAACGCACGTAACTCGGCATCAGCCGGCTTCCAATTGAACTTGTCAAATCCCGTGCCTCAGTCGATCTTGGACATAGGCCCTTGCAGCGAGCCGTGTTTCCAGGACGTCAGGCATGAACCGTGGTACCGAAGGTGACGACGCAACCCACGGTCCGCGTTCGGAATCGTCGGGCTCGGCGGAGCCGCACCGCGTAAAGGAAATCGTTTCGCTGACCTCCTTGCGAGGTTTTTTGGCGGTGGCGATCGTTCTGCATCACTTTTGGAACGATATCGTTCTGCTGTTTCCTCGTCTGCACGCCGTTCGCTATCCGATATCCATGGCGCATATGGCGGTCCCCGGCTTCTTTATGCTCAGCGGCTTCGTGCTGGCGTACAACTACGCCCGCGAATTCCGCAGACTCGCGCACGGCAAGGTTCTGAGGTTTTGGAAGTTCCGCTTGGCACGTATCTATCCGGTGCACTTGGCCACGCTGCTGTTTCTGGCCGCCTTAGTTTGGGGAGTGCCCGGAGTACGATCCGATTCCCAGGATGATCTCCACTCCGGCTTCTATTTCGTACTCAATCTTTTCTTGGTGCAAAGCTGGACGCCTGCAGAGCGTTTCACTTGGAACTTTCCGGCATGGTCGATTAGCACCGAGTGGTTCGCCTACCTCTTGTTTCCGTTCGTCGCTCGCGGAATTCTGTTGCATCTTTCCACGCCGCTGCGTGCCGCAACCAGTGCGCTGGCGGCGCTCGCGTGCTCCATCGCCTACGTGTTTTATTGGCATCCGCTCCCGTTCTTTAATCTGCTCCTCGTCGTGCCGACGTTCTTCGCCGGCGCCGCGGTTTATTGCTACTACGCGGCGAAGAGTCGGAGTTCGACGGATTCGGGAGCCGTCGACAAAGCCGGTTTTCTTTCCACGGCGCCTCGGCCCGCTCGCGACTTCGGGTTTCTGCGCATCCTGCCGGAGGTGCTGGTCGTTGCGGCGATCGCCGGTTGCTTCGTCTTGTCGGTGGAAGGAATGATCGCGGGCATCTTCGCGTCGATTCTCGGCATCATCGCCGCTTTGGCGTTCCTCGGCGATGCGTGTCTGCCGGTGTGGCGAATCGCGCCGTCGGTGTTTTTGGGCGAGGTGTCGTACTCGCTCTACATGACGCACACGATTGTCCATCGGTTTCTCCGCCGTCTGTTGCTGGCGGATGAGTTTGAAACCGCGGGAGTCGCGACGAAGCTGGGCCTGCTCGGCGTTTATGCCGTTGTCGTCGGCCTGGCTTGTTTGGCGACGTACTACTCGGTTGAACGCCCGGCCCGCCGTTGGGTTCGAGCCCGAACCGCGAAGAAGCCGTCGGTCGTCGGATCCGGCAGCTGACAACGTCGCCATCGCCGGCGAAAGAATGATCCGGCGGAATAAGAAAACCGTCGGGCTTTCGTGGCCCGACGGTTCTGCAGAGTTGGGGATCGGTCGACCGATCGTCCCTATTTCTTCTTGAGGTCCGCCGGTTTCGTCAGGTTGTGCAGGTTCCAGCGGGTGGCCGTGAGGGCGTCGAACATTTCTTGTTGCGTCACGTCGCCCGTGAATTCGAAGTACTTCTTCTTAAGGACGTTCGTCCCTTTGTTGATCGTTCCGGTCGCCACTTTTGATTGCGGCGCGGCGTACGCTTCAAACTGTTTCGCTTCGGTGTCGATCGTGAGCACGTTGTCGAACTCGCGACGCTGCCGATTCTTGACGAATACGAGCTTCTTGTAGAACACGTACGGCGTCTTCTCTTTCTTGCCTTCCAACAGCCGCGCCTGCTGGCTTAGGCGTTGTTCGAGCAAATCGAGCATCGGGATTAAGGCCCGATCGGTGTCGACGTCGCCGTCGCCGTTGTTTTGTTGCAGCACCTTCAGGTCCCCTCCGCGAAGCACGACTTCGTCACCGAGGCGAATCCTCGCATCGGTCTTGTAGCCGGCTTCGTCCATCGCGTCGGACCACGTGAGGATCAGTCCTTGCAGACGTTGGAAGTGCGTCGCATTCTGCGGTTTCTTCAATTCGACGATGAGCAGCCGCATGTTGTTCGCCTGACTCTGCACGTCCCAATAGTTGGGAGCCAGCGGCGTAAAAGAGAGCACGCGGGTGAAGGGGGTGATTTTTCCCTGCGCGTTTTGCTTCGACTTCTGCTTGCCGGTTTCCATCAGGTTTTTGAACGGTCCGGCGGCGTCGACCACGGCCTGATACGCGGCCTGCACGTCGAGATCGACGGTGCCTTCGCGCGTTTCGGCGAGGTTTTCATCTTTGCCTCCCGAGACGAACGCCTTGGCGTGGGCCTTCGACTGTTCCTTGTCTCCCTCGTTCTCCGGCCGGCGGAACACTTCGCGTTTGCTGGTTCGCAAGTGACTGTAGGCTCCGGCCGATTCAAACTTTACGTACAGCCGGCGTTCGCCATTTTCCGCAACGAACGGATGAAACAGCACCGTGTTCATGCCGCCGGGAAACGCACCGTTGCAATCGATGCCGCGCCCTTGCGAGCCGCCTTGGCTTTGTTGTGGTCGCAGATGGCTGGAATCGCGCGGATAGATGTCCGGACAGCCGTCAATGAATTTTTGCAGCTTGCCGTCGGGATCAGGCAGCGTCATACGCGCCTTGCTGATAAGCGGTGCCGAGTTTCTCTTGCGCCATGCCTTTGAAGTACCAGCACATGTCAATGACGGTTTCCTTCGTCGGCGCCACGTCGCCGAGCGTCGGATCGTCGTTGAAAATGCCGGCGGTCAGGTTTTGGCCGCGGCAAACCTTTTGCCGAGTCTCTTCGATCTTCAGTCGGCGGCCGTTGTCGTCGAGGTCGTCGAGGCCGGGAACGTCGTTGACGAAGATGCCCGAGTTCTGCGGGAGGCCGTTGAGTCGCTTCTTGACGCGCGTCTTGCGAATCGTGTCGGCCAAGTGGCGGCAAGCGGTCTTGAACGCGTCCAGAAACTGCATGTCGACGTTCTTGTCCGTGTTCGTCGACTGGTTTTCGGCCTCTTCCTGCAGCACTTTGTACTGCTGCCGATAGTTTTCCAGCACGTCGTCTTCCAAGTCGACCTTCTCCGCCCACTCCAGAGCCTTCTTCACTTGGTCCAGTGCGATGACCGCCTTGCCCAAGCGAATCTTGGCGTTGCGGTTCTTCAGCGGAACCTGAACTCCGAACGCGTTCTTAAAGGCCTCCAGCGCTTCGCTGTCGGTGTTGCGGGCCATGACGTATTCCTCTTCGCAAACTTTGTGTTGTGGAAAATTCTCGACGAACGAGGCGAGCCGGACGATCGGCCGGCGGGCGAGCGGGCGCTTACGCGCTCGTCACCGCGGCCAAGCCTTGCTCGAGCGCGTCGAAGCCGGGCTTGAGCGTAGTCCGCAGCGAAACGGCGATGCCGAACGGATTTTCATCGCACGCTTTCACGATTTCGCTGGTTTCGACATGTTTGCGAAACTCGGAGATCAACGTCTTCACGCGGCGGGCGGCGGTCTTGAGTTGATCGGCCGGTGCGGAATCGAGTTCCAGCAAGGCGGCGGAGAGCGGAACCAGGTGCGATTGGGTGACCGCGCCGAGCCCGAACTCGCCGATGTTTTGCAGATCTTCGTCGTCGGTTTGCGCGAGGTGAGATTGAAGCTGCGCGAGTTGATCGCGCGACTTCGCGACGGCGTCGTCCCAGGCATCCACCGCGGCATCCCATTGATCGTGGAATTCGTCGGCCGCCTCGGGGCTGACGCCCCCCAAGGAGCTCATGAGCTTTTCCAGCGACTTGAGCGCCGTATCGGCCGCCGTAGGATTGCCCGCGGCCAGCGCCTTCTCGACGTCGCTTTTCAAGCCGGCGATCGCAGCTTTTTGTTCCGGGAACGATCGCGACGTTTGCGCGATCTTCGCGGCCAAGAATCGCAAGGCGGCGGCAATTTTCTTGTCGGGCGCCGTGGGAGGGGGCGGAGGCGGAGGAAGCGGAATCTTCCCCTCGGGAGCCGATTGCCCGCCGCCCGCGTCGGTCTGCTTCAAGGCTTCGGCCAATTGATCGAGCAGCTGCAACCCTTCGGCAAAGTGACCTTCGCGGGCCGCGTCGCCCACTTGGCCGGCTAAGGCCGCAACCTGCTGAGCGGCCGGTGAGTCCTGGCCTTTGACTTCGTCAATCCCCGGCTTGAGTTGCTTGAGACGCGTCATGAATTCGACTTTAGCGTCCGGCGCGGCGGCATCCGCAGCAGTCGGCGCGGCGGTCGCCGTCGGTGCTGCCGAAGCAGCGGGAGCGGCCGCCGAACCGCCGAGCATTTGTTCCAAGGTTTTGAGCTTGGTCGTCGCCGCGTCGCTTTGATCCTGATCGAGGTCCGTGGCGATCTGCGTGCAGAGACCTCGCAGATCGGCAGCTCGCGAAGCGTCCGTTTTCGCGATCTGCTCGGCTTGCGTTTGCAGGCTCAGAAAGCGTTGGACGAGCGGATCGTCTTCGTCGAGCATCGGCCCGTGCGACGGCACGACCTCAAAGCTCGGCTTGCACTTGTAGTCGGCCTTCTCTTCGAGAAACGTGCGAATCGTCATCGCCTTGACCGGCTCTTTGCTGAAGCCGTCGGTCTCGGAGATTTTGAAGGTGATCTCAGGGCCCTTCCCCTCGACGATGCCCGTGCAAATTTGGCCGGGCCCGGCCGAGAGCGCCTGCTTGCGATACTTCTCGTAGGTCCCTTTTTTGAAGACGATCAGGTTCAGGATGTTCGTCCCTTTGGTGACCATGACGAACTTGCGCGGCTTGCCTTTGCGAACCTGCTCCAATTGATCGATGCTCTCTTTGTCGAGCTTGTCGACCCCTTCGTTTGCCATGACGAATCCCCTCGAAAAGGAAACCTAGGAACCTGGACGTCGACCGCTTGGAAATCGCGTCGACTCGCGCGAGCGCGATTGTAGCGAAAGTATTTCCGGCTGCATCCTTTCGGCGGCGAGCCGGAACGGCGACCGGAGACCGAAAATGCCGGGCTTGCCGACAAATCATGAGGCGTTGATACGCAGCCGCTGCGGATTGGTTCGCCCAAATTTTTCGGCGGGGTCGCTAGAAATCCGGCGACCCGTCGGCCGGTTTCGCGGCTGCGGGCTCCGTCGACCTGCGGAAGCCGGCGCTTTACTCGCGCAAGTCGGCCGCTTAGCATGTCGCGGCTGCGTCACCGGCCGCATCTCAGCAAGCCGAGCCGACGTTGCAAATCCCGCCTTTTCTCTCCCGTCCCGAGGTTCCCGCCATGCGTCTGACTCGCGTCGCTGCGCTCGCTTTGTGTTTGGCCGTCTGCTCGATTTCCGTCGGTTCGGTTCGCGCCGCCGATGAATACGTTTACGACCTCGTGCATTCGTCGGTCAGCTTTAAAGCTCGGCATTTGGATCTGAGCTGGATTCACGGCCGGTTCAATCTCGTCGACGGCAAGTTCTCGCTCGACCGCGAGAAGCCGGAGAACTCGACGTTTCAACTCACGGTGATGGTCGACAGCGTCGACACCGGCAACGTGGCCCGCGACCTGCATTTGAAGCAAAACGACTACTTCGACTTGGCCAAGTTCCCGACGCTCGAATTCAAGAGCACGAAGGTCAAGCCGATCGAAGGCGGCTACGAGGTGACCGGCGACTTCACGATGCACGGCGTCACGAAGTCGATCACCTTCCCGCTCATGGGCGGACGCGAGATCGAATGGAAGGGAATCAAGCGCGTCGGCTTCTCGACCGAACTCAAGCTCAAACGGAGCGACTTCAACTTCGACCCCAAGGCCATCGGCCCGATCGGCGACGAAGCGATCATCATTATCGATTGCGAAGGGATGAAGCCGCCGATGCCGGTCAAGTGATCTATCAGCGAGTGTCGACTGCATCGCGTTAACGGCGTTTTGCGACGTCGTCGTGCAAGGTTGTCGAGCCCGGGGAGTTGTCGCGGCATGCGCCCGATGGCGACGTAGCGATAGACCGTGCTGCGTTTGAGGTTCGTCGCCGCCGGGACTTCCCTGAGGTTCATCAACTCGCTTAGGCCGGCGAGCTCTTCAGCAGCTTGTAAGGAGTAACCACAAGAGCACCGGCAAGAGACTCGGCGTTGAATATATTGCGGCGCCTCACCCCGGAAATTCTAATGTCGCTGCTCGAATTCCAATCGTTAAACGTGCAGTTGCGATGACGGCAGGTGCAGCACGAGGACTTCTATGAGCGACAGACTCGAATGCCGGATTATTGCCTTAATCGCCGTCCTGCTTCTTATTTCGCCGGATGCCGTTTTGGCCGACGAGACCTCTTCCGTTCAAATTTCCGATCGCACCGTTATCTTCACGCATACGAGCACTGACCCCAAGGATCCGACAAACAAGTCAGGCTACAACCTTGGAGCGACCGTCGCGCTGCTACCGGATGGGCGATTGATGGCCGCGTGGTTCTCGTCGCCGACGGAAGGTGCGGAGTCGCAGCGCATCATGCAGTCGTTTTCGCTCGACCAAGGGCGCACTTGGGGCGAAGCGACGGTGTTGCAGGATTTTGCGGGGCAGGCGGATTTCGACCCTGCGCTGTTTGTGGCGGGCAGTGAAGTTTTTTATTCTTCTCTGCGTTCCGACCACAAATCGACGTTTATTTCCGTCAGAGCAGCGACTCGGGCGCACCTGGGCCGACCCGGTGAAACTCGAGCAGCCGAATCACACGACGCGAGCCCCCGGCATTCGGTTGTCTACCGGCGAACTCCTCGTGCCGCTGCACCTGCGCGGCACCAAGGGGGCGGGCGTATTGAAGTCTAGAGACGGCGGCAAGACGTGGAATCGGTTTGGCGCCGTGGTAAACCCCGAAGGTCAGGGCGGCGAACCGACCATTGCTGAAACAAAGTCCGGCGCGATTCATATGCTGTTGCGCACAAAGGACGGCCAATTGTGGCGTTCCATGAGCCGTGACAAGGGCGAAACTTGGAGCGCGACGGAGAAGACGGGCCTTATGTCGACCTCAAGTGCGAGTCATTTGCTTTGCACTCGCAACGGTACGCTTGTTCTCTCTTACAATCCCGGGCCCGACCCTTTGCGATTTCCGCTCCACCTGCGCGTCTCGCACGATGAAGGCATGACATGGAGCGAACCCACGTTGCTCGCAGATCGGCCCGTGAAAGTCGGCGGCTGGTCTATCTGCTATCCCACAGTCACCGAGCTCGCCGATGGAACGTTGGTTGCCGTCTGGACGCAAAAGAAAGACTCGCCCGGTGAGTTGTACGGCGACATTCATTCGGCCCGCATTGTTTTGAAAAACTAGCGTCTCTCATCGTCGCTTGGCATGAAGCCGCCTCTGTAGGGAACGCCCTCCCTGGCATTCCGCGCACGGCACGAGGCCCGGAACGCCGCGGAGGGCGTTCCCTACAGGAGGACAAATCGCCTGATTTTGGCCGGTTTTCGGCTGCGGCGCTGCGTTTTTGTCGGGTTGTGCGATAATCGGAAGGTCCGCCGACCCTGAGCTAGGGTTACATAGGTGGAACTCCCGACTTTTCGAGACGCCCCGATGCCGATCTTTCGCCCGGTTTCCGCGCTCCGTTTCTGGCTCCCGCTCGTCTTCACGGCCGCCTTCTGCGCCTGCGCCGGTCGTGAGAGCCGCGGACCAAGAGTTCGTCGGCGTGTTGGCGCTGGCGGCCGAAAAGGACGTCGCCGAGCAACTCAAACTTTCCGACGAACAAAAGAAGAAACTGCTCGACTTGGTCGAGCGCCGCGAAAGCGAAGTGCTCGACATCGCGCTGAAGTTGCGCAACGCCCCGCCGGCCGAACGCGAGGCGGCGCTTCGCGCCGTTTCGTCGCGACTCCGAAGCGGCCGGTTTGAAGTTGCTCGACGACAAACAGCGGGCCTTGCTCGAACAGATTCGTTTGCGTCGGGCCGGCGCGGAGTCGTTGGCGGAGTCGAGCGTCGTCGAACGTTTGAAACTCAATGACGAACAAAAGTTGGCGCTCGCTAAGTTGGCCGCGGAACGCAAAGACCAACTCGGTCGTGCCGGCGGTCAACAGCGGGAAGTGCTCCGCAATGCGTTCGAGCAGCGGACGTTCAGCCTGCTCACTCCCGAACAGCGCGGCCAATGGGAATTGCTGGCCGGCGTCGTTTCGCCGACCGCCGCAACCGTAGAACGTGCCGAAGGTTCGCCCGCCGTTGCGACCGCAACCGCGCAAGCGTCGCCGGCCGTCGCCGCTCCGTCAGGCGCCAAACCGGCTGCGGTCGCGGCGGCCAAGCCGGTCGACAAATCGAACGTCAAGCTGAAGTTCAACTTCCGCTTTCAGCCCTGGGGCGACGTCCTCGACTGGTTTGCACAACAAGCCGATCTCTCGCTTGTGATGGACGCCCCGCCGCCGGGCACGCTGAACTACACCGACAATCGCGAGTACACGCCCGCCGAAGCGCTCGACCTGATGAACGGCGTGCTGCTCACGAAGGGGTACACGCTGGTGCGTCGCGAGCGAATGTTGATGGTGGTGAACCTCGAAGACGGCATCCCGCCGAACCTCGTGCCGTTTGTGCCGCTCGAACGTTTAGATGCGCTCGGCGAGTTCGAGCTCGTCACCACCCTCTTTCCGCTCGGCAAGCTCACGGCCGAGGATGCTCAAGCCGAAATCCAGCGGCTCGTCGGTCCCCAAGGGTCGATCGTGCTCTTGCCGCGGGCCGGTCAATTGCAAGTGACCGAAACGGCCGGCCGGTTGCGGCTGATTCGTTCGGTGCTCGACGCCACGACGCAGATGCTGGCGTCCAACGTCGGACCGGTGCGGGCTTATCAACCGCAGCACGTTTCCGTCGACGACGCCCTGCCGCTGCTCCGCCAATTGCTCGACATCCCCGCCGATGCTTACGCCGCGGCCGACGGCAGCGTGCGGCTCGCCGTGGATCCGCTCACGGGCAAGCTGCTCGTCGGCGGGAAGCCGGAACGCGTCAATCAGGTCGATGAAATCATGCGGGCCGTCGACGTGCCGGCTCCGGCCGGAAGCGGCGCGGTGGAAACGCCGCAGCTCGAAGTGTACGACGTCGGCGTCGCCGATTCGACGAGCGTCTTGGCCGTGTTGCAAACGCTAATGGCCAACTTCGCCGACGTGCGGCTGACGACCGATCCGGTGACCGGCAAACTCGTCGCTCTGGCCCGACCGGCTCAGCATTCGACGATCCGAGCCACGATCGACCAGATGCAGCGCGAAGCCCGGCAGGTGGAAGTCATCCGTTTGCAATTCGTCGACCCGGCTGCGGCCGTGACGGCCATCAGCAAGCTCTTCGGCACGGAAAGCGGCGCCACCGCCGCCGGTGCGCCGAAGGTGGAAGCGGATACGCTCACGCGACAACTGCTCGTGCGCGGTTCGACGGGGCAAATCGAACAGATCAAAGCCCTGCTCTCCAAGATGGGCGAAAACGTCAGTGACGACCCGACGGCCACGCAGACGGACAGTACGAACGTACGGATGCTGCCGCTGAGCCCGCGCACGGTGCGTCAGGCGTTGGAGCAACTGGAAAGCATCTGGCCGACGATGCGGTCGAACCGGATTCGCGTGGTGCAACCGTCGGCGAACATTCCGTCGTCGTACCCGGCGGCCGTAGATCGTCGTCCGGCCGCGGAACTGAATCTCCCCGTGCAGCAGCCGAACTCGTTGCAACTGCCGCCGTCGCGGTCGCCGCAACAGCCCCCTGCCCCGCAAGCTCCGAAGACGGAAGCCGCGCCGACGAGCAAGCCCATCGCACCGCCGGCGGAAAAATCGGCCGTCGATGAAGCAACCTCGCCGCGGATTCGCATTCAATCGGTCGTGCTGAGCCGGGAACTCGCTCAAGCTCAACCGCAATCGCAGGCCGACGCCGCGAAGACCCCGGCGGATGCGGCCAAGGCGGCCGACGGTGAACCTGCCGCCGATCGTCGTCGCTCCCGGACCGGGCGGCGTGATGATCGCCAGCGAAGACATTGAAGCGCTCAATCAGTTTGAAACGCTGCTCACGAACTTGGCGAGCCGCACCGCCACGGGCGGCAAAGAATTCACGGTGTTCTACCTGCAAAACGCCGGCGCGGTCGCGGCGGCCGAGACGTTGGAAGCCGTGTTCGGCGGCGGCGGATCGGCGGCCGGCGGAGGTTCGCTCCTCGGCGACTTGGCCGGCATGGCCTTAGGCGGTGGAGGCGGCGGCCTGATGGGGGCGATGCTCGGCGGCGGAGGCGGCGGCCCGAGTTCGTCGATCTTGAGCGGCGCGAGCGTGCTGATCGTTCCCGACGCGCGGCTGAATGCACTCATCGTGCAAGCGACGCCGACCGACCTCGACTTGATCGAACAACTGTTGCGGGTCGTCGACCAGCTCGACGTTCCCGAGTCGACGGTGAATCCGCGTCCGCGTTTGATCCCGGTCGTGAACACCGGCGCGGCGCAGATCGCGGAAATCCTGCGCGAAGTTTATTCGGAACGCTTGGCCGGCTCCAATCGGCAGCGGCAGCCGTCGCCGGAAGAGCTCATGCAGATGTTGCGCGGCGGTCGCGGCGGCGGGCAAACGAATCGTAAGACGCAAGCCGAAACGATGAAGGTTTCCATCGGTGTTGACGCTCGCACGAACTCTCTGATCGTTTCCGCTCCGCAAGCGCTGTACGAAGAAATCGAACAGCTCGTGAAAACGCTCGATCACGCCACGAGCGAATCGAACACGGCAATTCGTGTCGTGACGTTGAAGCGGAGCAACCCGGCCACGGTGCAAAAAGCGCTGACGGCGATCGTCGGCGAGAAGGCCAAGACGACGGAAACCAAACCGAGCGGGAGCTCCGGAGAGTCCGGTCAAAGCGGCGGGCCTAGCTCATCCGGCGGACGTCCGTCGGGCTTCGGCGGCGCGGAAGCTCAGCAGATGCAAGACATGATGCGGCAGCGCATGGAGATGTTTAACAACATGCGCGGCGCGTTCGGCGGCGGGGGCGGTGACCGAGGTTCCGGCTTCGGCGGCTCTCGCGGCGGGGGCGACGGCGGCGGCCGTGATCGCGGACCGGGCCGTTAACGCCCGGCGCCGTTTGACATTACGTTCGGCAGCCGCGCTTACTGCCCGCTTCCCGCAGCTTCCTTCGGCGTGATGACGCCGTCGCCGTTGCGATCCCAACGCGTAAACTCGGCGGCTCGCTGATCATCCCAACTGCTCGAAAATTCCGACATCGCGATTTGGCCGTCGCCGTCGGCGTCGTTCCGCGTGAACCAGTCGGGCAGGCCGCTCGGCAGCCGTTCGCCCGGCGTGAGGAATCGATAGGTTTTCACGCTCCCCGAGCTGCGCGGAGCCGAACTTCCGGACGACGAATAACGCGAGCCGCCGCTCGACGAGCGCGAGTAGGAACCGCCGCCGGACGATGAGCTTCCCGAGCCGCCGCTGCTCGAGGACGAACCGCCGGAACGTCCTTTGGAATAGTCGGCCAATTGTGCGGCGAGCTCTTCTTTGGTGATGAGCCCGTTGCCGTCGCGGTCGGCCTTTTGCGATTCGCTGCGCATCTTGCTCCACTCGTCGCGCTGCAAGGTGCCGTCTTTGTTCGTGTCGTACTGTTTCAGCAAGCCGTCGGCGTACTTCATCATCCGTTCATCCGGTGCGCCGCCGGAACTGGAACTCCCGGAGCTTCCCGAGCCGCCGGAAGAGCTTGGCTTAGCAGACGACGAACTTCCCGACGAGCCGGAGCCGCCGCTCGTAGAACTCGGCGGCGGTGACCCGCGTGAGGAAGTGGAGCCGCCGGAGTTCGACGACGAACTCGTCGAAGCCATCTGCGGCGGACCGCCGGAAAATCCGCCGGGAGGTCCGCCTCCGTAGAAGCCGCCGGGGGGGCCTCCGCCGTAACCTCCTGGAGGTCCGCCGTATCCGCCCGGCGGACCGCCGCCGTAGCCGCCGCGGTCGCCGCCTCGATCGTAGTAGCCGCTCGAATAGCGTTGCTTGTAGCGCTCGGCCATTTCGCTGCGCTGGATTTTGCCGTCGCGGTTCTTGTCGAAATCGAGCGGATTGCCGGAGTCCCAGCGATTCTCTTTGAGCTCTTTCTCGTCGAGCGTGCCGTCGTTGTTGCGGTCGTACCGGCGCATGGCGTCTTCCGTGCGCTCGATGATTTTGGGGTCGTACTTGCTCTTCAGCGCAGTCCCAACTCTCGGCGCCCGCCGAAGCGCCGAAGCCGAGCACCGTCGGAGTCGGTCCGCTCGTCGAGACGCCGAACGCTTTCACGGCCGGGGCCGGCGTCGCACTCCGCGACGATGATGAGCCGCCCGACGACGAGCCGCCGGGGCCGCGCGACGAACCGCCGTTTTGAAAGCGGGCCTTCATGATGTCGCGCAGCTTGTCGTTGCCGATCGGCTTCGACAGGTCGAGATTGTTGTCGCGGGCGATGCTCTCCAAAAAGCCCCGCGCGCCGTCCGTTCATTTCATCCGGGTCGACTTGGCCGTTGTTGTTTTCGTCGAGCCGTTTGACCATCTCGCCCGGGTCGAACATCGGCGGCTGCGCGAAGGCCGCATCCGCCGTGAATATGCCGGCGACGAACAAATAAACAAACGTGTTTCGAAGCATGAGTTGCCTCACGAAGTCGGGCGGGCGGCGCGGCCGAGGAATCCGGCTTGTTGCGGCCGAATTCCATCATAGAACCGGTTCGGCAAAAGTCCCAAGCAAACTTAGCTCGATCGGCCGTACGGCCGCCGCCGCCGGCGGATCGACCGGCCTCGAAAACATGCCGGGGAGACGAAACTTTCGCCGTGCCGCGGAGTTAGTTACGGTATACGCTTTCGGCCGCTGCCGGAAACGCCGTTAGGCCTGTCGTGCCACGTTCTTTTAGAGGGGTTTGACCCATGTCTGTTGCCGCCAAGACCCTATTTTCCACTCTGACCCGCACGTTGGTCCGCGGCACGGTGCTGGCTGCTCTAGCCGCCGGCTGGGCCGCCGAAGTCACGGCTCAACAGCCGGACGCCCCGCGTGAACAGAACCAGCCCGGCCAAGGCGGTGACCGCGGTCCCGGGGGACAAGGTCGAGGTTTCGGCGGTCGCGGCCCCGGTGGTCCGGGCGGCTTCGGTGGGCGTGGTCCGGGCGGAGGGGGCGGGTTTGGCGGCGGCGGTGGAGGCGAGTTGATGCTCTTGGCCAACGAGCAAGTGCAGAAAGAACTCGAACTCATCGACGAACAGATCAAAGACTTCGAGAAGATTCGCGAAGAACAAGGGAACAAGATGCGCGAGATGTTCGCCGGCATGCGCGACTTGCCGGAAGACGAGCACCGCGCAAGTTCGAAGAAATGCGCGGCAAACTGGAGGAATCGCAGAAGGCGCATGCGCGAGCAGATGAAGGGCGTGCTCATGCCGCATCAGCAAGATCGGCTCCGCGAACTCTTCGTGCAGATCCGCGGCGTCGGCGCGCTGGACGATCCGGAAGTCTCCGCCGATCTGAAAATCACCGAAGATCAAAAGAAGCAACTCGCCGACAAGCGCGAGGAAATGGGCGCGAAGATGCGCGAAATGTTCAGCGGCCGCCGCGGCGAAGGTGAAGGCGAACGCCGCGGACCCGATGAAGACATGCGGGCCAAGTTCCAACAAATGCAAACCGATATGAACGATCAGATGTTGTCGGTGCTTTCGTCGGAGCAAAAGGCCCAGTTTGAAAAGATGAAGGGCGAGAAGTTCGAGTTCGATCGATCGCAGTTCAGCTTCGGCGGTCGCGGCCCGGGCGGACCCGGCGGCCAAGGCGGCCAAGGTGGTCCGGGAGGCGGCGGATTCGGAGGACGTCGTCCCGGCGGCGACGGCGGTCGTCGACCGGAAGGGGATCGTCCGACGAACGATCGGCCGGAAGGAGATCGCCCGCAAGGCGAGCGTCCGACGAACGACTGATTACAATGGGAATGTCCTAAGTAGCTCGGCCGCGGCCCGTCCGCGTCTTGCGCCGCGGCCCGTCCGCGTCTTGCCCGGTCGCTTCACGGCCGGGCTGAGCTATTTATGGCATCCGCTCGATTTTCACGCCGCTCCGCTGATTGCCTCCCGCCTCGCCCTGCCCGCTTGTCGTTCGGCTCGTCTCGCCCACGCTCACACGCCTCGTAGGATCGCGCTCGCTATGGAAGCCGGAGAGATTCTCCTCAAATCGGGCCTGCTCACGCGCGATCAGCTCGTCCGAGTTCGCGGTTCGGTCAACGGCGAAGGTCTCCGCGCCGACCAAGTGGCCGTGAATCTCGGGCTCGTCAAAGAAGAGGCGGCGCTCAAGGCGTTGGCCGACGCGGTCGGCATCGAGTTCGTCGACTTGGCCGAAACGCCGGTCGATCTCTCGCTGCTTCAAGGCTTCCCGGCCCGCTTCATTCATCGTCAGTCGTTGTTTCCCGTCCGCCGGCACAACGGCACTCTAGTCGTCGCCACGAGCGACCCGTTCGACTTGTATCCGCTCGACGAGCTTTCGTCGGGCATCGGTTTGGCCATCGAGCCGGTGCTGGCCAGCCGGCGCGAGTTGGCGAAATTGATCAAGACGCACCTCGGGGTCGGCAGCGAAACGGTCGAAGGGCTCATCGCCCAATCGGCGGCCGAGGATGACGGCGTCGAACTCCTGAGCGAGATCGAGACCGACGGTTCCGAACTTTCGGAAATGGCGCAGGAAGCGTCCGTCGTCCGGCTCGTGAATGAAATCTTGCTCGAAGCCATCGAAGCTCGCGCGAGCGACGTTCACTTGGAGTCGCAAGAATCCGGTTTGAGAGTGCGCTACCGGATTGACGGCCTGTTGCAGACGCAGCCGATGCCGCCGGAGATCAGCCGATTTCAAGCGGCGATCATCAGCCGCTTGAAGATCATGGCTCGGCTCAACATTGCCGAGAAGCGCCTCCCGCAAGACGGCCGGATCAAGCTCAAGGTTCATGGCCGCGAAGTGGACGTCCGGGTGAGCGTCATTCCGATGATCCACGGCGAAGGGATCGTCATGCGCTTGCTCGACAAGGGGCGCATGGAATTTGAGTTGCGCAAGCTCGGCATGGATCAAGATCAATACGAAATCTTTCGCGAGCTGATCCGCCTGCCGCACGGCATCATTCTGGTGACCGGCCCGACGGGCAGCGGTAAATCCACGACCCTCTACAGCGCGCTGCTCGAAATTCGCGACGAAGAAACGAAGATCATCACGACGGAAGATCCGGTCGAATACCAGCTCGAAGGGATCAACCAGATTCAGGTGCATCCGAAGATCGGCCTCACGTTCGCGGCCGGCTTGCGCAGCATCTTGCGGCACGATCCCGACGTCGTTCTCATCGGTGAAATTCGCGATTTGGAAACGGCCGAGAACGCCATTCAGGCTTCGCTCACCGGTCACTTGGTCTTCAGCACGCTGCACACCAATGACGCGGCCGGCGCTTATACCCGGCTTTGCGATATGGGGGTCGAGCCGTTTCTCGTGGCGGGCACGGTGGAAGCCGTGATGGCGCAACGGCTCGTACGCAAGCTTTGCGCCGAGTGCAAAGTGCCGTACGAACCGACGCCCGAGGAATTGCCGCGCGACTTCCCGTTGCAGAAATGGCGCGATTCGGGGCGGCCCCTGTATCGCAACGTCGGTTGTCGAGCTTGTCGCCAATCGGGCTTTGCCGGCCGGCTCGGCATCTTCGAGCTCATGGTGACGACGGAAGGCATTCGACAGCTGGCGCAGAACCGCGTCGGCAGTTGGAAGATCAAGCAGGCCGCGTTGGCCGACGGCATGCGAACGCTGCGCGAAGACGGCTGGCGCAAAGTGCTCGACGGCCGAACGACGATCGAGGAAGTCGCCCGCACGACCAAAGGGGACGTGCAAATGAGTAAGGCGGCCGAATAATCGTTACAGGCGAACCGGCGGGCCGTGGCGCGGTCGCCGGAATGCAAAAATCTCGGCGAATGCGAACGTCCCCTCGCTCGCGCGGCGGGACTAGTATGGAAGTTACCTACCTCTCGCCGTACCGACTCCCGGCTCCTGACCGCTGACGTCTGCTCATATGCCCGACTTTGCCTACATCGCGCGCGACTTCGCCGGCCGCAAGGTCTCGGGCAAGCTCTCGGCAGGTTCGCAGGCCGAGGCCCTTGCACAACTCGGCGGTCAGCAGCTCTTTCCACTCGAAGTGAAAGCCGAAGATCTTGCCTCCGGCGCGTTTGGCGTGCGCCGCCGCGTGAAGACTTCGCTCCTCACGACGATGTACGGGCAACTGGCCGACTTGCTCCGCAGCGGCGTACCGCTCTTGCGGGCGTTGGAAGTGTTGCGGAAGCAGGCCTCGCATCCGGCGCTCACCGAGGTTTTGGCCCGCGTCGCCGACGACGTGAAAGACGGCAAACCGCTGGCTGAAGCGCTGGCCCGGCATCCGCGCGTGTTCAACGAAATGTCCGTGAGCATGGTTCGCGCGGGGACCGAAGGCGGGTTCTTGGAAGAGGCCTTGGAGCGCGTCGCCGAATTCACGGAGAAGCAAGACGAGCTCAAAGGTCGCACGCAAGGAGCCTTGGCCTACCCGTTGTTTTTGGGCCTCGTCGGCTTCTTGGTCGTCGTCGTGCTGTTGGTGTTCTTCGTTCCGAAGTTCGAGGGGTTGTTCGCTCGGCTGCGTCAGCGCGGCGAGCTGCCTGCGCTCACCGATTGGCTCCTCATCGTCAGCGGCGTCATGCAGCGTTGGTGGTGGCTGCTTCTCGGCCTCGTCGTCGGCGGCGGAACCTGGGCGTTCACGCAATTGAAGACCGACGCCGGCCGGCTCTGGTTCGACAAATTCAAACTTAAGGTTCCGATGATCGCGCCGATCGTCTTAAACTTCTCCGTCGCCCGCTTCTGCCGAGTACTCGGAACCATGCTGCACAACGGCGTGCCGATCCTGCGGTCGCTCGAAATCGGCGCTAGTGCGACGGGCAACCGTGTCTTGGCGGCGGCCGTAAATCGGGCCTCGGAAAACATCAGCGCCGGACAATCTTTGGCAAAACCGCTGGCGGCCAACGGATTGTTTCCGCCGGCCGTCGTAGAAATGATCGCCGTCGCCGAGGAATCGGCCACGCTCGATACCGTGTTGGTTCGCATCGCCGACGGTCTGGAACGCCGCACGTGGCGGCAGCTCGACCTCTTCGTCCGCTTGCTGGAGCCGCTGATGCTGCTGCTCTTGGCGCTCGTCGTTTTGCTGTTGGCCGTGGCGCTGCTGCTCCCCGTGATTAAAATGAGTACCGCCGTCTGACGCCCGCCCGCTTGTGCGCGGCGGCGATGGTAAGACCGAGCCGCCGCTCGATTTCAAGACATTCGCAAACTCGCAACGTATCAGTTTTCGGAGAGAGGGTTATGCAACGTTTGTCGCAAGTTCGCCGTCGTCGGAGCCGCGCCGGCTTCACGCTCATGGAAGTGTTGCTCGTGTTGGCCATCTTGGTCATCCTCGGCTCGTTGGCGGCCGTGTCGTTTCGCGGCGTGATGAGCGACGCCGACAGCAAAGCCGCGAAGAGTCAGGTCGGCCTCTTCAAGCCGGCGATCGAGGTGTATCAACTGACGTTCAAGCAGTACCCGTCGTCGCTCACGGCCCTGGTGCAGCCGCCGCCGGAAGTCGACCAGGACAAATGGCAGAAGATCATCGCTCCGAGCTTTCCCTCGGGCACGCTGCCAAAAGACCCGTGGGGCAACGAGTATCAACTCGTGGTCCCGGGCACGCACAATCCCAACGGCTACGACGTCTTCTCGGTCGGCCCCGACGGTGCGCCGGGCACCGCCGACGACGTCGGCAACTGGGACTAACGTCAATGCACGGCCGGCGGCGGCACCGTTTCCTACGCGGGGCAGGCGAAGCTCGTCGCTTGGGCGAAGCGCCGGCCCGCGGTTCGCCCCGGCCTCACGTTGCTCGAAACGATGCTCACGCTGGCGCTCTTGGCCGGCGTGACGGCGCTGGCGTGGCCGTCGCTGCAAAAGCCGTTTGCCTTGCAACGGCTCAAGCGAGCCGGCGATCAGATTCACGCCGAGTTGACGCGTGCCCGCGGCTTGGCGATTCGCAGCGGGCGGACGCATGAGTTTGTCGTCGACGGTGCAAGCGGGCGCGATCCTCGTGCTGTCGACCGCCGATTTCTCCGACCCCGCCGCCGCGGCGCTCCCGACCGATTTTGCCGCCGTACCCGCGACCGGCGGGTTCGACGCACCGTCGGCCCCCGGCACGGCGCTGCCTGAGGGAATTCGTTTGGCGGAGATCGTCGCCGTCGACGACGTGACGCCCGCGCCGCAGCCCCCCGGCTTCGTGCAAGCCGGAGGAGACGCCGCTCAGCCGGCTTCGCGAATCATCTACTTTCATCCCGACGGCACCACGTCGACCGCCACGCTCATACTCGCCGACGAATTCGGCATGGCGCTCCAAGTACAACTGCGCGGGCTCACCGGCGCCGTGGCTAAAGGAGAGCCGCTCGTCTACGAGGTGACGCCGTGAAACGTCGCCCGCATGCCCGCCGAGGTCGCCTTTCGCGCCGTGGTTTCACGCTGTTGGAAGTGCTGTTGGCGCTGGCGATTCTGGTCGGCTCGTTGGCCACGCTCGGCGAACTCGTGCGGATGGGTTTGCAGAACGCGCATCGTGCCGCCGCTTCGACCACGGCCCAACTTCTGTGCGAAAGCAAGCTCGCCGAAATCACGGCCGGCATCATGCCGCCGAGTTCGACGTCGGCGGCCCCGCTCGACGCCGAAGGCCTCTGGCAATACGCCGTGGCGGTGGAACCGACGATCGACGCCTCGCTCTTGGTCGTGCGCGTGACCGTGGCCGAGAACTTACCGTCGCAGCAGAGCCCGGTGGAATATTCGCTGGTCCGCTGGATGGTCGACCCCGAAGCCGCCGCCGCCGCGGAAGCTGCCGCAGAGTCCGCCGCGTCATCCACATCGTCCTCCGCCGCGGGGACGTCTCCATGAACAAACGCCGCGGCTACACCCTGCTCGAAGTCCTGCTGGTCCTCGCCATCACCACGGTCTTGGTCGCCGCGATCGGCTCGGCCATCAACATTTACCTGCGTAGCGTCGAGGCCGGCCGTGCTGAAGTCGAGCAAGCGCAACTGGCTCGGGCCCTCTTGCGCCGCATCGCCGACGACCTCCGCAGCGCGGTTCCCAAGGCCCCTGATGCCGAAGGCGTCGAAAGCTCGACCGATGCGCTCACGTCGGCCGCTTCCAGCGCGCTGGCCGGCAGCGGTTCCGGCTCGTCGGGAAGTTCATCGAGTCGCACGAGCGGCGGCAGCGGAAGCTCCGGCTCATCAAGCAGCGCCAACGTGCAGAACATTACCGGCTCCACCGGCGTGACGAATATCACCGGCAGCACGGGCACGACGGAAGCCGGCTCGGCGTCGGGAACTTCTTCCGGCTCCGGCGGCTCCGGTTCAAGTTCGGGAGGCTCGAGTTCCGGCTCCCGCGGCTCGTCCGGCGGTTCCGGATCGATGAGCCAGAGCTCGGGCTCGTCCGGGATGAGTTCTTCGGGCGGTTCCAACTCGGGTGGAACGTCATCTTCCGGCGGCGGTTCGTCGTCTGGTTCTGCCGGCTCGTCGACCGGCGCAGCCTCGAGCGAGTCTGAATCGACCGGCGAAGCGACCGCCGCGCCGCTGGGAGTTTACGGTACGCAGTACGATCTGCAGGTCGACGTCAGTCGCGTACCTCGCACGGATCGGATGGATTCGCTCACCGGCACGATCGTCGCCGGCACTGGGGCGGCGGCGTTCGATCCGCCGAGCGACGTGAAGACGGTGACTTACTACATCGCGCAGAACGCGGCGGTCGCGCAGGTCGCCGCCCTGCCCGGCGCCGCAACGTCCGCCGTGGTTCCAAGCGGCGGACTCGTACGCCGCGAAGTCGATCGGTCGGTCGTCAACTACGGCACGCTCTACGGCGGTTCGACCGAACTCGGCACCACGGAGCAACTGCTGGCCCCGGAAGCCACGTCGCTGGAATTTCGCTACTTTGACGGCACCGAGTGGCTCACCGACTGGAGTTCGTCCGATCGCTCGGCCGTGCCCGTGGCCGTAGAAATTTTGCTCACCTTGCGAGCGCCCGAAGAAGCGGCCGTCGGCAGCACCTGGCTCGTCGCCTCGCCGGCCTTGCCGCAGGAGCAGACCTATCGCTTGCTCGTGCATTTGCCGGCGGGCGTGCCTTCCTCGGCGGGAGATGCTGAAGCTGCGACGGAGTCGACCACGGAAACGACCACGACGACGGGAGCTTCGCCATGAGGCCGCGTCGCGCTCGTCGCCGAGGCTTGGCGATCGTCATCGTGCTCGTGGTCGTCGCGTTGCTTTCGTTGGCAGCGTACACATTTTCCGATCTGATGCTGGCCGAGTATCAGGCGGCCGACGCACACGGGCAAGCCCTGCAAACCCGCATGGCCTGCGATAGCGCAATCGAAAAGCTGCTGGTGCTGCTCGCTCTCGATACGCTCACGCTGCGCGACCGCGGCGGGCTCTACGACAACCCGGCCGAGTTGCAGGGAATTCCCGTCGTCGACGGAGCGACGCCCGCGGACCGCGTGAAGTTTTCGATCGTCGCACCGCTCTATGAGCCGGAAGCGCCGACGACGTTGCGGTTCGGCATCGAAGACGAATCGATGCGGCTGAACCTGAATACGCTCATCGCCCAGCACGAAGACCTGACCGAGCAGCGCGACTGGCTGATGAGCGTCCCCGGCATGTCGGAAGAGGCGGCCGATTCCATTCTCGATTGGCTCGACGAAGACGACGAAGCCCGCGAGTTCGGTGGCGAGGCCGATCTTTATTCCGGCCTGACGCCGCCGCGAGCCCCGAAAAACGGTCCGCTCGATACGCTCGAAGAACTGCTGCTCGTGCAAGGCGTCACGCCGCAACTGCTCTTCGGTATGGACGCGAATCGCAACGGCTTGGTCGACGCCAACGAGCAACTCGCGATACCGCCGGAAGGAATCGACAACGCCGACGGCTCGTTCGACCGCGGTTGGTCCGGCTATCTTACGCTTTACGGCGGCGAGGCCAATCGCAAGGCCGACGGCACGCCGCGTGTGAACATCAACGGCGAAGATCTCGAAACGCTCTTCTCCGACTTGCAGGCGACCGGTCAGCCCGACTTGGCGACGTACATCATTCTCTACCGGCAAAGCGGCCCTTACACGGGGAGCGGGGCCGCGGCGACGCCGGCCATCGTCGGATCGCCCGATTTCACCAAGCAGGCCCGCTACACGTTTTCGTCGGTGCTCGATTTGGTCGGCACGAAAACCAGCGCGAGCATATCGGGCACGACGCGCTCGATCGAATCGCCGATCAAAAACGATCCGTTCGCCCTCGGCACGACGTTGCCGCTCTTGATGGATCAACTCACGACTTCGAGCGACGCCGTGCTCCGCGGCAAGCTCAACGTCAATCAAGCGCCGCGGGCTTTGCTGCTCGGCGTGCCGGGTCTGACGGAAGAGCAGATCGATCAGATTCTCGCCGTGCGTTATCCCGAGCCGACGGACGAGATGCCCGGCTCCGAATATTCCACGTGGCTGCTGACGCAAAGCATCGTCACGCTCGACCAGATGAAGGCCCTGACGCCGTTTCTCTCGGCCAAAGGAGACGTCTACCGCGGCAGATTGTCGGATATTTCGAAGATTCCGGCCCGGCGACGCGCGTGGAAGTCGTGGTCGATGCTACCGGCGCGACGCCGCGCCGATTACTCTGGAGAGAGATCACGCATTTGGGACGCGGTTTTCCGAACGCCGTTCTGGGAGCGTCGGGTCTGTAGTCGACGCTCGTTTTCTAAAGAGCCTGAGCATGCCGCAGTGGGTCGCCGTCGATTGGGACGTTCGTGAAGCGCGTGTCGTCGCCGGCACGTTGCGCGGCGGCCGAATGCGCATCGAACATGCTTTTCGCGCGGCTTGGCCGGGGGCCGCGGTGTTCGATGCGGAAGCCCTGCCGCAACGCATCGCCGTGCTTCGGGACGCGCTGGAATCGCGCGGCTTGGCGCGGGCCGAGGCCATCGTGCTCATCGGCCGAGCTTCGGTCGAGTTGAAGCAGTTGCAGCTTCCCCCCGCGCCCGACGCCGAACTTCCCGACATGGTCCGCTTCATGGCGCAGCGTGAATTGCACTCGCTCGCCGCCGGCGGACTGTTGGACTTCTTGCCGACTCCGGCCGGTGCGGAAGAGCCTCGTAGCGTCTTGGCCGCGGCCGTCGAATCGGTCCCCGCCGCGCAGGCGGCGCAACTCTGCGAAGCGATCGGCCTCAAGCAACGCCGGCTCCTGCTGCGGCCGGCGGCCGCAGCGTCGCTGGCCTTGCGACGCGTCGCCAACGACGGCGAACCACGGCTCTTGGTCGATCCCGGCGCGGAAGAAGCCGAAGTCTCGGCGCTGGCCGGCAGCAGTTTGGTGTTGGTCCGCAGCGCTCGCATGCCGGGCGATCCGGAATCCGCCGACTACCGTCGGGCTCTCACAGCCGAACTCCGCCGTACGTTGGCCAGCGTGCAGCATCAGTCGGGCGGACGTCGCGTGTCGGCGATCGAGCTGTGTGAAGTCGGCGCGGCCGGTCGGGCCGACGCTCAACAACTCGCGGCCGATCTCGGCGTGCCGGTCGACGTCGTCGATGCGTGGAGCCCGTTGCCGCCGTCTTTGGAAATGGCCGCCGGCGTGCAATCGGAAGCAGGTCGGTTTACGGCCCTGTTGGGAGCCTTGGCCGACGAAGCGGAGGGGGCCGCCCCAAGGTTCGACTTTCTCAATCCGCGCCGGCCTCCGGAACCGCCGAATCGACGTCGCCAAGTTTTGGTCGGCGCGTTCTGCGCGACGGTGCTTTTTGCCGCCGTGTGGAGCCTCGTTCAATGGCGGCTCGGCGCCGTCGACGCCGAGATCAAACGCGTGCGCGACGAAGCCGCGGCTTTGGCGCCGGCCGTGAAAGCGGCCGAGGCTTTGGAGAAAAAGGTTAAAGACATCGAAGCTTGGCGTCATGCCAACGTGCCGTGGCTGGTCGAACTCGAACGGCTCTCGCGCGAGTCGCCGTCAAATCGCGAAGCCATGCTCACGGTCCTGCGGCTGACCGCGCACCCGCAAGGGGGCGAGATGCAGCTTACGGGCATCGTCACGGAGCCGAAGGTCGTCGACCAATGGGAGCATGAACTTCGCGATGAGACGCATCTCGTCGAAGGAAAAGGCCGGCGACAAGACCCGGCCAACGCCAAGTATCCCTGGCGCTTTCAATCGAACGTCATCGTGAAGCCGACGGGTTCGAAACCGGCGGCAAAAGCGACGCCGCCGGCCGCCGCGCCCGCGAAGCCGTCGTCGACCGCGCAACCGGCCGCCGCGACGGGAGGTTCGCAATGAGCCTCAACGCGAGAGAAAAAGTTGGCGACGGCCGTCGGCGCGCTCGCGGTGCTGGCCGTGTTGGTGCTCGGCGTACAAGGGTATCGCGGGGCCGTGTCGTTGCGGCAAACTCAGCTCAATGCGGCCCGCGACGAATTGAATAAGAAGCAGTTGTCGGTCATTCAGGCGGCGGCCGCCAATCTCAAGCTCAGCGACTGGGAGCAGCAGTCGCTCCCGCGCAATCGCGAAGTGGCCCGCTCGCTGTACCAGAATTGGCTGGTCGCCGAGTTGAACAAAGCCCGGCTGTCGCAAGTCACGGTCGACGCCGGACGCGGCACGCAATTGCGCGACGTCTTCACGAAGCAGCCGTTTACGGTGCGGGCTCGCGGCCGATTGGAAAGCGTCTCTCGTTTTCTCACGGCGTTCTACAAAGCCGATCATTTGCAGCAGATTCGCGATCTAGCGTTGCAGCCTCTGGCCGACGGCAGCGAACTTCAGGTGACGATGACGATCGAAGCCTTGGTGCTGAACGACGCGGCCCGCTTGAATGCGCTACACGACGGAGTGAATCCGACCTGGAATCAGCAGTCGAGCGACGCCGCCGTGAAGACGATCGTCGAGCGAAATCTCTTCGCGGCGTACGTTCCGCCTCCTCCGCCCCCGCCGCCGCCTCGCGAATCGAGCCCGCCTCCCCCTCCTCCGCCGGCGTTTGATCCGGCGAAGTTCACGTTCCTCACGTCGATCATCTCCGTCGACGATCAGCCGCAGGCCTGGCTCAACGTTCGTCCGACCAATCAGTTGTTGCGGCTCTTCGAGGGCGACAGCATCTCGGTCGGCCGGTTCGAAGGGAAATTGGTGCGCATCGGCGACCGAGAGATAGAGATCGAGGCGGCCGGCAAGCGCCGCGTCGTCGCCATCGGCAAGTCGCTTGAGCAAGGCGTCGAACTGCCGCTGTAGCCGGCAAAGCGTGATTCACGCGCTCGCTTGCTGCCGGCATGCCGGCGTTGCTCCGTCCGCTTTTTCTTGCGCTTCGGCAAGTTTCGGGAAATACCTCAAGAGCCTCCTGGGGTTTACCGATACCTGGGCTCGACGAGGCGCGTGCGCGCACGCTGCGCGCCTCACGATTGGCCGGCGGGGGGCAATCCCGCTTAGCGACAATCGCCGTGAACTTCGCCGTAATTCGCCGCGCTGCGGTGCTCGCCTTGTTGGGCGGAGCATCGTTCTTCATCGTCGACGCCGCTTGCGCAGCTTCCTGCCGCGTCGCCGGGCGTCGCCGGCTTTCAGGCCTACCCGCTGCGCCACGTTCGGGCCGATTCGGTCCGTCCGCAGGTCGAACAACTGCTACAAGGCGGCCGCGAGCCGTTCGAGCTCGTCGTCGACGCCGCCGGTAACCGCCTATTGGTCGGCGGCTCGCCCGCGATGCAGGCGCTCGTCGCACAAGTGCTGACGACGCTCGATCGACCGGCGCCGCAGAACATCGCGATGGCTCCGCCCGTTGCCTCTGCACCGGCCGCGGTGCCGCAACCGGTTCCTCGAATCGCCGCTTATTCGGTCGCCGGCGGCAATGTCGTCGCCACGGCCGAACGACTTCAGCAACAATTCGCCGCCGCCGGAGCCCGTATTGCCGCCGATGAGCGAACCGGACAGGTCATTGTGGTCGCCGCGGACGACGTACAGCGAGCGGTCGCGCAAGTCTTAAACGCCCCGCAGACGCCGGCCGCCGGCGCGATCTCCGCGCCCAATCCGGCCGCCAAGTCGCTCACGCTGCAAAACATCGAGTGGAACCGTTTGGAAGAACGGCTCCGTGCGCTCTACGGCGGACGCTTGTCGTCGACCGCGGAGAACACGGGACGGGTTCGCTTGCGGCTGACGTTGGCCGAGGCGCGATCGTTGGAAATGGTCTACGATCCGATGCCGCGACGCGTCGACTTCGTCGGCGACGTTGCCACGGCCGAAGCCGCCGCACGGTTGATCTCGGCCCTAGATCGGGCCTCCGGCATCTCGACGCAACCCAACGCCGCGGAACGCATCGTTCCTTATCGCTCGGCCGATCGCGAATCGATCCGTCAGGCGATGACCGTGTCGCACCGCTTGGCGGATACGCCTGCTGCGCCCGCCCCGGTCGAGCAAGCCCCGCAAGGCCCCGCCCTGCCTCGCAACATTCCGCTGGTCGCCCAAGTCTTTCAGCCCGGCACAGCGCAGAATCCGGCGGTCGTGCAAGCTCCGCCCGTGCAGCAACCGGCCGGCGCCGTCGCTCCGCCGGTTCCGGCCGCCGCCGCGAACGCACAACCGGGCGTCAACGTGCAACCGGGAGCCGGCGCGGCGATCGTGCCGGGCGCCGATCCGGCGGCCGTCGCCGCCGCGGTGCAAGCTCAAGCCGCGCAAGCCGGACTGGTCGGGCCCGTGCAGATCGAATTTCTCGACGGCCTCGACGTGCTCGTCGTCAGCGGTAACGATCGCGACGTCGAACGAGTCATCAAAATCATTGAAGACATCGAACGCCTCAGCGTCGACACGCAGCCGGCCGTCGAAATCGTGCCGCTGCAGCACGTGTCGGGCGAAGCCTTGGCCACGGTCGTCACGCAGATTTACAACGCCGTGTTGTCGACCCGGCAAGGGACCGTGAGCATCACCGCTTTGGTGAAGCCCAACGCCTTGTTGCTGATCGGCCGGGCGGAAAGCGTCGCCGCCGTGAAAGAGCTGATCTTGAAGCTCGACCAACCGGTCGAGCCGCAGGCGCAGTTTGCCGTGTTTCCATTGAAGCACGCTTCGGCGGCCACGGTGCAGTCGACCTTGCAAGGATTCTTCACGACCCCGACCGACGGTCGCCCCGTCGGTCTCGGCCCGAAGGTCGAAGTGACGGCCGACGTTCGCACCAATTCCGTCATCGTGCGGGCCGGACCTCGCGACTTGCTCGAAGCCGGCGAATTGATCAAGCGTCTCGACGTTGCCGGCGGCGAAGCCGAAAACGAACTCCGCGTGTTCCACCTCGAAAACGCTTTGGCCGAAGAACTTGCGCCGGTCTTGCAAGACGCCGTCACGGCGCAAGCCTCCGGCGGTTCGTCGTCCGGCGGCGCGCTGCAGGCCTTGGCCCAAGCCGGCGGAGCGGCGCAGACTCCGGCCTCGTCCGGTTCCTCGGCACGCTCGGCAAGCCTGAAGTTCACGACCATCGATTCGGAAGGTCATCGCCAATACCGCTCGGGCATTCTGAACGACGTCCGGATTACGGCGGACGCTCGGGCTAATTCGCTCGTGGTTTCCGCACCGGCCGAAGCCATGGAATTGATCTCCGCGCTGGTTCGTCAGCTCGACGCCACGCCTGCGGCTCGCTCGCAGATCAAAGTGTTTACGATCATGAATGGCGACGCCTCCGCGCTCGTCGAAATGCTCAACGCCCTTTTCGGCCGCACGACGACCGCCGGTGCGGGCGGCTTCGGCGGCGCGGCCAATCAGAATCAGCAGCAGGCGCAAAACTTGCTCGTGCCGCTGCGATTCTCGGTCGACCAACGGACGAACAGCATCATCGCTTCCGGCAGCACGGAAGACCTGACGGTGGTCGAAGCCATCCTCTTGCGACTCGACGACAGCGACGTTCGCCAGCGACAGAGCATCGTTTACCGTTTGAAAAACGCTCCGGCGACGGACGTGGCGACCGCGATTAATGAGTTCCTGCGCAGCGAGCGGGAAGTGCAACAGGTGCAGCCCGGCTTGGTGAGTCCGTTTGAACAGATCGAACGCGAGGTCGTCGTCGTGCCGGAACCGGTGAGCAACAGCCTCATCGTCAGCAGCACGCCCCGCTACTTCGAAGAGATCAAAAAGCTGGTCGAAGACATCGACAAGCGTCCGCCGATGGTCATGATCCAGGTGCTCATCGCGGAAGTGGCGCTGAACAACACCGACGAATTCGGCGTGGAAGTCGGTCTGCAAGACTCGATTCTCTTCGATCGGAGCTTGCTCGGTGACTTGGTGACGATCACACAAACGACGCAAACGCCGCAAGGCAATACGGTCGTCACGACGACGAATCAGAACGTCGTCGCCGCGACGAACCAGCCGGGTTACGCGTTCAACAACGCGCCGCTGGGAAATAGCGGTGCGACGAGCGCCTTGGCGCAGTCGAAACGTGTCGGTGCGCAAGGGTTGTCGAACTTCGCCGTCGGCCGCACGAACGCCGATCTCGGTTTCGGCGGCCTCGTGCTTTCCGCGTCGAGCGAAAGCGTCAGCGTGTTGATTCGAGCCCTGCAGGAAAGCCGCCGGCTCGACGTGTTGAGCCGTCCGCAAGTGATGACGCTCGACAATCAAGCGGCGTTCGTGCAGGTGGGCTCGCGCGTGCCGCGCGTGCAAGGTGTGACGATCAACACGACCGGCCAAGTGAACAATGTGGTCGACGTCAACGTCGGTCTGATCCTCGGCGTCACGCCGCGCATCTCGCCGGACGGTCTCGTGGTCATGGAAATCGACGCGGAAAAGTCGGCTCTCGGACCGGAACTCGAAGGCGTGCCGATCTCGGTTTCCGCAACCGGCGAAGTCGTGCGGCAGCCGCTGATCAATACGACGACCGCCCAAACGACGGTCAGCGCCATGGACGGCCAAACGGTCGTGCTCGGCGGTCTGATCACCAAGTCGCGCAGCACGATCAAGCGCCGCGTGCCGTATCTTTCGTCGATCCCGATTCTCGGCAACCTCTTCCGCTACGACAACATTTCGAGCGAACGGACCGAACTGCTCATCATCATGACGCCGCACATCGTTCGTGATGAAGAAGACGCGGCCCATATCCGCCAAGTCGAATCGGCGCGGATGTCGTGGTGCTTGGCCGACGTGCGGGCCCTGCATAGCAGCGTCGGTCTCTACAGCCGCGAAGATATCTGGGCGGAAGAAGAGACCATGACGATCTACCCTGACTTGCAACCGACCGGAGAACCGATTCCGCACGCTTCGGAGCAAATGCCGGCGCCTGCGGGTTCCGTGCCGACGCCTCCCGCGACTCCGGGACCGACCGTCGTGCCGGCAACGCCGCCGAATCCGCCGACGCCTCCGCCTCCGAGCCCACCGCTCTTGCCGAAGGCCGACACACAGCAAGGGAACGAACTTCCTCAGGCAGGTTTCAATCAGCCGGTCGACCAACAAAACGCTTCCGACATTTCCACGCTCGAATTCCAGGAACAAGCCGGCGCCGGCCCGCGGCCCGTCATTCCGATATTCGCGCCGCCGGGTTCGCCCGTGCCGGCGAACGTGCCGAACTATTCGCCCGAAGTCATTCCCGCTCAGTACGCCGTGCCGGTCGTTCCGGGCTCTGCAGGAGTTGCACCGTGAGTTTTGCGAAGCTTCGTCTCTCCCTCGCCTTGCGGTTCGCCGTCGTCGTCGCGTCGGCCGCGGCCGCCGTCGGGTGCCAGAAGTTCGACATGACGAAAGCCATTCCCTGGGGCGGCGGGGAAGACGGCCAACTTGAGCGGCCGATGAAGGTCGTCGCCGTGTGGACCGACACCGTGCTCTCGCAAGGCATGGCTCCGTCGACCCGCGGATTCGGCGGTCGCCTCATGTTTTACGCGGCGGAAGACGGCAAGCCGGTGAAAGCTCGCGGCACCCTCACGGTTTACGCGTTTGATGAAACGGATCGCGACATTGCGCTTCACGAAGCCGGACCGCAAATTCGTCTTCACGCCGGAGCAATTCGAAAAGCACTACAGCAAGTCGGCGCTCGGGCATTCGTACAGCGTTTGGCTCCCGTGGGATGCCGCAGGCGGGCCCTTTCGCGAGATCAGCCTGATGGTCCGCTTCCAGCCTGAGAGCGGTTCGTCGGTCGTCGGCGAGCCGTCGAAGCAGCATTTGCCGGGCGTGCGAGCCGAAGAGCAAAACAAGCCGATCGCCAAAGTGCCGGGCATAAATAGCCTGCCGGGAGCCAATGGCGCAACCGCGGGACTCTTGCAACCGGCCGCGGCGAACATGCCGCCGGCGTCGGGCGTTCAGCAAGTCGGCTACGAGCAACCGCTTGGACAGCCGGGCGAATCGGGCGTTGCCCAGCCTTCCTCAACCGGCCGACGCATGACGACGACGACCATCGCGCTGCCGAACACTCCGCAATCGCGCCGATCGTCGTCGCTCGGCCAAAGTCTGCAATCGCCGCAACAGCCGACTTCGCCCGGGCACGTTCCGCAGCCGATTTGGAATCAGCAAGGCGCGGCGACTACGGCTGCGTCGCAGGCGGTTGGGCAACCGGCGGCGGCGCCACAACATTCGGCGCCCCTGCAATCGTCAGGTCATTACGGACCGCAGAGACTCCGGCCTCTAGGTTCGCCAATTGCTCGGCTAACCGCGCGATCATGCGCCGTGGCAACCACCCCGGATAGAACCGCCGTCCGACCTTCCATTCTCACATCAATAGCGCCGAGCTTCGCCATTCGCGGGCTCAACTGAAACCGCGATTGCAGCGCCGCGTCGACCAGCTCTGGTTTCGGCGGTGCGAAATCGAAGCCGATCGATTGCTCCACGCGCGGCTGCACGCGCCGCGAGCCTAGCCCGCCGGTCATGCCGGTTTGGCGATTGGGGTTCGAGGTGTCGTTGTTCGCGCGGTGCCCTTGCTGGGCGGAGTAGTTGGAAAGCTGGCTGAAGAAGCTGGCCGCATCACCCGAGTCGCCGCCGACGAATTGCCCCGGCTGCCGCGCTCCGCGGACGAAGCGTTCGCCGCCGGTGATCTGTCCGGCCGAGTTGTCGCCGCGCGTCGTCGCGCCGGCCACGCCGCCTCCCATGCCCATCGCTCCGCCGAACCCGGCGGGCATGCCGCCGGCCGCGGTGCTGCGAGTACCGCCGAACGTACTGGCCGCCGGTGAGAAACTGGAGCCCATCGAGCGGGCCCCGAACGAACCGGAGCTTTGGGCCTGGGCAACGTCGCCCACCGCAAATACGAGAACGATTGTTGCTACCGATAAAACGTAGGGTGCCACTGGCGGCTTGCCCGCCAGTGCATTTTTCAACGTCGAACTCGGCACTGGCGGACAAGCCGCCAGTGGCACACGCGCCGACGGTGACGTTGTCGTCGCGGTCCCAATATTTCGTCGCATCCGGCGAACTCCTGAAACCTGCCCGCGGCGGCGTTGGTAACACCAGCGCCGGGCGAGCCGTACCGCATTCAGTATACTATGGTCGACCGGCCCGAACCAAACTCGCCTTGCCTCGCCCCGCGGCCCGACCGGTTGCTTATCCGCCAGTGCCGCCGCCGGCCCCTTCCTCGAAAGCTCCCTGCCATGTATCGGTCGCCCAGGTTTCGCCGCTCGCTGGTTGCCGTTTTGCTGCTGATTGTGTGGGGCCTGCCGTCGGCAACCTTTGCCCAAACCGCGCCGCCGGCGGCGGAGAAGCCCGCCGCCCCCTCGAAAACCACGACTTCATCCAAACCGGTCGAAGCGGCGAAGCCCGCCCCCGGCTCCGTCGCCGGGCGTCCGGAATTTGCCCGGCTCCTGCCGCCGGAAACCTTGGCCTACATGCGCGTCGTCAACGCGCCGGAGGTCCGCACCGAGTGGTTCCAAACGGCCATGGGGCGCATGGTCGAAGACCCGCAATTCAAACCGCTCTGGGATCAGCTGATCGCCAGCATCGAAACGGCCTTCACGCCGGTGCGCGACAAGATCGGTCTCGGCTTCGTCGAACTGCTCACGTTGCCGCAAGGCGAGTTCGGGTTCGCCGTGTTGCCGATCGAAGGCGCCCCCCCGCCCTGCTCTTCTTCATCGAAGCGCCCGACAACGATCGGAGCGTCGATACGCTGATCGAGCGCGGCCGTACGTTGCTCACGGAGCAACAGTGGATCGAAGAATCGGAGCAAGTCGGCGACGCGACGCTGAACGTTTTTCGCCGCGGTACCGGCAAGACCGAGCGACTGATTTATTTGCGCCGGCAAGGCGTGCTGGCGATCGGCACGAACGTCGACGCCTTCAAGCACCTGCTCGGCCTGTGGAACGGCGGCGCGGAAGCGACGCTCGCGGACCAGCCGGCGTTCGTCACGCTCGAACGCTTGATCGGCAAGGCCGAAGGCGCTCCGGCGCAGATTTCGTGGTTCGTCGATCCGATCAACTTGGTGCGCGCGGCGAATTCGGGCAACCCGGCCGCCGCGGTCGGCATGGCCATGTTGCCGGCGCTCGGGCTCGACGGACTCACGGCCCTGGCCGGGAGCTTCACGTTCAATCGCGGCCAGTTCGAAGTGATCGGGCAGGCCTACCTGCTGCTCGACGTGCCGCGGGCCGGCATCATGGAACTCATCGCCTTGCAACCGACCGAGACGGAACCGGAGCCGTGGGTGACGGACAAGGTCGCCAACTACTCGACGTTCACCTGGGACTTTGATCGCACGTACAACAAGCTGCGCGAGATCGTCGACAGCTTCGCCGGCGAAGGAACGTTCCGCCGCCAGACGGTGGAGAACTTGCTGAAAAACACCGACGTCGATCTGGAAAAGGATCTGCTGCCGGAGCTCGACGGCCGCATCAGCGTCGTGGTCGCCATTCAAGAGCCGGTGGAATTCGATAGCCGCAACCAGCTGTGGGCGTTGCATCTGAAAGAGAAGCACAAGCTGGCGCCGGTGCTTAAGAAGTTTCTCGACAAGGTCGGCGACAAGCTCGAAACCAAAGGCTTCGCCGGCGTGACTTACTACCAACTGAAGAGGCCGGACGTACCCACGGAAGACCCCTTCGGCGATGAGCAGGCCGATCGTGAAGGGCGCCGCCGTCCGCGTCGTGTGCAGATCGGCATGGCTTGGCCGGCGTTTTGCCTGCTCGACGATTGCCTGCTCATCGGCGACGGTTCGGCCGTGTTGGAACGAGCGCTGGCGACGCTCGCCGGCGGCTCGGGTCGCTTGGCCGACTCGCTCGATTACAAGCTCATTGCGTCGAAGGCCAAGCGTTACGCGGGCGAACAAGGCCCCGGCTTCGTCGGCTTCGTGCGTCCGGACGAAGAGATGCGTTACCTGCACGGTCTGGCGGTGAGCGAGAAGACGCGGAAATTTCTCACGTCGAACGAGAAGAATCAGTTTCTCAACGACGTGAATCAGGCCCTCGTCGATCGCCCGCCCCCGCCGCTGGAAGTCATGCAGCAATACTACGCCCCGGGCGGCACGATCGTCGTCGACGAACCGACCGGCGTGCGCTATCTGAGCTTCGTACTGAAGCGTGACCAAGGGAAGTGACGTGCGATGCTCGAATGCGAGCGTCGAGCCGTGAGGCCGACGTGTTCGGACCTCACTCGGAGCCGCAAAGCCGCGGAGCAGATGGGAAGAAGACAAGAATGAACGAAACGCCGTAGGGAACGCCCTCCGCGGCGTTCCACGAATCGGGTACCCGCCGCATGGAACGCCGCGGAGGGCGTTCCCTACAGCAAGAAATCACTCTTACTCTTATCTCCACGATCCCCATCCTCATCCCCCTATCGCCCACTCCGTCTCTGCGCGCACGGTGAACATCGTTCCGCCGACAATCTGCGCCGGCCAAAAGTTGATTTGACGCGACCGCGAAACTCTGCTCAGGCCGAAGCTCGGCGAGCGGGCGTCGGCTCCATCCGGTAAGATGATCGGTGACCATCGTCGCTTCGCTCCCGATTGTCGTGGAGGCCTCTTCATGTCGGTCCTATTTCAGGTCGTCTTCGTTTCGGCGTGGTTTGCGCTTTGCTCCGTCGCCGCGGCGCAAGCGGTCGCCGTGCCGCGGAACACGCTGGATGCCGACGAGGCTGCGGCCGTTGATGAAGCCGTGGTCGAGCAGATGCGGGAGCAGGGGTTGGTCGGCGTCGCCGTCGGTCTGCTGCACGAAGGCGAGATCGTCTATCTCAAAGGTTACGGCTTCGCCGATCGCGAACGACGCACGCCGGTGACGCTCGACACGGTGTTCAACTGGGCGTCGAACTCGAAGCCGCTCTGCGCCGTGGCGGCGATGCAACTCGTCGAACAAGGGAAGCTCGATCTCGACGCCGACGTGCGGCGTTACGTCCCCGAGTTTCCCGCGCACAAGGGGACGATCACGATGCGTCGCCTGCTCTCGCATCAGAGCGGACTGCCGCATTACGACGGCCGCGTCGTGGCCGCCGCCGAGCGCAATCCGCGAACTCGGCCGCTCGCCGATCCGGTGTTCGCGCTGGATATGTTCAGCGCGTCGCCGTTGGAGTTCACGCCCGGCGCGCAGACGAACTATTCGTCGTACGCCTACATACTCGCCAGCGCCGTCGTGCAGCGGGCCGGAGACGAGCCGTTCGATCGGCAGATTCACCGCCGCATCGCCGAACCGCTCGGGATGACGAGTCTGACGATCGACACGGCCGCGGCCGGTCAGCGGCATTGGGCCGTCGGCTATGAAGAGAATGACGACGGCGACATGGTCCGCGCCCCGAATCTGCGCACTACTGGAAGCATGGCGCGGGGGCGTACAAATCGAACATCGTCGACTTCGCGCCTGGGCCCGCGCCGTGCTCGATCGCAAGTTGCTCCGCGTGGAAACGTGGCGCGAAATGTGGGTTCGCCAACCGCTGGCCGACGGCGAACCGGGCGAGTTTGGCTTGGGTTTCACCGTCGAACGCCAGAACGGCTTGAAGGTTTCGCACAACGGAAGACAGCCCGAGGCGACGAGCCGGCTAGTGCTCTACCCGACGGCCCGCCACGGCATCGTCGTGCTCACGAACTGCGGCCACGGCGAGCCGGGCGAGATCACGACGGCGATCTTTGCGGCGCTGGAAGAATGAAACGGCGTGACGCTAACGCCGCTCTCGGCGGGAGCAGCGTTACTCTTTTGCCGCCCAGATCTTCACGTCGTCAAACAGCACGCCCGGGCCGTTGACGGTGAAGTGAAAGCTCGATTTGGTTTCGTGCGCGATGCCGGGGCTTTGCAGATAGCCGACCGGCTTGCCGTCGATGCTCAGTCGCAGGCGATCGCCTTTGATTTCGATTTCGACGTCGTGCCACGCCGCCGGATCGGGCGCGAGCTTCACCGTGACGCCGCGATCTTTCACCAGTTCCTGAGCTTCCGCGCGGCGGGCCGGATCTTTGCGCATCGCTTCGATGTCGTTGCGCATGGCCCCTTCCTTGTCGTCGGCGATGCGGATTTGCTTCGGCGTGAAGGAGACGCGGCAGATGTGGCCGGCGTGCGAACCTTTGTGCTTCTGGTCGTCGAACACGGCGTTGAATCCGGTCGACCCGGCGAGCTTGTAGCGGAACGCGACGACGACGTCGCGCATCGGATGATAAAACCGCCCGACGGCCCCGTGATCGGCCCGCGTCTGATAACCCTTCAGCACGCCGTTCTCCACGACGAACGTCCCGATCAGCGGCTTCCAAGAGCCGAGGTCGGAACGCTCGAAATTGTCGGCGAGAAGGACTTCGCCTTTTTGAGCGATCGGCTCCGCGGGGATTTCGGCGGCACGGTTAGATCGTGAAAATACGGCGATGAATGTAAGGCACGCAACGATCTCGGCGGCCGTTAGTCAGCGCGCGACGGAGCTTATTCGACATGCCATTCCCCGCTTTTTCGTGAGACAAAAATGTCCTTGGTCTTCATGTGAATCACAATTCTGTCGTTGCCTTCCCAGTTATAGCTTTGAGCAGTCAACGCGTTCTCGTTCCCGCGGCGGGTGATGAATCGAGGGTCAAAATCGTCGAAGCTTCCCGGAAGCAACACCCATTTGGTGGAGCTTTCAGCATCGCTTCCATAGGCGACTCGGATGATGATCGCCAGCGAGCTTCGCTCTTCCGACCATATAAGTTTGGCAATGAGATTCGAATCCGGTGATTTCCGGGAGTAAACCTCACCTTGACGCCAACCGTCGGCCGAGCGTTCGTACCGGAGCATGCCGACGTCCGAACTGTCGACATAGATAGCATCGTCGCCGTCCCAGCGCACCGTGCATCTTTGGATGCTCGATGCGATGGTCGTCACCCGAATCGTGTTTTGCGAAGCTGCTTCGGTAATCTCCAGCACAATCAAATTACGGTCGGAACCCAACCGCAACATTTCGCGACCGTTCGGTGACGGATATTGGGGCCCATTTTGCGAGCAACCGCCTAGATACAATGCAGCCGAAATGGCGACGCATAGCCGGAGCGGCCAATATCGCGACCCTCGCCACATTACAAAATCTCTCGCGGCTCGGCGTTCATCGCCTTCAGCGCTTCGCAGTATTTCACGCCGCAGGTTTTGCCGCGGTAGAGGGCGATCGCTTCTTTTGTGGCGACGGACGGGTCGGCGAATTTCGGATCGTACGGCTGGTTGCGGACCAAGGCCATGAGGCGGGCCAGCCATTCCGTCGCTCGGGGCCACTCGTCGCTCACGTCCACGAACGTGTCCGGCTCGAAGCCGATCGTGTGGCGCGGGCCGTTGTCGTAGAGATAGATCTTCCGCGGCGGGCGGTATTTCGGAGCGTCGGTGAGCACGGCCGCGTTGCGCAGGGCGACGCTCGAGAGCTGCGAGGCGACCACATGATCGTCGTGATGATCGTGACGCCAGAGCATCAGCGCGACGTCGGGCTGCAAGTCCGCGATGGCCGCGGCGACGGCTTGCTTCGCTTCGTCGTTGACGTCGAACCGGTGCGACTTGAAGTTGCACCAGCGGGTTTCGACGCCGAACAGTCGGCAGATTTCCGTCGTCCCTTGTACCAGCTCTTCGTGCCGACCTTTGACCGGAGCCCAGTTGGAATAGTCGCCGATGAGCGAAAGAATCACGACCCGATAGTGCTTCGCGACGGCCTGCAGCATAATGCCCGGCACGCCGAAGACGCAGTCGTCGTAATGGGCGCCGATCGCGAGCAACGTCTTGGTCATGGCGCGGTACCGGTCGAATTCGTCGGAGGCGGTGTGCCAGTGCCGGCTCGTCCACCAGTGCCTACTGCGACCGGCTTCGTAGAAGCACTGGTGGGCGAGCCGGCAGTGGCACCCTGATTCGTACTTGAGGCGGGCGTTTGTGCGGCGACGGCTTCGGCGAGCAGTTGCGTCAAACGCTGATGGCCGAGCTGATGTTGGCGGACGACCAGCGCGGACGACGGAGCGTCAAATACGATCACGCCGAGGCCTCCTGATTCGAGCCAGCCGGCTTCGGCCGTTTGCTGCTTGAGCCGAGCGACGAGCGCTTCGGGCCGAGCGCCGTCTGCCAAGAGCGGGCGCGCGTCGTAAAACTCCACGTAGCCGCGGCGGCGGAGCGCGTTGCGCGTTGTGATTTCGACGGTCGACGGATCGACGATTCGCCACGCCCAGCCGCGCGGATCGCAGAGCGCCGTGAGCACTTGCGCGAGCGGGTGCTTGTCGGCGGCGACGCCGACGAGCATGTCGGGCGTCGCTCCTTCGGCGGCCAAGGCGGCGACGTCGAGCGTCACCACCGCGCCGGTCGTTGCTTCGAGCCGGGCCGCCACGGCGCGGAGCGGCGCGGGAGGGCGGAAGTTCATCGTCACCGGCGCGTCGAGCATCGTGCGGGCCGCGACGAATCGGGTTTGCAGCGAAACGCCGGCGGCGAGCGGAGTCTTCCCGCGGGCCTGCGCGAAGCCGATCGAGCAAGGTTGCGATTTCGCGTTGCGCCGAAGGCGTTTGCGAGACGGTCAGCGTGTCGGCCGCGGCTTGCAGCGTGCCCGGGCCTCCGGCGGATTGCCAGGTTTGCGGAGCAACGAGCAATTGCACGAGCGTCGCGAGCGCTGCGGTCTGAGCCGCATCGCCGGACGTAAGATCGCCGACGGCATAGGTGGCGCTCGTCGGTTGTTCGACTTCGACGCCGGCACGAATGACGAGCGCACCCGCCTTGAGCCGACCAGCGGAGCTTCTTGGGCGCGAGGAGCTCTTCGACGAGCGTCCGAAGCGAATCGCCGTCGGCGGCGGCGAGGTCGATCTTTTCCGCGAGGCCGACTTCCGGCGGAGCGAGCGCGTCCCAATCGACGTCGAGCGCAAGCCCGGCGAGTTGGGCGACGATCTCCAGCGCCGACTTGCGCGAGACGCCGGTGAAGCGTAGCCCGCCGGCGGGATGATCGAGCCGAGAGGACGTATCGATGACCGCGGCGATTTCCGGCGGCGGTGCGATGACGGCGGGGGCGGGACTCGCGGCCGTTGCGGTCGGCGTCGCCGTCGGCAACTTGGGAGGTTGCGGAACCGGCGGCAAGGTGACGGTGGAACTCGCCATCGCGACGGCGATGCCCGGCGGAGATGCGCTCGGCGACGGCGGCGTGCCGCTCGGCGCGGCATCGGCCAAGGCGAGGATCGGCGAACGTGTGGCCGAAGGAGACGCCGACGTTGCGGCTACGGCGGGCTTAGTCGCCGCGGTCGTCGGCGTCGGCGTCGATTGGACGGTCGTCGACGAAGTGCGAGAGGGCGAGCCGGATGCGGTGTTTGGCGACGGCGAAGCGGTCGGCGTCGTTGCTGAGGCGGCTTGCTCCGGCGGCGGATCGTCGTCGCCCGAACTCGACCAGAAGCCGAACGCGGCGACGGCGGCCGTTACGACGGCGGCGAGGATGTAGATGACGCGGCGAGCCCGTTGTTCGTGCGGCAAGACGAGCGACGGCGGCGCGAGATCGTCGGCCACCGGTTGGGCCGTGTAGACGGGCGGTTCGCCATTGCCGGCGGCCGGCGCTTGCGGCGCGGCTGGGCGCTTTCGCGCCGCGCTTGGCGGAAGGCGCCGCGGGTTTGTCGGCGGCGGCTTCGGCGGCTTGCCCCTCGGGGGGCGGCTTCCAACCGGGCGGAGGTTCGATCTGCACCATGCCGTTGCAGCGCGGGCAGGCGAGAATCTGCCCGATGGCCGACACGTGCCGCACCTTGATGCGAGCGTGGCACGTGATGCAAGCGACGGAGAACAGTTCCACGATGCGTTCGCCCTGGCTGCGTTGGCGCGGCGAAGCGCCTCGCGAGCGAGGCGGCTAAACGGTGATCTTGAGCGCCGCCGGACGAGCCGACGGCCGACCCTAAAAGACTAGCTTACTTCTTTTTCGGATCGGCCGCTTGCTGGAATTCAGGCAGCAGCGGCACTTTACGGGCCTCGACGCCGGCCCGAGTGCCGATGAGCAGCGCGTCTTCGTTCTTGTCCGTTTTGCCGGCGTAATAAACCAACCGGCCGCCGATATCGGCCTTCTTCAGAATCACCTGCAAGATTTTGTCGATGGATTGCTCGGCTTCGTCCAAGCCCATCGATTGGTTCTTGGTGATGCCGGATGTTAAGAAGTCGCCGTCGACCATTTCGATTTTGACGTCGGCTTCGTCGGCCACGAGCGCCAAGATGTTGATGAGGTCCATCTTATCGAAGGCGAGCTTCATCTTCTTGGAGCGTAGCTTGTCTAAGACGCCAAGCTCCACCGGAGCGGCGGGTTGCGCCGTCCCACCCGGCGTAATTGGTCCGGCGATCATGCCGCCGGCGCTCGACTCGATGAGGCAGAGATGCGCGCCGAGGATGATGTTGTGCGCGGCGACGGCCGGCATATACCCGCGGACGACGAATTGCCGATCTGCGGCGCCGACGCGTACGAAATCGTCGGCGAACGTGACCATGTCGGGAAACTTGCGGAGGAACTTTGAACTGTATGGCGAATGCGTGAAGCTGAACGCATAGTTTTCCACGCGTTGCGGAATCTCTTTCACGCTGCGCTTGCAGCGGCTCGGCCAAGGCTTCGACGAAGGCATTCACGCCGCTGTTGTGCATCCGGAGTTCGTAAAAGAACGAGTCGCCAAGATGTGCGCTGGCCAACGCGGCCCTCGGCTTCTCGGCGGCGGTGCCGGTCGGCGGCGCAGGCGGTTCGCCGGCGTTGTCGGCCGTCGGCATAGGGGGCAAGCCCGCGCCGGTGTAGAGCCAGTCGACGGCCGGCAGCAGTTTTGCGCCCATGCCGGTGACAAGGCTGCGTCCGCCCGATTCCAAAAATTGCGGCATATACAGCAGCGTGAAGTGCCGATCGGCGTCCGTGGTTTGCAGCGCGAGATAGTCGAGCTCAGGCATCAGCGGCGGCTGCTGTCCTTGCAGCTTCAGTAAGTCCGGCAGCACATCCTTCGGAACGATGACGAGCGTCTTGCCGCCGTCGGACGTCGGGAGGAAGTAGGCGTCGGTTCCCTTGGCGTAGAACTCCAAGTTGCCTGACTTTTCTTTCGGAGGCGAACCCCAGGCGGCGACCAAGTCGGCCTCGGGCACCGTTTCCTTCATCCTCACGACGTAGGCCTTTTTCACCGTATCGTGCTCGCCCCGTCAAGTATGCCGACGAGAAGCTGATCGACTTTGTCGTTCGGGACGCCGGTCGTCGCCGGTACGGTCGTCTTAAGCCAAGTGCCGAAGGAGCCCGCGACCTTCTCGTCGAGCAGGTGTTCTCCCTCAGGATGCTTAACGATGTCGGCCAAGCGGATCGCCGCGACAAGTTGCACGCCGCGCGGCAAGTGCGCCAGGTTCAGCGGCTTTCCGGCCGTGGGAGAATCGAACATCGGATCAGTGCCGACGGCGCCGATCTGATCGCGCTTCGGAAACTGCGGCGCGACGACGGCCGGCGCCGTAGCCGAAGGCTTCGGAGTTGCCGTAGGAACCGGAGAAGGCGCGACCGGCTTCTTCTCCGGCACGACGGCCGTTTCCTTTGGTCCGACGAGCGCCATGAGTTGGTCGCGGAACAAGAATCCGGCGCTGCCGACGATTGTCAGTACGACGACCAAGCCGATGAGATTGCGTAATTGAGCTTGCTTGCGCCGCCGAATACGCTCGGCCATCATGCTGGACGAACCGCCCGCCGCCCCGACGTTCGGCCCCGCCTGCATCGGGCCGCCTTGCATAGGACCGGGGCCCTGCATGGGGCCGGCTTGCATTGGTCCCGGGCGTTGCGCAGGTCCGCCGAAGTTCGGCCCGGCCGCTTGCGGGCCCATGCCGGCCATCGGGCCGGCCTGCTGCATTGGGTTTGGTTGCGGCCCAAAGCCCGGCTGCGGCGCATATCCTTGCGGCCCGCCGAAGCCCGGCTGCATCATTTGCGGCCCGGGCTGTTGGTGCATCGGGCCGGGTTGCATCATTGGGCCCGGTGCGGCCTGTTGCGGCATCGGCATGCCGCCGGTTTGCTGCATAAGGTTCATTAGCCACGCGTCGTACGCTGCGGAGGCCCGGGTCGGTGCGGCCGGCTGCGATTGGGCTTCGGCCTGCGACATGAACGGCAGCAACTTCTCAATGATGCTCGACATTTGCTGGTAGCGCATGTCGGGCTTCTTCTGCATCATGTACGAGACGAGCTTGGCCAGCTCGCTCGGCACTTTCGGGTTGAGCTTCTCGATCGGCGCCGGGGTGGCCTTCATGTGCGCTTCGAGCTTGCCGCGCAAATCGTCGACCGGGAAAGGCGCCTTATTCGTGAGCATCTGATACAGCGAGCAGCCGAGTTGATAGATGTCGCTGCGAGCGTCCGGCTGTCCGCCGACGATCAATTCCGTGCAATGTAATCGGCCTCGATCGGGAGCTTTTCGGGGGGCGCGGCCAGCAGCTTTCGCCACTCGATCGGCGGCGCGAGCGGATCACGCGACAGCGGGAACTGCAGCATCTTCACCGTGCCCGCCGCGTCGACCCAAATGTTTTGCGGGCGTACGTCGCCGTGGGCGATCTGCATGCCGTGTAATCGCGCGAGGCCCAGCGCCGCCTGACGCGTGACTTTGCAGGCTTCGCCCGGCTTCATTACTCCTTGCTGCTGCAGAATGCGCTCGATGCGCTTGCCGAGCAGATCTTCGAGCACGAAGAATTTGAACGCGCCGAGGTCGACCAAATGGTAGCAGCGCAACAAGTGCGGAAACCCGGCGCTGCTGCGCGAGACGACGACGGCCCGCTGCGCCAGAAACGCCACGGTCTCAGGGCTCGCGGCCTGCTCGCCCGTGAGAAATTGCAGGCAGACGCGGTGCATGGTCGGCAGGTGCAGCGCACGGAAAATTCCGGCCAGCCGGCCAGACTCGATTCGCTCATAGATTCGGTAGTCGCCGTAGACGAACGGTCCGGCGCGCCCGGCAAGCAAGATCGACGCCTGATATTTGCTGACGACGTTTGCGCCGACTAAGTATTCGGCCAAGGCCTGCGCGTCGCCCCCTTGCGGCTGTTGCTGCAGCCACGCGGCGTGGTGAACGTGACATTCCTCCAGCGTCAGCAGTTGCGCCTCGACAACCAGACGCCAAAACGACTCGACAGGAAACGACATGGCTCTTTTGCGGCGGGGTCTAGCCGACCGCTCCTCAACGGCGTGAAACGCAGGCGTGGTTGCGCGACCTAACTCCTCTGCGGGGGAGCTGAGGCTAGCTCTCGTTCCGCAGGTCGCATGAGCGTACTCAAACCTTTAGCATACCTTCAGTTGCGACCGCCGGCCGGCCGCGCTAACGAAATTGAACGGCTCCGCCGGTCTGGGGAATCACCCTAGCTCGGCAGCCGTGCGACCTCAGTACCCAGGAACGTATTCGCGTCAGACCGGTCGAATATTCCGACGCTCCGGCCGTAAGTTCCGTTCCCAACGAAGTTTTCACCTTCTGACGGACATAAAGTTGCGCGGGGGATGCCGTTGCCGCCGCGCGGCGAGCGCCTCCTATTATTGCCGCAGCCGCACGCTCCCCGCCGGGGGTGTCGGCGGCCCTTCGGCATGTTGCAAAGCGCAGGCGGTCACGCTTGGCAACAGAGCCGAACGTCCGGCGAATTCCGTGGCGAGCCGTCGAGCGTACGCCGACGTAACCACGGTTTTTGCGCAGGCCGGACATTCGACGAACCGAAGAGAACGCATTGCTCACGTCCCCACGCACGCCCGCAGCTTCAAGGAACGTATCACGATGAACGCCCTGGAATCGATGAAGTTGTATTTCAATCGAGCCGCCGATCGCCTCGGACTCGATGACTCCTATCGCAAGCTTTTGCTCACGTCCAAACGTGAAGTGCAGGTGCAGGTGCCGATCGTGCGCGACAACGGCGAACTCCAAACGTTCGTCGGCTACCGCGTACAGCACGACAACTCGCGCGGCCCGATGAAGGGAGGTTTCCGTTATCACCCGGAGGTCGACCTCGACGAAGTTCGCGCGTTGGCGGCGCTCATGACTTGGAAGACGGCCGTCGTCGATATTCCCTACGGCGGTGCGAAGGGTGGCTTGGCGATCGATCCGAAGACGTTCAGCCCTCGCGAGTTGGAAACGATCACCCGGAAATTCATCGACGGCATTCATGACATCTTCGGTCCCGACATCGACATTCCCGCGCCCGACATGGGAACCAACGACAAGGTCATGGCGTGGATCATGAATCAGTACGGCAAGTACCACGGCTATTCGCCGGCGTGCGTTACCGGGAAGCCGGTCGATATGCATGGGCTCGCCGGTCGCGAAGAAGCGACGGGGCGCGGCGTGGCGATCATCGCGCTGAAGGTACTGAGCCGCATGAATCGCAAGCCGCAGCAAACGCGCGTGGCCATCCAAGGGTTCGGCAACGTCGGTACGTTCGTCGCGAAATTTCTGGCGGAGGCCGAATGCAAGATCGTGGCGATCAGCGACGTCAGCGGTGCGTATCACCGGGCGGAAGGGATCGACGTCTCCGCAGCACTGCGCTATGCGATGGAGCACCGTAATTCGCTCGAAGGTTTCACGGGCGGCTCAAAGATCACGAACGCCGAGCTGCTGAGCCTCGACTGTGAAATGCTGATTCCCGCCGCGCTCGGCGGCGTAATTACGAAGGCCAATGCGGCGTCGATTCGTGCGCCGTTTGTCGTCGAAGCGGCCAACGCCCCGACGGAAGTCGACGCCGACGACATGCTCTATGAACGGGGCATCTTCGTGGTGCCGGATATTTTAGCAAACGCCGGCGGCGTGACGGCCAGCTACTTCGAATGGGTGCAGAACCGGCAACATTACTCCTGGGGCCTGAACCGCTGCCGCCAGGAACTGGACGCCATCATGGGGACGGCGTTCCAAAATGTTTGGGATGCCGGTAAGGAGCACAAAGTGAGCTTGCGCACGGCAGCCTATATGGTGGGCATCGGCCGCGTCCGCCGCGCATCGCAACTGGCGGGCATTGCGTGAACGGCGTTTGGGCGCACTGACTCAGCCGGTGATTTGATGGATACTTTACCGGCGATGTCAGTTCAGACCCTTACGACTTCTTCTCCCCGCCCCAGCTCCATTTGCTGAAATCAAACGGCAGTGAGACCGGCACTCTGAGTTTGTCCTGCCGTTTGGCGATCGACTTGTTGACCTTGTCGACGATCTTCGGTTCGTGCTTGTCGAGCTGATCGGCCAGCGGATCAGTGAGCATGTCGCCAAGCTCTTGGACCAGCGGGCCGGCGGCTTTGCTGATCCGTCGCAGGTCGAACTCGACGAGCTTCACGTCGACCGCCGTGACGCGCGGGGCCAATGTGAGATACTTCGTGCCGTCTTGCGTGACGTAGTCGTACTGAAGTTCGCCCGCCAGTCGCATTTCGATGGTTGCGTCGGCCTCCGTGCTGAAGTTCAGCATCTTCACGCCGGTTCGCCACCGCTCGACCCGGGCCGTCGCGACGAGCGGCGTATGCACGAGCACTTGAAACGCCACGATCCGGCCGTTCCCGCGAGCCTCGAGGATTTCAAATCGGAGATTTTTGTCCGGCTCGACCGGTACGACGATGAGCTGCTTCCACAAGCCGTGATTGACGGGCTTTGTGGTCTTTTCGAAGCGGAGTTTGAGCCCGTCGTTTTTGAGCTTGAGTTGCGAAAGTCGGTCGCGCGTCTCGCCCCAGTCGTCTTTCTTTTCGATCTGCTCCGGCAACGCTTCGATGAGAATACTCCGGGCCGTTTGCGAGAGCGTCGCCAACGCGGCCGGACTCATCACGGCTTCCGGTCGGGCGGCAAGTGCCGTAGTCGATGAAGGAGGAGACATGCCTGCGGCCGGCAAAGTTGTCGGAGGCGGCGGCAACGCGATCGTGGCTGGCGACGGAGAGACGGACGACACGGATGTCGCCGCCGGAATGCCGCTGGAGAACGTCCCGCTGGGGACGGCGATCGTAGCAGTCGTCGCCGGCGACACGTTGGGCGCGCCGAAAACGGGACCGTTGGTCACGGCGGGTGTCGGTGTGATCGGCAGCGACGTGATCGGTACGCCGATATCAACGACCGTACTCAGCGGCGGCACGGCGACGATTGTTTGCGCCGCAGCCGACGACACGCCGCACGTCGTCAACAGTCCGGCCGCCGAGACTCGCGAGACGAAGGTGCGCAGCCGCTCAGGCACGTGACGTTCCTAAGTGTGGAGGTGATACAGCCGACGTAATGCCGGCTGGTTTGGTTCGACCCCTTCGAAAGATTTATCGTCGCCGGCACCCGGCGACCGCGAGTTTGTTAAGATTTACCGATTGATCCCGTCGTATTGCGGAGACTTCGCCATGTTCGCCCGGTTCACGCGCCGTCGATTCCTTCGCGCCGCCGGACTTTGCGTGGTGCCGGCAATGTCGGCATCGGTCGGCTTTTTGCGGGCGGGCGAGTCTCGTTCGTGGCGGCTTGTCGACGAGTTTGCCGCACCGGAGGCCAAGCAAGCCGTAGCGGCCGACGAGAGTCGCATCTTTGTCGTGACGAACGATCGCGTCGCCAAATATGATCGGTCGACGCGCCAGTTTGTGGCGAGGAGCTTGGTCAGTCCGGCCCGCCACCTCAACAGCGCGTTTGTCTGGGGCGGCAAGGTTTACTTGGCCAACTCGAACTTTCCGGACAAGCCGGAGAAGAGCCAGATCTATCAGCTCCACATCGGGCCCATGCGTTTGGAAGTCTTCCACGACTTTGGAAACTTCGGCGGCAGCCTCGTGTGGTGTATCAACGACGATGACTACTGGTGGTGCAACTTCGCCCATTACGGCGACGACAATCAGAAGACGTTTCTCGCACGCTTCGATTTTGATTGGAACGAGACCGGGCGGTGGACTTATCCGAAGTCGGTCTTTGATCGAATTGGCAAGATGAGCTTTTCCGGCGGCGTGTGGTACAAGGACGAACTCTTGGTGAGCGATCACGACAATCGTCGCTTGTATCGCTTCCAAGTGCCCAAACGCGGCGAGGAGCTCCAGTTTCTCGGTGAAGTTGCGGCGCCGCTTACCGGACAAGGCTTCGCTTACGATCCGAAAACCGGCGGGTTGATCGGCATCGACCGCGCGCGCAAGAAGGTTCTTTTTATGGAACCCGCCGGCTCGGCATAAACGGTGAACGTTCGCCGAGCGTTTGCTCGGTCTCCGCTTAGAAGCGAATCGCCAAGTCGACGTACAGCCGCGATTCGAGCAGGTCGCGGCGATCGGTGACCGGGACTTCCCAGGTGATGCCGGTTTCATTCATGCAGCCGAAGCGATAACGCAGGCCGAGCGACGACGTGACGACGTCGTTGCCTTCGACGCCGGTCGAGCCGAGATTGAACAGGTCCATCCCTTCGAAGTTGACCGGCAGGTTGTTGCCCGCTTCCAGCCAGTGAAACCAATTGACGCCGCCGACGACGTAGAAATTGTCGGTCATTTTCACGTCCCACTGGTTCGACCAGTAAACCATCGTCGAACGGGTGTTCGAGTCGGCGGGCAAGCGCAGGCCGGAGCCGCTGATCCAGTGCGCCAAGCCGCCGAAGAATTCTTTGCCGGTCGAATTGAAAAGATGAAACTCGCCGTCGCCGAGGCCTTGGAATACGCGATGCGAGCCGACGTCGAGTTCGAACGTGGCGCCGACGCTGTAGAGAAACTGCGATTCAGGCCGGCGGATCAGGTTGTATTTCAAGCCGGCCGCAATGTCGGCGAAGCCATCGGAACCGGCTAAGCCCGGATTGCCGGGATTGAGCCAGATGTAACCGTCTTTCGTGGCGATGACCGAGAGCCGCTCGGTGAGCGCCACGCGAATCTGTGCGGCGAGAAATTGGGCGTTGCCGCCCTGAAACACCGGATTCGAACCGGGGATCCATTGATTGGCGAAGTGGATCCGCAACTCGGTCAATGTCCGCGGGTCTTCAAAGAAGAGCGGATTGCTCACCGGCGTGACGAAATCACGGAACGCGTAATCGCTGTGAGCAAAGAGGCCGAGCAGTCGGCCGTTGCTTGCAACGAGGCCCGTGTCGAAGAACTCGGCGCCATCGGTGAGCCGCACGTCGTCGTCGCTTTGCGGCTTCGTCAGATCGACGAGCTCATTCGCAGACGGCTCGCTGGATTCGGCTGCGAACGGGCTTCTCTTTAGATCGGCGAACGGCGAAGCCGCCGATTCGCCGGCCATGGCGAGCGCTGCGCTCTGCAATGAAGCGGCCGTCGCAAACTTCGCCAAGAACGACCAAAGCCGACGGCATGCCATGACCACGTCCCCTTCCGTGAGACCTTCGCGGAAGTCGCGGAGTGCGAGCGCGGCGATCCGTGGCCGCGATTCCTTTCGCATCCGGACATCGACTTCCTGTTTGCGAAATCGGTTGCGCGGCGGGCTTACTAAAGTGACATTTCACGTACATACGTAAATTGTCGACGGCGTCACATGCACAACTTGCCCGCACGGGCAGCCGCATGCTACGCGCGAAATAGGCCGCACGATCGTACTCAAAACATGTGCGAGCGGGCTCGATTGTCGTGAACGTCGCGCCGCAAAAACTGCGCGGCCCTCACGCGACGCACAATCATTCGTAAGCGCCCGCCGCTGCGGTTAGCCGCTTGCCCGCGCCGCCGCCTTGATCGGCGGCACTACGAACAATCGCGCCGGCTCGTTCGATTTGCTCGGCCGAAACGTCAAGATGCGTGACGGCCCGAATCTGCTGTTTGCCCAGCGCGCGACTAAGAGACCTCGCTGCTTCAGGGCCGCGGCGAATTCCATCGCCGTACCGAGTCGCGGGTCGACGTAAAAGTACACGATATTCGTTTCGATGCGGCCCGGGTCGACGAGCAGACCGTCGACGTCGCGAATCAGATCGGCGAAGCGGGCGGCGTTGGCATGGTCGTCCGCCATGCGTTCGATGTGGTTGTCCAGTGCGTAGAGGGCCCCGGACGCGATAATGCCGGCCTGTCGCATGCCGCCGCCGAACACTTTGCGAACCCGATTCGCATGGTCGATCTGCTTGCGAGTGCCGCAAATCGCCGAACCGACCGGAGCCCCCAACCCCTTGCTAAAGCAAACGCTGACGGTGTCGAAGTGTTGGCACCACTGGTCGGCCGGAATGCCCGAGGCGACCACGGCATTAAACAATCGCGCACCGTCGAGATGCGTGGCGAGCCCGCGCGAGTGAGCCCAGTCGCAAAGTTCGGCAATCCGGTTGATCGGCCAGACGCTGCCGCCGCCGCGGTTGCTCGTGTTTTCGATGCAAAGCAATCGCGTACGTGCATAGTGGCAATTGTCCGGTCGGACCAAATCTTGCACTTGCTCCAGCGTGAACGTGCCGTAAGTGCCTTTGATTGTCCGTGTCGCACAGCCGCTGAGTTGGGCGACGCCTCCCTGTTCGTAAGCGTAGATGTGTGCGGAGTCTTCGAGAATCACTTCGTCGCCCGGCACGCAATGCAGTCGCACGCCGATTTGGTTGGACATCGTGCCGGACGGAACATACAACGCCGCCTCTTTGCCGAGCATCGCGGCGATGCGTTCCTGCAGTCGGTTGATCGAAGGATCTTCCGCCGAAACGTCGTCACCCACTTCGGCGGCGGCCATCGCGGCGCCCATGCCGGGTGTGGGACGTGTGGCCGTGTCGCTACGCAGATCGATCAAAGCTTCCGGCATCACAACCTCGCGGAAGGTGGGAAAAGCGGCGGGATACGGACCAGTCTACCAGTCAGCGCGGCCCTGGTCGAATCGGGCCTGTTAGAGCAAAATGGAAGGTCTATGACTACGCAACTCAACATCCGCAGGCTCGATACGTCCCGCGACAGCGGTCTGCGTGCGCTCGAAGAATTGCGAGCCCGGCTAAGCCCTCGAGGCGATATCGTTAGTGAAGCCGGACGGCGTAAGACGATCGAAGTGTTCGGCGAACCGCTGGCCCCGCGACAGGTCGTCGAACGCATCTGCGGCGACGTTCGTGTGCGCGGCCTTCCGGCGCTGCTGGACTATACGGCGAAGCTCGACAATTCGCAGGTTTCGGCCGAATCGCTCCGCGTGAGCGCCGCCGAGTTGGCCGCGGCTCATGCCGCGATCGATTCCAAGTTCCTCGCCGCGGTACGCCGCATTCGTCAGAACATTCTCGACTTTCAAGCGGCGATCTTGCATCGCGACGTTCGGCTCGAACGTCCGCACGACGGATATTTGCGGCAGCACTATTTGCCGCTGGCTCGCGTCGGTTGCTGCGTCCCCGGCGGTGCGGCTTCGTATCCTTCGACGGTGTTGATGACCGCCGTTCCGGCGCAAGCGGCAGGCGTGCCGGAGATCGCCGTGGTCGCACCGCCCACGAAGTTCGGGGCCGACAGCCCGTACATTCGGGCGCTCTGCCATGAGTTGGGCATCAAAGAACTGTATCGCATCGGCGGAGCGCAGGGAGTGGCGGCGCTGGCTTACGGTGTTGAGGGGATTCCTCGCGTCGACAAGATCGTCGGCCCAGGCAACCTGTTCGTGGCGTTGGCCAAGCAGCACGTGTACGGCGACGTCGATATCGACTCGATCGCCGGCCCGAGCGAAGTCGTGGTCGTGGCCGACGGCACGGCCCGCGCCGACTTTATCGCCTCGGATATGCTCGCCCAGGCCGAACATTCTCCCGGCTCAAGCATCCTTATCACTTGGGATGCGAAAGTGCTCGACGGTTGCCAGACCGAGCTCGTGCGGCAGATGGCGACTTTGGAGCGGGGCGACTTAGCCCGAGCCGCCGCTGGAGGAGTACGGTCTGATGATCTTAGTTCGCGACGTCGTCGAAGCGTGTCGCTTGGCTGATTTGATCGCGCCGGAGCACCTGCATCTCGACGTCGAGAATCCCGAACAACTGTTGGAAAAAATTCCGCATGCCGGAGCGGCGTTCCTCGGGCACTATGCACCGGTGGCGCTGGGCGATTACGCGGCGGGGCCGTCGCACGTGCTTCCGACCGGCGGCACGGCCCGCTTCGCCAGCGGTCTCTGCGCGAACGATTTTCTCCGTCGTACGAGCGTGATCAGCACGACGAAAGCGGGGCTTGCCGCATTGGCCGACGATGTGCGCACGTTGGCGGATGTGGAAGGCCTGACGGCGCACCGAGCGAGCGTGGACGTGCGAATGTGCGAATGGAGGAACGGTAAGCCGTGAGTTACTTTAGGTCCGCCGTTGATGCGATGCAGGGCTATGTGCCCGGCGAGCAGCCGCGCGAAGGTTCGAAAGTCGTTAAGCTCAATACGAACGAGAACCCCTACCCGTGCAGCGCCAACGTAGCGCCGCGCGGTGCAGGCGGTGCTTGAGCGAGGCTTGCAACGCTATCCTGATCCTTTGGGCACCGCGTTTCGCTTGCGCGAGCGAAGTGCTCGGCGTGTCGCCCGATTGGATTTTGTGCGGCAACGGCAGCGACGAAATTCTCACGCTCGCTACGCGGGCCTTCGTCGGCGAAGGAGAACTGCTGCGGCTCCCTTATCCCTCGTACATTCTCTACAAGACGCTGGCCGAAATTCAGGGTGCGCGGAGCGAAGAGATTCGCTTCCACGACGATTGGACTCTCGGCGGAGATTTCACGGCCGACACGGCCGGGCTGAAGCTTGCGTTTCTGCCGAATCCCAATAGCCCGTCTGGTACGGTAATTCCGCCGGAGCAAGTGTTGGAACTCGCGCGGCGGCTCCCCTGCCCTTTGATCGTCGATGAGGCGTACGTCGACTTCGCGGAAGACAACTGTATTCGGCTCGTGAAAGAGTGCGACAAGATTCTCGTCTCGCGCACTCTCAGCAAGTCATATGCATTGGCCGGCCTAAGGTTCGGCTACGTCGTGGCACAGCCGCACATTATCGCCGGGCTGCGGAAGATTAAAGACTCGTACAATTGTGATGCACTGAGCTTGGCGGCGGCGACGTCCGCGATCGACGACCAAGCGTGGCTCCGCGACAACGTCGCCAAGATCCGCGCCTCGCGCAAGCTGCTCACCGAGCGCGTGCGAGCCATGGGCTTCACGGCCATTGACTCGCAGGCCAACTTTATCTGGTGTACGCATCCGACGAAGCCGCTGAAGCCGATGTACGAGCATCTCAAATCCGGCGGCATCTTGGTGCGTTACATGCCGTACGCGGGCTGGGGCGAAGGGTTGCGAATCTCCGTCGGCACCGAGCAGCAACTCGAAGTCTGCTTGATGCTGCTGGCCGAGGCGCTGAAACGCTAGATTTCGGCCCTTTCGCGCCTTAGCTACACGGTCTAACCGTCATAGGCGTACCGTTTGGTCGCCGTTGCCGCGTGGTAGAATTGCCGTCGGCCAAAACCTGCTTTAGCTCCTTGTGACTTCATGACTCGCCAAGCCCGCATTCAACGTAAGACCGCCGAAACGGAAATCGAACTCGAACTCGCGCTCGACGGCTCGGGCAAGGCCGAGATTGCGACCGGCGTCGGCTTCTTCGACCACATGCTCACGCTCCTGGCCAAGCATGCGGCGATCGATTTGAAAGTGCGTTGCAACGGCGATCTGCACGTCGACCAGCACCACACGGTGGAAGACGTGGGGATTTGCCTCGGCCAGGCGATTCGTTCCTCGTTGGGGGATAAGGCAGGCATCCGTCGCTACGGCCATTTCACGCTGCCGATGGAAGAGACGCTCGTCACCACGGCGATCGACTTCAGCGGCCGCTATTTCTTGGTGTTCAACGCGCCGATCCCCGCGCACAAGATCGGTGAGTTCGACAGCGAACTCGTTGAAGACTTCTGGCAAGCCGTGGCGGCCAACGCGTTGTGCAACTTGCACGTCGTGCTGCATCACGGTCGCAACAGTCACCACATCGCCGAAGGCATCTTCAAGTGCGCGGCCCGCGCCATCCGCATGGCCGTGGAGGCGGACGGTCGGATGACCGGCGTGCCGTCGACCAAAGGGACGTTGAACTCTTAAGCGAGTTCCCTACAGGAGCAACGCTTCGTCACTTCTTCGGCAAGAATTTCGCCAGCAGAATGCCGCCGAAGTAGAGGAACGTCAGCGGCACGGCCATGAAGAAGATGCTGTAGGGATCGGCCGGCGTGAGCACCGCCGAGACGATGAAGATCACCAGCACCGCGATGCGCCACTTTTCCAAGAAGTCGCGGACGGTGAACACGCCGATTCGTTCGAGAAATAGCATCACCAGCGGCAGTTGGAAGCTCACGCCGAACCCGAGCGGCAGGAGCAGCACGAAGCCGAGCCATTCGCTGATTTTGGGGTCGGGATCAATGCCCAACTCCTGATTGAAGCTGAAGAGAAAGTTCAACACCGGTTCGAACACGAAGAGATACGCCGTCGCGGCGCCGACGAAGAACAGACCCAAGCTGAACGGCAAGAACGTATATACGTACTTCCGTTCGTGGATGTAGAGCCCGGCGGCGACAAACGACCAAATTTGGTAGAAGACCCAAGGGCTGGAAAGCAACACGCCGATCACGATCGCCGCCTTCAACCAAACGGTGAACACTTCCGTCGTCCCGGTGGCTTGCAGCTTGAAGCGGCTGTCACTGTCGATCGGGTGCCACAGCAGGATCGGTTCGAGATCGCCGCGCGTGTAGCGAATCGGGTCTTCCTCTTTCTTCGTTTCGTCGGTCGCTGCGCCGTCTGCCGATTTTTCGTCCGTCGGTTTCTCGACGGTCTTTGCGTCGCCGGGCGATTGATCTTGCGGCTTGGCTTCGGCCGATTTCGTAGCGTCGGTCGCGACGGCCGTGCCGGTCGGCTGCGGCTTTGGAGCGGCCGTCGTCGGGTTTGTCGAGGTCGCCGAACCGGTCGATATCGCTCGTTCGATCGCTTTTGCGATCGTCGCCGGGTGCCAGAACTCCAGTTCGTAGATGAGTTCTTTTTCTTCCGTTGAGCCCGGCGTGGCGATCGCTTTGATTTCTCTTAGGTTGTACGGCACGTCGCGGCCGGCCGCCGTTTGCGCTTCGGCCCACGCTTTGTATTCTTTCTCCGCCGACGTTTGGTAATAGTCTTTCAACGCGATCGTCAGCGGGCGCTCGATCAACTCGACCATCTTATTGCCCAGGAACAACCCGATGATCGTGCCGAGCACCAGTCCGATGAGTGCGCGCCAGAGGCACACGCGCAGCTCTTCGAGGTGTTCCCCGAAGGTCATTGTGGTTTCGGTAAACAGGTCTTCGTCCGACTTGCCCGAGCGTTTGATAGGAGTGGTCGACATAGGGACGGCTCGCTGCGAAAAGGGATTTCCCGCCGGGGAACGTCCGACAAGGACCGAACCTGCGGGGAAAAACGCCGTCGAAACTTCGACGAGCGCGCCTAAGCGGCGAAAAGAAAGGTCGGCGGCAACCGGGCTGCTACGAGAGGCTCGACCTCAGCGGCCGAACGTCGAACTTCCCTAAATCCGCGACGCGTTCATAATACCAAGCACCTGCGACGACCACAATCATCGACCTTGCGACCCGGAAGCCCGAAGTTGAGCAAACCGACCGCTCCGCTGCGATTTCAGCCTTTGATTAAGCGGGCCCTCTGGGGCGGCCGGCGGCTCGGCACGGCGCTCGGCAAGCCGCTCGGGGCCGAAACGGACTATGCCGAGAGTTGGGAAATCGTCGACCACGGACGCGACCAGAGCGTCGTCGACGGCGGGCCTTGGAGCGGCCGAACGCTGGGCGAACTCGTCGCCGCTGAGGGGCCGGCGCTCTTGGGACGGTACGCGCCTCAAGACCGTTTCCCGCTCCTCTTCAAGTTTCTCGATTGCCGCGAGAACTCTCCGTCCAAGTGCATCCCGACGACGCGCGGGCGCGCTGCTTGAGCCGCCCGACCTCGGCAAGACCGAAGCTTGGGTGATGCTGGCCGTGGAACCGGGGAGTTTGATTTATGCCGGACTCAAACGCGGCTTCGATCGTGCGGCGCTGGAGCGCGAAGTGAACCGCGGCACGAGCGACTTGTGCCTGCATCGCTTTGAGCCGCAGGTCGGCGATTGTCTCTTCTTGCCGGCCGGAGTCGTGCATGCGCCGGGAGGCGGTTTGCTGATCGCGGAAATACAACAAGCCAGCGACACGACATTTCGCTTGTTCGATTGGAATCGCACAGGGCCCGACGGCAAGCCGCGGCAGTTGCACATCGAGCAAGGTCTGGCGGCCATCGACTACGCCGCCGGTCCGCGCCGGCCGCAAACATCCGAGGCGACCGATGATCCGCACGTCGAACGACTTGTGACGTGCGACAAGTTCGTACTCGAGCGCGTAACGCTTGCGGCCGGCGATACCTGGAAGCTCGTGAACGACGATCGCTTTCGTATCGTTGCGGTCGTCGCCGGTGACGCGACTGCGGCCGGTGAGTCGCTGCCGCTGGGAACGACTTGCTTGGTGCCGGCTTGTTTGAATTCCGTCGACTTCATTGCCACACGGCCGACGACATTACTGACGGCATATCTTCCCTGATTGCTAAATGCGGTGGCGGCAATCGCCGCACGAACGTCATAACCGCTTGGCGTCCGGGACTTTCAAGCCTGCTTCGGCGGCCGACGATACCACAGGCAGCGGCAGTGCCGGCACCGGGCCAGACTCGGGGTTGGGCCGGGCGAGCCGCCGCGGTATCATCCGCGACCCTGGGCCACGGAATCGGCCGGAGCACTTATGGTTCGCAAAACACTTCTCGTGGTCGTCTGCGGTGCGGCGGTCGCCGTCACCGGTTGCCGCGGTACCGGCATGCCGCAGATCTTCGGCCCCGGCTCGGCCAAGTATCAACAAACGCAAGCTCAGCGTTTCGATCCGTACCCCGAGAACGACATCGGCCCCCGCGTCGAGGGCTCACGTCCCGACGGCTATACCGCTCCGCCGGCCGAAGCGTATCGCGGCCGCTCGAATCAATGGTCCGCGCCGACTTACGGCAGCTAACTCTTCGCACTCAACGAGATTTCGTCGAGCGATTGATTTTTCGCGGCGGCAGCGGCGTCATTTCCGCCAGCGGAATAATTTCCGCGTCGAGCGGATTGGTTTCTAGCACTGCGATCGTCGGCTTGCGGTAGGTCCAGCCGCTGGTTTCGCCCGGGTTCACGAACAGCCGTCCGGCGTCGTCGCGCTCGATGTTCGGCTTATGCGTGTGGCCGCAGACGACGACGTCGGCCCCGTCATAGTCGCCGCGATAGAGTTCGAACTGATGGGTGATCAGAATCTTCGTGCCGTCGGCGGCACGAAACCCCAGCGGTGGTTCGCCGACCGTGCCGATGATTCGCAGTCCGCCGAGCAGGCCCGGCTTGTTCCCTTCGTTGTCGCCGAAGCAGCCGATGAGTTTGCAGCGCAACTCGCGGAGCACCGGCACGACGAACGTCGAGACGAAGTCGCCGGCGAACACGACCAACTCGCACTCGCGACGGTTGAACTCCGCGACCGCGGCCCGCGCGTGATCGAGATGGTCGTGAATGTCGGCGAAGATTCCGATCCGCATGGTGCTCAGTATCCCGCCGCCTGTCCGTCTTTTCGGCTTTCGCTTGCCCCCAGCAGCGTGTCGTGCCGGCGGTCGATCCAAATGCCTTGATACCCGCCGTAGCCGCCCCGATCGCGGACCACGTTGTGACCGAGCTTGCGCAGTTGCTTGACGGTGACGTCGTGAATGCCGCTTTCGACGTACACGGTGCCGCCGTCGGCGGCGGCCGGCTCGCCGGTCGGCGTCGCACTACCGCTATGTCGCACGCGCGCCGCATCGCCGGCCGCTTGCGGATTCATACCGAAGTCGAGAATGTTCACGAGCACCTGCACATGCCCTTGCGGCTGCATGTCGCCTCCCATCACGCCGAAGCAAAACACCGGTTCGCCGTCCTTCGTGACCATCGCGGGAATGATCGTGTGAAACGGGCGCTTGTGCGGAGCCAAGGCGTTAGGATGTTTCGGATCGAGCGAGAACAACGCACCGCGATTTTGTAGCGCAAAGCCGAGTTTGCCCGCGACGTGTTGTGAGCCGAAGCCGTAATAGATGCTTTGGATGAGCGAACAGCAGTTGCGATCTTTGTCGACGACCGTGAGATAGATCGTGTCGCCGTGAACGAGCTTCTCATCGCCGTGAGGAACGTCGGTGAGCGCCTTGTCCGTGCGAATGAGCTTGGCCCGCTCGGCGGCGTACGACTTGGAAATGAGTTGGGAAGTCGGTACGTCGGCCATCGCCGGATCAGCGTAGTAGCGAGCCCGATCGGCGTAGGCGAGCTTTTTTGCTTCGAGAAACAAGTGCCAATACTCGGGGCTCCCGTGGTCGAACTGCCGCAGGTCGTAACGCTCTAAGACATTGAGCATCTGCAGCGCGGCGATGCCTTGGCCGTTGGGAGGAAGTTCCCAAACGTCGTAGCCGCGATAGTTCGTGGAGACCGGTTCGATCCAGTCGCTGGTATGTTCGGTGAAGTCGCGAAGCGTGAAGTGGCCGCCGGTCGACTTCGAATACTCGACGATCTCGCGGGCGATCGAGCCTTCGTAGAACTCGTCGGCGCCGCCGGCCGCCAGCTTGCGGTAGGTCGCAGCGAGTCGCGGATTGCGGAAGACTTCGCCGACTTGAGGCGCGCGACCGCTGCGTTGCGGATCGGGTTCGGATTTTCGCGCCCGTCGTCGACTAGGAGATAGGTCTCCGCGGCCTGCGGTGTTTCCCGTAATGAGGCCGTCGACGATTGCCAATCTCGGGCGATGACCGGGCTCACCGGAAAGCCGGCTTCGGCATAGTCGATCGCCGGGGCCAAGGTTTCGGCGAGCGACCAAGTGCCGAACTTGGTGCGCAAGTCTTCCCAACCTCGCACGCAACCGGGGACTGACCATGACAAAGGGCCGGAGTCGGGCAGGTACTGGTGACCGGCGGCGCGGGCCTTTTCCATGGTCAGGTCATACGGGCTGCGGCCCGAGGCGTTGAGACCGTAGAGCTTTTTCGTCTTGGCGTCCCAATAGATGACGAACAAGTCGCCGCCGATGCCGCAGCTCATCGGTTCGACGACGCCTTGCACGGCGTTGGCGGCAATGGCCGCGTCCACCGCGTTACCGCCGCGCCGCAAGACGTCGAGCCCCGCCTGCGTCGCCAACGGTTGGCTCGTGGCGACCATGCCGCTTCGGGCGACTACGACGGACCGCCCTTCTCCGGCAAGCGATTCCGTTCGATCGAAGCCCGGCCGATCGGCGGCGTGAATTTGGGTAACGGACATGAGTGCGACGAAGGAAGCGAAAGTGATGCTCAGTGAATATCGCATGACGGCGTCCCCGAATAATCCGTGGAGCGGCCAATATATCGACCGTGCGCAGCGGTCGCGAATCGTGCGGCGACTTTTTCGTTTCGTGTTTCAGTTTATCGCGGGCGTTGGCATTAAAAGACAGCACGCCGGCTCTTCGCCGAATGCGGCGACGATCAGCAGCCGGTATCTGACGGAACTCTTCGCCGGAGGCGTCCTATGGTCGCGTCATGGTTTCGCGGTCGCGGTTCCTTTATCGGCAGGCGGCATGCGACGGCTGCCGTGTTGTTGCTAACGTGCTTTACGACGACGGCGAGCTTGGCGCTTGCGGCCGAGCCTGCGAAGGAAGCGATCGATGTGGAGCGGCAGTTGCGAATCGGCCGCGAGCTCTTCACGCGCGAGTGGCAGCCAAAAGGACGCAACGGCGTAGGCGACGGTCTGGGCCCGCTGTTTAACGAACGATCCTGCGTCGCCTGTCATAAACAGGGAGGCATCGGCGGCGGCGGTCCGGCGGGGAACAACGTCCAAATCATCAACGTCGGGAAAATTGATCCGAAGGATCCTTGGTTCCCCACGGAAAGTTACCAGCGAACGTTGCTGTTTCCGTCGCTCGAGGCCGACAAAAGCTCGCTGGTGTTGCATCGCTTCGGGATGCATCCGCAGTATGAGGTGTGGCGCGAGCTCCGTCTGGAATTTGCCGACGCTGAATCGCTGTTGGGCGAATATGAAGAGCGAGTGCGACAACTCAAAGAAGTCGGAATCGGTCCGCGCTCGCAAACGTTCGTGCAGAACGACGGCCTGCTGATGATCGGTCGTCGCGTGACCGAACGTGTGACGCTTTTGCCGCTTACCAAAGAAGAACGCAACACGACGGCTCTGTTCGGCGCGGGACTTATCGACGGCGTGCGGCTCGAAACGCTGGAAGCCGTCGCCGAGGCGCAGTCGAAGGAGATTCGCGGTCGTCCGGCATTGCTCGCCAACGGCAAAGTCGGGCGGTTCGGTTGGAAGGCGCAGAACGTCAGTCTGTTCGATTTCAACGAGAACGCATGCGCCGTCGAACTCGGCTTGGAAACCGCGACGCGACAAGAGGCGGCGCTGCCGGTGATCTTCACACGTAACCCGAACGCCTCACGCTATGCAGTATTTCGTGAAGCTGTGGGAGAAGACGTAACTCGCGATGAAATTCAAGCGATGACGAACTTCGTCGCCTCGCTGCCGCAACCGCGCAAGTCGGCCGCGTCGCACAAACGCATCGACGCGATACTCGGCGAACTTGTGTTCGGCGAAATCGGGTGCGCGGATTGTCATACGCCGAAGCTGGGCTCGATTTCGGGCATCTACAGCGACTTGCTGCTGCATCGCATGGGCGGCTACGGTTCGATTTACTACGGCAGCTCCGGGACGGAAGATTTGGCGTCGACTCGGCCGCCGGCGGTCGATGAGTTTCGTACGCCGCCGCTGTGGGGCGTGGCCGATAGCGCCCCCTACATGCACGACGGCAGCGCCGCAACGTTGCACGACGCGATCATCGCCCACGGCGTGCAAGGTGATCTTGCCGGCAAGAAGTATCGTGAGCTGACCGCGCCGCAACGCCGGCAACTGCTGGGATTCCTCGCTTCACTACGAGCTCCGGATTTGAACGCCGCGGATTAAGCGGCGGCGCCCTTGCGGAAAGCCGCGAGCGTTTCGGCACGTCTTGCCCCCGATGGAGGGATTCCGTCGTAAAAGTCAGCTTGGCGGGCGTGGGAGGCGTACGAATTTACAGACCTTTTACAATCGTCCGACTGGCCCGTGACACGCGAAATCGCGGGCATCTCTAGAATCCGTCGATGTGAAACAAGGGGTGACGGCGAGCTGCTCGGCGGCAACGGAATAGGCCGAGCGCCGGCTTCTTGGTCACGCCCGGCCGCGGCACGAATGCCGCGGCGAACACCGCAGATTCTAGAGGAACTTTCGATGTCGATCGACACTCGTCCTGCTTCGCCGTTGCAGTCGCCGCTGCCGCATGAACATGCGCCGCAAGTGCCGCCCGCCGGGGAAGCGACGCTGTTGGATATTCGCCCCACGCGCGGCCGTAAAGAACGAGTCACCTCGAACGCCCGCGGCGAAGAGCCGTTCCGCGACGGGATCGACTGGCCGGTGCTGTTGTGGTTCGGCGCTTTGCACATCGGTGCGTTGGCCGCGCCGTTCTTTTTCTCGTGGCAAGGCCTGGCGCTGTTCGCGGTGATGCAGTTCATCACCGGAAGCATCGGCGTTTGCATGGGTTACCACCGGCTGCTCACGCACGGCAGTTTCCAAACTTACAAGCCGATGCGCTGGCTGTTTGCGTTCCTCGGTGAAATGTCGGGCGAAGGCACCGCGTTTCAATGGGTCGCCACGCACCGCAAGCACCACGCTTACAGCGACCAAGATGAAGATCCGCACTCGCCGCGTCACGGCGGGTTGTGGGCGCACATCAAGTGGATGCTGCCGAACTACGGTCGCAAGTATCACGACGAATTGTATCAGCGCTACGCCCCGGATTTGTTGAAAGACAAGGGGATGCACTTCCTGCACAAGGCATTCTTGCCGTTGCACTTCTTAATGGGCGCCACGTTCTTCGGCGTCGGTTATGCGATCGGCGGTTGGTACATGGCCGCTTCGCTCCTAACGTGGGGCATGTTCCTGCGGTTGGTGTACGTCCTGCACATCACCTGGTTCGTCAACTCGGCCACGCACATGTGGGGCTACCGCAACTACAAGACGACCGACGACAGCACGAACCTCTGGTGGGTCGGCGTTCTGGCGTTCGGCGAAGGCTGGCACAACAACCACCACGCGTATCAACGCATGGCCAAGCACGGCCACCGCTGGTGGGAATTCGACATCACCTACATTCAGATCCGCGTGCTTGAGAAACTCGGGCTGATTTGGAACGTCGTCCACGACGTGCCGGGCCGCAAGTTGCACGCGGAAGTGGATCACGCGTAAGTCGCCCGCTGCCGGGCGTTGGACGCCTGCCGCAGAATGCGAAATAGAAACGGCCCGGGGAGTAATTTCCCCGGGCCGTTTTCTTTTTGACTCTTCTTACGTCGTCCGTTGCAAGCTTCGCGCACTCAGCGCGGCTTGTTCGGCGGTGCAAACGGGTTCGTCGCTTGCCCCAGCACCGCTTCGTTGCGGTCGCGGTAGTGCGGCATGAGGCCGTCGAGACGGCAGGTTCGCAGAATGTCGTGATTGCGATCGCTGAGGCCGCAAATGCGGAGGCAGCCGTCGTGGATGCTAAGCCGCTTCTGCAGGTACACGAGTTGACCAACTAGCGCCGTATGCAACATCGGTACGTGCGACAAGTCGAGCACTAAACGATAAGTGAAGTGCTGATCGACCAATTGCCACACGGATTCGGCCAGCGGCGGCGTATCCCACTCGTTGTCGTGTTCGGAACGCACCTCGACGATCAACCAATCGGGTCCACGTTCGACGTCCATGATCCAGCCGGGAGCGATGACGACCATCGGCGCGTTTCCTTCCAGCATATGAGGCCGCATGACGACGGCGCCGCATTGCGCCGTACGATGCTCGAGACGCATCGCGAGACTTCATCATAACGAAGCGGCGGCGCGATACAAAGAATCGCCGCAAGCATTCCACCGCCGGCACTTCGAAACGGCGGGCAAACCTTGCATTCCGAACAGTCGACGCCGTCGACACGGCCGAAACAACTTGTCCGGCGCGGTTAGAACAAATTCCCCTGCGCCGGCTCTTCGGGAACTTCCAAACCGAGGTGAACATAACCGGCGCTGGTTGCTTTTCGACCGCGCGGCGTGCGAATCACCAGCCCGGCGCGTAACAGAAAAGGTTCGACTTCGTCGACCAGCGTGTCGGGCGGCAAGTTCATCGTATGGGCGACCGCTTCGACGCCGACCGGTCCGCCGTGGAACGTCTGAGTGATGGTGAGCAAATACTTGCGGTCCTGGCCGTCGAGCCCGAGCTTGTCGATGGCCTGCATCTTCAGCGCGGCGTCGGCCACGGGGAGCGTGACATTGCCGTCATGTTTGCTCGTCGCATAATCGCGCACCCAGCGGAGGCGATTGTTGGCCAGTCGGGGCGTACCGCGGCTGCGCGTTGCGATTTCGCGACACGCCTCCGGGGCGATTTCCGTATTCAACTTCCGAGCGTTGCGGGCCACGATCTCAGCGAGTTCTTCCAGGGTGTAAAACTCCAAGTGCTCGCGCATGACGAAGCGATCACGCAGCGGAGCGGAGATGAGGCCGGCGCGGGTCGTCGCGCCGATCAAAGTGAATGGCCGCAACGGCATGTTGATCGTGCGAGCGTTCATGCCGTCGCCGAGCGTGATGTCGATCCGGAAGTCTTCCATCGCTGGATAAAGGAACTCTTCGACGACTTTCGGCAGGCGATGGATTTCGTCGATGAACAACACCGAGTTTTCTTCGGCGTTCGTCAGATACGGCACCAAATCCTTCGGAGCTTGCAAGGCTGCGCCGCTGGCGATCTGGAAGCCGACTCCCATCTCGCGCGGAATCGCCATTGCCAGCGTCGTCTTGCCGAGCCCGGGCGGACCGTCGAAGAGGATATGGCCGAGAATTTCACTCCGCTTGCGGGCCGCGTCGAGCGCGATTTCCAAGCGAGCGGTGACCTCTCCCTGCCCGACCATATCGCGAATGCGTTGAGGACGTAGGGCGCGATCTTCTTCATCGCCGGCCGGTTCCGACGCGCCGGCGCAGCGTAAGTGCGCCGGCTTATCGGTTCGTCGTCGTCGCCCGCAGGCGGCCCGCTTACGATCGGTTCACGCGGCATGGCTGGAGGAAGCTGAGAGAAGTGAGCGGGGAGCGAAGAAGCCAATCTAGCCGACGTGTTGCACAAACGTCCAGAGGATGTCCGTCGTCAGTGGTAACTGGTCCGTCCTTGTACGCTTCATCTTGATGCGACTGACAACTGACAAAGCTACTGATTCTTCTTGTCGTAAATGATCTGCAGCAGTTCTTGTACGTCGGAGAATTTCTTCTTCGCGCCGAGCACGCCGTCGACCAGCTTGCGGGCTTCGGCTTCTGAGTGCCCGAGGCCGCGAAGGACTTCATAAGTTTCGCTGATCACGTCGTGCTTGCCCGCCGTTTCCGGCGGCACGTCGCGCGCTACGAGCAGAGCGAACTTCGGCACCTTGCGGCGAAGCTTGGCAATGACTCGTTCGGCCATCGCGGGGCCGATGCCGGGGAGCGACGACAGCACCTTCGCATCTTGATCTTCAATCGCCGAAGCCACCTCGCCGACCGGGCGGACCATGGCCCGGAGCGCTTTCTTCACACCGACGCCGTCGACCGAACAAAACAGATCGAAGAACTCGCGTTCGATGATGTTGAGGAATCCGATGATCCGCGGGGTCAAACGCCCCTGCATCGGATTGCCTTCCAGGTATTCGATCGTATGTAGGCTGATCGTGTCTCCGAGGCGATTCTGCAACGACCGCCGCGTGTACTCGGAAATCAGAACTTCATGTTCATAGGCGTCGACGGCCAGCGTCAGTTCGTCCTGAGCCACGGCCACGAGCTTGCCGGTGATTTTGGTGATCAAAGCGAGAATCCGTTCGGTTGCGAAATCAACGATGTGCCGGTCGCCGTGCCAGCGCCGCCCAATCACGATTCGAGTAATAGTGGCAAAGCGCGATGGCCAAGGCGTCGCTTACGTCGGCCGGTTCCGGCACGGTTGCCAGTTTGAGCTCGAACCGCACGGCGTGCTGGATCTGTTCCTTCGACGCGTGGCCGTTGCCGGTGAGCGTCTTTTTGACCTGCGTTGCGGCATAGTGAACCACTTCGAGGCCCGCTTTGGCCGCGGCCAGGCAAATGACGCCGCGCGCATGTCCCATCAAGATCGCCGTTCTGGGACGCTCGTAATGCGAATAGAGTTGCTCGATGGCGACGACGTCCGGCTTGAGCGCTTCAATCACCTCGCACACGCCGTCGTGAATCTCTCGCAGGCGGGCCGTGAGCGAGTCCTTGGTCTTGCCTCGCACGACGCCGGCCTCGCGCACGATCGGTCCGCCTGCGGCGACTTCGAGGACGCCGTAGCCGGTGATGTTTAGGCCGGGATCAATGCCGAGAACGATGGGCATACGGGCAACTACTTCTGGACGCTCCAACTCGTGCCGTCGGGACGATCTTCCAGCACGACGCCGATGTCCGCCAAACCTTTGCGGATGCCGTCGGCCGTGGCGAAGTTTTTGTTCTTGCGAGCGTCGGCCCGCACTTCGATGAAGAGCTTCATGAGCTTACCGACGAGTTCGTCGCCCGCTCCGGCGGAACCCGGCTTTTGCACGGGAGCGCGGAACAACCCGACGGTGTTGGCCAGTTCGCGGAGTACGGCCGCGCCGCGTTTGAGCACCGCAACTTTCGCCGTATCGGCTTTACCGGTGCCTTCAAGCTTCTCGGCGTCGACGAACCGATTGAGCAGCCGAACCAACTCGAAGAGGTCGCCGATGGCGCCTCCCGTGTTGAAGTCGTCGTCCATCGCTTCTAAGAACTTCTTGCGATGTTCGGCGATCGCCTGCTCGGTCACGTCGGCGCCCGGCGTGTATTCGCCTTGTTCGCGCTTCGCGGCGGCGGCCAAGGTGTAGAAGTCCTCGCCAGTCACGCGCTTGTAGCGTTCGAAGAAGCGGTAGAACTGATCGAGGCCCTTTTCGACGTCGTCAATTCGCTCTTCGCTGAAGTCGATCGGCCGGCGATAGTGTGACGAGAGCAGGAAGAAGCGGATCGTTTCGCCCGCGTATTTCTTCAGCAATTCGCTGAACGCCGAGGCTCCCTTGCTCTTGCCGATTTTGCCGGCTTCTTGAGCCGCTTGATCTCCTTCGGCGACGGAACTCGTCGCGCCGACTTCGCCCGCTTGACGCGAGCGACCGCCGACCTTGCCGCTTTCGCCCGAAGCCTGCATCAGGCCGTTGTGCAGCCAATACTTGGCCAGCGGCTTGCCGTTGCAGCATTCGCTCTGAGCGACTTCGTTTTCATGATGCGGGAACACCAGATCGAGCCCGCCGCCGTGAATATCGAACGATTCGCCGAGGATCTTGCCGGCCATGGCCGAGCATTCGATATGCCAGCCCGGTCGCCCTTCGCCCCAGGGACTTTTCCACGACGGTTCACCCGGCTTAGCCCCTTTCCAAAGTGCGAAGTCTGCCGACGATTTCTTCCGATCTGCCGCACCGCCCCCTTCGCCTTGCATGGCTTCGAGCGAACGGCCGCTAAGCTTGCCGTATTCGCGGTCGCGGCCGACGTCGAAGAAGACGTCGCCGTCGGAGGCATATGCGAAGCCGCGGTCGATCAACTTCTGCGTGAAGTCAATGATGTCTTGCATGTGCGCCGTGGCTTTGGGGAAGTGATCGATCGTGTCGATGCCCATAGCCCCGAGGTTGCGGTGGTAGTCGGCCGTCATTTCTTCGGCGACGGCCTGCATGGTCATGCCGCGCTTGTTGGCCTCGGCAATCAGCTTGTCGTCGACGTCGGTAATGTTGACGACCCACGTGACTTGGTAGCCGACGTACGTGAGGTACCGCTTGATCGAATCGAAGATGATCGGACCGACCATGTGCCCGATATGGCTCGGCTTGTAGACCGTCGGGCCGCAGAGATAGATGCCGACTTTGCCCGGTTCGAGCGTTTCGAACGGTTCTTTCGTCTTCGAGAGCGTGTTGTACACGCGGAGCGGGTACTTCGGCGCCACGGTTGCAGCGGCAGAACGGCTCGGAGCGGCGGCGGTCGTATTCACGGCGGAAACTCTTCGCAAAGGCAGGGAGTGACTTAATTCCGTTCGTCGAAAAAACTAATCGCGTTCCAACAGCGCCGACGCATTCGGCCATCATCGCTTCTTGCCGGCCGACGGGCCCGACCTGTTCGCCGGTCTTCGCTTTCACGCCGACGCAATCGGCCGGTACTTCCAGCAATTCACCGATGCGGCGGCGGATCGCGTCTTTGTACGGCGAGAGTTTCGGCAATTGGGCGAACACGATGCAATCGACGTTCACGACGCTCCAACCCCCGGCTTTGACCCGCTCCAGCGCCCGACGAAGCATGTCGGCCGAGTCGCGGTTACGATTTTCCGGAGCGTTGTCGGGGAACATTTCGCCGATGTCGCCCAAAGCCGCGGCGCCGAGTAAGGCGTCGGTCACGGCATGCAGCAGGACGTCGGCGTCGCTATGCCCGATGAGCCCGTGGCTGTGGGGAACGTCGATTCCACCGAGCCGGAGCGGTAAGCCGGGCCCCAAGCGGTGGGTGTCGTGTCCGATCCCGATTCTGACGGCGCGAGTGATACGCCTCCTCCGTGGCTGCGTGTGGCGGATACAGATATACGGTGGCGGCAATTCCATTCTGCCGACCGCCTGAAATTTTAGCCAAACAGGGAAATTGCCACAACGCCGGCAAGTACGGCCGGCGAGGTCGAATGTTCGGAATTCGCAGCGTGCGTATAATGCCGCCGGCCATGAACGCGTCGGCAAGCGACGCGGCTATTTGAAACTGAACTCCGAACTGCGAAATGCCGCATGCCCGTCGTTGAAATTGAAGGCCTTACGAAGTCGTATCGTGTTTACCAGAAGAACGAAGGGCTGATGGCCGCGGTTCGCGGCCTCTTTCAACGTACCTATCGCACGGTCGATGCCGTCCGTGGCATTGATCTGACCGTCGACCAAGGAGAGTTCGTTGCTTTCCTCGGTCCCAACGGCGCAGGCAAGACGACGACTCTGAAGCTCCTGTCCGGCGTCATTCATCCCAGTGGCGGCACGGCCCGCGTGATGGGGTACGTGCCGTGGAAACGCGAGCATGCTTATCGCCGCCGATTTGCCTTGGTGATGGGGCAGAAGAATCAACTCTGGTGGGATTTACCGGCTCAGGAATCGTTCCGCCTGCACCAGCAGATTTACCGGATCGACGCGAAGGACTTCGATCGTACACGCGACGAACTCACCGAACTGCTCCAAGTTCGACAACTGCTCGGTCGCCCGGTGCGCGAGTTGTCGCTCGGCGAGCGGATGAAGATGGAGCTCATTGCGGCGCTGCTTCATTCCCCCGAGGTGCTGTTTCTCGACGAGCCGACGATCGGTCTCGACGTCGTCGCTCAGCACAATATCCAGCAATTCTTGAAGCACTATCAAGAAGTTCGGCAGATCACGATTCTGCTGACGAGCCACTACATGAAAGACGTGGCGGCTCTCTGTCGCCGCGCCGTGATCATTGCACAAGGCCGGATCATGTACGACGGTTCGCTCGCCGGAATCGTCGACCGTTTCAGCGGTCACAAAGTCGTGACGCTCGCCTTCGCCGACGACATGGAACTTCCCGATCTCTCCCGCTTCGGCACGGTCGTCGAAGCCCGCGCGCCAAAGTGAAGTTGCGGGTCGACCGCCCGAAAGTCGCGGAAATGCTGGCCGTGGTATTGCGTGATCACGTCGTCAGCGATGTTTCCGTCGAAGACCCGCCGCTGGAAGAAGTAATCGCCGACATGTTCCAAAGCGCGGAGGCGTCGCTGGCGACGACCGACGCATGAGCACGGCCGCTGCCAACATCACGTCGCGCGTCGGCGTTTGGTGGACGATCCTCCGCATCTGCATCGAAGAGCGGCTCGTCTATCGGGGTGACTTTGCGCTCGGCACGCTGATGCGATTTTTGCCGATCATCACACAGACGTTCCTCTGGACGGCCGTGTTCGTCGGCGCCGGGGGGCCTGCCGCGATCGGCGGCTTCACGCGCGACGAGTTTATCGCATACTACCTGCTCACCTACATCGCTCGGGCTTTTTCGAGCATGCCCGGCTTGGCCGGCTCGATTGCCGCACAAGTCCGGTCCGGCGAAATTAAGAAATATCTCGTGCAGCCGATCGACTTGCTGACGTTTCTCTTCCTCTCGCGCCTGGCGCACAAGCTCGTCTATTACGCCGTGGCGACGGCCCCGTTTGCCCTCGTGTTTTACATTTGCCGCGGTTACTTCAACGGCTGGCCCGACGCTCCGACGTTCGCGGCGTTCGTGCTCTCGCTCATGATGTCGTTCTTGCTCGGCTTTTTCTTGGAAGCGACGCTCGGCATGATCGGCTTTTGGTTCCTGGAAGTGTCGTCATTGCTCTTCGTGTACATGCTGTTCAACTTCTTCTTCTCCGGCCACATGTTCCCGCTGACCATTCTCAGCGAGCCGTGGCGGACGATCGTGCTCTATCAACCGCTGCAGTATCTCGCATATTTTCCGGCCGCGGTGTTTTTGGGCAAAGTTCAAGGCGCTGAGCTCGTGCAAGGCTTGCTTGGCCAAGCGGCTTGGACCGTGGCGTTCATCGTCGCAGCCCGCACGGCGATGCATTTCGGGTTGAAACGCTATTCGGCCTTCGGCGGGTAATACGATGCAGCAACCGAATTACTTCGCCGTCTTCCGTGAATTCGCCCGCAATTCGCTCGTGCGCGAGATGACGTTTCGCGGCAATTTCATTCTCGACTGCATTTCGTCCCTCTCCTGGGTCTTTATGCAGCTTGGGCTCTATCTGGTGATCTTTGAGCACACCGACCAGCTTGGTGCAGACACCGGTTGGAGTCGTTGGCCGTTCTTCGTGTTTCTAGCCACGACGCTGTTCGTCAACTCCGTGGTCCAGTTTTTCTTCATGACCAACATGGAAGAACTGAGCGACCTGATCCGAACCGGTAACCTCGATTTCGCGCTGTTGAAGCCGATCGATACGCAGTTTTTACTGTCGTTGCGAAAATTCGAATGGTCGTCGCTGGCCAATATCGTGTTTGCCGCGATCTTGTTGGGCGTGTCGCTCGCACGCTTGGATTTTTGGCCGACGCCGCTGCAAGTCGTGCTGTATGTGTTCTACATGCTCTGCGGCGTTGCGATGCTCTACAGCTTGATGATCGGCCTTGGTTCAATCAGCGTCTGGCTCGGGCGAAATGAAAGCCTGTACGACTTCTGGTTCTACATCACCAACTTCTCTCGCTACCCGATGGAAATCTACGACGGCCCGTTCGGCACGCCGTTGCGGCTGGCGTTCACGTTCGCCGTGCCGATTTTGCTCGTGGCCAATGTTCCGGCTCGCCTCATGGCCTGGCCCTTGGCGTCGCAAGACTGGAAGCTTGCAGGCTATGCCGCGGTCGCCTCGGTCGTGGCGCTCGTCGCCTCACGGAAGGTGTTCTATAAAGCGCTCAATGCCTATCGTAGCGCCAGCAGCTAGTTTCGCGCCTTACTCCGGCCGATATCGTCAGGAAACGGTCCGATGCTTGATCGTCGCAGCTATGCCGTCAAAGAACATGTCGGTGCGTTCAAGATCACCGACCGTTACGACATTTACGATGCTGCGACCGGCGAACAGCTCGGCGTCGCCGTCGAACACGTCGGCTGGCTCATGCAGATCTTGCGGATCTTCGGTAATCTCAAGCAGTCGCTGCCGACGACGATCGTGATTTCCGAAAGCGAAGACGGTCCGCCGTTGCTCACGATTCACCGCGGATTCACGTTCATTCGCTCCAGCGTCGAAGTGCGCGACGCCCAGGGAAACTTGCTCGGCACGCTTCGCAGCAAACTGCTTACCATCGGCGGCGGCTTCTATGTTTACGACGCCGCCGGCAATCAAGCGGCTGAAGTCAAAGGCAACTGGGCCGGATTCAATTTTCGCTTCCTCGATTCCGGCGGCGCCGAACTCGGCACGGTGAGCAAGCAATGGGGCGGCATGTTCAAGGAAATGTTCACGTCGGCCGACAGTTACCACATCGAACTCTCGCCTGCCGTGCCGCAGCAAGGAGCTCTGGCGGCACTGTTGCTTGCGGCGGGCCTGGCCATTGATATGGTCTATAAAGAGCACGACAACTAATCGTCGTTCGTCAGGCCGCTGCGGACTCCGCCCCCCTGCCCTTCCACCGCCGCAGCAATAAGTGTGCGGGAAGATAAAGGCCGGCCGGCAGCACGACCATCATCAGTGCCAAATACAGCGGTTGCGGCATCCATGACTGCCGCTCGTTGCCGAAGCCGTAAACGTAGTTGATGTTCACCGGCAGGTTCGGCTGATCGCTGGGTGCCGGCGGAGGCGGCATCCAGAAGTAACAGACGAGCACCAGGCCCCAAGCGCCCAGCGTCGTCCACACGAGCGCTCGGCGATCGTAACCGAGCCGGCGCACAAGCCAGAGCAGGAACAACGGCAGCCAAAAGTGGAAGAACGAAAGGAAGCGCGTGAAGAGCGGCAGCCCGGGATCGAACATGTAGCCGGTCATGCCGGTCAGCCGCACGCCGACAAGCTCGCAAAGAAAGTCGACCATCCACAAGGTTTGCGGCACGACGATGCCGATCGTGGCAATCGACGCCAAGAGCGAACTCTCCCGCCATACGGCGACCACGGTGAGGAGCAGCGCGACGTCGCAAAAGTACAAGAAATTGGTCGGGCCGTAATCACGCCAATACACGGGTACGAGTACGGCGACGAAGGCCGTGTAAGCCAGTTTCACCGGCAAGGGAATACAAAGGTGCGGCGTCATGTTGCCTAATACGGTTCACGACCGTAGCGAGTTCGAGGGGAGCGAAAACTTGACATGCCACCTCCTGGTGGTACAACCCTGAGGTGCGGTTAGCAACTCCGCCCTTCTTGGATCGTGATATTTTCGGAGCCTCGGTCATGTCGTCGTTGAAGTTCTTCGGTCGCGTTTTATGCGCGGCGTTTGTCATCAGTCTTGCGACCGGCACGGCCAACGCGGAAGGGGAGAAGCCGGGCGTCACGAATCCCGCCGTCGAAAAGGCAACCGGTACGAAACCGGCTGCCGCCAAGCCGTCGACCGCGAAGCCTGCGGTTGAAAAAGATGCGCCCGAGGCCGAACAAACCATCGCTCAAGTACTCGGTTTGCGCGTCAATGTGGGCCCGACGAAGATGAAGCTCGGGACCGGGGCGGAAATCGACGTGCCGAAAGGTTTCCAATTTTTCAACGCGGCCGACACCGTGAAGATGATGAAGGCCTTCGGCAACGTCACCAACGGCAAGGAGCTCGGCACGATTCAGCCGGCGGATGAGTCGTGGTTTGTCGTTTTTGAGTTCAACGATTCCGGGTATGTGAAGGACGATGAGAAGGAGTCGCTCGACGCCGACGCCATTCTCGACAGCTTGAAGGCGGGTAACGAAGCCGGCAACGAAGAACGCAAGAAGATGGGCGTCGCCACGTTAAACATCACCGGTTGGAAGTTTCCGCCGAACTACGATGACGCCACGAAGAACTTGCAGTGGTGCATCGCCGCCGAATCGGAAGGCAATCCGGTACTCAACTACCAAACGCGTATCTTGGGACGTCGCGGTGTGATGGAAGCCACGCTCGTTTGCGGCCCCGAAGTTCTCGATTCGGCCGTGCCGCAATACAAGAATTTGATCAACGGCTTCCATTACACGCAGGGCAACACCTACGGCGATTTCCGCGACGGCGACAAGATCGCCACCTACGGTTTGGCCGCACTTGTTGCGGGCGGCGGGCTCGCCGCGGCGGCCAAGACCGGCTTGCTCGCCAAGTTTTTCGGTTTGTTCGGCAAGCTCGGCAAGGGCATCATCGTGGTGTTCATCGCGATCGGCGCCGCGATCAAGGGCTTGTTCAGCAAGTTGACGGGCCGCAGCAAGGCGAGCGTTTAGGTCCGCGATGCCCGAAGAATACGTGTTGCTGGTCGTCGTCGCGGCGATCTATTTGTTTGATTGCGCCGCTGGTGGCGGGCCGACGTCGTCGTATTCCGCGCCCTGGCCGGTAAGGTGTTTCATCGCTCGCTTCCAGGCGCGCAATTGGGCAACGCTTCCGGCGGCTTTGTGTGGAACAATCCGTTGCCGCCGTTGGGCACGGTCGTCGGCGTCGGCAATTGGCCGCTTTCGTTCGGGCCCGGCGGGGTTTTAGGCTATTCGTCGCAATCGACTCCCGGCCAAACGTCGGCCCCGGCCACGCATCGGTTCGCGCCTTGGGAACGGCTGATTGACGTTGAACGCGAAGACAAGAAGCTCTTCGTCGACGACGAATTGTTGGTCGCCTTTCCATCGACCCGAGCTGCCGTCGTTTGGCAAAACCGTCTGGCACGGCTTGCGAAATTGCCGACGCGCGATCGTCTCACGGCCTTGGACGAACTTCTCGCCTCGACGGTCGACGACAAACTCGTCGGCGCCCATCACGAAGCCGTCGCGTCGGCCGTTCGCCCGCTTCGATTTCTTTGCAACTTGCTGTTCATCTACATGGCGACGGCGATCGTCATGTTGCTCGAGTATCAGAGCGCACGCTTGGCTTGGCCGCTTTGGCTCGCAGGGCTCTTCGCGGGTACGCTCCTCGTATCGCTCGTTTACCTCCGCGCCGCGGCCAAGCTGCGTGGGCCCGGCGAACGTTTGCCGTGGGGGCATGCCGTCGTCACGTTCATCGCGCCGCTCTCGACGGTTCGCGCGGTCGACGCGGTGACGGCCGATGCCTTTGCCGGGTTTCATCCCGTAGCGGTCGGTCGGCAGTTGCTTGCCCCGGATGAGTTCAAAAAGTATCTCCGCGCGGTGTTGCTCGACCTAGAGCATCCGCTCGCGTCCGCGAATTCGGCCGGTGAGCACGATCGGGCTGCGTGGTCTCCCAAGCAAATCGAAACGGAGCGTTGGTCAAACTCGCGGCAATTGGATTTGCTTGCCGAGGTCGCGGGCCAGTGCGGCTTCGTCTACGACGAACTTCTCGCACCGCCGCGACCGGAATCGCCCGAAGTTCATTCCTATTGCCCACGTTGCCGCGAGCAGTACGCCGTCGCCGACGGTCAATGCCCCTCTTGCCCGGGGATTGAACGCTTGGCTTTTCCTGATGCTTAAGTGGTTTGCTTGTTCCGAGGCGAGCGTTGCAACGTAAGTGCGACGTACTCGGGCCTTTCCCGGCTCATGGCGAGCGCAAGTCTTGCGGATTAGAATGGTCGGTTTCCCCGCCCTTCTCCGCACCCGCCCGTAGACTTGCCGATGAAACTTGCCTTTAGTTCCAACGCCTACATGAAGTTTTCGATCGAAGAGACCATCGATCGAATCGCCCGCATCGGCTACTCGGGCCTCGAGGTGTTGGCCGACGTTCCGCACGCTTGGCCGGTCAACTTGTTGCCGGAGCGTCGCAAGTCGATCACGGATTCGCTCGTGAAGCACGGGCTCCGCGTCTCGAACGTCAACGGCTTCATGATGAACGCCGTCAACGATCCGCGGCAGCCGTATTGGCATCCGTCGTGGATCGAGCCTGATCCGAACTATCGGGCCATTCGCCGCGAACACACGAAACGGGCCTTGCAATTAGCCGCTGAAATCGGCGCGAAGAACTTGCAGACCGAACCGGGCGGACCTCTGGAGCCGGGCCAATCGTGGGACGACGCCGCGCGCACGTTCTACGATGAGTTGATGCCGTGCGTCGAGGTCGCCGAGAAGTATCAGGTCGGCCTGCTCATCGAGCCTGAGCCGGGCCTGATGATCGAAAAGTTCGATCAGTACCTGAAGTTCGTCGAAAAGATTCAGTCGCCTTACGTCGGTTTGAATTTCGACATCGGCCATGCCTATTGCGTCGGCGAAGACCCACAGGATTGGGTTGCGCAGATGGCGCCGCACACGCGACACTATCACTTCGAAGACATCGCCCCCTCGCGCGTGCATGCCCACATGGTACCCGGCCGCGGTGCGATCGACTTCGAAAAGACCCTCGCCGCCATCCAAGCCACCGGCTACGACGGCTTCATCACCGTCGAACTTTACCCGTATATCGACGATCCCGACGCCGCGGCACGCGAAGCGTTCGAATACCTGCAAGGCTGCGCGAAGCGGCTGGGGATTGTTTTCGATAAGTAGGCGGCACAATCCATGGAACGACACGAACTGGAAGTCTATTCCTCGACGTCGAACTACGCGATCATCAAGCCGCCAGGTCGAAGTTTTCCGGGTTGCGTTATACAGGGCGACTCGTTGTCAGCTCTTTGCAACTTAGCGCGAAACATTAGGGTTGCGATCGCGGGACTTCAGTTGGAGAACCGAGAACTTCTAGAAAATGCTGAAGATTTAAGTAACGCCCTGATCGATCGGCTTCTGCATTATCAAAACGTCCTAAAAGCGCACGACATCTCACTGCCGTATTCTCGGGTATTCACCGACGTCGATTTGGTAAAAGAGAGCTTTGACGAGGAAGAACAGTCGACTTGACCGATGCCTGAAATCAAAGCCCTCCTTCAACTCTGCCGCCTCCCCAACGTCTTCACGGCCGTGTCGAACGTCGCGGCGGGGTACTTGCTCACACATGCCGACCTCACGGACTGGCCGGCGTTTGTGCTGCTCGTCGGTTCGTCGGCGTTGCTGTATACGGCGGGCATGGTCTTGAACGATGTGTTCGACCTCGCACAAGACACGGCCGAGCGACCTCAACGTCCGATCCCTTCCGGCCGCATCGCGTTGGGCACGGCTCGCACGCTGGGTTGGACGTTGCTCCTCGCCGGAGTCGCGCTGGCCGGTGCCGTGACGGCTCTGCGAGAAACGCTCACGCCGATCGTCGTCGCCGCGGCGCTGGCTTTGATGGTCGTGCTTTACGACGGCCCGCTCAAACGCACGCCGCTCGCGCCGCTGGCGATGGGCGGTTGCCGTTTCCTGAACGTGCTGCTCGGCTTGAGCCTGGGCACGATTGGCACGTTGAATTGGCATCCGATGCATTGGTGCGTCGCGGCCGGCATCGGCACGTATGTCGTGGGGCTCACGTGGTTTGCCCGCACCGAGGCCCAAGCCGAAAGTAATCGCTTCGGGCTCTTCGCCGGCATGCTCGTGATGCTCGCCGGCACGGCGCTCCTCGGTTATTTTCCCCGTTTGGCCGACAAACAATTGCCCGACTTCATGTGGCCGCTGCCGAACATCCTGCACGGCTGGGTTTGGCCGGCGATGTGGACGTTGTTCGCCTTCTTCACGGTGCGTCGAGCGCTGCCGGCGATCATTGATCCCTCGCCCCGGCTCGTACAGTTCGCCGTGAAGCAAGCGATTTTCGCGATCATCATTTTCGACGCCGCAATCATCGCCGCCGTCCACACGCCGTTGCCGTACTCGATCGCCGTCGTCGCCCTGCTCTTTCCCATGCAGATTCTGGGCAGCTACGTTTATTCGACTTAATTTTTCTCCACAAAGGCAGGCATAGAAAGGAGAGTTGGAATACTTGTGCTCTCCCGTCTTCTCCGTGCCTCTGTGTCTCTGTGGTAAAGTCGCCTGATGTATTTCTTCGGCTACAACACCAACGGCCTCGCCCATCACGACGCGTACCAAGCGGTCGAGCTCTTGGCCGACCTGGGGTATCGCGGCGTCGGGCTGACGATCGATCACGGCCTCTTGAATCCGTACGGCGGTCACGTCGCCTCGCGCATTAAGCAAATGCGGCGGCTGCTCGACGAACGGGGCATGCGCAGCGTCGTCGAAACCGGAGCGAGATTTTTGCTCGACTCGCGCACCAAGCACGAACCGACGCTCGTGACGAGCGAACCGGACGGACGTGCCCGGCGCATCGAGTTTTACAAGCATTGCATCGATGCGGCCGTGGAACTCGGTGGCGATTGCGTCTCGATCTGGTCAGGCATTCTGCGCGACGGCGTGGACGAGGCGACCGCTTGGCGACGACTCGTCGGCGGTCTGCGCGAAGTGCTCGACTACGCCGAGCAAAAGCAGATGACCGTCGGTTTCGAGCCCGAGCCTGGAATGTTCGTCGACACGCTCGAAGACTATCGTCGCCTCAAGGCCGAGCTTCCGCACCCGCGATTGAAGCTTACGCTCGACGTCGGTCACTTGCAGTGCCAAGGGGAGTTGCCCCTGGCCGGCACGATCGAAGCCTGGGGTTCGGAGCTCGTCAACGTTCATATCGAAGACATGCGCGCGGGCGCGCACGAGCATTTGATGTTCGGCGACGGAGAAATCGCCTTCGGGCCGGTGCTGAAATCGCTGCTGCGCATCGGCTACTCCGGCGGCGTGTACGTGGAGCTAAGTCGCCATAGCCATGAAGGCCCGACGGCCGCGACCCGCTCGCTGGAGTTTCTGACGAAAACTCTGGCCGAAGTTCGCCGCTAGTCCCATTTCCAAATGGGCCGGTTTACTTCGCCCGCGGGTTCTTCAAGTAGTAGAAGCGTCCGTCTTCGGCCCCGCCGAGAAAATCGGGTATGCCGTTGCCGTCGAAATCGACCATCGCCGGGCTGACGTCGTGCCCTTCGATATTCTTTTCCGCCAGCGCGCCGACATGTTGGAAGTACCAGCGCGGTTTCCCATCGTCCGAGCTACTTGCCGCGCTCGGGCCGTCGACCTGTTGCAGGAAGTCGGCGTTCGACGAGTTGAGCAGAAGATCAACGCGGCCGTCGCCGTTCCAGTCGGTCGCGCAGAGCTTGCGGCGTCCGCTTTTGCCGGCCGTGCCCGCGTTAAGTCGCAGCGGTTCGCCGCGTTCGTTGCAAAAAGCGCGTCGCGGCGGCAACAGCACGAGCTTATCGCCTTGCTTGGCGCGCTCGAAGAAAGCGAAGTAGCCTTCCACGTCGAGCATGGCTAAATCGAGCAAGCCGTCGCCGTTGAAATCGTGTAGCACCGGCGTGGTCCGCCACTGCGTGACGAGTTGCTTCCCCCGTGGTTGCCACCAGGTCCAAGCCGGCTTCGGCGTCGTGCCGTTCCATTCGACTTCGATCGGCTGCGGGGCCGCGAGTTTCGGCGCCGACTTGGTGCCTTCGTTGCGGAGCCATTCGACCTTGCCCCAGATCGAGTTGTAGACGATGTCGTGCAGGCCGTCGCCGTCCCAATCGGCCACATTGTGCGTGGTGTAGCCCCACTTCGCTTCGGCCGGTCCTTGAATGCTGCCGTTCGGGCCGGCCAGCACGCGAAACGTTTTGCCGCCGGCCTCAAGCCGCACGGGCGCGGCCCATTTCGGTTGTTCCGTTTTGGGGCCGCTCAAGTTTTCGAACAGCTCGATGTAGCCGGCCGTGTTGCCACTGACGATGTCGGTATCGCCGTCGCCGTCCCAATCGACGCCCACCGGCGTGGCCAACGCGCCGCACTTTAGAGTGTCGGCCTCTTGTTGAAAGTATCGCGGCGCGAGCATCACCGGCGTGCGGTCGGACGAGAGCTTGCCGCTGTTTTCGACGAGGGCGACTCGGCCGTCTTCGTCGCCGACGATGAGATCGAAGTCGCCGTCCTTATCCCAATCGAACGCAACGGGCACGATCATTTCCAGGTCCATCGCCGTGCGCTGACCGGCGTCGTCGCGCACCACCCTCCCCTTCGTATACTCCGGCTTCGTGCGCGTGCCGACGTTTTCAAAGTAGGTGAAGCCGTCGAGAAATTCGCCGCACAAAAGGTCGAGGTCTTCATCGCCGTCGAAATCGCAGAAGTTCGGCGTCGGGCAACCGAACGTGTCGACCGGTTTGCCGGCCGCCTTCACTTTGATCGGCTTTGCATACTTCGGCTCGGCCGTCGTTCCTTCATTGCGCAGCAGCATGACGAAGCCGTGCAGCGGCCCCATCGTCCATTTGCCGGACGCGTCGTAGGCGTCGTCCCAGCCGTAGTAGCTCCAATCTTCGATGCCGACGACTAAATCGAGCGCTCCGTCGCCGTCGTAGTCGGCGTAGCGCCACTCGTTGTGTCGCATCTTTGGGCCCTTCGTCGCCGGCCCTGGCGGCTTGTAGAACTTCGACGACACGCCAAGCACGTGCTTATCAGTGAGCCCGGTCTTTAAGAAGTCAGGATACTCCGCGCCGGGCGTGAGCACTCGCAACCCGCCGTCGGCCGACTTCGTCGTATCGGTGTAGCTCGGCAAGGCATAGTGCATCGTGCGGCTGATGAACTTCGCCGGCTTAAACACCGGAAATTTGTTCTTGGAGGTATCGCCCGCGGCATTCTCGAACAGCCAGATGCCGTTCGACGGCTTATCCGGGCACGACACGATGAGGTCGAAGTCACCGTCGCCGTCGGCATCGCACGGCACCGGCCAAGCCCACAGGCCGACGCCAAGATCGACGGCCAAACCTGAATGGTTGTACGGCAAGCGATCCAGAGCGACCGCATTGTGCTCCTCGGTGAGTCGGCAAGCCACGGCGAGCACGATCAATACGGTCAGACGCAGAGTGAGATTGCGACGGCGGAACAATGAGGATCGAAGCTTGGGCATGGCAAACCTATCGGCAAAGTGCGGCGATATTTCAGGGCTGCGGCGGGGCAAGCAATGTCGTCACCATAACTCGGCGGCAGGCGTAAGTCGTACGGATTCGTCTGCGCGACGTGATTGCACGGTCTCGCGATAGGCTTGCGTGCAGGGCTGCTTCGAATCCCGTCGATTTTGCGAGAGCTGGGGATGTTTTGAGTGCCGGCGTCGGGCTGCGGAAGCCGTTGAACAACCCACGGCAATCTGCGATACTCACAGCCTCGTCGTGGTGGCAGGCGTCGACCGAACAGGTTTGACGTTCTTGCCGCAGATCAGACGTACTCGGGGCGTGGCGCAGACTGGCTAGCGCGCTTGCATGGGGTGCAAGAGGTCGCAGGTTCAAATCCTGTCGCCCCGACTTAGTCCGAAGTATCGCTGAAACGTAGACTTACGTTACCTCTCGACGGTCGAGAGTGCGGCTCAGAATCCCCTGAAGATTTCCGTCACTGACGGAATTCGGGAGAACCGCACCATGTCGAACCGTTTGCCGAAGCTTTGCTTCCACAAGGCCACCGGCCGCTTCTACGTCACTCTCTCCGACCGGGAAATCTACCTCGGCACTCATCGCAAAACGGCGGCGGTCGAGTGCGACCGCGTCGTCGGAGAATGGCTTGCCAACGGCCGCCGCTTGCCGTCCGGCTCCGGAGGTCCTACAGATCTTTCAATCACCGAACTGCTCGATGCATTTCGGGCCCATGCCGAAGCCTATTACCGATTGCCAAGCGGTGATCCGACCAGCGAGTTGGAATGGATTGCCTCGTCGGTTCGGCCGCTGCGACGCCTCTACGGCAAAACCCAAGCTCGCGAATTCGGCCCCTTGGCGCTGGAGGTGGTCCGCAACGAGTTCGTGCGGCAAGGCTACGTACGCAGTGCGATCAATGCTCGAGTCGACCGGATCCGGCGGGTCTTCCGCTGGGGAGTCAGCAAAGAACTCATCCCCGCGGCCATCTACGATGCCCTGCGTGCCCTACCAGGACTGCGGCGCGGTCGGACCGATGCCCGGGAGCGAAAGCCGATTCGCGCGGTAGCGGACGCCGTCGTGGAAGCCACGCTGTCGCATCTTTCGCCCGTTGTGGCCGATATGGTTCGTCTGCAACGCCTCACAGGGGCTCGGCCCGGCGAGATGTGCCTCATGCGCCCCTGCGACATTGACCGCTCGGGCGAAGTTTGGATTTATCGACCGCTCCGCCACAAGACGGAGCATCATGGCCAAGAGCGAACGATTCTGATCGGACCCAAGGCCCAGGATTTGCTCCGTCCGTATTTGCTCCGCGATCCCGAGGCATTCTGCTTTGTGCCGGCCGAGAGCGAGCGTAAACGCCGTGAGCGAATGCACGAAGCTCGGACGACACCGATCGGCTACGGCAACCGGCCGGGAACCAATCGGGCGGCTCATGCAAAGCGACCTGCCGGCGGACGCTATACGACGACCAGCTACAACCGGGCCATTGCTCGAGGGTGTGAAGCGGCGTTCGCGATGCCGAAGGAACTACGCAAGATCGCCACAAAGCTTGAAGACGCGGAGAAGGCTCAGCGCCAGACGCTTGCAAGTGAGTGGCGTGCCGAGCATTGCTGGTCGCCTAACCAGTTGCGGCACGCTTGTGCGACCGAATTGCGCCGCCGCTTTGGAATCGAGTCCGCTCGGTTGATCCTCGGCCACACAGATGTCGGCACGACGCAAATCTATGCCGAGGCGGACTTTAAGGCCGCTGCAGCGTTCATCACGCAGGTCGGTTGAAGCTTGGACGCTAGGGGGCTGTGCGCGGTGAAGCAACTACGCATAGCATGATCACTCGTTCTTTCGTTAGATCGAGTGTCAATTCACGAGGCCTTGCGCCCACCGACGTGTAACGAATGCTTCAAATCTTGAACTTGGATGACGTTTGCAATCGATTTTTTATACGTGCAGAGCAACATCGTTGCCTTCGATTGGCGTCCGCAGCGCTCGACAAAGCAGAACTAGCGCTAACAGCGCGACGTTGTTTAGCACGGATCAACGATCCGAAAAGTCGCCCCCGAAAGTTGCCGGCTGCGCTTCGTGTCATCAAGTCCACTCGGGCTCAAGCCAAAAAGGCGATGGATTCGCTAGTCGCAAACGCATATCAGTCAGCCTCCGCGATGGGTTTCGAAATCAGTCAACTGTTGGCAATTTCGGGATGGCCATCCGACTGGAATACTATTCGATTGGCGTTTACGTCGCTGTCGGCGGCCCTCGTTGGAGGAGACGGCGCCGCATTGTGTGAACGGCTGCGTGTCGCCAATGGAGACCTTGCAGAACCTATCAAGCGAATTCGTGAGTCGATCATCAGCCTGAGTAGTTTGCTGAATTCAGCTGTCACACCAGATCTCGTGGAGAACTCACAGACCGAACCGGCGGTACTAGGCCTGGAAGGCGATACCATTGACTCGCCTTCAGGCGTCCTTCGCTCGGACCTCATTTGGACTGAATCAGCAGGATATGGAATTCTGAGGTTGGCTGACCGTGTGCTTAGGAGAATTCGCCTCAGTCGTCCGCCTGGTGATCAACAACGCATCCTAACGGCGTTTCAAGAGTTGGGTTGGCCAGTCGAAATAGACGATCCTCTCCCGCCGAAAGAAAGACGACCGCAAAAACGCAGGCTTCAAGATGCGGTGGGGCACCTGAATCGGAGCTTGAAACCCCTATTACGGTTCCGAACTGTTAAGGACGCTACTGCCGTTGCACTGGATCTGGGCGGGCAGTAATCATGCGCGTACACGGCGCACATCTCGCGACACGTCGCGATGTATCGGCAGTACGCGTTCTTTCGCAGAACTTCTCAAAGTGATCTGTCATTTTGAGGAGTCAAACCGTGATCGACGTGAACAATGAGCACCTTGTGCCGCTCGCCGAAGTCCCCTTACTTCTTCCGGCAAGCCGAAGCGGCCGCCCGGTCCATCTTTCTGCGATCTACCGCTGGGCAATGAAAGGCCTTAAGGGCATCCGGCTTGAAACACTTCAGTGTGCAGGCCGTCGCGTGACTTCGCGTGAGGCCTTAAGCCGATTCTTTGCCGCGCTCTCCGAGCAAGCCGGGCTCACCGAGCCCTCGACGCAAGCTCGGACTCGCAGTCCGGTCGCGCGGAAACGATCACACGAAATGGCCACTGCCAATCTCGAAGCCAAGAACTGGTGATCGATCTTGTCTGTCGCTTGTCAATTCATCGCTGTTTGTTTGGTCAAGGTGCACATCGAACCAAGGAGAAATTCAGAAATTGCCATAAATCGATCCGATCGAAAACCCTCTGATGGGAAACGGTAGTAGAAGTCAACACGCCGATTGCAAAGGCCAACTAGGTACCGCGACAAGTTGTTGACGAAATCCTTCGATGCTCCTCCAGTTGCAGGTGACGACGAACACAACTGGGCTCAGGACTCGACGCGGTGGGTGAAACCCGGATGCCGCGTTACCAAGGATCCGGGCGGTCGAAGCGACCGAAGGGCGGCGGAATATCGCCACCGACCCCGGCAATTGCCGGGGTCGGTCTGCGCTCCCTCGGGCAGCAGAATATTAGTAGCGACTTGGAAAGCCTGTTGTATCTTCAGTAACAGGTAAAAACGGTCAAATAATCAAATCGACCAATTTCGCGATTTCAGATCCGTCATCGCTACCGCCAAAGTCGCGGTTTATTCTTGGTCGCTGCCATAGCAGCTATCTCCGGTCGATCCATCGGTAGTCGACTTGGACTCGCGACCCAAGCCCCGTTTGCTGTGAGCATGGAACACAGCTAAAGTTTGAGGGTCTCGACTGCATTCGATTTTGAGACCACCTGGAGAATGCTGAACGGCCCGTGCGGGCCGACAATCCGAACTAGCGTGTGCTAGACCTGCTTCGTCCGAAACCGCCAACTTGAGCCGCAAGGCTCTCGATTCATGGAAGCAGCATCATAGCCGCGCCCGAAAGGGGCGCTGGCCGATGCTGTTCCGTGAAGCCCCTTGGCGGGGGCCGGACGAGCGGCTCGGTTCAGCGCTCCGTTTCATTTGGGGTGCGATATGGCCAAGGAGTTCTATGTGAGAGTGATGGGGGCCGAAACCGGCCCCATGGACGCGGCCGAGTTGGTCACGATGGCGCGGGAAGGCCGAATCGGTCCCGATGATCACGTTCGGCGCGGCGCTGCAGGCGAATGGCGAGAAGCTTTGACCGTACAAGGCCTGTTTGATAAAGCTGCACCCGTGGCCACGGGCTATTCCAAAGCCCGGGCTGCGAACCCACAAGCCTTTCTGAACGAGCCCAGATCGCTTAGCACCTCTTTCAAAATCGCGATGTTTGTCATCGTTGCAAGCATTGTCGGCCTTGTCGTATTTGGAATGTTGCGACATCCGGAGGGAACGGCGTCAGGTGCGATTTCCAGAGCTCAGGAGCTCGTCCGTGATCGCCTCAAAGTGCCCAGCAAGGCCGAGTTCATCGCCGATTCAATTGTGGCCAAGCATGAAGGACAAGGGCTTTGGCAAGTGCGAGGTGAAGTGGATGCCCCAAATGCTCTCGGCATACCACTCCGACACAACTGGTTTGTTGATTTGAAGTACGCTGATGGCCAGTGGAAGGTTAAGGAGGTGCAAGTAATCGCTAGATAGAAGAACCTCGTTTGCAAAACACGATCAATTCTGTGCTTATTCCATTACGTTCAAATGACTTACGAAGGATGTGAGTTCGGAGGCGACCAAACGTGGGCCCATAAATCAACTATGCAATAGCGCAAGCCGAATCTGCCAAAGGCATTCCGTCATTCATGCACAGATTATCGAAGGAGATCCCGCGAACTTGCCGATTCGCTGCGCCAATCGGCGTGCGTGCTGCTTGGAATGGACGAAAAGGCCCCGGCGGCGATTTTCACGCCGAACGAGGCGGAGGCTGGCTTGAACCATGCGGCGCATCGTCGTGGGGTCGTCGACGAGCAAGACGGTTTTTGATTCATTAGCCATCGACACGGACGTACTCAGAAAACAGCTCCCTTACAGGCGCAAACTGCCCACCCGGTCGATCGCCAATGCGCGGTGACCAGGAGATACTTAGAGTAATTACTCCAAATCCCGATTTTAGTCACAAAGCCCAGGGAAGCTATCGAAACGGCGAGAATGCGTAGCTTTTTGAGTAGATGTAGTACGTTCTTGCTTCTGCCGTGCCGCAGCTGCCGGCATGCAGTTCTTCGAGATTGGAAATTTGTAGGGATGGAGCGGCGGCCGATCATGCGATTCCCCCATTCAGCCGATTCGCTAGATAGTCCTTACATCGGGCGGTGTCATTCCTATGCGATTAGCTGCATTCGCGACGTATTGCTTATGTGCCGCTTTGGCATGGCAGGCACAGAATTATGCGGCCGGGCTTGAGCCCGACTTCGAACCGTTCGCACGGCAGGCGACCGACGCCGGCGCAGAAGAGTTCGATCTCGTGGAGTGTTGCGCAATCTGCCGACAGAAAGCGGCCGGCGGCGCGCTGAAGCCGTGGTCGTTCGCACTGACGCAAACGACGGATTACGGCACGAGCCTCGCGCTGCCGATCGGGCTGACGCCGTCGAACGTGCTTTTGTCGCCGGTGGGTAATCCCGCGCAAGCCGGCATTCTCACGCTCGGGCAGGCGGAAACGCTCGGCATCCTCGGCAACCTCGGTCTTGCACCGGTGCCGCCGAGCAACGACGTGCAGGGCGTGTTTGAAGACGATTTTCAATTTCAAACCACGGCCGCCACGAGCTACCAGCGGCAACTCGGCGATTACGGCGTGCTGACGGCAAGCTACAGCTTCTATCAGAACATGCACCCGGACGTCGACGAGCTCGATCTACAAAGCCACACGCCGACGGTGCAACATGCGATTCAACTCACCGACCGCGTGACGCTGACGAACTACTACACGTATTCGTACTACTTTCTGTCGGGCAGTTCGTTCGTGAGCCAGAACCGCATCGGCAGCACGGCCCTGCTGCGGGCCAACGATCTTTGGGATTTGAGCTTGGGGACGAACTACTCCAACGCGAACTTTCGCGGCGGCTCCACGTTTCTCAATTCCGATAATTACGCGGGCACGCTGGAAGCCACTCGGTATCTCGACGACAACCGCAACAACTACGTGAAGGCCGGCTACGGCACCGGATACTCCGACGCCGTGTTCCGCGGGTTCGCGTATCAGGTGAACAACATCTACGCGATCATTCGCTTTCTCTACGGCGACGAGAACCGCAATGAAGTGCGACTGACCGGCGGCTACGGCCGATACGATTTCATCGGCGCCGATCCGATTCAATCGAACATTTTCCGAGCCGACAATTTGTACAACGCCGGGCTCTTTTACGGCCGCAAGATCGGCGACAACTGGCAGCTCTTCGCACAGTACACGTATCTGAAGAGCAACTCGAACGTGTCGCGGCAGCTCTACAATTCGGATCTGGTATCACTGGGCGTGACCTACGCACGCTAGATCGGCCGTGACTCGCGGTCACAGCTACCCCAAAAAACAAAACTAGCCGCGTCGAAAGACGCGGCTAGTAGGACACCCTTCAACACGGGTACTGGGGGGAACTAAAGCTTGGCGAGCGAGGCTTCGATTTCGGCTCGCAAAATCGCCAGACGACTGCGAATAGCGGCGTCAACTTGCGGCTCAATGTCGCTAAGATCCTCGCGGATGCCGGCCAGTTTGGTCCGTACATCCTGCAGGCGAGCGCGGGCCTGCTCGACGGTTTCGCCGGCGCGATCCTTCACCCCATCGCGCAGGTCGACGACTTTCTCTTGGACAGCTGCGAGTTTATCGTGCACCGCGCCCTTTGTGTCGTCGGCAAGTTCCGTAAGCTTCGCATCGAGCCCCTCGACGCTTCCTCGCACGTCAGCCAGCTTTTGGTTGAGCGCCGTGACGTTGTCGTCGACAGTCGTCATGGCCCGGCCAGTGGCGCCGGCCACCGCATCCTGCGCCTTAGAGTCGACGTTCTTGATCGTCGTGTCGACGAGCCCAGACGCATTGTTGACGATCGCATTCGCTTTGGCGGCGGCCGTATCGACGGCGTCGTTGGCCTTCGCACCGGCCGCCACAACCGTTTGGTCGACCCGTTCGATCGTGGCCGAGGTCGCGTTGGAAGCGTTGTTTACGGCACGATTGGCCGTAGCCACGGCGCCATCGACGGCCTCGTTCACTTTACCGGCGGCTTTCGCGGCGATGTCGTCGATGCCGCCGATCCTATTCTCCGCGAGTTCGTCAACGCGTCGAATCGTCGCATCGATCTTTTCGCGCAAGTTCGTCACGTGGTCGCGTACGTCGTCGGCGGTATCACGAGCAATGTCATCGACGCGAGCGCGAAGATCGCCGAGGCGGGCGCGCACGTCCGACAACTTTTGCTTTGTCGTATCGACCGAGTCGTCGACTTTGTCGGCGGCGGTCGAACGAACTTCATCGACCGTTTGGCGAATGGCGACAAGTTTGGCCCGGGCGATGCCTTGAGCCGAGTCGATCGTGGTTTGCAACTGATCTTTCACGCCGTCGAGATCTTGACGAACTTGGTCGGCAACTTGGCGGACATTCGCTTTCGCATCATCGACGCTGCGTGCGGCCGCGGCGCTCGTGTTGTCGACCGTAACTTTCGCGGCGCTGACGGCGTTAGCGACGGTTGCCTTCGCCGCATCGGCCGCATTGCCGACGACGCCGGAGGCTGTGTCGGTAGTCGACTCCGCCGTGCGGCGGACGTTGGCGATTTGATCCCCGACGGCTTGCTTGGCACTGGCGACCGTACCGGCGGCGGAATCCGCCGTATTGGCGACGACGCTCTTAGAACTGTCGAGCGTATTGCGAGCGACTTCGTCGATTTGGCCGGCAAGCCGTTCGATGTCGCTGCGGAGATCGATGATGCGCTCGTGGACGTCGTCCGCCGTGTTTTGCGCGATATCGTCGAGTCGATTGCGAACGTCGGCTACCTTGCCGCGGAGACCGTCGACACGGGAGCGCCGCCTGTTCGGCCGTTTCTTGAACCTTGGAACCGAGGTTCTCGCGGATGTTCGCCAAGTCGTCGCGCACGGTCGTCAGACGTTGCTGAACTTCCCCTTGCGTGCGAGCGACCAAGGCGGTCGCTTTGTCGATGGCCGGACCGACGTCGGCCGCGGCTTGCGACTTCAGTTGGGTAGCGGAGTCGAGGGCCGCTTGCCCGGTAAGATCGGCCGTAAGGTTGTACTCCCGGCCACCGCGTTGGATGGTAATCGCGGTGGACTGGCCCGCGTCCGCCGCCGCGTTCAAAGCGCCCACAAGGTCGGCGTGAGTGCGCACCTGTCGGCCGTCGATCGAGACGATCTGATCGCCGACTTGCAGACCCAGGTCTTGCGCCACGCTCCCGTCGTAGATGTTGGTGACCGTCAGCGAGGTGCCTCGCGCGCGACTTGGACGCCCAGAGCGCCGCGTTTGGCGACGTCGAACGATTGGTTGACCGATGGAGTTGCATTACCGACGTTGTTCACGGCGGCGGCAGATTGGTTCACAGTCGAACGAGCAGGCTGCATGAGTTGCGAGCGATTGGGAAGCCGCTGCTGAACTTGGCCTGGCATGCTACGGAAGCTGTTAACAGGCCCACCAACATTGATCGGCCCTAAACCTGGGCCGATCGAAGGGCCAATGCCGGGGCCGCCGACGCCGCCTAGTCCGAGACCACCCGGAACTTGCGCGTAAGCGGTCGCACTCATGGCGCCCGCGGTGACAAATGCTGCCAATATCCGCCGGAAATCACTGCGAAAGTTGTGACGTTTCATCCCTGGACTCCTCACGCGAAACGTGTGTTGTTCGATTCTTCCGACGGAGCTTACGAAGGACCGAAGCTCGCTGAGTCACCAATCGGAAGTTGTAGAAACCTCGTCAGCAAGCAGCGTGCCGCGGAATGCGAATGGAGTCCGAGCGGGTCGAGCGATGAATGACCACGCACAAAGACGGCTACGCGGCCGTTTGTTGTTGTGGAAAACCCGCAATCGTTCCGTATCAATTGACGCATAATGCGGCGGAACGCCGCCCCGCTTCTCTGAAGTCGGCTGCAAGGTTGGCGGGCGGGAGCAATCGCATAACCGCCCCATATGACGTCCGCCACGAGTTATTCCGCCCAGGACGAGACGAACAGTAGCGTGGCTCAAGCTTCGTCGGATCAACTTCGTTGAGTGTTAATCGATTCGTTCGAAGGTACATGACTTGCTTGGGTTCCGTCATGTCGGCTGGACCTGTACGGGCAGTGAGTTTTGACGACTGGGGGCGAGTCATGGCGAAGAAGAAGTCGCGCAGGTACGGCAAAGCGGCCGGCAAGTCGGTGAAGAGCGCGATGCGTCGCAAGAAGAAAGGAACGCTCAAGAGCGGTTCCGGCCGGAAGGTGACGAGTCGCAAGCAGGCGATCGCCATCGGGCTGAGCGAAGCTCGCAAGAAGGGAGCCAAGGTTCCCAAAAAGAAAAGGAAGTCGTAGCGGCGGGCTCGACGAAGTGGCATGCCTTCGTCGTCACGCATTGATTCCTTCACGGAGTGCGACGATGAAAGCCATTTGTTGGATGGGAACCAAAGACGTTCGACTGGAGACGGTTCCGGACCCTGCCATTCTCGACCCCGACGATTGCATTGTGCGCAGTAACGCGCACGGCGATTTGCGGATCGGATCTCCATCTGTTCGCCGGTCTGATGCCGACGATGGAAAAGGGAGACGTGTTGGGACATGAATTTATGGGTGAAGTGGTCGAAGTAGGCAGCAATGTCCGCAAGCTCAAGACCGGCATGCGGGTCGTCGTGCCGTTCACGATCGCTTGCGGACGTTGCTTCTTCTGCGACAAGGGCCTTTTCGCAGCCTGCGACGAAACGAATCCTAACGCCGATCTAGCCCGCAAGGCGATGGGCCAATCGCCGGCGGGAATGTTCGGCTATTCGCACATGCTCGGGGGATTTCCCGGCGGGCAGGCGCAATACGTACGAGTCCCGCACCGACGTCGGGCCGGTCGTGATTCCCGAGGGCATCGACGACGAACGCGTGCTCTTCCTATCCGACATCTTCCCGACGGGCTACATGGCCGCGGAAAACTGCGGCATCGAGCCGGGCGATACGGTGGCCGTTTGGGGCTGCGGGCCCGTCGGCCAATTCGCGATTCAAAGTGCTTGGATGCTCGGCGCCGGCCGAGTGATTGCGATCGACCGTGTGCCCGAGCGGCTCGCGCTTGCGGAGAGGTACGGTCGCGCGGAAACCCTCGACTCGGAGAAAGAAAACGTCCCCGAGCGGCTCGACGAAATGACAAAGCGCCGCGGCCCCGATCGGTGTATCGACGCCGTCGGCGCCAAAGCGCACGGCAGCGGACAATTGAGCGACGCGCTCGATAAGGCGACGACCGCTTTGGCGATGCGAATGGACCGTCCGCACGTGCTGCGCGAGGCCATTTACTCCTGCCGTAAGGGAGGCACGGTCTCCATTCCCGGCGTTTACTTCGGTTATCTCGACGCCATACCGATGGGCGCCGCTATGAACAAAGGTCTCACGTTCAAGATGGGCCAAACCCACATGCAGCGCTATATGCAGCCGCTGTTGGAAAAAATCCTCGCAGGTGAAATCGACCCGTCGTTCATCATCACGCATCGCCTGAAGCTGGAAGACGGGCCCGATGCCTATAAAACCTTCCGCGATAAGAAAGACGATTGCATCAAAGTGGTGATGGACCCGTGGGCCTGATGTCTTCAATTCAACAGCGTCGCGTCTATGAAGTTCGTAAGTTTCAATTCCCGTAGCGGCGATTTCGTCGGCTTGGCCACGAGCCGCGATGCCCAGGCCTTGCGGATGGTACTTGGTCCCGGGGGCGAGAGCGAAGACAAACCTCGCAACGAGCATCGTCACAGCGAGCAATGGATGTTCGTCATGGAAGGGACTGGACGGGCGACGGTCGGCAAGACGAAGAAGGCAACCAGAACGGTACGACTCAAACCCGGCTCGCTTCTGCTGATCGAAAAGGGAGAGATGCATCGCATCGCCAATACCGGGCGGCGGCGTTTGGTCACTTTGAATTTCTACATCCCGCCGGCGTACGACAAACGTGGACATCCCAAGGAGCCGACATGAGCACAACACCCGGAGACAAACCCGAACTCCCCGGCAAGCCGTCGGACAAGCCTGAGATCATGCCGCCTCCGAAGCCGGAAATCCCGCAGGCCGACCCAAGCCCGCGGATTGACCCTCTGCCGGGTCGAGAAGCGGATCCACCGAAATCACCGGATGTGATCCCGCCGAAAGAGAAGCCCAATAAATTGGGTTGAGGATTTCGAGAGTTTCGCAGTTTCCGCAGAACTCGAAGCCTGTCTTGCTATTGATAACCGACGATGGCACCGAAACTGAAAGCGTCATGCGGTGTAACGACCGCCGATTCGATCACGACGGCGGGCGGTTCGATTTCCTTTGGCACTCTGGCCTCCATTTCGCGCGTCATCGCCAGCGAGATTTCCAAAGCTTTGACGCAGCGCCGCTGCACAGGCGTCCGGGGCTCCGGGTGTGCTTGCCGAAACGTTACGAGTTGTTGCTCAAGTTGCTTCGAAGTCGGAGGCATCTGTGTTTGAGCGGAAGGTCGATTGCCGCCCCGCGGCATGGCGTCACAAACGTGCGTCTTGCGGTGCGCACAAGAAAATACCGATCGCGGCGCTGGTCGGGGGGAACATAACCGAGCCGAGAGAGTGCGCTACGGTCGGCACGTTGTAGTGTGGCTGCAGGAAAATCTCGAACAAGTCAGGAGCCTCCCGACGCCTGCGATATCTGTCGGTGCTCGCCGTGCTCAACCTTCGCTCAGTGGGCAAGGCGCCGTCGGCGTCGCGGACGGGAGAGAAGATGCTCCACGCCCAAAGCGAACGCCGTCAGCACGGCCAAGCCTGCTGCCACCGATCCGACGACGAGGTGCGGAATCCACGTTCGTTCGGCAAACCCAAATAAGAACGGCGAGGCAATCAGAAGCCCGCTGCTCACGGCGTCGAAAGCCAAGTGCGCAGGTAGCGGAATGACCCGACGGACGGTGAGCTCGTAATCGGTCGCCAAGCTGTACGCGATCATGGTCAGTCCGAAGCCGACCGTCACCATCGTGGCCAGGGAATGATCTTGGAACCCGAACAGCCAAGGGCCGATCACCAATAATGTGCCGATGGTGTAATCGGCGAAGCCGTGCGCCGTCGTCGTAACATTTCGCGAAGGGGTCATGACGGTAGCTCCGAAACAACGCGTAATTTGCCCGTATACGTTCACAAGCAACTTGCACGCCGAGCGGATGCGGAAATTGCGCCCGTTGGCGCGGCGGTGAGACGCGTCATGTGATTCCCGACAGCCTCCTCTCGGTCTCTTAATCTTCGCGAGTCGCGCCGAAAGATCGCGGCATCGGGTTTGCAAAGGGCGGGTTCGCAACGAGAACGGGGCCTCGCGCCGCGGGCCGACTTTCTTCCTCCCATGCCCCTCTTCTACCTGCCAACGTCGGAGCATTTCCATGAGCATGATCGAAATCCCCACGGACTTGCTCCTCAAGCAGGCGACGGAACTCTTGGCCGGCAACGGCAGCTTTTCCAGCCTCGACGCACAAACCGAGCTTCATAACGGCCGGCTGATTTTGCGCGGCACCGTCAAAACCTTCTACCACAAGCAACTCGCCCAAGAGACTCTCCGCGGCTTCGCCAAAGCGAATAGCTTGCGCATCGAGAACAATCTCGATGTTCTCGAAGATCCTTCGACCTGAGACCTCGTGTTGCGTCGTGCTCATCTGTAGAGCTGCACTCGCGGCCGCGCCCGACGAAGGCACGACGTTTGCTTTTTCACCAACCTCCATTTCCATCCCTTAACTTTATCAGGGCTTCCCCTATGAAGATCGCATCCTTGCGAGAGCTCTATATCGAAGAGCTCAAAGACCTCTACAACGCTGAAAACCAGCTCGTCAAAGCGCTTCCCAAGATGGCGAAAGCCGCCACGTCGACCGCATTGCGAAAGGGATTTGAGAAGCACCTCAAAGAAACAAAGACGCAAGTGGAACGCTTGGAAACTATCTTCGATGCATTGGGGGAAAGTCCGAAAGGAAAGAAGTGCAAAGCCATGGAAGGCTTGATCGAAGAAGGCTCGGAAGTCATGGAAGAGGATATGGAGCCGGAAGTGATGGACGCCGCGCTGATCGCCGCCGCACAGCGGGTCGAGCATTATGAGATCGCCGGCTACGGCTGCGTCCGGACGTACGCCAAGTTGCTCGGTGAAACCAAGGCGGCCAAGCTGCTACAGTTGACTCTCGACGAAGAAGGGGCGACCGATAAGTCTCTCACGGAACTCGCGGCGGAGATCAACGTCGAAGCGGAAGATGCCGAGGAAGACGAAGAAACTCCGGCATCGCCCAGAAAGCGAAAGACCAAAGCAAAAGCCCGATAATAATTCGGCGATCGCTTGGCCCGTCGTCGCGCTCGTAAGTGCGCGGCGGTGGGCCGCTTTGCTGCGCAGTCGGGTAACGCCCGACGCGGCCGTCGTGGTTGTGCGGATCACGCGACAATCGTTGCGAACTCTCGCTAAATAAGGGCGGCTAGTCGATCACCATGAGATAGCCCTAGCCTCCATTCTAAGCAGACGACATGGCCGAGCCGGATGACCTCGACCGGGCGCTAACGCCTACCGAAGCCGATGGGATCGTGCGATGTATCACCGAAGGAGCGATGTACGTCGCGCAGCGCGGCGACGACGTGTGGCTTTGCGAAGTCGGTCGCATCGACGGGTTCCGGCTTCTGCCGTACCAAATGACACGGCGCGAACTGGCTCGGGCCGTGGCGGAGCAGTCCTAGCGGCATGCTCCACTAATGAAGTCTGCGACCGAGTCGACGGAATCTTGTTGGTAGTCGCCTGAGAACCGGAAAAATGTCGTCGACGTCACCCTAAATGCCACTCGGCATATCGGCCGGTGCGCAGTTAGAAGCATCTCCGTGGCGACCAATGCCACGGTGCGCGGGCATAGGCTTTGCTCGTGGAAGTTCAATACCTATCTCGCGTATTGCGCTTCGTTAAATATTCCCCAACTCGTGCGAAAGGGGCCGAAGCGTTTTTACGTTTGCCGCGCACTGACGCAGAGCTTAAACGATGAAACCCGAACCAATTTGGCAGTCCACCCGCCCGAAGCGGGCGACCAAAATCAAGAATTCGGCTCGTTACGACGTCGCGATAGTCGGCGGCGGCCTTACCGGGCTCACGGCCGCCTATCTTTTGAAACGGGCCGGTAAAAAGGTCTGCTTATTGGAACGTGACCGTCTCGCGTCCGGGGACACCGTATTGACGACGGCGCATCTTACTTATGTGACCGACGTACGTGTTTCCAACCTCGCCAAAAACTTCGGCGACGAAGCCGCAGGCGCTGGTTTGGGAAGCGGGCGCCGCAGCGATCGATTTGATCGAGTCGATCGTTACGGAATTGAAAGCTGATTGTGATTTTCACCGCGTGCCCGGATATCTGTGCGCTCCGCTGTCCGGAAAAGAGAACAAAACGGGCAAGCAGACGGCCTTACTCCGTCGAGATGCCGAGACGGCGCGAAGGCTCGGCTTCCCGGCGACTCTTGTTGAGTCCGTGCCATATTTCAACGTGCCGGGCATTCGCTTTCCCGATCAAGCGAAGTTTCATCCCTTGAAGTACCTCACGGCCTTAGCCGACTTCGTGCAGGGAGACGGCAGCGACGTCTTTGAACATTCGGAAGTCGACAAATTTGACGCCGATCCGCAACGGCTGCATGTCGGCGACGTCGTCGTCGAAGCCGCGAACGTCGTCATTGCCACGCATGTACCGCTTACCGGAAACAACGGGACAGCGAGCGCCTGCAGCATTTCAGACGAAAATCTTTCCTTACTCCTCGTATGTGATCGGCGCTAAAATCTCGTCCGGCCTTCTTCCTGACGCGAGCTATTGGGACACAAGCGAGCCGTACTACTACCTGCGAGTCGACCACCGCGGTCGCAACGATTACGTAATTTTCGGCGGTGAAGACCACAAAACCGGCCAAGCGAACGACACCGAAAAGTGCTTTGCGAATTTGGAACGGGCTCTAAGGAAGTTAATCCCCGAAGCCAAGCCAGACCGTCGTTGGTCCGGCCAAGTGATCGAGACCAACGACGGGCTGCCCTACATCGGCCCATCTGCGCCGCACCAATACGTCGCCACCGGATTCTCTGGTAACGGAATGACGTTCGGCACGGTCGCAGGCATGATGGTTCGTGACGCGATCGCCGGACGAAACAATCCTTGGAGTAAGTTGTTCTCGGTCGATCGCAAGAAACTGCGCGGCGGTCTATGGGACTATCTCGTTGAAAACGTCGACTATCCCTACTACTTCGTCAAAGACCGACTGAGCCGCGCCGAAGGAAGCTCGACGCGCAGCGTGAAGCGAGGCGGCGGCAAGCTTCTTGACATTGGCGGCGAACGCGTAGCGTGTGCCCGGGACGAGCAAGGTAAGCTCCACGAACGGTCCGCGTATTGCACCCATCTCGGTTGTCTCGTGCGATGGAACTCCGCGGAAAAGACGTGGGACTGTCCGTGTCATGGTTCGCGCTTCAAACCCACCGGCGAAGTAATCGCCGGGCCGGCGGAAACACCGCTAGAGGCCGTCAAACCGAGGTCGACCTCACTGGTAGCCCCGCCGCCAAGAGACCGAGCGTCGGCAGGTCGAAAGCCGCGATAAGTTCCGACGATTCAGGATTCAGAGTCGACCGTGTCGCCTCAGGCATCCCCGTCAAGGATCGCTTTCGCACCGCAACCGTGTGACCGTGCTCCGCGGTCCTTATCGATAACATCTAGTCGACCGGTCGACGTCCCCAGGCCAACATGTTCACCCAAGTGAACGTGCAGTACGGGTCGCGAAGCAGATAGCGATTGCCTTCGGGGCATGCGACTTCGCGCAGCTCAGCAAGGTCTTCGGGAGATAACCGCCCGCTGACGCGGTCGATCAACTTGGCAAAGTACGACTTGAGAAAGAGTTGCACAATCGGGTCGAACGGAGCGACTCGATCGATTGTCTGCGTATGAAAGCCAAGAGGCTCTAGTCCGGCCTCCGCCAACAGTGCGGGCAGCCGCCTGCCGACATAGAACTTCGAGGGTTGTACACTCTCCTCTTCTAACGTCGCACGTTCCGTCACCCGCAATGCAAGCTCTAGTCGCATCGACCAGGGCAACAGCAACTGATGGAGCGTATCGTTCTCAAGCACCGCCACCGTCCCGCCCGGCCGAACAAGCTGTGCCATTCGTCGAACTGCGGCTACCGGCTCCGCGAAGTCGTAAAGGCATTGCGCACACCAAACAATGTCGAAGCGCTCGGACAACACCTTGGGTGCATCCTGCAATCGGACCTGCTTGAACTCAACGGAAACCGCACCCTGGGGCGGCACACGTCGCGCGGCCAAATCCAAAAAGCCCGCGTTGACGTCCATGCCCACGATCCTTCCGCCCGGCCCCACTCGCTCGGCCAAGAGCTCGGTATAGAATCCGTCTCCGCAACCGATATCAAGGCGCAACCTCCCCTGTTCAGCGGCGGCAGTTGAGTCAACGCTCGTAACTCTCCCGCGAACGCTTGATGAAATGCCGAAAGTTCCAAAGCGTAATCGGGAAGTGATGAATCCGGATAAGTCACTTCGACCTCGGACATTAGGTTTCCGCCATGATGGCTCGGGGTATTCATCAAAAGGAAAATCCTGAAACGTCCTCCGTGACGTTCCAAGATTGATCGCGCGCTAGCGAACCGAAGGCTCCCGATCCCACAAGCGATGCTCCTTGGCTGCGTTGATCCACTCTTGCAAATCGTCGCGGCCTTTCAGCGAGACCACGCCTGCGTCGGCTTCCTCTTCTACGCCGGCGGCAGCCAAGAGCGGCCCGGCGGCTTCGGTGTAGGCGATGGCCTTGAGATGTCCGAACGCGTCGCGCACCCAATCCACCGCCGCGGCCGTCTTGAGCAACTGCTCGACGCCGGCTTCCGAGGGCGCCGCGACCACGGCATCGAACAAACACGAAGGCGCGGCGTTGAGCGCGAAGTCGGCCGGCATCATTACTCCTGCAGCCGTCTTGAATCCACCGACCTTCGGCGCGACGATCACGACCTTTGCGCCTTCGGCTTTGGCGGCCTTCTTAATCGCGGCGAGCAACTTGTCGTCCGCTCCGTCCGTAACGAGCACGGCCAGCTTACGACCTTCGATCGATTTTTGCGCCTTGGCGTATTGGCTCAGGGCGGGCGAACGTTCGAGGTCTTTGGCAGGCACGGCAGGCTTGAGCTTATCCGCCTGTCCTTCCATCCCGAGCGCTGCGGCGACGTTTTCCGCCAGTTCGCGATCGACCAGCATCAGTCGGCCGAGCATCCGCGTACGCACGGCGATCGTCTCGCACTTGCCGAGTTCGAATGCGAACGCTCCGACAATATGCCGCTGCTCGGGCGGCGTCATTGACTTGTAGAACAGCCGGGCCTGCGAGTAGTGGTCGGCGAAACTCTCCGGCCGAATCCGCATCTTGTCTCCCGCTTCCGCCGCAGGAAAACTCACGAAGCCGCGATCGACGCTTTCACGGGCTTGCGTCGGATCGAGGCTGTTCGGTTCGTAAGCCACGCGTCCGGTCGGCAGGGTCGTCCGCATATGGCCGTCGCGCTGTTGATTCCGCACGGGGCACTTGGCCGCGTTGATCGGTAGTTCGTGAAAATTCGGGCTGCCAAGCCGGCTCAATTGCGTGTCGAGGTACGAGAACAGTCGTCCCTGCAGCAGCGGATCGTTCGAGAAATCGATACCGGGAACCACGTTGGCAGGACAGAACGCCACCTGCTCGGTCTCGGCAAAGAAGTTGTCGACGCACCGGTCGAGCACCAGCGTCCCCAGCGGCGTCAACGGAACGACTTCTTCGGGAATCAGCTTCGTGGGGTCGAGCACGTCGAAATCGAACTCGGCCGCCTGCTCTTCGCTGAAAGCCTGTATCGAAAGTTCCCATTCGGGATAGTCGCCGTTTTGAATCGCTTCCCACAGGTCGCGGCGGTGAAAGTCGAGGTCGGCGCCGTTGACCTTCACCGCTTCATCCCAAATGAGTGACACTGTGCCGAGCTTTGGTCGCCAATGAAACTTCACCAGCGTCGCGACGCCTTTCGCGTTGATCATGCGGAACGTGTGGACGCCGAAACCTTCCATCATCCGCAGCGAGCGCGGAATGGCCCGATCGCTCATGGCCCACATCAGCATGTGCGTGCTTTCGGGCGTCAGCGACGCAAAATCCCAAAACGTATCATGCGCTGGCGGCTTGCGGAAACCCGCGATCCGGTTCCGGCTTCACGGCATGAATCAGATCCGGAAACTTCATCGCATCTTGAATGAAGAACACCGGAATGTTGTTGCCGACGAGGTCGTAGTTGCCTTCGCTCGTGTAGAACTTTACGGCGAACCCGCGGACGTCGCGCGCCAAGTCGGGCGAGCCCTCGCTACCGGCCACCGTCGAGAAGCGGACGAATACCGGCGTCTTCACCGACGGATCCTGCAAGAACGCCGCGCGGGTCAACTTCGCGTGTGACTTGCTCGGTTGAAAGTAGCCGTGCGCGCCGACGCCACGGGCATGTACGACCCGCTCGGGAATCCGCTCGTGGTCGAAGTTCGTGATCTTTTCTCGCAGCACGAAGTCTTCGAGCGCCACCGGCCCGCGCTCGCCGATTTTTAGCGAGTTCTGGTTGTCGGCGATCGGAATACCTTGGTCGGTCGTGAGGTACTCGGCTTCTCCGCCGGCCCGCTGATGCGTTTCTCCGGCGTTGCCCGTGGTTTGCGAGATCGACGAGGGGGCGGACTTTTGCGGCTTCTTAGCCATGGCAGCCTGACTCCGGAGACTACGGCGATACAAGCGATGCCGCGTCGTCTAGGCAATTCTCATTCCAGAGAAGAATCTAGGCATTCACCGTTGAGGCAGAGCAATGGAACTGCGTAATCGGTGACCGCTCAGGACACGTATCGCGCAATGAGAGGACGTCTCTGTTGCGGAGTAATCGACGGATGTCGCTACTAAACAGAGCGGCGGACGCATTGATTGATAGCGCTGTAAAGCGCAGAACAAGACTTAAGCCTTCATGTCGCAATCCACGCCTATGGCGAATGCGGCGGTAAGCGGTCAACCATGACCTTGCGGAATGCCGGTCGAATGCTTTTCACAACTAGCCGGCAGCAAATGTCCGTACCGACTCTAGCGCATTCCGCGTCAACGATTGACGTATTTTGAAGAACTCGCGCCAGGGATCATCCTTGCGTCTCGCCAATCGCTTGAGGGCGTTCTCGACCGTGAATTGTGCTGGCCCTTTCAATCGGCCCAGTTCTTCCCAAGCAACCGGCATCGCGACCGGCGCGCCGGGCCGGTTTCGCGTGGAGTAGGGCGCGACGGAGGTCGCTCCTCGTTGGTTGCGAAGGTAGTCGAGGAAGATTTTTCCGCGGCGGCGATCCTTCGACATCGTGCTGACGAATCGTTCGGGCATGTGTCGCTCAAGGCCGAGCGAGATATTGTGCGCAAACGTTTTCACTTCGTTCCAATCGTTGCGACGAGCCAACGGCACGACGACGTGCAGGCCTTTGCCGCCGGAAGTGCGAAGGAAAGACTGCAGTTTCAACTTCGCCAACAGGTCGCGCACTTGCGTTGCTCCTTTCCGCACGTCGTTCCAAGAAACCCCGGGCCCGGGATCGAGATCGAAAATGATCTGGTCGGGCCGATCGAGCTTGTCGCTCTGCGAACCCCAAGGATGTAATTCCAGCACGCCGATTTGAACCAAGGCGATCAGTCCCGCGAGATCGTGGATTGCCACGTACTGCTGTTTGCCGTCGTCGGTCGGCACGTCGACTTTCCCAACTTGCGGCGGCAGAGTGCCGTTCCAATTCTTTTGGAAGAAGCATTCACCGGACTGCCCTGCGGGGCAACGAACGATTGTCAGCGGGCGATCGGCGACGTACGGCAGAATCCAATCGGCGACTGCTTCGTAGTAGCGAGCGACGTCGAGCTTTGTCAGGCCCGCGTCGGGATACAGCACGCGGTCGGCATGGGAGATACGAACGCCGCCGACTTCGGAATCGCCTGAAGGACGTTTGATGGCGGCCTCCTTGGAAGGCTTTCGTTGCGCCTTTCGCAACCGCGGCTTAGCGCTCGTTTTCGTAGCTCGACGTTCTCGCATCACCTCGCCGGCCTCCTTATCGTCACGAAGACCTTGGAACGACGGATGCCGCAACGCTCCGTCGTCCGTCCATTCGGTGAATTCGATCTCCGCTACGAGTTTCGGCTCGACCCAAGTCACGCGTCCGCGCCGCGCGTCGAGCGGCCGTTCGGCGAACGGGCATTCCGGCGTATGCAGTTTGTCCAGTCGCCGTTTCAGATCGCGGAGCATCTGCTCGTTAAATCCCGTGCCGACTTTGCCCGCGTAGCGAAGTTGCCGTCGTTCGTCGAAGTAGCCGAGCAACAGCGCCCCAAAGCCGGTGCGCGTTCGTTGCGGCGCCGTGTAACCGGCGACAATCAGCTCTTGTCGACCGTGGCACTTAATCTTGAGCCACGCACCGCTACGATGGTGTTCGTAGGAACTCGCGCTTCGCTTGGAAACGATCCCTTCGAGACCGCGGCGACAAGCGCCGGCGAGCATCTTCACGCCGTCGCCGACAACGTGGTCGCTGAAGCGAATCGTGCCGTCGGCCCCCTCCGGATTTGTCGACAAAAGCTGCTCAAGGCACGCCTTGCGCTCGACGAGCGACGCGCCGCGGAGATCGTAGCCGTGGAAGTACGGCAAATCGAACGCGTAATACAGCAGCTCTCGTTGTCGGCCATCGCGAATCGCGTTTTGCAGCTTCTGAAACCGGGAGACTCCGCGCTCGTCAACTGCGACAAGCTCACCGTCGAGCACTCCGGAAAAGTCCAGTGCGGCGACCGCGGCGGCGAGCCGGGGAAACTTCTTCGTCCAATCGTTGCCGTTGCGCGTGAGCAGTCGGACTCGTCGGCCGTCGCAGAAAGCCAGGATGCGATAGCCGTCGAACTTGATCTCATGGAGCCAATCGTCTCCGTCGGGAGGCTCGTCGGCCAGAGTTGCCAATTGCGGCGAGAACGACCGCGGCGGCTTCCTTTTCGTCGCACCTTTCGGCAACGATCGAGAACGCGGCTTCTGCTTCGCGGTTTTCGTTTGCTGGGGTTCTGCCGACTCTTTTCGTACTTCGTCTTGTTTGTTCCAAGTACGATCCGCAGCCAGACGAATTTCTTCGAGAGTGCGAACGGTGGTAGCGCTTCTTGGTCGGCGAATCTGAATACGGTAGCCGTCGCCGGCCCGAGCGTCGTCATCGGACCGCTTCATCAGCAACCATTGTGCTCGGCCTCGTTCCGTCTTCATCCGCACGAGCGTCCATTCGCCGCGAAGCTTGTCGCCTCGCAAGACAAAGTTAAGCCGTCCCGACCGTAGCTCCATCGCGCCGCTCGATTTGTTCCCGTCGGCCGGTTCCCATGTCCCGCGGTCCCAAAGCATGACCGTGCCGCCGCCGTACTCGCCGGCGGGAATGATTCCCTCGAAGTCGCCGTAGTCGAGCGGATGATCTTCGACTTCCACGGCGAGTGCGCGGATCTTGGGATCGAGGCTCGGGCCTTTCGGAACGGCCCAACTTTTCAGCACGCCGTCGACTTCGATACGAAAGTCGTAGTGCAGATGACTGGCGGCGTGCTTTTGAACGACGAAGACTCGTTGTTCGTGCTTGCTCCCGCGAGTTCCGCGGGGTTCCGCCGTTTTGCGAAAGTTCCGCTTGCGGCGATACTCGGTAAGCGACATGCGGCGAACCTCTCCGGCGACACGTGGCGACGAACGGCAACGGGAGACGACCGCTCAAGAGGCTTTTCGCTTCTTGGACTTGGCCTTCGGTTTACGCCGGTACGACGCCGCGTGCGGAATGCGCATCACCGTCAGTTGCTTGCCCGGCGATTTTGCCGCGCGCGAAGAACGGCCGGAGCCGTTTCGCTTTTTGCCGGCGCCGACGCTCTTCTTCAGAGCTTCCATCAGGTTGATGACCGGTGCGGCCTCTTCGTCCGCTTCCGTCGTCTCGATCACGTCATCTTTGGAGACCTTGGCGTCGATGACCTCGGCGAGTTGTTTGCGGACGTCGTCTTCATATTCCGCCCAGTCGACTTCTTCGACGCTGGACTCTGCGACCAATCGTTTCGCGAGCCGAAGTTCCGCAGCCGCCACCCGAGCCGTCGGCAGGTCTTCGTGAAAGTCGTCCGCCTTCCGCAACTGCTTGGCGTAGTGCAGCAGCGACATAGTCAGCAGCTTGCCTTCGCTGCGCAACAATACGAGTCGCTCGCGCTTCCAGAGCACCGCCTCGGCCAGGGCCCAGCGTCCTTCGTCGGCCATGGCCCGAGCCAGCAGTGCGTAGGGATGTTCGCCGCCGTCGCCGTCGGGGAGCAAGTAGTACGAGCTGCCCTCAAAATAAAGCGGATCCACAGCCTCGGGCGGAATGAAATTGGCGATGGTGAGCGCCTTGTTGCCGCCGCGCTTTCCCGCGTCACGTTTCCCGGCTTTCCCGACGGCGGATTTCTTCTCTTCGTCATCGACGACGACGTATTTTCCTTTCTCGACTTCGTAGGCCGAGACGATTTCGTCGTTCGAGACTTCGCCGTGAATCGGGCAAACCTTTTGGTAGCGAATTCGACTGTGGCATTTGTCGTGCAACTGGTGAAACGCCAGATCACGCCCTTCCTTAGATTCGGCCGGAAAGGCCCGTACCGGTACCGACACAAGGCTCAAGCGAATGAAACCCGACCAAACGGGACGAGGCATGGTACTGAACTCTTGTTCTCCGCCCCCTCCTAGGGCGACTTCTCCGCTTCAATGAGGCACGTCTGCGAGATACGCAGGCAATGCAAGCAGAGTGCCATTGGGCGAGCTTTTGGACTTCAGTGCGAGCCGGCTGGTCCTGGGCCGCTGTACTGCGATAGCGCCTGCGTCGCGACGACCTCGCCTCACTAAGTCGCCGGGGCTTTGGCCTTCACCGGCTTAGGCTTGCGCGGCGGTCCCTTCTTGATGGCTTGGGCGGGATGTGGTCGGCGATCCTTGCCAAGCGGCCCGATACGCACCGACCGGCCTTTCGTGTAGGCGCGACGAATGGCGTCGATAAGTCGCACGTCGATTAAGCCTTCCACGCCGGAAGGTTCCGGTTTGCGATTGTTGCGAATGCAGTCGGCGAAGTACACGAGTTCGGCGGCCACTTGATCGCGATGTTCGAAAGTGATGGTCTTTGATTTTCCGTTGCGCGTGACGGTTTGCACGATGTCGCCGTTCCACGTGAAGGCCGGATCCATCGTGAGTTGGCCTTCGGTTCCAAGAATTCGATACTCCGAGACCTTCGTTTGACCGAAGCCGCAAAAGAACGTCGCGATGCGCTCGCGAGGAAACAACAACGTCACGGCGACACCTTCGGGAACTTCCCTGAACCGGCGATCGGTTCCATGAACCGCGTGCGCACTAACTTCGACCGGCTCATCTTGAAAGACGTACCGCGCCGCATTGAGGCAATAGATGCCGATGTCTTCCAGCGGCCCACCGCCGAGTTCGAGGTCCGTGCGGATGTTGTCCGGCTCAACCTGCATCGTATGGGTCGATGCAAAATACTTGGCTTCGCCGATCTTCTCTTCTTTGACGACTTTGATCGCCGCGAGATTGCCCGCCTCGAAGTGCAAGCGATACGCGGTCATGAGATGCACTTTCGCACGTCGGCAAGCGGCGACCATCGCTCTGGCGTCGGCGACGGAATAGGCCAGTGGCTTTTCGCAGAGAACGTGAACGCGTCCTTTGGCCGCCTGCTCGACGTAGGAACGATGTTCGCTGTTAGGCGTCGCGACGTACACGGCGTCGATCGCACCGGACGCAACGAGGTCAGCAAAAGCGTCGTAACTCCACGCGGGGGCGTCGTACTTTCGACCGAGCTTCGCAGCCTTGTCGACGTCTCCCGTGACCAGCGCGGCGAGCTTCGCCTTTCCGTCCGTATTCGCAAAAGCAGGTAGAATTGCGGTCTGCGCGAAATGACCTAATCCGACCACGGCAAAGCGCACCGCATCCTTGTCGTTCGTTTTGCGCCGCAGAATGGAATCGAGAATCGCCATGGTTTCAAGCTCCCAAGAATGCTGCGACGTTGCGTGCTAGGCAAAACCGCAAATGCCATTCCTGGGAGCTACTCTTCTAAGCGGGACGCTTGTCGAGAACCAACTTACCGCCATCCTGTTCAGATTGCGTGCACCGCGTTACCGAAGACGCTCTACGAAATCTTCAATTCTCCTAGCCCCGCCGGAAAGTCCGCGAGCCGCGCCGCAACACAGGCGAGTCGCTCCGAACAGCCTGCGGTGATTGTGCTCCTGTTTGCGAACCGGCAAGCTTGATGTCCACTGGCACCGACTTTGCTCATTCTTACGTCGAAAGGAGCATTCTCATGGCCACCCAAAACGACGACCGAAAAACCTGTTCGGACAAGAAATGCGAGAACTCCCCGGAACTCGCCGTTCAACCAAGCTGAGCGACCATTAGGCAACGCGGCGAACGAACGCGAGCCCAAGGACTACCAAGACGAAATCGAAAAGCAAAAGCAGTATTTTAAGGGCGGCCGAAATCCGTGAGCGGTTACGGCCAATGATGCCCCGAGGTGCCCGTGCATTACGTGGTGATACGGATTCGAGATTTGCGATTGATGCACGAAGGCACGGACGAGGCGGAAGCCCGCAAGGCGACCGTTGAAGGGTGCGTTTGCGGGGTCGGACAGACACTCGGTCAGGCCAGCGTCGCCGCGGGGATTAAAGCGGGACAATCGCTGAAGGATCTGCGTTCTCAAGCACGCGAAGCAGAGTGACCGTCGCTCGTTCAACTCGACGCGCGACGGCGACATACGAAAGGCGACCAAGCCTCACTATTCATCACGGCTGCACATCGCTCGACTTTCGTCCCCTTCGTGCTTCCACCTCAGCGCCATCGCGAAGAGTTCGTGCGCCGCTTTGACGTTGAGTTTCTGCTTGATGCGGGTGTGGTAGGTTTCGGCCGTCTTCAGGCTGATGCCGAAGGCCTCAGCCGCCTCGCGCAGCGTTTTGCCCTCGCCAAGCATGGCAAACGTGTCGTGCTCGCGCGGTGAAAGTGTCGCCACGGCGGCGAGTTGTTGCCGTGACATGCCTTTAAACTCAAGCAACTTGAAGCTCATCCCGGTAACGGCGTCTTTCAACTTCACGACACCCGCCTTTTCGACGAGGGCGAATCGGCCGTCCGTTGAGCGGGCAAGACGCCTGAACGATTCGCGGCAAAGTATCCATCCCATAGCGCCGATCTCCCGAAGGAGAAAGCCGGCTTGGTCAGATGAGAACGCCCAAAGTCAGGCGCGACCAAAAAAGGAAGTCAGCGATCTACCGACATTGTACGGAGACGCCTGTCAGGCAAACGTCGGGATATTCCCTCATGCGGACTCCCACCAGCAGATTGCGCAGTCGCGTTATGTTGGTTCGTGACGCGGCAGCGGAGTGGTCGAACCTGATCGCTTTTCGATCTCGAACGGCCGAGCACAAGAGAGACAGTAGCATTTCAGTAAAACGGTTGGCTGCTTTGCGGCAGAAGTTTCCGCAGCCGATCGGCTACCCACGATAACGACGTGGAGACTCTTGCACATTGGGCATTCGAGCGTTTCGATGGGTGGCATAGCGACGCCTCCGACCAGGAAGTCGCATTCGACGTGCCGCAGATATTGGTCGCGCGTAAGTGTCTAACTGATTGTCGCGTCGGCGGATCGACGCTATGCAATGCGCAACAGTTGCCGGCCACGCGTGCGTGGATGCGCCGACGAGCTTTCTGTGGTTTATTTGTGCTCGCAGAGGCGTAGGGGCCTGAGTTGGGTCACGGTACGATGTCGTGCATGAAAACCTACGCTGCTCAATACGACGACGACATTCGCGCAGGGCATGAGCCCAAGCCGATCGTCATTCTCCGCACCAATGATCTAGGTGAGGCGATTAAGGCGGCGGATCACATGCCGGAACGGCGAGCGTACGTGTTGCACGTCGCCTCGGAGCTGCAGCGGTACGTCTTCGAAGGCCGAGCAGTGTGGCTCGACAGTCACGGCGTGGAGCGTCCCGCGCCAAGCGAGAAGAGCGGACGCTAGCGGGCAAGTGCTGCCGCCGTACGATGTGCGAATGAGCTCTAGTCTAGATCTCTCATTACGGCGAACCGCATTCTCCACCGCTCAAGTACGTGGCGGGGTGCGCGCTGAAGTTACCGGAGGGAGAATTCCAGATATTCATTAGAATTCTCACGATTGTGGAAATCACGAATCGAGAGCGCCGGCATCGATGGAACGCGTCATTTTTCGAACTCGACAAGCCGTCCTCGGCGAGCGAATTTGGCCGGCGATTCCCCTGCCTCGCGACATGATCTCGCTGCGTAACGTCGTGGATCAACCGAAGGCGTTGTTTTTGGTGGATCAAGTGACGTGGGAAGAGCAGGACGATGGCGCGATTATCGCGATGGTCACCATCGTGCGCCTCGATGCGTCCGGTTGCATGGTTGCTGCACGGAATGCTGCTTAGCGCCCTGGCCCCAAGACGCCGGCAACGATGCGCTCGGCTCTCTCCCGATCGACTCCGACGCGCTCCAGCAGTAAAGCCGCCTCTTCCGCCTGATCGGCGGCCAGCACGATATTGAAAGCGTCGAGCAATCCCCATCGCTCCAGGGCGTCGACAACGGATTCGGTTTCTTCCCATGGGGCGTGATGACTCATATTCCCCAATATTTCAAAGTCACGAGCGGTTTCAAGCGACTTGACGCCACTGAAGACAGCCATCGCATTGCGATCGTAACAACGACTCCTACTTAGCTTCGAGCAACGCCGGCAACTGCGACCGTGACTTCGTCCAGAATCTCACGGATCGCTGTTCGTCCGATCTTCACTCTCAGCCAGTCCTCGTAGCGTTCCAAGGAATCAACCACCGCTGCGCACTCCTGCGAAGTAAAATCGATCGACATGAACACGCGCTCAACAAGCTCGTCGCCCTTGCGAACTCCCTCGCGGAGATCTTGACGGCGAAGATCGCGCACATACTCGACATGATCTAAAATCCGACAGGCTACTTCGAATTCGTTTCTCAGCACGGCACCGCGAATCGCGTTCAGTGTGGTCAAGGAAATGAACGGAATCGGCGAATTGCGTCGCTTGAAGAACACGAACAGCGATGCCGCGTAGGCTCGAATGCAGAAGCGGAGGGCGTTTCGGCAAGGAAAATCGCAGCCGGAATGAGTGGAAAGCGACGGCGGCGCCGTTACGGAGTTCAGGAGCAACAGAAGTATGCTGCCCGCGTCTGTGTTGGGAGCGTCTTGCATGCAAATTGAGCGTGCAAGTCGATTGCCGGTTTTGCGGATGTTTTTTGCACGCTGCCGAGCTTGCGAATGGTGAGCAGCTAGGCATCGCGATTACTTTGAAATCGTGAGTACGTCACGAATCCGCTGAATCGGAGCGGTGTATCGCCGCGGCCGCCTTTGCTGGGCAATTTTTACACAGTCGGCAATTGGCTTACGGGGCGTCGGCAAGCTTTTCTCAGCCATGGGTAAACCGCACTGCGGACTTCGGGCGATTTCGACGCCTATCCAGGTGAGCGACTATCTCCCTGGGCCCCACCTATGAACGCACTCCCTTCCGCCTGCCCCAACTGTGGAGCTCCGACGCTCAACCCGTTCCAAAAGAGCCGTCAAAAGCGGGCTACCTCCACCGCGAAGTCGCTCGCCTCTCAGTCGTGGTCCTACTCTGCCAATGCGGGCTTGCATTCTCGCAGTGCGCCGATGAGCAAATAGCCGATGCGGTCGCTCGCGGGTAGTGAGCGGTTTTAACGTCGTCGCCGCCAGAACCGATAGGCGACCAGTGCAATCGTAAACAGGATTGCGACGGCGATGGGCATCGGTGGTTAGTGACCGCTAAGTCTTCGGCTTCGCTGCGCGTTGACCGAGCAAGATCAGGCTTCCGACCGTCGCAGTCAAACCTGCGCCGCCGCCGGCACCTCCCAGCGGAGTTTCCCGTATTGGATCCCAACCTTCGGCCATCAGGTTGTTGAGGTCCGCCAGAGATTGCGGCGTGGTCGCGTCGAGAACGTAATATTTCAGGTGGTCGTAGTCTTCCGGACGCATACAAGTGCTCCGTTGAGTTGATAGCGGATAACCGACGGGGCGAAAATGCGAATTCCTCTGATTGGAGCTCGTTAGTATTCACCGAGCTCTAGCCAGAGTCCATTTGAGATGGAGGCGATGTGGCCGATCGCACACGAACTCACTTCCAAAGCCCGGCCAGTTCACGGTACGGCTTACCGGCTTCGTACAATTTCAATCTGGACCGCGCGGCTTGCCGTCTTGATTCGGGTGTCAGCGCGACGGCCTTTTCTTGCCATCGAACCGCTTCGTCGAAGTCGCCCGCTTCCGCGTAAGCGGCGGCGAGAGTGCCGACGCGGTTGTGCAGCTTCCAGCCGCAGCGTTCACAGGCAAGTTTCGCGTCTCGCACGGCTTGTTCGCCGTTGCGGTAAGTTTCATCCGGACAAGTTGCCAAGAGCCACGCACGATCGTTGTTAAGGGCTCCATCCTGCGGAAACAATCGAGCCGCCAAGTTGTAGTCTGCCACGGCGTCACGGTAGTTGCGCTGCTCACAATGGATACCGGCACGCATTCGATACGCTTGGTGATCTAAAGGGTCGACTCGCATGGCGTCGGCACAATCGGCCAGCGCCTCGTCGAATCGTCGAAGCCTCGTGAATGCGGCGATCCGAGCAAGATAGACGGGTGCGGATGGCGTCGAATTCATCAAGGCGGCCGTCAGGTCATTCACCGCGGCCTGCCACCGCTCATTGGCCAAGTGGATGCGACCGCGAGCATAGAGTGCTTCTCCATCCTTCGCATCGTCGTGGAGACGGTCGTTGAAGACGCGTTCGGCGTCGGCCAACAAACGAACATGTTCCGGTGAAATCCAGCCGGCGGCCTTGGCGCTAACCCACAGTGCGTCGGCCTCGACGGCACCGACCGTCAAGACTTCACCGACGTCAACAACCGCGACGGTTCGCTCGCCCGCTCCGAGTTCCGCACGGCGCACGACGGAGACTAGGTCGCCGACTTTTTGAGCCGACGCGCTCGAAGCATACGACCCAACGAGAATTAACGAGAGTAACAGCTTTAGCGATTGCATTTCGGCAGCTCCTTTTTGGGAGACGGAACAATCCCGTGCCGGTCGTAGCGGTGAGACGCAGTCCGGCCTACGGTTCGTAACGATGAAACCGGTGAAACGCGGCACGCCCGGTACGAAATTACCGTCGGGGACGGTTGTCGTACCCGGGGTATTCCCAATAGATCGCCGGTGTTCATCCTTCCGAAGAATGGTACGGCGACGGCTCTGCTGATCGTCCGACGGTTATCGAAATGCGCCGTCGCAACGGAATTAACGTAACGGGCAAGGATGTCCCTATGCGCACGATTTGGAAACTGACGTGGGCGGCGTTGGTCTTCGCATCGCCCGCCGTGGCCTCGGAGCCGGCGGCCTTCGTCGAGTCGGAACTTCGGCCGGTGCCTCAGGCGGCGGCAGAATTCGCGCCGGAAGAAGGCGTGGACATGCGGCTCTTCTCGGATGAGCAGCTCGACGCGGCGATCTTCCCTGACGACTACGTCGAAGAGACCTCGCCGTTCCAATTGGTTCAACGCGAAGAGCCCTACGGCGGCACGACCCCTGAGGAGCAAATGCTGCGGCAGCGAGTCGCCGGTACCGTCGGACAAGGCCCGTATGGCCAAGAAGGCTATTCGACTTACCAGCCGTCCTATTCCGCCGGGAACAGCTTGCTGCCCGGATACGGCGGCTACGGATTCGGCGGCTTCAACGGCGTCTTCAATACTCGCAAGCGCTGGTACTTTTCGCTCTCCCAGACCGCAGACTACGTGACGAATCTCGCTTTGCCGCTGTCGCTCACGCCGCTGAACGCACCGGTGCGCCGAAACGACGCTCAGTTCCAGACCAACGTTTTCGCGCAGTATCGAATTTGGGGCGACCAGGATCAAAGCCTCACGACCGCGTTCAACTTCTACCAAAGTCTGCATCCGCGGGTGGAACAACTCGATCTGACGGGCTATACCTCGCTGACGCAATACACGGCACGACTCACCGACCGATTGCTGGCCTACTCGTACGTCAGTTTCACGCACTATGTGTTGGACCATAACCCGTTCTTAAACCAAGGCAACGTCGGCGGCGGTATCGCGTTTCAAAGGAATCAGTACGTCAACTGGGTGTTCAATAACAGCTTCTCAAAGAACGACTACAGGATCGATCCGACGCAAGATTCGCGTACCTCGGTGTTTCAACTCCAGCGCTATCGCTACTTCGGAGATCTGACGCAGTACTGGTTCGGCGGCTACGCTTACGGCTACAACGATGCCGACAATGCCGCGTGGTCGTACGATCTGCACAATGTCTTCTTGGGCTTGGGCAAGAACTTCGGATCTCAGAATCGCAATCAAGCGCTGGTGTACGGCACCTACGGGCTGTACGACTTCCAGGGCGTCGACTTATTCCAAGTGCCGCCGACAGTTCGCCAAGACAACATCTACACGCTGACCACGCGGCTTTCGCGGACCATCGGTCCTCACGCCATGATCTTCGCGCAGTACACGTACTTCAGCAGCGACTCGAACGTGGATCGCCAAAACTTTGAAAGCCATTTGATTTCACTCGGCGGCCTCTTGGCTTGGTAGCGGACGCCGATCGGTATTCTCCCGCCCGCGGCCCGAGTGCTCATTGCGAGCGCTCGGGCCGTGTTACTTTCCAAAGCATGCTGCGAGCTTCTCCGCCTCGCATCGCGACGACATGTACTCGATCGCGGGCCGGATCAGCGCCGGCCAGGGCCGCGGCCGCGTCGTTCAACGAGTCGAGCTTGCGACCGTTGACGTACGTCACGACGTCGCCGGTGCGCAGACCGGCGGCGTAGGCCTCGGACGAGCGATCGACACGTGCGACGGCCAATTCACGGTCGAGGACGACAATCGGCTTTGCGGCCGCGACTTGATGCAAGTTGGCACCGGCCGACTGAGCGCCGAATCGCCACTCGAAAGTCAGCTCTTCATCGCCGCGGCGGACTTTGACCGCCAGAGGATCGCCGGCTTTGAGCGACCCCACAAACTTCGTCAGTTCGGCACGGTCGGCGAACTTTTGATCGTTGATCGCCAAAAGAACGTCGTCGCGGCGCATGCCCGCGGCCCACGAAGCGTCAGTCGGGCACACGTGAATGATCTTCCACTCGCCGCCTGCCAAGAACCCAAGTTCGTCTTGCGCATGCACGTCTTGATCGCTCCAATCGGCGATCGTTTCGCTAAGGATGCCGTCGACGTCGACTCCGTAGAGAACGTCGGGCGTCAATAGCCCGCCGAGTTCCACGGCCAAGCTGATGGGTTCATCGTGCCGACTAACGGTAACTTGAACTAGCTCAAGCGGCGCACGGCTGGTCATGAAGGCGAGAAACTCTGCGTGATTGGTAAACTGTTGCTGGTCGATCGCCAGAATGCGATCGCCGCGCAACATCCCGCCCGCTTCCGCGGGTCCATGTTGGCAGACATGGCCGACGAACAGTTCATTGTTCTCAAACATCACGCCGAGAAACGCCGGACCTTGCTCGCCATAGAGTCCCAAAGAAGCGGAGTAAAAGCCGGGGTAGCCGCCGTAGCCTGCAGGACCACTGGTAAATGCCCCGCCGCTCGAGCCAAGCGATCCGCCGGAGGGATTGTTGGAGCCGGGCGGATTGTTCGTGCCCGGCGTCGTCGTAGTCGTGACACCGGGAATGGTGATTCCCCCTTCGCCGCCGCCGCCCGGCGTGTTGCCTCCACCGCCGCCAATCGTGGTCGGCGGAGTACTCGTCGTGCCCGTGCCGGGTATCACGATGCCGCCGGTACCTTCGCCCGTAGGGTTTCCTCCGGAACCGCCGATCGTCGTCGTGCCCGGCGTGCCACCATTGCCGCCGCCGGGTGTTTGTCCCGTAGGCGTGCCGGGGAGAACGATTCCGCCTGCGCCGTTGCCGGAGTCGTTGCCGCCCGTGCCTCCGATCAGCGTATTGCCGGGTGTCGACGGACCGCCGCCGTTATTACCTCCATTGCCGCTCCCGCTACCCGAATTTGGTCCGGGGATGACGATACCTCCGGCACCGCTCCCGCCCGAATTGCCGCCGGTGCCACCGATCAGTGTGTTGGGGCCGGTCGTCGGATCACCGCTTGGAGAATTAGGAACGCCGGGAGTTCCGCCGCTTCCCGGCGTGTTGCCGCCGCCTGAACTTCCGCTGCCGCCGGGCACGACAATGCCGCCGAATCCTGAGCTTGCGGAGTTGCCGCCACCACCGCCGACGGTCGATGACCCGCCGCCCGTATTACCGCTGCCGCCCGGAATGACGACTCCGCCGCCGCCGTAGTTGCCGCCCCCACCAAGCGTCGTGGCGCCATTGCGGTCAGGTGCGGTACCACCGTTGGTTCCGCCGCCGTAACCTTGGCCTCCGCCGCCGGCGATGACTCCGCCGGGATTGGAACCGGAGCCGACGGCAAGTTGAACACCGGGAGTCGGCTCGACGCTGAAGTGGCCAACGGGAGTATTCGCGCCTGCGAGCATTACGCCGCCGCCCGCGTCGAGCGAGGTGCCGTCAATGATATTGCCGCTGGTGAAACCGCCAAGCAACAAGCCGGCTCCTGCACCCGTGCGCACGTTGATGTCGCCAAGCGGTGAATTGTTCAGGCCGACGCCTATGCCGTCGCCGATACCCACGGCCGGATTGAAGTTTTGGCCATTGAGAGCCTTACCGCCGAGCAGTGCACAACTCCGACTCCGGTGCCCGCGTCCACGTCACCAATCGGAGTATTGTTGACGACAGCTCCCAGGCCGCCGCCCGTTCCTACGCCGGTGAGTTGTGCGGCGTTGCCGCCGGGAGTGCCCAAGCCTCCCAGCAAAGCGCCGGCTCCGGCACCGCCGCCGAGTCCGATGTCGCCGACCGGAGAACTTTGATAGAGCGTTCCACCGCCGCCGCCGGTGCCGAGGCCCAACGTTCCGCCTGGTTGCGTTGCGGTCGGCACGTTGCCCAGCAACGCGCCAAGGCCGGCTCCCGCGCCGCCGCTCAGATTGCCAAGCTTTTCGTTGTCGAGTGCGCCGCCAACGCCGCCGCCTGTACCGAGGGCCGTTGTATTGTCGGGGGTCAAGAGTGTCTTGACGTCGGTTTGTAGGAGACCCGCGCCAACGCCGCCGCCTGCTCCCGCATCACCGACAGGGGTGTTGTTAAGAACGGTACCAAGGCCTCCGCCGGCTCCAACCGCCGAACCGTCGTTAGAATTTTCCCCAGGAAACCCGCCCAACAAAGCTCCGACGCCGACTCCGCTTCCCGCTCCGCCGTCGCCGACGGGAGTATTGTTCACGATGGCTCCGGCTCCGGTACCAGACCCGAGCGCAGCCGCATGCTCGCCGTTGGGGAGCCTGCCGACGATGGTTCCCAGTCCGGTTCCTGCGCCTGCATCGGCGTCGCCGGTAAGCGCTGTGCTGACGCCGGTTCCCGCGCCGCTACCGACGGCACCCACGATGTTGTCGCTCGAAGTCACCGGTTGCATGACGAACGTCGTGGGATTGCCGTCGCGGAGAACCGTAAGTTCATAGGGGCGGCCGATTCCGACCGCCGCCAACGCGTCGGCCAGCGAGCCGCCGTCGGCGATCCCCGCACCATTGAGCGAAAGCAGAATATCACCGACCTTCAATCCGCCGGCGGCGGCCGCTCCCGTCGGATCGAGACCGTCGATTTGCAGTCCGCGCAGAGCTGTGAGGCCGAGGGCAGCCAGAATCGGTTGATCGAAGCCGCCGATCGCAAGTGCCGGGTCGAGAAGATTCGGCCCGGTCGCTGCGCCGGGAACCGTCGACAGCGTATTGCCAAGCCGTACCAGCAAGTCGCGAGTCACGCCGCTGCGGTTGACCGTCACGAGTACGTCTTCGTTCGGGCCGCGTTCACTCAACGCGCGTACGAGATCGGCACGCGACACAACCCGCCGACCGTCAACCGCCGTGATCACGTCGCCGACGCGAATTCCGCGAGGCAACTCGTGCGCAGATCTGAGTACATTTAGGGTGGGACCGAGATTCAGTCCGAGTTGAAGCTGTTCGGTCGTTAGTGCCCCGGCACGAACGATAAGTTGCCCGTCCGATCCGCGACCGATAATGCGCGCGCCGCCGAAGCCGACGCCACGTGAGTCGACGGCCAGACCACGCGGGCCGCCGAAAGTGACGCCGTTGGCACTGAACCCGCCCACACCTCCCAGGCCGTTGATGCCCATTCCGCCGGGGCCGATGCCGAAACCGAGTCCCCCGGCGCCGCCTATTCCGACGCCAATTCCGCTCGGGCCGATACCGACTCCCAAGCCCCCCGCACCACCGATTCCCACGCCCACCCCGCCGCCGCCGATTCCGACACCGACGCCGCTAGGTCCGCCGATGGAAACTCCGCCGCCCCCGAGACTAATTTGAGCCGTTGCAGTGCTGCAGGTTAGGGAGAAGCAAATTACGCCGACAAGCGCGAGCAACCGTGAATAGATGGAAGCCGACATTGCGATTCCCTTTCCAGCCTAGGGAGCGGCTGTGTACGGAAACGGGGAATTGCTTCATGCGTGAGGAGACTTCGACGTTTAGGATCCCGTAGATGCTTGATCGAGAGGGAGTCAAAATGGTCGTGGCTTCATGCCTTGGCGAGCCGGTTTTGCAATGACCGTGCCGGCAATTTGCCATTCAGACGCCTGTGTTGATTTCCCCGACTTTGTGAGGTCTGCATCTTCCTTGAATGTCCGATTTCTGGCTGCGACGTGTACGGCAAGGTCAGTTATTGCGCTCTATGTGGTCAGTTGAAGTACGACTGTGGCGATGCACGATCGATCCTTCGCGCCGAATCTATCGTGTGAAACTGATGTACATCGAACTCGCACGAATGTGGACGATCGACGCACTTGCGCATGAGAACAGCGTTCGCAATCTTCGTTCGCCGAACGCTTCGCAGCCGCGTTACAACGGCCGCCAATGGAGTACTGCACGGTCTGCGGATGCAACGTTTCGCACTGCTCCTAGACCAACCCGTCTACGAGACCATGCGCATCGACGAAGCCGCTCCATTTCGCAGTCGAAGCGAAACGTTGAAGGCCAAATTTCTGCCCCAAAATTGTTGATAACCAAGTGAACTGCGGCGATCGTCGCGGAAACTTTTAAGAGATTTTGGTTAGAACGTCGATAACTATCAGCACGCAGTCGTTGAGGGGCCGTCCAAGCTCAATGACTCAAGAGCCTCTCGCGCTGTTGAAAAACGCCGAGAGGCTTTTTTGCGCTGGTTGCCTTTTTCGGCGACCGCAAGACGAGATGCCGTTCGCTTAGAGCATACCCGGCGACAGTACCACGGTCTCGTTGTTCGCTAGGCCGCCGCAGGTCTGTCGGCATCGACGTCGGCCAGTCGGAGGAATTCAGAGTTTTGAACGATTAGCTCGTAACCGAGTTCATCACGGCAGAGCCAACCGTTGCGAACTCTCACGCGCCGGATCGTGGTAATCGTTTCGACGGGACACGGCGTCTTTACGACGTATCGCATTCCGGCGAGTATCTTCGGAAGGCTTCATTAGGAATTCAGAATGGTTGGGCTAACTAGATCGTAGGTATCGGGCATCAAGTACATGATCAAAAACGACTTTTTAGTACCATCGCCGTCGATTGAATGACCCCGTAACGGCGAAACTGGACTTCAATTTCGCGGTTGACCTCAGACGTAAGAAGCTCGCCAACCTCGTGCATGTCCATACTTTCGGCTAAGCGGCCGTCGATTCTGGTGACGACGTCGCCTGCCGAAAGCCCGGCAACGTCCGCCGCGCCGCCGGGCTCCGTAGAAATAATCGTCTTTTGACCGCCGATCTCAAGCACCGCGGCGCCGCTAGTCGCCATTGAGTCCGGCTCACCAAAGGTTCGGCCGGGTGCGAAGTAGGCTACAGCCCCCGGGAAGTCGATGCGGACAATAAATCTCGATAGCGACTGCAAGCCGAGCCCGGTGAACGAATCTCTGCTAAACCGCGAAGCACCTCGCTCGAGTGCTCCAATTCGAACAGACGAAACGTACCCCTGTGACGAGTTCAAACCTCCTGCGAGCGTCAACGTCTTAGCTTTTGCACAGAGTCTAAGTTGATTCGCCGCGACAAGACCGTCGAATACTTTTGCACTCAGGTACGAGGCATTCGCGCCGGTGTCGACGATGACCGCTTCTTCAACGCCGGCGAAATTGGCTGTGACGTGGGGAACACCTCGGACCAGTTGCAGAGAAATCGCACGTGCGTTCCCCCAATTCTTCGGCGGCGCTGCAAAGAACGAGACTGTTCCATCGTCAAAGCGAATCTCAATCGCGTAATTCTTCAGAAAGTCGATGCCTACAATCCCGTGGATCTCCTTGCCGGTCGTTTGGCGAAGACGGCTCAAATCAGCGCAAGAGATCTGATCGAGAACTTGCAAGTCGAGGCCTCCCACTTTCGCAGGCGGGCAGTCGAAGCACTCCAGAGCGATCTGCCCGGCAGACGTGTCGCCGCTCTGCACTTCTCTTACGGCGCCGAGCTGAGACCTGAGCGACGTATCGAACACAGTTCTCGCGGCGCCCGTATCGAGCAGGAAAGAATATCGACTTCCGTCCCAATCGACGGGAACAAGTAGCGGTCGTCCGCCTTTGCCCGTAGCAATCTCCGCTATGGGCCTCACGACGTTTTCGACGCAATCTGCATCAGAATTTGCACGAAGAAACCAGATCGAGCAACAGAGAATCGTGGCGGCGATAACGCCAAGAACTTTGAATGTGGTCATTGGAATACCTCCGATCACGCGTAGCCGCGGCCATCTGCGAATTCATTACGTCAGACGGCCGAAACTTGCTAGAGCAGTGACACCGACGCCCACAGATGCCAGTCGTCTGATCCGAGCGGATGCGTCGGACCTTTCCCGACATCAGCGTCATCGAAGAACTTATTCAGACGTCGGCTGTCGCAACCTAAACGGGAATTTATCTTCGCTTCACCTCGTCTTCACGGCCGCATCCGAAGATTGAGTCAGGCAAGTTGACGTGCCGGCTTTCGCAGACACGAGACTTTTGAATGCAAGCCTTGCAGTCGCATCACGCTATAAACCCTGTCTGCCGGCAGTCGTAGCATCGTCAACGATTTTACAACTTCTAACACAGTTTCCGTCGATGACGTTTAAGTAGTTTCCGCGACGGCGTCGGAACTTCTGAATGATATCTCTGCGGTGAATGCTCATGCGGCTTCGTCTTCGCAAACTGATCCGTGCTGCGTCGATCGTCGCCTGCTTCGCCGGCGGTATAACGTCTCGTCGGGGCGTGGCTCAAGATGTACCAGCGGCACCCGCACCGCTGGTCGCCGAGGAATTCTTAGCACCTATGCCTATCGGCGCCGAGCCGCTTCCGCAAAACGCCGGCAGCGAGGTCTTGGAGCTACCTTCGCAACCGGTTTCTCCGATCGATTTGGCCGGCGCATTGGCGTTGGCCGGCGTCCGCAACCCGGAACTTTTTGTGGCACGCCAGCGCGTCGTCGAAGCGGCGGCGCTGCGGCAGTTCGCCGCGGTGCAAATCCTGCCGAACTTGAACGTCGGCTTTAACTACAACGATCACACCGGCGCCATTCAACAATCGAGCGGCAACGTCATCGAGTTGCACCGCCAAGCACTGTACGTCGGTGCGGGCGCGAATGCGGTCGGAGCCGGAACGGTGAACGTGCCCGGCCTGCAATACAACGTCAACGTATCGCAAGGGATCTACAACTACCTGACCGCGCGGCAATCTGTTCGAACACAACAATTGAACTCCGTGGCGGCTCAGAATGACGTGCTGCTACGCGTAGCTTTGGCTTACCTCGAACTGCTCCGCGCAGAATGCCAGCGAGCCATCGCCTTTCAGGTGCGAACGGACGCCGCGGAATTGGCGCGGTTAACGGGGAACTTCGCCGAAACCGGCGAAGGACGACGATCGGACGCCGACCGCGCAGGTACCGAGTTTGCCCAGCGTGAGTCCGAGTTGCTCGATCGCGATGCTCAAGTCCTCATCGCCTCGGCCCGCCTAGCGCAACTCCTCAATCTCGATCCTTCGATTCGATTGCATGCGATCGACGGCTGGGTCGTTCCCGCGCCCATCGTCCCGGAGCCGATTTCTCTGGCCGAACTCGTCAGCGTGGCGATAGTCTCGCGTCCGGAGTTGTCGGCCCAAAGATCCGCCGTTCAAGAAACCCTTCTATCGCTAGAGGCCGCACGCACGCTCCCCTTTTCTCCGACGGTCATGATCGGCCTGAGCGCCGGCGGCTTCGGCGGCGGCAGTAACCGCCAAGACCTTGGAGCGCAGTCGAATTTCAGCAGTCTAGACGGACGTACTGACTTCGATGCCGTCATGTTCTGGACGTTACAAAATCTCGGTTTCGGCAATGCCGCCCAGATCGATGCAGCCCGAGCACGGGTCAGTGCAAATAGTTATCAACAGATCGCGGTGCTTGATCGAGTGCGATTTGAAGTCGCCGCCGCCCACGCGCGAACTCACGCACGTTTTGCTCAACTCAGCAACGCGGAACGGGCCGTCGCTGCGGCATCGGATGCGTTTCGAGAAGACTTTACGCGCATCCGTGCCCGAGAGGGGCTTCCGATCGAGGTGCTCGACAGCCTGCGATTGCTGGGTCGTTCTCGCACCGAATATTTGAACACGATCATCGACTACAATCGCGCCCATTTTGAACTGTACACAGCCTTGGGACAGCCGCCGGCGCAAATGTCGGCGCGGCCGGTCCCGACGGAATTGGTTGCTCCGGCGACACCGGCGGTGGCTCCATGAACAATAGTCTTCGCATTACGTTGATGCCATCCAGTCGCCTGCGTTTTGTTGCGGCCGTGCTCTTCGTTACATGCTCTTGCCAAAGCCTGATTGCCGACGAATCGACATCGGTCGAAACGGTTTTAGAGGTCTCGGCAGCGACCGTAGCGCCGCAAGGTCATGAGTCGGCTCGTGATGTCATCCCGGTAGCGCAGTCAGATCGAATCGACCTGGAAACAGTATGGCATTTCGCCGGCGTGCGCAACCCCGGAATCAATCGCGCACGTGCGCTCGTCGGCGAGGCGCAGGCGATCGAGCGGTGCGCCGGCTTGGTTTGGTTTCCCGATCTTTCGGCGGGCGCAAACTATCGCAAGCACCTCGGAGTGTACCAGTCGTCCTTCGGCCAGATTCGCGACGTCTCGATGAGTTCGGCCTACCTCGGTGCGGGAAGTTTCGCGGTCGGCGGAAACTCTCCGGTCGTGCCGGGAGTTCGCCTGACGACGCATCTTGCCGACGCACTCTACGAACCGTCTGCCGCTCGGCAATTGACGGCGTCCCGAGCCTTCGATGTGCGGGCCACGCGCAATGCGACGTTCTTAGAGTCGACGATTGCCTATCTCGAACTTCTTTCCGCCGAGCACCGATTGCGGGCCGCGACCCAAACCTACGCCGATGTCGAATCGCTTGTTGCAACGACCGGCGACTTCGCACAGACCGGCCAAGGTCGCGCGGGAGACGCTCATCGAGCTCAAGCGGAGGGCTTCCTGCTGTTGGTCGAACTGCATCGGCTCGACGAAGAGCTCGGCGTTCGCGCCGCGGAATTATCGAGAGGGCTCAATCTCGATCCCTCCATCCGACTGCAGACGGTCGGCGGTCCGTTGCAGATCTATGACCTCGTCGACCTACAAGTCGGCTTGCCGACGCTTGTCGCCCTGGCAGAGCGAGGCCGTCCGGAACTCGCTTCTCGCGGAATGCTTGTGTCCCAAAGTCAGATCCGTACGCAGCAAGAGAAGGCACGGCCGTTTTTGCCGATGGTCACGGCCGGATACTCGGCCGCAGGATTTGGCGGGACGGGAAATTTCACGCCGGCTGTTCGACCGTTTACGGCGCTCGACAATCGAACCGACTTCGACATCTGGGCCTTTTGGACGCTCCGCAACTTGGGAACGGGCAACAAGGCCCTCGTCGAACGATTCGAGGCCGAGACGACCCGGCGGGCAGGCGAACGCAGACAGACTCGGGATCAAATTCGCAATGAAGTGGCGGAAGCGTATGCGGCGGCCTACACACGCCGCTTGCAAGTTGCGCCTGCAGTACGTCGGTGGGAGGATGCGGAACAGGCCTTTCGGTCCGATTACACGCGATTGCGAGGTGGCGAAGGGTTGCCGCTGGAATCGCTGAATAGCATTCGTCTGCTCGCCGCCGCCCGGCAAGAGCTCATCTCCGTTGCGGTGGCAGATACCGTTGCTCAGTTCCGACTGTTCGTCGCGCTGGGGCAGCCGCCGAACTGTTCGCAATTTCCTGCATCTGCAACGGCGGTACTGCCAAGTGTGCAGCGGTGGGATGGGCCGCCGAAGTCGACTTCGACGCCGGATTAAAATTACAAAACCGTTATCGTCGTTTGAGACCAGCTTATTGCCCGCGAAATCGGCTCGCAGCAAGAGATGCCGCGCGACATGGGCACTGTAACGAACTTGTTGTTCATCGACGGCAATTCGCAGCGAATAACGAGCATTCAAAGTACGTCAGTTTCCAGTCGTCGCGACACTCCAAGAACTGACTTTTCATCGCTGCGACAGCGTGTCGCAGCAGCGACGCCCTCAGTTTTGTAACACCCAATTTCGCAGCCGTTTGCATAAAGTAAAAGCTCCCGCCTGCCAGGAGTTCCCGCCTCAATGCCTTCCCCCGCCAAGCACAAGTGGTTCGTTGCCGTATCGGTCGTCGCCGCGACGACGATCGGCCTCTGGATCAATCGTTACCGTCCCCAGCCGACCGTTGCCGCCGAACCGGTGACGACACCGCACTCGACCGAAAGTCGAGTGCGTGTGGAAGTGATTCATCCTTCGCTGGGCGGTATGGCGCGAAAGACGCTACAGCCCGGCTCGGCGCATTCTTTTGAATCGGCGGAGATCTACGCGAAGGTTTCCGGCTACCTCAAAGAACAGTATGTCGACATCGGAACACGAGTTGAAAAAGGAAAGCTGCTGGCGGAGATCGAAGTTCCCGAGCTCCTACAGGAAATCGAACGCGAAAAAGCTCTGTTGCGGCAGGCCGTCGCGGAAGTCAGTCAGGCGGAATCGAACATTAAGAGCATCATCGCCGAGCGCAATGCCACGCAAGCGCTCATCGCACAAGCGGAAGCCAACGTCGCCCGGTATGAATCGGAACGCGAGTTCAAAGACAAACAGTACCAACGCATCCGCGAACTCCATTCGCTCAACAGTATCGAAGAACGACTCGTCGACGAAAAACTCGATCAATTGAACGCCGCCCGCTCGGCGGAAACGGCCGCACGTAGCGCCGTCCTGACCGCTCAACAGCAGGCCTTGGCCGCCGCCGCGCGAGTGGCCCATGCCGAAAGCGAGTTGGCCGTAGCCAAAGCGAAGGTCGACGTCGCTCAGGCCGTGCTTGATAAGACCTCGCTACTGGCGGCGTTCAGCAAAGTGACTTCGCCCTACGACGGCATCGTTACCCAACGGCACTATCATCGCGGCGCCTTCATTCGTTCGGCGGATCAAGGCGGCGACGTACCGCTCTTCTCCGTCGACCGCGTCGACGTCATGCGTGTCGTCGTGCAAGTTCCGGATCGAGACGTTCCGTATACGCAGGTAGGCGACAAAGCCCGAATTGCGTTCGATGCTTTGCCGAACCGGCCGTTCGAAAGCGAAATCGCGAGGCTCTTGGCGTCGGAAAATCCTGAATCTCGAACGATGCGGGTCGAAGTCGATCTGAAAAATCCGGAAGAACTCATTCGCGACGGCATGTACGGCCATGTGGAAATCGATTTGGAACCGCCGGCCAAGGGTTTGACGATTCCGTCGTCCTGCCTCGTGGGAGCCGCCACGCGAGAATCTGCAAAGGTCTATGTCGCACACGGTGGACTAGCCCGTCTGACGCAAGTCGCCATTGGCAAAGATACCGGCACCGAGGTCGAAGTTATCACAGGGCTTACGGCGGAAAACCAGGTCGTGTTGAGTCCGTCCGGAGCGCTCACCGACGGCACTCCCGTCGAGGCAACTCCGTTTCAGCCGAAAACCTCGGGACACTAGTTCGCCTGAGCCAGATTCCGCCGGCCGATTTTCAGAGCTTGATTGGGCTGCCGGTGGCGTTTCCGCTTTTCTTTCGATACGCGGCGTGATCGCGTAATTGGTGCGAGGTCGTTCGATGAATGGTTTGATCCGTGCTTCTCTGAAGAATCCCTACGCCGTCACGGTGTTTTGTCTGGCGCTGTTGTTGATCGGTTTTCTGACGCTGCGCAAGATTCCCGTCGACATTCTGCCGGTCTTCAAAAGCCCGGCGACGCAGACGTTGACGTTCTATCGCGGTATGCCGGCCGAGAATATCGAGAAATCGATCACCAGCCGCATGGAGCGCGGTACGGCTCAAGCTTCCGGAATGGCTCGCCTGGAGTCGCGTTCGATTCAAGGCGTCAGCGTCATCCGCAATTTCTTTCAGCCCGACGCGGATGCGAGCGGGTCGCTGACGCAAATCAACGCCTTGGCGACTCTGGAAGTTCCTACGCTTCCACCCGGCACCTTGCCGCCGGTCATCATGCCGTACGATCCGACCGCGACGGTCCCCGCGTGTCTATTGGCTCTGGATAGTCCGACGCAATCGGAACAGTCGCTCTACGACGTAGCGCGCTACGAAGTTCGACCCATGGTCATGAGCAACCCCGGCGCGGTCGCTCCGGTCGTATTCGGCGGCAAGATCCGCGCGATCATGATGTATCTCGATCGCATCAGCATGCAAGCCCGCGGCTTGGCCCCCACCGACGTGATGAACGCCGCGGACAATTACAACGTCTTCTTGCCGAACGGCAGCATCAAGCTCGGCAACTTCGACTACGCGATGACGTCGAATTCTCTGTTTGACTACGTCGGCCAAATGGGCGAAATCCCGTTGCGCAGCATAACCGGCAATTCGTCGTTCTTGCGCGACGTGGCGACGCCGGAAGATTCATCGTTCATCCAATCGAACGTCGTGCGCGTCAACGGACGTCGCCAAGTCTACGTGCCCGTCTATCGGCAAGGCGGAGCGAGCACGCTCGACGTCGTCGACACTCTGAAGAAGTCCGTTCCCGAGATGAAGGCGCGACTGCAGCAAGCCGGACGTCGATCTCAAGGTCGTGATCGATCAATCCGTTTATGTACGTAGCTCGATTCATGCGCTTGCCGAAGAAGGCGTGCTCGGCGCCGTGCTTTGCTCGCTTGTCATTCTCCTGTTCCTCGGCGAATGGCGCATGACGGTGATCGCGATTTTGACGATTCCGCTCGCCGTGCTCTCTGCGGTCCTCTGCCTGTACGTCACCGGCCAAACGATCAACGTCATGACGTTGGCCGGCCTGGCGTTGGCCATCGGCCCGCTCGTGGACAGCGCCATCATTTGTTTGGAGAACACTCACCGGCATCTCTCGATGGGAACGGAGCCGACCGAGGCCGCCTATCTCGGAGCAAGTGAAGTCGCGATGCCGGAGCTTGTCTCCACCCTTTGCACGTTCCTTGTGCTCATGCCGCTCATTCTCGTGCCCGGCATGGGGCAGTTCTTGTTTCAGCCGATGGCGATGGGCGTGGCGTTCGCAATGATCTCGGCCTACATCTTGTCGCGGACGCTTGTGCCCGCGTTTAGTGCTTTGCTGCTCAAGCCGCATGGGGAGCACCACGGCGAAGTAAAGCGAGGCTTCTTCGGCCGCCTGTTTCATCGCTGGGAACGAGTTATTGATCGAGCGATCGGCCGCTACGTCGTCATGCTCACTTGGGTTTTGCGGCATCGCGCGGTTACCGTGCTTGTCGCCTTCAGCGTCTTGGCGGCCAACGTTTTGTTCTTCGGTTCACAGCTTCGGCGTGAGTTCTTTCCGGAAGTCGACGCGGGAGCTTTCGAGTTGGCCGTGCGTGCTCCGACCGGTACTCGCCTAGAAGTGACGGAAGGTCGAATTGCCGCGGTTGAGGAATTCATTCGCTCGACGATTGCCGAGAAGGATCTGGAGCTAATCGTTTCGGAGATGGGCGTCACTCCCGACTGGTCGGCCGCCTACACGCCGAACGCCGGGCCGATGGACGGGGTCGTTAAAGTTCAACTCGCGACGCATCGCACGAAGTCTGCGCAAGAATACGTTTCCATCCTTCGGACGGGCTTGAAGGCCGATCGCAAGTTTGACGACCTGGAATTCTCGTTCGATTCCGGGGGCATGGTTCGTGGAGCCTTGAACGAAGGGAAATCGTCGCCGCTGACGATTCGCGTCGTCGGTAAGGATCAACGTTTCTGCTATGACCTTGCGGAGAAGATCAAGAAGGACGTGTCGCAAGTCGACGGCGTCGTCGATTCGCGAATCATCCAGCGGATGAATTACCCGCAGTTCGTCATTAACGTCGATCGCGCCAAATCGGCCGATCTCGGGCTGACGCAGGCCGACGTCATGCGCAACGTCGTGGCCGCCTGCAACTCCAGCGTGTCGTTCAACAAAAAGAACTTTTGGATCGATCCGGTCTCGCACAACCAATACTTCGTCGGCGTGCAGTATCCGGAAAAAGACATCGACTCGATCGACACGTTGCTCGACATTCCGATCACGAGCCCTAAGCAGCTGCAGCCGGTGCCGCTGCGTTCCATTGCGACGCTCGAACGCGATACGGTTCCTTCCGAGATCACGCACTACAACATCCAATCGACCATCGAATTGACGATGAACATCGACCGTCGCAGCCTCGGACATGTCTCGGACGACGTTGCGAAGACACTCGCCAAGTACGGCAAGTTCGACGAAGCCGGAAAGTTCTGGGCGCCGTACGATCCCAAGTCCGACGGAACGAAGACGATGTCGGTGCGAAAATCGTGCTCAGCGGCGAATATGCCAAGATGCAAGACACCTTTGCCAGCTTGGGCGTCGCGCTCCTGTTGGCGTCGCTGCTGATCTACTTTCTCATGGTCGGGCTTGCGAAGTCGTGGGTCGTGCCGCTAACGGTCATGCTCGTCGTGCCGCTGTCGATCGGCGGAGCGGTGCCGATGCTGTACTTCACCGGCACGGCGCTTAATGTGCAATCTCTGCTGGGAATCATTTTCGTCGTCGGTGTGATCGTCGCCAACACGGTTCTTTTGACGGACTTTGCTCAAGAGTTGCGACGTGCCGAAGGCCTTTCGCCGACGGAAGCTATTCGTAAGGCGGCGTCGATTCGTGTTCGTCCCGTGACGATGACGGCTCTAGCGGCATTCTTCGCCATGATTCCCGCGGCGATGGCGCTGCAGCGCGGCAGCGAAGCCAATGCGCCGCTGGCCCGAGCCATTCTCGGCGGCTTGATCGCGGGCGTGCTGGGAACCTTGTTCGTATTGCCGGCCATCTATTCGCTTTTGGTTCGTGATAAAAACCGGCTATTGGAATCCGCGTCCGCAAGCGGTGAGGCGAACGGCACGAGTGCGGCTTCCTTGCAACTCACGCAAGACGATATGCGACACGACTCGGATTCTCCGCCAAACGAATTGCCGCCGGAATAAGACGTAGCACCTTTGACGCGAGATCGCTTCGTATGTCGCATTCGCCGAGTTCGCAATCACATCCTGTCACCGTCGCCGTCAGCGGAGCGGCGGGCACGATCGGCTACAGCCTGTTGTTTCGCATGGCCGCCGGCGGGATGTTCGGTCCGGATCGTCCGCTCGCGCTGCGGCTCCTAGAACATCCGTGGCGCATGCCGCAGTTGCGCGGCGTGGCTATGGAAATCGAAGATTGCACGTTCCCTTTGGTACACTCGCTGACCGTCACGGATGATCCGCACGAGGCCTTCCACGCCGCGGACTGGATCATTCTGTTGGCGGGCAGCCCTCGCGACATCCCTCGGCCGACGCGTTTGGAGCTCTTGAGACGCAACGGGAGCATCTACGTGGAGCATGGACGGGCTATCAACGCGGCGTCGCCGACCGCACGAATTCTTGTCGTCGCCGCGCCGTGCAATACGAACTGTCTGATCGCCATGCGGCACGCTCAAGACGTCCCGCGCGAGCACTGGTTTGCCCTAAGTCGAGTGAACCAAATGCGTGCCGCTTCCATGATTGCAAAAAAGGCCGGAGTCTCTGTCCGACATGTCCATCGCGTGACTGCCTGGGGCAATCACGGCGATCGGGTATACGTCGACCTGCACAATGTGCGCATTGGCAGTAAGCCTGCCGGCGACATTGTTACCGATGACGTTTGGACTCGCGGCGAATTACAAGAGACGGTTCGACACCGCGCCGCCGAGGTTTTTCAACTTCGCGGACTCGCGCCGGCGGCGACGGCGGCTCAAGCGATTCTCGGCACGATTCATTCCCTGACGACTCCAACCCCACTGGATCGCTTCTTCTCTGTGGCCGTGCCGTCCGACGGCAGCTACGAGATTCCACAAGACGTCGTGTTCTCATTCCCGCTTCGAACCGAGGACGGTAAACATTACTCCGTGGTCGACGGTCTCTACCTCGACGAGTTTGCTCAAGGCGAGCTTCGCCGAAACGTCGAGCAGCTTGAGGAAGAAGCAGTCCTTGCGGAAAAATGGTTCGGTTAGACGCCGGAGCGGTCGATCAGAGCTTGCGCATCATCTCAGCGTTTCTCCACTGCCGATCATCTCGATTGGCTGCAGCCTGCAGCCGCGATCTCGCCCAAATAGCGTTTGGGTCACATCGATCGAAAGTGCAACTCAAAGATGCTTCCGTGCGAAGCTGTTCTCAAATAGGGTCCCAAGCTCAATATGAATTCAACGCACAGTGGAGGTCGTCTGTTCACTAAACTGCCGCAGTCCTTCCCAAGCGATCCTCTGTAAATCGGCGGTGTCTCTCGGCGAAAACTTCTGCGCGAGAGGTTTGCCGTCCATGTCCTGATCGGGGTGTTTCGCATCGCGCGGCTTGGTATCGCTCACCGTGTCAATCGAAAGTCCCTCCGAGCTTCATTCGCACAGTGCGCCGTAGAATGTGCAGGCGGTGAGATAGGCCATCGTCTTGTTTAAGTGAGCATCATTTACGTAGCGTAGCGTTAGGTCCGGCCGAATCCCCTGGCAGTGCAGCGCGACGGTCGACATCGGCACGACGATCGCATCGACCCGTCGGGCCAGCGCGCCGATGACCGCTTCCTTCTCACGAATCGGCTGCGGGGCCGGCGTCGTCGTCAGCGGTCGTTCGTTCTGAGTGAGCGCCTTGGGCCTTCACCCACTCGGCAAACTTCGGCACGAATTCGACGAACTTCGATCGCTCCCCCTTCCATGTCGTCGCGATACGACTGCAACACGACCAGATCCCATTTGTGCCGCGGGTCGGCGAGCGGCTCCAGCAGCGGTCGGTGATAGTTACTCAAAGCGCCTGCGGCATACTTGTCGCGTGGGTCGATCTCGACCATCTTCTCCAACGCCGCGATCGACGCCTTCCTTGTCCCACTCTCGCAGCGTGAAGTCGCACGTCATGTAGTGCAGATGGCCTCCCCGCCGCGCGGCGCGGCAACGCTGCTGATGACGTGCATCCATTTCTACTTCATGCGGGTGGTGAATTCGTAACTTCCACGAATTTTTCTAGGCAACATAACTCTTTAGAGGATCAGGGTCTGAAAAACAGCAAGGGAATCGCGCTCATCGGCGGCGGCACGTTCGTTGCTTTGAGTTGCGCCGACCGCCGAGGGGCGACTCAGTAGGGCTTGAGATTGCTCTGATCGCTCCCTCTTACATCCCGCCCTGATTAATCGGGGTTGGCTCGCCGAACCTGCGATCCGCAGGCGTTTTTTGCGTCGCCCGACTCGCACAGAGTCGCGTGCCAAGCGGACGCGCGAGGCCAATACCCGGGAGTCATTCTCATTAATAGTCAATTTCCTTCGCCGCGAGCTGCGGTGCGCGTGCGGTGCGCCCGCTCATTTTCAACTCGTCGGCTTATCACTTGTGCCTCCGGCGCTTTCACGGGATTGTGCCGAGTTGCGGCTTGGTGCGCCGCATTTTCGATGATGTTTAGTGGCGTCGGGATATCGCGAGCCGTGGCGGAAACGTTTACTAATGCCGGCGGCGACCGCGTCTGGAGTAATCCTGCGAACTGGACCGGCGGCGTGCCGACTTCGAACGCCGCGACCGATCTGACGATGAGCGGCGCCTCGGCCTACTCGTCCATCAACGACCTCGGCGTCTTGTTGCTCAATTCGCTCGCGCTCGAGGCGTCGACTGGCTCGGTACTACGCGGCGCCGGATTGCAGTTTGCAGGCGCAGACGCGGCCATCACGCAATCGACCGCCGGCACGTTCACCCTGGGCGTCGATTCGTTGGAGATTCTCGATCTGTTGACGCTCAACGGCGCCGGCACCGGCCTCGTAACCATTCATGCGCCGATCTCGGGCGCCGGCGGATTGCTCAAGACCGGCACGAGTACGTTCGTGCTGACCGGCAATAACAGCTTTACCGGCGGTCTCACGATTCGCGAGGGAACGATCATCGTCAACGCCTTGGGCGGCTACGATTCCGTCAGCCCGCTTGGCTCCGGCGCGATCACGCTCGGAGGCATGGGCACGACCGGAATTCTATCGCTGGCCACGGTCTCGCCGTACCACACGGCGGCCAGCATCGTCGTCCAGCGCGACCTCGCGCTCGCTGCCGGCGGCTTCGGGCAGTTCGACGTCGCCTCGACCTTGTTCGCCAACATTCGCGGCACGATCTCGGGCTCCGGAGGCCTGATCAAATCCGGTGCAGGCACGCTCGGGTTGTATTCCGCAAACACATACGACGGAGGCACCGACGTTGTCGCCGGAACGCTCGCCGTGCGGCATAGCCAAGCTCTCGGCACGGGAGCGGTCGACGTAGGCGCGTCCGGCGCCGTTCAACTGTTCAACGGCGTCGATGTCGACAATTCTCTCACGCTCAACGGCGGCACGGGCCTGCGCAATTCGCTAGGAGCCAACATTTGGAGCGGCGACATCCTGCTTGTCGGTTCCAGTATTATCCAATCCGACGGCGGCACGCTGACCCTGGCCGGCGAAATCACCGGCAGCGGAGCCGCGCCCCATCTGACGCTGCAAGGAGCGGCAGGTGGTACGGTGAGCGGCAAGATCGTGCTCGCCGGCACGGCACAACTCATCAAGAGTCAAGCGGGCACGTGGCGCGTGACCAACGACGCCAACTCGTTCGCAGGCAACGTGCAGATTAACGGCGGCGTGCTGGAAGTGACCTCGGTGTCCAACTCGACCGTCGCTTCGGCCATCGGCGTCGGCACCGGCATCGGACTTACCGGCGGAACGCTGCGCTATATCGGCAGCGGCCATTCGACCAATCGGACCGTGACGATCACCACGACCGCGGGTACTCTCGACGCATCGGGCACCGGCACCGTGAACTTCAATAACGTTACGTCGACGAACGTCGCGTTGACGCTCACCGGCTCCGGCGCCGGCACGCTCGGCGTGATCGGCATCGGATCCGCAGCGCTGACGAAAACCGGCGCCGGCACTTGGACGCTCCTCGCAGCAAGCACCTACACCGGCGCCACAAACGTGCAGGCCGGTACACTTTCGCTGGCGGGATCTGCCGGCGTGTTGTCGGCGACGTCTGCTCCGACGATCTCCGGCGGCCGACTGCTGCTCGACAGCACGGTCGCCGCGAGTTCGTCGCGAATCGGCAACGTCACAGTTACACTCTCCGGCGGCGAACTGGCCCTGATCGGTAATGCGTCGACCGATATCGGCGAAGGCTTCGGCAATTTCGCCATCAGTTCAGGCTTCTCGACCGTCACCGTCACGCCCCTCGGCGCAGGCGCTCAGTTGGTCGCCAACACGGCCGCGACGACTCGCGCCGTCGGGGCCGGCGTCCTCTTCCGCGGCGAGAACCTCGGGCTCGCACCGGGGCCGGGAAACGGCAATATCTTCTTCAGTGCCGTACCGACGCTCGTCGGCGGCGGCGGCGCGGCCGGCACGACCTCGATTTCGATCTTGCCGTGGGCCGTGGGCGGGCTTTCTTCCACCAGCCTCGGCACCGAGTTCGTCACCTACGGCGCCGACGGCATTCGTCCGCTCGCAAGCGTCGAGTACACGTCAACGATCCCCGCCGGCGCAATCTCAACGCAAAACTATAAGATCACTTCGTTGAATTCCCTCAGCGTGCCGACGACAATCAACGCCCTCGTGGTCGGCACGGGCGGCGGGACCTCCGGCACCGGCTCGTTGACGATTTCCTCCGGCGCGCTGCTCTCCGCCGAAGTCAATCTCGGCATCGGCTCCGGCATTTCGTTCGCCGACTCTACGGAAGCCGTCATCACGACATCGGCCGATCTCTCGATCACCGGTGCGCTGACGGGCAACAATACCCTCACCAAAGCCGGCGCAGGGACGCTCACTTTGAGCGGTGCCGCCACGCGCAGCACCGCCGCGGTATACGTGGCCTCGGGCGTGCTCAACGTCGCCGGAGTCGACGCCCTTTACGACGTTTCGAGCGCCGCCGTCGCGCCGGCACGATCAACGTCGGCATGTACGGCACGCTGCAACTCACCGACATGAACTGGAGGCACAACACAAACGCCGTTCCGCTGATCAGCCTAAACGCCAACGGAGCAACGCTCCTCGCCTCAGGCACCGCTTCGAACTTTACGAAAACGTCCGGCTTGATCGTGCCTGCGAACGTCTCGGCCCGCATCGGCACGGCCGCGGCGAGCGATCGCCTGACGCTCGGCGCCGCGTTGAACGCGGCAACCGCAACATCCGTCGTCAACTTCACGGGGCCGGGCACCGTGGTCGTCGGCGGCGATAGCGTCGGCCAGTTATTTACGACGAACATCACCGGCGGCACGGTGGTGCTTAACACCACGGCCGTGCGACCGTTCGGCGGCACGGCGACCGTCTCCAGTAGCCCGACGGTCAACATTTCCGGCGGCAATCTCATTCTTCAGACGTCGACGAATACCACGCTCGGCTCGTACACGTATGCGATGACCGGCGGCACGCTCACGTTCGCCTCCGGTATCGCCGCCTACACCAACTCACAGAACGTTACGCTCAACGGCGACGCCACGTTCGTCTCCGATCGCCCCACGGCCGGCGCCGGCGTGACCTACACGGTCAGCACGATCACTTCGCCCACGGGCTTCAACACCAACGGCAACGTGACGCTCACCGTTCTTGCGGGCGACAACGTCACCAGCGGCACGGCCGGAATCGCCTTCACGACTTCGACGCTCGGTGGCATCACCACGTTCAACATCATCAACAACCGCCCCAACGTCACGACGTTGTTCTCGGCGTCGTCGACGCTCAACGGAACCACGGGCGGCATCATCAAAAACGGCGCCGGAACGTTGGTGCTTGGCAGCGCCAACAACACCCTCTACGGCGACACGATCGTCAACGACGGCGTGCTCTCGTTCACCGCGCTCGACTACACGCTCGGCCTGCCGCTCAACGGCAAGCTCACCATGAACGGCGGCACGCTGCAAATCAATGTCACGGGCTACGCGACGGCGCACGACATCGAGTTGAACGCCCTGGCCGGTTTCGACGCCGTCGGCAGCTTCGCCCCGATCGTCAGCGGCCGGATTTCCGGCACCGGCGGGATCAACAAAATCGGTACCGGCACCCTGGTGCTTTCCGGCATCGCCAACACGTTTACGGGCGGCGCCATCGTCACGGCGGGCAATTTGCAACTCGCCGCCGATGCCAATCTCGGCACCGTACCGACGACGCCCGCCGTCAATCTCACGCTCGGCGGCGGACGCCTCCAGTACGCGTCCGACTTTGCCTTGAACCCGAACCGCACGATTTCACTGACGGCGGCCGTCACGAACACGATCGACACCAATGGGTTCAGCCCCACGATTGCCGGCGACATCGTCGGCACCGGGGCGCTCACCAAGGCCGGCGTCGGCACGCTTTACCTGACGTCGGCGACCAGCGGCTATTCTGGCGGCACGATCGTCGGCGCCGGAACTCTCAACATCGCGGCCGACGGCGCTCTAGGTGCGGTACCTGACGCACCGGAGACCAATCTCACGTTGAGCTCAACGCTGCAATTCGGGGCCGCCGGCATCACGCTCCATGCCAACCGCACGATCCTGTTGCAGACGTCCTCGGCGGGCAACTTCGACACGTCGGGCTTTTCCGCCGCGATCGCCGGCCGAATCGCCGGCAGCGGCTCACTCTATAAACGCAACGAGGGAACCCTCACGCTGACCGCCGCGAACGATTACACCGGAACGACCTTCATCCAGCGAGGATCGCTGGTCGGCACGGCCCGCGCGACGGGGAGTCCGTTCGGAGCGACCTCGCAGTTTACGTTGCTCGGCGGCGGGCTTCGTATTGACGGTATCTCCGTGCCGACGACGACCGTGCAAACCGGGATTCTGGCCGTCGGCGGCGAATCGATCGGCGGCGGTGCGAAGCTCATCGTCAACCGAGGCGCCGTCGGGCGCGTCGACGACGATTCAGTTCGGGTCGCTCGTCCGCAGCACCGGCCTCGGCACGCTGGTCGTCGTACCAGCGAACGACAGTCTCGGTGTCGATGAAGTCATTCGCTTCGATACCGTCCCCGTGCCTGCCAACGGCATTCTCGCTCCCTGGGCCGTACGGCAAATCAGCCTCACGAACACGCTCGGCGACTTTCTCGGCGTGACGGGGCAGGAACTGGTGACCGCGTCTTACTCCCCGCTCACCGATCTCAACGCCGCAACGGCCACGACCGTGTTCGACGCCGCGAACGATCAATCGATCGCCGGTTCCGCCGCAGCCTACGCGTTGAAGGTCGGGCCCGGCGTGCGCATCGGCGGCGCCGGCACGCTGACACTGGGAAACTCGACCACCCCGGCCGGCATCATTCTCAACGGCAACGCCGTGCTCGGCGTTGCCACGCTCGCCTTCTCCACGCGTGAAGGAATCATCTACACGGGCGGCACGCTCGCCAACTCGTTGTCGTCGAGGGTCACCGGCAGCGGCGGCCTCACCGTCTTCGGCTCCGGCACGCTCGTCGTTCGCGGCGGCGGCGGGTACACCGGCACGACCTCGCTCAACGGCGGCACCGTCCGGCTCATGACGTCGACTCCGTTTCTCCCCTCGCTGTTGCTCTCGATGAACGATTCGGCTCGGCTCGATCTCAACGGCCGCGGGATCGCCGTCGGCAACCTCTCGGGTGTCGAGTACTCGGCGGCGGTGATCGGCAATACAGGAACTGCGGCGCAGTTGCTCGTCGGCGTCGCCAATACGGCCGCGACGTACAGCGCCAAGTTCGACGGCACTCTCTCGCTCGTCAAGCTCGGCGCCAATGCACTCACGCTCCGAGGCGACGCCTCGACGCATACCGGCGGCACGATTCTGAGCGGCGGCACGCTGACGATTCAGTCCGACGCCAATCTCGGCGCCGTCCCTGCGTCACCGGCGACCAATCTCACCTTTCTCTCCGGAACGTTGTCCTTCAGTACCGGCACTCCTACGCTCGCCGCTAACCGCTCAATCGCCGTACCCGGCATCGGCACCGTCGATACCGGCACCAACCGCGTGACGATCGCCGGAGCGTTTTCCGGCTCGGGGGCGCTCACCAAGGCCGGCACCGGCACGCTCGTCGTTTCCGGTACTTCGGCCGGTACTTTCGCCGGAACTCTCAACATCGCCGCCGGCACGTTCCTTTTTGGCGCCTCCGGCAAAAGCTCGCCGCTTGGAACCGGCGCCGTCAACATTCTGCCCGGCGCCACGCTGACCCTGACCGGCGTCGCGGGCAGCCTCACGGGTGCATCCGGCCAAGCTAACTCCTCGACCGTCAATCTATTTCCCGGCAGCACGCTGCGCATCGACAACGCCGGCGTCGTGAATCCCAATCGCTGGGGCGACCAGACGCCGCTAGCCCTAAGGGCCACGTTTCTCGAACCGCAGGGTTACCTCTATAACAATACCGGCAACTTTGCGCCGAACAGCTTCAACGAAGCGTTCGGCCCGACGACGGTCGCCGGCGGCTCCACGATCAACATGCTGACCACCGGAATGTCCGGCGACGGCAATACGACGGCGCTGACGTTCGATTCGCTGACGCGCGACGGCTTCGGCACGCTCTTTCTCAATCGTTCGAGCAATGCGTCGCTCGGCGGCACGACCATTCGCATTTACGTCACCAATGCTCCGACGGTCGTCAACGGCATGATCTTCCCGTGGATCACGGCCGTCGGCAGCGGTACGCAGTTTCTGACGTATGGAGTGAACGGCGTGGCGCTGGCGGCATTTACCAGCACCAACATCAACACCTCGACGGCGACGAACGTCACCGACGTCTCCGCGGCCACGACGCTCACCGGGCATCGCACGACGCATGCTCTGCGACTCAGCGGCTTGCTCACCGGCCCCGCCGGCACGACGAGCGTCACGATCGGCAGCGGCGGTTTGATCGTCGCCTCCGCCGGAACGCACACCGCCGATCTCATTTTCGGCAGCAGCGCCGCGCCTGGTGAAGCGATCATTTACAGCGTGGTGGCTGCGACTCTGTCCGGTACGATTACCGCGAACAACCTTACGAAGCATGGCGCCGTGAATCTCACCATCTCCAGCACCGCCACGTCGAGCTTCACCGGACAGATCAACGTCAATCAAGGAACTCTCACCTACGGCGTCGCCGGAGCGCTCCCCGCGTCGAGCGACGTCGTCGTCTATGGCCCCGCGAACGCGACCCTGGCAATCGGCTCCTTCAACGTCAACGTCAACAAGCTCACGCTCGTCAACGGCACCGTTTCTGGCACTGGCACGCTCAATGCCGCCGCCGGTTACGAAGTGCAGAGCGGTTTGGTCTCCGCGATCCTCGCCGGCTCCGGCGCACTCGTCAAATCCAATCACGCCTCAATGCCCGTCGGCTCGCCGACTTCGGTCGTCCTCTCGGGCGCTAATACGTTCACCGGAGCAGTCACAATTCGCGACGGCATCCTCAGCGTCGCCACGGTCAACAATCTCGGCGTCAACGGGCCGCTCGGCGCGTCGTCGACGCCGATTACGCTCGGTTCCGCCGGCACCTACGGCGTTCTGCTCTACAGCGCGACAAGCGCCGCCTCGACGAACCGCACCTTCGACATCCCCCTCAACGCCCGCGGCGGCATTGAGCTTACCAACACCCTCACGCTGAGCGGCGCCATCACGGGGCAAGGCCAGTTCGTCAAAACGGGCACCGGCACCGTGTCGCTCACGAGCACTTCGAACTCGTGGTCCGGTGGCACTCTGGTTGCGCAGGGCTCGCTGCAAACCGGAGTCGGCAACGCTTTGCCGACCTCGGGCACGGTGACTATTCGCGGCGGTCGACTCGGACTTTCGTCGTTCAATAGTACGGTCGGCGCCGTCGTGCTCGAAGGCGGACTCATTGACGGCACCGGCACCCTTTCCGCCGGTTCGTTCGATCTGAGGCTCGGCGTCGTCAGCGCCTCGCTCGGCGGCGCTTCCGCGACACTGACCAAATCGACCGACGGCTCCCCGAGCGGCGGCCTCGTCGTGCTGTCCAACGCGAACACCTACGCCGGCACGACGAACGTCAATGCCGGTACGCTCGCGTTGGCCGCCAACGCCTCGATCATCGGCACCCCAGGCGTCGGCGTCGCGGCGGGCGCCACCTTGTCCGTCGGAGCAGGCGGGCAAATCACCGGGTCGAGCGGCGTCGTCACCACGGAGGGCGAAGTCGTCGTCGACGGCGCCGTTGCCGGCACCGTCGCCGCGCAGACGACCGGTCGAGTCTCAGGCGCCGGTACCGTCGGCGGACTCCTCACCGCCGACGGCGGCGCCGTAGCTCCGGGCGTCGGCGTCGGCACTCTGACCGTCACCGGCAGCGCGTTTCTCGATGGAGGCTCGCAGTTCTATTTCGATTTCAAAACGGGCGACGCCGATCTGGTGACGTCCGGGACGCAAGGAACGGCTGGCACCGACTGGGATCTGCTCCTCGTCGGCGGCATGCTCACGATCGACGCCACGTCCTCGGCGCCGATCAAGATCCTGGTCGACTCTTGGGCCGTCGACAATCTCATGCACGGCGCAGCCGCAACGTTCGACCCGAGCCTGGAGTACAGTTGGAAGTTCGCCGAAGCCGGCGGCGGCATCACGTTCAACAACGGCACCGACGTCTTCGTCGTGGATGCGGCGACGATCGGCGGCGGAGTCTTCGGCCCCGGCAATCCTTTCACATCGGCCGGCGGAAACTGGTACGTCTCCAACACTGCCAACGAACTCTATCTCAATTATTCTGCAGTTCCTGAGCCCAGTTCGCTCGCGTTAGTCGCCGTCGGACTGGCTGGCATCGGGCTGCGACATCGTCGCCGCAAGCGTAACGTGCCCTCTATTGGCCGCGACTTCGTGACTGCGTCGATCGTCTAACTCCACGCGGTTCGCGAGCCACCGCCGGACAAGCGGCGGACCTGATTCGATAACCGCCAAACGTTCGTGTTCTTTCGTTGCGGCCCGTTGGTCGAGACGATGCATCCTGGCCCCCTGACAAAGGAGTTTTCACGCGGCGATTATCATGGCAGTTCGGCAGGCTAACGGACCTGCGCTCTCAACCGCAAATCGCTCCTGCGTGTCGCGCCTAAGCGAGGTGATTCTTACTGGCGTTGGCCAGACGCATCGGTTACGTCGACCGCAGCGTCTCAGAGCGGTCTTGCCATGCGAAATGATGACGATGATTGCGAACGGCATCATTCTTCAAACGCAGCATTTCGTACGTCTAACGAAAGAGTACCCCTATGGAGCAACTTCTCGAAATGACGTTGGCGGACATAAGTCTTGGCAGTACGCAAGCTTGATGCACTCTTTTGAATGGAGTCTACAACGGACTCATATCGGCCACGATGATTATGGCCTCGTCCAATGCCGGGCACTCAAACAATCCGATTCGCTGTTCCGTCATTGACGGAATCAAAATCAAGTTGACGGAGTTTCTTCGCAAAAGAATGCGATAACATGAGAACGCTTGAGAAACCCTCTCAGGGCTGTAAAATGATTGCAATTCGCGGAATTCTGAGCATTTCACTCGGTGCTTCGGAACGCATGGGGTGCAAGAGGTCGCAGGTTCAAATCCTGTCGCCCCGACTGGACTTACGACAACTGTGTTTGTGACTTGCAGCAGAAGTTACTGCAAAAAGATTCCGTCGGGCGGCAACCCGACGGGACCTGCGAGCCTTCCGAATCGACTAGAGATTCACTCTTGTTGGGAGGCCTAGCTATGAGTTCGCAGTCGTATTTCCGTGCGTTCGACGGTTGGTGGTGCGTCCAAATCCGAACGGACGGCCGTCGAAAGCAGTTCAAGCTCGCCCGTGGGCGAGATGCCAAACCGAGGCCGTGGAGAAGTGTAATCGCCTTCTCGCCTCGATGTCCAAGCAGACGACTGCGGCCGGTGATGCAGTGGTCGTCGCGATGGACCAGTTTCTTGATTGGGCGATCGAGAACCTCGCTCCTTCGACGGTGGAATGGCACCGGCACTTCGGCCAATCGCTCAAGGAGCACATCGGGGATCAGTTCGCGATCTCCGACCTTCTGCCGTCGCACGTGAAGGCGTGGCTGAAGAAGCATCCCAAGTGGGGACGCTCGACGAAGAACGGTGCCGGGCGTGCCCCTCGGCTCAATCCGTCGTTGCGAGCCCCGTTGGAATGGCCGCTCGGCGGAAGCTTCTATCATCGCGGACCCGACGGCTGCCGAGACATCGATCAGTTGGAGCCGACGCTCAGTGGAATTCTGGCGAACGTGGTCGGTGAACCTGAGGCCGGCGGTATCCAGGCGGCGTGGGATTGTGCAAGGCGACCCCGGCGAAGCGGTCTGGGCATGCGCGATCGCAAATCTCCCTTGGGTAAGACTGTGTGCGACAAAAAGTCATATATTATTGTTGCCCCCCGGTTTTACCCCTCTACGATGGAGGGTTGTCGGCCTTGTAAATGTCTTTCTGCTTGGTGGCTTACCAGTGGAAGTGTGGCCTGACGCCTAAGAATTGGCGGATTCGGCGTCTGGTTACTGCGCAATTCCGACATTGACCCTTCTGCGCAGATTCCGGCATCGCCCTTCTTTGCCGTCGACTTCGTAATCGGATCGCTGTCTTGGGACGTTGTCGAAACGTCAGACAACAAAACGGAGAATTCATGCGAACGGTTGTAATCGCATTCAATCAATTTTTTGCCGCAGGTAAGCGTCGGACACGACGCAACCTGGGGCACTCGCTGACGACGGCACTCGCGGTGATATGCGTGTTGGTGGCCGGCATGCCGCTGCAAGCCGCCACTTATCTCTGGGACGCCGACGGTTCGACGACCGGTGCGCAGGATGGAGCCGGAACGTGGAGTACCGCGGGCACGACTTGGTGGAATGCCGCCTCGGCGCAGAACGTCGCTATTACTTCCGCGGATATTGGTTTCCTCGGAGCGGGTGGAACCGGTGGGACCATTACGCTGAACGCCAATCAATCCGTATTGGGATTGATCTTCGGTCAAACGACGACGACCGGCTACACGCTGACCGCTTCGGCTCCCGCCACCACGTTGACTTTGGGCACTTCCGGACTCACTGTTCTTCAAGGCGACAACCGGTAAGCATTGGTGATTCGAATCTTTCGCTGGTGCTCGGAAGTGCACAGACGTGGGTAAATTACTCCACGGCCACGTTGACTGTCGGCGGTGCGGTCACCAATGGCGGTAACACGCTCACACTGACCGGAATTCCCGGCATCGCCACGACAGGGCTTTTTACGATCAACGGCGCGATCAGCGGCACCGGCGGGTTGAACATCGTTCGCAATGCCAGCGCCACGCTCAACGCGGCAAGCGGCTATACCGGTGCGACGGTCATCGGCAACGCTTCGACCCTCACGCTTGCCGGCGCGGGCGGCGCTTTGACGGCGACCTCCGGCATCACGCTTAACGGCGGCAGCCTGGCGATGGTCAACGACGTGGGGCAGCACTTGGTCGACCGCGTCAACGCCGTCGGGATTACGTCCAACGGCGGCACCATCACTTGGACAAATCCCAGCGGCGATAATACGGCTAACTGGGCGGAAACCTTGGGCGTGCTGAGCTTGGCCAAAGGAAACACGAACATCATCGTTCCCAACGTGGTGAACGCCGCGCATACGCAGAATTTGACGCTTGGTGCGGGAAGCCTGACGCACGCGGCCGGAAACACGTCGACGGTGATGTTCGGCGGCACGAGCCTCGGCACGAGCACGACGAACAATATTCGAATCACGTCATTGGCAGATACGGCGCTAAATCAGATCATCGGCGCTTGGGCTACGTTTGGAGCGTCCGCCACGGCGCAAACCGATTATGCTTCGTACAATCGAAATGCCGGCACGACGAACACTCGCGGCATTCAGGCGGCGGGGATTGCCAACAGCGCCGAAACGACATGGACGAGCAGCAGCCAAAGCTACACCACGACCAGCACCACGCCCACGCTGACGGCGACGCGAACCATCGGATCGCTGCGCTATAACGCGGGTACCGGCACGCTTGCGCTCGGCGCACTCGAACTTTAACTTGGCGACGTTCGGGCTTCTCAACGGCGGCACGGGAACGTTGACGGTCAGTACGACCGGCACGGGAGGCGTGACGACGCCGACCGGCGGCGACAACACGCTGTTCCTGATCGGCGGCAACAACGCGATCGTGATTTCCGCACCGGTGATCGATAACGGCACGGCCGTGAACGTCGTAAAAGCCGGCAACAGCAACGTCACGTTCTCCGGCTCAAACACTTATACCGGCATCACGACGATTAACTCCGGCATACTGCTGAGCGGGTCGGGCGTTTCCGCGACGTTCAACGGCGGCGCGGCGAGTTGGCTCGGAGCGTCCTCGAGCGTTGCCGGCAATTTGGTGCTCAACGGCGGAATCTTACGCTACGCCGGTCCGACCGCCGGAACCACCGATCGCTTATTTACACTCGGCGAGGCTGGAGGCACGATCGAAAACTCGGGCACCTCCAACGGCACTTTGGCTTTCGCAGCGACCGGATCGATCGTCGCCGCCGGAACCGGCGACCGCACCTTGACGCTCAACACCAACGGCACCGGCGGATTTACATTCTCTCCGGTAATCGTCGACCCGACAGGCGGCGGACGGACATCGTTGGTGGTCAACTCGGCTAGCTCAGGCGCGATCATTCTCAATCCGTCGGCGAACAATACGTTCACGGGCGGCATTACGATCCAGGCACGTACGCTTCAAGCTCGCAGCGCCAACGCGTTGGGAAGCAACGTCATCACCTTCGGCAACGGAGCGAGTACGCCTATCCTTGATTTGCGTTCCGACACGGCAACAAATTTTAGCGCCAATGGGGCGACGCTTTTCTTCGGAAACAACAGCGGTCAGGTTACGGTGGCACGTGTTGCCTCGGGAGCCACGGTCGTCCATACGATCGGGGCGATCTCAATTGGATCCGGCACTATGACCGTTGCGTCAAGTACGTTTGATACCAACGTCGCCGGATCGCTCACCACCGGCACCGTGACGCTTTCCGGAAATCCTACGTTTGCGATCAATAATTCGTCCGGTACCGGAGCCGGCTTGGTGACGCTGGGCGCGTTGGACGACGGCGGCGTCGCACGCACAATCACTGTTACCGGGGGCGGAAGCGGGACGTCTACGGGCGCGCGCCTTGTATTCGCTACGGCGGTCCAACAATTTACGCCGGGAACAAACATCGCTTTCAACCCGACGAACGCTTTGTTGACGATTCGCCTGACCACGGCTAACGGCTTCGGGGCATCGAACACGAACCGCGGCCTGATCACCTTCGGAGCAGCGGGAAGGCTGGAGTTCCTCAATAACACCAACACGACGTTCACCACGAACTTCGTAGTGGGCGACAACAACGTGGGGGTGGTAACCGGCGGAACCTCCAGCACTGCGGCGAAGTCACATGTGGCAGGAACGCTCAGCATCGGAAACAGCGTTTTCTCTCTCTCGCAAGTAAACGCGACCACGAATAACGCGCACTCGCTTACATTCGGCGCCACGACTTTCACCGGCAACACGACCTTCACGCTGAGTAACATCAACGGGACCGGCATCGGATCGCTAATTTTCGGCGCGCTTTCCGATGGCGGCGTCGCGCGCTCGCTCGTCAAGAACGGTACGGCGACGTTGCAACTCAATACCGCCGCAACCGGCGTGATTGCCGGTACGACGTTGACCACGACCGGAGGTATCACGCAAATCGGCAGCGCCACGGCTTTCGGGAGCGGCACGCTCGTCGTTGGAGACGGAACGGCAGTCGGTCAATTGCTCATCAGCTCCGGCGTTACCCTGTCTAATCTCACTCCGGTGACATACCTGGGCGGCGTCGGCACGCTGGGAATCGGCTCAATCACCGGACCGTCTTCCGGCACTGGTACCATAAACTCAACGATCAACATTAATGCCGCACCTGCCGCCGACACCGGACATTTCCAAGGGGGCGGCGGCATACTGAGCATTACGGGGCCGATTATCGCCGGCGGAACATCGGGCGGGGAAGTTGTCGTTCGACTTGGCAACGTCAGCTTGGCCAATTCTTCAGGTAATTCCTACACGTCTCTGCGGATCAACGCCGGTACGACGACCATCGCGGTCAATAACGCGGTGCCCACAACTGCGAACGTCTTCCTGGCCGACTTAACGAGTGCAGGCCTTAGCCTTGGCGCGAGCATCAGCCAAACGGTCGCGACAGGCGCCGTCTGGACGCTCGGCGGCACAGGACCAACGCTGGAAAACAATGTCGGCACGATCGCGACCGGCACTGGTACTCTCGTGCTTAACGGCACGCTTGCGAACAACGTCGGATCACTAGCGACGCAACTCGTTTCGGGCAACGTGTCGTTTGGCGGCGGGTCAGGAACGTTCAATATCGACAGCGGTCATGCCACGAGCGACATGACCGTCAGCGCTGCGCTTTCCAACGGCAGCGTGATTAAGACGGGCGCCGGCATCTTGACGCTGTCCGGTACGAAGAGCATCACCGCCTTAACGATCAGTGAAGGTGCGGTCGTCGGCGGTTACGGAACCAGCGGCGTGCAAACCATCAGTATCGCCGGCATTGGATCGTTGCAATTGGTCAACACTCTGGCGGAGACGCTGACGTTGGCCGGAAGCGCAGGTTCGCTCAACGTCGCCGGCGGCGCTCGCATCGGCTTAGAACTCGGTGCGCCCGGCGTCAGCGATCTCTTGGCGGTCGGCATCGGAGGAACCGCAACGACGAACGGGACGATCACCCTTGATTTCTACAACCTCGGAGCGCTGGCTGCGGGGACCTACACGATTCTATCGGCGCCGTCGGGACTGACGGCCGGCGGAACTACTTACAACGTAGGTTCCGCACCGTTGGGGTTTAACTACACGATCAACGCCACCGACACGCTTGTGCAGTTGATCACCACGGCGTACACCCCACGTTTTTGGACCGGGTCTCAGGCTACGAATTCATGGAGCACGGTCAACGCCGGCCCGCTGACGAATTGGGCGACTACGCAAGCCGGAACGACGAATTCCACCGATGTGCCGCAATCTACTCACACGGTCATCTTCAGTGCGAACAACGCCGTCGGTCCGACGATCAGCACTACGCTCGACGGCCCGTTTACGATTGACGCCTTGCAATTTTTAGCCGCGCCCACGGGCGTAACGGCGGTCAATATTGCCGCAGGAACGGGCGGTACGCTCACGATCGCACCCGCGACATCATCTGCGGGCATCTATGTCGATACAAACGCCGGAACCGCAACGTTCGCATCCGGTCTGCCGTTGACGATCGGCGCGGCACAGACTTGGAACGTCGTCGGCAGCGGCGCTAACGGTTCTGCGCTCGTGATGGCGGCGAGCGTCGATTTCAATGGTCGTTCGGTGACGAAGAGCGGTGCCGGTGCAATGACGCTGAGCGGAGTCAACACGGGCGCCGGCACGTTTCTTCTCTCGGCCGGAACCCTCAATCTCAATAACGCCGCGTCACTCGGTTCAACCAATTTCACGATCAACGGCGGCACCACGATTAACAATAGTACCGGCGCGGCAATCACGATTAGCACGACGAACAACGTCGTACTGAATGGGAATTTTACGTTCACGGGAAGTCAGAATCTGAGCTTCGGATCCAATGCGGTTAACTTGCCGACGAACGTCTCGATCACAACGACTGCCGGAGTGCTGGCCTTTAACGGCGCTCTATCGGAAACAGGTACTCGCTCGCTAACGAAGTTGGGAGCCGGTGCTTTGACTCTTGGCGGGAACAACGTGTTCAGCGGAGGGGTAAACCTCAATGCGGGCATTTTGAACATCGGCCATGCCGGAGCGCTTGGCACCGGAGGCGCTCGCTATCGTCGGCGGTACGATCGACAACGTCGCCGGTTCGGCACTGACGAACGCAAACAACAACGCTCAGATTTGGAACGGCAACTTCGCATTCACGGGAACAAATAGCTTCAATCTCGGTACGGGCGCCGTTTCCTTGGGATCCGGCACCGGAACAAGCAGGACGATCAACGTCGTCGCCAACACGCTTACTATCGGAGGTACGATCTCCAACGGGTCCGTCGGAACCGGTATTACGAAGTCTGGTGTTGGAACGCTCGTTTTGAGCGGCGACAGCACCTACACCGGAAACACGGTCCATACCGCGGGCACGCTCAACATCACGGGTTCGCTTACCGGCAACATGACGGCTACGACTCTTACGACGGGAACCGTGATTGGCACGACGACGCTAAATATCGCCGGCGACATCACCATGTTCACGATGCAGGGCGGCAACCTTGACAAAGCCAACAGTGTTTGGAATCAGACGAGCGGTACGGTCACTTTGACGCCTGGAAACGGCACTAGTAATTTTCTTGCCAACGTCAGCGGAAGTTACGGTTATTTCAACTTCACGGGCGGCACATACAACACCAACGGGCGTTTTATCGTTGCGATGGCCGCCGGCTCTTCCGGCGTGCTGCGCATGTCCGGCAATTCACTCTTGGATCACACGAACGGCGAATACTTTATTACGACTCAGGGAGCCGCCGGCGCTGAAGTGACGCTGCTCCCCGGCGGAACCATCAATCACGGCGGCTCCTCGCAAGATTTTCATATCAACCTCAATCAGTCGAACGTAATGGGCGTACTGAATCTGGTCGGCGGTACGCTAAACCTCGGAAATCTTGGTGTTCAGTTCGGCAACAGCACGTCAACTGTAGTGACGAACAATGTCGGCTTCGTAAACTTGGCTGCAGGCACATTGACCACAGGCGCCGGTTTCCTGCTAAGCTTCGGCGGAACCGGGACCGTGGCGAACGTCAATTTGGCGTTCGCGGGAGGAACGTTGCGGGCCAATCAGGCGATTTCGACCGTGATTCCGGCGTCCACGGCATCGAACCCGCAAGTCACGGTTAGTTCCATTCTTTACGGCCCGATCGACAATAGCGCGGTCGGCGGCCCTTCGTTCAACGGCGGACTGGTATTTGATACAAACACGTTCACTTCAACGATCGGGCAAGTGCTCTCCGCCGCAGGCGGCACTGGGGTCCGACAAGCCGACGTTTCGATCACGGGAGGTAGCGGCTATGTAGGGCCTCCGGTACTTCAGTTCAGCAGTGCAGGCGTCGTGGCGGGTGGAATACCGGCTTCCGGTTACGCGCTCGTTAGCGGCGGACAAATCACGGGGATCGTCATTACGAACCCCGGCACTTACACGGCCGGTACCGTTCCCACCGTGACGCTGATTGGAGGCGGAGGAACAGGTGGTGCCGTAACAATCGCGGCGCTGAACACGGCGAATTCCGCCGGCGGCCTAACGGCGAGCGGCGGCGGGCAACTGACCCTCAGCGCCGCCAATACATACGCCGGCGTGACCCGCGTCAGCGGCGCCGGAACCATCTTGGCTACGACGGTTGCAATAGGAAACATCGGAGTCGCGGGCGGATTCGGCGTCGGCGACGCTACGAGCGACGCCGCCAACGCCGCATCGATCGTGATCGACGGAGGTATCCTTCGCTCGTCAGTTGCCGCGGCGACGACTACGAACCGACTCTTCACGGTCACGCAAAACGGCGGACAACTCGATTCCAATAATGCCACGGCCGCCAACGTCGTAGCTTTCAATGCCGTCGGTAAGGCGATTGTTTTCTCGGGAAGCGGCGCACGCGCGTTTACCCTCGGCGGGGCCAACACGGGCGACAACGTCTTCTCGCTCGATATCGGCGATGCGACGGGCGGAGCCGTGACCTTGGGTAAAACCGGCGCGAGCAAATGGATTATCAACGGCACAAATACGTTCACCGGGGGCGCGAACATCGCCGCCGGCACGTTGGCTTTTGACACGGGACGCCTCGGCCCCTCGGGCGCCGTCACGTTTACAGGGAACTCCACGTTGCTCTGGAACGGCGTCAATACGGACGATCTCTCCTCGCGTCTTGTTTTGACCGGCGGAGTGACGGGGACCGTTGACCTGGGGGCGAACAACGTCACGTTTGCAAGTGCGATCGGGACGACGGGCGGGACGACCGGCGTGCTCAACAAAGCGGGGAGCGGCGCTTTGACGCTCAATGCCGCGGCCTTGCATACCGGTGGTACCACGTTGACCGCCGGTACGCTCAATCTTGGTAACGCCGGCGCGGTCGGAGCCGGATTATTCACGATCGCCGGCGGCACGATCGACAACACCAGCGGCGCGGCCATGGCCCTCACAGGTAATCCGGCGCAGTCATGGACGGGCAACTTCACTTTTACCGGAACCAACAACCTGGATCTTGGCACCGGCGCCGTCACCATTACGGCGGCCCGTACGGTGACCGTGAATGCCGGTCTCTTGACGGTCGGAGGCGTGATCGACGATGGCGCGAGCAACTTCGCATTCACGAAGGCCGGAGCCGGAACACTGTATCTTCGCGGGGCCAATACCTTCGGCAGCGACAGTGCCTTCACGATTCAAGGAGGAACGCTCATTGTCGACGGTGCGTCCGGCCTCGGCGATGCCACGAACAACGTTCTGTTCAGCACCGCTGCGGGAACGCTGCGCTTCACCAACGACGCCGCTTTCGGCGCAGGCGCAATACTTCCGCACGACCTCGGTCGCGGCCACGATCGAAGTGGACGCCGGAAAACTCGTCGATATCGTCGGCGGCCCCACCAGCAGCGCTACGAACGGCATTAACACCAACGGCTCCACGGGAGCCGCCGGAGCAAGCCTTATCAAAACCGGAGCCGGAACTCTCCGCATCAGCGGCGGCAACGGCTCCTTCGACGGCGACGGCGGCTGGGTCGTTACGCAAGGCATGCTCAGTATCGCCGGTTCCAATAGCGAAGTGCTTGGCGATACGTCGCCGACGAACGTCGCTCTGCGCTTCAACGGCGGTACGGTAAGCTACGACACCGACACGCCCAATTTGGTCAACACGACGATCAATTCCGTGCTTCAAGCAACAAGCACGGTCGTGAGCAATCTCGCAGCGCCCGGATTGGGCATTACGCAACGAATCAACAACCTCACCGTGAACGCAGGTGGTTTCACGCTCAATGTTAAGGGCGGCGACAATGTCACCAGCGGCGTGGCGGGAATTACCGCAAACGCGGTCACGCTTGCCGGCAACGTGACGTTCAACATCACGAATCCGGTCAACGGCGGGTCGACTCGATTGACGATCGGCGCGGTTACCGCCGGCGCCAATTCCGTAAGTCTGACCGGCAACGGCGAGTTCGTTCAAACCGGCGCCATCACCGGCACGGCGGCGACTCAGGTTTCGCTCGGATCAACCTTCTCCGGTTTGGCGACGCTGAGTCAGACCAACGCCTACTCGGGCACTACCGAGATCAACGGCGGCGTGCTGAGCTTTGCGACGTCCGGAAATCTCGGCGACGCCTCGGCCACGAACGACGTGAACCTCGGCGGCGGTACTTTGCGATTCACGGCCAACGGCACGGTGAATTTGAACGTCAATCGCCAGATCAACTTGGGGGCCGGTACGACGAGCACGATCGACGTCGTCGGTGCGGCAGGCGTGCTGCAGGCCGCGGGCGGCATCCTCACGACGGCCGCCGCCAATCTGACGAAATCCGGCCTGGGGACTTTGGAAGTCACCGGCACGATGAATCTCAACGGCGGCAATCTCAGCGTCGCCGGCGGCGTGCTGCGCGCGGGTCTTTCGGCCACCAGCGTTTCCGCCCTAAGCGTTTCTCCGGCGGCGACGCTCAATCTCTACGACGGCGCGACGATCGCCTCGTCCATCACTTCGCTTGTTCTCGGCTCCGGCAGCTCGCTCGGCTTCGATCTGAATGCGCCCGGCGTGAGCGACGTTCTCAACCTCACCGGTTCGCCCACGATCTCGCCGACGGTGTTCTTGAACTTCAACAACCTCGGCGGTTTGGCCGTCGGCACTTACGATTTGCTCAATATCACCTCGGGCTCGCTGAACGCGGCGAATTATTCGCTCGGTTTGGCCCCGTCGGGTTTCAATTACAGTTTTTCCACGGTGAACTCCAATCAAACGCTACGGTTGACGGCCAGCACGCTGAGCCTCGTCTATTGGCGGGGCGACGTGAACGGTTCGTGGAGCACCAATAACGCGGGCGACACAAATTGGGCGACGTCGTCGGCAGGTACCAGCGACCTGGGCGCTCTGCCCGGCCCGGCCGATACGCTCGTGTTCAGCACGACGAACGCCGTCGGTCCGACGATTACGACCACGCTCGACGGCAGCTTCGCGGCCGATAGCCTGCAATTCACCGCCAGTCCGACCGGCGTTACCTCCGTAGCGATCAATCAAGGCAGCGGCGGCACGCTCACGCTTAGCCCGGTCAGCTCCAACAACGGCATCTCCGTCGCCGCAAACGCCGGCAACATCAGCATTGCGGCCCCGATCATCGCCGCCGCCAATCAGACTTGGGAAGTCGTCGGGGGCGGCGCCTCGTCGCTCGCCATTTCAGGCAACGTCACCTACACCGGAGCCGTCTTCAAGACCGGGGCCGGAACTCTGACGCTGTCCGGCAACAATTCCGGAGCCGGCGGCCTGGGGCTCATCGGCGGCACGCTGAACATCAACAGCGCCACGGCGCTCGGCACCGGCAATTTCGACGTCGAAACCGGCGTAACGTTCGCCAACGGAAGCGCCGGTGCGCTGATTCTCTCGACGAACAATACGCAGTCTTGGAACGGCAGCTTCACGTTCGGCGGAACACAGAATCTGAATCTTGGCACCGGTGCGGTAACCTTAGGAAACAACCTCACTGCGACGGTCGCCAATATTTTGACGGTAGGCGGTGCCATTGACGACGGAGCTTCGACGTTCGCCTTCTCTAAAGACGGCGCAGGCACGCTCGTGCTCAATGGCGCGAACGCTTACGACGGATTGACAAACCTGATTGCGGGCATTCTTACGCTTGCCGGAAACAACAGCGGAGCGGCCGGCGGCGTGACGATGACGACCGGAACTACGTTAAACATCAATCATGCCGCGGCCTTGGGAACGGGAACGCTGACCATCAACGGCGGAACGATCGACAACACCAGCGGTGCGGCCGTCGTCGTATCGACGAGCAGCCCTCAGAGTTGGAATTCGTCGTTCACGTTTACCGGAACAAACGACTTGAATCTCGGGAACGGCGTGGTCGCACTGGGGACCAACGTCACCGTTACGACCACGGCTAAGAATCTTACCGTCGGCGGCGTGATCTCCGGGGCGTTCGGTATCACGAAGGTCGGCGCGGGAACTCTAACCCTGGCCGGACTCAGCACCACGGCGGCCAACAACTACGACGGCGCCACCTCGCTCGACGGCGGCACCCTGGCCGTCAGCGCCGACGCGGCCTTTGCCGGCGGGCTGACCTTCGGTTCGACCTCCACGAGCAACGTCGTCAGCACGCTGAACCTGAGCGCCGCGAGCGCGACTTGGAACGGCGTCATGACCGTTCAAACCAACACCGCGACCGCCAATACGATCACGATCGGCTCCGGCCGCACGCTGACGAATACCGGCAACGTCAGCATCGGCGCGGCCGGTGCGGCCACGAATGATCGACTCAATGTCACCGGTACCGGTACGGCGCTCTGGAACGTTACGGGAGCCGGCAACGTCTTTCGTGTCGGCGGTTCGTCGACGGGGGCGAGCGTGAATACCTTGGATCTCGGCGGCTTGTCGAACTTTACGGTCGATCTCGGTGCTGCCGGAGCATTTCGCATTGGGAGCAGCGAAACCGCCGGCTCGGTCACTGATACGAACCTCGTGACGCTGGCCGTGACCAGCACCATCAAGGCCGGCACCCTCGACATCGGGGGAAGCACCTCGCACTCGGGAAATAACACGCTCTCCCTCGGATCAGGCGTCACTACGCTCAACGCGGCGTCGATCGACGTCGGATCGCGAACGACCGGAGCCGGCGCTTTACGTGGAAACGGAACGATCAGCTTCGCCGGTGCCAACGGCAGCGTGATCATGCGAGCTTATGACGGCGTGAGTTCCACGGTTCTGAACGTGCTCAACGGCAGTGCTCAAACCAATACGGTGATGTCTGCAAGCGTCCTCTTGGCCGGACACAACGCCGATGTTTTGCTCAGTGCGCTCTCCGTCGCCTCGCGAACGCCCGGCGGCACCGCGTGGACATCGGCCGCCAATACCGGAACGTTGACCTTTGACCAGGGGCAATTTACGGCGCCGACCGTCGTGCTCAGCAATCGTGGCAGCGGCTCCGTCACGACGGGGTCCACGACCGCCACCGTTACGTTCGGCGGCGGCACGGTTTCACTCGGTACGGTCACGATGAGTCAAAACTCCGCGTCAACGGCTACGAGCACCGGAAGCGCAACGGCGACGTTGACCCTTAACGGCGCCGGGACAAATACCATCACGACCCTAACGATGGGTAACGTCACGCTCAGCGGCGCTACGGCGACGGGCGGCAGCCAAGCCACGTTGGTACATTCTGGTACGGCCGTCACGACGATCGACAACCTCAGCATGGCCGTAAACGCCGCCACCAATGCCGTCACGAACGCCACGACCGCCGCCTCGACGATCAACCTCACCGGCGGCACTTTAAACATCACGAACAACCTCGTGATGGCGACCACTTCGGCGAACATCCTGAATATCGCGACCGGCGACATCAACATCACCGGCGGCACGCTTACCGTCGGCGGTAACATCTCGTTCACCAACGGCGTCGGAACGGAATCGAATGCCATCACGCTCAACGGCGGCGTTTTTGATATGACGGGAGGCACGATCGGCGGAGCCGGTGCGACGATCACGTTCAACGCGCAAACCGGTACGTTGCGAAACCTGGCCCAACTCAACAACGGCGCCGGCCTCACCAAGTCGGCCGCCGGAACGCTCATTCTTGAAGGTTCGAACACCTACACCGGCGGAACGACCATCTCGGCCGGCACGTTGCAAGTCGGTTCGGGAGGAGCCACCGGAACGCTTGGCTCAGGCACCGTCAATAACTCCGCGACGTTGACCTTCAATCGCAGTAATGCCTATTCGGTTTCCGACCAGATCACGGGAAGCGGTCAACTCATTCAGGCCGGCAGCGGTACGACCACGCTCTCCGGAGCCAATAGCTACACCGGCGTCACTACGATCTCCGCAGGCACCCTCGGCATTTCCAGTGAAGCGAATCTCGGCGCAAATCCCGCGTCGTTCGCCGCGAATCAGCTCACCATCAACGGCGGCACTCTGGCAACGACGGCCAACATGGCGATCGACGACGCCAACCGGGGCATCACGATCGGAGTTGCGAACGGAACGATTCAGACCGCGGCCTCAACCGTTTTGACGCTCAGCAACGTCGTCACAGGTTCGGGCGGGCTCACGAAATCGGGCGACGGCGCATTGAGCCTCAACGCCGTGAACAACTATTCGGGGCCGACGACCGTCGCCGCAGGCACGCTCAACGGCTCCGGCCAAGTCAACTCGGCGGTCACCGTCCAGGCCGGTGCGGCATTCAGCGCGGGCGTCGGACAAGGCGCATCAGGCAACGGCGTCGGGCATTTCGATAGCGTCAAGTCGGGCGCGGCCGCGATGACCTGGAATCAAAATTCGAACTTGGTATTCGATTTTGCCGCGGCCAACACCACACTCGGCGCCGAATCGATCGTCGGCACCAATTGGGATTATCTCACCGTCACCGGCGGCCTGGATCTGCAACTCTCGTCCGGCAAGATCAACGTTTACATCAATTCCATCGATGCCTTGGGCGGCTACGGGACCAACTCGTTTCAGAAGGATGCCGCACTCATCGGTACGATGACCGGGCAAACAGATCAATATTCTTACGTCTGGAAATGGGTCGCCGCGGGAGCGTTGACGCTCAACGGCACCACGCTGGTCGACGGAAATCAATCCGACAAATTCAACGTCATCGTAGACGTCGCAAGCTCCGTTTACGGCAACGGAGTCTTTTCCGGCGGCAATTCTTACACCCCGAGTACCGTAGGCGGCCACTTTTGGGTGAGCTCCGTCGGTAACGAGTTGTTCATCAACTACTCGTCGGTCCCCGAACCCGGCAGTCTGCTATTTGTTGGTCTGGCCGGACTTGGCCTCGCAGGCTATCGCCGAAGGAAACGCCGCCGAGACGACGTCCTCTCACCGGAGCATCGGGAACTTTCAGGACAAGGCGAAGGCCTTGCTGAGAGAAATTAAATTGCTCTGCCGTGCAGTCAGCCGCAGGTTTCGTGCTCTGAATGAGACCAGCACCTTGCGAAGCGATGACCTCGGCAAATGGCGGAGAAACGCATAGGCGCGACTGCCGCTCGGAAACCTGGTCTTTTGATGAGTCCCGCTCGATAGATACGTCGGATACCGCGGTTGCGCAGGTATTCACCCGGATTTCAAACGGGGGTACGATATTGCTATCCCGCCTCCCCGTGCTCCGACGGCCCTCCTCCCGCCGCTCACAAGCACTCCCGCCGCCTCCAGTTCGTGACCAGCATGACAAGTGCGATCCTCGCCTGGCTGATGCCCGCGATATCATTGGCGGTCGTGCCGGCCGAGAGCCCGTCCGAACTCGACGCAAAACGCCACGCGGCGACCGAGGTCTTTCGCACCGAGATCACGCCGTTCCTCAAGGCGTACTGCCTGGATTGCCACGGGAACAGGCGCCCTCAGGGCGGTTTGAACTTTACGGTCCTCTCGCGGCGTCCCGCGGCCGGCGAGTTCCGGCGTTCGTGGCACACGGCGGTCGCTCACATTCAGGCGGGTGAGATGCCGCCGGAGGACGAAGACAAACAGCCCACCGCGAAGGAGCGGAAAAAGTTTGCCGACTGGGTCGACACGATCAAGTACATGAGCGTGCAAGATCCCGGGCCGTTCGTCATTCGCCGCCTGACCAAGACGGAATACGGCAATACGCTGCACGATCTCTTGGGAGTCGATCCCTCGGTCGCCGCCACGCTGCCGGACGACGTGCCGGGCGAAGGGTATCTGAACTCGCTCTCCCCGCTGCAGACGGAACAGTATTTGGTAATTGCCAATGCCGTACTCGAACGTGCGCTAGGCCCTACGGACGGACCGCCCAACGCGTTGCAGAAGAAGCTGTTCGGCGATTCGCCCGCCAAGGGAAAGGAGCGTTCCGCCGCCGCGCAGGTCGTTCGTGGCTTGGCCCGTCGGGCCTATCGTCGACCGGCGACGGAGGAAGAAGTCGAAACTCTGCTCCAAGTTTTCGACTTGGCTCAGGCCAACAAGCTTTCCTATGCGACTTCACTCCGGTTCGCGCTGAAAGCGATGTTGATCTCGCCGCAGTTTTTGTTCATCACCCCGGCGGAAAGCGTGGCGTCGGGAAAGACCGCGGCCGTGCTGCCGCTCGACGATTATCAACTGGCGTCGCGACTGTCGTATTTTCTTTGGTCCACGATGCCGGACGCCGAGCTCTCGTCGTTGGCCGACGCCGGTACGCTCCATGATCCGAGCGTCCTTCGCGCGCAAGTGAAGCGGATGCTCGGCGACCCGCGGGCCCGGGCCTTGTTCGACGGCTTCGGCGCGCAGTGGCTCGGCCTCGTCGACTTGGCCGACAAGACGTTCGACTCCGCGAAGTTCCCCGAGATGACGCCCGCGGTCCGTGCGGCCATGTACGACGAAGCCCGGCTCTTCTTCGAGAGCATCGTCCGCGACGACCGCAGCGTCGTCAGCTTCATCAGCGCCGACTACACGTTCCTCAACGCGACTCTCGCTCCGTTCTACGGCCTGCAGAAGTCCGTCGAGGGAGCCGAGATGCGGCGCGTCCAACTCACAGATCGCAATCGTGGGGGCATCCTGGGCTTGCCGGGCGTTCTGGCGATGACGTCGATGCCGGAGCGAACCAGCGCGGTCAAACGGGGCGTTTGGGTTCTCGAACAGGTGCTGGGTCAACACGTCCCTCCGGCGCCGGCCGACGTTCCCTCGCTGGAAAAGCAAGACGGGCGGAAGGTCGAGAGCCTGACTCTCCGACAACGCACCGAACTGCATCGTCGGGATGCGGCCTGCGCGAATTGCCACAAGATTCTCGACCCCATCGGCTTCGGCCTCGAAAACTTCGACGCCATCGGCCGCTGGCGCGATAAGGACGATTCCGTGGCGCCGATCGATGCGGCCGGCGAGTTGCCCGGCGGAAAACGGTTCGCCTCGCCGAAGGAATTGAAGACCATCATCGCCGCCCGCCAAAACGAGTTGGCGCGGAATCTGGCCCAACGGTTGCTGGCCTACGCTCTCTGCCGGCAACTCGAAGGGTACGACGAAATCGTCGTCGATCGACTCGTCGACGTGATCGCCCGCGACGGCTATCGCATGCAAGCGCTCATTACCGAAATCGTGACTAGCTATCCTTTCCTGAATCGCCAAATCCCGGCGGCGACGGTGACCAATGCCAAGTAAATATCTCCTCGACCGTCGTACGTGTCTCCGAGGCCTCGGGGCCGCGCTCGCTTTGCCGTTGCTCGACTCGATGGGTTGGGCCGAACCGCGCAACAAGGCGAACAAGCCGCCGGTGCGGCTCGGCTTCATGTACATGCCGCACGGCGTCGTCATGGACGAGTTTTGGCCCAAGTCGCCGGAGAGTTTTCTCACCGCGCCGCCGCCGGCCTTGGAATCGCTGAAGCCGGTGCTCAAGCAGTGCCTGATGTTCAAGGGTATTGCCGGCGTACCGAACGCGCCCTTTCAAGGAGCGCCGCACGCGCTCGAACTTTCCACCTGGCTGACGGCGAAGATCCCCAATCCCGCGCGGCGTCATAAGATCGACATCGGCATCTCCGCCGATCAGATCGCCGCGAATTACGTCGGCGGGTTCACCGCGCTGCCGTCGCTCGAACTCGCCACGATGCCGCAAACGCACAAGGAAAATCAGGACGGGCTGAACGAGGGGTACTACTCCCACTGCAGCTTCAGCTCGTCAACTCGGTGCTCCCGGCTGAAATCAATCCGCGGCTCGTGCTGAATCGCCTCTTCGGCCGCTCCAGCGACGCCGGCAACGGCGTGCAGGCCGATCCGCTCGATCGCCAGATGCTCGACTTGGTCCTCGGCGGGGCTCGCGATTTGCGTCGCCGATTGCCGCAATCGGATCAAGAGAAGCTCGACGAATATCTCGACAGCGTCCGCTCCGTCGAACGCCGCATCGCTGCCGTCGAACAGCGTCAAAAAGACGCCGCCATGTCGCAGGCGGGCCTGCGCACTTCGCAGCTCAAGGCCAAGGATTCCCCGCCGATCGAAGTGAAAATACCGCAGGGGGATAAACGGAGCGAATACATGCAAGTCATGTGCGACTTGAACGTGCTCGCGTTCCAGACCGACGTGACCCGCGTCAGCACGTACATCGGCTCGACTCCCAACGGCGTCTCTTATCCGGAGTTGGGCTTTAGCAACACGCATCACTCGGTGACGCATCACGAAAACCGGGCCGAGCCGCTCGGCAAGGTGGCGGCCATCACGGCCTTCAACATCACCCAGTTCGCTTACATGGTGAAGAAGATGGCCGGCCTCCGCGAAGGAGACGGCACGCTGCTGGACAACTGCATCATGATGTGGGGCTCCGGTCTCGAAGACGGCAACAAACATACCCGCGCGAACCTGCCGTTCATCATCGCCGGCAGCGGCGGCGGCTCCGTCAAGACGGGCCGCTACCTGACGAACATTCAGGGCAATCAAGGCGACCTGCTCACGACGCTGCTGGCTTGTATGGGCGTCCCTCTCGATCGCCCGCTCGGCATCGCAACGAAGCAGATCAAAGAAATGATGAACGTGTAGCCGACGCGCGGCCCGTTGTCGTCGTGACGCCGGAGGATTGCGGCCTGAGGCGTCGATTTTTTTGCGACCGTCGCGGCGGGTTTTCGGAGGAGCGTTCGGCGGTTTGTCCACTCTATTTTTGGCCGGCCCGTATGTGGTAGGGCGCGGCCGCATCGACGCTACATTCTGTAGCCGTCGCGATTCGATTTCGGCCGGCAAAGCTGGGATAATTGCGACTTCCGGCGGTCCGCATTCGTCACACGGGGTGCGCGCGAACCGCCGGCCGACATGGGAGAACAGGCATGACGCGGCAGGTGAAATTGGACGCCGAAACCCAGCAACGATTGTTCGCGATGATCAGCGTCGGCTGTTCGGTGCGGTGCGCGGCGACGCTCTGCGGCTGCAACGAATCGGCCGTCCGGAAGCGGGAACGGACCGACCCGGACTTTCAGCAGCGGCTCCGCAATGCGCTGCAAATCCGCGAAATCGGCCCGCTCCAACAGATTCGCGAGGCCGGGCACAAATCGTGGCAGGCCGCCGCGTGGCTGCTCGAACGCATGAATCCGAAGGAGTATTCGGAGAAGCCGGCCGCGCCCGCCAACCCGTTTAGCCTGAAGCACGCCATCGAGTGGGTCGCGGAGGCCGACGAGGAGCGGCGACAACGGCGCGAGGAGGCGGCGGACGAACGAGAATGCGACGACGCGTCCGACTTCGAATTCGCCCCGACCGGCGCGACGTCGGCGGCGCCGCAGGACGCGACGTAAGTCCGTTTCGCGCCAGCGGCCGACTGCGCCGATAACTCGAGGTTATGGGCGCACAAACCGCAAACCCACAAGGGGTGCGCCCATTAGCGAAAGTTATGGGCGCACTTCGCCCCGAAGTCGACGCGGACTTACGTCGATTTCGGAGCCCCCGAACCAAGGAGCGACGCAGCGCCCGGCAGGGCGTCCGCGACCGCTCGCGAGAGTACGATCGGCACGCGGCGGCGACCCGACGAAACGGTCGGCGTAGTCGCGTGGAATCTGTCTCGCGCGAACTTCCACCGTTAGAATCAGGCTACGAATGCGAACGATCCGAGATCCGAACCGGCTCCAATCGAGGTATTTGCCATGAACCGACGTCGTCCCCTTGCGGCCCGCCGGGCGGCATTCTGCGCGTTGGTCATCGCGATTGGACAGGCATCCGGCGCGGCGAGCCATGCGAGCGAACGCCCCGTCTCGATTCTGGCGGCGCGGATCGGCGGCCATATCCACCCCTCGATTTGCCGAACGAACGAAGGCACGCTCGTCGCCGTCTACAAAGGCGCGAACGTGCTCATGTGTTCGCGTTCCAGCGACGGCGGGGCGACTTGGGATCAGCCGACGCCGATTACGACCTCGGCAAAGCGCCCCGACGTGCTTCGCGAAGTGAAGATCTTTGAGGTGTATCCCGGCACGGCGGACACACTTCCCGACGGCCGCGTGCTCGTCACGTGGAATTACATCGCCGACGACAAGAAGAACGACGGTTACTACGAGCGAGCTTTGCTCTACAGCGTGAGCGCGGACCAAGGCCGCACTTGGAGCGAGCAGGTTCTGATCGGGCCCGTCGAGGGGAAGCACCTCGGCGCCGTTCGCCACAACGTACTCGCCATGTCCGACGGCCGCTGGCTCTTGCCGCTCCGTGTCGGTCCGCCGCGGCTGTACGATCCCAAATCCGGTGAACTCACGGAGTTTCGCCTCGTCGGCCCCGACGGGAAGCAGCACTCATTTCAGCAGATCGTACGCACGGCCCAAGGTTCGCTTGTCGCCATGGGGCCCGTATTTCTGCGTTCGCGCGATGACGGGCGAACTTGGACGTCGATCGCGAACTTTCCGGCCGTGCCCGACGGCGATAGTGCTGAAGGCCGATATCTTACGACGCTCGCCGACGGCGGACTCCTCGTCACCTGGGGCGTCGGCAACGACAACAAAGGCCTCCACTACAACTACTCCGGCGACGATGGCCGCACTTGGAACACGGGTCGCACCGTGACGTTGTTGCCGGAAACCAACGTCATGGCTCGTTTCTACTCGGCCCGCACCGTGCAAGTCGACGAGCGCCACGTCGGCTCCGTGTTTATGAATCGCGACGGCGTTCACTTTCTGAAAGTTCCGATTTCCGCCATCGTCGCTCACGAAAAGAATTAAAAGCGGACGGGCGACGTTTCGCGATCAGTATCCCTTTCGATCCAGATTGGTCCGGTTTTCCTCATGCACATTTGGGTCGATGCCGACGCCTGCCCGGGCGTCATCAAGGAACTCCTGTTTCGTGCGGCGGACCGGCGCAAGGTGCGGGTTACGTTGGTCGCGAATCAGTCGATGCGCACGCCTCGCTCCGAGTTCATCGATTCGATCCTCGTGCCGTCCGGGATGAACATCGCCGATCGTCGGATCGTTGAGCTCGTCGCGCCCGGCGACCTCGTCGTCACGGCCGACATTCCTTTGGCGGCGGACGTAGTGGCGAAAGGAGGCTCGGCCCTCGACCCGCGCGGGGAGCTTTACACGGACGCCAACATCGGAGAGCGCGTGGCCGTGCGCAACCTGCTCGACGGCTTTCGCGGCGAAGGACAGATTATGGGCGGCCCGTCGAACTACGGTGCGCGCGAAAAACAAGCCTTTGCGAATCAACTCGATCGCTGGTTGACGAGTCGCGGCAACTCCGGTTCCACCGCTGCGAAATCTTAGATGCGTCCTTTCCTCGCCCCACATCGATGCCCAGGTTGCGAGATTCGCAAGCCTTTTTGTTTTTGTGCCAGCATCCCGCGTTTGCTTTTGCAAACCCGCGTGCTGTTTCTGATGCACACGGCCGAAGAAGTGCTGACTTCCAACACGGCCCGGCTCGCCGCAAAGGCCCTGCCGAACAGCGAAGTGCGAATTCGCGGTCGAAAGCACGAGCGCATGTCGACTCACGATTTTCAGCAATCGGGTCGAACGTCGCTCTTACTGTTTCCGAGTTCGCACGCTACGGAACTCAATGCAGAGTTCGTTGAGACGCTCGCCGACCCCGTGACGTTGATCGTGCCCGACGGCAGTTGGGGAGCTACTCGGCGATTCGTCCGACGCGATCCGTGCTTTTCCGGTATCCAGCATGTGACGTTGCCGGCCGGCCCGCCGTCGGAGTATCGCCTGCGCGCTCAGGCCGATCCGCATGGCCTCTGCACGCTTGAAGCCGTTGCGAGGGCCGTCGGCATTCTCGAAAGCCGCGACGCGCAGGCCGGCCTCGAAGATTTGTTACGAACAATGGTCGCTCGAACGCTGGAAGCACGCGGCAATCGTCCGATGGAGCGACACGCTTGAACCGAATGGGAATGAGAACTTCTCCGTGGCTGACCGATCGCAAAAGCTTCGCCTCGCTCATCGATTTCGATTGTTTCAATCGAACAGGTTCCTACGCGCCTAGAGCAACCGGCAGTATTCGGCCGTCATCGTCGGATATGCAAACAGCTTCGACTTTAAATCTACGGTCGTCAGCTTGTATTCAGCCGCCGCCACGCAGAGCTTGTGAATTTCGCCTTTCGTCGAGATGTCTTGCCCGCGAATTCGATAAGGCGTTTCAACGCGTACGACCAATCAACGACTTGACGAGGTCTCCGTCCAGGATCGTCGTGTTCGATTCCGCGGCCGGAGTATTCAGTCTTTCGACAATTCGTTCCAGGTCCGCGATCTTCGCCGCGGCGACTCTGTCGTCTCCCGCTTGCATGCCCGGCCGATCTCTTGGCAGAGACAAGCCACGAGGGCGTTGTCCCAGTTGTGCCCCTCGGCCGCGGAAACCTGAAGTTGCAGCACAAAAAACCGTCGTGCCAAGGCATCGTTCGGGCTTGGATCACTCATGAGAATTTCAAATAGGAGGCGTTGTTGATTTCGAGCTTATTTCTTCGAGGACAAGCCAAGGCGAGAACGGCGGCAGGCGACGGCGGCTTGAGAACGATTCAGAAGGCGCATCGCCTCGGCGGCGGAATGCCGTCGAAGAACGTCGTCTTCTTCGGTCGACCATGCCGCGTTGAGCCACGGTGGACGCGTTCCGCGTCGCCGATGTGCGGCACTCATATTGGCACGCGCCTCAAGCGTGTGTTTTCTGCCGAGATTGCTACGCCTAACCTTCTCGACGACACGCTTGGGGCGTTTCTTGCCTCGGAGAGACTCGGCGATCTTGGCGGTGCGCTCGGGTTGTTGAGCGGCCGCGTTCAGCTTCGAGGCGACTCTCGGCCAATTCTTGCTGGAGACGGCGCTGTGCAGGCGATAATCGCCGAAGTTGTAGCGCACGTCGAAAGCTGCGCGCCAGGCCGACACGACCTTTCCATGAATGCCCCACCAATTCCTGACGGATGCGGCCGATTCCAGGTGGATCGCCTTTTCTAAGTCTTCGAAAACGACGGGCGCACAGCGTCTGTCTTGGGCCGACTTTGCCAACGGCCACGGAATTCTTCCGCGACTGGTTCCGACGATAGTGACTGGTCCGCGGATCGCGCAGTCGACGACTTCGCCTATCGTAAACTTGGGGGTGACGTACGGCCCAAAATGCAAAGCCTCTTGGGGACGCTGTCCGGCAGGCGGGGAGGCAAGTTGGACAACATCGCGTCTAAAGTTTTTAAGAGCGATCATCGTTGAGGAGGTGCCGGCACTCTCAAGTTACGGGGCTACGGAGCGGTTCAGAAATTACTAAACCCGGGAGCCGAAAAACCTCACGGGAATTCTGAAACTTGCTGAACTCACCGTCGATGCGTCACCGCGCGACGGCGTGCCCCAAGCAGAAACGCTCGCGTAATCGATCCGATTCGCGAAAGCAAAGCAGCAGCCGGCGAGAACGCTAGGCGCGATGATTCGCGGTGCGACCGACTGCGTTCATGAGCCACAGGAGTTCGTCATCGACGTCGTTCGGATCGACGACGGTAGCCGCTACTTCTTGACGCAAAAGTTCGCCGAAACGTCGACGAAGGCGATGAATCGACATATTTACCGCTCCGACGCTCAGTTGAAATTTGCGGCCGATGTCGGCGCGCGATTCGGCGTCGCCTTGACGCGTCAGATGCGGTTCGAGCAAGGCGAAAAGTTCGCTCTTGCCGGCTTTCTGATAATCGTCGGCCAATTTCCGGCGAACATTCGCCAAGAGAGCTTCCGCCCAGTTTCGATGGTAGCTGACTTCGGGAGTTTCATCGTGCGACGGTTCCGCGCATATCGCGATGCGACGTCCTCGGCGTCGAGCGATAGAATCGTCGTGCCGCCGCCGCGCCGCTCGGCACCGACGCGCGGCGTTGGTTCGCCATGAAGTTTCGAAATGCCGCCAAGAGAAACGACCGAAAACGCCCCTTCTCCGGGGAAACGGTTTCCAAGACTCGGCCGTTCAGGACGTGCACGAAGAATCCCTGCGTGAGATCCATCGCATCGTGTTCGCTGTTCCCCTGCCGGCGAGAGAAGACGTACAGCGGATACCAGTACGCCTCCGCCAGATGACTCACGGCTTCATGAGTCTCATCGACGGAAGCGTCGTGCGCACGCAGAATCACGCTCCACTGCGTCGTATCAAAGCGTGCTCGAGGTTGCGGGCTGCGATCGCCTTCATTCATGTCGAGAACGAGCGCAAAGCAGAGCGTGAGACGACAAAGTCGAGTGACAAAGTCGTTGGGAGCGGTTTAGTAGCATTATCGCGGGTCGTATATTGCCGGCACGGCCGAACGCAGTATACGACAGTGCCCATGACGATGCCACAACGCGAACGCCATTGAAATCCGTCGAAAGATGCCATCAGGGGCCAACACTCACTGCCGGATTTGCGGATCGTCGATTCCATCGGAGTCGGCGGGTTCCGGTTGCCTCTGTTGTTTGCTCAAGCTCGGCTTAACCGCCGACGGCAAGCTCACGCTCGCCGGCCGTCATTGGAGAACTCTGCCTAAGGACAACTCGTCGCTCGACACCGATTCGGCCGTCCATGGCGTCTTGCCTAAATTCGGCGACTACGAGCTGCTGTCCGAGATCGCGCACGGCGGGATGGGGGTGGTCTACCGAGCCCGTCAGCGCAGTTTGAATCGCACGGTCGCCGTAAAATTGATCCTCGCCGGACAACTCGCCAGCTTGGAATCCGTCAAACGCTTTCGTCTGGAAGCCGAGGCGGCGGCCCGGCTACGACATCCGGGAATCGTGCAGATTTACGAGGTCGGTGAGTTTGAAACGCAACATTTCTTTAGCATGGAATTGATCGAAGGCCACAGCCTCGCCGACTGTATCGATGCCTTTCGACCGGCGCCAAATGATAGTGCGTCGTCACGCCGAGAAATGTTCGATTGTATTGCGGAACTTGTCGGCGGAGTGGCGAAGGCTCTCGACTATGCGCATCAGCGCGGCGTGTTGCATCGCGACCTCAAGCCTTCCAATATTTTGCTCGACGAGCAAGGTCGGCCGCATCTGACGGATTTCGGCTTGGCGAAATTTACGGGGCACGACTCCGGCGGATTGACGCTCTCCGCCGCCGTTCTGGGAACTCCCGGCTATCTCGCTCCGGAACAAGTCGAGGGATCTCCGGAACAGGTGACGACCTCGGCCGACGTTTACGGACTGGGCGCGACTCTTTACGAACTCATCACCGGACGTCCGCCGTTTCAAGCGACGACGGCTTGGGAAACGATGCGTTGGGCCGTCGAGCGTCCGCCTGTTCCGCCGCGACAACTTAATCCCGCTGTAAGTCGCGACTTAGAAACGATCGCGCTGCGTTGCTTAGAGAAATCGCCGGAGCGTCGATACGCGTCGGCGGCGGCAGTTGCGGACGAATTGGACCGATTCCGGCGCAGGGAGCCGATCCTAGCGCGACCCGTGAGCGGCGTCGAGCATGTTTGGCGTTGGTGCCTGCGAAACAAAGGGCTGGCTTCACTGACGACGGCGTTAACGTTGGCGATCCTAGTCGGAACAATCGTCGCGTTTTGGCAATGGGGACGTGCGGAACTGGCCAACGAGGCGTTGACCGAGAACGTCTCGCGTTTGGAATGGGCTGCCATCGATACGATGCTCACCCAGGGCGAAAACTCGCGGGCGCTGGCAAAGTTGGCCTCGCTGCTTCGACGAGATTCCGGCGATTGGAAGGCGGCGACCTTGGCCATGTCCATCATGGAGCAACGCCGTTTTCCCGTTCCGGCTGCGCCTGTAATCCGACATCCCGACGGCGCCGAACTTTCTGTAGCCCGACTCAGCCCGGACGGTCGCCGCATAGTTACGGCATCTTTCGACGGTACGGCCCGCTTATGGAATGCGGCGACCTCCGAACCTCTGGGCGAGCCGATGTCGCACGACGCCGAAGTCAGCTGGGCGGAGTTTAGTCCTGACGGAAGAACGATCGCAACCGTTTCGAAAGATCGGGCGGTAAGGTTTTGGACTGCGGAAACCGGCCAATCTGCGAGAGCGCCGCTACGGCAGGACGAGATTGTCGAACGGCTAAAGTTCCGAGACGACGGAAAGTATTTGCTTGTGCAAACGTCGAAGTCGGTGACCATTCTTGACGGAGCGGACGGACGTGTCTTGGTCGGGCCCAAAAGTTTCTCCGGCAAGGTGCTCGCCGCCCGCTTTATTCGCGATAAGGAAATGTTTTTTGTCGCAACACAGGAAGCGACGCGATCGCGACTTGGTGTTTTAAATGTCGTGACCGGTGAAGAAACGGCAGGGCTCGACCTCGGCCCGGTCAGTAGGGCTGATGTCGCCGATGATCTGTCGTACGTCGCCGTCATTGATACGTCGGGCGTCGGACATGTCTGCGAGTTCCCTTCCGGCAAGAACCGGAAAGCACTTGAAGGCAGCGTCGGCCAACTCAGCGACTTGTCGTTCGGTCCGAAGAGCCCGTTAATCGCCGTTATCGGTCGACAGCAATGGGCCCGAGTCTGGGATGCCCGAACGGCGCAACCGTTTACCGGCGAGCTGCCGCATTACTACTTGGTGCGCGGAGCCGTATTGACGGAGGATCGTCGGCGACTCTTATCTTGGGCCGACGACTCGCTCTCGCAAATCTGGGATCTCTCGACCGGTAAAGCCTATTGCGAACCGATGCGGCATCAGAACCGCGTCGTCCATGCGGAGCTTGGCCGAGCGACGGCCGGCGAAATGTGCCTGACGACGTTGTCGCATCTCAAATCAAGGACGGACGAATCCAAGACCGGGGCCGCGTGCCTCTGGCGTATTCACGACGGTCGCAATCCCGGCGAACGAACATTCGGCGAGGGAGATTCGGGCGGACATGACGGCAGTAGGCTGACGCATGACGGTCGTCGGCTCATTTATGGAACCACCGACGGCAAGGTCCACGTCCGCGAGTTTGAGACCGGCAACCCGATTTGTAAGCCACTGCAGGTCGTCGGCGGCGCATGGGGACTGCTGCTGACGCGCGATGATCGGAAGCTCATCGTCACGTCGTCGCGCGGCCAGGTTTCGATGTGGTCGCTCCCCGAAGGAACACTGTCGGCGGAGCCCGCGACAATTCCCACGATGATTCAACCGGCCGTGCTTTCTCCCGACGAGCGGCAGTTCGCCACCGGTTCGACGGACCACGTCGTGCGTATCTGGGACGCCGAAACGGGACGCGTCTTAAGCCAGATGCGTCACGGCTCAGAAATCAATTCGCTCGCGTATTCGCCGGACGGTAGTCTGCTGGCGAGCGCGGGTGAAGATCACATCGTTCGACTTTGTGCTCGGCCGACGGCTCGCCGGTCCGGCAATTAGTCGGCCATCGCAACGAGGTCATGTCGGTTCAATTCAGTCCTGACGGCAGCCGGATCGCTACGGCGTCTCAAGATTTCAGGGGAAGAATCTGGAATGCGGCCACCGGCGGCGTTCTCGCCGAGCTACCGCACCGCGGCGAAGTGATGGAGGTCGCCTTTGATCCGACGGGCCGCTACGTGGCGACGGCGTCGCGCGATCGCACGGCGATGATTTGGCATGCGGCGACCGGTCTCCCGCATTCCCGCGCCATTTCACGAACAGGGGGTACGCAACGTCACGTTCAGCGCCGACGGTCGTCGCCTGTTTACTTTCGACTTCCGCGGACTGCGGATCTGGGATGTCGACTCATGTCATCCGCTTTCCGTACATCTTAGGCAGTTGATTAACGGCGGCACCGGTTTCCAAGGGCCTTCTATGCGGGCATCCATTACGGCCGATGGCCACGCCGCGTTCTTGGCGACGGACAGCTTGGAAGCGAAGCTCTGGCACTTTACGACGCCGTCTCCCGGCGCTCCGCCGTGGTTTCCGGAATTTCTCGAAGCCGTGGCAGGCCAACGCTTCGCCGACGATGCGGAACGACCGGAATCAGTGCCCCCCGATCGCTTCCTGACGCTGGAACGCCGCCTGCGCGAGTCTACGGAGACCGACGACTACTCTCGCTGGGCTCGACGCTGGCTGACGCAGGCCGACGAGCAGAAACAGGTATCTTCTCCCTAGCGGGTGCGTGCCTCGTCCTCGTCGCGCTCCGTGGGCAATTCGGCTCGAACCGTCCGGCGGCAGCGCACGACTCGCACCGTAGACGACGCACCAACCTGAGCGAATCTGCGCCCTAGTTATTACATCGCCGATTATTCGCCCAAGATTTTCTGCGTTAAGTTTGCCGCAAGTTCGGTTTCTTAAGAGGGGGTAGCTCGACATTCGATTCGTGCCGTGACCGAATCGTGCCAGGCGATCGTTGAATTTCGGCTTCGGCCGTTCGTTTTTCGAATGATTTTGAGTTGCCGCGTTTGATCCTATTTAACTCATTTTTGCGACGACAAAACCATGCCGAGCTTCAGCGCAGATTGGTCACGTGCCAAAGACGAAGTGGAAACGAGCGTTAAGAAGGACAAAGAAGCCGCCAAGTTTCTTGCCGGCGTGTACAAGAAATTCGATCAAGGGCTCTCCAAAGATATCAAGGAGACCAAGACCGGCTCGACGTGCTGCGATCAATACGCGGCCGCCTACCGCGTCGGTGAAACGTCGAAGGCCTATCGCGAAGTCATCAAGCAAACGAAGAATTGGCCGTCGGTCCTCGAAGAGGGGAAGGAAGAGCTTGACGGCGTCCTGAAAAAAATCGGCAAAGAGGCGGACTCAATCCTCGTCGAATTGAAAAGCGACGTTAAAGGCAACGCACAGCAAGCTCTCCAAAAATGGTCGAGTCTAAAGTCGACCGTCGTGCCGACCAAGAACGTCGACGTCGCCATCGCGAAATGGTTCAAGGCGACGAACGACGACTATCTGACGCTCGTGCGGAAGGCGGCGTCGAAAAACGCCGACCTGGCGATTCAGTTGACCGGGAAACTCATGGATTTGTGCGTCGAGATCCAAGAGGGCTACAAGGGACTGAACATCAAGGACTCTTCCGGCGAAAACGAACTCTTGCAAGAGTATCTCGATCGCGTCTTCTCAGAGGCGGAAAAACGCCGTGATCTGCTGGACGGCGAAAAAGATCGCATTCTGATCGAGCAAAAGGGAGTCGCCAAACGCGACGAAAAGCAAGACGCCCTCTAGTGCGTTGCGCAACGTTGATTAGAAATATCCCGCGACCACTTCGCCGGCTTCCGCTTCACCGGCGAACGGAATCAATGGCTCCCGTAGTCGAGCGATAATCGATTCGCGTGATGAACCGCACTTGCCCGCACCGATTTCCGAGTCGCTGCGGGCGGTGCTGTTACTATGCCATTTCATCGTCACGAGCGAGCCGTTAATTTCTTCGGGCACTCACGGTTCGGATATTGGACTCGGCCTGCATGCCAAATTCAGCGATATCTGCAAGATGCGCATTGAACAACCGCTGGTGCCGGCGGTCATGCAAATGAAGTGGCGAATCGAACAAATTACGTGGTTGCTGCTAGGGGCACATCCTCCGAAGCAAGCTCGTTACAGAAACCATGGTGAGTCCAAGGTCTCCTAGATCGCCACGCCATCGATAAAAGTTCAATCGGTGTCGTGTTGCTCCGACTATCTTTCAAAATGAGCCCTTCGACGAGTGCGTCGAAGGGCTTTTTCATTTTAGAGCAAGAAGTTGCGGCTGAGGAAGCTTGTTCAAGTGGGGATGCATTTGGGGTTAGAATGTGAGTGAAGTTGGACGTTATGTCTTTGCTAAAAGGATGTAAAGAGGCAAATCTCGCCGCCCCCTTAGGCGGCTTGTATGTCATCCTTCAGCAAAAAAAGTGCTGCCCAAACTTGAGCCCGCGGAGCCGCCGGCAGTCTCTGCCGAAATGTCTGATAACTGAACTGCGGGGAGCGGAACTGGAATACCAGGGCGAACGTTGACATTCTGCGTTCGAAGGCAAATTGAAGGGTTAACTTGAAATTCGGACAAGTCGACAATCCTAGAAAGGTTGATTTCACGATCCCGCCTGACCATCCGGACACGGCGAAGGTGCTGAAGGCCGGATCTTTGAAATCGAATGATTTCAAGGTCTATGTCGGATGCGCGAAGTGGAATAAGCAAGACCTCAAGAACTTCTTTCCGCGGGGCGTGAGAGACGAACTTGCCTACTATGCGACTCAGTTCAATTCCATCGAGCTGAATGCGACGTTCTACCGATTATTTCCGCCGACGACATTCGACAAATGGCGCAAGACCGTTCCAAACGATTTCAGGTTCTTTCCCAAGCTGGAACAATCGATCTCGCATTTCCGGAGGTTGAACGACGTCGCAAAGATCGTCGACCGCAACGTCGCTCATATGTCGAGGTTGGGCGATAAGTTGGAGATGGCATTCTTGCAGATGCACGATAATTTCGGGCCGAAGGATTTCGACCGGGTCGTGGATTTCGTCGAAAACTGGACGTATGACGTACCGTTGGCGATCGAATTTCGTCACACGGCTTGGTACAACGACCGAAAAGCGGCGAGCAAACTGTACGATTTGATCGAAGCCCACGGCATCACGAACGTGCTGGTCGATACGGCGGGACGTCGCGACCTGATGCACATGCGCTTAACGACCCCGACGGCATTCGTGCGCTGGGTCGGCGCGAACGATCCGGATTCGGATCGCTGCGCCTTGATGACTGGATCGGGCAAATCGCGAAATGGAAAAAGGCCGGTCTGCAGAAACTCTTCTTCTTCGTTCATCAGAATGAAGAGCGGGAATCACCGGCGCTTGCCGCACATTTCATTGAGCGGCTTCAACAAAAAAATCGGCACGGATCTGCCGATTCCCAAGACTCTTTAAGGCCGGCGATTTTTGAGAGTGCCGTTTTTGAAAGCCCGGACGGGCAGTCTCCGAACTTGACTGTGCCTAGTCATTTAGATCGAAGTCGAGGAAAGAATACATGGATTTCGGCAAAGTCGAACGTCCGGAAACGATTGATTTCAAAATCCCGTCGGATCATCCGGATACTGCGAGCGTGCTGAAACGAAACTCAAACTCAAACGACCTCGAAATCTACATCGGCTGTGCGAAATGGGGTAAAAAAGATCTCAAGAATTTCTATCCCAAGAGCGCGAAGAATGAACTTGCGTACTATTCGACGCAGTTCAATTGCATCGAATTGAACACAACTTTCTACGGCCTGCCTTCGTTCGCAAGATTCGATCAGTGGTATGCAACGGTACCGGCGAGCTTTCGATTCTTTCCAAAGCTCGAACAAGAGATCTCACACGGTCGACAGTTGAAGGGCGTCGAAAAGAGCGTTGAGCTTAACGTCGCACACATGTCGCATCTGCAAGAAAAGTTGGGCATGGTGTTCCTGCAGATGTACGAGAGTTTTAGCCCCAAGGATTTTGATCTCGTTGCCTCCTTCGTCGAAAACTGGACGTATGACGTGCCGTTGGCGATCGAGCTTCGCCACACGGATTGGTACAACGATGCAACGGTTTCGAGCAAATTTTACGACTTGCTCGAAGCGCATCGCATCACCAACATCCTGGTCGATACCGCGGGTCGTCGTGATTTGTTGCATATGCGTTTGACGACGCCGACTGCGTTCATACGGTGGGTGGGTATCAACAATCCCAGGTCGGACCGCTCACGCCTCGATGCATGGATCGAGCGGATCTCAGATTGGAAAGAAGCCGGTCTGCGGAAACTTCTGTTCTTCGTGCATGAACACGATGAGCATCAATCCCCTGCTCTCGCTGCCTATTTCATCGAAAGGCTCAACAAAAAGATCGGTACGGAATTACGGGTTCCCAAGACTTTCGAAACTCGAACGCTGTTTGATGAGATGTGACTTTCTCATCGTGAGTCCGTCCATTAATCGGTTCGGACAAAGGCAAGCGGCCTTGATTCATCCGAGTAGGCGCCGAGAGACGGCCCTTCGACATCGCTGCGGCGATCGAACTCCAACGTGAGTTGCACGTCTTCTGCGACCGTGAATCACGCGCTACGCATGTCGCTGGAGATGCGATCGATGCAGTACTTGTGATCGAACAGACAGTAAATCGTCAGCTGAATTTTCAGCATTGAGATGCCACGGCCGTCTGGTATGTCGCTGTGGCAGGTCCCCTGTTTTCTCGTTCGTGCCAAGCGCAGCGTCTCGGGTCGCTTGGCCTTCGGACTGCTACCGTCGCGCGAGTCACCGTACTTCGCGGCGTCACAAGGATTGCCAATTTTGGGGGAACATTTATGGCCAAATCCCAACTTCAAAGCTGGTATTGGAAGTGGTCTTTTGTACACTATCGAGCGATCCCTTAGAAAAGCGAGCAAATAGCTTCCATAACGAGCGTTTTCCGTGGAATTGGTCGAACTTCAACAGCGTTTACGGCAGATCTCGGCAGGTGGGAACCTCGCATGGGGGAAGGTTTCGAGCGGCTTTCCGGAACTCGATGCCGTGTTATCTGAGGGGGGATTTCACCGCGGGACACTCGTCGAATGGCTGGCGGCTGAGCCTGGCGCAGGCGCGACGCAGTGTGCGCTGAAGGCGGCGGTCGAGGCGATGCGCGTCGAGCGGCCTCTGGTGATCATTGACGTCTACGGAACGTTTCATCCGCCAGGGCTACGTGACCGGTTGGAATGGAGTCGCGTGTTGCTCGTGCGTTGTAGAACGCAGGACGAAACGGCTTGGTCGGTCGACCAAGCACTACGAACCTCGGGCGTCGGCGCGGTGCTCGTGCCGTTTCATCGCGAAGACGAGCGGCAGATGCGACGGTGGCAACTCGCGGCCGAGCGAGGCGGTACGCTCGGTCTTGTCGTGCGGCATTTATCTCGGCAGCCCGAGGCTTGCTTTAGCAATTGGCGTTTTGAAGTTGGCGGCATCGCGACGAGCGAGGGGCGTCGCTTGCACATAAAAGTTCTTCGGAGTCGCCAGGGAGGGCGCGGTACGGAAATCGAAGTGAGTCTCGACGATCATGCGAATTCTTTGCCTACATCCGTTGCCTTCCCGTCGCTCCGAGGCGTCGCCCGCTCTTAATTCTCGTGCGCTCTTCGGGGAACTGGAAGAGTTTAGTCCGCACCTCGGCTGGTATGCGTGGGATGGGGACGGCGCATTCTTACTGCGTATTGAGAGTACCTCGCGGTGGTTCGGCGGCGAAGCGGCGCTCGTTGAACAACTGCGCCAGTGGTGTGTGCGACGCGGCATTGCAGCGGCGTGTGCCGTGGCAGATACGCTCGGCGCGGCGTGGGCTGTAGCGCTATTTGGATTCAGTGAACCTCGCGGCTCGTTTGCTGCCCGGATCGTACCGATCGGCGAGAACGTTGCTGCGCTTGCGTCGCTGCCGGTCGAATCGCTGCGACTTTCGGCCGCCACCTTGCGACTACTCAAAGAACTTGGCCTTGACGTTTGCAGGCCGTTGCTCCACTTGGCGCGGGCGGCGCTGGCGGAACGCTTTGAGTCTGAGTTAGTAGCTCGACTCTTGCAGGCATGCGGCGAAACGGCTGAACCGTTCGCGAGTTACCGGCCCGAGCCGACTATCGCGGCCGAGCGGTCGTGGGAAAACGGTCTAAATTCGACCGGACCATTGCACGTCGTCTGGCAATCGCTGCTGCCAAAGTTGCTGGCGATCACGGCGCGAAAAGGATACGGCATTGCGCAACTATCGGCCGAACTCGTCGGTGAATCGGGCGGTCGGCGTCGACTGGTTGTCGGACTCTTGCGGCCGACTCTCGATGCCCGTCATTTGCTCGACTTGTTGATGCTGCGACTTGAAACGCTTCGCGTCCACGAATCGATCGTCGGCACGCGACTGGCCGTACTTGAGCAGGCCCCGGTCGCGTGGCAACAGCAGATGTTGTTTGACGAGTTGGCGCCGCCGGTTGAATCATCCGAATGGAAGTCGCTCGTCGAACGATTGGCCGGACGGCTTGGCGGCGAGGGCGTCGTTCGAATCCGTCCGCGCGACGATCATCAGCCGGAGTGCGCTTGGCGAGCCGTGCCGTGGGGCACGCTAGCCGGAACGGGAATACCGCGCCGTCGACCGAATCAAGGATCGTTGCCGACTGTCGAGCGGCCAACGATGCTTCTACCGCGACCGCGCTCGATCCGTATCTTTGTCTTGTCGCCGCAAGGGCACCCGCAACAGTTCGAAGATCGGGGCAAGAAGTCGCGGATCGTGCGGAGTTGGGGGCCGGAACGAATCGAAACCGGCTGGTGGCGCGGGCCCGACGTATGTCGTGATTATTTTCGCTGTCTGACTGAGTCAGGTACGCAAGTCTGGCTCTTCCGTGATTTGCGGTCGCGACGCTGGTTTCTTCATGGCTGGTTTGACTAGCGAGGCACCCGATGATGAAACCGGTGCGTTATGCCGAGCTGCATTGCCTCACGAACTTTTCTTTTCTGCGCGCCGCGTCGCATCCAGATGAGTTGGTGCGGCGTGCCGCGGAGCTGGGCTACGCGGCACTCGCGGTGACCGATCGTCATTCGGTCGCCGGAGTCGTGAGAGCTCACGCCGCAGCAAAAGAGTTCGGCCTAAAGTTGTTGATCGGCGCAGAGATACATCCGGCCGATGCCCCACCGGTCGTGCTCTTGGCGACCGATCGGGACGCGTATGGGAGACTCACACGATTATTGACTCTCGGTAAATCGCGGGCCCCAAAAGGCGAATGTTTGCTCGACTTCGCCGACCTCGCTGTCGCGGGCGAAGGTCTGCTGGCGTGCGTCTTTTCCGAGAAAACGGGGTTGCCGGCGGCTCGACGACTCGCAGCCTATCGCGAAGCGTTCGGTGATCGAACCTACCTGCTTGCGGAGACATACTACGGTTCGGCCGACGGGGCCCGACTTGTGCGGCTACAGCAACTTTCTCGCCGGACGAAGGTGCCGCTCGTTGCAGCCGGCGGAATTTACTATCACACTGCCGAGCGTCGTCTCTTGCAAGACGCCTTGACGGCAGTGCGGCTCGGTCGCACCGTGGCGGAGTGCGGCTTGGAGCTGTTCGCCAACGCCCAACGGCATCTCCACTCCTTCGATGAGATACAGTTCCGTTACGAGGCGGTGCCTGGAGCGATTGAGCGGACGATCGAAGCTGCGAACCGGTGCACGTTTGAACTGACTGAACTTCGCTATGAGTATCCGATCGAGTTGTCGCCCTCCGGCGTCACTCCGATGGCGTATCTCACGGAACAAACGTGGATTGGCGCCGCTCGTCGTTATCCGGCAGGCGTTCCCGAGAAGATTCGCACACAGCTCGAGCACGAACTCACGCTCATCGGTGAGTTACGCTATGAGGCGTATTTCTTAACGGTCTGGGATCTCGTTCAATTTGCTCGCGACAAAAAAATTCTTTGTCAGGGGCGAGGTTCGGCGGCGAACTCGGCCGTCTGCTATTGCTTGGGGGTGACGTCGGTCGATCCGTGCAGACCGATCTCTTGTTCGAGCGGTTTATCAGCCGAGAGCGGAACGAAGTGCCCGACATCGATGTTGATTTCGAGCACGAGCGTCGTGAGGAAGTTCTGCAGTACTTGTTTCGCAAATACGGGCCTGAACGAGCCGCGATGACTGCCGAGGTGATTCGGTACCGGAGCAAATCGGCGGCCCGCGAGATGGGTAAGGTTCTAGGCTTCACGCCGGGGCGAATCGACGTGCTGAGTAAGACACTCGTCGATTTTCATCGCGATCCGACGGCGAAATGGGAGGAATGCTGCCGCGACGGCGGGCTCGATCTACGTGATCGCACGACGCAACATTTTTTGTCGCTAGTTCAAGATTTGATCGGCTTCCCGCGGCATCTATCGCAGCATGTAGGCGGAATGGTGATGACTCAAGGCCCGCTATGCGAGATGGTCCCGATCGAAAACGCCGCCATGCAGGGCCGCACCGTCGTTGAATGGGATAAGGACGATCTCGAAGAGTTGGGCATGCTGAAAGTCGATTGCTTGGCACTCGGCATGTTGACGGCCATTCGCAAGTGTTTTGGTTTGTTGAAGCGGCATTACGGATGCGACTGTACGTTGGCGAACATCCCGCAGGACGACGCGGATGTCTACGACATGATTTGCGCCGCGGACACGGTCGGCGTGTTTCAAATCGAGAGCCGAGCGCAGATGAGCATGTTGCCTCGACTCAAGCCGCGGAAGTATTACGACCTAGTGATCGAGGTAGCGATCGTGCGGCCCGGTCCGATCCAAGGCAATATGGTGCATCCGTATTTGCAGCGGCGTGATTCCCAGGAGGAAGTGGCGTATCCCAACGATCGCATTCGTAATGTGCTCGAGAAGACAAACGGAGTGCCGATATTTCAAGAACAGGCCATGCAGTTGGCGATCGTCGCCGCCGGCTTCACGCCCGGCGAAGCGGACGAGTTGCGACGAGCAATGGCGGCATGGAAGAAAAACGGCGCGATTGAAAAGTTTCGCGACAAGCTGATTGCCGGCATGGCTGCGAACGGATTGTCTGAAGATTTCGCTGCGCGGGTTTACGAGCAGATCTGCGGCTTCGGTGAATATGGATTTCCCGAATCGCATGCGGCCAGCTTTGCTTTATTGGTATACGTGTCGGCTTGGCTAAAGCGACATTACCCTGCGGCTTTCTGTGCCGCGTTGTGCAACAGCCAGCCGATGGGGTTCTACGCACCGGCGCAACTGATCCGCGACGTGCGCGAGCACGGAGTTACGGTCTTGCCTGCAGACGTGAACTACAGCGATTACGATTTGACGCTCGAATCCGGAGGTGTTGTCCGGCTCGGGCTGCGAATGCTCGGCGGTCTTGCGCGGGCTGCCGCGCATCGAGTCGTCGCCGGCCGTCGCGACGGTCCTTATCGTTCCGCCGTAGAACTTGTCGACCGAGCCCGGCTTGATCGCGGCAGTATGCAAGTGCTGTCTCGGGCCGACGCCTTGAACTCGATCGCGCTTGACCGTCGCGCCGGGTTATGGGAAGCACTTCGCTTGAAACCCTTATCCAATCAACCGTTGTTCGCCGGGCTTTGTGAAGAAGCGCCGGCGCGGTTGGCGGCAATCGAAGCCCTTTCACCATTCGAGGAGGTGCTAGCCGACTACCGATCGCAAGGGTTTTCGTTGCGTGCCCATCCCATGTCGTTCTTGCGAAAGGATTTGGACCGTCTTCAATGTGCTACGGCCAAATCGCTCGCCCAACGAAAAGACGGCGAGCGGGTTTCAACGGCCGGTATCGTTCTTATGCGACAACGTCCGGAAACGGCCAAGGGGATCACTTTCGTAACGTTGGAAGACGAAACCGGGGTTGCCAATCTGATCGTTCACCCCGGAGTATGGCGGCGATACCGTCGGATTGCACGTGCCGCCGGTGTGCTACTCGTGGAAGGTCGGCTGTCGGTTCAAGGAGTCGTCGTTCATTTGGTGGCCGAACGATTTCAGAACTTCTCGGCTCAACTCAACACGATCGACTTACCTTCCCGAGATTTTCATTGATTTTTTACTGATTCAGCAACTTGGCATCGCAAATCAACGCTACGTCTTAGCGTACTTTCAATCCAATCGTCGGACCGACGGAATTCCCGTCTCATTCGACTAGCCTGCGAGACAAAGTCCGGTTGGCGTACTGTCGGCCCGACTTGACGAGACAAGACGACCTTGGCACGAACGGTCGCAGGCTTCTTCATTTGTAGGGCGAGGTTTACGCCGTCGAGCGTCCAATTCCAGCCGATTATTTCGAGTGGCAGTCGCTATTCGGCGATATCAGCGGCAAGCCATTTGCTCGCCAGAGCTTGTGAAAGTCCAAGCACTTTCGCGGCCAATTGGCGCCGCTAATTGCTGACGGCCGCAGCCTTCGAGCTTGGTTAACAGACGGCTCGTCCGTTGCAATGTCACGATCCGTCGCAAATCCGAGTTATTGACGACCGCACGTTGTATTGTCTCACTGGACAAACTGCACTTGTACGTTCGGCAGCAGGGCTTTGACTTTGGATTGAGTTTCGGCGGGGTAGCCTTTGGGGCGGAGGGCGAGAGTGAGGGATTTGAGATGGGCGAAGGCGGACAATGCCGAGAGTCGCTCGTCCGGGAGCGGGAGCTTGTCCGTGCTTAGTGATTCCAACTGCGTGATGCCGGCGATGAGGCTCAAATCGGCGTCAGTCAGCTTGCTGCAGTCGGTGACCGAGAGCTTGCGCAACGTGGGGATGGCTTTGACGGTCGTGAAAGCGTCGGCAGAGTGGAAGCCTTCGCCGAGTTGGATGGATTCCAGCGGGAGATTGGCGAGATTCTTGAGGGCCGCCGGCGTGGCACCGTGAGTGCCGAGTTCGAGGCCTTTGAGTTTTGTGAGTTTGGCGAGATGCACGGCGCCGGCATCAGTGAACTTGGCGTGGGCAAGACTGATGCTTTCCAGGTTCGGCAGATGCTCGCAGAGTTGCTTCAGGCCTTCGTCGTCGATGCTGCTGCCGCGGTGGCTGACGCGAACGAGCTTGGTGAAGCCCTCGAACTTCGCGTAGGCACGTCCCGTGATCTTTGTGCCGACGAAGGAGAACTGTTCCAGCTTGTTCAAGCCGGCGAGTTGCTCCATACCGGCGTCGGTGAGCGGGCCGTTGTTGGTAAAGCGGAGCGTTTTGAGATTTGTAAGCTTCGCGACGTGCGGCATCCAAGCGTCGTTGAACTTGGTCGAGATGACGTTCAGTGATTCCAGCGTCGTGACGTGCCCCAGATGTTCGAAGAAGGCCGCGTCATACGGATCGGCTTTGCGATGGTCGTGCGGGCCTGCGCCGGGCACGGCAAGGTCGACGAGCTTGAGGCTCTGGCCGTCCTCCGTCTTTTCCAATTTCCCGCGCGCCTTCGACCGTGCGAATGACGGCTTCGACATGCGGATCGAGAGCGAAGGCGGTGAGGTTGGCAAGTGCGCACGAAAACGCGGCGACGAGCGTGAGGACGTATTTCATCGAAATGAAGAACAACTTTCTCTTGTGGTAGGGGGTGCGGGCGATTTTAAAGCGTCAGTACTTCGGGAAGATGGCCGGCGTCGGAAAGCGGTCTTCATGGCTGAAGTTGCCGTCGCCGAGGTATTCCTCCCGGGGCACGTCCACTTGCGGCCAGCTTGTGGGGCGAACGCGGACGACTCTGCCGGGGCGGATGCCTTCGATGATGAGGTCGGTTTCAAAACGAACTTGGATGCCGCTGCTACCCAAAGGCGCTTCGGCAGACGCCTTCATAATCTCGAGGATCGAGCCCTTCGAAGCCATGTGCGCGGGGCCGTAATTGCCGCCGGAATGCTTCAGCGTGTTTTCGGATGCGTTCATGAAGACGACGGCATCCTTTTTGAAATCGGCATAGAGCGAGTCGTCCATGCCGCCGAACAAAGTTGCGGTCACCTTCGCGCGGCCGAACTTGCCATACTCGACGGTATCGATCCAAGCGGGCATCCAGCGGCTGCGGACGAAGGCTTTGTGCGCCTCGGTCTGATTGCGGGCGGCACGCTGAATCGCGGCGTCGTCCAGCCAGATGTCCGAGATGTGAAAGCGAGTGAAAATTCCGCCGGGCGTGGGCTTCCAGGTGATGCCGAGTAGAACGGGTTGACCGCCGAGCGACTTTTTCCCCGTGGTAGGCCAGGCGCCTTCGGTGACGAGGTCTTCGATCCCGAGGCATTCGCGACCGCGCCAGATACGGGTAGCGGCATCGAAGGTCATCGCTTCGTCTTCGGATTTGTCGACTCCGCTTTGCTTTGGCTCGCGGGCGGCGACGATCATGCCCGCGTTGTTCTGGAGGTCGATCTCTTTCAGTTTCCAGACCAGGCCCTCGCGCAGGCAACGGCTCGGTTCGTCTTCGAGCAGTAGCACGTGATTTTCGGCCGGCGCCGTGCCTGCGCCGCTATAGCCTGCGTTCTTGTCTCGGTTGTTGATCGGCAACACCGGCACGGCGGAGATTTTGGGGTCCGGCGGAAGAAAGGCGCGGACGTGCAGCACGGTGCCGAGCGGAATGTCTCGCAAATCGGCCGGTGCGCCGTGATAGCGCACTACGCCGTAAGGGAGCATCGCAAACGGATGCGGCGCGTTGCGGAAATACGTGCCCGCCCCTTGGACGCGGATGCTGCCGCGGCGATTGGCATGATCCACGAAGACGAGTTCGCCCCGGTACGAGTGCGCCATTTCCAAAGGAGGAAACTTCCCGGCCTCAGGGCGGAACACTTCCTCCTCGGCGTGTGCGGCGCCCAAACCAAGAACCAAGAACGACGAGCTAAGAACAAGAAAGAAGCGTGTCATAGCGTGAGCGGGAGAGTGGTAGGCATCAGTATTTCGGAAAGATGGCCGGAGTCGGGAATCGCTCGTCAATGCTCGAGGCCCCGTCGCCCAGGTATTCCTCGCGTGGAACATGGAGGTCGGGCCAGTTCGCGGGGCGAACGCGGACGATGCGCGTCGGGCGGAGGCCTTCGGTGATGAGGTCCGTATCGAATTGGATTTGGATGCCGCTGCTGCCGAGAGGAGCTTCTTCGGAGGTCTTTATGACGTCGTGGATGGTGCCCCGTGCGGCCATCTGCGTAGGTCCGGCGGTGCCCCCTTCCGTATGCTTCAACGTGTTCTCGACGCCGTTCATCAAAGCGGGGATGCCCTGTTTGAAATCGGCGTAGAGCGAATCGTCCATGCCGCCGAACAAAGTTGCGGTCACCTTCGCGCGACCGAACTTGCCGTACTCGACGGCATCGATCCAAGCGGGCATCCAGCGACTTCTCATAAACGCCTTATGCACCTCGTTCTGATTGTGGGCGGCATGCTGCATCGCCTCGTCGTCCAGCCAGATGTCCGAGATGTGAAAGCGCGTGAAAATTCCGCCGGGCGTCGGCTTCCAGGTGACGCCGAGCAGGACGGGTTGACCGCCGAGTGATTTCTTCCCCGTGGAAGGCCATGCGCCTTCGGCGACGAGGTCTTTGATCCCGAGGTATTCGCGACCACGCCAGACGCGCGTGGCGGCGTCAAAGGTCAGAGTTTCCTCGCTGGCCTTGCCGTCTCCGCCTTGCTTCGGTGCACGGGCGGCGATGATCGTTCCCGCATGGTTCTTGACGTCCACTTCTTTGAGCTTCCAGGCCAGGCCCTCGCGCAAGCAACGGCTGGGTTCGTCTTCGAGGAGGAGGACGTGGTTCTCGGCCGGTGCGGTGCCGGGGCCTCCCTGGCTTGGCTTCTCACGGTTGTTGACCGGCAAAACAGGCACCGATGACGTCTTCGGGTCGGGCGGGAGAAAAGCACGAACATGAAGCATGGTGCCGAGCGGAATGTCGCGCAGATCGGCCGGCGCGCCGTGATACCGGACGATACCGTACGGCAGCATGGCGAAGGGACGCGGGGCGCTGAAGCGGAATATGCCCGTGGATTGCACGCGAACGCTGCCGCGGCGGTTGACGTGATCCACGAAGACGAGTTCGCCACGGTAGGAGTGCGCCTTTTCCAGTGCCGGGAACTTCCCCGCCTCGGGGCGGAAAGGCTCATCGGCAACGGTGGTGCTCGTGAGCCGACAGAGGCCGAGGCACAGAGCCGCGAGCCGGAGTGCATTCGGGAGGCGCATCACAGTTCGACCACCTTGTTGCTGTCGCCAAACTGGTCGGTTTCCACGCCCATGCGCTGGGCCATTAGAAGCAGCAGGTTACTCATGTGGGCGCTCGTGTTCGCGGGGCGGCTGCAGAGCTGATAGTGCGCGGTAGTGAGCGCCTCCGTCCGCGCCGAGCGCGTAGCCTTGGAATCCTGCGGCCGTCTTGTTGAAGTCGAGATGGCTGCCGTGCTTCAGGCCGAGATCCGAGCCGCCCGCGAGCACCAGCGGCAGGTTCGCATTGCCGTGGCTGTGGCCGTAAGACATGCCGCTGCCGAAGAGGGCCATGGTCGAACCCAGCAGCGGCTTGCCGTTGAGGTCTTTCGTCTCGGCGAGTCGAGTGAGGAAATAGCTGAACTGCTCGATGGCGAAGGTGTCGTACATGGTGAGCTTCTCCATGTAGCCCGGGTCGCCGCCGTGATGGCTCAATTGATGGCGCGACTCGGTAATGCCGATCTCAGGAATGGAGAAGGCGTCCCCTTCACCACCTAGGCTGAACGTGGCGACTCGCGTTACATCCGTCTGAAAGGCGAGCACGATCAGATCGTAGACGGTGCGGAAATAGTCGCCGGCCATCGTAGCGGCGAAGTCACGATTGGTGCGTTGACGATCGGCGTCGGAGACCGCGGGGAGCGGCGTATCGAGCCAAGAATCGGCTCGCCGGGTGCGAACTTCCGCTTCGCGAACCGAAGTGAGGTATTGGTCGAGGCGTCCTTTGTCGGCCGATCCCATCGTCTGTTCGAGTCTGCGAACTTCTGAAAGGTTGGCGTCTAGAACGCTGCCTTTGCGGCGCAAAGCCCGCCGCTGAACCGACGTGCCTCCTTTCGGTTCTGCAAATAGCGACGCAAATATCTCGCTGCAGCGACGCATTGCAGGAAGCCGGACGCCGTCGGCCGTCCAAGCGAGAGAATCTTGCGTGAGTGCGACTTCCATCGAAGGGTAACGCGTGTGCTTCGCGGTGACTTCGGCCATCTTCTGGTCGACGGAGATGCTGTTGCGATCCGAAGGACCGAGTTTGCCGCCCGTCAACCAGACCGAGATGCAGTTGTGATGGTGGCTCAGAGCACCCGGGTGATGCAGGCCGCTGATGGGCGTGATCACCTCGCGGTGCTTCTCCAAAGGCTTGAGCGAACGGGAGAACTGGTAATCTTTGCCCGGCGTGGTGATCTGATAGTTGAGCGAATGGACGCCGTTGGCGAGATAAATGAAGGCGCTGCGCCGCGGCGTGGCAGCTTGTTGCTCCGCCGCCCGCAGCGGGACCATGCACTCCAGAAACGGAAGCGAGATGCAACTGCCCAAGCGCGCAGGGCATGCCGCCGATCGATCAACCAGGACTGTGAGAGAAAGTTGCTCATGGGAGTTGGTTGGGTGGTGTTGTTGGAGAGGCGCGTCGTAAGTTTGTTAGCGTTTGCGGAGCAGATCTGATAGCGCCACGGCCCGGATGATTTCCTGAACGCGGTAGTCGCTCTTCTTCGCTTCGGTCTGAATGGCTAGGAGATCGTCATGGTCGTCCACGGTTAACACCCGGCGGAGAGCGTAGGTGCAAAGCTGCTCGATGAAGGCTCGCGCGATTTGCTCGCGGTCTTCGAGCAGTAGTCGCTTGAATTCGACGGAGTCCTTGAACGCACGACCGTCGGGTAGCACGCCGGAGGGATCGATCGCGGGGTCCTTGCCGACTCCTTGTGCGACCTTCTCGTGGGTGCGCCATTGTCCGATGGCGTCGTAGTTGTCCCAAGCGAGTCCCAGCGGATCGATCTTCGCGTGGCAGGCGGCGCAGCTCGCGTTGTTGCGGTGAGCTTCGATTTTCTGACGCAGCGTGGCTTTGGGGCTTTCCGGCGGGCTGGGCTCGATGGCGCGTAACGTTCGCCGGCGGGGGCGGAGGCGTCTTGCCGAATATGGCCTCACTGAACCAAACGCCTCGATGAACCGGGCGATGGCGCGTGCCGTCGGATGTCAGCCCCAGCACCGCGCCCATCGTCAGCAAACCGCCGCGATGATCGTCGGCCTTCAGCGACACTCGCTGGAAGCCGTCGGTCTTCGGTTCCGGCAGGCCGTAGAAATCACAGAGCCGGGCGTTCGCGATGGTCCAATCGGAATCGATGAAGCCGTCAATGGGCAGGTTCTTCGAGAACATCTCGCGGAAAAATTCTACGGGCTCCGAACGCAGGCTCGTCTCCAACCAAGCGTCGTACGTCGGGTACAGCTTCTTGTCCGGCGGGAACATGCCGACGCGGTGCAATTGGAGCCATTGCCGCGCAAAGTCGTCGACGAAGCGATTGGTTTTGTCGTCCTTTAAAAGCCGGGCCACTTCCTTCTTCAGCCCTTCGCCTTTCAGGTTTCCGCCGTGCGCCGCGGAGAACAAGCCGTCGTCGGGCATTGAGCTCCAGAGGAAATACGAGAGTCGGGAGGCGAGTTCCCAGTCGGTAAGACGTTCGCGGGCCGCTGGTTCCCCTTCGACGAGGTAAATAAAGTTCCGCGAAGTCAGCACGCCCTGCAGTGCGACACGATAGGCTTCGGCCGTCTTCTCTCCTGCCTCACGTTCCGAGCGGTAAGCTTGCAGATAGTCTGCCAACTCTTCTTGCTTCACCGGTCGCCGCCAGGCGCGCTGGGCGAAACGTTGAAGATGTTCCGCGACCACCTCGAGCGTGGCGTCATCAGGCGGCGTCAGGCCGTTACGCCGCGACTTCTCCGCTTCCGTTTCCAGCGGTCCTTCCCACTCGATCCAATCGAGGAGCACCGTAGAGAAAAGGCCGTTCCCCTTGTCATCGAACATCTGCGGCGCGTTAGGGTTCAGAAGCAAAGTTTCACTGCTATGTGTGAAGATGTAGCCGCCCCTGCTGCCGAGCGCGTTGCGGAACGCTGCACCGGCTCGTCGGTCGACGACATCCGTGGCCACGACGCAGAAGTCCAGCGTCGCCGGCATTTCGAGAAACACGTCGAACTCGTAAACCTGCGGTTTGTCCTCGGGCGCCGTAAGGTCAAACTCGATGATGCCGTCTACCGTTTCTTCTCCAGTTCGCTTGCCGATGCTTAAGTGCGCAGGCTGACCACCGAGCGGGCGGATTCCACTGGCCTGTATGCGGACTTTGTAGAGCCCGCTGTGCTCAGGTCCGGTCCGTCCGAACCAATGAGGCGCGAGCGCGCTCTGAACGGTGCCGGGAAAGAGCAGGTAGCGCAGCGGTCGCTTGATGCCGAAGCGGTCCAGCGCCTCCTGCTGCGTCTTGCCGCCCGCGTAACGCAGTTCGGCGGCGGTCTTGCGGACCTTGCGTGATTCTCCCGATGCGGCCGGAAACGCGCGGTCGAGCACAAGTCCCGCCGCACCGTAATAGCGATCCACATGCGACGGCGAGAGCGATAGCTCCGACCCGATGCGCTCGAATCCGTGCCACAGAGTGTCTTCGTTCAATTCTCCCGGCTTGGTCGGATCGTAACGCACGCCGAGCAGGTCGTAGGCCGTGTTCTGATACTCTTTCCGGCTCAGGCGATAGTGGGCCACGGCCGGCCGCGCCGCCATGCGCGCCGCCCTGCCCTCCTTGAGCCGCGCATCAAGGCCGGTGACAAACGCCGCGATTTCCGCCTGCGTCGGCTGCGGCTCCGTGTCCGGAGGCATCTCGCCGCTGTTGACCTTATCCAGCGCCTCCGCCCAGTGATGCGTGTCGATGCCCGACTTGAAATCGCGCGAGAGCTGGTCGATCCGCAGATCTCCCTCTTCCATCTGAGGGCCGTGGCAGCGAATGCAGTGCTTATTGAGAAACGCCTCGAACGGCTCGGCTCCGTGAACGACGCCGGCCAAGCCGAGGCAGGCAATCACGGCCGGAGACGCATATCGCAGAGAGCTGAAGAGGGCACGGGCCAATTTCATGCGTAAGACCTTCGTATCAGATCGAAACGGGGGCTCGTTCGACGCCGGCGGCAAGCGGCAAAGCTCTTATCGGGCATCGCGACTCGTGCGTCGCAGCGCCTTTCAGTTCAAGACGCCCACGGCCGAGCCGCAGTCGAACTTGAGGAATCCTAAAGATTACCCGCCCGCACCATGGTTTGTCCGCAAAATTCTGCTCATCACGCGTCTAAATCGAAAGTGGGGTTATCCGCAGCTTCAAGGCGTTATCATTCATGTCTAGGACGATTTGTGGAACTTGGATGCGGAGCGCGCGCCGTTGAAATTGGCAAAGACGGCCGCCGGCGCAAGTTAATAGAGCAATGCGTTGCGCGACCACATTCGTTTCGCTCGACAATTTGTCGGGCCGAGCGGCTAAAGCCGAAAGAGTCGCTTCAAGAAATTCGGTCGCGCGGTGCCCCGCCCGATTCTCGGGTTCTTCGTCACCGACGTCGCGAAGAGATACGCCGAATGCGATTCAAGTTCGTAGGCGTGCATGAGAGTGAGCGACGTCTCAGCTCATGCGTGATCGTAAAGACGATCTTGGAGTACGGGTTTCCTAGCTAAGAGCTCCATGCGCGACTGCGGTTTCTGCGTCCGTTTTTCGTTCGGTCGGTCTTCGGCGGCCGAGATACCAGGCTGCGAAGGCCAGACTTACGAAGAGGAGCGAACCGGGTTCGGGGACGGCGGCGTAGTTGATGTAGAGGTCGTTGTTGACTTGGCTGATGTAGAAGTTGCTCGGAGCGAACTCGCCGCCTGGGCGTTGACCTGCGAAGGGGGCTCCGACGCCGAATAGGCCGCCTTCTTCGAATACGAAGCGTGATTCGAGCGAGTCACTGCTGAAGAGCGAGACATTATCGGCGTCGAGAAACTTCCACGAGTAAGCCGACGACGGATTGAAGTTGGTTGCGCCTGCGTCGGCCCCGAGTCGAATGACGACCGGATCGGCCGCCGTGGCGTTGACGAGCAATCCGCCGCCGACGAGGTTCACCAAATCCCAATCCGTGCCCGGCGTGGAACCCGCGGCGTCGTGAAAGTCGAAGTAGAAGAGAGAGTCCGTCTCCAAGATCAAAGACGATACCGAGCCCGTCAGGTTGAGCGTGCCGACGTCGTGCGTGACGCCGGGGCTTCCCCCGCCGGGAGCGATTGCGCCGCCAGATTGCACGGTCGTCGTGCCGTGTACGGTGCCTCCGGCTCCCGTGAGAGCGCCGGCGCTTTGAACGGTCAGCGTCGTCGTAGCGTCGCCGAGCGCGCCATTGACCCGAACAATGCCGGCGGTTTGCACCAGTGCGCCGCCGGTAATCGTTCCGGCGACGTCCAGCGTCGTTGCCGCGGCGACGATAATTCCGCCGGAGTTCGCGAGGGAACCGGTCGAGGTGACGGCGAGCGTGCCGCCGGAGATCGTGGTCGCGCCGCTATAGTTTGCCGCAGCGGTGATGCTCCAAGTGCCCGTACCGATCTTGGAGATGCCGCCGGTCGTGCCGGTAATCGGCGCGGCGATCGATCCGGAACCCGCGCCGCCAAGCGTGAGCAGATTCGCGCCCAGAGTGAATGTACCGGTACTTTGACCCAACGTGAGACTGTCGGCGGCCACGGAGATCGAAGCGTTTCCGGCGATCGTGATGTTGCCGAGCAAAGCGTTGACGCCGCTGATGCTCTCGACGGCGGCCGCGGCATTGGCGGCTCCGCCGCCGTTGATACTGATCGGGCGGACGGCGGGAGTTCCGGCCAGACCGACGACCAGTCCCGTTGGGTGTTGAAGTTGCAGCGTGCCGCCGGCGGCGACCGTGGTGAGGCCGGTACCCGTCGCGGTCGTAACGCCGAGAGCTTGGGAGTTTTGGATGTTGAGAATACCGGCGTTGATGTTGGCGCCGCCCCCCGTGCGGCCGTTGGTTCCGGTGAACGTCCAAGTTCCCGTGCCGCTTTTCACGAGCGGCTGTCCGGTGTTGCCGGAAAAATTGCCGCTGTAAACACCGTTGCCCGCACCGGTAAACACGATGCCGCCGCCGGCCGCGCCGGTAATATTGCCGCTGATCGTGAGCAGGCCGGAGTCGACTTGAAACGTAGAGGTCGACGCGGCGCTGCTGATCGCGCCGGTCAAGAAGTTGCTGCCGCTTACGCTGCGCACGACGCCCGAAGCGCCGACGCCGTTGCCGGTGGTGTTCAGCGTCCGTGCGATCGTGACGGAGTTGCCGACACCGGGGTCAAGAATCAGTTGCCCGCCGGCGGCGATGGTAATCGCTCCGCTGCCAGTCGTGTTGAAATTGCTCGTGAGGATCGAAAGTTGTGCTCCGGCCGCAATTGAGCCGACGGCGGCCGACGCCAGCGTGAGCGGAGCGTTGATCGTGCTAATCGTTCCGCCGGCACTGACGCTGAGCGAGGTGTTGATCGTCAACGCCCCCGTTCCCGTAACCGCTCCGCCTAAGAGGCTCAGCGTACCGATCGTTTGAGCCGAGGTGTTGCCGAGGTTCAACGTTGCGCCGGTTTCGATTGTCACCGCGTTGCTCGTTGCGCCGAGAATATTGACGTTGTCACCTGATGTGGCGAGCGTACCGCCGCTGACGGCCAGGCCGCCGGTAAACGAATTGATTCCGGATAGCGTCTGCGTGCCGGAGCCGATCTTACTGACGGCCAAAACGCCGGTACCGACGGTATTGTTCTTGAGCAGACCGGCGAAGCTTGCGGAGACGTTCGCATTGCCGAGCGTGAGCGTTGCCGTAGTGCCGGTCGCGTTGTTGACGACTTGGCCGAGCACCGCGTCGCTCGCGCCGAGTAGTCCGTTGATCGTGGCCGAAACTCCGTTCAGGTCCAACGTCCCGGCCGCGGTTGCGCCGCCGTCGAGAACTACGTTCCCCTTGCCGACGCCGCTTGGAAGCGAACCGCCGAGAGCGAGTTGCAGAGTGCCTGACCCGATCGACGTCGCGCCGCTGTAAGTATTGGCGCCGGCCAGCACGAGCGTGCCGCCGGAGATACTCAGGGCCAGCGTTCCGCCGCCGGAGCCGTCTTGCAAAACTCCGGCAAACGTGGTGGCGGCGACCGGGCTGACGATCAATGTCGCCGCACCGTTGCCGGCATTTTCGACGACGGGCGTTCCCGGTGCGCCGACGTTCGTCGAGAGGCCGGAGATCGTCAAGCTGTTGTTATTCAATTGAAGCTTGCCGATCGAACCGCCGCCGAACACGACGGCGTTGCCGTTTCCGGAGCCCAGTGCCCCGACGTTCGCCGCTTGCAGAATCGCGGAACCGTTGATCGTCACGCCGCCGCTGAACGACTGCGCGGCATGGAGATTCAGCCGGCCGGCGTTGAGCACCAAGCCGCCGGTAATGCCGATCACGCCGGAATTGACGTCGACCGTGCCGGCACCGTTGAAGAAAGCCGTGACGCCGCCCGCAATCAGGCCGGAGCCTTGCAGCGTGTAAGTCGTCGTCGCGTTATGGAAGTTCAGATTACCGGGCGTCACGTTTCCGGTGACGTTGACGACGCTGCCGAGGGGAGCGTCTTGGAAAAGGATCGCGGCGCCTTCCACGTGTGCGCTGGGATTGCTGTTGCTCGAGAGCTTCCAATTGAGGTCCGAATTGCCGGCCCACGTTGTCGACGCTCCGCCGGTCCAAATCAACGAATCGCCCGAGATGACGAGTTGGAGTTCTCCGCCTCCTGAAGTGGAAGTGGCGACGAGCGAAGCGCTTTGCAACGCGGCCAGCGTGATGGTTCCCAGCGAAAACGCTCCGTTCGTCGCCAAGGGGCTAAGACTCAACGCCGGCCCCGAGTAGTTGTTCCAGCTCAGGATTTTGTAGCTTTGTCCCACGACGTACGAGGTGTTCGACAGCCCGACGTTGACGACGACTTGACCGGCGACACCTCCGGCGGTGAGCGTACCGCCGACGGCCAAGTATTCGGCATTTGCTCCGTCGGCGAGTCGAGCGACGTTCAGCGTGCCGGAGTCGCCGAACGTGAGACCGCCGGCCAGCGAGAGGAACGAAGTCGACGGAGACTGATTGCCGGCCGTAATAATGCCGGCCGTTTCTACTTGGACGTTCGTCGCTGCGGAAACAACGCCTTGGCCGGTGAGAATACCGCCGCTGCCGACATGCACGGTGTTCGTGCTCGTTAGCGTGCCCCCCGCATCAAGCAGCAGCTTGCCGCCGCCGGTGACGTTCACCGAATTCCCCGTCAGCGCCGCCGCCGTGGCGACCGTACCGCCGCCGATCGTCAACGTCGCCACGGTTTGGTTGTGCGCGGCAAATTGCACGGTGCCGCCCGAGACGCTGAGATTTCCCGCGATCGGCAAGACGTTGGCGGCGTTGAACGTGAGTACGCCGCCCGTGACGTTTGTACCGCCGGAGTAGGTCGAGGCCGTATTCGGAGCGTTCAACTGCCAAGCCCCCGACGCCAAGGTCACGGCGCCCGAACCGGTGATCTGCGCCGCGACGATGCCGCTGCCGCCGGAGCCCTTAAGAGTCAAAGTGTTCGCACCCAAAGCCAAAGTGCTCGCGGCTTGGCCGAGCGTTAGGATGCCGTCGACGGCCGCGGCCGAGCTATTGCCCGCCACGGTGATGTTGCCGAGCAGCGAGTTATTGCCGCCGACGTTTTCGACGGCGGCGATCGCACCCGCCGCGCCGTCGCCGTTGATCGACAGCGGCCTGCCGGTCGGCGTGCCGACGGTGCCGACGGCAATGCCCGCGGCGTGCTGAAGCTGCAACGTCGCGCCGGCGGCGACCGTCGTGAGGCCCGCTCCGCCGAGCGTGCCCAGGGCTTGCGAGTGTTGAATGTTGAGAATGCCCGCGTTGATCGCCGTCGTTCCCGTCGTGCGAGCGTTGGCCCCCAGCAGAGTCCAAGTACCGACGCCGCTCTTCGTGATGCCGACCGTGGCGTTTCCGCTGATCGCGCCGTTGATCCGCCCGCTTCCCGAGCCGGAGAGAATGACGCCGCCGGGCACTGCGGCGAGGCTCGCAATCGTCAACGTTCCGCCGTCGGCCAGCAGCGTGGGCGCGGCGGCGGTGACAAAGGTGATTGCGGCGCTGATCGTATTGTCGCCCGAAGTGTTCACGATGGCCGGAGCGGCGACGGAGCCCGTGATGCTGAACGGCCGCGTAATCGTGAGCGATTGCCCCGCGCCGGGATCAAGGACCAGTTGTCCGCCGGCCGCGATGGTAAACGTGCCCGTCGTGCCGGCGGTGGTGAACCCGGCGGATTGGATCGTCAGCGAACTTGCAGCGGCGAAGACGGCCGGCACGCCGGCGTTCAGGTTGACCAAAGCGTTGATAAAGCTCGCGCCGGAGCCCACATTTAGCGTGTTTCCGACGATGAGCGCTCCGGTTCCGGAAACGGTGCCCTGACCGAGGTTCAGCCCGCCGATGGTCTGCGGCGAAGCTTGCGTAAGGCTCAGAATTCCACCGCCGCTCACGGAAACATTGCCGCCGGTCGCGCCAAGAATCGTGGTATTGGCGCCTGCGATCGTCAACGTGCCGCCGGAGATCGCCGTGTCGCCGGCATATGTGTTCTGCCCGGTGAGCACGAGGTTGCCGAAGCCGGTAGCGTTGAGCTTGCCGCTTCCGCCGACGTCGCTGATCGTGCCGTCGATCGTGTAGGTGTTGCCGAAGTCGACTTGGACGGCGCTCGTCGTTCCGCCCAGGATGAAGTTGCGCGTCGTCGCGAAGGTTCCGGCAACTTCCAACGTGCCCGCATTGATCGCGACGGCGCCGGAGAGCGCGCCGAGATTGGCCGCGGAGCTGATCTTCAAAGCGCCGCCGTTGATCGTGGTGCCGCCGAGGTAGCCGTTAGTGCCGGTTAAGGTGAAGGTGCCGCTTCCTTGTTTGATCAACGAACCGGCGCCGGTGATCGTGCCGTCGAACTGAGCGTTGAAGACGTCGCCGGTCGTCAGAGTGCCGACTCCCAACATGACGGAGCCGCCGCCGGAGAGCGACAGCACCGTGTTGTTGTAGCCGTTGAGATCAAGGACCGCTCCCGTCGTGACTCCGAAGTACGAGTTCGATGAGAAGGCTCCGGCAGCCCCGGCCTGAAGCGTACCGGCGGAGATCGTCGTGGCTCCGGAGTAGTTGTTGGTGCCGTCGGCCAGGGCGAGCGTGCCGCCGGAAAGCTTTACGAGCCCGCCGACGCCCGCGAGGTGTCCGCCGAGCGTCAAGGTATTGCCGCTCGCGACGTCGATCGTCGCGCCGCCGAAATTGAACGTCGCGCCGCGGGCCGACGAGAACGTGCTCGCCGTTTGCAGCGTGCCGCCGGCGAAGATCAATCCGCCGCCGTTGCCGAGATTGGTGTCGCTGGAAACGACGACGATGCCGGAGCCGAACGTCGTCGTGCCCGTGTAGGTATTCGCGCCGCCGAGCGTCAGCACGCCGCCGCCGTTGTACGAAAGCCCGCCCGCACCCAGGGCGACGGAGCCCGTGACGTTCACGTTGCCGGAGCCTTGCAGGATCCAATTCGTGCCGGCGGCGGACACCGTCGTGAAGTTTGTGGCCGCCGTATTGTTGATCGTGGTCGTAACGTTGCCGCCGGAAAGGTTCAGCGAGCCGCCAAACGTCAGGGCCTGCGAACCGGCGATGTTGAAACTATTCGGTGCGGAGACGTTGTTGCCGAACGTCACGGGCGAAGCTCCGGCCGCATTCACAAAGACGCCGGCCGCCGCGATGTTCAGCGTTCCGACACCGAGCGCCAGGCTGTTGCCGATGCCGAGCGTACCTTCGTTGAGCGTGACGCCGCCGGAGAAGCCGTTGGCGTTGAGAATCGAAAGCGTCCCGCCGCCGCTCTTGATCAAAACGGTCGGCGTGCTGTTGTCGTTGATCGCCGCTCCGGTGAGCGTGTAGTCGTTGCCGAACGAGTTATTGAAGGCGACCGACTTCGGCGCGACGGGCCCGGCGATGGCGATCGTTCCAGCGCCGGTATCACCGAAAGTAACGATCGCTCCGTCGGTGTAGATCGTCGAGTCGCCGGTCCATTCGGCGGTCGTCGTATTCCAAACGCCGCCTCCCGGTGCGCCGTTCCAAACGAGGTTCAGCGTCGACGTAAGATTCAGCCTCACGATGCCGAACGTGGACGTATCGAGCGAAGCCGCGAAGCCGCCGAGCACGAGCGAAGTCGCTCCCAGCTTGAGATTCGTCAAACTTCCGCTGCCGAACGAGCCGTAAGTGAGCAGCGTGTAGCTGGTGGCGGAAAGCCCGCCGAGCGAAGTCAGGTTGATCACGCCGCCGACGATCGAAAGTGCGCCGTTGATGTTCAGAAGATCGTTGCCAAAACCGCCGACGCGAAAGTTGAGCTGACCGCCGAGGGGCGACGTGCCCAAGAGAAGACTCCCGATGTTGAGAGTGCCGGACGATAGTCCCGTCAGCCCGGGCTGCAGCGTACCGCCGTCGTTCACCGTGACCGAGCCTCCAATGATCCCGGTGCCGCCCAACGTGCCGACGGCTTGCACGGTCACGGCGCTGTTGGAAAGTCCGCTGGAGAAGCCGGGGAAGCCGCCGTTCACGAGCAACGTACCGCCGCTGACGATCGTAGGACCGGTGTAAGTGTTGTTCGAACCGGCGAGCGAGAGCGTGCCGACGCCGATCTTCGTCAGGCCGCCTGCTCCTTCGAGATTGCCGAAGAACGACGTGTCGGCGTTGTTGTTTCCGACATAGAGCGTGATCGACTCGGGCGAGCCGGCGTTGTTCTGCAAGCTAACGATCCCCGATCCGCCCAAACCTCCGACGGTGAACGCGCGACTCGTTACGGAGCTATCGAAGACGACGCCTCCGGTGGAAAGGGTGCTGTTCTGCAAAGCGAGCGAATGAGCCAGCCGCAAGCTGCCGTTGAAGACGGAAGTCGCGCCCGCAAAGGTGTTGGCGGCGGCCAACGTGAGAGTGTCGGCCGTTGACTTGGTGAGCGACGTTGCGGCGTTGTCTCCCAAGCTGACGGCGATCGTACCGCTTTGCGCGTCGATGGAAGTCGCCGTCAACGTGCCTGTGCCGATGATGCGTCCGCCGGCGGCCGTGAGCGTTCCGATCGATTGATTGTTGCTCCCCAGATCCAGCGCCCCCCCGGCAACGGTGACGCTCCCGGTAGCCGGCAGAACGTTGGCCGCGTTCAACGCGAGGTTGCCGCCGCTGACGACCGTTCCGCCGACGAAGTTCGAGGCGTTCGACGCCGCGTTGATCTGCCAATTGCCGCCGGCGACGATCAAACTGCCGAAGCCGGTGATCTGAGCGGCGATGATGCCGGTCCCGGCGGGGCCGTTCAACGTAAGATTGCCGGCCGCCAACGTGATGGAGCCGGCGGATTGTCCCAACGTCAAGCTTCCGGCCGCAATGCCGATGGAAGCATTCGCGCCGACCGTGAGATTGCCGAGCAATTGATTATTGCCCGACAGATTATGAATCGCTCCGCCGGCCCCCGCCGCGCCTGTGCCGCTGATCGTGACGGGTACCACCGACGGCGAACCGCCGGCTCCGAGCGCAAGGCCGGAGTTGCTCTGCAATTGCAGCGTCGCACCGGCGGCGACCGTCGTGCCGATGGAAGTTCCCAAAGCTTGATTGCTTTGCACGTTCAAGATGCCGGCGTTGACGGTCGTCGTGCCGCCGTAGGTGTTTGCTCCCGAGAGCACCCAAGTGCCGAGCCCGCTCTTCGCGACGTTCGTCGAGCCGGGCCCGTCGACGATGGCCGAAGCCAACGTGTTGTCCGCCGTGCTGGAGCCGGCCAGCGTGAACGTTACTGCGGCGATGTTGGTAAAGCTCAGCAGCCCGGGATTGATGAACTTGATCGCCGCCGAACCGGATGCGTCGAGCGCTACGGCCGTCGCCGTGGAACCGACGCTAAACAATCGATCGGTCGTCGCGGCCGACGTCCCCACGTATTGCAGCGTGCCGCCGTTGAGCACGATATTCGCGGCCGCATTCGTCGCCTGACCGATGCTGCCGGCGATCCCGCCGTCGGTGATCGACGCAATTTGCAAGATGCCCGCACCGACGGTCGTAACGCCGGTGTACGTGTTGTTGGTGCCCGCGATGCGCCAGGTGTTAGCGCCGATCTTGTTCAGATTGAATGCTTGGGCGGCCGCCGTGTTGTCCGTCAGTTGCGGTGCGAACGTGTTGATGATCGTCGCGGCGCTCGTACCGGAAAGATTCAGGCTGCTGAGCGTGCCGCCGGTCTTCTGCCCAATGGCCCCGGTATTGGTGAACGACAACACTCCCGAGCCGTTGGCGTTGATCGTCGGCGTGGTCGTCGAACTGGTCGACGAGATCGTGAAGAGCCGATCAGTGCTTGAGCCGGTTCCGTTGTAAGTCAGAGTGCCGCCGTTGGCATTGTTGGCGAGCGTGAAGCTTGCGGCGGCATTCGAGGCAGCGCCAATCGCGCTCGGTTGCCCGCCGTCGGCCAAGTTATTGACCGTCAGTACGGCGTTTTGAATGACCGTGTTGCCGGTATACGTGTTCAGTCCTGTGAGAGTTTGCGATGCGCCGCCGGCGACGGAGACGCCGACCGTTCCGGCGCCGCCGTTTTGAATCAGTCCGGAGAACGTGAGATTCGCGTTACCGTTGATCGTGAGCGTTCGCGCGGTGGCCGAACCGTTGGTCACGGTTCCCGCACCGGAAATCGCCGTCACGGATTGGCCGGCGCCGTTCATTGAGAACGTGGCTCCGGCATGGACGACGAGCGCCGCCGTGGTCGGAAGGCCGTTGCCGCCGATTTGCAGCGTGCCGCCGGCGACGGTCGTCACGCCGGTCACCGTCGTGTAGACGTTGTTGGCGTTGGAAATGATGAGCGTTCCCGGGCCCGTTTTCGTGATCGCGTTGGTGTTGCTCAACGCGAGCGGCGCACTGATGGTGATCGTGTCGGCCGCCGAATCGGTGCGGATGACGAGCTCCGTTCCGGCCGTGGTCGTAATGCCGCCCCCCGCGCCGCCGCTGATCGTCGACGCCGCGCCGCCGGTGCGTAAAATGCCGCCGCCGGCAATCGTTAGCGTCTGCGATGCGCCCAGCACGATGTTGCGGGCCGTGGCGCTGCTAATCTTGAGCGTTGCCACGGAAGCCGTGGTTTGCGCCGTCACATTGGCCGCCGAGAGCAAGACGTGCGTCGAGGCGCTATTGATGCCGAGCGTCGTGCCGCCGACGCTGGTCGAGAAGTTCGCGTCGGTACCGTAAATCGGTGCGCGAGCGTAACCGACGACGGCGTCGTAATAGGCGTAGTCGGCGCTGTTGACGTACGTTCCTTGGTTGATGAAGCCGGAAGACGGAGCCGCGCCGGCGATCTGCGTGAACACAATTTTGTTCGTCGGGCTCGCTCCGGAAAACGTGCCGCCGGAATAAACGAGATTCGGCGCTCCGCCGACGCTCCGAACGTAGTTGGCGAAGGTCAGGCTCGCCGTGCCCGACGCACCATAAGCCGATTGCAGCGAAGCATCGCCGTTGGACGCCGTGAGCAGGCCGAAGCTTTGATTGTTTCCCGCACCCGGGTCGACACGAACGAACGTGCCGGGCCCGGTGAAGGTCAGCGGCGCAGTCGACGCCAAGGTGCCGGTCGCGGCCAAAGTGAGCGAGCCGTTGTTGACCGTCGTCGTTCCGGTGTAGGTGTTGGCGCCGCTGAGAATCCAGGCCCCCGTCCCCAGTTTGGTCACGGCCGTCGTGTTCGCCGCGCTATTGTTGATGATCGCCGCGCCGATCTCGCCGATGCCGGCGGTCGAACCTTGCAGCGTGAGCGTTTTGATACCCGCTCCGGTCGCAGTGAAACTGCTCGTAAATTTCAGCAGGCCGGTTCCCGAATGATCGAGCACGGCGCCGCCGGTCGTGCCGCGCAGGTTGACGACGCGGTCCGTCGTTTCCCCGCCCCCCGTGTAACGCAGCGTGCCGGTATTCGCCGCGTTGCCGAGGCCGATTGTGCCGTTGGCCACGGTCGTCGGTGCGCCGAAGCTGCTGCTTGCGACGATGCCGACGATGCTGTTGAGCGACGAGATGCTCAGCACGCCGTTGTTGACGTTCGTCGGCCCCGTGTAGGTGTTGGCTCCCGAAAGCACCTGAGTGCCGGTGCCTCCCTTGGTGAACGTCATAGCGCCGGAAATGATGCCGGAAAATACGCCGCTGCCGTTGTTGTTGCCCACGGTGAAGTTTCGCGACGTCGCCAGCGAGTTCGTGACGAGGCCGGAGCCGTTCAACGAGTCGATCGTCAGTTGCTGTCCGGAGATGTCGAGCGTGCCCAAGGCGTTTACCGTCACGCGCGTCGAACCGCCGAGCATGCTCGTGTTCGATGTCGCCGACTTGAGCGTACCCGCGTTGATCACGGTCGGCCCGGTGTAAGTGCTGTTCCCCGACAGCGTCAACGTCCCGCTCCCTTGCTTGATCAGGCCGCCGGTGCCGCTAATCACGCCCGCGTAAGTCGTGTTCGTCGACGTGTCGACGGTCAGCGTCGCACTGCCGAGTACGACGTTGCCGCCGAACGTTCCGCCGCCGGCTAATGAAGCGACGGTGTTGTTGAAGCCGTTCAGGTCGAGCGTCGCGCCGGTCACGTTGGCGAACGAGACGGCGGAACCGGCCGACAGCGCATTAACTGCTCCGGCGCGGAGAATGCCGTCGTTGATCGTCGTCGTTCCGCCGTAGGAGTTCGGGCCCGACAGCGTCAGCACGCCCGCCCCCAACTTCGTAATGCCGACGCCGCTGCCGCTAATCGCTCCGCCGATGACGATGTCGCCGAGGGCCGCGTTGACGCTCACGTTTTGTTGCAGCACGAGATCCAGATTGATCGTCTGCCGGTTGAGGCTGCTGTTGATGATGTCGCCACCGAGGCTGATCGCGTTGCCGCTCAACGTGAACGCCCCCGCGCCGTTTCGGAACGTGATGCCGTCGAACAAGGAGCCGAGAGGCAAATCATTCTCGGCGTTGAGTTGCAGGTTGTCTGTAAACAACAGAAGGTCGGCGGCGCTCGGCGCACTCGGCGTCCAATTGCCGGAACTGCTCCAATGGCCGTCCGGCCCGGCGCCGGTCCAAGTCACTTCGACCGCGGACAATTGCCGCGGTGCGACGACTAAATTGAAAATCAGAGCCAGCGCCGTCATCGTCGAGACGATCTTCCGTAGTCGTCCTCGGCCGCGGCGGCCTGCCTTAAAGCGTTGCATCACAAACTCTCTCTCGCGTCGTAACGATGAATGGGAGGTTGGGGGCGAGCCCTTCCGTCGGGCTGCGCGGTCCGACCGACGGCGTCGGTCGAAGGTGTGGGAGTGCCGTTGCGGCCGCGGGCCGTGAGATTTTTCCGCGGCGAAACTCCAGCCCCTCGGGGCTGAGTTCCTCCAAGCCGGTCGTGCCGGCCGGGGCGGAAACACGGCGATCAAAGCGGGCGGCTAACAGCCCGACGCCGGCGAAGACAGCCGGCAGGCGACGCAGGGCAAATTGCGGAGAGGCGACGATTCGCGAGCGAACAAGAACTCAGCCGTGCCGAAAACCATGTGCAAGTCTCCTAAGGAGCCGACTTGCCTCCGGACTTCCAGTGAGCAATTGGCGAGGGAACAGAGAGGAGCGGCGCTAAACAACTCCGCCGTCCTACAAGACGTGCCCTTTAGGCAACCTCCGCGCCTGAGGCCGCGGAAAAATGCGACCTAGCGCGCTTCTCACACAAAGGCCGGCGACCATGTGGACTTCAGATTGCAAATCCCTGCCGACGAGCGGGAGCAAGACGGCGAATGCCTGTCAGAGGTTTCACGCACAATCGGCGCGTGCCCGCGAGGCTCAGGAGATGCGACGGGAAGCCCCGTTGCCGGCGATGGAAATTCTGTTGCCGGCATCGCAGAGAACGAAGCGGCGCTCAGGCGATCGCCAACACCAACTGCCGCCGGGCTTGCCGCGCCAGTTGCAACTCGCGGGCAATCGAACCGTTGAGCGTTGCTTCCAGCGCCGCCAAAGCCCGAGCGATCGTCGCGCCGTCGAGAACGCGATGGTCGTAGATGACGCGAACGTCGACGGTGCCGTCCGACGCGATCACTCCGTAGTTCAACAGAAACGGCAGCGGAGCGATCGGATGTAGCGATTCGGCCCCTAAGCTGGAATAAACGCTGACGCCGAACGTGCCCAACCGCCGACTGCGAAAAGTGCCCGACAAATTGAGTCCCGCCCACCAAACCGCGAGCCGCAAGGGGCGCCACAGCCGCGCCACTTTGATGGCCAATCGTGCCACGCCCATGTTGCTGTCGTCGCGCGCGGCGAACCGTTTCAAGTAGCGATCAAGGGCGACCAGCGAGCGCGATTCCGGCCGCGTCAGCTTCGCGAAAGCCAGCCGATGCCCGTCGGCAAACTTCTTCTCGACGCTGATCGAAGCGACGCTTTCCGGATGCTCGTAAAGTCGCTCCGCGGGAAACCCCAGGTAGCAGCGCCGTAGTTCGGGCATTTCCTCCGCGACCTTGGCGAACGCCTTGGTAAAAAGCACGGCCCAACTGATCCGCCGTTCCGCCGCGAGCCGAGCGTCTTGCACGACGGCCAAGTTCATCGTGCGCTGCACCGGAATGCTCGGAACGCGTTTTGCGAAGTGCAGCAGGTCGCAGACCACGACGCGGTGGGCGTCGAGCCGGACGGTTCGCCCCCAAGGAATGTTCCGCCAATACGTGCGTAGAGCATCCAGCAGGCGACGGCGCGGTTGCGACATGGGAGTGCGGCCGATTTTTTCGAAACCGCCGTTGCCGAACGCGGGATAGCCGTTGAATACGACGGCCGATCCAGCTCATGCGACGCACATGATTCAGCAACGACATAAACTGCGCGACGTAGGTCGTTACGCAACTCCGATACCACGTCGAAACGTCGCAAGCATCGATATTTCGCCTTCGTGAGCCGCGGAAGATCGTGATTCGGCGAAACACGGTACAAGGCTTGCGATTTGGCCGACCGCGATTTTCGCGTCTTGATCGATCCCCTAACACCACGAGCCGGAACACATGTCGACAGCGCTTCGATTGCTCGTCGGGTCCGGGACCGGCCGTGAGCTTCGCCTTTCAGACGGACGATTCGTCATCGGCCGCGACGAAGCTTGCCAACTGCGGCCTACGAGTCGTCACGTCAGCCGGCGGCATTGCGAACTGCTCACGACGCCGCAAGGGCTGCTGGTTCGCGACCTCGACAGCCGCACGGGGACTTGGATCAACGGAGTCCGTCTGCCGACGCAGCGATATCTGCGCGTGGAAGACGGCGATCAATTGCAGGTCGGTCCGTTGAAATTCGCGTTCTGCCTACAAGCGGCCGACGGTCATTCGTCGGCGGTCGCGGAACTTTCGAACAACTTGGCGGCGTCGGCGGACTCGTCGTCTCTATCGGTGTCGGCCGATGACGATGTGCTCCAGTGGATACAGGAAGGCCCGACGCCGACGTCCGCCAAGCAAACTACGGCCGCCGATCCGACGACCACGATCATCAGCGCCGCCGAACTGCTTGCCATGGAGCGCCCGATCCCCGAGTCTTCGTCGCTGCCGGCCGCTGACATCCCCGTTGCGGTTCCGAGCCAATTGGCCGCCGAAGCGCTCCGCAACCTGATTCGAACGTAGCGACGCGACGCGTTTCATTTGCGCTTTCCGGTACCGTCGGGCTCTGTGCGAAGAGCTGGGGACGTATTCTCTAAGGCATTTACAGGAAACGCCTTACGTCGGAGCCTGCAAAAACCGAATTTTGCAGTCAGATTTGTAGTTTACTTTGTTGATTTACGAAGTAATGTATAGATAAGTTGCTTGCAGATAGCATCTCTTTCTTGATAGCCCCAACCCCGCCTAGTGCCATGCGTCCGACCTGCTGTTGTCGTTGTTGCTGCTGTTGTTGAAGCGCCCTTCAGGCGTCGTCGGCACGTTGCATCTCGGCATTTAGCGGTCAGGGTTTTCGTCATGTGGGTTCGTGGCTTCGTCTCTTTGCTCGCCGTCGTGGGGCTCGGTATCTCGGCGGTTTCGGTCGGTCGCTCCAGTTTCGAACGGCCGGCTTCGTCCGCGCTCGCTGGATCGAAGAATTCGCTCGTTGATCTCTCGATCTGGCGCAATCGTCCGTTGGACCTCGGTGACGACGCGCAGGTTCGCGAATTGGCCCGCCAGGCCTATGTTTGGGGTTGGCCGCTGGTTTACGTACACAACTGCCGCCGGGCTTTGGAAAACGTTCCGGTGCCCGCGCGCAGCGGCGGCATGCCGATTGCGCCGATCAATCAGCTCTGCATGCTGACCGACTACATCTCGCCGAAGCAAACGGTCGTGCCGTGCCCGAACCAAGACGTGGTCTACGGCTTCGGCATGTTCGACCTTGAGCGCGAGCCAGTGGTTCTGCAAGTTCCCGATTTCGGCGACCGCTTCTGGGTGTATCAACTCGGCGATCAGCGCACCGACGGCTTCGCGAAACTCGGTTCGATCTACAACTCGAAGCCCGGGCTGTATCTCGTCGTCGACTCCGCTTGGCAGGGTTCGCTCCCCGAGGGCTTCGTCGAAGTGCTCCGTTCGCCGACGCGCTACGCCTACTGCCTGCCGCGCGTGTTTCTGGCCGACACGTCCGAAGACCGGGCCGCCGTTCAACCGACGCTCAATCAGATCCTGGCGTATCCTTTAAGCCGCTTCACCGGCGAGGCGCGAACGACCGATTGGCAGCGCGTTCGTTGGCTGCCGCAACTTGCAGCGCACGGCGGGCGACAAAGCCGCTGGGTTCGCCCGGAGACGTTCTTCGACGGCCTGCACAGCTTGCTCGCCGACGTACCGCCGCTGGCCGGCGAGGCGCCGTTTTACTCGGCATGCAAACGTTGCTGGAGGCGGCGCAAAAAGATCAACGACTCTCCGACTTGCTGACGACCGTGGCCCGCGAAACGGAAGCCGAGGTGGTGTCGCCGCTGTTCGATTTCGAAGGACTCGGCCGACACGTCGGTCATCACTGGACGACGATCCACAACGGCGCAGCGTTTGGCACGGACTACCTCACGCGCACGGCCGTCGCGCGGTCCAACGTATTCGTCAATCGCAACGAAGAGACGAAGTACTACTACCAAGACTTCGACGCCGCCGGCGATCGTCTCGACGGTAAGAAGAGTTACCGAATCACGTTTCCGTCCGGCAAGCTTCCTCCCACCGCAGGCTTTTGGTCGCTGACTTTGTACGACGAAAATCATGCGTTACATCAAAACGTGCTCGACCGCTATTCGTTCGGCACGAAAAACCGACGGCTCAAGTTCAACGCCGACGGCTCGCTGACGATCGTCGTGCAAAGCTGGCCTCCCGCCGCCGGAGAGCAAGCCAACTGGCTCCCCGCGCCGGACGGTAAGTTCTCGCTCTATCTACGGGCCTACGGACCGGACGCCGTGCAACTCAACGGCGGCTGGAACCCGCCGCCGGTCCTCGCCTCCGTCGAACGCCCGGATATCGGCGATTGAACTCCTGCGTATCTCACAAGTGCACACCGACAATCAGCGAGGCCAACTCGTTGCAGTCAACTTGAGAGTTCTGATGATCGCGTCCTCGATCAACGATTAGTTGGTCGCGGCCGGCGGAGGCGCGAAGCCCGCCTCGGGCGCTGCAGGAGGAATTGCCGTTGGCGGCGCCGGCGGAAGGGGCACGGGAGGGGCCGTCGGCGGAGGCGCGTCCTGCAAAGCGGGCGGCGGCGTCTCCGTGTTCGGCGGCGGCAGAAAGACGGGCTCGGTCGCCGGGGGAGCGTTCGGCATCTGGTAGTTGATCTCGTCGCGTTGGACGTCGCGCCGCATCAGCCGCGTACGGTCTTCTTGCAAGAAGACGTCGTGATATTCCAGCGACGTGCCCTTCTCGAAGTGCACGTTGCGGATCGCAATCGCGTAGTCGGCCAGCGACCGATAGTACGCACCTCCGAATCCACGAAGCGGCGCTGCGCTTCGAGCAACATGTCGAGCGGCGCTTTGTCCGATTGATACGTCGATTGCACGGCCTCCAAGTGATCGCGAGCCGCGATCAATCGGTTGTACCCGGTTTGCGTTGCTTGGAAGGCGCGTTCCAGATCGGCCACGGCATTGCTGAGGTCGCTCAGCACCGTCCGTTCTTGTTCGTTGAGCACCGCGCACTCGCGGGCCAAAGCAAACTGCGCGTTGCGCACGGCGTTGTGCGCCTTGCGGAAGCCGAGCGGCACGTTGAGGTCGACCCCCAATTGCCACTCTTGAAAGTTGCCGCTCAACAAGTTGTCCCAAGCGTTGTCGAATGGGTCAGGAACGTTGCCGTCGCTGTTGATCAGATCGTTGCCGAAGCCGCGCCAACGGTAGCGGCCCGTCGCGTCGAGCCGAGGCAGCAGAAAGTTGCGCGTGGCCAAGAGCTCGAGTTCGCGGCGCTTCACGACCCAACGTTGCCGTCGCAACTCGGGACGCAGCGCCAACGATTCTTGTACGGTCCGATGCCAATCGAACACTACCTGTGAGACGACCGGCTCGTCGGCAGGACGAATCAGACGTCCGTCGGTCGTAGGCAGCCCGGCGATGAGACGTAGCCGACGTTCGGCCATTTGCACGCCCGGCGGTCCACGGAACGTACCACCGGAGCTGCCGCTGTTCGTCCGCGTCCCTTCGATGACTTGCCCCGAAAGCGCGTATTCGACTTCGTCTTGAAAGCGATAGTACTGTTCGCGGGCATAAGCTTCCTTGTCGGCTTCGCCGCCGCGCCGCTTCGAGGCGTACAGAGCATACGTGCGACGCCAGACTTCCAACGCGTTGTCGCGCGCCACGATCTTGGAATTCAGATCGCGGTACGCCGCGTAGAGATCCCAGTAGGCGTTCTCGACGTCCGCCACGAGGTTACGCACGGCCGACTCGAATTCCGCCAAGCTGATGTCCGTGTTCACACGCGCGAGCACCACGCCGTTGAACAACCCGAGCTGAGTGCCGGGCCCGGCGATCCGATTGAACTCGACGCCCGAGCCTTGCAGCAACGGATGGCGGAACTCGGCTTCGAGGTTCGTGTTCCACGCGCTGGGGAAGATATTGCCGGGCGCGTTGTTGGCGTCGTACTCGGTGTTGTTGCGGGCGAAGAATTGCGTACCGCTCGTGGTCGTCTTGCTGATCGTGTTCTGCATCGTGCCCAGGTCTTGCTGCAGCAAACGCGTGCCGCCGCCGAAGAACGTGTTGTTCAGCGCGCGGTCGTTCTTTTCGTAGAACAAACGCGACGAGAACTGGGCGTCGAACGCGCCGAGCGCGTTTTCCAGGCCGAAACGAGGATCGCTTTCGACGAGCAACGGGTTTTGAATCGTCGGAATCGTTCCCGGGGCGCGCAGCACTTGGCCGCCGAAATCGCGCATCACCGTGGAATTCGACAACGCCAGAAGAATGACTTCTTCCAGCGGCAGGTTCCAATACTCGGTCGGCGTGCTACGATTGATGCTGAACGGTTCGAGCGCCGCCCCGTCGGGCATTTGATGCAGTTGCGGCTCGGCGTAGTCGACGGCTTTGGCGATGTTGCGGTAGTAGTTGGTCGACTCGACTTCCAGCGGCTTCAGCACCTCTTTGATCGGGCTGCCGCAGCCGACGATCGACGACGCCAAAAACATGACGGCGCTCAACCACGCCGCCGCGCGATGCGGTCGCCGAAGCAGGCGTCGGTGGTTAATGCGTCGAAGGGGCATATCGCCGTCGAAGAGAATCCATGCCGGGACCGCGACCGAAGTGCGCGGCTACGGGGTAAAAGTTCGGCAATCCGCAAAGTTTGCATGATTGTTTTTCTCGCCTTAACCGGAAAAGCTTCCCCAGAATCGCGCCGCTTGCATTATTTGCCCAGATAACGACCTGCCGGCATTGCGGGCAGGCTCGCACACCTCTTTCCTAGCCGATGCATCAAGCCGAATCATCGCCGACGTTCGCAATGCAGTACGGCGACGTTTGGTCGCAATTGTTGCGGCGCGTGCATGCGGAGCTCGATCTCGACGTCGTCGCCGCAACGATCGTCAACGACGGTCGAACCTTGGCCGACTGCGATCGCCTGATTCTGCTGCTGCCCGAACGGCGCGGATGGCAGGTCGTCGCCACCACCGGCCAAGAGAGATTTGATCGGCGCTCGAACGTGGTCCGAGCTTGGGAAACGTTCGCCGCGGTCGCCGCCCCGCTCGGCGAACCGATCGCCTTCGACGGCACGCCGCAACGTCGCGCTCCGGAAGTCGAGGCGGCGCTCGCCCATCTCGTCGACACGACCGGCGCGAAACAATTCGTGCTGGTGCCGCTCGCCGGTGAAACACCTGCTTCGTCGAAGCCGGAAACAAGTGAAGTGCGAGAGCCGGCGACGCCCGTCGCTTGGCTGGCCGCCGAACGTTTTCACGGCGCCGGCCTGCTGGACGACATGCTCCGTCGCACGGAACTCATCGCCGGTATTTCCACGTCCGCGGTCACGCACGCCGAGCGCTATCGCCGGCTGCCGCTGCGGAAGTTCGGCGAAGCGCTCGGGCGGCAGTTGGAGCGACGCCGACTTTCGCGAACGGCGGTCGTCGGGCTCGCGGCGGTCGCAATCATTGCGGCCCTGTTCCTGATTCCGAACGAATTGAAGGTCGAGGCCCAAGGCACTTTACAGCCGACCCTGCGCAGACACGTGTTGCGCCGGCCGAAGGGATCGTCGTGGCGCTCGATGCAACGCACGGGCAGCAAGTCCAGGCGGGCCGGCAGTTGTTGGAGTTGAAACGATCGGAATTGGATTTCGAATTGACGCGCGTCGAAGGAGAATTGCTGACGCAAGAGCGGCGGCTCAGTTCTTTGCAGGCCGCACGATTGCGCGGTGCGCACAACGAGAATGCAGATAGTCCGGAGTTGTTGCGTCTGACCGCCGATGAAGAGGAAGCTCGTCAGCAGGTCGCCGGATTGAAAAGCCAACAAGCCGAGCTCCGCCGGCAGCGCGATGCATTGAAAGTCGTCGCTCCGATCGGCGGCGAGATTCTCACCTGGGACGTTCGCCGTACGCTTGAAGGTCGGCCCGTCTTGAAGGGGCAGCAATTGCTCACGGTAGGAGACGTCGCCGGGGCTTGGGAATTGGATCTGAAAATCGTCGACGAATACGCCGGCTATGTGCGCCGCGCAGCAGACCGGCGAGCCGATAGACGTGGAATTCGTCGCCGCCTCCTCTTCGGGAGAAACGTATCACGCCCGGTTGTCGACGATCGCCGTTCGGAGCGACGTCGACGAAGAGCAGCGCTCGACCGTCGCCCTAACGGCCGCGTTAGCGGCCGACGTGCCGCGAGACTTATTGCGCCCAGGCACCGCGGTTACGGCGAAAGTTTCCTGCGGTTCGGTGTCGATCGGTTACGCCTGGACGCTCGAACTCGTACACTTCTTTCGCACGAAGGTTTGGTTTTGAACAGCTCGTCGCCGCGCCATGAGTTGCCGGTCGACGAACGGCCCGAAGGAAATCGACGGATGAACATCGCGACGACCGGCGTGCTATGGCTGCTGCTTGTGACGCCGGGGCAAACATCCGCGGCCGATCCGATCGTCGTCAACGGTGCTTTGGTCACGGCCATCGCCCAGACGGACGTGCCGGCCCGCGCGGAAGGCGTACTGACGACGATCCAAGTCGTCGAAGGGGCGAACGTCGCTCTCGATCAGATCTTGGCCGAGATTGATTCGCGCGAAGCGGAACTCTTATTGGCCAAAGCCGAGGCGGAGGCGGCCATTGCGGCGACGAAGGCGAAGAACGACGCCGACTTGCGCTTCGCACGAAAATCGGCCGAGGTGGCCAAAGCCGAACTGAAACGGTCGCAAGAATCGATCGAACGATTCGAGCGGAGCATTTCGCAAACCGAACTCGACAAAATGGTGCTCGAGGCCGAACGGGCGCATTGGCCGTAGAAAGCGCCGAGCACGAACTCGAAGTATCCAGACAAACGCTCGCTTTGAAGCAGGCCGAAGTGCAAGTGGCCCGCGAAACGTTGGCGCGTCGGCGAATGACGGCGCCGACCTCCGGCGTCGTGACGCAGCTTCATCGCCGGTCCGGCGAATGGGTGAAGCCGGGAGACGTCGTGATGCGTTTGATGCGCAGTCGATCCGCTGCGGATCGAAGGCTTCGTTTCCGCGGCGACGGCGGCCCGCCTTAAGCCTGGGCTGGCGGCCCGCTTCCAAGCGCCTGTGGGCGCGGAGCAATCGCAAGAGTTCTTCGGACGATTGTCGTTCGTCAGTCCCGAGGTCGATCCGGTCAACGGCGAAGTGAGGCTGTTCGTCGAAATGGCCAATCCCGATCAGTTGCTCCGGCCCGGGCTGCGCGGAACGCTCACGATCGATTTGAGCGCCGATACAAAGGCTAAGAGCGGGTCGCAAGAGTAGCGTTGATGGCGAGCGCCCCCCTGCCCTTGACTTCCGCCGCACGACGTCGGGCCGACGTCGAAGTGTTCGTGCAATTCTCGCGGCGGCGCAGGGTTTGGAATCTGAAAGACCCGTTGGCGCTGCGCTACTATCAGTTGAACGACGAAGAGTTTTGGCTGTACGAACAGCTCGACGGAAAGCGATCGATCCGCGAGTTGTGCGCCGAGTTCGGACGACGTTTCGCGCCGCGACGCTTGGCCGAGCAAACGCTGGCCGGCTTCTTGCAGCAGTTGCATCAAGTCGGACTGATCGTCGTGGACGCGCCGTTGCAGGCCGAGGCGCTGGTGCGGCGGAGTCGCACGGCCCGCGATGCGGAACGAAATCAGCTTTGGACGCGGCTGTTCACCTGGAAACTGCGCGGCGTCGATCCGGAGCCGTTGCTCCGCAGGCTCTACCTTTGGGTTCGGCCTTGGTTCTCGCGAGCGGCGTTATGGTGCGCAATGTTGTTCGTCGCTGCGGCGGGGCTCACGGCGCTGGTGCATGGCGGCGAATTGCTCCGCCAAGCGTCACGGCTGGAAGTCATGCTGCGTCCCGAGAACGCTTTGCTGCTCGTGGCGGTGATCGGCGCGGTGAAGATCGTGCACGAATTGGGGCACGCCTTGGCTTGCAAGCATTTCGGCGGCGAATGCCATGAAATGGGCGTGACGATTTATCTCTTCATGCCCGCCCTGTATTGCAACGTGAGCGACGCTTGGACGTTTCCCGGCAAGTGGTCGCGAGCCGCGGTCGGTGCGGCAGGCATCGCCGTCGAACTTTTGTTGGCCGCCGCGGCCGTGTTTCTGTGGCGTTGGAGCATCCGGGCGTTTTTCAAACGACGTGCCTCTATGTGATGCTCGTCGGCACGGTGAACACGCTCTTGCTCAACGGCAATCCGCTGCTGCGCTATGACGGCTATCACATCTTGTCGGACTTGGTGGAGATTCCCAATCTGGCCGGTGAAGCCGACGCCGTGTGGGGACGTTGGGCGCGGCACACGTGGTTCGGTAAGACGTCGCTGCCGCAAGGCGACGTCTCGTCGACGGGCGGAACGACGGCCGTACTCCTGGCGGCGTATGCGGCCGCGTCGAAGATTTACATGCTCGTCGTCGTCGCGGGGGCTGTGGTTATTGCAACAGGCCGCCAAAGATTACGGACTGCAAGCGTTGACGATTCCGACGACGATCGCAGTCGTCGTCGCGATGGCCGTGCTGCCGGCGACGCGTAGCGTGAAGCGGGTGATGTCGCCGGCGAACGCCCATTACTTGCGACGACGCAGGTTTTCCGTCGCCAGCTTCGCGGCCTTGGCGTTGATCTTGATCGCGTTGTTCGTGCCGTTGCCGCGGCGCGTGAAATTGAGGCCGTGTTAAGGCCTGTCGCCGCTGATGCGGTGTACGTGACGCAACCAGGATTCGTGCGCTCGGCGACGATCAAGGATCGGGTCGTCGCCGGTGAAACGTTGGCGACCTTGGAAAACCTGGAGTTGCAGGCCGAAATCGTTCGCTGCCGCCGACGTTTGGAAGCGGCCGAATTGCAATTGCAGCTCTTGCAACGGCGGCAATCCGGTCAAACGGCGGCGACGCTCGATCTGCCGACGGCGCAGAAGGCCGTCGAGGATGCGCGGCGACAACTTGAAGCCCGTCGCGGCGATGAAGCGCGGCTCACGATCGTTGCTCCGCGCGACGGGGATTTTTTGCCGCCTGCGGTCAAGCCGAACCGGCATGATCCGCGCGCGTTGCCCGTCTGGAGCCGGCGACCGTTGGAGCAGGAAAACCTGGGTGCGTACCTGGAGGCGGGGACGATCGTCGGGTACGTCGGCGATGCGACGCGCTTGGAGGCCGTGGCCGAAGCGGACGAGAACGACGTGCAGGCCGTGGAGATCGGCGCCGAAGCGACTTTGATGATCGACGTCGCCGGCGGGCGCACCGTCGGCGGGCGAGTGATCGAGGTCGGCGTCGACGACGGAGTCGACGAAGCAGCGCTTCCGAGCGCGCCGGTTTCGCGCGAACGTCCCGGCGAGCGGCCCGCCAAGTTTCGCGTGCTGATCGCGGTCGAGGAACGGATCGACGGAGTGACGCTGGAAGCGCCGGTGGTCGGAGTTGTCGTCGCACCTAGCGAATGCTTGGCGGCCAAGCTCAGGCGGTATCTCTCGCAAGCGTTTCGCGGAAATTAGAAACGGCGCGGCCAAGAACGTTGCCGAGCGATGTTCGGCCGGTCGTTACGGAAAGATGAACACCGCGCCCGTGGCCGCGGCGGCTTGGCCGATCGCGCCGCGCACATGTTCGTGCGGCGTCAGGCGGTCGCTCGCCGGCCGAACGCCGTTGCCGGTGGAAATGCGCTGCCACTGCGGGCGGGCCGCCATGTGATAGGGCAACACCGGCAGCGTGGCGAAGAACGCAGCTCCCGAAACGGCGGGTTGCAACGCGCCGAAGCTGCGGCCGTCGCGCTCCGTCGCCCGTTGTTCGAAATACAAAGGGCGGTGAACGAAGCCTGCGGCGCGGGGCGTGGAATAAAACGGTGCGCCCGTTCGCATGCCGTTCGGAGAGTTCAGGCCGACCGGTTCGCCGCGGAACGCGACCGCGGCGTGATTGAACGGGACTTCGCCGGCCGGAGGACGAATGTCCGCGGAGAGTTGCGTGACCGGCCGCAGCGGCATTTCGCGCGAAGTGGAAGGAGCTTCGAGAACTGCCGGCCCCGACGGAAGCGCTTGCGGAGCTTCGTTTGCGGGGAGTGTTTCCGGAGCGAGCGGGGCGACTGGAGCGACTTCGGCCGCTCCGACCGGCGGCGGCTGATCGAACGCTGCGGCGAATCGGCTGCTCGATAGAAACAGCAAGCAGGCGACGCCGATCACGGTTCGTCGGCCGACGACCGGCGGGCGTTTCAGCGTTGAGATTGCGTCATTCATAACCGGAGCCTGCTGCCGAAACGGACGGACGTCCATGCTCGTTGTTCCGCGGCTACGGCTTGTTTCGACGATAGCGACGTTGCGTGATTTGCATTTCGATGTTGCTCGTCACGACGCCTTTGTTCCTCAATACAGGCGGGTTCGTCATGACGACGACAACCGGCGTGTTGCGTGCGTGCGGCATGATGCACATCGGCGGCACTCGCGGCATAGCCGGCAAAGGCGGACCAAGCGGTCGGCAGGAGCCGATGGCGCAGGTGCCGAATCAACCGATCATGCGGGCGCGACGATCGGTCGATAGCACCAAGTACGAGCGCGAGAAGTCTCGGGCAGGCGGTGATTCGTTAGGTAAAATCTGCGGAATCTGACGGTCGCGAGGGACGTTCGCTACGGCTAAAATGGGAGGGCTCGTGCCGACGAGCGGTCCCGCCCTTGCAGCGGAAGTGCGACCCGCCGGCGATTTCTCGAGCTCAACGCGACGGCAAGCGAGTTCTCTGATGCAACTCACACAATGGATGCGCCGTTACTGGGACGAGCGTCGTAACCGGCGAGAACGCCGCGCGGCGGAATCGCGCACGCGGCATTGCGCCGGCGAGTATGTGTCGTTGCGTTTGACGCGGCTTGATGATCGTCGCGTGTTCTCCGTGGCCTCGGTGACGGCCGGGCCCGACGCGAGCGTGTCTGAAGGAGCGAACTATTCGCTGCCCTCCTCGACCTACACGGATGCGACGGCTCCCAGCTCTCCTCATACGGCGGAAGTGGACTGGGGCGACGGCAGCGCGGTGGAAGCGCTGACGGTAAGCTCCGAGCCGGCCGTGCTCGGAGGTAACGGCACCGTGGCCGGTGCGACGCACGCCTTCCGCGACAACGGCGTTTACAACGTCGTCGTTACGGTGCGCGGCAACGACGGCACGTTTCAGAGCGACACGGTCGTCGTGACGGTCAACAACGTGAACCCGACCGCAAACGCGGGGGGACCGTACCGCGTGGGGTTCAGCGACACGGTGCAACTCAGCGGTTCGGCATCGACCCGGGGGTCGACGACACGTTTACCTACCTCTGGGATCTGAACGGCAACGGTACTTACGGAGAAACCGGCGTCGGGGCGACGCGCGGCGACGAAGTCGGGCAGAACGTGATTTTCAACGCGGCGGGCTTGCCGGCGAACTCCGTGCGGCAGGTCACGCTTCGTGTGATCGACAAAGACGGCGGCAACGGCACGCATACGGTGAATGTCACCGTCAACACGCCGCCGACGGTGACGTCGTCCGGATCGACGAACTACTCTGAGAACGGCGCGTCCGTTCAGGTCAACGGCGCGCTCACCGTCGCCGACGCCAACAACGATTCGATCACCGGCGCGACGGTGACGATCACCGGCTTTCGCGACGGCGACGATCTCACTTGGACGAACAACCCGAACATCAACGGGACGTACGACTCCGGCACGGGCGTGCTGACGTTTACGGGGACGCGGGCGATCAGCGAGTATCAAACGTTGCTGCGCAGCGTGCGGTTTGCGAGCACGAGCGACGACCCGGGCACGTCGCGAACGATTACGTTCGTCGTAAGCGACCTCTTCGACGATTCGACCGGCGGCACACGCGCGATTGCGATTACGCCCTCCAACGAATGCGCCCACCATCACGGCGACGGCCGCGGCGCTGGCCTACGACGAAGGGGACGGGGCCGTTGCGGTCGACGCCGCCATCACGCTGACCGATCCCGACGACACGACGATGACGAGCGTGGTCGTGCGGATCACCGGCGGCTATGTGAACGGCGAAGACGTCTTGGAATTTGCCGGCCTGGGATCGATCTCGGGACTTTGGAACGTCACCTTCGGCCGAATGACGCTGACGAGCAGCGGCGGAGCGACGACCGCCGACTTCCAAGCGGCCCTGCGGCTCGTGATGTACCGGAATACGTCTGCCACTCCGACCACGGCGCCGAACCGCACGGTGACGTTTACGGCCGACGACGGAACCACGACCGGTTCGGACACGCGGCAAATCGCCGTGACGGCGGTGAACAACCCGCCGACGCTCAGTACGCCGGGCGTACGGTGAATTACGCCGAAAACGCCGGTGCGACGGTCGTATCGAGCACGATCGTCGTCGGCGACCTCGACACGGCCAACCTCGCCTCGGCGACCGTGCAAATCACCGGCAACTACGACCTGAATAAGGACGTGCTGGAACTGAGCAATGTGTTGTTCAACACGACGTGGGACGGGGTAAACGGAACGTTGACGCTGACGCCCGTCGCCACGGCGACGGTGTTGCAGTTTCAGACCGCGCTACGGCAAGTGACTTATCGCAACACGTCGGACGATCCGGCGCCTGGCGGGCGGACCGTTGCGTTTCAGGTCGACGACGGCACCGACCAGAGCAACTCTCTGACAAAGACGATCAACGTCACGGTGAACAACGACGCGCCCACGGTCACCGGCGCGGGAGCGACGATCGGCTATACCGAAGACGGCGCCTGTGGCGGTGGGGCCGAATATCGTCGTCAACGATCCCGACAACGCGACGATGACCTCGGCGACCGTGCAGATCTCGGCGAACTACGTCAACGGACAAGACCTGCTGGAATACAACGGCGGCGGGCCGTTCACGGTCGGCTGGAACGTCGCGAACGGAACCTTGACGCTGACGGCCGCAGGCGCGACGACCACGGCCGACTTTCAAGCGGCGCTGCGCGGTGACGTATCGCAACTCGTCGAACACGCCGACGACCTCGCCGAACCGGACGATTCGCTTTCAAGTAAACGACGGCGCGGCGACGAGCACGAACGTCACCAACACGCTGACGGTCACCGCGACCAATGACCCGCCGGTCATTAACGTGCCGACTCAGCAAACGCTCAACTCGCAGCAGACTTTGGTTTTCAACACGACCAACGGCAACGCGATCACCGTGAGCGACGCCGATGCCGGAAGTTTCGATGTCCGCGTCACGATCACGGCCGGCACCGTCGGCGCTCCCACCGGTCGGCTGACGTTGGGGACCATCACAGGGCTAAGTTTCAGCACGGGTGACGGAACCAACGATACGACGATGACGTTCACCGGCACGATCGCCGAAGTGAATGCCGCGCTCAGCGGCCTGCGATTCACGCCGAACAGCGGCTTCAACGGCCTGACGAACGTCGTCATCACGGTGAACGATCAGGGCCGTTCTCCGAATACGACGGTTGAAGAAACCACGGCGTCGGCCGCGGTGGAAGTGTCGCCGGAGAACGATCCGCCGACGATCAGCGTGCCCGTGTCTAGACGACCGCCGAAGACACGGCGCTGGTCTTCTCCGGCGCGGCGAATCACGATCGCCGACGACGACGCGGGGAGCAACAACGTCGAAGTCACGCTCTCGGTCACCAACGGCACGCTCGACCTCTCGGGAACCGCCGGCCTCACCTTTACCGCAGGAGCCGACGGCACCAACACGATGCGCGTCCGCGGCACGTTGGCGAACATCAACACCGCGATCAACGGGCTCACGTTCAACCCGACGCTGAATTACAACGGCCCCGCCGTGCTGACCGTCGTCGTCAACGATTTGGGCAACACCGGAACCGGCGGCCCGGAAACGGCGACGAGCACAGTCAACATCACGGTCACGGCGGTGAACGACGCGCCGACGGTGCAAACCAGCAACGGAGCGACGAGTTACAACGAGCAGGCCGCGGCGGTCGTCGTCGACGGGGGAATCGTCGTGGGAGACGTCGATTCCGTCATCACCGGCGCCACCGTGACGATCACCGGCGGATTTCAGACGGGCCAGGACGTGCTGATTCTCGGGACGAACAACACGTTCGGCAGCATCTCCGCGACCTACGTCGGCAACGTGCTCACGCTCACCGGCAACGGCACGCCCGCCGAATATCAGGCGGCGTTGCGGGCCGTCAGGTTCTCCAACGGCAGCGACGCCCCCTCCGCTACTCCGCGCACGATTCGCTTCGTCGTCACCGACTTCGAAGGCGCATCGAGTTCGACGGCGACGGCCGACAAGACCCTCAACGTCACGCCGATCAACGATCCGCCCACGATCGACACCGTCGTCGCCGACATTTTCGTGGCCCAAGGCGGGACGATTCCCGACGTCGCCGTGACAGTTTCCGACGTCGACACGCCCCCGGGAAATCTCACGCTTTCGGCCTCCTCGTCGGACACGAATGTGGCGACGGTCCAGGTGCTGACCGGTCCTGGTTCTTCACAAACAATTCGCATCACGCCGGTCGCCAACGCCTTCGGCGATACGACGATCACGCTGACCGTAAGCGACGGCGCGGGCGGAACGGCCACGCGAACGTTCAAAGTCTCCATCAACAACCCGCCGACGATCACCACGCCGGCGAACGTCACGGTCGACGAAGACGCCGCCGATCAGACGGTGACCTTCGAAGTGAACGACACCGAAACCCCGCGCGGCGCACTGACGGTGACCGTCACGTCGTCGAACGACGGGCTCGTGCCCAACGCGAACTTGGCCCCGACCAACGACGGCAACGGCACCTGGACCATCACGCTGAAGTTCGCCGCGAATAAATCCGGCACCAGCACGATTACGCTCAAAGTCGTCGACGGTGCTCTGCGTGAAACGACGACGACGTTCACCGTCACGGTCAATCCGGTCAACGATACCCCCGTGGCCACGGCGCAGAACGTGACGATCGACGAAGACAACGATCTGGTCGGCACGCTCGCCGGCACCAGCGGCGATGCCGATTTCCCCGGGCAAGTGCTCACGTATCAGATCGCCGCCCCGCCGCAGTTCGGCACGATCATCAACTTCAACCCCGCCACGGGCAGCTTCACGTATCGGCCCAACGCCAACGATAACCGCCCCGACTTCTTTACGTTTACCGTCACCGACGACGGGTCAGCCGGACCGCCGGCCGGATTGGTCAGCGCGGCGGCTCGCGTCGAAATCACGATCAATGCGGTCGCCGATGCCCCGGCGGTCACGCTTGCCGGCGGCGGCACGTTGATCTCCGGCAACGAAAATCAGCAGTTCGCGGCCAACCTCATCGCGGCCCTCGTCGACGTCGACGGTTCCGAAACCATTATGCAGCCGATCGTGCTGCAAGGCGTGCCGCTCTCGGTGCGCATTCTTCGCGCCTGACGGTTCCGAATATCGCCGGTCGGTCCGCCGGCCGCGACCAAGACGTTCCAATTCACTCCCGCACAATTTGCGACGCTCCGTTTCTACGCGCCGGATAACTTTACGCGGCACCAGATCACCGTCACTGTGAGGTCGCAAGAAATCTCTCGCCCCGCTTCCACGGCCACGACCATCGCTCACTTTGACCTCGTCGTCAACAACGTGCCGCCGACGATTACGTCGTTCGTCGGTACCGACGTGGATGCGAATTCCACCGCCACCGTCACCGCCGCCATCAGCGACGCTCCGCACGATACGTTCTTCGTCACCATTCGCTGGGGCGTCTCCACGATCGGCTTCAGCCAGCTCACGAACTTAAATCACCTCGGCCCCGGCCTGGCGACGTTGTTCGCCTCGAATCAGTTCCTCATCGCTCCCGATCCCGCCAACCCGGCCGCGCCGATTTCCATCATCATGGAAGTGGCCGACGACGACGGCGGCGTGACGACGCAGACGATCGTCGTCCGCGTTCCCGGCACCGGCATTCCGACGGTCAACGTTCGCGAGTCGGGTATTGAGACGTCGCGAATTCCGATCGCCGTCTACATCCCGCCGCAGAATACCGACGCTCGACCTTACACCGTCGCCGTGCAGCCCGGCACGGACACGGGCCGCGTCATCGTTGATCGGGTCGCCGTCTCCACTCGCTCCGTGTTGCTCCGCATCGTCTCCGCGCGGCGTCGAATCGTCGGATACGTTCCGTCTCGGCGCCGGAGTTCTCGGCGATATTCCGGCGTTCTTGCGCAAGCTGCCCGACGGCCACTATCGGCTCTATCTCTCGGAAAACGAGTTCACGCCCGATCGCCTCTTGATCGACGTCGTCGTGTTCCGCGGTCGAGCCGTATCGCTCGGCGATATGCAGGCCGATCGCCCGCCGATGCAAGAAGTGGCCGCCGTGCCGAAGCGCCCGGCCGGTGAAACCGGTCCGCAGCCGGCGACGGCCGGAGCGTCGTCGTCCGCCGTGTTGGGAGTGCGCAGCAATTCGGAAACCGGCGAAACGAATTCGTCCGCCGCGCCCCCTGCGACGAGCGGCGTCGAGTTCGGCGGGCCTGCGCTCGGCGGTCCGAGTTCCGATTCCACCGTCCCTGGGGAATCGCCGCGGTAGCACGATGCGCACTTGTGTTCATTGCCGTCACGAATTGGGGCAGGCCTTTGCGCAGTCGGCGTTTTGCCCCTGCTGCAACGGCCGCATTGACGGCAGCTCGTCCGCGACGCCGCACGCCGTAAACCCTTACGACGACGACCGTCCGCCGCTGGAAGACGTGCTCGCGCTGATCGCCGCCCGCGCCGCGACGGAAGCTCCTCAAGATTCCACCGGCTCGGTCGCACCCATTGCCGAAGCTTCGTCGCCGATCGTAGCGACGGCGTCTTCCACGCCGTCGTCGGAATCGACCGCCGAAGATCGCCGACGCAACGACGCCACGGCCATCTTCGACTCCGCCACGCTGGAAGCATTGCGCAACAGCGGTTCGAAAGATCGTCTCGATCCGGTCCCCGCCTCGCGCGTTGCCCGTTCGACGCCGACGCCTCCCGATCCGATCGCCCCGCTTCCGCCCTCGTACGTTCCCTCGTCGGACCCGCCGCCGTCGAATCCGACCCCCGCCCCGTCGGCCGGTTCGTACGACGCGACGTATCACTTCGACTCGGTCGATCTCACTCGCGACGATTCGCGTAAGACCGTCGATCGTGCGCCGCCCGACTCCGGCACGCGCAACGACGGCGTCGAGCCGGCGATCTCGCCGCACCCGTCTTTGCAGTGCAAGTCCGGCACCGTCACCGGCTCGGCCGACGAACGCACGACGCTCAGTTCCGGGCAGTCGTTGCAAGAAGCTCCGGAGCTGATCGTCAATCGCCGGTTCGTCGAGTTTTCCAAGTCGGGCTCGGCCGCCGAAGCGGACTATCAGCTCATCGACACGATCGGCGAAGGCGGGATCGGCGTCGTTTATGCGGCCCGCCAAGCTGCGATCGACCGGACCGTCGCGGTCAAGATGCTTCGCTCGCAAGACGCCGATACGCAACAGCGCGGCAAGTTCTTGTCCGAAGCGGTCGTCACCGGCGAACTCGACCATCCGAACATCGTGCCGATTTACGATCTCGGCGCGAATCAGAAGGGTTCGCTGTTCTACTCGATGAAGCGGGTTCGCGGCACGCCGTGGAACAAAGTGATCCGCGACAAGTCGCTTACGGAGAACCTCGAGATTCTGATGAAGGTGGCGGACGCCGTCGCCTTCGCCCACTCGCGGCACGTCGTACATCGCGACCTGAAGCCCGAGAACGTGATGCTCGGCGACTTCGGCGAAGTGCTGGTCATGGACTGGGGGCTGGCCTTGGCCGGCGTCGGCGGCAAGGGCCGCAAGGCCCCTGCGCACGATCCGGGCATGGGCGGAACGCCGGCCTACATGTCGCCGGAAATGGCCGTCGGCCCGCTCGAGCGCATCGATGCGCGGAGCGACGTTTACCTGCTCGGCGCGATCCTGTTTGAAATCGTCGCCGGCCGGCCGCCGCACACCGGCCCCAACGTGATGGGCTGTCTTTTCGCCGCGGCCCGCAATGAAATCGTGCCGACCGATCACGACGGCGAACTCATGTCGATCGCTCGCGTCGCGATGTCGACCGAGCGCGACGAGCGGTTTCAATCCGTCAAAGATTTTCAGGCCGCGGTCCGAGACTACCAATCGCACGCGGAAAGCGTGCTGCTCGCGACGCGGGCCGCCGATTTGCTTGCCGAAGCTCGCCGCACCAACGGTTACGACCATTTCGCGCAGGCCGTGTTCGGCTATCAGCAGGCCGTGGATCTTTGGCCGGGCAATCACGCGGCGGAGGCGGGCATCGTCGTACGCGCGGATGGAATACGCCGCGGCGGCCATCGAGAAGACCGACGTCGATCTGGCGCTTTCGCTTATCGACGGCGGCGACCCTCGCCAGCAACTCGATTTATCAACGGGCTCTCGCCGCGCGGCAAGAACGCAATCAACGTCAGCAGCGCTTCATGGCCGCCAAGCGCATGGCCGTGGCGTTGTCGCTGTTGGTCGTGGCCGTCGGTATCTTCGCCTACGTGCAGATCAGCCGCGATCGCGATCGGGCTCGCGAAGCCGCAAGCCGCGGCCGTCGTGCAAAAGCAGGAAGCCGACGCGGCTCGTACCGAAGCGCAAGCCGCGGCCCTTGCGCCGAGGCGAATGCGAAAGAAGCCCGCTTGGCAAAACTCGACGCCGACGCCGCCGCCGAGCGCGAGAAGACGAAGGCCGAGGAAGCTCGGCCGCCGTGCATCGCCGCCGACGAAGATCGTGAGGCGGCCGACAACGCCCGCAAGATTGCGAGCTACGAGGCCTACGTCGCCCGCATCGGCTTGGCCGCGGCGAAGATCGAAGAAAATTCCTTCGGCTCGGCGCTGCAACTCTTGGAAGCCTGCGAGCCGGAACGCCGCCGTTGGGAATGGGGCCGGCTCGCATATCTCTGCGGACGGCAACTGCGCGACTTCGACGCGTCGGCCCCCGTCGACGGAATCGCCCTCTCGCCGGACGGCAAGCTCGTGGCCGCGGCGGCCTGGGGCCGTGAAGCGTTGATCTGGGACATTGCCGGAATGCAGCCGGTCGTGCGTTTGTCGTACGGCTCGCAGTTCGTCCACGGCGTGGCCTTCTCGCCCGACGGTCGGCAACTGGCCGTCTGCGGCGGCGATCCTAAGGGCTACGTGCAATTGTTCGACGTCTCGACCGGTGCCGTCGTCCGAACGCTCGTCGGCCATGAAGACGGTGCGCTCGGCGCCGCTTACTCGCGCGACGGCTCGAAGCTGCTCACCTGCTCATACGATCGCACGGCCCGCCTGTGGGACGTGCAAACCGGCGCCGAACTGAAGCGCTTTGAAGGGCACAACTGGTGGGTTTGGTCGGCCCGGTTTGCGCCGGTCGCCGCCAAGGAAACGGAAACGCGGATCGTTACGGCGAGCCAAGACGGCACGGCCCTCGTTTGGGACATCGCCACCGGTGAGGCGAGCCCTCCCTTCCGCGGCCACGACGGTCCGATCTTCTCCGCTTGTTTCTCGCCCGACGGTCGTCACGTGGCGACGGCCGGCGCCGACAAACGCATTCTGCTCTGGGACCCGGCGAAGCTGGAGCCGTTTGATTTCGAAGTGCTGGCTAGCGATCGCGAGCCGAAGAAGCCGGTGTTCGAAGTTCTCGAAGGCCATACCTCGAGCGTTCGCAGCCTCGCGTTTTCGACCGACGGCACGCGGCTCGTCAGCGGCGGGCACGACAACACCGTGCGGCTCTGGAACGTTGCATCGCGGCAACTCCTCAAAACGCTTCGCGGTCATGCCGGTTGGGTGCGCGATTCGCTCTTCACCGCCGGCGACAAGCAGGTCGTCTCGGCGAGCCACGATCGCCGCGTGATGCTTTGGGATCTCGATAAATACGAAGAGCAACGCGTCATCGGCCGCCGCGTCTTGCAGGGACATTCCGACGCCATCCTCGCCGCCGCCTTTTCGCCGGACGACGCCGGGCTTGTGACGGCGGGCCGCGATCATACGGTGCAGCTGTGGGACGTCGCGGCCGGTAAGAACGTCGGTCAATTTACCGAAGGACATTCCTTCCTCGCGTCGCAGGCTCTCTTCTTTTCGCCGACGACCGGCGCCGACGGAGCCGCGTTGCCGTCGCGCATCGCCACGGCCGGCGTCGACAACACGGTTCGCATCTGGGATGCGGCTCGCGGCGTGGAGATTTCCCGTCTCGAACCGGCCGGCCGTGCCGCGGCCGTCGCCGTTTCGCACGACGGTCGCCGCGTACTCACGGGGGCCGACGAAGACGGGGCGATTCTGTGGGACGTCGCCTCGGCCAAGCCCGTGCATCGCCTTCCTTCGCAGGGCGACGAAGTGGTCTGGACGGCGTTCTCCGCCGACGATGCGTTGCTCTTCACCGGCGAGGCCGGCGGCGCGTGCCGACTTTGGAACGCCGCCGACGGCAAGCTGCTCCGCACGCTCAACTCGCATCGCGATCGCATCACGGCGCGGAGTTCCTGGCCGATCGGGCCACGCTGCTCACCGCCTCGGGCGACAACACGGTCGTCCAGTGGAATATTGCGACCGGTGAAGAGCTCACCGGCCGCGGGCTCGTGCATCCCGCGGCCGTGACGTCGCTGGCCGTCGACGCCAACGGCCGCATCGCGCTGACCGGCTGCAGCGACGGCAAGATTCGCCTCTGGGAACTCGCCACGGGCCGCGAACTCTCGGTCGTGCATTCGGCCGCGGAACCGGTGCGCGTCGATCTATCGCGCGACGGTGCTGGCGCTCGGAGCGGAGTCCATTCGCGGCGTCGTGCGAGTTTGGGACTTGCGCAACGGAACCGAGCGTCGTCCCCTGCCCCGCGACGGTCGCGAGCCGTCGGAAGACGAGCCGCTGTTGGATATCGCCGGCCGTGGAGATCAGCTCTGGTCGGCGAAGTTCTCGGCCGAAGGCGAGCGGATTCTGACGGTCGGCGGCGACGGTGCGAAACTCTGGGACGTGCCGACCGGCGAAGAATTGCAAGACTATCACCCGCACGGCTGCCATTGCGGCCGTCGCCTATTCGCCGGACGGTACGCGGCTGGCGACCGGCAGTTGGGATCATTCAATCAAGATTTGGGACGCTCAAACTCGCCGCGCCGTGATCAAGATTTCCGGCGTACATACGGCCAACGTCAACTCGGTCGACTTCTCGTCCGACGGCCGGCTGATTCTGTCGTCGTCCGACGATAAAACCTGCCGCATTTGTAACGTCGCCGACGGCCGCCCGACCGGCGTCGTGCTCAAGCACGATGCCGTCGTACTCACGGCCCGTTTCAATCGCGACGCATCCAAAATCGTCACCGGTTGCGCCGACGGTCATGTTCGGCTTTGGACCGCCGCCGACGGCCGGCCGCTGCTCGACGTCGCCGCCCATAGCTGGGCGGTCGCCTCGGCGGTCGTTTCGCCCGACGGCAAGTTTCTCGCCACCGGCAGCGGCGACAACACGGCGGCGATCTGGAACGCCGAGACCGGCGCCTCAGGTTTATCGACTCGAAGGCCATACGGCCGGCGTTTCCTCCGTGGCCTTCACGCACGACGGTGCTCGATTGTCTGACCGGCGCCCGCGACAATCTGGCGAAGGTTTGGGACGTTGCCGGCGGCAAGGAACTACTTACGCTCAAGGGGCACACGGAAGAAATCACCTGTGTATCGTTTTCGCACGATGATCTTTGGGCGGTGACCGCCGGCCGCGACGGCACCGCCGTGCTGTGGCCCGCTCTCGATTGGACCGGCGCCGCCGACTCGGAACGACTGGCACCCGACGCCAAGACATCCGATAATTCGACCTCGTCGCCGAAGGCTCCCTAAACGCCGCTCGGCGGGTCGCACGTTCGTCGAGTTCTCCGTCGGGTAGCTATGTTCGACACCGGTACGCCGCTGGCTGATCGTTATCGCATTGACGCGGAAGTGGGGCGCGGCGCCTTCGGCATCGTTTATCGCGCCTTCGATTTTGCCGAAGGTCGCGAAGTCGCCGTCAAGGTTCTGCACGGCGAGTTTCAGCATGACGAAGTCCTGAAACGCCGGCTCCTGCGAGAAGCCAAGCTCACGGCCGAGATGCAGAGTCGGCATTGCGTTCGCATTTACGACGTCGCCGATTCGGCCGAAGGCACGACGTTTATCGTCATGCAATTGCTCGTCGGCGAAGAGCTCCGCGTTTTGCTCGAGCGCGAGCAGAAGCTTGATGCGGAGCGGGCGATCACCGTCGGCCGGCAGGTTTTGGAAGCCGTCGACGAGGCGCATCGGCTCGGCGTCGTGCATCGCGACTTGAAGCCGCACAATATCTATCTCTGCAAGACCGACGACGGCTCCATCGACGTTCGCGTGCTCGACTTCGGCATTGCCAAAGTGACCGGCCGTAGCGACGGCAGCGGGCTCTCCGAATCGGCCAAGCTCACGATGCACGGCAACGCGCTCGGCACGCCGGTCTACATGAGCCCCGAGCAATGCCGCGGCGAGCCTCCGACGTTCGCCTCGGACATTTACGCCGTCGGCATCGTGCTTTACGAAATGCTCACGGGCAAGCCGCCGTTTGACGACCCCAGCCCGATTCAAGTGCTGATCTTGCACAACTCGGTCGACCCGCGCCGTTGCCGCCCGCCGTCGCCGGCACTCCGCTCGGACTCGCCGTCATGCGGGCCTTAGACAAAGACCCGAACAAGCGATTTGCAACGGCGGCCGAATTCGCCGAAGCGCTGACGAAAGCGCCGAGCCCGATCGCCGCTGCGCCGCCCGCCGCAAACGCCGAGAAGCCGAAGCCCGCCGCGAGCGCCGGCGGACGGAGCTCGCATAGCGACACGCTCGTCGTAACCGGACCGATGCCGCAGGCGACCGGCCCGAGCGAGTCGCCTTGGGACAATGCGCCGGAGCCGGCTTCACGACGCAAGCTGATTCTAATCGTCGTCGGCTTGGTCGTGGCCGCCGTCGTCGCCTGGGTGTCGCTGCGCTGACCGGTTCGGCAAGCTAGCGCACGCCGGTCGCCGCATCGAGCGGGAGAAAGTCGCCGCTGCCGCCGAGATCGACCTTCAGAGCTCGGTCGCCGTCGACATGCAGCGACCCTTGCAAGGCCGCCGAGCGCGAGGTGATCGTCAATCGGGCCGAGCCGACCGCGTCCCGAACCGGCTTGCCGAATTGGAACGTGTGGACGACGAGACCGCGGGATGCGTCGAACCGCCGCACGACGCGATCGGGCTCCGCTCCGGCGACGTCGACCTTGATCACGTGCACGCCTTGCGAGCCGGCGCCGTGCTCTTCGATGACGCGAAGCTCGCCCGAATCATCCCCTTCGATCGGCAGTTGAATTCGCAGCTTCACGTCGGATTGATCCCGCACGGCCACGCCGGCCGCGTACGTCGCCGGATCGCGCATGGCCTCCGCTAAGTCGATCGTTTGTTGCGGTTTCGTCTCGCCGTACTTGGTCCACACGCGCACCTGGGCTTGTTTGCTTTCGGCGGGCCAGTCCGTGGCCGTACACATCACGACCGGCACCGGCATGCCGGATTCGAACTTGCGATCGTAGTAAATGTATCGCGGCCGCGCCTCGGCTCGTCCCGCGACGATCGGCGTGATCTCAATCCATGTTTCCCGCGGACGCGGCGTATAGACCGCGTCATTCTCTTGCAGCGACACCGGGAAGCGGACGATCTTGCCGGAAGTCCGCGGGCGATGCACGCGCACTGTGTAGCGTTTCGGCTCCCCGTCGAGCGACATCACGTCTTCCACCGGCAAATCGCGATCGTACGATCGCGCACGAATCGTGCCGTCGGGCGAAGCGTAAAACTCCAACCCCTCGCCCCCTTCGACCTCGACTTCCGCCGACGTCGAATGAAACCGGACCGTGTAGTCTTTCGGAGCCGCGGCCAAGCCGGAGAGCGTCACGGCCGTGTTGAGCTTCGTCATGCGGTCGGCCGCCGCCGCGTTGCCCGCCGCGTCGACTTCGTAACTTCCCAAACCGAGCCGATCGCGCAAGGCTCGCAGCAAATCGCGCCCGTCGTTGATCGGAAAGAACTTGCCGCCCGTTTGTTGGGCCAGCGTGGTGAATTCGCGTTCCGCGGCGGCGTCGGCCGCGGTGCCGAAGCCGAGAATGTAGATCGGCACGTTCTTCCCTTGCCAAGCGGAGAGAACGTCGTTGAGCGTTTGATGCGTCGGCGGCGTCAAGCCTCCGCCGGCCGGCGTAAATTGGTAGTTCGCGCCGTCTGTAATCACGACGACGCTCTTGTCCGTGTCCGGCTTATCGGCCGCGAAATCACGGAGCGAATCCGTGAGGGCCAAGTACAACGGCGACTGTCCCCACGGCTTCACGGACTTCAACCGCGACGACACCAGCCCGGCTTCCACCGAATCGAATCGCCCGAGCGGCAGCACGAGCTCCACGTCGGCGGCGGGCGAAAGATCGTCGGGGATCGGGCCGGCGTATTCGGTCTGCGTCATGAGTTGGGCGCGTTCCCCCTTCGCCCAACCGGCACGATGGCCGAGAAACCGCACGCCCACTCGCGTATCGGCCCGAGCCGCGAGTTGTTCGAGCATCGCATCGAGCGCCTTTCGAAATATCGAGCCGCGACAACTGTTGCGCGTTGACCAACTCGACCGGCATCTCCGTAGCCATGCTCGACGAGCAATCGAGCACGAACATCACGGACGACTGCTGCGGCCGGTCGCCGAACAGAGTCACCTGCGCCGTATCGATGGGCCGGCGATCGACGTCGATGACCACGCCTCCGAGGCCCGGCCGCATGAACGGCAGCGAGTATTCGTTGCCGCGGAATACGGCCAGCGCTTGATAACTCGAACCGAGCGTCTCGGGCACTTCGCCGGAAAGCTTCGCTCGGGGCGTGTTCGATTCCGGCGGCATGGAAAACGTCGCCGTTCCCAGCGGCAGCGCCGTTGCACCGGACAGCGCAATCGCAAACCCGGTCCCCGTCGGCATGACCTCGGGTTGCATTTGTTCTAGGCCGGGACGCACGACCACGTCGACGATGACTTGCAAACTGTCGGCTTCGACGAGCCCCGGCTCGACTTCGATGCGCGCCCGCGGCAAGGCTCCCATGCGTCGCTGAGCGAGCAAGCGTTCAACGTCTTCAAAGGCGTCGCGCGTCGCCCCGCGCGGCGGCAATAAAGCCTGCGCCGCTTGCAAATGATCGGCGACGACGATGTCGAAAAACGGTCGCGGGCGGTCGGAACCGTCGATCGTCTCGGCGCCGGCCGCACCCCAGAAGTCATCGAGCCGGCGACGGCATTGTCGCAGCAACAATTCTTGGAGGTCGAACAGTCGCAAACGCCGCGCTGGATCAACGGCCGGCTTCGCAAAGGCGAGCCCCGCCGCCATGCGCAGGCGTCGTTCGGAGCGAGCGTATTGCTCGCGGAGCGGTTCGCCGTCGACTTCGTTCACAAGGCTCGGCAACTTCGGCAAGGCGTATAGCGCTCCTCGGAACGCGGCCTGCATTTCGTCATAGGCTGCGAGCCTTGCTTGCGCGTCGCCCGCGGCTTTGTCTTGGCCGGGCGTCTTCGTAACTCCGAGCAACAAGGCCAGCGGGTGCGGGCGAAGCAACAAGTCGCGATCGTGCGCCGCCGAAGCGGCCTTCTCCTGATCCGAACTCGGCGCGTCGTTCGTTTTTGCCGCGACGTCCGTCTTCGTCGGCTCTTTCTTGTCGTCGCCCTTTGCCGCTTCACCCTCGGCGGCATGAAAGCGCTGCGCGAGATCGGTGACCTTCTGCAGCACGGCTTGGCGTCGTTCGGCCGGAAGCAGCGGCAGGTCGAGCGCCGCTTGCAGGTCGGCGAGCGTCAGCGGCGTCGGCTCGGGAATCTTCAGCGCCGTGTCGACGGCATCCAAATAGACCTTTCGCAGGGCCGTCCATTCTTGCTGCATGGCCGCGGCTTCGGCCGTGAAATCCGGCGCGCCGTCGGGAGGAGGTTGCGTACGGTCGTCGATCGCCGTCCCCAGTCGTTCCAACTGCGAGAGCCATGGAATCAACCGACGCGTGACGACGTCTTGCGGCTTGCCGTCTTCCGTCGGGCGGTCGCCGTAGCGGCAGAGCCATTGAGCCAAGTACGGAGCTTCGGCCGCGGCCGTGTCGCGCGCGGCGATCGCTTGCTCGACGGCCGCGCGAACGCCGCCCGGTCCGCTTCCGGCACGTGCGACGGCCTGCTGCGCCGCGGTCCAGAGATCGGCCGGCGGCGTGTTTTCCGCGAGGAGTCGATCGAGCGCTCGGCGTCGTTGATCGTCGGCCGCGGCGAGCGTCGGTCGCAGCCAGTAGCCGGCGCGCGGATCGCCGTCGACGGCCGCTCGCTCGGCTTGCTCGTGCACCAGCAGTCCGGCCTTCGCCGGCTCCGCGTTGCGTTGCCGTTCGACGACTTGATAACGTCGCAGAAGTTGCACGAATTGCGATTCTTCCGTCGGCGCGTAGAGGCCGACTTTCCGTAGGTCTTCGCTCGCCACTTTGCCGCCGCTCGGCACGGCCTGCTCGAAGCGTTCGGCCAGCGAGGTCCGCGTGACGGCGTCGAGCAGCCCGAGCTTCTGCGCCAACGCCGACGAATGGAGTCGCAGGCCTGGCGCCAGCGGCGTCGTATCGTCGCTGAGTATCGATTGCGTCGGTCCGCCCGGTTCCGGTTTGCGTTGGGCGGGCGCGTCGCGGCTCGTTCGAGGCGAGCCGTGAGGTCTTGTTCGAGTTTGAGCGCTTGGTCGCGATACGCGCCGCCGGCCTGCGAGAGTTTTTCCAATCGCAAGAGCGCCTGCTCCAGATCGCGCCAGCCGAGCGGATCGACCTGAAACGGCGCTGCGGGGCGAAGAGCGTCGAGCCGACGCCAAAGCTTGCCGAGCGCTTCGAGCGACACCGTATCCGCGGCCCGAGCGGACGGCGCATCGTCGCGAAACCTACCGAGGGCGAACCGATCGAGCGACCATGCCAAGCGGAAGTCGGCCGCTTCAGGCCCGGCGCCGCTGAAGAGCTGCGGATTTTGAGCGACGCCCCGATTTTCTCGCACCCAATCGCCGACGCGCATCGCCGTGTAGCGATGCAACTCGAACAACGACACGCGGCCGTTGCGATTGCCGATCTTTTGCGGAGCCTGGGATTTGTCGCTTTCTCCGGCGAGGGCTTCGGCTACGGCCCGCCCGAAGGCCGAGCCGTGCAACTCGGGAGACGCCCAAGATTTTTCTCGCGCCCGCCGGAGGTGATCACGTGCAAATTCCGGTCGCCCCGTTTGGCCACGAGCTCGCCGATTCGTTCGACGAACGTGTTTTGCACCACGCCGACGTTCCAGTCGTCGGCGAAGCGCGTGCAATCGAGGAGCACGATCTTTTCGAGCACGGAGCCTTCGGGCGCTTTCAACCGATCGAGCAGCTCGGCAAGCATGAGCCAGCTGCCGCTTTCCCAAGGGGATGAATCCGGCAGCAGAAGCGCCGGCGCACCGTGGTCGTCGACCATGCCGGGCAGCGAGACGTAGAGTACGACGGAGCCGTCGTTGGCGTGGCGGGCCGTGGCGGCCGACCATTGCCGCTCGAGCTTCCTCGAGCGCAAGCCGCTTCGAGTGCCAAGCCGGCGAGGTGTCGAGCACGGTGAACGTCTTGCCGTCGAGCGATTTGAGCCGGTCGACGTCTTCTTTCACCCAGGCGTTCGGCGCAACGGCCGGAGAAAAGTCCGTCGCGGAAATGACGATCAGCGGCGTCTTCACCGGGGCGAAGATCAAGCTGTTGACGAACAACGCGAACGTCGTCAGCAGCAGCAAGAACATGAAATAGAAACGGAACCGTCGCCGGCGCGGAATCGGTACGCGGGTGCGCGTCGATTCTCGTTTGGCCCCTTGCCACGCATGCCGGCGCGGATCGACGACGTCGGGACGCTCGGAACTCCAAGCGGGAGCGGCGTCGGGCGGTCGTGAGGATGAGGCCATAACCGGAAGTTCGCAACAAGTCGAAGCGGCCGCGCGATCAGTATAGCGAGTCGAGTCGGATTTCGCCGATGCGCGTTAAGGCTGCGGCGTCATGGCCGGAGCGCCCGGAACCGGCGGAGGAGGAAAATTACGAAAATGATCGAGCATCGGAGCGGGAATGTCGCCGCCCCCTTCGGTCGTCGGCAGCGCCGGTTCTTCAGGCGGAGCGGCGTTCGTGGGAGGCAGGTCGATCGTCGGCATGATCGCAGTCGCCGGAACCACGCCGCTTCCCGGATCGGGCCCATGCTTGTAGGCGAGCCAAATCTGGTTCTCGGCCCGCAGTTGGCGAAACAGAGTTTGCTCGGCGGCCAAGCGGCGCACGGCGAGAATTTCCGTTTTCATCGCGCCGAGCATTTCATCGAAGGGGAGGGGCTCGTCCCGGAATGCGTTCGAGCACCCGCACGACGTACAACTCTCCGTCTTCCTCCAGTACGCGGCTCGGCGTACCGACCGGCTGGGTGGCGACGGCGCCGGCGACGACCTTCAGTTGAATTCGCTCGACGGCCGTCGGTCCGCAGGTGCGATTGAAAGCAAGCTTCGGATCGACCGGAGGCGCATCCACGGCTTCGCCGCGGGCCTTGGCCTTGAGATGGTCGATCAGTGCGACGGCCTTCTCACGCGAGCCGGCGTCTTCAATGGCCACGCTCAATTGTTCCCGCGCACGTGCGGCGACGCTCGGTAACGATCGACGTTCGTTTTGTAGAACGCGTCAAGTTCGGCGAGCGACACGTAGTCGTCGACGATCAAGCGATGCTGAATCCAGGTTTCAAGCTCGGCGGCGGAAAGCGGCGCGGGCGGGCGGCCCATGGCGGCCAAGTCGCGATGCACGAGTTGCAGCAAGAGCTTCGCATCCACGGCGCCTCGACTTGCTCGGCGACCAACCCGGCAAAGCCCCGAGCGTCGATCTCACGGCCCGCGAGCTTGTGCTTCACGGCTTCGGCTTCGGCCAGCGGTACGACGGCGCTTTCCAGAATCGGTTCGCCGTTGACGCGGGCCAGCACCGGATCGTAGGACGACGCGTGCAGCGCCGGTTGTTCGAACGATACCAACTGCACGACGGAGAAGCCGCGCGGATCGGTGATCGACTTCGTCACGGCCGGCGTCGGCGGAGGAGGCGGAACCGGTGCGCCGTCGGGGCCGGCGGGAGCTTGCGGCGGCGCGGGAGTCGGGCCTTCCAGAGGCGTCGTCGAAACGTCTCCTTGATAGCCGCCGCAGGCCGCGAGCACTAAGCGGGCGACGCGGCGCACGCGTTCCGAAGGTTCTTTGAAGCAACCGGCGTCGTCACGGTCGTTGATGATCGAGTTGAGCTTCTTACGCACGTTCGGGCTGCAGCAACCTTGGCAGCGACAATAAGCGCAGCACACGTTGCCGTCGCCGCGCAACGCCAGCACGGCTTCATAACGCACCGCTTCGGTGCAATCGTCGAGACCGGCGAGAATGGCTTCTTCGACGGTCGGGTAGCAACCGCCGCAGCCGATCGTGGCCAAGTAGCGCAGCGCTTGAACTTTCTGCACGACTGATCTTCTTCGTTCTTCACGGCCGCTGCGGCTTGAACGGCCGGCGGCGCATCGGGGCTAAGGTTCGACGGATCGGTGATCGGCAGCAGCGGCGGCTTCGGTTGCAGGCCGGGAAAACGACCTTCCAGCCCGAGCGCCGTACGAATGCGGCTTGAAACGCGGCGAAACAATTCGCCGAGCGCGCCGCCGACTTTATCGACGCCGAAAAATGAGCACAGGCTCGCTTGCGGCGCGGCCGGAGCAGGAGCGGCGCGATGGCGACGATCGTCGTCGCGCCCGCGGTGGCGGAAGTCGGCGCGGGCGTGACGGGTGGAACGGGCGTCTTTTGCGGCGCATTGCAGCCGACGACGATCTGGCCGAAGGCCAGCGCGACGACGACGACTACCCGCCGACTCCACATCGGAGCGCTCCGTTACTATCGATACGACCGGAATGATTCCACATCGGTGATCGGCCGGCTTGTGAATCGACTTGAGAGATTGGAGAAAGATTGCCGTTGCCGGCGGGGAGAATGCGCGCGGTGCCGGCAGCGTGAACTGTGAGGAACGCCCTTCGCGGCGTTCCGCCGCCGGATGCCCGCTTCTTGGAACGCCGGCGAGCACGTTCCCGGCGGCGATCACTTCACGTCGATTTCCAACCGCGGCGTCTTTTGCGGCGGGGGCGGCACGACGACCGTTTGTTCCGCAGTGCGCGGGCGATTGCGCGCGAGTCCGCGCACCGTCAGTACGTAATTGCCGGCGGCGACCCCTTCGACGGCGAAGAAGCCTTTGTCGTCGGCCACGGCTTTCCCGATTTCTTTCTGCTTGGCGTCGCGCAGCACGACTTGCGCGGCCGGCAGAGGATTGCCGCCGTAGCGAATCGTGCCGAAGACGCGTCCGCCGAGCGCCGCTTGCGCGGCAAGTTCGGTCGGCGAGACGACGTCGATCGGCACCCGCGTGATCGGGCCGACGTTGCCGACGGCGTCCGTTGCGCGAACTAGGAGCGTCGCGGGGCCGGGCTGAAGCGGCTTCGTCGGCACCTTCGCGATCCAACTCGGCGGCGTTTTCTTTTCCCCTTTCACCGGAGGAGCCGCTTCGGAGAATGCGCCGGTCGCGGCGACGTCGAAGCCGGCTTCAACGACGGCCGTGCCGCTCATTTCGCCGTCGACCGACCAGACTTCCACTTCGACGTCCGTGCCTGCCGCAACCGTGCGACCGGGACGAAGTTCCACGCACGTGATCTGCGGGCACGCCGAGTCGAGGCCGATTTCAATCGGCGTGCTCCAGGCGATGCGCGGGCCGACTTGCAGGCGAGCCGCGAGATTCACGCGAACGTTCTGCAAACCGCCAGACGGGGCGCCGAGGGTGAAGTCGTGGACGTCCGTCTTTACGGTCACCACGCCGTTTTGGCCGAAGTTCACCAACGAGATGTCGGCTTGCCGATCCGTGTGCAGTCGCAACACGACTTCGCCGGAAAAGTCACGATCGCGGTTGCGGTCGACGCCCACTTCGAGCACGTCTTGATCCGACTCGAACGAGCCGGGTGGCGCGTTGACTTCGAGCCGCATCGGCACCTGATCGACCGGAGCTCGAACCATGGCCTCGGCCGCGGGGGACAAGATTCGCGCTTCCAGCAAGTCGCCGGCTTCGGGCAGGTCGGTCGACGCTCGCGTACACGGCACGTCGTAAATGAACGACCGCGGATAGCCGTCGACGGTGAGATAAACCCGCTGCACGCGGCTTTCGCTGAGCGGCGCTTCGACGAACAACGCGGCGGCGTAGTCGGGTGCGGTGATCGTGCCTTGCAGCTTGGCCACGGTGCCGCGCAAGCGGCTCGGGAAACTCGCAACGGACGTCGATGCCTTCGGTCGGTACGGTCGTGCGGTCGATGGGCGTGACGTTGATTTCGATGCGCTCGGTCGCCGCGTTGTAGCCGACGCGCAGGGCGCACGTAACGTCGCGGCCGTTCGGGGCGGAAGTCGAGGCGACGGACGAGGGTTTCGCCGGTATCGCGCCGACGCACGATGACGAGCATGCCGTGGCGAATCGAAACGGCCGGTTGCTTGTCGTCGGTCGCCGTTTTGCCGACCGTGGTTTCGGCCCGATTGCGCTCTTCGGTCGTGAGGCCTGCGTTGGCCGGTTCTTTGGGACGCGGTGCGGCGAGCGTGACGGGCCTGCCGTCGGCGGGAAGCTTCAGCTCGTCGATCTTCACCAGGCTTTTGGCCGCACCTACGAGCGCCAACACTTCGCTGGTTTCCAGCGTGCGCAGCCCGACCGGCAGCGACGAGGCGGGCCGGGACTCGGGAGCGACGAATTCGACGTCCACCGTTCGCTCCACGCCTCCTTGGTTGACGAGTTGGAACTCGTAGTTGGTCGTGCGATTCGGACGCGGATGCAGCGTCAGACCGTCGGGAGCGACGGACCATGCACCGCCGCCGTCGGCCACGACCAAGGCGATCTGGTCGAGCGCCGGCAAGGCGATGCGGATCTCATGTCGTACGAAGCTCGTGCCCGAGATCGCGCGCAGGATGACCTTTGTGCGTCCGGCCGAGTTCGCGCGGCGTCGGATTTGAAAGGTCAGCGATCGTGCCTCGCCGACGTTGAGATCGAAGTTCGCCGGAAGTCCGCCTCGCTGCGGATCGTACGGGTACTCGGCCGCCAGACGTGCCTTGTCGGCCGCTTGTCGTGCGGCTTCGAGAGATTGAGCGGCGTTCTTTTCGGGCGGCGCTTGCATGCTCGCGGCTTGCAATTGATCGAATCGAATCGCGGCGTCCGTACTGCTGCGGCCGAGCTCCAAGCCTGTTTTGGCCGAGTCGTACAGATTGAGCTGCGGCGGAACGATGAGCTCGACGAGCTCCGGATCGTGTTCGACGGTGATCCAAATCTTGTTGGTCGTACCGGACGCGACGCGTTCGACGTCGATGGTGAACGACTGCAAGGCGTCTTCGGTCGGCTGCAGCATGTCGGGACCGGTGAGCGTGACCACTTCCGGTTGCGGCGGAGAAATGGTCGGTTGCCCGGCGATCGTGCGGGCGGCGCGAGCTAGTCGATCGGCCCCTTCGGTGAGCCGTGCGACGACGGCCGACGACGCGTCGTTGCGACGTTGCAACAACCGCTCGCGCACGAAGTGCAGGGCATCGAACCACGCCGCTTCGCGCAACACGCGACACGGCGGCGTTAACGCCAGCTTGCCGACGTCGCGCAGGATCGAGCGAGCGCAGCGCTTCGTCGGCGAGTCGTAGCGACGCCATGCGCTTCGCTCGCGATTGTGGATCGTCGAGAGGCGTCGATTGGCGGACGAGTTCGTCGATTCGGCCCGGCAATCCGGCCAACCGATTCGCAGATGCTTGACCTTGCGCGCGGGCCGATTGCCAGAAGGCGACTGGATTGAACTCGGCCGGGTTGTTGAACTCCGACGAGGACGCCGTCGTCACCGAAGATTTTGTCGGCGTGGCTTGCGGCTTCTTGTCCTCGTCTTCGTGCGACGACGCAAACAACCGGGCGGCGATTTCTTCCAGTCGGAGTAGGTCTTGCGCGAGATGCAAATTCACCGCTTGGCTGCGCGGCAATTCGTGCGGCAATCGCACGGCCACCTTTGCGGGCGGTACGGCGCTCGCGTCAAGTTCGGCGGCGGCACGCTCGACTTGCGCGAGTTGCTGCGGCGTGAGCAGGCCGTTGCGACGCACGACTTCCAGCCGTCGACGACGGGCCGGCAGCGGCACGTCGACCGATGTGAGTAGTTCCAACGCCGACGAATCGAGCGGTCGTTCGACGTCGCGCACGGCGAGTTCCAATCGCTGGCGACGTTCGATGAGCTTTTGCAGATCGAAGCCGGCTTCATCGTCGAGCAGTTTTTCGAGCGCTTCGCCGAGGGTGAACATGCGCTCCAGCGAGCCGGTCGTCGGTGAACAAACCGGATCCCCAGCACCGAAGTAGAACCAATCGAGATACGCGCGACGACGGGCCAAGATCCCGCGTTTCAGATCTTCGGCACGCTGCAACTCGTCACAAGTTTCGGCGACGGCACGGTAGGAGTCGAAAGCGGCGGCGAGATCGGCTTCGGCTAAGCGTTGCCAATCGGGCCCCGTCTGATCTTCGAGCCGTCGCAAACCGGTCAGAGCGCGGCGATCTGCGGACTGGATGCGAGCGGCGATCTGCGGTCGACCGGCCTCGGTCGCGGCGGCGACCCGTTCGGCTTGCCGGCGACACCAGTAGGCCGAGCGAACGAGCTCCCACGGCACTCCGATGAGCGATGCGAGTTGCGCGGCGTCGGCAAATTCGACGTAACGCTCGGCTCGTTCCGGCCAGGGCTTGGCGACGGCGTCGAGTTTCGCTCGGTCGGTTGCGGCAAAAGCCGCGTCGAGCGTCGCGGCCCAGGCGACGAACTCGTCGTCGGCGATCGGACCTCCTTCGGCGTGATAATGTTCGACGAGCGCCAAGCGCCGAGTTGTCCTTCGTCGAGCGGAGGCGGTGCGCGAAAACGCCCGCTTGTTTGAGTAGATCTACGTTACCGCTCGGTACGCGGCCGGCGGTGAACTCGGCCAAGGCGGTACTGAAACGGCGCAGGTTCGGTTCGATTCGTTTGCGATCGTCGGGACGTTCGGCAAGCCGTAGCTCGTAGGTGCCCGAATGCATTTGCACGGCGCCCCAAAGATGCGGAGCGAAATCGAGCGGACGTGCGCCGAACGGACGGCGTGACGCGGCGGCCAAGTAGGTGCGATTGAGTTCGACCAGCTTCTCGACGGTCGCTTCCGGACCCGGCGGCGGCGGAACGACGACGGCCGGCGGCGGCGGCACTCGCGACGCTTCCGCAACGGCGGCGGCCAAGGCGAGCGCGGTCTCTGATTTCTTCGGCGGTTGCGCTGCGGGTGAGGAGGGAGTTGCCGAGCCCGGCGGTGCGGCACTCCCCTGCCCCGCCGCCGCCGTTGCAGCCGTTGGCGGGGGCGTCGTGGACGTCGGCTGCGGAGCGGCGGGACGAGTCGACGTCGGCGAAGCGGTCGGTGCGGCGGCGACGGCGGGGGGCGCGGTGCCGGAAGCGGTCGCCGTCGGCGCGGCGACGAGCTTTTCCAAGTCGGCGAGCGTGAAGTTCAGCGGCACCGGCAGCACGGTCGGATACACACCGCGCCGCTCCGTTTCCGCCGTGCCGACGATGAGTTGAGGCGTTTGGTGCGAGTACCCGGCCGTGGCTTCGTCCGTCCAGACGGCGACGTTGGTCTGCAAGTAGCGGAACAACTCGCCGACGTCGAGCGAGCGATCGCCGTTTTCGTCGGCTTCGCCGGCCAGCGCGCGGGCTGCGAAGTGTCCGAAGATGGTCTGTCGCAAACCGTGCAGCAAGTGCGAACGCTCAAACACGGAATAGGCCGTGATGACGTAGAGGCCTTCGTCGCCCGACGATTCGATCGCCGTGCGGACCAGCGGCAAAAACTCGCTGACGATGCTGCCGAGTCGCGGATCGTAATCGCGGCCGCCCGGATCAAGTAGCAACAGTTTGGTCCCGGCCGCCGATCGGCCCAACGCTTCGAAAATTTGCTCGACGGCGACGCGGCCGGCTTCGGGATTTGCGGCGGTGAAATTTTCACAGAGCAGATACGCCTTGTCGTCGACCGCCAATCCTTCGGCCTGCAGATAGATGATGACGGCGTCCGTCGGCAGCAGGCGGGCGTCTTCCAACCGGGCGCCGAGCGCCGCGAGGTCGGCGGGCGTGCGCAACTCGAAAAGGTCCGCCGCCGGCGGCGCGGCGTCGGCGGCCGGAGCGCCGTTGCGGAGCGTGACGGCGACCGCGGTACCGCGCGAATCAGCGCCGTTGGAGCGACTGCGGTTCGTCGTACGTCATCGCCGAGGCGGCGACGACCGGCGTCTTGGGATGTTCAAGCGGTTCGACGAGGGCTCGCCACCAGACGAACACCAACCCCAGAAGAACGGCGGTCACGACGAGCCGGCCGAGCAGGCGCAGGCCGGCGCGAACGGCGACCGTCGGTTTCGACGGGGCGCCAGGAGTCGCGAAGTTCGGCGGGTTTACGAGATTCCAGCGGCATCGTCGTAGAATCGGGTGGCTGGGGCTGGAGCCTTAGGCGAAGCCCCAGTTACTGGGGCACCACTGCGCGATGCCCCAGCCACTCGGCGCCGACATTGATTAGTCGGCGTCCGGGAGCTTGATTCTCCCGGCGGCCACGTCTTGGGCCAATATCAAAAACCATTTCCAGCGTTCGGGCGCACGCCGCGAATCGCCGTCGACCGACGCGAATAGGAGCACCGTTTTCACCGCGTGCCCCAAGAGACGCGGATCGGGCGGCACGGGAGCGGGCGAATCGGACGGAGCAATGCTATCGCCGGAGAAGAACGCCGCGCCCGCCAACATTCCGCCAGGCCCGGAATGCCCGGCGGCGGTCCAAGATTGTTCGGCGCCGCGTCGCGCCGGTTCGTCGGATTTTTGGACCCAGCGTTTGGCCGCTTGCCAGGCCGATTCCTGAGGCGGCGGCATCTTTTCGCCGCAACCTTCGCGAACGCACAGGCAACCCCACCACACGGCCGCGCGCTTCGGCAGCCAATGCGCGAATAGCCGAGCCGCCGAAGGATGCTGGCCGCCGTCGATGAGCTTCTGCAAGAAGGCGTCACGCGATTGGGTCGGATCGGCTTCCGCAATCGGCAGGGCGTCGGCCAAGTCGAGATATTTGCAGACCGCGGCGAAATCCGTGGCGGCCGGACGTGCTGCGGCCGCGGTTGCGGCACCGGCGGCCATGACGACGGTCGCGCCCGCCGGCGCGGCTTCTCCGTCGACGGCGACTACGAACGTCGTTTTGCCGGCCGTGATGCGGTCGCCGGTGTGCAATTGGGTTTCGCCGACTTTCTCGCCGTTGACGAGCGTGTCGCGATCACCGACCAGCGGTTGGAGCCAGCAGCCGTTGCGGCGGCAGTCGATTGCGAAATGGACTTCGGCCATCGCGGGATCGTCGGCGATGCAGACGTCGGCCCATTCGGTGCGGCCGAATTCGGCGCGTTGGCCGTCGCGAAGATCGATCCGTCGCACGCCGCCGCCGGGCTTTTGTAGAGTGAGAGTGGCTTTCATGGCGTCAGTTGATCTTCACCAAGCCGCCTTGAATTTCCACCATCGCGGACCCCTTCACCGAGGTCATGGCGCTTTGCACGTCGACTTTGGCGTCGCCGTTGATGCTGATCTCGGCCGACTTGAGCGAGATCTTCGCGGGCTCAATCTTGATGCTGGAGCCGCCGACGATGAGTTCGATTGACTGGGCCGCGGTAATCGAGCACTTGCCGGCCGAAATGTCGATCGTGAGATTTCCCGAAGCAATCGTCAGCGTATCGTTGCCAGTGTCGATCTTCGTCTCTCGATTGCCCGTAGCGACCGTGAGCGTGTCGTTACCGGTATCGATCTTGGTGTCGCGATTGCCGGTCGTGATCGTGGTCGTGTCGTTCCCTTTGATCGTCGTATCACGCTGACCGACGGGAATATCGAGCTTGTCGTTGCCTTTGGTAATTTCGCAGGTGCGGTTGCCTTCGGAAATCGTGTGCGTGTCGTTTCCTTTGGAAACGATGATTCCGCGGTTGCCTTGGGCGATGGTGACGAGCTCGTTGCCGGTCAGAACTTGTTCGGTGCGGTTCTTCCACACGTCGATGGTTTGGCTGCCGTCGGACGATTCGGCGTTGCCGATGACGGTTTTCTGATTGTTGAAAATTTCGATCGTCTGGTCGCCCTTGTCCTTTTTCAGGAAGCCGACCTTGAGCGTGTCGTTATTTTCGACGACGCGATCGAAATTCTTCTCCGCGTGAAAGTAAATCTGCTCGGCGTCTTTCTTGTCTTCGAAGCGCAGTTCGTTGAAGTTTTCGCCGCTGCCTTCTTTTGACGACCGACTCTTGATGCCACTTTGCGTGGCGTTGTCGGGCAGCGTATACGGAACGGATTGATCTTTGTTGTAGACCCGACCCGTGACGAGCGGCCGATCGGGATCGCCTTCCAGGAATTCGACGATCACTTCCTGCCCGATGCGCGGCACATGGATCGCGCCCCAGGTTTTACCGGCCCACACTTGTGCAACGCGGACCCAGCAGGAACTGTTTTCGTTTTTCTTGCCTTCGCGATCCCAGAAGAACTGAACCTTCACGCGGCCGTATTCGTCGGTCCAAATTTCTTCCCCTTCCTTGCCGACGACGACGGCCGTCTGCGGGCCGGCGATAATCGGCTTCGGCGTGATTTGCCGAGCGCGAAAAGCTTGGGCCGCGTCGCCGACTTCGATCAGCACGTCGAAGCGGTTCTGCGCATCGGGCGAGAGTTGCTCGATGCCGCCGGAGGCGATGTCGTAGGTCGCTTTCAGGCAAAGATATTCGGCGTTCTCCGACTCGCGGGGGAAATCGACGAGGTTGAACTTAAAGCCCGCGGCGATGCCGTAGCTGCTACCTTCGGCCGTGGCCCGCAGGTGCTGCGATTGCTGCTCCTCGATGCGGGCCTTGGCGTAAGCCGTGCCTTCGCCGGTGACGACGTATTCGCCCGGATAATCGTAGCGCTCGAACGACGCCAACGCATGTTGCCTGCCGACTTGCGAACGTGTTTCGAGATTGGCGTTCGGCTTCGTGAAGTCGTAGTCCTGCAGCACGTAGGTCGCAGTTTGCACTTCTTGGTACCGGTTCCAAGTGTGCAGATGGTCTTGGCCCACGCGGCCGTCGCCGCCGCCGCGATACGGCAACTCGTCGCCGGGAATCTTCGCATGGGCGCCGGGAGAATCGGCCATCACCAGCGTGTGTTTGTCGGCCGTATGTTCGAAGTAGTAGTAGATGCCTTCCTGTTCCATCAGTCGGCTGGCGAAATCAAAATCCGACTCTCGATATTGCACGCAATAGTCCCACGTGCGGTACGTGCCGGAGAGCGAACGTTTGAAGTCGGAGAAGCCGTTCTTGTCGCGGAAGACCTTTTCGAGAATGTCGGGAACCGTCAGGTTCTGGAAGATGCGGCAATCGGTCGTGCGGGTGAGAAACCAGAGCCACGGCCGAATGTGAACTTGGTAGCGATGGTAACGCCCGCGCTTGCCAAGGTACGAGAAGCGCGAGACGAGGCCGTGGAAGTAGCGTTTCTCGTTGTCGGGCTTGGTGACGGTGACGCCGAGCGCCGTGCCGAGAATCTTCTCGGCGGCGACGTCGGCCTGTTCGCTGAGCATTTCCAGGTCGATGAAGAACGGCCGCCCGAGTTCTTCTTCGACGCGCATCGTCCAAAGGAAGAACGTCGTGCCGCTGACGGCGCTGGAAATCTCAAACACGTCCATCCGAGTTCCTCGCGATGCCGAATATGGCCGTCGGGCGACGACGACTTGCGGACTCTGTTGGTCGCCGGCTTTCTGCGACCGAGGGCCTGCCGCTCAGAGATTCAACCCGTTGTGCCGGGCGGCGTCTAGGGGCGAATGACGATCTGTCGTGAAGCGACCGGACGTTCGGTTGACCGCGCGATCGACGGAGATCGCACTTCGAACCGGCCGACGGTCAAGCGGTTATCTCCGCTTCTTCGACCCCTTATACGACTGCGGGGCTTTGCGGACCATGTCTACGCCCTGCTTGAATCCGCCGAACTTGTCTTCCAAGTCGCCACGCTTATCCTGAACCGCTTGGACCTTGCTATAGAGAGCATGGTAATACGGCTCGAGAAACCGGAAGCCCGGCATGTCTTTGAGCTGACCGAGAAACGCAATCAGAAAGTCGATCATCTGTTCTCATCCTCGGCGGCGCGGGCGAGCTTCATCTTAGGCCGCCCCGCTCCGGTCGGCCATCATTCTACGGCGCTCGTTGACGACGTCATTCGGCCTGCGGGAAACGTCGGATCGCTGCATGCAGTCGGCGGCATGAAGACGATGCGGACGCCCGCGACGGGCCGGTAAGTGTAAGTTATCGGTGCGAAAAGCGTCAAACTTCGTGGATCTGAAGAAGAGTCGGACGGCTAGTTCAATCGAACCAGGCTCGCAGACGTAAGGTTCCCGCCGGGATGAGGCTGCGGGCAGTTGAGCCGTATGGCTCAAAAAACCTTAACATTCCTGTTTGCGCGGACTCCTTGCCGACACCTTCCGACGGGCGGACCCTACACGACCCGTCGAGTCGCTAAACAGCCCGGCCTCCGCTATAGGGCGAGCATCCGCTAGGACCAAACTTCTTGACAGAAAGTTTGCGTTGTCCATAGATATGCCGATAATACCGTGCCTAACCGCAGGGAAAGTCGGTAGGGCGTCGACGTTGCGAGACCGCTTGCTCGTCGAGGCCCGCGTACCGCGCGGTGTGTTGCGTCGCGTTTTACGAGGTCGCGTCGTTGAAGTCTCTTGATCTTTCGTCGCTTCTCGAACCGGTCTCGGCGGCGGCGCCTTCGGGCGAGAATCTGGAATACGATCCGCAGTTCAGCGAGTTGGAGCGCTCGGCTCAAGGGACCGCGGAACAGCAATACGGCAACACCGTCATCGAGGCCAAAGAGCCGGAGTGGGACGACGTTCGTAAGTTGTCCGCGGAACTTTGCGAACGAACGCACGACCTGCGCGTTGGGCTTTACCTCGCACGCTCGAGTCTGCATACGGCGGGCCTGCGCGGCTTTCGCGAAGGCTTGGCGTTGTTGCGCGGCTACGTCGAGAAGTTTTGGGACACGGTTCATCCTCAGCTCGATCCGGAAGACGACAACGACCCGACGATTCGCGTCAACACGTTGGTCGGCCTGTGCGACATCAATGAAGTGCTGACGCCGCTGCGGAAGACGCCGATCGTCAGCTCGCGTACGGCGGGCCGCTTCTCGCGCAACGATTACGGTATGGCGTCCGGCGAACTGCCGTATTCCGGACCCGCCGACGATAAGCCGAAGATGTCGCTGATCGACGCGGCGTTTCTGGATTGCTCGCTGGACGACCTGCGGGCCGACACGCAAGCGGCGACCGATGCTCTGGCCGACGTTCGTGACATGGAAGCTGCGGCGACGAATCGCGTCGGTGCGGGCAACATGCGGAGCCTCGAGACGCTGACGAAAGAGCTCGACGTCATTCGGCGTATTTTGGCCGAGCGTTTGGCGCGGTGCGAGCCCGTCGGTGCTGCGGCAAGTGATTCCGCCGAGTCGGGATCGGCCGATGAATCCGGGCGAAACGGCGAATCGGCGGGAGACACACGAACCGTGATTGTGAAGCGGACCGGTGAAATTACGTCGCGGGACGAGGCGATTCGCGCCATCTCCGACGTCTGTAAGTATTTCGAGCGATATGAACCGTCTAGCCCGCTGCCGCTGCTGTTGCACCGAGCCGTGCGGTTGTCTGCGAAGAGCTTTCTGGAGATTCTGCGAGACATCTCGCCCGACGGGTTGAGCCAAGCCGAGTCGCTGGGGGGCATGTCGAGCGAGGAATACCAACGACTGGCCGCTGCGGCGGCGAGCGTTTCGACCGTTGAGAAATCGGCGGCGCCGTCTCCGCCGAGTCCGTCGCCGATCGTCACGAACAACGAGTATTAAGCCGCTCCGTTCCGAGGGGCGGCTTTCCCAGGTTCACAGCCGCGAGAACGATCTGAAAAGTTCTTCAGGCAAACGGGATATCCCGAACTCCATCAAATCGTCACAATCGTCAAACACCGTACAATCGTCGCAGTTCGCGCCGCCGTTCGCCGAACCACCCCCCGGCATTGAGCTAGACTTCAGTTGCAATTTCCGTTGTTCGGCCGAACGGAGTCGCCTAAGCGGCGGCATCGGTCAGAACGCAATAAGGAGCAAACATGGCTAAGAGCAGTGGTCAGAAGTTCGTCGCCCGCAATCGCGCTCCGCGCGTGCAGATTGAATATGACGTCGAAATCTACGGCGCAAAAGACGATCCAACTCCCGTTCGTCATGGGCGTGCTGGCCGATCTGTCGGGCAAGTCGGCCGATGAACAACCGGGCGTCGCCGATCGTAAATTCCTGGAGATCGACGTCGACAACTTCGACGACCGGATGAAGTCGATGAAGCCGCGCGCCGCTTTCAGCGTGCCGAATACGCTGACCGGCGAAGGCAACCTCATGGTCGACGTGACGTTTGAAAGCATGGACGACTTTTCGCCGGCCGCCGTGGCTCGCAAGGTCGAGCCGCTCCGCAAGCTGTTGGAAACGCGCACGCAACTGGCCAACCTGCTGACGTATATGGACGGCAAGTCGGGAGCCGAGCAGCTCATCACCAAGGTGCTGCAAGACCCGACCCTGCTGCAAGCTTTGGCTTCGGAAGCCAAGCCGCAAGAGCCGGCCGAGTAGCGACATGATTTGAGGCCGCGGAGCCGTGAGCTTCGCGCCGCCGAGCGTCGCAAGACGACGCCGACCACGTCAACAACACACACATCGAATCCGGAGCACGAAGTGCATGTCTGAAGCAGAAGCCCTCCAGTCGTCCGCTCAGGCGACGACCACCACGGAACTGAGCGATTTCTCGAATCTCCTCCAACGGGAGTTCAAGCCGCAATCCGATTCCGCCAAAGGCGCGATCGAGTCGGCCGTGAAGACTTTGGCCGCGCAAGTGCTCGACAAGACCTCGCTGATTTCCGACGACGCTTTGGCGTCGATCAGCGCGATCATCGCGGCTATTGATAAGAAGCTCACGCAACAAGTCAACGAGATCATCCACCACGCCGACTTCCAACAGCTCGAAGGTGCTTGGCGCGGCCTGCACTATCTCGTCAACAACACCGAGACCGACGAGCAGCTGAAGATCAAGGTCTTCAACGTCTCGAAGAAGGAACTCGGCAAGACCTTGAAGAAGTTCAAAGGCACGGCCTGGGACCAAAGCCCGATCTTCAAGAAGGTTTACGAAGAAGAATACGGACAATTCGGCGGCGAGCCGTACGGCTGCCTCGTGGCCGACTACCACTTCGACCACAGCCCGCCGGACGTCGCGCTGCTGCAAGAAATGATGCAAATCTGCGCCGCGGCCCACTCGCCGCTGATCACCGGCGCCGCGCCGTCGGTCATGCAGATGGAAACTTGGCAAGAACTCAGCAACCCTCGCGATCTGACGAAGATCTTCTCGACGCCGGAATACGCCGCTTGGCGCAGCCTCCGCGAATCGGAAGACTCGCGTTACCTCGGTCTTTGCATGCCCCGGTTCCTCTCGCGTATTCCGTACGGCGCGAAGACCAGCCCGGTGGAAGAGTTCGACTTTGAAGAAGATTGCGAGGGCGGCAATCACTCGAAGTACACGTGGACCAACGCCGCTTACGCCATGGCGACGAACATCACCCGAGCCTTCAAGCTCTACGGTTGGTGCACGACGATCCGCGGCATCGAATCGGGCGGTGCGGTCGAAGGCCTGCCGACGCACACGTTCCCGTCCGACGACGGCGGCGTCGACATGAAGTGTCCGACCGAAATCGCGATCGCCGATCGTCGCGAAGCCGAGTTGGCCAAGGCCGGCTTCATGCCGCTGATTCACAAGAAGAACAGCGACTTCGCGGCCTTCATCGGCGCTCAATCGCTGCAGAAGCCGCAAGAGTACGACGATCCGAACGCGACGGCCAACGCCAACCTCGCGGCTCGGCTGCCGTATCTCTTTGCGACCTGCCGCTTCGCGCACTACCTGAAGTGCATGGTTCGCGACAAAGTCGGCTCTTACCAAGATCAGAAGAGCCTGGAAACCTGGCTGCAAAACTGGATCAGCCGCTACGTCGAGCCGAATCCTTCGGTTGCCAGCCAAGACGACAAGGCCCGCCGCCCGCTGGCGGAAGCCAAGGTCCAAGTCGAGGAAGATCCTTCGAACCCCGGCTACTACAAGTCGAAGTTCTTCCTGCGTCCGCACTACCAGTTGGAAGGCCTCACGGTTTCGCTCCGTTTGGTTTCGAAGCTGCCGACGGGCTAGTCGGAGCGGCTTCAGCAGTTTAGGATCGCGGCCGGCGCGAGCACCCTTCGCGCCGGCCGGCGACCTCCGGGCAGGATGGAATTTGCGTTTGATCTCCCGTTAGTCATTAAGGACGAATCATGATTCTCGTTTACGTTCCGGGCATCACCGGCGATTGCCAAATCCCCGGCTTTGACGGCTCATCCTCGGCCGAAAACAAACAGTTCTTCACGGTGTCGAGCTTCACGTTCGGCGTGCAGCGCGAAATGGAAGAAAGCGCCAAGTCCGGTACCGCCGACTTGAACATCGGCGTCGGCGAACTGCAAGAGTGCACGATGTCCAAGAGCATGGACTCGGCGTCGATCATGCTGGCTCGCAAGGCGATCAGCGGCTCGTCGGTCGGCACGGCGGAAGTGAAGTTCGTGGAAGCGATCACGCTCGACCAAGAGAAGTCGGTCAACGTCGTGTATTTGCGCTTCAAGCTCGACAACGCGTTCGTGAAGAGCTGGAGCATCAGCGGCGACTCGGACGGCCGTCCGACGGAAGACGTCGCCCTTTGGTACAACAAGATCGCCTTCCACTACTACGCCTCGACCGACGGCAAGAAGTTCACGTCGGGCGGCAAGTGCGAATGGGATCACGTCACCAGCAAGCCGTGGTCGGATTCCGGTATTGAAGGCGCCTGCGAAGCGTACAACACGTCGGGCGGCAAAGAGAACGTCGGCGGCTAACGTCGTCATCGCTCGCCGCTCGTTTGTTCGTCTTGAGGCTGCTCCCAACCCACATTTCCCATAGGCAAGATCATGATTCTTCTCCACGTTCCCGGCGTCACCGGCGATTGCCAGATCCCGGGCTTCATCGGCGCGAAGGGCTATTTCACGGCGACGAGCTTCACGTTCGGCGTGCAACGCGAAATGGAAGAAAGCGCCAAGGCCGGTACCGCCGACTTGAACATCGGCGTCGGCGAACTGCAAGAATGCACGCTCTCGAAGAGCATGGACCTGTCGTCGGCCCTGCTGGCTCGCAAGGCGATCAGCGGCTCGTCGGTCGGCACGGTCGAAGTGAAGTTCGTCGAAGCGGTCACGCTGGAAAAAGAAGCGTCGGCCAACGTCGTCTACTTGCACTTCAAGCTCGACAACGCGTTCGTGAAGAGCTGGAGCATCAGCGGCGACTCGGACGGTCGTCCGACCGAAGACGTCGCCTTCTGGTACAACAAGATCGCCTTCATCTACTACGCCACGACCGACGGTAAGAAGTTCAAGTCGACCGGCTGCTGCGAATGGGACCACGTGACCAGCAAGCCGTGGTCGGGTTCCGGCATCGACGGCGCTTGCGAGGCCTACGGCCCCAACGGCGGCAAGGTCAACGTCGGCGGCTAGTCGTCTCGGAGGGAATCCTCGGCGTCGGGCCTTGAGGGCCGCGCCGAGACCGTCGACGGAGTTTCGGCGCCGCGTCGTCGAGCTCCGTCGGTTTCGGCGGCGCTCGGCGCCGCCTTTCTATTGTCGCCGGTAGGCATTTGGAAGGTCCCGACCGATGCTCCTCATGTACATCAAGGAGATCCCCGGCGACTGCAAAGTTCCCGGCTACGAAAAATGGATCATGCTCGACAGCTTCAATTTCGGAGCCGAGCGTAAGATCGAATCGGCCAAGCACGGCGGCGGACGCGATCTCGACACGGGTAAGGGAGATTCGCAAGAGTTCACGGTCTCTAAGCCCGCCGATATGGCGACCGTGTACTTGATGTACGCCGCGATCAAGCATCGCGCCACGGGCCAGGCGGCCGTGCCGTTTACGGTCGACATCGCCTTCGTGGAATTGCGCGGTTACGGCGATCAAGAAGTGAAAGGCGCGACCAAGGCCTTTCTGAAGGTTCGCTTCGGGAAGGCGATGATCAAGAATTGGTCGTTCAGCGGCGACGCCGACAAGGCGCCGAACGAATCGATCACGTTCTGGTACAACCAGGTCGCCATGGCCTACGACACGGCCACGGAAGACGGTAAAGGCTATCAGACGCACGGTCCGCGCGGTTGGGATCAGCTCGAAGGCAAAGATTGGAGCCCGTCGGGCTGGTAACGATCGTCCGCACAACGCAGATATCGCCGAACGCGGCGCACGCACGACATCGAGATTTTTAGCCCATGGCCGTCACGTCGCAACAAGCCCTGCAAAACGCCGATCTTGCACAAGCCTTGGAAGCTTTGAAGGCCGAAGTTCGTCGCGAACCGGCCGCCGTAAAGCATCGAGTCTACATGTTCCAACTCGCCTGCGTGCTGGGCGATTGGGATCGAGCTCTGACGCAGCTCAACGTGGCTCGCGATATGTCGCCCGAGTGTCTGTCTTTGGCGCAGACGTATCAAGAGTTGATTCAATGCGAAGCCGTGCGCCGCGACGTCTTCGCGGGCAAGCGCTCGCCGCTCTTTTTCGGCGAGCCGGAAGAGTGGATTGCGCTGATCTTGGAAGCCACGAAGCTTAGCGGCCAAGGTAAGCATGCGCAGGCCGCCGAGCTGCGAGCCAAGGCTCTCGACCAGGTCGAACCGTCGCCGGGGCGCGTGTTCTTGCGCAAGGCCGACGATGCGGCGTCGCACACCGCCGCGGCGAGCGACGAAGTCGATCCGGGCGTGCCGTTTGAATGGATCGCCGACGCCGATAGCCGGCTCGGTCCGATTCTCGAAGTCGTGATCAACGCCAAGTACTACTGGGTGCCGTTCTCGCGGATTCGCCGGCTCGATCTGGAAAAGCCGACTGATCTCCGCGACGTCGTTTGGCTCCCCGCGCATTTCGAGTGGCCCAACGGCGGCGAAGTCGTCGGTTTCGTCCCCACGCGTTATCCCGCCAGCGAGCAATCGTCGGACGACCTCGTCCGCTTGGCTCGCAAAACCGATTGGCAGCAGGTTGCGCCCGACGTTTATCACGGCTTCGGCCAACGGTTGCTCACGACCGACGCCGAAGAATATTCATTGCTGGAAGTTCGCCAATTGCTGTTCGACGAGCCGGCCGCGAAATCATAACGCGTCTCGACTTACGAAGAGGCGGTTTACGGACGAACGAGTCAGGGAAGGAACGACGCACGGATGGCGGAACTCACTCTCAAAGAACGCTTGCAGCCGTCGCTGCTCGATCGTCTGACCGACGACGATCCGGCCGCGCAGCAAGAATCGCGTGACGCCCGCATTCTCTCGATGCAGCGGCTGCGAGAGTTGGTGCTTCGCGACTTGGCGTGGTTGCTGAACTGCGAGAGCCTGGAAAATCTCCAGAGCCTGGAAGCGTTCCCGCATGCTCGTGATTCCGTCGTCAATTACGGCGTGCCTGCTCTCTCGGGCACGACGCTCTCGGGCACGAATCTGCAGCAGCTCGAGCGCACGTGCGCGAAGCCGTGCGCATCTTCGAGCCGCGCATTTTGAGCGATTCGTTGGCGGTGCGGGCTTCGAAAGAAGAAGCCGAGATGAGCAAGCGGTCGCTCTCAATCGAGATCGAAGGGGAACTGTGGGCTCAGCCCGTGCCGCAGCGGTTGTTCCTCCGCACCGAAGTTGATCTCGATACGGGCGTCGTCATCGTCAAAGAGCGTCACTCCTAGAGTCTCAGGTCGCCGCACTTCGTCCCCTTTCTCCTCTCGACAAACCGTACCTGAACGACGTCCGGCATGGATCCGCAGTTCCTGCAGTTTTACAACCGCGAACTCCAATACATCCGCGAAATGGGCGGAGAGTTGCGCAGGAATTTCCGAAGATCGCCGGCCGGCTCGGCTTGGAATCGTTCGAGTGTTCCGATCCTTATGTCGAGCGGTTGCTGGAAGGATTCGCGTTCCTTTCGGCTCGCGTGCAGCTCAAGCTCGACGGCGAGTTCCCGCGGTTCACGCAGCACCTGCTTGAGATCGTCTATCCGCATTATCTTTGTCCGACGCCGTCGATGATCGTCGCGCAGTTCGCGCCGATCTGACCGAAGGTTCGCTCGCCGGCGGATACGTGATTCCTCGCGACACGTCCCTGCGAAGCATGCTCGGCAAGGGAGACCAGACGGCTTGCGAATACCGCACGGCGCAAGACGCCGTGCTCTGGCCGCTGGAGTTGATTGAGGCCGAATACTTCAATCGCGAACTCACGAACATCGCGCTCCCCGCTCGTTATCAGCGGACGAAAGCAGGCCTCAGGCTCCGCTTCCGCACCACGGCCGGCTTGAAGTTCAACGAGTTGAAGCTCGATCGACTCTCGCTTCATTTGCGCGGCGGCGCCCGCCGGGTGATGAGCCTCTACGAACAGTTGTTCGCCGACGTCGAAGCCGTCGTCGTTCGTCCGCCTAACGGCGCGTGGGACGAGTCTCTGCCGGCCGGTTCGATTCGACGCGTCGGCTTTGAAGACTCCGAAGCGTTGTTGCCCGTAACGCCCGAATCGTTCCAAGGCTATCGACTGCTGCAGGAATACTTCGTCTTTCCGCAGCGGTTTATGTTCGTCGAATTGGCGAATCTGGCACGTGCGATCGGCCGCTGCGACGGCTCGCAACTCGACGTCATCGTCTTGTTCAAACGCAACGATCCGTCGTTGGAAAACGTCATCGATCCGGCTAATTTTGCTTTGCATTGCGCACCGGCGATCAACCTGTTTCCGCATCGCGCCGATCGGATTCATCTTAACGAGCGCGACTCCGAGTTTCACGTCGTGCCCGATCGTACTCGGCCGCTCGATTTGGAAGTCTATCAAGTCACGCAAGTTCGCGGTTACACGGAAGACTCGGGCACGCCGACGGCGTTTCGGCCGTTCTATTCGATGAGCGATCCCGCCGGCGACGACGATCCGCAGAATACGTTCTATACGCTGCATCGCGCACCTCGCGTCTTGTCGGCGAAGCAGAAACGTTCGGGCCCGCGCTCCAGCTATGTCGGCAGCGAAGTGTTCTTGTCGATCGTCGACGGTCGGCAAGCTCCCTTCGGTCACGACTTGAGCCAACTCGACGTGATGACGCTTTGCACCAATCGCGATCTGCCGCTGACGATGCCGCTGGGTAAGTTACACACCGACTTTACGTTGGAAATCGGCGCTCCGGTGAAAGCGATTCGCTGCGTGGCCGGGCCGACGGAACCGCTGCCGTCGCACAGCTTCAACACGGGCGCACATGTTTGGCGGCTGATTAATCATTTGGCTTTGAATTATCTTTCGATCGTCGATGCCGACGGCGGTCGCGGAGCCACGGCCTTGCGGGAGTTGCTCCGGCTTTACGTCGATATTTACGAAGCCGATCAGCGCAAACAGGTCGACGGCGTGCGCAACGTCTCCTCAAAGCCCGTCACGCGGCGTCTGCCCGGCGACGGCCCGATGGCGTTTGGTCGCGGACTCGAAGTCACGGTCACTTGCGACGAAGCGGCCTTCGAAGGCAGCGGAGCGTTCTTGTTGGGGGCGGTGCTCGGTCAGTTCTTTTCCAAATACGTTTCGATCAACTCGTTCACGGAAACCGTGTTGCAGACGACGCAACGCGGCGAGATCATGCGATGGCCGGCGATCATCGGCAAACGTCCGCTGATTTAGCGTGGCTCGCGCGTCTTGAGCGAGCCCCCTACGACTTCGGTTTCTATACGGTGCTGCGCCGCTTCGAAGCGCAGTATCGGCAGTTGCCGCGGTTGGGCTATGCGCCGCGTCCGCAAGGCGAGCCGGTGCGCATCGGTCAGAATCCGTCGCTGGCGTTCGCCGCCGCGACGTTGGCCTCGTTCGCGCAAGGCAAAGCGGGCAGGCCTGCGAAGCTGTTCACGAATTTCTTCGGGCTGCTCGGCCCCAACGGACCGCTGCCGATCCATCTGACCGAACACGCCTACGAGCGTATCGTTCGCAGCCGCGACCGGACGTTCGCGGCGTTCCTCGACGTCTTTCATCACCGCCTGGCGCTCTACTTTTATCGCGCTTGGGCCGATGCTCAGCCGACGGTGCAATACGACCGGCCCGAGCAAGACCGATTTGCCACGTATGTGGGTTCGCTGATCGGCATCGGGGCCGCCGCGTTTCGTAACCGTGACGCGATGCCCGACGAAACGAAGCTGCACTTCGCCGGCCATCTCGGGGTGCAAGGGCGACACGCGGCCGGCTTGCGTTCGATGCTTTCGGCGTTTCTGCGCGTGCCGGTCGAGTTGGAGCAGTTCGTCGGCGAGTGGATCGAAGTGCCGAGCGATTGCCGATTGCGATTGCGCAGCGATCGCGAGGCCGCGGCGCTGGGGCAATCGGCCGTGTTGGGCCGCCGCATCTGGGACCGCCGCCAATCGTTCGGTCTGACGTTCGGGCCGATGAGTTTGGCCGCTTATCGTCGATTGCTGCCCGGCGGCGACACGCTGCGGCGCGTCGAGGCGGTGATCAAAAACTACGTGGGGCTCACGTTCCGCTGGAACATTCGCTTGGTGCTCCGCAAAGAAGAAGTGCCGCAGTTGGAACTGGGGCGCGGAGGGCAATTGGGCTGGAGCACCTGGTTGGCGAGCGGCAAACGGACGTCGGATGCGCGCGATTTGGTTCTGCGAAGTCGAGACGCGGCATGAACGCAGCCGATCGACAATGCGGTCCGGCCGTCGTTCGCCTCGCGGCTAACCCGGAATCGCCCATTTTTCGCGGCGTTGTCGAGCAAGGCTTGCGTTGCCGGTGCGCCGGCCCTACCGTGGCGGGAAAATTCGTAAGGTTGTCGACCGGTCGCGAGCCGAATAGGTAACGATCGGTCGGTCTCGATTGTCAGAGCAGATGCGTTGCCGGGAAGTTCGTCGATTTTAAGAATTTACGTCAGGAGACGTCAGCAGTGAGCGAAATTAGTCGCGCGAAACTCTTCGGCAAGCTCAACAGCGTCGGTTATCGCGCCATCGAAGCCGCGACGACGTTTTGTAAACTTCGCGGCAATCCTTATGTCGAAGCGGTGCACTGGCTGCACCAGATTCTCCAACTGCAAGACTCGGATCTGCATCGCATCGTGCGGCATTTCCAGCTTGAGCCTTCGCGGTTGGCGAAAGACTTTACGGAATCGCTGGATCGTCTGCCGCGCGGCGCCACGGCGATCACCGATCTTTCCGGGCACGTCGATGAAATGGTCGAGCGCGGCTGGGTGTACGCCACGCTGCTGTTCGGCGAATCGCAAGTGCGCTCCGGTCACCTGATCGTCGGCATGCTCAAGACCAAGGGTTTGCGCAACGTGCTGCTGGCGATGTCGCGCGAGTTCGAAAAGGTGAAGGAAGAAACGCTGGTCGAACAGCTCGACAAGATCGTCGGCGGTTCGCCGGAGTCGTCGCTGTCGGCGACCGACGGTTCGCAAGTCGGCGGCGGTGCGGTGCCCGGCGAAGCGTCAGGCGCGATGGCCCCGGCGGCCATGGGCAAACAAGAAGCGCTCAAGAAGTTCACCGTCGACCTGACCGAACAAGCTGCGCAAAGGCGAGATCGACCCGATCGTCGGGCGTGACGAGGAGATTCGCCAGGTCGTCGATATTCTGATGCGGCGACGTCAGAACAATCCGATCCTCACGGGCGAGGCGGGCGTCGGCAAGACGGCCGTCGTCGAAGGTTTCGCGCTGCGTATCGCCGCGGGAGACGTGCCCCCCACGCTGCGCGACGTGCAGTTGCGTGCGCTCGACGTCGGCTTGCTGCAAGCCGGTGCGAGCATGAAGGGCGAATTCGAGAATCGGCTCAAGCAGGTGATCGAGGAAGTGCAGTCGTCGGAGAAGCCGATCATTCTGTTCATTGACGAAGCTCATACGCTCGTCGGAGCCGGCGGAGCGGCCGGAACCGGCGACGCGGCGAACTTGCTCAAGCCGGCGCTGGCTCGCGGCAAGCTGCGGACCGTGGCCGCCACGACCTGGGCGGAATACAAGAAGCACATCGAAAAAGATCCTGCGTTGACGCGGCGTTTCCAGACCGTGCAGGTGGCCGAGCCGTCGGAAGAAAAAGGCATTCTGATGATGCGCGGGATGGCATCGACGTTGGAGAAGCACCATCGCGTGCAAGTGCTCGACGAGGCGATTGAAGCGGCCGTGCGGCTCTCGCACCGTTACATTCCCGCACGGCAATTGCCCGATAAATCGGTGAGCTTGCTCGATACGGCGTGGCGCGCGTGGCCGTAAGTCAGCATGCCGTGCCGGCCGAAGTGGACGACTGTCGGCGTGCGATCGAGGCCTTGGAAACCGAACTAAAGATCATCGAGCGCGAGACGGCGGTCGGCGTCAACACCGCGGCCCGTGAAGCGGCGGCGAACGAAAAGCTTGCGGCCCGCAAGGAAACGCTCGTCGGCCTGGAAGCTCGCTGGAAGGCCGAGAAGGAATTGGTCGACAAGATTCTCGACATCCGCTCGAAGCTGCGCGGCACGAGCAATACCGTCGATGCTCCTGCGGCTGCGAAACCTGCGGAAGCCGCCGGCGCGAAGCCGGCCGCACCCGCCGCTCCTGCGGCGCTTTCCGACGCCGATCGGGCCAAGTTGCTCGAAGAACTCCGCGGACTGCAAGCGGAGCTGCAAAAGCATCAAGGCGAGTCGCCGTTGATTCTGCCGACGGTTGACGAGCAGGCCGTGGCGTCGGTCGTGGCCGATTGGACCGGCATCCCGGTGGGCCGCATGGTTCGCGACGAACTCGAAACCGTGCTGAAGCTGGCCGACATCATGAACAAACGCGTGATCGGTCAGAATCACGCGATGGAGATGATCGCCAAACGCATCCAGACCTCGCGAGCCCGGCTCGACAATCCCAACAAGCCGATCGGCGTTTTCATGCTGGCCGGTCCGTCGGGCGTCGGCAAAACAGAAACCGCGCTGACGTTGGCCGAGTCGCTCTACGGCGGCGAGCAAAATGTCGTGACGATCAACATGAGCGAGTTCCAAGAAGCCCATACCGTGAGCACGCTTAAGGGTGCGCCTCCCGGATACGTCGGCTACGGCGAAGGGGGCATCCTCACGGAAGCCGTGCGTCGCAAGCCGTACAGCGTCGTGCTGCTCGACGAAGTGGAAAAGGCCCACTCCGACGTTCACGAAATCTTCTTCCAAGTGTTCGACAAGGGCATCATGGAAGACGGCGAAGGCCGCTTGATCGATTTCAAGAACACTTTGATCCTGCTCACGACGAACGTAGGCAGCGATCTGATTATGAACATGTGCAAAGACCCGGAGCTGACGCCCGAACCGGAGGCGATCGCTCAGGCGCTTCGCGAACCGTTGCTCAAGGTGTTCCCGGCCGCTTTGCTCGGACGGATCGTCACGATTCCGTACTATCCGCTCTCCGACACGATGATCAGCGAGATCATCAAGTTGCAACTCGGCCGGATCAAGCGGCGGGTCGTCGAGAACCAGAAGATCCCCTTCAGCTACGACGACGCCGTGGTCAAGCTCGTGGCAAGTCGGTGCAAAGAGTTGGAGAGCGGCGGCCGCATGATCGACGCCATTCTCACGAACACGATGCTGCCGCGAATCAGCGTCGAGCTGCTCAATCGCACGTTGGAAGGAAAGACCCCGGAGCGAATTCACATCGCGGTGAAAGACGGCGAGTTCGATTACAATTTCGAATAGACCGGCGACGGTCGCGACACGGCGCGTAACGACGAGAGCACGAGGTACGGCATGGGCAAGACTTCCTACTCGGTCAGCGAAAAGGACTTCATCGACCTCAAGGATGCGGGCATCCTCGGGGAGAATAAGCTGCTTTTCGAAGAAGCCGTCTGGCTGCGGCCGATCAAGGTCGAAGTCGAGATCGTGTTCCCGTCGGAACAAGACGAGGCGAAGATCAAGAAAGGGGTCTCCGTCGTCGTTAAGAAGTATTCGAACCTTGTCGCCAAGCAAGCCTCGGATGCGTTTTCGGTCATCGTCGAGTGCATCAAAGAAGATCGCCGCGGCGGCACGAAGGCCTTCGGCGAGGCGGAGTCGGCGCTCAAGAAGTTCAACAGCTTCGTCAAAGAACGGATGGAGAGCTTTCGTCTCGACCTGCGCGAGGCCGTGGCCGATCAATGCGGGCTGAAGGCGAAAGAGCTGATGACCGTCGGTCGCGTGTCGACCAAAGAATCGGAAATCAAAGCCGGCGCATTCCGCTCGGAAACCGTCGTCGACAAAACGGAAGACTCCGAGGCCAACGAGGAACTCGTCGCCGCCGTGAAGCGGAAAGATTGGATGTATGCCGGCGTGGCGATCGGCGGCGCTCAGGCCCGAGTTGCGCTCAATCGCAAGAAGGCCTTCCAGGGAACGGCCCTCAAACGGCTATCGGAACTCTTTCCCAAAGACGAGCGGACCACGCTGAAATTTGCGCCGGCGATGATGTATTCCAACGGCGCCGGTCAGTACATCTTCGAATTTCTCAAAGGCGAAAATCACGGCAAGCCGGACCGTAAGCTGGAGTCGCTCTTGCGGCGCGGCATGGGTTCGCAACTCGACCGGCGCGTCACCGTAACGGCCTTGGTGAACTTGCCGGCTTATTCCAAAGAGCAATCGAAGACGACCACGGAAACCACGACGAAAACTTCGACCAAGGGCGGGAAGACGAAAGGCAAAGGCTAACGTCGCCTTTTGGTCGTCGTTCCTTGATCGTCGTCCGCACCGCCGCCCCGAATTGTCGCCGGAGAATTAAGCGATGCCCCCCGCCGCACGACTCACCGACATGCATGTTTGCCCGAAGGTCGAACCGGGCCCGGTGCCGCACGTCGGCGGGCCGATTGCAGGTCCCGGCGTGCCGACGGTGATCATCGGCGGATTGCCGGCGGCGGTCGTCAGCGATCAATGCGTTTGCGTCGGCCCGCCCGATACGATCTCCAAAGGCTCCGGCACCGTGATCATCGGCGGTAAACCGGCGGCTCGCCTCGGTGATTCGTGCGCCCACGGCGGGGCGATCGTCGCCGGTTTCCCGACCGTGATGGTCGGCGGCTGACGTCGTCCGCCGATTCGCCGACACTGCGTTGACGGAGCCGGCGCGCAGCGTCAGTTCACGACCGAGCGAGAATTATCGCGCAACCAGGCCAGCACGTTCGCCGGCCGTAGCTGATCGTCTTCTTTGGCCGTTTGAAAGAGCTCGACTGCCGCGGTCGAACTCAGTTGTAGTCGTCGGCCGACCGGATACATCAGCTTTGCGGCGGTGCGCCAGACGACGCGCACCGCTTCCGTCGATTCATCCAGCCGCTGAGCGAGGGCCGCGGTCAAGACGGCCGTTTGCCGCAGCACGAGGCTCTGCTGATGGTCGTTGATCGGCGCGTTGACGTCGAGTTCGAAATCGATCCGCGCCATGATCGGTTCCAATTCCTCCAGGAGCCTCGCGGCCGTTTTGCTTTCTCCGGCGTCTTCGAGCGGGCGGAGTTCGTCGCGCACGATTTGCACGGCCGACCAATGCGGGCCGACGCTGGGCTTCGCCACGCCTTGCAGCACGCGCAGCCCGCCGGCTTGCGCCATGGCGGCCGTCACCGAGCCGTCGCCGATCGTGAGTTCCAGGTCCGTGCCTGCGGCGCGAGCGTGCAGCAGTTCGATCACGTCGCCGGCGGCGGTGCGCGTGGTGTCGGAGTTGTCGTCGTGGACGATCGTCACGTTCGTCTCGCGATCAAACCGCAGGATCAAGCGCTGCGGGACCGTCGATGCGGGCGTCGCGGCGACCACAGGCTTCGCCGGGGCCGACGACTCTGCGGCGGGCGCGGCGGCAGGTTTCGGCAATTCCGCGGCGAACATCTCGTTGGCGATATCGAGCGCCGGTCGCGATTCCAACACGCTGAGCGTGAAGATCACGTTCGGCACCTGATTGCGAAACCGTTTGTGTTCGGGGGAACTCCAAATCCAAACGATCGCCGGCTTCTCGCCTCCCGCGAAGGTTCGTTCGAAGTACGCCCGATCGGTCGTTTCGCCCCCCTTCTCATTCCAGCCGTGGCCGGTGAGGTACGCGCGAATGTGCGGCAGCGAGATGATCGAGAACAGCTTCTGGATGTTGGTATACACGATGGGCTCGAAGTTCCTTTCCGGCCGACGATGCTCCGGCTTGGCGGTCGTCGTCGCGGCTTAGTGGTGGCTTTGCCCGTAGAGCACTCGTTCGCTCACGGCCAGAATCAACGACGAGAGCAAGAACGTGACGTGAATCACGACCTGCCACTTCACGACCTCGTAGTTGTGCGTTTCTTCCAGATTGATGAACGCTTTCAAAAGATGCACGCCCGATACGCCGACCAGCGACGCGGCCAGTTTGATTTTCAAGCTCGCGGCGTTCGTTTTGTCGAGCCATTCGGGCCGGTCGGGGTGTTCGTCGAGGTCGATGCGGCTGACGAAGATGTAGTAGCCGCCCAGAAGGACCATGAAGACCAAGTTGGCCACCATGATCATGTCGACCAGCGTCAGGACGCCGAGCATCACGGCTTCTTCGCTCATCGTGCCCGCATCATGGACGATGTGTAACAGTTCTTTGATGAATTTGTATTCGTAGACCAAGGTGCCGACGATCAGACCCAGATACATGGGGGCCTGAAGCCAGCGGCTGGAAAAGACGATGCGTTCGATCGCGCGTTCGGCCGAATTCATTCCATCGTGCCCTTTGAAGAGTCGCGCCCTGAAAAAAGTTCCCCGGTATCGTCGGGTTTTGGGCGAGCAGAAGTCGCCATGATAGCGATCATCGCCCTGTTTCGCACCCCGCAGCTCGCGTTGCGGCGTCCGGCGGCGTTGGTATCATACCGAACTCATGTCGTCCGCTTGCGGACCTGCGTACGTCGTCGAAACAGGAGCCTGACCCTTGGTCGAAAAGCTGAGCGCCATCGTAAAGTCGTCGACGTTCAACAACGTCATTTTGGCACTGATCGTTTTCTCGGGCATCTTGGTGGGCCTGGAGACATCGCCTCGTTTCGACAACCACACGAGCGCCGGAAAGGTGCTCGATGCCATTCAACACGCGATCCTCTGGTGCTTCGTCGTCGAGATCGTGCTGAAGATCGCCGCGTGCGGCAGCAAGCCGTGGGAATACTTCCGCCAGCCGTGGAACGTGTTCGACTTCACGATCGTGGCGATCTGCTTTCTCCCCGGCCACACCGAATACGCGGCCGTGTTCCGCTTGGCTCGACTCTTGCGAACGCTTCGCATGGTCACAATTCTGCCGCGGCTGCAGGTGCTCGTCGGCGCTGCTGAAGGCCATTCCTTCGCTCGGGTACATCGGCATCTTGCTGGGGTTGCACTTCTACGTGTACGCCGTGGCCGGCACGTTTCTCTTCCGCGACAACGATCCGCAACGTTTCGGCACGCTTCCGGAAACGACGCTCACGCTCTTTCAAGTGTTGACGCTGGAAGGTTGGAACGACGTGCTCGCCACGCAATACAACGGGTCCGACGCCGAATATCCGGACAGTTGGAAAGAGATGCACCCGAACCGCACGAACCACGCCCAGCCGCTCGTGGCGTCGGCTTACTTCGTGTCGTTCATCATGCTCGGTACGATGATCATGCTGAACCTATTTACCGGCGTGATCATCAGCAGCATGGAGGAGGCCAGCGCAGAGCGCAAAGAAGAGGCCCGCGAAGAGCAGCTTAAAGAAAAGGGCTTCCTCACGCTGCACGACGAACTAGCGCTCTTGGGTTCCCAGTTGCAGATATTCAGCGAGCGCCCTGAAAGGGCTGGAGATCAAAGAGGAACGCCGCGAAGAGGCGGCGGAAGACCCGACGGGCGCGGCGTCGCGATAGACGCCACGATTGTTCGAAGCCCGGCTCCCGGCAACTAGCGCCGGGACGAACGGCCCGCCGTACGTCAAATGCATCCGGCGCGTTGAACGGCTTCCGACTACAAATCCGCCAAGAGCGCTGCGAGCTCCGGATCGATACCGCCGGAACTATCGGAGCTTGCCGCCGCCGCACCGTCGCCAGCCGGGGCATCGCTTCCGCCGAGCGAGGCCAACAGGGCGTCGAGTTCCGAGTCGAGCGAGGCGGCCGGAGCCGCCGGTTCCGCCGCGGGGGCAGGTTCGGGCGTCGGCGCGGGGGCGGGAGTTGCCGCGGCGGCGACCGGCTCAACGGCCGCCGGAGCGCTTGCCGTGCCCGTTGAGGAAGCGGCCGACGGCGTGATTTGCTCGGTCGACCACGGCCCCAAGAGCGGCTTCCCGGCCAGCGAATTGAAGCTGCCGAGCCGCACTTCGTCGCGACCTTTGAGCGAGACGATCGGTTGGAACCCTTGCGACGTGGCCAGCGCCACGGTCGCCTCATTCACCAGCCGATCCGTGCACGGCAGCGCGACTTGGTCTCCTTCGTCGTCCGTGTAGTAGTAATACGGAATATCGCCGACGCTCATCACCGAGCCGAGCTTCATGCTCTTCAAGCCCTGCTTCTGGAACGTCAGGCCCAAGAGCAACGCGGCGACAAACGCACCGTTGCCCCAGAGCATGCCGCGGAAGCCTTCTTGCTTGGTGAATTCTTCGAAGTCGAACGGTTCGATCGGTTCCGACTTCTTGCCGTACGGATGACGCAGCAAAAACCGCGGCGTCACGAGGCCGAGGTAAGCCGCTTCCGGGAGAGCTCGCAGCGCGTCCCACGACTCTTTAATGAGCGGATGCACGTCTTCCGGCTTACGCTTCGTCAGCACGTCGTTGGAGATGGCCGCGATGAACGGCGCGCGCACCGCATAAGCGATCTTGGCGACGCGACCGAGCAACTCGGCTTGCGGCGGCGTCTTCTCGAACGTGTAGCCGCCGACGATTACGGAAAACGCCCCTTGTTGTGCGTCCAAGCTCGGTTGCTCGACGAGCAGCTTGTAGAGGCCCGTCTCTTCGAGCGCATCGGTGCCGCTCAAATCGGCGGCCAGTTCTTCCGCCGTAAGATCGAAGAGCACGATCTCCAACTGCGAGCCGGTTTCGAGATTGCGGACGAGTAAGTCGACGGACCGCCAGAGCGATTCGACCGTTTGAAAGTCGGGGTGATGCAGCACGCGGCGCATCGCGTCGGAGAGGGCGGCGTCGACGGCCGCCACGAGTTTGTCTTGCTGCGGATCTTTGGCGGCCACGACGTGCGGGCCGACGATCTGCTTGATCAATTCGTCGGCCGCCGTGGCTTCACGCTCCGCCGGCCCCTTGGCGCCGACCAAGCGGGCGAAGTCGGTGAGCTTGCCGACCGGTAGCGTCGCGCCGCCCGAGCGACGCGGCGCGGTATACGAAGCGTCGGTCTCGTCGCCGGCCCAGCCCTGCACTTCTTTAGCCGCCGCGGCGAACGTGGCCCGATTCTTGAGCCGTTGGCGGAGGCCGGAAAATTCGCTGAACAGTTCCAATTCGTCGTGGAGTTGGTCGGGATGGAAGTCGTCCATCTCGCCGATCTTGAGTTCGACCGAGCCGTCGTCGGCCGCAATCGGCAGGTGCATGGCGACTTTGAAACGCTTGAGCACGTCGTCGAGGTTGTCGACGTCGACGCGCTGCGGCTTGCGCACGGCCAACTCCGCGCCGGTCTGCACGCGGCCCGCGTTGGCGGCGGCGGAGAAGTCGCCCAGTACGGCGATGCGGAACTTGCCGCTCGGTTTGGCCGCTCCGCCCGAGGCGACGCGCAAATTGCCGAAGCTCATTTCATACGCCATGACGGATACCTTGTCTCTTCTAGGGAGTTCGGTCGCTTGAAATCGTGCCTCGTCGCACGGCTCGGCAAACTAAGCGGAGAAGTAGTCGATCCACTCTTGCAGGAATTCCGGCGGTTCCCAGCCGAAGAATTTTGCCGCCACCCAAAACGCGAGGGGGACGATCAGCGAGGCGCCGATCACGGCGACCGCCACGATCGTTCCCAGCGCTTCCTCGAACCATTCGTTCCAGTCGCGCGGGCCTTCCTTCGATTGTTCTTCGTCTTCGTCGCTCATGGCGGGTATCTTAACAATGCGGCCGGCGATGTCACGCGGAAGGTTCGCCCGCCGCTTGGTTACGTAAATCGGCGGCACGAGCAAAGCAGAACTGAGCTTCGACCATTCGCCCGCGCTGCCGGTTGGCCTCGCCGAAGTAATGGAAGATGCGGGCGTCGTCCGGTTCGATTTCGACGGCCCGCACGAGTTGCGCCATGGCGTCGTCGGGCCGTTTCAGTTCCAGCAGCAATTCGGCGAAATCGACCAGCGCCGCCACGTTGTTCGGATCGGCCGCGATCGCCTTCGTAAACAGTTCCGCGGCTTCGTCAGTGCGGCCGGTTCGCCGATTGGCGGATGCGGCGAACATGAGAGCTCCGGCATGGTTCGGCGCGAGTTCGAGGGCCGTCGTCAAACGACCCAGGGCCGTTTCCGCATCGCCTCGCAATAGGCCCAGGCGACCTAGATTGACCAGCGCGGGGACAAAGGCGGCGTTGTGGCGCAGGGCATTTTCGAATGCTTCTTCAGCTTCGTCGAGCCGCTCGCTGCGGGCTAAGGCATTGCCGAGATTGTTGGCCGTCGGCGCATCGGGATCTAAGTCCCAAGCGCGGCGAAAGCCGTCGACCGCTTCGCTCCAGCGGCCCAAAGCGAAATAGGCGCCGGCCAAACCGAAATGAGCCGCGGCGACGTCGGGCGCAAGTTCGGCGGCTCGTTCGAACGCGGCGACCGCTTCGTCGCTGCGGCCGAGAGCTTGCAGACGCTCGCCGATTTGAAAGTGGAGACGAGCGTCGTCGGGCCGCGCTTCAAGGGCGGCACGCAGGGGGGCAAGTTGCGGATCGTCGGCGGCTGATGGTTCCGTCATGGCTCAACTTCGGGTTGCGGGTCGGGACATTATTTTAGCGGCGCACGTGGCCGAATCCCAGGACGCCGACAGCGGCGCACGACGATCGGCGAAGTTTTTTCTTTGGCCGGGAAACGCGACCGGTGGCCGAAAGTCAGTTTGAATCGACCCAGGAAATACAGAAAATACAGGGTTGGGTTCTTTGACAATTCGCCTTGTTCCCAGGCTCCGCTTGGGTGGATGTCTTGGTAGACGCAGCCGGGAGCGTGAGCGACCGAAGTCTTTCATGCGTCCGCGAGAATTGGCGTTGATAAGAGGGGGCGGCCCCCCTCATCCGCCGCTTCGCGGCACCTTCTCCCGCGAGGGGAGAAGGGAAGGTTCGGCGCGTTCAGGAAATTGACGTAAGTCGTGCGAACGAATCGGGACTTACGTCGATTCGGTTCTCTCGAGTGCGCCCATAACTTGGGCTTATGGGCGCACAACCTCGAAACCCACAAGGGGTGCGCCCATAGATTTCGTTATGGGCGCACTGCGCCCATAACCGGTGACGTAAGTCGCGCAAGCGAATCGCGACTTACGTCGATTTTTCGCCGGTCGATTTAGTACGACCAGCGGAAGTCGATCTTCAGGAGGCAGTCGTAGAATCGAGAGCTCGTGATCGGCATGCCGAGGCTTGTGCCCCATTCGAAGAGGCCGAGTTGGCCGCCGCAATCGCGAACATAGCGCAGGCCGGTGGTGAGCTCAATGATGTGATCCCCTTCGGCGTTGGAGAGCGTGCCGTCGAGATTCGTGCGTTGGCCGTTGCCGACGTAGAACCCCTGCCCTTCGAACGTGCCGAGCCAGGCAGTGGAGTCGTGATCGACAAGCACGTGACTTGCGCCCAAGCCGTACGTGAGGACTTGGCCGGCAAAGCCTGCCGTGCCGGGTACGGGAAAGAAGTACTTCATCTCGCCGTGGAGATACGTGACGTCGCTCCACTTGTAGCGCAGCAGCCCGCCCGGCTCGAGCGATACGTGCCCGTTGCCGAGCCCCATGCTGGGCGAACCGGTCGGGAAGTAACTGCGGAAGATTTGCGTCACCTGCCAGACGTCGCCGTCGACGAACACCGTCTTCACGGTGAGCCGCATGTCGCCGAAGCCGGCATGGTTGCGGTTCACGTCGGGATTGGTCCAGCGGATGGGGAATTCGGTCGCCGTCGAAAACTTCTTGCTGCCGAGTTCGAGCTGCGTGTTGAACTCTTGGTAGTCGAGACTTCGTTCGGGCAACGCGGGGCCGCGACCGCCGGCGGTTTGAGCCCAGAGGATTTCCGCGCGATCGGGAAACGGCGTGTTCCTAAAAGAATTCATGCGGAACCGAACGTTGCCGAACGGTTGCGAGGTGTCGAGTGCGAACGGCGCCATGGCCAAGCGTTCGCGGCCGACGCCCCCTTCGATGTTGCGGGCGATGAGCCAATTGCGGAGGCCGCGGCGCGGAGCGGCTCGTGAATCGGCGATGACTTGGTCGAAGATCGGGGCCGTCGCTTCACCGGGCATCATGTGGCCGGGCATGGTCGCACCCGGAACAATCGTGCCCGGCGGCATCGGCGCAGGGGGCAACATCTCCGCGCCAAGCGGTTCGGGCAGCGGCACGGTGCTCAGTGGATCGGCTTGAGCCGTGAACATCGGGCTGGCGACGACGGGCGTGTAGCCGCCGGTTTGGAAGATCGCTTGATCGGGCCCGCCTGACCAAGCCGTGCTTCCACGACGCTGATTCGCGGTGAGACGACGACGGTCGATTCTTTCGCGGCGACCGTCGGCAGGCCGACGATCACGCGGCGACGACCGGTCGGCGGTTGCTCCGCGGCTACGTGATACGGAACGCTCTGGGCCTCGGCCGAGGTTTGTACCGCCATAGCCGCTTGAGGCGGAGCGATCACCGGAATGGCCGGCATCTGAGGGGGCGGGCCGGCGTCAATTTGCGGAGCACCTACGATCGGCTCGGTGCTGATGCCGGGGGGCGCGAACATCTCGCCCGGATTCATGGGGTTCGTGTTCGGCTCGGGCGCGGGAAAGACGTAGTCTTGAGCCGCGCAGACGCGGAGCGCTACGATGGTTGCCGCAAGCAACATCGCCAAGAACTGTCGTCGATGACCCGTATTGCGTTGCAACGCCGGCGGTCCGAAGAATCACCCTGCCGGCGCGTGCGCAGCGCAAAACGCCGAGGATGGCTCTTCGGTTATCGGTTGCAGCGTATTTTCGGCCTGAGCAATTGGGGTAAGATTTTCCGGCGCACGGCCGGACGAACCGTGGAATCGCCGGCGCAATCACGTCGCCCGCGTAAACCACCTAATGTTTACCCCTTGGGCGGTGATTGCTATCATAACGCCGCTTGGTTACGGCACTTAGGTTCGCCCACTTCCGCATGCAACGCCGGCAGTGTTTTCCGGCGGCTTGTGCGACGACGTGCGACTTCCACGTGACCGACGACCGGCCTCGAGCGGCGCTACAACGGAGTGTTCATGCAAAACCTTCCGATCCACTGGTACGAAGGTGCCTTTCTTCGTCCGCAGCATTTCCAAGCCGCCGACCGTTACTGGGCCGAACAACTTCACGCTTCACACCAATGGAGCAAGCCGTACAGCTACGGCATCTGCGAGATCGCCTTCAGCCGCGATGCTCTGGCCGGGCATCAGTTTGAGCTGCAGCGACTGCGGGCCCGCTTGCGCGACGGTACGCTCGTCGATCTGGGCGGCGACACGGCTCCTGACCGGCTCGACATGCGCAGCGCGGCGGGCGGCGGATTACCGGCGCCTGCGGCTCAGTCGGCCTTGGCGGATGCGTTTGAAAAAGCCTCGGTCGTGAAGGTGTATCTCGGCGTTCCGCGCACGGTCATGGGACGTCCGAATGTCGCCGCTAACGGCGATGCCGACGTTCGGTATGTCGACGTCACCACGAACGTTCATGATGAAAGCTGGGGGGGCGGCGAAGAGCAGATTCAGTTTCGCAAGCTGAACGCGGTGCTGCTCCTCTCGACGCAAGACCTCTCGGGCTACGAACTGCTGCCGCTGGCGCAGATCAAGCGCTCGGGCGACGGTGAGGCGGCCCCGCAACTCGACGAGACGTTCATTCCGCCGGTGTTGCGAATTGACGCTTGGCCGCAACTCGGCCGAGACATGGTCCGCGCCGTTTACGACATGATCGGCGGCAAGATCGAAACGCTAAGCAGACAAATTGCTTCGCGCGGCATCGGGCTGGAGAGTTCCGAGCCGGGCGACGCCGACCGCATCCTGATGTTGTCCGTGCTGAATGCGGCGCATTCCGTGTTAGCGGTCTTGGCCTTTGCGCAGGACGTGCATCCGCGCGAAGCCTACATGGAACTATGCCGGGCCGCAGGACAACTCGGGATATTCGGCCCCGATCGTCGGTTGACCGGGATCCTGCCTTACGACCACGACGATCTGCACCGCATCTTTCTCGATATCCGTTTGCGTATCGAAGGTCTGCTCAATTCGGTTCGCGATTACGAGTTCGAACAGCGGAGCTTCATCGGCGTCGGCCTCGGCATGCAAGTGTCGCTCGAGCCGCGGTGGTTCAACTCCGATTGGCAGTGGTACATCGGCGTCAACAAGGGAGAGCTTGCACCGCGCGAATGCTTGGAGCTACTCACCCAGCTCGACTGGAAGCTCGGCAGCAGCCGGCAGGTCGAACTGCTTTTCAAGCATCGGGCGGCGGGCGTGCAACTTCTGCCCGTCGAACGCGTCGTGCGCGCGCTCCCCACGCGAAACGATTGGATGTACTTCGAAGTGCCGCGGCAGGATACGCCTGCTTGGCAGGACGTGCAGCAAACGCAGACGCTCGCCATGCGTTTGAAGGATTCGCTCATCATGAACCTCGACCGGCTGCAAGGTGAGCAGAACCTAGTGGTCTCGGCGTTCGGTCGTAAGAATTCGCTCAAATTCGCTCTCTTCGCGGTGCCGCAAAGGTCATGACGCCGCGACATTCCCTGGCCGTCGATCCGTTTCTGCTCCACGTGCTCGGTCTGTTAGACCGTTTGGCCGACGGACAGTCGCCGAACCCGTTGGAAGAACGGACCCGGATTATCGCATTGCTCGACCAGGGAGAAGCGATCGTCGGTTCCGGCCGCGAATGGGAGCTCACCAAGTACGCGTTGGTCTCCTGGGTCGACGAGATGCTCGTCGAGACGGAATGGGAATCGCGCGAGTGGTGGAGCAACAACGTGTTGGAAATGGAACTGTTTCGCACGCGGCTTTGCAGCGAGCAGTTTTATGTGAACGCCAAGGAGGCCTCGACCTTGGTGCGCGCCGGGACGCTTTGGAAGTTTACTACGTCTGCGTGGTGCTCGGCTTTCGCGGGCTCTACCGTGATCCGGCGCTCGCCGCGATGCTCACGCAACGGCACGGCATTCCGGCCGATCTCGGCGGCTGGGCCAAACAGGTTTCGATGGCCATTCGGTTGGGGCAAGGTCGACCGGCGTTGGCGGAAGCCGAACGCGAGGTCCAAGGCGCTCCGCCGCTGCGTCCAAAGGCGGCCGTTGTTTGGACCTGGCTGCTTTCCGGAATGCTCGCGGCTTGGAACGTGATCTACTTCGCGCTGTTTTTTTCTCGCTGATCTCACCTTGGATACGGCCTGCTACGTCTAACGCATGAGCGACGCCGCTGAAGATTCCGTCGACGGGGCCGAAGCCGCTAAAGGTGGCGACGGTGGCGCTGCGCCGAAATCGTCGAAGCCCGGCGGTAAGGGCGCCGGTTGCTTGACGGCGCTGACGCCTGCCACGACGCCCGGTTGCGCGGGATGCTTGTCGGCCGTGTTTTTGGTGACGACTGTCGCGACCGTTTGGACCTACTTCCTGCTCGATGAATCAAACGTTCCGTGGCGCCACTCGATGAGCCCGCTGCGGATCGGATTCGTGTTGTTGATGGTGCTGCTGATTCCGCTGATCGTGCGGAAGACGGTTCAGCTTTGGCTCGATACGGAAACGGCGAGGTTTCCCGACGTTGATTACGCCTGGAAGGCCGGGCTCGAAGCATTGGCCGCCAACGGGATATCGCTGACCTCCGCGCCGGTATTCGTGATTCTCGGCTCGTCGGGCGAACGGCAAGAACGGGCTCTACTCGACGATCCGGCGCTGAAGTTGCGCGTGGCGGGAGTTCCGGAAGGGCCGGCGCCTTTGCATTGGTACGCCGGCAAAGAGGCCATCTACTTGTTCTGCACGGACACGAGCTGGACCTCGGCGCTCGCCTCGTTGCGCGAAGAACTCTTGGCCGAAGCTCGCGCGAGGGCAAACCGTTCCCGAGAGCCCGATTGTCGTACCGACGGTCTCGCCGGATGCTCTGCGATCTGCGGCGATGCCGGTTGCGGGAAGTTCGGCGATGGGCGGCGCTCCCTCTCCTGCTCCGCCGCCCGCTCCTGTGGCGCGCCGCAGCCTCCGCCGCCGGCCGGTTCCGGCGCGATCGGCGGAACGATGATGCTCGACGTTTCGATGATGAACGACCTCGTAGCCCGTGCCGCATCCGGCGGCGCCGCCGAGCGTCGCTCCTCCGCTGCCCGGTGCGCCGTACGATCCGAACGGTCCTTGGGCGGCTCCTCAAGGGGCGTTCGCCGTGCCGACTCCGGTGCCGCAAATTCCCGCGGTGACGGATTCGACTTACGTGCCGACAAATCTCTCCGTCGATGAAGCCACGGCGCTCGGCGGGATTGAGCCGGTGCAAGTCGATCCGCAATATTCGGCGGCTTGCTTGAGGCAGTTGCAGTATGTGGGCGGATTGTTGCGGCGAGCGCGAGCTCCGGTCTGTCCGCTCAACGGCGTGCTGACGCTCCTGCAATTTGAGTCCATTCACGGCACCTCGGCCGAAATTGAAGAGTTGCGTCAGGCCGTGCGGGCCGACTTGGCGACGCTGCAATTCGCCACGCAGGTCCGTGCACCGACGACGGCCTTGGTCGTCGGGTTGGAGAAAGAAAGAGGATTCCGCGAGTTGGTCCGCCGCGTCGGCAAAGATCGAGCCGCGGCTCAGCGATTCGGTCGCAAGTTCGACCTGCGCCTACCCGACAAAGGAGCAACTCGTTTCGCTCGCCGCGCACGTTTGCGGGGCGTTTGAAGATTGGTCGTATGCGCTGTTTCGCGAAGAGAACGCGCTGACGCGACCGGGCAACACCCGGCTTTACGAATTGCTGTCGAAAGTGCGCTGCGGTTGGAAAGATCGTCTGGCGGCGCTTCTGGCGGACAGCTTCGGCTGCGACGCGACGAAGCCCGGCAAACGCGATTCGTTGCTTTTCAGCGGCTGCTATTTGGCGGCGACCGGCGAATCGTCGGATCGCCGGGCCTTTTCGCGGGGCGTTATCGACAAACTCGTCGACGAGCAGGAACTTGTCGAGTGGAGCAGCGACGCCGCCGCAAGCAATCGCCGGCAATCCATGTGGGCCGTTCTCGGCATGCTCGCGTTCTTCTTCCTCACGGCGACGCTGGCGATCATGTTCTTCATCGGCCGGTTCCGTTGAACATTCACGCGGCTCGATGCGTAGTTGTCTTTCGTGAATCCTTGGCTTTCTTGATCTGAGCCAAGTCGCTGCCGGCTCCTACCGCGACGTTCGAATTAAAAGACCGCAATTTTTTGACGTGTCGGCCTTCGGCAGAGGCGCGATTCGGCGTTGCGGTCCGCCGGTGAATGCACGTCGATTCGACCATCGGCATGAGGCCTTTCCACTCCCGGCAGTTTCAAGACGTGGTCTGACGGGATGCGAACAAAAACTGTCAGTGGTGAAACTCTATAAAACTTGTTCGCAAAAATTTGAAATACGGTTCGCCAACCGCTAAATTCGCGTCGATATACGGACTTCCACATTATCTACCGTAGCGAACTGCGGCACTCGTCGTTCGTTGCTTTCTTAAACCTGCGGAGCCTCAGATGCCCCCTTCCGATTCGTTTGCTCCTATTGATAACGACTCGAAGGACTATCTCGACGACGTCAAAAAGAAGAAGGCGCGTTACTTCGCGCTCATCGTCAAAGGCGCCGACATTCGCAAGTTGATCGTCGCCAAGAAGCCGATCAAGACGGCGCAGATCACGGCGGCCAAAGCCGAAGGCGCGAAGGGCGATGCTTACCTCGGCGTTTGTTCCGGCGGCGGGCAGGAAATTACGTTTGAGATCGTCACGCAAGACGGCGAAGGAAAAGACCCTTGCAAGATCTCCAAGCTGCGCCAAGTTTCTCGACGAGCATGCCGGCTTGAAGGTGAAGCCTGCATTCAAGTTTGTTCCGGAAGGTGGTTTGTCCTCGGTCGCCGACGACGACAATCCCAACGCGCAGCCGACGTCGACCGTGACCGGCCCGGTGACGAATGAGACGGAGACGGACGAGTCGGAGTCGACGGAAGACGGCCAAGCAGGGCAAGCCGGTCGTGAGAAGCTGACCGCGACGTTCAATAAGATGACGCCGCTCATCAAGCAGGCTTTGGCCGCGCAGCCGAACCGCAAGCAAGACGTGCTGATGGCCGCGGGCGACGTGAAGCGGCTCATCGAAGATCCGCGGCCTTCGGCGGAAGACGAAGCCAAGACGAAGCTGCTTGAACTTTCAAATCTGCTGCAGTCGCTCATCAGTCAGCCGCTCGGCCAGACGACCACGCAAACGCGCGAACAAGCCAACGCCGAAGCGGCGGAGAAGACGGGCATTCGCGTCGGCACGGTGAAGAAGCGTCAGTTCATGATCACGCGCTTCCGAGAGCTGCCGATCGAGATTCGCCCGCATCTCGTCGCGCTCAAGCAGCAGATGGAAGTGCTCGTGCCGGAAGACGACATGGACGACATCGTCGGTGCGATTGAGACGTCGCTGCAAGGGCTCTACGACGAGCTGCGCGACCGCGTCGACGACAGCATCAACGCCGGCGATCCGGCGATGCTCGACGACTTGGAAAACATGGTGATGAAGAATGAACTCGTGAACCATCTGCTGAAAAACCCGCTCGTCGACGGCACGCCGTTCCGAGCCGCTTGCCTCGACGCCATTCGCGAAGTGCAGCAAGCGATGGCCGGCTGAGCCGCCGGCGTTTCGACGATTCGATCTCTTCTCCTCATTCGACGCTTACAACACGCTCGCCCATTGATCCGGCGGCGTCTTTTCATCAGGAATTCCAATCATGTCGCAAGGCTCTTCAGTTCTTCAGGAAATCGACCAGTCGTTCGACCAGTGGTACACCGAACTGAAGCGCATGCTCAACAAGCGCAGCGAGCGCATGGGCGTGAAGGCCAAGAAGGCCAAGGCTCTCAAAGACAAGGATTTGTCGAAGCAGTACGTCGAACTTAAGGCGGCGTTGGAGAAGTACGAGAAGCAGGCGGAAAGCGTCAAGAAGCAGATGACCGACGTGGCGGGGGCCGTCAAGAACGCGAACCCGAAGGTGCCCGAGCACGCCGACGAGATCAAGAAGATCGTCGAAGACTTCACGAAGATTGGCAATGCGGTGCGCACTCTGCGCGACAACGAGCAAAAAGAAACCGACAAAACGACGGGCATCGTCGCCGACACGTCCGTCGAGGTCGCCGAGAAGTTTCAAGAATTGGAAATTCTCTCGTCCCGGCTGAATCGACTGAAGGTCGACGTCTTGAACCCGGACGATTACAAGCGTCGCAAGGTGAAAGATGAAGCGAACCTGATTCGCGGCAAGCAAAAGGTCGAAGCGCTCGAAGTTTGGGAAGCCGAGCTTTTGGAGAAAGCTCAGAAGCGGCAAGAGGATTCGGCGAAGTTTGAGTCGGGGAATCAATTCTCCGACGAAACCATGGCCCACGGCCTGGATCAATTGGCCGACAAGCTCCAGGCGCCGGAGCTGAAGGACGTCGAGAAGATCATGAAAGAGCACCGCTCGGCGGTGCCGGCGGAAGAAGCCGCCTTCTTCGAAACCAAGAGCATGGAAGACGTCTTGGAGCATATTCGCGCCATCCCGGGCGAAGCCGACAAGCGCAAAGCGATGCTGGAGAAGATGAAGTCGGCCAAGGATGCGGCCCTCGATCGTTACTCGCGGATGGGTACGGCCCTGAAAGCCGTGTCCAGCGACGTCGGCGAGCGCAACACGCGGCTCGGGCCGAATGCCGCTCCGATGGTGAATCAGGCGTCGCGATTCCACGGCAATATGCTGGAGCACATTCCGCTCGACTATCGGACGCAGTTTGCGAAGTTCGACGCGCGCATTGAGAACATCATTTGCTGCGCTCGATCCGGCCGAATGCGAAAAGATGAAGTCGGAGGCCCTCGGTGAGTTGGCGAAAACTCGCGAGTCGGACGTTAAGGCGTTTAAAGACATCATTGCGAAGCACAGCGGCATGGACTATCGCCGCTTCGATCCGTACTTCAATGATCTGACGACGGTGCCCTCCGGCAAAGAAATGGAAGAAATGACGGAGATCACCGCTAAGGCCGTGAAGTGCGCGCATCAAGTCCGCGACGCCGGCGGCAGCGTCGCGGAAGTCGAGCGCAACTCTCGCACATTCCGCGCGGCTTCTGGCCGACGGAGTTCGTGCTCGAGCTTCAAGGCTGCGCAAAGTCGAACGGGCCATGCTCGAAGAAGCCGTCGACGAGATGGCCCAGCGGATGCAGCAGGAAGGCGAGGAATCGCTCTTCAATAAGCTTAAGAACGGCGCCGGAATGGCGAAGGACATCTTTGACGACTTGCGAGGCCTGCTGCCGGACGCCGACGATCGCACCAAGAATGAAGACGGAACCTACAAGAACAAGCAGCAATATCCGGAAGAAATGAACGATGCGCTCGAGATCATCGAGCAAGTCGGCAGCGTTGCGCAGTCGGTGGAAGACGTCTATGCGACGTTCAAAGACGGCAAAGAGTTGCTCAAGGTCGTGCAGTGGCTCAACGACCCCGTCGCCGGCGATTTTTCGGACTGGCTGCGGCAGAAGGGCGACGACATCAGCACTTGGGCGACCGATGATCCGATCGGCAAGATCGAGAAGATCGGCGAATACTGCGAACGAATCAACAACGGACTGGAGACCGCCGCCAACCTCTGCTCGGAGTTCGAGGATGTGCTCGGCGACTATGCGCTGCCGGGCATTTCACTCGCCTTGGGCATTAAAGATTTCGGGATCGCCGCAGCCAAGCACGCCAAGCGTTCGCTCGAATATCGCGACACGAACAAGCTGCAAAAGCGGGCTCAACGCGAACGGGCCACGAAGGAAGAAATGGCCCACTACGAAGGCCTGGAAAACGCCTTCGAGAACCATAAGAAGCAGATGGAACGCCTCAACAAGGGGCACCGCCATGAGATGGTCGTATCCGGCGTCAAGGTGGCCAAGGGCGGCTTTGAAATCGCCGCCGTCGCCACCGGCATCGGCGCACCGGCTGCCTACGGCGTGAAGGCAGGTTTGACGATCCTTGAGAAAGCGATCGTCTACGGCGGCAAGATTTACTTCGCCAATATCGACTTCAACGCCGCCAACCGCGCGAAAAACTCTGCAAGAGGCACGAGCCGGCAATCGGGTCGCCCAGCTTCAGGTATTCGAAGATCACGCCGTGTACGCCAAGATGCTCATCGCCATCATGGTTATGGACGGCGATCCGCTGGCCGTGGAGTTTATCGTTCAGCGCGGATACAAGGAAAGCGATTTGCAGAAGCCCGAGGCTTCGGCGCTCCTCCTGCGGAAGTGGATGATGCAGAAGGCCGAACAAGGGGCTCCGGAAGACGGCCCGGAAACTCGTGGTCAAGCGAACGTCGAAGCCGTGTTCGGCAAGACGCCGGCGAACGTCTTGAACATGATGTCGGCGGTGAAATCGAAGGCGCAGGAACTCTACGCAGACGCCAAGACGAAGACGAAGGGGCATCCCTACGATCCGTCGTGGAAGGGCCCGGCCGCGTTGCTCAGCGAACAATCATGGAAAACCGTCAAGGCGGACGCCGTAAAGAAAGGCCTATTCCCCGAAAGCACCGGCATCGGCGAGACGCTCGGCAAGTTGGAAAAGCTGCTGGCGAATTTGGGCGTGCAAACGCTCTCGTCGCAAGGCGTGAAAGAAAAGATCAAAGCGACATCCGGCGCGAAGCTCAAGACGGGCGAACAACCTCCCGCGCTGCGGCAACGCGCGCCGGTGTTGGCCGCGGTCAACGCGGCGCTTGAGGCCGAGGCCATCATCGCGGCCTATCAACCGATGCACGTACCCATGAGTAAAGACGGCACGAAGATCGATCTCTCGGGCAAGGTCGACTTTCACGCCGGCATGATCGCCTACCTGAAAGATTTGCGGTCGAACGCCGCGTCGGTCGCCGGCGTGTTGGAAAACCTCACGCAAGGCATTAGCCGCGAACTCACGCTGGCCGACTACGACCAAAACGGCGACCTGAAGCCGGGCGTCGCACAATCGGGTTGGATCGCCGACGGTGAGCAACGCGACATGACGTGGAAGCACGCGACCACCGACGTGAAGCTTGAGGCCGTAGTTTGGACCAGCGCCACCGACGTGGCGTTGAAGAAGGCCTGGATGGACAAGGACGGCGAAGGCGATGCGACGATCTTGAAGCTTCGCGATGCCGTGACGAGCTCGTTGACGAAGTACCAGACGGCTTCGGCGAAGACGGCCGACCTCTCGAAGGTCGGCGGCCAAGAGGCCCGCAAGCTTCGTCAAGCGGCGTACGATGCGCTGCAAGTCGTGATCGACGCGCTGAAGTCTTATTGGAAAGATTGCGGGCACAACGGCATCCGCGACTACTGCAATGCGTTGATGTCGACCTCCGGGACCGTGATTCACAAGCTCGATCTCGAGATCTATCCGGACGCTCCGCCGAGCTACGAAGAGCGGGTGGCCGCATACGGCATCGCGGCGCTCAAGCTGCCCGATGAAAACGAACGTAAGGTGATGTTGAGCCGCATCGAAAAATTGAAGAAGACGCTCGACAAGGATCCGGCGGACATCATCGAGCAAACGCTCGACAAGATTTACGAAGATCTCAAGAAGGATCTCAAGAGCGACAAGGTCGCGGAAGACGTCGTCAAATCGATCGACCCGCCGGCCGGAACGTTCTCGTTGAAGGCCGTGAAGGGGAAGCCGAAGGCGGAGCATTTTTCGCACGTCGTCTGGGAGAAGGCTCGCGAAGAATGCGTCGTGGCCGGCTTCATGGACGCCGATACCAAGGCCAACGCCGTTTTCGGCGCTCTGAAGACTTGGAGCGAGCGGAATACGAGTTACCTGGAACTCGTCGAGATCGTCTCGGATTCGGGCGGCGTCGAAGTTCACCGCGTGAAGGTGGAAAAGGGCGCCACGTCCGATCAGCAGGCCAAGCGGCATAAGGAAGCTCAGAAGCAGCGTTTCGAGGTACGCAAGGCGCTGACGGAAGTCTTCTTGGCGGCGGGGGAAGTTGCCGCGTCGGTTCACACGCCGGCGATGAGCGACTACGTGATCTTCATCATCAAGCATTCGCAACGGCTGAACTTCGAAGCCCTGGAAACTCAGCGCAAAGTCGACTTCAAGCCGAAGATCGAGTTCTCAAAAGACGGTTGGAAGACGTCGTACGAAGCTGCGGTGTCGTCCGGTGCGATTGCGCCGCACGACGGCCGCGCCAAGGCGTTGTCGAAGGCGTTCGGCAAGTTCGACGAGAAGTTCAAGTCGACGAAGGCCAAGATCAAGAGCGACGATCGCAAGGAAGCTCGGCTAGAAGCTCGCCGCGCTCAGAAGCTCCTGAGCGAAGTCGGCATCGCGGTCGACGGCGTCGCTCGCGCCGAGGGGTATTGCGACAACCAGCGGATGTCGGACCTGATCGACTACTACTCCAACGAGATTCTGAAGCTGCAGACCGAAGGAGAGCTCGTCGACCTGATGGAAGGGGCCGGCAAGAACTTCCCGGCGACGGAATTCCGTTGGGACAACGACGATTGGCAAAAGGTGAAGAAGGTCGCGATCAAAGACGGCATCCTCGACGACGAGAAGACCGGCTTCGGCAAGTCGTTGGACGTGTCGGAAAAATCTTGGTCGTCGCTCATGGTTGCGCAAGAAGGCAACGTGCAACCGCAGGCGCTCGCCAAGATGCGCATTCGTACGCTGGCCGCGCTCGACGAAGTCGAACGCGAAGCGAAGGTTCTGCAAGGCGTGAAGAACCCCAACTTCCAGAAGTACATGGATAGCTGCTTGAAGATTCTGGAAAGCCGGCGCGAGGCGCTGGACGACAAGGGGGAATTTCCGGCCTTCAGCTTCCGGCTCGAAAACAAGCACTGGCAGACCGTGAAGAAAACGGCCGTCACTTTGCACCTCATGGCCGACGTGAAGACCGGATTCGGCGCGACCATCGATCGTGTTTCCGACATTCACGACGCCTACGATGCCGCGAGCAAGGCTTACGCGAAGGGTCAGAAGGTCGAAGACAAGGAGGATATGGACGAGCTTCGCGATCCGCTGAAAGAAGCCGCGGACCTGTGTAAGAAGGCGGCCGAGAAGCTCTCGACGACGGTCGATAACGCCGACTTCCAGCGGTACATGTCGGAATGCGTGGCGATGATGGGACAAATCACCGACTACGCCGACGGCAAGCAGGCGGCCGTTCTGAAGCTGCCGCCGTTTAAGTTTGACAAGGAGTTGTGGGAATCTGCCCGCAAGGAGGCCGTCGACGCAGGAGTCTTTGAAGACAAGCCGACGAATCTTTCGAAGGCGGTCGAAGACGGGTTGAAGGCCTACGGCACGTGGATCAATGAAACCGATTCGAACAAGGACGCGGCGAACACCAAGACGTTGAAAGAAGCGATTCAGGCCGTAAAAACGGCGGTCGGCAAAGCCGCCGGTTTCGCCAAGCACGACTCGGTCAAGCTGTTCGTCGAACGCTTCCAGGAAACGGTCGAGCAATGGGAAGAAGAACTCAACGAGTTTGAAGACGACTCGACGACCGGGACCAACGCGCCGCAGACTTCGACGCCGCAAGATCCTGCGGTCGCGGAGTGGCTGCCGAAGAATTTCACGAAGACGACGCTGATCACTGAGTCGGAGTGGAAGGAGACGGTGAAGGAAGCCAAGAAACACGGTTGGAACGTCACCGGCCTGCCGATCCGCAAAGGCTTCAAGGCCGTTGACAAAGCCCGCGCCGCCTACCTCAACGACACGGATAAGGACAAGAAGAACTCCAAGAACGAGTTCCGCACGACGCTGCAAAATCTTGTCACTAACTTGGAGAAGCTTGAGAAGGAAGCTTGCTTCGATAAGAAGTGGGACAAGGCGAAAGGCCCGCACCCGGGCATGCAACAGTTTGCATCGCGACTGGTGCTGAAGGCGAAGGAAGAACTCGGCAGCGTTAAGAAGTAACTTGTCGAAGTGACGGCAACTCGCCGCCGCTTCGGCGGCGAGTTGCATGGTCCGTCGGCGTTCTTGCAATCTGCCGTGCGAATCGGACGCCGGCGTGTTTTGTTTCGTCGATCGAGCCGAACCTGCGCCGCTATTCCGCGGCCATGCGGTCGGCCGGCGATTCGTCGTTGAATTCCGAGACGCTTTCTAGAGGCCCGAAGTCTTCGATCGGCGGCAGCGATCCCATCGGTACTTCTTGCGACGGCATCGCAGGAAAGAACGATTCCAGGTGCATCGTGCCGTCATAGTGTTCGGTCAGGGCCGTGCAGTTCTCCACCCAGTCGCCCGTGTTGAGGTAGCGCATTTCGTCGTTGCCGAACACGCCCGGCGTATGAATATGCCCGCAGATCACGCCGCTGCAGCCGCGCTCGCGCGCAGTACGCGAAGAGCTTTTGCTCGAAGTGGCTCATGAAACGCACGCCCGTCTTCACGGCGTTCTTTAACTTCGCGCAGAACGAATAGGGGCTGCGGCCGGGCCACGGCCGTGCGCGGCGATACCACCAATTCGCGGAAAGCAGCGCCTCGTACGCGAACGTTACGGCGACGGACAGCCATTGTGCGCGAGTTTCGACGATGTCGAACTTGTCGCCGTGCAGCAGGAGATAACGTCGACCGTCTTGGGCGTCGAAGAAGAATTCGTCTTCCACGCGCAGCTTCACGCCCGAGTTTTGAATCATGCGGAGCACTTCGCCGTTGCGCAGGAAGGCGTCGTGATTGCCGGGAGTGTAGTAAATCTGCGTGCCGGTGCGCGAAAGATCGAACAGCCGATTCATCAGCCGGTTGTAAAGCGCGGGCCAGTGCCAGCCGGCGGCCAGTTTCCAGCCGTCGAAGAAATCACCGAGCACGTACAATCTGTCGGGCCGAATTTGCTCGAGGAATTGGAGGAAGTTTTCCGTCTGCGCGTAACGGCATCCCAAATGGACGTCGCTCACGAACAGGCTGCGGACACGTCGTTGGTACGGCATGGCTTCGTCTTCCCGTGTGATGTGCCGAGGACGGCGGAGAAACCGTTCTCCGCGCGGTCGTCGTCAGGCCGAAGTCGCGGCGACGCGCGCTCGAGGCTTTCGTCGCGTCGGCAACACGGCCGCCGTGCGAAAGGCCCAAGTGAGCGAAGCTAAGACGGCGGGCGCCAAGCGGCGACGTTTGTCGGCACGGTCGCTTTCCGTGCGATGCTCTAAAATGGTTCGACGATAGTGATCGCGCACGCGCTCGGCCGAACGGGGCCAATCCCATTCCTCCGCTTGGCGGCGACGGCGGCGGCGATACGGCGACGCTCGGCATCGTCCGCCAAAAGCGTGTTGACGTGAGTTGCGGCGTCGATCGCGTCTCCCGCGGCGTACAGCAGGGCCGTTTCGCGCTCGCGCACCAAGTTCGGGATTCCGCCCGCTCGCGGCGCGACGACCGGCAGGCCGGAAGCCATCGCTTCGAGCACGACGTTCCCCATCGTCTCGGTTTCGGATGCGTAAACGAACAAGTCGGCCGTGGCATACGCATCGGCCAACTCGGCGCCGGTCATGTAGCCGACGAAGCTCGTGCGATCGGCGGGAAACAGACGCTCCAACTCGTCGCGTTGCGGGCCGTCGCCGACGATCGCCAACCGTGCGCCGGGGACGCGTCGCAACACTTCGGCCAGCAGCCCGACGTTCTTCTCGGCGCAAGCCGGGAAACGGTGAGCAAGAGCGGATCATGCGGCCGGCCGGCCGAAAGCCGCAGGCGCATCTCGTCACGACGCCGCTGAGGATGAAACAACGTCGCATCGACTGCCGGAGGCCAAAACTCCACTCGCTCGAATCCGCGGCGCCGTAGGTCGGCCTGCATGATCGTCGACACCGTGAGGTTCGTGTCGGCGCAGTTGTGATAGTCGCGCATCAGCCACCAGAGCACGCGAGCCAGCGGCTTCATTAGCCCGTATCGTTTCACGAACTCGCCGTACAACGTGTGAAAGGAAAATACGCACGGCAGATCCAGCCGGGAGCGGCTGAGCAAGTCGTAGCAGCGAAAGCCGAACGCAAACGGATTGAGGAAATGCACGACGTCCGGACGAAACTCGTCGGAGCGCTTCGATCAACCTCTCGTCCGGCAGGCCGATGCGATACTCCGGGTATGCCGGAAACGGAAAGCTGCGAAACTCGACGACCGGCACGGGCGAGTTGCGTTCGGCTGCAGCTTGCGGACAGACGACGAGGACTTCGTCGCCGCGTTCCTGCAATTGACGAATCAAATTCATCGTGCGAATGACGACGCCGTCGACCTTCGGCAGAAACACCTCGGCAATGATCGCGATCCGCATGCGTAATCTCTCGCGGGTTGGCGGAATGCCTCGTCGCTACAAGCTCGGCCGCCGCGACAGGCCGACGGCCACGTGGTGCTCGTCGTCGAGCGGAAACACAAGCATGTTCAGTACTGTTTTGAGCCACGGCTTGGCGTTTTGCAGTCCCACGGCCTCGATAAACGGCGTGAGCCAGCCGCCGTGGTAGCCGAACTCCATAAAGGCGTCGAAGTCCGAGAAGTGCAGCGCCGGTTGGGCGACTTCCAACGAACAGATCTCGAATCCGTGGCGACGAAAACAATCGGCCACGGCCTCGCCGCCGCGCGGCGTGAGCAGATCGTCCGCCCTGATCTTGCGGCCGCGGGCCACGAAGCGGAGGAGCTTCGAATTGGCCTTCTTTTGCAGTTGCGGATAGGCCGAACTCACCGCGCCGAGGAACGACCAATATCCGCCGGGCCGCAACTTGGCGAAGATGCGCGGGGCCAAATGATCCATCGGCACGAAGCCGGTGACGAAGTGCGTGCTGACAAAGTCAAACGACTCGCCTGCGAAGTGTCAATCGATCTCCGCGGCGTCGTCGATCACGGCCTGCAAATCGGGAATGCGGCGCTTGGCGAAGTCGACCATCCGCGGCGAGAGATCGAGTCCGAACGGGCGGATTTCGCGAGTTGCGGCATTGCGAAGCTTTTCCAGAAACAGGCCCGTTCCCATGCCGAGGTCGAGCGCCTTCAGGGGGGGCGCATCGGCGGCCAATAGCGGCACGCATATCACGTGTTCCAGCGCCAAATCCAACATGCGATTCGTAAGAGCTTGTGCGTCGAGGTCATAGTTGGCGGCGATGACCTCGTCGTACTGCCGTTGGATTGCGGCCGTGCTCATGCCTGTCTCACTGAGGTGTTACGGCGATTCGAAGTGACCGCGGCGCGTTGTGAACATCGGCATCGTGAAGCAATGCGAACGGTGTTCACAACTTGTTCGTTATTGTTCGTGTCCTGCCCTTCAACGTGCCGCATCGTAGGAGGCGAATGTAAGACTCGTGTGATGCCTCGCGTTGGTTTTCATTCAATCCGCAAACGTGACTTAAAGCCGACTTTACATTTCTGGATCGGCTTCGCATAAGGAAGCAGACGATGTGATTGTGATGTGCATCGAGTGTCGATATTCCGCGCCGCACTCGCTGTTTACGGCGTGCGTCGTTTGAATGGCGGCGATGTTCGCGGCATGTGACCGACATCATCGTGGTCGCGGTTCACGGAGAAGGCATGTCCTACGATTTCGACGCCGTCGTGATTGGTAGCGGTGCCGGCGGCGCGGCGTTCGCGAGCCGATTCGTGCGGGCGGGCAAGAGCGTGCTCGTTGTGGAACGCGGCGACGATCCGCTCGGTGCCGATTCACCATTCCATCGACACGGGGCGATCGATGAACTGCGCGACGAACGTGCGACGTTGATCGAGAAACGCTACTACGACGATCGCAAGATCACGGTCAACACCGAGCCTCTGCGGCTTTACATGGGGGGCGTTGTCGGCGGCGGTACGAGTTTGTTCGGTGGCGCGATGATGCGGCCGAGCGACGACGATTTTCGGCCCGGTCGGCGGTACGGTGACCGATTGCCGCACGAACTCTGGGATTGGCCCGTCACGTACGAAGAACTCACGCCGTACTTCGACGAAGCCGAGGCACTGTACCATGTGGCCGCGGACCCGAGCGACGACTACGGCCCGTTGCCCGCGCCGCTGCATCGCCGTGCCGACGAGCTCCTGCCGCAGGCTCCGATCAACGGACGCTTGGTCGCCGCCAATCAAGCGGCCGGTTTGAAGCCCTTTCGTCTGCCGCTGGCCATCGACGCGCGTCGTTGTGAACGTTGTGACGCCTGCGCAGGTTTCCTCTGCCCCAACGGCGCACGCCGCTCGGCCGTCGCAGTTGTTGGCCGATGCCGTAGGACGCGGCACGCTCACCGTGGCCGCCAATACCGAAGCCGAGCGACTCGAAATCGGGCCTGCCGGTCGTATCGACGGCGTCGTGTTGCACCGCCGCGGCGACGGCACCCGACAAACCGTGCGCGGCCGCGTGACGGCGCTCGCCGCCGGGGCATTGGCTTCGCCCGCATTGCGCTCCGGTCCGGCATCGCAGGCCCGCACGTCGGACGGAACTACATGATGCACTACTCGCCGATCGCGGTCGGCATCTTCGCGCATTGCACCGGCGCGGCCGAAACGTTTGTGAAGCAGATCGGTTTCGCCGACTTCTACTTCGGCACGCCCGAGCTGCCGCACAAGACGGGGCTCGTGCAATCGCTTCCCACGCCGGGGCCGCTGATGATGGCGAAGCTCGGGCTCCGGCGTTGGCCGCAGGGCGTGCGCAACTTTCTCCGTAACCGGATGTTGCTCTTGGCGGGCATCGTCGAAGATTTGCCGAACCCGGAAAACCGCGTGACCGTGGCCGACGGCGAGCGGATCAGCTTGCGCCATGAGTTCTCCGAGTTCGATCGTGCGCGCGGCAAGGCGCTGGGCGACGAATGCGCCGCATTCTGCGACTGCGCCGGAGCCGTGTTTCAATCGAGTCGCGCGTTTCCGTCGCGCGAACACGTGGCCCATCAGTGCGGCACGTTGCGGTTTGGTCGCAATCCTCGCCACGCCGCCGCTGATCGCGACGGCCGATTCCTCGGACACGAAAACTTGTTCGTGGTCGACGGTAGTCTGTTGCCGACGTCGACCGGCGTCGGGCCGTCGCTCACGATCACCGCTTTGGCGCTCCGTGGCGCCGATGCCGCTTTGGCCGGAATCTGACCCTCGAGAAACCACATGTCGCAACGACCGAGAGTGCTATGAACCAAGGGCTCCGCGTCCGCTACGAACAATTTCGCTCGGCCCGACGGATTCACGGCGGAACGCTAAAAATGTGCGCCGCGGCGGTCGGCGTCAAACTCGCTCGCGTTCCCATTCCTTCGCGCCGGTTACGCACGTGGGTCTATCGCAAGGTCTACGGCGGCAAATATTCGGCACTGCACGAGGATCAGTTGGAACGCCCGCTCGGTGAATTTCGTTCGCTCAACGAGCTTTTCACTCGCGGCGTTCGGGCCGAATGTCGGCCATTGGCGGCCGCGCCAGGAAGAATGCTTTGCCCGTGTGATTCGACCGTGCAAGACCTCGGCACGCTTCAACGCGACCGATTGCTCACCGTCAAAGGGATCGAGTACACGCTTGATTCGCTGTTGGCCGGCGTCGATTCAAAGCGTTTCGTCGACGGTCGGTTTGCAATCTTGTTTCTCTCACCGGCAGATTGCCATCGCGTATTTTGTCCGTGCGACGCCGAACTGGTGGAAATGACGCATGTGCCGGGCCGCCGGCTACTTGTACATCCGCCGTATCAACGCCGCGAGTTTCCCGTTTTCGCGCTCAACGAGCGCGTGATTCTGCGATTTCAGTCGCCGCTGGGAATGTTCGTCCTCGTGATGGTCGCCGGCTGGGGAGTGGGGAACATTTCGTATCCATACCCGACTCGGCTCAAGCCGCGCAAGCGGCGCGTCACGAACTACATCCTGCCGAGCCCGCGACGATTTCATGCCGGTGATTGGGTGGCGGCCTTCGGGCTCGGCTCGACCGTCATCCTCATTACGGAGCCGCATGCCGACGTCGCAATTCATCTCCAACGCGATCAACCAGTGCGTTACGGCAGCCCGGCTTGGGATATTGCGACGGACGACGGTACCCGAAACGGAGGCCATGCGTGATTGCCGAATCGAACACGATCTTCCGCCGTTTCGGAGGCCGTGCATCGTCACCTGCCGGGGTGATGCGCAAGCCGGCGATTACGGCGACGTACGTCGTGTGCGACGATGCCGAACTGCGAGAAGAACTCGCCGCCGCGGAGCCGGCTCTTGTCGTAGTCTCGTTCGACGAATTGCCCGACGCTCTACCGCAGGCCGCGTCAGTGCAGGTCTTTTTGCCGCATCCCTCGCCGCGGGCCGATGAACTACTGCGCCGTTGCCTAGTGACCGTCGAACGTTCGGTCGACGCGCGAGTTTGCCTATTCGGTACAGTTCGCGTGCATCTCGGCGATCGTCTCGCGGCGGAGCAAGAATCGACTTGGCTGCGGCGGTTTCAGGCTGCGGCCCTCGGGCGTTGTGTGGTGCTGCGAACCGGCACGATCGTTCGGCATCGCAATACAAAAATGCGCCGCCTCATCGCGCCGCTGCATCCGTTGTTTCCTCGCTCTTGGCGAAGTTACTATGTCTCGCCGGCAGACATCTTGGCGGCGGCTCGCCGGCTAGATACGGCTCCGCCACCCTGTCGGCCGACCCAGACGCTGCTCGGCGTACAGCGGACGGTTGCTGAGGATTATCGCCGCATCCCCTCATCGAGTCTTGCGTTGCGGTTCGTTACAGCTGTCGCCACGGTCGCCGCTTGGCTCGGCGGCCGAGCATTGCTTGCCGGCTTAGCGTGGCTCGTTCGGCGATTTCGCGGAACGTCTCCGCAATCGTTCACCGGCACGCTTGAGCCGCGTTCGGTCAGCGAACTCTTGAGCCTTGCCGCTTCGCACAATCGTTCGCAGATTGTCCTGGCCGGTTACAACACGGGCGTCGTTCACTTCGGCTGGAAGTTTCCGGGCCGCACTGTCGTGAAGACCACGGGTTGCTGTCGCTGCGTCCGCGTGCGAGACACGTACGTCGATGTCGACGCCGGCATCACGCTCAAACAATTGATCGGTGAGTTGGCTCGCCACGGTCGTGAGTTATTTGCGGTTCCCAACTATTCATATGTCACCGTCGGCACGGCCTTTTGCGTACCGATTCACGGATCAAGCCACGCCGTGACGACGCTCGGCGACACCATCGAGAAAGTGCTCGCCTACGATATGCGGCGAGATCGATTCATTGTGCTGCGTCGCGGTACGGCGGCATTTGCCGCGACGATGTACGCTCCGCAATCGGACCTGCTCGTGCTCCGTTTGCGACTGCGACTTCGTCCCCAAACACGGTATTTCATGCAGCGCAACGAACTTGCCGAGCCCGACGCTACGACCGTTTGGAACGCTTTCGCCGACGCGGCGGCGACGAACATCGAATTGCGCAAGCCGGCCGCGTCTGCGGCCGTGGTGCAAGTCGCCAAGTTCTACGCTTCGGCCGGCGACGGCGCAGACGTGCTCGAAGTTCCTCGAGATTCGATCGGTCGGCTGTGGGACCGGCTGGAAGAATGCTGGTTGACGTCTTACTTGTTCCACGCACTTACGCGGCGGTTTGCTTTCCACGTCGAGCTGTTTCTCGATCGTGGCGAGTTCGAGACGTTCTGGCAGGCGCATCGCACTCTGCCGTTGCTCAAATTGCAATTGCGATATGCTCGACGCGACGACATGCCGCACTCACCGATCGGCGCACGATTGCGTCGCCGTAGATCTCTTCATGCGTCGCACCGCCGCCTCTCGCTTCCTTTCCTTTATGCAGGATCGCTTGCCCCATGCTCGATTCAATCGCGGCAAACACAGCATGTGAGCTGTCGCCCGCAGCGCGGGCGGCGCTCGATACCTGCGACGAAATCGTTGCAAGACGACTGCCGAACTTGTTTCGGCCGTACTTGAACCCGGCCGTCGCGCAGGCTTGCTATTGCCTTGGCGAAGCAGTTTGCGAGCTTTGGCCGTCCGCCGTGGGGCCGCAACAGGTGTTTCTCGCCAACAGCTATGACGAAGCTCTCAGCGGCGCGGTGAAGTTGGCACGCTACGATCGTTCGAAGCTCGGACTTTCGACGGCCGGCGTGCTGCATGACTTTGACGGATCGCTCGAATACTTCGCCGATGCTCGTATTACCGAGCGTGCTCGCGTCATGTTTCTTCCCGGGCTCACGACGACCGAAAGTGCCGAGGCGGCGGTTGGTCAGTACGTGGCTCGGCGGCCGAGGCCGGGTTTCGTGGCCATATCAATCGTGACGCTGGAATCTCTCAGCACTGACGCGCTCGACGCCATGATCGACGTCTCGACACAGCCGGATCGGCCTCTTTTGATCGTGTCCGTGAATCGGTGTCGTCTCTTTTCGCGAGGTCCCCTGCATGAGCAACCATGGCGAAGGATTACGCCCGACGTCGTCGTGTGCGACGAATCGTTTACCGAGTTCGGCGTGCCGTTCGGCGCATTTATCGCACCACCGCACCTGTACGCTCATTGGAACAATCGCCGTACGGCGACGTTTCACTCCACGACCTATCAGCCCAACACCGTTTCGACCCTGCACTTTATGAACGCGTTGCGGCGCGCCGAGCCGGATTTCTTTCGACGGCACGAAGCCCTATTGCGGCAGATCGACGCGGACATTGCGACACGACGCGACTCGTTCGGCCGTCGTTTTAGTCCTTCCTTGGCGAAACTCATCGATCGTGTGGACCTCGATCAGCGATCAATGAAGGCGGAGGGGCATGAGATTCGTACGGGTGGGCTCAGACTGTTCGACGCCGTGGCCGGCGTGGCATGCAGCATTCGCGGGCACAATCCGCCGACGTTCAGCGAAGATATCCTCCGTACCGGACCGGCCGACGAATGCCGCGACGAACTGGAGCGCCGGCTTTATGAACTCACCGACTTGCCGCACATGTTGCCGGCCGTCAGCGGGGCGTCGGCCGTGGAGCAAGCGCTCAAGCTCGGGCTTGTCGCGGCGTTTCCCAGGACGCACGTGTTGGCTCTCGAAGGCGGATACGGCGGCAAGACGTTGTTTGCTTTGACCGGGACCGCCAAGCCGGCGCTCAAGGCCGGGTTAAAGCCCTTGTATCCGCATGTGACCTACGTCGATCCGTTTTCTTCCGATGCGATAGCTCGCATCGAAGCCGTATTTCGCGCGCAACCGGTCGGCGTCATTCAGACGGAACTTGTGCAAGGTGTCGGCGGCGTCCGCGAAGTACCGCGGCCCGTGCTCGACTGTCTGCAGCGAATGCGGCGAGAACACGGCTGCTTTTTGTTGGTCGACGAAGTGCAGACCGGCGTCTATCGCACCGGGCCGTTCGTACGTTCGACGCAACTCGACCTACGCCCCGACCTGCTGACGATCGGCAAGGGAATTTCCGACATGATGTTTCCGTTCGGCCTGACGCTCTATGGTGAACGCGTCGCCAAGCGAGCGACCGACGTAGGCTGCACGTTGCCGCAGCATGCCCGGGAGCGACACGGCTACGAACTCGGCTATCGCACGGCGCTCGGCGTGCTGCGGCATGCGGAAGCCGCCGACCTTGCGGAACGAGTCGAGCGTTCGGGTCGAATGTTGGCTGAGGCGCTGGCTCGTGAGTTGGCCGGCTGTAAGAACGTCGCCGCCGTGCGAAGTTTCGGGTTGTTGATCGGCATCGAACTCGAAGCGAGTCGGTTTCCGCGTCGCCAGTTAAAGAAACAACTTTTGCAACTTGCCTTGCTGGCGATGATGCATCATCCGCGTTTTCCCGTGGTCGTCGGCTTTTGCCAGTACGAACCAAACGTGTTGAAACTTACGCCGCCGCTGTCGATAGAAGACGGCGAAATCAGCAGTCTCGCCGCCATGATCGGCGACGTGTTGCGCCGTTCGCCGTTGCATTGGGTTGCGTCGGCGGTGCGCCGCGGGCAGCTGTTGCGGCGCGGGAATCGGAACCGGATTGTCGAATCAGGAGCGGACGCGTTATGAGCTTGTTCAACGCCGATTTTATCGAACTTTATCGTCGTCACCTTTGTCGACATTCGCAATTCGGCATCAACGTCTTGCATCTTGTCGCCGTTGTGGGCATCTACACGTCGCTCTTGTGTCTGCTCTTGAAGCTGCCGGCGGCGCCATGGATCATCGGCGCGCTATCGACCGTGTATCTAGTCGTGCTGTGGCGCACCGTACCCGCCAGCGTTGTCGTGCTTGCCGCCGTCGTGTTGGCAATGCTTTTGGGGCTGGCAGCTTCGATCCCCGACGTTCCGGCTTGGGCTCACCTGCTGTTGATCGCAGCCTGGCACCGCTTTCAAACGTGGAACCATCGTGTTTACCACGTCCATCATGATATGAGCGAATTTGCCGGTAAGTACCAAAAGGGGCCGAAGCTGTTCTTGTTGCTGGCGTTCTACGAACTGCCGATTCTGCTCAACTTCTTTTTGCAGTTCCGCGACGGCAAGACATTGGACGTAACGTAGAACCAAGTTCGCGGCGTTAGTAAACGTCTTTTTGGTACCGGCCGGCCTTTTGCATCTCGGCGAGATACTTCTTCGCGCCGGACTCATCGAGCCCGCCGTGCTTGGCGATGACGTCGCGGAGCGTTCCTTCGACGTCGACGGCCATCTTCTTCGCATCGCCGCAGATGTAGAAGTGGGCACCGGCTTGTAGCCAATCCCAAAGTTCCGCAGCGTTCTCCCGCAGGCGATCTTGCACGTACACCTTCGTCGTGCCATCGCGCGAAAACGCGAGGTCCAATCGCGTGAGCAGATCGTCGTCACACCAGGCGTCAAGTTCGTCGCGATAGAGAAAGTTGTAGTCGATGTACTGGTTGCCGAACACCAACCAGTTGCGTCCCTTCGCTCCGCGAGCTTCGCGTTCTTCGAGAAAGGCCCGAAACGGCGCGATTCCCGTGCCGGGGCCTACCATGATGACCGGCGTCGCGTCATCGGCGGGTAAACGGAATCTCGATTTCTGGACGAACACGCGCACCGCCTCGCCGGGCCGTGAGCGAACGCCGATGTAGTGCGAAGCCACGCCGTGTCGACGCTTGCCGAGCGACTCAAACTGCACGACGCCGACCGTCAGGTGAACTTGGCCCGGGTGTTTGCGATGCGATGAGCTGATGGAATACAGCCGGGGTTGCAGCTTGCCGAGCGCCGCGACGAACGCTTCAATAGGCGGTCGGCACGTCGAATACTTTTGCAGCGCTTCGGCTACATCGGCCGTCGCGGCAAAATCATCGCCGCCGGACGCCGCGACTTTGAGTTCTTCCTTGAGTACGTCGTCGCCGGCGTATTGGCGCAGAAGTTCCCACAGCGCGGGCCGGCATTTTGTGAGTTGGAAGTCACCGGCCAAGGCTTGCCGTAGCGACTTGCGGCGACCATCTCCCATCGATATGGATTCCGCACCGGTCGCCCCGAGCGCCGCTAGCGTCTCATCGACGAGCTGAGGACAGTTCATCGGGAGAATTCCGAGACTGTCGCCGGCTTCGTATTCGAGGCCCGAATCCCCGAGGTCGATGACGACGTGCCGCGTGTCTTTGGGGGCGTCGACGTGCGTGAGTCGACGATTTTCTACGAGCACGGCAACGAGCGGATTTTGACGGCTGGTGCCGGGAATCGTTTCACCATCGGCCGTCGATTGTTTGGGAGCTTGCTTGTTTGCAGCCGAGGCGTGCCCGTTCGTGGTCGTTGTGGCCGTGCCGTTCACGGTGCCATTTGCAACGCCGTTTGTCGCCGTGGCCGGTTCGCGCGGTTCGGCCATGAGCTTTTTGAGCATCTTGGCGGTGTCGGAACCGCCCGGCGTGCAGCGCGTCAGGTCTTTTTCCTCGCCGCGAGCAATTGCTTCGCCGTAACTTTGGCAGAGATAGCCGCACGCGCCGCAGTTGAGCTGGGCCATGCACGACATAAGCTTTCGTTCCAACGGCCGATCGACGGCCAGCGTCAGACGTTCGTCAATCGGCAACGCTGGATCGTGCCAAGGAAAGGTTTCCTCCTCGATCAGCGTCGCGGCGGATGCCGCGTTGCCGTTGACGCAACATTCCACATGAGCGTCAACTGCGTGACCGTGGCCGTTCGTCGGTGACCCGGACGGAGCGTTGAGCAGGGCCGCAAAGAAGCCGTTGAGCCAAGCTCGCTGCTGATTCGTGAAGGGAGCCGATTCGGGGATCATGGCCGTCGTCATAGAGCACCGCCCGAGCACGCCGGCTCGCCTTGCAGCCTTGTCTGAAGTTCTTCGGTCGTTTGTCGCCGCGAGTAATCGAAGAACGATTCTTCATCGTCCCTCCGGCGTTCCAAGTAATCGTTTAGTAGTCGTTCGAGCAGCGGCAACAGATCGGTATGCGTCACGTTGCGCATCAGTTCGCGACCGATGGCTTGCCGCTCGCCGTAACCGCCGCCGAGATACACGTGGTAGCCTTCCACCATGTCTTCGCCGACGGGAACCTTCGTCGCCAGCAGTCCGATATCGCCCAGATAATGTTGGGCACACGAATGATGGCAGCCGGTGAGATGAATGTTCAGCGGTTGATTCAGCGAAACGCGTTGTTCCAAATACTCGGCGACCGCCATGGCATGTCGCTTGGTATTGGCTGCGGCGAACTTGCAGCCGCCGTTGCCCGTGCAGGCGACGAGCCCGGCGCGAATGTTCGTGGCCGACCAATGCAGGCCGAGTTGCTCGATCTCCGCTTTCACCCCTTCAACGCGATCTTGCGGAACGTCGGAAATCAGCAGGTTTTGCCATACAGTAAGCCGAATCATTCCGCTGCCGTGTCGATCGGCGATGCCCGCCAGCCCACGGACCTGTTCGACGGTCATTCTGCCGACGGGTAATACGACCCCGACGTAAGACAAGCCCGGCTGTTTTTGCGGATGCACGCCGACGTGCGCCGCGCGATCGACCGTCCGTCGTGTTTGGCAATTCTCCAGTGCGAATCGCCGCCACGGCTTCTTGTAATATTTTTCGGCCGCGGTGAGGAAGCCGTCGAAGCCGATGGCGTCGAGCACGTATTTGAGCCTTGCTTTCTTGCGGTCAGTCCGATCTCCCAACTCGCTGAAAGCCTGAACCAGCGCAGCGGCGGCAGGTACGCATTCTTCCGAATTGAGCAACACGCCCGTGTCGCGGGCGAAATCTTTATGGCCGGAGATGCCGCCCAGTTCGAGGCGAAAGTAGATGCCGGCCGGCACTTCGGCATGGTCGGTTGGCACGCGCACGGCCGTGAAGCCGATATCGTTCGTATCGGCCAAACTTGAAATGGAGCCGCCGCCGTCGAAGGCGATGTTGAACTTTCGCGGTAGTCCATACATCTCGGGATGCTGCAGGATGTAATGGTGCATCGCCTTCGTCAGCGGCCGAGTGTCGATCAGCTCGTCCGGATCGATGCCCGCGGTCGGCGAACCGGTGACGTTGCGAATGTTGTCGGCCCCGGAACCGCGGTTGATGATTCCTAAGTCGGTAAACGCCATGACGACGTCGGTCGCATGACGCGCGGGGATTTCGCGAACCTGCAAATTTGCACGAGTCGTCACGTCGGCGTAACCGCCGCCGAATTGTTCGGCGATGTCGGCCACTCCACGCATTTGGTGCGACGTGATCAAGCCGCCGGGGAATCGCAATCGCGTCATAAACGCGTCTTGCGCCGGAGCGACGTAGAACAGGCCGTGGTACTTGTAAAGAAAGATGTCAGTTCCTTTGGGGAATCGGCCGGCTTCGGCGTTGGCCGTCATCTCGTCCCACATCTCAAACGGATCTTTGGCCCGCTTGGCGTTCTCTTCGGCGGTCAGCTTCTTGCCGGCGGCGAGTTGCTCTTCCTGCGCGCAAACATGGATGCTTTCGGCGGCGTGGTAACCGGCGGGAATCGACTTCTCCGCTTCCGTCGGTCGCCGGGCTTCGGAGGGGGATAGCCCGAGCGTGGCTGCGAACGTCGGCAAGCCGCGGGCCGTTCGCGCCGCGTCGGTTCCGGCGACGAAGCCGCTGAGATACTGCTGTTGTTCTTCGGTGAACCCGGGGTCGGCTATCATGACGTAAATCCTCTGTGCAACCTGTACTAGGTTTCGGGTTGCTCTTTTGATCGACGAATGCGGACGGCGCAGTCTTTGTAGCTCGGCTGTCGAGAGTGCGGGTCGTAGTGCGGCAACGTCAGGCGGTTCACGGCGGCATAGTGCATCGGCAAGAACACTCGTCCACGACCGACGGCGGAGGTGATAAACGCGGCGGCCGTCAGCTTGCCGCGGCGCGATTCGACGACGACCGCATCGCCCGTGGTCACGCCGATCGCGACGGCGTCGGCCGGATGGACTTCGACGTAGCATCGACCGGGATAGAGTTTGCGAAGCACGGCGCTTTTCGCGGTGCGCGTTTGCGTGTGCCATTGGCTTACGGAACCGCGCCCGGTGAGTAGTACCAGCGGATATTCACCGTCGGTCGGTTCGGGCATCGGTCGCGGTTCGGCAAAGAGTAGCTTCGCGCGACCGTCGGCATGTGCGAATCGGCCATTATCGAAGAGTCTGCGCTCGCGTACTTCATCGCCGCGCTGCGAGGCCTCGATCGTCACGGCGGTGGCGATGTCGCAAGGCCATTGAATGCCGTCGGCCCGGTCGAGCATCGCATAGTCGGTGATGCCCGTGATGTCGTTGGTACGGCCGGCCGAGAGCCGCTTCATGATCTGAAACACGGCTTCCGGCGAATTCCACTCGGCGAACATTTCGCCACAACCCCAGTATTCCGCTAAAGCGCGGAAGATCGCGAAATCGGCCAATGCTTGTCCGGCGCTCTCGCCACCTTCTTGAGCAGCCCGAACCGACGTTCGGAATTGATGAACGTTCCTTCTTTTTCTCCCCAGCCCGCGGCGGGCAACAAGAGATGGGCGGCCAGCGCGGTATCCGTCGAGGCATACATGTCCTGCACGACGAGAAAATCGAGCTTCGCCAACACGGCTCGAGCTTCCGCGGAATTGATCCACGAATGGGCCGTGTTCGTGGCGATGATCCACAGTCCGCGAATGCGTCCGTCGCGAACGGCGTCGAGGATTTCGTCGTAGCAGAGGCTGTTGTGCGTCGGGATGCGGTCGGCATCTATGCCGAGCAGTGCGGCCGTCTCGCGACGATCAGACTCTTTCGTATATTCCCGTCCGCAAGGCAGGCTCGCCGTGCAACTAAACATCCGCGAGCCCATGGCGTTGCATTGGCCCGTGATGGAGTTTGCGCCGGTGCCGGGACGTCCGATGTTGCCCGTGATGAGTGCGAGATTGATAATTGCCTGAGCGGTGCGAACGCCTTCATAGCTCTGATTGACGCCCATCGTCCACCAGAACGAAACTCGTTCGCCTTGGTGAATCGTTGCGGCAAGTTCTTCGAGTTCGCCCACGGTAAGACCGCAAGTTGCGGCGGCCGCTTCCGGAGCGAACTGCGGCCGACCGACATGCGCCGCGAAATCATCGAACCCCGCAGTGTGAGCGGCGACAAATTCCGCGTCGATCCAGCCGTTGCGAATGAGCAGGTACGCCAAGGCGTAGAGCAAGGTCAGATCCGACTTCGGTTGAATCGCCACGTGCTGCGAGGCGCACGCGGCCGTTTCGGTGCGTCGCGGGTCGACGACGATGATCTTCGGAGTGCGGCGATTGCGAAGTACGCGTTCCCACATGATCGGATGTGCGACGCAAGGGTTGGCGCCGACGAAGACGAGCACGTCCGACTGTTCGAAATCTGCGTAAGTGTACGGCGGTGCGTCGAAGCCGAACGTTTGCTTGTAGGAGGTCGCGGCCGTTGCCATGCATTGCCGCGTGTTGCTGTCGCCGTGAACGAAACCCATGCCGAACTTGGCCAGCGCGCCGAGGAACAGCATCTCTTCGGTTGGAATTTGTCCCGTGCTCAAGAAGGCGATCGATTCAGGGCCGTGGCGTTGTTGTAGGTCTTGGAAGCGCTCGCAGAAGGTGCGCAGGGCCGTATTCCAGTCGGTCGGTTGTAGCGTGCCGTCGGCGTTGCGAAGCAGCGGCGTCGTCGCGCGGTCGTCGGCCGCGAGTACGGTGAGAGCTTCCCAACCTTTTGGGCAGGCCATGCCGAGATTCACGGGATAATCAGTCGACGGCGAAAGGCCGACCGCCTCGCCGTCGCGGAGGTGAACCGTCAGGCCGCAGCCGGTGGAGCAGAACCCGCACACGGTTTGCGTGACCGACGTCGGTTGCAGGCCGGCCGGAAGTCGGCCGAGTCCGAACCGTGCCGGCGATAATACGAGTTCGTGCGTGAGTGGTCCGTCGAACGAACGGATTGTTTCCGATAGACGTTGAGTGAGGGGGCGAGGTTCGGTTTTGGGCTCCATACTCATGCGCGAACTCCTCCCGGCATTCGCGCCGGAACGACGGCCGCAAAGAAGAGCGTTCGCTCGATGGCTTCCCCGATTAACACCGCGCCCGAGGCCAACCCCGCCCACAATGAAGAGTACGCCGGTAACGCTGTGATCAGGTACGCGAATGCCACGGCGACACAAGCGGCCGCCGCGCGAAGGTCGATCACCAATCGCAATTCGCCGGCCAACAGTCGGGCGGTACGTCGCAACGCATGGCGTTCGCTCGCAAAGTATTGGTTCAGTACGGCCAGTTCCCAGGCCGTCTTGGCGATCGTCGCGGCCGCGGCGGCGATTGCCAGTTGCGATGTTGCGGCAGATCCGACGTAAGCGGCGACACACGTCGTGCCGAAGAGTCCGAGTACCAAGGCCGTACCGAAAAACCGCACGAGGCCACGAGCCCGATTCCACCACGTTCGACCGGTGGCGGCGTAGAGCATGAGCGAACAGTAGATGCCCGCAACGCCTGCGACAATCGCCGCATAACGAGCGATGATGCCGATCTCAACCGGTAGAACTTCTAGAAGCGAGGCCGCGTAGGCCGTCGCGGCGCCCATCCAAGCGCCGAATACGATCACTTCCCGGCTTAGCCAACTGGTCCGCCAGCCGAGCCACGCCTTCACGGCCAAAGCCGGCCGACCGAGGTGCAGCATGGCCGAATGCACGCCGACGATGCCGACGATCGCCGCTGCAAGACCGATATAAATGCGAGCCGCGGTCGACCAATCGCCGCCGCCGATCCATGACAAAGCCTCGTCGACGACCAGCATCCCCACGGCGGCTTGCGTCAGGCAGAGCATCGTTACGAGCGACATCGGGACATGTTGCGGTCGGTCGCATAAGGTGTCGGCGGCCCGCAGAGCGCCGAGTGCGGCGTCGCGACTGACGAACGTCGTGGTGGGGATCGTCAAATGCGGATCTGGACTGTCCGGAAGAAACTCGCCGCGCGTCGCCGCCGCTTCGGAGTCTTCTCGGCGTACGATCTGAATGGAAATCGCACGATTCGGGCACGATTGGACGCAGGCCGGCGCTTCATCGGCCGCAAGACGTTGTCGGCACATGTCGCACTTCCGCACAATTCCCAGAGCCGCGTTGTATTGAGGCACTTCGTAGGGGCACATCATCAAGCAGTACTGGCAGCCCATGCATTGGTCGTCGAGGTGCCGGACGATGCCCGTCGCAGGATCTTTGTCATAAGCCTGAGTGGGGCATCCGGCGAGGCAGCCTGGCTGCACACAGTGGTGGCAGGCCGTGGTGACGTGCTTCATCACCGGTACTTCGATATGCATTACGGCATACGGTGATACGGGGGGAATGCGTCGCTCGCCGACCAACAGGCCGACGCTGCGCAAGTTTCTTCGTCGGCCAATCCGTTGAGCTGATGGCAGGCGGCTACGCACGCTTTGCAACCGGAGCACGCGTCGAGATCGACGCGAAACGCGAACTGTTCGCCGGGACCGGGTTGCGAGAGCGGGATCAGATCTTCATAGTGCCGGGCTTGGGAGTGACGTAACTCTTGCGACGATTCGCCCGCAGAATGCCGCCACGAGAAGCGTTCGACCGCCGTGAGGTCGCGCTGCTCCTCCAGCAATGCCTCGATCAACGACGGCCCCGCCGTGCGCACGGCCGAAGCCGTCGACAGGCCGTCGAGCGGTGCAGGCGTCAGGATGTTGTCGGCTAGGAGCATGGCAACCAGTTCAAGTGAAACAAACTAGGACGCTACGGAGGGCGTGGCCTACAGGGCTGCGGCCGTTTGCGCCGTGTGATGGTTTTCAAGAAAGTCGATCAATCGCTCGCGGATGGCGTAATACTCCGAGTGTTCGAGCACGTCTTGTCGTCGCCGCGGTCGCGGGAACGGTACGTCGACGATCTCACCGACGGTTGCCGCCGGCCCGCTGGTCATCATTACGATGCGGTCGGCAAGGTAGAGAGCCTCGTCAATGTCGTGCGTGACCATGAGCGTCGTGCGACGATCTTGCTGAAGAATCCGGCAGAGCACTTCCTGCAACTCCAACTTCGTCAGCGAGTCGAGCATGCCGAGCGGTTCGTCGAGCAGCAGCATGTTCGGAGTCAGAGCCAGCGCGCGAGCAATGCCCACGCGTTGCCGCATTCCTTGAGAAAGCGACGCGGGGAGTTGATGCGCGGCCGCTTCGAGGTCGACTACGCGCCAGATATTTACGAGCGATCGCACTCTGCTCCGCGCGGGTGAGGTTCGGCTTCACTTGTTCCACACCGAGGCGTACGTTTTCCTCGGCCGTCATCCATGGCAAGAGGCACGGAGCTTGGAACACGACGCCGCGGTCAGGGCCCGCACCGTCGATCTCGCGGCGTGCGACGATAACCGAGCCTTCGCTGATCGGCGTCAGCCCGGCGATCATGCTGAGCACCGTGCTTTTGCCGCAACCGGAATGGCCGATCAACGCGACGAACTCCCCCTCTTCCATGTTGAGGTTGAAATCGCGCACGATGACGGCCGGCCCGCGCTTCGTCGCGTAGGTCTTGCCGAGTCGATAAAGTTCCACATATCCGGCCATGTCAGATCCCCTGCCCTGCGGCGACTACGAAGCGACCAATTCCGCCGCATCACCGGCTCGAGCCGTCGCCAAACCCAGCGGCGCGGGTACGGTTGAGGCTGCGACGCGACGGCTTTGATCGCGCAGCTCAATGAGATACGTCGTGACGTCGTTGCGGAGTCGACGAAACGCTTCGCAATGGTTCAGCTCTTTTCGATCACGCGGGCGAGGCAAGTCGACCGTGAATTGCCGTCCGATCGTGGAGCGTGGTCCGGGCGTCAGCGTGACGATTCGATCCGCCAAAAGCAGCGCCTCGTCGACGTCGTTCGTGATCATCACGCACGTCTTTCGTTGCGATTCCCAAATCCTCGCGATCTCTTGCTGCAGGTTGCCGCGCGTGAGCGCGTCGAGAGCACCGAGCGGTTCGTCAAGCAGCAGTACGTCGGGATTCAAAGCCAACGTGCGAGCCAGGGATACGCGTTGTCGCATCCCGCCGGAAAGTTCGCTCGGCCTCTTGCTCGCGGCCTTGGATAACCCGACCAGTTCCAAGAGTTTCATGGCCCTCGCACGCCGCTCACCGTTCGAAGCGTTCAGAGATACGGAATCCACGGCCAATTGAACGTTGTCGAGCACCGTCAGCCACGGCAGCAGCGCGTAAGTTTGAAACATGATGCCTCGCTGCGGTCCGGGGCCCGTGATCGGTCGGCCTTCCGACGTCAGCGTCCCGGCGTCGGGCATGACGAGTCCGGCCATCATCGAAAGCAGCGTCGTCTTGCCGCTGCCTGAGAAGCCGACGACGGCGACGAACTCCCCTTCGCGAATCGAAAGTGAGACGTCGCGCAGCACTTCCACGCGGCCGCGACCGGTACCGTAACTTTTGGAAACGTCTTGGATCTGGAGATAAGACATGGGAGGAAAGTCAGGTTCAAGGTTCGATCTGGAATGGCGTACGTCTTTGCTCACCGCATTCCGATTCATCTACGCCGGGGTTGCTCCGTAGCTCACCGAGCGTTGCAAAGCGACCATCAGTCGATCGAGCGCGAAGCCGATGCCGCCGATCGTGAACACGGCGACCATGATCATCGCCAGCGTTCGATTGCTGCCGTTTTGAAACATGTCCCACACGAACTTGCCGAGCCCCGGGTTCTGCGCGAGCATTTCCGCGGCGATCAGCACCATCCAGCCCACGCCCAGCGAGATCCGAAGACCGGTGAAGATGTACGGCATCGCGGCCGGCACGACGATCTTGCGGAGCCGTGTCGACCAAGACAGCTTCAACACGCGAGCCACGTTGAGATAATCTTTGTCGATCGAGCCGACGCCGATGGCCGTATTCACCAGCGTCGGCCAAAGCGAACAAAGCGCGACGGTAACGGCCGAACTGATGAACGACTTTTCGAACCAAGCGTGGCTCGGGTCGGTCGTGTAGATCGCGCCGACCAGGATCATCACCAGCGGCAGCCAAGCCAGCGGAGAGACCGGTTTGAAAATCTGCACCAGCGGATTGAACGCCGCCATGCACGTGCGGCTCATTCCGCACAAGATTCCGATCGGCACGGCGACAAGCGAGGCGATCGTAAAGCCCGCGAACACCGTCTTGAGGCTCGTCAGAATCTGATCGAGGTACGTCGGCGCTCCGCTGTAACGTCGTTCGAGCGCCCGCTCGGAGGCCTTGGCGAACACGGCGGCTTGATCGCGCAGTTCCGCTTGTCGTACCGGGTCGGCTTCGCCGGCCACTTGAGTTTGCACCGCCGCGGCTTGCTTCTGAAACCGCTCGGAAAGCAGTTGTTGCTTTGAAAGATATGCGGTCGCCTTGGCTCGCGAGTCTTGGTGAGCGATCCAAAGCTCACCGGCCGCTCCCGCCACTTCGGCCGGGGTCGGAATGGCGCCGTACTTGGTTTGCACGTTGCGAGCCACGCCGTACCACAATGCGCCGAACACGAGCATCGCCAAGGCCGGCACGCCCAAATACAACCACAGGCGTTTGAGCTGCTGCCGCGGTTCGTCGTGCGCCGCGAGGCGAATGATCGGTTCCAGTAGATCGAGCCCCAGCGTATTCGTCACGCGAATCAGATTCTCTTTCATGATCGTTCGTCCGTGTCGGCAAGTGTGCTGCGTGTTCTGAGGCGAGCGTCGCGCCGTAAGATCGGTGTTTCTGCGTTCGTTGTGTAGTGCGGAGGGCTACTTCAACCCGATCTTCAGGCTTTCGAGATACGCGGTCGGTCGGCGGCCGTCGTAGCTCACTCCGTCGATAAATTCGGCGGTCGCCGGCTTGTACCCGTCGGTTCGCGGAACGTCGCCGGTCGGTAAGTGGCCGCTACGAACGAGCGAGTCGGCCGCGCGGCGGTAAATGTCGGGCCGATAAACCTTCGCGGCCGTCTCGTGGTACCATGCGTCGGACTTCTTCTCAGCCACTTGGCCCCAACGCCGCATTTGTGTGAGCAGCCAGACGCAATCGCTGTAGTACGGATAGGTCGCGTTGTTCTTGAAGAACACGTTGAATTCGGGCACGGCCCGCTGATCGCTCGGCTGAAACGTGAACGTGCCGGTCATGCTCGCGGCCAGCACTTCGTAGTCGGCTCCCACATATTCCGGTCGAGACAAGATGCGGCAGGCTTCTTCGCGATTCGTAAACTTGCCTTGAACATCGGTTGCGTCGAGCCACTGGCAGGCGCGAATGATCGACTTCACTAGAGCCAGGTGTGTTTGCGGATACTTGGCGTTCCATTCGGCCGTTACGCCGAACACCTTCTCCGGATTGTTGCGCCAGATCTCCGAGTCGGTGACGACCGGGATGCCGATCCGCTTCCGCACGGCTTGCTGATTCCACGGTTCGCCGACGCAATAGGCGTCGATCGTTCCGGCTTCCAGCACGGCGGGCATTTGCGGCGGAGGCGTTACCGAAAGTACCGCTTCGGCCTGCTCGACGCCCCGTGCGTCGCCGGACGTGTAATAACCGGGATGAATTCCGGCGGCGGCGAGCCAATAGCGGAGTTCGTAGTTGTGCGTCGACACGGGAAAGACCATCCCGAAGTTGAAATCCTTGCCTGCTGCGCGATATTCGTCGATTACCGGTCGCAACGCGGCCGCCGAAATCGGGTGCGTCGGCGTCGGCGAGCGGAGCCGTTCGTCGGCGGCTTGTATCTTTTCCCAGACGCGATTCGAGACGGTGATCGCGTTACCGTTCAGGTCCAAGCTACAGGCGGTAATGATGTGGGCTTGCGTGCCGAACCCGATCGTCGCCCCAATCGGCTGCCCTGCGAGCATGTGAGCTCCGTCGAGTTCGCCGCCGACGACGCGATCGAGCAGCACCTTCCAGTTGGCTTGCGACTCGACCGCCACTTCGAGCCCTTCGTCGTCGAAGAACCCTTTCTCCTTGGCGATGACCAGCGGCGCACAGTCGGTAAGTTTGATGAAGCCGAGCCGCAGTCGATCTTTCTCAACCGGCAGAAGCTCGACGAGCTTCTCATCACCGAGATTCGATGCGACGTCGGCCGGCTTTGAGCCGGCGGTCGCCGATCCGCAGCCTGAGGCCGCGACGAGCAGCATGCCTGTTAGCGAAAGCAGGCCGAATAACACCAGCGAAGTGCGAGCGGTTTTCATGTTCGATAGGTCTCAGCAGCGCGAAGAGCTTTCTCAGCAACCGTGGCCGGACCGCCAACCGACCACGAAGTTGCGAGACCCTATAACGCAGGACCAATGCCGAACGTTGCGAGCCTCGGCCGGCAGGAAACTGTCTGGCTGCAAAACTCGCGAGATTCTTCACGACGTGCGGGGAGCCGCCTCGCCGGCCTTCGGTCTGCGCCGCGCATTGCCTGCAGCTATCTGAAGCAGGCCTGCCTTCAACTCGCGCGGTTCTGCCGGCCGTGAGGTGGCTTCTTCGGAACCACCTGGCGTCACCGAGGTCTTTCTGTCGTTTTTCCGCAGAAAACGCCTGACTTTCTCCGCCGCTCGCGACGTATGACGAGCGTGGTTTCCGTGAAACCGCGCCATCGCTCGATTTGATTTCGCAGAAACCACGATTGCTGGTTTCCACAGCCGATTTGCGTGAATCTGCGGGGCCGTGCGCGATTGTTCGGTCGGCGTTTCGTCGTTCGATTTTTCCGCCGACCTTTGTCCGATGTCCCCACTGGTCGAGGATCAGCAAGAAACTTGATGTTTGAGCCCGGCAGGATGCCGGCAGTGCCCGAATTCCTACGTTTGGGCCGGAGCGATACGGATATGAAACTCAGCTCGCGATCGTGGTCGGCATTACTCCTCTGCATTACCTTCGGGTTTGCCCGGGCCTCCTCGGCGACCGCCGAACAGCCGTCGGCAGCGTCTCTCGTAACGGTCGCCGAGTCGGAAGTCGCCGACGATTTGTCGGCCGAGGTTGATGTCGAAGAGACCCCGGTATTCGACACCGCGAGCTGGACTGGCGCAGACGACTGCGCCGGCCGCACCACCGGCGGATGCCGCCAAGAAGGCCGCGGCTCTTAAGAAGAAAAAGGAAGCCCTGAAGAAGGCCGTGGCCGGTGCTTATAAGCCCGTGTTTTACGACAACAACTTTGCATACATCGACAACCCGCTGTACGACGGCTACTTCGTCGGCGACCGTTTCAAGCAGCGGCACTTTTGCTTCCTTGGCAATTGCGCGACGCTCGATGTCGGCGGCCAGTACCGGATGCGGTTCCAATCCGAGCAGAACATGCGCGGCTTCGGGCTTACCGGAGTCGATGACGCGTTCCTGCTCCACCGAACGCGGCTCTTCGCCAACGCCCAACTCAGCGAAAACGTGCGGGTTTACGGCGAATTACTTGACGCGGTGAGCAACTACGAAGACTTCGCGCTGCGCGGCATCGAAGAAAATCGGCTCGACGTCCAGAACTTGTTCGTCGACCTGACGCTGCTCGACGGGGCTCGCGGCAACTTGAAGTTCCGCGGCGGGCGACAGGAATTGCTCTACGGCGCCGAACGGCTGATTTCGCCACTTGATTGGGCCAACACGCGCCGCACATTCGAAGGCTACAAACTCATGTGGTCGGGCGAAGATTGGAACATCGACGCCTTCTATACTCGGCCGGTCACCATCGCCGCGAACAATTGGGATACGCCCGACTATCGCCAAGAGTTTTCCGGCGTGTGGGGCACCTATAAGGGCATTGAAAACCACACGTTCGATACGTATTGGCTCAGCTACTACAACAGCGCCGGCACAAACTCGTTTCACTATCAAACGACCGGTGGTCGCTGGCTGGGTGCGAAGGACGCTTGGCTGTGGGAACTCGAAGGGGGCATGCAGTTCGGCGATAACACCAGCGGTTCGGACCATTGGGCGACGTTCTCGACGACCGGCGTCGGCCGCAAGTTTGAAAAGCGAACGTGGAAGCCGATCCTTTGGACGTACTTTGACTTTTCTTCGGGCGGCGCGCCGCGGGGCCGGCGAAGGTTTCAATCACCTCTTCCCGCTCGCACACAAATATCTCGGCTTTATGGATCTCTACGGCCGCAGCAACATTTGCACGCCGAACATGCAGCTGGCCATGCAGCCGCATGAAAAGGTGAAGATGCTCGTCTGGTACTACTACTTCTTCCTGCAAGACGGTCGCGATACGCCGTACAACGTGAACATGACGCCGTTCAACGCGGCCAACGCTCCGGCCTCTCGCGACCTGGGGCATGAACTCGACCTCACCGTCACGTATACGATCAACCCGCGGATGGACATCCTCCTCGGTTACTCGCACTTCTTCTCCGGCAACTACTACAAGCAAACGCCGGGTGTTCCCTACCGTGGCGACGCCGACTTCTTCTACACGCAGTATCAGTGGAACTTTTAGCCGCCGGCTTCGCTTGATGCCGCGGCGGCGGCGATTCTGCTGCCTCGCTTTTCAGCGGCTCGCCGGAGCGGCGGGCATGCGCGAAACCGCTCATGAGGTGCGCCGCCCGCATCGTGCCGCGGCAACTTGTGCGACCCCAAGTGGTTCTCGGGGGGCCGGCCTTACAACGGCATTGAAGTTGCCTATTATGGGAACCGTCTCGAATTCCCGGCCCGCACCAAGGCCGGTCGGTCTGATTTCTCCGCTATGAACGAAGCTGTCGGGGCTCGTCGAACGCCGCGCATCGTCGCCATTGATGACGATCCGCTCGTCCGTCGCACTCTCGAAGTGTTTTTTGCGGAAAAAGGCTATGCGCTTGTCGCCGCAGTCGACGGTTCGACCGGTCTGGAACGCGTGCAGCGCGATCGGCCGGACGTCGTCATTCTCGACAACGTGCTGCCCGACTTCGGCGGCCTGGAAGTCTTAAAGCAGATTCGTTCGTTCGATCGCCATCTGCCGGTGCTCTTCGTTACCGCGCAGGGACGAGCCGCACGGCCATCGAAGCGATGAAGCTCGCGCCTTCGACTACTTGCCGAAGCCGCTCGATTTGCGCCGGCTGGAGCAACAGGTGGAACGAGCTCTCGAAGCCCGCCGCCTCATGCGCACGCCGGTGCAGCTCGAAGCCGGCTCCTCGACGGAACTCGACGCCGATTTTCTGATCGGCCGCAGCCCCGCGATGCAGGAAGTCTATAAGGCGATCGGCCGCGTGGCGTTGCTCGACGCGCCGATTCTCATCGAAGGCGAACCCGGCACCGGCAAAGAATCCGTGGCGCGCGCCGTTTATCAAAACGGTCCCCGAGCCGGCGGACCGTTTCGTACGGTGAACTGCGCCGACTACGACGCTGTCGGGCTCGACGTCGAGCTCTTCGGCGCAGAACGGTTCGACGGTCCGACTCCGACGACGACGCAAATCGGCCGCGTGGAGCAATGTCGCGGCGGCGTGCTCCTGCTCAACGGCATCGAACTCCTGACGTCCGCCGGCCAAAGCCGAGTGTTGCGTCTGATTCGCGACGGGGAATACGAACGGGTCGGCGGTCGCGATACGCTCAAGGCCGACGTGCAGCTCATCGGCGTGACGACCGCAAGTCTGGATTCGTTCGTCGCCGAAGGGAAGTTTCGCACCGAACTGTATTACCTGCTGCGATCGTTTCGCATTGCGCTTCCCGCTCTGCGCGAACGTGCCGCCGATATTCCGTTGCTTGTGGATCATTTCGTCAAGCGCTTCAGCAAGCTCGGCGGGGCGGTGAGCTCGGAGCCGGTGCGAGTTTCGGCCGAGTCGTTGGCCCTGCTCGCGCACTACGGTTGGCCCGGCAACCTCGACGAACTCCAAAGCGTGCTTCGCCGTGCGCTGGTGGAAACGAAGGGAACGGTCGTTGCCTCCGATTTTCTGCTCGCGGCGATCGGGGATCGTCGTCGTGAACCGGTCGCCGTTCAGAACGGGACGACCGATTGGCGGTCGTTCGCTCAGCATCGGATGACCGACGGGTCGCAGAGCGTTTATGCCGACGCGGTCGCCGAGATGGAGCGAAACGTCTTGCTGCAAGTGCTGCAGGCCATGAACGGCAATCAGGCCCGCAGCGCCGCGCATTCTCGGAATTACCCGCGGCAACCTGCGCAAGAAGATTCGGGCTCACGGCATTTCGCTCAGTGCGCTGGGAGGCGGAGCGACGGAAGCCGCGGCCGAAGACGACCGCGACGCCGATACGGACGACGCCTCCGATGAGTGACGCGCGTACGGAAATCGCGGGCGATGACGACGGCTCACGCCGACTAACGCGTTATTACATCTTGGCGCTTTCGGCCGTCGCACTGTTGTCGATCGCCGGCCAGTTCTTCGTACAGTCGCAATTGGTGGATCAGCTCGGCGACTCGAAGCTCGTGAATATGGCCGGCCGTCAACGCATGCTAAGTCAACGCATTGTGAAGTGCGCCTGATTTTGCAAGCTGCCGACGTGGCGAACGATCGCGCATCGCGTCAGGCGGAACTGCGGGCGAGCCTCGGTCAGTGGCGCCGCAGTCATGACGAACTCAGTCGCGGCGACGCATCGGTCGGGCATCGCACGGGCAACAGTCCTGCGGCGGCCGAGATCTATGCACGACTGCAACCGAAGTTTGCGGCGATGTCGTCGGCCGCCGAGCGAATTGTCTCTAACGACTCCGTGCCGCAACCAAGCGACGTTGCTGTTTTGCTGGCGGAAGAGCCGACGTTTCTTGAAGCGATGGATGCGATCGTCGCGGACTACGAGCGCAAAGCGCAGGCCAAGGTCGCGCGATTGCGGACGTTGGAGTCGGTGTTGCTGGTGCTAACGCTCGGCACGTTGCTGTTGGAAGGGGTATACGTCTTTCGTCCGGCCGTGCGGCAGATCCGCCGTTCGTTCGCGGCGCTGGTGCGATTAGGAGAGGAGCTTCGCGGCCCGCGACACGGCCGAATCGGCCAATCGAGCGAAGTCGCAGTTTCTCGCGAACGTCAGTCATGAACTGCGGACGCCGCTGCACGCGATTCTCGGCGGAGTAGAAATGGCGGCCGGCCGACCATCGCCCGAGTCGGAAACGCCGGACGCTGCCCGCGTGCGCAAAGCGTGGGAACTCGTCGACGACTCGGCCCGACGCCAACTAGCACTGGTCAACGACTTGCTCGATTTGTCGCGCATCGAAGCCGGGCGGTTGCGCATCGATGAGGAACCCTTCGATCTATACGAACTGCTGGAAAGCAGCGCCGCCATGATTCGTCCGCTGGCTGCAACTCGCGGTTTGCGTTTCGGGGTTGAACTCGCACCCGATTTGCCTCGCTATGTACGGGGGGATGCGTTGCGCGTCGGGCAAGTGTTGACGAACCTGCTGGGCAACGCCTTGAAGTTCACCGAAGCCGGCGAAATTCGGTTGCGGGCCTATGTGTGCCGCACCGACGGGGAAGATCGCGAGATTCGTTGCGTGGTGCGCGATACGGGAATCGGCATCGCGCGCGACCAGCAATCGCTCATCTTTCAATCGTTCGCCCAAGTCGACGCCGCCGGCAACCGCCTGCGACAAGGAGCCGGTCTCGGTTTGGCGATCTCGAAGCAACTTGCCGAGCTCATGCACGGTCGGCTGGAAGTAGAAAGCCGGCCTGGCGAAGGGAGCGCGTTCCTGCTGGCTTGGCCCTACACGGAATGCGAGGCTGCGGAGCCTAACGAACGCGACGTCGCAGCTTCGGAGACCTGCCCGCCGCCGGCAGGGCTGAACGTTCTCGTCGTGGACGATTCCACGGCCGGGCGACGCGTGCTGGAGGCGATGCTCGCGGATCTCGGTCATCGTGGGAAATGTTTCGCCGACGGGACTTCGGCCATTGAGGCGTTCCGAAAGAGTTCGTTCGACGTCGTGCTGTTGGACCTCAACATGCCGAATCTCGACGGCATCGCGGTGGCCGAGGAGTTGCGAGAATGCGAGCGCGATCAAGGTAGGCGGCGCACCGTCGTGTGGTTGGTCACAGCGGACGCCGTTTCGGAGGCGACTAAATCGTCGGACTCGGCCGATGTCGACGGTCGGTTGATCAAGCCGTTTTCCCGATCCGAACTGGCTCAGGTGTTGCAAGCCGTGAGTTCTGCTAGTTCGCAAGCCGGTGAAGGCTGCGAAAGTGCGGAATCCGCCGAGTCGCCGAATTTATCGGCTCGCGAACTGGTGCTCGAGAGACGGCTCGGCGGCAATCGGGCGCTGCTCGATGAATTGGTGTCGCTATTCCTTAGCGAAGCTCCGCGAAGTTTCGATCGCTTGCAACAGGCGGTCAGCGAGTCTCGCAATGAAGATGCGTTTCATGTCGCCCATTTGCTGCAGGGGCAACTGCGAATGCTCGGGCAGCCGGCGGGCGATCTCGTTCGTGACTTGGAGATGGCGGCGCAACATGAGAATGCGTCGGAGTTGAACGAATCGTTCGACTTGCTCCGCCGTCAGTGGCCGCGAATTCTTGACGACGTGAACGCGATGGCCGCGTGCGACTAGGCCGAGTCGTCGGCTCCGCTTACGGCACAAAGTCACAGCGTGTGTTCACTTTCCTCGCGTTGATCGAAGCGGGGCCGACCGTTTCCAGGCCGCCGCTCTCAGGTTAGGATCGTCCGCTTGGTCGATCGAACCGTGCAGAACCGTGAGGCGTGAGCGGACTATGAAAGTGATGTTGATCGGGCGGACGATCATGGCGGCGGCGATTGTCTGCGCTTCGGCGTCGGCCGAGGAGTTGCGGTTTGCCGGGTCGTTGGGAAATTCCGACGACGGGCAAGCGGTCTTTGTCGGCAAGTCGGCGGCCTGCATCGGTCCGGTGCTCGACGACGACGGCGCTGTTTCGGGATCGGGGCGGTGCGACACGGCTCAATCGCTACGCGCTCGACGGTCGGCTCTTGGCGAGTTTTGACATTCCCGAAGGAGACGAACGGGGAAGCGATCAACTGACGCACGTCGGCGATCGGCTGGTGATGAAGCTTAAGAAGGCTTTGTATGCGCTGCCGATCGGCACGCCGGCGGGAACGAAGCCGGTGCGGCTGAAGGGAGAGGTCGATCTCTTGGCATCGAGCGCGCTCAGTGAGCGAGCGGTGGTCGTGCAGGGAGACGTGATGTACGTGGTCGACCCGGCGACGGGAGAGCGTCAGTCAATGCTTCCGACCGGGGCACGGTTGGGAGCCGTTCATGTCGAGGCCGACGGCACCATTTACGGCTTCGGCGAAGGGAAGGTCTTCGCGTGGCAGAGCGGCGAGCCGAAGCCCGGCTTTCCGAAAAGTTTTTACGGCGAGCGGCCGCAGAAGATCGGTCGGCATTGGTTTAGCCATGCTTGGCACGGCACGATCAATCGGATGAACGAGAACTTCGAACCGGAGCCGGGCGTCGTGCTCGGGGGCGGTTCCGGATCGTTTATCGGGTACATGCCGCAGAGCAACGACCTGACGAACGGCCGCGGCATGGTGCGCATTCGCGACGGGCTGTACGCCGTCGGCGGCATGGGAGGCGTGATCCAGCTGGTGCTGTGGAACGACGCCGAGAATCGCTTCGATGTCGTACGCCGCATCGGCGGACTTACGGGACTTAAGGGCCTCGCGATCGACGACGAAGGGCGCATTTGGACGTCGCGCGGAAGTTGGCGCTGGACGGACGAGCCGCAATCGTTGCTTACGCTTGGCGATCTGGAGCCGTCGGTTTGTGCTCAACCGGTGATGCTCGGCGGCAAGACGCTGTGCATTCTCAAGAAACATTACAGTAACGTGCAACTCGCACGCGGGCCGGCGATCGACGCGGCCGGGCTTTCGCATCTGGAAACGCCGGGAATCAAAGACTTCGTCTTGCCGGAGAACGTGACCGGCGCGGCCGTGTTCGACAAGCGACTGATCGCGACGACGCCGACCGGCGAAGCGTTTCTATTGCCGATCTCCGACCAGGGGCACCTGTCGGGCAAACCGACGGCGGTGAAATTGCCGGGGCTGAAGAATTGCACGAGCCTAGCTTGGTTCCACGACCGGCTGCTCGCCGGAGATACGGATGCGATCGTCGTGTTCGACCGCAACTTGCAAGAAGTCAAACGGCTGACGAAGCATACCGGCGACGTGTTCGTGCAGAGCGACGGACGCCGCTTGGCCGTGAGCGACCCGGGACGCGGGCTGGCGGCCGTGTACGATTCGCTCGACTCCGAACCTCGGACATTCGCCGGCCTTGACGGGCCCGCGCAGATTGCGATCGCCGGCTCGCGCAGGTCGTCGTTTACGAACGCGGCCGGCAGCGGCTCGTGAAGTTGGAGCTGAGGAGCCCTGCTCCGGCGAAGAAACTTGTCGCGCGGATAGATTTTCCGACGGAACGGGTCGGGGGCGACTATGTGGAGATCGGACGTGCCGGTGGCTTGCCGATCGAGGTGGCCGTGACCGCCGGTACGGTTTCCGTGCGCACGGCCGCCGCCAAAGTGCGCTTGGGCGTGGCGACGGAAACGGCCGCCGTGGTCGTTGAAGGAACGGCGGCGAAGTTGCCGGAAGGTTCTCCGGCGAAATTGCGCGTGGCCGTGGCCGTCGAACAGGAGGGCGTTCGAGAACGCCGGGGATTTGCGGACAACCGGCCGATTCACCGCGCCGTTCGACGACGATCCCGCCGCTTGGGCCGAGTTTGATCTCGATTCCTATCGGGAGACGGTCACGTCTCGGCGGCAAGAGATTCGAATTGAATTTGAGCAACCGAGCGAAGGAAAGGCGGCGATCGTCATTGAGAACCCGCAGGGCGATCGAGTGCGGAATCTCACCGCAGGTAGAAGCTTTGCGGCCGGGCGACACACGTTGGTTTGGGACGGGCGAGACGAGGCCGGCAAGCTGGTTGCGCCGGGCGCTCACGTGGCGCGGCGTCACGCACGAAGGAATTCGTCCGCAGTACGTGATGAACTTTGCGAACGGCGACGAACCGACGACCGAGCCGTGGGGGCCGAATCACAGCACGTTGCACCATGCGACGACCAACGGCGAGCGCAGTGTTCTTCTCGGCTCCGGTCACCGAAGGAGGTTGGGCGTTGGTCGCGCTCGACGGCCAGGGCCGGCTCGTGCAAGGTTACGAGCATCAGCACGGCTTCGGCATTCAGCACAACGCCGTCGCCGCCGACTCGCAGTATTTATACTGCACTCAAGACGGTTTCGCCTGGGGAGGTCGACCGGACTTCAATAATCCGAACTGGAGCACCGTCTGGAAGGTCACCGTCGTGCGATACGACATCAAATCGGGCAAGCTCGTCGAATGGCCGGGAAAGCAGCGTGCGATGGGAGTCGACGCGATGACGGTCGGGCCGAAGAGCGATTTGAAGTCGTTCAATCTCGGCGGTTTGGCCGTACTCGACGGCAAGCTCTACGTCGGCTCGCGCGACAAGCGAGCGATCTTCGTACTCGACGCGACGACAGGTCGGACGATCGAGAAGTTGCCGCTGGAAGGCGTGCGTCACCTCGCGGCAGGCAAGGAAGTTCTTGCGGCGACGGATCGCGGCATCGTCCGGATTCGCGACGGCAAGCTGATGGTGGAACATGCCGACGTGGCGGGGCTGGCCGTTGCGGCGAACGGCGAATTCTTCGTCAGCGACGGGGCGACGCATCAGGTGCGGCATACACGGCCGACGGTCGCGAAATTTCGGTGATCGGCGTCGCCGGCGGGCCGTATCGCGGCCGGTACGATCCGCGAAGGATGGTTCATCCCGCAGGACTGGTCGTCGGTCCGGATGGAAAGTTGTGGGTGACGGAGAAGCGTTGGAACCCGAAGCGGGTGATTGCTTGGGACTTGGCGAAAGACGACGTCGTCGTCGAGAAGTTCGGCATGCCGCATTACGGCGGCGACGGCAGCGGCTTCGATCCGGAGAATCCGCGACGTTGGATCGGGCTTGGCTGCTTTTGGGACGTCGACTTAGAAAAGAAAACGGCCCGCCCGACGCACGTGCTGAGCTTAGATGAAGGACACCTCGGGCATTTTGAGCCGCACAGTTACGTGTTCTTCCGCGAAGCCGGACGGACGTTCGTTTGCACGCGCGGAAAGCTGGCGCTGATTTCCGAAGTGCTGGCCGACGGCACGCTGCGCGACGTGGCGGCGACCGCCGGGACGCACCACTTCGCTTATGCGTTTCAGTGGCAACCGCCGCAGGCGTACATCGACGCGTTTTACGAGAAGTGGCCGGAGAAGCGAAAGAACGAAAAGCCGGGGCCGAAGGGAGAGGGGAAGCCTTGGTCGCAGCGCGGAATGGGCGTGTTGTGGGTGGATCGCAACGGCGACGGTGCGGCGCAGAAAGAGGAATTCGATTTCTGCGGCGACCAAATCGACTACGCCGGCGGGCCGTGGGGGCATCTGCAAAACTCGCTGACGTTCTCCATGCCGACGGCCGACAAATCGCAAGTGAAGATTGCGGCGATTCGCCCGCGAGGATTTCTCGCCGGCGGCACTCCCGACTATCCGACGCTCGACGAAGCGATAGCGAAAGCGACGCCGATTGAGCTGACGCCCGGCTACAAACGGAGCGGCGTGGCGACGATTCGCGATCGGTTCGGGCGGTTTTTGTTGAACTCAGATCCGGAGATGAACGCCTACGACGTCGACGGCAGGCATCTCTGGAGCTATGCGAACGCGTGGAGCGACGTGCATGGTTCGCACGATGCGCCCCTGCCCGAGCCGGGCGTGATGCAAGGCGTCATGGCGTTTCTCGGCACGGCTCCGTTGGACGAGACGAGCGACGTGGTGTTTGTGAACGGCAATCACGGCCGATGTTTCGTGCTGACGACGGACGGAATTTATCTCGACGAAGCGTTCGTGGACGTACGCGTGAGCTATTTGAAGAACGAATATCGGCTCGGCGGCGAAATCTTCGGCGGCTCGTTCGCGCGCGATGCGAAGAGCGGAAAATATTACGTGCAGATCGGGCACGGGCCGTATCGGATTTACGAACTGACCGGGCTCGACAAGGTGCGACGTACGGCCGGGACGTTGGAGGTGACGAAGTCGCAGATTGACGCGGCCGAGCGGCGTTTGTTGCGCGACGTGGCGGCGAAGCAACAGGCGGCCGAAGCGGACCTGCCGGGAACGATTGCTTGGGATAAGAGCGGCAAGTTCAAGACGCAGGTCGAGGCGTCTTTCGATTCGACGCAGTTACGCCTCACTTGGCGCGTGCAAGATCCGTCGCCGTGGGTGAACAACGGACGCGACTGGACGAAGCTCTTTGCGACCGGAGATACGGTCGACTTTCAGTTCGGCGCCGATACGGGAGCCGATCCGAAACGACGCGAACCGACGGCGGGGGACAAGCGGCTGTTGGTCGGAGCGTTTGAAGGGAAGCCGGTCGCCGTGTTGTACGACTATCGCAAGCCGGGCGGGAAGAACCCGGTGGAATTTACGTCGCCGTGGCGCGGCGCGAAGGTCGACGACGTGCGACGGCTCGACGATGCGCGGATCGACGTGAAGAAGGAGGCCGGCGGATACACGGTGAAGGCAAGTTTGCCGCTGGCGGAATTGAGGCTGACGCCTACTCCGGGAACCACGTTACGCGGCGACTTCGGCGTGACGTTCGGCGATGCGGCGGGCACCGATACGAACTTGCGTTCGTATTGGTCGAATCAGGCGACGGGCCTCGTCGACGACATTCCCGGAGAGATTATGCTTGCACGAATCTGTGGGGACGGCTGAATCTGCGTTGAGCCGATTGCGGCGGCGGCGATGCCAATAGCCGCCGAGGCCGGCGACGGCGACGAGCAATAGACTGCCGGGCTCGGGCACGGCGGCGTAGTTGATAAACAGATCGCTGCCGTTCGTGCTGACCCAGAACTGACCGCCGCCGAGCGGAGCGGTGTAGTTGCCGCCGGCGGCATTGAAGACGCCTGCGCCGTAGAGCGGGCTATTGGCATCGGCGATCACGTTGAACAGCGAGAGATCGGACGGGCCGACGGCTGCGCCGTTGACGGTGAGCGAGCCGGCGTCGACCCACAACCAACGATAGAGATAGTCTCGTCCTCCTTCGCTGGTGCCGGTCGTCGTCGTGGAGGCGGCATCGAACCCGGCGGCCGTGCCGTAGGCCGGAGTCGACAGCAGGTTCCAGGAGTTGACGTAGAGCGTGAGCGAGCCGGAACCGCTCGAAGTGAGATTGAGATTTCCGGCGACGGTGAGGAAGTCCCAGTCCGTGGCGCCGCCCGGTGCCAGACTCGAGGCGTTGCCGACGGAAAAATCGAACACGAGATTGGCCGAATCGTTCCAAGAGACGTTCGTCGCCGTCGACGGGCCGACGCCGTGCGCACTGTAGGCCGTGTTGTTGATGTTCGCGCCGCTGCTGTAGACGCCGCCGGCGTTGACTTCCACGCGAGACGCGGCGGCCAGATTGAAGGAGCCGTTACCGTTGAGAACGGCTCCGGAGTTGACGGAGACGTTGCCGGCCAAGCTTGCGGGAGACGCGCCGATGGAACCGTTGACGGTGAGCACGCCGGCGTTGACCGTCGTCGTGCCGGTGTAGGCATTGGCGGCGGTGAGCGTGGTGATGCCGGAGCCGGCCTGCACGAGCGAGCCGGTTCCGGTAATCGGAGCGGGGCTGAAGTCTACGCCTTGCACGACGGCGTTAGAACGCAGGAAGGCGAGCGTGCCGTTGTTGACGACGGCGCTGGAGACGGAGAGCGATCCGGTCGTGCCGCCGTTGCCGAGTTGCAGCGTTCCGGCGTTGATGGACGTGAGGCCGACGTAGCTATTGGCCGCGGTGAGAATCGTGGTGCCGGTTCCGGCTTGAACGAGGTCGCCCGAGCCGGTGATTTGCTCGCCGACGGCGTAGCTGTTGTTGCGATTGAACGAGAGCACGCCGCTATTAGCGACTGTGCCCGCGCCGAGAGTGCCGGTCGCGCCGCCGGAGCCGATCTGCAAAGTGCCCGCGCTGATCGTGGTGCCGCCGGTGTATGTGTTCGTACCTTCGAGCACGAGCAAGCCGGAGGTGGTTTTGACGAGGCCTGCGCCGCCGTTGAATTGAGCGAGGTTGCGGAGCGTGCCGGAGCGAGCGTTGAAGTTGATGAGCGTCGTGGCAGTGCCGATGGTGCCGGCCGTCATATCGAAGAGACCGCCGTCGAGCGTGATGGTCGCGGTTTCCGTGCCGACGCCGTTGGTGAAGTTAATGTTGCCGTCGACGATGAACGAGCCGCCGGTGATGTTGATCAGGTTGTCGACGACGTTCAGGGCGTTCGCCGTGGTGTTGCCCATGGAGACGTTGCCCGTGACGTTGACCGTGCCGCCGCTGATGTTGATCGTCGAAGCGGCGGTCGTAGCTTGCGTGACGGCGGCGGTGGCGCTGTTGACCGCCATGTTGAGCGCGCCGATCGTCGTCGTGCTGCCGCTGATATTGAGCGTGGCTTGGGTGCCGCTCACGGCGCGTGGCGCCGGAGACCGTGTTGGAGCCCATGTTGAGCGTGGTGATCGTCGTCGTGCCGATGCCGCTGAGATTGATGACGGAGATCGCGTTGCCGGAAGAGTTGGCCGTGCTCACGGAGTTTTGGCTCATCGTCACCGTTCCCAACGTGACCGCGGTTCCGGAGGTCGTGCCGCCGAGGGTCATCGTGCCGACGGTTTGACCCGTGGTGAAGGTGGTGCCCGCACGATTGCTGAGGACGACGGTCGCGGCCGACAGCACGCCTTGATCAAACGTCAGCGTTCCCTCGTGGGAATCCGTGACGACGGTGGAGCCGCCGCGAACGGCGATGTTGAGCGTGCTGAGGAGCAGGTCCGCTTGGTGGCCGGCGAGCAGCACTTGGCCGTTGAGCGCCGTAGTGACGGCGGCCGTGGAGTTCATGATGTTCAGCGAGGCGGGGCCGACGCCGTTTAGGCCGCGCATTACGACGGTACCGGCCAAGGAGCTTTCGAACGTGAGGACGCCGCTGCCGCGGCGGGCTCCGGTGCTGGTTTCAAAGCTGCCGACGGCGATGGTGTTGGCGTAGATCGTCGTCGTGCCGGTTCCCATCGCCAACGTGTTCAAGCCGCCGTGGGTGGTGGTGCCGCCGACGTCGAACGTGCCGGCCTTGATCGTGCTGTTGAGCGCCAAGTAGACGGTGTTCGTATCCGCGGCGGAACCGGTGTCTGAGCTGCCGACTCGGAACGCGCCGGTCGAACCGAGGTCGGCGTTGAAAGCGAACAGGCCGCGCATGTCGAGGACGTTCGTCGATGCGGCGGAACTGCCGCCGCCGGCGCGGAACGTGAGGCTGAGGCCGGCGACGTTCCAGGTGCCGTTGACGCCGCTGGCGGTGAAACGGCCGTTCGTGCCGGTACCCGCCGCGCCGATGGCGACGTTGCCGCCGACGGTGAGAGTTCGCGACGCGCCGATGCTAAGCGTGTTGCCGGTTGCGGAGTTCGACTGCGCCGTCATGGCTCCTTCGATCGTGAGGTCGGCGTCGTTGAGGTTCAGCGTGCTGGCGGTGGTGCTGCCGGAACTCGCGCCGAAGAACAGCGAACCGCCGAGCGCGGCGCTGGACAGCAGCGTGGTGATGCCGCCGTCGAGGATGAAGTTACCGGAGAAGTTGTCGGCCGAATTGCTGCTGAGGCCGGCAAGGACGAGCGTTCCCGCGCCGTTTTTGGCCAAGTTGAAATCGTTGGCACCGTCGCCGACGATTCCGCCGATCGTAAGTGTGTTGGCCGAGACGGTGATCGTGGTGTTGGCTCCCAGCGTTGCGGGGCCCGTGCCCAGGTTCAGAGAGTTGGCGCCGGTGAAAGTGAAGTTGCCGTTGAATCGGAGGGCGTTGTTATTGATGTTTGAAACGGGCAGGCCGGAGGTGTTGTTGATCGTTCCGGCGTTGATGGTGAAGAGGCCCGTGCCGAGAGCTCCGCCGTGGTTGATGACGAGCGTTCCGGCGTCGAGCGTGAGCCCGCCGCCGAACGTGTTGTTGCCGGAGAGAAGGAGGGTTCCGGAGCCGGCCTTGTTGATCGAGCGGTTGGCTCCCGCGTCACCGATGGAGCCTGCCACGGTGAGGATGTTGGCCGACGCGGTGAGGATGAGATTGGCGCCGAGAGTGACGGCGCCCGTGCCGAGATTCAGATCGCGCGTGCCGGTGAAGATGAAGTTGCCGTTCCAGTTTTGCGGATTGGCGGTGGACAGCGTGATCGCGGCGGCGGTGGAGTTGTTGATCGTGGTGCCGGAGCCGATGGTGAACGTGCCGGAGCCGAGGGCCGTGGCGGAATTGATGTTGAGCGAGCCGCCCAAGAGCGAAAGGCCGCCGACGCCGGTATTGGCTCCGGAAAGCGTGAGCGCACCTGCGCCGGTTTTGCGAACCGGATTGGAGTAGGAGACGACGCCGGAGATGATGAGCGATCCGCCGGTCGCGGTGACTTGCCAGGTTTGCGACGCGCCGACGGTGAGCGGAGCGGCGATCGTGACGTTGCCGCCGCCGTCGCGCACTTCGATACCTGCCGAAGAGCTGACGGGAGAGAGTTGCAGCGAGCCGCCGACGCCGGGGTTGATCGTGAGGGCCGTGACGCCGGTCGGGACGGGATCGAAGATGAGGCTGTCGATTTGGAACGGCGAGTCGAGCGTCGTCGTGATTTGAGTTCCGCTGGTAAACGGTGCGCCGAGGGCGCTGAAGATGACCGTTTCGCCCGAGCCCGGCACGTGCCCGGCGTTGTTGAGACCGGCGGCGTCGGTGGTCCAATTCTCGATGGGGCCGGCGAGCGTGGCCCAGGAGAAGTTGCGGCCGCCGCGCCAGTAGATGGGCGTGTAAGGCGTCGCGGTGACGGTGACTTCAGTGTCTGTGCTGTTGAGAATGAAGTTCCAACCGCTGACGCCGGTGCCGAGTTGGTAAGCGGCTCCGGCGAGGCCGCCTGCAGCGGAGGAGATCAGCGTGTAGGTCGTGGACGAGACGCCGCCGCCGGTGCTGATGAAGTCGAGAATGACGGTGCCGCTCACCGTGGCGGCGGTCACGGCGTTGAGGGCGAGGCTGTCGCTGAGGAGCGTGTCGAGCTCGAAGCGGAGGCGAGAGCCGTTGCCGAGCGTCAGGCCGGCGAGGTTCGCCAAGCTTTGCGCCGCGCCGTTGGTGAAGTCCATGGTCGCGCCGGGAGCGACGTTGAGGGCGCTGATTCCGCTGAGGCCGAAGCCGGCGCGGAGCGTGCCGTCGCTCACCGTGACGGTGCCGCCGTTGAGCACCGTGTTGCCGCCGAGAATGACGGTGCCGGGGCCGGTCTTAATGAGATTGCCGGTGCTGGCGGAATCGACGCCGGCCGAATAGTTGATGACGCCGGTGGAGCTGGACGCGTTGAGCGTGGCCGTGCCGTCGAGCTTGAGCATCCGGTTTATGCCGAGGTCGACCGTGGCCGTGCCGGTGTAGCTTAGCGTGCCGCCGTTGACGTTCAGCATGTTCGTGGCCGAAGCGTCGCCGAGGTTGGCGGACGTGCCGAAGGCCAGCGTGCCGCCGAGCACGTTGACGGCGCCGGAAAACGTGTTCACGCCGCTGAGCGTCACAAGCCCGGCCGTGGTTTTGTTCACGCCCACCGCGCCGCCGAGGATGGCCGTGGCCGTGCCGGCGCGCAGGTCGAAGTTCGAGGTCGACGTGAGCACGCCGGTGGTGCCGATGATCGAGCCGCTGAATAGGCTCACGCCGGCGACCGTGTCGCTGAACGTCGCGATGTTGAAGATGCCGCCCGAAGCGACGACGGTGCTCGCATCGGCCAGCGCGTTGCTGACGCCGAGCGTTAGCGTGCCGCCGAGCACCGTGGTCGCGCCGGTGTAAGTATTGGCGGCGCCGAGCGTGAAGGTGCCGGGGCTGATCTTCGTGAGCCCGCCGGCCGTGTTGAGCGTGTTCAGCGCGCTGAGTGAAACGGAGGCCCCGGTGCCGCCGCCGCCGGTGAGCGTAACCGTGGGAATAGTGCCCGGCGCGTAGGTTCCCGGGGACGTGATGACGATGCCGACCACCGCCCCGCCGCTGATGAGCGCGTAGCCCGAAGCGGGCGTTCCGCCGGGGAGCATGCCGGTTGTGCTGAAGATCACTTCCGGAGCGCCGATATAGCCGGTGCCGCCGCTCACTGTCATGTTGGCCTGCGTGACGCCCGCGCCGGTTGCGCCGAACAGCGGCACGGTGAAGCCCGAGCTGAAGCCGTCGGTGTCGATGATCAGACCGCCGTTGAACGACGGTGCGCCGGCGACGGCGCTGTTGTCGATCGCGCCAAACACGGTGGGCGTGTGTGACATGGCCGCAGTGGATGCAGGAACCCAGTTGCTGACGGAGGCGGCGTACTTCAACGTGCCGCCCGCAAAGTTGTAGTAGCCGAAATTTCCGCCGTCGGCCGGATAGCTCACGCTCATTCCCGTACCAATCTGCAGCGTGCCCGCTGCGAGATTGACCATCGCCGTGTTTCCGTTGCCGGCTCCGGCGCCCGTGCTGTTGCCGTACCGAAATGCTTGCGTCGTCGTGAGGAAGGAGCCGCCGGCGATATTCAGAACGCCGTACACCGTGCCGGGCTGCGTCGAGTTCATGATCAGACCGAACGCCGCAGCGGCGCCGGATCGATCGATGACGCCGTTCTCCGCGACGGTGATTTGGGCGTGGTTGTAGTTCAGCGTCCACTCGCTGTTGCGCAAGTCGAGGAATCCGTTGCCGCCGACGTACACGACCGACGTCGCCTGACCTGCGAGATTGTTGGTGACCGAGAAGGCGAAGCGATTGAGCCCCTTGAACGTGCCGCCGGTGAGATTGAAATACCCGTAAGAGTTGAGGGCGCCGGCCACGTAGGTCGCCGAGCCGGTGTCGCCGGTCACGGTCACGTTGCCGGCCGTTTGGTTGTAGATCGCCGTGCCGCCGGCCGTGTTGCCGCCGGTGAAGCTGAAGAGCGTCATATCGCCGCTGACGTTGACGATCGTTTTGTTCGCCGTGCCGCCGAAGGCAAACACGCTCGTGGCCGGGTTACCGGTGATCGAGCCGGTCAGGTTGAACGTGCCGTTGCTGATCACGGTACTTCCCGTGTACGTGTTCGCTCCGGAAAGAGTGAGCGAACCGGTGCCGGTCTTCGTGAGCCCCAGGCCGAAATTTCCCGCGTTGCCGTTTTGCAGGACGCCGCTAAACACGGTCGACTGGTTGTTCCCGCCCACCGTCAGCATCGCGCGGCCGTGGCCGAAGGACCAATTTCGACGGTGCCGGCCCCTGACAGCCCGCCGATCGTCACGGCGAAATTATTTAGCCGCAGCGTGCCCCCCGCTTCAACGATGTGCGTCGACGTCGCGTTCAGCCCTGTCGCGGCTCCCGCCTGCAGGATCCCCGCCGCCACGGTCGTCGTTCCCGTGTTGCTATTGGTTCCGGAGATCGTAAGCGTGCCGAGGCCGGCTTTGGTGAGGTCGGCCGTGCCGCTCATGTTGCCGCTCACGGTGAGCGTCGTCGCGGCGTCGGCCACGGTCCAGGTCTGGTTCGCACCGAGCACGAGCGGCGCGGTGATCGCAATCGTCGCCGGCGCGCGGCTTGGATGTTGATCCCTTCCGTGGCGGCGGTCGGCGTGATCGTCAGAGTTCCTCCGGTGCCGGGTGCGATGGTGATCGAAGCCAGCGGCCCGGAGCCAAGCGAGTTGTTGAACGTGAGATCGCGAATGCTGAAGGCCGCCCCGAGCGTCGTGGTGAGCGTCGTCGCCGTCTGGTTCGACGTGGAGAAGATCACGCTCGAGGCCGCGCCGGGCGTGCCGTTGGCGTTCACCGTCCCCGCCAGATCGGTCGTCCAGTTCGTCGTGAGGCCCGCTGTTCCCGCCCAGGCTTGGTTGATCGAGCCGTTCCAGTAGAACGTTCCGGTCGACGGAACGGCGTTCAACTGCACCGCCGTCGGGCTCGTGGCGAGCGACAGCGTCACGCCGACGACCGATCCGGCGATCGTTCCGATGTTGTAGGTCGCGTTGTTGAGGCCGCCGCCGAGTGCGGTGAGCAGGTCGTAAGTTCCTGCGCCGAAGCCGCTGAGGCCGGTGAAATTGAAGAGGATGTCGCCCGAGGTCACCGCCGCGCCGCTGGTGATGATGCGGTCGTAGGCGCTCGTCGAGCCGAGTTCGAAGCCGAGCGTCGTATTGCCCGCGCCTACGCCGAGACTCAGAGCTCCCGCGCCAGATTGATCGCTTGGCCGGCCGTGTTGACGAGATTCAGCGTCGCGCCGCCCGCGACCGTCACGGAGCTCGTCGCCAGCGGGCTCGTTGCGCTCCGGTGATGCTGAGCGAGCCGGCGCTGACCACGGTTGCGCCGACGTAGCCGATGTTCGTTCCGCTCAACACCATTGCAGACGTGACGCTGCGTTGCACGATGTCGGTGACGTTGGAGCCGATACTGGCGGAGATCGTCGTGGCGTTCGGGGCCGAGCCGGCGTTGGTGATCGAACCGGCGTGGTTTACGGCGCCCGTCGAGATGCTGATGACGCCGGTCGTCGTGGAATGATTGGCGATCAGCAAGTTGCCGGCGCCGGTGATGCCGCCGGTCACGGTCATCGTGCCGCTTGTTCCTTCGCGACAGAATCAAGTTGTTGTTAAGCGTAATCGCGCCGCTCAGCGTCGGGCCGCCCGTAGTGAGACCGCCGTAGATCGTGAATCGGCCCGTCGAGCCGGCGGCCACGTTGATCGGATTGGCAAACGTCAGCGTGTTGAAGAAAACGACCGACGCGTCGGCGTTGCCCGAAGTGTCGCCGAGCGTAATGGTGTTCCCCGCCCCGCCGAACGTGTTCGCGTTGTTGCCTGCGAAGAGCGTGCCCCCCTTGATCGTGATGCCGCCGGTGAAAGTGTTGGTCGTCCCACCCAGGGTCAGCGTGCCGACGCCCGACTTCACCAGGGCGATGTTGTTTTCGTTCGGGCCTGCGCCGCCGATGACGCCGGAGAACGTGGTCGCCGAGGCCTGATTCACGGTCAATGTCGATACGGTCGCCGCTCCGCCGACCAGCGTGCCGGCTCCGGAAAGCTCCGCCACCGTCTGATTCGCGGTGGCGGCGGCCGTGCCGAGTTGTAGCGTTCCCGCCACTGCCAATGCGCCGGTGGAGAGTCGTCCGTCGCCGCCGGCCAAGATCACACGACCGGCGCTGATTCGCGTCGCGCCGGTGTGCGCGGCGGCGGCCGTGAGCGTAAGGTCGCCAAGGCCGGCTTTCGTGAACGAGCCGTCCCCTGCGCCGTAGTTGCCGGCGAACGTGAGGTTCTTACCGTTGGTGTCGAGCGTGCCGCCGCCGTTGAGGTACGTGATGGTGCGCGTCGAGAGATCGTCGGTCAGCGGGTCGAACGTGGAACCCAGCAACAGCGTGCCGCCGGCGAAGACCAAGCCGCCGGTGGCGCCGCCGATGTGATCGAGATCGCCAATTTGGAGAATGCCTTCATTGAGCGTGGTCTTGTGTACGCCGCCGCCGGCCGTGTTCGCGGTGTTCAGTACAAGCGTACCGCGTCCGGACTTGGTGATGTCGGCCGCAGAGGTGAGCGGCGAATTGATCGTCGCCGTCAACGTCTTGGTCGGCGCCGCCGCATCCGGGTTCACGACGAAGAACACATATTCGGCCGTGGTCCCGCCGACGACGATGCCGCCGCCGTAACCGCCGAGGTTGATGCCGTACGAACCCGTTCCGGCAACGTCGCGAGTGAAGAGCAGCGTGCCGCTGCGAATCGTCAGCGTTTGGCCGGCCCCGCCGCCGTTGACGCTGCGCGTGGAGGCCGCCGTGTCGGCGTTGTGCAGTACGAGAGCATTGACCGACTTGCTGCCGGCCAAATTGGCGTCGGCCGTCAGCGAGGCGCGGGCATTGTCGTTCGTTCCGGCGGAAGCGAGCGCGGCGTACTCGGTCGCGAGGTCCAAGGCACGGAAGCCCGCCCCGGCGACGTACGTCATCAGCGAATTGCCCATGTTCGTGTCGGCCAGAGCCGTCGACGTCGTTTCCCCGAGACCCCACGGCACGATGCTGATCGTCGTGGTGCCCGCCGCTCCGTTGGCGCCGACGAGCGTTCCGATAAATGCGGTTTCGTTCGTCGTCGTACCGATGCGGAAGCGGTTCCGGTTGCTGGCCGTCGTCGAACCCATGGCGATGCCGCGGGCCGTCACGGTTGCGTTGTTATTACGGACGAAATTGTCGGCGATCAGGTCGGCCGAAGCCGGCGTTCCCGAACTTCCTCCCGAAACGTCGCCGCGGAGATAGCTCGACCCGGAGTTAAAAATGAGAGCGCCGAACGTTTCGCTCGTCGTCGTGGCCTGGTCCGTGCGCGTCGAGAGGCCGCTCACCTTCGTCTCGCCGTTCCAGGAGCCGTCGGCCGAATTGAGCGTGATCGGCGTGGTATCGAGGATTCGCGCCGGGCGCGTGCCGCCGTTATTGCTGATGAGAAACGACGCGCCTTTGTTCACGATGAAAGCCGAGGCGTTCATCGTTCCGGCCGATTCTATGTAGACCAGACCGCCGTTGATGGTGAACGTTCCCGTAAAGCTCGCGCCGCTCCCTCCGGTCAACTGCAGATTTCCCACGCCCGACGTACCGTTGCGAACGATCGCGCCGCTGCCGCTGAAGATGCCGGCGTAAGTCGTACTTCCCGTTTGGTTGAGCGTCAGCGTGTAGGAGCCGACGTCGATATTGCCGAACAAATATCCGACGGCGGCCGAGCCTCCGGAAATGTTGCCGATGGTTTCGTCGGCCAGAATTTGGAACGTCGAGGCTTGGTCGGTCGCAATCGCCAAGGCCGAAGTATCTCCCACGGCGTTGCCGCCGGCGGCGATCAGCGTTCCCCCTTGGATGTCGGTCGGGCCCGTATACACGTTTTGTCCGGAGAGCGTGAGCGTCGCGAGGCCGGTCTTCGTCACGCCGTTGGTCGGGCGAATGTTCGACGACACGTTGAACGCCGCCGTGCCTTCCAGCAAGAAGATCAGTTCGCCGTTGCCGGAGTTGAGGGTGCCGCCGGAGATGGAATGCGTTCCCGTCGCTACGCCCGCATTCATCAGAATGCCGCCGGATTGAATGTGGAGTTGTCCGTCGTGAGCGACCGTGATGGTCGACGCGGCGTCGGCGTTGAAACGCAGGCTATTGACGGCGAATCCGTAGAGCGACCCGCTGAACCCGGCGACGTCCGTGATGTTGGCGTACGGAGTCCAGGCCGAGACGGAATCTTCGGGAGTTGTGACGGCCGCCGCGATTTTCCCGCTGCCGTCGTTGCGTGCGAAATACACGCCGGCTCCTTCGTCGATCGTGATCCAGCCGCCGAGAATTCCCGCGGTCGTCGCGACGTTGTTCGCGCTCGTCGTCGTTACAACGCCCAGGTTCGAGGTCTTGATCAGCAGCGTGCCGTCGGCGGCCGCATTACTGCGCGTGAGCGTGCCGAGGTTGAATGTCGTCGCAAACCCGTTGCCGCTCACTTCGATGACGCTGGCCCCGCCGTTGGCGAGCGAGAGCCCGCCGATGCTCTGCGTCGCCGCTTGAGTCGCGTTGCCGGTCATTGAGATCGTCGCGCCGCGGAGATCGATCGTCGTCCCTGCGCGGAACTTAGAGGCGAGATTGTTCGCGAAGTCGAGGATCACGACGCCGTCGTCGATCCGGGCGGCCGAAGTCGACGTGAGCCCCGAATTGTCTCCGGCCAGCGTCAATGTGCCGAAGCCGAATTTTTCGAAGACGGCGGCGCCGGCCAGATTGGCGTCGATCCGGCCGGCGTAAAAATTGATGTCGCTGGTGACCGTGACGGTGCCCGTGCCGAGAATCGTGCCGGTGAACCCGGCCGTCGTGAGGCCGACGTCGAGCCGCGGCGTGGTGATGTTGAACGTGTTCGTGTTGAGCGTGCCGTTGCCGCCGCCGCTATCGCCCAGAATGATGAAGTCGAGTCCTGCCGCCGAACCATAAACGTCGTGGGCGTTGAGGTTGATGACGGCGCCGGTGCGACATAGAGGCCGTTGCTCGTTCCGGTCGTTGCCGCAAGGACGCCGGTGGTGTTCAAATCGAGTACGGCCGTCGCGCCGTTGACGATCACGTCGTCCGCCACGGTCTTCGTCCCGCCGCTAAGCGTCCAGGTACCGGACGTGACGGAGATGTCGGCAGCGGTGCCGGTTTGCGTCAGCACGCCGCTGAGAATTCCTTCGCTTCCCGCGTTGCCGGTGAGGGTGAGAACAAAGCCCGCCGAATTGATCGGGCCGGCGTAGTTGATCGTCGCTCCGCCGACGCCTGCGGCGCTGAGCGTGCTGGCGGCCAAGAGCGTGATGCCGCGATCCGTGGATTGATTGGTCGAGCCGACGAACGAGAGGACGCCGCCGTTGAGTTCGATGCCGTCGATCCCTTGGCCCAGATTGCTCGCCGTGCCGCCGTTGTTGCTCACCGTGTTGAACGCCAGCGTACCGGCCGTGACGCGCACCGAACCGGTAAACGTGTTCTGGGCGTTGAGCGTCGTCGTGCCGGCTGCGCCGTTGCGATGAATGCCGCCGCTGCCGTAAATCAACGCGTCGGCCGAGACGTTGCCGCTGGTGTTGGACCAGGCGACGCGTCCTTCCTGCACGTTGATCGGCATGGAGAAGCTGGTTGTGGCACTGCTGCTCGCCAGATCGCCCGCGCCGAGCTTCGTGAGAATTCCGGTGCCGGTCGTCGCCCCGAGAGTCAGCGTGCCGAGGCCGGTGCCGTTGTTGGCGACGTTCACCGTGGCGGCGCCGTTGAGCGTGAGAGCGGTGAGCGTCAGCCCGTACGCGGTGCCGGAAGTGATGTCGCTTGAGGTCACGCTCAGGATGCGGCCTGCGTTGAGCGTCGTCGCGCCGAGCGTATGCGTTGTCGCCGTGGCGGCCGCCGTCACGCGGTCGACGATGACGGACGTGTCGGCATTGATCGACACGGCGCCGCTGTAGCTGGTGCTCGAGTTGTTGCTGAGCCGCAACGTTGCGCCGTTGAGATTGACGACGGCCGTGCTGCCCGACGGCAACAGCGACGTTCCGCCGCGCAACTCCAATGTTCCTTCGTTGATGTTGATCACCGAACCGGCCGCGGCCGTGGTCAAGCTGCTTGCGCCGTTGAGGATCAACGTGCCGGTGCCGGCCTTCGTGAGGCCGGCGGTGCCGGTGAGGGAGTTCGTGTTGGCACGGTCGAGCTGCAACGTGCCGTAGACGTGGTAGATGGCTTCGTTCGCCCCCCAGGCGAAGATGTATTCGTTCGTGGTCGTCGAGGCGAACGTCGTCGTGCCGCCCGTTTGCAACACGGCGCCGCTCATGTTGAGCGTGCGATCCCCGGCCGGGGCGGCGAAATTGAAATTGCCGTCGAGAGTCAGGGTGTAGAGCGTACGATTGGCCGTCATCACGGGATCGGCCGTCGCCAAGGCGTTGACCGTGGCGGCCGTCCAGTTCAACTCGCTCGTCTCGTAGCCGGTCGTCAGCGCTTCCAGCGACGTGCCGTTCCCCGAGTGGCGAGCCAATCGCGTGACCGCGCCGTTATTGACCACGGCGTACTTGAGTAGCCCGTTTACGAGTGCGGGTGCGGTCGTGAACGTCACTTGGTTCGAACCCAGCCCGAGGTCGACGGCATTCACAAACAGCGTGCCGCCGACGTTTCGCGTGAGTTGGGGGATCGTCAGCGTCGATCCGGCGACGCCGGGAACGCTGTTGATCGCCAATGCGCCGCCGTTGAGCGTGACGGGGCCGAGAGTTTCATTCGTCAGGGCCGAGCCGCCGAGAAAGTTGATCCGACCTCCGCGCGACGTGATCGGTCCGGCGATCCGATCTCCCGACACGACCGACGTATTGTCCAGCGTCAGCGTGCCGAGATTGCTGAGAGTGAGCCCGGCGATTCCGACGGCGGCGCCGTTCTCACTGAGCTTGAGCGTGCCGCCGTCAATGACGAGGTTGCCCAGTAGCGAAGCCGCCTGATCCGCACGCAGATCGAGCGTGCCTTGGCCGGCCTTGATGAACGTGGAATCGGCCGCGGCGGTGATCAGCCCGGCATACGTCACCGTGTTTGCGGCGCTCGTCACTTCCAGAGTTCCGGAAACGCCTGAGGCGACGGTGATGCCCCGGTTGGAATTCAGCGTCGGGTTGCTCGAGCCCGTGATCTGCAGCGTGCTATTGGCCGCGAAGCGAACGGAGTCCGCCACGACCGCAGCCGGCGCTGCGCCTAAGTTGCCGTCGGCGGAAATGGAAAGCGTACCGCCGGCGAGAATCGTTCGACCGCTATACGTGTTCGCACCGCCGAGCACGAGCGTACCGTCGCCGGTTTTGGTCAGGTCGAAAGCGCCGCTGATTTGCGAATTGATCACGGCCAAGAGCGTTTGACCGACGTAGTAGTCGGACGCCGAAGTCATCTGCAGCGTGCCGCCGTCGAGCGTCACTTGCCCGCGCGAAACGCAGCCCGCCGATCTGCTGCGTGCCGACGACCGTCACGCCGTACGCACCCGTGGCATTCGTGCCGGCGCTCGAATTCGAGGATGTCGCCGGGCGTCCAAGCCGCGGTCGGTCCGATGCCCGACGCGGCCGAATTGAAGTTGGCCGTCGTAGCGTCCCAAGTTCCGGCAGCCGTACTTGTTGCGGAAGAGCCGGCGGCTGCGCCGTTGACGTCCCAATACAGGGTGGCGGCGTTCAACGGCAGGCCCGCGGTTGCTACCCCGGCGATTGCCAACATCGTCATCGTGTGACGAAGCCCGGTTCTTGTTCGGCGTGCGGCACGCCGTAAGAGAGGAGCGTTCCAAGGGCCGAATTTGGCCCGAACGCGGGCGGTAAAAAAAGTCATGAAAAGATTGCGCCTGCCTCTATGGACGTAGAGAATCTCAGCCGGGTTAGCTGTCGATTTCGCTGCAGAAGCGAGCCAATCCGCTCCACATGGGCGGAACTTCTGCGGGAGAGCGTCTGATCGCAACTCTAAAGGGGGCAAGCACTACGTCAATAAAAAAGAATATATATAGACGTCATGTGCATTACTTCAGGGGGATGGAAGTTGAATTTGCGACAACGTGACGCACGGCCTCGCGAAATAGCTCAGTCAATTTGTCGCAGCCCTCAGAAGCTTGGGCGGTGTTGCAACCGCGCCGGCGCGCGAAGGCGCAGAGATGTTCGTTGCCGCTAGGAAACGAAGGGGCCGCGAAGAGACGCGTTAGAAACTGCGATCTGCCGCAGAAAACTCACGTTTCCGCATTACCGCCCTAGTGAGCACCGTTTCCTGGGCGAAAACATTGCTCGCCGACGACGTCGACCGTGCAGTCGTATTGCTCGGCCGCGGAGTCGCAAGCCGGAAGCGACTGTGCGCTGCAGCAATTCCGGAGCGCACTCCACGCTGCGCGTTGAGCACCAAGTGCAAGGCGTCGGTCGTCGCGTGGCTGGCTCGTGAGAGTTCCGGATCTAAGCGGCTGCTGACCAAATTGGCGACGGCGAAGCTTCCGCCGTGCATACCGATGGCTTTCAAGTGACCGATCTCGACGCCGGCCGTGCGCAACTCTGCGCCGATCGCGCCGACGAGCGTCGTCAGCAATCCGTCAAGTTCCACAGGTCGCCCGGCGCAAGAGCATGTCGGCGTTGAGCCAGCCGAGTTCCGCTTCCCCGGCGCCGTAGGCGTCGTAGTCGATCGCGATCGAGCGCATCCCGAAGTCGCCGCGGCGATCGAACATCTCGGCGACGTCGTCGAATCCCGCGCCCGTCAACGCCGACGTTTTTACCACCGGGCGATCGTCATACTGCTCGCGCAACAGAGTGACGATCTCGTCCGCTTGTTCCGGCGACAGTTGATCCAGCCGATTCAAGATAAAGAAATCGGCCTCTTCCAATTGCTTGCGAAACAAATATGCGGCTTTCGGCGAGTATCCGGCGTTCTCTTCGCCGCGCAGAATCTTGGCGGCATGCGTCGGCTTGACGACCACGCCGTACGGGCCGATTTCAAAACGTTGGGGATATGCGATTTTCAGCGGACGCAGCACGGTCGCCGCCACGTCGAGGCAGCTTCCCACCGGCTCGGCGATCACGACGTCGGGCTCTCCCGCCATGCCGAGCGTATTGATCATCCCCACAAGTTCGTCGACGTTGCCGCAAAAGCACACGCCCGGCAATTCGCCGACGTGCAGTCCCCTGCCCCGCAGGTTTAACGTGTCGACGAGTTCCGAAGCCTTGTCGTTGGTGACGATCGCCACACGCTGGCCGAGCGTTTCAAAACGCCGAGCTAGCCGCGCGATCGTCGTCGTTTTTCCGGCGCCGAGAAAACCACCGACCATCAGAAAACGCATGCCGTGTCGTGTCCCAAATAAGTCCGTATGCCGTCGCGCTATTCGGCAGGTTGTCGTAAGGCGATGTAAAAGCAACTCCCCTGCCCCGGAGTCGACTCGGCTCGAATGCCGCCGCCTTGATATTCGACGAGCGTCTTTGCGAAGTACAGCCCCAAGCCTGAGCCGGCCGTGTCGCGATGCCGTGACGAGCGTCGAAACGGAGCGAAGATCGTTTCCAGGTCTTCCGCCGGAATCCCCGGGCCGTTGTCGGCGAACGAGAATTCGTAGCCCCGCTCGATCGGACGGACGTCCATGACGATGCGGCCCGTCTTGGCCGGCGAGAACTTCACGGCGTTGGAGAGGACATTGTAAAACGCTTCCCGCAACCGCACCAAGTCTCCCCAGACGATCGGCAAGCTTTCCGGCATGCTCACCGTGAGCTGCTTCTCGGCGATTACCGGCTTGAGGCGTTCGAGAGCGTCCGCCAAAGCGGCCTGCGTCGACGTTTCGGCAAGCTGCGATTGCAGATCAAACGACGTCGTGACCGAGAGCAACTCGTCGATCATCCGACTCATACGGAACGTTCGCTGCCGCGCAGACTCGATCAAGTCCTTCGCCCCTGTCGGCATTTGCTCGCCGAACTCGTCGAGCGCTTCTTCGCAAAAGTTAGCGACCGTCGCCAGCGGCGTTTTCAAATCGTGAGAGGCCAAATGGGCGAACTGTCGCAGTTCGACGTTGGCCTTCCAGTACATGTCGAGGGCTTGGCGAATCGTTTGCGTGGCCTGCGTGAAATAGGCATCGAGCGTCAAGCCAAGGTCGAGGAATACGACTTTCAAGAGCGACAACACGGCTTCTATTTGCGGTGAATCGCCGCCGCCGGCGGCCGCCAAATAGCGAGGAATCGCCTGCTGCACGTATTGGTTGTAAGCGCCGAGAAAGAGCTCGGGATCGATGCCGACGTTGGCGTGCGTCTGCCCGACGCGCCGCCGCCGCTCTTCATATTTCTCGTCCCAATCGGCCTCGGTGAGCGATACGAAATGTTGCCGCTGTAATTCCTTCAGCCTCTCCACAACCTGTGGATCGCGCAAGAAGCGGGCCGACGACTCGAACGAGAACAAATGGCGATAAAACGCTTCGACAAGTTCCGCGCTAAACTCTTCAACGACCGGCCCGAGCTCTCGCAATCGCGTTTGGTCGGCGGGGCCCAATCCCAAGTAAGACAAACGATAGGCCAAATCGGGCGCGTTCGCGTCGCCGGCAAACGAGGTGTTGAACGTATCGGGCGGTCGTGACGAGGAGGTCATGCGAAGTGTGCCGCGGCAAAGGTGGGAGACCGCCAGTATAGCAAAGCGGTCGTTGCGCGGCGCTTGCCGAGCCCAAGCGCGCGGGGAATGCATGACGCTTCGCCAACATAAGATTCGGCCGGCCAAATCTTCGTTTGCAATCGCTCGCCGGCCTGTGGGACAATACGGAGTGCTGCGCCGCGAAAGATGAATATCGACGGTACGTCGAACGTCTTGAGAATGGCGTTTTGAACAAGTGTGGTAGGCCGAGGCCCGGGGAGCGATCGCTATGCAACGGACTCGATATAAAACATTGCCGCGGTCGTCGCGAAATCGACGTAAGTCGCGCCGGCCCGATAGTGACGATTACCGACTTACGTCAATTTGCTGCCCGCGCACTACGGCCGATTCCGCGCACTTCCGGGCGTGCGCAGTGCGCCACCGGAGCGCTTACCAACAAGGGTGCGCACTAAGCCGTTTGCGAGGTGCGCAGTGGTTGCGCACTCGTCGTGCTCAGGAGTCGACGCAAGTTTGCCGACGCCTGAGCAAGTCGATCGGGACTTACGTCAACGAACAGATGTCTGAAGAAAATTGTTCTTCGCTTTGCCAAACTTCCGGAGCTTGCCCCATGCTGCCTGACGCCCGATCCGCCGAGTTTGCTCGTCGGCGCTTCCTGCAGGCCTTATCGGCCGCGGTCTTCGGCTCCGCGGTCCCTGTCCGACGATCCGCGGCTGCAGAGCCGACGACCGAGGTGCTGTCGGTCGGTCGGAGATTGGCCGCAATGGAGCAGGCTGCGTCGTTGGCGATGCAGTTTCGCGGCGGTACGTTCGACGAAGCCCGACGTTGGCAGGGGCGGTTCCACGCGAAGCTTTGCGAACTGCTCGGCCCGATCGATCCGCCAAAGAAATGGGAGTCCGTCTTAGAAGAACGCGTCGAATTGCCGACGCATGTTCGCGAGCAACGCCTGCTGATTTCCCTAGACGCGGCACCCGTGCCGCTGCATCTCTTGTTGCCTCGCGAAACCTCGCGGGCTTCCCAGAAAGGCCCGGCGATTCTGGCAATCCACGGCCACGGAGATTTTGGTCACGACTCCGTGGCGGGCATCGCGGACTCGCCCGAGCGAAAGGCCGAGATCGACAAGCACCGTTACGACTATGGACTCAAGCTCGTCGAGCAAGGCTACGTCGTGGCCTCGCCGTGTCTCACGCCGTTTGGTCGGCGGCTGCGGGGCGACAACTCGGAGGCCGCGACGAAGCGCGGCGATCCCTGCACGCTCGCCCATTTGCAATTGCAGCACGTCGGCAAACTGCTGATCGCCGAGAACCTGCGCGACTGTCTGTGGACGTTGGAATATCTCGCTCGGCATCCCTCGGTCGATGCCGGCCGCCTGGGATGCGCCGGTCTCTCGTACGGCGGCCGCATGGGAACGTTGGTCGCCGCGCTTGATTTACGAATTCAAATCGCCGTGCTCGGCGGCGCGATGAACGTCTTTCAAGAACGTGCGATCTCCGGATCGTCGGCCGGTTGTCAGGTGATTCCCGGGCTGCTGAACTTCGGCGACATTCCCGAGATCGCCGGCCTCATCGCTCCGCGCCGCTGCATCTGGACGGTGGGTGACTCCGACAAGTTGCTCGATCCACAATGGGCGGAGAAGTTTCGCGAACGTCAAGCCCGCGTGTACGACGCGCTCGGCGCGAATGCGGAACTCGTCGTCGATCGGTTTTCCGGCGGCCATGAATGGCACGGCGACGTTGCATATCCCGCGCTCGCCGAAGTGCTCCGCGGCGGGCGCACGCTCGTCAATGAAAGTTTGTCCGAGTCGCACTCGCCAAGTTGGCATCTCAATCACGGCGCGTGGACGTTTGCCGACGGCGGGTTTCGGGGCGTCGAAGACGAGGCCGAGAATCACGGAGCCGCGGCCCGCTATCGCACCGGCGTGATGTGCACCGACGTCACGTACGAATTTGACTTCCGTCTCGACGGCGCGAAGTTCGCCTCGCTTTCGATTAACGATTTGTCGCGCCATCTCTGCACCGTACGAGTTCAACCTCGCGGCCTGCAGGTATTCAAAGACGACACCGACATGCGCGGGCCCGATAAGTCCGAACTTGCCGCCACGGCACGGGCCGATTTCCCGCCCGGCGTTTGGCATCGGCTGAAAGTGTCGTTCGCCGGCGATTCCGTAACCGCCGAAGTCGGCGACGTGCGGGTCGTGGGCAAGCACCCGCAGTTTGCCGAGCCGAAAGAGAATTTTGCGTTCGTCGTCGCGGGCGACTCCGCGTCGTTCCGCAATCTCCGCGTATCGGTTCCGCCGCTCTCTTAACCCTTCGCCGCAGATTTTCTATGCGATATTCGAAGCTCCTCGTGTTGCTCGCGGCGGTCTCTACGTCATCTTCCGTAGCGGCGGCCGGTCCGCGGAACGTGCTGTTGCTCATTAGCGACAATCACTGCGCCGCCGATATGGGATGCTACGGACATCCTGACATTCGCACGCCGAATCTCGATGCATTGGCGGCGCGGGGAACGAAGTTCTTGCACGCCTACGCGACGGTGTCGTCGTGCGGGCCGAGCCGAGGCGTGATCTACACCGGCTTGCTGACGCATGCCAACGGTCAGTACACGCACGCTCATTCATTTCACAACGGCGTGCTCGCTCGGCACGTGCGGCCGGTGTTCGATCTTGTGAAGGCCGGCGGCTATCGCACGGCCCTCTTCGGTAAGACGAGCTTCACGCCGCTCCCCGATCAGTATCAGCTCGACGCTTTTGGCAAAGGAAGCGATCGTGATTTGCCGGCGATGACGGAGCAGGCCGAGCAGTTTATTCGCGACGGGGGCGAGCGGCCGTTTCTGATCGCTCTCTGCACGCACGATCCGCACCCGATGGATAAACCGGCCGCAGTACGACAAAAGCTCAAGCCGGCGACGCCGCGCACCATTGACCCGGCGACGCTGCACTTGCCGAACTACGTGAACGACCGGCCCGACGTGCGCGAGAGCTTTGCGGAATACTACGAACTCGTCGAACGCCTCGACGACGGATTCGGCCAAGCCTTGGCGATGCTGGAGCGAACCGGCAAGGCGAACGACACGCTCGTCATGTTCTTCGCCGATCACGGCAGCTCGTACCCTCACGGCTACACGCAGTATGAGCCGGGCATACATGTGCCGATGATCGTTTACGACCCGACGGCGAAACGCCGCGGCGTAGAAAGTCGAGCGATGGTGACGCTGGCCGACGTGACGCCGACGATTCTCGATTGGACCGGTGTCACGCCTCCCTACAAGCTGCATGGTCAGAGCTTGCTGGGAATCCTCGAGCAAGAGCAGCCGGCCGGTTGGGACGGGGCGGTGCTGAGCCACGTGATGCACGAAGTGACGATGTACTACCCGATGCGCACGCTGCACGAGCGGCGTTACAAGCTCATCTGGAATCTGTGCTCTCAGATGCCGTTCTTGAATGCGAAAGAGGTGGCCGAGCGTTCGCCGTGGCGTTTGACGATCGAGCGGGGAGAAAAGCTGATCGGCCGGCGGACGGTTGAGAAGTATGTCTGGCGCGATCCGATCGAACTTTATGACTTGGAGTCGGACCCTGACGAAATCGTGAACTTGGCCGACGATCCGAAGTTCGCCGAATTGCGGCGCACGATGAGCGAACGTCTGCTGGCCCGACTGCGAGAGACCGACGACTATTGGCTCGAACGCTATCGGTTGCCGATGCCCGGAGAGAAAGTCGACGTGCTGTTGCCTCCGCCGGCCGGTTATGCGCCGTCAAGAAAGAAAGCGCGTGGCGATTAAGCAACATGCCGTGCGACCGAACGACGTTGCTTGGGGCAAACCAATCATGCTGTTTTGATTCGTTGATGAACCGGTTGCGCAGTTTCTGTAAGGCGCGAACTGCAGCAGTGGTATACGTTTCGCCAAGCGGTATATTGCCGGATGCTTCTACGACATCCAGCCCGACAGCTTTGCGAGATACGCCATGTCGCTACGCCACGGTAGGTTTGCGGCCGTTCTAGTTGCCGCGCTTTGGAGTTGTGTTTCGGTTGACGCCGCCGAAGATGCGGCGACTTTGCAGAAGGTCGTCGGCGAATCTTCGGCCAAATATGCCGAGCTCTTCGCCAAGCAAGATGCGGCCGGTTTGGCGGCGCTCTTCACGCCGGAAGCCGAATACGTCGATGCCGACGGCGTCGTCTTTCACGGGCGTGCCGCGATCGAAGCGGAGCTCGCGGCCAATTTCGAAGTCGGCCGCAAAGGAAAGCTGGAGATTGAGGTCACGTCGATCCGGCCGATCGCCGACGGCGTCGCGATCGAAGAAGGAGCGACGACGTTTCGCCCCGAAGCGGACGGACAGGTATCGCAATCGCGATACATTGCGCTGCATGCGCGGCAAACCGACGGATCGTGGCTCTTGGCGGCCGTGCGCGAGTTGGCCCCGCCGCAACTTTCGCCGCACGAGCAACTGAAAACCTTGGCGTGGTTGCTCGGCGATTGGCGCGAAGAGTCGGTCGGCGGCGTGGTGCGAACGTCGTGGAAATGGTCGGACGACGGCGTCGCTCTCTTGGCAAGCTTCACGGTGCGCGACGCCGAAGGAAACCCGCTGCGCGGGAACGCATCGCGTGGGTTGGGACGCCGAGCGAAAGCAATTCCGCTCCTGGGTCTTCGATTCCGAAGGGGGCTTCGCCGAAGGCTTTTGGTCGCCGGGCGTCGACGGCACTTGGTCCGTGGCGCTACACGGCATCGACGCCGAAGGCTCTCGCTTGGCCGCGCAACTTACGTATTCGGGCGACGGCGGTAACGGGCTCGTCATCAGTCAAGAAGATCGCACGCTCGGCGGCGTCGGACTGCCGGCGATCACGACGCGCATGGTTCGCCAACCGCCTGCGCCGCAGCAGCCCGGTAAGTGAGCCGAGCGCCGCGGTGCGTTGCCTCGCCGAACATTCGAACATCAACCGATTGAGGATTAGGGATATGAAACGCTTTTGGTTCTTGATGGGCTGCGTGCTGATCGTCGGCGGTTGGGGCGTGTCGCAACTTTCCGCGCGCGGGTTCGGCGGCGGCGGAGGAGGTCGTGGAGGCGGCGGCTTCAGCGGCGGTGGAGCTCGCCCCGGCGGAGGATTTGGAGGCGGCATGCCGGCCGGAGGTTTTGGCGGCGGTATGAGCGGAGGTTTCGGGGGCGGCGGGATGCCGTCCGGCGGATTCGGCGGAGGCGTGTCGGGCGGCGGGTTCCGTCCGCCGTCGGCCTCGCGGCCTTCCGCGGGTGGAGGAAACTTTGGCGGCGGTAATTTCGGAGGTGGAGATTTTGGCGGCGGCTCGCGGCCGAACCTTGGCGGAGGCGGGGCCGGCGTACAACGTCCGGGCGTCGTGCATATGCCGGGTTCCGACGGCGGAGGATTGCAAATCGGCGGTCGTCCGCAGCTCGGCGGCGACGGCGGTATTTCACGACCCGATCTGCGCCCGGCGGTGACGGATTCGGCGGCGGCAATCGTCCCGGCGCGGGAGGAGGCGGCGTTCAAGATCGCTTTCCCAACGCCGGCAATCGGCTGCCGAACTCGGGAGCCGGCGATCGCACGCGGCCCGGCGCCGGTGGTGCCGGAACGGCGACGTTGCCCGGCCTTGGCGGAGGAGGCGGCAATCGGCTTGGCGCCGGCGGAGCGGGCGAGCGAAATCCCAATTTGGCCGGCGGCGGTAATCGACTCGGCCAAGGAGGCGCAGGCACGCGCTTCTCGGCCGACAGCGTGCCGCAACGCCACCAAGAGCTTTCGAATCAGTTCAGCGATTTGAAAGGCAATTGGAGCGACGGCGATTGGCATTCTTGGACCGGGCCCAACGGTGGGCAGATCAACCATATCGGCTTCTGGGGACCGAACGGCTATTGGGGACATACCGGAGCTTGGGGCCCCAACGGCGGTCATATCGGTCACTCAACCGGCATCGGCCCGAATGGCGCTTACGGCCGCACGTCCGGTTGGGGACCCAACGGCAACTACTTCGGCCGTGGCGCCGCGGTCGGGCCCGGCGGCGGAGTGGCCTGGGCTCACGGCGGCGGGCCGGCCGGATATTGGTCGCGTTCTTGGGGCTGGTACAACGGTTACGGTCCGGCTTGGGGCTACGGTCGCTGGGACTATTTGTGGAATCAATATCCCGTGGCGATGGCGTTCGGCGCCACGATGTGGGGGCTCAACGCCGTGGCCTACACGATGGGCGTGGGCGACTATTACAACCCGTACTACGACACGTCGGGGTCGTATCCGACGTCCTACGCTGCGCCTCTGACCGGCGATCCGTCGTACGAAACGCCGCAGGCCGAGGATGCCGACGCCGAGAATGATCCGCTGACGCGTGCGTTCAACGAAGCGCGGGCCGCATTTCAGCAAGATCAATACGACCAGGCGCTGCAACTCACCGACGACGCCTTGAAGCAAGCGCCTCGCGATGCGGCGCTCAACGAGTTTCGCAGCTTGTGCCTGTTTGCGTTGGGTCGGTATCGCGAAAGCGCTGCAACGATTCACGCCGTGCTGGCTGCAGGGCCGGGCTGGGATTGGACGACGATGATCAGCTTGTATTCGAGCGAAGACGTGTACACGGCGCAGCTCCGCAAGCTTGAAGCCGCGGCGGGCGCCGATGCGACTTCGGCCGATATGCGGTTCCTCCTGGCTTATCACTACCTGACGGCCGATCATCCCGATGCGGCCGTGGAGATGTGGAAGCAAGTCGTGCAGATCAATCCGCAGGACAAGCTTTCCAGCGAACTGCTGGCGATGTACGGGCCGAGTTCCTACACCTCGCCGACTTCTCCTGCGCCGTCGACGCCTGCTGCGCTGCCGCCGGACATCGACAAGCCGGCCTACACGGCCGAGCAGTTGGCGGGAGATTGGAAAGCGAAGACGGACGGCGGCGAGTTTGCGCTGAAGCTCGGCGCAGACAATGCCTTTACTTGGTCGTTCACCCGCGACGGCAAGCCGCAAACCGTCACGGGGGCTTACGCGCTAGGGGGCAACAACTTGGTGATGCAGCCCGACACCGGCGGCACGATGCTCAGCACGATCACGCTCGAAGGAGCGAATACGTTGCAGTTTGCGCCGATCGGCGATGCGGAGAAGTTGACGTTTACGAAGTAGTCGCTTGCGAGACCGAACGCCGTGAGTCGATTCCTGTTAGCATCGCTCGTCTGCTGCGTACTCGTTTTCGCAACGGCGGCGAATGCCGACGAATCGTTGGCGAGTTGGAACGACGGGCCGGCGAAGTCGGCGATCGTCGAGTTTGTCGCGAACGTCACGCGGGCCGGCGGCGCGGAGTTTGTGCCGCCGGCCGAACGCATCGCCGTGTTCGATAACGACGGCACGCTCTGGTGCGAGCAGCCCCTTTACTTTCAAGGCTTCTTCGTCAACGACCGTATTCGGGAACTCGCACCGCAGCATCCTGAATGGAAATCGCAGGAGCCGTTTGCCGCCGTGCTGGCGGGCGATCGAGCTGCGATTGCGAAGTTTGAAGAGCACGATCTGGCGTCGCTGTTGACGGCGACGCATGCCGGAATGACAACCGACGAGTTTGACGTGGTCGTCAAGCGTTGGCTGACAACGGCCCGGCACCCGAAGTATGGGCGACCGTTTAACGAGCTTGTCTACCAGCCGATGCTCGAACTGCTCGCCTACCTGCGGGCACACGAGTTTAAGACGTTCATCGTCTCCGGCGGCGGCGTGGAGTTCATGCGCAACTTTACGGACGCAGCTTACGGAATTCCGCCTGAACAGGTCGTCGGTTCCAGCGGCAAGTTGCGATTTGAACTGCGCGACGGCCGACCGGTGCTCGTTAAGTTGCCGGAGGTGCAGAGTATCGACGACGGTCCCGGGAAGCCGGTGAACATTGAGTGGCACATCGGTCGCCGCCCGCTCATGGCCTTCGGCAATTCCGACGGCGATCTGCAAATGCTGCAATACGTCACCTCGGGCGACAGTCCTCGTTTCGGGCTGATCGTCCATCACACGGACGCCGAGCGCGAATATGCCTATGATCGACAATCGCATGTCGGGCGGCTCGACAAGGCGCTCGACGCCGCATCCGCCGCCGGCTGGACGGTCGTCGACATGCGACGTGATTGGAGCGTCGTCTTTCCGTCGCCGCCGGCAAAGTGACGCCGCTGCGCGTTCCGTGTTGAATTGAATGTTTGGTCGCTCGCCTCGCCCTTTCGGAGTTTCACCATGATGCGAAAGACGTTTCTTCGCAGCGCCATCGCAGTGCTGCTGCCCGCGTTGTTTCTCACCGCGGCCGTATCAAAAGCCGCCGACAAGCCGAACGTCCTCGTCATCTTCGGCGATGACATCGGCACCACGAACATCAGTGCGTACAGCGACGGCCTGATGGGCTACACCACGCCGCATATCGATCGCTTGGCCAACGAAGGTCTGCGTTTCCTGCACTACTACGCCGAACAATCTTGCACCGCCGGTCGTGCGGCGTTTCTTACCGGACAGCACGGCATGCGCAGCGGCCTGACGAAAGTGGGCTTTCCGGGGGCGCCGATGGGGATGAGCCAACTCGATCCGTCCATCGGCGGCCTATTGAAAAGCCTCGGCTACGGCACCGGCCAATTTGGCAAGAATCATGTGGGAGATCGCAATCCGTCGCTGCCGACCGTCAACGGCTTCGACGAATTCTTCGGCAATCTTTATCACCTCAATGCCGAGGAGGAGCCGGAGCTGCCGGACTACCCGAAGGATCCGGAGTACCTCAAGAAGTTTGGTCCGCGAGGCGTTCTCCGTTGCAAAGCGACCGACGTCGACGATGAAACGGTCGACCCGCGGTTCGGCAAAGTCGGCAAGCAGACGATCGAAGACACCGGTGCGCTCACGAAGAAGCGAATGGAAACGATCGACGACGAAACGTCGGACGCCGCGATCGAATATATGACCCGCATGAGCAAAGGCGAGAAGCCGTTTTTCTGCTGGTTCAACAGCACTCGCATGCATCTGCGCACGCACGTGCGGGCCGAACATCGCGGCCGTTACACGCACGGCGACAGCGAATACATCGACGGCATGATCGAGCACGATGAGACGATCGGCAAGATTCTCAAAGCGATTGACGACTTAGGCGTCGCCGACAACACGATCGTCGTTTACACCACCGACAACGGGCCGCATATGAACACTTGGCCCGACGGCGCGATGACGCCGTTTCGTTCGGAAAAGAACACCAACTGGGAAGGCACTTCCGCGTGCCGTGCCTGGTCCGTTGGCCCGGCAAGATCAAGGCCGGCACCATCACGAACCAGATGATGAGCCACAACGATTGGGTTCCGACGCTTTGCGCGATTGCGGGCGAAGCGGACATCGTCGGCAAGTGCAAGAAGGGATACGAAGCCGGCGGCCAGACTTACAAGGTGCATCTCGACGGTTACGACCAATCAAAGTTCTTGACGACGGTCGAAGGCACCGTCGGCAAGAACAACGGCGTGAAGAGCGCCCGCAACAAGTTTTTCTACACCGACGACGACGGCTTGCTCGTGGGCATGCGGCAGGGAGACTACAAGTACGTATTCTCCGAGCAACGTAAGCAAGGAACGCTCGGCGTTTGGGCCGAACCTTTTACGACGCTTCGCCTGCAGAAGATTTTCAACCTCATGCAAGATCCGTTTGAGCGGGCCGACATCACGTCGAACACGTTTTGGGACTGGCAAATGAATCACGTGCACTTGATGTACGGCGTGATGGACGACGTCTTCCAATTCGCGCAAACGTTCAAGGAGTTCCCGCCGCGGGCGTTCCCGCCGTCGTTCAATCCGGCGAACATCTTGGAAGAGGAGATGCGAACCATTCGGGCGGAACGTCGAATTGAGACGCAGTTCCCGGGCCTCTTCAAGAAGGCGGAGGAAGCGGAAAAGAAAGAGTAACGGCAATTATTAGGACGGCCGCGACGTCGTGACATCACACACGTCGCGGCCGTAGCCTTGGTTCCCGGTTCTTCAAGAAGCAAGCTTGACCGCCGCCGGAGCGTTCTTGGCGGCGTGATTCTTAGGGCGAGGTGAGGCGATGCCGAATTTTGCGGTGATGGATACGGCCAAGTTTAAGAAGGCGATTGAATCGCTGCCCGACGATCCGACGCAAAGCGTCGAGTTTTCCGCTTTTCAGGCTACGCGGAAGGGAAACAACGTCGACGTGTTTTTCGGCTTCTACGTCGATACGGCGATGCAGCCTCACTTCAAGAAGGACAAGGACAAGGGATACCAGTCACCCGATATCTTCCAAGGGCGGATCAGCCGTCGCGCGAAACATCCGACGAAGCGGCTCGTCGTCGGGCTTACGAAGCCGGCGACGCTCACGCCGGCGGCGGCTCGCGAGCTCCGGCAGTTGGCCAAGCCGGTGCTGAAGGAATGCAGTCTCAAGTACGTTTTTACGTTTCTTCAAGCGGGCATTCCCGAGCCTGATTTAACCGCTGAGGAGTTGGCCGATCTCCATGCCGTCGATCCGCTTCGGCCCAATGCCGTCTTGCCGACGGCTGCGGCCCCCTTTGTGCCCGCCAAGCCTGCGAAGGCTTCGCCGACGCACGCGCTTGACGCGGCCGAATACGATCGCTTCGTCAAGCGATTGTCGCACATGGCGACCGAGTTCCGAGTCGCGCCGCAATTTGTGGAGAAGGCGCGCGAGGCGAGCCAGTATGCGAAAGCCAATCCGAAGCGAGCCCACGCGGCGCTCGACGCGCTGGCGAAAGAGATGGAGGCGGCGTGGACGGATAGCCCGGAACTCAAGCTGGCCGGCATTCTACGCGGCAACTGGGAGACGATCGTCGCCGAGCGTTGGGAGACGAACCCGGATTTGGTCCGGCAGCACGCGATCGTTCAAGATTTGATCGCCAAGAAAGACGTGAAGAACGCCGCCGCGGCACTGCAGAGCGTTCATCGCCAAGTCGCCGCGGCAAAAGCTCCGCGTGATCGGGCGCTTCGCAATTGGCTCTATCGTCGAGCGGATTTCACGGCCGACTTCGACTTTTACGACCTGGCCGACGAAGTCGCGCCGAAGCTCAACCTGCCGAAGGACGTCGTGCATGACGTGTTGGCGACGAAGGTCAAGGAACTGAAGGACGAAGCGGCGGCGCTACGGCCGCAAGGCTTCAAGCCGGACAAATCGAAATGGCGTCCGGAGCACGCGATGATCAATCCGCTGCTGCCGCAAGAATCGCGGCCGCGGTTCGATCTCGACGAAGCCGTGGCCTTGAACATTTACTCCGACGCCAACTACAAAGCGATCAATACGTTCATTCGTGACGGCAAGCCTCCCTTGGTTCCGCCCAACGACAAAGCTTACGCCGATCTGAAGAGGGCCTTCGCTAAGGCCAAGCCGTTTGCGGAACCGGTCGAAGTCGGACGTGGGATGAACTTTGATACGGAAGCAGGGCTGAAGGCTTTCCTCGATAAGTGCTACCGTTCGATGGCGACCGGCGAAGTTTTTTCGCTGCTCAATTTCGTTTCGACCGGCAGCGCGGGCATTCCCAAAGCGTTCGACGGCAACGTGCTGATGACGATCATCGCTCGTCACGGCATCGATCTGCAGCCCTATACGAAGACGCCGAAAGAACGAGAATTGCTGCTAAACGAAAACACGATGATCTACGTGCACGAGGTCGTAAAGAAGGGCGCGGTGTTCCACGTCCGAGCCGAACAAGTGCTGCCGAAGTCCGTTCGGTAATCTTGCTTACTTCGACATGACCGGACACCGACGATTTTGAAACCGGAGATCACGATGAGCACTCATCCCGACGATTCACAACTACCGACCGACGCCGCTGACGTCGATGAATTGGAAACCGAAGCCGATCGCGAAGCCCAAGCCGCCGCTGACAAGGTCTCGCACGATCGTGTTTGGAGCGATCCGCTTTCCACGGGCGATCCGGTTCCGTTTGATTCGGAGAACTTCGAACCTCGGCTGACGCCCGAGGAGTTGCAGGCCTTAAAGGACGGGAAGGGCGAATAGCTTGCCGACACACGGCTAGTGTTGTCGAGTCGCGGTGATTTTTTCGCCGTAGTCGGTGCGCGGTTCGTCGAAGCTGTAACGTTCCTTGCAATGCTGTCCGAATAGTCCGGAGTAATCTGGATATTCTGTAATGTTGTTAAGCGTTCGTTGATCGATAGTTGCGCGTTTATCGCGCAAGATTGCGGCGGCCCGCGAATATTGCGGGGCACAAGCTTTGCCTGCTACGGCGGCTTCTCGATTCCCGGCCGGGCGCGCGAGGCGTTTCCTCGCGGACGCGGCCGGAATGATTCAGGAGCCGCAGCTATGGTCGTCGCCCGAGGTTTGACGCGTCGTGGTTTTACGTTGATTGAGTTGGTCGTCGTGATGATCATCATCGCGACCATCGCCGGGTTTGTGATTCCACAGATCGGCATGCTCGGCCGATCGTCCGACATGGCGGCCACGGCCAAAACGCAGTCGGACATCGCTTCCAACGTGCAACTCTTCTTCACGTTGCAGAAGCGCTATCCGCAAGGGCTCGATTCGCTGCTCGACACGGCCGGCACGGTCTATTCCTCCGACACGAGCAACGGCGACACGCAAACCCGCGGATTGCCGTATTCCGGAGCCGACGGCACTCGGCTGCAAGCGCAGCTGACGAAGGCGACGCTGACCGTAAGCGATGCGACCTACGCCCGCTCGCTCACGCGCAGCGGATTCGATTGGCTCTACGACCACGACACGGCCGCGACCAATGCAAACAATTCAGGTACGACGTTCCGGGCTCTCGTCGCCGACGCCAACGGCACCGGCAACTCGGCCCCGACGACGATCGACGTCGCCGAAGTGACCGGCGCCTACATGCTCGGCCGGCTCGTTCCGCAAGGTCTGAAGACCGGCGAGCGGTTGGTAGCGTTCGGCGTCGGTCCGCGGAATTCGGCCATCAGCAAGACGCTGACCAATTCGCCGATCTACCCGGGTTGCGACGGCAAGTACTACGGCCGCTTTATCGTCTATTTCAAGCTGTATCAAACCGGCGAGCGGGCAACGCTGGTCGGCGTGAGCGACAGCTACGGTCGCACGCCTGATTACTCGCAACAACAATTCAACGAATCTCTGCCCGACGGCGGTCGCCAAGGGTAAGGCGTTATTCGCGGTTTCGCCGCGAATTTCGTTCGAAAGCATGGATGAAGGGGGAAGCTTCGGCTTCCCCCTTTTTGCGCGCCGAGGCCAATTATCGTAGCCCGGCCCGAGCGGCGGTCGTGCCGGCGGCGAACTGCCGGCATTTCCGCCGCCGGGGTTGTGCGAAGTCGCGCGGCATTATGACTGTGCGCCGGGCCGCAAACTTCCGATAGGTGGAATAATCCGCTCCGTCGGAAAAGTTTGCCGGCGCGACCGAACGGCGGTCGTCGCAGCCGGCCTGTGGCCGGAAACTGGAAGTCGAACGAGGGAATGCGTCATGCGTTTGCGAAACCTGCCGTTGATCCTGTGCGGCCTGCTGTCGGTCGCCTTGCCGAACTTCGCAACCGTCGCCGAAGCGGCCGGTCCGCTGGTTCCCGGTTCGGGGCGCCCGGTGACGACCGTGGGCGACGACTTCGAAGACCCGGAATGGGAATACGTTCCCAACTGGCCGAAGAGCAGCAACAACATGGATAAACGCACGCGCAACCCCGGCGGGTTCTCGCGCAACGGCCGCTGGTTTGAAGCGGCGCTCCGCGGTCAACCGGATTACGTCATGCGCGTCGACACGCCGCCCGGAGGCCTGCCGGGCAGCAAAGGCGCTGATGTTGCGGACGCTGCAGTCGGGCATTCCCGGCAGCCCTAGCTTCCAAGATCAACAAGACGACTTCATCGCCAACGTGCGGCAGCGCGTCGGCGGGCCGATTTCGGTGAGCTACGAACCGAGCATCGTGACGCGCGTTTACATGCCTCCGGTCGAGCAATGGGAGCGTCGTAGCGGGAGCCAGTTTGCGATGCGCGGAGGTGTCCGCGGCGGCGCTGAAAACGAAGAATATTGGCCGGGCATCTTCATCCAGTTCCAAAACGGCCGACAGGTCAAAAGCGGGCAAGACGGCATCTTCCTAGTGATTCGTGCCGACGGTCGCGGCCAAGACATTCGCTCGATTCCGGTGACCCAAACCGGTTGGTGGACCTTGGGCATGTCGTTCACGGCCGATGGTCGCGTGCACTACTTCGCAAAGCCGGGCGTCGACAATCTCACGGCCGAAGACTACTTGGCCAGCTACGTCCCCTACAACATGCCCTGCCGCATCCTCGAGACGTTCTTCTACGATTGCTTCAACCGTGACGACGGCAAGTCTTGGTCGACGCCGTTCGTGATCGACGATCCCACGCTCTACGTGATGCGCGGGGCGGATCGTTTGGAAGCTTACGGCCAACGGTTCGTACAGAAGCCGAAGCCGGCCGCGACCGCTCAACCGGCGGCGCAAACCGCCCAACAGCCTCAGCAGCGCACGACGCAACAGCGCGTCGCCCCGCCGCAGCAACGTACGGCCCAGCCGCAGCGCACGGCGCCGGTTCGCAAGTAACTACGACGGATCGCCGCCCATGCTCCGCTCCATTGTTCTCGCGGTCGGAATGCTGACCGCGATGATTCCGGCCGCCTCCGCACAAACGACGGAGTCGGCCGAAGAGCCCATCGTCGTGCTCAGCCGCGGCATCGGCCTGTTGAACCAAGACAACCCGGCCGGCGCCCTGCCCCACTTCGACGCCGCGCTGAAGCTCGATCCGGCGCTGATGCCCGGCTATCGCTACCGCGGCATGGCGAGGCAAGATCTGAAGGACCTTGGCGGCGCGCTTGACGACTTCACCAAGTTCCTCGTTTCGGCTCCCGACGATTCGTACGTCCTCGTGCGCCGGGGCAAAATACTCGCCGAACAAGGCAGGCACGACGTCGCGTTGGAGGACTTGAACAACGCGGTTCGCTTCCATCCGGACTATGTCTACGCGCTGGTCGGCCGCGGCGAGTATTTGTTGCAACAAGGCGACGTGGCCGGCGCCGCGAACGATTTCGAACGCGCCTTGGCTCTGAACAACGCCGATGCGGCGGCTTACGTCGGTCGCGGCAGCGTGCGGTTGGCCAATCAACAGTTTCCGCTCGCCTTGGAAGATCTAACCAAAGCCCTCGAACTCGATCCCACCGACGGCTACAAGTATCTGCTTCGCGGCCGCATTCAAAAGGCCAAGGGAGACTTTGCGGCGGCCTTGGCCGATTACGACAAAGCCGCGGCACTGAATCCGAAGTCGTCGAATCCGCATGTCGATCGCGGCAACGCGCTCAACGATCAAGGCGAGTTCGACAAAGCCCTCGCTGCGTACGACCGAGCCCTCGAGTTGAACCCCGGCGACGTTCTGGCCTGGAACAACCGCGGCAGCACTCGTCGCGTTCGCAAGCAATTCGACCTTGCGCTCGCCGACCTAAATAAGGCGGTCGAGCTCGATCCCCGATTTTGGGAAGCGTACAAGAATCGGGCCAAGGTCTACGAAGACCAAGAGAAGTGGGCCGAGGCTGAGGCCGAATATTCGCAACTCGCCAAGCAGCGGCCGGACGACACGGCCGTGTTTCTGCGTCGCGCGGCCGTGCGATCGGCGCAACGAAAGCCGCAAGACGCCATCGCGGATTTCAGCCGTGCCGCCCAGCTTTCGCCTCGCGATCCGCAGATTCTTCTGCACCGCGGCGGCGTGCGCATCGAACTCCAGGATTGGGATGCCGCGATTGCGGATTTTTCCGCGGCCATTGAGATCGACCGCAAGCTTGCCACCGCCTACTTCCATCGCGCCTTCGCTTACGAAGAAAAGAAGGAATGGGACAAGGCCCTGGCCGACTACGATCGGGCTCACGAACTCAATCCGAAAGATCCCGAAGCTTTGGTGAATCGGGGTATCGTGAAAGAGACGCTGGAGCAATATGACGAAGCGATCGACGATTTCTCCGCCGCGCTCAAGCTGGACGACAAGTTCGTCTTGGCTTACTTCAACCGAGCCAACACGCTGCAGATGGTGAAGCGCAATCGCGAGGCGCTCGTCGACTACGAGAGAGTCATCGCGCTGGAGCCGAAGTTCGCCTGGGCCTATGCCGGCCGCGGCATTGTTCGTCTGCTCCAAAATCAAAAGGCCGAAGCCGAAGCAGACTTCGCCACAGCGCTGAAGATCGATCCGTCGATCAAGCCGGAGCTTGAAGCGCAGGATTGCGGAGATTGCAGCTCCGAGTCCATCGGCGACTCCATAACCGGGCGAACAATCCGCGTCAGCGAGCGCGACTTCTTACGCGCATAGCTCATTCGAAACGCGCAGAGAGCATCTTTTCTTAGCCCTGCGGCGAACGACTTCTGCACGGCACAGTCGTTTGCCACTACGAGCAGCGACGCTTCCGGCTGCAATCACTTTCCCATGCGAAAATTGCATTGAATGCAGTTTGCGGCATTGGCATAATCGCCATGTAACTCTTTTGAGGGTATTGTCAGGGGCGACTGCATGACGCGGTATTCACAACTCTTTGTAGCATTTGTTGTTCTGGCGGCTATCGGGTGTTCTCCGCAGGAGGACGCGAAGCAACCGAACACCGATAAAGCGGATTCACGAGAGGTTGCGACCGCCGCTCCGACCCAACCGCAATTTGCTCCGGCAGCGCCGCGCTCGGCGATCCCGGGCTCCGCCGGGCCAGGCGTTGCCGCACCGAATTCCACAGCGACAAATAACAACGCCACGCCCCCTTCCACCGGCTTTTCGCCGGCACCTTTCAACCAAGGGGCTGCGAATTTCGCCCCTCCGCCGAGCAGCGGCACGACATCCTCGTCCCTTAACCCGTGGGTGCCCGTTGAGATGCCCCCCGGCGGGCGCTTGCTTAGCGATACGCCGTACAACGGAATCGGCGGACCTCCGGGCGCCGTGCGCGCGTGATGATCGCTCATAACGGCGGGTCGTTCTCGGCATTTCGCCTCTTCGACGGTCAACTCGTGCGCTACGAATTGCGTACGGCTTCCGCAGCTTCTGATTCACGGACCGTGAGCAGCGCCGAAGTCGAACCGGATGCGCGACATCGCGCTGCCGGGGCTCGTCAACGATACGTCCGTCGGCGGCGGCGGCCGTTACCTGCTGTTGTCGCTGAACAGCCTGCAAAAGGTCGGGGTCTTTGACGTTCGGGACGGGAAGATCAAGAAGTACGTCAACATCGACAGCGACGATTTTCTGGTTGCCGGCGGCGCTAGTAAGTTCGTCGTCGTCGACCGCGCGAATCACAAGCTTCAGGCCTGGAAGTTCGACGCTCTCGATCAGCCCGCCGAGCAAGCCAAGATCGACATGTCGGGCCGTAAGCAGATTCTGAGCGCCGCAATGGGCTTGGCGTCCGAAGGTCCGCTGGCCTTGGCTTTTCAAGACGACGGCACTCGCGGTATACGTTCGACGGCCGAATTGTTTGCGCTCGACGGGCTCGCACCGATCGCCGGCGTCCGGGAGCTGTTCGCATCGGCCTTTCGGAACGCGTCATCCTCCTCCGAGGTTCGGTTCAATCTTTGGGCTAGTCCCGACGGCACGATGTTTCAAGTCGTCAGCCGTGCGCGTTCCTTTCGCGCTTACGTGAGCAACGGTCTGGTCACCGGCACGAACGACGTGTCGATCTCGCCGACGTATGACCCCACCGGCGAATACCAGCCGCACTACGACGGTCGCACGTACTCCATGCGCTCGCAGCTGCTCGCCGCCGACGGTGTGTTGCATACCGTTAACTCGCCCAACATCGGCGGTACGGGAGTGATTACCCCCGCGTTGCCGGGCCAATACTGGCTCTTTACGGGACGTTCCAACAATTCCAATCCGACGTTTTCTCGCAATTCGACCTTGGCCGTCGGCTTTCACGTCGGAGGCGTTGGAACGCCGCTGGCCGTGCTGCGGCTCCAGGCGTCGAACCAGCAGGTGACCACGACCGGGGGCGGAAAAGTGCTTCCCGAATCGAAACATGTCTTCTATGACGCGCGCGAAAAAATGCTGGTCGTCATCTCGCGGTTCGCGCCGGAAATCGCGGTCAAAAAGTTTGATATCGATGCGGCCGTAGCGAACTCTTCCGAAAGCATTCTGCACGTCGTCTCCGATCCGCCGATCACGTTTGTTCCCGAACAGAAATACGAGTACGTCATTCAGGCGATCTCAAATCGGGGCGGCGTGACGTACCGCGTCGAATCGGGGCCGGCCGGCATGAACGTCTCGCCGGAAGGACGCGTGGAATGGACCGCGCCGGCCGATGCGCCGGCTTTGCAGACCGCGATCGTCGTCGTCGGCGATAAGGGCGGAAACCAAATTTTTCACAACATCAAGCTTAAACGCGGCCATGTGCCGGTACCCGAAGTGTCGGGCGTAGGAGCCGACGCCGTCGTGCCCGACGTCGCACGACTCGCCGTCCGGCTTCCGGCGCCGGCCTCCGACGTGATCGTCGGCGGCGCCGGCCGCTACTTGCTGGCCGTCATTCCGTCGAAGCGGCAAATCGCCGTCGTCGACGTCAAAGAACGCAAACTCTTGAAGCTGATCCCCGCCGACGGGGACCAAGTCAAGATTGCCGCGGGTATGACTCGCTTCGTCGTCTACAACGGCAAAGGGATGCTAAGTCGCTGGAACTTCAGCAAGCTCGAGCGCGAGCTCACGCTCCCTTTAGCCAAAGAGATCGAATCGCTTTGTATGGGCTGCGCCTCGGAGGGGCCGGTGCTCATCGGCGAACGTGCGAATGGTTCGCTCAAATCGGTGTTTCTGGACTTGAGCACGCTCAAGCCGACGAAGTTGCAAACTTGGTCGTCCCAATACGGGCGCGAATACGACAACATGGAGGAGCACTGCGCGGCGTCGGCCGGCGGGCAAATGTTTACCTCGTGGCGCAGAGGTTCGACTCCGCTGGGCGTCTGCTCGATGGTCGTCCGCGGCGACAAGGTGATAATTTATTATCGCCACGACTCGGCCGGGCCGCTCACGCCCAGCCCCGACGGCTCGCTTGTGTATACCTTGCTTGCGCCTTCGATAGCCGCAGCCGGTCCGACATTCCCAACACGAGCCGATTACCGGCACGCTTGGAACTGCCTGCGGCCACAGGCAGTTACTATCTAAGCTGGCCGACGTCCGTTTCCGAGGACGGAATTCCGGAAGTTACGCTGCATGCCCAGGGGAATTCACAGCCGATTCTCACGATCCCCGGCGTAGTTCCGCCGGCACCGCCCAGAGACATGCAGGTCACTGATCCGCTCTTTTCGCGGCGCCTGTTATACGTTCCGTTCGTCGACGCCGTCGTAACGCTTGGCGGCGGGATGGACACGATCGTGATCCAACGCTTCTCGCTCGACGAAGCCTTGGCAAAAACGAGCGACGACTACCTCTTTGTCGCGTCGACGCCGCCCCACGAAGTACGCCCCGCCACGCGGCTCTCGTATCAGATTGACGTGAAATCGAAGAAGGGAGGCGTAAAGTACCAACTCACCGCCGGGCCCGAAGGGGCCGCGGTGTCGCCGGGCGGCTTGCTGACCTGGACGATCGCCAATTCCGTCAGCGGTCCGAATGCCTTTGCGGTGCGCATCACGAACGATTCAGGCAAAGAAACGATGCACACGTTCAACATCAACGTCGAAAAGGAAGCTCCGCAATTGAAGCCGTCGACGTTGCTGGCCGGCGCGACTCCGAAATCGACGGGGGCGGCAAGTCCGGTCGGCGCGGCGACCGTAGAGCCCTCCGCCGTGGCCATGGCCGAACCGGCCGTAGTCGAAACAGTCGATCTCGGCCGGCCTCGCAAGGAAATCAAGCTGCCGGGTCTCGTCGAACGACTTTGTGTCGGCGGCGGCGGGCGCTATTTGGTCGGCTTCATTAAGTCACTACGACAGGTCGTGGTTATCGACGTCGTGGAGAAAAAGTTGCTCAAGCTCGTGCCGGTAGACGATGACAACGTGCTCCTCGCCGCGGGGGCGACCAAGTTCGTCGTCTGGATGGGCAATAAGGCGATCTTCTCGCGTTACGACCTGGCAACCTGCGCTCGCGAACTAACCGTCGCCGGTTCTGCCGTAAAGCTTCGCAGCATCGCCATGGGCTGCGCTTCGGAAGGTCCGCTGTTCGGAGCCGCGTTTGGTGACTTCGGCCCGCCGCCGGTGATCTACGATCTCAAGACGTTGAAGCCGTCGTCGCTTGAGTTTGAAAACAACAACCAGCATTTTGAATTCAGCAGTGATTTGGGCGTCAGCGCCGACGGACGATTCTTCGTCGCCGGCGGCGCTCAATGTCAGGTTCTCGACAAGAAGATTCAGATTCTCGGCAACGGCGGCATCCATCGTTCGTCCGCGTTCGGTCTTCCCAGCAGCGATGGTCGTTTGGTCTACGGCGGCGACGGCTCGCTCTGGCCGGTCGGCGGTAATCGCATTTACAATCAGCAGCAACAACACTCCATCGCCCTGCCGGCGGCCGTCGGGTCGCTTTATGCGCGGCTCCCTACATCTGAATCTCGGCGAAGTTCGCCTTACGCGACGTTGCACGTGCAAGGAGAAACGTCGCCGATTCTCACGTTGGAGGAGATTGATTTGCCGCAAATGACCGGCGGCGACAGCAGCGGACGGATGCCGCAAAAGGTCGGTTCCGAACGTTTCTTCTTGTTGCCCACGTCCGATGCGGTCGTCACCGTCGCCGATACGGCCGACAGCCTCACGATCTACCGTTTCAATCTCGACGAAGAACTGAAGCGCACCGAGATCGACTATCTCTTTGTAGCATCCGTGGCGCCGAGCACCGTTCATCCGTCGGCAAGTATTCAGTATCAGCTCGACGTCCGGTCGAAACGGGGCGGCGTGAAGTTTCGCTTGGAGGCGGGGCCGCCGGGAATGGCCGTCTCGCCGACGGGCCTGCTCACTTGGCAAGCCAAAGGACCGACGGGTGAAGAACAAGTGGTGATCGTCGCCGTTTCGGACGCCTCCGGCCAAGAACTCTTTCACACCTTTAAGTTCAAGGTCGATTCCGCGGCTCCCAACTCGCCTGCGGTCGGCGTTTCCGGCCCGAAGTCCAACATTGAGGCGGCTCCTGCCGTCGCGGCGCCGCCGGCGGTCGCGGTTGCTTCGTTGCCGCCCGCTTCGGCCGCTCCGGATTCGCCTCCTGTGGCCGAACCCGCCTCGGCGACGACCGTCGAGCAGGTTCCCGGAGAGCGCTCGACGCATGCGCTCAAGCTGCCGGCGGCCTTCGACGACGTCGTTGTCGGCGGCGGCGGTCGTTACCTCGTCGTGCGGCTCAAGTCGCTGCGGCAAGCCGCGATCGTCGACGTACGCGAAAAGAAAGTCGTCAAATACTTGCCCGTCGATGACGATCAGTTCTACATCGCCGCGGGTAACACCAAGCTGGTGATCGTCTCAGGTTCGAAGAACGTTGTCTCTCGATACGATTTGGCCACGGGGGCTCGCGAACTTACGGCGGCCTATTCCGGCAAGTCCGTCCAATCCGTCGCCATGGGCTCGTCGTCGGAAGGGCCGGTGTTGCTGGCCGTCGTCGGCATGCACGATTCGAATTGCGTCTTTCTCGATTTGCAATCTCTCAAGCCCGCCGATTTGGCGAATAGCACCGCTCCCGGCGGACGCAGACAAGAAATCGGCAACGTGGTTCGCGCGTCGGCCGACGGGACGCTCTTCGGCAGTTGGCGCACCTCGACTTCGCCTAACGGCTTGTATCTCACGGCGGTAACGGGAAAGACGGTGACGTACCGCTATGAGCATGAGTCCGTCGGCATGGTATTGCCGAGTCCGGATGCTCGCATCGTATACACCAACAGCGGCATGCATACGCCGGAAGGCAAGCCGATCGACGCTACGCGGCAGCGTCGCCAAGGCGAGGTGATGCTGCCGGCGGCTTCCGGGCCCTTCTATTTGAATTTAAGCGTTCCCTCAATGTTCCACGGCAACCGCAACGAGCCGCCGAAGCTGTCGCTGCATATGCAGGGAGAGACTTCGCCGATTCTCACGCTCACCGATGTCGAGCTACCGACCGTTCCGGCCGATATGCACCCGGCCCACATGCCCCATCTTGGGTTTGAGAAGCGTATGTTGCTGCTGCCGGTCGCCGAGGCGTTGGTTTGCGTTCCGCAAACCATGGATCAACTGGTTATTCAGCGATTCAGTCTGGACGAAGAGCTCGCGAAGTCGGAGGTCGATTTCCTTTTCGTGGCTTCCGTTCCTCCGGCCGTCATAAAGGCCGGCGACGCGTTTCAGTATCAGGTGGCCGGCAAGTCGAAGCGGGGTGGAACCAAGTATCGCCTGGAGTCCGGTCCGGCCGGCATGGCGGTCTCGCCGACCGGTCTTGTGACGTGGAAAGCCTCGCGGCAAAACGACGCTGAGGAAGTCGTCATCATCGCGCTGTCCGACGGCTCCGGCCAAGAGATCTTCCACACCTTCCGAATCAAAGTTGAAACGGGCGGTTCGGCGTCGCCGCCGCCCGTCGCCGTGACGAACGCCCCGCCGATTCCCGCCCCTGCCCCGATGAGCACCGCTCCGCGTCCGACGCCGACCCCGACCTCCGGTGCGGCGAAGCTTCCCTCGCCGACCGCAACCGGCGTTCCGGCCGGCTCGCGCATGTGGAAGAGCAGCGACGGCATCTTTTCGATCGAGGCCAAGCTCGTGAAAGTGTCGCTTGGAAAAGTTACGCTGCTCCGCGCCGATGGACAAACGATCGAAGTCCCCGTCGACAAACTTAGCGCCGAGGATCAAGCGTACTTGAAGCAGCAGGGCGCGCGGTGACGTCGCCGGCCGAACGGCATTTTGTTGACACGACGCATGTAAGGGGTAAGATGCCGGCCGTCTGCGGCGGCTGAACCCGCGGACGCTTTTTCGAGCGGGCACTTGCATGGCGGCGAGCGGCGGCAATCGCGGCGCACTTCTCGTGGCGGAAGAACTCTTCGATCGCGAAGAGGACGGCTTCGTCGCCGCGCTCCGCAATCGTTTCGACGCCGCCGGTCTGAAGGGATTCGTCGATCGTTGGAAACGCGATCCCCGTCCCTGGGCACGCGGCAGATCCTTGAATACTTGTCGCGGCCGCTCAACGTTCCCGGACACCAGACGGTCGTCAAGCGTCTCTTCAAGCAGGCTGAAGCAAACCGTGACCACGAACTGATGGCCGCCTTTCTGGCGACCTTCGACAAACTCGTTCGCCACGTTCGCAAGAAACGCACTCGCTATGAGTGGAATCGAGTGACGCGGCAGTCGACCGTTTACGAAGAAGAGCGGCTCGTCTTGCCGCGCAACGTCATCGTGCCGCCCCGATACTCGGAGAACCCGCGTACGAAGGTTCGCTTCCTCATCGCCGGGCAAGAACGCGTGGTCGAGTCGTATCGGCTGTTCAAATATCGCACGCGGCGATATCTACGCCGGTGCGCGTGGCGTTACTTTCGCAAACTTGCGTTTCATACTCCCGCCGAATACGTGCCGGCCGTTGCGAAGGCGCTTCGCCGCTTTACCGACGACGACCTGCGGCAGCCGGAAAATTTGCTGGATAGCTGGGGGCTGATGCAAGCCTGCTTCGGCAAGCACGACGCCTTGCGATTTCCCGCTTCCGGTTGCCGGTTGAAAGACGGCCGAACCATGGCCGAACTCACGGCGGCTCCGCGCTGGGAGCATCTTTGGCAAACGCCGGCTGCGTTTGACGAACTCTATTCGCTATTTACGACCGCGCCGGCCAAGCCCGTGCGCACGTGGGCTCGGCAAGTGATCGAACGCGGACATGCCGCACGGCTGGCGTCGCTCTCGGCGGAAGAAGTGTTGAAGCTCCTCGCCTCGGACGACGCCGAGTTGCAGCAATTCGGCGCGACGCTGCTGGGCCGCATTGAAGGCGTCGGCCGTTGGACGATCGACGTCTGGCTCAAATTGCTCGAAGTTTCCGACGCGAATGCTTGTGCGGCCGTTTGCGCTCAGTTTGAAAAGCACGTCTCCGCCGGTCGGCTCGACTTGGCCGGATGTCTGCGGTTGGCGACGAGTAAGGCCGTGCCGATCGCCCGCCTCGGGCTCAAATTCCTCGAAGCAAAGAAGGTGACCGCGCCCGAAGAGCGTTCTTCGCTGCGATCGCTCGCCGATGCACGTTGCGAAGCCGTGGGGGCCGAACTGCTGGCTTGGGCTTGGCCGATCGCCGTCGGCGCCGATCACTATGATCGTGACGTGGTCACCGCCTGGATCGATTCGCTCAACGAATCATTTCGCAACGCCGCTTGGTCGCACTTGACCGCGGCTCGCGTGACTCTAGATGATCCCGTGCTCTGGAGTCGGCTGCTGGAAACGCCGTTTGAAGACCTGCGGTTTCATATTTTGCGGCATCTCGAAGCTCGCCGCTTCTTGCCGGGCGCAAGCGGTGACGACGTCGCGCCGCTCTGGACCTCGGTCTTGTTGGGCGTTCATCGCGGCGGTCGATCGAAACCGGTCGCGGTGCGGCAACTCTGCGCGGCCGTCGAACGCAAGCCGGAGAGCGTCGAACGGCTGTTGCCCGTGCTTCGCGCGGCCTGTCGCTCGATTCGCGGGCCTGAACGCCGCGCGGCATTGGCCGCCGTCGCCGGCTTGGTCGCCCGCGTTCCGGAGTTGGAACCGATCGTCGCTCGCGACTTGCCGGAACTCGTCTTCTCGCAGCCCGCCGCGGCCGTAGGAGGCCCGGCATGAACGTCGTATTCGCCTACTACAAACAGAGCGGGCTCTCGTCCGACGGCGTCCTCTCGCTGGCGCCGAATTTGTCGCGCGAGCCGGTATCATTCGATGCCGAATTGCGGCAACCGTTGAAATTCCGCGAGGCGATCTCAGCGTTGCATGACGTGGTGATCAACGACCTGCGCTTTAAGCCGCGCGACCATGCGGCGTACGAGGAGTACAAGAAGCAGGAGAATCGCCGACTGGCCGAGATTCGTCGTTCCGAGCTCAAAACGGCGACTGCGGCGATTCTCGCCCGCCGCGAGGAACCGATGCCGGCCGATCTGGAAAGTCGCTACGAGCGCAGTCGCCGTACGTATTGGGACGCCCGTCTCAAGTACTCAAACTATCTGGCTCGGCACGATCAAGAGATGTGGCGGCTGCTGATGCCGTGTGACCCGATCGTTACCGTGGCGGACGATGTTTGCTACTTCGAATGTTTCTCGGCCGACGAATCGAGCTACGGCTGTCTGACGGTTGATCGTGAGGCGACGTTCGGCCCGACGCCGCGACGCAACTCGGAACGACGAACGTTGACTACTCCTGGAATCTTTACCATCACTTTCAGAAGCTGCGGACCTATCGCGACACTCGGTTTCGCGTCGACCCGCAAGGCTTCGAAGTTTCGCTCCAGGGGAACGCCGACTATCGCGAAGAAAAAATCGATCTTCCCGCCGGCTGGCTGCGCGGGCTGATGCAGGTGCAATCGGCCATGACGTTGCCGATGCGCCGCGTTACGCTTTCACGCGAGGCCGTATACTCGCTGCTTTTGTGGTTGCGGCGGCATAAGGCCGCCAGGAGTCCGCGAGGGTTGCGCTTCGAATTGTTGCCCGGCGCCGCGCCTCGCATCGTCGTCGAGCCGTGGGAGCAGGCGATCGTCGCACACGGCGTGAAGTACGACGGACCCGGCGGTGCGCCGATTCGCATTTGGGGGCGGCAGCGGTTGCTCGTGCTGTCCCGCTTGCTGCCGCTCGTCGAAAAGTTCGACGTTTACCTGCTCGGCACCGGTTTGCCGAGCTTCTGGGTCGCTCACATGGGCGGCATGCGGCTGACGCTCGGTCTTTCCGGCTGGACGACGAACGACTGGACGCGCGGCTCGGCGCTCGATTTGTTGTCGCCGCCGGTTGCGGTGACGGCCGAAAGTTTGGCTCGCGTCGACGGATATCTCCGCCACCATCGTGCCGGCAGCTTGACGGACATCGCCGCGGCGACGTTGCTCGGCCGTGCGGAATGCGCGGCGGCGCTCAACCGGCTCGCTCATACCGGTCAGGCCATTCATGATCTCTCGGCCGATCTCTATCGTCGCCGGCAGATCATGCCGCAGATTATCGGCGAAGCTCAGATGGAGCCGGAGAACAAAGAAGCGGTCGAAGCCCGCAAGCTTATATTGCGGTGCGCCGTCGTGATCGAATCAAAGCAAACGATTCCCGGCGGTGCGCGACGTTGCTTGTCGGTAAGGTCGAAAACGCCCCGGTGGAGTTGCTCGTTGATGCCGACGGCGTGATGAAACGCGGCAAATGCAATTGTTCGCATCATTTCAAAGCCGGGCTGCGAATGGGCCCGTGTCGACACTTGCAGGCTCTACGCAACGCCGCTTGGCAAGACGACCCCGCAGGCGGTTCGCTCGACGCTTGGTACGAACGCTTGTTAAAAGGACTTTCCAACTAGGAGTATTTGCGAAACACCCGAGGGGGCTTAGCCGACCGCCTTAGACCAGCTTGCTGCGGCGTTCCGCCGCGGTTGACTTTGCCTTCCCATGCTTCCCCAAGACCGTTGTTCGTTTCGGCCATCCCGCCGGTATTGCGGAGGCCGAGACAAGCCAAGGCTTTCCCCCGCAATACCGGCGGGATGGCCTTGGGTGAACGGCCTTGGTCCGCGGCACGAAGTAAGTCGCGTCGGCGGCCCCCTCGGGCTTTTTGATCTTCCGATTCGCTCGCAACACAATCCACGGCTCGCAGTCCGCACGTTCCGATGTTCGACTTTCTCTCCAATTTGTGGCGGCAACTCACCGGCGGACAACCGGTGCGGAAGCCGCTGCGCCACGTGCCGGGCCGGCCGGGAATTTGCTCCTACTGCGGCAACTCGTTGCGAACGCTCGACGCTCGGCAGTGTTTTAGCTGCGGCATGGATTGGCATAACGCCAACGACGTCGTGCTTCGCTCTCCCGATCCCGATGAAGCGGCTCGCCTACGCGCCCTTGCCGCGGCTCGATTGCAACAAGGGGCGTCGCCGCCGATTCCCTTGGCCACGTCCGCGCAGAGTTCAGTCGCGCAGAATACGAATACTCAGCGGCCTGCCGTCATCCCGCCCTCTCCCGAAGTTCATACGGCCACGCTGGCCGCACTCGACGGTAATCCGTTCGCTCCGCCGTCCGACGATGAGTTGCGTCGCCGCGCTCGCGGATTGCGCAATCGATTCGGCGGCGGTTGGTTCGGTCGTCGCGATCTGATTCCGCCGATTAGCGACGAACGCACGTTGCTGATTGATCAAGGCATGGTGGCTCACGGCCTCCTTACTCCCGAACAGCTCGACGAAATCCACAAAGTCGGCCTGCAGATGGACGCCGTCCGTCCCGATCTGCTGCAGGCTCATACCGTGGCCGATGCGGCCGTCGCCCGCTCGCAAGAAGAGCGGGCGGCGATCAAAGCTCGCAAGAAGGCCGAAGCGGCCGAGAGCAAGCGTCTGCGGGCCGAAGAAATCGCTCGTCGTAAGCAAACCGACGTCGTCTATCTCGGCCGCGGCGTGTCGAAAGGTTTGGCCGATCGACGGTCCGACGTTGAAAAGCTCGCCAAGCTCAATCTGCCCGTGCTCGCCGCGCCGGCCGACGTTGCGCAAGCCCTCGGCCTTTCCGTCTCGCGGCTCCGCTGGTTAGCCTTTCATAATGAAGCGGCGTCGCGCGTTCACTACGTTCGGTTTACCGTGCCGAAGAAGAGCGGCGGAGTGCGTGAACTTTCCGCTCCACATCGTTCTTTGGCGGCGGCTCAGGAGTGGATTCTCGCGAATGTTCTGGAGCGAATCCCCGTTCACACGGCAGCCCACGGGTTTGTGCCGGCACGTAGCACGCTTACGAATGCTGCGCCGCACGTCGGTCGCGAAGTCGTCGTGAATCTCGATCTGAAAGATTTCTTTCCGACGATCACGTTCGTGCGCGTCAAAGGCATCTTTCAGCAACTCGGTTACTCCCCTGCCGCGGCGACCGTCCTAGCGCCGTTGTCGACGGAGTCGCCTCGTCGCGAAGCCCGTTACGACGGCGAACAACTCTGGCTGGCAACCGGTCCTCGCGCGCTGCCGCAAGGAGCTTGTACAAGCCCGGCGTTGAGCAACTTGGCCGCCCGACGTTTCGACGCGCGTTTGCAAGGTCTGGCTGCGAAGCTCGGCTGGACTTATACGCGCTATGCCGATGATCTGACGTTCTCCGCATCCGGAGACGCCGCGACGAAAGTCGGCTACCTCTTGGCTCGCGTGCGGCATCTGGCCGAGCACGAAGGTTTCGTCGTGAACGAAAAGAAGACTCGCGTGCAGTGCCGCAATACGGCGCAAAGCGTCACCGGGCTGGTCGTGAACGAGCGCGTCGCTCCGCCGCGGAAGCTGATCCGCAGATTGCGGGCCATTCTTCATCGGGCTCGCATGCAAGGTTTGGCCTCGCAAAACCGTGAGAACCGCCCGAACTTTCAAGCGTGGCTGCGCGGTATGATCGCTTACGTGGAAATGGCCAACGCCGAACAAGGGCGCAAGCTGCGCGCCGAGTACGAAGCTCTACTGCCGGGCAAGTAATTTCCCAGCTGCTACGTCGTCAGCTGCGCGTTGCGCGGCTTTGAGGCTGGTTTCATTTCCGCTTCGTCCGGCTCACGGAACCGGTTGTAAACGGCGACGAACTCGTCTTCCACGCGCAGGAACGCCTCGACGACGTCCGGGTCGAAATGCTTCCCCGCATCGCCGACGATGATCGAGCGTGCGACCGCGTGCACGAACGGCTCCTTGTAGCAGCGTCGGCTGGTGAGCGCGTCGTAGACGTCGGCCAGGGCCACGATCCGCCCACACAACGGAATCTCTTCCTCTTTCAAGCCTGCGCGGGTAGCCGGTGCCGTCCCAGCGTTCGTGGTGCGTCGCCGCGATCTCGCGGGCCACCTGCAAGAATCGTGCTTCAGGAAAGCGGGCCAAGGCGGCGTCGAGCGTCTCCGCTCCGGCCGAAGCGTGAGTCTTCATGATCGCGAATTCGGCGTCGCTGAAACGTCCCGGCTTCCGCAGCACGCAGTCGGGAATCGCCACCTTGCCGATATCGTGCAGCGGGCTTGTCTGGTAAATCAGCCGGACGTACTCGGGGTCAATCACGTCGCGGTACTTCGGCAGCCCGGCCATGTGCTGAGCCAAAGATGCGCGAGTAGAGCTGCACGCGTTCCAAATGGTGGCCGGTCTCCGGATCTCGCGATTCGGCGAGTTTGGCCAGCGCGAAGATGGCCATGTCGCGAGTTTCCAGGCTCAGAATGCGGCTCGCCCGCGCGGACGCGAACGACCAATTCGCTCGGGTTGAACGGCTTGGCGATGAAGTCGTCGGCGCCGGCGGTCATGCCTTCCACGATCTCCGCCGGACCGGCGTTGCCCGTCAGCAGGATCATGTAGACGTAGCCTTCGATGTCGGCCCCGCGCATGGTGCGGCAGAGTTCGACGCCGCTGACGTTCGGCATGTCCCAATCGGAAATGATCAGCCGATATTGCCCGCTGCGGAGCAGTTCGAGCGCTTCGCGACCGTCCGCGGCCGTGCGCACGTTGTATCCGGCGCTCGAGAGCGTGTGTTCGATGAGGTCGCGCGAGATTTCGTCGTCGTCGACGACCAGGACTTGCAGCATCCGCTTGGTCATGATCGTGGTTCCTACGCTTGTTGGAATTCTTGAATCAACAAATCGACTCGGTTCAAACAATCTTCGACTTCGCCGTGCAGTCGTTCGACAGCCGTGTTCAGCGTCAATTCTGCGCCGGACGTCGCTTCGGCTTCGATCACTCCGACGTGCAAGCCGAGCTTTTCGGCGCCGAGATTCTTCGCGCAGCCTTTGAGTTGATGAGCTCGGCTGCGGAGTGCTTCGCGATCGCCCGACGCCGCGGCTTCGCTGATCGCCGCCAAATCGCCCGGCAACCGGTTGCGGAACTTTTCGAGCAGTCGCGTCGCGAAGGCCTTGTCACCTTGGCAGCGAGACAACAAATCATCCACGCGGAAGGCGTCGGCCAGCCATTGGTCGACGGTCGCCTCGTCGGCCGAATCGAGATCGATCGTCTCGCCGGCCTTCGTCGCCATCGCCGGCTCGGCAGCAATCGGCGCCGTCGGTTCGGCGGCGGGCATCAAGCGGGCCACGATCTCGAGCAGTTTTAGGCGGTCGATCGGTTTGGTCGTGTAGTCGGTCATGCCGGCGTTAATGCAGAGCTCGCGATCGCCGCGCACGGCATTCGCGGTGAGAGCGACCACGGGCAGCGGGCCGGCGGCGTAGCGGCGTCCGGCGGCCTCGCGCTTGCGCAACTCGCCGACCGCGGTGAAGCCGTCCATTTCCGGCATTTGGCAGTCCATCAAAACCAGGGCGAAGGTTTCCTGGTCCAAGGCTTCCAACGCCGCGCGACCGTTGTCGACGATGCGGCACTCGTAGCCCGCCGAGCGGAGAATCTCTTCCGTCACGAGTTGATTGACGTCGTTGTCCTCCGCCACGAGGATGCGACGGCCCGGCGTGCCCGACGGCGCAGGTTGTGAGTGTTCGCGAACCGCCGTTTCGGCCGTCGCCGCGACCGTGCCGGCGATCGACCGCGTTTCGCGCTGCCGAGCTGCCGCAACGACTGCGTCGAAAAGTTGCGATTGCCGAATCGGCTTGCTCATCACGTTGGAGATGCCGAGCCGCTTGAGTTCCGTCGAGTCCGGTGAATCGCTGAGCGACGTGAGCAGCAGAATTCGCGAATCGGCATAGGCCGAGTCCGTGTGCAAGCGTTCGGCCAAGTCCAGGCCGTCGAGGTCCGGCAAGCGCCGGTCGAGCACCAACAGACCGTAAGGATTGCCGGCGGCTGCGGCAAGCTTTGCCTTTTCCAAGGCGGCAAGACCGTCGTCGGCCGTATCGATCTCGACGCCCCACCGTGCGAAGTTCTCGACCAGCAGTTCGCGATTGGCTTCGACGTCGTCGACCGCTAGGACGCGAATTTTACGCAAGCCGTGCGGCAGTAGTCGGGAAGCCGGAGCCGATTGTTCGGTCGGTTCAAGCGGCAGCGTGAATTGGAAGATCGAGCCCCCTTCGGGACGCTCGACGTATTCGATCGAGCCTCCCATGGCTTCGACGAGTTGTTTGCAAATCGATAATCCCAAACCGGTGCCGCCGTACTTCCGCGTGGTCGAAGCGTCGACTTGCGTGAACGGCTGGAACAACCGATCGCGACGATCGGCCGGTACGCCGATGCCCGAATCGAAAACGGCGAACCGCACGAGCTTCGCGGCGTCTTGATCTCCCTCGCAGGAAACCTCGATGCGGACCTCGCCGAGATCCGTGAACTTGATCGCGTTATTCGTCAGGTTGACGAGCACTTGCCGCACGCGCTCGGGATCGCCGAGAACGACGTCCGGCACGTTATGCCGAATGCGGCATGCCAACTCGACTCCCTTCTTCTGCGCTTTGTGAGCGAAAACTTCCGCGAGATCTTCGATCATCGGGTGCAGGCGGAATTCGATTCGCTCCAACTCCACCTTGCCGGCTTCGATCTTCGAGAAATCGAGCAACTGATTGATCAGGCCGAGCAAAGCGTCGGACGACGACTGAGCAAGATGGACGAATCGTTTTTGTTTCGAGTCGAGTTGCGTCGTGCCGAGCAGTTCGAGCATGCCCATCACGCCGTTGAGCGGCGTGCGGATCTCGTGGCTCATATTCGCCAGGAATTCGCTCTTCGTGCGATTAGCGGTTTCGGCGGCGTCTTTCTCGGCCTGAAGCAACGAAGCCTGACGCTTGCTCGTCACGTCGACGACCGTGCCTTCGTAGCAAATGACGTTGCCGCGGGCGTCGCGAATGGCGCGAGCGTTCTCAGAAATCCAGATGATCGAGCCGTCTCGGCAGCGAACGGCCGACTCGAAGTCGCGAACCATGCCGTCGCGTTCGACCATGGTGCGGAAGTCGTCGCGTCGGCCGGCTTCGACATACAGCTGTACGTCAATCTGGTCGAGCGACTTCATCAACTCGTCCGGCGTTTGATAGCCGTAGATTCGCGCCAGAGCCGGATTCGCGCTGAGGTATCGGCCGTCGGGCGTCGTTTGAAACATGCCTTCGACGGCGTTTTCAAAGATGCTGCGATATTTCTCTTCGGCCGTCCGTGCGGCGGCGGCGGCTTCTTCGCGGGCTCGAATTTCGGAGCTGGCGCGGCGGATCACGCGGTTGTATTCGGCGGCAATCTGGCCGACTTCCGTATGCGGCTCGACCGGCACGGGCGTGCGGAAATCGCCGGCTCGATAGTGTCGATCCATATTCACCAGCAGCTCGTGCAACTCCGTGCTGGCGCCGTGTTCCGAAACGTTCAGTCCGTGCAATTCGGCTTCTCGGCTGACGCGGAATCCGACGCGGCGCAGAATCGGGCACAGCACGAACCAAGCCATACCGAACGACCAGATACCGCAGGCGCTCACACCCAGGAATTGCACCCCGAATTGCGTCATTCGCGTTGCATGATGCGGAAACATCATCGGATCGCCGAACAGAGCGACGGCCAAAGTTCCCCAGATGCCGCACATGCCATGAACCGGGATCGCGCCGACGACGTCGTCGATACGGCGATGTTCCAGCCAATAGGTGCCTGCGACGCTGAGCACGCCTGCGACGCCGCCGATGACGACGGCCGCCCAAGGGGCGAGAATGTTGCAACCGGCGGTGACGGCGACCAAGCCGCCGATGACTCCGTTGATCACGTGACCGACGTCGGCGCGGCGTTCTTGCCGCCAACTCGGGATGAGCGCGGCCAGACCACCTGCGGCGGCGGCCAACGTCGTATTGAGCATCACCAGCGGCACGGACTCGGTCAGCGCCAAAGCGCTGCCGCCGTTGAAGCCGAACCAACTGAACCAGAGCAGCAGCGCGCCGACGGTCGACATCGGCAAGTTGTGCGGCGCCATGGGAGGCTGACCGGCGCAAAACGTCCGATGCGCGGGCCGAGTCGCAAGCACAAGGCGAGCGAGATCCAACCGCCGACGCTATGCACGACGGTCGAACCGGCGAAATCTATGAAGCCTAGTCGACTGAGCCAACCGGAGGGGACGCCTTCGAACAATCCGCCCCAGGCCCAATGCCCGAAGATCGGATAGACCAAGGCGGAGACGAATACGGCGGTCACAATGTATGCAGAGAAGCGGATTCGCTCGGCGACGGCGCCGGAGATGATCGTCGTCGACGTCGAGCAGAACATCATTTGGAAGAGGAAGCCGGCGAGCAACGTCGGCGAAACATTCCCCTCGAGCGCAAAGCCCGACGTACCGAACCAGCCGTGGTACGAAGCCCCGAACATCAGCGCGAAGCCGAATGCCCAGTAGAGCAGCGACGAAATCAAGAAATCGACGAGGTTCTTGATGGCGACATTGATGCCGTTTTTGGCGCGCGCAAAACCGGTTTCGAGCAAACAGAAGCCGGCCTGCATAAGCATGACCAGCAGCGCAAAGCTAAGGACCCAGCCCAGATTGACGAGCGAAACCGCCGACATCGACGCCACCTGAAGTTCGATCGTGCACCGTCTCGTAATACGAGCGACGCCGTGAAACCGTGGGATCGCGCGGCTCCGCCAAGCCGTGCGAAATGAGGTCGCCTCGCGATCGCCGAGATCGCGCCTCGGGGAACTCTAGGTTGCAGCTCGCAGGAAGGGGGGCGGCCCGCAACATTGGTGGAAAGTCACCTCATGCTGCGATTTGCGGTACGGTTATGCCGAAAGAATCGGTCGCGTTTTCAAGTTCGCGGTATTCGTACCGGCACAAAAATAAGAGAACCAGCTAGACTCGCGGAAAAATCGGCCGAGCGTCTCGATCGGACCACGGACGTGATACGAACTCCACAGCTAGTTCGTCTTTTCCCGCGTCAGAGTGCAGGAACGAGTGACCGTCTTTCCCGCCGTGAACGTCTGTCCGATCCACGTGTTGCTATTGAGCGGGACGGACACCGTGACGGTCACGGCGGTCGTCGTATTCGTGATCGTCGACGGATTGACGGTGATCGTGGCGCTGGAGATCAATCCGGCGTCCAGATATTTCTTGGCTTCGGCCGTGACGGTGGCTGACGTTGCTCCGGGAATAATCGACGCCCGGCAACCTTGATAGGCGGCGTTCGACGTGGTGTTGAGAATCTGATTCGAACGGGCGAACTCGATCGCCGCGAAGAAGAACGTAAACACGAGCGGGCAGACGATCGCGAATTCGACCGTGGTCGTACCACGACGGCGGCGAGGTGAAATGTGCGATGAATGTTGTCGCATGGTCGGTTACCCGTGTCGCCGGCTATTTCGTCAGCACGACCGGCAATGAATAGGCCAAGTCCTGAAACGCCGCGGTCAGAGCGGCCGCGTTGGAGGCGTAGTAGAACTTGCCGCCGGTGAGCGAGGCGATGGCTTGCGTGGTCGTTTGGTCGGCGTTTTGTAGAAAGCAAACGCAATGGATGGTGATGTTGGCCGCTTTCGCTTCCGCCGCGGCGTCCAGCGGATCACGGCCGTCGTTCCATTGGCCGTCGGTCATCAAAATCATGATCCTCTTGGCATAAGACTTCACGTTGGACGCGGTCAGTACGTCGGTGCCGGCGTCGATGCCGGCCGACATATTCGTACCGCCGAGCATGACTTTGGTCGACTTGGCATGCACGGCGTTGTAGACGGCGGCCATATCCGTCGAAAGTCCGAGATCCGTGATGACTTCCGGCGACGTTTGTCCGGTGAGCGAGTACTCCGTCGTGTTCTTGTCGATCTTCGAGGCCCAGGTCACCACGGCGACCCGCGGCGGAGCGTTGGCCGTTTTGAGAATATTCGTGAAGGAGATCATCGCCGAATCGAGCGACTCCCAGCGGCTGCCGTTAATCGGTTCCGACTTGATGCCGGAAACCCAATTCACCAAGATCGGGGCGGGATAGACCCAGTCGACGCCCGTTTGATCGAAACACATGGAGTGTGAACGATCGAGCACGAGGCAAACTTCCACGGCAAACGCCGAAGCGACCGACGTGTTGCTCAGATTGACCGTCCCTTTGCCGAGCGCCGGACCAAAAAATAGATTCAGCGCCCCGTTCGAGTTGCTCGCCGCGAGGTTGGCGTTGATCTGCATCGCTTGCGACGGCTTGGCCCCCGCCACGAATTGCCAACTGCCGTTGGTCTGCAATTGCGACTGACCGACGACGATATCCGACGCAGAGAGCTTGAGCGTCTTGCCGGCCACGTAATTGCGATTGGCCATGTCGATCGCGGCCTGCACGGCCTGCGCGTCGGTCTTGCCTTGCACGAGGGCCGAAGTACCGGCCTTCGCCGCGGCGTCGCTACTCGCCTTGAGTTGCGTTTGCGTCAACTGGATATAAGCCAAGTCGATGGAAAACGCCGCCATCACCAACAACACGGCCAAGAACACGGCCACGAGTGCGACGACGGCGCCGCGGCGTGCGGCCGAGTTCGACGGAATATGCGACGTTGTGATAAGCGATCGCCTGGCCATGGTCGCGGACCTGCTTAAAGTTTGACGGTGATGATCGTGGAGCGCAGCGTCGGAGCGCCGAGGTAACCGAACGACGTGAGATTGGCCGACAGGGGCGCCGAGCAAGTGACGGTGATTTGCGTGCCCAACGCCGTGCTAGCCGTGACGGCCGGCGTGATGGAAACCGAGGCCGAGTTGATCCCTAGGCTGCTCAGAACGCTGTTGGCGCGTGATTGAGCGGCGGCGGCCGTGCCGCCGGTCGCCGAAGCGACGTTAGAGGCTTCGTACGCGGCCGACGTGATCGCCTGTTGCACGTACACCGCATTGCTTGCTTCGATAACGGCCATCACGAGCACCGTCAGAATTGGCAAGCACACGGCGAATTCGACGACGGCGGCGCCGCGCCGCGTCGGACGTGCTCGACGGGGGGGCCGATTCGGGAATGGTGGTGATGTACGCATGAGAGTCTCGCGAAGCTTGAAGACGGCCTTAGCTCGTTAGTCGCCGGGCGCGACAGATTCAGCCTGGCCAATGTGTGCATCGATTGGAGATGGGAGACGTATTGCTCGACGGTGAACACCAAGCCGGAGCCGGCTTCCAAATTGCGGCAGCTCGGCTCGTTCGGATACATCGCTTCGATTTCGCGGGCCGCATCGACCGTGCAAAGCATCGTGAGGGCTTCGGCGTCTGCCGAGCGAGCCAGCGTCATGACGATCTCGCGACCTTGGGGAAACGTGGCCAAGCGCGCGAGCCGGTCCATCGCTTCCGGCCGGCCGCGCACAAGCTCGGTGAGTTTTGCACCGTCCTTAGATCGCAAGATGCGGGCCAGCGGATGGTCGTCGGCCAGCAGCATGACGGCCCCCTGCTCTTTGCGACGAACGTCAAAGCCTTGCTTTTCCAGCAGCTTGACGAGGGGAGCGACGTCGCCGAGCGTGATCAGATCGCCGTCGTGATAGTTCTTACGGCTTTCGAAATGCGTCGTAACCAGCGTTTGAACGTCGCCGAACGACGGCATTTTGCCCGTCGCCATTTCCGCCGAAAGTGCGGCAATCGCCGCAGCGACGGGCGCGATGAAACGCCAAGCAGTATGAAGCGAAGTCATCTTCGTAAGCTTTCCGAACATCGCCGGAAGTCGGCGAACGACGACCGGGAATATCCGGACGCTGAGGGAAAGCTAGGTTACGAAAAACGAAATTCGGCGGCGAAAGGGCATGAAACAGGGCAAAGCGCCGCGAGCCCCCCGAGAGAAATTGATGACGACGCCAAATCGTGCCAAGGCGTCGCAGTGCCACAACGTGACGGCCTTCGCCCCGTGACGGTCGTAACGATCGTCACGAGTTTGCAGCGCCGCCGAAGTCGAGCGGCGCTAGGCGGATCGCGCCTGAGGATAACGGACCGACGGGACATCGCCGTCGAAGTTCCAGGTTCGTTCGACCAGATAGGTCGATTTTCGTTGCGATTCGAAATACGTGCGCACCAGGACTTCGGCAAGCAATCCCATCAGCAAACTCAGACCGCCGGCGACGACTGTCAACGCTGCGATTAGCGGCAGCGAAGTTTGCAGGAGCGGTACGCCCTGAAAGATTCGCAATCCCAACGTCGCGGCGACGGATAGTCCCGCTCCCACGAAATTCAAAATCGCAAATCCGCCGAACACATAGATCGGCTTGGTAAGAAACTTAGCGAGAAAGCGAACGACGAGCAGATCGAGGACTAACTAAACGTTCGTTCGAGTCCGTATTTCGATTGGCCGAACCGCCGCGGATGATGCGTCACCGGCATCTCCGTGACGCGGGCGCCTTGCCACGATGCATAGATCGGTACGAAGCGATGCATTTCGCCGTAGAGCTTCACGTCTTTGATGACTTCGCGACGGTAGGCCTTTAGGGAGCAGCCGAAGTCGTGCAACGGCACGCCGCCGACCGCGGAAACGAGCTTGTTCGCAATGCGGCTCGGCAGCGTGCGGTGCAGGAATTCGTCCTGGCGATTCTTGCGCCAGCCCGAGACGCAGTCGTAGCCTTCGTCGAGCTTTGCAATGAGGCGGCCGGAATGTCGGCGGGGTCGTTCTGCAGGTCGCCGTCCATCGGGATGATGATGTCGCCTTCGGCGGCGTCGATGCCGGCCATCATCGCGGCCGTTTGGCCGAAGTCTGCGCCGAAATCGCACGACTTTGATTCGCGGATCGACGCCGGCCAATGTTCTAAAGCCCGCGGCGTACCGTCGCGGCTGCCGTCATCGACGAGGATGATCTCCACACGTTCGGGAAGCGAGGCTGCGAGCTCAAGCAACTTCAGGCACAGCGGTTCGACGTTTTGCTCTTCGTTGTAGAGCGGCACGATGATCGAAACGAGGCGTTCGGCTGAGTCGCGGCTCGTCGAACTATTGCGTTGCGGCCGGTCGTGGCCCTGTGCGGTCGTCGATCCGTTCTGAGGCACGGGCTTCCCTTCCCTGCGAGACGGTGGCAAAGCCGGACGATGGGATCCGTGCAGCAAGCACTTGTGCCGGCCGTTCCGTCGGCGGGCTATTCTTGCGGGCCGGACGATAATCGGACGCCGGGGCGAGCGTCAAGTTCGGATCAGGGCCGATGATGCCACTGCCGGCATGCCGTGCCGAAATTGAAAGGGTAACACGCAACTCCGGCGGCGACGCGTCACAGAGTTGAGACCCAAGCGTCGTCGGAATTTCCGACGGGGGCGAGCCCTTCGCGAATGGCCAAGCGAACCAGGTCGGTGAGACGTCGCATCCCCAACTTTTTCATCATATTGGCTTTGTGATTCTCGACCGTACTCAAAGCAATTTGCAGCGCCTTGCGCAAGAGGCCGACGTATGACCTCCCGCCAAGCATGTGAGAATCTTCCGTCTCTCGGCGAGTCAGCACGTGTACGCCCGACTTCTCATGGTCGTGATGAACCGTCCATCCGGAGTTTGTGAGGCGCAATTGGGTTCGCGCCGATTCGGAAAAGGCCTGCTCGCCTCGCGCGGCGGCCGAGACCACGGCCAGCAGGTCTTCGAAGGAGTCCGCCTTCGTGAGGTAGCCGTGCCAGCCGCGGCGCAGTACTTCACGAAGATTGAAATGCCGAACCTGCCCGTCGATGGCGACGAACTTCATGTTCGTCGTTACGCGCGAAACCACATTCGGCGAACTCAACGTCGAAAGATTCCATTGCTGAATGTCGACCAGCGTGACTTGCGGCTCCGCCGAAGCCAGAAAGTAGATTTCATCCCATTTGCGTCCCGTTGCGACGACGGTGAAGTCTTCATGGCTCTCAAACAGGCAAGTGAGCCCGTCTAAGACAAGACGCTCTTCGGCTAAGATCGCCACTCGCACTTGTTTAGGCGTTGTTGACGTGTCCATGACTTCGCTTGATTGCGCTCGATAATTTGCGGGGAGTTTGAGCTGTCGGATGGAGAGGTCGCAGCTTGTCGGCCGTTTGTGAAAACAACCGACGGCGAAGTCAGGAACCCGCTGAGCGGGCGACGCCGACGAGGCTTTCCAAAGTCGTTCGCGGCGACAACCCGTCGATGACCGTGGTTCCTGTTCGGTCGAGCCTGAGAACGGAGACAACCGGGATACGGCCGCCGTCGTCCTGCTCTTCCCACGTCACGCGTTCGACGAGAAACAATGCTTGCGCATTCCCTTCGATGTTCTTGAGTGAAATCATGTCGCGGGGCCGTGGCGCCGACGGCCAAATACGCTCGCCGAGCACGGTTTGTCGAGTTTGAAAGATGACGCGCTCCATCGGTGATGGCACTCCCGATGCGTGATTTCCACAATCGTAAAACTTCGAATGAAGTGACCGGTTTTCCCGGGCGGTAAGTCATATCGTGCGCACCCCTCCACGAACTTGAGGGGTGTGTAATTGAACTCGTTGAATGGCGGAATTGCGCCATGAGGCCCAATCGCCGGCGCATTCGCGCCACGTTGGTCAATGCGATTCTGTAGTTGCACGCTATAGGATCCGCATCCGCTGAGTTTAGAAATGCAGTGCTCGTAAGGGCTAAAAGCAAGCGACGATCTCTCGCCCAGACGAGATTGCTTGAGTCTATGAATCTCGACATGCCGACGCGCTGAGCGATGGACTCACGACTTGTGAGGTCGGCGTGCGTCGGACGGCGTCTTCGAGGTGAGCCGTGACCAACGCAGGCTCCTTGCGACGACCCAAGGACTGCGGCTCAGCGCCCGCAGCCCGCTCGACAACGGATTTCAAATGGACTCGTTCGGAATTTTGACGACGGGAATCGTCGAGTCGCGTTCGTGCTAGGTGTCGGCGAAAAGCAACGACATCTCTCTCAGCGCTTTAGCCGCTCCGGAAGCCGGAAGTCCGGACTTCGTCGGTTGGACGGCGCTCGCTCAAGTGAACGCCCGGCCGCCGATTGCGGCGACTACTCAGCCGAAGTTGTAACGAAGCCGGCAGGAGGGGGCGTCAGAGCGCTGACCTTGGGGGAAGTGTCGGAGAACCGAACGTTCCCCATTCCCAAGCGACGGTCGGCTACCGGCGCAACTGTGGGAAAAAGGTCGCAGTGCCGACCATCGGCCGGTCGTCGCAAACTGCGATTTCGACAAGAGTTACGATAAAGGGTGGCTGACGGGACTTGAACCCGCGACCCCCAGATCCACAATCTGGTGCTCTAACCAACTGAGCTACAGCCACCACGCGCGAAGCGTGTAGTTTACGCGAGAACGCTTGGGCCTTCAAGCATACGGGAGCCGTACGGGCCGCCGCAGGTTCGCCCGAAAAATCTGCCGGACGACCGCCGCAACCGGCAAATTCCGACCTCGCAAACCTAGCCGCAGACGTACCTTATATTTCAGTGCGTGAGTTCGGGCAGAACGCGGTCGTGGGTGCGAATCGGGAGTCGTTGCGTGACCGACCGAATGATGGGATGGAACAATATGATGGACGACGTGATTCTTGTGACGGGCGGCGCCGGCTTCATCGGCGGCGCGTTCGTGCGACAGTGGATCGGCGAAGAACCGGGACGCGTCGTCAATCTCGATGCGCTGACTTACGCCGGCAATCTCGACTCGCTGGCTTCGGTGCGCACGAACCCGCGACATGAGTTCGTCCACGGCAACATCTGCGATCCCGATCTCGTCGCCGATTTGCTCCGCGATTTCCGTCCCCGGGCCGTGCTGCACTTTGCGGCCGAGTCGCATGTCGATCGTTCGATTGACGGACCTGCGGCCTTCATCCAGACGAACGTCGTCGGCACCTGCACGTTGCTCGATGCCGCTTTGAAGCACTGGCGCGATCTGCCGACCGACGAACGTGACCGTTTTCGCTTCCTGCACGTATCGACGGATGAAGTGTACGGCTCGCTCGGTCCCGACGGCGCGTTTACGGAAACGACGCGTTATTCGCCCAACTCGCCGTACGCGGCCAGCAAGGCTTCGTCCGATCATTTCGTGCGGGCTTATCATCACACGTTCCATTTTCCGGCCGTCATCACGAACTGCTCGAACAACTACGGGCCGTTTCAGTTTCCCGAGAAGCTGATTCCGCTGATGATGCTCAACGCGCTGGAAGGCAAACCGCTGCCGGTGTACGGCGACGGCTTGCAAGTGCGCGACTGGCTCTATGTCGACGACCATTGCCGAGCGTTGCGCGTCGTGCTTGAGAAGGGCGCAGCCGGGCGAGACTTACAACATCGGCGGCAATAGCGAACGGCCGAACATCGAAATCGTTCGCACGATCTGCGCGGCGATCAATCGCTTGCGGCCCGGTTTGACGCACGGCCCCTGCGAAGGGCTCATCAAGTACGTGCAGGATCGGCCGGGCCACGATCGCCGCTATGCGATCGACGCTTCGAAGATTCGCCGCGAACTCGGTTGGGAACCGCAACAGAATCTCACGACCGGCCTCGAAGCCACGGTGCGTTGGTATCTCGACAACATGGGCTGGGTCGAACGCATCACCAGCGGCATCTACGCCCGTGAACGTCTCGGCCTCGCTTCGCACTAACTCACTCTTTGCAAACTCCGACGGCGCACCATGGCCAACTATTTCAATAAAGGGATCATCCTCGCCGGCGGATCGGGCACGCGCCTGCATCCGGTGACGTTGGCCGTCAGCAAGCAACTGCTGCCGATCTACGACAAGCCGATGATCTACTATCCGCTGTCGACCTTGATGCTGGCGGGCATTCGCGAAGTGCTCGTCATCACGACGCCGCAAGACGCCCCGAGTTTCGAACGTTTGCTCGGCGACGGCTCGCGGCTGGGCATGAACATCCGTTACGCCCAACAACCCAAACCCGAGGGGCTGGCGCAAGCGTTTCACATCGGCCGCGAATTCGTCGGTCGCGACCACGTGGCGCTGGTCCTAGGCGACAACTTGTTCTACGGCCAAGGCCTGCAGAACATGTTGGCCAAAGCCGCGACGAAAGAATACGGCGCCACGGTGTTTGCTTACGCCGTGAAGAATCCGCAGGCCTACGGCATCGTCGAGTTCGACGCCGCCGGCAAGGCCGTGTCGCTTGAAGAAAAGCCGACGGTGCCGCGTTCGAAGTTCGCCGTCACCGGGCTTTATTTCTACGACAATCAGGTCGTGGACATTGCGGCGAACTTGAAGCCTTCGGCTCGCGGCGAATTGGAAATCACCGACGTTAACAAGGCCTACCTCGCGCAAGGTTCGCTCGACGTGCAAACGTTTAGCCGCGGCTTTGCGTGGCTCGACACGGGGACGCACGAGTCGCTGCTGCAAGCTTCGAACTTCATTGAAACCATCGAAGCGCGGCAGGGGTTCAAAGTCGCCTGCTTGGAAGAGATCGCCTACTACAAAGGCTTCATCGACGTTGAACAACTCCAACGTCTCGGCCGCGAGATGCGCAATCCCTACGGCCAATATCTGTTGGAGGTCGCCGCATCGCCCGAGTTGCTCAGCCATTCTCGCGGCGTGGCGGGTGCGTAGCGCGTCCGCCGGGCGAGTTGTGCGGCTCTACGAACTTCGCGCCTGCCGGTAATACTTCAAGCCGGGGAAGAAGAAGCACGCCGCGGCGACGCAGCCGAAGAGCATCAGCCCCAGCGGCCAATGCCAACGCTGCATCAGCGCCATCACGGGTGCGGTCGCGAATAAAGCCGCGGCAGGCAAATAGAAGAGTCCGCTCAGCATCCCGGCTTTGGCCAGAAACACGGCCCCGCTGACGAGCCCTAAGATCGGCGAGAGCGTCAGCGGCGGCAGCCCGAGCAATCGCTCGACGGGAAACAGCAGCGCAATGCAGATGATGCTCGCGCCCCAGAGGTGTGCGATCTGCCGCTCGACGAAAGTCACCGGCCCGGCCCGACGCCGCAGACTCCAAAAGATCACGGCCCAAGTCCACATGCCCGCCGTCCACAGCCCGACGTACGGCCACGGCGATGTCGTGCCGCGCCATTGCAGCAAGTTGGTTAGCGCACAAATCACCAGCAGCACCAAACTGTGCCACATCCACAGCAAGCCCCAGTTTTGCAACACCACGGCATGGTGCGTTTCGGCGAACCAACGAGCGAGAATGTTCGCAAACCGGCCGCTGCGGGCCTGAATCGGTTCGTCGGCCAAATAGGCCCGCAGATCGTCGGCCAAAGCTCGCGCCGTGGGATAACGTAAGTCTTGCGGCTTCTGAAGGCACCGGAGCGTGATCATTTCCAAGAGCGGATCGGCATGCGGTTGCACGAGCCGCGGCGGTAGCGGCTCTTGCTCCAGCACCATCAGCACGGTTTCCATCGGCGTCGCTCCTTGCAGCGGCGGCCGACCGGTGAGCATCTGATACAAGATGACGCCGAGGCTATAAACGTCGCTCGTCGGCCCGACGCGTCCGCGGCTGCCGGCCGCTTGCTCCGGCGCCATATGTGTGGGCGTGCCGAGAATTGCGCCGGTCTGCGTGAGCGAACTATCGGCTTCTACGCGCTTCGCCAAGCCGAAATCGGTCACCAGCGGACGGCCCGCTTCGTCGATCAAGATATTCGAAGGCTTCAGATCGCGATGCAGAATTCCTTGCTGATGCGCGGCATGGACCGCCTCGCAGATGGGAATCATCAGCGCCGCGATCTCGCGCGGCGGGAGCGGGCCGTCGGCCAGCTTTGCGGAGAGCGTCGTACCGGCGACGTACTGCATCGAAAAGTACGGTCGCCCTTCATGCTCGCCGACTTCGAACACCGGCACGACGTGCGGATGGTTTAGCCGGGCCGCAGAAACCGCCTCTTCGCGAAACCGTACGAGCTCTTCACGCTCGGCGCGCGAACCGGGCCGCACCATCTTCAGCGCCACGGTTCGATCAAGCCTGCGATGTCGGGCTCGGTAGACCACGCCCATGCCGCCGCTGCCGAGCTCTTCAAGAAGCTCAAAGTCGCCGACCGTCGCCGGCTTCATCGGCGCGGGTGTCGCCGAGCGTTTGCGGGATTTCAACCTCGGCAGGATTGGCGGCAAAGCAGCACTCGGCCACGGCGATCGTCGCCCAGAGCGAACGCAATTCGTCGGCCGCTTCCGGATGTTGCCGCGCAAGAGCTTCCACGTCCGGCACGTCGCCGGCCTTCGCACGCCGGGCCAACTCATCAACGAGCGACGCCAGCAATTCATCGCGGGCCGCGGGCAGCGGCTCCGTGCTCATGACCGGCTCGCTTGCGACGGGGCCTCGTCGAGCAATGCTCGAATCCGCCGCAAAGCTCGCAGGTAGCGCATCCCGGCCGCCGGTTCGCTGAGCCCGAGAGCTTGAGCGGCTTCCTGGTTCGTCAGCTCTTCCAAGTGCCGCATTTGCAAGATTTCGCGATCGGTCTCGTCCAGCTGTTCCAGCGCCGCACGAAACCGCTGATTCAATTCAGTGCGCAGCATCGCGGCGGCGGGCGTCAGTTCGCGATGGTCGCGCAGTTGCCCGGCCAGATCGAGCGCCGATTGGTCGGCGAACTCCGCAGAGGTGAGGCGTTGCTCTTGGTCGACGCTTCGTCGGCCCGCTTGGCGATGCCGTCGGTGGGCATCGATCATCCGATCGTTGGCGATCTGCCGCAGCCAGAGATGAAACGGCAGCTCTCCGTTCTTCTCCAGGTACGAACCGATCCGCCGGTTCGCTTCCACGAGCGTGTCCTGAACCACGTCGCTCACGTCGACGCGGGCCTGCACGCCTCGGTCGAGTCGCATTTCGACCAACCGATGCACGGCCGCCCGATGCCGCCGCCAAAGCGCATCCGTCGCCGCGGCGTCACCGGCCTTGGCGGCTTCGAGCAATTGCTGCGTATCGCGAGAGTCGGGCCACATGGAGTCGTCGTCGGCAATATCGCAAAGAGTTTTCGGGCGACGCCTGCATTATTGTCGGCAATTCGGCAAAACGCCATTTCTACGATCAGTTAATCGGCGCAATTCGTTGCGGTTCTATTCACGGTGACTTGTAAAGCCCGGCGACTTTTAGTCCGTCGGCCTCGTCTAGCAATGGTCTGCTTCCATGGCCATCGGTTCCCAAACGCTTCGCATTCGGGCATCGTCGACGACAACAATCGATCGCGCTCCGGAACTGGCTCTGGCGTTTGTGCCGGCGTTACTCACGGCAATTGCATTCGTCGAATTGCCTGCCTGGATTCGCATGTGGCTTCTCGCCGCCACGATCTTCTTCGCGTTCAAGCTGCTCACGTGGCGTCGAGCGATCGTCGCAGGCCAAGTGCCCGCTCTTGGCCGCTCGCTCGCATATCTCTTGGCTTGGCCCGGGATGGATGCCGAGATGTTTCTGAGCGATGAGAAACCGCCGTCTTCGCCCACGGTCAGCCGTTGGTGCGAGGCGATCTTCAAAACGTCGCTCGGCCTCGGGCTCGTCGGAGTCGCCGCGACTGTGCTGCGCGATTCCCATCCGACGCTCGCCGCTTGGACGGCGCTTGTCGGATTGATTTTCCTGTTGCACTGCGGCCTATTCCACGTGCTGGCTTTAGTCTGGCAAAGCCGGGGCGTCACGGCCGTGCCGATTATGGATCGACCGTTCTTGGCGACCTCGCTCGCCGACTTTTGGAGCCGGCGGTGGAACACGGCCTTCCACCAACTGGCCGACTACTACGTCTACCGCCCATTGCTGAAACGTACGTCGCCGGGCGTCGCGATCGCGATCGTGTTTCTTGCGTCCGGCGTGATTCATGACCTCGTCATTACCGTCCCGGCCGGCGGCGGCTACGGGCTGCCGACGCTTTATTTCTTGCTGCAAGCGGCGGCGATTTTGCTCGCGCGATCGGCGATCGGCCGACGAATGAGGTGGCACCGCGGTTGGCGAGCGCGGCTGTCGGCCGCCGTCGTGCTCATCGCACCTCTCCCTCTGCTCTGCCCGCAACCGTTTCGCGAGCATGTCGTCCTGCCGATGCTCGTCGACCTGCGCTGGTTCCTCAACTAACGGAGCGATCAACCATGACTGCGGAACTCGTCAACGCTGAACTCATGAACATGGAACTATTCATTCGCATCGGCGGCGTCTTGCAACTCGGCGTCCTCACCGCGGCCGGCCTTGTGCCGACGGTGCTCGATTGGCGCAGCCAACTCGCTTCCGCCGATCGCCTCGTGCGGCAACTCATGTGGGTCTACGCCGGCTACGTCGTCCTGATGATCGGAAGCCTCGGGCTGCTATCGCTCTTGCAAGCCGACGCCCTGGTGAGCGGCACTCCGCTGGCGCGCATCATCACCGGGTTCGATTGCGTGTTTTGGACGATCCGCCTCGGCCTGCAACTTTTCGTGTTCGATGCCGAGCCGTACTTAAGCTCTCGGTTTCTGCGACTCGGCCATCATGGGTTGACCGTCGTGTTTACGTATCTCTCGATCGTGTTCACGTGGGCGACGTTTGCGTAGCGTTCCACTGCGAGTCGCACGGAACGCCACGGAGGGCGTTCCCTACAGTGTCAAGACAATTCAATCGCTTCGCACGCGCGTGAGCGTCGTATTGCCGCGGAACTGTTTGACGTCGTAGTCGCCGACCGTGATCCACGACTCGGTGTCGCTTGCCGGACAGCAATGAAAGTTCCCCAAGTGCGGCACACGGCTTGGGTCGCGAACGCCGTCCCCTTCCAGCGGCACGGCGATTCGCTCCGTAGCTCGTATAAGTCGTAGCGTGCGGCGGTCGACCAGCGACATATAGAGCGGAGCCCGCCGGCGCATGACGTTGACGTTCGTGGGATCTTTGCGGACGTAAACCAAGTACAACTCGCCGCCGAGCGTGAGCCAGCGCTGTTGCGTCGTCGAGGTCACCAGCGGCTCGCCGTCGTCGAACTGCCAGGCGACTTGCGGCGTCCACGTCTTGCCGTCGTCGTCGCTCGTGCTCACGTAGCCGCGCTCATCCTCGGCCCGAATCGTCAAGAAATGGCGACCGTCGACCACGGCCAGCGACGGTTCCAAGAGTCCCCTACCCTGCTTGTTCGCCAGTTCGTTGCTGGTCTGGCGAACGACGAGTTTGCGGCCGTCGAATGCGCACCGTACGACGACGACGCTTCGTCCGCCGGACTGTGCTCCGATGGAAAGCGGCACCAGCACGTCGCCGTCGGGCAGCGTCGTACGTTGTGCACAGTTGCACGTGTAAATGAACGCGCCGCGCGGATCGTTCCACTCCAAACGCTGGAGCGGGCCCCAAACACCGTCGGCGGCACGAACCAAATACACGGCGTGGCGCGGGGGCTGATCGCGGAAAAAATGCCCTTCGCGATAGAACACGTCGTGCCCCATCGCCAGCACGGTGTTCGTCGCCGCGTGATACTCGGGCACCATGTCGCAGACGGTGATTTCCGTACCGGCCGCGTCGCCGATCGGCGTTCGCCCGAGGCCCGGCACCGGCGTCGGCTCGCTCCATGTCTTGCCGAAGTCGACCGATTGCGTGACGTGCGTCGGCCAAAAATAGTCGCTCCCGGTGATCTCGCAGAGCAACATCAGGGCCGTCGCCGGCGAACCGGGCCCGTTCGCCCCGGCCGGCATCACACACGCGGGTACTGAACCAAGTCTTGCCGAGCGGCTTGCCGGCATCATCGAGCGTGCCGCGAAAGATCGTCGTTCGGTCGATCGACTTCACGACGTCGTTCGGCGAAGCGCCGGGCAGCGGCGAATCAGCATGGAGCGAGCACGGCAGGATCGCGGCAAGAGTTGAGCCGGCCAAACCGGCCAGCCAGCGACGGCGTGCGACTTGTGCGAGGGATTCGAACATGCGGCGAAACTCACGTCGAAGTAGGGCTCGACCAACGATGCGAGACGCATTTTTCCAAATCGAGCGGCCAAAAACAAATCGCTTTTCGGCCGGCGGCGATTTTGTGAATTGGCGTCCGTGGGAGAATTCGGGCCGGCCGAAAACGTGTTTGAATTGATTCCGGAGATTTGAAAAAATGACGGGTTGGTTCTTTGACAATTCGGCTCGGTTCTAGGTTCCGCCCGGACGGATTTCATGATCGGCACTGACGGCGAGCCGGGAGCGTGAGCGACTGGAGTTTTTAACGCGTCTGCAAGAATCAGCGTCGTAAGAAGGTCCGCCCCCTCATCCGCGGCTTCGCGGCGCTCGCCTCCGGCAGGAGGCGACGAGCAACTCAGTCTCCCGCGAGGGGAGAAGGGACGGTTCGGCGCGTTCAAGAAATCGACGTAAGTCGCGCGAACGAATCGGGACTTACGTCGATTCGGTTTTCTCGAGTGCGCCCATAGCTTGGGCTTATGGGCGCACAACCTCGAAACCCACAAGGGGTGCGCCCATAGATGGAGTTATGGGCGCACTGCGCCCATTACCGTCGTCGTAAGTCGCGCAAGGGAATCACGACTTACGTCAATTCTTCGTCGCTCGCTCAAGCGAAGCAGACGGCGTAGACCGGCGGCAATCGGGCCGGGAGTTGCGTCCAGCTTTCGCCGGCGTCGGCCGAGGTCCAGAGCCCGCCGGTCGTCGAGCCGAACGCCAAGCGTGCGCCGGATTCGTCGACATCAAGCGCGTGGCGGAAAACGACGTCGTACGCTTGGTCGGCCGGCAACCCTTGCGACAACGCTTCGAACGATTGTCCGCCGTCGCGGGTGCGCGTCACGACGAGCTTCGCATCGACCGGGTAGCGTTTTTCGTCTTTCACGCCGGGGACGAACCACGCGGTTTGCGGATCGGCCGGATGCACGGCGACGGCGAATCCGAAGCCGGCCGGCTGTACGTTTTCGCACTCTTCCCAACGGGTGCAGTCGTTCGCAGTGCGGAAGATGCCGTTGTGGTGCTGCACCCAATAATGATCGGGCGACGCCGGGCACTGCACCATGCGGTGCGGGTCTTGAGCATCGAGATCGTAGGCCAAATCGGGCGGCATGTACGCGGCCCGCATCCCTTGCGAGACGTTAGTCCACGTCGTGCCGCCGTCGCGCGTGGTCCAAGCTCCGCCGCAGGAGATGGCCACGCTGACGTGCCGCGAGTCGCGCGGGTCGACGCAGATGGAATGGATGCCGGCCTCGTCTTTGCCGCCGCCGAACCACTTGGCTCGTTCGGGACGATCCCACAGCGAACGGACGAGATTCCAGGAAACGCCGCGATCGTTACTGCGGAACAAGCCGCCGGGAATCGTGCCGGCCCACAATACGCCCGGTTCGTCGGCGCCGCCGGCGGCGAGCGACCAGATTTCCATCAGCGCGGCCGGTCGCTCTTTGCTGCGGGCGTCGGTCGGCGGCGCGAAGCCGTTGGCGTAGAGCGTGCAATCGTCCGGGAATTCGGGAACGGAGAGTTCGGTCCACGTGGCGCCGTCGTCGTCGCTACGGCGGAGCTTGGTGCCGAAGTGCCCGAGGTTGAGCGCAGCGTAAAGTGCGCCGTCGCGCGGATCGCGAAGAGCCAAGTTCAGCGGGTCGCCGAGAAAGTCGACCTTGGCGACGGCCCAAGCGTCAGCCGACGGAGCAAGCGTGAAGAGGCCTTTGCGCGTGGAGACGAGGAGGCGGTTCGACATGGGAAACAACACGTTCGTGGAGTTTGGTACGAAGCGAACCATCACATACTAGCCCCGACGCGCAAGCGAGGGGATATGGATTCATCGCGCGGCGACATGCCCCCTCGCTTGCACAGTCGGGGCTAGTGTGTGAAATTGGCGTCCGGCTAACCGCCGGAGAGTGCCTGGAGAACATAGATTTCGCTGGTCGGCCCGACCGCGTCGGCGAGCGTTTCACGATCCGTGATCGGCCGATTGTCTACGAAGATCACCACGTGTCGTCGGAGGCGAAATCGCTCGTCGACGATGTAGCCGCGCAGCGGCGCGTTGGCGGCGAATACTTTTTCCAACGCCTCTCGCACGGTGCCGGCTTCGACATCTTGCGGCGGACAAGCCAGATGACGCTGCAAATGGGGAGTGAAGAGAACGCGAGGCATGAGAGGAAGCTAGGTTATGAGATTTAAAATCGCTCAACCATCAGATATCAACCTCGGCGCGAAGCGAGGCGGCGCGATTCGTCGGGTTTCGCGAGACGCCGGCTCTTGCATCTGCGCCGCGGACTTGGTGTGCGCGATTGGCGACCACGGCCGTTACACGCCGATGTCTTCGTTCCAGAGTTCCGGCCTCGCGGCGATGAAATCTCGCATGAGTTGGACACAACGCGGGTCTTGGACGACGTCGACCCGTACGCCGCGACTGCGGAGCAACTCTTCGTCGCCGAGGAACGTTTGATTCTCGCCGACGACCACGCGCGGGATTTTGTACAGCAAGATTGCGCCGGTACACATCGGGCAGGGAGAGAGCGTCGTGTAGATCACGCTTTCGGCGTAGACCTTGGCGGGCAGCCGGCCGGCGTTTTCCAAGGCGTCCATTTCGCCGTGCAACGTCGGGCTGCCGCGCTGGATGCGGCGATTGTGTCCGCGGCCGACGATGCGGCCTGCGGGATTGTCTGCGGAAAAGTGAACCAAAACGGAACCGATCGGAATGCCGCCTTCGGCGAGACCTTTCTCGGCTTCCTCGATCGCGGCTTGGAGGAATGGGTCCATCGTCATCGCACGGCGAAAGGTCGCGCGATATTACAACGTGAGGCCGTGGTCGCGCGCCCAGTGCCGCACCGCGTCGTCGTCGACGCGTTCGAGCCGATTATAACGCGGATGGCGACCTTCCTTATACGGATTATTGCGGGCCGCGTTGTAGCAGGAAATCAACGACCAACGCGGATCGGGAGACGTGTTTTGATCACTGCGATGCAAAAGATTGCCGTGGAAGAAGAGGGCGTCGCCCGGCTCGGCTTCAATGTATTCGAGCGGGAACATTTGCATGGCCGCATCGACACGCTCTTGTTCGATGCCGACTTGGTCGCCGGTCTTGCCGTGGTCGAGCCGGCCCATTTCATGCGAGCCGCGCAAGACCTGCAGGCAACCGTTGGCCCGGGTGGCCCGATCGACGGCGATGAGGCAACTCGCCATGTGCGGCAGGAGGCAGCCGTTGTTGTACCAGTAGCCGTAGTCTTGATGCCATTCCCACGCACCGCCGACGCGCGGCTCCTTGAGCATCATCTTGAAATGGTAGAGATACACTTCGCCGCCGAGCAGTTGCTCCGTGCGGTCGACAATACGTTGCGACTTCGCGAAGACGCTGTAGAGATCGTCGCCAGCGTGGTTGTAGAGTGCGAGCTTGGTGACTTGCCCGGTCGCATCGCGGCGGCCGTAAGCTTGGCCGGCCATTTGCTCGTCGCCGCGGGCGTACTTGAGGAGGAGTTGCATCTCGTCGCGATCGAAGAGCGAGCGGACGAAGACGTAGCCGTCGCGCTGCCAAGCGGCGAGTTCGGAATCGGTAAGGGGCGATGCGGCGAGCGACATGACGGTGCTCCGTGTTTGTATTTACCTGCGGAGCGGGCCTCCGCATTCGTTTCGCGCCGGACTGCGTCTCATATCAGTATCGACATTCAGCTGATCTACTTACAAGCCGAAGAAGCTGTGTTTCTTGCGGATTTTGCGGTGTTTCTCCGAATGTTTGTGAGGAGTCTGATATGAAATAGGCAACTGATATGAGTTGCCGCTCGATGCTCGCTACATTGATGCGACTTGTTGGGTTCCCAACGCGGTGACAAGCACCGCGGCTAAATGAACGGACCGCACTTCCGACAACAACCGACCACTGACCACGGACGACGAACTAGAAATGAAAGCCGCCTTTATTCGTGAGACCGGACCTGCCTCGAACATCACCTACGGCGATTTGCCGACGCCGGAACCGACGTCGGGCCAAGTGTTGGTAAAAGTCGGTGCGGTGAGCGTGAACCCGATCGATACGTACATTCGCGCCGGCGGCGTGAAGATGAATATCCCGCTGCCGTTTGTGATCGGCTGCGATCTCGCCGGGACGGTGGAGAAGGTCGGCCCGGGCGTGAAGCGATTGAAAGTCGGCGATCGAGTGTGGGGGAGCAATCAAGGATTGTTCGGCAGGCAAGGTTCGTTCGCCGAGTATGCGGCCGTCGACGAAGGCTGGCTCTACCCGACGCCGGCCGGCGTGAGCGACGAGCAAGCCGCGGCGGTCGCGCTCGTCGGCATCACGGCGCACCTCGGGCTGCATCGGGCTGCGCTCAAAGCCGGCGAAACGTTGTTCGTCAACGGCGGCACGGGGGGCGTCGGCTCGATGGTCGTACAAATGGCCAAAGCGCTTGGTGCTCGCGTGGCGACGGTCGGCGGCAGCGACGAAAAGGTCAAGCAGTGCCCGCTGATCGGAGCCGACGCGGCTTGGAACTACAAGACCGACGACGTCGATGCGCGACTGAAAGAATTTGCGCCGCAGGGCGTGAACGTCTGGTGGGAAACGCTGCGCGAGGCCGATTTCGACCGCAGCGTAGGGCATCTTGCGCCGCGCGGGCGGATGGTATTGATGGCGGGGCGTGACGCGCGTCCGCAGTTTCCGGTAGGCCCGTTCTATACGCGAGACGCCACGCTCGTCGGCTTCGCGATGTTCAACGCGTCACAAGACGAGCAACGGGCCGCCGCGGACGACATCAACCGTTGGCTTGCCGAAGGGAAACTCAAGGCGCGGATCGATCGCGTGCTGCCGCTCAGTGAAGCCGCTGCGGCGCATCAACTTCAACAAGACAACACGCTCGACAAGAAGGGGACGCTGGCCGGCAAGATCGTGCTGAAGCCGTAGAAGCACTTCGGCCGGCTACGACGCCGCAGCTTCGGCGGCCGCGGCCGTCGTGAAGGCGTCGAACCGTTCACGGAGCAGCGCCGTTTGGCGGCGGAACTCGGCCATCAGCTCTTCGCTGTCGCGATAGTCGAGCGAGCGGGCCAGCTTCGTCAGTTCGATCTCGTCGCTCGGCAGATCGTTGCGGGCCGTGAGGCTGAGCAACCGCAAGCGGCTCTTGAGGGCGCGGAGGAAGCTGTAGCCGCCGGAGAAGAATCTCATAGTCGGCCGCCGAAATACGTCCGGCTTGTTGCAAAGCCCCGAGCGCGCCGATGGTGTTCGGCACGCGCAGGCTCGGATCGTCGCCGGAGTAACGCAGTTGCTGAAGTTGCACGAGGAACTCGACGTCGAGCGCCGCGCCGATCGTGCGTTTGACGTTTCGCGCGCCGGCGTCGGCTTCGAGCTTGGCTCGCATTTCACGAATCTGTACGGCGTCGTCCGGTCGCCACGCGTGGTCGAACGCAGCCCGTTCGACGACGTCGAGCGCCTCGCGGGCCGCAGCCTTATCTCCAAAGATTACGCGCGCCCGGCAGAGCGCTTGACGCTCCCAAAGGGCCGCATGTCCCTCGGCGTAGTAGCGGTCGAATTCCGCATAGCTCGTCGCCAGAGGGCCGCTCTTGCCGGTGGGACGGAGTCGCGGATCGACTTCGTACAGCCGTCCGTATTGGCCGAGGTTCGACGCGGCCTTGATGATTCGTTGGCCGAGTTCGCCGAAGAAGTGCTGGTTCGTCGTCGGCTCGCCGCGCCTCGGGCGGCGGATTTGCGTATGCCCTTCGGCCTGATAGAGGAACACCAGATCGAGGTCGCTGCGATACGTGAGTTCGCGGGCCCCGAACTTGCCGAGCGCCACGACCGCGAACGAACACGGTTTGCCGGCGTCCGGGCCTTCGCCGATCGTCGGTTCGCCGAGCTTCTCTACGAGCCGCTCGAATTCGATACGGACGATACGCTCCAGGCAACACTCGGCCAGATCAGTGAGGGCTGCGCCGATCTGCTGAGCGTCGTCTTTGCCGAGAATGTCGCGAACGCCGATTCGCAGCAGGCCGGCGTTTTTGAAACTATGCAGGATCGGTTCGAGGTCTTCCGCGCCGGCGCACAGCTCTTCCAAGTGGTCGCGCAGATCGTAGCGCGTCGGCAGCTTGTTGAGGACGAGGCCGTCCATCAGCTCGTCGATCATACCGGGGTTGCCGACCAAAATGCCCGAAAGGAACGGGCTGGTGGCGCAAAGCTCGACGTAGAGCTTCATCGACGGCGGGTTGAAGCTAAACAGCTCCCAGAGCACGCCCTTGCCGCCGAGCGAATCGCTGACGTGCGCGAGATTGACGAGCGTCGAATCCGGGTCGGTCGTCGCGGCGACCGCTTTCAACAGTCGCGGCGCAATCGACGCCAGAAAATGCCGGCAGCGGCGCGTGCTCAAGAAGCGAATCCGCTCAGTCGCCAGCGAGTCGAGCAAGCGGTAGGCCTGTTGCGGATCGCGAAATCGATAGCGGCCGAGCACTTCCGCGATCTTCTCTTCCGGCGGATCGGGGTCGAGCACCAGATCGACTTCCGGTTCCATTTCGGCATCTTCGCCGAAGGCGTCGTGCAGCAGGTGGTCGAGAATCTTGCGATTCACTTCGGAGCGTTCGCGGTACTCGGCGTCGAAAGCTTCGAGAGCCGTGCGCTCGGGCGTGTCGACATAGCCGAGCCGTATCGCGAGGCGTCGTTGTTCGACGGCGTCGCCGGGGATCAAATGCGTCTGCAAGTCGAACATGATTTGCAGGCGATGCTCGATGCGGCGGAAAAACGCATAGTTTTCCTCGAGCAGCGTCCGTTCCTGATGCGTGAGGCAGCCGCAAGCTTCGAGCTGCTCGATGGCTTCCAGCGTACCGCTGACGCGGAGCTTCGGCAGGTCGCCGCCGTTCAAAAGTTGCAGAAACTGAATGACGAACTCGACGTCGCGAATGCCGCCGCGGCCGGTCTTCACATTGCGGCCATCGTGACCTTCGCGAATGACGCGCTGCTCGATTCGCCGTTTCAAGGCTTTGATGCCGGTGATATCGGCCAACCCCAAGTAGCGGCGATAGATCCACGAATCGAGATATTGCAGAAACTCTCGCCCCAGATCCAAGTCGCCTGCGCAAGGGCGAGCTTTCACATAGGCTTGTCGTTCCCAGGTTCGCCCGAGCGTGTCGTAGTAGTGCATCGCACTTTCGAGATTACGCACGAGCGGGCCCCGTTCTCCCTCGGGACGAAGCCGAAGGTCGACACGGTACGCAATTCCCAGCGGCGTGCTTTCCGAGAGCAACCGTACGACGTCTTGCGCGAGGCGATCGAAGAATTCGGCGTTTGACCAACCGCGTGACGCCGTGCCGCTTCCAGTCGGCGACTCCGTCTTGCCGTCGACGTCGTAGAGAAAGATCAGATCGACGTCGCTGGAGTAGTTCAGCTCGTTACCGCCGAGCTTCCCCATCGCCAGCACGACAAAGCGGGCCGGGCGACCGTCGGGCCGTTTCGGAACGCCCCGTTTTTGTTCGAGGCGGCGCCGCGCGAACCGCACGGCCGCTTCGATGATCGCGTCGGCTAAGTACGAAATTTGCGAGGTGACGACGGCCAGTCGCTGGTTGCGGATAATATCGCCGTACGCAATGCGCAACGACTCTCGCCGCTTCGAACGTCGCAAAGCCGTCATCGCCGCGGCTTCATCGGCCGCCGCTTCGACTTCGGCTTTGATCTCACCAATGAGGGTCTCGCGGGCTACGGGGCTTCCTTCGGTGAGTCGCAGTAAGTCGTAGCTTTCCGTATCGTTGACGAGCAAATCACCAAGGTGCCGACTGGTCGCAAAAATCTGCAACAGCGTCGGCAGGGCTTCGCGATCGCGCTCGAGAAAGGCGCCGAGCGCCAGCGGCGAACGCGCCGTTTCAAAGAATCGCCCGAGGCTTGCGAGCGCCAAGTCGGCGTCGCTCGAACGCGGCAAAAACTCGGCGAGCTGATTGCCGAGCACGGCCAGCAAATCGAGCGTCACGCCGAGATCGGCCAACCGCACGAATACGGCATGGCCCGCGGCCGGATCTTGCAGGCCAAGCGACCGTAGCCACGGTTCGGCCGCCGCGGCGTCGTCGAGGAGCGGACGAATTTCAGCTTCTGTCATGGCGACGGCGGGCGGCGAACTGAAGGTGCGAGATCAGAGCGAGATGGAAACCATTTGCGGCCCGACGTGCTCCGTCACGACTTCGCCGAAAAGCGTAAAGGAATTGGCGTCGTAGACCGTCACCGGGAGAAATTGCCCGATTTGTCGCGGGTTGCCGTCGAACACTACGATCCGGTCGCAGTTCGTCCGGCCGACGAGTTGAATCGGGCCGTGAATATCGTCCGGCTTATGTTCGCCGCCCGCTTCCGGCTGGTCGTCGCCGTGCGAATGTTCTTCATGTCGCCGAGCTCGTTCGCTCGGACCTTCGACGAGAATCTCCACGGTGCGGCCGAGAAACGCTTGGTTGTCTTCGTAACTGATTCGATTCTGCACGGCCAGCAGTTCGTTGTTGCGGCGGCGCTTCACGTCGTCCGGCACGTCGTCCGGATACAAGTCGTCGGCTTTGGTCCCTTCGCGCGGGCTGTACTTGAAGATGAAGCTGTTCTTGAAACGCGACTCTTCGACGAGCTCGACCGTCTTTTGAAAGTCTTCTTCCGTTTCGCCGCAAAAGCCGACGATAAAGTCGCTGGTCACCGCGGCGTCGGGAATCGTCGACCGAATCCGCTGCAACATCTCGCGATACGATTCGACGGTGTAATTCCGTTTCATCCGCTTGAGTTGTTCGTTCGATCCACTCTGACACGGCACGTGCAAATAGTGCGAGCATTTCTTGATGTCGCGAACCGCTTCGAGCAGATCATGCGTCATGTCGTTCGGGAAACTCGTCACGAACTTCAGCCGATCGATCCCGCCCACTTCGCTGAGTTGAAACAGCAAATCGCTGAGCCGCGTCGTGCGGTCACCGGTCTTGAATTTGTAGCTATTCACCGTTTGGCCGAGCAGCGTGATCTCCCGGCAACCTTCATCGGCCAGCTTGCGAGCCTCGGCGACGATTTGTTCCGGCGGTCGGCTTTGCTCCGGCCCGCGGACTTTCGGCACGATGCAGTAGGTGCAGAACTTATCGCAACCGATCATGATCCGCACGAAAGCTTGGTAGCGCGAGGGCCGCATCGCTTCGTCGCGGAGCGGATCGTAACTTTCAAAACTGCGCTGCACGTCGCCGCGCGAGCCGTCGGTCCGGTCGAGGCTGACTTCCAACTTCTGGCCGCCGCCGGCCGCAATGTCCTGCACCAATTGCGGAATCTGGTGCAGTTGTCCGGGGCCGACGACCAAGTCGACGTACGGCGCTCGAGTAAACACCTGCTTCTGGTGATTCTGCGCCATGCAGCCGATGACGCCGATGATCTTTTCGGGGTTGCGTTGTTTGGCGTTTTTCAATCGGCCCAGAGCGCTGTAGATCTTCTCTTCGGCGTGGGCCCGCACGCTGCACGTGTTGAAGAGCACGAGGTCCGCGGTCTGCGGCTTGTCGACGAGTTCGTAACCGTTGCGGCGCAGATCAGCCACGACCAGCTCGCTATCGAGCATGTTCATCTGGCAGCCGACCGTTTCGATGTAGAGCTTGCGAGTCATGCGGTCCGAACGCGAACGTTACGAGGTTTTCGATTTGTTTCGTTTCTCGGCGGCCACTTTGGCCTGCCATTCTTGCAGCACCTGGTTGCGGCGAGCCGTCATGATCTTGGCCAACCCCCCGACGGCCAGTAGTCCGCCGACGACCCAGAGCCCGATCGTCCATCCATCCATGACCATCTCTCCCGGGAACAACGCGGCCGTCCTAGCTCCGCCATTGTAATCGAAATCGGCTCGGCTGTGCATGCCGCCCGAACGTCGCAGCGCCTAGGTTTCCGCGGCGATCGGCCCGAACTTCTCGCCGGCTTTTACTTGCTGCCCGCGCAGAAATTCTCCGGCGGCCATCGCACGCTTGCCCGCAGGTTGCAGTTCGCGAATGACGATCAACCCTTCCCCCGTGGCGACGACGATCGCGTCCTTCTCGACGTTGACGACGGTGCCCGGCTCGGCCGGATGACCGCCGTCGATGACGTCGACCTTCGTGAGAATCAGCCGCATCGGGTCGCCCGCAGGTCGGAGCCATGCCGTGGAGGTGCGCGGCCACGGCTCCAACGCGCGGAGCTGATTCTTGATCTGTGCGGCGGTGCGATTCCAGTCGACTTCGCCGTCGGTCTTGCGCAGCCGACGGGCCCCCGTCGCCAAGCTCGGGTCTTGCGGCAAACGCTCGACCGCGCCGGCGGCCAAACGGTCGACGACCTCCATCACCAGCGGTGCGCCGAGTTCGCACAGGCGACGTTCCAATTCGACGGCGTTCTCTTCCGGATTGATCGGCGTGCGAGCCTGCGCCAAGCTCGCGCCCGCGTCGACTTTTGACGACATCTGAATCACGGTCACGCCGGTTTCTCCATCGCCGCGGTAAATCGCCCAATTGATCGGCGCTGCGCCGCGGTACTTGGGCAAGAGCGAGCCATGCAGATTGACGCCGCCGAGCCGCGCGACGTCGAGCGTTTCGTTCGCGAGAATCTGGCCATAGTCGGCCACGAGAAACAGGTCCGGCGCGAAAGCTTGCAACGCAGCCCGCGCTTCGTCGGTGTTGATGCTTTCCGGATCGAGCACCGGCAGATTGTGCTCCAAGGCGACGGTGCGCATCGGGCTCGGCGGCGCCGGTTTGTTGCCGCGACCAACGCGTGCCGGCTGCGTCACCAGCGCCAACACCGGATGCCGCGATGCCAGCGCAGCCCGAAACATCGGCACGGCGAACGGTCCGGTTCCCATCACCACCAAACGAAGAGCGTCGCTCAATGCCGGTCCCCCGCCCTAGGCTCGCAGCTTTTCGAGTTCGGACAAATGCGCGAAGATTTTAGCATCGTCGGGGATTTCCCCGAGCTCGCGTCGCCGTTCGAACTCGTCGCGGAATTCTTCGAGGTGGTCACGCACGTCCATCAGTGCCGTTTGGCTGATGCGGTCAATGAACATCACGCCGTCGAGATGGTCGTTCTCATGTTGCAGGATGCGGGCGAAGAGTCCGTCGGCGTCGATCTCCACGGCCTGTCCGGCCATGTTGTAGGCCGACACATGAATGCCTGCCGGCCGCCGCACGGGGGCATACAGTTTCGGCAAGCTCAGGCATCCCTCTTCCTTCTCTTCCGAACCCTTCGGCTTGCTCAACACCGGGTTCAAGAACACGTGTTCTTGTTCCGGCTTGCCAGGGTCGCCCGACTCGTTCATTACGAACACCCGGTACGGCAACCCCACTTGAGGACCGGCCAGACCGATGCCGTCGTGTTGATACATCAGGTCGAACATCTCGCGGACCATCGAGCGGAGTTCGGCGTCGACGCGCTTCAGCGGCTTGGCAGCCCGCAGCAATGTGGGATGGGGATAATGCAATACGCGCAGCACGAGCAAACTCCGAGGCATCGAGGGAAACCGTCGATTATAGAAGGCCCGACGGTTTCGCAGTAGGCGACCGGCGGCAATGACTCTCGGTCGAAACGTCGCAGTCGTCGGGTATTTCGCACCGTTCGTCCGGCGGCGTCTCGTACAGTTGCTGCAATTGACTCTGTTTCGCCGCGACACCTAGAATTGCGCGATTGGGGCGTTCGCCGACTGTTGTAATTTCTTAGCCTGCTTTGAGTTCCGGAGTTTTCGCGAGTGGCCCGTACGCCTCCTGCCGCCGTGCCCGTGGCCGCCGCCGTCGAGATGGCTGCGCCGCGCGATCGTCGCTGGCTGGTGCTGGTGGAGACGTGGGGGCTGTCGCTGCTGTTTCACGTCGGACTGATCGTCCTGCTCGGGCTCACCTGGAAGGCCGCGGTTCGGCCTGCCGGCGAGTCGCCGGAAGTCCTGCGAACCGTGGAACTCGTCGCCCGCCGCGAATCGCCCGAGGGACCAGTGTACGTTGACCAAGCGGCGGCCGACGCCCAAGCCGAAAGCGCCGCTACGGCGAAGGACGCGGTTGCCGACGCTCGAGCTTTGTTCGGCGGCGGCGGGGGCGCAGCCTCCAGCCCCATCGATATTAGCGGCGCCCTGCCGAAGGCGGCGGATATCGCCGGACTGGGTCTAGGAAACGGTCCTCCACTTCTCGGCGGCAGCGGTTTGCTCGACGGCCCGGCCGGAAAGACCGGAATTTCCGGGGGCCGCGGCCGTACGAAGATCTACGGCCTGCAAGGCGAAGGCTTCAAGTTCGTTTACGTCTTCGATCGCTCCGGCAGCATGGGGGGCTCCGGCAATCGGGCTTTGAATTCGGCGAAGCGCGAACTGTTGCAAAGCCTCGGCGATCTCGGGGAGACGCACCAGTTTCAAATCATCTTCTACAACGAGCAGCCGACCATCATGCGGCTCGGCCCCAGTGCGCAACTGATGTTTGCGAACGACGCCAACAAGTCGCGGGGCCGAAGCGTTCATCAAGTCGATCTCCGCCGACGGCGCCACGCAACACGAACCGGCCATCCGCCTCGCGATGCAGCTCTCGCCCGACGTCGTGTTCTTTCTCACGGATGCCGATCAGCCGGAGCTGTCGTGCGCTCAGCTTGATCGCATTGCGAAGATGAACGAAGGTCGCGCGGTGATCAACACGATCGAGTTCGGGCTCGGGCCGAAGATTCGCAAGGAAAACTTTCTCGATCGGCTCGCGCACGAAAACGGCGGGCAAAGCGTGTATGTGGATATCAGCCGCCAATGAACCGTTGCGCGTTATTCACGTCGCTCTTGAGTTTCGCCGCGTGGTCGTCGGCCGCCGCGGTGGATACGGTCGTGCTCGCGCCGCGGGCCGAATCGCCGGGCGCATCGTCGTAACGGGGCGCGTGGTCGACTACACCGGCGCATCGCTGGTGCTAGAAGCTTCCGGTCAGAAACAAACGATTCCGGGCAAGCAGGTCGTGGAAGTTCGTAGCACGTGTACGGCCGAACAAACCGCGGGCGACGATCTCTGGCGACGACGCGATTACGCCGCCGCGCAAGCCAAGTATGCCGCGGCGATGTCGGCCGAACAGCGCCCTGGGGGCAACGTTTGCTCCGCAGCAAGCTCGTCGCCGCGCTGCGCGAGCAAGATCGCTGGGAACTCGCGGCGGAAGAGTTCTTGCGACTGGTGCAAGCCGACCCGCAGACGCCGTACTTCGACGTGATCCCCCTGCCCTGGACGGCGACCGCGCCGACGCCCGCCTTAGAAGCGAAGGCCCGCACATGGTCGACCTCGACGACGTCGAACGTCGCAGCGCTGCTCGGCGCAAGCTTTCTTGAGCACGACCGACCGCACCGCGCGCTCAAGCGATTGCGCGAGCTCGCGCTCGACGGCGATCCGCGCATTGCGCTCTTGGCTGAAGCTCAAATCTGGCGCAATGCCGCCGTCACGGCCGACGTCTCCACCGTCGAAGGCTGGGAACGCACCGTCGATAAATTACCTGAGTCGCTTCGGGCCGGACCGGCGCTGGTCGTCGGTCGGGCGTGGGCGCAGCGCGGCGAGCCTCGCGCGCGGCGTTGATGTTGCTGCGCGTGCCGATTCTGCACGGCGATCAGCATCGCCTCGCCGCCGAAGCTCTCTGGAGCGGCGGGCAAATGCTCGAACGCACGTCGCAGCCGGCCGAAGCGGCGATTCTGTACCGTGAGATCGTCCGCGATTTTCCCAAGAGCCAAGTCGCAGGCCCGGCCGGCGACCGCGTGAAAGAGTTGGCCGCGCAGCCGTGAAGTTATCCTCGTCGCAAGCGAGTTCCAGGATGGATGTCGTCGGAGTTCGAAAGCAGAGTTCATGGACCCGCGTGATGACGCTCGTCGTCATGCTGGGGGGCGTCGTGTGGTGCGCCACCGCATTCGGGCAAGCTGCGGCGGCGAAGAAGTCGGCCGCCGCCGAACCGCCGCCGGCCGACGGATTCTTCGACCTCATCAAAGCCGGCGGTTGGGTCGGCCACACGATTCTCGTGCTCTCGGTCGTCGCCGTGTCGATCGCCATCGAGCATCTGCTGACGATCCGCCGCAACACGCTCATTCCGCCCGGGCTGCCGGAAAAAGTTCGCGACCTGCTGCGGGCCGGGCAATTCGCGCAGGCCGATCAACAGTGCAAGCTCCAGCCAAGTGCGCTCGGCCACGTACTGCAAGCCGGCATCGGCGAGGCCGACGGCGGTTGGCCGGCCGTCGAGAAAGCGATGGAAGACGCCTTGGCGGAACAGGCCGCTCGGCTGCATCGCAAAGCCGAATACATTTCCGTCATCGGCAACATCGCGCCGATGCTGGGCTTGCTCGGCACCGTGATGGGGATGATTGAAGCGTTCAGCATGGTCGCCGCGTCGCAAGGAACGGCGCAGGCCGCCGACTTGGCCGAAGGCATTTACCTCGCCCTCGTGACGACCGTCGAAGGGCTCGTCGTCGCAATTCCGGCCTTGGCCGTGTTCGCCATCTTTCGCAATCGCATCGACGGCCTCGTGGCCGAAGTCGCCTACACGGCGCATCACGTATTCGCTCCACTACGCCGCGCCGCCGTCGTTACGCGCCGCCCCGGCCCGCCGAACCCGCCGCCGGTCGCCGGTCCGGCCTAATCGTCATTCGCAATTCGTAGGCAATTCTCTCCGCCACTCCCCACTCATCACTAGCCACTCAGCCCCGTGCGTCTCCCGAAGTACCAAGATCGCGGCAGTCTGGAGTTCAACATGACTCCGATGATCGACGTCACGTTCTTGTTGATCATCTTCTTCCTGGTGTCGAGCCATTTGGCGAAGCAGGAAGTGCAGGTCGAGCTCAACCTGCCGACGGCCGCCGCCGGCGACGAGACGGCCGAAAGCGAAGGACGCCGCATCACGGTGAATCTCACGGCCGACGGTACGTTGCTCCTGGCCGGCGAGTCGATCGACGCCGCGGAGCTCGGCCGCCGGCTCGGCGTCGCTCGTCGCAACGAGCCGCAGATCGAAGTCCGCATCCGGAGCGATCGCGAAGTCGACTACGGCCGCGTGAAGCCGCTGCTCCGGCAATGTTTGCTGAACGACGTTTGGCGCGTCACGTTCGCCGTCGTGAAACCTTCTTAGTTCCGAATCATGCGGCTCACCGGTTACAACACGACGCGGGCACGGTTCGACGTCCAGATGACGCCGATGATCGACGTCGTGTTCCAGCTCTTGATCTTCTTCGTCTGCACGGTCAGCTTCCAAAAGCAGGAGCAATCGTTGCAGGTGACGCCGAAGCTCACCGCCTCGGCCGGCTCCGGTGCGGCGCAGCAACCAATCCCGCGCGAGCTTGAAGACCTGCGGCAGGTGGAAGTGCTGCTGCGTCGCAATGCGGGCCGCACCGAGTGGCTGGTCAATAAAGACCTCTGCCCGACCGTGGAAGCGGTGCGCACGCGCTTGGCCGCACTGGCTCGTATCGCCGACTACAAGCGAATCGTGCCGGTCGTGCTCGACGCGGCCGACGACGTGCCGATGGGAGACGCGGTCGACGTTTACGATCTGTGCCTGACGCTGGGATTCGAAAAAGTTCAGTTCGTCGCGCCGGAATGAAGTGAGATGAGAGAGCGGAGCCGAGAGACTGGAGCTACGAGCCGTGCAGCCCGACGCCGGCGGGTGCGCGCGACCGCCGCTTTTGTCGTCGCCGTATTGCTCGCCCAGCCGGCCCGCGCCGAACTTTCGGAGCCGACCGAAGCTCGCTACCTCGCCGGCCTGCGCGAGCGGCGGTTGTTCACGCTGGCAGAAGAATACTGCCGATTGCGTTTGGCGGATGCGTACGCGGTCGAGCGGCGTCGGGCGGAACTCGCCGTCGAGTTGAGCCGCACGGCGCTCGAAGCGGCCCTGTTTACAAAGCCGCCGGAGCGCGAGGCTCGCTTTGCCGCGGCGGTCAAGGTTCTGGAAGACGAGCTGCAACGCAAACCCAATAGCAATTGGAAATCGCTGCTGCTCGTGCAACGGGGCGTCGTGGAACTTGTATGGGGCGAGCGCCTGCGCGAGGAGGCACAGACGCTGCACTCCGGCGAGGCGGCGCTCGAGCAGGCGCGCGAACGATTGCGGGCCGCGGCGGCGACGTTGAAGCAAGTCGACGAAGCGGCGGCGGCCGGCGCAAGAGGCGGCTCGTCGACAACCGGGCGTCCGGCAGGTGACGCGCCGTCGCTGGAGGAGTGGAACTCGCTCCGCCGACAGATTGCGTTTCAACGAGCCCGCACGCAGCGCAACCTTGGTGAAAGTTACGCCCCGCGCAGTCCCGACCGGTTGTCGGCCTTGGAGCAGGCGGCCGAGTTGCTGGAAACGCTGTCGCGGGCCGAGACGACGGACGCGATCACGTGGCAGGCCCGGCTCGACGAAGCGACTTGCCGCCGATTGCTGGGCGATTTGTCGGCGTCGGAACGCGTGCTGGATTTGCTCGACGCTCAATCACCTCCGGCGGAAACGGCCGACCGGCGCGAGCGCAGCGGATTCGCAATCGGATCAAAGCTGCGAAGCTTGCCGACGCCGAACGCTACTTTCAACCGCAAGATACCGACGTGGCCGGCGCGGTCGATGCGGAAGTGCGACTCGCCGAACTGGAATGGCTCGTAGCATCTGCGTTGTCGGCCGACGATGCGAAAGATGCGAAGTCCGCCGCCGATTTCCGCGAGCGGGCCGCCGCGATGGGACGACTTATCGAAGAGCGACACTCGCCGTACTTCGCTCGCCGTGCGGAAACGCTGCTGGCCACGTCCGTGAGCACGGCGACGAGCGGCACGCACGACGACGGCGCGCTGGCCAAAGCGGCCGAGAGCTTCTATCGGCAGGGGAACGTCGACAAGGCGCTGGAACTCTACGATCAACTCTTCACGCAAGCGGGCGCCGCGAAGCAAGACGCCGCCGCGTTCGACGCCGCCTTTACGGCTGCGGCGCTGGAGCAGCAACGGAGCCGATTCGCCGCCGCGGCGGAGCGTTTCGAGAAGCTGGCCGCGGCGCTGCCGCGACATGTGCGAGCCGGCGAAGCTTCGCTCTTAGCGGCCTACAACTTGGGGCAAAGCTTGGCGGCCGCCGCCGATGCCAAGTCGGCCGCGGCCGGCTTGGAACGCTATGCGGCGCTGCTCAAGTCGCACATCGCCGCCCGACCGACGGATCGGACCACGACGCAAGCCCGACTCTGGCTGGCCAAGGTGGAACTCCAGCTTCGCCGCCCGCGCGAAGCCCTCATGGTGCTGCAAGACGCCCCGCCCGGCGATCCGTCGGCCGAGCAAGTCGTCGCCGCGTTGCGGGCCGCCGGCGATGCCGAGCTGGCCGCGTCGACGAAAGCCGCGGACCGCTCGGCCGCAGCGGAAGTTTACGCGACGGCGCTGGAGCGCTTCGTGCCGACGACGCTCGACGAGAAGAGTTCGTCGTCGGCGCACGGCGGTGATCGCCGCGGCCCGCTTGCGCTTGCTTTACGGCGAGGCCCGCTTTGCCGCGGCGGCGGAATCGTTGCCTCGGTTGCTCGCGATCGCCGACTTGCCTGCGGACGAACGCCGCGCGGCGACCGCCTGGCTCGCGCTCGCCGAGGCCGGCGCGGGGCGGCTCGATTCGGCTCGGCGACAAGCCGCGGCGGTCGACGGCCCGTTGTCGGCCGACGCCTTGCCGATCGTCGCGCGGCTGGACGAATTGGCGGCGCGGGCTCCCGCGGCCGATCGTAATGCGCTCGCTACGCTGGTGCTGCGGTTCGTCGACTTGCTGCGACCGCTGCAAAACGATTTGCCGCAGCCGTGGATCGAGCAAGCCGCGCCCGCCGAAGCGCGGGCCTTGTCGCATCTGGGGCGAGTGGCCGAGGCCCGCAAGGTGTGGGACGCGCTGGCCTCGCAGCGGCCGCGCGATGCCGGCGTACAGGAAGGTTATGCGACGTTTCTGCTGTCGCAAACGGATCGAGACGCTTTGGCTTTGGCCGCTCAAAAATGGCGGGCCTTGGAACAAGCGACGCGCGAGGCCGCGCCGCTTTGGTACCGAGCGCGCCTCGGTACGGCCCGGGCCTATGCGAAGCTCGGCGATACGGACCGGGCCCGCCAGATCGTCGAGCTCACTGCGGCCCTGCATCCCGACCTCGGCGGCCCGGAACTCAAGCGGCAGTTTGAGGCGCTGTTGGGGAAGTGAGCGGCGGCGATCGGTTTGTTCGTTCGGGTGGCTGGGGCTGGAGCCGCAGGCGAAGCCCCAGGATAACACTCGGAGGAACTGGGGCACCGCTGCGCTATGCCCCAGCCACCCGTTGTTTACTTTGCGACTTCCGCACTACTTCAGCGGCAGGATGCGGATGTCGGAGAATTCGACGTCGGTTTCCGCGTCGTGGGCCTGAAGTTGGATGGCGCCCGGTTTCGTGCGGCGGCCTTTGCGCGGGTTGTCGTCTTCCGGCCGCTCGTCGGTCCAATCGACTTGTCGATAGCCGTTGATCCAGACGGCCAGATGCGGGCCGCGGGCATAAATGACGTACGTGAACGGCACGCCGTCGCGGCTGACGAGCCGGCGGGCATTCATTCGATCGTCGATCGCGCCGGTGCTCCAGGTCGACGGCTTCGCCGGGTCTTCGTCTAAGCAGCCGTTGAAAATCTGGGCTTCGTAGCCGTTCATGAAGTCGCCGGGGATCGCTCGGAAGAAGATTCCGCCGTTGGCGAGCGGACGATGCGTCGTGACGGTGCATTGCAGAATGAAATCGCCGAACTCGCGGCCGACGAGTTCCACGCAACCCGGCCCGCCGACGGCCCGAATGCGGTTCTTCTCGATCGTCCAGCGCGCTTGCTTCTCTGCGGGCAAACGAGAATGTTTGATGATCTTCCACTCGGCGTCTACGAGCGACGGAATGTCCGAGGGAATCGTTTCATCGCCGAGCGTCAGGTCGCCGGTGACGTACGTGGGCGTCGGGTCTTTCGGCTGCGTGTGCACGCCGAGCCGATGGCCGACGGCGATCGACGGAGCAGCGGCGGAAGGGGAAACCGGATCGGCGGCGAACAACGCGAGGCAGGCGACGAGCGTGAGCGGCGTGGTCATCGGCGATTTCCTGGGGCGATACTGGAACGACGTTTCGCGACGGCGCGAGCGTTACTTCTTCGGCTGAATGCCGAGAAGTTTGTCGTCGTCGTCGCCGAGCCAGATTTCGGTGCAAAGGCTCGGCTTGCCGGGGAGTTCGGCCGAGCGATTGACCAGGAGCATGCCGCCGATTTGCAGATCAGCGAGCGTGGCCGGGACGCCGTCGCGCGTGACTTTGGTCGAAGTATCGTAGAGCAGTTCCAGTGCGCCAAAGTCGGCGGGGCGCTGCATATCGCCGTTGTAGTCTTTGACCTTGGGAATCTGCCGGGCCGCGTAGAGTCGGCCGGGCTTGCCGTCTTGCGGCTGCGCGACGACCTCGGTGATGCGGTAGGTTTCGTAGTTGCCGGACAGGTAGGAATAGTCGTCTTGGATCGTGCCGACGACGGTGAACTTGCCGGCGGCGTCTTGGTACGTGTGGAAGCGGTAACGCTGATGCAGCGGCAACTCTGCGAAGCGGGGCGACTTGCCGACGGATTTCAGCACGTGCTTCTTGAGCAGCGTGAATTCGACCGGCTCGCCGGTGCGCTCGGTGAGGAACTTGCCGCGGCCTTGGGCGGCGTCGACCTCGACGAGCGAGCCGTAAACGACATGCTCGGCAAACGGCGGCAGGTCGGCCGTGCCGGCGAGGTTCTCGGGCGTGAGCTTGTACCACGGCAGGTGCTCGTTGCCGTAATCCGTGCGAAACGGAAACTGCTCGGGGAATTCCTTGGCGACGTTGTAGACCAGTTCCTGATTGAGCAGCCGGCCGAAACCGTACCCCATCAGACTTTCGCCGTACGGCTGGTCCTGCACTTTCCAACCGGGTCCGAACACGCGAACGATCCGCCCGCGGCGGAACCCTTCGAGCATGTTCGTGACCTTGAAGGTGAGCCGAACGCCGCTATGGCCCGGCTCTTCGGGCGTGACGACGTCGAGCTGCGTGATCGTGCCGCGCTCGCCGTCGACCGGCGGGTTCCATGTGCGCAGCTCGTCGTTGGCGACGCAGACTTTGCAGTCTTTGCCGACGGTGAACTCGGGGAGCCATTGCTTTTTAAAGTTGGCAACGTCGCCGGTGAAGAGCTCGATGGTGAGCGATGAGGCGTCCGTCGACAGGATGCGCCCGGCGATTCCGCGGGCCTTGGTGAACTCGGCGAACTTTTGACGTTGCTTTTCAGCGATTGATTTGTCGGCAAACGGAGGATTCATGATCGAATCGAAAATCAAACCGGGGCGTACTGATAAGCCCGTCGGCTTGTCGCGGCAAGCAAAATTGAGCAGCGCACCGAGTGGAATTTCACGAAGATCGACTTCGCCGCCTTCGTAGTGAATTCCGCCCTCGGGCGGCAACGTGAAGTCGAACAGTTCGCCGGTCGGCAGGCGAAATTGCCCGGAGCGATGCACGTAGTCGACGGCCGTGAGATAGCCGCTGAAAAACGCGTTGATCTCCGTCGACTCTTGCGGCACCGGAGTTGCGGCGGGAATTTCCGCTGCTACGGACAATCCGACGGTCGCGACGACGCCGAGCAATGCCGGACCGAACAGTCTATGTCGTGAGCGGCCGGTCATCCCACGATCTCCGACACCGGGCCCAAACTGTCGACGAACGTTTCCGTCGGCACTTCCATCTTCTGCAGCATCGTGACGAGCACGTTGGAGAGACGGGCCTTCGTGTCTTTCGGTTTGCCGCAGAGGCTGCGCCATTCGTCGTAGCCGAGCGTGTAGTCTTCCTTGAGGTGCGGGCGGTTGTAGTCGATGTGGCCCGCATGCTTGAGGCCGAGGTCTTTGCCGCCGGCGAGCAAGATCGGCAGGTTGCTGTTCGAGTGGCTGTGGCCGTAGCTCATGCCGGAGCCGAAAAGAATCATCGTCCGATCCAAGAGCGGCGTGCCGCCGTCGTCGATGGTGCGAAGTTCGTCGAGGAAGCCGGCGAACTGTTCCATGATGAATTTGTCGCTCAGGGCCAGGCGTTCGAGGATCAGCGGATCGCCGTTGTGGTGCGAAAGGTTGTGCCGGGCCTGCGTGATGCCGATTTCCGGGATGGCCAGGCCGTTGCCCTCGCTGCCGTTCATATAGGTGACGACGCGCGTCATGTCAGTTCGCAAGGCGAGCACGATCAGGTCGAACATGGTGCGCCAATATTCGCCGGCCTGGGCCTTGGGAACGTCGCGCTGAAACGGTTCGGCCGTGTGTGGATCGAGCTTTGGTTTCGGCACGTCGAGCCAAGCGTCCAGCCGCTCGATGCGTTGTTCGACGTCGCGGACGGCATGCAGGTATTCGTCGAGCTTCGTGCGGTCGTCCGTTCCGAGTCGCCGTGCGGAAGTTGCGAGCGTCGTCGAGGACGCTGTCGAGAATGCTGCGGCGTTTGACGAGGCCGGCCCGTTGCGCGGCGATGCCGCCCGGTTGTTCGCCGAAGAGCCGATTGAAGATGTTCTTCGGATTGTCTTCGGCCGGCAGCGGGACGCCGTCGCGCGAGAAGGCGAGCGTTGCGGTGCCGAACGGATGTCCGGTGCCGGAAGAAATCGAAAGCTCCAACGACGGGAAACGCGTGTTGATGCCGACGGCGTCGGCCATCACTTGGTCGCAGGAGATGGAGTTTTCGTACTTGCGGCCGCTTTGGGCGTCTATCTTGGCGCCGGTGAGCCAAGTGTCCGCGCAGACGTGGGCTTGGCCGATGCCGTTGGGGTGATGCAGGCCGGAGAAGACGGTGAAGTCGGCCTTGTGCTTGGCCAGCGGCTCAAGCGACGGCGAGAGGTCGTAACCGCGGCCGGCGTTCTTACATTGCCACGTCATGCCGTTGACGCCGTTGGGAATGTAGACGAACACGCTGCGGCGCGGCTTGATCACCGCCGCGGCGGCTTCCGCGCCGCGAAGTAAGCGGGGAGACATCGCGTCGAGTAGCGGCAGCGCCATGACGGTCCCCGCCCCGCGCAGGAAGTGGCGACGTGAGACGACGCGGCGATTGGTATAGATGTTGGACATTGTTGTTGGTTGTCCGTGGTCAGTTGTGGGGTGCCACTGGTGGCTTGTCCACCAGTGCTTTGTTGAATGTCGATTTGGGCACTGGTGGCACCCAGATACCGTTGCGAGTGGCGAACTTCAGCGTTTCAAAAACAGCGGGCTCGTGACGAAAGATTCGATGACCGTGCCGATACGGTAACCGTCGGTCGCGGCGGCTTGCGTGACTTTGTCGAGCTCTTCACGATCGGTAAACGTCATGCCGCGGCGAAGGGCGTATGTCGCCAGTTTCTCGGCAAACGCGGCGGCGAACTTATCCGAGTCTTCCAGCAGCAGCTTCTTGAGACCGGCGGCATCGGCGAACGTGCGGCCGTCGACCAGCTTGCCGGACGGATCGAGCGTCGGGTCGGCGCCCGTTCCGTCGCGTACGGTTTCTACGGTCCTCCAGCGGCCGACGGCGTCGAAGTTGTCGAAGGCGACGCCGAGCGGATCAATTTTATTATGGCAGGCCGCACAGTTGCGGTCTTCGCGGTGGAGCTCCAGCTTTTCGCGAACCGTGGTCTTTTGCTTGCCGGCTTCCGGCGTGGCGAGCGCCGGGACGTTTGCCGGCGGCGGAGGAGGCGGCTGACCGATGATCGATTCCAAAATCCAAACGCCGCGATGCACCGGACGGTGTCGCGTGCCGTCGGAACTGAGGCTCAGAATGGAACCGTGAGTGAGGATGCCGCCGCGGTGATTTTCCGGCTGCAGTGAAACTCGCCGCAGCACGTCGCCGCGAATTCCGGTGATGCCGTAATGGAGGGCGAGCCGCTCGTTGAGCATCGTCCAATCCGAGTCAAGAAACTCGCGCAGCCGGCCGTTGGTGCGTAGGACTTCGCCGAAATAAGCGACGGTCTCGGCCGTGAAGCTCTGCTCCAGGTTTTCGTCGTAGTCGGGATAAAGCACCTTGTCCGGCGGGAACATGCCGACCTTGCGAAGTTGCAGCCATTGGCGCGGGAAGCTTTCCGCGAACGCCCGGCCGCGCGGATCGGCCAACATCCGACGGACCTGATCGCGCAACACCTCAGGCTTGCGCAAGTCGCCGTTGCGGGCCAAGGCGAGCAATTGTTCGTCGGGCAGCGAACTCCAGAAGAAGTACGAAAGGCGCGACGCCAGTTCGTAGTCGGTCAGCTCCGTGCGGTACGAGGCGAGTGCGCCGTCGACGAGATACAGAAAGTTCTTGGAACAAAGAACTGCGGTGAGGCCCGACTTCACCGCCGTCTCGAACGGCTCTCCGAGCTTGAGCCCCTGGCGAACCGGCTGTAGCAACGTTTCCACTTCCGCCGCTTCGACCGGCCGCCGCCAAGCACGCTCGGCGAAGCGTTGAACGATCTCGCGCGCATACGCTTCATCTTTCTTCGCCGTTTCACCGCCGAAGAAGATTTGCTTGTGAGCCGGAGTCGGCCAGCTTGCGACGATCGGTCCGTCCCAATCGATCGAGTCAATGATGAGCGTCGGTTGCAGCGGCTTGTAGTCGTCGTCCGTGAGCTTGAGCTGCCACGGCACTCGGTTGCGCACGTTGGTGAAGGCGTTCGGCGTGCCGCTATGCCGTGAGCGGCGTCCTTCCGGATTTGGGCCGGGTACGGAGTTGATGATCCGCACCGGATACTTTCCGGCAAGCAAATGGACGCGAGCTTCGATCGTGATCGGCTTGTCTTCCGCCGCATCCACGTCTTGCTCAAGCAACGTCTTATTAACGCTTGATAGATAAACCTTGATCCGCGGCGGCCTGCCCCCTTCTGCCCGCAGCCCGCTGAGCTTGATCCGCAGTAGATACTCGCCGGTCGTCTTAACCGTCAGGTTCCAGGTATCGGTCGTGTAGTTGTTCGGTACGATCTCGATGCGGACCTGATCGGCGATTCCGCGAGCTTTGTACTCCGGCTCGAAACCTTTCCAACGCATGTCGAACGCGCCCCAGTGCGTGGTCTCGCGCACCGGTTCCGGTCGGAGCGAAAGGGCTTCATCCAGCACGGCCTCGGCCGCCGCCAGATGTTTCTCCACATGCGCCGGCGACAACGTCAGCACGGAGCCGATCCGCTCGAAGCCTTTCCAATCGGGGTCTTCGGGCAGTCCGGTCGGTGCGGCGGCGTCGAACGTCACGCCGAGCAGATCACGCACGGTGTTGACGTATTCTTCTCGCGAAAGTTTGCGGAACGACACTCGCTCGCCCGCCGACGACTGTTTGGCGATTTCGGCTTCGCGGAGTTGTCCGGCGATCCAATCGGCCGTCTTCGCTACGACCTCCGGCTGCGGACGGGGCTCGTCCTGCGGCGGCATGTCGCCGGAATTGATCCGGTTCATGATCTCTTCCCACTGCATCATCACGCGCGGCGAGCGGAAGTCGACGAGCAGATTGTCGACCCGCAAATCTCCTTCATGAAGTTTCTCGCTATGACACTTCGTGCAGTGACCGGCGAAGAAGGCACGGACCGCCGGGTCGACGGGCGGTATGTTCGCCGCATCGGCGGACGAAGCAAATGCCGCGAACGCGAAAAATACCGCGGCGCCGGCAGGACGGAGAAACGCAAAAGCGTCGGCATCAGACGACCGGCAGGTGGGAAAACGAAGGCGGGAGCGGAAGCGGGCGGCACTGCAGGCCGGGCATTCCGTGGCGGGAGAAACTTAGTTTAGACGAGAACTGCCGCGTTCACCAGAACGTTTCAATACCTAGGGACCGCCTCCGCCGGCCGAGTGCGTTCACTTCTGCAGCCGCTGCGTCGTCGTAGCTCTTGGAACCTCGGCTACTGAATGTAGCGGTACGTTCCGCCGGTGATTCGCGCAATCGTCTTGAGCTGCACTCGCCCGATTGGCCTTCGAAGGCGATCGTGTGAATCGGAATCTTCTTCGTGCTGGAATGGGCGCGAATTTTCTCGACCACGTCTTCGTCGAACGCGCCGTCGGTCAGGAAGTAAACGGCATCGGGCCGCATCCGCAGCGACATCAGCAGCGCCGGCCAAGGTTCCGTCGTGCCGACCGGTTGCATCGTTTGAATCCAAGGCACCGTCTGCTTCAAAAAATCCGGCTTCGCCAAAATCAGCCGTTTGGCCGACATCGGGTGAGTCTGGTTGTTGAAGAACACCACGAAGTATTTCTGATCCGGCGTGAGCGAACGGATCGACTCGATGAGCTCCATCTGGCAACGCTGATAGCGTGCGTTTTCAAACATGCTGCCTGACGTGTCGACGACGAACGCGAAGCTTTTTCCTTTCGCGCCCACGCCGAAAAATTGCGTACCGCCGCCGGACACTTTGTTGGGAATGCCTTGCTTGTCGCCGGGCGAAGCGTCCGAGCCGACCGAGTCGCCCCCGAGTGATGTTTTGTCGGTCGACGTAAAATCGGGGATGGCGATTTCGAGGCCGCTGAGAACATCCGGTCCCTTCCCTTGGTTCAGCCCCGGCGCTCGGCGCCTTAGGCAGGCCGATGCTAGGGAGCGTCGTTGCAGCTTTAGCGGCCTGTACCGTCGGGACGACGGGAATCTCGGGCATGGGGGGCGCGTCTTCCACGCCGATCGAGGCCTCGATGATCGCCGGGCGAGGTTTGTCTTTCTGGTGCGACGAAGCCATGAGCCCGAGGATGATCAGCAAGATCATGTGGACGACCATCGAGCCTGCGCCCGATGCGAACGCTCGACGAGCGACCCAAACGTCCTGCGGCAAGGCGATGACCAACTGCGGTCGCCGCGACGGCTGAGCGAACGTTTTGCGAAGCTTTGCGATGCGGCGCTTTTCTTCCAATCGGCGAGCAGCTTCTCGTTCGGAAGCCGTCGGCGCCGCAGGAGGCGAAGGCACCGGCGGGGGCGCAGCAATGGGCGGCCTCACAGGGGGCGGCGCTTGCACCACGGGCGGTGCGGCCAGCGGCGGCCGTGGAACAATCGGCGGTGGAACGACGGGAGGCGCAGCCGTCGGCGGGAACAGCCCGACCGGTTGAGTCGCGTATTGCGTGACGAGGTATGGCGGGGCGGCGTACGGCGATACCGAGATCGGCGGCGGCACAAAAGGCGCAACACCCTGCGGCATCACACCCGCGGGCGGGCGCGAAGTCGGAACAGCCGGCGGCAGTTGCCCCGGGCGTTGCGGAGTTTGATCGGGCGACATGGCGGACGGCCGTCGAGGAAGTGAAGCAGACTTGGCCGATAGAAATGCACGTCTACACTTCACTATGGGGATGAATCGACAAAAGTCGAACAACTTTTTTAACGTCGGCGAAATATTCGTCGCTCGGCGGTTTTTTCGTCGACCCGAATCGGCCTGCCGAATCGCTGCGACGACGGCTAAATTCGCCCGCGGGATTCCCGTAAAGGCGACGACGATGCGACGACGAGTGACGACAATTCTGACGGCTTTGCTGGGCGGCTGGCTTGCGCTCTGCACGGGCCGGTCCGACCGATCGCCGCTCAACCACCCGCAGCGGTGACCGTCGAAGTCGTGCAGGGGCGCATCGATCGTGCGGTCGGGTATCTGAAAGGGAGGCAACTCGCCGACGGCACTTGGCCCGACAAGCCGCTCTACAGCGGCGGCCTAACTCCCCTTTGCACATTGGCCCTCTTGAATGCGGGCTGCAAGCCGGACGATCCGACCGTGGCCGCCGCTTTGAAGTACCTGCGAGCCTATCAGCCGCGAACCACTTATACGGCGGCCTTGCAGACGATGGTCTTCTGCGTTGCCGAGCCTCGCAGCGACATGGCGCTGATCGAGCGCAACGTTCGCTGGTTGGAGAGTCGGCAGATCAAGGCCGGCAAGAACTCGGGCATGTGGTCGATTCCGGAAGACGGCACGGTCGACCACACGGACAACTCCATGACGCACTTCGCGATGCTCGCGCTTTATGAAGCGGAGCGGATCGGCGTGATCGCGAACGAGGCCACGTGGCGGCTGGCCCTCGGTCATTGGCAACGGACGCAGAATCCCGACGGTTCTTGGGGGTGGGGGCCTGAATACCCCGGCACCGGCAGTATGACCTGCGGCGGCATCGGCTCGATCTTCACGGCAATCCAGCGGCTCGGCGCGGCCGATGCGGCGATCGTCGACGAGCAGGTCGAATGTTGTCGATCGGCAAGTGCGAACCCGTGCTCGATAAAGCGTTTGCTTGGCTCGAGCGTAATTTTTCCGTCGTGCGAAATCCCGGCACGAAGTTCTTCCATACATATTACCTCTACAGCGTGGAACGCATCGGCCGCATCACGGGGCGGCGTTTCGTCGGCGCGCATGATTGGTATCGCGAAGGCACGACGTTTCTCTTGGCCACGCAGGAACTGTCCGGCGCATGGCCTTCGGATCTCGACGACCAGGAGCACGAGGCCGACCCCTGCATCGCCACGAGCTTCGCCTTGATGTTCCTCGCCAAGGGACGGCGACCGGTCGTGATGGGCGAAGCGGTGTTCGGAGCCCGCGAGGAACCGGCGCATTCGGCGGGCCGCCGCGAACTTGGTGGCTCATGCCGAGCGCGCTTGGGAACGTGAGCTGACGCAGCAACGCATTGACGTTTCGCGGGCCGAGGTGGAGGACCTTCTCGAAGCGCCCGTGCTGTTGCTCGGTGGAACCAAGCTCCCGAAATTCGACGCGGAGAACGCCAAGAAGCTACGGATGTACGTCGATCGCGGCGGCTCTCTATTCGTCGTCGGCGGTTGCGAAGCCGAATTCGACCGTGAGTTTCGCCGCCTTATCACCGCGGCGTTTCCCGAAACCGAGCATCGTTTGCAACTCCTCGCCGCCGATCATCCGGTGTGGTTTGCCGAGCGCCCCGTCGTCGCCGCGAAATTGCCGGAGCTTTGGGGCGTCGACGTCGGCTGCCGCACCGGTGTGATCTATTGCCCGACGCCGCTGGGATGTTATTGGGAACTCGACCACGCGGCGCGCACGCCCGCTTGGCCGGCGGCGGTGCGCGAGCAAGTGACGGCGGCCCGCAACGTCGGGCTCAATGTTTTGACCTACGCCACGAATCGGACGCCGAAGTTCAAAAGCCCGCAGCTTGCGCCGGATCGCGACGTCGCCAAGCCGGAAGTCGTCGCACGCGGCACGCTGCGCGTTGCGAGTTTACGAGTCGCCGGCGATTGCAGCGCTACGACGATGGCCCTGGCTCGTCTGATGGAGATCGCCTCCCAATTGCTGGAGGTTCGAGCCGAAGCTCGCGAGGTCGGACTCAATGATCCGGAGCTGTTCGACTATCACATGGTGTTTCTGCACGGCCGGACCGATTTCGAGTGGACGTCCGCCGAACGCATGGCCTTGCGGACTTACCTTGAACGCGGCGGGCTGTTGTTCGCCGACGCCGTCTGTTCGAGCACGGCGTTTCGTGACGCCCTGCAACGTGAAATGAAGCACGTGCTGCCGAACCACGTGTGGACGCCGATTCCTACGACGCATCCGCTGCTTTCGACGAACTACGGCGGAGCCGATCTGCGAACCGTCGAGTTTCGCTTGCCCAATTCCGCGGCGGCGGGCGCAGCGATCAATTCTTCGCGAACGCGCGGCGTCCGGAGCTCGAAGCGTTGCAAACGGGTGAACTATTGCAAGTGATCTTCTCACCTCGCGACGTGAGTTGCGCCATTTCCGGCGCGGAAACCGCCGCGTGCCCGGGCTATGTTCGAGAAGATGCGACACGAATCGCTTTGAACGTGCTGCTCTATTCGCTACGTCGCTAGTCTTGCGAAGGTGCGATCATGTTTCTCTCGCGGCGTGAATCGTTGCTCCGAACCTTGTCGACGTGGTGGGCCGGCGCGACGGCTCGCTTGTTCGCCGCCGGTCCGACGCCCGACTCCCCCGCCTCGGACGCATTGCCGCCGCACGTTACGCCGGAAGTTGCGGCGGCAATCAACGCCGGGCATGCGTGGCTCGTCGGCCGGCAACGTTCCGACGGCGGGTTCGGCCGCGACGGCAGCTACGCCCGCAACGTCGGCGTTTGTGCGTTGGCCGGTCTTGCGCTGTTGGCCGCCGCGCGACGCGCTCGGCGTACGTCGTCGGCCGTTCGCGGGTGTACGGATTATCTGCTGCGGCACGCTCGCGACGACGGATTCATTGTCGAGGACGTCGTCCGCACGCATGCGCCGCACTACGGACACGGTTATGCGACGACGTTTCTCGGGCAAGTTTGCGGGAGCGATCGCCGGCGCGAAGTCGGCCGGGCGTTGCGGGCCGCCGTTCAGTGGATCATTGCGGCCCAGTCGCCAGCCGGCGGGTGGCACTACAATCCGTCGCCGGACGACGCGGACGTTTCCGTGAGCACTTGCCAACTACAGGCGTTGCATTCGGCGCGGCAGGCCGGCGTCGACGTGCCGCCGGAACCGATTCGGCGCGGTCTGGAGTTCGTGTTGCAATGCCGCAATCCCGACGGCGGCTTTCGCTACCGGCTCGTCGATCCGCCGGAGTCGCTGCCGCCGCGCACCGCCGCCGCCGTGGCGACCTTGTGTACATTCGGTCTCCGCGAACATTCGGTGGTGGCCGCTGGACTCGCCTATTTGCAGCGCCCTCATGAGATGCCCGCGTCATCCGGCGGCGCGGAGTACTACTTTTACGGTGCGTTCTATAAAGCGTGGGCGGCTCGATTCGCCGACGAGCAATATTCCGCCGATTGTTATTGCCGCCTGCGTGACGCACTATTGGCCCGGCGTTCCGGCGACGGCTGTTGGCACGATCCGAATATCGGCGACGAATACGCCACGGCGATGGCGCTGCTGGTGCTGCAAATGCCGTACGACTCGCTGCCGCTCTACTTGCCGGCCGACTTGTGATGCACGAGAAATTGCCGCGGTGCTCTTGGAACTAAAGCAAATCGCGCAAGTGAAAGTGATGCTTGCCGAGCTTGCCGCCGTAGTTGCCGGCCGTGATCATCACCACGTTCGGTTCGGCCGCGGCGGCGTGCAATCCGACGCGCATCGCCTGTTGCACGGCGTCGAACGAGAGCCCGTCGAGCACGATCTCATACACGGCTTTGCACGCCGGCGGCAGGTCTGAAGCGACGTCGCCGCGCAGCGTCGGACAGTAGGCGTCGTTCGTGCTCGCCTTGAGCTTCGGATACTTGGAGCCAACTTTGCTCCCCGAACGTACGATGCCGCCGGGAAACGGCAAGGCCACGTCACGGCAAGTTCGCATCGCCGCCACGGCCGCTTCCGTAGCATGAAGTGCCGCCGCGCCGCTCGTGCCGCCGATCAAAAGATTGCCGCCGGCCACGCCGGTCAGCGTGCCGAAATAGTCTTCGCAGGTGAACTCGCCGTCCATCACCGGGATGCGCCAAAGCGACGGTCGCCGAGTTTCTTCGACCGTTGGAATCCGTCGCCGAAGTAGCGAATGCCGCCGCCTATTCGGATTTGTTTCTCTTTCGGGCAGTCGAACAGCCCGTTGTAGCAGGCCGTCGTCGGGCAAGTGAGCACGCACTGGCCGACACGATTTTGCAGAGCCTTGGCAAGTCCGTCGGTCGTGAAAGCGAATGCCAACACGGCGACTCCCGGGCGACCGTCGGGCGTTTCGTCGGCCGGCACTTCGCGCTCGATCGCCGCTTCGATGTCGCAGGCGATCACGCTCGTCGCGTTGCCGCACAAAACCGTGGCCGCGGTGTTTGCCCAGGTTTGCGAATCGGCCGTGATCACGAGCCGAGCCGCTTTGATCGGAAACGCTTCAGCGAACGTATCGACGACGTCGACGCGGCCGAGCTTCAGCGTTTGCGGTGATGGAGGTGAATCGACCATGGAAAGTTTTTGAGCCGGAAAATTACAGCGTCGGGACGTTTTCGGCTGCGTGCAAGTAGTCGAGATCGACCGGATAGTTGCGCCAACCGATCGAGTAGAACTGTTCGAACCAGGCACGGATGTCGGTCTCGACGGCCTGATCGTATTGCGGCGTCACGTGCAATGTTTTGCCGTCGACCGGCTCGCGGATTTCACCTTGTTCGACGATGACTCGCCCCGCTTTGATCACCAGCCGCGGCAGCTCGAACATCGTCTCTTTGTTGTCATGAGGCGTGTAAATCGTAATGTCGGCGTCGGCGCCGGGCCCGAGGTGTCCTTTGTGCGTGAGCCCGAGCATTCGCGCCGGGCCCGCGCGGGTGATGATTGCGATTTCGTTGAGCGTGTATTCGCGCCGGAGATCGGCGAGCGTCGAGCGTTCGCGCACTTGCGGCGGGCAGCTTTTTAGCACGTCTTGCCGATACGTGCGGTCCATCAGCAGGCGAATGATTTGCGGATAAGCCAGGAACGAGCCGCCGTTGGGATGATCCGTGCTCATCGCCACGCGCCAAGGATCGTCGACGAGCAAGTACCACTCCAGCCCGATGGCCCATTGCAGCGCGTGAACGAGCGACTTGTTCTTGTATTTGATCGGCGTGATGCCGCAGCCGGCTTCCATTTCGGTGTCGCCGCTGAACCACTTGCCGCGGTAAACCTTCGAGAGGTAATAGCCGACGGGGCCGTCGCCGGTCATGCTCGTCGTTTCGCCGAACAGCACTTGGCCGACGTCGACGGTGATGTTCGGATTTGCGTTGACGTACTCCGCGAGCTGCGGCACCTTGCTGTTGAACGTGTTCTCGTCCGCCTCGCCGCCGCCGTAACTGTGAAATTGAATGTGCGTGAGATGGCCGCGGAAGCCTTCGAGGGCTCGCATCGTGTCGAGCGTCGTCGACCAATTGCCCGGCATGCCGAGCTGGTTGCAATGGATATGTACGGCATGCGGCAGGCCGAGCTCGTTCGCGGCTTGCGCGACGCCGCGCAGAATTTGCCGCGGTGTGACGCCGAAGTTGTCGACGATGGAATCGAGTCCTTCGACGTTGCCGTTCTGCCGGCATTTCCAAACTTCGATGCCGCCGGGATTCACCAGCTTCGGTGCGAAGCCCTTCGTAGCGCCGAGCAGCCACGCGAGGAACGCTTTGAGCTTCTGCGGTTCTTTTTCTCGGAGCGACTGCATCACGTAATGATTGTTACCGACGAGCACGAAGATGCCTTTGTCGAGGCACGGCGTATCGGCAAATTCTTCGTGCGCGTGGCGAGCACCCAGCGGTGGAATGGCGGCGTCGAACGCGGTGGTATAGCCGAGGCCGGCGTACTTGTAGCCGGTGGCGAACGTGCTCGGCACGCTTCCCATGGTGCCGCTGCGCAATAGCTCAGTGTGATGCAGCGGCGCGGCCTTACGCTTCTCTTCCGGCCGCATCTTGCGAGCTACGTTTACCTTCGGCCCGGCGATATGGCAGTGCATATCGATGCCGCCGGGCATGACGACGAGTCCGCGCGCGTCGATCTCTCGGTTAGGCCGCACCGCCCTATCGCTTGGCGCGGCGACGATGCGACCGCCTGCGATCCATAGATCGCGAATTTCGCCGTCGACGCCGTTTTGCGGATCGTAAACCGTGCCGCCGGAGATTTTTGTATAGTCTGGAGTCGTCATACGGCGGACTCCGTGCTTCGTCCGGCCGCGGTGGAGCTCTTTAGTTCGGCGGAGCGTAACCACAATTCGCCGCGGCCGATGGAAACCAAGTCACCGCGGTAAACTTCGAACTCGGTATCGAGCAGCGCCTCATCGAACGGCAGGCCAAGCTTGGCGATGCTGCGAAACAAGATGCAGGCGACATGCGGGCGGATCGTCGTCGCAAAGCGAAACGTCGGTAGCAGAGTCGGCCGCGTCGTTCCTAAGAGCCCGATCGTGCCGCGACGCATGTTCGCGCCGGCGCGAATGCCGCAATCGCCGAATACTAATACGGTGCCGGCGATCATGTTGAAGCCGACGAGATCGCCGGCCGAACCGCCGACGGCGATGAGCCCGCGCCGCATCGTCGCGCCGACTTCGTCTCCTGCGTCGCCGTCGACCAAGATCGTACCTCCGGTCATCCCTTTGGGCGAACCGCGATATGCCGCGCCGACCATCTGCGCCGCGTTGCCGCGGACATGAAGCAGGCCGCCGTGAAGTTCGGCGCCTGCCCAATCACCGGCGTCGCCGTCGACATAAATACTTCCCCCGCGCAGGCCGCTGCCGACGTGCCGTCCGACGGAACCGGCCACGTGCATGACGCCGGTTTGCATGCCCGCTCCGATCCAGTGCACGCCGGCGAGGTTTCCTTCCCACTCTATGCGCGAATCGGCCGCGCTGCCCGAAACGCGAAACATCTCGGCGAGCGGTCGCCTGCGATTGCCTTCGAAGATTTCGAAGCGCTCGATTTCGGCCGGCGATTTATCGCAGGCCCAATCCGGCGTGAGTCCTTCGACCTCGACGGGAATTTGAGTGTCGCCGAAGTAGGTCAATCGCAAAGGCATGAAGGTTTTGCAGAGCGGCTCGGCGAACGCCGGAGAACGTGTAATCGGGTACCGGCGACTGGCGACGGCGGCGATTCTTGTCAAACTAACCATGAAGCGTTCGGGCGACAACGGCGGATGTGCGGCAACTGACATTCAGCAGGCACGATATGAACCGTGGGGCCGTGATTTTGTGCGGCGGCCGATCGAGCCGCATGGGACGCGACAAGGCGACTTTGCCGTTCGGGCCGGAATTGATGCTGCCTCGCCTCGTGCGACTGGTCGGCGAAGCCGTAGCGACGGAGAAGATCGTCGTCGTGGCGGCCGTCGGTCAGAATTTGCCGCCGCTTCCCGCCGGCGTAACGATTGTCCGCGATGAGCGACCGGAGCGAGGCCCGCTGGAGGGCTTGGCCGCGGGCTTACGAGCGCACGCAAGACGAAGCGACGCCGTGTTCGTCACGGCCTGCGACGTGCCGCTCCTGGTGCCGGCCGTGATCGAGGCGCTCTTCGCCGAGCTGGGCGCCCACGCGGCGGTGGCCCCGCTCGACGCCGATTTCCCCCATCCTCTGTCTACCGTGTATCGCACGTCGGTACTCGCGGCTGTCGAGCAACTTCTCGCGGCCGATCAGCTTCGAGCCATCCGCGTGTTCGACAAAGTCGACACGCTCAAACTGTCGGTCGAGCGCTTGCGCGGTCGATCCCAATTTGTCGACGCTCGAAAACCTCAACACGCCCGAAGACTACGAGCGTGCTCTGGCGTCGGCCGGGTTCAACCTGTAGGGAACGCCCTCCGCGGCGTTCCGAATCGATGGTGATTCATGGAATGCCACGGAGGGCGTTCCCTACAGTCGCTTGCGCTTTATCGAGCCTTGCCTTCGGCGTCGAAGACCCCTTCGAACAGAATGGAGCTGAGGTAGCGTTCGCCCGAGTCGGGCAGGACGACGACGATCGTCTTTCCTTTGTTCTCGGGCTTCTTCGCCAGGCGTACGGCCACGGCCGTGGCCGCGCCGCAGGAGATGCCCGAGAGAATGCCTTCTTCGAGCGTCAGCCGACGGGCGAATTGCACCGCTTCTTCATTGGTGACTTGTTCGATCTGATCGATGATCGACAGGTCGAGCACGTCCGGCACGAAGCCGGCGCCGATCCCTTGGATCTTGTGCGGGCCCGGTTTGAGCGGATCGCCGGCGCGCTTCTGCGTGAGCACGGGGCTGGCCGTCGGTTCGACCGCCACGGACGTGATCGCCTTCTTCTTCGTGTTCTTGAGGTAGCGCGTGACGCCGGTGATCGTGCCGCCGGTACCGACGCCCGCCACGAAGATGTCGACCGCGCCGTCGGTGTCGTTCCAGATTTCCGGGCCGGTCGTCTCTTCGTGAATCTTGGGGTTGGCCGGGTTCTTAAACTGTTGCAACAGCACGTACTTCTGCGGATTGCTCGCGACGATTTCTTCGGCCTTGGCGATGGCGCCGCTCATGCCTTTGGGGCCTTCGGTAAGTTCCAGCTTCGCGCCGAACGCCACGAGCAGCTTCCGCCGTTCCAAGCTCATCGTCTCGGGCATCGTGAGCGTGCAGGGAATGCCGCGGGCCGCGGCGACGAACGCTAGCGCGATGCCCGTGTTGCCGCTGGTCGGCTCGACGATTTCTTTGCCCGGTCCGAGCAGGCCTCGCTTTTCCGCGTCCCAAATCATGGCCGCGCCGAGCCGGCACTTCACGGAGTAGGCCGGATTGCGCCCTTCGATCTTGGCCAGCACCGTCGCTTCGGCGCCGTCCGTCACGCGGTTCAGCTTCACCAGCGGCGTGCGGCCGATCGACAACGAGTTGTCTTGAAACCAGTTCGACATCTGAAAATCCTTGGCCCGCGGCCTGTGGGGAAGATTGCGTTGTTTGTGGCCCGGAATTCTAGCGGAAGCTGCGGGCGTAGACCAACGGCAACTTCGCCGTCGTCCTCGCCGCGATGCGAATCGCCGAGCGTTCCCTTCCGGCCGGCTGGCGCTTCTTACGCCATTTCCAAGCCCGGCAGCGTTCCGTCGCTCGAACCGAACTGATCGACTTCGGCCCCCAGACGTTGCAGCATCTGCACGAAGAGGTTGCATAGAGGCGGATTCTTTTTCGGATCAAACGCCAAGTGTTGCCCGTGTCGAAATCCGCCGCCGGCCAATAAGAGCGGCATGTTCTTATTGTCGTGGCTGCTGGCGTTGCCGAGGTTGCTGCCGAAAAACACCATCGTCCGATCAAGCAGGCTCGTGCCTCCTTCGTCCGTGGTCTTGAGCTTGCCGAGCAACTCGCCGAAGAGCCGCATCTGCTGGAGTTCGATGATCTTCAGTTGGGCGAGCTTCTCCGGCTCTTGGCCGTGGTGCGAGGCGTTGTGCCAATCCATCGTCACGCCGTCGATCACCGGCACGGCGTTCAAACCGGTCAGCGCGAACGTAATCAGCCGCGTCGAGTCGTTCTTCAAGGCCAAGTGAATCAAGTCGATCATCAACCGCACGCGGGCCGGCACTTCCGTACTGACCGGAATGTCGACCGGCGGCCGAGCGTCGACCTTCGGCTTTGGGCGTTTGGCCCATTCTTGCGCCTTGAGCATCCGTTGCTCGACTTCGCGAACGGCCGTGAAGTATTCTTCGAGCTTTTCGCGGTCGCGCCGGCCGAGGTTGCGTTCAAACTTCTTGGCTTGCTCCAGCACGGTGTCCATCACGCTTTCGCCTTGCTCGAGCCTTTGCATCTGCGTGCGAACTTCGGTCGGCGTGCCGTCGACGAACAGGCGCTTAAAGACCTGCGACGGGCGATCGTCGGCCGGGATCATTACGCCGCTGCGCGTGTACGACATGCTTCGGCTCGACGACGACGCCAGCGTGAGCGAGGCATAGCGCGTATCGGGATTGAGCTTCTCAATGGCGAACTGATCGAGCGAAATCGTATTCTTGAAGTTGTCGGCCCGCGGATGCGCCGCGGCCGTGAGATAAGAAGCTTCGGCCGAATGTCCGCCGTCGACTTCGGGATGCGAGAGCCCCGAGAAGACGGTGAAATCGTCTCGGAATTCTTTGATCACATCCATGTACGGCGACGGTTCGTAATTTTTGCCCGGTTGCTTCGGGAAGAAGTTTTCGCCATGCAGGCCGAGCGTCGTATTGATGCAAAGCATCCTTCGCGGCGGCTCGCCGGTCTGCGTAGAGCTTGAAGCGGCTGCGGCGGCTCGCACGCGTCGCGGCGACAACGTCATGCAATCGAGCCAGGGCAACGCCAGCGCAACGCCCGTTCCGCGCAACAACGCCCGACGAGTGATTTTCGACGACATATTGCAGGCCTTGGTCCGAAAATTACTTATTCCGAAACAACTCGCTCGCCACGATCTCATGCACGAGCGTTCGCAGCCCGTACTTCTGGCTCTTCACGGCTTCCACGATCCGCTCCACTTCGTCGTCGTCGCCGTATTCCACTGGGTTGCCGGTCGCAAAGGTGACGAGCTTCTTCGTGAGGCAACGAGTGAACTTTTCCGGCTCGCTCAGCAGCAGCTTCTTAAATTCCGTTGCACCGGCAAACTTGCGACCGTCGGAGAGTTCGTCGCCGGCATCGACCGGAAGGCCGTCGCCCCAGCGCGGCTTCATCGCGATGCGCGTCACTTCCGGCGGCAGACCTTCGACCGGTCGCGGCTTTACGCCCAAAGCCCGATAGCGATCACGGCGACCGCCGATGACATCGTAATTCTCCAGGGCGAAGCCGGGCGGATCGATTCGCACGTGGCAACTCGCGCAAGCCGGCGTTTCGCGGTGCTTCGCCAATTGCTCGCGAATCGTCACTGCGCCGCGAATGTCGGGCTCGATCGCCGGTACGTTCGGCGGCGGCGGAGCGGCCGCTTCTCCCAGAATGTGATCAAGCACCCACACGCCGCGCACGACGGGGCTCGTCGTCGTGCCGTTGGCGGTGACCTTCAGCACCGCGGCTTGCGTGAGAACCCCGCCTCGTCCGTGCTCCGGCCGTAGCGGTACCCGGCGAATCGCGACCCCTTCCACGCCGTCGACGCCATACAGCTTCGCCAAACGTGCGTTGAGCATGGCGAAGTCCGAGTCGATGAAGTTGAGCAGGCTCAAATCGTTGCGGAGCAGTTCGTCGAAAAACGTATGCGACTCCTCGACCATCGACCACTTGAGTAATTCGTCGAACTCGGGATAAAGCTGCACGTCGGGGGTCGTGGCGTCAATCTCGCGCAGGCTGAGCCATTGGCCGGTGAAGTTCTTTGTGAACTCGGCCGCCTTTGGATCTTCGAGCATTCGCTCGACTTGGGCCCGCAAGACGTCGGGCTTCGTCAGTTTGCCTTGATCGGCCAGAGCGAGTAGCTTCTCGTCGGGCATCGTGCTCCAAAGAAAGTACGAAAGCCGCGACGCGAGAGCATGCGAATCGAGCGGGCCCGGGTGCTCGTCGAAGTACAAAAACTCCGGCGCACAGAGCACAGCCTTGATTGCGCCATGTAGGGCCTGTTCGAACGTCGCCCCTTTTTCGAGGTCCGCCGCCGCGAGCGCGACGTACGGTTGCAACTCCGCGTCGTCTGTGGGCCGGCGGAACGCTCGGGGCAACAAGCGGGCTAGTATCGTGCGAGCATCGTCGAGCGTGCCGCGTTTCGGATCGACGTCGCCGTACAGACGTCGATAGCTGGGCGTAACGGTCTCTTCCGGCAGCGGGCCGTCGACTTCGATCCAATTGACGTTCAAGCCGGGACCAATGTACTCCGCCATGATGGCCGGTTTGAGATATACCTTGGGCAAATCGGCCGGAGCGACCTTGATCGTCGCGTTGCGTTGCTCGAGCCTAACCGTTAGCTCAACGACGCCGGGTTTGCGCGGCGGAGCGTCGTAATAGCCGACGATCTTCGCGCCGCTGCCGGCCGTACGAAAGTTGCCCGCGAGCACGACGTACGGCACCGGTACGTCCGACTGATATCCGTAGGCCGAAATGCGAAAGCGATACAGGCCCGGCGTCTTCGCGGCGAACTCAAACAGCGCCGTGGCCGACGAATCCGATCGAAACAGGACGACGCCGTCGTCGCGTTTGTAGGTACTCGTGGCGAACCATGAGGGAAGCGAATCATGAAGGTTGTAACGCTTCTGCACTCGCTCTCCCGGCACGCGCGGAGCAATGGCCGCGGCCAGCACGGCGTCGGCCGCTTCCAGATAGCGCTCCATCAAGACCGGCGATACGTTGAGCGCCGCACCGATGTTGTCGAAGCCTTGAGCGATCGTATCTTCGGGCAGAATTTCTTTGACGGCCGCGTCAACCTCGAACAAGTCGCGAACCGTGTTTTCGTATTCGACACGGTTCAATCGGCGCAACGTCGTGCGACCTTCGGCCCTGCGGCGAGTCGTTACGTTGTCGAGGGCCGTCGCTATTTCATTCGTCGCCGACGACAATGCCGCGGTTTCGAGGCGAGGCTCACCGTCGGGCGGCATCGTCCCGTCGCGAAGTTGCCGAAGTACGGCCTCCCATGTTGCGAAGATCGGCGGCCGAGTAACGTCGCGAGAGAGGCCGTCGAGCCGCAGTCCGTGTTCGGCCCGCTTCGGACCGTGGCAACGAACGCAATGTTGCTCGACTAACGATGCGGCCGTCGTCGACACGGTGATTGCACCTTCCGAGGTCGCCTCGGCGCGCATGGTCGCGGGCGTGACGAACGGCGCAAGGAAGACGATCAGCCTAAGGATGAAGCGTGGCGACATCGCAGGATCGTGCGGGGAGCGGCGGGGCGTGGCACGGGCGGAGCGGCCGTTATCGTACCGCGCCGCTTAAGCCGACGCCTCCTCGCTCGTTACGGAAATTGCCCGCTTATTCGGCTTGGGCTTCGGCCAGCCGGGGATCGTCGAGATCGAGACGATAGAGAACTTGGTTATAGTTGTAGCGGGGCGTTTTGTGCGGATTGCCGGAGAATTCGTTGGTGTACGTCCCTTCAAAATGGATCGTTCGTCCGCTGTCGCGATCCAGAAAGTCGTGGTGACAGACGTTGTAGAACGTCTGCCGGTCGTGCGTGGCGATTTTTACGGCCGTGCGAAACGGGCCCGTCGGTTGATCCGCCTCGGCATACCAAACTTCTCCGAGCAACGAGGTCTTGCCGTAGTGCTGATTCGCCGTAAGCACCCATCGGCGACGATGTGTGTTCCAGCGGACCGTGCCGCGGTGCGTCAACACGGGTTCCTGCTCACCGTCGGCGGATGCCGGGCAGAAGAATACGTCGGCCTGTTTGATCTGTGCTGTCTTGAGCCAGTGATGTTCGAGTTCGCCCGTCGTCGGCGGAAGGTCGCGCTGCCAGCGTCGTCGAGGTTTGCCCGCGGCGTCGAGGTCGGGCTTCGGCTGACCTGCCGAATCTTGCGGCAATGCGTAAGTCAGCGCTTCGTATTGAGCGGGATCAAGGACCGCTTCGAGCGTCGCCGGAACGCGCACGCTCGGGCTCGGACTGCCGAACAGCAGGTACGGTTTACCGTCAAACTGGTGTCGAATCGGATGCCCGTTCGGGCGTCGCCACGTTTCCTTGAGCGGGAGCTGCAGCGCGGTTCGAATATGTCTTGCTCGTCATTGTAAACGGCGATCCCTTGCTCCAATTCTTCGGTCAGCCCTTTGCGGCGCGAGTAGTGGCCGACCAACCTCTCGACGCCGTCTTTGTCCAGCACGGTGAAAACCGCTTCGACCCACACGACCCCTTCCGGCCTCTGCGTCAGCGGCATCATGGCCCGCGCGAAGCCGGTCTTGTTATCGACGAAGTAGTCGTACGCGAGCCCGTGTCGCGGGTCGGTCTGTGGATCGTTCACCTGCGGCACGTCGATCACGGCGCCGGCCATGCGGTAGAGCCCGAGCGGATAGTTCATCCGCAGCGTGTCGCCCCAGAAGCAGTAGACCTTGCCGCGGTAAACGGCCGCTTGAATGGAGTCTTGGCCGGCGACCAACCCGGGATGGGATGATTCCGCCGGCGGTGACGGGTAGCCGAGGAGCAGCGAATCGCGAAACCGACCTTCGCCCGTCAGCCGACAAAGTCGCTCGGCGATGTTCGTACGCTTCAGCGTGATTGTGGAGCACTTGCCCGCGGTGGGGACGACACGTGCTCCGCGAAAGCCGAACCCGTCGGAAGCCGCCTCATAGCCGTGGCTCTGTACTTGGAAATAAATCTCACGATCCATCAGACCGGGCTCGAGCAAGGCCACGCGACCGGAGTTGTCCGTGACGTATCGAAGGCCGTTGACGGTTTCGAGTTCTACCAGCGGCACCCCCTGCCCCGTCGCTTCGTCGATCACTCGAATCTCCGCCAAGGCGCTCGCATGTCGCGACGTTTCTTCCGTCGACGACGTTTTGTCATCGGGCGCCGTTTCTTGGGCAGGCGATTGAGGGTCGGCCAAATCTTCCAATTTGCCGAACATGATTCGTTCTTTCCAAGTCGGCGGATGGTCTCCTTGAGTCACCGCGAGCCAAATCGCGCCGCGATGCTCGTGAAACGTCGCATATTGAAACGAGTGCTTCGTCTCGAAGCGGTACTTGCGTAGCCATGTGCGACCGTCGCGGGATACGTCGAGATTGAACACGCTGCGACGAACGCCGTCGACGTCGCTTGCTTCTTGCCAGCCGAGATAGTAAAGGTCGCCGAATTTATCGAACGTGGGCTTTGAGTTGAGTCCGTTGGGAACATGCGTCGCCGGTTTGCCGACGGTCCACGACCGGCCGTCCGGGCTGGTCGTGAAATGGTAGTTCCCTTTGTCGTTGCGGCAGATCGCCGTCCAAGTGCCGTCGGGCAAGCGGTTGACCGACGACTCGCTCAGGCTTTGCTGCTGCGGCTCGTTGTAATGGCCGACGACTTCGAACGTGGCAAAATCGTCGTGCATCAGGGCCAGCGCGTTTTGCTTGCCGGGGAAATTGTTCAGCGTTACGTAGGTGCGACCGTCGAATTGTTTGAACGAATCGAACAGAAACAGCCCGTGATCTGCGGCCGGCTTCTTGAAACCCTGCGCCTTGGCGTCGGCATGAAAGTATTGCGGCTGCATGTCGAACGTGCCTGCCGCCGTTCTCAACTTTGCGCGGTGAATGGTCGGGGCGAACGCTTGCGACTTCAGATCGAAATCGCGATACCACATTTGCGATTGTCGCTTGCCGGGATCTTCGCTGGTAAAATAACAACGCAGCGTCGTCGCGTCTTTCTGAATGATTCGCGGTACGAAACAGGCCCCTACCGGCAAAGTTTCGTTTTCAAACTTCTGCTCGGTGCGTGCGAATTCGATATCGCCGACGACCTTTAGCGAGTTCAAGTCGACGATTGATAGCGTGGCGTAGATATACGGCCAGCCGGCGCTTTCGCCTTCTTTCACGTCGTTCGCTTCCGAAACGACGTACGCTCTATCCCCGACGCAGACGAATTCGGCGTCGTGCGTTCCTTTGACGCGCGGGGCCGACGTATTGATGAGGCGGGCCATGACTTTGTCGCCGGCCTGCTTGGCGTCCCAATCGGCAGGGAGAACGTCCGGCGTCTCCGCGGCCGCCACCGTGGAGCAGGCGAACGCGAGAATTGCGACGGTAATGCCCCAAGAAATCGTTCGATACATGCGTGATACTCTCGGGTCCAAGGGCGGACGGAGCGCGGCCGGGCGGCCGATGCGGTAGGAGAAGCCGGTTAGTCTACCTCGGCTTGCCGCCGTTCGCACGAGCTCATCACCGAGTGATTGACCGATTGCCTAGAATGAATCGGGAAAGAAATGACCAATGAGTTCGTACGCGCCTTAGCCCGAGGACTGTCCGATGCTGCTGGAAGAATTCAACTTCAAAACGGAAGTGCTGGAATCGAACGAGCCGGTGCTCGTCGATTTTTGGGCAGAATGGTGCGCCCCTTGTCGAGCCATGTCTCCTGCGCTCGCGGCGCTCGCCCGCGATTTCAAGGTTTGCAAAGTCAACGTCGACCGCAATCCGAAGCTGGCCGCGCGTTACGGCATCTCTTCGATCCCGGCTCTCTATATATTCAAAAGCGGGAAAGTGGCGGCACAGCATCTCGGCGTAACGTCGGAGCAGGTGCTGCGGAATGACTTGCAGCGATTGACGTGACGAGGGAGATTCTGCACTGACGTCGCGACGACGCCGGAAATCAACCGCCTCGTTCGACAAGCATGCCGAGTGCGCGAAGTTCGGCGCGGAGCGTCATGCGGGAGATGCCCAAGTATTCAGCGGCCGCTTGTTGATTGCCGCCGCAATGGCGCATGACCATTTCCAGTACGACTTGATCGACGTGTGCGCCGATCTCGCGGTAAACGTTCGTCGATTCTCCTTCGAGCAGCCGCTGCGTAAGGGCCGCGACCGACGGCAATTCGGCCCCTGCGAAAGGGTTGTCGGCGATCGGTTCCGCGAGCGTCGAGGAAGGCTCCGCGGCTGCGAATCGCGACGGCGTCGCCGCCTCGCTCCGTCGGCACGTCTCCGGTAAGCAATCTACGCCGAGCACTTCGCCCGTCGTGCGCACGAGCGCGTACCGGATGGCGCTTTCCAATTCGCGAATGTTACCCGGCCAATCGTGGCGGCGCAGACTTTCCATCGCCTCGGGCGTGATCGAACGGACCTGCTTTTTCAGTTCGCGGTTGAAGCACTTCCGGAAGTGATCCGCCAGGAGCGAAATATCGGAAGCCCGCTCGCGCAGCGTAGGAAGCGAGATCGTGAAGCCATTGAGGCGATAGAACAAGTCGCGACGAAACTTTCCTTCTTCGACCATCGTGGCCAAGTCGCGATTGGTCGCGGCGATGATACGGACGTCGGTTTGGATGGTCGTGTTGCCGCCGACACGCTCGAATTGTTGTTGCTGCAACAGCCGCAACGCCTTGGCTTGCGTCGCCGGGCTCATGTCGCCGATTTCATCGAGAAAGATCGTGCCGCCGTTAACCTGCTCAAACTTACCGATGCGGCGCTGATCGGCCCCTGTGAAGGCGCCTTTTTCGTGGCCGAAGAGCTCGCTCTCCAAGAGCGTTTCCGGCAAGGCCGCGCAGTTGATCACCAGAAACGGCTTCTGATTCCGCGTGCTGTAGTGATACACGGCTCGCGCGACCAACTCCTTGCCGGTGCCGCTTTCGCCGAGGATCAATACGGTGGCGTCTTGCGGCGCGACGCGACCGATCGTTTTGTAAACCTCTTGCATCGGCGGCGAGAGTCCGATGATTCGATCGGCGTCGTCCGCATCGTCCTCCTCATTTTCCAACATCCGAGCCGGCACATGACTCAACCGGCCGGCGTCGAGCGCTTTGCCGAGCGCCGCTTGCAATTGTCCGAAGTTGACCGGCTTTACCAAGTAGTCGAACGCGCCACGCCGCATGGCTTCAATGGCCGTGTCGGTCTTGGCGAAGGCGGTCATGATGATGCACGGGATTCGCGGGTCTAACTCACGAATCTTGTCGTAGACGTCGAGGCCCGACATGTCAGGCAAGCGGACGTCGAGCAAAACGGCGTCGGGGCGGATATTGCGGACGAAGTCGAGAGCCGCACGACCGCTCGCTACGGTGGCGACGTTCAATGTGTCCGACGTCAGGCTCTCTTCCAAGCTGAGGCGGATGTTCGGTTCGTCATCGACGATTAGCAGCGTTTGTTTCATCAGCGTCGAGTATTGTCGAAATCAGGGTGTTTAGCTTGCCGCCGTTTCGAGGGCGAGTTCTGCGGGGCGTCGTTCCGCCAAGTACGGAAGCGTGATACAGAATTCGGCGCCGCCGCGCGGAGGGTTCGAGGCGGTGATCTTGCCTTGATGGGCCTCGACGATCTGCCGGCAAATCGTTAGCCCCAAGCCGGTGCCGGTGTCTTTCGACGTGACGAACGGCTCGAAGATTCGAGGGAGCAGTTCCGGCGGCAGGCCGGGCCCGTCGTCGAAAATGCGAATTGCCAGCCGTGGGCTTTCCGCTTCTTCCGAGTCGCGAGCCAAGCGGAGCGCGTCTTGTTCGGAATCAAGTGACGGAGACTTAGCGCCGGAGATTGGCGTGCCGAGATCCTCCAACACGATGTGGATGAGGCCCCCTTCCGGCCGGGCGTCGAGCGCGTTGAGCAGCAGGTTCAAGAGCAGCTGTTTGAGCTGCGTTCGGTCGCCGAGCATTTCCAAACTCACCTCGGGAACGACGCAGTGCAACTCGACCTCGTGCTGATGGGCTTTAGGGTAGACCAAGTCGACGACTTGATACACGACGCTCTTGGCGTCGAGCCGAGTCATCACGAGCTCGGGAGGACGGGCGAAGTCGAGAAACGACTGAATCGACTCTTCGAGTCGGTTGAGTTCGTCGTCGACAATTTGAAGCTGACGGCGATTTAAGCAAGCGTCGCCAGGCCGTGCGAGAGTCGACTGCACCAGCACTTTGATGGGCATGAGCGGGTTGCGAAGTTCGTGAGCCATGCCGGCGGCAAGCTGGCCGACGATCGCAAGCTGTTCGCTACGCAGCAATTCGGTTTCTTTGTGCTGGATCAATTCGACGACTTGCGTGATTTCGCTTTCTAAATGGGCGATTCCGGCCTGCAGTCCTTCGACGTGGCTGGAGTGCGAGATGCGCACGGGCCGGCTGACTTCGGTGAGCTTTCCGGCCACGCCTCGCACGGAAACGTCGAGTTGCACGATCGAGCGACCGACGGCTCGGGCCAGCCCCAGCCCGATGATGGCGCCGGCGGCACCGCCGGTGATTCCCAACAAGAGGAAGCCAACGCGCATGTGCTTGGCGTTGACGCTTGAGGCTTCGATCGTCTTATCGACGACGTGCTTATTGAAATCGATGCAGTGCCGGGCCGGGGCGAGGATTTCGTCGGTCAGGATCTCATCGCAAAGCCGGGCGTAGCGAACGTCCGCGGCGTCGGACTTCGGAACCGTACTGAGATGGCCGTATTCTTCGAGAAAGTGCTCGAACCCTTCGTCGACGATCGTTACGAGCTCGGCTTCTTCGGAGGTGCGGGCCGCGGCACGGGCGGCATCAATATGTCTGCGCTTCGACGAGGAAGTTGTCGACTGTGTTCAGGTGCTTTTGATGATGCGTTCGCAGCCAAAGATCGAGTTCGCGACGAATTTCGCGCATCGTCGTGAACAGGTCTTCCGCGGCGAGCAGGCCGTGAACTTCGCGAGTGATGAGATCGGAGTTTTCCGATTGCTGCTTCTGCACGTGCCAAGCGGCCGTAATGCCGACGGCCAAGAGCAGCAAGCTCAGGCCGGTCATCGGCAAGGCGATCTTCAGCAGCAGCCGCTGGTTCAACATATCGTAATGATCGCGCGTCTAGTTTGTTGTCGCGAGGCAGAAAACTTGCCACGCGCGATGTCTAAGTTTTGGCAGGCGCGAGGCAAAAATTGTGACATCGCATTCGCCGTGGAACTCCGCCGAAACGAACCGCAAGTCCACGCGATTTGCCGCGATTCAACGAGGTTGCTTCTCGTCGTCATCGCGTACGAAAGCGATTTTCACTGTAGCCGTAGCTGACGAACCGTGAAGGTGAGCTTGATGGGGATTACGAACAAGTAATTCCCCAACTTCCGGCATGACCGGTGCATTATGCACGACGCCGTCGCCTGCCAGTGCGTCGCTTCACTCGGCTGACGAGAGCTCTCGGCCGGAGCTCTCTCATCTGAATGCACACCTGCGGTCGCACGACTTTCCGTCGCAATCGCGACGGTTCCTTAAGCTTCCTTTATGAGGGTTCGCCGCGATGTTCGAAGAACTGGTCGGAAACGTCTTGCACAACATGTTCAAGCCGCTGCTTCTCTTCTTCTATGCGGGTTTTGCCATCCCGTTGTTGAAGGTGAAGTTCGAATTTCCCAAGGTGCTCTATCAAGGTCTCACGATGTACTTGCTGCTGGCCATCGGTTGGCACGGCGGCGAAGAACTTGCCGGCTTGGAACCGGCGCTCTACGGCCAAGCGGCCGGCTTTATGCTGCTCGGCTTCTGCACGAACCTGATCATCGGCATCACGGCGTACGCCGTACTCCGCGGCTTCACGAAGCTGCGTAAGATCGACGCCGCGACGGTCGCCGGCTACTACGGCTCCGACTCGGCCGGTACGTTCGTCACCTGTCTCGGCGTGCTCACCGCGGCCAATATCGCTTTCGCGGCCTACATGCCCGTGATGTTGGCGATCATGGAAATTCCCGGCTGTTTGGTGGCGCTCTATATCGTCGCCAAGATGCGATCCAACGGGATGGACGCCAAGGGGAACATGCCGGGCGAACCGGGCTACAACCTTGCGGCCAAACGCGTGACGGTAAGCGACTTCGACGCGGCCGTGGACGCCATGGCGGAAGAAGAAGACGAGAAGCTTGTCGCCGCCGGTGCGACGACGACAAGCTACGAAGGCGCCGGCTACTCGAACGGTCGCGGCCGCGTGAAGAATCGTCGCGGCGGATTCGACGGCGGTCGCAATGGCGGCCAATTGCCGGAAGACCCGGAATCGGTGCTACAACCGGAGTTGGACGAGGCCGTGAAGGCGGAAGATGAAATTGCTCTGCGTGATACGTCGGAACCTTCGAAGCCGATTCCGCCCGCGGCCCGCAAGACGTTCAACAAGGAACTGCTCCACGAAGTGTTCCTTAACCCAGGCATCTACCTGTTGTTCGCGGGCATCCTGATCGGCTTCATCAGCCGGTTGCAGGGGACCAAGGTCATCGCCGCCAACGACATCGTATTCGTCAACCTGTTCCAAGGCATGTTGTCGCTGTTCTTGTTGGAAATGGGAATGACGGCCTCTCGCAAACTGAAGGATCTGAAGTCGGGCGGTTGGCAGTTTATCGCTTTCGCGCTCATCGCTCCGAACGTGTTTGCCACCTTCGGCATGCTCGTGGCTCACGTCTACTCGCTCACGACGGGCCTGCATCTGGAAGTCGGTACGTACGTCGTGTTCGCCGTGCTCTGCGGAGCGGCGTCGTACATTGCCGTGCCGGCCGTGCAACGGATGGCTATTCCCGAAGCCAGCCCGACGCTGCCGCTGGCGGCGTCGCTGGGCGTGACGTTCTCGTACAACGTCACGATCGGTATTCCGGTCTACATGCTTATCGCCAAGGCGCTCGTCACGCATTGGACCTAGTGCGTACGGAACGTCGAAGTCGCACCGCGGTTCTCCCGTGAACCGCGGTGCGACGCCGGTCCGGTTCGAGATCCCCACCCAACGCCAACAAACTGCTCGGAGATTGGAATAATGTCGTATCCTCGTTTTGACGAATCGCAGCTCGGCTATAACGATCCGCAACAAGGAGGCGGCGCCACGACGGAACCCGTCGCTCGCCTCCGCCCGCAAGACAACACGGAAGCCGATGAAATCGCGGCCGTGTTCAAGATGCGGCCGTATCGCTCGCGTGAAGCGGCTTTGAAATTGGTGTGGGCTGCGCTCTCGGGAATGCTCGGCGGTTTCTTGCTGGCACAAATTCGCGAAACGCCCGGCTTGGCCGTGAACATCGCCATCATCGGCGGACTCGGCATCACCGCGGCCTTAGTGCTGACGACTCTGGCCGTGCGTGAATTGACGAGCCGCCTCACGATCGATCGCCGTGAGATCGCTTGGTCGCCCGCTTGGACCGGCTTCCGTATTGTTTGGGACGCCGTGGAATCGTGGGAGATGACAGACGATTACGATCGTCCGTCGCCGATCCAACAATTGAAGATCTATCTGAACGGCAAACGCGTTCCAGTGCTGGTCGACACAAGCTGGATGACCAGCGCCTCGCGCAGCACGCTGCGTCGTGTACTCACGACGATCGCACCGGACAAGCACGCATACTAAACGCCGCAGCTTTGGCGATTTAGCAAGTTTCGGACGACTGCCGCCGCCGACGGGAGCCCAGCGCTTCCGTCGGCGGCTTTCTTTTGCGCACGAGGGGTATTCGCTCCTCTCGCTCGTGCGTCACGGCCCCCCGCGTGTGACTGCGTCGCAGGCTCTCTTTACACAATCCTTGCGCCGGCCGCCGCTTCTTACCCCGGTTTTATACCGCTCTCCCTACGATTAGTTCGAAGACGTGAAAGGCGAATGCGTTCGACGTCTTGGGAAACGAAAGGGGGCGTGTCGTGGATGGGATTTTTCTCGCGATCGTGCTTGGGCTAACCGTCGTTACTGCGGCGATGGCGGCCGGCTGCGATCGCCTGCGAGGGTAAGGCGATGAGCTACATCGAAATGTTGGCTGCGGGCGCGGCCTGCGGGCTGTTTCTCTACATCATGTTTGCCGTCTTGTTTCCGGAGCACTTGGCATGAACGTCGCTTGGCTGGAAATCGGCGCGTTTCTCGTCGTGCTGTTGGCCGTCGTGAAACCGCTGGGCGCGTACATGGCGAGGGTCTACGAAGGCAAATCTTGCGGACTCGATCGCCTCCTGCGGCCTGTCGAAGGCCTGCTCTATCGAGTCGCCGGTGTGCGCCGGACGAAGAGATGACTTGGCGGCGTTATGCCGTTGCGCTGCTGTTGTTCAATGCGGCCGGCGTGCTCGTCGTATACGGCTTGCAGCGGCTACAGAGTTCGTTGCCGCTCAATCCGCAGCACCTCGCCGACGTGCCGCCGGATCTGGCTTTCAACACGGCCGTGAGTTTCGCGACCAATACGAATTGGCAGGCCTACAGCGGCGAAAGTACGTTGAGTTATCTCACGCAGATGCTGGGGCTCGCCGTGCAGAACTTCGTCTCCGCAGCGACGGGAATGGCCGTGCTCGTTGCCTTGGCTCGCGGCATTGCTCGACACACGGCGACGACGATCGGCAACTTTTGGGTCGACCTGACTCGCAGCAAGCTGTATGTGCTCGTGCCGCTGTCGATTGGGCTGACGCTCGCCTTGGTTTCTCAGGGCGTCGTGCAATCGTTCTCTGGCGCACAACAAGTGTCGCTCGTCGAATCGACCACGGACGCCGAGGGAAAGCCCGTTGCCTCGCAACAAATTCCGCTCGGTCCGGCCGCCTCGCAAATTGCGATCAAGCAACTCGGCACCAACGGCGGCGGCTTCTTCGGCGTCAATTCGGCGCATCCACTGGAGAATCCGACGCCGCTGAGCAATTTCCTGCAAGTGTTGGCGATTCTGCTGATTCCCGCGGCGCTTTGCTACACGTACGGTGTGCTGGTGAACGATGCTCGCCAAGGTTGGGCGCTATTGGCCACGATGCTTGTGATTTTTGTGCCGTTGCTCTGGGCCTGCGCCGCTGCGGAGCAAAGCGGCATTCCGCAGTTGGCCGCGCTGGGCGTTGATCAGCACGTCTCGGCCTTGCAAAGCGGCGGCAATCTGGAAGGCAAAGAGGTGCGGTTCGGCGCCGTCTGCATCGGCGCTATGGGCCACGGCCACGACCGCGGCGTCGAACGGCAGCGTCAATGCCATGCACGATTCTTTCACTCCGCTCGGCGGGCTCGTCCCGATGTGGCTGATGCAACTCGGCGAAGTCGTGTTCGGCGGCGTCGGCAGCGGGCTTTACGGGCTGCTGGTGTTCGCGTTGGTCACCGTGTTCATCGCCGGGCTCATGATCGGTCGCACACCGGAATACCTCGGTAAGAAGATCGAAGCGTTCGAGATGAAGATGGCGGCCGTCGTGATTTTAATTCCGCCTTTGGTCGTGCTCGGCGGCACCGCGCTCGCCGTTTCGACGGAGGCCGGGCGAGCCACGGTGACTAATCCCGGTCCGCACGGGTTCAGCCAAATCCTCTATGCGCTGTCATCCGCGGGCAACAACAACGGCAGCGCCTTCGCAGGCCTCGGCGTCAACAACCTGTTCTACAACACGCTGCTCGGCATCGCGATGTTTGCGGCTCGGTACTGGCTCGTCGTGCCTGTGTTGGCCGTCGCCGGTTCGCTGGCGGCGAAGAAGCAAACGCCGGTCGGCTCGGGAACATTGCCGACCCACATGCCGCTGTTTGTCCTGATGACGGCGGGCATCGTCATCTTGGTCGTGCGCTGACCTTCGTCCCGGCGTTGGCTTTGGGGCCGATCGTCGAGCACCTGCAGATGACGGCCGGCCGTTAGACACAATCAACATTCAACAACACCCGACGACCATGTCCTCGAAATCCGTTCGACCGTTGTTCGATCCGCTGATCGTGCGCCGTGCGCTACGTGACGCGTTTGTAAAACTCAATCCTCGGCACCAGTTCCGCAACCCGGTGATGTTCACCGTCTTCGTCGGGAGCGTGCTTACTGCGTTGCTGTTCGTGCAATCACTGTTTGAGACCGGCGGCGAGTCGCCGTGGTTTATTCTGGGCGTATCGCTTTGGCTTTGGTTCACGGTGCTTTTTGCCAATTTCGCCGAGGCCATGGCCGAAGGACGCGGCAAAGCCCAGGCCGATACCTTGCGACAGGCTCGCCGTGATGTAACGGCTAAGCTGCTGCATGAGCCGCGGCGCGAGTCGGCTTATAAATCGGTCGCGGCGTCGCAATTGCGCAAAGGCGACGTCGTGCTTGTGGAAGCGGGCAATTACATCCCGGCCGACGGCGAAGTCGTCGAAGGGATCGCGTCCGTCAACGAAAGCGCGATCACGGGCGAGAGTGCGCCGGTCATTCGTGAAAGCGGCGGCGATCGCTCGAGCGTCACCGGCGGAACGGTCGTACTTTCCGACTGGATCGTCGTTCGCGTTATGGCCAACCCCGGCGAGACGTTCCTCGATCGGATGATCTCGCTCGTCGAAGGGGCCAAGCGTCAGAAGACCCCCAACGAAATCGCGCTCGACATCCTGCTGGCGGCGATGACCTTGGTATTCCTCTTGGCCTGCGTGACGCTCGTGCCGTTTTCGGAATATGGAGCGACCGTGGCCGGGCAAGGCGAGCGCGTGACGCTGACGGTGATCGTCGCCCTGCTCGTTTGCCTCATCCCGACGACGATCGGCGGCCTGTTGTCGGCCATCGGCATCGCAGGGATGGATCGTATGATTCAGGCGAACGTCATCGCCACGTCGGGCCGCGCGGTCGAAGCCGCCGGCGACGTCGACGTGCTCCTGCTCGACAAGACCGGCACGATCACGCTCGGCAATCGCCAAGCCGTGGAGTTTCTGCCGGCCGACGGCGTCGGCATCGAGCAACTCGCCGATGCCGCACAACTTTCGTCGCTAGCCGATGAGACGCCGGAAGGACGCAGCATCGTCGTCTTGGCTAAAGAGAAGTACGGGTTGCGTGGCCGCGACCTGCAACCGGTGCATGCGGTGTTCATTCCCTTCATGGCGCAAACTCGAATGAGCGGCGTTGATCTCGACGGTCGACAGTTTCGCAAAGGAGCGGCGGAAGCCGTCGAAGCCCATGTTCGCGAACGGGGCGGCGAGTTTCCCAAGCGGCTGCGTGCCGAGGTCGATCACATCGCGAAGCAAGGAGGCACGCCGCTCGTGGTGGCCGAGGGAAATCGCCCGCTCGGCGTGATTTACCTCAAAGACATCGTCAAAGGTGGCATGCGCGAGCGGTTTCAACAGTTGCGGCAAATGGGAATCCGCACGGTGATGATCACGGGCGACAATCCGTTGACCGCCGCCGCCATCGCCGCGGAAGCAGGCGTCGACGACTTTCTTGCCCAAGCCACGCCCGAGGCGAAGCTCAAGCTCATTCGTGAATATCAAGCCGGCGGGCGCTTGGTGGCGATGACCGGCGACGGCACGAACGACAGCCCGGCGCTCGCGCAGGCCGACGTCGCCGTGGCGATGAACAGCGGCACGCAGGCCGCCAAGGAAGCCGGCAACATGGTCGACCTCGACTCCAACCCGACGAAGCTCATCGAAATCGTCGAGATCGGCAAGCAACTCCTGATGACGCGCAGCGCGCTGACCACGTTCAGCATCGCCAACGACGTCTCCAAGTATTTCGCGATCATCCCGGCCGCCTTCGCGGCGACGTACCCCGAACTCAAGCTTCTCAACATCATGGGGCTTGCGACGCTGGCGAGCGCCGTGCTTTCCGCCGTGATCTTCAATGCCGTGGTGATCGTATTTCTGATTCCGCTGGCGCTGCGCGGCGTAAGGTATCGCGCGACCGGCGCCGCGGTTTTGCTTCGCGACAACCTGCTCATCTATGGACTCGGCGGCCTGCTCGTGCCGTTCGTCGGCATCAAGCTGATTGACTTGGCACTGGTCGCCTTGCACCTGACTTAACGGGGATCGAGAATTATGGCACGCGAACTTCGCACGGCCGTCGTCATGTTGCTGCTGCTCACGCTCGTCACCGGCGTGATTTATCCGCTGCTGGTGACGGGTGCGGCTCAGCTCATCTTTCCGCATCAGGCCGGCGGCAGCCTAATCGAGGTCGACGGCCGCGCCGTCGGCAGCGAACTGCTCGGCCAATCGTTCACCGGCGAACGCTATTTTCACGGCCGACCTTCCGCCACGGGGCCCATGCCTTACAACGGCCTCGGCGGCGCAGGCTCGAACCTTGGGCCGACAAACCCGGCGCTACAAACGGCGGTTGCCGACCGGTTGAGCGAGTACCGAAGGGACGTCGGCGATCCGGCGGCCCGATCGCCGGTCGACGCCGTCACTACGTCGGGAAGCAGTCTTGATCCGCACATTTCACCGGCGTTCGCCCTAGCGCAGGTGGCCCGCGTCGCAAAGGCCCGCTCATTGAGCGATTCCGAAGTTCGAATGCTGGTCGAGCGCCACATTGAAGGGCGTACGCTCGGCATCCTCGGAGTGCCGCGGGTGAATGTGTTAAAATTAAATCTGGTGCTCGACGCCCTGCATCCTTGATGTTCGCCTGATGAACGACGGTCGCCCGAATCCCGATGCTCTGCTGGCTCGCGTCGCCGCCGAGGAAGCTGCGACGACGCGTGGTAAGCTGAAGATCTTCTTCGGCGCGGCCCCCGGTGTCGGCAAGACTTACGCCATGCTCGAGGCCGGTCGCAAGTTGGCCAAAGAAGGACGGGACGTCGTCGTCGGCTACGTCGAGCCGCACGTGCGTCCCGATACGCAGGCCCTGGTGCTCGGGCTCGACGTGCTCGCGCGACGGTCGGTCGAGTATCGCGGACGAGCGATTTACGAGTTCGATCTCGAAGCGGCGCTGGCCCGTCGTCCGCAGTTGATTCTCGTCGACGAGTTGGCGCATACCAATGCGCCGGACTCGACGCATGCCAAGCGTTGGCAAGACGTCGAGCAATTGCTGGCCGCGGGGATCGACGTTTACACGACGCTCAATGTTCAGCACGTAGAGAGCCTGAACGACGTCGTCGCTCAAGTGACCACCGTTCCCGTGCGCGAAACGGTGCCGGACAAGGTGTTCGACGAGGCCGATGAGATCGAACTCGTCGACCTTTCCCCTGACGACCTCATAGATCGGCTGCGCGAAGGGAAGGTTTACGTTCCGGATCAGGCGCGACGGGCGATCGAGAACTTTTTCCGCAAAGGAAACCTCATTGCGCTGCGCGAGTTGTCGTTGCGGAAGACGGCCGATCGGGTCGGCGCAAACGCTGGACTATCGCCAAGAGCACGACGTGGGACGCATCTGGCCGACTTCGGAGCGGCTGCTGGTTTGTGTGGGGCCGAGTCCGGGGTCGGCTCGTTTGGTGAGAGCCTCGCGACGCATGGCCGCCGGATTGCGAGCTCCTTGGACGGCGCTGCACGTGGAGGTCGACGGCCGACCGACGGCGAAGGGCGAAGATCGCGTTCGACTGGATGAAAACCTGCGACTGGCCGAAGAGCTTGGTGCGACGATCGCGGTGACGTCCGGGCCGGATTTCGCCGATGCAGTCCTGCATTACGGACGCGAGCATAACGTCACGAAAATCGTCGTCGGTAAGCCGCGACTGAATCGTTGGCGCGAATGGCTGCGCGGCACGTACGTATCGGACCTAGTTCGCGCGTCCGGCGACATCGACGTCTACGTGATTAGCGGCGATGACGGGCCGCTGACGAGGTCGAAGCAAATCGAGGCCGGGCCGGCAAAGTCGCGCGTGCCGTATGCCTATGCCGTCGGGATCGTCGCCGTATGTACGCTCGTCGCCTTCTTGTTTACGCCGTATTTGGCCGCGGCGAATCTCGTAATGATTTATCTCACGGGGGTGATCGTCGCGGGGCTCACGCTCGGGCGCGGGTCGACGGTCGTCGCTTCGGTGTTGGGGGTGGCGCTGTTTGACCTGTTGTTCATTCCGCCCTACGGGACGTTCGTCGTCGAAGACGCTCAGTATTTGTTTACATTTGCGGCCGTGTTGTTTTCCGGCGTCGTCGTCAGCGAATTGACGTCGCGCGTGCGCTCGCAAACCGAGGCGTCGCGAAGTCGCGAACGTCGCACGGCGGCGCTTTTGGAGCTGAGTCGCGAGTTGGCGATCGTTTCGACGCGGGAAGGAGTCGCCCAGGTGACGCGTCGTATCATTCGCACGGCGCTGGAGGTGGATGTTTGGATTCTCGTGCCGAGCGGAGAGGGTTTGGTGTCGGCCGACCCGATGCAGGAGTCGCAGCCGCCGGCGAACGACGCCGGGGTGGTGGAATGGGTGTTTGCGCATCGCCAACCTGCGGGCCACGGCACTGATACTCTTCCCGGTGGAGCGGGGACCTACTTGCCGCTCCTCGTAACCGGCGGGATCGCCGGTGTGCTCGGAGCGAGACCTCAACACTCCGCAGCGCCGCTCGATACGACGCAGATGCAATTGCTCGCCGCCTTTGCCGGTCAGGTCGCCGGGAGCGCTCGAGCGGTGTTCGCTCGCCGTACAAGCGGAGCACGTGCGCCTGCAAATGGAAACCGAACGCCTGCGCAACTCGTTGCTCAGCACCGTATCGCACGATCTGCGCACGCCGCTGGCGACGATTACCGGCGCGGCCGGTCTGCTGGCGGAGAGTCGCGAAAAGTTGGCCGACGACGTACGGCTAGAATTGGCGGCTTCGATTCTCGACGAAGCCGAGCGGCTTAATCGCTTGGTGGCGAATCTTTTGGACCTCACGCGACTCGAAGCCGGCGCGATTCGGCCTGACTTGCAGGTACAGCCGATCGACGACGTGGTCGGCGTCGTGCTTAGGCGTCTGGAACGCCATGTTGCCGTGAATCGAATCGAGGTGCATATTCCGGCCGACTTACCGCCGGTGGCGATCGACGCCGTGCTCGTGCAGCAACTCCTGCTCAATTTGCTCGACAACGCGCTCAAGTATTCACCGGCCGGTACGCCGATCGAACTTTCCGGCGTGCCGGAGGGGCCGATGTTGGCGATGACCGTCGCCGATCGCGGGCCGGGGCTCGTGCCGGGGACCGAGCGAAAAATCTTTGAGAAGTTCTTTAGGTCGGAAGGGCAAACGCAAATGGGGAGCGGCATCGGGTTGGCGATTTGCCGCGGCATCGTCGAGTTGCACGGAGGGGCGATCATCGCCGAGAATCGAGCGGGCGGCGGCGCGGCGTTTCGATTCACATTGCCGCTCGCCCCACCTCACGCAGCTTGACGGCTCTTCATGACTGACGCGGCCCGCATTTTGGTGATCGACGACGAAACGCCGCTGCGCAAGTTTTTGCGGATTTCGCTGGAGACGGCCGGTTACGCGCCGACGGAAGCGGAGACGGCGGAACAAGGAATTCGCACGGCCGCCGCGACGCCGCCGGAAGCGGTGATTCTCGACCTCGGGTTGCCCGACGCCGACGGGCTGGACGTCATTCGCCGTTTACGCGAGTGGACCACGGTGCCGATTATCGTACTCTCGTGCGCGGGCGTGAGGCGGACAAGATCGCGGCGCTTGACGGCGGGGCCGACGACTATCTGACGAAGCCGTTTGCCGCGGGGGAATTATTGGCGCGGCTACGCGTGGCTTTGCGACATGCGGCGCGCGAATGCGGCGGACGAGCCGGCGTTTGAAGTCGGCGAGATGCGCGTCGACCTCGCGGCGCGGCGTGTTCATCGAAAGTCTCGAAGTGCATCTCACGCCGACCGAGTACCGCTTGCTCACCGTGCTCATTCGCAATGCGGGCAAAGTGGTGACGCATCGGCAATTGCTCAAAGAAGTGTGGGGGCCGCAGAGCGTCGAGGAGAACCAGTATCTACGCGTGTACCTGGGACAACTGCGCCGCAAGATCGAACGCGACGCCACGCGGCCTCGCTACTTGCTGACGGAGCCGGGCGTGGGGTACCGGCTCGCCGACGAATAGCTCGTCGTAGCTGCGAGTCCGCGTTATTCGGTGACGGCGGCGACGGTAGAGACCTCGGCCTGCCGGGCGTCCTCTTTCAACTTGCGACGACGGCGGTACGCCCAGCCGGCGGCGGCCAGCGCCGTGAGCAGCAAGCTGCTCGGTTCGGGAACCGCCGCGGCATCGTAGTTGACGTATAGCGCGTTATCGAGACGCGTGACCCAGAACCGACCGCCGACGGAAGCGTACGGATTGTTCGTACCAAACACCCCGGCGCCGTCGGTCGAATCGAATACCACGAACCGACTGGAAATGTCGTCCGTGCTCGCGCCGAGATCGATCGTTCCCGCGGACGCGAAGAGCCAGCTGTAGGTGGCGTTCGGGTTGAAGTTGTTCGCGCCGTGATCTTGAGTGTCGAACGTGAGCGAGTCGATGTACAGCGAGATCGGGCTGCTCGCGGTGGCATTCAAGCGAAGCGTGCCGAGATTGAATTGATAGAAGTCCCAATCGGTGCCTGGGGCAAATCCTTGGGCGTTGTTGAAGTCGAAGAAGACGGTGGAGCCCCCTTCCCAAACGCTGTTGGCGGTGCCGGTGACGTTGAACTGACCAACATTGTCTCCCGTGGTGATGCTGCCGCCGGAATTGACGACGACGGAGCCATGGACGGTGCCGGTGCTCGCGAACGTCCCTCCCGAATTGACGGTGACGGAGCCGGCGGATTGCGTGCCGACGGAACCGCCGGAGGTGAGCGCGAACGTACCGCCGTTGACCGAGACCGGGCTTTCCGTGATGGTGCCGCTGACGGTGAGTCGGCCGCCGGAGACGGTCGTGGTGCCTTGATGGACGTTGGTGCCGCTGAGAATCTGTTCGCCGGTGCCGGACTTCACGAGGTTGATTCGGCCGGCTAATTGTCCGCCGTAGGTTCCGCCGGACGGCCCGGCGAGAGTGAGCGTCTTCATGACAGGGAGCGAGTTGATGATCTGTCCATCGGTGCCTTGAAGGTGCGCGGTGGTGGCGGAGTAGCCGTTGAGATCGAGTACGCCGGTGCCCGAAGTGCCTAAAGGTCCCGCGGCGGGAATGGCCGACGACGAGCCGATTTGCAGGACCCCTTCTTGCACGAAGGTGCCGCCGGTGTAGGTGTTTGTCCCGGAGAGAATGACCATGTCGGGCCCGATTTTCGTGAGGCTCGACGAGAGCGACTTGGTAATCGCTCCCTTGATTTCGAGGATCGCTCCTTGCACCGTCGTGCCGAACGGTGCACCGGGCGCTTGATACTTGCCAGGATCGCTGATCGGCCCGGCGTTTGTGGGCAACAGCGGGTTCATGATGCCTACGTAGGAATTGTTGAGCAGATTCCACGTGACATCGGGGCCCGCCGTACGGAACACGGCCGTGGCGTCGTCGTCAGCGCGCAGGAAGCCGGTGACCGTGCCGCCGTTGAGGTTGATGGTCCGAGCGGCGACCAGATTGGTATTGAGCTGCAGGGTGACTCCGGCGTCGACGAGAATCGTGCCGGTCGACGGTCTGGCGCCGTCAACCGACCAACGCTCGGTGGCGCCGCGCATGAAGTAGAGTTGACCGAGCGGCTGAAAATTGGGCACGGCGATGTCGAGTGCTCCGCCGTATTCGACGTAGGTAACCGTGGATGCGCCGCCGAGGCTGCCGTTGGCGGTGACTCGGAGCGTTCCCTGAGCGACGTAGATCGAGGCGCTGTTGAACGTGCCGCTGATGTCGGGCAGCGTGAGCGTGCCGTCACCGGATTTGGTAAAGCCCGCATTGAAGCCTACGGCGCCCGTGTTTATCAATCCGCCGAAAATGACGCCGCTCGAAGCCCCCGTCGGATACAAGCTGCCCGAGGCTTCGACGTTGATGAGGTAGTCATCAAAGAGCGTGACGACGCCGGTGGTGAGCGTGGTGCGGCCGAAGGGGAACAAGAAGCCGATGCGATTGCCCGTGGTCTCGCCGCCGGGTACGGAAGCGGTCGATTTGAGATCGACGTCGCCGATGGAAGCGAAGCGGTCGACCACGGCGGGATTGAACTGAATGTTGTTGTTATCCCAGGCCGTGATCTTGCCCACGGTAAAGGCGTAGGGCGTAATCGAGCCAGAGTCATACGTAAAGTTCACGACCGGGGGCGTCGATCCGCCGTGTAGCGTCACGGGATTGGGCGTGGTGCCGAAGCCGGCGAGCGTACCCGTCGTGAGCGTCCCGGTGTTGACGTTCCATGTGCCGATGAACTGCGTTTGATCGGCATTCATGAGCAACGTGCCGGTGCCGAACTTCGTGACGGACGCGGCCTGCCATTGGCCGGTCACGGTCGTCGTGCCGATCGCATAGACGAGAGCTTCCGTCGGCGTCGTCGTCGACAGGTTGCCGAAGTACACGTTGGGTTGGATCGTGAGATTCGCGTAGTTGAGCATGCCGCCGGAGCGGATCGTGATTTGCGAGGCCGTGCCGTTGGAGATGTTGAATCCGGAGCGTAATGCGTAGACGTCGATCGCACCGTTGAGGGTGCCGGCGACGCCGATGTTGAAGATTTTGTCGCCGCCGCTGACCGCCGGGATGGAGGCGACCGAAGTTTGATACGTTGCCGTCGCCGTCGTGTCGACGAGACGCAGGCCCAGCGTGGCGTCGTATGTCAGGTATTGCGAATCGGTGAGGCCGACGATCGACGGATGAAGCATTCCGTTGGCCACGGCGGGCGCAGTGCTCAGCATGATGCGTTCGTAGCCCGACGTCCCGGCCAATACTCCAGCCGTGTAAGTGACGCCGACCGTACCGAAGCCGTCGACTGCTCGCGTGAGATATGCGGCGGTCAGAGTGGTATTGAACGTGGCCGCACCGCGCGTCACCGTGATTGAAGCGCCACGGTCGTAGCTCAGGCCGCCGACTGTTTCGGTCGTGTGGGCCACGGTGGAACCGAGCAACGTGATGTTGGAACCATTAAGAAACACGCCGGCGGTATCCGCCCAGCGATCCCCGGTGACGCCGGCCGTGGTCATATTACCGGATTGATTGTTGTCGAATCGCAAGATCGAACCGGGGTGGAACACGAAAATGTTGCGGTTGCCGCCGGTGACGCCGTTGGTGCCGGTGACGGCGGACCCGGCCGTACCATCCCACTCGGCCGTGCCGAAGACATCGACGACGCCGGTTCCAAGGGGCCCGTTCGCATTGCCGCTGCGGAGATACGTAATCGAGCCGCGCGCAATGACCGTGCCGCCGTCGTAGGTTTGATTTCCCGAGACGACCGGCGCAGTAGTGCCGTTGTACGTGTTCGGTTTGCCCCAGAACACTTTTGCGCCGGCGGCGTTGAGTAGGCCGGTCGAAATCGTCAAATTGCCGGCTCCGCCGCCGAGGCGATACGTGTTGCCGTTTCCTGGTGTGATGGCGCCCGTCATGCCGAGATTCGCGACGCTCATGCCGAGCCACCAATCGCCACCGAAGATGGTGCTGAGATTGATCGGCTGGTTGTAGGAGATGTCGAGCAAGATCATGCCGCCGCGGCCGGGAAGCGAAACGTCGTTCGGCAAAACGTTGAGTAAATCGCCGGCTCCCAGCGCGTAGCGCAATCCGATGCCGGACATGGCGATGGAATTGCTGGCAAACGACGCGATGCCGTTGCTGTTAGCCAAGTTGTCTTTCCCGGCGAGAATTACTACGCCGCCCGGAGCCACCTCAACCTTGCCGCCGACGCCTGTGAAGCGCGAATCGGCGCTCGTGGCGAACACGGCGCCGTCCGTTACTCGCAGCGTGCCGGTGAACGTGTTCACTGCGTTCATGTTTACGCGACCGAGCCCGGTCTTCGTGAGCATCACGTTGCCGGAGACGGGCTGATCGAATCGCAAAAACGTGTAGTAAGTCGACGGGCTCAATACCGACGGCTTCGCGACGACGGTCGGCGAATTGATGACGAGTTGATTGTAGGACTGCGTGGCCGTAAGCGTCAGAACGGCGTCGCTCAGCGTCAACGTATTGAAGGACGAGCCGATGTAGTGGCTGTACGGGGTCGCCACGGTCGGGCCCGGCGTTGCTGCTGCCGCCGTACGATCAATGTTGATCGTCGCCGTGCCGTTGACGAGCATGTTGCTGAACTCAAGAAAGTTCGTGTTGGCGGCGTTTTGGATCGTCAGCACGCCGCCGCTCAGGATGACGCTGCCGAAGCCGAGCGAACGGGCTTGCGTAGCGAGCACAGTGCCGGCGTGAATCTCGAGGCCGCCGTCGAACGCGTCATTCAACGTCGTCAGGTTTAGATTGCCAGCCCCCATTTTTACGAGCTTGGCGCCTCCAGATAAGCCGCCGGCCAGCGTCATATTCGCGGCGTTATTGAGAAATACAGTTCCCGACGATCCTAGATTTGTAACTCCGGAAATCGAGGCGAAGTACGACGTGCTCGAAGCGGCAAAGTTCAACAACTGGCCGCCTGCGACGTTTCCTGTGTTGAAATTGAGGCCGGCGAACGTCAGCGTCTGCGATGCTCCGGCGGAAACGTTGCCGATGTTGATCGAGGCGACCGGCACCCCTTCCAGGAGCGTAATCGTGCCGTAGTTTGCCGACGTTTCCGAGCGGAAATCGAGCGTGACGAACGGCGTGTTTGTGGCCGAAGTGCTGCCGCCCAATGCGGAATTGGCGCCGCCGAGCAAAAACTCGGTTACTCCGCCGGCCGCGCCGGCCGTGGTGACGCGAAGCGAGCCGTTGTTGACTTGGATCTTGCCGCTAAATGAGTTACTTGGGTTCGTGATGTTCAGCAGGCCCGGTCCCGCTTTGATGAAGTTTGCCGCAGTCAGCACGCCGCTCAGAATCGTGGTGTTGAGCGCCGGAGCGGTGTCGATCGTGTTGTGGATTGAGACATAAACGTTGGCATCGACGCGGTTCGTGCCGTCACCGAAGAAGATGTTGCTGGCGATCGTGCCGGTTTGTGCCGCAGTGCTGATCCGCGAGAGCAGTCCGCCGCTGAAGATGTTGATCGTGCCGCCCGTGAGCGTCACCGCGGCGGCCGTCGTGGAGATGTTGCCGAACCGTAACGCGTAAATGTTGCTCGTACCGGTGTTGGTTTGCGTCGTCGTCGTCGCGACGTTCAACGTCGAGTCGACGATGGCCGTGCCGTCGTTTGCGACGCCGGGGCTGAACGTCGTCGAATTATTCGTCTGCGTGTAGGTGACCGGCACGAAGCCGTTGGCGACGTCATAGTCGAGAAAGCTGTTGGCCCAGTTACCGATGATCCACGGAGCGACCATGTTCACGGTCGTCGAGCCGACGACGCCGCGAGCCGGTGCATCGGCCGCGTTGCTGAAGATGACCCGTCCCGCGACCGAAGTCCCGGAACCGAGCGTGCCTGCCTGACCTGCCGAAATCGTGAGCGTGGCCAAGTCGGAGCGGATGAACGGTGCGCCGAGCATGAGCGCCATCGTGCCGTTGGTGCCGACGCCGCGTACTCGAATGTCGGCTCCGAGACTCAGTTTGATTTGCTTGACGTACTCGCTGTATTGCACACGCTCGCACTCGCCAAGTCGAGCGTCGCGCCGTAAAGATCGAGCACGACGTCGTCGCCCCATTTGTTCACGAAGCCGTTGGCCAGTTGGGGCGCGGTATTGTCCACCGGCGCATACCCGATCGGAGAGTTCAGCCCGTAGTCGAGCGAGAGCATCGAGCCGGGACGAAGAATCACGTTGTTGATATTCGTCAGCCCGTCGGTCGTGAATCGGCCGGCTCCCACCGCGGCGAGCGTCCCGAGCACTTCGATGCGCGGTGAAGCCAGCGTGCCGCGGAAGTCGAGCGTGCTCGTGCCGGCCGTGCCGCCGGTGCTGCCGCGATAAATCGTGGTATTGCCCCTGTAATTTTGATCGGCGTTGAGTTGCAGCGTACCGGTCGTGCTTGAAGGAAGCAGAGGCGTCCCGCCCAAGGCCGTGACCGTGGGCGCAGCACCGATGACGACGGAGGCCGAACCGGTCAGTACGTTGGCGTTCTGAATCGCGAGAATGCCGTAGCCACCGGTGGAGTAGTTGCCGAAGTTGCCGCCGCCGAAGCGGTAGACGTTGTCTTTGCCTGCACCGAGCGTGTCCGGCATGTAGGTCGTCGTATAGTTCACGGCCATCGTCGAGCCGGAGCCTTCGCCGTTGGTAAGAAACGATCCGAGATACCAGGAGCCGTCGCCGATGCGCGACATGTCGATCGGCGTCGTCCATGACGATGAGCCGAGCCCTAGTTCGCCGCTGCCGCGGGCATTGAGTGCGAGCGTCGCTAGGTCGATGTCGGCCAAAAGTTCGACGCGCGAGAGTTGCGTAGGATTGCTGAAGACGAAGAGTCGGTCGCGAATATTCGCGGCGCTCGCGAGCCGAACGGCGGTATTCGCTGAGGGGTTCAGCAATACGTGCCCGCTGCCGGCGTTGGCCGTGGCGGAGTAGATCGGAAGTCCGCCGATGCGGTCGGCGAAGTAGAGGCCGCCGCCGTTGACGACGATGCCGCCGGAAAACGTGCCGGTATTGTCGGCGGCGACGTACATGGCAAACGAAGTCCCGATTTTGTTGATCGTCGACGAACCATGAATAGCCCCGTTCAGCGCCAAGCCGATGCCGGTGCTGAAGACGGCGTTGCCGGTGAGAGTCGTCTGGTCAAAGACGAAGGAGTGCAGCGCACCGCCCGTGGTCGTCAAGGTTTGGCTGCCGATCGTCAGGTTGCCCATGACGAACGTCTTACTGCCGGTGCCGTCCTGCTCGAGCCGGTCGTGTTGCAGCGTCGAGTTCGCGGCGACGACGACGTTGTTGCGGAACAAGAAATCTTGATGGGCGTTGCCGACTTCGTCGGCATATCGCAACTGCAGATTGCCTCCTCGCAAGGTAATGAGCGTCGACGTCGGTAGCGGCGTGCTCAAGTCGATCGGCCCCGCCCACGCCTCGCCGTGCAACCGCATGACGACGGCGCCTTGCTGAACCACGAGCTCTTCCAGCGAGTTGGGGAGATCGAGTCGGCTGTTCAACAACGACAGCGTTCCAGTGCCGACTTTGATCAGCTTGCTGCCGCCGCCGCCGATGAACTGCCCGGAGAAAGTGCTTGTGACGTTGCCGAAGCCGACCGTTAGGTCGCCGGATCCGAGCAACAGCGTGCCGTCGCCGTTGAGACCGGCGAGCGATTGATTGAAATCGGCCATATCGAACACGGCGTCGGGACCGATTGTGAGCGTGGTGCCGTACGCGACCGATCGTAGAACGCCTCCCGGCAACGCGTTTTCGGCACCCAGCTTCAATGTGCCTTCGTTGACGTTGGTCGCTCCCGTGTAAGTGTTGGCTCCGCTGAGCACGAGCGTTCCCGGTCCGAACTTCGTCAGGGCGTTGGCGGCGGTCGTCGTGATCGGTGAACTGATCGTCGCCGTGGCCGTGCCGGCGGATGTGCCGCCGACGTAAACCAAGCCTTCGGCGGAGCCGAACGCCAGTAGGCTGACGCCGATCGACGCTCCGTTATTGAGAATCACGCCGCCGCTGCCGACGGTCAAAGTCGCGCTGCCGGTGACGGCCTGACCGTCGCTGGTCAAAGCGTAGGTCGAGCGATTGGCCGACAGCGCGTTTGTCGTGGCACCGGTTGCGCGAAATACGGTCGTCGACGTGGCGGCGTTGATGTCGACTGCCGCGGAGTACGCGCCGGCGACGATCGATGAACCGGAGAGGCCGGCGAAGGTGCCGGTGGAATCCGTCTGCGAGGTTTGCCGCACGATCCAAGGAGAGAGAATGCCGTTGGTGACGCTGAGTCCGGCGATGTTGAGCGTGTTGGTTCCGGCCGAGTACGGTATGACGCTCAGCGTACCGACGCCGCTGCGCGTGACGCTCGTGAAGCCGAGCGTCGTCGCACCGCCGGCCGAAGAGTCGACGCCGATTCGCGCGCCGCCGGCAATCGTGAGCGCGTGTCCGGTCGTCGACGTCGTCGCCGCAATGCCTTGCAGAATCAGTGATCCGGCATTGATGCGAATAGCCGTCGCCGCGCCAAAAGGGCTGCCGCTGGTTTGTCCCACGCCCACTAGCGTGCCTGCGTTGAGCGTTACGCCGCCGGTGAACGTGTTGCCGGTCGCCGTCGACGGATTCAACACGGCCGTACCGAGCCCAATTTTCGTGATGCCCCCGGTGCCGGATAGCACTCCGTTGAAATTCGCCGTGCCGGAGGGCAGCAACGTATAGAGTTGTAGGATGTCGCGCGTGATCGAAACGTCACCGCCAAAGTCAGCCGTGCCCGATTCCAAGATGCCGAGGCTTGCCGAACCGAAATTCGCGGTCGGTCCGGTGATCGTTGCGACGGTGATCGGTTTGTTGAAGGTGATGCCGGAGCCGAGAAACAGGTCGGTGTTCCAAGTAATGCTGAGCGTCGTCCCGCCGACGCTCCCCAGATTGACGCCCGTGATGCCGGACAGTGCGGCGTTGTTTTTGATGATCAGCGCGCCGCGATCGACGCTTGTCGTTCCTGAGAAGACGCTGGCCCCGGAGAGTACGAGATTATTTTTTGCCGCTTTCGTGAGCGTGTAGGTCGAGCCGGTGATGTTGCCTGCGATTTCGAGTTCGGCGCCAAACGTCGAAAACGTCACTGCGCCCGTCGCACCGGTCAGCGTCATCGGGCCGGAGAGCAGCAGTCGGTAAGCTCCGCCGGGGAGCCCGCCCCACATCTCGTCGCCCTGGAGCAAGCCGAGGCCGCCGGCACCTTGCCCGCCGCCGTAGATTGTCAGGTTTGTTGCGGAGGCGATGCTCGTGGCGGCCGTGAGTTCGATAGTGTTGCGTTTGTTTACGCCGGTTAGTCCGTCGACCAAGATCGACGAAGCTCCGCTGATTTCAATGCCGGTATTGGAGCCGACGCTGAATCCGATCGTTTGATTCGAACCGAAGCCGTCGGCGCGAAGTTCGAGGCCTGCAGCGGTAAGAATTAACTTCTCGGTCAGCGCGTTGGTGTTGTGTAAGGCGAGCAAGCCCGCAGTCACCGTCGTCGTACCGGAAATACTGTTGCTTGCCGACAGCGTCAGCCGGCCGCCGCCGCTTTTCGTCAAAGAAACGCCCGTGACTTGGCCGCGCATTTCAAGACCGGCTCCCGTGCCGACGTTGAAGGTCGTCGTGCCGACTGACAACGTCGTTGTGCCGTTAATGCGCAGCATCGGGTTGCCGATACTGATGTTGTACGGGATCGTCGTCGTGATCGTCAGGCCCGGGTTGGCCACAGTGAGCGAGCCGAGTTCGATCGTCGGCAAAATGCCGCCGTTGTAGACGCCGTAGTTGAGACCGCCGCTGCCGGTAAAAGTCAGGTTGCGGCTCGCGTACTGAGCGTCGATCGCAGCAAACGTGTTCGTCGTTCGAAAGTCGATGCTGCCGCCGGCGACCGTAATCGCGTTGTTCGAGCCGAGCGACGAATTGCCGACGACGACGAGCGTTCCCGACTGTACCGTCGTCGCGCCCGAGTAGTTTTGCGCAGTCGCCAGAATGACCGTGCCTGCGCTATTGGTCAGCGCCACGCCGGCTCCCGTGACGGCGCCGATTTGTAAGCCGGCGGTCCCGGTCAGGAGGTTCGTCGTTTCGAGCCGCAAGGTTCCGCCGCCGCCGCCGAGTCGATACACGTTTCCCGCGCCGGCGAGCAACGAAGCGCCCCGGTAGCGACCGTTCCAGTTCGTGGCTCCCAAGAACCAGTTGCCGTCTCCGATGGCGTTGAGATCTAGACTCCGCGTGTACGTGAGACCGTCGAGGGCGAAGACGCCGGATGTCGCCGAGGTGATGCCGCCGAGCGAGCCGATGTTTTGCGGCAGTACGTTGAAGCCGACGCCGATGACCGGCAATGCCGACGCAGTTGCCGTGGCGGTCAGAGTTTGTTGGCTGCCGATCGCGCCGGAGTGGAGCAATCGCAGAATGGCGCCTGCCGCGACGGTGACGTTGTTTGTCGCCAAATTTTGACCGAAGTTGCCGCCTGCCGTGACTCGCACTGATCCGGCGCTGATCGTGGTACCGCCGGCGTAGGTATTTGCGCCGCTCAGAATTAGCGTTGCAGCGCCGCTTTTGGTAACGGCTCCGTTTGTGATCGCGCCGGAGATGAGGACGTCACCGGCGGTGGAAAGCGTGCGATTCCCGCCGCCGAGATTGATCGTGCCGCCGAGATCGAGACCGTTGACCGCTACAGCGCCGAGAGTCAACGTGCCGTTGACGTTGACCGTATTCATGACTCGCCCGCTCGGGCCGACTGCGGCTCGCAACGTCGTGCTGCCGGCCATCGTCAGAGTTCCGGTGCCCAGCGCCGTAGCATTGCCGATGGCCAGCGTACCCGTGCTGACGGTGATATTGCCGCTGAAGCCGGAGTTGTTGCCGTAAATCGTGTTGATGCGAGCCCCGCCGCCGATCGTTAGGTTGCCGGGGCCACTGAGGACGTCGGTCATCCCAAAACGACCTAACGTGATTGCGCCGGTTCCTACTCCGGAGATGCCGAAGTCGTTGTTGAGAAACAGCTTGTTCAGAACGGTGAACGAGCCGAGATTGGCGGCGCTGATTCCGGCCGAAACGCCGCTGAAACTAAGCGTATTTCCGGCGAGCGTGCCGGCGACGGTCGTCGGCGTGGCTCCGAATTGCAGTTGGTTCAGCGCGAACGGACCCCCGCTCGGCGCGATGTCGTTAAAAGCTTGATATGTCGCCGTGCCGGTGCCGCCGAAGACGAGGATGTCGGTCGCATCGGTTCCCGTCGGGGCCGACGGCGACCAATTTCCTCCGACCGACCAATTGCCCGTGGTGGTTCCGTTCCACGTGTACGTGGCCGCTGCGAGAGGTTGCGCGACAAGGCTCAACATCACGCAACCCACAACGACAAAGGAGGGTGTCGTTCGTTTTCGGAAGAAACGCGAGCTGAGAAAGAATTCGAGGGCGCGGGCCGGCGTGACGAAATGCATGTGCGTGCGATTGCCGAATTTTGAAGCGAGAACGAGAGTTCTCGCGCCACCGCACGCGTCGTACCCGGATTACCAAGACATCGCTTGGAGCTCGTCTCAAAACTTGATTAAATCCACATAAAAGAATTCACTTTTGGTCCCCGAAGATTTTTTCGCGAATTTCTGCCCTGCCGCTTAGTAAAGGGGAGTAACTGCCTGGGAATTCGTGTTGGTCGCCGAATAATGTGGCAATCTACGGCAATTCGTGAAAGTTTGCTTGCAGCTCTCACGAGTGGAATCGACTGCCGTGCAATTTTTATCTTACAATCCTGACATCACCCTCGCCCTAACTAGTGCGACTATCTGCACTCACTTTGGCGATTGCGGCGGTTGTACATCGAGGCGAATCAGTAACGTTCTGAGCCGGGCAATGCGGTCAGCTCGTTGCGAATCGCCGTCGACGAACCGCGCCGCTGCGTCGAGTGCCGTCGCCGCTTCGGTGTGTCGCCCGCGACGAATCTCCAGTTGCGCCAAGCTGATCCACGTCTCGAACGAAGTCGGAGCCAACTCTAGCGCACGGCGGTATTGGTCGGCCGCTTCGTCGTCCTTGCGAAGCTCCGCCAAGACGTTTCCTAAATTGTGGTGCGGTTCCGAACGATTCGACGCCGACCGCGCGGCCTCGCGCAGTACGGCTTCCGCTTCGTCAAGACGACCGACGTTCTGTAAAACGCTGCCGAGATTGATGCGCGCGGCCGAATCATTAGGTAGGAGTTGCAGGACTCGGCGATAGTGTTCGACCGCCTCGGCGTGTCGGCCGCGTCGAGCGGCGAGATTGCCGAGGTTCAGCCACGCGTAGGCGAAATCGGAATCAGCGGCGATCGCCGCGCGAAAGTCTCTTTCGGCCGCCGGCTCGTCACCTCGCTCCAGAAAAATGACTCCTCGGTTGCTCATCGCCGTAGCGAAACGCTCGTTCTGTTTCAATGCCTGATCGTAGGCTGCGAGTGCTTCGTCGTCGCGTTTCAGACGGTGCAACAGTTCGCCCAGGTTGTTCCACGCCACGGCATACTCAGGTCGCAATGCGACCGCTCGGCGATAGGCGGACTCTGCTTCGCTGAGCCGATTTTGTTCCACCCAGCTTACGGCGAAATTGTAATGTGACGTTGCGGCAAACTTGGCCGGCCAAGCCTCTTTCACCGGCCAAAACGCGACGAGACCGATGACGACGCCGACGGCCCCGTATTGCCCGAGCGAACGAAGGTCGCGTCGTCGAACGCCGTCGAATAGGGCGATAACTCCCGCGGCGGCCGAAGGTAACATCAGCACGACGAGCGGAAATCGATAGCGTGAGAAAACGTAGAACGCTATCACGCTTGCGGCATAGACCGTCGCCAATGCGTACAAGACCCACAACTCGCGAGTTCGTCCGCGCGTTGCAAAAATCCCGACCGCCGCCAAGGCGGCGATCAATCCGAAAGGCAGCAATTGCGTAAGGCGGCGCAACTCAGAGCTGGCCTCCGCAAAAGCGTACTGATCTTCGGTGTCGCCGATTTCGACGTTGTTGAAAGTCAGGCGTGTTTTCCGCCCGAGCAGCCGCAGAAAATCTGCCGGATGCTCCCTCATCCAGATCTTTGATCGTGCAAACCAGTATTGCGATACTTCGCGCGGCGTGAGTTTGCGACCGACTTCGCGCTCGGCCAAAGCAACGGCATCTTCACGTTCGTACTTGGCTTGGCCCCGTCCGGCAATGAGCGATCGGTACATGCCGTCGGCATCAGAGTTGTTGCCGATGTAAAAGTTCGTGCCGAATTGCGATGTGGTCAGATGCCATTCGCCGCCGACGACACGATTGCGAATCGCCGCAGGAGCCAAAGCTACGACGAGACCGAGCAGAAACAGCCCAACGTTTCGTGCACGCCCCGACATCGTCGCCGCCGATTGCGCGGTCCACAACGCGACGACGACGACTCCGGCCCACGCCAAGCTATTCTCGCGTGAGAGGGAAAGTATGCCGAGTACGACGCCCAGACCAAGGTAATTTCGAGCCAGCGGTGCAGGTTCATCCTCGCGGGGAACCAAGACCTTCGCGAGCAACCAGAGGAACAGCGTCGTTAGAAACGTTTCGACGGAGCCCTTTTGAATCAGTCCGTCGAAGAAGACGGCCGTCGGTTGCAGAGCCAGCAGCCAACCGGCGACGAGTCCGGTGCGACGATCAAACCAATGCTGCGCGGCGCCCCAGCAACACGCACGAGATGGCTCCCAGCAACCCCTGCACGAATTTCACTGCCGTCACGCCTCCGCCAAGCATGTAAACGGCGGCAAGAAAATGAGGGTAGAGCGGCGCTTGATAGTAGACGCCTTCAAATCCTTGGCCGGCGACGATGCGTTTTGCCCACGCGTCGTAAACTTCGGCGTCGCCTATCAGCAAATGGGCCTGTGGAGTCGGATAGATTTCGCCCAGGTAGACGATGCGGACAATCCAAGCGACTAGCACGAGGACCACCCAGGCCGTCGCTCCGTCCGATGGCACGGACGCGGCTTTGACGGAGCCTTTCACTTTCTTAATCTTGGCGGCGTTTCGGTCGCGAGACGAGAATTTCAAACGATGCACCCGCTTGGGCTGAGGTCCGCTGTGTTCGGCTTGGAAGTGGGACGTCCGCCTTGCCCCGTCGTTGGCCCTTTCCAGCATAAATCACGAAGGCTTCAGTATTCACAAGTCGTTCTAGGCAATCAAATCGCCGACCGCGGTGAGTGATTCGCCAAACTACGTGCGAATTTCTAACGGTTCTTGCGCCTGTAGCGCCATGACGAAGTCGTTATCACGGTCGCAATCCACTCGACCGATGGTTACCGCATAGCCGGGCTTGCCGTTTTTCACGGCTTATTGCTCGCCGGCGACACCGCTCACCCACGGCACACGGGGCCTTTGGTCTCCGCCGCCCAAGGAATGCGACCCACAACACGCGATCTTGGGGAGAGGCGGATATGCGCTGTTCATGGCTGCTTTGGTTCCAGGTTCGTTGGCGTCGGCTGTTAAGCACCGGAACATTGCTGGCAGGTGCCTGGGTCGGAATCGACGACTCTTCTTCGGCCCACGCTGCGGAAAGCACGGCTCCCACCGTTGCTCCGGCGATAGAACTACAGGTGGAAGAGACCGACGAGCCGGAATCGGCAGTGGACGGCGACGACGAACTCGGCGGCGCCAAGGTTCAGAACGCCGACGGGCTCGTGGCTTTTCAACAACCGGCCGTGCCGCCCGTTCCTCCGGCTGCGGGCCAACCCGGTCCCACGGTTCTGCCCGACGTCGACGTCGTCGTCGAAGAACCGCAAGCCCCGGACCTAACGCCGCAGTTTACGCCGCCGGTGAACGTGTTCGCCGATACGATCTACGATTCGCCGTTCTTCGCACAACCGGTGCAAGGTTACGCCGCCGGCTCTACGACGACGGCCGCGAAGATCAACATGGGGATCGTTGAGTTCCCCGGTATCGTCAACACGGTGACGCAAGACCTGATCCAAGATCGGCAATCGATCAACTTCGAACAAGCGCTCGCGCACCGTGCCGAACGTTTCGCCCCGTTCGGCGCGGGCTTCCGCAGCGACGAGTTCTACATCCGCGGCTTCAACGTCGGCTTCGCCGGTAACGACTTCCGCAAAGACGGCTTTCGCGATTCGAGCTGGGTCAGCCGCGAAGTGCAGAACATCGAACGGATCGAAGTGCTCAAAGGCCCCGCCTCCACGCTCTACGGTTTGGCGTCGCAACCGGCCGGCTTGATCAACGTCATCACGAAGAAGCCGCTCAACGAAAACTTCGCCGACGTCAATCAGCAGTTCGGCAGTTGGAACTTGTTCCGCACGACGGCCGACGTCAACCGCCAAATGTTCGGCGACCCGAACTCGCTGATGCGCGTCAACGTCGCCGTGCAAGATTCGGAGAGCTTCCGCGACTTCGTGTTCGTCGACCGCTATTTCGTTGCGCCGGCCTTCACGTTTCAGCTCGACGGCAGCACGTCGCTCACGTTCATGGGCGAATGGCTGCACGATTCTCGCATCACCGACCGCGGCGTGTCGTTCTTCCCGGGTACGCCTGCCGGTAATCCGTTCGCCGCGGGCGACAAGGTCTTTTACGGACAGCCGACCGACCGCAATAACTACGAAGACGGGCAGTTCAACCTGTTCTTAAATCGCGAGATTTTCGACGGCCTAAACGTGAAGCTCGGCTACGTTTCCAACTGGTCGGGCGAGCAGCGCAACAACTACGACACGCGCGGGCTCGTCGGCAACAATATCGTGCGGCAGTACGTCTTGCAGCGCTCGATCGTGCAGGACCATTACTTCATCGGCGATGCCGTGTGGGAATTCGGTAACGAGACGTTCAACCATCGTTTGTTCGTTGGGAACGGAACTCGGAACGACGATTTCCGACAGCTACTCCCGCAGCGGCGCCGACAACAGCGCCCCGCTCAACTACTTCAACCCGTACTCGACGCCGGGGGCCAACTACTCTCAATATCCGCCCGTACCGGCCTTGGGTGCGCCCGCGACCAACGGCAGCCAGCAGGACCAATACGCGGTGTACCTGCAGGACATGATCCAACTCACGCCGTACTTCAAAGCGTTGCTCGGCGTGCGGGCGAACTGGGTCGACCAGAAGACCTTCAGCGGCACGACGCGTTCGACGCAGGCGTTCGACGCCGTCACGCCGCGGTATGGCCTCGTGTTCGAGCCGATTCCGGAAGATCTGTCGTACTACGTTTCGTACAGCGAGACGTTTAACGTCATCAACGGCTTCGCCGCCGGCCCTACGCCGGGCAGCGTCGTGCCGCTTGATCCGGAAAGCGGTTGGGGGTTCGACGTCGGCACGAAGGCCCGTCTTCGCGATAACTTGTACCTCACGGTCGGCTACTTCGATATCGAGCGTACCAACGTGGCGCAAGCCGTGCCCAATTCGGTCCCGCCGGTTTCCGTGCAGTTCGGCATGGTTCGCTCGACCGGTATGGAAATCGAGCTGATGGGCCAAGTCACCGAGCGGTGGAGCATCGTCACCGGCTACGGCATGGCCGATGCCCGCATCGAGCGCGATCGCGTGGCGGCGAACGTCGGCACGCAATTGCCGCACGCTCCAATGTGGCAAGGCAGCCTCTGGTCGCGTTACAACTTCATTCAAAATGAAGATCGTGTCGTCGGCATGGGCCTCGGCATGTACTACACCGACGACTGGGCGATCACCTCCGGTACGAACCAAGTGCGGCTGCCGTCGTACCAACGCTACGACATGGGCTTGTTTCACGACATCGGTCGTTGGCGCTCGGCTTTGTTTATCGAAAACCTGCTCGATCAACAGTACGCTTCCGGCGGCAATACTGTGAATTTGGTCGTGCCGGGCACTCCGCTCAGCGTACGTGCGACGCTCGGCGTGACCTTCTAGGTCGCTCGTTCTCCTCCATCCGTGGTCGCCGTTTCCAATCATCGAGGAGCGAACATTGCGCGTTCGCTCCTCGATGTCGTTTTATGATTCGGAGGCCGCCGCGTTGCTGCGTCGTCGCGCGAGACGCACCAGGATCGCGTCGCCCAGAAGAATGAAGAGGATCGAAATCCCCACCGCCGGCAGCAGCACGCCGAGCACGACGATCGAAGCGAGCAGCCATTTCGGCACGTTCAGCTCTGCGTTGGACGGCGGCAATCCCCAAGTGCCGTGCGGTCGCTTGCGCCACCACATCCACGCGCCGGTCACCGCCAACAAAGCCAACGCCAAGCAAGTGAGCAGGGCCAGGATTTTCGTCGTGAGCCCGAAGATTTCGCCGGTGTGAATCGGGTACACGCTCAACCGCACCTTGTGTGCCAACGGAGCGTCGTCCCAATTGGTCGTGTGGACGACGCGGCCGGAATACGCGTCGACGAACACCGTCGTCTTCCATGTGGGGTTCGACCAATCAACGCGCGTTACGCGGAACGTGTCTTGCGGCGAGCCGGGGATTTGCACGCGTCGCGGACCATGCCCGACCAAGTGAGGCTCGGCCGCTTCCAGCGCTTTGGCAAACGTGATCCGAGCCCGGCCGCCGGCGTCTTCAGAAACCGGCTTCACCGCGAACGCTCCGGCCGGCGTTTCGCCTCCCAAGTTCGTTGCACGTTTGTACGCATTGCCGAATACTTGTGTGAAGAAAAGTCCGGTGAACAGCACAAAGCCTGCGGTGATCAGCGAATAGAATCCGACGACGGCGTGCCAATCGCGCAGCACCGGTAAGAGTGGCCCGCTCGAACGCGGATACCAAACTCCGACGACGGGCAGCTTCGGACGACCGAGCCGCTGCGGCCACCAGAGGTAAACGCCGGTGAGCAGCAAGATGAGCCCCCAGGCCGCTGTGATTTCGACGAGCATGCGTCCCACCGATCCGGCCAGCAACCGGCGGTGGATGCCCAAGACGATGCCGAAGAACGAGTTCGGCTCGTCGTACAAGCCTTTAACGTTCAATGTCGCCGGGTCGACGAAGGCCGTGCGGAAGCCCTCGGGAAGATTCAGGGCGACGGTCGCGTTGCGTCCCGGCTCGCGAGGTTCGGCCGCTGCCGCCGGCTTGGCCTTCGGGTACGCCTTGAGCGCGGCCGCGACGGCATCGTCCAACAGCGTTGTTTTCGTCGTCGTCGCGGAAGCATCGTCGCTGGTGTTTTCACTGACGAACAGGTCCGGATACATCACCGGCTGTAGTTCGTGGATAAAAACGTAGATGGCCCCGGTGATCGAGGCGATCAGCAGCACCGGGGCGGTGATGAGACCTGCGTAAAAGTGCCAGCGCCACAGCAGGCGATAGAGCCGAGCTCGTGAAGACGGGTGTCGTATCGCGGCCGGCTCGGTGCTCGAAGGTTTCGCCGGCCCGAATCCAGAGGTTGTTACAGCGGTTGATTCTGCGTCAGTTGCAGCCATGTCGAATATCGTAGCCTACTTCGGCACCGAGTGCGCTACGTTGACGTTCGCCGCGCCGGCCAGCTTCGCCGCTTCCAGGGCCTGAACGAAGCGCCCGAGCGGCACGCTTTCATGACCGCGAATCGTCACGACTTTATCTTGCTGAGCCGCCAGCAGTTCGCTGAGACGTTGTCGCAACTGAGCCGGATCGACGCGGTCTTTATTGACGTAAGTTTCGTCGTCGGCCCCGAGCGTCACCATGATGAATTGGTCCGGCGCGTTATCGATGACGGAGGCGGTAGGTAGCGTCAGCTTGATTGCCGGCGTGAGAAACGTCGAACTCAACATGAAGAAGATGAGCAACTGAAAGATGCAATCGATCAGCGGGCTCATGTCGATCGACACGGGCTTGCGGCGACGGCGAGGAATTTGGAGAGCCATGGCAGATGGAATCAGTATGCGGTTGCGACGATCGACCGAGTTCTAAGACTAGCCGCCGCCGACCGACGTCAACTTCTCGTCCGGTTGCGTATCGGCCGATTCGCTCGGAGTCGCATTAGCCGCCGGGCGGATGTGCAACCATTGATTCAAGTAGCTCACGATCCATTGGGCTTGCAGCAAGATCGTGTTCACGCGGTTTTCTAGAAAGTGATAGACAGCCAAGGCCGGCAACGCGACGACAAGCCCGAACACCGTGGTGAGCAACGCCGCCCAAATGCCCGCGGCCAGATCCTTGGGCTGCACTTGGCCGCCGGCACGTTCGATGTCGTTGAATGCTTCGACCAACCCGGCGACCGTGCCGAGCAAGCCGAGCATCGGCGCCAACACGCCGATGATGGACAACCAGTGCAATCGGTTTTCCAGCACCGCGACGCTTTCCGACACCGTGCGGCCGACGATGTCTTCGCGGGCCTCGGCGCTTAGGTCGAGATGTTCGAGATATGATTGCGCCGAACGTGCCAACGGGCCGCTCCGCGCCGCGGCCGCACGTTTCGCGCCTTCAAAGTCTCGCTTGTCGATGCGCTTTTAAGCGCGTCGAGCAGCCCTCGATACGACGTACGATAAACGAGGAAGGTCAGGATCCGTTCCACGGCAATCGCCAAGGCGACGACCGAGCAAAGGAGGATGGGCCACATGACCTCTCCCCCTTTGACGAACAACTCCTTCCAGGAGTAGTCCCACATGCCCTGCCAGATGTCCATGTCCGTACGTCTTTCAGACCACGCCAGGCGGCGTCGGTACAAGAGTTGCCGAAGAGAGGAATTGCCGCAGGCGTCTACTCGAAAACTGCGCATATCACGCATCTTCTGGATCGAAATGAGACAGGTTATCATTAACTAGCTCCGCCCTCTGTCAAGGCACGTTAGGCAATCCTCATACCACGGTCGCGATGTTCTCTCTCGCTCGTTGGGCCACTGAAAACGCATTGTTCGCCGTGCTGCTGGTCGGCAGTGCGCTCGGGCACTGGGCGTTGGGACGCAACGCGCCGCATGTCATCGTGCAACGCTGGGTTCACGAGCGGCGAATATGGTCGCACGTCGGTCGCCATTACTTTGGTGGCCGCGTCGAAAGAATCCGAGACGACCGACCGCAAGGTGCTCGACGACGTCACCGAGCCGGTTGAAACGCCGGAAGCCGAGCCGCCGCCGAAGAAACTGGAAACGCCTCTCGACACGTCAGCCAAGGCGATCGAGCCGGTGATGCTGGCGGAAGCTCCGACGGCGAGCGACTTTAAAGCCCCGGCCGTCGCGGTGCCGGAAGTCGTTCGCGAGGAGGAAATTCCCGAAGAAGAGCCGCCGGAAGAGGTGCGTCGCGCCAAGAAGAAGCCGGTTGCGGCGAAGCCCGAAACGGAGCTCATTGAAGCCAACGCCGAAGTCAATTACCTGACGCAGCAGTCGACCGGCGTCGACGTACCCCCGTCCGTTCGAGCTCGCCCTGATCCGACCTACCCGGTGCGACTGATTCCGTACCGTGTGAAGGCCTCGGTCAAGGTGGCCGTGACGGTCGGAGCGGACGGCCGCGTGGAGAAGATCACAGTCTTGGAAAGCTCCGGCTACGAAGACATGGATCAATCGGCCGTCGAGACGATCCGCGAACGCTGGGTGTTCGATCCCGCGCTCAAGGGCGAGCAAAAGGTTGCCCACGAAGTGATGTTTTCCGTGAATTTTAGCGTGAGCACCCGCGGCGGCCGGTAAACGTCGCCGCGGCTATCGTGGTAGGTGATTCGCCGACGACGGTGAAAAAAACGCCGCGCCGTGCCGAAGTAGAATGCATCCCGAGTTCGCCGGTTCTGAATTTTCCTTATCGCCGATCGTGCATGTCGAAGCTTTCGACAATCCTGCTCCTCGTTGTTTCGGCTCTGGTCGCCTGCCGGCCCCTGCTCGGCGACGACGCCCAAGCCTGGGCCGCGCGCATCGACGAACGTTTGGTGACGCGTCAAGAAACGCTCGGCGTGCTTCCTGCGCAGGTCGTTGACGACGCGACCTTTCTACGCCGCGTCACGCTCGACCTGATCGGCCGCGTGCCGACCGTGGCAGAAGTTCGCGATTATCTCGCCGACGCGTCGGCGGATAAAGCCCGCCGTGCCGTGGCTCGACTCACTCAATCTCCGCTCTTTGCGCAACGTTGGGCGATCGTCTGGCGGTGCGCTTGGATTCCGCAGGCCGATACGCCGCAGTTTTCGTTTCTCGCCGCCGAAACCCAGCGTTGGCTCGCGGACGAGTTGCATCGCCGCACGTCGCATGACGTGCTCGTTCGCCAATTGCTCGAAGTCGTGCCGACAGACGGCCCTGGCTCGGGCTCCGGTCTTCACGTCCCGCAGGTTCTGCTCGTGGCGGGCGAATTGAAGCCGGAGAACTTAGCGGCGATTTCGGCTCGCGCGTTTCTCGGCGTGAACCTTGATTGCGCCCAGTGTCACGATCATCCATTTGCGCGTTGGACGCGCGATGAGTTCTGGCAGACCGCCGCCTTCTTCGCGTCCCCTGACGAGCAGCGGCCCTCGGAGACGCTGCAAATTCGCATTCCGGAAACGGAACGCACCGTCAAAGCAAAGTTGCTTGACGATCAGCCCGTCGTTTGGCCAGCACCGCTGCGCCGCGAGTCGGGCCGCAAGGTCTTGGCCGCTTGGGTGACGGCGCGAAAACCCGTACTTCGCGCGGCACGCGGCGAATACCGTTTGGCGCAATTGTTCGGTGCCGGCTTGGTCGAACCGCTTGATGACCTAGCACGCGACGATCCCCTGGGCGATCCGGAGCATTTGGCGATTCTGGCGGAAGAAGCGACCGCGGCTGGGTTAGACATGGCCCGCTTGGTGGAAGCGTGCGTGCTGACGAACGCCTATCGTAGCGAAACCTCCGGCTTGGCGACTCGCTCCGATCGCCTGACCACTCCGGAAGACGAACGTTACTCCTTCGCGGAATGCCGCTCCGTGCGCTCGACGGCGAACAACTTTTCGATAGCCTTCGCACGGCCGCCGGTTTCCCCGCGCTGCGCGATGATTTGGCCCGCCATGAAGCCGAAGCTTCGCGGCGGGAGTTTGCCGCGAAGTTTCGCATTGATCGAGCTGAAAATGCGGCGCGGAGCGTGCTGCAATCGCTGACGCTGATGAACGGCGTGGAAACCTCGGCCGCCGTCGACGTCGCTCGAGGTCCGCTGGTCACGGCCGTGGCTGAAGGGCCTTTCGACTCGGACGACCAGCGTGTCGAAACGCTGTTTCTCGCCGCGCTCGGCCGCCTGCCCGACGGCGACGAGCGGACGCTCGTCGCTAAGTATCTGGCCGCAGGCAAGAGCGACGAGCGCCGTCGCCGCACGGCCGACGTCGTTTGGGCCCTCGTCAACACGGCCGAATTCGGCACCAATCACTAACTGAGGAAACTCCCGTGCGACAAGGCCTGACGCGCATCGACGTGGCCGTGGCGACGCTCGTGTTCATCATCGCCGCCTCCTGGCTCTTGCCGAGCCTGCAAGCGGCCCGCGAGACGACGGCCGAGCAAATATGTGCCGATCGCTTGCGTGTCATCGGGCGGGCCGTGGATCAGTACGAGAACGTTCACAAGTACTATCCTGACGCTTGGTACTTCCCCGGCGACGCCAACGGCTCCTCGGTCTGGGGCGGCTGGTGCACGCAAATCCTGCCGTATATCGACCACAAGCCGCTCGCCGAGAAGTATCGCTTCGATAAGAGCTTCTGGGACGAAGAAAACCAACCCGTGGTGCGCGAGCGTGTCGCGGCGTTTGAGTGCCCCGCTTCGGCCGACGACCACCTGCGGCACGGCTTACGGCGCGTCGGCGGGCCGGAAGAGTTTCCCGATCGGCAGATGGCGATCGGCGACTACATCATCCTCCGCGGCTACATCGACGACTTCTCCTCCCCTCCTCCGGTCGATAGCCGCGTCCCCGGCATCATGATGGGCATGACCGATCCCGGCAGCCGACAAACGGCGATCAACGTTCGCCCGCGCCGCGAGATGGTCGCAGACGGCCTTTCGAACACCGTGATGATCGGCGAACGGTCCGGCCGCCCCGGCATGTGGGTCAACCGCGAAAAGGTCTCCGAGACGAACACGCTCTTCGTTCACGACGGCGGCTGGGCCAGCTACCAATCCACCTGGCCGCGCACGTTCGAAGCAGACGGCAAGACGATTGCGACGACCCGCGTCGGTCCCCGCGCGATCAACTGCAACAACGGCTTCGGCGTCTACGCCTTCCACCAAGGAAGCGCCGAACACGCTCTTCGGCGACGGCTCCGTTCGCTTCCTCAACGAAAAGATCGACTCCCAGGTTTACCTCGCCCTTCTCAGTCGCCAGCGCGGCGAAGTCCTGCAGCCCGGCGACTACTAAAAACGCGCGACCTCAAAATAAGCAGTCGCCGACGAAACCCCGCAAAAACCAGCCTCCGCGAATCCTTAGCTAAACGGCATCACGAGCATTATGACGACTCGTTTCACCCGGCTCAGCCGCCGTCGTTTCATCGGGCATGGCCTGCTCGGCGGAGCGGCCGTGACTTGCGGCGGGGCGCTCTCCGGCTGGCTGCCGCAACTTGCTCAAGCTTCGGTCTCGGCGACAGGCCCGGCCAAGTCCGTCGTCCTGCTGTGGCTCAACGGCGGCCCCGCCACGATCGACCTCTGGGATCTCAAGCCCGGCCATGCCAACGGCGGACCGTTTAAGACGATCGATACCTCGTCCGCCGGCGTGCGCATCTCGGAGCACCTGCCGCAGTGGGCGAAGTGGATGAAGCACGCCGCCGTCGTCCGCTCGATCACTTCCAAAGAAGGCGACCATACCCGCGCTCATCACTTGGCGCGCACCGGCTACGTACCGCAAGGCGCGATCCGCTTCCCCGCCCTCGGTTCGTTGATCTGTCATGAAACGGCGGACGACGCCGTTGCAACCGACGCCGGCGCCGGCCTCCCGCCGCTGGTCAGCATCGCTCCGTCGCGCTACACCACGGAACTCGGCGCCGGCTTTCTCGGCCCCGCCTTCGCACCGCTTGACGTCGGCCTCTATGCCAATCGTCCCGAAGATCTCGTCGTGCCGGATTTGGCGCGCTCGGCCGACGTCGCAGACGGCCAACAGCGCGATCGTCTCCGCCTGTTGAACGATCTCGATCGCGGCTTCCGCGACCAATCCACAAACACGGTCGCCGCCAGCATTCGCGCCGCCAACGACGCCGCCTTGCGATTGATGCTCCCTGACGCCTCCGGCGCGATCCGTCTCGACGACGAACCGACCGACGTCCGCGATCGCTACGGCCGCAGCGTGTTCGGCCAAGGCTGCCTCTTCGCGCGCCGGCTCGTCGAGCGCGGCGTCCGCTTCGTCGAAGTCACGCTCGACGGCTGGGACACCCACTCCAACAACTTCACCGCCGTGCAAGGTCTCTCGACCACGCTCGACACGGCCGCCGGCGCTCTGCTCGAAGATTTGCAGCAACGCGGCCTGCTCGATTCCACGCTCGTCGTCTGTATGGGCGAGTTCGGACGAACGCCGAAGATCAACGCCGGCGGCGGACGCGATCACTGGCCGCAAGCGTGGTCGGCCGTCTTGGCCGGCGGCGGCGTTCGCGGCGGGCAGGCCGTCGGTAAAACGAACGAAGCCGGCACCGAAGTCGTAGACGATCCCGTCCGCGTCCCCGACTTGCTCGCCACCATCTGCCGGCTCGTCGGCATCGATCACACGAAGCAAAACGATTCCAACGTCGGCCGGCCGATCCGCGTCACGGACCCGTCGGCGAAAGTCGTCGAGGCGCTCGTCGGATGAAAGCGCCGCGGCTCGCAATCACGGTCGTCCTGTCGGCCGTCGTCATCGCGGCGTTCTCCGCCGGCCTGCCTCATCGCGCTCGGGCCGCATCGCCGCAAGCGGAGGAAGCGCCGCAGACGTCGGAGCCGCCGCTCCGTCTCGTTTGGCGTGACGCAGAACGTACGTCCGGCGTCGATCTCGTCGTCACCGTCGCCGGGCGTTCGCCGGTCGCTTGTTGGAACGACGTCTTCGCCGAACTCCTTCGCTTCTTCGATCGCAACGGCGATCACCGGCTCGACGCGGCGGAAGCCGGCCGCCTGCCGACGGCGTTCGCCCTGCGGCAATCGCTCTGGGGCAATTTTTCGCTCGCCACGGGAAGCTCGCCCCCTCTGCAAGACGTCGACCTCGACGCCGACGGCTTCGTCTCCGCCGCGGAACTCGCCGGCTTCTATCGCGCTCGCGGGCTCGGCGAACTGCAAGTCGCCTCGGCCTCCGTTACCGTCGCCCCGTGCTGCACGCCGCGCTCGTCGCTCGGCTCGACGATAATCAAGACGGTAAGCTGCAAACCGGCGAACTGAAAAACATTGACGAGCGGCTGCAACCGCTTGATCGCAACGCCGACGAACTGATCGGCCCCGGCGAATTGGCCGACGAAGTCGCCGCGTATCCCGGCGTCGCCGCTTCAATTCTCCTGCCGCGCGTCGCGGCCGGCGCGCAACCGCCGGCCGGCTTATCGCTCGGTGAAGCCTCCGCGACCTCGCCGAATGCGATCCGTCTGGAACTCTTCGCAGAGTCGCAATCTGCCGACGCCGCGCGCGCCTGGATCGTGCGCGCGGCCGACGGCGTTCGTTGGCATGTTCGCAGCGATGCGGGCCGCTTGCCCGCGCAGGCCGAAACGGCGTTGCAGAATTCTCGCGCTTGGGTCGAGCGGCTCGATCGCAATCGCGATCGCGTCATTGACGAATCGGAAGCCTCGGGAGACGACCGTCAGGTGTTCGACGCCTGGCGTAACGCCGCCGATCGCGACGGCGACGGTCGACTCTCGGCCGCCGAAACGGACGCCTGGCTCGTCGTGCAACGCTCGCTTGCCGAAGCGCAGCGCCTGTTGACGGTGCTCGATCTCGGTCACGGCCTGTTCGAATATCTCGACGCCAATCACGACGGCGGCCTCTCGCGCCGCGAACTGACCGACGCCGCTTCGCGCCTCACGGCCGATAAATGCCTCGCCGACGGTGCGCTCGTCGTCGAGCGGTTGCCGCGGCAAATTTTGTGCATCGTCGCGAGCGGTCATCCGCTGAGCCCGCTGCTCTCGCGCGAAGCGGCGGGCCCGGCTTGGTTTCAAGCCATGGATCGCAACGGCGACGGCTCGATCTCCGCGTCCGAATTCCTCGGCCCGTCCGATTTGTTCACACGCCTAGACACCGACGCCGACGGCCTCCTCTCAGCCGCCGAAAGCGCCGCCCGCGCCGAGCCGGGCCGGTAACGTCGCCCGGCGACTTCGGCCATTCTTCGCCCGGTCGGACGGACCGACGGTCGTAATGACCGCGTCGATTCCTGAGACGCTGATAGAGCCGGCTGGGTGAGTTAGTCGCGGAGAAGGTCTAGGGTTGCTCCGAGGCGGTTATTGAGTCGGTCCTGCGGCTTGTGAAATCCGTGCGCTGGAGTTAGGTGGGGGAACCGAATCCGACGGCAAAATGCCGCCTCACGCGGCGTTTATAGTGCGCTTGTGCAAGCCAATATGCAGATCGCATTCCGACAAAAGTCTGTGCGATGTCTTGGAACGAAATGGTATAAAGATCGCGTACTTATAGCCCCAGATATAGCAACTTCGGTCTGGTTCGGAGGCAATTGAATGGCGCACTTGCCATTTAGCGAACTCTATAAGCGTCTTGGAGATGGCGATGAGTCGATATTGATCGAAGCCAAGAGAGGCTCAGATGTTGGACGGGCGGCGCTGGACACTGTTAGCGCCTTCTCCAATGAGCCCGACATGGGTGGTGGCTACTTGGTGTTCGGAGTCATTAGAAAGCCGAACTCGCTTTTTCCGGATTACGAAGTTAGTGGCGTAGCCGATCCAGACAAGTTGCAAGCTGACTTTGCTACTCAGTGCCGCGAACTGTTCAGCATTCCTGTTCGGCCGCATCTTTATTCGGAAAAATTCAACGAAAAAATAGTCGTTATAGCCCATATTCCAGAGGCAAGTCCCCATCACAAGCCGGTGCACATCAAAACCAAAGGGGCTGTAAAGGGCTCGTTTCGGCGCATCGGTTCAACGGATCAAGTTTGCACCGACGACGATGTTGGTCTGTTCTATCAATTGCGAGGCATGAAGTCTTATGACGAAGACGTTGTCGAGGGGACGACACTTGACGATATAGATCCTCGGGCCGTGTCCGCGTATAGACAATCGCGATTGTCGGTGAACGATGACGGTGCGGCTGAGTTGATGCGATACCCAGACGAAGAGTTGCTTTACGCGATTAAAGCGACAACTGACAAGGGGCGTGGAGCTTCGCTTACAACAGGCGGTCTGTTGCTATTTGGGAAGCAGATGTCGTTGCGCCGACACCTTCCAATGACCCGCGTGGACTACATTCGCGTTGATGGGCGTGAATGGGTGCCACATCCCGAGCAGCGATATTCGGGAATTGAAAAGCTTGGTCCGCTACTCCTTACGATTCCACAGCTAATTAGCCAGGTTCTCGATGATGTTCCAAAGGCATTTAATCTTCCGGCAAGCGGAGACTTGCGTCAGGACGTTCCGCTAATTCCGAGGGCCGTAATTCGCGAGGCAATCGTGAACGCTCTGATGCACCGAAATTACAAGTGCCATCAGTCCGTGCAAATCATTCGCTACGCCAACTGTATAGAAATCAAGAATCCAGGGTATTCATTGATTCCGGAAGAACGACTAGGAGAGCCGGGATCGCGAACGAGAAACCCCGTTATTGCCGCCACGCTTCACGACGCCAAGCTGGCCGAAACCAAAGGGACTGGCATACGAGTAATGCGAGAAGCGATGGGCGTCGCGAACTTGACTGCACCACTGATCGAATCAGATCGCCAGCGCGACGAATTTACCCTGCGGCTACTGGTTCACCATTTCTTGGGGCAAGACGATCTAAAGTGGCTCTCAAAGCTCAAGGAGTGCAATCTAAGCGATGAAGACGCAAGGCGCTTGTCGTCTTGCGCCAAGTTGGCTTTTTAGACAACTCAATCTATCGTTCTGTGTGCCATGTGGACGCGCTGACGGCCAGCGGACGGCTGCGGAGGCTGCGAGAGCTTTGCCTACTTGAGCCACGTGGAAAGGCATCAACGTCTTTTTATGTTTCTGGCCCAAGGCTGTTGGAAGCTTTGGCGCAAAGCCAAGACATAAGAAACCCGAGCCCTTACGTCAGGAGTCCGACGCACTACGTCAGGAGTTAACGCTCTTACGTCAGGAGTTGCCCGAGGAGATCAGGGAGTCGATAGAGGGGTTGGGCGATCGATGCTCAGTTGAAGAGTTAAACGAGGCAATTCTAACGCTTTGCAACTGGAAGCCTCTATCTATTCAAGAGTTAGGTGCTTTTCTAGGACGAGCGTCAGCACACATTCAGCGGCGAAATGTGCGGCAATTGATTGACACAAATCGACTTGAGTATGTGTACCCAGAACAGGCAAACCATCCACAGCAGAAATACAGGCCCGGCAATGCCTTTGGTGCTGGCTAGCACGCTACCGTCCACTTCCCATCCTTCCCAAGGTTGAATGGCTCACGGGTCACGCTCGCTTGATAGCCCGATCCCAGAGCCGCGACGATCGGCTCCGTGACGTTCATGGGCTTGGTCAGCGCGCTCTGAATGACCTGCACCGGCGCGGCGTCGGCAATGCGTAAGACCATCGCCCCGCTATCCCCTGACAATTCACCGCCGCTGTCCGGTATGTTCCGCTTAGCATTTCAGAACGCGGATTCGTTTCGGCACTGACGCCGTGCGGTCCGGCGTCGGCATTAGCGAGCGCGCGAGGCGATGAATCCGGTTCATTTGATCGTCGGTCTGATCTTCGTCGCCGTCGTGCTGTCGACCGTCGCGCAGAAGCTCAGGATCCCTTATCCGTCGCTCTTGGTCGTCGGCGGCGTGGCCGTCGGGTTCGTGCCCGGGTTGCCCCGGGTGCAAATTCCGCCCGACGTCGCCTTTCTCCTCTTCATTCCGCCGCTGGTTTATCTCGTCGCCACGCAGTTCGGCGTGCGCGACTTACGGAGCCACGTCTGGCCGATCTTGCGTTTGTCGGTCGGCCTGATGCTGCTGAATCTCTTTTGCGTCGCCGGCATCGTGCATGCGAGCATCGCCGATTTCTCCTGGCCCATGGCCTTTGTCTTGGCCGCCGTCGTCGGACCGACCGATACCGCGGCCGTCGCGGCGGTCGCCAATCGGCTCCCCGTCCCCAGACGCGTCGAACGGATTCTCGAAGGCGAATCGTTGTTCAACGACGTCGTCGCGCTGGTCGCCTATCAGCAAGCGGTCAAAGCCGTGGTGTCGGGCTCTTGGTCCGTCGGCGAAACGGCCGTCGAACTGGTTTGGGATGCCGTCGGCGGCGTGGTCGCGGGCCTGTTGGTCGGAGCTTCGGTCACTTGGGCGCGGCGTCGCCTTTGCGACACCTCCACCGACACCGCGGTCTCGCTTCTCACTCCGTTCGCGGCCTATCTCGCGGCCGAGGTCGTGGATGCTTCCGGCGTGTTGGCGACCGTCGCCGCCGGGCTCTATGTCGGTCGCTATCTGCTGGCCCACTTGGGACCGAGCGAGCGCTTGCAGGCGTTCTCGTTTTGGAACGCCGCGCGATTTATTTTGGAAAGCTTGGCGTTCGTACTGATCGGGCTCGAACTTCGTTCCGTGCTGGGCGACGTCGGCCGGCTTCCGCCTCTGGAACTCTTGCGCGATTGCGCTTGGGTCTGCGGCGCGACGATCGTGCTCCGCATGGCCTGGATGCTGTTTTGGAACTTGTTCCCGTGCGCGTTCTACCGCCGCCTCAAGCCGCCCCGCCCTGCTCCGCCGTGGCAGCATGCCGTGCTCATCGGCTGGTCGGGGATGCGCGGAGTCGATTCCTTGGCGGCGGCGCTGGCCGTGCCGCTGGTGTTGGCAGACGGCGTGACGCCGTTTCCGCAACGGAGCCTGATCTTGTTTCTGTCGTTCAGCGTGATCCTCACCACGCTCGTGCTGCAAGGACTCACGCTGCCGCTGCTGATCCGGCGACTGCGGCTTCCTGCTGACGATTCTTTGAAACGCGAAGAACTGCGCCTCCGGCTCGCCGCGGCCGAAGCGGCCCAGCGCCGCCTCGACGAACTCTGCGCAGAGCGAAGGAATGTCGGCAAGTCTGGCGGACGATCTTCGCGCAATCTATCGGCATCGAATTCTGCGCTACCAGGCCCGCGTCGCGCTGGCGGCCGACGAACCTCGCGAGCCGGACGTCGAAATGACGCACCAATTCTTGGTCAAAATTCTCGACGCTCAGCGTCTCGCCGTGGCCGAATTGCGAGCGACGGGCGTGGTCAGCGACGAAGCGGCCGATCGCGTGGCCCGCTCGCTCGATTACGAGCAAATGAAGCTCGACTCCGAACGGCAGCAGTCGCATTCTCACGATTAGGCGCAGATTGTGCGGCATTTGCCGGCGGTTTCTCGGCGGCCGGAGATTTGCAGGCTTCCTGTCCAGTCGTTCCGCTTAGTCAGAGTGAGCGAGAGATTTGCCGGTGCCCGTTCCCCCTTGCGAACTAAGGAGAAGAAGATGAAAGCCGTGGACCCAGCCCTCGACGTGGCGATCGACCATCAGGTGCGCGAATTCTTGAAGCAACTCAACGCGGCCGGCGGCAAACCGATGGAGGAGATGACGCCGCACGAAGCGCGGCAGGTCTTGATCGGCGCTCAATCGTCCGTGAAGTTGGATCTCCCTCCTGCGGACGTGTCGACGGTGACGATCGAAGCCGACGGTGAACCTTTGGAACTAACCGTCGTGCGGCCGGCCGGCGTGGCGACGACGACGCCCGGCTTCATGTTCTTTCACGGCGGCGGTTGGGTGCTGGGAGACTTCCCGACGCACGAACGTCTCGTGCGCGACATCGTGGCCTACTCCGGCGCCACGGCGGTGTTCGTCAACTACACGCCGTCGCCGGAAGCCCAATATCCGAAGGCGATTCACCAAGCCTACGCGGCGACGAAATGGGTCGCCGAATTCGGACACGAGATCAAGGTCGACGGTCGTCGCTTGGCCGTGGTCGGCAATAGCGTCGGCGGCAACATGGCCGCGGTCGTCGCGCTGATGGCCAAAGATCGCGGCGGGCCCGACATTCGTTTTCAAGCGTTGCTCTGGCCGGTCACGGATGCGTACTTCGACACGGAGTCGTACCTCGAATTCGCCGAAGGCCGGTTCCTCACTCGCAACATGATGAAATGGTTTTGGGACAACTACACGACCGACGCCGGCGAGCGCGGCGAGATTTACGCTTCGCCGCTGCGGGCAATGACGGAAGAGCTCCGCGGATTGCCGCCGGCTTTGGTGCTCACTGCCGGCAACGACGTGCTCCGCGACGAAGGCGAAGAGTACGCGCGTAAGCTCGACGTCGCAGGGGTCGACGTCGTCGCGGTGCGTTATAGCGGCATGATTCACGATTGGGGTCTGCTCAACCCGCTGAGCCACGTGCCGGCGGTGCGTTCGTCGCTGTTGCAGGTCGGCGAAGAGCTGAAGCATCGGCTCCGTTAAATTTTTTTGAGCGGTCCTACGCCGGCAAATTAAACGGGCGTCGTCGAGGAATGTCGGCGACGCCCGAAGTGTTGCTGAAATTCGCCGCTTTGTTTGCGCGCCGCAAATCTTGCCGGATCGTACCGCTCGCCCGACGTAGCGTATTTCCTTAGATGAACGACGCCGGCGATTGTGGTTTAATGGGCGGCTATGGATGAAGGCCGCACGACCGTTGCCGTTCAGCGATATTTGGGCGAATTAGCCCGCCTCGACGGCGCTGCGCCCGCCGATCCGATCATTCGCGGGCTCATCGAAAGCTCCGTGTCGCGACTGAGTCTGCTGTGTCGCGCCTGCTGCTCAAAAGCTACCCGCGGCTCACTCGGCCGCCGCTCAACTTGCAAACGGACGAAATGTTGGGGGCCGTCGTTGATCGGTTGCTCAAAGCCCTGCAAGAAGTGCGACCGACGGGCGTGCGCCAGTTTTTGCGCTGGCGAATCAGCACATTCGCTGGGAACTCAACGACTTGGCCCGCCGCCTCGATCGTCACGAGCCGGTGATGGAATTCAAAGAGGCGCTCGTCGCTTCGCCCGACTCGGGGCATTCGCAACTGAGCCCCAACGCGCTGCGGATGCTGGCCGCCATCGAAGGGTTGCCGGAAGAAGAACGCGAGGTGTTCAGCTTGGTGCGCATTCAAGGGATGTCGCACGTGGAAGCGGCGGAAGTGCTCGGCGTCGCCACGAAGACGGTGCAGCGCCGCCTCAATCGGAGCTTGGTGCTGCTGGCCGGGAAAGTGGGCGATCTGAGCCCCGATCCCGCGCCGCAAGAGTAGTCGAATCGCGGCGGCGCGCATCCCTCGGGCATTTTGAGAAGCGGAAACGATGTCGCGCGAGTTACAGATCAGCGAACTGCTCGAACGGCTGCTCGACGCCGATCTGACGCCGGAAGAAGTCTGCGCCGATCATCCCGACCTGCTCGACGACGTGCGGGCTCGCCTGCGTAAGTTGCGGGCGATGGAAGTTCAGCTCGATTCGTTGTTCCCGACGTCGCAGACGAAGACGATCACCGCTCCGATGCCGATGGTCGGCAGCGATCCGGTGCTGCCGCTGATTCACGATCACGAGATTCAGGCCGTGCTCGGGCGCGGCGGCATGGGCGTGGTTTATCAGGCCAAGCACATCAAGCTCAACCGTATCGTGGCGTTGAAGATGCTGCTCGCCGGCGCGCAGGCCGGACGCAGCGAGTATCTCCGCTTTATGAAAGAGGCCGAAGCCGCGGCGGCCCTCAAGCATCCGAACATCGTGCAGATTTACGACTACGGCGAAGCGGCCGGTCAGCCATATTTCACGATGGAATATGTGGAAGGGGGAACGCTCGCCGAGAAGTTGGCCGGCGCCGCGCAGCCGGTTCGTGACGCCGCGAAAATGACCGCGGTGCTGGCGCATGCCGTGGATGCGGCCCATCGCAGCGGCGTGATTCATCGCGATCTGAAACCGGCCAATATTTTGGTCGCCGAAGACGATGTGTTGAAAATCAGCGACTTCGGTCTGGCCCGACGCATCGACGGCGGCGACGGCGGGCTGACGCAAACCGGCATGGTTCTCGGCACGCCCAACTACATGGCCCCGGAGCAATTGTCCGGGCGTCCGTCGTCGGTCGGACCGCCGGCCGATATTTTCGCCCTGGGTTCGATTCTCTACGAAATGCTCGTCGGTCGGCCGCCGTTTCAAGGACGCAGCTTGTCCGACGCCGAGCGGCGCTTGCTTCGCGAAGAACCGAAGTCTCCCTCTGCGCGTCAATCTGAAGGTGCCGCGTGATTTGGATACGATTTGTTTGAAATGCTTGGAGAAGAACCCGCAGCATCGCTATGCGACGGCCGCGGAACTGGCCGCCGATCTCGACCGGTTTCTTCGTCACGAGCCGATCCGGGCGCGACCGGTCAGCCCGGCGGAACGGGGCGCACGGTGGATTCGCCGCAATCCGCTGCCGACGATGCTCGCTGTGACGGCCGTGGCTTTGCTCGGCTTCATCATCGGCAATTCGCTCCGGGAGCAGGCGCTCTCGGCTGATCGAGAGACGGAACGTTTGCGGCTCACCGAACGCTTTGAATCGGGCCTGCAGCTCGTGCAGCAGGAGCGTTTTGCGGAAGCGAAGGCGATTCTCGGCAAGCTCGGAGACGGCGGCAACGAAGAGTTGCGACGTCGGATCGATCAGACGTTGGCCGACGTCAAGCTGGTGGAAGAGCTCGACGCCGTGGGCGTGCGCCGCGCCATCGTGACCTGCGCGGCCATGACGATGCCAAGCAACTTCGCATTGCCGCGGCCGCCGAATATGCGGCCCTGTTCGCACGCTCGGGCTTGGAGGCGGCGCGCGGAGATTTGGCGACCGTCGTGCAGCGCATCGATCGTTCCGACATCAAAGGAACGCTGATCGCCGCGCTCGACGATTGGGCCGTTTGCGAGCCGGACGAGAGCCGCCGGGCGCGACTTTTGGAAACGACCCGCAACGCCGATCCGGCCCCCGACGGCTGGCCCGATCGCGTGCGCGACCCGGCGACTTGGCACGACCGCGAAGTGTTGCAACGCTTGGCCGCCACGGCTTCCTCGCAGAATACGTCGGTCTATTTGTTGCGCACCGTGGGCGAACGTTTGAGCGACGTCGGCGTTGATTCGGTTTCGTTCTATCGGCAAGTGCAGCGCGAGCACGCCGACAGTTTCCTGGCGAATTTCGCCCTGGCGAACGCGCTGCGGGTGCGCGAGCCGGAGGAAGCCGTAAGGTTCTATCAGGCGGCGTTGGCGATTCGTCCGCGCGAAGTCTCGGCCGGCAATAATTTGGCCGTTGCGCTGGCGGACCTGGGACGCACGGACGAGGCGATGCCGCTGTTTCGCCAAATGTCAGAATTGCCTCCTCCCACGGCCCGCGTGCATTACAACCTCGGCGGAATGCTGGCGGATTCCGGCCGTACGAAAGACGCCGTCGCTCAATTTCAGCGAGCGATTGAAATTCGACCCGATCTGGCTCCGGGGCATTTCGCGTTGGGGAAGGCTTTATGCGACGAGAAGCAATACGCCGCGGCCGAAGCGGCTCTGGGTCGCTATCTGGAAATGCCGATGACCGACGCCGCGCGCCGTGCCGAAGCCGGCGAACTTCTTAAGCGATGTCGTCGCGAGCTGCGCGTCACCAAGTGATGCGGCCTGTGCCGGCGGCATGCAGTCGCAGTCGGCCGTCGGGGTTGGAAACGCGGGCCGATACGCGTACCCGCTGCGTTTGTGCGTCGGACTCCGGGCTGACTTGGGTGACGCGTCCCGAAACGTCTTGGCCTTCGCCATCGGGTTGAAACGTCATGACGGCGCCGAGGGCGACTCTCGCAACGTCGTGAGGTGTGACGTCGAGATCAACCCGCAATCGATGCAAATCCGCAACGACGAACAACGTCCGGGCCTGATTCACATGCACGGCTTCGCCGCGCGTTACGTTCAATCGAACGACCCGGCCGTCGAGCGGCGCGACCAAGGGAACGAGATTCGCCGTCAGTTGATCGGCATCCGGCGCACTGCGCAGCTCGTTCGGTAAGTCGAGCAACCGCATGTAGCGGATTCGTTCGACGTCGGAAAGGTTTTCCAGCTCGGCAAGATGCAGGGAGAAGCCGAGATTCACGAGCGCCTGACGATCGTCGAACAATTGCAGGCGGGCTTCCCGTTGCTGAGCGCGGGCCGCGTGCAGATCGCGCTCGGGAAGTAGCGAGGCCGCTTTCAACTTGCGGGCCAATTCGGCTTCGGCCAGTTCCGATCGCGCCAGCGTACGTAGTAGTCCGGCTTTCGCTTTTCCGGCTTCGCCGCTCTCGATCACGGCCAGCAAATCGCCGCGGCGCACCTCGTCCCCCGGCTCTTTGAAAATGCGCCAGATCGAGCCGGAGCATCGGTTCGTCACGGCCGCACAGTACGCCGGATCGAAATCCACGATACCGCGGGCCGTCACGACATGCGGTGCCTGCGGTGAAGGCCGGGTTGGCGAACCGCTCGGGCGCGGGCTCGGCGTCGATATCGGCACGGAGCTCGCCGGACGATACCAGCCTCCGAAAAGGCCGAAGGCGAACGACAGCCCGCCGAGTACCAGAACCGTGCCGATTCCAAAGTTCGCGCGCAGCGGGGGGAGTAAGAGTCGCATAACGAGCCTACTTCGCCGGCCGCAAACGATCTCGACGAGTCCCGCGCGGTCGGCGGGAACTCGTCGAGAGATCGCTCACGGTTACGGGGCGATGAACAAGTCTTTCCGCGGAAACTTTTCAAACAGCGACGCTGGCTTGCTGAAGTTCGTCGCCAGCACGTCTGTCGGATTGCCGGCGATCCATTGCGACAAGTCGATCGTTTGATAAGTCCCCGTGTTGAAGCCGATGAGGATGCGGCTCGTTTCGCGGCCGACGTTCTCGATGGAGTGGCCGTAGCCTTGCGGGATGTAACCGACGTCTCCCTTTTCGAGTTCTTCGGTGCGGTATCGGCCGTGCGAGCCGAACATCGTCACGCTGACGTTGCCGGAGATGACGTATTGCCACTCGTCGGCCGTCGGGTGCCAGTGAAGCTCGCGGAGCGCGCCGGGCTCAAGTTCCAGCACCACGCCGGTGACGGTCGTCGAGATCGGGAACTTCGACGAGTCGAGCGTCCATTCGCGACCCCCTTCAAAGCTGCGATGCGGCGGGTCTTTCAGCATTTCATACTTGTGCGTCAGCGCCGGCTTCTTCCAGCCTTGGAGCGGCGTCGATTGTTCGGCCGGCGGCACGGCGCCGCGGGCAAAGTAAACTTCGTCGCTCGGAAAGCCTTCGAAGGCCGATTCCGGCAGGCCGAAATTCTTGGCGAGCAGGTGCTTCGGTGTGTGTCCGATCCAATCGCTGATGCTGAACGTGCCGAATTCGGAGAAGTACCCGTTGTCGAAGATCAGGATGAAGTGGCAAGGTTTCTTGCCGAGGCATTCCAGCATGTGGCCGTGACCGCGCGGGAAGAACCAGACGTCGCCCGGCTTAAAATCGTTGGTTTCCGCCGTGCCGTCCGGCCCGATCACCGTCGTGCGCACTTCGCCTTCGAGCACCAGCGCCCATTCGGCGGCCGTCGCATGCCAGTGAAGTTCGCGCATTGCGCCCGGTTCGAGCCGCATCGACACGCCGGCCAAGCCTTTCGAAATGGGAAGCTGCGTGACCGTCGCTTCTTTGCCGGAGCTCTTACCGATGACTTTCCCCTCCGATTTCTCCAGGGCGAACTTAAACGTGGGGAGTTCCTTGCCCGAGACGACCGGATCGGGAACGTTGTTCATGAAGGTCGTGTCGCCGGCTTCGGCCGCCGGTTGGCCGCGCGTCAGAAAGGCCGTGGTTGCCGCGGCGACGGCGGCCGCACTCGCCAAAAATTCTCGACGTTGAAAGTTCGACATGGGAAAGTCTCCGAATCGTTCAGGTGAAGGTGGGGAAGCAAAATTCAATCAGGCAATCGGTGCTGAAAACTACTACCGGACGGAGCTGACCGTCTCGGCCAAGAACCACGTGCGTCGCTCGCTCTCATCGATCCAATTTTCGATCAAGCTCGCCGTCGCAACGTCGTTTCCACGGTCGCAAACTTCGTGAGCTTGGCGGAGAAACTGCGTCAGCCGGAGATTGTCGTCTTTGAGTTCTCGCAGCATGGCGTTAGCGGCGACGAACGGTTCGTCATTGTCTGCCAAGCGTTGGTGCCGGGCTACGTCGCCGATCGAACGCAAAGTCACGCCGCCGAGCTTGCGGGCACGTTCGGCTAAGTCGTCCGTCATGGCATAGAGTTGGGCGGCTTGGTCGTCGAGCAGCAGGTGATAGTCGCGAAAGTGCGGGCCGCTCATGTGCCAGTGAAAGTTCTTAGTCTTGAAATAGAGGGCAAACACATCAGCCAGCAGGCGCCGCAACTCTTGCGAGATTTCGTCGACCGCATCAGCCGCGAGATCGGAAACCACGGCCGATTGCGGCGACGGGCTGTTGGCGGGACGTGTCGTTGTAAAGGCGTTCATGGATATCTCCTCGGCTTGGGGAAAGGCTTGTTCTTCGGCCGTACTACTAAGCGAAAGCGGGTGGACACCCGGCCCAACTTTTTCATTCCGCCGCGACGTGAGCCCCTTTTTCGGCCACAGACCGCCGCATGAGGAAAACCAGCGGTACGAGCACCGCCGCCACGACCGCCGAGACCCAAAACACGTCGAAATACGCCAGCGACAGAGCCTGTTGGTCGCGCAGGCTTGCGATCGCACCGAGCGCCATTTCGCGGGCCGCATGATCGTCGCCGGAATGTTGTAGGAAGAGGTCATGCCCTTGCCGCAACGCGTCCGCTACGGTCGGGTTCAGCGAGTCCAAGTGTTCGTTCAGGCGCAAAGTGTGAAACTGAAAGCGGCGTTCTTGGATGGTTTGCGCCACCGACGTTCCGACGCTTCCTCCCTCATTGCGCAAGAGAGCGAGCAGCCCGACGGCCGCTCCGCGCATTTCCAGCGGGATGTTTTTAAACGCGGCGACGTTCAACGGTGCGAACAGCATCGAGAGACCTGCGATCAGCACCACACGGGGCCAAACAATGTGCCAGGGATCGACGTCGAGCGTCAGTTGCGAGATCCAATAGTTGCCGATTCCCAACGTCAGCAATCCAGCGATCATCAGATAGCGGGCGTCGACGCCGCGAGAAAGCAAAATGCCGACGATGAAGAGCACCACGACCGCGAACAATCCGGCGGGCGAAAGCACGAGGCCCGAGGTCGTGGCGTCGTATCCGAACAAGGTTTGCAGCAGCGCGGGAAGGCTCGTCGTGTTGGCATAGAGCACGCCGTACGCGCAGAAAATGATGATCACGGCCGAGCGGAAGTTCCGATCGGCCAGCGTACGGAAGTTGATGAGCGGATCGGCGATCCGCATTTCGCGAACGATCAACCCGACGAGGCAGACGAGAAACAGCGCGAGCAACGTTTGTACGCGCCAGAACGGGTCGCCGAGCCAATCCCATTCTTGACCTTTGCTCAGGGCGATTTCCCAGCACGTCATGGCGATCGCCAAGAGCCCGAGCCCGTAAGCATCAAACGATCGACCGCTGCGGCGCATCGCCGCGCGTTCCGCTTTTAGGTACTCCGGATCGACGACGACGGCACGGCAGAACAGCAGCGCGAAGATGCCGACCGGCACGTTCAGATAGAAGATCCAGGCCCAGCCGTAGTTGTCGGTGATGTAGCCGCCGATGCCGGCCCGACGACGGGAGCCAGCAAAGCCGCGATGCCGAACAGCGTCATCGCCGTGCCGTGTTTTTCAGGCGGAAACGCATCGAGCAGAATCGCCTGACTCGACGGCTGCAGACCGCCGCCGGCCAGTCCTTGCAGCACCCGATACGCGATCAGCGCGTTCAGGCTCGTCGCCATTCCGCACAGGCCCGACGCGATGGTGAACACGGCGATCGAGCCGAGGAAGTAATTACGTCGACCGAAACGGGCGGAAAGCCAGCCGGAAATCGGCAGCACGATGGCGTTGGCCGCCAAGTAGCTGGTGATGACCCAGGTGCTATCGGTCACCGGAGCCGAAAGACCGCCGGCGATGTAACGCAGGGCCACGTTGGCGATCGTCGTGTCGAGCACTTCCATGAAGGTCGGAATCACGACGGCGGCGGCGACGAGCCAGGGCGTCGCCGCGGGGCGAGTCGTGGCCGCTGCGACCGGTAGAGCTACGGCGCTCATGGCTTCGGCTCCGTCGTGGAACTCGTCGTCGAGTTCGTTGATCCGGCGGCGGTGAACGCTTGCAGCAGCTTGCCTGCGTCGGGGCCCGTCGGCGGCTCGTTCACATGCACGTACGGCGTCACGGAGAGGCCGACGAACAACGTCGCCGCGTCGGGGTCGTAGTCGGTCAACTCGATGCGCACCGGCAAACGTTGCACGACCTTCACGAAATTGCCGGTGGCGTTCTCCGGCGGCAGCAGCGCGAGCGTCGAACCGGTTCCCATCGTGAAGCCGGTGATGCGGCCTTGGAAAGTTCGGCGACTTCCGTACATGTCGACCTCAAGCTCGGCCCGTTGGCCGATGCGGAGATTGCGAAGCTGCGTTTCCTTGAAGTTGGCGTCGATCCAAATTTCTCGCAGCGAGCGAACGGCCAGCAGGCTTTGGCCGGCCGTGACGTTGTTGCCGACGTTCACGTTGCGGCGGGTAACGACTCCGTCGATCTCGGCGTAGACGTCGCAATAGCGCAGATTCAAATCGGCTTGGTCGAGATTTCGCTTCGCTTGCATGAGTCGCGATTCGGCCTGCTTTACGCCCGGCGCGTTTTTGAGCAGATCGTCGTAGATGTGGTCGAGATTTCCTTGCGGATCGCGGCGAACGAAATCGGCGATCATCTGCGGCGGCGAATCGCGAAACGACGTAGAAACGCCGAGCCGGGCCGCGGCCTCGATCAGGTTGGCTTGAGCCTGTTTGACCGCAGAGAAGGTTTCGTCGAGATCCGCGGGAACCTGCGTGAGCTCGTCTCCGGACGCGGGCACCGGCGGAAGCCCCAACGAGACGCGAACCTGATAGATCGCCTGCAAGGCTTCGTCGACGCCGGCTTGCGCCGTGAGCATTGAAGCGTTTCGTAGGTCGAAATCTTCCTGCGACATAGCGCCGGTCGCCAAGAGCGGCTTCCCGCGGTTGTAGTCGGCTTGAGCCTTCGCGACGGTCGCCTTTTGGGCGTTGAGCGTGGCGACGCGGGCATGCAGCAAGGCGACTTGGTTGTGAACGTCTTCGATCGAGCGTTGCAGCCCGAAGCGTAGGCTTCGCATTTGCCCTTCGATGCCGCGGGCCTCGGCGCGAGCGACGATCAGATCGGCTTCTGCCGCTTCCACAGAAGCCCGAGCGATGTCGACTTGAACTTGATACGGCTCCTTGTCGAGCTGCACGAGCAGATCGCCGCGGCGAACTCGATAGTTGTCGTCGACGAGCACCTTGACGACCTGCCCGGGGACGCGCGGTGCGGTAAACGTCACGTGGCCGTTGACGTAAGCATCGTCGGTCGAGACGGTCGTCCAGACGAGATGAAGCCAAGGAACCGCTTTGAGGGCCAGGAGCAGGAGCAAAGCGGCGGCGAGCAGCCACGGCCAACGACGCTTCTTGCTTCGTGGCGGCTTCTCAACCGCGGGCGCGAGCGGGACGACGGAGGTCGAGGAGGAAGTCGATGTCTGGAGCGGTGTCGGGGCCGGCGTCCCCTTTTGTACGGATTCGGCGGGCGTCGCAACGGAGGCGACCATGATTGTTCTCCCGTGGCTGGAGTCGAGACGTCGCGCCGGCGATTCAATTCGCCTCGGTCCGCGACGTCACCACAGCTAGGCGTGCGCGGTGGACAAATCCCCCTTTGTGCCGGGAATTAAGGCGAGCGATTTGAGGAAACTTCCGGCATCGGTCCACCGCGCACGCTTAGTCGGGAAGAGGGCGGAACTTTTCCGCCGCCGTATGCGAAACCCGAGTTCGAAAGGAACCGGCCATGGCCACGATTTTGTGCGTGCTGTATCCCGATCCCGTGCACGGCTACCCGAAAGAGTATGCCCGTGACGACGTCCCGACGATCACTCGTTACCCCGACGGGCAATCCGTGCCGACGCCGAAGCAGATTGACTTCACCCCCGGCCAACTGCTGGGCTCCGTTTCGGGCGAACTCGGCTTGCGAAAGTTCGCCGAAGAGAACGGCCACCGCTTGATCGTGACGTCCGACAAGGAAGGGCCGAACTCGGAGTTTGAGCGTTACCTGCCCGAAGCCGACGTCGTGATCTCGCAGCCGTTCTGGCCGGCCTATCTCACGGCCGAACGTTTGGCCAAGGCGCCGCGGCTCAAGCTGGCCGTGACGGCGGGCATCGGCTCGGACCACGTGGATTTACAAGCGGCGATCGAGCGCGGTATGACCGTGGCGGAAGTGACTTTCTCCAACAGCATCAGCGTGGCGGAACATGCCGTAATGCAGATTCTCGCGCTGCGTGCGCAACTATCTCCCGTCGCACGCTTGGGCCGAACACGGCGGCTGGAATATCGCCGACTGCGTCGAGCGGGCCTACGACGTGGAAGGGATGAACGTCGGCGTGGTCGCCGCCGGGCGAATCGGCACGGCCGTGCTCGAACGGATGAAGCCGTTCGGCGTGAAACTGCACTACTTCGACAAGCACCGCTTGCCCGAGGCGGTGGAAAAGTCGCTGGGCGCGACGTATCACGAGTCCGTCGAAGACTTAGTGCGTGTGTGCGACGTCGTCTCGATTCACTGCCCGCTGCATCCCGAGACGGAACACCTCTTCAACGACGAACTGCTCGGCAAGATGAAACGCGGTTCGTACATCGTGAACACGGCACGCGGCAAAATCTGCGACCGCGACGCGATCGTGCGAGCCTTGCAAAGCGGCCAACTGGCAGGTTATGCCGGAGACGTTTGGTTTCCGCAACCCGCGCCGGCCGATCATCCGTGGCGGACGATGCCGCACGAAGGAATGACGCCGCACGTCTCGGGAACGACGCTCTCGGCCCAAGCCCGCTATGCCGCGGGGACCCGGGAGATTTCTCGAGTGCTACTTCGACGGCCGACCGATCCGCAAAGAGTATCTGATCGTCGAAGGAGGCAGCCTCGCGGGCGTGGGAGCCCATTCGTACACCGCGGGCAACACGACCGGCGGCAGCGAACCGGTGGCCCGCCAAGAAACGGCCGCGGCCTCTTAAACGGCGGCAGCGGTTCGCAGGACGGGACGCGTGAAACGTCCCGTCTTGCGAGCATCGCTCCGCTCAGGAATTTGCGGCATCCTGCGGTTGTTCGTCGGCTGCTTGGGCCGCGGCACGACGAAGGCGTCGGCGATAGCCGGCGAAGGCGAGGCCGGCGACGCCGATCATGAGCATAGAGCCCGGCTCCGGAACGGCCGAGTAGTTGATGAAGAGGTTGTTGTCGACGGAGCTCACCCAGAAGTGGCCGCCGGTCAGATTCGGCGAGCCGTACGAGCCGGCGGTAAAGACGCCGTTGCCGAAGGTCGTATCGACGGTCGACACGTGGACGTTGAAGTATTGCGAAAGGTCTTGATCACCGGTGAGAGCCGCGCCGCCGTTGATCTGGAGCATGTTGGCGGTGAGCCATTTCCAGGTGTAGGTGTAAAGCTGGCCGCCGTGCGAGTCGCCCGTGACGGCGGCGTCTTTGTTGAATTCGTTGACGTCGCCCGGGTTGTTGTTGACGCCGTAGCCGAGCACGCCGTCCCAAGAATTGATGTAGAGATTGATTTGCTGACCGGGCGTGAGCGCCAGGTTTAAGCCGCCGCCGATCGTCAGGTAGTCCCAATTGGTGCCGACGTTGACTTCCGTGCCGGTTTGATTGCCGCTGACGGCGGCGAAATCAAAGACCATGTTGGCGTTGGCGTTCCAGGCGGCCGCGCCGGCGACGTTGAGCGCTCCGACGCCGTTGCCGGCCGCGCCGCTGCCGGAGCCGGCGCTGAAGGTTCCGTTGACGGCAAGCCCTCCGCCGACGGTGCCGGCGGAGGCGCCGACGCCGCCGTTGAGAACCGCGCCGCCGCTGACCGTGGTCAGGCCGGTGCCGGTGGAGCCGTTGACGGTGACGACGCCGGCCGTGACGTTCGTAGCTCCGGTGTAAGTGTTTGAGCCGAGCATCGTCAGCGTGCCGGAGGTGGTCTTTTGCAGGGCTCCGCCGCCGTTGAGTTCGGCCAGGTTTTGCAGGACGCCGCTTTCCGCCACGAACGTGATGGTGTTGGCGGCGGTGCCGATGGTTTTGCCGTTCATGTTGAGATTCGCGCCGAAGAGCGTGATCGTCGCGGATTCCGTGCCGCCGCCCGCGGTGCGAGCGATGTTGCCGGTGACGGAGACGTTGCCGCCGCTGAGGTCGATCGTCGACGTGGCGGTACGGCCGGACGCGGCGTTGGCCATGTTGATCGCCGTGCCGGTGCCGGTGCCGATGTTGACGTTGCCGCCGGTCACGTTGAAATCGGCGATCGAGCCGGCTCCGCTGCCGGTGATGGAGGCCATCGTGAGCGTGCCGATGTTCGTCGTCGGCGTGCCGTGGCCGACGCCGTCGCCGAGATTGACCGTGGCGGTGGAAGTGCCGGTGCCGGTCCCGCTGCGAATCGCCATGTTCCAGGTCGTCACGTCGAGCAGACCTTCGTTGGAGGTCCACGTGGCGGTGGCGTTGCCCGCGCCCACGCCGCGTGCGGCCATGGTCAGCGTGCTCGCGCGGATATCCACCACGTGGCCCGTGAAATCGACGACCGATTCCATGCTGGAGCCCGTGTTGCCCGTGGTATTGATGAGGTTGATCGCCGCGCGCGTCGTCTCGCCGCCGGTCGAATTGCGAATCTTCAGCGTTCCGGTCGTGTCGGAGCCGTCGAACACGAGCTTGCCGCCGGAGCGAATGCTGGAGGTGCTCGCGGAGCCGACGTTCACCGTGTCGGCGTTGATGACGTTCGTACCGCTGCCGAACGTGACTTGGTTGTTGCCCGTCGGCGGACCGGAGCCGTCGCCGACGCGGAACACGGCCGCGGTGATCGTGTTGTTCACGGCGAGCTTAATGGTGGAGAACGTGCTGCCGGTGGGGCTGTTGACGTCGCCGATGCGGAAGGTGCCGGTGCCGAGCGACGCGGTGAAGTTCGTCAGGCCGCTGAGATCGACCGTCGCGGTATTGGTGTTCGTGGCGCCCGTTGCACCGCCGACTTGGAAATTGCCGCTCGCGGTGGTGACGCTGAGCGAGCCGCCGCCGGTGAACGTAACGTTGGTGATCGCGCCGGCACCGTATCAGCGCCGAGCGTGACGCCGCCGTTGATCTGTAAGGTGCGGCCCGAACCGATAGTGATGACGTTCGACGTGGCGCTGTTCGTAGAAACGACGAGCCCGGCGATGGTTAGGCTCGTGTCGGTCAGGTCGAGGTTCCCCGCGCCGGTCGTGCCGTTGCCGATGGTGATCGACGTCGTCGAGACGATCGACCCGCCTGCGGCGATTTTCAGCGTGCCGCCGGTGATGATCGTGCCGCCGGCGTACGTGTTTGTGTTGGAGAGCGTGAGCGTGCCGGCTCCGGTTTTGAGCAACGCCGCCGACGAGGGACCGGTGATGACGTTGGCGACCGTGGTCGTCGTGCCGGCGTTGACGTTGATCCCGGCATGCCCGTGCCGCTGAGCGTGATGCCGCGGCCGGCGTCGTCGATGGTCAGATCGGCCGTGGTGTTCAACGTTGCGCCGGCGGCGATGGCGAGATAATCCGCCGCTGCAACGCCGACGACGCCGAGACTCGCTTCGGAATTGATCTGCAGCGTACCCGTCGCAATCAGCGTCTTGCCGGTATAGAGATTCGAGGCGTTGAGCGCCAGCGTGCCGGTGCCCGTGCCGCCGACCGTGAGATTGGCCGTGCCCGAAACGACGTTGTTGATCGCGGCGGTCGTCGCGGCGTTGACGTCGATCGTCACGGTGCCCGATCCGCTGAGCGTGACGCCGCGACCGACGTCGTCGATGGTCAGATTCGCCGTGGTGTTAAACGTCGTGCCGGCGGCGAGCGTGAGGTGATCGGCCGCCGCCGCCATCGGCACGCCGCCCAAGCTGCTTTCCGAGTTGATGCGGAGCGTTCCGGCGTTGACCAGCGTCTTGCCGGTGTAGAGGTTGACGCCGTTGAGCGTCAGGATGCCCGCCCCTTGCTTGGTGAGGTCGAACGCGCCGGAGACGCTCCCCGACGTCAAGAGCACGTTCAAAGCGTCGGTGATCGTCCACGTCTGACTCGCAGCCAGTGCGAGCTTCGAGCTGATGGTAATGTCGCCGGACAGCGCGGCGAGCGTAATGCCGCCCGTGCCGATGGTGAGCGTGTCGGTGCCGCCGACGGTCGTGCCTTGCCCGCCGCTTCCCGAGCCCGACAAGAACGTGAGGCTCTTGATCGCCATGTCCGCGCCGAGCGTCGTCGTGAAATTTGCCGCGCCCGTGGCCGAGAAGAACACGTCGCTCGTGGCGTCGGGCGGAACTTGGGCATCGACGCCGCCTGAGGCCGACGTGTCCCAGTTGGAATTGCCGCCGGTTTGTACGGCGTTCCAAACGCCCGTGCCGGTGCCGCCGAGATCGCCCTTCCAGTAGGCCGTGGCGGGGGCCGATACGGCGGTGACGTTCAGCACCAAGTTGTTCGCGCCGCCGTTGACGAGCTGATAAACGAACGCGCCGGGGTTGAAGATATTGCCGAGCGTAAACTGCGCGTAGCTTGTTGCGTTGATGCTTTCGATGAGGTTATAGCTGGAGGCCGTCGGGGTGCCGTTCACATAGATGTCGGCGAAGACGCTGGTGCCGTTCACGAGGAAAGTCTGGCCCGCGGAGAGCAGGAGCTTGTCGTTGGTCGCGCCACTGAGGCCGAAGCCGAGCCGGGCTGAACCGCCGGAGGCGCCGAGCGTGAGCACGTTGCCGGCGCCGGTAAGGCTGAAGTTGGCCGCCGGCCCGAGAGCTGAAGCGTTGAAAACCAGCGAGGCGCTGTTGGCCACGACGGCCGACGAAGTCGAACCGAGCGCCGAAGCATGCCGCAAATCCAGCACGCCGGCGTTCACGGAGACGCCGCCGGGGAACGTGTTGGCGGCGGCCAAAATCAACGTGCCCGCCCCGTCTTTATTGAAGTGAGTCAGCGCTCCGCCGGTGACGCCGCCGTTGACCGTGAGCGTCGTGTCGACCGTTCCTTGCACGTTGATCGATGCCGACGCCCCGAGCAATTCGATCGACTGGTTCGCCGCCAGCGCCACATTGGCACCCAAGCTGCGGAGGGTCGAGCCGTTGTAGATTTTGATGGTGTTCGTCGCCGAAGCGTTGCCGAGCGCGCTCGCGGCGGAAAACTCCAAGATGCCTTCATGGATGAGCGTTTGCCCGGAGTAGCTGTTCACCCCGCTCAAGCTGACGACGCCGATGCCGAGTTTCTTGAGCGACCCGCTTCCGGAAACCGCACGGTTGAACGTCCACGACGACGCCGTTTCCAGCGCTAGCGTCGCGTTATTGACGACGTCGCTGGCAAACGCCGTCGTTTCGAGCAAGAGCAGCGTGCCGCCGGAAATCGTCGTTGCACCGGTATAGGTGATGCCGGTGCCGCCCAAAGTTTGCGTGCCCGTGCCTTGCTTTTCGAACTGCAGTTTGAACGTATTCGTCGTGCTGCGATCGCGCATAAGACTGGTGTAGGAATAGTCGGCGGCGCTGTTGACGATCAGCTTGCCGTCCGCCGTGACGATTGCGTCAGATTCCGTGTCGGCGTTTTCGATGACGCCGAAATTGTTGACCGTCGAGTTCGTCGGGTCGCTGATGCCGGCCACGGTTTCCGTATGTCCGAACAATTTGAAGTACGCGAATTCTCCGCTCGTGCCGCGCAGCGTAATCACGGCCGTGTTGACGATTTGCTCGTCGGCCCCGAGCGCCACGACGGCGTCGAAATCGTTGTTGGTGACCGCGCCCACATTGCCGATGTGCAGGTTGCCGTTGATGGCGGCGTTCGTCGCGCCGTTGAGAATCACGGAGTTGGTCGTGCCGCTGTTGACGGACGTGTGGGCGACGACCACGGTGCCGGTGAACGAGGAAGAGCCCTGAATCGTCAACGAGCCCGTCGTGTTGTTGGCACGAGTGACGAGCGTCATGTACGACGACGCGTTTCCGATCATGTCGAGGCCGCTGGGGAGCACGCCGTCGATGAGCGTTGAATCAATGAAGCCGCCGCCGGTGAGAACGTTGATCGTTCGCGTGGAGAGATCGTCCGCGTAGCCGACGGCGAAGCGGATGCCGCCGCCGTCGAAGTTGACCGCGCCGGTGCTCAGCCGGCTGAGCGAGTCAATCTGAATGAAGCCCTGATTGATCCAAGTGCCGCCCGTGTAAGCGTTACCAGTGCCCGTCAGCGACAAAATCCCCGCGCCCGATTTGGTCAACGAGGCGGCCGTGGTGACGAGCGGCGAGCTGATCGTCAACGTGTTGCTCGTCTGCGTGACGTACATCAGATACTCGTTGCCGGAGCCGACCGCCAGGCCCGCGAAGCCGCCGAGCGTGCTGTTGTTGGCCGCCACGGTCGTGGTCGCCAAGAGTGCGCCGGCCGTCAGCGTCAACGTGTCGGCGGCGTTGCCGGTGATCGTCAGTGCCGCCGCGCTGCTGTCGAGCACGAGCGAGTTGATCGTCTTGCTGCCGCCGGTGAGCGTGGCTGCGGGATTGGCGACGAACCGCACGTTGTTCGTCGCGCCGGACAATGCGTTGTAGCCGGCTTCGTTGTGGACGTATTCTTCGCCCGTGCCGACGACCAAGCTCAGCGGCCGCAGGCCGTTCGTGTCGCCGGTATCGAAGACGAAGCTGTTTCCCAGCCCTGTGGCTCCGGTCGCATCGCCCACCAAATACGGAATGATGGTCATCGTAGTCGTTCCGGCCGTCCCGCCGCCGCCGGTTCCGCCCGCCGGCGTCGCGGCGAAAACAATTTGTCCGCGCCGACCCGAGGAGAGACCGAGCGCGAGCCCTCGCACTAATGCCGTGGCTTTGCCGACGCGCGTCAACGACGTCGACTGCAAATCGGCGATGGCGGAGGAGTCGGTGTTGCTCGGGTCGGCCTGAATGACGTTGTGACCCGCCCCGAGAATGATGTCGCCGACCTCTTCCGTCGCGCTGGCGTCCTGAGCTTCGTTGCGGAGCCAGAAGCCTCGCGTTCCCGCCGTGTTGTTCAACGTAATCACGGCCGTGTTGCCGATGCGATTGACGTCGCCCGTTTGGTCTTGATCGCTGAGCAGTTCGCCGCCGTTGAGCGTGAAGCTTGTGGCCCCCTGCAACGCGCCGCTGGTGCTGTCGAGATGCAGCAGACCGCGCTCGATGATCACGGTTCCCGTAAAGCCGGGATTGCTGCCTTCGAGTTCCTGGGAGTTCAGCCCCGTTTTGATGATGGTACCCGAACCGGTGATCGTGCCGATGTAGGTCTGCGTCGCGATATTGTTGTTGATCGTGAGCGTGCCGGTGCCGATTGCCACGGTGCCGCCGAGCGAGCCTCCTCCGGTAAGCCCGGCGATGGTTTCCGTACCGTTGCCCAAGTCAAGCGTCGCGCCGGCGATGTTAATGATGTCGACCAGCGAGTTGTCGCCGATCGCGTTTCCGCCCGAGAGCAAGATCGTCCCTTCGTTGATCGTCGTCGTTCCGCTGTAGCTGTTGTTGCCGGACAACACCAACATGCCCGGGCCCGCTTTCGTGACGGCGGTCGTGCGAATGATGGACGAGCCGACCGTGAGCGGGGCCGGCAGGTTGTACTGATGGAAGATGAGGTCGTTGATCGCCGACATCAGCGTTCCGCCCGTGATCGAAGCGGTTCCGCTGCTGATGGTCGTCGTCGAGAGAATACCGCCGGAACCGACGTTGAGCCGGAAGCCGGAGGCGATCGCGACGTTGGAAACCGCTCCTGCCGCGTTGAACCGGATGCTGTTGATGCCGTAGACGCCGACGGTGCCGGTATAGCCCGTGCTGTCGGTGACGTTGCCGGAGAGCGGCCAGATTCCCGTCGTGTTGGCGATCGTCGCCGCAAGCTCGGCCAATGCGCCGCCGGAGACCGTGGCGAAGTTCGCGCTGTTGATGATGGCGTAGCCGCCGAGAATTCCCGCCGTATTCGGAGTCGAGGTCTGAGCCACGGCGTTGGCCGAGGTGAGCACGATGTTCAAGGTTCCGCCGGAGACCGCGCGGGTGACGCCGCTCAGATTCAACGTCGCCGTTTGCGCACCGCCGGGATTGATCGTGATCAACGTCCGTCCGGTCAGCGTGAGGCCGCCGAGCGTTTCCAGCGTCGGTGCGCTCGCATTGCCGTTGATGACGAGGTTGCCGCCGTCGCCGGTGAGAGCCCCGGCTCCCGTATTGCTGAGTTTTTTGCCGTTGTTCGTCGTGAAGTCCAGAATCAATGTTCCCGACGTCAACGTCGTCGTGCCGGTGAACCCGGTATTAACGCCGGTGAGCGTCACCGTTTCGCTGGTCGTCTTGGTCATCGCCGCCGCTCCGGTCAACGATGCGGAAATCGTTCCGTTGCGAATTGCAATCGTGGCGACCGCGCCGATGCTTCCCCCGCCGACCGAGTCGATGACGTTGCCCGCCAGTCCCGTAGCTCCGACGATGAGATCGTTGGGAGACGAACCCGTGGTGCCGGCAATATCGAGGAAGCCTCCGCCCGAGGATTCCGTCGACACGTTGAGATCGTCGACGAGTCCCGTGACGGCGTTGTTGACGTTGAATTTCAACGTGCCGGAGCGAACGAACATGTCGTCGAGCGTATAAACGTCGGCGATGTTCAAAATCACGGTACCGCTGTTGATGATGAAGTTGTCGGCGATGTTGGGCTGGGCGACGTCGATTCGCCACGTGCCGGCGCCGCTCTTGATGAAATCGGCCGAAGTCCCGCTTTGCGTAATTAAGCCGGCCAAGACGCCGGAGCCGCTGCCGTCGAATGTTGCGTTGTTGGATCCGAAAGCGATGTCACCGGAAAAGGTAATTGTCCCGCTACCGGAAGCGTCGATGACGCCTGCGCCGGAAATCGTGATGTCGCGATTGGTTTGTTGATTCGTCGAGCCGATAAATTGCAGCCGTCCGGCTCCGATCGCCAGCCCGTCGGTTCCTTGCCCCAAGTTGCTGGCCGCTCCGCCGTTGTTGCTCACCGTGCTGAATTGCAGCGTGCCGGCGGAAACGGTCACGCCGCCGGTAAACGTATTCGCGGCGGTCAGTTCCAACGTTCCGGCTCCGCCTTTGGTCAGTGCTACCGCCGCAGACGAATTGCTCAAGATTCCGGTCAGCACGGCCTTATCATTCGTGGAAAGTGCATTGTCGTTCACCGTGACGGTTCGCGCTCCGGCGTTGAGATTGATGTTGTGCGTGAACGTCACGACGTCCGTGGCCGTCGTCGAACCGAAGATGAGCCCTCCCGCTCCGCTTACGAAGAACGGCGTGCCGTCCCAGACCAGCGGATCGGGTGCGCCGGACAGCGTCACGGTGAGCGGGCCGCCTGCGGCCGAAAAGCCGCCGCTTGCGCCGGCGAACCACTGCACCTGATTGTTGCCGGTTCCCAAGCTGCGTGTGAACGTGCCGTTCCCTTCAAACACGCCGTTGTTGAGCACCAAGTTGTTCGTGCCGACGTTCCCCGTGACGGCTCCCCCCTGCACTTGAATCGGGCCCGTCAGATTGTTTGTGCCGTTGATCCGCAACGTGCCCGCACCGCTCTTGATTAATCCGAGACCACCGTCGTTTTGCAGCGTGACGTTCGTATCGATGATCATGTCCGGGTCGGCGGCCGTGCTGTCGCCGATGTCGAATGTTCGGGCGACGCCGCCGAAGTCGATCACGGCGGCCGTGCCGCTGGTGATCGTCGCCGCCAAAGGATTATTCGTGGCGAGATAAATGACGTTGCCGCCGAGCGTCAGCGTGGCGCCGTCGAGGTCGAGCGTACTCGACGTTCCCGCCGCGCCGCCCCCCATCGTCAGGCCGGTGACGGTTTGGGCAAAACCGTTAAAGTCGAGCGTCCCTTGAGTGATCGTCGTTACGCCCGTGTAGTTCAGTTGCGAAGGAATGCTGAGGCCGAGCGTGCCGAAGCCGGTTTTCGTCAGGCCGCCTGCGCCGGCGCTGACCGACCGAACTCGCCAGCGTGACGTTGTTGCCGTTGGTGTTGAAGGTCGCCGCACCGGTGAACGTCGTGCTTCGTGCGGAGACGTCAAAGCTGGAACCGGTCGCCCAACGCAACGTGCCGCCGTTGAAAATGATGCTGGTACTGGCCGTGCTCAAATTGGCCAAGCTGCCCGCTTCGATCACGCCCGCGTTTAACTGAGTAGCGCCGGTATACGAATTTGTGCCGGAGAGTTTTAGAAGCCCGGTGCCGGTTTTAACAATCCCTGCGCCGGTGCTGCTGATGATCGACGAAATCTCAAGATCGACGTCGACGGCGGTGACGTTCTCAATATTGAAGTTTTGCTGCGTAGCACCGAGCATCAACGTACCGCCGCCGGTAATGAACGCTCCCGACGGGGTGCGTTGTTGTCGTAGTTGATGTATTCGGTGCCGTCGCCGTTCATGGTGAGAGTTCGGCCGGACGCGATCGCGATGGTCGCCGTCGCCCCTGCGACAGTGCCGGCGATCGTGATTTTTCCCACGGCATGATCGACCGTCCCGGCGATATCGAGCGTGCCGGCTCGGACGTTCAATGCTCCCGTCGAGAGTTTGCCCACGCCGATGAAACGCAAGATGCCGCCGATTCCGTTGACCGTCGTCGTGCCCGTATTCGTGTTGGCGCCGCTAAGAATCCAAAGCCCTGCCCCCGTTTTGTTGATCGCCACGGTTCCGCCGCCTGCGCTGTTGGGGATTGCGGCGGAAATGGTGTTCGCGTCAGTGTTGGTCCCCGTCAACGTCAACGTCTTGTTGGACGATGTATTGTTGACCGTCAACGAACTGAGTTGGAGAGTGCCGGTGCCCGACGAATTGATGACGGTGCCTCCGGTTGAACCATTCATGTTGATCGTACGATTCGATGTGTTGCCCGACCCGACATAGAGCAAAGTTCCGGAGGTGCCGCCGCTGCCGATGTTAAGCGTGGTGCCGGCACCGATCGACGAGTTCGATCCGGAGTTCGTGAACGACGTAATTTGCAAAGCGCCGCCGCTTGTCGATGTAACGCCCGTGTAACTGTTGTTGGCGTTGCCCAGGATGAGGATTCCGGCGCCGGACTTGGTGAAGGTTCCAGTGCCGGAGCCGTTGACGATTTGATTGTTGATCGTCGTCGTACCGCCGGTGACGGAGACGGTCATCGTGCGCGCGGTACCGCTATTTGTCAGCGTTAAAGTCGAGCCGGTGAAAGTCGTTGTGCCCGTGTTGGATATCGTCAGCGTTCGATTGCCGCCGCCGTGCGAAATATTACCGCTAAACGTCAGGTTCGTACTGCCGGAAATGGTACCGCTGCCGCCCGTGAGGGAGATGGCGTTCGTGATGGTAAGTGGAGCGCTTTCCCCTTGAAAAGCACCGCCCACAAACGAGAGCGTGCTGCTCCCAAGTGCGCCGCCTTGCGTCACTCGCAAAGTGCCGCCGGTCAGCGTCGTAGTGCCTGTGAAAGAGTTGGAATTATTCGTCAGCCGTAGCACGCCGGTGCCAAGCTTATTCAAGCCTGCGGCGCCGGTGCTTGTGATTTGGCCGTTGATCGTCATAGATCCGCCGGCGGTATCGATGACGAAATTCCCGGCAGTCGATTCCTGTATGGCCAAACTTCCGTTTAGAGCCACAGTCGAACCAGGACCGGTGAGACGCAGAGTTTTGAGGTCCGCCACGTTGCTAATGACAAAGTTATTGGCCACATCAAGAGCGTTCGCAAACTCCAAGATGGTTCCCGTGTCTTGAATCGTCACGGTGCCGGTACCGAGCGAATCGCCCCAGTTGGCGCGTACGACGCCCCCTCCCATGATCGTGATGCCACCGCTGTAGGTATTGTGACCGCCCAGCGTAAGGAGGCCCGCGCCGGTCTTATTGAGGATGAGCGGATCCGTGCCTGTAAGTACGGAGTTGATTGTTGCAGTGACGCCGGAACTCACCTGGATCGAAGGCGAAGTGATGAGATTGAGAATCCCGCCGTTAAGCGTGGCCGTTCCTTCTTCAAACTGCATGCTTGCGACGGTGTGAGTTCCGATCACGGACACGGTGAATGGATTTACGGCGTCGGTGCCGGCGGAGAAGAACACTCCGCTGCCGTTGATCCACGCGCTCGTCGGAACCGTGCCCGCAGCATCGGTGCTCCAGTTTGTCGTCGAAGCATCCCAGACGCCGTTGGGAGTCGCGCCGGCTCCGGCCGTTGCGCCGTTAGTATCCCAATAAAGCGGCGCAGCGTTCGCACGCTGCAGATTCCATTGCAATGGAGCGATCGGCAACGCAACGGCGAAGGCGGCACACGTTGCCACGACGCGACGCCCCCACAAACAAGCGCACCGTGACAGGCTCAATTTTCGGTAAGGTTTACCTGACCGCGCGAAGCCGCACGGCGACGACGCTCGTCGCGCCGGCGCTGATGAAAGCTTGCATAACGGCAAGAGCCATCCGACGAACGATGCGAGAAGCTGACGTGAATCCAATCATCTCGGTGCCGCCTCGAATCCGTTGCAAATTCGTAATCTGGGCCTCGCCATGTGGCGCAGTTAACGCCAAACGGTGCGACTCTTTGGCTTGCGAAAGGGAAGCCGCCCATCCTTTGGGTGGTTTTGCCTAGCATTTTGAGAATAGCCGGCTGGCGCAACGGAGCAAAGGAAAAGTAAAAAAAGGTCCCACCCACTCGTTGGTGTTTGTTTGGAAAGTATGAGCGTCCTTCCATGAATGTCGAAAATGCCGACTATCCGGATGGATGAGGCGGCCTGTCTTAGCTAAATCGTAGTAGCTTCATGGCTTTTCGTTCCGGGCGTGGAGACGTACTCATTTAGTCTCCCGGCACCCGCCGCAGCCCCTCGCACACGCCGAACTTATTGAAGAACATCGCCGCGAATTGTGTCGCGGCGACGATCACCTTGGTTGCGTTATAAGCGAAGCAAATTCGCGAGGCGTGGCGGTTCTATCGCAAACGTAAAGGCCCGATTCCAACGGGCGAAAGACGCATATGCATTTGCGCCGACGGTACTTCATGCACGAAGAAGGCCGTCCGTTTCAAACGCTTCGCTCAAGCCGAGCGTCTGCGGCAACCAAGCGGCGGAACGTCGAACGCCTCGTCCCAGATCAAAGAGCAGCCGACCGCAATCGACTCCCCACATTGCCGCGACGGCGAAGTACACCCGACTGGGCTCGAACCAGTAACCTTCGGCTTCGGAGGCCGACACTCTATCCAATTGAGCTACGGGTGCTCGTGATCCGCCCCGGTCGCGGAATTGCGGGGCGTCGCCAGACTTGCCGGCACTAAGACTTCGGCAAGGCCCCGCATTCTACACCAATTTCCGCGGTTGGCTATGCGGTCGGCCTGAAACTCCCGAGTCGGTAGAATGGTAGCACTTGCGACCAAACTCGCGCCCGAGACGGTGCTTAGCGGTCGCCCGTTCATCTTTCAGAGACGCCGTCATGTCGAAAATGTTCGTGGGAACTTGGAGCGTGCTGGTTCTCGTCGGCGCCTTGGCCGCTGCGGCCGAACCGGCGGCGGAGTCGGACCTTGGGAAGGTCGAACGTTTTCAACTCAACGACACGGCCGGCAAGCCTCGCATTTCCACGGAGTGGGTCGGGCGGAAGGCCGTCGTTTATTGTTTCTTGGGCATCGAGTGCCCGGTGTCGAACGGCTACGCTCCGCAGATGCAGCGGCTCGCGGACAAATTCGCGCCGCAGGGCGTTACGTTCGTCGGTGTTTACAGCGAACGCAAGGTGACGCTGGCCGCGGCCCAAACGCATCGCGACGAATACCGGATCGGCTTCGATTGCCTGATTGACGTCGAACAGAAACTTGCGAGCCAATGTCGAATTGCGCGGGTGCCGACGATCGTCGTCGTCCAACCCGACGGGACAATCGTCTATCGCGGCCGGATCGACGATCGCTGGTCCCCCGAAGGTCGTCGCCGCGACGTTCCGCGCACTCGCGACTTGGAAGACGCGTTGGCCGCGGTGCTCACCGGCAAAACTCCGCCGACGGCCGAAACGTCCCCGTTCGGTTGCCCGCTGGTCTACAAAGACCCGGCGGCAGCCGTGCCGCTGAAGTAACGGAAAGCCCTCACGAAGCACACTAGCCCCGCCGCGCAAGCAAAGAGACATGGGCCGCATGTTCTGCGGCGGGCATGTCCCGTCGCTTGCGCTTCGGGGCTAGTATGTGTGCTCAAAACTCGTCTTGCTTACGGGCCGATGCTGCGCGGGTTCGGGTCGAGGAAATCGCGCGGAGCACGAACCGTGTAGTACGGATAGCCCACGGTCGGAGCCGGAGCGCTATAGCCGTACATGGAGTCGTTGCGACCGCCGAGGCCGAGGCAGTTCAACAAGCTCGAGAACGGCCCTTGCGGCGCACACGCACCTTGCGGCGGGCAGGCTTGAGCTTGGCGATGGCCGTGCATATGGCCGTGGTGATGCTTGCGACCGCCCGTTTGGCACTGTTGGCAAGTTTGTACGTAGTCGGCTCGCGCGACTTCGGCCCCGGCGATGACGCACAGCGCCAGCGCGGCCAAGACAATTCGTTTCATCGGATCGATACCTCTGGGTCTAGGTTCGTCGTACGCGGGTAGCAAGGCGACGATCGTCGCAACTTGCGTTCGTCGCGAAATTCGGAACACGGCGATTGGCGGCGGGACGCCGGCCGTGGTTCCCTACCCCGACTATCGACCCGCACGAAGCGAACAATTCAGAAAATCGGCACGTTCGGCGCAACCGCCGGCGTGCGCAGCGTCGTCAAAGTTTGCCAAGGTTCGCAGGCTGATTGCCGGCACGCGGGCGACTATAATCCGGGCCCACGAATCAGGCACGTTCGACGTGCCGCCCCGCCTTCGGAGCTCGCTCGATGAACGCCTTTCGCCGCGTTTTTCTCTCGCTTGTTATCGCCGTATTCGTGTGTCGTGCGTCGCTTGCCGCGGAGCCCGCGCCGGCCGGCTTCCGAAATGTCGCGATCGGCGTCACGCGCACCGGTCGGCCGATGACGGCGACGATTCCGCTCGACGATTCGTATTCGTCGCCGCGCCCGCGCGTGCTCTTCGTGTACGGGCTCAACGGCGATGACGGCGCGCCGGTTCGCCCCGGCGACAAGTTCAAGAACTTCGATGCCGCGTGGGTGCAAGCCAATCCCGACGCCGTCGGCACGCAGAAAACCGGTACGAATTTCTCGGGCGGCAATCCGGCGCTCGGCTATCCGCCGAAGGCCGGCTTCTACGACAGTCCGACCGATCCCGAAAGCCGGTACCTCTGGCGGTGGATCGGCGTGTACGCTCCGGACCTAGTCGTGAATGTCGAGTTCGGCAAGGGAACCAACTGGCGCGTGGGAGCCGGTTCGCAGCCGCAGTTGGATTCGCTGCTGAAGACCTTACCGAAGGCGAGCAAGCTGCCGACGTACGACGGCCTCGTGTCGAGTCTTGTTCGTAGCGCGCCGTGCGATGTCGGGCTTGTGCCGGCCGTTCAATTGACTACGGACAACCTTGCCTCGCTTCAAGCATTGGATGAGGCCTTGGGCAAGACTGCCATCGGCCCCTCCCCCTGCCCGCTTGGAAATTCAGAAACGCTTGGCACGTACGCCGCAGCAGATCGCCGAGCAATTGCTTGAGTCGTACGGTAAGCAATTGCCGGCCGTGCAATACATTCCCGCCCTGGCGCTCGTCGGCCGATTGCGACACGAACGCAACGCTCAAGGTGACGGCGTTGCCATATCGCCGGATGTCCTGAAGGCGGTGATGCCGTATGTCGACGGTAAGAAACCGGCGCTCGACACCAAGGCGAACGGTTCGACGTACTCCGGTCATTTGATTTTCGCCGAGCTGGCCGGGCATCCCGGCACAAGCGAGCGCGATCGTTTCCGCTGCGTGGAGCTTGTCAAAGCCGTCGGTGATCGGGCATTTGATACATCGGGCAAGCCGCTTGACGTGATGCCGTCGCATAGCGAAATGAGCGACGCCGTCTTCATGGCCGGGCCGATCTTGGCCTTTGCCGGGAAACTCACAGGCGACGACAAATACTATGAAGCGTCCGTGCGCAACATGAAGTTCATGCAGAAGCTCTGCCTCCGCGATGACGGCATCTACCGTCATTCGCCGCTCGATGAAGCCGCCTGGGGACGCGGCAACGGCTTTCCGACGCTCGGGCTCACTTGGACGCTCGACGCCCTGCCCGAATCATTCGCCGGCCGCAGCGAAGTGGCCGCGGCTTTGGAGAAGCATTTGCGAGCTTTGCTGCCGCATCAAGATCACACCGGTATGTGGCATCAGGTCATCGACAAGCCGGAGAGCTATGCGGAGTTCACGTCGACGGCGATGATCACCTATGCCATGGTGCGCGGCGTCCGCGAAGGCCGGCTCGACGCCGAGACGTTCGATCCGCCGATCCGTCGCGCGTGGGAAGCTTTGAAGAGTCGCATCGCCGCCGACGGTACGCTCATCGACGTCTGCACGGGTACCGGCAAGCAAAACAGCCTTCGCGCGCTACTACGATCGCCCGGCTATTCTCGGCCGAGACGATCGTGGCGGGGCGATGGCTCTGATGATCGCGACGGAGATGGAACTGTATTTGACGAAGCCAAACTAGCTGGGTGCCGTTGGTGGCTCGTCCGCCAGTGCTTCGTTTGACGCCGTTACGGCACTGGTAGGCAAGCTACCAGTGGCACCCTTCGTCTTAGCGTTTCGATCTTGTGCGTCGTTTTGCGCCTTGGCATGTCGGGCAATAGAACGTCGCTCGCTGGGCCTGAACGATGCGGATGATCGGCGTCGTGCAAGTGACGCAAGGTAGATCGGCCCGATCGTAGACTTGGTGATGATTCTGGTAACCGCCGGCTTTGTTTAACGCGTTGCGGTACGTGCCGTCGCTCAGTGTCGAGCCTTCGTATTTTACGGCCGTGAGAAGCACGTCTCGCATGGCGTCGTAAAGGCGTTGCCAATCGTCGGCCTTCAAGCTCGTGCAACGTCGCCGCGGATCGATGGCCGAGGCGTGTAACATTTCGGACGCATAGAGATTGCCGATGCCCGCCACGGTCCGCTGGTCGAGCAAGGCCACCTTGATGGCTCGCCGGCTCGGCTTCAGTCGGCCGGCGAAGTTTTCGACGTCGATTGCCAGCGCGTCGGGCCCGAGCGTACCGTCGTCGTAGCGTTTCGCGAGTTCCTTTTCCGAATAAAGGCGAACCGAACCGAGGCCGCGACGGTCCCAGTAGTACACGCTACGACCGTCGTCGAGCGTGAGACGAAAGCGGAGGTGTTCGGTGGTCGGCGGATCGGCCAGGAGCACGAGGCCCGTCATGCGCGGCTCGATGATAATCGAGTCGCCGCTGTCGAGTCGCACGACGACGCGCTTCCCCAGCCGATCGACGGCCGACACCTTCCGTCCGACGGCCCGCTTACGAAAGGCCGCCGGAGTCGGAGACACCTCGATAGGTTTACGCGGACAAGGCATCCGTTCGGCCGCGCGGATTTGCCGACCGACGATCGACAGAATCCCGTGCCGCATAGTTTCAACTTCAGGAAGTTCAGGCATGGAATAAGCGTTCGCCGGCAAAAGACGATTGGTCGTAACTCACGTTTTCCGCTCGGCCGCGAGCGGAACGGCTTACGTCGCCCGGTGCCGCCGGCTTGACCAAGTTTCGGCGGCATCGGACAATCGAATTTTCGCATCTTCCGGCCGATCGTCCAGTTAGTTCGTCGACCGCCGAAACCCGCACGTACGAAGGTTCGCCATGGCCGCAGTAGATAGTTCCGCCGTCGCTCAAGTGCCCGATGAAGTCGGGCGATTCGGGGCGTTCGGCGGCCGTTACGTGCCGGAAACGTTGACGAAGGCCCTCGATCAACTGGCCCGCGAATACGAAGCGGCCCTGAAAGATCCGAAGTTCACGGCCGACCTCGACTACCTGCTGAAGAACTACGTCGGTCGGCCGAACCCGCTCTATTTCTTGGAGCGGCTGACGAAGAAGTGCGGCGGTGCAAAGATTTACGTCAAGCGCGAAGACCTGAATCACACCGGCGCGCACAAGATCAACAATACGCTCGGGCAAACGCTGCTCACTCTGCGAATGGGCAAGAAGCGGGTCATTGCCGAAACCGGCGCCGGCCAGCACGGCGTCGCCACGGCCAACGCTTGTGCCCGGTTCGGGTTGGAATGCGTCGTCTACATGGGCGAAGAAGACATTCGCCGGCAGAAGTTGAACGTGTTCAACATGCGAATGCTCGGGGCCGAGGTGCGGCCGGTGACCACCGGTTCGCGAACCTTGCGCGATGCGATCAACGAAGCGATGCGCGACTGGATGTCGAGCGTCGAAACTACGCATTACATCATCGGCTCGGTCGTCGGGCCGCATCCGTTCCCGCGGATCGTTCGTGATTTTCAATCGGTGATCGGCCGCGAGACGATCGAGCAGTCGCAGACACAATTCGGCCGCTTGCCGAACTGCGTCGTGGCCTGCGTCGGCGGCGGCAGCAACGCGGCCGGCATGTTCTATCCGTTCGTGGAGCACAAGTCGGTGGAGTTGGTCGGAGTCGAAGCCGGCGGACGGAGCTCGAAGCCCGGCGATCACGCCGCTCCGCTGTCGCACGGTTCTCCCGGCGTGCTGCACGGCAGTTTTAGCTACGTGATGCAAGACGAAGACGGCCAGACGTCGGACGTTCATAGCGTGTCGGCCGGTTTGGATTACCCGGGCGTCGGGCCCGAACACAGCTATTGGAAAGACGCGGGCCGCGTGCGCTACACGTATTGCGAAGACGCCGAGGCGCTCGCGGCGTTCGATGCGATGGCGAAGTCGGAAGGGATTCTTCCGGCGTTGGAAAGCTCGCACGCCGTCGCTAAGGGAATGGAAGAGGCAAAGCGCCGCGGTCCCGACGAAATCGTCGTCGTTTGTCTTTCCGGTCGCGGTGACAAGGATGCGTTTGAAGTGGCGCGGTTGAAGGGAATGAGTTTGGAGTAACGGCGGCCAACGACGTCGAGCGCGGAGACAAGCTCCGCAGCCATAAATTGTTTCGAAAGTTCCTGCATCTCAGAAGATTCCTCAACTCGCCCATGTCACTCGTCGACGACTTGTTCCGCCGTCTCCGCTCCGAAGGTAAGAAGGCCCTGATGCCGTTTGTCACGGCCGGCGATCCCGACCTTGCGTTCACGGCCGACGTGCTGAAGGAACTGGCCAAACGCGGCGCGCATCTGTGCGAATTGGGCGTGCCGTATAGCGACCCGATCGCCGACGGTCCGGTGATTCAGGCTTCGTACACGCGTGCGCTCGATAAGAAGGTGAAGTTGCAGCAGATTCTGCAAACCGCCGGGCAAGTCGTGCCGTCGCTCGGCGCACCGGTCGTGACGATGGTCAGCTACGCGATCATCTATCGCCACGGCTTGGCGAAGTATCTGGCCGATGCCAAGGCTGCGGGCATTGCGGGGGCTATTGTTCCCGATCTCCTGGTCGAAGAATCGGCCGAGTTCGCGGAACTGTGTCGCAAAGAAGATTTCAGCCTCATTCAATTGGTGACGCCGACCACGCCGCGCGACCGTGCGAAACGCATCGCCGAGCGCTCGACCGGGTTCCTCTACTACGTTTCCGTTACGGGTATCACCGGCGAACGAACCCAGCTACCGCCCGATCTGATCGAGAACGTCTCTTGGATGCGGTCGCAAACGGAGCTGCCGATCTGCATCGGATTCGGCATCAGCACGCCGGAGCATGTGAAACTCTTAGCCCCCGCGGCAGACGGGCTCATCGTGGGGTCCGCCCTGGTGCGACGCGTGGCGTCCGCGGCGACCGAACCCCGCGCGAAGGTGCTCAACGACGTCGGAGCCTACATCGCCTCGCTCTTGGCGGCGCTCAATTAGGTGCGATCCTCGCACTGTCTTGTCAGCCGGAATGTGGGGATTTGCCGCCTGCGCCAACGCGAATCACTCGCGTTTTTCCGCGGGTTGGTGCGATCTTGACCCAATTTCTGATCGCTGCCTAAACTTCGGATAGGGGTTCGATCCGATACTGTTTAGTGCAGACTCGTTGTCGAGTCCGCACGTGCCGCCTCGCCCGCCGGAGGTCGTCGCCTGATGGATCCGATTCGTTCGCAAATTTCGCCCGATCGTTTCTTCGCCGGGCTTACGGAGTACGTGTTTGAAACACGGCTCGGGCTCGCGGACCCTCCGCTGGTCGACTACGTATCCGGCCTGCTGGGCCGATTCATACACTACGACAGCATCTATCGGCTGCGAGATCCGGTCGGCCGCCGGCTCGAAGAAGTCGCCGAGATGATGCTCGAAGCCGCGGCTCGAGTGGGCAAAGCGCGACGTGAGGCCCATCGGCATATCGGCGACTTCACGCTGTTTTGGACCGGCCTCTACCCGGACATTCTCGAAACTCGCCAGAATCGCAGCCGGTTCGATCGCTTCGTCGATTACCGCGAACAAGGCAAGCTGGCGTACTCGATCGCCGCGGAGATTCCGACGGTCGACGATAAGGCCGTGGCGGGGCCCGTCTTGGAACGGCTTCGCGACGAGTTTGAGATTTGCGTCGAGGGCCTGCACGAACTCCGCAAAGAACTTGGCGGGCCTGCGACAAGTTAGCGATCGTCCGAACGGCCGCTTACAATCTCCGCACGACTTCTCGTCTTTCTGCGGAGTTTTGGAAATGGCCACTCGTCGCGATTTCTTAAGCGGCTCGCTTGCCGCCGGGGCTTGGTTCGCCGGCCGTTCGGCCTTTGGCGCCGACCCGTCTTCGCAACCGGCGCCGCGTGCGAATCGCCCGCCGAAACGCGTGGCGATGATCAACTCGATCTATCGTTTTCGCTCGCACGCCTATCATCTGGGGCGGCGAATTTTGCACGGCTACGATCGCGAGGGCTTTCATCACCAACCCGATTTACAGCTCGTGCGGATGTTCAACGATCAGTATCCGCCGGAGGATATGTCGCGAGAGGAATCGAAACGGTACGGGTACGAAGTGGTCGACACGGCCGCCGCGGCGCTCGGCCCTTCGGGCAAGCTCGACGTCGATGCGGTCCTGCTCGTCGTGGAACACGGCGATTACAAGACGAACGAGTTCGACCAAGTCCTCTATCCGCGATACGAACTGTTTCAAGAAATCATCAAGGTGTTCGAGGCGGCCGGCAGGAGCGTACCGGTGTTCGTCGACAAGCACCTTTCGTACGACGCCGCGCAAGCCCGCGAAATGTACGACACGGCGAAGCGGCTGAAGTTTGGTCTGACGGCCGGTTCGTCGTTGCCCGTGACTTGGCGCAGGCCTGAGTTGGAACCGCCGTTGGATGTGCCGCTCAAGGAAGGAGTCGTGGCGTTCGGGTTCGATCGGGGGCCGTCGGAGATTTACTTCTTCCACGCGCTGGAGACGCTGCAGTGCATGATGGAGCGTCGTCGCGGCGGAGAAACCGGCGTGCGACGCGTGACGGCGCTGGAGGGCCAAGCCGTGTGGAAAGCGGGCGACGAAGGCCTTTGGTCTTGGGAACTGCTGAACGCGGCGCTCGGCCGCAATTCGTCGAACAACACGGGGGACGTGCGCGAGAACGTGCGCAAGCCGCAGGCGATCTTGGTCGAATATGCCGACGGCACGCGCGGCGCGGCGTTGAACCTGATCGAGCAAGTCAGCGAGTTCTCATTCGCCGGCCGCGTGGAAGATCGCGACGAACCGATCAGCACCCACTTCGTGTTGCCCGCGCCGCCGGGGGCCAACTTTTTCGACGCTCTGATGTGGAATATCGAGAAGTTTCTCGCAACCGGCCGAGCGCCGTATCCCGTCGAACGTACGCTGCTCACGAGCACGGTATTGGATTTCGGAATGCGCTCGATGAAGCAGCAGAAGCCGCTGGAGAGCCCGCTGCTGGAGGTTCGCTATCGAGCGCCGGTCGATAGCGGGTTCGTGCGCGGGCGAATGACGCGCGACGGTTAGTGCAGTCACTAAAACATAAGAGCCCGGCCGGATTGGTTACCGGCTCGGGCTCGTGACTACGGCGTAACTTGACGTCTCGGCGGTTCGGCCACGGTTTGCACCGTGCGGCCCCGAGCTTGAACGTTACGCCGCGATTGGCTTGGGTTAGGCCGACTTGGCTTGAGCTTCCCCGACCGGGAACAGCTTTGCGTGGCCCATGACGACTTCCGGCGTGACCACGTAGCGGCGGCCCGCTCCGGTTTCCGGCAGCTCGAACATGATGTCGAGCATCATCTCTTCGATGATCGTCCGCAGGCCGCGAGCACCGGTAGACTTTTCGTGCGCTTTCTTGGCGATCGCCCGCACGGCGTCTTCGGTGAACTCGAGCTCGGCGCTCTCCATCTCGAACAGCTTCTGGTACTGTCGCACGATGGCGTTGCGCGGTTCGGCGAGCACCTTCATCAAGGCGTCGACGTCGAGCGGACGCAACGGAGCGAGCACCGGCAACCGACCGCAGAGTTCCGGAATCAGGCCGAACTCCACCAGGTCGTCGCTTGTCACTTGCGAAAGTAGTCGGCCGGTTTCTTGTTCTTCGGCGGCCTGATTGCGAATCGAATCTTGGCTGAAGCCGATCGTCTTCTTGCCGAGCCGTTTGCTGATGATCTTATCGAGCCCGACGAACGTGCCGCCGCAGATGAACAGGATGTTCGAGGTGTCCATCTGAATGTACTGCTGCTCGGGATGCTTGCGGCCTCCCTGAGGCGGTACGTTGGCGACGGTTCCTTCGAGCATCTTGAGCAACGCTTGTTGCACGCCTTCGCCCGAGACGTCGCGAGTGATCGAGACGTTGTTGCTCGTCTTGCCGATCTTGTCGATTTCGTCGATGTACAGGATGCCGCGTTGGGCCGCTTCCAGATCGAAATCGGCCGCGTGCAGGAGCTTGAGCAACAGGTTTTCGACGTCTTCACCGACGTAGCCGGCTTCGGTCAGCGTCGTGGCGTCGCCGATGGCGAACGGCACGTTGAGCAAGCGGGCCAGCGTGCGAGCGAGCAACGTCTTGCCGCTGCCGGTCGGGCCGATCATCAAAATGTTCGACTTGTCGATTTCGATGTCGCTGCCCCCTTCCGCGCCCACTTGCAAACGCTTGTAGTGCGTGTGCACGGCGACGGAGAGCACCTTCTTGGCCTGCTCTTGCCCAACGACGTATTCGTCGAGCTTGCTCATGATTTCGCGCGGAGGCGGAATCCGATTGAACAGCGGCTTGCCGGTGCCGCGGCGGCGGCGCTCTTGGTCGAGGATCGATTGGCAGAGCTCGATGCACTCACCGCAGATGTAGACGTCGCCCGGCCCTTCGACCAAGGGCCCCACGTCGCGATAGCTCTTCCGACAGAACGAACAGAATGCGTTCTTCTTCGTGGTGCCTGCGCTGCGTCGTCCGCCCGTAAGATCCCGTCCTGAAGGCATGCCTGTTCCTTTCGTCTCTCCCGAAGGTCGCCGCCCTTAATGGTCGGCAAGCTTCGAAGAATAATCCGTAAGTTGTCGCTCGAGCGGTCGACACCCATTCGACCGGCAGGCCTTCCCTGTCCGTAACCATCCGAGCTACGCATCTAATACGTCGCATCCGGACGACGGTTTCCTCTTCCCAGAGAAAATCACGTCTTTCGATCTCAGACTCAGCACGTCGCTCGCAACGCCGTCGGCGACTCCGAAATCGCCGCCGGCGTCATCCTCACAGCTTCACGAATCGGCGGAATCGGCTTTCTCGGCCTGTTCCGCTTCCACAAACAGTTTGTCGCGGATTCGAGTCGCTAGCTGTGCCTTTATAGTTCGGTATTCCTCGTCGGATAGCTCACCTCGCGCATGCAAATCTCGGAAGTTCGTGAGCAAATTCGTGTCGGCGGGCTCCGTTTCTCGATACGCGCCGCACTTTGCCCACAAGGTAAATGCCGATCGCGACGGCAATCGCAAAGCCGGCGACCAGCCAAATGATCTGCTTCGCACCGGCCGTTTCTTCGTTCGCCGCCACAACCGCCCAAAGCATGCCCGAGCGCCTCCCGAAACGAACATATCGCCTTTGGCTATTATGACGGTCCCGCGGGGCGTCGTCCAGCAAAGGTTCAGTTCGCCCCATTTCGCCGCATGGCCGGAGAGACGGTGGGAGTTCGACGTCGGGCGATCTGCCCGAGCGAGCCGGTTCGCATAACTCTCAACCTCGGCCATGGCTCGGCGGCCGGCGTACTTGCGCCATTCTTCGCCGCTACGACCGGCATGTTCGCTACCGGCCGTCGCCGGAGTTTCACAAAACCGCAATCCCTGATTTGCAGACCCCCAAGTTTAACCTAAATGTCTGTAGCCGGTTTTCTGACACGCACCAATGTCGGGCCGAGCGCACCTTGTTTGGCCTCAGTCTTAGCTGGAACGCGCGGAATCATGGATCAGGGTTATCAATTCGGAATCGACATTTTGGCGATCGTCGCCATCGTGCAGTTCTTGTTCGGAGCCGCCGCCGTGTGGCTCTTTGCCGGACCTGCCAAACCGCATGCCGTTACGGAAGGGGGCGAAGCGGCCGAACTTGAAGCCATCCGCGAGAAGCAACGCGAAGATTCCAAGAAGCTGCATGAAGCCATGCAACAGGTTTATCGGCTGACCGGCCGCATCGGCCACGACGTCGGCGAGCACAACGCTCGCGTTAAGCAAATCAACGACGAACTCAACGTCGCCGCCGGCGAACCGAAAGTCGACGTCGAAGCCGCGGTGATTGCGGCCGTCGCCAAGGTAACCGCCGCCAACGAACAACTGCAAAGTGAACTTCGCTCGGCCGAAGCCAAGCTGGCCGAACAAGCCGCCGCGCTGCAAAGCCAAATGGAGATGGCCCGCACCGACGCCCTGACCGGCGCTCTCAACCGTCGGGCGTTCGACGACGAAATCCAACGTCGCGTGTCGGAATACCAACGTTACCGCACGCCGGTGTCGTTGCTGCTGTTTGATATCGACCACTTCAAGAAGTTCAACGACACGTACGGCCACCAAACGGGCGACGACGTGCTCTGCCATGTCGCCTGTACCCTCTCGATGGTCATGCGCGACGTCGACCTGGTGTGCCGCTACGGCGGCGAAGAATTCGCGGTGATCCTGCCGGCGACCGAATCGAACGGCGGCGTTTTGGCTGCAGAACGAGCTCGCACGGCCATCGAACGCATGGTCGTCGAGTCGGCAGGCCAAAAGCTCAAGGTCACGGCCAGCGGCGGCATCGCCGAAGCCCAAGCGGGCGAAGACGTCGATTCGCTCATCGCTCGTGCCGACCAAGGTCTCTATGCGTCGAAGAAGGCGGGCCGCAACTGCGTGCACCTTCACGACGGTAAGAACCTCGTGAAGCACGGCGGCCCGATGTCTGCGGCGTCGCCCAAGGCCGAACCGAAGTCGGCCGATCGAGCGGTCAATGAAAAAGACCCGCTCCTCTCGTTGCCCAATCGGGAAGCGTTCGGTGAAGACGTTCGCCGCCGCGTCGAGCAGCACCACAAGTATCAAGCTCCGGTCACCATCCTGTACTGCGGCGTCGATCAATTTGCCGACATCGTCGGCAAGCACGGTCACGAAGCCGGCAACGTCGTGCTGCGGGCCGTCGCGCAGTTTCTCAAGGCTATCCTTCGCGATCAGGAAATGCTGGCCCGCGTGGATGAAGATCGATTCGCCATCGTCCTCGCCGGCTTGCCGGCCGACGAAGCGGCTCAGAAGATCGAACGCGTGCGGCAAGCCGTCGAGAAGTGCAAGCTGCCGTTTGACGGATTGGAATCGCTTCGCATCACGGCGAGCTTCGGGCTCACCGAAATCGCTCGGCTCGACGACGCCGGTTCGCTGATGAACCGCGGACAGAACGCCTTTAATGTCGCCGCCGAAAAAGGCAACCGGGTCTATGTCGAAGGCGTCCCGGCCTTCGCTGCGAACTAAGCCAAGCTCGCCGCCCGCTCCTTCCGCTCTATTAGCGAGAGGGACCGGGGGTGAGAGGGCTGAGTCTTAGAAGTCGCTCGAAGCGAGCGCTCTACAGCTTCTTCGCCGAAGTTGGTAACCAACGTCCGGCTGCGTTCTGCTCGACGGGCTTTCCGCGGCTTGCAGCCAGCGGTCGTTCGCTCTTCTTCGCACGTTCGGCGACGCGGCGCTCGGCTCCGGTCACGAGTTGCTGTGCCGCCATGAGCTCCTGCGAAGAGAACAGCGGCGCCTTCGCATTGAGCGCAACCCACGTCGACATCTGTCGCAGTTCGTCCCAGGTCTTGTCGTTGGCCAAATGCCACGCCGCGGCTTGTACGACGTCACGATCGAGCTTGCCGCCGCGCGATTGCACGAGCACGTCTTGCAACTCCGGCCCGACGCCCGCCTCTTCCGGCCGCACGAGTTCGTACTTCACCGAATTTCGCGGATTCGGCTTGCCGTGTTCGACGCACACCGTGCCGACGCGAAACTCTCGCACGCTTTCCGGCGGGATGGCGAACACGGCGCCCCCTTGTAAGCCGCCCCCTGCGGCGGAGAGCCCCATGCCCGAGGAACCGCCGCCCATAAATGGCGACGGCCCGCTAATCGCTTGCGTTTGGCCGCCCGATTGTGAGCCTTGGCCGAACATCGAAGTGCCGCTTCCTTGCTGACCGCCGCCGGGATTGAAAAATCCCTGGGCCAAGACCGGTCGCGCCGCCAATACCGGCGGAAGTTCCACGCTGACGGGATTTTTGCCGGGGTTCTTCAGGAACACTCGCAGGTGATATGCGTCGCGGGCAATGACTTTGGCCTCGACCGCCCCGTCTTCGATCGCTTCGTACAAGTTCAGCGGTTCGGCGGCCGCGCCGGTACGAATCGCAGACAACGCTAGCAAGACTGTCGCCACGGTTCGCCAATTGCTGCCCGCCATCTGCCTGCTCCATCGTGAACGGTCGTTCGCACTTCGCCCTCTGCTCCTACATGCGAACGAACCGACACGACCGAAACAGGGCGTGGCGTTCTACTCTCCGGAACTCGGCGTTGCCGCCGCTCGCAGGTCGTAGCAGGCCACGCGGTCGCGCAGCCGCAGAATCAGTCGCCCGTCGACGACTGCCGGCGAGGTGCAAGGCAGCGGGCCTTGGTTGCCGATCTCACGTTGGTAGATTTTGGTCGACTCCTCCAACCCGTTGGGCTTCCGTTCCACTTCGTCGAGCTTCAGCAATTTTCGCTGTGCGTCTTCGCTGGCCATCAATCCGGCCTTGTTGAACTTCACTTCGATTAACGGCCGAAACTCGCCCTTGTCGGCCGCGAAGCACGTGAGACCGTCGTAGGCGTAAATTACTTTTTCATCGGCCGCGACGAGCGATGTGTACTGCGGCGATGCCAGATCGAGCGTTGCGCTCCAGAGTTCGTCGCCCGTTTCTAGGTCGACGCAAGCCAACCGCTTTTCACCTTGCACGTACACGGCTCCGTCGACCACGACCGGGCTGCTTCCTTTGTCGCCGGCTCGCTGATAGTTCCAAAGCTCTTCCGCTTTGTCGGCCGAAAGCTTGAAGCAACGCATCCCGGCGCGTCGGCTGCCGCCGTAAGTAATCATGCGATCGCCGATCACGACCGGCGTCGAGTTGTTGGCTTCCGATTTGACGCGCCAAAGTTCCTTGCCGGTGCGCGGCTCGAAGCCGATGGTGTCGCCCCCTGATACGTTTGCGACCGCAAGTTCTCGGCCGTCGTGCGTCCACGCGGAGGCGCTGGAGTGTTGTCCCTTCATCTTGTCGGTTCCTTCCCACAAGAGCTTGCCTGTGGCGGCGTCGAGGCCGTAGAGCTTGCCGCCGAACACGACGGCCGCGCCGTCGGCAATCAGGAAGCTTGATGAATAAAATTCATCCGTCGTTTCCGTCGGCAGTCGCGTGCTCCATAGTTCCTTGCCGTCGACGGCGCTCAAGCAACGGGCCTTGAGCGGCGCGCCGAGAATGTAGAGCTTGCCGTCGCGATGGGCCAACGTGCCGGAATGGACGAATCGCGTGTAGACGCTCGGCGTGTCGGCGCGCCACAGCGTCTTGCCGCCCGCGACGTCCATCGCGACGAGAGTCTCTTGAAACTCAAACAGTTTTGCGATTTCGGCGTCTTCGGCCCGCCGGTTCTTTTCGTACTCCTCAAACTCGGCGGGGGACATTCCGCCGCGCTTGTCGTCGGCCAAGTACGGATACTTCCGCTTCGGCACCGTCGCGCCCTTGCGAAGCGACTTATGATGTGTGAAGAGAAACACCTTGCCGTCGGCCACGATCGGGCTGCCCCAGCCTCCTCCTCCGCCGCCCGGCAGCGGTTCGCTCAACCAAGTCGGCGACAAGCCGTCTGTCGGCAGCGACGCGACCAAAGCCGGCGACTCCGGCGCGGCCCCGTCACGATTCGGCCCTCGCCACTGCGGCCAGTCGGCGGCCATGAACGCAGGCAGCATTCCGAGACAACAGGCGGCGACGATCCAGCGGCTACGCATGGCGGGCATCCGTCGGAAAAAGGCGGGAAAATCCAAGGCCAGCAGGCTTACAAGTCTACCAACCGCTATACCGGAAAGCACGCAAACTTCGCAGGCTCGCCCTGACTGCGCAAGCGAGAGACCATTCGACTTTGCTTCCATCAACTTCAAACGACGTAAGTCTCGTTTCGCCGGCGCGACTTACGTCGCCAATCGATAGTGCGCATTCGGCGCGCTGCGCACTAGTCCAAGCTCTTAGTGCGCACCCTTGTTGGTAAGCGCTCCAACGCGCACTAACGGCCGGAACGAGTGCGCACGCCGTGCACACATACGCCGCCAAGTCTCGACGTAAGTCACATTCGCAAGGCGCGACTTACGTTGATTCCTGCGCGACATGCAAGAACTCCGGTCGCTGCTGCTCCCGGCTCGCTAGAAGCGTCGTCGACGTAACTTCCCCGCCGCGCAACACGGTGCGGCACGTCGCATTATCCCAGATTCGCCGGCGCGAAATCAAACGAGCTTTTGGCCGGCTGGCCAAAAGCTCGTTTGACGGATGCCATGCAATATGCGCCGGCCGAAAAACAGATTGACGATCGCCCTAAAACTTCTCGACCGCCTGAATCGTCAGATTGTCAAACGCAATCTCGCCGACGCCGCCGAGCAGACCGATGCGGATGATTGCGGTCTTGGCCTTCAACGGCACTTCGAGTTCGGCGTGCTCTCGCTGCCATTTGAACGTGCCGCGCCACGGGCCGATCGCGCGGTCGCCGACGACGTCTTGGCGCTCGTCATAGAACGTCACGGCCACTAGCGGCATTTGGTCGCGCGTTGCGCCCGGGCGAATGTTGTCGCCCCGCACTTCGAACATCACCTCGATGGCGCGGCAGACCTTGCCGTCGACGGCGAAGCCTTGCAGCGATTGGCTGCCGCGGCCCGGCGTGTCGTTCTTGAAGACGATAAACTGCCGCCGTCCGGGGCTTCGGTTTCGTCGGCCACAAGCGTTGCTTGGCGCACGTAATGCCAATTCGACGGCACGTCCTTCTCATTCTCTTTGTACATCTCTTCGAAGCTGCCGTTGATGAGCTTCGGCTTCGCGGCGTCGGGCTTCACTTCCCGCAGGCTTTCCGCCTTGCCGGTCATCGGCACGAAGAGGGTCGGCCGCAGGGCTTCGCTCACGAGCTGTCCGTTTTCTTTTTTGAACAGATAGAACATCTGCTGATAGCGCTCGCCGAGCGGCACGATCAAGCGGCCCCCTTCCTTGAGCTGCTCGACCAGCGGCGCCGGAACCTTCTCCGGCGAACAGGTCACGATGATCTTGTCGAACGGCGCCTTATCGGGCCAGCCTTGATAGCCGTCGCCGATCTTCGTGAACACATTCTTGTACTTCAGCTTTTGCAGCACCCTCGCGGCTTGCTTCCCGAGCGGTTCGACGATTTCGATCGTATACACTTCTTTGACCAGCGGGCTCAACACGGCCGCTTGATAGCCGCTGCCGGTGCCGATCTCGAGCACCTTATCGGTCGGCTGCGGATCGAGCTGTTCGGTCATGTACGCCACGATGAACGGCGGCGAAATCGTCTGGCCGTTGCCGATCGGCAGGGCCATGTCGAAGTACGCGTACGGTCGATCGCGGAAGTTGACGAACTCGTGCCGCAACGTGGTGCGGATCGAATCGAGCACCCGCGGATCTTTTACGCCCGCGGCTTGCACTTCGTCGCGCGTCATGCGTTCGCGCTGGGACGTGAACTCGGCGGTGCTGGTTTGCGCCGAGGCGTGAGCAGTAAGCAACGTCGCGAGCACGAGGCTCGCTGCAGCGACAGTGGTGGGGCGCAAGGTCGTCGACATGGTCGGTTCGAGGGATAATGGGCCCGAGAAACCGGCGTTGAAACGCCGCCCGCAGGATTCGCAACTCTACGTCATACTACAGGCTTTATCGTCAAATCCCCTACTGCAACTCGCTGCCGTTTGCGATAATGCGAAGCAGGTCAACAAGTTGCGGCGGGCCGAGCAGGCCCTGAGGTGGTTAATGGTCGACCATAGAAACCGGGAAATCGGATATATCAACCGGGAATTAAAGGATCGACTCGATCGCACGGTTCTCCCGCGCGTCTTCAATCCGATTGCTTACGTCGGCGGCGAACTCAACAGCGTCCGCAAAGACCACGGTTCGGTCGCGGGCAAGCTCTGTTTGGCGTTTCCCGACCTTTACAGCGTCGGCATGAGCAACCAAGGCTTGCAGGTGCTCTACACGCAGATGAACCAGCGTTCCGACTGGCTCTGCGAGCGGGCCTATGCGCCGATGAAAGATATGGAAGCGGTCCTCCGCGCGCAAGGCGTGCCGCTCTATTCGCTGGAGACTTTCACTCCGCTGCGACAATTCGACGTCTTGGGGTTCTCGCTCCAATACGAGATCAGCTATCCCGACCTGCTGACGATGCTCGACCTGTCGGGGATTTCCCTGCGAAGCGAAGGTCGCACGCTGGCCGATCCGCTCGTGATTGCCGGCGGCCCGTGGCGCAGAATCCCGAGCCGATTGCGCCGTTTATCGACGTCGTCATCACGGGCGACGGCGAACCGGCGCTGCCGGCCGTTTGTGATGCGTGGCTCGAAGTACGCCGGGCGATTCTGCAAGGGGCCGAGCCTTTGGAAGGCCCGGCAGGTCAAAGGCAACGTTCCGACGCTTTGGCCCGCTTGGCCGCACGCTTGCCGTTTGCCTACGTCCCTCGGTTCTTTAAGCCCGAGTATTTCGACGACGGCCGGTTCCGCGGATTACGAGCCCTACGCAGCGAGCTTGCCGCGACGATCGAACCTTCGGTGATCGGCGACTTGGAAACGGCGGCGCTTCCTCTTGCTCCGATCTTGCCGGCCGCGGAAACGATTCACGACCGCATCGCCATCGAAATCATGCGCGGCTGCCCGTGGCAGTGTCGCTTCTGTCAAAGCACGGTGATCAAGCGTCCGCTCAGAATTCGGTCGGTCGAGCGGATCGTTGAAAGCGCTTGGAAAATGTACGAGAACACGGGGCTCGACGAAGTCTCGCTGCTGTCGCTCTCCAGCAGCGACTATCCGTACTTCGAAGAGCTTGTGCGGCGAATGTACGAGACGTTTCAGCCGCATAACGTGCGGCTCGCGCTGCCCAGCCTACGCGTAAATGAGCAACTGAAGGCGCTCACGGCGTTGATCGAAGGAGACAATCGCGGCCTCACGTTGGCGCCGGAAGTCGCTCGCGACGACATGCGCGAGCAGATCCGCAAGAAGATTAAGAACAGCGACTTATTCGATGGCGTGCGGACCGCCGTCGCCAACGGCTACACGCATGTGAAGTTGTACTTCTTGATCGGCCTGCCCGGCGAACGACGCGTCGATCTCGACGGCATCGTCGACATGGCCGAGACGATTTCACGCATCGGTAAGGAAGTGAAAGGGCGCAACATCCCTGTCACCGCGAGCGTGTCGAACTTTGTTCCCAAGGCGCACACGCCCTACCAGTGGAACGGCATGCAGAGCCGCGAGTACTTCGCGTGGGCTCATCGCTACATGCGGCACCGCTGCGCCATCAAGGCGGTGAAGATCAAATGCCACGACACGGAGACGAGCATGCTCGAAGGTTTGCTCAGCCGTGGCGATCGTCGCGTGGCCGACGTCATCGAGCTTTGCTGGCGTCGCGGGTCGCGGCTCAATAGCTGGTTCGAACATTTCGAAGCCGCCGTCTGGTGGGAAGCGATGCGCGATCTCAATCTGTCGCCGGAGATGTTCATCCATCGTCCGTATGAACTGATGGATCGGCTGCCGTGGGACCATATCAATGTGAAGAAAGGGCGCACGTTCCTCGAAAAGGAACAACAACGCGCCACGATTCAACTCCAAGAAATGGCGGCCGCCGTCTAACCCATTCAGCTGCGGAGCTTGCTGCCGCGTTTCCGTAATTGTGAAGCGTTTGAACGCCGATGCCTCTCCTTCCCTACAAGCTCCTAGCGATCGACATCGACGGGACGCTCGTCAACAGCCGTGACGAGCTGACTCCGAAAGTTCGCGACGCGCTGCGAGCCGCGGCCGCCGCCGGTTTGCGGCTCGTGTTGGCGACCGGTCGTCGCTATAGCCGCGCGCTACCGCTGGTCGAGCCGCTCGGGATCGACGCGCCGATCGTCAGCGCCTGGCGCGTTGATCAAATGCCCGCTGAGTCATCGCACGTTGCACGTGGCGAGTCTCGACCGCGAACACCTACAGAAAACACTGGACGTCACCGTAACTCGCGGCCATGACGCCGTGCTGTATGCGGACACTTTCGATCAAGGGTTCGACTACTACTATCGCGACGGCGAGAACGTCGGCCCGGAAATGAGGCAATACTTCGATCTCAACGAAGGTTGCGGCCTCGCCGTCCCCGATCTTTATTCGAACCCGCCGGCCGGCGTGTTTGCCGGGTTCGCGATGGGGTCGCGCGACGATATGCTTGCCCTCGACGAAGCTCTGCAGCGCAAGGTGCCCGAACGGCTTTACACCCACGTAATTCGTAGTCCTCGCTACGACGGATTTATGTGCGAGATTGCGCCGGCCGGGGCGACCAAGTGGAGCGGAGTCCGCTTTCTCGCCGATCAGTGGGGGATTGCCGACGAAGAGATCGTTGCGGTCGGCGACGATGTGAACGACCTGCCGATGCTCGCCGGCTCGGGCCTCGGCATCGCGATGGGTAATGCCGTGGCCGAGCTAAAAGACGCCGCCGACCACATCGCCCCGCATCACGACGACGACGGCTTGGCCGAAGTCGTCCGCTGGATTTTGCAGGCGGAATTACCGCCGGCGCGATAGGATAACCGGCGTGTCGCGTTTGCGCGTCTGTCGAAGGAGCGTGCCGTGCGTCGAGCCGTGCTGCAAGTTGTCCTGGGGGGCGTGGTTGCAGCGTTGACGTTTTCGGGCGTTGCCGTTGCTGCCGACGATGTCGCGGAGAAGAAGTCACCGCTCGTCGAGGCTCGTAAGCTCTATCTCGGCGGAAGTTACGCCGAAGCCCAAGAGCAGTACGAAGCGGCCCGCGACAAACTTCCGCAAGACGCCGCGCTCGGGCTGGCTCGCTGTTTCGCGGCGGAAGGCAAGCTCGACGAAGCTGCGGCCGCCATTGAAGCCGGCTTGGCGAAATCTAAGGCCGACGAAGCCTCGCCGGTCGTCGGCTGGTTGCATGCCGAGCGGGCCCGGTTGGCGTTCGATGCCGGCGACTATCCGCAGGCCGCCGCCGGCGTGAAGGCCGCCCTGGCCGCCGACGCCAAAAATCGGCTGGCTCGCTGGATCGCCGCCGAACTGCATCGTACGGCCGGGCGCCTTGAGGAAGCCGAAGCCGGCTACAAGTATTTCGTCGACGACTACAACGCGACCGACGAATTTACCGATCCCGACGATCTTCGCTACATCGGGCTCGGTGCGGCTCAGTATGCCCGCTGGGCTCGGCTAAGCGATCAGTTCACGTTTCTCGTGAACGAATTGCTCCCCAGCGCCATGGACTTGGATGAAGACTATTGGCAAACCCGCTATGAGAGCGGCATGCTCTTTCTGGAAAAGTACAACGAGCCCGAGGCTCAGAAAGAATTTAAGGCCGCGCTCACGCTGAACCCGCGGGCTGCGGAAGTCTATGCGGCGCTGGCGCGGCTGGCGATCATCAATTTCGACATGGCCGTCGCCCGCCGTTCGATCGAGCGGGCCTTGGAGATCAATCCGAAACTCTTGTCCGCTCATTGGTCGAAGGCCGACGTGCATTTGGCCAATTACGAAGCGGCCGAAGCCGTCAAAGTATTGGAAGATGCGCTCAAGCTGAATCCTGCGCTCGGAAGAAACGCTCGGCCGGTTGGCGGCCGCTTACGCCGTGCTCGACGGCTGGTATGAAGCCGGTCAGAAATCGGAACGCTTCAAAAAGATCGTCGCCGAGGTCGAGTCGAACAATCCGCACGCCGGCGAGTTTTACGCCGCGTTGGCGGGCGCCTTCGATTCGCTTCGCCGGTTTCCCGCCTCGGCCGACTATTACAAGCTGGCCGTCGAAAAACTTCCGCCGCTGACGCAAGCCCGCGGTGAGTTGGGCCTCATGTACATGCGGCTGGGCGAAGAAGTGGAAGCCCGCAAGTTGCTCGACGAGTCGTTCGCCATCGACCCGTTCAACGTGCGCGTGATGAACATGCGGAAGGTGCTCGACGTGTTGTCGGAGTACGCCGTCATTGAGACGGAGCACTTTGTCATCAAGTTCGATCGCGGCAAGGACGAACTCCTCGCAAAATACGCAGCCCGCTATTTGGAAGACGAAGTTTATCCCGAACTCACGAAGCTCTACGGCTTCGAGCCGGAGGGGAAATCGCTCTTCGAAATCTTCAACCGTTCGCGCAATACGGGCGGCCACGGCTGGTTCAGCGCTCGCATGGTCGGATTGCCGTTCGTCGGCACGGTCGGTGCATGTGCAGGCAAGATGGTGGCGCTGGCGTCGCCGGGCGACATGCCGGAAAAGTTCAACTGGGCTCGCGTGTTGAAGCACGAGTTCGTGCATGTGCTCAACCTGCAGCAGAGCCGGTTTAATATTCCGCACTGGTATACGGAAGCGTTGGCGGTTGAGAGCGAAGGCTACCCGCGTTCCGAAGTATGGAATCGGCTGCTTGTCGAACGAGTGCCGAAGAACGATCTGTTCAATCTCGACACGATCAATCTCGGCTTCGTACGTCCGAAGAGCAGCCTCGATTGGCAGATGGCCTACTGCCAGGCGCAGCTCTATGCCCAATACATGCTAAAGACCTACGGCGACGACGCACTCGCCAAGATGCTGGCCTGTTACCGCGACAACTTGGATACGCGGGGAGCGTTGCAGCGGTCGTTCAACGTGGAGCAGGCCGATTTCGAAAAGGGATATTTGGAATATGTGAGAACTATCGCGAAGGGGTTGTCGGCCGGCGCTCCGGCCGACGAAACTAAGTTCTCTGAATTGGTAAAGGCTCACCGCGCAGATCCTGACGACCTTGCGGCGGCGGGCAAGCTCGCGGCGGCTTACGCCGAGCGCGAAGAGTATCCCGAGGCGGGCAAGTTGGCGAAGGCCGTATTGGCGAAAGACGCGAAGAATCAGCAAGCCGCGTTTGCGCTGGCGAAGGTCCGCTTATCGATCGGCGAAGACGATTTGGCGGCCGAGGTGCTCGACAAGGCGCTCGATCGTATGAAGCCCGACGCCGCGGCGCTCTGGCTCGCCGCTTCACTGAAGTTTCAAGCCAAGCAGTATGCCGAGGCGGAAGAGCTGTTTTCGCTCGGCGTAGCTCAGTTTCCTTTTGAGGCCAAGTGGAAGAAGGCTCTCGCCAAGACGTATCTCGTGACCGGCGAAGCGCCGAAGTTGGCCGTTGCACTCCAGCAACTGGCTTTGGCCGACGCCGACGACGGCGTACTGCGCAAGAAGCTGGCTCAAATGGCACTCGACGCCGACGACTTCCCAACGGCCCGACGCTGGGGAACCGAGGCGATTCAGTGCGACGTGGAAGACGTGACGGCCCATCGCCTCACGGCGGAAGCCTGCTTGGGTCTGAAGGACTATGCCGCGGCCGTGGCGGAGTATGAAGCGGCCGTTACACTGGAAGCCGAAGACGCCGAGCTTTGGACTGGCTTGCTCAAGGCGGCCGAAGGCGCAAGAATGACGCCGTCGCGGAGCGAGCCCGCACGAAGCTCAATCAAATTGACGGCGGCGGCGCATCGCGAAAGCTCAAATTGGAGTAACGACCGAGACGACCATGGCCGAACCATCCGCATCTTCCGCCCCGTCCTCCGCTGCCGGTGATATCTCGCTGCGCAGCGTTTCAAAACCTGATCCGCGAAATGTATTTCGAGAAGGATCAGGCCCGCGGTATCGACGGCACGTTCATGTGGCTCATGGAAGAAATCGGTGAGTTGGCCAGTTGCCTCCGCAACGGCACGCATGAGGAACGGCTCGGCGAGTTTGCCGACGTGATCGCTTGGCTCACGACCATTGCGAACGTAGCCGGGGTCGATTTGAATGAAGCCGTGATGAAGAAGTACGGCTCCGGTTGTCCCGGCTGCAATCAGTTTCTCTGCACTTGTGATAATGCGGAGAAGCCGTGATGCGGCCGAAGTTCGTCGGACGAGCGCCGGTGCTGCGAGCCGCGTGTGCGGTCGGCGTCATGTTTTCGGCATGGACGGCAGCGGCCCAAGATGCCGACGTTGCGCGGCCTCCGGAGCCTGCGAAGAAGCCGGTCGTCATCGGAGTGAAGGCCGGTATCGACGGCGTCTATAAGCTCGGCCGCTGGACGCCGGTGCGGATCGACGTACTCGCCGGACCCAATTCGGAAGCGGCCGACCTTGTGCTGCAAACGGCCGATTCCGACGACGTGGCCTGCAGCTACCCGCCGATTTCACTGCAACTCAACGCCGGGCGAACGACCACGGTGACCGGCTACGTGCGGTTCGGCAGCGCCGACCCTTCGCTCAACATCATGGTTCGAACGCCGACCGACGGCATCGTGAATGAAACGTTCACGACCGATCGTTTCGACGGCCGGCCGCACATGGGCTATCCGCTCAACGCCGGCGATCGCGTGGTCGTGTGTGTCGGGCGGTCGTCGACATTGAGGCAAATGGCCGACGCCTTCGGCCGCAACAATCAACAGCAGCAGAAGCTCGTCGTCGCCGAGGTGTCGAGCCCGCTGCAATTGCCGACGCGCGCTTCCGGTTACGACGCCGTCGACGCGGTGCTGATTTCCGCCGATCAACTCGATCGTTACGCGGCGCTGACGCCCGACTCGGCGCAGGCCGGCGCGTTGCGGGAGTATCTGGAGTCCGGCGGGCGCGTATTCGTCGTCTGCGGCCGCGATGCACCGACGCTGCTTGGCCCCGGCGGACCGCTTTCGACGATCTGCGGCTTGAAGACCGACGCGCCCGTGCCGTTGCCGCGGGCCGGCGCTCGAGGCCTTCGTCGGCGGCAATAAACCGCTGGGAGTCAAAGCGTCGTCGCTCGCCGAGATTCGCATTCCGCGAGCCGCGGCGCCCGATGCGACCGTCGAATTGGCCGAAGGCGATTTGCCGTTCGTGCTGCGTGAAGCCCGCGGTTTCGGCGTGGCGACGTGGATCACGATCGACCTGGAACATGCCTTACTCGACCCATGGGCGGGTCGCAGCTTGTTGCTCGCCAAGGTCATGGACGAGTCGCTCGGGCAACTGCAGATCGAAGGACGACCGGGCGTGTTCGGTTCTTCGGGCCCGTATTACGGCTTTGAGGATCTCGCCGGCCAACTGCATCAGGCGATTGATCAATACGCGGGCGTGCAGACCGTGCCGTTTTTTGCCCTGGCGTTTCTCGTGCTGCTATACATCGCCTTGATCGGTCCGGGAGACTATTTGCTGGTGCGGCGTCTGCTAAAGCGAACGGAACTGACCTGGCTCACCTTCCCGACGATAGTCATTGCAACGTCGATCATCGCCTACTTTGCCGCCGTTTGGCTTAAGGGAGATCAGCTCCGCGTCGACCAGATCGACCTCGTCGACATTGACGCTCGCAGCGGCGTTGTGCAAGGACGGACGTTTGCGGGCGTGTTCAGCCCGGTGAGCCGCGCTTACGATCTCACGACCGAGCCGCCGACGAGGTTGTTTTCCGGGAAGCTCGAAGGCTTAAAGCAAACGACGTCATGGTTCGGTGCGCCAGGCTTCGGGCTCGGCGGCATGCACCGTCGCGACATGGGGCCGAGTTGGTTTGCATCGTCATATTCACTGTCGGCCGACTTGGCGAAACTCGACGGAACGCCGATCAAAGTTTGGTCGAGCAAACTATTTGCAGCGGATTGGCAGGCTCGTGCGCCACAAAGCCTACATGGCGAACTCGGCGAAGATGCGTCGGGCAAGCTCGCGGGGACGCTCAAGAACCCGCTCGGCGTGCCGTTTGAGTCGGGCGTGTTGTGCTACAAGACCACGGCCTACGAAGTTCCGCGCCTTGCTCCGGGCGAGTCGATCGACATCCGCAAACTTTCCGATCGCGACCTGCGCGGGCTGTTGGCCAACTCGCAAATCATGCAGCGCACGCGGCGCGAGCTGAGCCCCGGCATGCGGACGCAAACGCACGACGTTTCGAGTCTCGACCCGGCGGAGGTTCTGACGAAGGTTTTGTTCTTCCAGGCTCTCGGCAGCGAAGAGCACTCGAGGCTGAACAACGACGAACTTTCGCGATTGGATTTCAGCGAATTGTTGAAACTGCGGCGGGCGGTCTTCGTCGGCTCGATCGGCGACGGTGAACAGGCGGCGACGCCGAAGTTCGTCGTGGCGTATGGCGGCGCCGAAGTTCCGCGCGAGCACGATCTGCATCGCACGATCGTGCGGATGACGATTCCGGTAAAGACAAAACAGTAGATTAAGACGGAACGCGCATCGCGATTGATCTGCGCGTGACGACAACCACTTACGACGAAGCATCAAACGTGATCGAAACTCGCGACCTCACGAAGAAGTACGGCGAACTATTCGCCGTGAAATCGCTGAACTTGAAGCTCGATAAGGGAGACGTCTTCGGCTTCATCGGGCCCAACGGCGCCGGCAAGACGACGACGATGCGGATTCTCGCGACGCTCCTGAACCCTTCCTGGGGCGAAGCGTATGTGTGCGGACAATCGATCTATACGAATCCGAAAGAGATTCGCCGCTCGATCGGCTACATGCCCGACTTCTTCGGCGTGTACGACGATATGAAGGTGATCGAGTACTTAGAATTCTTCGCGGCCTGCTACCGCATCAAGGGCGCGGCGCGGCGGAAAATCTGCGACGACGTGCTCGAACTCGTCGACCTCGGCTACAAACGCGACGCTTTCGTGACGAGCCTCTCCCGCGGCATGACGCAGCGCCTCGGGCTGGCCCGCGTCCTGTTGCACGACCCGCAGGTGCTGTTGCTCGACGAGCCGGCCAGCGGCCTCGACCCGCGGGCCCGCATTGAGATTCGCGGGCTGCTCAAAGAGCTGCGCGGCATGGGCAAGACGATCATGGTTTCCAGCCACATCCTGCCGGAACTGGCCGACATCTGTAACAAGGTCGGCATCATCGAGCGGGGCGAGTTGCTCGTGAATTCCGATGTCGCGGACGTGATGCGACAAGTCCGCAGCAGCATCGTGCTGAAGATTCAAATCGCCGGCGGCCCGGGCGAAGGAACGTCGGCGACGGACGCCGCGGCCAAGCTGCTCGGCGAACATCCGGCCGTTGAACGCATCGATATCTCGCCGGACGGCGAACTCTCCGTCGTCCTGAAGCCCGACGTGGAAGACTATTCGGAACTGCCGACGCTCTTGGTGACTTCCGGCTTGAAGGTGAAGTCGTTCAAGACGGAAGAGATCAACCTGGAAACGGCGTTCATGGAGTTGACGAAGGGAATCACCTCATAGAGCCGGCGGAGAGTAGCGTCGCTACTTTGTCCCAGCCGAGTGATTTCGCCAATTGCAGGGGCGTCATTCCATGGGGCGTCTTGGCATTTCGATCCGCGCCGTATTCGAGCAGCACGCGAACCGTGGCGAGATTGCCGCCTAAGGCCTCGCGATGAAGGAGCGTCCAGCCGTCGTCGTCTTTGGAATTTAGCATCGACGGTTGCTTTTTCAGTTCGTCGCGAAAACTGGGAGCCATATTCTCGCTCATCGGATGCTCCCCGTGCGAAGGAAAGTCCGCGGGGATCACGCGAATCGTCTTGGGATCGCCGAATTCGAGGCCCCAGGCGGCGTCATGTTCGCGACGTTCTCGCGCGCTCATCCGGGCTCGCATTAAGTTCACGGTGAAGGCGCCGTACACGTCGTCACCGATCGCATACATCCAGTCGCTGATTTCCGCGAGCGGCATGACCGACAAATCCCCCTCTTGAACCGACGTGATCCAATTAGGAGAGTTCAGGAGATTGCCGATGACGTCGCGACCGTCGAAGCGAATGTCGCTGACCCACATTTGTTCGACGCTCGGATGGTCGTCCGAGGGCGGTGCGTCGTCGCCGTCGCTAAACGGAGCTTTCACGCAAGCCAGCGACAGGCCCGGTATGATGCGACGAGATTCCCAATGCAGCTCACGCCAAAAATATCGAAAAGTCGCTCGGGCCTTGGCCGACGCCTGCAGCATTTCAGGGTCTTCGCCGTCGAACAGAAAGACTTTCGACTCCGCCATGGGGGCAACCTCCCGACTTGTCGTCGTTAGTAACGCGCCGCTTCCTTCACTTGCTGGTCAGGGTTCAGCGCCTCAAGCGCCGCCGTCGCCGCTTGCGACATGAATCGCAAGTCGCTCGCCACGGCGATGAATTGCATGCCTTGCTTGGCCCGCATCAGGGCTGATTCTACGTCCATCGCGTGAATGCCGGTGGGGCAGCCGGTCTTCTTGCCGGCGGCCACCACGCCGTCGATCATCTTCTCAAACTCGGCGTCGGTCGGCGGCGGCGAGCCTTCCTTGCGCATCTGCCAACGGAGGTCGTTGGGGCCGACGAAGATCGCGTCGCAACCCTTCTCAGCATAAATCTGCTCGGCGTTGGCGACGCCTTGCGGGCTTTCGGTTTGCAGCACGACGAGCACTTCGTCGTTCCACTTTTCGTAGTACTCCAGCGCCGTCGTGCCGAAGTTCATCGAGTGCATGCCGCCGCCGATGCTCCGGTTGCCCACGGGCGGATACTTCGCCGCGCGGATCGCCGTGCGGGCCTGCTCGACCGTGTCGACCATCGGCACCACGATGCCCCACGCTCCCGCGTCGAGCACACGCTTGATCAGCGGATGCGAACCGTCGGGCACGCGCGCCAGCGGCACGCAGCCGGCGTCGGCGATCGCGCCGAAAATCGCTGTGGCCTGCGACCAGTCGATGGCCGAGTGCTCCATGTCGAGCGTCAACCAATCGAAGCCCATGCGAGCCAGCACTCGCGTGGCGTAAAGATCGCCGAAAGCGAGCCAAGTGCCGAACGACGGTTTGCCTTCACGAAGCTTACGCTTGACCGGATTGGTACGCATGTTTTTATCTTGGAATGACGCGAATGATGTGACTCATTTAGCCGCGAAGCTCGTCTTCGCGCTCTTCCGCCCGGCGGAAATCGCCATTCTCTCAGAGCCGGCCGGCGTCGCAATCCCTTTTGCACTCCGGCGAAGTGCGATAAAGTCGACGGTGAACATTCCGGTGGCGAGCACCGGGGCTAAATATGTGAAGGCAACGATGTCGACCGAATTCACGACCGTCGCTCAAGTTGGCGGTATTCCCGAGGGACAAGGCATCACCGTGGTCGTGAGCGGCCGACTCGTGGCCGTGTTCAACGACGGCGGGCAATACTTCGCCATCGACGATTTGTGCCCGCACATGGGCGCCTCGCTCGGTGCCGGAGAAGTGCACGACGGCGCAGTCGCCTGCCCGTGGCACGCGTGGCGCTTCGGCTTGTGCGACGGTACGTGGCGCGACAATCCGAAGCTGAAGGTCGATCGCTTCGACACCCGCGTCGTAGGAAACGATATTCAAGTCAGCGTCCCGCCGAAAACGCCCCCGACGACCACCGCCTAGCGCTATAAGGCGTGTTCCCGATGGGCTTTACAGCGTGATCGCTTCCCCCGGCTTGAGCGCTGTCGCCGCGCTGCCTGTTTCCGTTCGCACCCGCTCGGCCCAGAGTTTCGCATCCTGTGCGATCGGCGGCCAAGTGTCATAGTGCGTCGGCAACACGTGCCGCGGTGTCAGAAGTTTCACCGCTTCGATCGAATCGTCCGGCCCCATGGTGAACAAGTCGCCGATCGGCACGACCGCCAAATCGAGACCCTTGGCGCCGATGAGTTGCATGTCGCTGAAGAGCGCCGTGTCGCAAGCGAAATAGAGTCGCTTGTCGCCGATGACGAAGAGAAACCCGCCGGGTGCGCCGCCGTAGGATCCGTCGGGGAGTTGCGAGCTGTGGTAAGCGAGCGTCGATTGCACTCGGCCGAAGGCGTGCGACGACCAGCCGCCGAGATTGCCGCCGATCGTGTTCTTCACCCCTTGCGCGGCGAGCCAAGTGCAGATTTCGTAGTTCGAAATCACCGTTGCGTTCGTGCGCTTGGCGATTTCCGCGGCGTCGGCGATGTGATCAAAGTGGCCGTGCGAAATCAGGATGAAATCCGGATCGACTTCGTCGGCCTTGAGAGGAGCCGTCGGCGAGTCGTTCAGAAACGGATCGATGAGCAGCAAATGCTTGTCGGTGCGGATCGTCCAACAGCTATGCCCGAGCCAAGTGACGACGAGCGACATGCCCACCCCCTGCGGTTACGAATCTTTGGCGAACATCAGTTCTTCGAGCACCTTAACGGCCGCGAACCATTGGTACAATTCCCCCGTGCCGATGTCGTGCAAACGCGTGAGGCGTATCTCGGCCGCCGGGGCGAACTTCGCATACTCCGCCGCCAACGCTTCCGTCACGTCGGTTGCGAATCGGTCGCGACGCGGGGCTTCGCACCAAAGATGAAGCACGGAGTCGGCATCGCAGGTTTGCAAGCGCTCGCGCCCTTCGCGGCAATAAGCGGGCAACACTTCACAAGCTCCGGACCTTGAAGCGGCGAGCACTTCGGCGACCGGTTCCAACGCGTGATGCCAAGCGGCGACGCTGAAGCCCGGCCGACGAACGAATTCGGCCAGTTGCGCGACGAGATTTACCGAAGTCGTCAGGCTCTTGGCGGTCGGCTTCTTCGCGGCCTCCCAGAACCAAACCGAGCCCTTGAGCAACGACACTGTGTCGACGCCGATCGCCGTGGCCGCCAACAGCGCAGGTCCGGTGACCGGGAGATTCGCCGCGAGCCTCGGCATCGGCGTGTACGGCAAGTGATCTGCGACCAGCGCCGTGCCGGCTTCGGGCGTTGCGGCCTGCACGAAAAGTCGGCGAAGCAGATCGTCGTCCGTTGCGACGGCGTCGAGCAAGGCCGCGGCCAACGGCGCGGCGCACTCGCGCACGACGCTCGCTTGCTCCTCATCGTGCGCATCGGCAGGTCCGACGATCGCCAAGGCCCAGCGGTCGTGTAATGTCGGTCCGTCGCATGCTCGGCGCACGAGATCGAGCGCGGCATGCAATAGATCGTTGTCGTACGAGGCTTCGAGCAATATGACGCGAGCTCGCCCTGCTCTGCCGCCGGCCGGCAGCAAGTTGTGCAACGGATGCGAGCAGGCGGCGATCAAACGTTGCGCGTCGGCAATCGCTTCCGTAGGCCCGACGACGAACAGCGTTTCACATTCGGCGGCCGCCGTGTTGGCCGGCGCGACGATTTGCCCGAGCGGGCTTCGTTGTCGTTCGCGGAAGTAACCCGATAGCAACCGTCCGGCGCTTCCAGCGATTCACGTAGGCCGTCATCTTCGACGAGTCGACGCCAAGCGTCGAGCGTGCGTTCCGCGAGCGCCGCCGTCGGGAATCGGCTTCGCACGTAGGAAACGGGCGCGTTGCGGCTGGTCATCGGGCGCAGGCTTTCCCGCGGGATAGGGTGGCTAAAAAGTTCGTGATCTTCCGGGCCGCGGAAACCGGGCGTTCGGGCTGCCGGCCCCTGGGCGGAGGCGTCGCATTTTGTTACCACAATAGAATTCGCGACCGCAAGACCTCGCGACCGGGGCCGTTCATCGATTCAAGGCCGGCCCGCTTCGGACCAAGTACGAGTAAAGGACGTTTCTCCATGGATATGCACGAGCTGACTCGCAGCCTTCACGTTAAGAACGATTCGAAGATCGTGATGCTTGTCGGCGACGGTCTCGGCGGCTTGCCGCAGAAACCGGGCGGGCTCACCGAGCTGGAAACGGCTAAGACGCCGAATCTCGACGCTCTTGCGAAGCGCGGCGTGCAAGGCGGCAGCATTCCGGTGAAGCCGGGCATTGCTCCGGGAAGCGGTCCGGGGCACTTGGGTCTGTTCGGTTACGATCCGCTGCAATACGTCATCGGCCGCGGCGCGCTGGAAGCGACGGGCATCGGCTTCGAATTGGGACCGAAAGACGTCGCCATCCGCGGCAACTTCTGCACGCTCGGGCCCGACGGCAAGATCACTGATCGCCGCGCCGGCCGGATCAGCAGCGAAGAGAGCGCTCCGCTGGCGGTGAAGCTGCGCGAAGTGAAGATTGCCGGGGTCGAAGTGTTCGTCGAGCCGGTGAAGGAACATCGCTTCGTCGTGGTGTTGCGCGGCGAGGGACTCGGCGGCAACGTGCATGATACCGATCCGCAGGCCACGGGCGTGCCGCCGCTGGCGCCGAAAGCCGGCGACAAGGCGAGCGAGAAGACGGCGCAAGCCGCCGCCGAGTTCGTCAAGCAAGCCGAGCAACTGCTCAAGGGGCAGCCGAAGGCCAACGGCCTCACTCTTCGCGGCTTCTCGCCGAAGCCGGCCTTGCCGACTTTTGAAGAGGTATACGGCCTCAAGGCGGCGGCGATCGCCGTTTACCCGATGTATAAAGGGTTGGCCCGATTGGTCGGCATGGACATCGTCGGCAAGGCCCAAACGCTCGACGAGCAAATGCAAGTGCTCGAAGAGAATTGGAAAAAGTACGACTTCTTCTTCATCCACTTCAAGTACACCGACAGCACCGGCGAAGACGGCAACTTCGACGCCAAGGTCAAGCGGACCGAAGAACTCGACGGCTGCATTCCGCGCATCACGGCGCTCAATCCGACGGTGCTGATCGTCACCGGCGACCACAGCACGCCGAGCTTTCTCAAGAGCCATAGCTGGCACCCGGTGCCGACGCTCCTCGTCTCCGATTGCTGCCGTTTTGACGACGCGAACGAGTTCAGCGAACGTGCCTCGCGTATCGGCGGCCTCGGCCAATTCGAAGCGAAGTATCTGATGATGCTCGCCCTCTCTAACGCGGGCCGCATGGGCAAGTACGGAGCGTAGCAACTCGCAGATTTCACCGCGGAGGCATGGAGACGTGAGAGGAAGAATCGAATTCCGCTTTTTCTCTCGTCTCGTAGCTTCTGAGTTTCTGCGGTAAAGAATTAAGGCAAGAATCGCGCGTTGAGCCAGTCGGCGTGATCTAGTTCGTCGCCGTGATCGGCGAAGTCCACGACCAGGCTCAGCGTCGCGCCGCCGGAGACCTCGACTTCGATCGGCTCCGGCGTTTGGCCGCCGCGAACGATCTCGCTTCGGTAGCGTTCTTCCTTATCGACGAACACGCGAAAAGTCACGCTGCCGAGACCTTGAGTTTCGTCATCGATGGCGACGCTTGCGGCAAAGCGTTTCTTGTCGGCGGGGATTTCGTACGTCAGTCGCGACGTGCTGTGCATGCCGACCCCCTTGAGATATCGCTTGCCGCCGGCCCGCAAAGCTTGCCCGCCGACGCTACGGTCGATTCCGTAGCTCCAACTGCGCTGCAGGTACGGGACATGTCGAAAGCCGGCCGGTTTCAAGTCGCTCAGGTATTCGGCGGCTCCGTGCAGCGTTTGCAGGAAATGCACCTCGGAGCGGCCGACTTCCCAGGCCGCGCCGGGCGGCGCTTCTTTCACGGCGGCAAGCGTCAATTGCACGCGGTCGGCGTCTTCGGCAAGCTTTGAGCAAGGGAGAAGCGAGCCGTCGCGGAGACCGACGAGCGTCGTCAGCTGGTCATTCTTCACCACCGGCGCGGCCAGCGCCGGATTGAAGATCAGATATGCCGTCTTGTCGAGTTCCAGCACCACGGGCCCGAGGGTCGTTTGCATCGTCACGCCCCGGAAGTCGATCGAATGAATCGTGCCGGTTTGTTCGTCGTCGCCGACCGTCACCAAGCGGTCGCGGTCGCCGGTCGTGCCGGCGGTCACGGCTTCAAACAGTCGCGCTCGAGCCGCTGCGCTGCCCGTACCGCCGAAAACAATTCCGCGCACTTGCGGCAGCGGAAACGTCCGCGGCCCGAGTACGGCGGAGGAGCATTGCAAGTTCTCGGCGTCCGTCGAAACCGTTTCCACCGCCAACACGCCGCCGTCGACCAACAACACGTGCGTACCGCGGCCGCGCTCGATCGGAAACCCCCAGGTCACAAGGTCGCGTGGTGCGACGGTGAGCTTCGCCGTTGCGGACTCTGCAGCCGATTTCGCTTCGGCAAATTCGTGACGCCCTTCGGCGTCGAGCCCTAGCCATTCTGCTTGGTCGACTCGGCGATCGATCGTCGTCAGCGGCAATTGCGGATATTGCGCCGCCGCTCGGTCGGCGGCAAGCGTCGTCATGCATAAAGCGACGATGAGCGGCACCCGCAGCGGCGTCGTCGGTCGTCGCTTTCGAACGGCGGACATGGCGCGGACGTCGGTCATCGTTGGAAGATCGGCAGATAGTTGTTCGGGATCTGCAGGATGATGCAGGCCATCGCGGTGCCGTACTCTTGGCAAATGGGATCCATCCACGAGCCGTCTTTGCGTTGGCGGACGATGAGTTCGTCGCGGACGGCCGGGAACCATTTCTGCCAGAAATCTCCGCCTTTGATCCACATGGCCTGCACGGCGTAGTAGTGACCGTAGAAATAGTGACTCTCGCGGTTGAAGCCGCCGCCGGCCGGCAGGTAGTCCATGATATAGCCCAGGCCCCGTTCGACTTCGGGGCCGTCGTAGATGCCCGCGCTGTAGAGCGCCACCACGCCGGCCGCGGATCGCGGAAACGCGCTTTGTCCGCCGGAGATCATGTACATGAATCCGCCGTCGGCGTTCTGGCTCTTCTTGACGTATTCCGTGCACTTGTCGGCGACTTCGACCGGCACGTGCAAGCCGGCGTTCTTCGCCGCACGCAGCGCCATGATTTGACAGATCGTCACCGAGAGATCGGCCTCTTTACGAATCGGCTGATAGCGCCAGCCGCCGTCGGCATTCTGCGTGTTGCAGATGAGATTCACGGCGCGAGAGAGCTTGTCGCGAATGTCGTCGCGCCGCGTCATGCCGTAAGTTTCGGCCAGAAAGAGCGTGGCGAACCCGTGGCCGTACATCGGGCCGTGGCTGCCGGAGCCGGGGGCGTTGATGTAGCCGCTGTCTTGAGTGTTGTCGGCCAAGTACTTAATGCAGTTCTCGACTTTGTCGCCATGCGGACCGCGGCCCGGCGTGCTGCCGCCGGCCATAAACGCCATGCCGGCCAGCGCCGCCACGGCTACGTCGCGACTGTACCCGCCGCCGCCAAAAGAGCCGTCGGGCTGTTGTCTGCCGGCCAGAAATTGCAGGCCCGCGTCGATCGCTTTGTCGGCCTCGGGCGTGATCAATTCACCGGCCGAGATTTCCGGATTCTCGTCGGCTGCGAAAAGCCGCGAGGTTGCAAAATTCGCCCACGACGCTAGACCGAGCGACGCCGCACCGGCGCAGCCTCGCAAGACGCCGGAGCGCAGAAAATCGCGGCGAGAAGTCGGCGACGACGTTGGTGCGTTTCGTCGGTTCACTCTTGGCGCTTTAATAGGAGTTTGAAGTATTCTTCAATCACGTCTTGGTACTTGGCCGGAAAGTCGTCGAACGAAGCCTGCATCACGTCTTGTCGTTGACGCTCGGGCAGTTCGCCCCACACCTTCTCAAGCATGTCTTTGAGCTTGCCGGTCTGCGGCTTCTCGTTCTTGCGATTGGCGAGTTGCTCGCCGCTGTCGGTCGGCTTGTCGGCCGGGTTGCTTTGCTGCTTCTGCTGTTTTTGTTGTTGCGGCTGTTGCTCGCCGGGTTTCTGTTGCTGAGGGCCCGGCTTTTTGGACTGAGATTGCTGCTGCGATTGCTGTTGTTGCTCGATTTGGGCGATCAATTTTTCCAAATCATCGACGATCTTACGCTGCATTTCTTGGGTCTGGGTGCCGGAATCGCTCTCGCGCAGACGGCGTTCGGCGTCGCGAACCTGCCGACTGAGACGCACCAACGGATTGTCGGAGCTCCCTTCCTCGGGTTGTCCGGCACCGCCCCCCGACGAACGTTGTTGCGGCTGCTTCTTGGGGCGCTCTTCCTCACCGCCGAGTTGGCGGAGCAGCTCTTCGTCCAGTTCGCTGCGCTTTGAGAGGTTGCGTCGGGCCGGCAGGTTTCTTGGCGTCGCCGGTTTTCGGTTTCTCCCCCGGCGTCGTCGGTTGTCCGCCGTCACCGCCGGGAGTTTCGCCGGAAGGCTTTGCTTTCGGCTTATCACCCGTTTTTGCAGTCGGCTTCTTACCGAGGTCCAGGTCTTCAAACAACTCGTCGTCGAGCGACGCCGGCTTCTTCGCAGCCGGCTTTTCCGATTGGGCATCGGCGGCTTGCGCAATGCTAAGGCCCGTCGCCGTCGCCGCTACCGCGATCACAAACAAGATTCGTGCGAACGAGCGGTTCATTACGTGTCTCCCGTCGCAGGAGTTTCAGAGGGCGATTTCGGCGCCGGTTTGCGCGGCGGAACGTCGAGGTCGAGCTTGCGATCAAGTTCCAGATCGATTTCCGAAGACTTTTTCTTCTTCGGTTCCAGGTCTTCGGGCTTCAACTCGGGCGATTCCGCTTGTTTGGCGTCGTCGGATTCGCCGTCGTCTCCGACCAACTCCAGGAGCAGATCGGCCAGCTTGCCTTGCTCTTCGCCGAGTCGACGAAGTTCGGCCGACTCTTCCGGCGGGAGGCCTCCCTGTTTTCGTTGGGCGTCGAGTTGTTGCGTTCGGGAGTTGACGTCTTCCTGCATAATCTTGATGAGGATCAACTCGGCGAGCGAGGTCGGCATTTCAGAACCGCCGCCTTGTTGGCCCCCCTGCCCTTGCTCGCCGCCTTGTTGTCCTTGCCCCTGACCTTTTTGCGAGCGGGGTTTAAGAGCATCGAGCAAGTGTTGATAACGGCGCACGGCGTTTTCGGCCGTACGTTGAGTGCGCGAATCGGTGCGACGCTCGCGAAGACCTTGCGCCGTGAGGTCCATTTCCGCCGCCGCGCCTTCGAGAGCCAGCTTGAACGCCGCGGCCGAACCGAGACGTTCGGCCGAATCACGAGTTTCTTTTTCCAGACCGGCTTGTTCTTCCGCGAGATCCAGAATGCCGATCTGAGCACCACGCGACAAAGCCCCCGTTTGCCGTAGGGCCTCGTAGCGTTTGATCTCATCGACCACGTGCTGCTGCCTCGCGATGAACTGTTTGAGATCATCTTGAAGCTTGATAGACGCCTCGCGAGCCAAGTCTTCTTCAGCCTGCTTCCGTTCTTGGGCCAGTTCTTGTTGAGCGTTCTCCAGGTCACGGGCCGCGGAATCTGCGTTGTCTTCGGCCGTTTGTCCGTCGCCTTGTTCTCCGGCCTGTCCGGCCCCCGACATTTTTTGCCCGCCCTGCGACGTGCGGCCGGCCGAACGCTGGGCTTTCAATCGTTTGAGTTGTTCGGCAAGTTGCTCGGTGCGCCGTTGCAGGTTGCGCTGTTGCTTGGCGAGCCGTTTCAGTTCTTCCTTCTTTTGTTCCCCTTCGGGCATCTGCTGCGCGTCTTTGAATTTCTTTTGTAGTCCGCGTTGTTCCTTGGCGAGTTTATCGAGTTCGCTTTCTGCTTCTTTGAGCTTGGAGACCAGTCGGTTGAGTTCGTCGAGTTTCTGCGCGCTGAGAGCCTGCATGACTTCGCCGAGCTTCTGCAGCGCTTCTTGCTGACGTTGCGGCGCCTTGCCGAGTTGGTCGTTGCGGAGCATTTGTCCGGCGTCGCGCATTGCGCCGGCGGGGTTGGCTTGTTCGGCGGCTTTGACGGCCCGCTCCAAGGCTTCGGCGCCAGATTGCTTGCCGGCCTGCAAGTTGCGACGCATGTCCTGCTGCAACTGTTCGAACCGTCGTGCGACGGCCGCTTGCCGTTCCGACAACTCTTCGCGTTTGCGAGTCGCGGCCGCCCGACGATCTTCCGTCGTTTCGTTCGGCTTGCCTTCGTTCGTCAGTTGCTTGCGCATCTGTTCGGTTGTTTCCGCGGCGATTTGTTCCTGCTCGCGTTTGACGCGGGCTAGTTCTTCATGGAACTTGCCGTAGTCGTCCCATTGCGAAAGGTTTTCGAGCATCGCATCGAGGGCCGAAAGCATCTTCTGCTGGCCGGCGTCGGCCTGCTTCAGCGCGGCTTGGGCTTCCTGTCGTTGTTTGTCGTCGCGGGCATCGGCCTTGAGCGCCTCGGCCACGCGATCGGCAATCTCGTGCGGTTTAGCTTCTTGCTCGGCGCCGGCGAGTTCGGCGGCCATGTCGGCGAGCCGCGATTCCACCTCGCGATTGTCGATGCGGTTGTCTCGCAGGTCGGCAAGCATCGAATCGATCCGGCCTTTGACTCCCTCGGGCGTCTTCGCCTTTTGATCCTGCGGCTGTTCGGGCCGCCGCGCCAGGCCCAGACCTGCGGCTACGTCGCGCTGTAGATCGAGCGCTTCGGCCAATTCACGGCGTTGCACTTCGGCGGCTTTCGCATCTTGCGGCGGCTGTTCCGCTTGGCGTTCCGCTTGATTGGTACGATCTTTCGCGCCGGCCTGCTTCGTACGCAGCTTGTTGAGCTCGGCGTGTAGTGTGCGCTGTCGCTCGTTCATTCGTTCGAGAAATTCATCGGCGCCTACGATCCGCAATCGCCGCGATTCGCTGGTTCGCTCCAGCGGCTGGTAATCGCTCGAGGCGGTGAAGAGCGTGACGATCGTGCCGGGCGGCAATGCCAGCGGTTTGAGTTCCCAGGCGTAGTCCAGCGTGCGTGTTTCTTCGTCGCGGAGAGTTGCCGGAGCGTCAGCCGCCGGCGGATCAAGCTGCGCCGGGCCGGCGTGCAACGGCAAAGTTTGATCCCCTTCCGCCGAGCGATCGGAACGGTTGTAGCGCAACACGACTTTGCGCAGCGCGGTGCCCGGGCGAACCGTGAAGCCGTCGCCCGTCTGTATTTGAACTTTCACGACCGCTTGCGGCGTGACGACGACGTCGCCTCGCGGATCTTCCGGTGCGGCGTGCGGCAGCGGCAGTTTTACCCAAGGAGGCGAATCGGCTTCGATGAGAAGTTCACGCCGTAGATCGTCGCCGCCGGTAAAGCCGTCGTCGCCGACGAGTTCCCAGCGGTAAGTCGTGCTCGCGCCGGGTTCCATACGTTGCCGTCGGCCGTACTTAACGTGAACCCGAGTCGGTCGGGAGTGAGCACGGCCGTAAGAGCTTCGTCTCCTTCCAGGCGAAGCACGGCCGACTTGAGCGGCTTGTTCGTACGACCTCGGGCTTCCAACTTGCTGCCGGCCGGAAGCGCCGTCGTGAAGACGTTTTGATCTCCGGGACGCGGGCCGGTTTCGAGCGGCTTCCAATCCGCATAGGCAGGATACAAGACCTTCCATTGAATTTCCTGCACGATCGGCGGCTCGACGACTTTCACCTCGGTCCAAGGCATCGCGCGATCGTCGCCGCCGACCGCCCGATAGGCAAAATCGTGTGTAACCTTGGCTCGTTCGGCGGACCAGGAGCCCCCTTCAAATCGCATGACGGTGCGTTCGATCGGTGCGTCTTCTTCGAGACGTCGCGTGAGCAGCACGACGTCTCCTGCAAGTTCTTGGCCCGACTCGTCGACGACATCAGCGCGAAAGCGATGGCCGTACGCCAATCGTTTGACGGGGTCGACGAATTTGAGCCGATTCGTCTGCGGCCAGGAGTCGTCGCCCCAAGGTTTCGCCAATCGGGCCGTACCGATTCGAGCCGCATCCGGATGCGTGGCTGCCAGCGCCGCCGACGCCGCAACGACCAATGCCGCGGCTCCCACCGCCAGCCACACCGGGCGGGCTTGCAGAATGTTCGTCATCGGCAGACGCAGGGCGTCTTCCGTGGTTTCGTGGATGACGGTGCGGCGAAGCTGCGCGCTGCCGGCGCCGGGCGCGTTGTTCGGTTCGTTCAAGAACGCCATGGCTCCGGCCAGCCGTTCGTGCAACTCCGGAAACTTGCGCTCGATCTGGCGGGCAAGGAAGATATCAGTCAGCGGAAATCGGACGGCCGGAAGCCAATACCGCCAAACGGCCCAAGCGGCGACGGCAAGGACGCACAACGTCGAGGCCCAGCGGATGCCCGGCTCTTCGTATCTGAGGAGATAGTCGCCGACGACGGCGGCGACGACGATCGTCAGCCCGACGGCGGCCGCGCAACCTGCCGCTGCGCCAGGAGAAGTAATCGCGACTTGCGCCGCAACACGCCGATGCGAACATTCAGCGGGTGAGGCATGGCCGACGCTCCTTTACGCCTCGTCTTTCACGACGGTGCTTCATCATACCATGGCCCGCCGTTTACGCAGAATCCACTCGGCACACAGCAGCAACGTTAAGACGAAGATCGCGTACCATTTGTTCCAAAGACCCACGGGCGGCAGCGGTTCCGTGGGGGAAAGTTTGCCGCGGGGCAGCACGTTCCAAAGTTGATCGAGATCGGCGACCGTGAAAAACGCTCCTTTACCCGCCGCGGCCGCGGCTTTGAGCGTCGCATGATCGGCTTCGATCGGCCCCGACTCCATCTGCGATGCAAGCACTTCAAATTCGTCGCTCGGCGGAGCAGCCGGGCGATTGCTCGTGCCGGCGTCCGTGGAGTCCGTAACGGGCGTGGCGAGGCGGGCCGTGTACTTTCCTTCGGGCAGGCCCGACACCGCGGCCTCGAACAGGTCGCGCAGGTTGCGACGGCGGGCGAGTTGCACGGTTTGGTTCGGTCGTCCTTCGCTTTCAATGACGATTTCCACGTTGCCGTCGGCCGGGACGGTGCGCTCGTCTTGGTAACGCACTTCGACGACTACCGGCTTGCCGACGTCGTATTCGTCTTTCGCCACTCGCAGCACCGCCGGCCGATTATTGCCTTTGCCCATCGCCAATTGCCGCAGCGCCTGCACCCAATACCGCGCGAAATAGTGATCGCCCACGCGGCGCCGCCAGCGCCACGTTTCGTCCGTGGCGTGGAAGAGCACCATGCCGCGACCGGCACGCTGAAAGAGCACGACCGGCAGCGGCTCGCCGTCTTTGTTGTCGGCATCGACGGCTTCGACCATGACCTGGGCCGATTTACGCTTTTCCGCGTCGAGCACCCAGTAGAGCAAAGGCAGGTTTTCCCAGACCTTGCGCGACTCGGCGCTGGTGTCGTCCAATTGAAAGATCGGTTCTTCGGCGCTGTCGGGCGTGAGCCGAACCGTGGTGCCGTCGCGCGCCGGCGACGGTTCGTCGCCCGCAGCGGTGCGTGTGAAGTCAATTGGCAGCAGTTCGGCTAACGCCGTCCCGCGATAAGCCGACGGCATGTATGCAGGCCCCGCCGAGAAGATGATGCCGCGGCCTTTCTCCAAGACGAAATTGCGCAAATGCTCGACGGCCGACGCACCGAGAAACTCCGGATCGACGTCGCCGAAAATCACGACGTCGTATTCCAGCAACTCGTCGAACGTCACGGGGAAGATCGTCGTTACCGAAGCGTCGATCCGTGGGTAGTCTTGGTCCGCTTCCTGCAGCACGCAATGCAGCTTCACCGTTTCGTCGCGGCCGAGCATATGCTTGAGATAGCGATACTCGAAGCTCGGGTACGATTGCACGAGCAACACTTTGATCTTGTCGGTTCGCACCTCGACGACGGCTTCCAACCGGTTGTCGTCTTCTGAAATCTCACCAACCAGCGGTTTGGTTTCAACGGTGTAACGTATCGTGCCGGTCTTCTCCGGACGATGCGTCAGCCGGACCGCTTGCCCGGCATCGTCTTTGCCGAGCCGTATTGTCTTCTTGGCCAACGGAACGACCGAATCCGCCTCGCGCAGCACGAGTTCGACCGAAGCCCCTTCCGCACCGCTGCCGGCGACGGTGAAGTCGAAGCTCACCAGATCATTGACCATGACGCTGTCGCGCGTCTTGAGTTCGGCCAACTCCACGTTGAGCGCCTTCTTCGTCTCGCCGAGGCCGATCGTGTAGAGGTGAACGTTGCGTTGGGCGGCACTTGCGGCCGTTTCCGCCGGCTCGACGCCTGAAGTATTGACGCCGTCGGAAATGAGAACGACCGCCGCGATCGGTTGGCCGCGAAGTTCGTCAAGCGCGGTGCGCAGGCCGTCCCCCAGTCGCGTCGTCTTGCCGACCGCGGGCAGGCCGGCCAGTTCGGCGCGTAGAGCGTCCTCGGCCAGCGGCAGCAATCGCGCGGCGTCCGACACGGCGAACATTCGCAGTTGATAATTCTGTTCGGCCAAGCGCCGCAGAAACGCCGCGTCGTTTTCCAAGAGCAGCATTCTCGCGGTCTCTATGCGCGACGGGCCCGCCGCTTCGGACGAACTTGTCGCAGACGTCGTCGGCGCATTCGTGCCGCGTTTCTTCAAGTCGGCCGCGACTCGCTCGGTCAGCCGTTTGGCAAACTCCGGGTCGGCGTAGCGATCGGCGATCTTCATGCTTTCGGAGTCGTCGACCAGCACCAGCACGTTCGGCAATCCCGCTCGCCGAAGCGTGATGCTCAACTCTCCGAGCATCGCGAGAATGACCGCCACGACCAAGAGCCGGAGCACCGCGAGAGTCATGCGATACGCACGTCCGGCTTCGCTCGCTCGCGCGTAGCAATAGAACACGGCGACCGCCGCGATGACGAAGATTGCCAGCGTCGCGGTCGAACTCATCGGACGTAGCAGCTCAATGCGGGCCAATACCGATTCGTCGGTCGAACCGGGGCCGACGCCGAGCCAATGTTGCAGCCATGCGGGGCACTCGAAGCTCATCGCCGCCCCCTTCCGGCACGGCCGGCCAGCAGAGTTTCTCCCACGGCCAGCACGAGCGCCGCCAAGAGAAACCAGCGATGAATCGGATTCGCCTCGCCCGTGACGACGAACGTCCGAGCGGGTTCGGAAAAGTCTTGCAGGTCGGTGCTGTAGTTGAGTTGCACGGCCGACCAAGGCAACGATTGGATCCGACTTGGGGGCAACTTGACGAGCGCTGCTCTCACGCGAGTCAACGTTCACGGCAAATTGCCGTGTCGATTGCTGCGCGGCGGAGATCGTCGCCGTGTAAAAGCCGCTAACGATCGTGTCCGGGAAAGTCCAGCGGAAGAACTCGCCAGCCGGGACCACTTCCGCGGTTTCCGCAGCTTTGGGGCGGTCGAGGTTGGCGATGCCTGAAGGGGACGACGCACCCTTCGGCTCGGTTTGCGGCGGCCGAACGCGTTCCGGCGCCCGTCGACTCGTCGGTAATCTTCGGGACGTCTACGTTAACCTGGGCCGACGCCGTCGTACGTCGAATTGCGCCGGCCAGCGGTTGGCCGACGATTCTCGAACCTTCGGCCGTGCGTCCTCCTGCGGCGTACGACACCATCTCCTGCACGATCGGCACGAAGCCCGGGCTGAGCGGCATCGTCGTCCACGAAGCTTGTGGAGAGGTGGCGACGAGCAAAGAGCGCCCTTGCCGATCGTCTCGGCCACGAGGAACGGATCCTTCGCCTCGTTTAAGAATTCCAACACCGGCCGTGCGAGCGGGCGATCCTTCAGATCGAGTCGGTAGTAGCGATAGACCGGCGTGTTCAACAAGTTGCCTTGTTGCGAACCGCGAAACTCGGCCACGAGCGCATGTTCGTACTTGAGCGGATTGAGCTTGTATTGCGGGGTCTCGACAAGCTGGCCGACCTTGGCCGGCAGAATGCGTTCCGCGCCGTCGGCAAGAAGTTTGTTGTAGTCGGCCGCGTCCACGGCGGTCCGAGCCAAGTGACTAGTCCGCCTCCTTCGTTGACGTAGTTCCACAGAATCTTCGCTTGCGAAGGGGTGAACCTCTTTAAGCCGACGGCGAACACGCAGTCGTAGTCTCTCAACTCGCGACGCTGCAACACTTCGTCGGTTTCAACGTCCACCGAAACCGGCGACGGTCCGTCGAGATCCGCACCGGGACGAAGCTTCAGCGCGGTCAACAGGTTCTCAAGGCCGTATTCCTCTTCTTCCGAGGCGATCGGCTCGCGGAGCACGAGCACGCGCAAGTTCGGCTTCGTCTCCAGCACGAGGAAACGGCGGTTGTCGATCTCCAAGCGGTCGGGCCCGAGCTCGACGTCGTACGTCACCGTGCCCGGTGGTGCGCGGCGGATTCGCGGCCGGATACTCAAACTCGACCGTGGTTTCGCCGGCCGGTTCGAGATTGACGAACTTCTCTTCGACCTTGCGGCCGTCGACGTTCAGGGCGATCGGCACTTGCGACCGTGCCTGACGGCCGAAGTTACGAACGACCGCTCGAATCGTCGTAGGAAGCCCCACCACGGCGTACGGCTCCGCGGCTTCCAAACTTACGACGGCCGTGTTGTCGGCCTCGGCCGCGCCGACGTCGATGAGCGAGATCCCGGTTTGGCCCCCCCAGCGTTCGCAGCGGGTTTGAAACTCGGCCAGAGCATCCGTGCCCCGCGCGGCGTCCTCAGGTTCCCACGTTTGCTTGCCCAGATCTGTGATGAAGTAGACGATTCGTCGACCGATCTGCGGGTGCAGTTCGCGCGACTTCGCCAACAGCCGATCGAGCTCGTTAAGGCATTGCGCCAGATTGCCGGCACCGTGCGGCTGGCGCAGGTCGTCTACGATGCCCCGCATCTCGTCCTTGCGAAACAGGGGCGGACCGACGATCGTGCGCGATGGAGTGCCGAGCACGACCAAGCTCAGACCGTCTCCCTCGCGCGAGTTGTCGACGATCCGTTCCGCCAGCTCGCGAGCCTGTTCGAAGTAGCTGAGTTGCCCGGTCGGGCGATAGTTCATGGAGAACGAGCCGTCGACGACGATGACTCGATGCACGCGCTCGCCCGAGGCGGTGAGTTGTTCCGCGCCGCGAAAGCCCGGTTCGGCCGCCGCGATCACGGCGAGCAAAATCAACAGCGTGCGCACCGCCAAGAGCAGCCATTGTTCGAGCTGCATCCGTCGCGAGTTTTTCTTTACGGCGGCGAGCAGAAATTGCATCGCCGCCCAAGACGATTCCCGGAACTTGCGCCGGTTGAGGAGGTGGATGACGATCGGCGCGCTCGCGGCCGCCAACCAACCCAAGATCAACGGGTTGGCCACGAAGGCGAGGAGCGGTGATGCCGAAAGTAGATTCAAAGGACTCCGGTCGCCGGCACTTCCGGCTCGCTGTCTGAGTCAAACGGTTATTTCACGCGGTTCATACGTGAGGCGAGGTACGTGCTGATCGCCAAATCGAGCGGCTGGTCCGTTCGCAGTTGCAGGTAGTCGATGTTTCGAGCGTAGCATCCTTGCCGCACGGCCTTGGTGAACGCCTCGAACTCTGACAAATAAGCTTTGCGCAAGCCCGGCGGGTCAACGAGCAACTCCGGCAACCCTTCCAGCCCTTTGAACATGGTCATGTTACGGAAGGGGAAGTCGAGTTCCGCCGGATCAAGCACGTGCATCAAGATGACTTCGTGACGCCGGTGCCGAAAATGCTTCAAGCCTGCCAACAACGAACCGACGTCGTCGAACAGGTCGCTGAGCACGACCACGACGCCTCGTTTTTTGTAGCGTTCGGCCAAGTCATGGAAGATCGGGCCCATGGAAGTCTTCGCCGCCGACGGCGTGACTTCCATCGCGTGTAGAAGTTGCTTGAGATGTGTCGGGTGCGTGCTGGGGCGAATGAAGGCCCGCACATCTTTGTCGAAGGTCGTCAGGCCGACGCCGTCTTGTTGCTGCAAGACGAGATACGTGAGCGAAGCCGCGACGCAACGAGCGTAATCGAGCTTGGAAAGCGGTGCGTCGTCGCTTTGGTAAGTCATGCTCTCGCTGACGTCGAGCAGCATGTAGCAAACGAGGTTGGTCTCTTCCTCGTATTGCTTGAGGTACACGCGATCGGTCTTGCCGAACGCCTTCCAATCGACGTAACGCAGATCGTCGCCGGGTACATATTCGCGGTGTTCCGCAAACTCCACGGAGAAGCCGTGGAACGGGCTCTTGTGAGCGCCCGTCACGTAACCTTCGACGATGGACCGTGCCCGCAGCTCCAAGCCTTGCAGCTTAGCGAGCGTCCGCGGATCCAAATATTTCCGGTAGTTTTCCACGGCTCAACGCACCGTCGTCGGATGCGGGGATGACGTCCATGAGGCGGCGCACGATGTCGTCGGGACGTAGCCCTTCGGCTTCGGCGTTGAAGTTGGTCATGATGCGATGTCGCAAGACGGGCAGCGCCACGGCCCGCACGTCGTCGCACGTCGCGGCGTAGCGACCGTGCAACGCGGCCCGCGCTTTGCGCCGAGCACGAGGTACTGGCTCGCCCGTGGCCCCGCGCCCCAACTCACGTAGTCGGTTACGAAGTCGGGGACTTCTCCTCTTTCGCGGCGCGTCAGGCGGGTGAATTGCATGGCGTAGCGCATTACGTGATCCGGCGCCGGAATGCGGCGCACGATCTGTTGCAATTGCAGAATCTCTTCGCCGTCGAGCGTCGGTTTGAGTTGTACGTGCGTGTCGGTCGTGGTGCGGCGAACGATCTCGAGTTCTTCTTCTTCTTCGGGGTAGTCGACGAAGACGTTGAACATAAACCGATCGAGCTGCGCTTCGGGCAGCGGGTACGTGCCTTCTTGTTCGATCGGATTTTGCGTGGCCAACACGAAGAACGGAGGATCGAGTTTGTAGCGACGTCCGCCGACCGTCACCTGATGCTCTTGCATGGACTCGAGCAACGCGGCCTGCGTCTTCGGCGGCGTACGGTTGATTTCGTCGGCCAGAATGACGTTGGCGAAGATTGGTCCCGGTAGGAATTTGAATTCGCGAGTGCCCGAGAGCTTGTCTTCTTGAATGACTTCGGTGCCCGTGATGTCGGCGGGCATCAGATCGGGCGTGAACTGCACGCGGCTGAATTTCAGCGTGAGCGTGTCGGCCAACGTGCGAATGAGCAACGTCTTGGCCAAGCCCGGCACGCCGACGAGCAAGCAATGTCCGCGGGCGAACATGGCGATCAGCAGTTCTTCAATCACCTGCTGCTGGCCGACGATCACCTTTTGCAGTTGTTCGTTGATCTGGCGGAAGGCTTGGTGCAACCGATGTACGGCCTGCACGTCGTCGTCAGCGAGCGTCATGAAATCCTCTTACAGTTGCGGCACTCGGAAGGCGTTGCGCGGACCACGGCGACGAGGCGGCGTCGACTTCGCGCCGGACGATTCGGAAACTGAAGCGCGGCGGGGACCGAAGTTTCGTCGTCGGCGCGGGCTTGTTGCAGGCCGCCGTAGCGATCGAACGCGACGAGTTCGTCCGGCGCGGCGATCAGCAGGTAGTCGCCCGCGGGAATTACGTTGCCGCCGGCGACGTCGCGGGTTGAAAGTTCCACCTCGCGCAAACGTTCGAACCCGGCGGTTGAAAACACTTCGAGCGTGGTCCGGGTCGGCCAAAGCACCTCGCCGTTGACGAGCACGCCGCGGCCGTAACCCTTGGGGGATTCGTCGGGCCAGACTTGCGCGACGCGGCCGGTCAGCGCTTCGATTCGCCAGAGACGATCGCCCGAGGCGAAGAGATGGTCGTCCGCCACGCCGAGCAAATGCACGGCGTCGCCGGCCAATGACGTTTCCCAGAGAATCAATCCGGCGGCGGCGTCGATCGCCAGGATGTGTCGGCTATCGCTGGGAGCGACGTAGAGCGTCCCCCGATCGTAGACGCACGGCGTGAGATCGCGGTGAATATGCTGCGAGCCGCGATTCGGATCGTCGCCGGCTCGCGGATAGAGCGTCACCCAGCGGACTGCACCGCCGTGTTTGGCCAGCGCCGCCACGGCGCCGAGATTCGTATTGATGTAAAGATGCTCGCCGACCATGGTCAGCAACGTGTGCGTGATTTCGTCCACCTGTCCTTGGCCCGGCGTTTCCGCAGAGCAGATCAAGCGACGCCACACAGTCTCGCCGGTTTCGCCGTCGAGACAAGCTACGTGAACTTGCGGACGAACGCCTCCTTTACGGAGCGCGACGTACACGAATTCGTCGTCGGCCACGGGCGTGCCTTCGTAGGCCCAGCCCGGTTCCAGCGGTCGCGGAGGCCAGACCTGTGCCCCTTCGCGATCAAGATCGAAGCACGCCAAGTTGCCGGCCACGCTGGAGGTTCGGCCGTCGCCGGCTTCCGACGTGACGGTGGAGCCGAGCCGGGCGTAAAGCCGGCGCTTATGAACGGTGAGAGTAAATCGCGGCACGCCGAGTACGGTGTTGAACGCCGCCGGATCGTTTTGAATTGGCTCGCCGGAAAACATCACGGCGTCGCCTCCCCACGCCGGTTCGCCGGTTTGCAAGTTGTACGCGAAGATCTGCGCGCCGTTATGAACGAACACTTCGTTGCCGGAAACGATCGGGTGGTAGCTCAGCGCGGCCTGCTTATCTTCGCCGGGGCGGCGAATTGGATGCTCACTGTCGGCGGTGACGACCGGCGTCAGCGGAACGCGCCACTTCACGCGGCCGATGTCGAAATCGAGCGGCGCGACACGATTGCGCTCGAAGTTGCCGGCAAACGTCGGCCAATCGTTCGCCGCCGCCGTATGCGGCCAGTTGCGGCTTTCGTCCAAGATCGCTCGCAACGCTGCAACATAATTCGTCTCGCGGCCGGCGATGCGCCCTTCCGCGTTAGGGTAGGTGGCCGCATAGTCGCGCAAGCCGGCTTCGGCCCAAGTTGTGGAGCCGTCTAAAATGGAAATCAGAATGAGCCGTGCAAAGACGTCGGCTGGAAGTTGGTCTGCGCCAGGGTAGGCTCCGCGCGAACCGGTGAGCCCGCGCTCGCGGAGAATCGCCGCGACCTGCATAAGCTCGGGATCGACGGCCCGCCGCGCGACCAATTCATACATGCCGCGGCTATCGCGCTTGAGGTAGCGCTTGCGAAGCAGCTCGAGTTCGGCGGGCTTCAAGGTCTTGTCCGCGGCGACCGAAGCGAAGGCCGCATCGTCGATAACGGCCGGCGGCGTCTCAATCAATTGCTCCCAAAAGCCACGGGCCGTTCCGTAGTCGCCCCGTTCGAGAGCGTATTCGCCGAGCAGCCAGAGCGCTTCGTCGCCGGAACTGCTTGCGTAGAAATGATCGACCACGCGACGGAGCAGAGATTCGCGGCGGGCGATGTCGTCGAACGAAGCGGCCGTATCGGACGGTTCAGCCGTCGCTTCGTCGAACCATTGGAGGGCTTGGGCGTCGACCTGACCGCGGTAGATCGCCAATGCCGCCGCCGGCAACGCCGCGAGTTTGCGATGGCAGTAATCGCGGATGCGCACGAAGTATCCGGGAGCGGCCGCGACGACTTTCTCCCCTTTCGAATCGGCCACCTGGCGTAGGGTGTCGATCGTTTCGTCCCACTGCCGATTCGCGATGAGCACCTTAACCCGTTCGAGGTGGCCGCGGGTGACGCCGTCGGCTTCGTCGAGCGTGACGTTGCCGGAGAGCTCGACCGCCGCCAAGGGGCGGGGGGCGAAAAGGTGTACGCCGCCGACAAATACGAGGGGCGCCAAGCAGGCGACTACGGCGATGCGGCCGAAACGCTTCATGCGGCGCGAGTCTCGGAGAAGGACGGTTCGCAGGCGGATCTCCGACCGCCGACCGGTTGCCTCGCGCATGTCCCTCGAAGCGTCCGCCCTGCCGCCTTCCCGCCGGTCGTAAGTATATGCAAACGCTCGACTTCTGGGAAGGAAATTGCGTTGGAACGGCCCGTTTCCGGCTGACAGGGTGCGCGAGACCGCCGCCGGCGAATCAACCGGCGTTGTTGTTGCCGTAACCTTCAACGATTCGGCCGACGTAGAACAGTGCGATCGATCCCACCATGATCGTCAGCATCGGCCCGGTGCGAATGACGCCCTGAAGTTCCAAGGGGATGGCCAGCGGCAAAGCGACGAGCGCCACGACCTGCAGCGATTTACCGACGACACGCATGAGCGACTTCAACGAACGGAGATAACCGACGGATCGCGGCGGCGATCGGCTCGGGCAGGTGAGGTTATACCCGATCCCCCGGAGGGAATATATCTGTGGAAGATTGCTGTTCGCTGCGCCGCGGGCACGCCTTGGAGCGCGAGCGGCGTGCGGGGATACTGACATCCAGCATCGCCACCCATGCATCGAGATTCCATGACCACGACATCATCGGGACCGGCCGCGTCGGCCGGTTCGTCGAGTTCGGCCGGGCCCCCTTCACCACGTTATCCGCGCGTCGGGTTCTTTCGTCGGATTGGTCGGGCGCTGCGGTTGCGCTGCCCGCGCTGTAGCGAAGGAAAGCTCTTTGTGACTTGGTTTCGCATGCATGAGCGGTGCGACCGTTGCGGGCTCGACTTTCGCCGCGAGCCGGGATTTTATCTCGGTTCCATCTATGTGAACTACGGGCTCACGGCGCTGGTTGTGACGATCACATATGTCGTCGCTATGGCGACCGGTCACGGCCGGCATCCCGCCCTGTTTTGGGGTAGCTTGGCTTGGTGCGTGTTGTTCCCGCTGTGGTTCTTCCGCTACTCGCGCAGCTTGTGGCTGGGCATGGATCAGTACTTGGACCCGCAGCCGGAGCAATCGGACAACACGCCCGCGTAAAACGGCACGCGGGCAATTCCTACTGCGCTTCGCTCGGCGGTGCGTCTTCCGGCGGCGATTGTTCTTGGCGTTTGCGTACCGAGTAGTACACGTAGCCGCCGAAGCTGCCGACGATCAGAAACGGCATCGCCATCATGAAGACGATGCTGAGTTGGTAGCCCTGCACGATGCCGTGCGCTGCGGACCTTGGCCGGCCTGAGCCTCGGCGCAGCCCGGGCATGCTTCAGCCGCACCGGCTTGCAGAAAGCCGGCCAGAGCCAGAAGAGCGACGATGAGGTTGCGGCGAAGTTGCGGCATGGCACCGATTCCCAAAGATGCCTCCATTATAGGGCGGCGGACCGATTGTCGAAACATGCGTCTCACCGGGGAAAGCACTATCCGGGAAAAACGTGGTACAGCAGGGCGTAGATCACCACGCCGGTCACCGAAACATACATCCAAATCGGATAGGCCCAGCGGGCGACGCGAATGTGCTTGGCCCGATTGTCGCGGTAGCCGTGGTAGATCGTGACGATCGCCAGCACCGGAACGGCTGCGGCCAGCAGGACGTGTGAGATCAGCAGAGCCAGATAAAATGGCTTCACCGCCGAAGGCCCGGCGAACGGTTTGCCATGCGAGCCTTCATTGAGGTAAAGCAACTGGTGATACGCCAAATAGCAGCCGAGGAAGACGACGCTCGTCGCGAACGCGGCGAGCATCACGCGCTTGTGAGCCGTTTCGCGACGTCGGCGGATGAGGCGAACGCCGACCACGAGCAAGATGCCTGCTAAGGCATTGAGTGCGGCATTCGCGGCCGGCAGATCGCGATAGGTGAGTTCGGCGAACAGCATCTACTTCGCGGCTCCCGTCGCAGCTGCTGTCGGCGTCGCAATTGCCGTCGGCGTTGACGTTGCGGTCGCTGCGGGCTTTGTCGAGCTCACGGCGACGGCCGGTTCGGCTTTTTCGTCGAGTAGTTCTCGAATTTTTTCGCGGGCCTTCACGAGCTTGGCCGGGTCGCGATGGTCGAACGCGCCGCGAACGACCCCGTTGCGATCCAGCACGACGATTTCATCCGTGTGCGTCGGCATGCCGCGCTCGTCGACGCCGACCGCGGTGAGCCGCAACGCTTTGCCGAGCGCTTGCGTCTCGGCGAGCGGACCAGTGAGGAACCACCACTTGTCGGTGTCGGCGGTGAATTCCTTCGCGTAAGTCGTTAGCGCGTTCGGCGTATCTTTTGCCGGATCGATCGTGATGCTGACGAAGCGCACGTCGTCGGCCGCGAATTCCTTCTGCAGGTCGGCCACCTTTTGGTTCAGAATGCGGCAGGTGCCCGGGCAAGTCGCAAAGAAGAAGTTGACGACGGAGACGTGGCCGGCGAGTTCACCTAGCTTCACGTCTTTGCCGCTGCGTTCGGTGAACTGGAATTCGCCGATTGGTCGAGCCGGCTCAAGGCGCAGATTCGACTTCGGATCGTTCTCCGCCTGCATCGTGCGCCAGTTGCGCACGACGACCATGCCGGCGTAAGCGCCTGCGGCCACGAGCAACACGGAGAGCCAAACTTTGACGGCCAGCGATTTCATAAAAGGTCTCCCGTCGTGCGCACCGCGGCCATGCGAACCGACAGGGCGTAGAGGCCCGCGGCCGTGAGAGCCGTCACGATCAAGCAAAGCGAGAGCGACGGTAAATGCGGCGGCAACAAGGCCGCGCGATCGGTCGCGTTGAGATAAAACAAATGCCGGAGTCCGGCGGTCATGTAAGTCATAGGGTTGATCGCCATCACGTAGCGCAGCCAACCCTCGCCGGGAAAGAACGAGCCGGACAAGAGCCACATTGGCATCAGAAATACGCTCATCACGGCGTGGAAACCTTGCGTGGAATCCATCCGCCAAGCGATCACGAAGCCGAGCGCCGTAAGCGCGAACGAGGCGAGGAAACTGAACGCGGCGACGGCGGCGACCATGCCGAACGAAAATTGCAAATTGAGCGTGAGCCCGAGCAGAAAAAAGATCATCGCCTGTACGAGCGCGATGAGGGAACCGCCCAGGAGCTTGCCCAAGACCATGCTCCAGCGCGAAATCGGCGCCGTCAGAACCGACTGCAAGAACCCTTCGCGGCGATCTTCAATGATCGAGATCGTCGTGAAGATCGCGGTGAACAGCAGAATGAGCGACATCGTGCCGGGAAAGAAGTATTCGCTGTAGCTGACCGCGGGGGCCGCGGCAGCATCGACGTCCGCGGCTTGCGGCATACGGAAGCTCGGCCCGAGCCCGGCGCCGAACAAGAGCCAGAAGATGATCGGCTGGCCGATTGCGCCGACGACCCGATTGCGCTGGCGGAAGAAACGGACAAGTTCGCGCTTGCACAACGTGCCGACAACGAGCCAAGGACGCTCGCGCACGGGCGTGCCGGTCGACTGCGGTGCGGCGGTCGTCGGATTCGACGACGGATCGGCGGCGACGCTCATCGAGCAGCCCTCCGTTTTTTGGCGTCCGTCGGCGGCGGCTCTTCGCTAAGGAACCTATGCCCGGTGCGAGCGATGAATACATCTTCCAGCGTCGGCTTGCCGAGCGTGACCGACTGGATACGACCGGGGAACGCTTCGACGAGTTGCGCGACCAGTCGATGCCCCTCGGGTTGCTCGATGCGGACGACGTCGTCGAAACGGCGAGCATCGTAACCGAACCGCTCGCGAATGCCCGCGGCCAGCGCGTCGGGGTCGTCCGACTCGAAAGCGAGCGTGTCGCCGCCGACCGTGGCTCGCAAACGTTCGGGCGTGTCCAAGGCGACGAGCTTACCCCGGTCGAGGATCGCCAGACGGTCGGCCTTGTCGGCTTCTTCAAGTAAGTGCGTAGTGAGCAGGATGGTGACCCCCTGCTCTTTGCGAATCAGCCGGAGATATTCCCAGAGGTCGGCCCGCGCGCCGGGATCGAGGCCGGTGCTGGGCTCGTCGAGCACGAGTACGCGCGGCCGATGAAGCATGCCCTTGGCGAGTTCGACGCGGCGTCGCAAACCGCCGGAAAGCGTTTCGACGCGGTCGTTGCGGCGGTCGGTGAGCCGCAGCCGCGCGAGCATGTCGTCGATGCGGTCTTGCAGATCGCGTCCGGACAGCCCGTAGAGATGACCTTGATGAACGAGGTTCTCGGCGACCGTGAGCTTCTTATCCAGGCTCGGAGCTTGAAACACCACGCCCATCGCGCGGCGGGCTTCGTGAGTTTGGCGAGCGACGTCTTGCCCGAGGATGCGCACCGTGCCGGCTTGCAGCGGGATGAGCGTGCTGACGAGGCGAAACAGCGTGGTCTTGCCGCCGCCGTTGGGGCCGAGCAAGCCGAAGATTTCTCCTTCGCGGACGTCGAACGAAACCGCATCGAGGGCCGTGCGGTCGCCGTAGCGATGCGTGACGGCGGCGATTTCAACGGCGCTGGAAGTCATGAAACGTCGTTCGGAATTCTTCGGGAAACGCCTGCGGCGTTCCGTCCGTTGAACGACGCGAACCGCGGAACGCCGTGCAGGTCGCTCCGCACAAAACTTCTAGTGGTGATCGCCGTCGCCGGGGGCGTACTTCTTCGAAGCGTCGACCAAGGCCTGCGTGTCGCTCGGCTCGCCGACCAGTTCCATGCGGCCGGGCGAGTGGTGGTAGCCGTAGTTGCCTTTCACCCGCATGCCGATATCGGGGATGAGCGCCAGCACGAGAAACACGGACATAAACGAAGCCGGAATGGTGAGGACGTATTTCCAGTCGGCCTCCCACTTCAAGTGCATAAAGAACAGCATGACCAAGAGAGCCTTGGTGCAGCTCACGGCCATCATGAACGCCCAACCGACGGCGGGCGTATTGTGATACGGCCAAGCGTCGCTGTACGTGAAGAACGAAGCGCCTGTGAGCACGCAGAGCGCCGCGAAGACGGCGACGTACTTGCCGAGACCGCCGTGATCGGCATGACCGTGATGGCCGTGGCCATGATCGTGGCCGCCGTGTCCGGGGTCGTGAGTGTCGTGCGAATGTGCGTGATCGGCCATGGTTTGATCGCCGGAATGGAAAGCGAAGTTGAGCCGCTCGGATGACGCGGCGTTGCGTATCGTGCGGAACTAGAACAGGTACATCAACGGGAACAGGAAGATCCAGACCAGATCGACGAAGTGCCAGTAGAGACCGACGTTTTCAATGACGCCGCAATTGGCCGACGTATAGCGCTTCGGCACCATCAGGGCGAAGCAGATCAGGCCGACGATCACGTGGATGGCGTGGAAGCCGGTGAGCGTGAAGTAGGTGCTGGTCCACATGTTGCCGCCGGGGATGACCACGGGCATCTTCAGCCAATGGAAACGGTCGTTCTCGCCGTGGAAGTGACGCTTGTCGTTCGCGCCGGCCATCGGCATGAAGCGGGCCGCCAAACCGTAGAGCACGGACGACTTTTCCGACTGGGCTTCGGAAAGAATCGCCGGCAGGTTGTCCTTCAAGTAGAAGTACTTCGCGCGATCGAGGTCGACGTCGACGCCTGAAAGCTTGCCGGCCTGACCGGCGGCGCCGTCGATTTCGGCGAGCTTCTTCTTGAGGTCGGCCAAGGCCGCGTCGGCTTTCGCACGAGCGTCCGTCGAAAGTTCGCCCGTCGCCAACGCCAAGTCGGGTTCGATCTTGGCCGCGATGTTCGCATCGTGCAGCGACTTGTTGGCTTCCGAATACGCGCCGTAGGCCTTGTCAAACTCGGCTTGCAGGTCGTGCTGCTTGATCGTCGCGGAGAGGGCGTCGTTGATCTCTTCGGCGCGATACTTCACGGCCGAGCCGTAGTAGATGTCGGCCTTTTCGTAAATGTTGTTGTAGGGCGCGCCTTGTTGCGTCGGGTAGATGCCGTGAGCGAACTTGGCGTTGTATTCGTAGGCCTTCACGCCGAGAAATACGCAGCCCAGCGCCAAGGTGAGCGCGATCCAAAAGCGGGCCGCGTCCGATTTGTTCGACTTCGCCGCTTCGAGCGCCAACACGATGGTGACCGACGAGCAGATGAGCACGAACGTGTTGAACGCGCCGATCGGTTCGCTGAGATGCACCGCGTGCGGCACCGGCCAAACCGTGGCGCCGAAGCGGAGCACGATGTACATGCCGATCAAGCCGGCGAAGAACATGATTTCCGTCGACAAGAACAACCACAAAAACAGCTTGCCGTTGCGGAGCGGCAGAGCCGGCTGGTATTGCAGCTTGATGTGTCCGGCGGCGTGAGCTTCGTGAGACATTTGGAAAGCAGTCGGTTGTCAGTGGTCAGTTGTATGCGTCTTGTTCAGCCGCGACGCTCGGCGTCGCGTTTCACGGCGTTGTTCGTTATTTCGAGTACGGCCCCAACATCAGCATCAGCAAGAGCGACGGCAGGTAGATCACCGATGCTCGCAGCAGTACGCGGGCGGACGCTTCGTCAAGCCGGAGCATGAAGCGGACGGCACAGGCCAATTGGGCCAATCCGAGCACCAGCGCCCAGCAAAAGTAGAGCGAGCCGGCCCCGTCGACGACCGACGGCAACAAGCTGATCGGGATCAACATCAGCGCCGTCAGCACGGCTTGCGCACCGGCCCGACGTCCCGAAGGATCGACGACCGTGAGCATCTGCAGACCGGCGCGAGCATATTGTTCGCGATAGATCCAGGCGATGGCCATGAAGTGCGGGAACTGCCAAAGGAAGACGATCATGCAGAGGGCCGCGATCGACAGCGTGGCGTGTCCTTCCACGGCGGCCCAACCCATGAGCACCGGCATCGCTCCGGCGACGGCGCCGACGACCGTATTAAGCGGAGTCGTGCGCTTCATCGGCGTATAGACGACGACGTACAGGAACCAAGTGCCGAAGCCGAACAGCGCGGTGAGCGGATTGACCATCGCCGCCAACACGACGACGCCTGCGACGGTCGTGACCAAGCCGAACGTCGCCACTTGCCGCGGCGTGAGCCGGCCGGCAGGCAATGGACGACCCGCGGTGCGGCGCATCCGCAAGTCGGTGCCGATTTCGAGCCATTGATTCCATGCGCTGGCTCCGGCCGCCACGAGCGCCGTGCCGGTGAGCAGCCAAGCGAGCAACGTGACGTCGGGAAACATCCAGCGGGCGACGAACGCCGAGAGGGCGACCGTCACGAGTTCCAGCACCGCGATCCGCGGCTTCGTGAGTTCGAGGTAATCGGTCCAGCGACCGGCCGTTTCTTGCACGACCGGCTGGGCCGACGCCGTGACGATCGTCGCGGTGCGCGGTGCCGATTGCAGCACGGCTTCGTCTTGTGTGATCAGCCCGGCGCTCATACGGCGGCACCTCGCAGCATGACGCCGCCCATGAGCATGGCCGCCGACGACGCCCCGACGCGGCCGCGCGCGACTGCGGCGGATCCGCAAAGTAGCCGGGCTCGCAACGTGACGACCAGCGACGTGACGAGAATCAACGACCCGACGGCGACGTGCGCCGTGGTGATGAGCGATTGCGAGGTGCTTTGTGCGCGGACGACGAACTCGGGCGTGTGGACGTGCGACTGAGCCCATTGGGGATAGCCGTAGTTCACGACCCACGTGGCGGCGCCCAACGCAAGTTGTCCGACGATCGCCGCGATTAGCAAGATCGCGGGCCGCCGCAATGACGGCGATCCTGCCGGCGACGAAGAACGTAAGGCCCTCACTGCGACGAGCACGACGTGCACGGTGAGCACCGCCGCCATGAACAGGTGCAGCAACATGACGATGCGGAACAACTCGGGCCGGACGGTTTCAGCCATGTGTGGAACATGCCGCACGGCCGCGCCGAATACGAGCTGTACGTACGCCAAGAGCGTGGTGATCAGCGCGAGGCGGAAAAGTTTGGAAGCCGGCGGATTCGGCCCGCTCGACGGGAGTGCCGAAACGGCGACGGTCTTACGATCCGTGAAGTGCCACAGCGTCACGGCCAGAGCGAAGAAGAGCGGGCCGACGCAGCCGTGGATCATCGCCAAGAGTTGCTTGCCGAGCACGACGCGCAAGCCGCCGAGAACGCCTTGGAAGATCACGAAGCCGAGCGCGAAGTAGCCGAGACGGCGGAGCCAAACGCGCGGCTCATGCTTACGGAAGCTTAGGCAGAGGCAGATCGTGAGGAAGCCGACCGCCGCGGCGAAGAGGCGATGGCCGTGTTCGACGAAGATGTCGTACGGGCCGTAGTACCACGTGGTCCACGGATAGAGAAACAAGTTGTAGCCGAAGGTGTTCGGCCAATCGGGCACGGCCATGCCGGCTTGCGACGACGTGACGAGCCCGCCGATCCAGATCAGCGGGAACGTTGCGCAGACCAGCGCCGTCGCAAGCCGATGCGGCGGAGAAAGCGTCGTGGTTGCGTGTTCGTTCGTCATGCGATCGTCGAATCGTTTCCGTTATTTGGCCGCGGAGCTTGCCTCCGCGTTCAGCAGCGCGGAGGCGAACTCCGCGGCCAAATCGAGGCGACCGAGCATCAATTATGCTCGGCAACCGCCTTCTCTCCAGGGCGCGGCGGTTCGATCTGCGGGTAGTAGTCGCTGTCGTGGCCCGGGAAGTTGTATTCGTACGGGCCGCGGTAGAAGACCGGTTGGAAGTCGAAGTTGCCGTGTCCCGGCGGGCTGGGGGCCATCCATTCCAGGCTGTTGGCCTTCCAAGGATTGCGGCCGGCTTTCGGGCCGAAGAACAAGCTGTAAGCCATGTTGCCGAAGAGGAGCAGTTGCGAGAGGCCCATGCCGATCGCGCAGATCGTCATGAACTGGTTCATCGGCTGCAGATGGCTGAACGTCTGGTAGTGGTACGGATCCGCCAAGCGGCGCGGGAAGCCGCCGGCACCGAGGATATGCATCGGGTAGAAGGTGCCGTTCAAAAAGATGAACGTCAGGAAGAAGTGAACCTTGCCGACCGTGTCGTTCATCATGCGGCCGAACATCTTGGGGAACCAGTAGTAGATGCCCGCGAAGACGCCCATCGCCGTGCCCGCGAAGAGCACGTAATGGAAGTGGGCCACGATGAAGTAAGTGTCGTGGATGAAGATGTCGACCGGCGTGGCGGCCATGAAGATGCCGGACAACCCGCCGATGATGAACATCGAAACGAACGACAATGCAAAAAGCATCGGCGTGGTGTATTCGATCTTGCCGCCCCAGAGGGTGCCGAGCCAGTTGAAGACTTTCACGGCGCTCGGGAGAGCGATCATCATCGTGCTCACCATGAAGGTGGTGCCGAGCGCGGGATTCATGCCCGACATAAACATGTGGTGGCCCCACACGATGAAGCCGAGGCCGGCGATGCCGGAAATCGAGTACACCATCGGCTTGTAACCGAAGAGCGGCTTGCGAGCGAACGTGGTGAGGATGTCGCTCACCATGCCCATCGCCGGCAGGATCATGATGTACACGGCCGGGTGCGAATAGAACCAGAACAAGTGTTGCCACAAGAGCGGCTGGCCGCCGCCCGGGCCGCTGGAAACGCCGTTGACGATGTTGCCTTCAGGAATGAAGAACCCGGTGCCGATTTGGCGATCGAGAATCTGCATGAAGAGGGCGGCCGTGAGCACCGGCAACGCAAAGGCTTGCAGCACGGCGGTGATGAACATGCCCCAGATCGTCATCGGCAGGCGGAACATCGTGAGGCCGGGCGCCCGCATCTGAATGATCGTGGTCATGTAGTTGACCGAGCCCATCATGGACGAGACGCCGACGAAGATAAGCCCCCAAAGCCAGAGCGTCTGGCCGTTCATACTGCCGGGCGATGCGGCTTTCACGGCGGCCAACGTCGGATAGCCGGTCCAGCCTGCCGCCGCCGCTCCGCCTTCGACGAAGAAACTCATGATCATCAGGATGAAGGCCGGCCACATGAACCAGTAGCTGAGCATGTTCAGCGTGGGAAAGGCCATGTCGTCCGCGCCGATCATCAGCGGAATCAAGAAGTTGCCGAAGGCGCCGGCGAGCACCGGAATGATGACGAAGAAGATCATCACCGAGGCGTGCATGGTGACGAGCATCGTGTAGAACTCAGGGGAGATTTGTCCCCCTTCGCCCGCGAACAACATGCGGCCGATGATCGGCATTTCCGTCCAACGCCAGGCGAGCTGCCAGCGAACGCCGAGCGCCAAGAGGCCGCCGACAATCAGCCACAGCAGCGTGCTGAACAAAAATTGGATGCCGATGACCTTGTGGTCGAGCGAGAAGACGTAGGTCCGCAGGAACCCGCCGTGCGCGTGAGCGTCATGGGCGTCTTCGTGGGCATGCGAACCGGCGACGGTGGTACTCATATTTCAACCGCTTTTTAAAAGCTGTTTCGTGTTCGGGCGGGCGGCGGCGACGGCGGGGGCGTTATTCTTCGGCTTCGGCTTTCTTTTCGACGCTCGTGGCAAACTGCTTCTTGGCGATATTCGCGAGATGGGCTTCGTAATCGGCCCGCGACTCGACGACCAACCGGCCTTTCATCTTGTAGTGCCCCCAGCCGCACAGCTCGGCGCACACGATGTCGAACTGGCCGCTTTGCGTCGGCTTGAACCAGACGGGGATCGACGTGCCGGGGACCGCGTCTTGCTTGATGCGGAGGTGCGGCAGGAAGAAGTCGTGCAAGACGTCCTGGCTTTCCAGGCGAACGAGCGTCATCTCGTCGACCGGCACGTGCAACTCGTTCACGTCGTACAGATCGTCGGCCGTGCCGATGACGCCGTCTTTGCCGGGATAGCGCAGACGCCATTCAAATTGCCTCGCGGTCACCTCGACCGACGGGGGCATGTCGGGCTTGTGCATCTTCACGTCGGCCCAGGCGTTCATCTGATAGATCGCGATGAACAGCAGCGTGGCGGCCGGCAGGATCGTCCAGACGATTTCCAGATTGTGGCTGCCGTGCGTGAACTTTACCGGGGAGGTGTTCGTGGCGCCGTCGTAGCGCCAGAGGAACCAGAACAACAGGACTTCCGTGGCGATGAACACCACGCCCGTCAGGCCGAGGATGAAGTTGAACAGGTGATCGATCTGGTAGCCGTGCGCCGAGACGTCGCGCGGGAGCCAGTGGTTGTTGAACGGCGCCCAGACGAAGAGCCCGACGCCGAGCACCGGCACCAACAGGAACAACAGACTCCAAAATTTTCCCACCGTCGTCCTCCGCGAACCGTCGGGTTCGCCGCTATCGAATCAAATGTTCTTCGTGTCGGGAATCGTCGGGATCGAACAGGCTACTCGCCGCCGGAAGCGGCGACCTTCGCAGGGCCGTGAACGGCGGGCGTCGTCGCGGCGTGACCTGCGGGCGCCGGATGCGCTTCGCCGCCGGCGCTCGGGAGCTTGCCGTGCTCTTGGAAGTACGGCAGGCCGAGCACGTAGTCGACGAGTTGCCAATATTGCTCTTCGGTCAGCTTCTTCTCGGGATTGTTCGGCGCACCGGGCTTGCCGGCTCCCGGCATTTCCGTGCCGTTGATGCCTGCGTAGATGCGGCGATAGATGTCGATCGGAGCTCGGCCGAAGCGGAGTCGATTCAACCGCAGGTTACGCGGCTTTTGTTGCTGCTCGGGAAGATCCCAGCTTTCCATGATGTGCGTGAGCCGCGTGGCTTCTTCCGGCTTGCCGGCCGCCAAGGCCGCGGCGATCGCAGCCCGATTGGCCGCAAACTTCTTGTCTTTGTTCCAATCATCGAAGAGCGGTTCGGTGGCCTTGCGGCCGTCGCCCAAGCCGGTGACTCCGTGGCAGCTGTAGCACTTGGCGGTGTTGCCGAGGAACAGCTCTTCGCCGGCCTTGCGCCACTTTTCGTGATCATCAAACGGCTTGTAGCTGCCGGCCGTAGGCACGATGGTCTTTTCCTTGGCCGAGGTCCATTCATCGACGATCGGCTGCAGGATCTCCGAGACGAGCATCGCGCGGCCGCCTCCCTTAGCCGGATCCGGCACCTTTTCGTCGCCGGCGATTTTGTCTTTGATCGCTTGTTCGACTTGGCCGCGGATCGACAGGTACTTGACGTACTCGATCAACGCGTCGATCTCGTCGCTCGGCAGCAGCCCGACGGTCGGCATCGCGGTGTCCGGGATGCCGTCGACCAAGATGCGGCGCAGGTCTTCGTCGGTCGGCTTAGCGTCGCGCTCGGTCGCCTTGAACTTGAACTTGCCTTGGCGATAGTCGCGCGGGTAAGGCGTAAGGAAGAGGGCGGTCGGGCCGGCACCGTCGCCGGTTGTACCGTGGCAGTGCGAGCAGTGTTGACGATAGAGACCCTTTTGAGCGACGCCGTACGACTTGATTTGGAAGTCGAGGTCGTCGATCTCGTTCTTATGCAAGGTCACGGCCGCGGCGTCGGCCGCTTTGGCGTCGAGCACCGGCTTGTGAACGGCGAGTTCCTTTTCAATGGCCGCGACTTCGGCATCGTTCTTATTCGTGCGCGCGGTGGCGAGTCGCGGTTGGGCGGCCTTCACGGCGGCGTCGGCCGGAGCGGCCTTCGCGGCGCTGTCTTTGGCCGCGGTTTCAAGCTTCTCAAGGTCTTTCTTCAGGTCGACGAGTCTGTCGACCAACGCTTTGATTTCGGCGTCTTGCGCTTGCTTCGTCAGCCCGCCGACCGGACCCGACGCCATGCGAATCTTCTTCAGGTCGAGACCCGATTCGCGAAACACATACGGCTGATCCGGCGTGCCGAACATGGCCACCAGAGCGTTGGCGACGTACTCGCGGCCCGGGATGTAGACCGTTTCCTTGAGCGTCTTCTCTTCCGGCGTGCCGACGTTCGAGTTGTAGCGATCGCGGTCTTCGTTCTGCGTGTTCAACCGGAAGTTCGGCGACGAGTTGCCCGGCTTGGAACAGCCGACGAGCATCGGCATCGCGACGCAAACCGACGCGGCCAAAGCCGTGTAGGCGATGCGAGCGAAGCGAAGCTGGGAAGAGTGACGCATGGAAGTTACCGAGTGATACGAAGGACAGACGAAGCGAACTTACTGCAAACCTGTCGAGCTTATGTCTAGACGACGAACCCGCTGCTACAGACCGACCGAGGCCGGCTCGACCACGGCGTTTACCGTGACTTCACCGTTTTCCGGAATCTTCACTTTGAAGCGACCGTTGCTGGTCCAGTTCACGCCGTCGGCCTTGGCCATGAGCGCCTTTTTCGCCGGTTCCCTTCTCGTGCCAAACTTGGAACTCAAGCTCCACGCCGGCCGGTAGGTTGGGAATTGTGAACGATCCGTCGGTCGAACTGACGGCGAAGTACGGATCGGCCCGCACGATGTGGTAGGCCTTCATCCAGGGATGGATGCTGCAGGTGATTTCGTACGGCGTCAGAATTTCCTTCTTAAACGTGCCGTATTCGTAGCGACCGGTGACCGGCGGAATGAGGGCGTTGTACGGAGCGTTGCCCCCTTTCGGATCTCCGTTGGAGTTGTGGGCCGCGGCGTCGCTGTTGAGGATGACGAACTTGTCTTTGGTGGACGACGCAAAAACGTGCGAGAGGAATCGGCAATCCTTCTGATCGAACGTCACTTCCTTCGCGGGAGCCGTTTCAAAATCCGGATGCACGCGCGGAGCCTTGCGTACGAACAAGAGCACGTTCGCCATTCCCTTGGTCGAGCCGTCGACGACGAGCGTGTCGTCCTTCACCGGAATCTTGCAGAGCGCGTCTTTGTTCGGGTCGAAACCTTGCAAAAGGTCGTTGCCTTTGGCGGGGCCGTTGAACGTAAACCGGCCTTTCAACGTCCCCCAGCCGCTACCGACGTCGCCCCCTCCGGCGCCTCCTGCCGTTGCGGCGGTCGGCTTCCGCAATTCGTTGACGACCGTTTCATTCGTCGCCACGTCGGCGTCGGAGGAGCGGCTGCAACCGCTCGATGAAACGAGGCAACCCGTCGCGAAGACGGCGAACATCGAACAAGCGACGAACTTGGACATGTGCGGCATTTCGGCTGAAGAGAGATCGGAAGCTCGGGGCGAATCGTGATGATTCGCCCCGAGCGAAACTTGCGGAGCAAAACTTACTTGTTGAACAACTCAGGGCTGACCTTCACTTCGCCCAGGTCCATATCGCCCGTGAGCGTGACGGTCAGGCGGCCCTTTTCCCATTCCGGCTTGGCGGCCAAGTAGCCGGCCTTCTCGTGCCAGAATTGAACTTCGAGTTCGACGCCGGTCGGCAGGTTCTTCATCGAGAAGTTGCCTTCCTTATCCGTGAAGACGGTATACGGATTCTCGCGCACTACGAGGTACGACTTCATCCACGGATGAATGCTGCACGAGAGTTCTTGCGGCAGCGTCTTCGCGCCGGAGATCGGAATTTCTTGTTCGCTGTTGGGCGTGAGCAGCGGGTTCACGCCGGCAAAGGCGAAGTTGCTGTTGTGGCTCACGGCGTCGGAGTTCTTGAAAACGACCGACTGCTTGCCCGACCAAACGCCCGTGATGTGCGGTTCGAAACGACCGTTCTTGTTGTCGATGACGACCTTCGGCGTCGCCGCGGCTTCGGCTTCCGGCGTGGCGGCGACGTCGTTGCGAATGTAGACGGCGATGTTCGCGATCCCCTTCGAGGCGGGATCGACGACGAGGTTTTCGTAGTTGATCGTCAGGCCCGGAAACTCGCTGGCGGCCTTCGGATCGGTGACGGGAGCGGGAGCCGGAACTTCGCCGTCGAAAACGAACTTTCCTTTGATTTCGGCGGCTTCACCGATCAGCGGCAAGCAGCCGACGGCGGCGAACAACGATGTGCGAATCAGGTTGCGAATCATGAGGCGGGTCTCCTTGTTTCACGCTCGACTCAAGCGAACGCGAAGTGGTGATGCAAGCGGAACGATCTCTATGTTAGGTATCTAAATTTTGTCGTCTATCAATCAGCCCGAAGGCATACGTCGAAAACTAGTTACTCCGCGGGGCGATCGGGCGAGTTGCCCGTCGTCGGCGAGCCGCTTCCGCCGGGCGTTGGCGAATTACCGGGCGTCGGTGACGTGCCGGGTGTGGAACCGCCCGGAGTCGGGTTGTTCGGCAACGTCGGACGGGGTGCGGTCGGCGTCGAGCTGCCGCCGCTTGCCGGAGCCGAACCGGTCGGCGAACCGCCCGTCGTCGCCGGCGAATTACCGCTTGCGGCAGGTGCCGCACCGGTCGGAGCCGCAGCGCTCGGAGCGACGGCCGCGGTCTTCATGAAGTCCACGATCTTCGTCCGTTCGCTCAATACGCGATCGTAGTTGAGGAGCATGTCGACGATGGCGTCGATCTGTTCTTCGCTCGTTCCCTTGTACAAGTGCTGGGCGACGAGTTGGCTCTTCGGGAAGTTCACCGGCATGCCGGTGTAGGGCAGGATGCGCGTCGGGTTGGCGATCCAGTCTTTCAAATATTCCGGTCGCAGACGTTGCGACACGCCGGCCAAGTTAGGTCCGAGGCCCGCCGCAGCGCCGGTCGGACGGAAATCGCCGACCAAGTGGCACTTCACGCAGAAGCCGTTGTCGGTGACGAGTCGCAAGGCGTCGTCGAGGCGACCATCGTCCCCCGAGGGAACCGTGGCCGTCGGAGCGGCGCCGGCCGCAGGCGGAGTCGCGGCGGCAGGCGCCGGATTACGCGCGGCCGCGGCTTGCGCGTTTCTTCGTTTTCTCATACGACGCATCGGCCGAGCTGAGATAGTCGCTTTGTTGGCGACGATCAAACTCGTACGGGTAGTCGACGTTGTCGACCGCCGCGAAGTGGCTGACGATCGCCTCGGCTTCGGCGCTGGTCATGTGGAACTTCGGCATCCGCAAGATCGCGGCCGGACGGATCTGGAACGGCTCCAGCAAGAAGTCGTGTAGCCAGCGCGTTTGTACCTTCTTCCCTTCGCCCATCAGCGGCGGCGGTACGAAGCCCCACGCATCCGTTTCCTTCACGGCCGGGTTACGTTTCTTCTCTTCCGAGAGAGCGACCGGATGTAGGTAGTTGGCGAACACGCCGCCGACTTGCGGTCGCTTCAGCGTCTTGTTCGGCGGGTTGACCGTTTCATCGACGCCGAGCGACGTACCGCCGGAGAGCCAGGTTTGACCGTCGATCAGGGTCGGCGACCAAAGCTTGAAGTACACCGTCGGGTCTTCTTCGTCTTCCTTCGGTTCCGGCAGACCGTGGATTTCGGCATGCCCCAAACCACGACGATCGACGGCCTTCGACTTCGTGATCTGTTGCGGCGAGTAGTGCGGAATGAGGAACGAGTATTCACCGCTGACGTCCGGCGCCTTCGGCTTGCCGGGCACGTAGTCGATTTCCCACGTCTGCATTTTCAGCGTGTGGCAACCGGCGCAGTTGAATTTCTCAATGACCTTCTGGCCGGCCAATACGGCCGCTTGCCGCGGGTTCGGTTGGTAGACGTACTTGGCCGGCGGCGGCTCGGCGACGAGGCCGAGCACGAACGTCATGATCGCTTCGCGCTCGCGCGGCGCTCAGATTGAATTGCGGCATGCGCAACCGATCGATGTACGACTTGTTTTCGGTCTTCTTGTAGTCGTAACTGCGCGGCTCGCGGAGCTTTTGCCAGAGGAAGCCTTCCCGCTGGTGATGGCCGAGGGCATCCATGAAGTAGCCCTCTTCGCGAATCTTCGCCGGGTCTTCTTGGACGGCCCCATGGCCGCCGTGCCCGCCTTCGCCCGTGTGCAGGTAGGCGAGGACTTGTTCAAACGCCAGCTTCGACGGCTCCTTGCGGCCCCAATCGGCCAAGCCGGTACCGATCGGCTTGGAGTCTTCAAAGCCCGGGATGTCGTGGCAACCGGCGCAACCGAGTCGGCCGATCGTCTTCTTGCCGAGGTACATCAGCTTCGTCTCGTCGTTCCACGGCTTGTCGGAATCGACGACGAGCATCGTCTCGTCACCCTTAACGGTCGAGCGACGGTCGGCCGGCACGCCGGCCTTAATCACCTTTTCGGTTTCGGTCTTCGTGAACGCGCCGACCAAGTAGAATCGCAACAGATCGTCGAGGTTCTTGTCTTCGTACGTCGGCACGGCCTCGGCCTTCCACGCTTCCGTGTGGCCGACCGGCACCTTGTGGCTCATCAGGTACATGGCGATATCGGCCGCCGGATCGTACGTCTTCGAACTGCTCGGCTGCCCATTCGTCATGGTCGTTTCGGTGATCGGTTCCAGCAGCAGGTTCGGCATCACGGTACGAGCGTGATACAGGTTCGGCTGCTTGAGCCAAGAGTAGAGCCATTGGCGGCCCTTCTCGTCGGTCAGCTTGGCGCCGAGGCCGCTCAGGTCGGGACCTTGCGTTGATTGTCTTGGTGGATGTTCGGGAAGTCGGCGTGGCTGTGGCACGCCAAGCAGCCGCGCGTTTGGAACATCAACTTGCCGCGGGCGACGTCGGCCGCCTCGATCGTCTTGCCGTCCGACGTCTTCTCGACCGGCAGATAAACTTAAACGGCTGGCTTTCCGTCATCAGGTACTTGCTGACGGCCAACACTTCGATCGGCTCGAACCGTTCGGCGTCTTCGCGGCCTTTGCTTTCCTTCATCTTCGGATGCTCGTGGCCGTCGGCATCCTTCTCCATCACGACGTTGCCCTTGTCGTCGAGCACTTCGACGTCGGTGAGGTGCTTGTAGAGGCCGAAGAACTGCGGCATCTTCGTCGTCGGCCGGTAGTTCTTCGGATTCATGATCCAACTGTAGAGGAACGACAGGTCGTTCTTCGAAGCGACGTACCGCAGGCTCGGACCGACCTTGTTGTATTTGCCGGGCATTTCGTCGTCGGCGGCAAGCATGCCGGCCATGGCGTGAGTCGCCGGGCTCAGTTGCGGTTGCGACTTGCCGTCGACGCCGCCGGCGGCATCGCTGAATCAATTCGGCGAGCAACTTACGCGAAGCCGTTTGATCGGGATGCTGCGTGACTTGTTGCGCCAGGTCGGCAATGCGAATCAGCTCGCCTTTCGCATCCTTGAGTTTCGGATCGGCCGAGACTTGCGCGGCGGCGGCGAAGTAGTTCGGCTCGGCGCGGAGGTCCGGGCCGCGGCGCTTCTTCGGGCCGTCGTAACCGCCGATTTCGTGGCAGCCGAAGCAGCCGATGTTCTCAATCATCTCGTAGCCGGCCATGAGCTTCGGAGCCGGAGGATCCGGGAAACGCTCGCTCGGCTTCAGCTCGGTCAGCTCGTGGTGGCACTTCAAGCAGTTCGCTTCTTGGAACCGGCTCGGCAGCATCGGGTAGATCCAATGGTGGTTGTTGAACCACCCTTGTTCGCGCTTCCAGGCGGCGGCTTGCAGCGGATCGTTGGGCGTGTGCGAGGTCCAGCTGAACGACGTGCCGTTCCCCTGCCCTTCGTGGCAGATCGTGCAACCGAACTCGCCGACCTTGTGCGGGCTCATCGAGCCGACGAACAGATCCAGACGCGGGTGCGTCGCATACGGTTCCGGCACGCCGCGGCGGATGGTCAGCACGCAGCGGCTTGCCCCACGTCACGCTTTGCAGCAGATACTCCGGCGCCATGGTTTTGTCGGTGAGCATGGTGCCGCCGACTTTTACGAGGACGTCGCCGGCCCGCATGCCGCTCTTGATCGCGGCTCCGCCCGGAAACACGGCTCCGATCGTCACGTCGTCGATGCCGAAGAGCGACGTTTCCGAGAGGTGCATGCCGTACAGGTTGTAGAGTCGTTCGTTGGTGCTCTTGGCGTACCATTCCGCGCCGGGTTCGGCTTTCGGCGTGGCCATTTCGAGCACGACTTCTTCGGCGTGCGGATACGCCGGATCGACGGCCGAGCCCGGCGCCGTCTTGTCGATGCCTTGGTGGCAGGTCACGCAGCGATCAAAGCGAGCGACGTTGCGGAAGTTGTTGTTCCACGGCAGATCAGGGAGCCACATTTGTTGCGGCTTCAGCGGACCGCCGAAGGCGTCGAGAATCGGCAGGCCGAGGAGCCATTTGCCGGCGTTCGGAGCCTTTTCGGCGACGGCCGTGTTCAGGCGGTTGAACTCCGAGTCGTGCTTCTCGATCGCCTTGACGGCTTCGGTTTCATCGGCCCGCATCGCCGCCATTTGGTTCTGCAGTTCGACGCGGTGACCCTTGTTGGCCTGATAGGTTTGGGTGAGTGTGTTGTCAACCTCCTCGCGAACGCCGGTGATTTTGTCCTGCGTCTTTTCGAGTTGTTGTTGCGGCTGGCCTTCGTCGATACCGATGGCCAGCATGCTCATGTCGACGTCGAGATCGGCCTTGGTGAACTTCAGCTTGCGCTGCGATTCGTTCTCCACGAACGACGCTTGGTTGACGATTGCTTGGATGCAAGAAAGAAGCGATTGCGAGCAGCGGCGACTCGCTGCTGGTGAGCGATGAGCAGCTCTTCGTTCTTCTTGGGATCGGCGTCCGTCGGCACCGGCTCTTTCGCCGTCGCTTCCAGAGCGTCGTACGTCTTCTCAACCGGCCCCAAGTTGTAGTTGTAGATCTTGGAGGCAATGGGGTCGGCCATCTTTGCGCGGGCCGGGTTCAAGAACCGATCGAGTTCTTCGCGCGTTGGAACTTCGGCTTGGGCGTCGCGGAGTTGCTTAGCGAGCTCGGCCTTCTTGGTTTCGTAATCCGTCGTGAGCTGTTCGCCGCGGCGCCATTCGAGGTAGCGCGTTTCGACGAGGCCGAACTGCTTTTGCAGCCCCTTCGATTCGCGATTGTGGTCGGCGGCCAACAACCAAACCGTGATCAGCAGCATCACCAGCGCCGAGGCGCCGAACGTGATGTGCAGGGTCTTAAGGTTACGCCAAGTTTGTTCTGTAGCCGGCATGCCGGGAGCCTTTTTCTACGAGCGAACGTGTGGTCTTAAAAGTCGATTCGAGCGGCGACGCGTGAGGTCTGACGACCGACGACTAAAAGTTCAGGAAGTATTCCGGGATGCTGATGATGTACTTCAGGTTGACCGTCCAACGCAGAACCATCTTCAACGGCAGCGAAATCATGAGCAGCAGCAGGTTCGACATGATCATGTAGCGGATGAAGCCCATCTTCACGTAGAAGCTGCGGAACACCGTGACGGCCATGATCGGCGGCAACAGCACGAGATACGCCAGCGTCAGAATGATGCCGGGGCTCTCGCGCCAGAGGATGTAAAGAAACTCGATTCCCGCCCCGCTGCCGATCGGCGCCTTCGGCATGCCTTGGCCGAGCAGGCCGCCCCAGAAGTATTGCGAGAGGTCGACGTTGTTTTGAGCGAGCACCTTGTGCGCGTCCCAGTACTCGAACGGCCCGAAGAAGTTCCAGTTGGGCCCGCGGAGGAACGTGCCGAGGATGATGAGCACGATCCAGAGTTCGTAGAACCCGAGTTGGAAGATGATGTAGCTGAACTTGCGCTCTGCGAAATCGTGTAGTAGCCGTTGCCCGCTTTGTTGAAGTCGAGGAACGGAATGGCCATCAGACCGAACACGACGATGCTCGGCAGCACCACGCCGGCGTACCACGGATCGTAGTACACGAGCATTTCTTGCAGACCAAGGAAGTACCACGGGGCTTTGGAGGGGTTCGGCGTCTTCACGCTCGAAGCCGGTTCTTCCAAAGGAGCTTGCAGGGCGAGAGCCCACACGAGCATGAAGCGCGGTGAGCGCCACCATGCAGATCATTTCGGTGTAGACCAAGTCCGGCCAGGTCGAGAACCTTTTCGTCTTCAGTCTTTTCAATCGGCGGCAGACCTTGCTCGCGGCGCTCGATCGTTGATCACCGCCTTGTACGTCGCGAGCCAAGTGAAGTAGCCGAGCAAGTAGACGAGGCCGACGATCGGCACGTTATCCGGCTTGCCGACGATTTCAAAGAAGTTGGCGTCGGTGACGGCCAAGCCCATCGCGAACAGCGACAGGTTCAACAGCAGCCAGGCGATCGGCGGCTTCGTCCACCAATCGCGAAAGACGAACAAGGCGGCCATGCCGACGAGCGACCCGACGGTCAGCGTCACCGGGCCGGAGAGCTCGTTGATCATGTGCTTCACGCCGTCGGAGAATTCCGGCGGCGAGCCCATCATGGCGATGGGCGACAGGATCAAGAAGAAGCTGCCGACGATGAGCCACACGAAGACGTTCGTGACCGTGAGGTCGCCGACTTTGAAGTACGGCTTCGCACCTTTACGCCAAAGGAGCAACACGGCCACCCAGTTCATGGCCGCGAGCAAGAGGTAGAAGAACCCCAGGCCCATCTGGATGCGTGCGATAAAGTCTGCGTGGCTACCGTGCATGATTGTTCAACTTCAGTTGTCGCCGCGGTCCTTCTTGCGACCGCGTTATCCTGATGTGCTAACTGCGAACGTCCGCCTTGTTTTCTCGGTCGTCTTCTTCCGCCGGCCGCTTAGAGCGGGCCGCTGATGCCGCCGTCTTTCCGCACGCGCCAGAAGTGGATCGCCAAGAGCAGCGCCACGGCCAACGGAATGGCGACGCAGTGCAACACGTAGAACCGATTCAACGTTTCTTCACCGACGAAGCGAGCTCCGAGCAACGCGAATCGCGCGTCGGACGCGTTGGTGATCATGTCGATGCCGCCGACGTGCAGAATCTGCTGACCGGGGCCTTCGTGACCGAGAATCGGCGTGGCGCGGGCCATATTCGAACCGACCGTGATGGCCCAGATGGCCAACTGATCCCAAGGCAGCAGATAGCCGGTGAACGAGAGCAGCAGCGTGAGCAGCAGCAGGATGACGCCGATCACCCAATTGAACTCGCGCGGCGGCTTGTAACTGCCGGTGAGAAACACGCGATACATGTGCAGCCAGGTCGTAATGACCATCGCGTGCGCACCCCAACGATGAAGTTCGCGGAACACGCCGAGGCTTACGACGTCGCGCAGGTCCTGGATGTCCTTATAGGCCCACTCGAGCGTCGGCCGGTAATAGAACATCAACAAAACGCCGGTCAGCGTTTCGATCAGAAACAGGAAGAACGTCACCCCTCCCATGCACCACGTATAGCTCAGCGCGATGCCTTGCTTCTTCACCGACACCGGATGCAGGTGCAGGAAGAAGTTCGTCAGCATCACGACGATCCGGTTGCGGCGGTCCAGCGGCATCGGGTGCCGGAAGACGCTTTTCCAGATTTGCGAATTACGAATGGTTTCGCCGATGGACATGTGCGGATCGCGGAAGTTTCAGGAGTGCGGAAAGGAACGCAGACGAAACGAGCGGCGGCCTACCCGGTGTAGAACGATTGAGCGTCGCTCCACTGCCCCATTTCTTCGAAGAACAACTTGCTCTTATCGACTTCGAGCTGGCCGTCGTCGGAGAGCGTGATCGCGTAGCGTTCGAGCGGACGCGGCGCCGGGCCTTCGAAGTTGATGCCGTCTTTGTAGAAGCCCGAACCGTGGCACGGGCATTTGAACTTCTGCTCGGCTTCGAGCCAGTTCGGCGTGCAACCCAGGTGCGTGCAGACGGTGCGGATCGCCGCGATTTGCGGTTGGCCGTTGTACTCGGTGTTGACGATCCAGACGCCGAACTGCGCTTTGAACTTTTCCTCGACCTTGCCGGGCGCAAAATCGCTCGGGAAGCCGACTTTGAACTTACTCGGCGGCTCGGTGAGAATGTTGGGATACAGGAAGCGTGCGAGGCCCAAGCTCCACAACCCGCCGGCTGCGGCCAGCGCCGTGTAGCCCAAACCAAGGGCCGAGCCGAACATCACGCTCAAGAACCCGCGGCGATCTTCCGCGGGCGCGGCTTTGCCGGCCTTCGGCATTGCGGCGGCCGGCTTTACGGGCATCGGCGGCGCTTGCTTCGGGGCTTTCTCGGCGGGCGGTTCGTTCTTTTCCTTCGCGGCGGCTTCGGCCTTCGTAATCGGGCCCGGTTTCGCGGCGCCGCGCGCGGCGGCCAAGATGCTGGCCGTGTTTTTCGGACCGCCCGTCTTCGGGCCGGCTTCTTCCTTCTTGGCAGCGGCCGGCTTTGGCTTTTCAGCGGGCTTCGGAGCTTCCTTCGCGGCGGCAGCTTCCGGCTTCTTCGCACCCGCGGCTCCGCCGGCTCGCGCAGCCGCGAGCATTTCGGCAACGCTCATTTTTCCGCCGGCAGGCTTGGGCGGAGCAGCCGGCTTCGGCGGCGCTTCTGCAGCTTCGGCCGGTGCCGCAGGTTCCGCGGACGCTTCCGGCGCAGGGGCCGCTTCCGCCGCGGGTTCCGCGGCAGGTGGAGTTTCGGCGGCGGGTTCACCGCCGGCTTTTTGTTTACGAGCGAGTGCGAGAATTTCCGCTACGGAAAGCTTCTTCTGCTCTGCCATGTTTACTCTTTGAGTCTGCGCAGACGTAACTGTGCCGCTTCAAATGCAACATCCGCAGCGTCGTCGGCCGGGTACCGGAGGCCGATTGCGCATGCGGGCAATTACGTCGTTTGAACTTTGTTTCAGCGCCGCTTCGACGCCGCATGCCGTACTTCGTTCCGTCGTCCTCAAAGCCGACTGCCGAAAGTCGACTCTCCTCAACCACCCCGAAAGTTCACGTTTCGCGTCATCAACCCCGCTTCTACCCGCGCGAGTAGGCCGACACACCGCGCGGAATGCGGGCTTTCAACGTCGGCTTCGCGCTGCCGGCAGTGCGAACTCCTAGTTGTGGCCCGAAGAAGCCGAATTTTTTACCACAAGTCGGGAAAATTCATACGCCCTACATTGTGACTTTTTTCACAATCCTGTGCAAATTGTTATGGATTCTAATGATATTGTCAACGCAGCTCGGCTCAGGCGGCCACTGCCGGCATTGCAACGTCTCACTGCTGCAGGCTCGCGAAGGCGTCATTATCGGAAGTTTTCCTAACAGTGCTAGAGGCTTTTTCGTGCCTGTGATCGACTGGCGGTTGCTCGACGCCCTCATCCGCCACGACCCGGGGCATCGCGGCCTGGCAACGGCTCGCGACGACCAAGGAAATCTTTTCGGCGACGGCGACTTGCAACGCGCGGCAACGGAGATCGTCGCTGCCCCGGCGACACGCGTCTGTATCGTCACCGGGTTTGCCGTGAAAATCGGTGACCGTGTGACGGCCGAAACCGATGGTCCGGCGGGTGCGATCTGACTTGGCCCGCATGTTGGAGTCGGCCGGCATCGCGACCATGCTCGTTGCCGATCAGTACGTCGCACCGCTCCTTCAGGCCGGCCTCGCCGTGGCCGGACTCGCCGTGGCCGGACTCCCGCCGCAACGGCTGACGGTTCTCACGCCCGATCGCAACGATGCCGCGGCCCGCGAAGTCGTCGCGTCTTGGCGAGATATGCATCTGCAGTCGCGCGAGCAATGTTCGCACGTCATCTTTATTGAGCGCGTTCGGGCCGAGTCGAGCGGCCGACGAAAGTTGCCGCAATATGCGAGGGGAATCGCTCGACGACGTCACCGCGCCGCTGCATGAGTTGCTTTATTCGCCGGACGACCAAGCAAAGTTCCCTCGCCCGCGCATGATCGGCATCGTTGACGGCGGCAACGAAATCGGTTGCGGCCGCATCTCCGACGCCGCGCTCGCCGATATGCTCGGTCCTCTGCGCACATCGGCTGTCGCACGCTCACGGATCTGCTCATCCCCGCCGGCGTGAGCAACTGGGGCACTTACGCGCTTGGTGCGGCCGTCGCGATGTTGCGCGCCGCCGAACATCCCGCGGCCGTGGAAGCACTTCGTACGTGGAACTCGGCCAAGCATCGCCATCTCCTAGAAGCCTTCGTTGCCGCCGGTGCGGTCGACGGCGTCACGAATCGCCCTGAACCCACGGTCGACGGCATCCCCACGGCCGACTATCTCGCCCACTTCGAACGCATCAAAGCCGCGGCCCTCGGCCCAGTTTCATCATGATCTGACGGGAAAAGACCTTCCCGACATTTCCTCGCCGTGGTCCTCCGCACCTTTTTCTCCTCCCCCGCTCTGATACAATTTCCAGGCTCCACATCACGCAAATTCGCCGCCCGTAGATGCGGCGGCCGGGCCGTGGGCGAGCAAGTAAGTAAGCAGGCGAGAAGGATCGACGAAGTATGAACGTTTTGGTGATCGGCAACGGCGGACGTGAGCACGCCTTGGCTTGGAAATTGGCCCAGAGCCCGCGCGTCACGAAGGTCTTTTGCGCTCCTGGTAACACGGGCACGGCGCTGGTCGGCCAAAACGTGAACATCGAAGCCACCGACTTCGCGAAGCTGATCCGCTTCGCCAAGGAAAACGACGTTGCGCTCACCGTCGTTGGTCCGGAAATTCCGCTGGTCTTCGAGATGACGAAGGCCGAATTCCTGCGCGAGGAACTCGGGCCACGGAGCGATCAGATTCCGCCGATTCTCGGCATCGTCGACGCCTTCACTTGGGCCGGCTTGAAAATCTTCGGCCCCACGCGCGCCGCCGCCGAGCTCGAAGGGAGCAAAGTCTTCTGCAAAGACCTGCTTCGCAACGCCGACGTTCCCACGGCCGACTATCGCGTGTTCCGCAGCGTCGATCGCGCGGTCACGTTCCTCCGCGAACGTGAAGACGTGCCTGTCGTCGTGAAGGCAGACGGGCTCGCGGCCGGCAAAGGCGTGATCGTTTGCAGCGGCCGGGCCGAAGCGCTCGACGCCGTCGAACGGATCGGTCGGCAGCTCGAATTCGGTGAAGCCGGCAAGCAGCTCGTCATCGAAGAACGGCTCGACGGTCGCGAAGCCAGCGTGTTGGCCATCACCGACGGTCAAACGATCATCGCGCTGCCCGCCGCACAAGATCACAAGCGAGCCTTCGACGGCGACACCGGCCCCAACACCGGCGGCATGGGCGCTTACTCCCCTGCTCCGCTCGTCACGCCTGAGATGATGCGCTGGATCGAAGAGCACGTGCTCGTGCCGACCGTTCACGCCATGAAGCGGGCTCGCCGTCCATTTCGCGGCGTGCTCTATGCCGGCTTGATGATCACGAACCAAGGGCCGAAGGTGCTCGAGTACAACGTGCGCTTCGGCGATCCGGAATGTCAGCCGCTGATGATGCGGCTCAAAAGCGACTTGTTCGAACTGCTCCTGGCCACGGCCGAAGGACGTCTCGACCAAATTGCGCCGCCGGAGTGGGACGATCGACCCAGCGTCTGCGTCGTGATGGCCAGCGAAGGCTATCCCGGCAAGTATGCCAAGGGGAAACCGATTCGCGGCCTCGACGAAGCGGCGAAAGTTGCCGACTGCCAAGTCTTCCACGCCGGTACGGGGTTCGGACCCGACGGCCAAGTCGTCACCGACGGCGGTCGCGTGCTCGGCGTCACCGCGCTCGGCTCGTCGATTCCCACGGCGAAGCTCCAGGCTTATACGGCCGTCAAGGCTATCCGCTGGGACGGCGCTTGGTGCCGCAAAGACATCTCGGACAAGGCCAACTCGTAACTCGCCGGCCGCTCGCTTGCTCTGAGGCGAGCTTCGATCCGTAAGACCGACGTGATCGGCAATCGCCGTAAGTGTTGAAACCGTTGCGCAACTTACGACGTCGGTTATGAGCGCAGTGCGCCCATAACTTGTTTTAAGGGGCGCACCCCTTGTGGGTTTGGCACTTGTGCGCCCTTAAGTCGGAGTTATGGGCGCACCCCGAGCTGCCGTAACTGACGTAAGTCCGGTTTCGCTTGCGCGACTTACGTCGATTTCCGCGGCGAGCGCCGAGCCGTAAAGCCGATGTGTCCGGATGTCCCGAATCGGCGAAAAGACTCCGGTCGCGCACGCACCCGGATCGCGGTCGTCGTTCACGGTTCATGGCTTTTGCTCGAGTTACGCCGCCCGCCTCCTGTCATGAAGTGCCGGATGCTGAAGTCGATGCGAATTCGCGCGCAGTGGCGCATTGCGCATTCTCCCAAAACCGTCGGCCGATCTCCAATCAACTTTCGGCCGGCCGCGACTTCCCGAGCATTGCCCCGGGCACACGGAGCGAGCCTGCGACGGCGGCCGAAAGTTGACTTGACGCCGCCGGCGTGCGGTTCGTCGAAACGAATCGCCGTCCGCGATCAGTGTGCGCCGTCGTGCGGTTGCGACGACGCGAGAAAAATCGACCGCAGCGAGTCCATGTCCGCCGGCTTGAGCAGGTGGTGATCGAATCCCGCGTCGCTGGTGCGGCGCTTGTCGTCTTCTTGGCCCCAGCCGGTCAGTGCGATGAGCAGCAGTTTGTCGCCGCCGGGAAGCGCTGCGCAGCCGCCGCGCCACTTCGTAGCCGTCCATGCCGGGCATACCGATATCCAGCAGCACCACGGTCGGTCCGAACGTTCCGTAAGTCTCCAGCGCCGCCGGGCCGTCGTTGACCACGGCCACCTCCGAACCCAGGAGTTTAAGCAGCAGGCCGAGGCTTCGGGCTCCGTCGAGATTGTCGTCGACCACCAAGACGCGATGGCGTGGCAGCGTGGCCGCCGCCGTCGGCCGCGAACTCCTCGGCATCGCGGCGTTCCCGGCGATGAGCGGCAAAGTCACGACGAACTCGCTGCCGCGCCCCACGCCTTCGCTGAGCGCTTCCACGCGCCCGCCATGCATTTCGACCAACGTTCGCACGAGCGTCAGGCCGATGCCGAGCCCGCCTTGCGCCTGCCGGGCCGAGCGGTCGACTTGCGTGAACATCGTAAAAATGTGCGGCAGCATTTCGGGCGGAATGCCGATGCCCGAATCGCGAATAGAAATTTGCACCGAGTTGCCGGCGCCTCTCACTTGCAGCCGGATCTGCCCTCCCTCGTCCATATATTTGGCCGAGTTGTTCAGTAAATTGGCGACCACCTGCGACAAGCGGACGGGATCGCCGTCGACGGTGAGCGGGTCGGGAGGAATCGAAATCGCGAGGCGATGACGCAGCGACTCAATCAGCGGCTTGGAGATTTCCACGGCCGATCTGATGACCGCGGCCAATTCCACGCGCTCGGTGCGCAATTCGATCTTGCCTCGCGTGATGCGCGAAACTTCCATGAGGTCGTCGACGAGTCGGACCAGGTTGCCGACCTGCCGCTCCATCATTTCGCAAACCTGCGCCGCCGCCGGATCGTCGCCGGCGGACATCCGTAGGATATGCAGCGAGTTGCGGATTGGCGCTAGCGGGTTGCGCAGTTCGTGGGCCAGCGTCGCGATAAATTCGTCTTTGCGGCGATCGGCGTCGCGGAGCATGTCTTGAGCACGTTGCTGCTCGGCCAAGTAGTCGCGAACTTCGTACTGTCGGTCGCGGGCCTTGAGCGACGCCCGCACCGAACTCAGCAAGGCCGAGGGCCGCACGGGCCGCTCCAAGAGCGCCACGTTGCCGAGGGCTTCCAACGCTTTCGCCACCGTCGCGGAGTCGGCTCCTTGGCGAGTCAGCAGCAGTACCGGAATATCCGACCACGAACCTTGTGTCGCAATGGTCGTCGCCAAGGCCTTCATGCCGCCGTTGAAGAGCGCCTCTTCGGCCACGAGCAAAGCTCCCGCTCCTTCACGCAAGACCCGGTCGACTTCGGCCAGATCGCGACAAGTCACGGAATCGATGCCCGCATCCTTCAGAGTCGCCGCCGTGAGCGCGGCGTCTTTACCTGTGGGCGTCAGGATGGCGACTCGGCGGGGCCGCGAGTCGGCCGCGGTGCTCATGAGTGAGACGCCTCGTTGCGTGAATCGCGATCGGGTTCCAACGTCGGAATGCCGGACAAGACTCCGCGGAAGTTATTGAGCGGTTCGCCGATTTGGATATGCCCGTGGGTCAGGCTGAACTCTCGGATCGTGCGCTCGTGCAAGCCGCCGCGTTTCTTAATCACGGAGATCGCCTGTCGGATCTTGCCGCGATCTTCGAAGTAGCGCAGCAGCACGACGGCGTCGGCCAAGTAACTGGCGTCGACCGGCGAATTCATTTGCACGCCGATGAGCCCCTGATGGCGCCGATCATCAGTGTCGCGACGCCGCATTGGCCGAGATACGTCAGCAGTTCGTGAAGCTGAATCACCAAGTACTTCTCGTTCGGCATCGCCGCCAAGTAGCCGTTGAGGCTGTCGATGACGATGATCGTCGCGTGCTCGTCGACCGCCTTTCGCACGGAGTGGGCGAACTCTCCCGGCGAAAGCTCGGCCGGATCGATCTGTTGGATCGAGATGCGGCCGGCTTCGATGTGCGGCTGCAAGTGAATGTTCAATCCGTTCGTACGGCTGAGCAGCGTGTTGCGGCTCTCGTCGAAGATGAAGAGCGCCGCTCGTTCACCCCGTTCGGCGGCTGCCAAGCAAAACTGTGCCGCCGTGGTCGACTTTCCCGTGCCGGGCGGGCCGACGATGATCGTGCTCGTCCCTTGCTCGATGCCGCCGCCGAGTAGTTTGTCCAAGGGAGCCAGTCCGCTGGAAAGTCTCTGCAATTCTTTGTCGCGACGATGCTCGGCGGCGACGAGCCGGGGAAAGACCTCGAGCCCGCCGCGCACGATCGTGTAGTCGTGAAAGCCGCCGCGGAAGCGGACGCCCCGATACTTCACGACGCGTAGTCGGCGTCGTTCGGAGCCATATTCCGGATTGAGTTGTTCGAGCAACACCACGCCGTGCGCGATGCTCTGCACCTGCAGGTCGCGATCGCCGGAGGTGAGATCGTCGAGCAGCATGACCGTGCATTGCCGACCGGAGAAAAACTGTTTGAGCGCCAAGATTTGTCGCCGGTAGCGCAGCGGATTGCCGGCCAGCAAGCGCAACTCTGAGAGCGAGTCGAACACGACGCGCGTCGGCTTGAAGCCGCTCGACGTCGGCGAGAATCGTCTTCGTCGTTTCGCTCAGTTCCACGTCGGCGGGGTGAAACATCGTGTACTGTTCGTCGGCCATCAACGACGACTCTTCCGGCACCAGCTCGCGGATGTTGATCCCCTCCAGCGACCAGCCGTGCGACTCGGCGACTTCCTGCAACTCTTCGCGCGTTTCCGAGAGCGTGATGTAGAGCACCGCTTCGCCGTTTTGCACGCCCGCGCAGAAAACTGTAGCGAAAGCGTCGTCTTCCCCGAGCCGGGCACCCCTTCGACCAAGTACAATCGCCGCGGCCTTAGCCCGCCGTTGAGAATGTTGTCGAGCCCGGAGATTCCGGTGGAAAGCACGGCGTGCTGTGCGGACGATGGGGCGGATGACATGGCCGAGCGGAGACGCGCTGCGTGGATTGGGGTATAAACACCGCCTTTCAGTCTATCGCCCGCCGACGTTTCGGGACCAGCAATACTCGAACGCTTTGGCAGGATTTTCTCGGCGACGGCCGCGCGGACGCGTCGTTAGACTTTCCCCAGACTCATCGAAAACGCCTGTTTCGGAGACCTTTCATGCCGTCGCGGATTCCGCTCGTCCTGGTGTGCTTCGTCGCACTGTCTCTCCCTAACTCCGTTCGTGCGCAAGACGTGTTCGGCGTGAGCGGGTCGGCATTGATCTCGGCGCCAATCAGGGGTTCGTCCTCGTGCCGCCGAAGCCGGGACCCGAAGGCGAGCGGCCTTGGGTTTGGTACGCCCCTGTGCTCGGCAACAACCCGAGCCCCAATATCGCGTGGATGGCGAAGCAATTGGTCGATGCGGGCTTCTACATCGTCGGCGTCAACGTCGGCGAGTCGATGGGCAACCCGGCCGGCCGCGCGGTCTACTCGAAGTTCTACGACCACGTCGTGAAGGAGTTCAAACTCGAACCCAAGGCTCGGCTCCTTGCGCAAAGCCGCGGCGGCCTGATGCTCTACAACTGGGCCGTCGAGAACCCGACGAAGGTGAAGTGCATCGCCGGGGTTTACCCCGTCGGCGATCTCCGCAGCTACCCGAAGATGCCGCGGGCCGCGAAGGAATACGGCATGTCGATCGAAGACCTCGAAAAGGTCGTGGCCCAACACAGCCCGGTCGACCGCCTTGAGCCTTTGGCCAAGGCCGACATTCCGATCCTGCACATCCACGGCGACTCCGACAAACTCGTGCCGCTCGACGCCAACAGCCAAACCGTCTACGACCGCCACACAAAATTCGGCGGCCGCATGGAACTCATCGTCCCCAAAGGGAGCGGGCACAAGGTAGGCCCGGAGTTTTTCGAAGACCCGCGGATGGTGGAGTTTCTGCTGAAGGGGGATTTGTCAAAGAAGTAGGCACGCTCCGCGCGCCGTCGGTCGCAAAACAACGCCGCCGTCGGTTCTTGTGATCTGAGGAAATCGGCATCGCTCAAGAATGACCGTTCTCTGGTGGATTGCGACGCTTGGGCCTGCCGGCTTGTTCGGCCTCTTCGCCGTTCTCAACTGGCTCTTGATTTTCAATACCCTGCGAACGAAAGGGTCGACCTCGTTGATCTTCCCGTTCGTTTCCGGTCCGTTATGCGCGTTGTTTTGTTGGTTAAGTCCGGTGGGATTTCTTCAGCGCTGGTCCTGGGTGCCGCTTCTCGCGGATTTGCCGTTGTTTCTTGGTGCGATTTTTTATTGCGCTCCGGATCGCGAGGCGTAGTCGCTTGACCAAGCGACGGCGTCGTTTGCCCTCGGCATCAATATCGCCGCGGGCTTAAAGCCGCGTTCAATTGACCACGAACGAGCTTCTTCACGCGGCGCCGCAGTTCGAAGAGTTGGCGGAGGCCCGGCACGCGGTCGTACCAGTGTTCGTAGATGTCGCTGCGTGACGACCGTTGGTGGGCCAAGCTCGGGGCCGCCAGCAGCGTGACCACATCATGGTTCTGTTGGCGGAACATGTTCAACGCGCCGTCGTAATGTTGCGGGCCGCCGTCGGGATGGCCGGCCGGTCGCGACGCCACGGCTTCTAGGAACGCGACGACCTTCGGCAGGGCCCGCCCGTTCACGGCGTAGCAATGCGACTGCTGAAACGGTTCGCCGCTCGCGACCCAACTGCTGGCGACGACGCTCTTCAATTCCACCGGATGCCCGAGGTACGCCAAGTCCCACTCGCGCCGGTCGAGTTCGTCGACCAAGTTGTAACGCAGGCCTTCCGTGCCGGGCGTGAAGTCGCAGTCGTCTTCCAAGACCAGAATGTTTTCGAGTTCGTCTTCGCGAGCCCGTTGCAGAATTTGGAGGTGACTCTGAAAGCAGCCTCGGGCGCCGAGGCTCGGCCAATCGCCGACTTCGGTCGGTCGACGGGCCGCGAAGAATTGCACGCGTTCGTCTTGCGGATCGACGCCGGCCGAGCGGAGCTGCGCTTCCATCTCGCGGCGACGATCGGTCCGTTCGGGCAAGTTGACGACGACGATTCGCTCGAACTGCGTGAGCAAGCCGGCGGCCGGAGTTTCCAGAACCTTCACAAGTGCCTCATAAGATGCGTGGGTCGACGACGACGGGCCTTTATTCGAGCCTGCTTCGCTCGGCGAGTCGTGTCGAGCAAAACCGGCGTCATGCGGCTTGGTCGGGCAAATTGCCATGCGGGCGGTAGCGAACGTAGCGGCTGTATCGCGCGCCCGCGGGCTGGAAAAACGTTGCGGCGGCCGATGCGTCCCGTTACCGTGACGACTGCCTCAAGCCGCGGTTCCCCGTTCGTCAATCGCCCGCCCTGCTCATTCCCGCCGGTTGAGAGAACTCGCCATGTCGGCCTGCGCCGGTTGTTGCGCGCTTGTGTGGTTGTTGGCATCCCTTCGCTTCGCGACGGCCGCGAAGCCCGACGCCGTCGTGCGGCCGCTGCCTGATGCGGTTGCGAAATATTTTGCCGCTCATTGCTTCGCCTGTCACACGGCCGAGGTCGACAAGCAGCGGCTCGACTTGCAAAGCCTGTCGACCGACTTTGCCGATCCGCTCGTTGCCGCGAAGTGGCAACAGGTGCTGCAGCGCATCACGTCGGGCGAAATGCCGCCGCCGGAAGAGCCGCGGCCTGCGGTCGACGACACGCGCGCAAGCCGCCGCAGCCGTGCGCCGCGCCGCGGCCGAAGCCGTCGCGAAGACCCGGGCCGAGCAAGGACGCGTCGCCGCGCGACGTCTCAATCGGATCGAGTACGAAAACACGCTGCGCGATCTATTGGGCGTCGACGTCACCGTTCGCGATTCGCTGCCTGCCGACACCGTGACCGACGGATTCGACAACCAAAGTTCGGCCCTGCACACGTCGTCGTTCCTGCTGGATCGCTATCTCGACGCCGCCGACGTCGGGCTCGATGCGGCGATCGCCAATCGCCCGCGGCCGACTCTCTTCAAAAAACGCATTCGTTTTCAAGACGAACGAGTGGTGAAAATCGCCAGCGAGCCCGTGTACCGCGACCTTGGCGCAGGATCAACCGTTGGTGATGTTCAGTTCGTCGCCGTGGAGTGCGGTGACCGTCGGCCAGTTCTACCCGAAGGATCGTGGGAAGTATCGCATTCGCATTTCGTGCTTTGCGTATCAAAGCGACGGCAAGCCGGTGACGCTCCATGTGGAGGCCGGGCCGATGCAGATGGGGCAGAAGAATCATTTGGTGGGCTACTTTGCGATTCCCGCCGGTAAGCCGACGGTTGTGGAATTTGAAGACTACTTTGAACCGCGCCACGGTATTCGCGTCGGGCCGTTTGGAACGATCGGCGCAAACCAGATCAAACAGCTTGGCGGCGCGGCCACGTACGAAGGGGCCGGGCTGGCGATCGAATGGGTCGACGTGGAAGGTCCGCTGCATGACGTCTGGCCGCCGGAAAGTCATCGCCGGATCTTCGGCGACCTGCCGCAAGAGCCGAGCCCGCGCTTCAACGAACGAGATCGGGTCGAGGTAATCTCGAAGGATCCCAAGGTCGACGCCGAGCGCATCGTGCGCGGTTTCGCCGATCGGGCGTTTCGTAAGCCGGCCGCCGACGCCGACGTGTCGGCCGTGATGCAGCTTGTCGAAAGCAAACTGGCGGCCGGCTACTCCTTTGAGCAAGCCGTACGCGTTGGTTTGAAACGAGTGCTGGTTTCGCCGGAATTCTTGTTTCTGGATGAGCAGCCGGGGCGACTCGACGATGCGGCGGTCGCGGCGCGGTTGGCATACTTTTTGACGAGCACGCAACCGGATGAATCCCTCGCGCGCCGCGGCACGAGGGCTGACGAACGACCGCGAGTTGCTCCGCCAAGAGGTGGAACGCTTGCTCGCGGGAACGAAGACCGCCGAGTTCACGAAAAACTTTTGCGGCCAATGGCTGAAGCTCCGCGAGATCGACTTCACCGCTCCCGATCGCCGGCTCTATCCGGAGTACGACGATCTGCTGAAGGATTCGGCGCTGCGCGAGACGTGGCTCTTCTTCGAGGAAGTTCTCAAGCAAGACTTGCCGCTGACGTATTTCACTTCCGCAGATTTTACGTTTCTTAATGAACGGCTTGCGCGACACTACGGCGTTGCCGACGTGATCGGCCAGGAGATGCGGCGCGTGTCGCTGCCGGCCGATTCCGAGCGCGGCGGCATATTGACGATGGCGGCCGTGCTTAAGGTCACGGCCAACGGTACGAGCACGTCGCCGGTTATGCGCGGCGCGTTCGTGCTGGATCGGCTGTTGGGAACGCCGCCTCCTCCTCCGCCCGACGGCGTACCCGCGGTCGAGCCGGACATTCGCGGTGCGACCACGATTCGCGAGCAACTTGCCAAACACCGCCAAGTTGCGGAATGCGCCGGCTGCCACAAGCGGATCGATCCTCCCGGATTCGCCTTGGAAAAGTTCGACGTGATCGGCGGACGACGCGAGTACTATCGCAGCCTCGGCGGCGGCAAGGTCGTGCCGGTGCCCGCCGGTTCGCCGCGCGTGTCGTATGCTCAAGGACGCGACGTCGAGACGAGCGACGCCTTGGCCGACGGCCGGAAGTTTGCCGATTGCCGCGAATACAAAAAACTGCTGCTCGCCGATCCCGACGCCTTAGCACGCGGGCTCGCGCGTCAACTCGTGACTTATGCAACCGGGCGAGTCACCGACTTGGCCGATGCGGAAGCGATCGAGCAGATCGTCGACCGAGTACGTGCGAAAAGCTACGGCTTTCGCACGCTCGTGCATGAGGTCGTGCAGAGCGATTTGTTTTTGATGAAGTGAGGCCGCCGCTATGAAGCCGCTTTCCCGACGGTTTGTCATGGAGCCGACGCCGACTCAATCTCGCCGTACGTTCTTGCGCCGCAGGCGTGGCGATGGCGCTACCGTTGCTCGAAGCGACGTCTCCTTGCGGCGGCGAACGTCGTGCATTGGCGGCCACGGGCAACGCCGCAACGGCCGGCGGCGACGTACCGCGGCGCATGGTCTGCATCTGTACGCCGCTCGGCCTACATACCCCGAACCTGTTTCCCGCCGAGGCCGGCACGGATTTCACGAGCACGCCGTACTTGGATCTGTTCGGCGATCTGCGCAAATATCTGACGGTGATCTCCGGGCTGGCTCATCCCGGCGTAGATTCCGGTCACGACTCGATCTTCAGCTTCCTCACCTCGGCTCCGCATCCCGAACGGCGCACGGGCTTCCGCAATAGCATCTCGCTCGATCAGGTGGCGGCCGAGCAGATCGGCGGCGCGACGCGATTTCCCAGCCTCACGCTTTCCAGCGAAGGCTTCACGCTTTCGTGGACACGCAGCAGTGCGCCGATACCGCCCGATTTCTCTCCCTCGCGGCTGTTCGCCAAGTTGTTCTTGGAAGGGCGGCCCGATGAAATGCAGTTGCAGATCCGTAGGCTGCAAGACGGGCAAAGTATTCTCGATTCCGTGGCCGGCGAGGCCTCGGCGTTGCAACGTCTCGCGAGTCGCGACGATCGGGACAAGCTCGACGAGTACTTCTCGAGCGTTCGTGAACTGGAGCAGCGTTTGGCGACCAGCGAAGAGTGGTCGCATCGCGCGAAACCGAAGGTGGACGCCGCGCAGCCTCGCGACGCGACCAGTCCGGCCGATCTGATCGGCAAGTCGCGATTGTTGTTCGATCTGACCCATTTGGCACTGCAGACGGATAGCACCCGGCTCGTGACCATCATGCTGCTCGGTTCGAGCCTCGTGCCGCCGATTGCCGGCGTTTCCTTGCGCATCACGACCTCTCGCATCACGGCCAAGACGAAACGAAGCTGGCTCAGTTGAAGACTCTCGAATCGGAGAAGCTCAAGGTTCTCGTCGAGTTCCTCGGCAAGCTGCGCGGCACGCGCAAGCGCCAGGAAACGGTGCTCGACCGGACAAGCGTGTTTTTCGGCAGCAATTTGGGCAACGCCAGTAGTCACAGTTGCCGCAACTTGCCGGTGCTCGTCGCCGGCGGCGGATTCCGCCATGGACGACATCTGGCCTTCGACGCGGCAAACCCGCCGCCGCTCAGCAATCTCTACGTCAGCCTGCTGCAACGCTTGGGGCTGGAAACCGACGCGTTCGGCAGCAGCACCGGTACGCTCAGCGGATTGACCTGAAGCAAAGCGCGTGAGTCGTCGCCGTCGCTACTTCCCGTCTTCTTCCTCGAAGACGTCTTCCGCGTAGCCCGGCGGGAAGATGTCGTCCACGGCCGTCGTCTCCGGGTTCGCCGGATCGGTTTCTTTGTCTTCGAGAATGCGGTCGAGCCAGAAGCGGATCTCGTCGTCGAGCGTCGCCGGCTGCGGCATGTTCGATTCCATTCGCCGCTTGCCGTCGGGCATCGTCGGCGCTTGCGGACCGGTTGCGTCGTCGCGCTCGCGGCGGGCGCGGAGTTGCAGCGCTTCGTCGTACCACGTGTCGCTGTCGACGGCCCGGGCCTTGCGCCGCCGCGCCGCGCACTGAATGCGATGATCGCTCGAAACCACGGTGAGCCGCCGCGGCGCGGTGTCGAGTTGAATCAACTCTTCGATGAGTTCGTCGGCGCTGTTGTAGCCCCGCGCGAATCGCAGGTTGACGCCGTGCACGAACATCTCGCTCGGCAAACCCGGCGGCGCTCCGGCGGCGTCGAACACGATCACGGCCGACGCCTTCTCCAGCCCGCCGACCAACTCCGAAACGAACCTCGCCAGCGCCGTGCGCGAGCGCTCGAGCCCGCGACCGTCGCGCGAGCGCGGGCCGACGATGCCGGCGGCGTGGATCAGGTTGTAGCCGTCAATGAGCAGCCGCATCACGCACGTGGTGGATTCTGAGACGTTGCCGGTCGGCAACAAGCCGGCCTGCCGGTGATTGCGAAATCGCAACCATGTTCACCGTCGGCAACTTCGCCGCCGGCGGCACACAACTCTTCGCAAGTCCGCCCAGTTTATCGTTATGCGTTCGTTTTCGCGCACGATTTGAAGTACGGTTATTGCTGCCGGAGGGACGTGAGATATAGTTGGCTGAGAGGGGAACAATAGCCGCCGAAAGGATTATGTCTATGAAAGCCACATCATTGAGTGCCGTCGCGGCCTGCCTGCTCGCCTTGGGCTGGGTTGCAACCGGCGCGTCGGCCTCTGCCGCAGATTGGGTGCTCTCGCCGAGCACGACCGTGACGCAACGCACCGTTTACTATCCGGCGCCGACGACGGTCGTCGCTCCGACCACGACGTACTACGCTCCGGCCGTCTCTCCGGCGACGACCGCTTATTACGCTCCGACCGTAGCGACCTACCCGACGACCGTCACGAGCTACTACGCTCCGTCGGCCGCCGTCGTCGCACCGACGCCGACCGTTACGTATTACTCATCGACGGCCTCCGCCGGGTTCCCGGTCACCACGTACTACGCTCCGACCACGGCCTATTACGCCCCGACCACGGCGTACTATGCCCCCGCCGTCGTCACGCCGACGGTCGTCGCTCAGCCGGGCATCGTGCGAGCCAAGGTCTACTACCCGGGCGAACCGGTGCGTAACTTCTTCAAAGCCATCACGCCGTAAATTCGGCGACCAAGGCAACGTACCGCCTGCGGTACTTGCTGGGATTTGACGCTTGTACTCAAGCGGGAGCCTGCCAAGGCTTCCGCTTGTTTTGCGCCCTGCCGTGGCGATGTCTTCGGCCTGCCGAGGAGTCCGGCGCAAATCCGTAGAAGCATCGGAAAAGTTTGACGTGTTCCAGGCACCGTTCATAATGCGTAGGGCGGCAGCCCCCGGTCGATTCTCTACCTCGGAACAGGGAGCGGTTCGACGTCCCATCCGTTGCCGGCCGTCGGCACGTCGCAGGGAGTCCTTCGTCGTCGTCGGTCGGAGTACCGGCTCGCGCGTTCCCGCGACGTTCGCCAATGCCCGAGGTAGGTCCGTGATCGCCAAAAATTTCCAATGGCGCCTGTCGGTGCCGATTCTCATCGTCGGCACGTTGATCCTCGTGCTCGGTGCGGTTGCGGCCGTATACGTGCACCGCGAATATCAGCAGCGGGCCGAGTACGTACGGCGGCAATTTGCCGGCCTTAACGCACTGCAAAACCTGTTCGTCGCCGAACGCGACGTCCGTTACTTCCTTCGCGAGTTTCTGCTCCGCGGCGACGCCACGCAGATCGAAGAAGCCCGACAGTTGCGCCACCGCCTCGGCTCGCTTTGCCGACGAGGCCGAAATCGTTGGCGGTCACGGAGACCGGTCGCGACCTGATTCGCAAAATTCGCGCTGGGGAGCAAAAGGTCCAGCAGGGGTTTGAGGACTTGGCCGAAGGCACGCTGCCGGCCAAACGTCAGCGGGTTCTCGAACTGCTGGAGACCTTGGAAAACGAACTCATCGCTCCGACGCGGCAATACTTCGACCTCAAGTCGCAATACCTGGAAGAGGGCTTGGGCCGAACCGAACAATTCGCCCAAATGCTCGTGTTGACCATGACCATTCTCGGGCTCTGCGGCGCGACAGCCGGCTTGCTCTACGGCGTGGCCGTCACGCGCGGCATCGGTCGCAGCCTCGTGCAACTCAGCGTGCCCATTCGCAACGCCGCCGGACAACTCAGCGAAGCCGTCGGGCCGCTCACGATTCAGACCCATTGGCAGTTCGAAGAGCTCCCCGACGTCGTCGGGCAGATGGCCGAACAAATCGGCGACGTCATCGACCAGATGCGGGCCTCGCAGCGTCGCGCCGAACGCAGCGAGCAATTGGCCGCCGCCGGGCAATTGGCCGCCGGAATGGCGCACGAGTTGCGCAACCCGCTGACCTCGATGAAGCTGCTCGTGCAAACGGCCCAGCAGCGCGCACGAGCGGCGGCACGTTGCAGGCTCGCGACCTGGAGGTTCTGGCGGAAGAGATTGAGCGGCTGGAACGCGTCGTCACGACGATTCTCGATTACGCCCGCCCGCCGCAGGCGAAATTCTCCGAGATCAACTTGGTGACCGTCGTGGAGAAGTGCGTCGAATTGATGACCGACCGCTATCGCCGCCGCGGCGTACGTCTTGAGTTTGCCAAGCCGGCGGCCGCCAAGATCGTTCGCGGCGATGCTTCGCAACTCCGTCAGGTGCTGCTTAACGTGTTGCTCAACGCGCTGGACGCCTCGCTGATCAACCAAACCGTGACGATCCGCTTCGCCGCCGAGCCGTCGGGCCGCGGCGCGCGAGGCCACGGATTCCGTCATCGAGGTCGTCGATCAAGGCGCCGGCCTCCCGGCCGACCCTGAGGTCGATATTTTCGAGCCGTTCGTGAGCACGAAAGATACGGGCCTCGGCCTCGGGCTTTCGATCTCAAGGCACATTGCCGAAGCCCACGGCGGCACGCTCGGCGCGGAAAACCAGCCGGAGGGAGGCGCGGCCTTTCGCTTGCGCTTGCCCGTCAACGGCGGCTCGTCGATGGCCTCGACACAAGCCCCGATGGGCGCCGTCGAGTCGTAATTGGCGAGTTTTCCTCCGCCGGTCGTTCTTCTCCGTGTGAGTTCGAGTAAGCTTCCGCCTGTTTCGCACGCCGCTCCCTCGGGATGTCCTGAATGTCGCTGCTGCTGATCGTCGACGACGAACCGAATATCCGCTACTCGCTCGAACTGAGCCTGCAGTCGATGTTCACCGAGGTGATCACGGCTGAAACGGCCGCGGCTGCGGTCGATGCGGTTCGCAATCGCCGGCCCGACGTCGTGCTGCTCGACGTCCACCTCCCCGACCGCCTCGGGCTCGACGCCTATCGCGACATGCGTCGCATCGATCCCGTTTGCCCGTCGTCATCATCACGGCCTTTTCGACGACGCAGACCGCGATTGAAGCCACGAAGCAAGGGGCGTTCGACTACTTGGTGAAGCCGGTCGAACTGGGCGTGCTTACCGATACGGTTCGTCGCGCCTTAGAGCTCAGCCGGCTCAACAAGGTGGCCGTGTCGTTCGATCAGGGCTGGCTCGGCGAAGAAGACGTCGACCCGCTGATCGGCCGTTCGCCGGCGATGCAGACGGTTTACAAGGCCATCGGTCGCGTGGCTCCGCAAGACGTCACGGTGCTCATCCAAGGGGAAAGCGGCACCGGCAAGGAACTCGTGGCCCGCGCGATCTATCAGCATAGTCGCCGGAACCATTTGCCGTTTCTGGCCATGAACGCCGCGGCCATTCCCGACGCGCTGCTCGAAAGCGAAATGTTCGGCCACGAAAAAGGAGCCTTTACCGGGGCCGAACGGACGCGAATCGGCAAGTTCGAGCAGGCCGACGGCGGAACGCTCTTCCTCGACGAAATCGGCGACATGAGCACGCCGACGCAGGCCAAGCTGCTGCGCGTGCTGCAAGAGCGGACCTTCGAGCGGGTCGGCGGCAATGAAACGCTGACGTCCGACGTACGGCTCATCGCCGCCACGAATCAGAACCTCGACGAGGCCGTCGAACGGGGCACGTTCCGGCGCGATCTTTACTACCGGTTGAACGTCTTCATCATTCGCCTGCCCCCGCTGCGCGAACGGCTGGAAGATCTGCCGCTCTTGGTCGACTACTTCATCCGCACGTTCAACAAAGAACTGGGCCGCACGATCCACCGTATCGATCCGGAAACATTGACGCATGTTGCAGCGTCATTCGTGGCCGGGCAACGTGCGCGAGTTGCAAAGCGCGGTGAAGAGCGCAATCGTCCATGCCACGGGCGACGTGCTGACTTCCGATTGCTTTCCCGAGTCGTGCCGCAACGGCAGCTTCGAGTTTGCTCCCGAACCTCCGCCGGCCGATTCGTCGCTCGACGTGGCGCAACTCGTCGAACGCCTCTACGACGAAGGGCATCAGGACATTTACCGCTATGTTCACGCCGAAGCCGACCGGCTGTTGATCGACGCGGTGTTAAGAAAAACGCAGGGAAACCAACTCCTTGCGGCCGAGGTGCTCGGCATCTCTCGAACGACTCTGCGTGCGAAACTGCGCACACTGGGGTTCACGATCGAAAAGACCCTAACGCCAGATTCTGTTCACGATGAGAAATCGCCGGCCGGCAACCCGCTCGAAAGCCCTTGATAAACGTTTGCCGTTGGGTTGTTCGTGGTTCGGCGGAAGCGTGATTTTCGCGGCATTTTGCAACGCGGCGCTCCGCCGTTTCGCTTTTCCGTATGTTTCGCCGTGTGGCATAACCTTTGCCTATAAGTTGGTCTCGTTAAACGCCCCCTAAGTCGGTCTGGTTTCTGAAGTTGGAAACCTCGGGGGGGCGAATTGGGGGGCGGCTTGTCCGCTCTCCACGAGAGACGATTCTGTGGCGGCAAAAGAGAAGACGGCGAAACGCGATTGGTCGGGTGCGGGAGATCGGGCGACGGCCAGACGAAGTTCGGTCCGCCGCGGGCCGGAACTCAGCACCGCCGACAGCTTGTATTTGTTGCTGCAACGCAGCGCCACGGCCCGCTTCATCGGCGTGACGATTCTCTCGGTTCCGGCCGTCTTCGTCTTGGCATTGTTCTGGTGGAACGTTCGGGCCGAGCAATCGCCGGCCGTCGCGACGACGCCGGTCCCCGCGGCTCTGCCGATCGCCGCGTCGGCTCCTTCCGAAGTTTCCGAAGCCACGCAATTTCTCTCCAGTTCGGCCGGCAAGACGGCATCGTCCTCGGCTGCAACGAACTCGTCGAATTCCATCCGCAGGTCATGGTCGACATGATCCGCGCGATGCACGACAAGGTGGAAGTTTACGGGCTGGTGAACGACTCGGCCCAGCGGCAGAAGGTCGTCTCGATGCTCGAGCAACACGGCCTGCCGGCCAACGCCGTCGTGTTCGCCGAGATTCCGCTTACGGCATGTGGGTCCGCGACTTCGGCCCAAAGTTCATGCGCAACAAGCTCGGCGGCCTGACGATGCTCGACTACGCCTACCTCGATCGCCCGGCGACCGACGGCACGATTCGTCCTAACGACGACAAGGTTCCGCAGCGTCTGGCGGAGATGTTTCGTACGAGCGTGACGAGCGTGCCGATGTCGATGGAAGGGGGCAACTTGCTCACCAACGGCTTCGGCATCTGCATCAGCACGTCGCAACTCGTCAACGAGAATTCGCATCGCAAGTACGGGATGACCGAAGTGGGCGGCATCCTGAAGAATTTCTTCGGCCAATTGCAGTGGGCCTCGCTGGATCACTTGCCGCCGGACGACACGCACCACGCCGATACGTACGTGATGTTCACCTCGCCGGACACGGTCGTCGTCGGCTCCTGCGATCCGAAGGATGACGCGGTTTCGGCCGCGGTGATGGATCGGGCCGCCGACCAGCTCGGCAAGATCATCTTCGACGGCAAGCCGCTGCGGATCGTCCGGATTCCGATGAAGCTCACGGGCGACTCGGTGATTCGCACGTACACGAACGTCGTCTTCGCCAACGGCACGCTGCTCGTACCGCAGTATGCGGACGTGCCGAAGGAAATGAACGACCAAGCCCTCCGCATCTATCGCGAAACGATGCCCGGTTGGAACGTCGTCGGCATCGAGTGCCTAAGCGTGGCCCGCAAAGGAGGCTCGCTGCACTGCATCACCTGCAACGTCCCCTCCCCGAGCCTGATGCCGCTGGAACTGGGCAAGTAGAGGCGGGGTGAGGATTCGCCGTCTCTCTTCTCCGTGGGGAGCCTCAAGCCGTAAGTAGCATCACGCGGAGAATAGGTAACGGCTGTAGGGAACGCCCTCCGCGGCGTTTCAACCTTCTCCGCTCACCGACGCCAAACGGTGTTCAATCTGGATGAACCGTAACGCGACCCGCTCGCGGCTACCGCGGCCAACCGCAAACGGCTCCCGCGAGAAAGGCGACGCTCGTCGCGATTCCCAAGAGGAGTCCGCCCTTCTCGCCCAGCCACGGATGTTCGCCGTCGAAGCGGCACCGAAACGTCATTGCGGCCAGAAGTATTGCGGGCAGGATGACGAACAGAAAGCTCATCAGCAGCCACATCCGCCCCCAGCCGAGATGCTGAGCCCGATCGACCGTCACGAATCGACCTTGAACGTTTTGCGCCGCGAAACCGTAAGCGAATACGGCTGCGGCGATGCAAAGCAGCGCGACTCGTAGGCGGCGGAAGAATATCATGTCGTATGCCTCGGCGTCTCCGGCTCGCGACGGGAAAGCCAACGCCGCCGAGGAGTCTCAGCGACTCCTTTTACAGCCTAACGCCGCGACGAGAGATTCTCACGGCGCTCTTCCGAGAGATCGCCGATCTCCGACCAAATTATTGTCGAATTGCCGGCAGCGGCGAACTCGATATGTTGCGAATGCCGCGCTACCGCGGCTTGCACTTGGCCGGCGGGGCGGATTTGGCGGCCGGTTTCTTTTCCGGAGCCTTCTTGGCGGGGGCGGGAGCCGGCTTCTAGCGGCCGGAGCCGGAGCGGGCTTTTTGCCGCTCGGAGCCGCGGCGGCGGCCTTCTTCTTGTCGTCTTCAGCCGGCTTCCCCTTGGCGTCGGTTTTGCCCTTCGCGTCCGGAGCCGCCTTGGCGTCCGGCTTTGCGCCCTTGGCCGGTACGACTGGGGCTGCTGCTGCGGGTTTCTTCTCGGCTGGCTTTTCCGGCGGCTTCACGCCGCGTTTCGGCAGGCGGGCCTTCGCGTCGCCGTCCACTTCGAGCAGGATCTTGTGCAGGTTCGTCGAGTACGGATTCGCGGTGTAATCGACGGAAAGCAAGTGCAGCAAGCGAGCCGAACTCCAGCCCCTTGTTCTTCGGAATGGCCCGCTCCATGCCGGAGCAGCCGTCTTTGGCCGAGGCCCCTTCTTCGACGAGCCCGAGCACCGCCAAGGAGCCCATCGCACCGGCGTCGAGCGGAATCGAGTGGCCGCCGAGCGAGGTCTGCGTCACGTAGCTGACGACAAACGGCGACATGCCGTCGTAGGCCGAAAGCTTCTGCACGGCCACGCCGAGGTTCAGCTTCTTCATCGACTCCAAGTCGAACGTGTAGTTCGCTTCGAACGTCGCCTGCAGGCAGCGACGGAGCAAATTGGCCGAGGCCTGCGGATTGGGCAGCGCCTTCATCACCTCGCCGAGTTCCTTCACCGTGCTGACGCGCACTTCGTTCCAGTCGAAGTAGGCCTTCGACACGGTTTCGATAAGCCTGCTCGGCCGCCGCATACGGCGAATTTTCCAAGCAGCAGGCGAACAGCATGTTTTCCAGCAAGGTGCGACCCGAGGGCGGCGTGACCGGCTCGTAGTGCTTCCGCAGCACTTTGTGCAACTTGGTGAGAACGGCGGCTCGATTGATCGAAGGCATGGTACGGTCGGCGGGGTACGGGGAGTTTTTCGGTGAGGCGAGTCTAGCGTTGTTCGGTTTCGTCGCGGTCGGCGGATGCTTCGTCTTCATCGCCGCCGCATTCCGCCAATCGTCGGAAGCGTCGAGTTCCGCGGAGGTTTCGTCTTCGGTCGCTTCGTCATGCGCGTCGTCGGTCGGCAGCACGCGACGGAGGATGCGGTCGATCTGCAGGGCGTTCTTGGCCCCTTCGTCGATCAAGAATTCCAACCGGGGCGTGTAGCGAGTTTCGATCCGATCCGCGATGTTGTGATTGCAGGAAGCCCGCGGCGTTTTGCAGCCCGCGCAGCGTGAGCGTCTGCTGCTTTTCGTCACCCATCATGGTGACGTAAACCTTGGCCTGCTTCATGTCGGGCAGCACTTCGACCTTCGTGACCGTGACGTATTTCACGCGCGGGTCGTGCAGTTCCGTAAGAATCGCCATGCTGACGACTTCACGAATGGCTTGGGCGGCTTTGAGCAAACGGCGTGACGTCATGAAACTTCCCGACCAACGAAGCCGGGCGAACTCGCCGCCCGGCGCAAAGAAATTTCGGCAACAGGACTCGCGGACGCTTAGAGCGTGCGGGCCACTTCTTCGACCTTGTAGGCTTCCAGAATGTCGCCTTCCTTGACGTCGTTGAAGCCGGCCAGCTTGATGCCGCACTCCATGCCTTCGCGGACTTCGCGGGCATCGTCCTTTTCGCGCTTGAGCGTGTCGATCGGATAGTCGCCGAGGATCCGGCTGTCGCGAATGATGCGAATGCGGCAGTTGCGTTCGATCGTGCCTTGCAGCACGCGGCAACCGGCGACGGTGCCGACGCGGCTGATCGCGAACGCCTTCTGCACCAAGGCGCGGCCGAGTTCGACTTCGCGCTTCTCCGGCTTGAGCATGCCTTCGAGGGCGAGCTTCAGATCGTCGGTGACTTTGTAGATGATGTCGTAACGGCGGATCTGCACGCCCTTGGCGTCGGCCAAGCACGCGGGCCTTTTCGTCCGGCACGACGTTGAAGGCGATGATGATCGCGTCGGACGCGTCGGCCAAGTGGACGTCGGCTTCGGAGACGCCGCCGACGGTGGCTTGCAGCATCTTGATCTTGCACTTCCGGATGCGCGAGCTTGCCGAGTTCTTTTTGGATCGCTTCGATCGAGCCGCGAACGTCGGCACGCAGAATGAGGTTGAGCGTTTGCACGCTCGTCGCCGCCGAGCTTGTCGAACAGGTTTTCGAGCGTGACGTGCAGCGGGTCCGGCGCCGAGCGAAGTCGCTGCGTTGCTGAGCCTCGCGCTTTGCGGCGATTTCGCGGGCCTGAGCGATGTCGTCGACCACGTAGAAGTGATCGCCGGCGTTCGGCGCGACGTCGAGACCCGGTGACGGTCACCGGCATCGACGGGCCGGCTTCCTGCAATTCTCTCGTGGACTTGAGCGTGTCGTACAACGCCTTCACGCGGCCGTAGGCAGCGCCGCAGACGATGACATCGCCCACTTTGAGCGTACCCTTTTGCACGATGCACTTGGCGGACACGCCGCGTCCTTCGCTGCAGATCGGCTTCCAAGCAGGTGCCGTAAGCGTGGCGATCGGGATTGGCCTTGAGTTCGTGCAGATCGGCGATCGTGAGCAGCGTTTCGAGCAATTCCGGCATGCCGGCTCCGGTGTGAGCCGAGCACGTGACGAGTTCGGTTTCGCCGCCCCACTCGGTCGGCTGCAGGCCGGCGGTGACGAGTTGCGAGTAGACGCGATCGTAGTTGATGCCCGGCAAGGTCGGTCTTGTTCAACGCGACGACGATCGGCACGCCGGCCGCGCGAGCGTGGCTGATGGCTTCTTCGGTTTGCGGCATGACGCCGTCGTTGGCCGCGACGACCAGCACGGCGATATCGGTGACGTTGGCACCGCGGGCCCGCATTTCGGTGAAACGCTTCGTGGCCCGGCGTATCGACGAAGGTGATCGGCCGCCCGTCTTTGTCGATGCGGTAGGCGCGAATGTGTTGCGTGATGCCGCCGCTTTCGCCGGCGACGACGTTGAGGCCGATGATCTTGATCGAGCAGCGAGGTTTTGCCGTGGTCGACGTGGCCGAGGAAGGTGACGACCGGAGCCCGCGGCTTCGAGCGATTCCGGCGTCGTCTTCGTTCGATTCCATTTCGGCGAGCATTTCGGCTTCGGCGTCTTGTGGCTGCTTGAGATTGATTTCGATGCCGAACTCGACGGCCAACAGCTCGACGGTTTCGGCGTTGAGCTGCGTGTTGATGTTGCCGGGGACGCCCAACTGCAAGAGCTTCATGCAACACTTGCGGCAGCGCGGACGCCCAGCGCTTCGGAGAAGCTGCGAACCGTGCAAGGCATTTCCACGACGACGTTCCCTTTACGTGGCGCGGCCGTATTGGCCCCGGTCCCCTTGAGCTGCGGTCTTCTTGACGTGATGCAGCCGCTTCGGCGCAGGCACGTCTTCTTCGAGGCCGGTCAGCGGCGTTGATGCGGCGCTGCGGAGTTCGTCGGCCTTCTTCTTGCGGCCGAGTTGGCGTTGTTCGCGAAGCGTGAGGCGTCGCGAATCCTTGCCCGTGCCCGGCCCGCGATCGGCCGCGATCGTCGGCTGCGACCGCTGCGAGCGCAGTCGCCGGTCGTGCGAACGCCGCGCGAGCGGACCGCCGCGTCCCGGACGTTTTCGCGGCGGCTGCTCGGCTTCGAGTTCGGCTTTGCGGCGGTCTTCGTGCTTCTTGAGGTGCGCTTGGAGCGGCTTGCCGCCGATCTTCGAGGCGCGAATGGCGTCGATCGGCAGCTTCAGGTCGGGCTTTTGCGGGGCCGGCTCGTTCGGAGCTGCGTCATCTTCGGCTGTTCGACCGTCGGCATGCGGCCGACGCGAATCGCCGGCGTGCGCGGCTCGGCTCTTCTTGGCGGGCGGGGCTTCTGCGGCCTTTGTCCTTATCGCCTTTGTCGCGCTCAGGCGGCACCGATCATCGGCATGCGTCCGCCGCCGCCGCCGGGGCCGATGTAGTCTTCGCGACGAATCGGCGCATTGGGCGACGGGGCTTGCGGCGCGGCAGGAGCTGCGGGGGCCGAAGCGGCGATCGGCTTGGCGGCAGGCGGTTCCGGAGCGACCGGAGCCGGCGGAGGCGGAGCGACCGGTTCTTCTTGTACCGGTTCCGGCGGAGGCGGAGCGACCGGCTTAGGCGCTTGTGGAACCTTGAGTACCGGAATCCTGCCGGTGCCGCTCGGCGTCACCGGGGCGACGGGGGCTTGCATCGGGGCGTTCATCGCCACCGCGGCGGCGGCTTGTGCGGCCGTGGTCTGGGGAGCAGCGGCCGATTTGCCGGCACCGCCCGCCATAAAGGCCTTTACCTTCGCAACTTCTTCGTCGGTCAGGCTCGCCAAAGCCGAACCCTTCCCGGCACGCCTGCCCTCGTGCAGATGTCGACCAGGACTTTGCTGTCCAGCTTCAATTCTTTCGCGAGTGAGTAAATCCGAACGACCAAGCACTTTCTCCCCGGAAGTCATCGTCGGTATGACGACTGAGTAATGACGACGACTTCGAATCCGATCTCTTTGAGTTGTCCTCAGGCCGATGCTGCGACGAATTTCATCATTCGCCGCATTGCCGACCCGCACGTCCTGCTGCCGTTGACGAGAGTTAGTTTTTCTCGAATCTCCGCACGTTTGCTGATTGCACTTCTTGTTGACGACACGTTTACGACGAGCTTTCCGTCGTGCCCGCCTCGTTGGTTTCGCCTTCTGCACCGGAGGCCTCTTGTTCGGGCGCCGCACCTTCGGCCGCAGCCTTCTCCGCGGCTTCCTTCGCTTCGATCTCGGCCGTGCACGGCGTCGATCCGAGCTTGTTCGCGTTGGCGGCGGCGTTCTTCGGCCGCGGCCACTTCGGCCTCTTGAGCCCGCGCTTCGGCTTGTTCCGTGATCGACATCGACTTGCTCTTCCGTCAGCTCGCCCATTTCCATCAAGGCATCGGGCTCGATGATCGACAGATCGTCGTACGACAAGAACCCTTCGCCGACGAGCTTCTCGGCCAGCGATTCGTCGACCCCTTCGATCGTGCAGTAAGCCGCCGACGGCCCGCTCGATTTGCTCGTCGAGCTCTTCGCGGGTCATGATTTCGATGTCCCAGCCGCAGAGCTTGCTGGCCAGGCGTACGTTTTGTCCGCGGCGACCGATGGCCAGCGACAGCTGATCTTCGCGCACCAAGCACGATCGCCCGACCGAGCATCGAGCAGAGGATCACTTCTTCGCACTTCGGCCGGTTGCAGGGCGTTCGGAATGAGACTTGACCATGTCGTCGCTCCAGCGAACGATGTCGATTCGTTCGCCGGCGAGTTCGTCGACGATGTTCTTGATACGGTTTCCGCGAACGCCGACGCACGCGCCGACGCAATCGACCCGCTGATCGCTCGAGCTCACGGCGACCTTGGTGCGGTAGCCGGGCTCGCGCGCCATCGACTTGACTTCGATCACGCCGTCGGCGATTTCGGGGATTTCTTGCTCAAACAACCGGCCCACCAAAGCGGCTCGAGTACGGCTGAGAATGACCTTCACGCGGCTGCCCGCCTTGCGCACTTCGCAGACCGTGGCGCGGACTCGCTCGTTCGGATGGTGCGTTTCGCCGGGAATTTGCTCGCTGCGCGGCAGGATGGCTTCGCAGTTGGGGAGCGTCACCGTGGCGGTGCCGTTTTCGTAACGTTGCACGATACCCGTGACGAGCTGGCCGATTTCGCGGTCGTATTCGTTATAGAGCGCGTCGCGTTCGGCTTCGCGCACCTTTTGGATGATGACTTGCTTGGCGGTTTGGGCGCCGATGCGACCGACGGTTTCTTCCTGGTCGAGATGCTACGCCGTTGTGCGTGGCGGTGATCGAACCGTCTTGTCGATTGATGTTGACGGTGATTTCTTCGTTTTCGCCGTAGTGCTTCTTCGCCGCCGACACCAACGCCGATTCGATGGCTTGGAAGACGACTTCCTTATCGATGTTCTTTTCGCGATGAATCGCGTCGATGATTCGCAACAGTTCTTGAGTGTTCATCATCCGCTCTCTAACGCCCGCAACGGGCTTCTGAAAAACCGAATTGTCGAATTGTGGGAACAGGCCTGGCTTGTCGGCCTTCGAACAGCTGCTTGTCGGGCGGAATTCTCCGGTACAAATCGTGGCAAAACGACGCCGCCGGCGGACGAACCGCAGCATGCGGCGGCGCGGGTGAACGGACGATCGGCGTACGCCGCGTCTTCACGTCGACGCATACCGAACCGATTTCGCTTGCACTAAGCCGACGGAAGAAATTCGCCGAACGCAACGTAGGGCGACTGATCATCCGGGCCAGTGAAGCGCGACGACGCCGAGAGCGGCCCGTCGTCGCACGAAGGAAGTCGATAGAGCGAAGTCACTCTAGCCGAGCATCTGGCTAACTCGTTCGAACGAGGGGCTACCGGCATCATCGGACACAAAAAACACGCTCTCCGGCGGTGGCTGCAAACCGTGCAACCGCCGTGGCGTGCCCTCTGCGCCAAACTGGTAACCTAACTTTGTACCCTTTCCGCCCCCCGGCTGTCGACCGTCAAAACCAGGAATGACGAGCGAAATCCGGGGATATTTCCATCTTACGGAAAGAGGCAAATCGGGAATGCCGGCGATGAGTTCGTTCTGAGAAAGCTCACCAGCTTTTCATACTCCGGACGCCGCCGGCTCAGGGCCACAGCAGCCGGACGGCCGTCGCCCCGTCCGAGTCGTGAAAAATCGGCCGGTTTCCCTGCTTTCGACGTTCTTCGCCGCCGGCCGCAGTTTGAGCAGAATTACGCGTTCACAGGTAACCCCAGACCGCGCCGTACTTCGTTCATCGTGGCCTTTTGTCGTTGCCGCACGAATTCGCCGGCCTTCTTCGCCATGGCCATCGTCTGTTCACGGTTTGTAATCAGTGAAGCCACGGTCGCCGGGTACTTCGCGACTTGGGATTCTTGGTCCATATCGAACAGCCAATCCCCGAGCCCGATGTCCTGCCACATGAATCCCTTCGTGGTTTGCTCGGCGAAGCGGCCGACGACCGCCGGCACGCCGTTGCCGATGCACATGATCGGGGTGTGCATCTCCAAGCCGAACATTCCCGCGCGTTCGCACGTACGTGCTCAGCGCTTCGTCGGTCAGCCAGTAGTTTTCCCGCCATACGACGCGCGGCTTTACGTCCGCCGGCAGCTTGTCGTAAAGCATTTCCTTGCCGATGAGCATTTGCGTCTGATCTTCCGGGCAGATCAGAACCTTGTGGTCGGTTTCGCGCACGACTTTTTCAATGGCGGCTCGCAGCGGCGCACGATCGTGTTCGCGCATTTCCAAGTTGCGAGCGTTCTTCTTTTCGTCGAGAGCTCGATTCTTCGACGGAATCGTCCAATACGGCGTGTAGCGATAGCGGGGAATGACGCAGAGAAACTTCCCCTTCTCCAGCCCGTTGCTCGCCAGAAACGCCTCGGCCGCGGCGTCGTTGCGCAGGTCGGTCGCAAACGCTCCGTCGGGCCCGAATTCCATAATCGGGCTCTTTACGCCTTCCTTTTTGATGAGTTCCAGCGACTTCGAATCGCGGCAGTAGACGAAGTTGGCCTTGGTCAGCAATTCGCTGAGTGCCGGCGTCGTCCAGCCGATCGTCACTCCGTAAACACCGTAAGGTTTCGTGGTTTCGCGCCGCCAGCGTCCCATTTCTTTCGACCCGACGACGCTCGGGCCCGAACCGTGCAAAAAGAAATCGCATTCGGCGATCGCTTGCTTGACTTCGGCGTCTCCTTTCACGATCTGCAGCTTCGGAAAGCGGGCCAAGAGCATCTCGCGCACGCCGTTGTCGACGCTGGAGGGCCACAGTGCCACGTCCGCCTCGGGCACGTGCTCTTCCAGCAATCGCAATACGCCCGGGGTGTGGGCAATGTCCCCGATATTCACCGTCTGCCACGATGAGCGGAGCAGAATCTTCTTCCGCGGTCCGGCTGCGGCGGGGGCCGCCTTCACCAGCGGCGCCAGGCCCGTCGCGACCGCGGCGGCCGCCGTCGATTGAGCAAGAAAAAGACGACGAGACGTGCGAATGGCGGGCGTGGGCATATCGGCAATCCTGGCGGATGGACGAGGCGAAGCGTAAACCGCCCATCGTAACTCACCCGGCGTTGTAGGGAACGCCCTTCGCGGCGTTCTGTGACGGGCACCCGCCGTGCCACAAATCTCCAACCGGCTCCCATTTCCGGCCGACAAGCTGTCGCTCGCGCAGATTGAATTCCGCCCGTCGCTCAAGTACCCTCTAACACGCTCGGACCCGCCTGTTTTCCCACCTTATTCTCGCTAGAGACGCAGCCCCATGAAACGTTCTTGGTTCTCGTTCTTCGCCGCCGTGGCGATCGCCGTCGTCGGCGGCACGTCGGCCCAAGCCGCAGTCGAACTGCCGGCCATCTTCACCAGCCACATGGTTTTGCAACGTGATCAGGCCAACCCGGTTTGGGGTAAGGCCGCGCCGGGCGAAGAAGTCACCGTGTCGCTGGGCGATAAGTCGTATACGGCCAAGGCCGGCGACGACGGTCGCTGGACCGTGAAGCTCGACCCGTTGGCGGTCGGCGGCCCGCACAAGATCACCGTCAAAGGCGCGAGCAACGAAGTCGTGCTCGACGACGTGCTGGTCGGCGAAGTTTGGATCTGCTCTGGTCAATCGAACATGCAATGGTCGGTCGATCAATCGACCAACCCCGACCTGGAAAAGCTCACGGCCAAGTACCCGCAAATCCGCTTCATCAGCGTTCCGCAAGTCGGCACGCAAGAGCCGCAGTTCACGTTTAAGGGAGAGTGGACGGTTTGCACGCCGGAAACGGTCGGCCAACTTTCGGGCGTCGGCTACTTCTTCGGCCGCCAACTCCATAACACGCTCAACGTTCCGATCGGCCTGATCGACGACGCTTGGGGCGGCAGCGGCTTGCGAGGCCTGGATCAATCGCGACACGCTCGCCAAAGACGGCCGCTTCAACGAATTGCTCGCGAAGTGGGAGAATATTGAAAAGAATTACGATCCCGTGAAGGCCGACGCCGCGCACAAGGAAGCGATGGTAAAGTGGCAAGAAGCCGCGGCCGCCGCGAAGAAAGACGGCAAGCAACCGCCGCGGGCTCCTTCGCATCCCGGCAGCTTGCTTACCGGCAATGCTCGCCCGGGCAACATTTACAACGGCGTGCTGCTGCCGACCATCGGCTACGGCATCCGCGGCGCGATCTGGTACCAAGGCGAATCAAACGCCGGCCGCGCTTATCAATATCGCGATCTGTTCCCGCTGATGATCAAGTCGTGGCGTGACGAATGGAAGCAGGGTGATTTCTCGTTCTATTGGGTGCAACTCGCCGACTTCTTGGCCGAGCAACCGCAACCGGGCGAAAGCGCATGGGCCGAACTGCGTGAAGCTCAAACCATGTCTTTGAGCCTGCCGAATTCGGGTCAGGCCGTGATTGTCGACGTCGGCGAAGGTCGCGACATTCACCCGCGCAACAAGCTCGAAGTCGGCCTCCGGCTCGCCCGCTGGGCGCTCGCCAAGGACTACGGCATCCAAGTGCCGCACCAAAGCCCGACATATCAAAGCATGGCCGTCAGCGGCGACAAGGCCGTCGTGAAGTTCGACCACGTCGGAGCGTCCGGTTTGTACGCGTTCGACGTGCAAGAGGTTCGCGGTTTCGCGATCGCCGGCGAAGACAAGAAGTGGCACTGGGCCACGGGCAAGATCACCGGCAAGGACACGGTCGAAGTGTCGTCGCCCGACGTGAAGAACCCGGTGGCCGTGCGTTACGCCTGGGCCGATAACCCGGTGTGCAACTTGTTCAGCCGCGACGGTCTGCCGGCCACGCCGTTTCGCTCGGACGAATGGCCCGGCGTGACCGTCAACAGCAAGCAGTAGCGAACCTGTCGCGAAGCGTTCCGCCGTGCCGCAGAGTACGGCGGAACGCTCGCACACTTTATGATTGGAACTCCGCCCATGAAGAATTGGATTCGCCTCGCATTGGCTTCACTCGTGGTGGTCGTACTCGGCGCCTCGGTCGAAGCGGCCGACTCGCGCGTGTATGAAATGCGCATCTACTACGCGGCGCCGGGTAAGCTCGATGCGCTGAACGCTCGTTTCCGTGACCACACGGTGAAGCTGTTTGAAAAGCACGGGATCACGAACGTCGGCTACTTCACGCCGGTCGACAACAAAGAGCAGAAGCTCGTGTATTTCCTGGCCTACCCGAGTCGCGAAGCTCGCGAGAAGTCTTGGAAAGACTTCAACGGCGATCCGGCTTGGCAAAAGGGCAAGAAGGCTTCGGAGCTCAGCGGCAAGCTCGTGGCCAAGGTCGTCAGCGTGTTTATGCAAACGATCGACTACTCGCCGGAGTTGAAGATCGAAAAGACCGGCGGTCGCGTGTTTGAAATGCGCACCTATACGGCAACGAAGGACAACCTTGACGATTTGAACGCCCGCTTCCGCAATCACACGGTCGAACTGTTCAAGAAGCACGGCATGACGAACGTCGTCTACTGGAACTACATGGCCGATCAAAAGGGTGCCGACCGGATGCTCGTATACCTTTTGGCTCACAAGAGCGCCGAGACCGCGAAAGCTTCCTTCGACGCTTTTCGGGCCGACCCCGATTGGACCAAAGCCCGTACCGCCAGCGAGGAGAAGGCCGGCGGCTCGCTGACTGAACGCCAAGGGGGCGTCGTCTCGGAGTTCTTCGTTCCGACGGATTACTCGCCGCTGCAATAGCCTGACGCGTCGACACGATCAATTGAAGCGAGCGGCCGGCGCAAGCCGGCCGTTTCGTTTCCCAAGCTACGACCTTACATGCCCTCTCTCGCACTTCCCGTCGACGACGCTTTGCCGGAGATTCTGGCGGTCTCCGTTCGCACGGGGCCGTGGTTCTCAAAGCCCCGCCCGGTGCGGGCAAAACCACGCGCGTGCCGCCCGCCATGCTTGAGGCCGGCCTGGCGGAACTCGATGGCGGCAAGCGTCGCGGGCAGATCGTCCTCTTGCAACCTCGCCGCGTGGCCGCTCGTGCGGCTGCCGTGCGCATCGCGGAAGAACGCGGCTCCGAAGTGGGCGACGAAATCGGCTATCAGGTCCGCTTCGAACGCCGCGCGTCGGCTCGTACCCGGCTTCTGGTTTGCACCGAAGGCGTGTTCCTCCGCCGGTTGCAAGACGATCCGTTTCTGGAAGACGTCGCCGCCGTGGTCTTCGACGAGTTCCACGAGCGGAGCCTCGATGCCGACCTGTCGCTCGCCATGGTTCGTCGCGTGCGCAGCGAAGTGCGTCCCGACCTGCGCGTCGTCGTGATGTCGGCCACGCTCTCCCCTGCCCCGATCACGCGTTATCTGGGCGATTGCCCGACGGTCGAAAGTTTGGGCCGGACATTTCCGGTGACCGTCGAGTATCAGAAATTCGCGTCGAATGACTCCATCGAAGGGCAAGCGGCCGGCGGCGCGCGTTCGATTGCCGAACAAACCGTGGGGGACGTTCTCGTGTTTCTGCCCGGCGTCGGCGAGATTCGCCGCGCGGAAGAGTTGCTCGCGGACGATGCCGACCGCAACGATTGGGCTCTGCTCACGCTCTACGGCGACATGTCGTTGGACGAGCAGCAGGCGCGTGCTGCGGCCGCTGGATCGCCGCAAAGTCATTCTGTCGACGAACGTTGCGGAGACCTCTCTGACTATCGACGGCGTCACCGCGGTCGTGGATTCCGGCTGGGCGAGAGTCAATCGGCTCGATCCTTGGCTCGGCCTGAACCGTTTGGAACTGACGCGGATCTCGCGAGCTTCGGCCGACCAACGAGCCGGCCGCGCCGGACGAACCAAGCCGGGACGCTGCTTGCGGCTGTGGACGGAACGCGATCAACAGGCGCTACGCGATTTCGAACTCCCGGAGATTGCCCGCGTCGATCTTTCCGACGCCGTGCTTCAATTGCTGGCTTGGGGCGAGCCCGATGTGCGGGCCTTCCCCTGGTTCGAACCGCCGCCGGCCGCGGCCCTCGATCAGGCGCTGACTTTGCTCGATGCCATCGATGCGACAAACGCCGGCGTGCTGACCGACCTCGGCCGACGCCTCGCCAAGCTCCCGCTGCAGCCGCGTCTGGCCCGCCTGCTCGACGAAGGGCAACGTCGCGGCGTCGGCGATCGCGCGGCGTTGTGCGCGGCGCTACTTTCCGAACGGGCTCCGTTTCGTAGCCGCGGACCGCGTGCGAAGGCCGAGCATCATTCCGATTCCGACGTGCTCGATCGTCTGCAGGCCGTCGAAGCATTCGAGCGTTCCGGACGTCGCGATTCGGCGGTCGGCGAATTGCTGCAAGGTCCGGCGCGACAGATTCTCCGGGCTCGCGATCAGTTGCTTCGCTTGGTCGACGAACGACGTGGTAAGTCGCCGGTCGACGCCGATGAGGCGGCGCTGCGGGCGTTGTGCGTGGCGTTTCCCGACCGCATTTGCAAGCGACGCGAACCGAAAGGCCGCCGCGGCGTGATGGTCGGCGGTCGCGGCGTTCGGCTGGCCGACGAAAGCGCCGTGGCCGATGCGGAGTTGTTCGTCGCGGTCGAGTTGACTGAGTCGGGCCAAGCCGAAACTTTGGTGCGTCAGGCTTCGGCGGTCGAACGGAATTGGTTGCCGGAGACGCATCTGGTGACGACGGTCGACGTCGTATTCGACGAGCAGCGTGAAAAGGTGATGGGCCTACGTCGAACGAAGTTCTTGGACCTCGTGCTCGACGAATCCCCTGCGGCTTTGCCGACCGATGCGGATTCCGGCGCGCTCTTGGCGAAAGCAGTGAACGAGCGTTACGACCCGTCGCAATTCGTCGACGACGACGGTCGACGCTATCTCGCCCGCGTGCAATGTCTGCGGGAGTGGAAGTCCGAACTGAACTGGCCCGATTTCGGTGTGGAACCGTGGCGAGATTTATTGCCCGAATGGTGTCGTGGATTGGCAAGCGTGGCGGACTTGAAGAAAACGTCGCCGGTCGCCGCCGTTCAAAGCCGACTCGACTCGCAACAGTTGGCCGCGGTCGAACGCGACGCCCCCGAACGAATCACCGTTCCCAGCGGCAGCCGAATAACGCTGGAGTACGAAGTCGGTAAGCCGCCGATTCTGGCCGTGCGGATTCAGGAACTTTTCGGCTTACGCGAGACGCCGCGTGTCGGCGGCGGGCGGATCGCCGTGCTCCTGCAGTTACTCGCGCCGAACTATCGTGTGCAGCAGATTACGCCCGACTTGGCGAGCTTTTGGAAGAACACGTACGCGGAAGTCAAAAGGGAACTGAAACGCCGCTATCCGAAGCACGCTTGGCCCGACGATCCGCTGACGGCCGAACCGGAGCGCCGCCCGCAACGGCGGCCTTCGTAAGGTCGTCGGCCGCGACGAGAGCGGTAATCGCCGTTGTCGCCGCCGCAAGCTGCGATTATCGTGCGAAGCTTAGTTTCTTACGACCTTGCGAGCGACGGCGAAACGGATGAGTCTGGTCGGTGCGGCACAAATCGTGTTTTGGTTTTGCGTCGCGCAGGTCGTCGCGACGGGCTTGGTCGTGGCGCCGTTCGCCTTATGGCTGGCCCGAAGCCGCGCGGCGCCGCCGGTCGACGCCAAGTGGCCGAAAGCCGTGGTGTTGTTGCCGCTTCGCGGGGCCGATGCGAACCTCGGCCGGACCATCGAGCGGCTGCTTGCACAAGATTATCCCGATTACGAAGTGCATGCCGTGATCGACGCGCCAGGTGATCCGGCCGCTGCCGTCGTCGAACCGTTGGCCGAGCGCAATCCGCGGCTCAAGTTCGGCTTCATTCGTGAGAAACTGCCGACATGTAGTCCTCAGTGCAGCGCGCTTCTGCAGGGGGTGAACGAGCTCGCAAGCGACGTCGAGATCGTTGCGACCATCGACGGCGACGTGCAAACTCATTCGACTTGGCTGCGGGAGTTGGTCGCGCCGTTGCTCGATGCCAAGGTCGGCGCCGCGTTCGGCAATCGCTGGTATTTGCCGAGCGACGCCGGTTGGGGCTCCGTCGTGCGTTACGTTTGGATCGCTTCGACGATCATTCCCATGGCCCTGTTTCGATACCCCTGGGCCGGCACGTTTGCGATCAAACGGCGGGCCTTGATCGAATCGGGATTGATCGAACATTGGCCCCGCTCGATCGTCCCCGACGCTCCCACGAGCGACTACTTGCACAAGCTCGGTCTGCAAACGCGATTTGTGCCGTCGCTCATGATGGTCAATCGCGAACGTTGCGGCTTGGCGTTCTGCGCCGACTTCGTCAAACGGCAGATGACGTGGACTCGACTCTACAACCGTAAGTTCTGGCCGGTCGTCGTGCCGACGGCGGCCGTTATGCTCGCTTGGTTCGCGTGGTTCGGTTTGTCAGCGGCGGCGATTGTTCGCGGCAACTGGGCTGCGTTGGGTTGGACGTTCGCCGGAATCGCCGTTGGATTTGTCGGCGTGGTTGCGCTGGTGCTGATGCTCGAGTTTGCAGTTCGCGCCGTCATCATCCGACGCGGCGCGGCGGCGCTCGAATTCCCGTCGGGCTTTCTCTTGCGGCTTCCGGCTGCGATCGCCGTCGCCGAGTTTATGCACGCCGCCGCCTTGTGGCTGGCCTACACGCGCAAGCAGGTTACGTGGCGCGGCGTGACGTATCAGATCGACGACCCTCGCAACGTCCGCATCGTCGCCGACGACACTTCGGCCGTGCGCACGACGCCGGCTGAAGCTGACGTTTCTCTTTGAGGCATCTAGTACGGCCTGAGCGAGCTTTTGATGAAGCTCGCTTGCTGCGTGTCGGCGGCGTCTCGGCCGCTACGGTTAAGACGCGCAATGTTTGGTGCGTGCGATCGGGCACATCTTGTCGGAGGGGGCGGCGTAATTATAGTACCCTATTCCTTGCGGTTTCTTAAGAAATATCGCGGCACCCCATGAAAACGGTTCGGCTCCCCGACGGTTCCGAGGTCAGGTTCAAATCCGCGACGGCCCTGACCGTCTTGGAACGCGAATTCTTCGCGGATCGACAATACGAAGCCGCCGGAATCGAACTCCGCGACGGCGACGTGATTTTCGATGTCGGGGCGAACATCGGGTTCTTTACGCTGTATCTCAATCGGACGCTTCGGCGTGCGACGGTGTATTGCTTCGAACCGATTCCGGAGACTTTTGAACTGCTGCGCCACAATCTCGCACAGACGCGGCTGGACGTGCGGTTGTTTAATTTCGGTTTGGCCGACCGTTCGGGGCGGGCGAACTTCAAGTATTTCCCGAGAATGAACGTCAACTCGTCGATGTGCTTCGACGACTCGCCGAAAGCCCGCAGTGATGCGCGAACCTTCGTTCTGGAAGAGATTCGTAATCGTCATTGGATCGGTCGGCAGTTGGTCCGCTGGACCCCTTACTTCATCCTCTGGCCGGTTGCGGAACTCTTGCGACGTTGGGGTACGAAGTCGAAAGAAGTCGAGTGCGAACTCCGTTCACTGTCCGAATTGATTGTTCGAGAAAACGTCGAACACATCGACCTTCTGAAGATCGATGTCGAGGGGGCGGAAGAGGCCGTCCTGGCGGGCATCGCCGATGGTCACTGGGCTCGGATTCGCCAAGTCATGGTCGAGACGCACTCCGGTGCACAACAGGCCGAGCGAGTTGCAGGCTTTCTGAGGCGCCTCGGGTTTTCGACCGAGTTCAGTCGTAGCGTCGCCGACGTCGAGAATCTGCATCTTGTCGTCGGGGTTCGTGCTCGCTGCGAAGTGGAAAGCTCCGAACCGGCGATAGGCTGTCGATGATGGTTCTTGCGGCGACGGGGACGCGACGCGTCGAAGATTTTTTATGCAGCCCCTGACGCGCATCGAAGACGGAAGCCGACTTGTCGCCGTAACGCGACGCATTTGTCATTTACGCACGTTCAGGCTCGGCGTTAGCGAGCGCCGACGGGTTCGCCGACCGGTTGATCAGTCCAGATCCAACCGTAGTGGACCTTGTGCCGCGGGCACTGTTCAGTGACGGCCGCCGCCACGCCCCAACTTCCAAAATTCGAGTAGTCGTCTCCCGCCAAAATTCCGCCGGAATTCAAGCGGTCGGCCGCCAAGGGAATGACGTCTTTCGTCGTTCGGTAGTCGTGGGCGACGTCGATGTAGATCAGATCGAACGTCTCAGTCGTCGAACGGAGAAACTCGGCGGCGGGGCTCTGTATCAACCGTACGCCGCGACTGTAGCCGAGCGTTTCAAGATTGCTTTCCGCCAGCTTCAAATTCGGCGGTTTACCAAAGCCCGCTTGTTCCCAAGTAAGGCCGCGTTTAGCTTCCGGCCAGTCGTCGCCGGGAACATCGTCAAATAGGTCGACGCCAGTAATTTCGTAGTCGCGTCCTTCGCTCTGCAGCGCGGCGCTCAAGTAGGCGATGTCGCGCCCTTGATAGACGCCGAGTATGCAAATGGACCGGATTTGCGGATGCTCACGAAGGATCTTGCGGAACGTTCGCCAATGAACACGGCCCGACCAACCGCGGCATACCGCGTTGATGCGTTTTTGCAGCGCTCTTTGTTGTGAGGGAACGTGGACATAGAGCCAACGCAGACGAGAAAGGGCGGCGCTCAACGACATCGTAGGGATTAGCTTCCGTGCAATTAGGCGGACGAATGTAACGGACGGGAGATCGCGCGAGTTTACGAATCGCGGAGCGTTTTGACCATTTCTTGGAACTTCACGTTGCCATCGGTCGCGCGGCTGTACGATTGGTCGATCGTCGCCCCTTCGTAAGCATCGAGCTTGCCGGTGAGACGCAGCGTGTGCAGCGGGGTGCCTTCGATTTCGGCCGTGCCCGACTCTTGGTAGCTGCTGAAGGGTTGCGACTTGATGAACTTCTTGGTTTCCATCATTTGTTCGTGCGTTTCGCCCGGCAGGCCGTATGTGAACGTGCCGTGAACGCGCATCTTCAGCCGATGAATTTCGGCGACGACCTTCTTGGAGAATTCCAGGTCGAGATGCTTGTTGACGATCTTGTCGACCACGTATTGGCTGCCGCTCTCAAAGCCGAGCTTCACGCCGAAGCAGCCCGATTCTTTCATGAGCGCCCACGTTTCCAGCTTGCTCGTGTCGGCGCGGCACATAGCCGACCACGGTACGCCGAGCTTCTTCATGACGCCGCACATCTTCACCACGTGGCTATTGCCGAGGTTGAATGTGTCGTCGTCGAAGTAGATCGAGCGGAACTTGTACTTGTGGACGAGTTCGGTGAGGAACCCTTCCATATAGTCCGGTGAATAGTGGCGGACCGTACGAACGGTGTTGCCGTCCGGATCGTTGCCCGTCATCGTCGCCGGCCACACGCAAAAGATGCACTTAAACGGGCAACCGCGGCTCGACCACACGTGCGCGTGCGGAAACTTCTGCCAGCGCGGGTTCAGGTCGAAGTAGAGGTGGGCGTGCTCGGCATCGTAGTATGGGAACGGCGAGGCGTTCATTTCCTTGAGCGTCAGCAGATTGTGCTCCAGCACGCCGGTCGCTCCTTCGACGACCTTCACGGCCCCCTTTTCGTATTCTCCCTTGATGCAGGCGACGACCGGATCTTGCTCGAGAATCTCCTGCGACTTCGTCGTGGTGATCGGGCCGGTGACCGCGATCTTCATGTTCGGAAAGCGGCGATGCAACTCGTGAATCACTTCGCGATCGTGATCCCAACTCGGCGTGGCGCTTTCGATAAACGTGAAGTCGGGCCGGTGTTGATCGACGTACTTATAGAAATCTTCGTATGATTCACGCAGCGCGATCGAATCGCGGAACAACGCCGTCGCGCCGGTTTGTTGAGCGACGTAGGTTGTCGCGTAACCCATGAAGAAGGGGTACGGCGTATAGTCGTAGAAGAACCGTTTGCCGGGACGCGAGAAGGCGTCGTAGGTGAACGGCCAGCGCGAGCCGCAGCGCACGCCCGCGCGCCACTTTCGCAGCAGCCAGCCTTGCCCCCACCACTTCTTATCCGTCGGTCCGGCCCACCAAGGCGGGTTGGCAAACAGCACTTTCATCGTCGTTCTCAAGAAAAGCCGCTAAAATAGGGTGTCGGCGACGAGGGTAGCATGCCGTTTCCGATAGGGTCAACACCGCACAGGTGGGAAAACGGGAGTTTGGGGCAACTAAAATCGACGTATAGCCGTTAGGTGCGTTTTTCCGCAGCGTCGCGGCTATGCGGAAGTCGAGAGTTACCGAGAGTTTTGCATGACCGGAGCCGAGTACATCGTCGAATTTCTGGCCGCCGTCGGGTGTGGGGCGCGCCTTCGTCGTGACCGGCGGGGCTTGCGCGTTTATCGTCGATGCGATCGAACGCGGCGACCGCGAGAAGTTCGACTACGTCTGCTTTCAGCACGAACAAGCCGCCGCGATGGGTGCTGATGCCGTATGGCGGGTTACCGGCAAGCCCGGTGCAACGATCGCCACGAGCGGACCCGGAGCCACGAACCTGCTGACGGGCATCGCCTGCTCGCACTTCGATTCCATTCCCGCGATCCACATCACGGGGCAGGTCAACGCTGCCGAAAGCGCCGCGTCGAGCGGTGCCGCGGTGCGACAAGCAGGCTTTCAAGAAACCGACATCGTCGCGATGGCCCGGCCGATCACGAAGTACGCGGTTCAGGTCGGCTCGACCGCGGAGTTACGCCGCGAGTTGAAAAAGGCGTACGAGATCGCGATGGCGCCGCGGCGCGGGCCGGTGCTGATCGACGTGCCGATGAACGTACAGAAAGACGACGCCGGAACGACGCTCGACTTACCGGACGCTTCGGTTCCGCCGCAGATCGCCGGCAGCGTGGAGGGGAAGCACAGACGTCAGATCGGCGAGTTTTTTAACTCGGCGCGGCGACCGCTTGTGCTCTTTGGAGCAGGCATCGGGCTTTCCGGTTCGCATCGTTATCTCGAGCAATGGCTTACCGAACGCGACGTGCCGTTTGTCGCCAGTTGGAACGCGCTGTCGTATTTCGATCATCGCAACGAGCGATACCTCGGGGCGATCGGCGTGTACGGCAACCGTGGCGCGAACTATGCGCTGCAGAACTGCGATGCGCTGTTGGTGCTAGGGAGTCGGCTTGATACGCGGCAGCGGTCGTCGAATCCGCCGACGTTTGCACCGGATGCACACGTGCTGGTCGTCGACGTCGACGAAACGGAGTTGGCCAAGCTGCCTGCTCGCTACGAGAAAATCTGTTGCGATTTGCGTGCTTGCCCGAATTGCTCGGTGCCGACGAGCTGCCGACCGTCGACGGAGCGTGGCTCGAATACGTGCGCGCCATGAAGACTCGGTTCTATGGAAAACCTCCGGCGAACGCGAAGCTGCCGGAAGGCTTGTCTCCTTACGACGTTGTGCGGCACGTCAATCGTCTGATCGCCGACGATGCCGTGGTCGTCGCCGATTGCGGCGCCAATCTTTGTTGGGTCTATCAAGTTTTCGAGCGGACGCGGCAGTTCCTTTTTACGGCCGGCGGCAATTCGCCGATGGGTTACTCTCTGCCGGCTGCGATCGGTGCGGCGCTTGTGGAACCCTCCAAGCAGATCGTCTGTTTCATCGGCGACGGTGGTCTGCAAATGAACCTGCAGGAGTTGCAAACGATTCGGCATCTCGGGCTGCCGGTGAAGATCGTCGTGCTGAACAATCGCGAGTACGGCATCATCAAGCAGTTTCAGGATAGCTACTTCGACCGACGTTACGCGGCCAGCGGGCGAGGTTACAGCGTGCCCGATTTTGTCGCGGTCGCGGAGGCCTATGGAATCGCGGCCCGGCGCGTGGAACGACTAGACGAGATTGATGCGGGATTGCTTTCGTCGCCCGAACCGCTGCTGCTGGACGTACAACTTCCGGCCGGCTCGCTTATCGTGCCTCGGCTCGAAATGGGGCGGCCGATTCACGATCAGTTCCCTTACGTGAGCGACGCCGAGTTCGCTGAATACTCGCCTTATAACAACTCCCGTCGTCGCGACGGCGGAGCAACGTGATAGCACGCCGCGTCGAGCGTCCTGCCGTCGGCCGCAATCGTTAGTGAGACCGGGCGTGTGACCTTTTCGGCAGGGGGCGTTTCTGAGAACATACGGACTGCCGGTATCGCTTGCATGCCGGCAACGGCGGCGACGGACTCGCCCCGTACAATGCGATTGCGAAACGACGGAGTGCCATGTCGACTATTGATCCTGCCATGACGACGGAATCGCTCCGCCGGCAAATCGCCGAACTCGTGCGCGAGTACCACCAAGTCGCGTTTCCGAAGCGCGAGTTTGAACCGGGGAAGTCGCTGGTGCCGGTCGCCGGACGAGTGTTCGATTCACATGAGATCGAATTGCTCGTCGAGTCGTCGCTCGATTTTTGGCTGACCACGGGCCGGTTCTCCGACGAGTTCGAAAAGCGTTTCGCCAAAGAGTTCGGTCGTCGTTATGCCGCGCTGGTGAACTCGGGTTCGTCCGCCAACTTGGTCGCGCTCTCGGCGCTGACGTCGTACGTGCTCGGCGAGCGGCGTTTGAAGCCGGGAGATGAAGTGATCACGGCCGCCGCGGGCTTTCCGACGACCGTCAATCCGATCGTGCAAAATAATCTGGTGCCGGTGTTCGTCGACTCGCATCTGCCGACGTACAACATCGACGTCGATCAACTCGAGGCGGCCCGCAGCGAGCGCACGCGGGCGATCATGGTCGCTCACACGTTGGGCAATCCGTTCGAGCTCGACGCGGTCATGGCGTTTGCGAAGAAGTACAACCTGTGGGTCGTGGAAGATTGCTGCGACGCCGTCGGCTCGACGTATCGCGGCAAGCAAGTCGGCACGTTCGGCGACGTGGCGACCGTGAGCTTCTACCCGGCTCATCATATGACGATGGGCGAGGGCGGCTGCGTTCTTTACGACCGGCCGATCCTCGACAAGCTCGTCACCTCGTTCCGGGATTGGGGCCGCGATTGCTGGTGCCCGCCGGGCAAAGACAACACCTGCGGCAAGCGGTTTGATCAGCAACTCGGTGACCTGCCGCACGGTTACGATCACAAGTACACCTATTCGCACGTCGGCTACAATCTGAAGCTGACCGACATGCAGGCGGCCGTCGGCGTGGCGCAACTTGACAAGCTCGCCGGGTTCACCGCCGCGCGGCGGCGCAACTTCGCCTTTCTCTACGAAGCATTGAAGCCGCTGGAAGATGCCCTGCTCCTCCCCGAATCGCCTGACGGAGCCGACCCGAGCTGGTTCGGTTTCCCGATCGCCGTCCGACCGGAATCAGGGCTGAACGCGCGACACGATCGTACGCGGCTTGGAAGCGAAGCGAATTCAGACGCGGCTTCTGTTCGCCGGCAACCTGACGAAGCAGCCGGTTTATCGCGACGTGAAGTATCGCACGGTCGGCGACCTGCGCAACGCCGACTACATCATGGAAAACGTCTTCTGGATCGGCGTCTATCCGGGCCTGAACGAAGATATGCTTAGCTACATTGTCCAGACTTTGACGTCGCTCGTGCGCGGGTAATTTCCGCCGTTGATGAGAGTTCGCCAGTTTCCGTCGTCAAGCGCCAGGCGATTTTTCTCCGCTGGTGGAAGGCTGCTCGTCCGGGGCCGGTTGCACCGCGCCGTCGCGATGAGTTCGTCGCATTCGAAGGGGTTGCGCACGTTCCATTTGTCGTGCGCGGAGTTTCGCTCAATTCTTGAGCAGCGACATTCGGATTCCCGAAAATGCTCCCCTTTAACGAAGTGTAAGGAGAAATAATCGACGGATTTTTTGCATGCGACGAAGTGTCACAATTTCCGAATGTTTGTCGACAAGGTGCGGCTTTGCGCAGGGGAGCGACATCGGCGCGGTATGACGCGTGCTTTAAGCGCAGATTGCATTGCGGAACTGTTAGCACTTGCTAACCGTCGGCCGCTCGCCACCGTCAATCACGTGCGAGATTATCGTCAGCCATGTCGGCAAGCAGCGAAACACTTAAGTCGTCGGTCGCGCTGAACGACGGCCCTCGCAAATCTAATTTTTTTCTCTTACTCGTCGGCTGTGTTGCGGTCGCCGTCTTCGCACGCGCGGAGGCTCTTGAAGCCCAGACGTGGATCGGTACTTCCGGCAATTGGTCGGTCGGCACGAATTGGAGCGGTGGCGTCGCCCCCATATCGAGCGCCACTCTGCAGCTGACTTTCGGCGGCACCGGCTCGACGTCCTACACCGCTACGAACGAAATATCGAGCACATTTCTCCTTAATTCCATAACTCTCGACAGTACGGCCTCGGTAACGAACACGATCGCCGGTTCTTCGTTGCGATTTACCGGGACGGCGCCGCAGCTTCTTTTGAACAATTCCGGCGCGATGACGATCTCCAACAACATCAGCAGTATCGCCGACTTAGTGATCGGCGGCACGGGTATCGGCACCACCACGCTTTCCGGAGCGATTACGGCGCATAGCAATCTGACGTTCAATTCCTCTGCGACGTTGCTGTTTACGTCGCGCCTGGACGTTCGCAAAGGGCTGACCGTCGCCGGTACCGGAACGTTTTCGCTGGCCAACGGCGTGCTCGACGGATTCGGACTCATTACGAAGTCGGGCACTTCGACGATGATCGTCAACGGTAGCTCAGGCGCAACACAAACGTTTCTCGGCGGCTATCTCATCACCGACGGCAAGGTGCAATCGAACAGCACGGCCAGTACGGCGTTCCGTATTAACCCCATTCAACTCACCGGCACCGGCACGCTCGCGTACGGCGGCACTGCGGCGACGTCGATCCGCACCGGTGAAATCTCGGGAACCGGCGGCATCATCAACACGACGCTGGGGACGGCGACCAACGTCGGCCTCGTCGTACATCCGTTGGCCACGGCCACGAGCGCCGCGGCGTTGACCACGATCGGCAGCAACGGCCTCGTCATGCGAGGAATCGCAACGCAGATTTTTACCGGCGATCTTTCCGGCTTGCGCGGCGGCATCTCCGCGACTTCTTACCGACAGGCCGGCGGCATCTATGCCGGAGCATTGAGGTTTCAGGGCTCAAGCGTGCTCTCCTTAGGAGGCGCTGCCGCGACGATGACCGCGACCGGCGGCCAGATCATCGTCGACAACTCAACGACCAACATCCTGGATCGGATCGCCTCGACGGTGGCGCTTGACCTGCGCAACGGCGGAACCTTTACCTACATCGGCCATGTCGACGGCGGCAACGAGGCATTGGGCTCGCTCGGCACCAACGCCGGCGCCACGCAACTCACGATCCAGCAGCCCGACGGGGCTACCGCCGCCACGGTGCTGCAATTCGCGAATTCCGCGGCCTTCAACCTACGTACCGATTCGGCGACGACGGTGTTGTTTACCAGCACCGGCGGAACGCTCGGCGCTTCGGGCGTGAATCCGAGAATCGTCTTCACCGGCATCGGCGCACCGTTTACCGGGACCGGCGGATTGTTGGCTACCTCGTCGGGCGGTTCGACCATCGGTTTCGCCGTGGTCAACAACACACGCTGGGCCGGCTGGAACGCCACGACCGGCATCGTCGGGCTCGCCTACGAGAACGGCGACGCCTCCCGGGCCGACTTCACCACCGGGCCCGATCTAGTGACGGCCGGCGAAGTCGTTTGGTTCGCACCGACGGCAACCGTCACCACGTTGCCGAGCGCAACGTCGCCCGCCGCCATTCGCATCGATGCGGCTCAATCAGGGCAGAGTCTTTCGCTCGGCTCTTTTAATCTTTCAACGGCGGGCGTGCTTTACACAAGTGCGACCGACTTCACCATCACCGGCACGACGGGAAGCATCACGACCGGAGGGAGTCGATATATCTGGGTTTCCGATCCCGCCGGCACGTTGCGATTAGATGTGAATCTTGCGGCCTCCACCGCGCCGATCAATAAGACCGGCGACGGCTGGATGGAAATCGTCGGTTCCGTCAACCGATTGGGCTACACGTCGGTCGTCAATACGAACATTCTGCAGGGCGTGATGCGGTCGACGCTCGTCGCACTCGGCGGTTCGAATGCTCCGGGAAGCGACGGCCCGTTCACGACCTTGAATATCAACGGCGGCACTCTGGAAATTGACGGCGGCGGAAGTCCGGCGACGCTCATTCGAGCACTCGATTTGCAAGGTACGACGGCCGGCGGCGGTCTTCGCTTCCAGGGCGGGCAGGCCGGCTTTTCCGCGGTCAACGGCGACCTCACCATCGCATTAACGGCCAACGTAGGAGGGACGATTGCGACGAATCTCACTTGGTCGAACGGCAGTTTCATGGCCGACGGCTTCGCCCTCGTTTTCGGCTCGGCTCGAGCGACCAATCTCGTCGACTTTACCAATGCGATCAACCTCAACGACAACACCGCCAACACGACGTATCAGCCGCGCGAGATTCGAGTGTTGGATAATCCTTCATCGAGCGGCGACTATGCCCGCTTGAGCGGCACGATTTCCGGCACGGCACACGCAGACTTGCTCAAGACCGGTCCGGGAACTCTTGAGCTCGGCGGCCTCTCCGACAACTCGTACGCCGGCGGAACGCTCATCACCGAAGGTACGTTGCTGGTCAGCAAGTCGACCGGCCTCGGAGCCACCGGCTACATTTTGCTCGGCAACCGTGCGAGCAGCGCCGATGCCTCGCTGCTGTTCAACGCCGTCACGCCGGCGACGCTGCTCGTTTCCAACATCTACGTTCCGGGCGACAACACGGGCGTCACCACGATCGGCAGTATTTTGGCCGCGGGGCAGTACGAGATCGACGGCAACATGGATATTCGTAAGAACCTTTTCGTGCGTGCGGACAATGCGAGCACGCTTTTCCTCAATAATACGATCATCGGCACGGGCAGCCTGACGAAAATCGGCACCGGCACGGTTGCGCTCGGTGATCCGAATACGTTCACCGGCGGAGCGATCGTCAATGCCGGAACGCTCAAGCTCGCCGACACGCAAGGACTCGGCCTGCCGGGCAACGTGACCTTAAATGCCGGGCGCCTCGACTTGGCGAACAACAGCAGTTCGACGTTCATCGCTAACGTCACCGTTGCAGGAGCAGCGTCGATCACTGCCGGTCGAACGTCCGCCGGAACTTCGTCTTCGTCATCGCATACTTTGGGTACTCTGAGCGTGGGATCGCAAACGGTCACGTTCGCACCCGGCGAATTTGTTTCGTCGGCAACCCTAAACTTCGGTACCGCGAGTCTGACCGGCGACACGATATTCTCCGTCAGCGACAACACGATTGTCGTTCTGAATTCAGGCTCCGTGGCCGGCGGAATTACCGACGGCGGCGCAACGCGACTGTTGACGAAAAACGGCAACGGCCGTCTTTCGCTGTTCGGAGACAACACTTCGGGAATCACGGGTACCGATACGACCTGGCAACTGAACGCCGGTATCGTCCAAACCTCGTCAGTCTCTCGATTCGGCAACAACACCGTCGACATTCGTTTTAACGGCGGTACTTGGAACCTCAGCGGTGTTTCGATCATCCCCGGTTCCGGGCGAACTTTCGTCTTTCAAGCCGGAGGGGGTACGATCGACGTCAATTCCGACGGTTCGCTGCCGATTACGTCGGCGAATCAGTTCTCGGGAAGCGGGAGCTTTACTAAGACCGGGCTCGGACCGATGTCGATTGCCTCCGCTCAGTCCGGCTTGATCGGACCGATCTTCATCAACGGCGGTTCGCTGCAGATCAGCAATACTTCCGCGCTCGGCGTTCCGGTCGTTAGTTCGGCCATCACGCTGGGCGGCGGCGCACTAGGTTTGATCACCAATTCGGTGACGTTGCCGCTCACACGACCCATCTCCGTCGCGTCGAGCGTGTCCGGCAGCGCGATTGACGTCGCGTCCGGTCTTACGCTCACCGTGCCCGGCGGTTTTAGCGGCGTCGGCCCGGTCAACAAGACGGGCGACGGCAAACTAGTGCTCAGCGGAGTTTCGGCAGGCTCTTACTCGGGCGCGGCGAACGTGCAGGCCGGAACGCTGGCCGTAAACCAATCGCTCAACCTGACCGGCGGCGGCAGCATCACCGTCGCCACGACGGGAACTCTCGGCGGCTCCGGTACGATTACCGGCACGGCCTCGGAAACGATTTCCGTCAACGGCGTAATCTCTCCCGGCAACAGTATCGGCACTCTGACGATCACCGGCGCTACCAACAATTGGAACGACGGCAGCAGCGTCTTCTTCGAATTCAAGACGCCGGGCAGCAGCAACGCTTCGGCCGGCACGAACTGGGACTTTCTCGATCTCACCGGCAGCCAACTCACGCTTTCCGGCACGATCACGCTGCGGATCGATGCTTTGCAATCCAACGGCGTCGACCATGCGACGCTGGCGTCGCAGAATCCGTTCGATCCCGCCAACGGCTCGTATCACATGCTTTTCGTGCGCACCGCCGGCGTCTCCGGGTTCACGGGAAGCACCTTTCAAATCCAAGACAGTGTCGCCGGCTTCGGCGTGTTCGGAACGGGCAATGCCTACGCTCCGGTCGGCGGACAATTCTGGGTCACGCTCGAAGGGAACGACCTCTACGTGAATTACGCGGCCGTGCCCGAGCCGGGAAGCATGGCGCTCATCGCCGTGGCGACTTGCAGTTGGGCGATCGCCCGATATCGCCGCCGTCGGAAAGCAGCGGCTCAAGACTCCGTCGCTGCGGTTCAAACCGCTTAGCGCGCGTAAGTCACGCCCAGTGATACCAGATCCGAATTGTAGAGCTGCCGCGACACGTTCGAGTTGCTCTTCAGATACGTGTACTGTGCGAAGAGCTGCCAGTTGTCGCCGATCTTGCGGCCGTAGAAGAGCCCGGCGTTGTACAAATTGTCGGCTCGGAAAATGTTCGTTTGAATCGGATCGGCGCCGATGAAATCGTATCGACCGTAGCCGCCGGTCAGTCGCACCTCGTTGCGGTTCTCGTCGCCGTAGAGGAAGCGAATGATCGTGTAAATGTTGTTGACTTGATACGCGAACCCGCGGAATACGGCGTCGGAGTATCCGGTGCCGTAGCCGGCCTTCACGTAGTTGTTGCGGTTCTCGTCGAGATACCGCGTGGCTTCCAGCGTGCCCGCGTAATTGTCGGAATTGAGAAACGTGGACCCGCCGCGAAAGTTTGCGTTGGAATAGTTCGTCCCCAAGCTCAAATCCCAAAGATCGTTGGCCCGCAGCAGGGCCGTGCTGCCGATGCGGTTTTGGCTCACGAACGAACTGCCCGACAAGAAGTAGTACGAATACGTGTAGTAGTTCGTCAGCGTCACGCGGTCGGTGAGTTGAATCGCATGCTGCACCGTCGGCGTGTGGCTTTGTAGATCGAGCTCGTCGACGTCCGGGTGCATGTTCTGATAAAAGCTGTAGCTCGCGGTCAGCACGCCGTAGTCGCCGAGTTGCCGCTGGTAGCTCGTGGCGGCCGTGGTTTGAAATTGAAAATCGTCTTCGAACACGCCCTGCACGTCGTTGCTCGGCGGCACCGGTGCGAGACCGAGGTTGCCGAGGATGCCGAGGGTTTCCGCCTGCCCGAGCGTGAGAATGCCGGCTTGCGCAGGATTACCTACCGGGGACAATAGCACGTTCGACGGCGTCAGCCCGATCGGCAGCGCGAGGCTCGTGCCGTAGTCCGTCGTTTGCGTCAGTGCGAACGACCACGGCTTCACGCGCCGCCGGCCGCCTTCTGCCGACAGATGGCGCAACACTCCACGAGATCGAACTCTTCTGCGCCGACGTCGGTCGCCTGCCGCGCGAACGGTTCGAAGTCGGGCTCAAGCCCGGCCGCGCTAAGTTGCGGCTGCACAAAGCTCGCGGTCAAACTTAGGACCGCGCAGATCCATGTCGTCTTCATGCCACGTTACCGCCATATCGAGTGGGAGCGAACTCGCGTTCCGCTCTACCAGCATCGACGGCATTGGGGTGAACGCATGAGATCGCCGAGCTTGTACGTCACGCCTTAACACTTATGTCGGGATCGGTCTTACGCTGCATGCGTTGCCGGCATCGTCCGTTCGGCGAAGAGCCACGCTAGCTGCTCGGCTCCAACCCGCGCATCGTGGCTTGGCCCGATCCGAACTTGTCGGTCTCGATTCCCATCCGCTGCAAGATCGACACGTAAGCGTTGGCCAGCGGGTAGTTGTTCGTCCGATCGAAGGCCAGATGTTGTCCGTGACGGAAGCCGCCGCCGGCCAGAAATACGGGCATGTTGCGCGTGTCGTGGCTGCTGGCGTTCCCCAAGTTGCTGCCGAACACGACGGCCGTACGATCCAAGAGCGTGCCCCCCTGCTCCGTTGCGCCGTGCAGCTTGTCGAGCAGATGACCGAACATGTGCATCTGCGCTTCTTCGATCAAGCGAAGCTCGGCCAGCTTCGTGGGATCCATGCCGTGGTGAGAAAGATTGTGATGTCCGGTCTTCACGCCCGGTACGGGATGAAGTCCCGACACCGTCGCGTCCATGCTTACCGTCACGACGCGCGTGGAATCGGTAGTGAACGCCAATTGAATCAGGTCGAACAGCATCCGTCCGCGACCCGTCAGGTCGGCCTCGTTCGGGATATCGGTCGGAATCGGCGAATCGACTTTGGGTTTTGGCCGTTTGATCCAAGCTTGGGCCGACAAGAGTCTACCTTCGACGTCGCGCACGGCCGTCATGTATTGATCGAGCTTATCGCGGTCGCCCGAATTCAGCGATCCGTGCATCCTTCGCGTTTGGTCAAGTACCGCATCGAGCACGCTGCGGCCGGTGCCGAGCTTGTGCAATTGTTCGGCCGTCTCTTCGGGAGTTCCGTCGACGAACAATTTCTTGAACACGTGCGACGGACTGCTTTCCGACGGAATCGGCACGCCGCCGGCCGTCCACGACATCGTGCCTCGCGCCGTGGCCAAGGCCAAGAATGGAATTCGCGTTTGCGGCGCCGTACGCTCGACGATGTATTGATCGAGCGAGATCGTGTTCTTGAAGCTGCTGCTTTTGGGATGCGGCGCGGTCGTGAGGAACGACGCTTCCGAAAAGTGCCCGCCGTCGACTTCCGGGTGCGAGACGCCGGAACAGATCGTAAACCGTTCTCGATGCCGCTCGACGAGCTTCAAATACGGCGTCGGCACGTAGTCGCGCCCGGCGGTTTCCGGAAATAGGTTCGGTGCGTGAAAGCCGAGCGAATGGCAGATTCCCAGGAATCGCCGCGGAGGAGCCGAGGCCGCTTCGCCCCTTACGCGCGGCGCGAAGGCATCCAGCAGCGGTAGTGCGAGCGTCACGCCCGAAGCTCGGAGAAATCGGCGTCGCGACCAAGCAGCGTATTTATTGTCCGGCATAACTTTCGGTTCCGTTCGTTTGCTTACGCTAGCGTCCGACGAAGGCCTCGCCGGCCGCCAGTTCTTTGACGATCGACCGCAGTCCGTATTGTTGCGATTCCAGTCGATCGACGATGCCGCGAATTTCTTCGCGGTCGGCCGCATCGAGTTCGCGGCCGAGCGCGTACGTCAAAAGTTTTGCGGCCACGTTCTCGGCGACGAATCGCGGTTCGCTGAGCAGCAACTTACGAAACTCTCGCACGTCGGCGAACTTGCGGCCGTCGGGCAGTTCGTCGCCGGAGTCGACCGTGCGGCCGTAGGAATACTTCACCCGTTTGCCCTCGATCATGAGCCCGGGCGTTTCGGGATCGACCACGCGATACTTTTCGCGGAGTCCGCCGATTGGGTCGAAGCATTCCAAGGCAAAGCCGGGCGGATCAATGCGCTGATGACAACCGGCGCAATTGTCCGACTGCCGGTGCTTGGCCAACTGCTCGCGAATCGTCACGGCTCCGCGAATATCCGGTTCGACGCCAGGTACTCCCGGCGGAGGAGGCGGAACCGGTCGGCCGAGAATGCGATCGAGCAGCCACACGCCGCGAAGTACCGGCGACGTCACGGTGCCGTCGGCCGTGACTTTCAGCACGCTCGCTTGAGTCAGAATTCCGCCTCGTACGCTATTTGTCGGCAGCGATACTTTGCGAATCGCGTCTCCTTGTACGTTTTCGACGCCGTAGTGCCGTGCCAGACGTTCGTTGAGCATGGCATAGTCGGAGTCGATGAAGTTGAGCACGCTGCCGTCGCGACGGAGCAAGTCGTCAAAGAAGGCTCGCGTCTCGCCGACCATTGCGTCGCGGAGCGGTTCGTCGAATTCCGGATACAGCTCCTTGTCGGGCGTCGTGAAATCGATCTTCTTAAGGTCGAGCCAATGATCGAGAAAATGTCGAGTGAAGAACGAAGAGCGGCCGTCCGCCAACATTCGTTCGACCTGATGTCGTCGTTCTTCGTCGCTACGTAACCGACCCGAGGCTGCGGCGGATAACAACTCCGCATCCGGCGGAATGCTCCAAAGAAAGTACGACAATCGGCTCGCGATCGCGTAGTCGTCGGGGGAACCTTGCCCCTGTTCGACGAAGAGAAACTCCGGCGACAGAGAATTGTTTGCAGCCCGACGTGCAGAGCTTGTTGAAACGTTGCTCCGGCTGCCAATTGCGCATCCATCACGGCCTGATACGGGGCGATGTCGGCGGGCGTCGTCGGTCGACGAAAGGCTCGCTCGGCGAAACGTGCAAGCAGGCGACGAGCGTCGGCCGGCGTGCCGTGTTGCGGATCAACGTCGTCATAAACGAGAGCCCGTTGTCGCTCGGCCATGCCGTCTTCGAGCGGTCCTTCAATCTCAAGCCACTGAACGGCCAAGACCGGACCGACGAACTCGTCGGCATAAAATGTGTACGGCGGCTGTCCGGCGATCGTCAGCTTAAACGTTTGGCCGGGCTCCAGTAGGTCGACCGCTTCGAACACTTGCGGCTGTTCCCACTTGGTGCTGAAGAAGCCGACCAAGTGCGACACCCGGTTCGTTGTGCGGAAGGCGCCGCCATGAACGGCTAGCCGCACCGGAGAATCGGTGCGCTTCGCGCCGTCGCCCATCAGCGTGCCGTACGCGGATACGCGAATCCGATACTTGCCGCGCACCGGCGCCTTGAACGTGTCGATATTGAAGAACTTGTCGTTCGTGTAGAACGCCAGTACGGCGTCGTCGTTCTCGGCCCAGACGCCGTTCTTCGTGAACGTGCGTCGACACACGCCCGAATCGTCCCAAAGGTTGTAACGTCGCGCGGTGAGCGGAACCTTCGGACGCAAGGTCATCGCTTCGGTCAGTGCGACGTCGGCCGCTTCCATGTAACGTTCGACTTGCACGGCGGAAATGTTCAGCGCGCGGCCGACTTTGTCGAACCCGTCGGCCAATCCGTCTTCGGGCAGTAGGCCTGCCAAAGGGAGATCCGTGCCGAGCAACGCATTGACCGAGTTTTCATATTCCGCCCGATTCAGTCGTCGCGGTCCTCGGCCGGGCGCAGAGGGGCCGTCGCTCGGGCGGCTTCGGCTAAGTGACGCTGCAACGAACTCACCGCCTTACGGAGGCTCGCCGCTTGCGGCCGAGGCTCACCGCGCGGCGGCATCTCGCCGTGCTCGATGCGGGCCAGCACGTTAGTCCACGCCGATTCCATCTCGGGTTTGTGCAAATCGCCCGAGAGCGTATCAAGCCTCAGGTCGGATTCTTGAACGTCCGGCCCATGACAATCAAGGCAATGCTGCCGCAGAAACATCTGCAAGTCGCCGGCAATGTTTCCGGCGTTTTCGGAAGCTCGGATCGACGCGACGTTCGCCGTCGTCAATGCGACGCATAGGAGCGGTAGGAATCCGTAACGACGAGGCATGCGGTCTGTTCCCGAGCGGCGGCAAATCGCGAAGACTTCAGCATAAGCAACGCGCGCCACGACGGCAAAATTTGCGTCGCTGCCAAACAGAAAACTCATGCCGGCCGTGGAGTCATGGTTGCCGCTCGCCAGCCGGAATGTGAACCACAGTAAGTCCGCACGAATCCCATCCTCGAGAGCCGCGACTGACGTTCCATGTGATGTAGAGCTTATCTCCTGATCGATCGACGGCCGTGCTGTACGTTCCCTTCAACGTGGCTCCATGTGTTTCGTGGAAGTACGGATGCAGAAAGGCGATGACTTTTCGAGTTCGAGTTTTTACGTCGAACTGCACGACAGGCGAACCGTCGCGTTCGGCCCCGCCATGTGCGCCGGGCACGTAGTAGAGATAGCGGCCCGTCGGATCGGCGTCGAGTGAAGCAATGTAGCTCTGCGTGCCGGCAAGCACCGGCCCGATCGTTTCGACTTGCTCCGTTTTGACGTCGAGAGCACGAAGCAACGGTTCGTCGTCAGCCGACTTCGATTGCGAAACGAAGTAGATCTTCCCCTGCGGCGTTTCGTCGGTTGCCGCACGGATCACCGGTGCCCGTCCAATTTCCAACGGCGAACCGCCGCGGGCCGGATCGAAACGCATGAGAGGCGCATCTTCGGGTTGGCCGGGCGAACCGGGCGTGTAATAGAGCCGGCCGGTCGAACGGGCCAACGCCATGGCTCGGGCCGGACCTTCGGGGCCGGAGAAGAGCAATTTCTTGTTGCGAACGTCGTACGCGAAGAATTGAATCCCCTGCTCCGCCGCATCGACTCCGGCCGCCGTGCCGCCGTAGAAAATCAAACGGTCGGGATCGAGAATGCTGGCGGGAATGGAATGTTTCGGGACCGGCGACCTGAACGACGACCTCCGTCTTGCCCGTGACGGGGTGGCAACGGAAGATCCAATCGCCTTGATATCCATTCGCGTCGGTCGTCGCCTTCTCTGCGCCACGATGCGTGGCGAAGTAGAGAAAGCCGTCGGTTCCCAGATCGACTCGGCTATGAATTTTGGCGGGCCAATAAACTCTTTTCGGCAGCTTGAGAGTTTCCGTCGTCGAACAAAGCGTGCGCAGCGATTGGGCGGCTGCATCATATTCGTAGACGAGCCCGGTGCCGTTGCCGTGCGAACCGTCCCCCTTCGCGCCGATGGCCAAGTGATCGCCGATCGCCGAATAGTACTTCCCGGCCGCTGCGAAGCCGTCTCCCCAGTTCGACCACGGCTGTCCCGGATAGGTTTGCCCCGGGTAGTAAATGAAGTCGACGCGCGGCGCGATCTTGGCGATCGTTACGCCCTTGCGCAGTTCGGTCGTCGGTTGCAGAAATCGCGGCGACTGGTCACTTGCCATTTTCTTTCCGTCGGGAAGTTCCGGAGGGAATGGCGGTTCGAACGGCTTCGGCCGGGCAACGCTCTTTTTCGGCTCCGCATTCTTCGCCGTCGGTTTTTGGGCAGGCTTATCCCGCTCCGCCGGCTTGGCGAGGTCGTTGGCATTAAATACGACACGCTGATTGGCGGCCACGCCTTGGCGGCGCAACGTTCCCTTTCCATGCGGTAGATCGACTACGACGTCAACCTTCTCGACGTTGCCGAGTCCAAAGTGAGCGACGGCTTCCTGTCCGGAGCAATAGCCGTAGCCGATCATGATCTCGCGAGCGATGTCTGCGGTCGCCGCCTCAGCTTTGCCGGTCGGAAACAAGCGAACCTTGGCGCACGACTCCCATGCGATTGGTTCCCGGTGGACCGTCGACGGCTACGTCTAGCCAGTACCCGGCGGCGGTTTCGTTCTTCAGGAGCAGCCCTTGGTCCTCGACGTACCAGTTCGTGACGACCAGATCGATTCGACCGTCGCGATCGTAGTCGCCCGACGGAGCTGCGGCGGAATACAGAATCTTTTTCTCGCGACGGAGCCGATCGAAAAACGGCGTCGTGCTGCCGCGATGGTTCCGGTCTTCCTCGGTCGGGAAGTCGTTCACGGTCCAAGCGTCGGTTTGAAAGGCCGGCAGCCCGTTGGTTACGCCTAGGTTTCTAAAGATGATCGGGTAGGGTTTGCCTTCGGCGAATTTCACGATGCTCACGTATATGTCGTTGAGCCCGTCGTTATTGAAATCTTGAATTTCGACGTGCGGTGCCTTCATTGCCAACGGCATTATGCCCGCCGATTCGGTGGCGTCGAAGTACACGGGAATGCCGTTTTTCTCGCCGCGATGAATGTAGAGCCGCACCGGCGTCGGCGTGCTCCACGGCTTTTTGAAATGATGGCCGACGACGATGTCGGGCCGACCATCGCCCGTAACGTCGCCGATCGCCACGCCCGCCGGATTGTCGTCTGCGGTCTTCGGGCGCCAATGAAACACCTCGTTCGCTTCGGCCGATTCTTCAAACTTACGGCCGTTGCGATTGATGAACATTCGGCAATGGCCGTCGCCTCCGGTGAAGAACAGGTCGGGGCGACCGTCGCCGTTGAGATCGGCCGCGGCCACGCCGAGGCCCGAGAACTTCGGAGGCAGGCCGGCTTCAGAGCCGACGTCAGTGAACTTATGGTTGCCTAAGTTGCGGAACAGGCGTGGTCCGTGCTCAACCTCGCCGTAATAGCGTTCGCACATGGCGAGGTCCAGAAGTCCGTCGCCGTCGTAGTCGAGCGCCGCTACGCCGCGGCCGGCGAAATTCTCCGGGATTGCTCCGCAATTGCTCGAGACGTCACGGAACTTCCCCTCGCCGTCGTTGCGCAAGAGTACGCCCGGGTTCTGCAGCTGCGGTTCTTTGCTGCGATGAGCGCAGTTTGAAACGAAGAGATCGAGCTTTCCGCCATTGGTTAAGTCGACGAACAACGCTCCGCTGCCTGCGCCTGAAGTGCGCGCGGCCGGTTGTTCGTCGGGCGTGAAGCGGCCGTCTTTGTTGCGGAGCAATACGGCGGGAGCCGAGCCTGCGTTATGAAACGCAGTGACGAACAGATCGAGCTCGCCGTCGTTATCGACGTCGCCCCAGGCCGCACCATGGGCGCGGAGGCTGGTCAGGTATTTGCCGGCTCCGGTCTCCTCGCCGACGTCACGGAAGATGAACGATGTACGCGGGGCCGTCTGATACGTGGGGCCCGAATTGGGTTCGGCGGCCAGGCTCGGCAAGACGTAGCCGGTCATAGCGACCGCCGTCAGCAACGCTCGCCGAATGCCTATTGTCCGTACAACTAACGCCCCTACAACGCCGGTGGTCGCCTGCCGCCTCATGGCCCGCCTCCGCTTCAGTGGCTGGAAAGTTCCGCTGTTGCATCTCTTTGACGAGATTGCCGGCCGGGTTACGCCTTGTCACGGAATTTTGGTCGATAATTCGAACGCGGACAAAAAAGCCGGTCGCCTTCGCAAGGAAGACGACCGGCCGCGAGGTTCGCATTTCCGACGGCGTGAGAGTTCGACTACCGTTGCACGCGGGCGGAGCCTCCCTTGGCGAGTTGTTCCACTTCGCTTAGCTTGGCCATCGTTACGTCGCCGGGGAACGTCGTGAGCAGAGCGCCGTGAGCCCAGCCGAGGCGCAGCGCTTCTTCCGGCTTTTTGCCGGAGAGGAGGCCGTAAATGAGGCCGGCCGCGAAACCGTCGCCGCCGCCGATACGGTCGATCACGTCGAGCTGCATCGTCGGGCTGACGAACTTCTCCCCTTCGAGCCATACGACGGCCGCCCAATCGTGACGGTTGGTCGAGTGGACTTCGCGGAGCGTCGTGGCCACGCCCTTCACGTTCGGGAATTTCTTGACGGCCTTTTCAATGACGCCGAAGAAAGCTTCCGGATCGAGCTTCGACTTCGCTTCGACGTCTTGGCCTTCGATGCCCAGGCCCTTCTGCAGGTCTTCTTCGTTGCCGATGAGCACGTCGACATTTTCGACGATCTTCGCGATCATCTCCTGTCCCTTCTTCGCGCCGCCCGGCAACGCCGACCAGAGCTTGGCGCGGTAGTTCAAGTCGAACGAAGTGATCGCTCCGGCAGCCTTGGCGGCTTGCATGCCTTCTACGATCAGTTGGCTCGTCGTTTCGCTGAGCGCGGCGAAGATGCCGCCGGAGTGAAACCACTTGCAGCCGGCGGCGTGAATGGCCTTCCAATCGAAGTCGCCCGGCTTGAGCATCGCGCCGGCTTCGTTGGCCCGATTGTAGAAGACGACGGGAGCGCGCCACGCCGTGGCCTTGATCGCTGTAGACCGTCGCGATGTTCGGGCCGCGGACGCCGTCGTGCTCAAAGTGCTTGTAGTACGGACGGACGCCCTTTTCACGAACGCGGGCTTGCACGAGCTCGCCGATGCCGTAGTTGACCATCGCCGTGGCGACGCCGGTTTTCAAGCCGAAGCAATCTGCGAGGTTCGCCGACACGTTGTATTCGCCGCCGGAGACGTGCACGTCGAACGACGTCGCCTTGCGGAACGGAATGATGCCCGGATCGAGGCGATGCACGAGCGCACGAGCGAGAGGAAGTCGAGTTCACAGGCATCGGTTCGAATCTTGAGGGCGCACATGCGGGAGAATTCCTGATTGAAGTGGTGGAGTCGATGGTTCATTTGTGTCCGTGGTCCGTTGTTTGTTGCAACGGACTACGGACAACTGACAACGGACTAGATGGTTGTGCTCGAAAAGCCGCCGTCGACGACGATGTTTTGGCCGGTGACGAACGACGAGGCCTTTTGCGCGGCGAGCCAGACCAGTGCGCCTGCGAGTTCTTCAGACGTTCCGAAACGGCCCATCGGGGTGTGCCCGATGATTTGGCCGCCGCGCTCGGTGTAGGAGCCGTCGTCGTTGAAGAGGAGCTTTTTGTTTTGTTCGGCCGGGAAGAAGCCGGGGCTGATCGCGTTGACGCGCACGCCCTTCTTCGCCCATTCCCGGGCGAGGAATTTTGTGAGGTTGATCACGGCCGCTTTGGCCGCCGAATAAGCGACAACGCGCCAGAGGGGCGTCATGCCGGCCATTGACGCGATGTTGATAATGGACCCGCGTCCGGCGGCGACCATCGCTTCGCCGAACACTTGCGACGGCAGCAGCACGCCGCCGACGAGGTTCAAGTCGAACACGCCCTGCCAGGCTTCGATCGGGAGTTTGCAAAAGTCGGAGCCGGGGGGAAGCGTGGCCTTGGGATCGTTGCCGCCCGCCGCATTGACCAGCACCGTCACGGCGCCGAACTTCGCTTCGATCGCGGCGCGGGCCGTTTCGAGCGATGCCCGCTGCATGGCGTCGGCCGATTGAAACATGGCCCGACCACCGGCCGATTCAATGGTCTTCACTCGGGCTTGGCCGCGCTCTTCGCTACGCCCCATCACCACGACTTTAGCCCCGGCGGCGGCTAAGGCATCGGCCATGGCCCCGCCAAGGACGCCGGTGCCACCGATGACGACGGCGGTTTCGTTGGTCAGGTCGAAGAGCGACTGCGACATAGGGGCCTCGGGCATTTGCAGAGAAACCCAGAGACTAGAAAACGAGACGCCGGGCGACAAGGGGCGCTCGTGGAACCGCAGGGAAAGTGCGAAGATTTCGCCGGGAAAAGGCTGCCTATTCCGTAGGGAACGGCAGGGAGGCGTGCCCTACGGCGAGGAGAAGCGGGCAAGCGCTGCCGTGAGAAGTTGCCGCACTTTGCGGCGACGACGGTAGCCGAACGCGGCCGTGGCAATCGACATGAGCGCCAAGCTGCTCGGCTCGGGGACGGCGGCGTAGTTGACGTAGAGGTCGTTGCCCGATTTGCTGAGCCAGAAGCTACCGCCGACCGGTGCATAACCGGAGCCAGCCGCGAAGACGCCGGTGCCGGTGCGATCTGTGACGAACTGAAAGGCCGAGAGCGTGCCATCGGCCAGCGCGTTGCCGTCCGCATCCACGATGCGCTGCCCCGCCCCGTCGATCGTGAGCCAATGCCATTGATAGGTGCCGGTCGGGTCGAAATTTTCCGTCGACGTCGCGTTGCCGTTTTGACCGTAGCCGAGCGATTCATTCCACGAGTCGATGTAGATGGTGAATTTATCGCCTGAGAGCCGCAGCATGCCGCCGGTGAGATGGATGAAATCCCAGTCGGTCCCTGCTCCGCCGGAGGCGGAACTGTTGGCACTGAAATCGAAGACGAACGCCGCCCCGGCATCCAGTGAGAGTCCTGCCGCAAGCGTGATTTGGCCCACGCCGTTGCCGGCCTGCCCTGCTGCGGAAGAGCCGGCGCTAAACGTAGCGCCGGCGGCGATGTGAACGTTGGAGTGGATGATGCCTGAGCCGTTGAGCGCGGCCGAGTTGCCCGGCCCGACCGTGACGCCGGAGCCGGCGATTGCGCCGTCCACGGTGAGCGTGCCGGACGAAACGGTCGTGGGACCGACGTAGTTGTTGCCGACGTGCGTCACAATGGTACGGCCCGTGGCCGTATTGGCGATTTCCACGCCGCCGCCGCCGGTGATCTGCTGCGCGATGACCAGAGTGTTGCTACGGCTGGTTCGCAATCGCGAGCCGGTCGTGCCGAGATTGACGTAGCTCGAAGCCGCGAGGCTGCCTCCGGTGCCGCCGTTGCCGAGTTGTAGCGTGCCGTCAACGATGTTGGTGACGCCGTTGTGAAAGCTGGTGCCGGTGATGAGCCAACGGCCGATGCCGGTTTTTTCCAAGTTCGTGGTGGCCATGTTTAAGGCATCAACGCCGGCGATCGAGTTCGCGGCGGTGCTGGTGCCGCTGAGGCGAATGATCCGCACGTCGGTGAGATTGCTGCCCGTATTGGCGATGTTGCTCGTAAGCGCAATCGAGCCGAGGCCGTTGTTGACGAGTTCGAGCGTAAGATCGATCAAGCCGGGAGTTTGATTGTTGGCGAGTTCCAACGCACGCGAGGTGGCGCCGGCCCCCGAGCCCGTGTATTCGAAGCCGACGACGAGATTCGTCAAATTGAAGTCGCCGAACATGATCGAACTCGTGCCGGTGCCGAATGAGTTCGCCGAACTCGGATCGGCGACGGACGTTGCTACGAGCCGGCCTTGTTCGACGCGAATGTTGCCGCTGAACGTGTTGTTCGCTCCTAGCGTTACCGTGGTTCCGCCCATCACGGTCAGACCGAGGTTGTTTTCGTTCGTCAGCGAGCCGCCTAGTTTGAGTTGCGTCAGATCGAACGGACTGGTTGACGCGTTATTCAGACGAAGCGTGTAATTGTCCGATCCGCCGCCGACGATGGCGTTGCCCGTGCCGGAACCGGAAACGGCGATGCCGTCGAACGTTTGGCCGTCGGTCGCGGACAGCGCCTGCAGCACGAGTTTGCCGCTGCTGCTGCCGCTTCCCAGATTTAGATTGGGCAGATTCGCCGCGTTGATACGGTTATTTCCCTGGAGAATGTAGCGACCTTCCAGGATCGTCAGTTGTGTGTTGTTGCTGTTGGCCAAGCCTTGTTGCACGACGTCGCCGGCGCCGGTCTTCGTGATGCGGCCGTTGTTGGCCACGACCAGGATTACGCTCGTGCCGAAATTAAGGACGCCGGCTGTGTTGTGCTGGTGAATAATCAGGTCGCCTAGGTTATTGCCGGTGCCTGCCCGCACTTGACCCGTACCGGCGAACCCGACGGTATTCGCTCCAACGGCCGACGTCACCAAAATGCCGCCGCCGCCGGTGCCTGTGCCGGCCGTGTACGACGGCAAGGTGATGATTTGCGTGCCGGTGCCTGTGAGCATGACGGTCGAAGCGCCCGGTGTATTGAAGCGGATGCTGTTGACCGCTTTCGTCACTTGGTTGCTTGACCCGACGACGTCGATATTGGCGTCGACGACAAAATCGTTGTTGGCATTGGAAGCAGAGAATGTCGACAGTCCGGAAATGGAGCCGGGATTAACGAGCGTCGTGGTTCCCGAGGTCGTGAGATCGACGGGCGTGCCGCCGAGCGTCGTCGCAATTTTGAAAGTTGTGCCCGTCGAGCTGACGACGTAGTACGTTTGGAAGGCATTGACGCCGGTCGGCGTCGTCCCGGTAAACGAGACTTGGTCGCCGTCGCTCTTGACGCCGGTAAAGGCGTCGGTCGTCAGGTCGTAGTTGATGCTTTGCGTGGTGGCATTGGAGACGGCCCAGGTGGATTTGCCGAAGGTGTAGGCTCCGCCCAAAATGCCGTTAAGGTTCGGGTTGGTCGTATTCACGCCGCCGCCCGATCCGATATTGAAGTCAAGCACCGCCGCCCAGTCGCGTTTTAGGCTGCCGAGATTCAAGGTCACGGTGCCGCCGTCGCCGGCCGTCAGTTCGATGTTTGAGCGACTTGCCGCGTCCGCGGTTAGCGTCGTGAGCGTTTGCGAATTGGTCGTCGCCGCTTTGCCGGCCAGCTGCAACGTCCCGCCGCTGAGCGTGACGTTATTTCCCGCCAAGATGAGGTTGCTCGTCGGAGAGGCGTTGGCGAAGTCGAGTTGGAGCGCGCCGTTGGAGACCGTCGTGCTGCCGGTGTACGTCATGGAGTTGCGATAGTAAGCCGTGCCCGCGCCCTCTTTCACGACGGTGAGCACCCGATTGTTGGCGACGGCGATCACGCCGGTGACAATCAGCGTGCCGTCGATGCCGAGCACGACTGAACGACCGCCGCCGTTGGGCGGACGTAGGGCATTGGTCGCATTGCTGAGCGTGAGCGTGGCCCCGGCATCGACACCGATGCGCGTGGCGTTGGTGCCGATAATGATGCTGCCGGCATAGTTGACGCTGCCGCTTGCCAAGCGCAATGCGCCTTTGCCGTCAGCTCCCGCACCGTTGAGCGTGACGACGCCGTTGGCCATGGAAATCCCGTCGACGAATTCGAGGGTGCCGCCGTCGTTGACGGTGATTGCTCCCCCGTCGGCCAGCGTGTACAGGGCGTTGGCATGCCCGACGCGAAGCACGCCTGCGTTGACGGTGATTACTCCGCCGATGATGTTGTTGCCGTTGAGGACGAGCGTTCCCGTGCCTTCTTTGGTGAGGGGGCCGTTGTTGATGCTGATGCGGTTGGCCACGACGATGGTGCCCGCGCCGTCGAAGATCAATCCCGGATTCGTCCCGCTGATGATGTTCGCATCGGCGCCGCCGGCGTTATTCAAGTTCAGCGTGCTGCCCGCGTCGGCATAAAAGCGAAGCTGTTTCGTGTTGTAGCCGGTGATCAGGCCGGCGAGCGTGTTGTTGCCGCTAAGATTGCGAATGGCGCCGGTGCCGTCGCCGGAACCGTCGGCGTTGAGAGCGTCGGCGATGGTGATGCCGCCGGAGAGTTGAAGTTGAGCGCCTTCGTAGATGTAGTTCGTACCGGCGGAAGTGCCGAGCGCCGAGCTATTGCGAAGTTCTACGTAGCCGGAATGCAGCGTAAAGTTGCCGGTAAAAGTGTTCACGCCGGCCAGCACCACTTTGCCGGAACCGTTTGCCACGAGATGAACTATGTCGTTCGTGGCGTTCACGCCGTTGTTGGCGATTACGGAATTGATCGTGAGCGTGCCGACGCTCGACATGTTCGTGAGAAAGAGGTCCGTGGCGGCGAACGGAGCGCCGCCGGCCACGTTGACGCCGGCATTGCCGATCGTGAGCGTTCCGGCATTCCCCTCGGTGCCGATGGTCAGGTCGGTCGCGCCGGCCAAAATTTGGATGCCGCCTAGTTCGCTGAGGCGCAGAGTGTTGCCCGAGCCGACTACGACGGTATGCGCGTTGTTGGTCGCACGCATGGTGAGCGTGTTGACGAGCGTGTTTGCGGCGGCTTGCGCTACGTTGCCCGAGGTGAAGTTCGTGAAGGCTAGGTTGGCGGACGCTCCGTAGGTATTGAGCGGCGTGCCGGCCGTGTGGACGACATCGCCTTGGAACACACCGAGCGTGCCGCCGCTGCCGACGTTGCCCGTGACGCCCGCCCAACCGCCGACAGTTCCGGCTGTGTTGCTGTAAACAACAAACGGTCCGATGAGGCCGTTGGTCGAGGAGTTGTTGTTGGCGGTGATCGTGCCCGAGTTCGGGTCTGTGATGCGGAGCGAACTTCCGAGCGTAGCCTTCGTGAAGCCCCCGACCGTGAGATTGAGCGTGTTGGCTGCGCCGGAGAGTAGCGTGATTTGAGCCGAAGTGCGGACGGCCGCGACGGTTGATTCGCCGACGATAATGTTGCCGAGTCGTTGGCTATTGGTGCCGGTTGCGGCGCCTTGCAGCACCAGCGCGTTTTGAATGAGGCCGGTTTGGGCGGTGTGTTCAAAGCGGAAGTCGCCGACGCCCGTGCCGCTATACAAAATGTTGTTCGCCCCGCCGCCGAGCGTGGAGAACTCGAGCGTGAGCGTGCTGTCGATGACCGTATTGATGCGGTTTGCGGTGGAGCCGGTGTAAGTGCTTTGGTTCGTCAGGATTAGGTTGCCGCGTTCGTAGAACGTCAGATTCGTGTTCGCCGCGGATTCGCTGATCACGCCGCTAATCGCGGCGGTGACTCTTGCCGTGCCGCGGCCGATCGTCGACGCCCCGTTCAGGAGAATGTTGCCCGACTGCGTGATGTTGTTTCCCGTGAATAGGAGCGCTCCGGCGGAGCCCAAGCCGGCGCCGGTGATTTCGAGATTGCGGGTGAAGATTTCGTTGTCGTTAATGAGCTGCACGGTGGCGCCGCTCTCGGCGACGATTTTTGTCACGGCCTGTACGGCGGAGTTTGTGGTGAGTTGTAGCGCCACGCCGCCGTTCGCCCCCTTCGCCGTCAGCGTGCCGGTAAGGCCCGTGTTGTTGCCGCTGATGCGAATGCGCTGTGCCGTGGTCGTCGATGCGGCTTTCTGAAACGTCAGCGAGTCGCCCGTGATGGCCGCCGGATTCAGGTGTACGTAAACGTTGGCCCCGGAGATATTGTCGGACAGATTGATGACGGAGTTGGCGTCGAACGCCAACGTACCGCTGTTGCCGCCGATCGCGTACCCCAAGGCGTTGTTGCCGAAAGAGGCGTTGACCGGCAGGAAATTGATGCCCGAAACGTTCACCGTGTTGTTGATCGTGACGACGTAGGCGCTGCCGCCGCCGTTGGTGCCGAATTGAGCGACGTGAGCCGGACCGACGATGTTGGCCCAGAGTTGATTGTTCGTCGCCGTCGTCGTATTGAACCAGTTGCCGAGACTGCTGGTCCAAGTGCCCGAGCCGTCTTGAGCTCCGGCCGTGCCGGTCGTGGCGTCCCAGGTAAAAACGTCGGCGCAGCGCAGGACGGAAAAGCGTAACGGACAGCGTGACGACGACCGTTAATCGAACGATGAAACGAAACCGCAAATCCATTTCGAGCGCCTGCGTGGGGAGATCGGGGCGTGCCGCGATTCCACCGCGCGCACCAGTTCAAAGCCCGGTCCGAACGCAACGCCTAGGCCGAAGTGAGCGGGAGCGTGAGGAACAAACCGTTTGCTCACACAAGCTCCGCACTGATGGAGGGTGAGCAGGCCATAAACCCCCGCCGATGAATGGAGCGGCAGGTACTGCCGCGCGCAAGCAACGGTGCAACGGCCTATTGAGGCCGAGCGCGTTCACGGTTAGGCCGGCAAATACGCTGGAATATCCCGGCTAATTGCTTGTCTAAAGTGTGTGCATTTGGCGTATGACGAGGTTACACTTCCGCTGCTCGCTCCTCCCGCCTGCTACCCACCTCTCTGAATCCCGCCTTTGGAGTTTCTCCATGAGTCGCATTTTGCGTTCCACATTGCGTTGTGCGCTGCCGTGTAGTCGCCTCGTCGCGGTTTGTCTTGTGGTCTTGTTCGTTCACGGAATGGAAGAACTCACGGCGGCGGAACCGGCCGGCATTCGCGCCGGGGCTGCGGCCGTCGATATTTCGCCGACGATCTTTCCGATCAACATGCGCGGCGGCCACACCGCCAACTGGGCGGAACGCTCGCACGATCCGTTGCATGCCCGGGCGATCGTCCTCGGCGACGGCGATACGCTTGTGGCGCTGGTCGTCGTCGACAACATCGGCGCGGCGCCCGAAGCGCTCGATGAAGCGAAAGGGATCGCCGCGAGCAAGACCGGCATTCCGGCCGCGAACATGCTGATTGCTTCCACTCATACGCACACGGGGCCCTCGTCCAACTCTCGCGAAGGCTCCGCGGCCGACGTGGCGTATCGCAAAGTGTTCGTCACAGGCACGGCCGAATCCATCGTCAAGGCGCACGCCGCGCTGCAGCCCGCGGCCGTTGGTAACGGTGCCGACGCGGTTCCGGACGAGGTCTTTAACCGCCGCTGGTATATGAAGCCCGGCAAAATGCCGCCGAACCCGTACGGCAAGTTCGACACGGTGAAGATGAACCCCGGTATCGATCCGGCTCCTCTGGATCGACCGGCCGGTCCGACCGATCCGGAAGTTGCGATTCTCTCCGTGCGTGACGCTAAGAAGAAGCCGCTCGGCCTCTTGGCGAACTACGCTTTGCACTATGTCGGCGGGATGCCCAAGGCCCAAGTCTCTGCGGACTACTTCGGTGAATTTGCGCGGGTCATGCCGTCGCGCGTGCGCGGCGACGAGACCTTTGTGGCGATGATGTCCAATGGCGCTTCCGGCGACATTAACAACAGCCCCTTTGCAGTCGGTCGTCCGCCGCGCGAAGAGTTCGAGCAAATCCGCATCGTCGCCCAAAAGACGGCCGATGCCTCATGGCGCGCGGTCCAAAAGATTGAGCAATACCGTAACGACGTGCCGGTCGACATCCTCCGCCGCACGATTACCGTGAAGCTTCGTCGCCCGTCGTCGGAAGACGTCGCCGCGGCGAAGAAAGTTTTGGCCGTGAAAAGCGAAGACGAGATCGCCAAACTTCCGCGACTGGCCCAGAAGTACGCGGGCAACATGGTCGCCGCCGCCGAACGGGCCGAAGAAACGTTGACGTTCGAAATTCAGGCCGTTCGCATCGGCGATTTCGCAATCGTCGGCATTCCGTTCGAAACGTTCTGCGAGATCGGACTTGAGCTCAAGAAGAAGAGCCCGTTCCCGCAAACCATGGTGATCGGTTTGGCCAACGGCAGACACGGTTACCTGCCCACGCCCGAACAACACAAGCTCGGCGGCTATGAAACTTGGCTCGGCACGAACCAAGTGGAAGAGCAAACGTCTGTGATCATCACGAAGAACCTGCTGGAGATGCTGGCCGAACTTCGCGGCGACAAGTCGTCGAGTTGAAGCTGCTCAGAAGCGATAGCCGCCGCCGACGTTGACGAAGAAATTCGGCGACTGATCGTTCAGGCCCCAGCCGCAGCGCATGCCGATTTCGAAGTTCGGAGTCAGCAGGCAGTGTGCGCCGGGGCTGAAGAAATGCTGCGTCGACTCGCGGGCTCGGCCCTGGCTGAAGATCCCGAAGTATTCCGCGTGGGCCTTCCAGCCGCTCGCCGATCGGCAATTTGAGCACGGTCGACGGCGACCAAACGTTGAAATGATCGTCGTCGAGGCTGCCGGTTCCGTATCGAACAGCGGAATCCCAAGTTGCGCCGCCGGCCAGGTTCCAACCGGCGACATACGTGGTGGAAAAATGAGTGTCCGTCGCCGCGCCTGCGGTCGGCGTCGCTCCTTGCAGAGTGATCGCTGCACGCGGAAGCAGTCCGTTTTGTTCGTGAAGTCCGAGCTTGATGCCGTAGGAGACGTTCGCCTCTTCTTCTAGGTCGGGTTCGTCTTCGAGGTCGTCGGGAATATTAGCCGACACCGGGTTTCCTGCGCCGCCGACTTCATAGTTGGTGCCGAAACGAAGTTCGAACCAATCGTTGACGCCGTGCCGCAAGAGAAGCTCGGGAACGCTGTTCGTGTCGGGAACGCGACGATTGTCGAGAAACGTATAGGCCGACTCGACGATCGTGCGACGACGACCGGCCGTGGTCGTCGCCAACGTAAACGAATCGCGATCGGTTTCAATTTCGTCATTCTCCGACGCATCGCGTTCGGCGATGCGGGAAAAAGGCTCCGCGGTGGCAAAGCCCTGCCCGTTCGCAACGTTGGAGATCCAAACGGCGAGAATCAGCGACGGCAGGACTGCGCAGTGGCACGGAACTTCCCTCGGCATGGCGGCTATTACAGCTTTCGGCCACGCCGGAGGGAACATTCAACGCCGGCCGGATAACCGGAAAGGTTTATCGTACCGGCGGTAAAACCTTGGCCCGTCCGCGGGATTTATGGCGCGGCTTCTAGGAGGTCGACGACGACCCTGCGGATCGTCCCGCCGTACTTGAAAGGCGGCGTGTATGCTTCGTCGTCGACCGCCGAACCGGTGTCGAGTCCGATATCGAGCGTTCCGCCAAGACCTAGCGTAATCGCTTGCGTCTGCTCTAGGCGGGCCTCGCCGACCTGCTGCTGCCCTACGAACAACAAGAGCTTTCCTCCCTTGCCGAGGCCGCCGCCGTCGTAAACGAACTCGGCTTTCAGCGTTGTCGGTCCTGCCGGCAGCGGCTGTTCCCCCGCGGCTCGCACGATTTGGCGGTTGAGGAAGTTGCCGACGAACACCGGCTTGCCGTCGCGTACGTAAAGCCCGTAGCCGCCGTCGCCGCCGCCGAGCGAGAACACGGCTCCGTCGGGTTTGTCGGCCGCAACGTCAAGCTCGGCGGTGATTGTGAACGACTTGTTAAGCACGTTCGGTGCGCTGCCGGCCGGCAACGCTTCGACGCCGGGGTAATAGGTGAACGACTTCCGGTGCGCGGTGAGCGACGGCCGGCCCTGAAGTTCGCCATTGAGCCGCGGCGTCTTACGGCCGTCCAGCGGAAGGACGCTGTATTTGGAAGCTTCGGTCCACCACATGTCTTGCAGTTGACGAAGCTTCAGCGGATTCTCGGCCGCCAAGTCACGGGCCTGCGTGAAATCTTCGTTCAGATTGTAAAGCTCCCACACGGCCGTATCGGGATCGGCAGGCTTCGCGTTGCCTTCCCAGGGAATATTGACTCGCGACGCGGCCCACCAGCCGTCGTAATAGAGGCCGCGATTGATAAACATTTCGAAGTATTGCGTTCGCCGGCGTCCGGCCGCCGCGGCATCGTCGAACGTATACGCCATGGAAACGCCCTCGATTGGTTTCTGCGGAACACCGTTGAGAACGTCGGGGAACGTTACGCCGACTGCTTCATAGATCGTCGGGGCGATATCGATCACATGGTGAAATTGCGAGCGCACGCCGCCGCGATCTTTGATGCGGGCCGGCCACGACACGGCCAGCGGGTTCCGCACGCCGCCCAAGTGCGAAGCGATTTGCTTCGTCCATTGAAACGGAGTGTTCATGGCCCAAGCCCAGCCGGCCGGGAAGTGATTGAAATGCTTCGGTCCGCCGATCTCGTCGATGTGCTTCAGGTTTTCTTCGAGCGATTCCGGCACGTTGTTGAAGAACGAGTTTTCGTTCAACAGGCCGACCAACCCGCCTTCGGCCGACGATCCGTTGTCGCCGACTTCGTAAAAGACCAGCGTGTTGTCCGCGTCAGGGAGTTCACGGACGACGTCGAGCAATCTGCCCATTTCAAAATCGGTCTCGGCCGTGAATGCCGCAAACACTTCCATCATCCGCGCGAAGAGTCGCTTTTGATCGGCTGAAAGCGTATCCCAGGCCGGAAGTTCGGCCGGACGTTTTGTCAGTTCGGCATCGGGCGGAACGACGCCGAGCTTCTTTTGCCTCGCGAAGGTCTCTTCGCGATAGCTGTCCCATCCCTGATCGAATTTGCCTTTGTATTCGTCGATGTACTTCGAATGAACCTGATGCGGCGCATGCGTGGCGCCCGTCGACATATAGAGAAAGAACGGCTTGTCGGCCGCAATAGAACGCGTGCGCCGCAGCCAAGCGATCGACTTGTCGACCAAGTCCGTCGTCAGAATGTAGTTTGGATCGGCCGAACGCGGGACGAGATTGTGATTCTCATACAGAGTCGGCTGCCACTGGTCCATGTCGCCGCCCATGAACCCGTAGAAGTAGTCAAAACCCAAGCCGCTCGGCCAACGATCGAATGGTCCGACTTGGCTCGTTTCCCAATCGGGCGTGTTGTGATTCTTACCGAACCACGCCGTGGCGTATCCGTGCTGACGAAGCACTTCGGCGATCGTACCGACGTTCTTGCCGATGATGCCGGTGTAGCCGTCGTAGCCCGTGGCGGCTTCGGTAATGACGCCGTTGCCCGTCGAATGATGATTGCGGCCGGTGAGCAGCGCGGCGCGCGTGGGCGAACAGAGGGCCGTGGTGTGAAAGCGAGTGTAGCGCAAGCCCTCGTTGGCTACGCGATCGAGAGCGGGTGTCGGCACTTGGCCGCCGAACGTGCCGAACTGTCCGTAGCCCGCGTCGTCGATGAGGATGTAAACAATATTCGGCGCACCCTTTGGCGGCCGCGACGGCTGCGGAAACTCCGGCGGATCGCTTTCGGCGATCGTGCGGCCGACGCTTCCCGTATAGCGAAAGTCTTTCAACGGCAGCGCCGTCTCCGGCTGCGCGATCACGGCTTTGGCACGCGCTTCGCCGGGAGCTTGTGCGAATGCGATCGTCGCCGATGCCGCGATGATTGTTACGATGCTAAGCAGCGCGAATCGAAATAGAATGTGGGGGGCCATGGTTGCCGGAGCCGATGGGTGTGAGGTGCGTCGCCTGTGCGATACACATACAGCGTCGTCAATCTCTCCGGCTTTCGCAATCCGTACGGTGCGGATGCGCGTTTGTGTAAAGACCCCAGCGCTGATCGCCAAAGCCTCTTCGCCCTCAGTACCACCGATTACGATTTCGTGAGCGGCGCTTGCGAGAGCTTCAGACCGATGAGTTGGCCGATTAGCACGGCCATGTAGAACTGGCCGAAGAGCGCTTCGAGCCAAGCTGCGGAACAGGCCGCCGGCGAGATGGGTGACATGTCGCCGTAACCGACCGTCGCGAGCGTCACGAAGCTGAAATAGTTGAAGAGAAACCGGCGGGCCTCTGCCGTTTCGAGATGTCCGACGAGCGCTTCGCTGATGTTGAAGCCGTCGGGGCGAAAGAAATAGATTACCAAGTAGAGATTGGCCCAGGCAATTCCTGCTAACAAATAGCCGCACGCTCCGCCGAGGATTTGCTCGGCGCCGATGCGACGACTACGAAAGATGCCGCGCAGAATGATGCCGATGGCGTACCCCAGGAAGATCACGCTGAGTGAGTGAAAGATCACAAGCGCCAGCCATTGCGCCGTGCCGCGGGTGAAATAGCCGACGATGTTCGCGGCAACTCCCGGCAATCCGATCACTAACGCAATGTTTCTGTCGATGCGGCGTTCGAAGATCGCGACGAAGACGGTGAGCAGTAACGCGTAACCGAGTATCTCAAACAGGATGGTGCCGACGTATCTCGCCTGCAACAGCGGCTGCATCGTCAACCCGGCGATAGTGACGACGAGCAGCGTCAGATGACGATGGCTTTGCAGTAAGTCGCGCATTAAAAATGCTCCGGCGCTGCGTTATACGCACCGACTATTCGGGGCGAACGACGCCGATCTCGAGTGTTTCGTCGGTGTGCCAAGGATCACCGCCGCCGTTGCGACCCTCCTTCGCCTTCTGGAAGTTCGGCACGTCGAAAAACTCCGAGCAACGGCCGGTCGCCCGCCAATCGTTCATCAGTCCGTTGCGTTCGGCGTCGACGTCGGCGGCGATGTGATGCGTGATCTGGCCGGTCGTGTGGCTGAGGCCGACCGCTCGGTCGTACGTTGCCGCACCGACCCAAACGGGTCGGCCGTCGCCGTCGGTTTTTTCCGACTTCCAAAACCGCACGTGATGCCGATGCCGCGGGTTGTCGCCGACCGGTTTCTCGAAGGCCAAGTCTTCTTTGCGTTTCCAAAGAAACAGATTGCTCACCGGCGCTTCGTCGTACGGACGTTTCAGTACCGTCGCCTCGGCGATCTCCAGGCAGCTTTCTAGCGTGAGCGGGTCGGCCGGATACCACTTTGACGCGATCATCAGCGCTTTAAGCTCGCGCTCCGTGGCGACGGCGCCGACATTCAGCGGATCGCCTGGGATGCCGTCGGACGTGTATGTGATCGTCGGCACGTCGTCGATGCAGGGTGCCGTTTGGCGTAGCGATACCAACCTTCCGGCACGACGATGTACGCCAGAAGGGCCCAAATCGCCGCCAAGATAAGCAGGCGAATTCCGCGCCGTCGCCAACTTGCCAAGTGTTGCGGTTCCATGAATCACCCGCCGCTACGACGGCCCGGCAGCATCCGACCGAAGCGGTACGTCGTGCCGAAGCCCACCCAATAGCTTTCCACGTTGACGTTTGTAAACGCGCCGAGCTGCGCCGCTTCGCGGAACATGCCGCCCGCGTAGAAGTCGACGTCGAGCCCCGGGATTACGTCGACCATGCCGATGCCGAACGAGATCCGATTGCGATTGATCGCGGCAAGCTGCTCCTGAACATATTCGACCGCCGGCAAACCCCCGGGCGGTACGACGCCGCCGGCTTCCGTTGAAGTGATCGTCTTGAGCGGGTTCTGTGCGTACACGTAGCCCGCACGCAATCGCAGCCGTTGCAGCGAATACTGTGCGCCAAATTGAAACACGGCCTGATTGCGATACATGGCGTCGAACAACGCGGCGTCCGAGTATTCTTTGATCAGAAAGTCGGCCGCCAGCAATAAGCGTCCGTCGCAAAGCGCGCGATTGGCGATGCCGAATCCATAGTTGGCCGGCAGCGACATATGGACGTCGCGAACGATGTCGAAGTTTCCCGGACCGGGAAGCTGAAGTCGGATGGCGTCGTCGAACGTGAAGTTCTGCTTCGTTTGATAGTAGAAGGCCAGTGTCGTGGCATCGGTCAGGTCGTAGCTGGTGCCGAGCGAAGCCCGTAGAGCATAGTCCGGAACCATGGCTCCCATGCCGACAAAGAGCCCGTCGAAGTACGAAGTGCCGACGGATAACGTGCTGCCGACCGACCAACGCTCAGTAACTTTCATACCCGTGACGGCATTCATCTCAAGGACGACGATCTCCGCCGACGTCCCGTTGGAAGCCGGGACGTCGCGAAAGTCGACGCCCGCACCGGCGTTTGAGGTGAGCCCGAAGCCCGTATAGACGTCGCCGTCCAAGATGTTCAATTGCCGCGACATGCCGATGTTGGCAATTGCCGCGCCGGGCGTGCCCGACTTGGCCGCAAAGGGCGAGACGCCGGGTACGACGTTACCGGTGTGCTGGAGATTGTAAGTGGCTTCGCTCCAGCCGCCGCCGAATTGAAACTGCGTGCCGTCGAACCGCGTGATGGACGCAGGGTTGGCGTTGATCGCCGCCAACGGTTCCAGCGGCTGGGCGATGCTCACGCCGCCCATACCGCCCGCGATCGGCATCATGGTGTTGTGTAGTTCGACGCCGAACGGCTGCGCTTGCGCGCGTCCGGCCAGTGCCGTGGTGACGAACACGGCGATCAGGAGTCTTTTGCAGACGAGGGGCGACATGGCGACTGAATCCGATTTGCGATCGGTGACGGATGTGCGCAACGTTCTAGTTCTAGCATCGGCCGCATTGCGGTATCCGGCGACTAGGGGGCAAGTCCGCGCTGCATTCGGTGCAAACGGCAAAGTCTAATGCCGGCAGTTTGCTGTGCTTTCCAGCACCGCTCGAGCCCTAGGAAACGGTGCGCAACTCCGCCCCTTCTCGTCAGCTTGTTGCGGAGGCTCGGAATATTCGCCGCCGCGCGTGAGCCAAACTGGCATTTTGCCCGGCTTTTGCGGTACGCTACGTGAAGCTGCGACGGCGGTACCCCGAGGGCGATCCGCAATGAAATGGTGCAAACACACTCGCGGTCGGTTGAACAAGGTCGCGTATGTCGCGGCGCTCGGCGCGTTGTCGTTCGCGATCGGTGTCGCAGACTTTGCTGCTTCGGCAAGGTGTGCCGCCGCCGAAGCCGTCGACCTTCCGGTTCGCCTTCCCGCCGGCTTCTCGGCCGCGCTCTACGCCGGTGACGATCTCGCGACCGACATCTCCTCGATGACGATCGACCATCGCGGACGCGTCGTCGTCGCCGGGCCGGGCTATATCAAAACTCTCCACGACGACGACGGCGACGGTCGCGCCGAGCGCAGCGTTCTTCGCCGTCGGACCGACCGGCGGCGCAAGGTTTGGTCGTCGTGCCCGATGCGCTCGGCGCATCGTTGGTCGCCGCGGGCCACGGGCTGGTCGTCTATCGCGACTACGACTCGACCAACCGCAAAGCGATTCCCGTGCAGCAATTGATCTCGCTCGGCGGCGGCCCGCGCGGCGTTCACGGCGTGTGCCAAGGTCCCGACGGCGATTTGTATCTCGCCTACGGCAACGACGATCCCACGTACTTCAACAAAGTCACGAAGGGCATCTATCTCGCGGAATCTCGCGGCGGCGCGATCCTGCGCTCGTCGTTGAAGTCCGTCGATGCGTTCGGCAACGGCGAACCGACGCTCGAAGTCTTGGCCTACGGTTTCGACAATCCGTACGACCTCGACTTCCACGCTTCCGGGCGGCTCTTCACGGCCGACGTCGACAAGGCCGCCGACTACGCCCTGCCGTCCTATCGTTCGGCGGCGCTCTACGACGTCGCTTGGCTGCGCGACCACGGTCGTACGTTGTCCGACGACGGCAACGCTTTCGATCGACCGAAGTGTTTTTACGATGCCGTCGCTCCCGCCGCGGATCTCGGACGCGCTGCGCCGTCGGGCCTTGCCGTCTATCGGCATCGACAATTTCCCCAGCGTTATCGCGGCGGAATGTTCGCGGCCTGTTGGAAGTCCGGCCGTATCGATTTCGTTCCGCTTCAACCGGAAGGCGCGTCGTCGGCAGGGGTCAAAGAAACGTTCCTCGAGCTTACGGGAAACGCAGGCCTCACGCCCATTGATCTGGCCGTGGGGCCTGCCGGAGATTTGTTCGTGGCCTACGGCGGGCACGGAACTCCCGGCGCGGTGTGGCGCATTCGTTATGACGCGCAGACTTCGCTGCAAGATTTCCGTCAGGCCGATCGTACGGCGCGGCTGCGCGCCGTGCTTCAGGCCGATCAACCGCTGGCCGCTTGGTCGCGCGAGCGTTGGATTCCCATTGCTCGGACTCTCGGCAAGGAGGCTTTCGTCGCGGCGATCGCCGATGCGACGTTGCCCGTCGCAGAGCAGGTGCGAGCCGTGGAAATCCTGGTCGAGCTGTTCGAGCCGATCACGCTCGAAGAAGCCCGCGCCGCCGTCGCGCTCAAGCGTCCGGAACTCTCGGCCCGCATCGCGTGGCTCATCGATCCGAAGCGGCTGGGTTCTTGGTCCGATCTGCTTTGCGAGCTAACCTTCGACCCCGATGCGCAGCGTTCAGCTCGCGGCTTGGGAAAAGATCTACAACATTGATCGTGTGGCGCATATCCTGCCGCGATTCGGGGCAATGTTTCCCAATTGGCGTCGTCTCACTGAGCCTGATTGCGATCGTCGCGTTTACGATTTCGTCGTGCAGTACCGCAATCAACTCCCTGCACCGCCCGACGTGCGCACATTCGCGCAGAACGATCCAGTCCGCGGCCAGTACGAAGCGTATCTTACGTTTAACACGCTGGAAGGAACGGAAGCCGGCCTGCATTTCGACGCCGGAGCGTCCCCCGCCGAGCAACTTCGTCAACTGCGCCGCATCCAGAAATTCTACGGCGACTATGCCGTCTCCAAAATTACGCCGCGCGAAGTCGGGTTTCGCCGAGCCGGCGGCCCGAAGCCGAATCCCGACGGTGCGTTGGAGCAGATTCCTCACCGGCTGCTCGATCAATTGTCCTTGTCGTTTCCCTCCGGCCGGCACGACGTCGATCGTGAACTGGCCCGCACGATGCTCGTGTTCCCCACCGTGCCGCCCGAGTTTCTCTATAAGGTTTTGCAACTCTGCACGGCCGAAAGTCCGGCGAGCGATGATTTGCATTATCTCAACGTCGCCTCCATGATCTCGCAAGTCCGCAGCCGCTATGCGACGCAACTGACGATCGACGCTGTTCTCCGGCTCGATCAGAAGTTGTCGGCCGCCGAAACGCGTCCCGGTCTCGACTATCGGCAGCGTGTCGGAGAGCTGTTCACGGAACTCGGCGCCCGCGACACCGAATTGTTCGCGTCGTTGGTGCAGGAAGATCAATTCGGGCGTCCGGAACACGCGGAGTTCGTCGTGCGTCTCCCGCCGCCGTTGCGGCAGACGGCCGCCGGTAAGTTGATTGACGCGGTGTTGAAGCTTCCCGAGGAAGACGTCGCTTGGACGCCGTCACTCATCGAAGCCTTCACGTTTGCCCACCGCCCCGAGGCCACCGAACGCTTGCGCGGGCTGTGGCGTTACCCCGGCTTGCGCGACGCCGTGGTTCCGGCCTTGCTCGCTCAGCGCGATCCTCGCGACCGTGCGAAGTTCGTTGATCGTCTCACGAGTGCCGACCCGGGCATCGTCGCTCAAGTCGCCGTGCCGCTGCGTCGCAATGTTGAGAATCAAGACGTGGCAGGCGAACTCGCCGCGGCCGTCGCCGGTTTACGGCAAATGTGTACCATCGCCGGAGCCGACGTTGCGCGACGCGAGTTGCTGATGCTCATCGAGCAATGGAGCAACGAGAGTTTCGGAATTCGCGAATCCGATCCGACCGAGCTCATGAAGAACCCGCAGGCTTTGCGAGCCGAGTACCAGCCCGTGTTTCTCTGGTATTCGCTGCGCAACTACGAAGCTTCGGCGGCGGCGCGAACGCCCAGCGGCGTCGACGTTCGCGATTGGCGCAAGCGGCTCCTGCGGGCCGACTCCGAGTCGGGCGACACGGCTCGCGGTCAGGCGCTGTTTGAAAAGAAGCTTTGCGTGCGGTGCCACACGGGCGACAGCCGACTCGGGCCGAATCTCGACGATGCCGTGGTTCGCTACGGTCGGTCCGAGTTGTTCGCCACGATCTTCGAACCGAGCCGGTTCGTCCCGCCTCGCTACCGCCCGACGACCGTCGAACTGGCCGACGGTCGCAACTACTCCGGAATTCCACTGGCGGAAACAGGCGACCTGCTCTTGTTGCAAACCGGAGCCGACGCCGTCGTGCGAGTTCAAGCGAAAGAGATCGTGCAACGACGCACGACCACGCAATCGATCATGCCGCTGGGAATGTTGGCGGAGAGTACGCCGCAGGACCTTGCCGACCTCGACGCCTACATGCGGCTGTTGGCGCGAGCGGCCAAAGCCACGGCGCAAGCCTCCGCACAAAAATAGCACGGCGGCCCGCGATCTTTGAGGATCACGGGCCGCCGTAAGCTGCCGTCGGATGATCTAGCGTCGCGGCTGCGTCGCTATTTGTTGAAGGCCAAGCCTTGGTCGTCTTGCGGAGCCCCGAGCAGCTTGAATTGGAACTGCTCGCCGCTCGGCTGTGAAACCTGCGCGACCATCGAGCCGGCCTGCTGGCTCTGAAGAGCCAGCAGATCCTTCTCGACTTCGTAGGTCCCCGTAAGCTTTTGTTCTTGGCCTTGGTGATGCACGGTCCAAGTAAACTGCTTATCGGACGACAACGTCAGATCGAACTTCGAACCGTCGTCTCGCTGCGCATGCCACGTACCGACCAGCGTCGCCGCATCGATCGACTTCACCTCGGCCGCCGGTTGTTGCGGCGGCTGCGGAGCGTTGGGATCGGTCGGCGGCAGAGCCGGAGCGACGTCGGCGCCGGTCGGGCCGGCTTGAGCCGTTTGATCGGCGCTCGGCTGCGCGGCTTGAGCCGTTTGGCTCATTTCATTCATCTTCTTAAGATCGGCCGCGAGCTTATCGTTCGGATTCAATTCCACGACCTTCGCCAGTTCGCCGGCCGCCGCATCCGGATGACCGGTCGACAGATAGTGATACGCGAGCAGGAAATGCTGATCGGCCGCATTCGACGACCCGGCCGATTGCTCCAACGTGCGTAGCTGAGCTTCGTACACGGCGACGTCGGGATAGAAGCTGCTCATCGTATCCCAATTCCAGCCGGGGCCGACGGCCAGCACCGAGTGAACGGTCGCAGCGGCCGCGGTGTAGTTCTTCAGAGCAAAGAGCGTCAGCGCACGGAACTCGTGCATCGCCGGATCGTTGCCGTCTTGGCCGATGGCGTTGTTGACGGACGTCAGAGCCGACGTGTAGTCGCCGGCTTTAAACTGCTCGACGGCCGCGTTGAAGAAGTCGTTGGCCGAAGGGGCCGTTTGAACGTTCGACGCCATCATCAGCGGGCGCGAGTAGTTGTAGCCGCCCAAGCCCGAGTTGTAGTACGGATTCATATACGGCAGATAACCGCTGGAATACGCCAAGCTGCCGAGCCCCATGCCGCCGAGGCCCCAACCGATCGGATAGCCGCCGTAGAGACCGTAGCCGCCATAGCCGCCGAGGCCGTAACCTCCGAGACCGTAGCCGCCTAGCCCGCCGGCTCCATAACCGCCGAGGCCGTACGCACCGTAGTTGCCGCCGTAGCCGGCCAGCGAGAGGCCGAGCCGGAGCAGATTGCCCGTGGTGTTGTTACCGCCCCAGTTGTTGTAGCCGTAGAGATTGCCGTAGCCGAAGTTGTTGTAACCCGCGCCGTACGGCAAGCCGAGAGCCGCGGCGGCCCGGGCACGCGTCGCGTTGTTGAAATTGTTGTTGTTATTCCAAGCTCCGCGATAGAACGAGTGTCGCGGGATCGGGTTCGTCGCGCCGGCGACGTTGCCGTTGGCAGCGGCCGCAGCTCGTGCCGCATCGCGCTGATCGCGGAAGGCGTCACGTTGAGCGTCCGTGAGATTGCGCGGATCGCGCGCGCCGTCGCGGAAGTCGCGAGGAACGTTGTTCCGCGGATCGATGGAGTTGTTGCGCTGCGCGTCTTGCGGCGGCCGATCAAACTGCGGGCGCTCCAATTGCGGACGATCGCCGCGCGGTTGTCGTCCGGCGTCGGGGTTCACGGGAACGTTGCCGCCCCCTTGAACATTGGCATTGCCTTCCACGCGAATGCGCGGGCCGCCGCCCGGATTACCCATCGGGCCGCGGTTGATTTGAGCGCCGCCGCCGGCGTTGCCGCCGATGTTTACGCGCGGACCGCCTCCGCCGCCTCCACCACCGCCGCCACTACGTTGACCGGCATTGCCGCGACCGCCGCCTCCCCCTCCTCCGCCGCCGCCACGACCTCCCTTTTGCGCCCAAGCGGCGTCAGCTCCGATTCCGGCGATCAACACGGCTACGACCGCCGCGCCGAAGAATGAATGTTTGACGGATGAAAGTTTCATGACTCGATCCTGGGGTCGGTTGCAGGCTCGTGCGGCGAAAACGTCGCGCGACGAGCGGAGCGGCTAAATGGCAGCTCCTGATGCAACTGGCGCACCTGAATTGAGCGGGAGAACGCTAAGTCATTGGCACTACGCGGTTTGCCTCGGGAAAAATGAACGAAGTGTTACTGCGGACCCGCTGCTAGTGTTCGCGCGGCGGCCGGCATGTTCGGAGAGAAACCGTCGAGGTTTATCGTTCGGCCCACTCGGCCTTTCGCAAATCGGCGAGATGACGGTCGATCGCTCGTCGGAGCATTGGAGCGATGAGTCGGAGCATGAGGCCCGTGAACCAGGAGCGGGGATGGATGGCGAAGCTGCGTTCGACTTGCGTCCGTCCGTCGCCGACGGTGAACGTCCACACCTCGTCCATGTGCGTGGCCAGATGGGCCAGCGGCGGCGAGAAGTCTTGCATCCGCAGGACGACGCGATGCGACGGGTTCCACTCCGTGATCTCTTCCGTGTGCGTCGAGCCGTCCGTGTTGACCACGGCGATGCGCGTGCCCACGACTTCCGGAGTGCGTCGCTCGAAGCGGGCGGCGCGAATGCCGGGCAGACAACCGTAGCCGCGAAAGTTCGTCCAGTTGTTGAGGTCGAGAATTCGCTCGGCGATCGTCGCCGGCGGGCTCTGCATCTCGGCGCGGCAGGTGAAACGCAGCGGTCGCATATTGGCGTGTAGTCGACGGCGGGAAGGTTCGGGGGCGTCCGAGGATGCGGTATGGCGATAGGCTTGCAGCATGACCTGGGCTCCGGCGTCGGGCAACGTGTCGTTATGCCTTATCGAGCGCGAACGCGGCTCCGACGTTACGCTCGTCGGCCGCTCAAAATGAGAAATCTCCTTGCAGGCGCACGACCTGCATAGAAGACGGCAGGGCAGACGCCGGGCCGTCGGCGAAATCCTGAAGTGAGACGAGGGCGGGCCGCATGCGGAACGCGGCGCGTCCTTGTCTGCGAGTCGGCGGCGCGGCCCTTTTATGAGGGGCGAACGTATGACGCCGGAAGACTCGTCTGCGGAAGAAGTGCGCGCCTCGGCTGCGGAACTATCGCCGGAGATCGTGCAGCCGGTCGTCGAGCCGCGACCCTTGCCCCCTCCGCTCGCCGAACAACTGCGGATTTGTACGCACAATCCGCTCTACGTCGTCAGTGCGGCGCTCGTCGTTTACGGGCTGCTGGCGTCGTTTCCCGTCGGCAGCGGTTCGCCGACGTTGCCGCTGCTGGCGATTTGCTTGGCCGCATACGTCGTGCTGCTCGCCGGCACGGCTTGGTTCTTGCGCCGGCTCGGCGTGCTCTGGGAAGACTTGCGAATGCTCGGCCTCTTGGCGGTGCTGCTTCTGCCGATGGTCGGCGTCGCCCTAGATCACTCGTTGCAGGCTTCGCCGAACGTCGGCCGAGCGTGGTTCGGCTGCGCGGCCTTGTTTGCCGCATTGATCGGCGAAGCATTGGTCGTCGGCCTGCGGATGCGGCTGCCGTGGGGATATCGGGCGCCGTATCACCTGCTGATGACGTTGTTCTTCGCTTGGCCGGTGCTGGTGCAGCCGTTGGCCGTCGATCCGTATGACGCGACGCTGCAGTGGCTGTTGTTCGGTTTTGCTGCAGCGGCCGGGGCAATATTGCTCATGCTGCTGCCGGCGATTTGGCTGGGGCCCGCCTACGTGCGCCGCAACGGTACGCCCTGGCGTTGGCCCTGGTACCCGCTGACGATTTTCGTGCCGCTCGTGATTTGTGCGGTCGGGCGAGCCTACTACCTTTGTGAAACGTTTCACTCGGCCGCGGCGGGGCAAACCATTTTTGCGCCGTACTTTCTGGCGCCGCTCGTGTGGGCGATTGCGATCTTGTTCCTCGTGGGCGGAATGCGGCACCGGAGGCCGCTCGCAATCGGCCTGGGGCTTGTCTTGCCGGCAGCGGCGATTTTGCTCTCGCCCTGGGACTTGGGGGAGACTTCGGTGGCGCGGGAGTTTCTTGATAAGTTTCAGGCGGCGCTCGGCGCCATGCCGCCGCGCGTCGTGACGATAGGGTCGGCCTTCCTCTACGCCGTGGCGCTCGCCGCACGCACGCCCGGCGCTTTCGCGTGCTTGGTCTCGGCGTTGCTGGCGCTGGCGACTGTGGACGCCGGGGCTCTCAAGTTTCTCGCGTGGAAAACTTCGCCCGACGGCTTGCCGGCGCTCATCGCGGCGGCTTTGCTGACGACGCGCGGTGCGCTGCGACGCCAAGCCTGGTTCGCGGCTTTGGGGGCCGCCGTGTTTTGGCTGGCCGTGCATCTCTTCGGATATCAAGCCCGCGAACTGCCGGTGAATTTCACGGCCTACTATTCGGCGCTGGCGATTTGCGTCGCGCAGGCTTGGTGGATCTCCGGCGAGCGAGCTCTGCCGCTGCGGCTGCTGACGGCGCTCATGCTGCTCTGGACCATCGTCGATCAGAACCATGCCCATGGTCGCGGTCTGCTGCAGGCCGTGCCGGCGTGGTTGTTCGACTGGTATGCGGAGCTCTTGGTGTTGCTCAGCGTCGGCATCGCCGCTTTGCTGCGCGACAGAATCGTGACGATGGCCGCGGGATTCGTCGCGGCGAACTACTTCGTCCGCTTCGGCGGACCGATGTATCGACGCTGGAAACTGCACGTCGCGGGGCTGGATGCGATTGTGGCGGGCATCGTAACGTTCATCGCCGCCGTCGGGCTGAGTCTTTATCGACGGCGGCGCGACGCGGTGGCGCCTTCGCAGGGAACGCCGCCGCCGATATCGCCGTGAGCTTGCACCGGCGGTGATTTTTTAGAGGCCGAGGCGGCTGCGGACGCGCTGCCGCAATGAGGGGCGGCCGTAGCCGGAGGTGTTGAACGTTTCGAAGCGGACGTTGCGCAGCCAGACTTCGCTGCCGTGGTCCGTGATCATGAGTTTGCCGACGCGATTTTCGGCGAAGTCGTCGTACTTGTTGAACTTGCTGGCTTCGATACGCTTCTGCCATTCGCTCGAACCGACGTAGGCCACGACGACTTGCTTGCCGTTGAGCCAGTGCTCGATGCGGTTGCCGCGCACGACGATGCGGCCCGTGTTCCACTCGCCGGGCGGGTTCGGCAAGGCCGCGCCGTTGGGCGGGTAAAGGTCGTACAGCGAGGCGGTGGAACCTTTTTCGAGTTTGCGGCCGTCGTCGTACATCTGGTACTCGAGGCCGAGCGTCGACTTGCCGTAGTTGCGCACTCGGTACTTGATGCCGCTGTTGCCCTTGGGAGCGATCTTCCAATCGAACGAGAGCGAGAAGTCGCCGTAGTCGTGCGCGGTGACGATGTTACCGCCGCCGGGTTTTCCCTTTTCGCCCCGCTTGAGGTGAATCACGCCGTCGGCGATTTCCCAGCCTGCGGGGACCGGCTTGCCTGCCGCGGTCGTCCAACCTTCAAGAGTTTTGCCGTCGAACGGTTGGGCCGGCGTCTCGGCGGCCGCAGCGGATACGAGGAGCGACGAAGCGACGAAGGCGAACAAAGCGGAAACGTGCGAGCGCTGCATGAAAGTCACCTGGGTGGGCCGCGACGGTTCGCGGAAGGGATGCGGGGCGGAAAGCGGGCGAGACCGAATGTTCTAACGCTTTTCGCCAAGGCAATAAAGATACTCTTGCCGCGAACCGCTTGCGCTGGATGCGACGCGGACGAACATCCGATCGCCCACGACGGCGGGACTGGCGAACGATTCGTCGCCGAGTTGATTTTCCGCCAGCGACTCGAAGCCGGCGGGCGTCGCTTTCCAAACGTAGAACGTGCCGCGCTCGTTGGCCCAATAGATGCGGCCGTCCGCCAAGACCGGGGACGAACTGACGGGGCCCTTGAGCCGCTGCTTCCAACGTTCTTCACCGTCGGACGTGCGCCAGCAGAAGGCGATGCCGTTGTCCGTGAGCGAGTAGAGATGGCCGTCGTGCACGATCATCGATTGCTCGTAGCACTTCTGTTTGTTTTCCCAGAGAACCTTGCCGGAGCCGTCGGCCTTCACGCCGCAGGTCACGCTTTCCGGATAGCCGCCGCTGGCCATCACGACGTCGCCGTCCCACACGAGCGTCCCGCAGGTGGCCGTGGTGTTGGCCGTGGTCGACCAAAGCAACTCACCCGAGTTCGGATCGTAACTTGCGACGGTGTCGGAGCCGCTCAGCACCATCTGATCACGCCCGGCGAGCGGAGCGACGACGGGCGACGAGAAACTGATGTTGCTGGGCGCTCACGCGCCAGACGTCTTTGCCCGTGGTCGTATCGAGAGCGACGAGGAAACTATCGCCGTCGAACTCGCTGGCGACGATGAGCAGGTTCTTGTAGAGCAGCGGCGACGGGCCGTAGCCGAATTCATAACGCTGCGGATAAAACGGCCCGACGGCTTGCGTGCGGAGAATCTTGCCGTCGAAATCGAGCCACGTGACGTGGACCTGCTTGCTGTGGATCATCACGACCATGAGCTGCCGGCCGTCACAAGCCATGGTCGGCGTGGCATGCGTGTTGTTGCGATGAATCTCGGCCGGGAAGTTGCCGCGGCTGATTTCCGTCGTCCAAAGCGGCTTGCCCGTCGCGCGTTCGAAGGCGAGTACCGATTGCGTTTGCGCGGCTTCGTCGGCCGTGGTGAGATAGATTTTCTCGCCGACGACGATCGGCGACGAATGTCCGCGCCCCGGCACCGGCGTGCGCCAGACGACGTTTTTATCGTCGCCGAATTCGATCGGCGGCTTCGCTCCGGCGTGCGCCGCGCCGTTACGACCGGGCCCGCGCCACCAGGGCCAATCGCGCGCGGGGTCGAGTTGCGGGAAGTCGCCGATTCCCCGTTCCGGCGCTTGGGCCACGGTCGGCAACGGCCCGGTCTTTTCCGGCAGCGATTCCCCGCCGCGTGAACAACCCGCGACCCCTACGACCAGCAGCAAGCTGAGAATGATCCGCATCCGTGCCGAGGCTCCGCAATCGAGAAAGGGCCGAAGTACCGCGAGGCCGTCGCGGCAGACGGTCGACGACTTCGCCAAGTTTAGCACGCCGTCGGGCGCGGCTCCAACGTCCCCCGCTCGCTTGAGCGGTATGCCGCTCACTCGACTTGCCAGAGCCGAATCGTCATGTCGTCGCCGGCGCTGGCCGCCTGCTTGCCGTCGGGAGAGAAACAGACGGCCCGAACAATATCTTTATGACCTTTGAACGTGCGATGCACGGTTCCGTCGGCCGTCTTCCAAACGACGACGTCGCAATCGACTCGCGTATGCATGTTACCCGTGGCGACGGCCAGATAGCGGCCTCCTTTCGAGAAGGCGACGTCGTTGATCGGCTGCGACGGCAGCGTGATGGTATGCAATTGCTCCCATTGCTTGATGCGCCACAACGTGATTTCGCGCGTGTCGACGACGGCCAAGAGTTCGCCGTCCCCCGAGACGCGCAGGAAGCGAATTCCTCCGCGGCGCGGCGTGAGCTCGACGGACTTCTTCCGCGTGTCGCGGTTCCAAAACCCGATCCGGTTCTCACGGTCCCCCACCGCCAACGTCCGGCTGTTCGGAATGTAGGCGAGCGCGGAGACCGTCATCGGAGACATCTCCCACTCTTCCGGCGCGTCGTCCGGTTTATCGAGATTCCAGAAGAGAATCTTGCGGTCGGCTCCGGCCGTGGCCCACTCCGAACCGTCGGTCGCCAACGCCGCGGCGGTGACGTCTTCGTGGTAACCGAGTTGGCGTCCGCGCTCGCCGCGCGGCGGATAGAGCATGACCTGACCGTCCCAACCGGCCGACACCGTGACGCCTGCAAACGGCACGACGGCCGAGAACTTGGCCATGCTGAGCGGCTGCCCGGTTCGCGACACGAGCGTTTGATCCGCGGCCTGTACGACCGAGAGCGTGGAGATGTCGTCGAGCGTGATCCAATGCTTGCCGTCGACGGTCCAATCGAGCCGCAAGATCGGCGAGCGAACGTCGGTGAAGATCGCCTTCTGGTCGCCCGTGAGGAGATCGTCGCTCGCCCAGCGACGCCAGTCGTCCAATTCTCGTTCGACTTTGTACGGGGCGTACCCGAACCGGTCGTGTCGGGCCAGCGCCTCGCGCACTTGGTCACGGTCGCCGTGATGTCCGAAAATCTTCGCCGCTTGAATCGCATCGGCCGCCGACTCCGGATAACGTTCGCGTCGCGCTTTGAGCGCCCGAGCGGTGCGTTCCCAATCGAAACGGAAGCTGACGAAGAGTCGGCTGTTCGCCACGTCGACCATGAAGCTCATGATGTCGGCATAGAGTTCTTCGCCCATCGTCGCTTGCGTTAGTTCTACGGCCCGGCCGGCGAACTTTTCTAGGTCGCCCGCCTCGCCGTGCCGGTTGAGAAAATAATATCGGCATGCGTCGAGGATCGTACCCGTGTAATGCGGATCGATCTTCAGCGAGCGGACGATGATCGCCTCCAGTTGTTCGGGCGTGTCGTGCAATTCAATCGCGAGCTGCACGTCGGTACGGCAGAGAAAGGGATCTTGCTCCGCGAGCTTGTAGCCGGCTTCGACGATCTGTCGCGATTTGGCGATTCGCTCCTGGTACGTCGTGTAGCGTACTTCCTCCTGCTGCGGAGCCTGCTTCCAATCGCGGACCCACCAAGCGTAGCCCAACCAGAAGCGGGCCGCCGCCACATGCGCCGCCGCCGACTTCGGGTAGGCCTTAAGCCAAGCTTCAAAATGTTGCTGCTCCTCCCGCCATTGGTCTTCCGTGGCCGCCAGCGGACGAGTGCCGTCGTGGAAGGCGCTCAGAAACGGACGACCGTTCTTGCTGCGCATCCGACTCGTGCGGAAGCTTCCGACCATGGCTTCGAGTTCCGCGAACTTGCCGTCGTGCAAGCAGCGTCCGGCCCGCGAGCGCACGATCATCTCGGCGAGCGACGGATGCATGTCGGGGAGCAGTTCGACGTTCGGCGGCGACGTCGAAGGCTCGGCCGCGACGATCACGAGCGGCGGATTCACGCGGCGCGTGCGCAACGTCAGCGTTTCGCCGGCCCGCACCGGTTTCCAGAACAGCAAATGAGGCGTCAGCCCCGGGTTCTGAAAGTTCAACGCGCCGACAAGCACCCAGCCGCCGCGCTCCGCCTCGTGCTCGGGAATGATTTGCGACGTCCAGTCGGGCGATTCGGGTCCGTCTTTCTCCCACGAGGCCGCCATAAACAGGCCCATGTCGCGATCCGCGGTCACGCGCACTTCACCAAGCTGAGCGGTGCCGGAGAAGCCGGTCGGTGCGTAGCCGTAGATCGTCGCGCCTTGGAGAAACTTCGGGAGCGAACCGCGGCAGAAGTTTTCGACCGCCGTCGGTTGGAAACGTCGCGATCCTTCCACCTTAATGCCGGCGACGCCCGCCTTCGCACCGCCGGCGCTTTGCACCAGCTCGGAGTTCCAGTCGATCTTGCAGCCGGGAAGTTCGCGGACCAGACGCTCGTAGCCTTCGGAAGTGACGGCGCTGGCGACCAGCGTCAGGCTGCGCAAACGAGTGAGACGAGCGATGTTCGCGACCGCGGCGTCCGAGGTGCGGGTTGCGTTGACGCGGAGTTGCCGTAGCGAGGTGAGTTTCGCGACGTGAACGAGGCCGGCGTCGGAAACGTCGGTGTTGTCGAGTTGGAGGATGTCTAACTTTTTGAGCGGGACGATCGCCGCCAACCCGGCGTCGGTGATCTTGGTGCCGCCGACTTTGAGCACGGCGAGTTCCGGCAATTGGCCGGCGATGCGCAGACTCGCATCGGTGATCGGCATGTTGTCCAGACTAAGCCCGCGAAGCTTCTTGAGACCGGCGACGTGCTTTACGCCGGCGTCCGTCAGTTTGGCGTCGGCGATTTCCAGCACGTTCAGATTCTTCAGCTTCGCGACCTGCGGCATCGCGGCGTCGGTGATCGGGCGACCGATGAAGAGCAGCCGCTCCAGATGATCGATCTTGGCGACTTCCGCAATGTCGGCGTCGACGGCTTGCGACGCCCGCAGATCGACTTCGTTGATCGTAAGCACGCCCGGCGGCAATTGACCGGCTTCGCGCAACGGCGGACTGCGCTTGCCGTTGACCAGCAGCGAAACCGTGCCCCCTTTTTGCAGCACGTGTTCGGCGACTTTACGCACGACCTGCGGATCGGCCGCGGCGGCCGATTGGACGACGCTCGAAAGAACCGCCGCGATGCAAGCGACCGTAGCGATCTGCCTGCCGCGATGAACGAACGCCATAAGTGCCTCCGTCGAGCAGAGTCGGAGCCGAGCCTTCAGGCGGCCGGCCGCCAAAATTGCTTAGCTTCACGGTCTGAATACCCGGATTCGCGAGAAATCGCGATTTTATGCGGGATTTGGCGCAGGGGCAAAGTTTATTTCGTTCGACGAAATTAAGGAATTACGTCCTCTCGGTCAGGCATTTTTGAACGCCGGATGTCAAAGCGAAGCGGCCGCGCGGCAACTTGAGCATTGCCGCACGGCCGCGCGAACTGCGAACTCTTGAACTGTCGGAACTCGTAACGTGCCGACGCCGGTCGACTACACCTTCACATGGGCGTCGCGGAGGTCGCGAACTCGATCGTGCGAGGCCTTCACGGCTGTGAAGTGTTTACGCAACACTTGCGTACACGGGCAACTGCCGAGGTCTTGCAGCGCTTCTTCGTACTTGGCCTTGATGGCGTCTTCGCCTCGTTCGGCTTCGCTCAACACGGCATGTTCGCCGCCGCCGAGCGCCGCGCGAAGGTCCATCCAGGTGCGATGTGCCGCGGCGGCCACGCTGCCGGAATCGGTCGGCTTCTCGGCGTTCGACGCCACGATGGCCTGCAACTCATTGGCCTGCATCGCGCGATTGCGCGAGAGTTCGCGGAACATGGATTCCACGGCCAAGTCTTTCTCTTTCAGATCCTGCAGCTTGTCGGCGGCTTCGGCGAAGCCCTTGCTGCTGTCGATATTGATCTCGATCAGGTCTTGCAACCATTCGAGCGACTTCTCGGGAAGATTCGAAAATTCGGCGTTCATCGTTTGCTCCCTTGTGCATGGAGCCCGGCGCGCACGACGGGCACTCGTTGATTCGTAGCAACATGCTTCGTGAAGCCTTTGCATGTGGCGTGCCGGAGCAGCGCGCGAATCACGACGCGTAGCCGAGTCGGCGCAGCGAAATGTGAGGAATCACGCCGATGCCGGCGAATTTTCGTCGCTGCGAAGAATCAGAAGATGCCGGAAGAATCATCGCCGTCCGGCGGCGCACATTTTCGCCGGCCGATGAGCAACCAAGCCGGCAGATCGACGGGTATGTCGGGTCTATCCGTACAGTCGCCACGTTTCGAGTGCCAGCAACCCCACGACGATGCCGGCCAGCCCGTTGTATTCGCGGTTCGCTTGCCATTGCTCGAGCGTCCATGCGCCCGGTTGAAAGTTTAGAACTTTCCAAGGAAGAAATCGGGGCGTGGTTTGCTCGTACGTCCGCCAGTGCGCGGCGTAGAGTTTCGCGAGACGTCGCTCTTCGGCCAGCACGGTGAGCGCGTAGATCACCGCGATCGGTCCGCACACGACGAAGAAATCGTGGGCAAAGCCGATCAGCGTGCAGAAGCCGATCATCACGAGGAACGAACCGAGGTAGAGCGGATTGCGACAAAGCGAATACGGGCCGGCCGTCGTGAGGTCGATCCCCTTCCGCAACGTCCCCGCCGCCCAACTTCGCACGGCCGCGCCCAGCACGACGAACGCCGCACCGAGATATCCCCACAGGCCGGCTTCATCGCTCCAGCCGTGGTTCGGCTTGGTCCAAAAAATGATGTCTTCGAGAATCAATCCGGTGAAGAGCAGGAGCGAAATCGGGACGCGGCGGCGTACGAGAAACGCGGCGATGCCGCCCTGGTATCGGGCCGCATGGATCGTCGTCGGATAGTTCATCGAAGGTGCCTGGGCGAAGAAGTCGTTAGATCGCGGATTCTAGCGACGCGAACGACGATGCCGCAGCACCACTCCGGCTTCCTGGCAGAAAGTTAAGGTTGCGGCGCGAAGGGCCGACACACAAAGCGTGCGGTTTCGACTAGGCCTGCGGCGCGGCGTGGTTTTCCGTTGCCGCTCCGCTCTCTTCGCTCGTTTGTTCCGCTTTGCGTTTGCGGCGGCGATAGGCGGCCAAGCCGAGGCCGGCGAGGCCGACGAAGAGCAAGCTGCCCGGTTCGGGGACCGACGAGTAATTGATGTAGAGGTCGTTGTTGTAGGCGCTGACCCAGAAGTGTCCGCCGACGGGGGGCGTTTGGCTGAACGGGTTGTTGCCGTCGAAGAGCGACGTGTCGATCACGAACTGATTCAGCACTTCCGCCTTGCCGCCGCTGACGCCGTCGCCTTGCAGCGTGCCGTCGTTGTCGATCCAAAGCCAGCGGTAGCTGGCCTTCGCGCCGGCGGAGCCTTCCATCGTGGAAAGGTCGGTCGACGTGTCGGCGTTGGCATCAAAGGCTTCCACGCCGTAGTTCAGGCCCGAGGCGAGCCAGGAGCGAATCTGCAGCGTGTACGACGCACCGCCGGTCAGCGTCAGGCCTGCGGCGTTATGGAGGAAGTCCCAGTTGGTCGGCGCGGAGACGGATCCGGTGTCGACGGCCGAGAAATCGAACACAAACGTCGAGCCGGTGTTAAAGACCGACGCCGCGGCGGAGGTGGTCGACGCTTGGCCGATGCCGTTGTGGTTCGTGCCGTTGGCGCTGGTGCCCGGGCTGAACGTGCCGCCGGAGACGACGAAGTTGCCGGCGAACACGGCGTCGTCGGCCGTGTTGAGCGTGCCGCCGCTCACGGTCGTCGCGCCGGCGTGGTTGTACGCCGAGTTGGCCATGGTGAGCGTGCCGGGGCCGGCTTTGGTCAATCCGCCGGTGGTCGTCGGCGCGTTGCCGGTCATGGTGAGCACGGCGCCGGCGGTCGAGACGTTGATCGTCGCCGTCTTGCCGGCCGCGATCGTGTAGTTGCGATCCGTCGTCACGGAGCCCCCCGTGTATTGAAGGGTACCGCCGTCGAAGACGAGGTTTCCGGCCGCGAACGACGACGAACCGATGCTGCTGTCGGCGCCGCCGTTGGCCAACGCCGCGACCGACAATGTGCCGCCGCCGAGCGTCGTCACGCCCGTGTAAGTATTGACGGGGCTCGACATGGTCACCGTGCCCGCGCCGAACTTCGTGAGATTGCCGGCGGCGATGTTGATCGCGTCCGCGACGGAGATGTTCCCCGCACCGCCGATGCTCAGATCAAACGCACCCGACACGGCGTTGCCGGAGGCGACGTCGAGGTTGAGCGTTCCGGCGTCGGCCTGAATGCGCGAGGCGGAAGCGAGCGTGATCGGGCCGGTGTAAGTGTTCGTGCCCGAGAGGTTCCGCAGAGCGCCGTTGCCGCCGACTCCGAGGCCGGCGAGCGTGAGGACTTCGGCGAGCGTGGTGACGTCTCCCGAGATTTGCAGCGTGGCGCCGTCGGCGACGGAAGTACCCGCCGCGGCCGAGCCGAGCGCGCCGCCGTTCATAACGTGCAGAATGCCCGCCGTCACGGTCGTGAGCCCCGTGTAGGCGTTGGCCGTATCCAGCACCAGCGTGCCGGCCGTGGTCTTGTCGAGCGTGCCGCCGCCGTTGAGTTCCGCCAAATTCCGCAACGTACCGGCCTGGGCGTTGAAGGTGATCAGAGCCGTGGCGGAGCCGATCGACCGGTTGGACATGTCGAGCAGGGCCGACGGGCCGTTGAGCGTCACGGTGCTGGTCGTGCGCGGCGAGGTGGCGTTGCGAATGATGTTGCCGGTGATCGTCACGTTGCCGCCGGTGATGTTGAGCAGCGAGGTGACGTTGCCTTGGCCGGTGGCGTTGTTCGTGCCGAGGCGAATCGCGGCGCCAGTGCCGTGCTGTTGTAGATCGTGACGTTGCCGCCCGTGATGTTCACGGTTCCGTTCGTGTTCGAAGCGCCGGTTCCCGTGTTGGCGTTGTTGCCGACGTCGACGCCTGCGCCGGAGCCGGCGACGTTGCCGAGCGTGACCGTGCCGCCGCCCAGGTTGAGAGTGCTGCTGAGCGTGTTGGTCGCCGTCGCCGTGCCGGTGCGGAAGCCGATGTTGACGCTGGTGGCGTCAAGCGTGCCGGTGTCGAATGTGAACGTCGATGCGAGGTTGCCGGTGCGCCCTGGTTGCCGATGTTCATGGTGCTGAACAAGATGTCGGCGTTGTGACCGGCGAGGTTCACGAGATTGTCGGCTCCGTTCGTCCCCGTGCTTGCGCCGCCGGTGCCCATGTTGAAGGCGGTCCGGCCGACGCCGTCTTGCGCGAATGACGACCGTGCCGGAGGCTCCGGCGAACGTCACGGTGCCGATGTCGCGTCCTCCCGTGCCGACGTTGAACGTGTTGACGTTGATCGTATTGGCGACGCTGCCCAACACGAGCTGATTGATCTGCGTAGCGTCGCTGTTGAACGTCGTGCCGCCGCCGACGGTCAGCGTCGTCGCAGTGAGGCTGCTCGTCGCGGCGAGGCGGAAGATGGACTTGCGGCCGGTGACGTTATCGGTCGTGACGGTGATCAGCGGATTGACGCGAATCGTGCTGCTCGCACCCAGCGTGATGTTGAGCGTCGACAGGCCGCTGAAGTCGGCGGTCGTCACGTTGCCGACGCCCGACGTAGCGCTCGAACCGCCGACGAAGAACGTCGCGCTGGCGGTCGAATTGACGAAGTTGAGCGTACCCAGACCGGAGACGGTGAGCGTCGTCGTCGTGTTCGATCCGGCGTTGCTGCCGATCGCGGTGTTGCCGTTGACGGTCAGCGTTTGACCGGTGCCGATGGCGATGACGCTTGCCGTCGCGGAATTGGTCTGGGCCGTGAGGCCGCCGGCGAACGTGGCGCTCGCCGCGGTCAGGTTGAGCGTGCTGACGGTGGCGCTGGTGTTCGTCGCTCCGAAGACGAGCCCGCCGGCAAGATTGGCCGTGGCGGTGATGTTCGTCGTGCCGCCGTCGAGCGTGAGGTTGCCGGAGAAGTTGTTGGCGGCCGTATTGCTGAGCCCGCTGAGAATGAGCGTTCCGCTGCCGGCCTTGGTGATGCCGAAGGGGCCGTCGATGACTCCGCCGATGGTCAGGTTATTGGCCGAGGCGGTGATCGTGGGAGTGGCTCCGAGCGTGACGAGGCCGGTTCCCATGTTCATCGAATTGGTGCCGGTGAACGTGAAGCTGCCGTTCCAGAATTGAGCGTTGTTCGTGCTGAGAGTCAGAGCCCCGCCGGACGTGTTGTTGATCGTGCCGCCGTTGATGGTCAGCGCTCCGGCGCCGACGCCGCGGCGTTGGCGAGGTTCAAGGTCGACGAGGCGGAGACCGTGACGCCGCCGGTCGCCGCGATGTTGTTGCCGCTGAGCGTCAGGATGCCGGCGCTGACGAGCGTCGGGCCGGTGTAGGTATTGGCTCCGCTTAGGACGAGCGTTCCCGCGCCGGCTTTGGTGAGGCCGCGAGCGTTGCCGCCGTCGCCGACGGCTCCGACGGTCAGCGTTTGCACGAGGCGGTGATCAGGATGTTGTTGCCGAGCGTCACGGCGCCGGTGCCCATGTTCAGCGATTGCGTGCCGGTGAACGTGAAGTTGCCGTTCCAGGTTTGCGGGTTGTTGGTCGAAAGCGTGATGCCGGCGGCCGTGGAGTTGTTGATCGTCGTCCCGACGCCGACGATCAAACGGCCGGTGCCGAGAGCCGCGGCGTTGTTGATGTTTAGCGTACCGCCGGAGAGGGTGATGATGCCGGAGCCGGAGTTGGCGGCGGTGAGCGAGAGCGCGCCGTTGCCGGCCTTGTTGACGGCCGCGGTGAACGTCGTGGCTCCGCTGATGACAAGCGCCGAGGTGCCGGTGCCGTCGACGTTCCACGTTTGCGCGGTCGAGGCGACGAGCGGAGCGTTGATCGTGGCGGTGCCGGCGTTAGGCCCGACGTAGATGCCGCCCGTCGTGCTGGCGGGAGCCAAAGTGAGCGTGCCGGTCGTGCCGCGGTTGATCGTCACGGCGGTCACGCCGGTCGGCGACGAGATGAATTGCAGGCCGTCGACGGTGAAGTTGGCGTCGAGCGTCGTGGTGATCGTGGGGCCGACGGCGTTGGCCGCGCTGAAGATGACCGTGTGCGAAGCCAGCGGGCCGGTCGCCGAGTCGTCCGCGCCGGAGGCCAAGGTCGACCAGTTGTAGGCGGAGGCGACGTTGATCGTATTCCACGAAGCGTTGGCCAAGCCCTTCCAATACAGCGGCGAATAGGCCGTGGCTTGCAGCTGCACGGTCGTGTCGGTCGACAGGATGGAGTAATTGAAGCCGGCCGGCGCCAGTTGCCGAGGATATACGTGTAATTGTTGAGGCCCGAGCCGGTGGGGCCGGTGAGCAGCGTGTAGAGGTTGCCCGTGACGCCCGCACCAGGTTGTAGAAGTCGAACGTGAACGAGCCGAGCGAGGCCAGCGTGAGGGTGCCGCCCGTCGGAACGATGAGGCCGTCGTTGGAGGTGCCGTCGAGTTCGAAGGCCAGGCGGGCTCCGGAACTCAGCGTCAATGCGCCGGTCACCGGATTGAGCGTCAGCGTTTGCGCCGCACCGTTGGTAAAGTCGAGCACGCCCGTCGCGCCGACGAGAATCTTGCCGACGCCCGCGGTGCCGAAGCCGCCCCGATAGGTACCGGCCGAGACATTGAGAACCCCCGCTCCCGAGTTCAAGTTCGTGGAACCGGGGACGACCAAGGTGCCGGTGCCGGTCTTTGTGAGGTTGCCGGAGCCGCCGGCGGAAATGCCGCTGCTGATCGTGAGCACGCCGCTGGATTGCGGAACGTCGAACGTCGCTCCGCCGGCGTTGATCGTCACGGTTCGCGTCGCGCCGACGTCGAGGGCCGTCGAACCGGCGTAGCGGAGCGTGCCGCCGCCGAACACGAGCGTATTGGTCGCCGAAGCGTCGCCCAAGTTGTTGGCGGCGGTGAATTCGAGAACGCCGCCGTTGAGCGTGTTGGCGCCGCTGTAGGCGTTGGCCTGGCTCAGCACGGCGAGGCCGGAGAACGTGCTGCCGAGGGTGAACCCGCCGGTGCTCGTGAGTACTCCGGTTTGCGTGAAGGAGCCGTTGCCGGTGAGCGTCGTGGTGAACGTGCCGCCGGTGATCGCGCCGATCGTCAAACGCATGGTGCCCGAGGTCGGATTCACGATGTCGAACGTGGGGGCCGCGAGGTACGAAGCGGTCGTGAACTGCGCGACGGCCGTGCCGCCGGTGATGTTCGAACCGCCGACGATTTGTAGCGTCGAAGCGCCGACGCCGACCGTGAGTTGCGGGCCGGTCGACGCGCCGATGGCTTGAACGATGCCGAGGCCCGGCGCACCGTTGTCGATCGTCAGCACGGCCGCCGCCGACAAGTACAGGTTCGCGCGGGCGATGCTTGTCGTATCAGATTGAATGGCGAGATTACCGCCGTTGAGCTGGATGGTCATCGTCGCGGGGTTGTTGTCGCCGACGACGCCGTTGCTGTTGCCGGTGAGGAGCAGCGTACCGGCATCGACGCGGAAGCCGACGTTGGCCACGCCCCCTGCTCCGACGCCGACGGCATCGTAAGCCGTGCTGGCCGCGGCCAAGGCCAACGTACCCGCCCCGGTTTTGATCAAGCCGCCGGTGCCCGCGACGCCGGTGAGCGCGGAGTTGATGGTGAACGTGCCGCTATCGACTTGAATGGTTCCGCCGCCGGCCGCGGTGAAGGAGAATATCTTGCCGGCGTTGGCGGAGAAGCCGTTGGTGATTTGGAGCGTCGCGCCGTTGGCGAAGGTGACGTCGTTGAGAACGTTGCCGAGGCCGGCTTCGGAATCGATCTTCAGCACGCCGGCGTTGATCGTGACGACCGAGCCGGCGGTGACGCCGAACGTGTTGTCGCCGCGGAGGTAGAGCGTCCCTGCGCCGTTTTTCGTGAGTGCGAACGCTCCGCCGACGACGCCCCCGACGGTCAGCGTATTGGCGGCGATGTTCACGGCGCGGGCCGCGCTGAGCGTCACCGCGCCGGTTCCCATGTCGAGGTTGTTCGTGCCGGTGAACGTGAAGTCGCCGTTCCAAGCCTGCGGGCCGTTCGTGGAAAGCGTCAACGCCGCGCCGGACGTGTTGTTGAACGTCGTACTTGCGGCGATGGTGAAGGTGCCGCTGCCGAGCGCTCCGGCATGGCCGATGTTGAGCGTACCGGCCGACAGCGTCGTGCCGCCGGTATGCAACGCGGCCGCGTTGAGCGTGAGCGAGCCGGCGCCGACCTTGGCTAAGATGCCCGCGGCGGAGCCGGTCGCACCGACGGACGAGGCGAAAACGACGTTGTTGCCGTTGGTGTCGATCGTGCCGGTCACCGCGCCGTTGAGCACGAGCCGAGCGGAGAGGTCGTCGGAATGATTGTTCCAACGTAGCGTGGAGGAGCTGTTGAACGTGACGGCGCCCGACGTGCCGAGCGAGCCGGAACCGAAGATGAGCACGCCGCCGCCGAGGTTGACGCCGCCGGTGAACGAATTTGTGTTGGTGAGCGACCAAGTGCCCGCACCGGTCTTGCCGAGCGTCACGGCGTCGGAGCCGGCGTCGTTGATCTGCGGGTTGAAGACGTTCGTGCCGGTGTTGGTACCGCCGAAGGTCAGCGTGCGGGCTCCCGTGCCGGAGTACGCGACGGCGCCGGTGCCGGAGAATTCGATGGTGTTGGCGGCCGTGGTGTTGACGCTGTCGATCTGGCCTCCCGCGCCGGTGAGCGTGATGAGGCGATCAGTCACGGCCGTGGTGCCGGTGTAGCTGAGAATGCCGCCGTCGAGAACGAGAGACGCGGCGTTCGTGGCGGCGTTCGTCGCGATGCCGGCTCCGAGCGGACCGGCGACGCCGATGTTGTTGAACGTGGCGGAGGCCACGGAGCCGCCGGAAATCGTGAGCGGGCCGGTGAACGTGCTGGCTCCGCTGAGCGTCAGCGTGCCGAGGCCGACCTTGGTGAGGCCGCCCGAGGTGTTGTCGCCGAGGGTCGTCGTGACGCTTGCCCCGGTTCCGCCGCCGCCGACGAGCGTCACCGACGCCGTGGTGTAATTGACGCCGGGATTCGTGATGACGACGCTCGTGACCTGGCCGTACGTGGCGCTCGAGGGATCGGTATCGACGACGGCGTAACCGGTGGCGCCGGTGCCGTCGCCGGTGATCTGGACGTACGAGAGCACCGAGGTAGCCGCTGCCGCTCGCCGCCAGCGAAAGATTCATGACGCCCTTGCCGGTCGGGGCGGCGAGTACGCGGGCAATGGTGATCGCAAAGTTGTTGGAGTCGACCACGGCGCCGCCGGCGAACGTGCCGAACGGACCGTTGACGTAGGCCGAGCCGATGTTGGTGGAGACGAAGCCGGTGGACCCGGCGCCGGCGCGGAGCGTGCCGCCGTTGAAGTTGAGGATGGACGTACCGGACGAGGAACTGACGGAGTTTGCGATGAGGACGCCGGCGTTGATGTTGGCGATGCCGGTACCGGTCCAAGTTCCGCCGCCGAACACGACGCCGCGACCGGTGGTGTTGAACAGGCCGCCGGCGATGTTGAGTTCGGCGCCCCGTTCCTTGCCAGCCGACATTGACGCCTTGGCTGCCGCCAGTGCGGATGATCGAGCCGCCGGTCATCGTGAGGACGCCGGTCGACCCGCCGTGACGGGCGATGATGAGGTAGTTGTCCGTAGCGGAGGGCTGGGTGATCGTTCCGCCGGTAATCAATACCGTGCCCGTACCGCCGGTGGTGGTCGTGCCGCTGTTGCCGCCGACGTAGAACCGCAAGGCGGTAATGTCACCACCGGTCATATACAGACGCCGAAGCCGCCGTTGGCCGAACCGATACCGAGGCCCGGCACGGAATCGGTGCTTACGAGTGACGTGAACGATCCGCCGGTGACGACCACCGAGCCGACGGCGCCGTTGGCGTTGCCGACGCTCAAAGCGTTCGTTGACGACGTGCCGGAGACGATGCGGAGCGTCGCTTTGCCGGAGGCCAAGCCGGAAACGACCGTGTTCGACGTGCCGGTGGTGATGCTGCCGGTCGTGCCGTTGCCGATTTGCAAGATGCCGGCGTTCACGGTCGTCGTTCCGGCGTACGTGTTGTCGCCGGCGAGAATGAACATGCCGGCGCCGACTTTCGTTAGCCCCAGGTTCGCCGTGCCGCCGTTTTGCAGAATGCCGGAGAAGGTCGTGTCGGTGTTGTTGCCGCCGAGGGTGAGCGTGGCCGCCGTGGCGGAGCCGTTTTCAACGGTGCCGAGTCCGGTGAGCGAGCCGATCGCGTTGGCCAGGCCGTTGAGGCGAAGCGTGGCGCCGGAAGCCACGGTATAGGCGGACACGGCCGAGAAGCTGTTGGCCGAGAGCGCTTGCAGGACGCCGGCGGCGAGGTTCGTCGTGCCGGTGCGCGAGTCCGTGCCGCCGACGAACAGCGTGCCGAGGCCGTCTTTCGTCAGGGCGAAGCCGCCGGAGAGTCCGCCGGTGAGGCTCAGCGACGCCGTGCCGACGTTGGAAACCTTCCACGCTTGAGCCGCGCCGAGCACGATCGGCGCGGAAATGGAAATCGCGCCGGCGTTGTCTTGCACGTCGATGCCGTCGGTCGCCGCGGTCGGAGTGATCGTCAAGGAATTCGTCGAGACCGCGCCCGGCCCGATGGCCACGCTCGTGATGCCCGACGGACTCGAGGTGAACAACAACTGACTGACGTTGAAGGAGTCGTCGAGCGTCGTGGCGACGGCCGGGCCCGTCGCGTTGACGGTGCTGAAGATCACGCGCGTGTTGACGCCCGGCGTGCCGTTCGTGTTGACGGTGCCGGCCGCATCCGACGTGAAGTTGCTGTTGCCGTTGTTGAAGCCGATCCAGCTATTGTTGACCGCGCCGCGCCAGTAATAGTCGCCCGCGGCCGCCGTGGAAATGAGCGCCACCGCCGTCGGGCTCACTGAGAGCGAGTAGCTCAGGCCGGTTCCGGCGGGCATGGTGCCAAGTTCATACGTAGCGCCGCTTAGTCCGCCGCCGGCACTCAGCAGCGTGAAACTGCCGGCTTGATACCCGGAGATCGCGGCCAGGTTGAATCGCACGGTTCCGGCCGTCACGGCGGTCGCACTCGTCACGATTCGGTCGTACGCCGAAGCGGAGCCGAGTTCGAAGCCCAGCGTCGTCAGGCCCGTCCCCGCACCAAGGCTCAGCGCCGGTGCCCAGATTCACCGCTTGGCCGACGCCGTTGAGCAAGTTCAACGTTCCGCCGCCGGCCACGATCACGCCCGTCGTCGTCAGCGGAGCTGCGGCCGAGCCGGTAATGTTCAACGTGCCCGAATTAACGATCGTCGCGCCGACGTAGCCGATGCTCGTGCCTGAAAGCGTCAGCGGCGTCGTGGTGCTGTTTTGTACGACGTCGGTGACGTTCGCACCGATGCTCGAGCTGATGAGCGTCGTCGCCGTCGCCGAACCGAAGTGGGAGAGCGTGCCCGTGTAGTTGAGCGCACCGCCCGAAAGCAGCAGAGCGCCGGTCGTTGCCATGTTGCTCAGCACCAAGTTGCCGGTGCCGGTGATGCCGCCGCTTACCGTAAACGCGCCGGTCGTTCCCTGTTTGCCGATAAACAATCGGTTGGCCAGCGTGATCGCTCCCGAGTACACGGGGGCTTCCGTCGTGACGCCGCCGATCAACGAGTAAGCCCCGGTTCCCCCGGCGACGACCTGCAACGGATTCGCGTACGTTTGGCTGCTTTGTAGCAGCAGCGTCGCGTCGGCCGCGCCGGAAGTGTCGCCGAGCGAGACGACGTTCGTGGCGTCGCCGAGCGTGCCGGCGACGTTGTTGGCGATGACCGTTCCGCCGCGGATCGCAAGTCCGCCGGTAAACGTGCTCGTGCCGCCGAGGATCAGCGTGCCGGTGCCGGTTTTCACGAGGCCGACGTTGTTCTCGTTCGCCCCTGCCCCGCCGATGACGCCGCCGTAGGTAGTCGTCGTCGACTGATTGACCGTGAGCACCGAGACGGCCGTGCCGCCGCCGACGATTGCATTCGCGGTCCCCGTACCGGAGGTGCTCAGTTCGCTGACGGTGACGCTCGATGCATTGCCGACGGCGTCGCCGAGTTGCAGCACGCCGGAGCCGGTTCCCGTTCCGAGGATCAAAGCTCCTGCGGCATTGAGCCGGTTATCGGCTCCGCCGGCGAGGATAATGCGGCCGTTCTGCACGGCCGTCGCGCCGGTATAGCCGGCGATGCCGGAATACGTGAGTGACCCGGCGCCGACTTTCGTCAGCCCGCCGCTCCCCGTACCGAAATTATTGGCCAAGTTGAGGCTGAGCGACCCGGTGTCGATGGTGCCGCCGGCCAATAGGAAGCTGATCGTTCGCGTGGAAAGGTCGTCCGCGAAACCTGTGGCAAGTTGCAGCGTACCGCCGGCGAAGACGAGTCCGCCCGTGTTGCCGCCGATGTTGTCGAGATCGGTGATTTGCAGCGTTCCTTCGTTCAGCGTGGTCTTGCGAGCCCCGCCGCCGGCCGTGTTCACCGCGGAAAGAATGAGCGTACCGCGGCCCGATTTCGTAATGTCGGCCGTCGAAGCCAGCGACGAAGAAATCGTCGCCGTCATCGTGGCGGCGTTCGCCACCGCCGCCGGGCGTTGCACGAAGAAGACGTATTCGTTGCTTGAGCCGACGTTGATGCCCGCGTTGAAGCCGCCGAGCGTAAACGCATAGTCGGCCGCGTTCGTGCCGCCCACGGCGGTGAAGAGAAACGCACCACTGGTCACAGTGAGCGCCGCGCCGGCACCGGCCCCGCTGACGGCGAGCGAACTCGTCGCCGTGTTGGCGTTGTTCAAGACCAAGGCGTTGATCGTCTGTCCGGCGATGTTCGTGAGGCCGGCCGTGAGCGACTCGCGAATGTTGTCGGTCGCCGTGGCCTTGGTCGCGAACGTGTTGTATTCGGTCGCCAGATCCAACGCCCGCAAACCGACGGCGTTCGCATTGTTCATGTACGTCACGAGCGAGTTGCCCATGTTCGTGTCGGCCAAAGTCGCCGTCGTGGTTTCTCCCAGCATCCAGGGGATGATCGAAATATTTTTGCTTCCCACGGCGCCCCCGCCGCCGATCAGGGTGGCCATGAAGGCGTTTTCATTCGCCGTGACGCCGATGCGAAACTGATTCCGATCCCCGGTCGTAGCTCCCATCGCTCGGCCTCGCGGCGTGACGGTGGCGTTGTTGTTGCGCACGAAGTTGTTGACGACGAGCGATGCAAAACCCGTCGTGCCGGACGCGTCGCCCCGCATGTAGCTGGCGCCGGTGTTGAAGATGAGATCGCCGATCGTTTCCGCGATCGTCGTGTTCTGGTCGGTGCGGGTCGAGAGGCCGCTCGGAACAGTGGCGCCTTGCCAAGCGCCGTCGGCCGAGTTGAGGGTGATCGGCGTCGTGTCGGCGATGCGCGTCGCGGTGCGGGTACTGCTGCTGTTGCTGATGACGAACGCTCCGCCTTTGTTGACGGTGATCGCCGTGGCGTTCCCCAACGTCCCGTTGCCTTCGAGGTAAAACATGCCGCCGTTGATGACCACGGTGCCGCCGAAGTTCGGCTGCGCGACATTAATCAGGAAGTTGCCCGCGCCGCTGGCTCCGTTCCTAATGAGAGCGCCCGTGCCCGTCAGAATGCCCGAATACGTCCGGTTCGTGGCGGTCGTGTCGTTGAAAGTCAGGCTGCCGGACGTCAGGCGGATTTCGGTGACGAAGTTGCCGTAGTTGATGCCGCCGGCCGTCAGAATGCCGATGACTTCGTTGCCGGAGATTTCAAAAACGGTGCTCGCCGTCGCGGAGAAGCTGACCGTCGCCGTATCGCCGATCGCGTTTCCTCCGAACGCCTGCAACGTGCCGCTGTTGAGCGTGACGTTCCCGGTGAAGTTGTTGTTGCCGCTCAAACGCACCGTGCCGGCGCCGCCGATCGTCACGCGGGCCGAACGAGGCAACGTGGAGGCGATTTCCAAACGTTGACTCGCGCTATCGACGGTGGCGATCAGATCGTTTCCGGTGCCGAGCAGCAGCGTACCGCCGGTAATCAACGACGTGCCGCCCACGGCCGCCGACGTCTGCAAAACCCCGCCGCTGGTGAGGTTCAGAACGTGCCCCGCGCCGATCGTCACGGTCGAGGCGGCCGCCGCGTTGAATCGCAGGGTCGCAATACCGATCGAATTGAGCGTGCCGGTGAATCCCGCGGAGTCGGTGACGTGCTGTCCGGCGGGCCACAACGCTAAGTTATCTTGCGCCGTCGATGCCAGGCCGACGATGTTGCCGTTGAGATTCGTCGCGAAGGTCGTCACGCCCGAGGAATCCGTGACGGTGATCGCCGAACTGAGCATGCCGTTGGCGTCGTTGGCCTGCGTCGTGCGGACGCCGTTGGTCGAACTTTGCGTTCCCGTGGGAAGATTGATGCGGAGCAACCCGCCGCCGGCGGCGCACGTGATCGTGGTGAAGCTTAACGCCACGTTCTGTGCCGCGCCCGGAGTCAGCGTCAAACTGCTGGAACCCAACGTCAGCGTTAGCGAGCCGACCGTTTGGAGCGTGGCCGCCGAGGTGTTGCCGAGCAGCACCAAACCGGAGCTGGCGCCGAACGCTAGATTGCCGCTGCCGAGCTTCGCCGTGTTGCTCGTCGTGTAATCCAGAAACGTGATGCCGCCGCTAAACGTGTTCGTGCCGGTCGTGGTGTTCGTGCCGGCCGTGAGCCGCATATTTCCGGTGCCGGACTTCGTGATGCCGCCCCCCGCGCCGATGATGTCGCCGATGATCGTCAGTTCGGCTTCGTTCAAGGCGACCGACGTACTGTCGTTGACGGTAAACGCACGAGGCGCCGTCATGGTGATGCTGCCTCCCGTCGCGTCGATCACGGCGCCCAGCGGATTATTCGAGTTGCCGACGGTGAGCGTGCCGGTCAGCGTCAGAGCGGCCGCTCCGGTGAGCAGCGTTCCTTGGCTCGTGATCGCGGCGCCGGTGCCGTAGAACTGCAACGCCGCCGGGCTGTAGCCGAACCCGTTCATGTTGAGCAAGGCCGGGCCGGCGGCATTGGAGACGAAGCCGGTGCCGCCGGAGCCAAGGGCGTTCGTCGAACCGAATACGATCGTTCCCGAGGCGAGCACCTTATTGCCCGTCCAAGGCATCGGCGCCGTCGGGGCCAACGTCAGCACGCCGGTGCCGTTCTTAACAAAAGCACTTGCAAGCGTGCCGCCGAACGTGCCGGTAAACGTCGTCGACGTATTGTCGTTGCCGACGGTGAACGTACGCGCCGTCGTGCCGAGGCCGGTCGTGATGAGGCCGGAGCCGGCAATCGACCCGACGGTTTCGTTGCCGGCCGCGAAGTCGAACGTGCCGTTGCTGCCGACGATCAGCGCGCTGCTGTTGTCGATCCGATCGGCGGCGGCGATTTGCAGAGTTCCTTCATTGACGATCGTCGCGCCGGTGTATGTTTCGACGGCGTTCAGGATAAGCGTACCGGGCCCCAACTTCGTGAATCCGCCGATCGCGCCGCTCGCTTGGCTGATGACGCCGGAGAGCGTAAGCGCCGAGAGCGAGTTGGTGACTTCGATGTTCGAGTTGCCGCCGAGCAACACGAACGTGTGTGCGCCGAGCGTCGTCGCGGCGCCGCTGATCGCGCCCGTGGCGCCGGTATAACGAAGCGTCGCGCCGTCGCCCAGGCTCACGGCCGTGGTCGAGCCGTTGCCGAGGCTTCCCGCCGCGGCGGCGTTGACGTCGCGGAAGCTCAGCGTGCCCGCGTTGACGAACACGCCTCCGGAAAGATTGTTCGCGCCGAGGCCGAGCGTCAGCAAGCCGGAACCGGTCTTCACCAGATTCGCGGTTCCGGAAAGCCCGGCGTTGATCGTCAACCCGTCGGCGTGCGTGCCGTACTGATGGATGATCAAGTCGGTGCCGCCGATCAGACGTCCGCCGAGCGTGCCGTCGATGCTGTAGGCGTCGGAGCCTTGGAAGAGCAAGCCGTTTTGATTGAGCGTCAAGTCGAACGATGCGAGATCGAACGATGCCGCGGAACCGGTGCTCGATTGAATGCGCAGCGTGCCGATGCTCGATGCCGCCGCGACTTGCGTTTGTCCGCCGGTGATGCTGAAGTTGCCCGAAGTCGAGGTCACGCCGGTCGTCGGTAGCGCGGTGTACGAACCGCTCGCTAAGCCGGAGAACACGAACGGCGTCGAAGTCGTGGTGGTGAGCCAGTTGTAGTTGGTGCCGTCGAAGAACACGGCGCGGCCTGCGCCGTAGATTCCGCTCGCCGGGAGCGTCGTCGTCGTGGTGACGGACGTGTTGGCCGAACTCTTGACGAGCAGCGTTCCGCCGGCGGTCGTGGCCGTGAACGTGCCGAGGACCAAGTTCGTGTTGCTGCCCGCCCCCGCGCCGACCATTTCGATCGTGCTGCCGCCTGCGCCGAGCGTGAGATTGTTCAACGTTTGCGAAACCGTGGCCGAGGCCTTGCCGGTGATTTTGAGCGTGCCGCCGTTGAACGTCGGCGCGGACGTCGAACCGAGGATGTTCGTCGCCGGAGCGTTCGTCGCCGAGAAATCCAGATGGACCGTTCCGGCGTTGAACGTCGTCGAGCCGGTGTACGTGCTGCCGCTTCCGGTGAGGGCCGAGGTCAGCGTCAGCGTTCCGGAACCGGTCTTCACGAGGCTCAACAAGTTGTTGTTCGTTCCCAAGCCGCCGAACCTGCCCGCGTAGACGTTGTTCACACCGCCGGCGATGTTGAGCGTCAGCGCGGATGCGGTGGTGAAACCGCCGACGACGGCGCTGGCTCCCGTACCGGCCGTGGTGAGCGAAGTGAGCGTCTGCGCGAATGCGGCGGATGACGTACCCAGCTGCAGGATGCCGGCCGTGTTCCCTACGGAATCGCCCAGCACGACTCCCGGGCTCCACAGCGGAATCGCATTGGCGAAGCCGACGATCACCGTTCCGTTCTTAATCAGCGTTGAGCCGGCGTACGTCTTGGCGGCCGTTGTGAGTGAGAGCGTGCCGGTGCCGGTTTTGATCAAGTCGCCGGCGGTGGCTAAGCCGCCGCTTGAGACGATTGCGCCGGTACTGGTGGCGTTGAACGTCATGCTCGACAGCGTCGAATAGTACGTACCGGAAAGCGTGAGCGATCCCGTCGAGGCGTTGCTGACCGTCAACGGATCGTAGAACAATCCGCCGGCGGAAATCAGGTCGTTGACGCCCGTACCGGCGATCTTATTGATCGACGCCGACCCGGAAACGGCGTCGAGGATCATCAGTCCGCCGGTACCTGCGGCCAGCGTGAAGGCGTGCGAGCCGTTGGAATCGCCGATGTTCAAGGTGCCGAGCGTGACGATCTGATTCAGGCTGATCGTCTGGGCGCCGACGATGTTGTTCGTCAATTCGGCGACGTCGCCGACGGCGTCCGGGAAGCCCGCAGGTGTCCAGTTCGACGTTTGGATCCACGAATAGGAAGTTCCGGCCGCCGTAGGCGTCCAGGTGTAGGTCGCTGCCGTCGCGAAATTCGGCGGCAGAACCACGGCCATGATCGCGGCGGCGACGGCAACTCGTCGCGCAAGCAGGCTCAATCCGCTGCGGCCGCGGCGCAACGATCGACGAAATCGTGCGAAAAAGAGGCGGGCCGGGAGGAAGGAAACGGGGGGGGACGGGCGGGATTTGCGGGGCCGTAGCAGAGTCGGGGTCTTCAAAACTCTTACCTGCAGCTGCATGATTTAAACTGCACACCCGGATCTGGGGTGCGAAACTTTTAATTTTTATTTGAGAGCGACAAAAAGTCAGGGGAAATCCTTTGATTTCTCCGCGGTATTTTCCCGTATGTAGTCCAGGTGGGTGGCGGGGTTCCGACCTGTATCGGTCGACGTTCACCGCTTCAGATTCGCGCCGGAGTTCGGGTTGGAGTCGGATCCGGCAATACGCCCGCCGGTTCGTCGGCGTGCGATTTATGGTGCTCGGAATTGGTCCCGCGCCGCGCGGCGTCTCGGAAGCCGACGAGCGGCGGCAGTTCCACCAAGATTCAGAGAGAGCCGACCGCTGAGAGAGGCGCCCATGTGGATCGCCGGCCGTTAGCGCTTCTCGCGACGACGGAGCGGCGAGCTTTCACGACGACAAATCGTCGACGCCGTTCAGAAAGACGAAGTCGACCGCTTCGAATGAGTTCGCTATGCGGCGTTCAAGAAGCTCGCGGCGTAGCGACGTTGTAACGTCGACGAAAAATTGCCGCGCGACCGCCGCCGCTAGATCAACGGCAGCGTCAGGGACGTCGCCTCGTCGGGGAAACCGGCTAATAGAAGAGATGCGTTCAGCAAAGCCCGAGCCTTGCACTTCTTGGCAACGGCGCCGCGGGCATATCCTCGATCATCACGATCCACGAGGTTTGAGAAGTAGCTGGGACGGGAATCGAACCCGTACGGTGGTTTACCCACCCCAGGATTTTAAGTCCTGTGCGTCTGCCTATTTCGCCACCCAGCCGTCGATTGTCGGGCGTGCCGTGTCCGCACGCTCGGCAAATGAGGGAAACCGTCGCAGGCTCTCATCGTATCGTGCCGGCATAACGTCGCCAATTGCTACGGATTACCGCGGCGGGCTCAAGCCCCGCGGCCTGCCGACCGATAGCGGATGTTGATAAGATGGGCCGCGCCTGCTTCGCTTCGTTGTTTTCCAAGCAACCGCCGGCCGATGCCGCCGCTCGCCGAAGCGCAAAAATCTGCAAAGCCGCCGCCATGCCAGGATTTCTCGGGACCCGCGCTTCGCTCATGCTCGACGTCGTCTTTTTGGCGATGTTTGCGGTCGTGCCGATTTTGTTCTGGAGCATCTATCTGGTTCGCGCAAAGCGCAACTATCGGCTGCACAAGCAAGTGCAGGTGACGCTGAGCTTGGTGCTGCTCGTGGCCGTGACGCTGTTCGAAGTCGACATGCGATGCTATACCCCGTGGCGCAGACGGCGCGTCAGGCGTCGCCGTACTACTCGACGGGCCTCGTTGAAAAGGCGCTGCTGGTTCATCTCTGCTTCGCCGTCACGACGGCCGTGATTTGGTCCGTGGTCGTGATTCGCGCCCTGCGCAACATTCCGAGTCCCCCCGGGCCTTGCGCCCACAGCGTCTGGCACAAACGCTGGGGCTGGATCGCGGCGCTCGACATGCTCGGCACGTCGGTCACGGGGTGGATCTTCTACTACTTGGCGTACGTCGCGTAGCGCCGTCATGGAGCCGCGGAGCTCGCCTCCGCGCTTTCACGTGCGTCGCAAGCGATGCGGCGTTTTACGGCGTCGGCGTTTCCAGCTTCTTCGCCGGCGTCGCCACATTCGTCGCTTCGTGAGGGCTCACGCGTTCCTTCGGTCGCCCGGCGGTCGCCGCCACGCGGTTCACGGCGTTTAAGAACGCCAGCGCGCTGGCTTCGATCGAGTCGGTCGAAACGCCGCGGCCGCGATAGAGCTGCCCCTGATGTTCGACTTCGACCGTCACTTCGCCCTGTGCATCCTTGCCGACCGTCACGCTGTGGACGCTGAAGTCGCGGCAAACCACTTCGATGCCGGTGATCTTTTCGATCGCCAAGAAGAGCGCGTCGAACGGGCCGTCTCCCATCGTCACTTCTTTAGTGACTTCGTCCTTGCCGCGCCGGAGCGTCAACGCCACGGTCGGCGTTTGGCCGTTGGTCGCGTTGAGCTTGTAGCCCATCATCGTCCACACTTCGACGTCGGGCAGGCCGTGCAATTCCTGCTCGATGAGGGCCGCGATGTCGGCGTCGTACACTTCCTTCTTCTTATCGCAGAGCCGCTTAAACTTCTCAAACACGGCCTGGAGCTGTTCGCCGGTGAGCTGATAGCCGAGGGCCTTCGCGCGGTCGCCGAGCGCCGCACGTCCCGAATGTTTACCGAGCACGAGATCGGTCTTCGTGAGGCCGACGTCTTCCGGCCGCATGATTTCGTAAGTGCTCCGTTCCTTGAGCATGCCGTCTTGGTGAATGCCGGCTTCGTGAGCGAACGCGTTGCGGCCGACGATCGCCTTGTTGCGCTGCACGTGCATGCCGGTGATGTTTTGCAAAAGCCGGCTTGTCGGAACGAGCCGTTTCGTGTGAACGCCGGTCGTGAGTTGGTAGTAGTCGAACCGCGTACGGAGCGCCATCACCACTTCTTCGAGCGAGCAATTGCCGGCCCGTTCGCCGATGCCGTTCATCGTGCATTCAATCTGGCCGGCGCCGGCCTCGACGGCCGACAAGCTGTTGGCCACGGCGAGGCCGAGATCGTTGTGGCAGTGCACGCTGATCGTCGCTTTGTCGATGTTCGGCACCCGATTCTTCAGGTTGCGAATGACGTTCCCCATGTGGGCCGGCGTCGCATAGCCGACCGTATCGGGAATGTTGATCGTCGTGGCGCCGGCCGCGATGGCCGCTTCCACCACTTCGCACAAGAAATCGCTCTCCGTGCGGGCCGCATCTTCGGGCGAGAATTCCACGTCGTCGCAATAACCGACCGCGCGCTTCACGCCCGCCACGGCTCGGGCCACGATCTCTTCGCGGGTCATCTTGAGCTTAAACTCGCGATGAATCGCGCTGGTCGCGAGAAACACATGAATCCGCGACTGCTTGGCGAATTTCAACGCCTCCCAGGCTCGATCAATGTCCTGGTCGTTGCAACGCGCCAAGCCGCAGATGGTGCTGCCGCGAATCGTCGAGGCGATTTCCTTCACGGCGTCGAAGTCGTCCGGCGAAGCGATCGGAAAGCCGGCCTCGATGATGTCGACGCCGAGATCCACCAGCGCCTGAGCCAGCTCCAGCTTTTCGGCCTTGTTCATGCTGCAGCCGGGCGATTGCTCGCCGTCGCGAAGCGTCGTGTCGAAAATCTTGATCTGGCGTACGTCGCTCATCGCAAAGTTTCCTTTTCCGGGGCGAGCGTCGAGCCGTGAGGCCGACGTGCCGCTGACAGTTCGATACGTTCTAGTTTAACAAAAACGGACGTTCATGATTCGGACAACTTCCCCATCGTTCGCCCCGAGCAAAATCGCTCGGAAAACGAAAAAACCCCGCGGCCGAGTCGTTTGGCCGCGGGGTTCTGATGTTCAAGCGTGTTGCTTGTCGTGCCGGTTTGCCGAATGGCGAAAGCCTCGGCGGCCGGCGAACCCTTATGGCCCGCACCCTAGTAGCGCTAGTAGTAATAGACCCAGGTTCGACCGACCGCACATGACTTATGTTCCTAAGACGAAACCCGCCGGGCGGGCTCGTGATGATTGATTTGCAATGCCGGACCAGGAACCTTATCGACCGTTCCCGACCCGACACTTCAACTCTAGCTGCGTGGTAAGAGCGGGTCAAGTTCGGCGAGGTTCGGGTAGTGGGTCAGTTTGAATTCTGATTCTGAGAATTCGACGACGGGGGACCGCCGTCGTCGATTCGCGACAGTCGATATAGCGCTACACCGACACAGGTCGCTAATGTGATCCCGCCCAGAAAGACTGTTTCCTTACTGACGGGAGCGCTTGTCGGCACCATAGAGATCGCAGTTATTCCGAGAAAGGCGGAAAACACCGTAATTGATGCGACTCGTGCTGCGTCGGTCAGGTGTGACATCGGAAAGTCTCTCAGTGAACTAGCCTACTCGCTTCTTGTAGGGTCCGCGCTTCTTGGCGACCGGCAGCGGTAGCATTTCCACAATATCTTCAATCGTCATGGGCATGGAGGCAATGCCCGCCTTCATCGCCGGCGTCATCCGCAGCGATTGGTGGATGCGGATGAAGTTATGTTGGAAGAAGTCGACAACACGCATCACCATACTACTTGCCGCTTCCACGTGCTCGGCGAGAGCGATCGCTCATCAGCTTCACGTCGCTGAACAAGCAGCGTTGGAGCGATACGAAATATTCAAGCGGACAGCGCCGCCGAGGTACCCTTCTCCCGCCGGGAGAAGGTGGCCGAAGGCCGGATGAGGGTGACGTGGCACGACCGACGGCTCGGCTCTTGCCTGAGTTGTCGGAGCGGCTGGTCGTCGTTGCTCATCGCGGGCCCGTTGCTCGGGCAAGCTCGCCCTCACCTGTCCTTCGGACATTCTCTCCCGGCGGGGGCTTTGCACAATAACTCCTAAATTGTAGCGATTTTTTGTGCAGGTGAGTTGTCTGCCCAAAAAGTCGTGTCGATTCCGAGTTCGTAGCTGGCTTGGATCAAGCAGCAGATGTTGTGGCAGATCAGCTTGCCGTAGAATGGCGGCATGAAAGCACGCGTTCTAGTTGGACTCAGCACTGCCGTTGTCTCGTTCTGCGAATGGCAGATGCGAGCGATGCCACAGAACTTCGTGCCACTTAAGGCCATAAGCGCGCTGACCTACGTAGCGATGGCTCTGCTTTTCTCCGGCATGTTCTTCATGGCGAAAAAGGCGTGGGATGGTCCGCCAAAGGAACCTGCTGCCGAAGTTGACTGACTTTTTGTGCAACTCACTGACTTCTTGTGCAGAAGCGACTTGTTGTGCAAAGCCCCCGGCGGGAGAGGAGTCGTAAGCAGGGCGTTCCCTACACTGCGGTGAATCTCTAAAATCACCAGCTTCGCCTCGCGATAGTTGCCTCGTCTTGGTCGTCGCCTTCAGCAGGGATCGCTCGCTCATGCCGCGTAAGTTCATTCAGCAGTTCGGGCCGACCGACAAAATCGACCAGACGTTTCTCGCCGCGCAGAAGCAGCTCCGGCCGAACAAAAACGGCAACCTCTACCTGCAGGTCGACCTCTCCGACCGGACCGGCAGCATCAGCGGTCGGATGTGGAACGCCGGCGATCGCGAGTACAACAGCTTCGACGACGGCGACTACGTCCGCGTCGAAGGCAACACGCAGATCTTCCAAGGCCAGATGCAGTTGATCGTCACCAAGATCGGCAAGGCTAAGGCGGAAGAAGTCGACGAAGCCGACTTCATGCCGCTCACGCCCGCCGAGCTCGATCGTTTGGTCGTCCGGCTCACGCAGCATTTGCGCGGCATGGCGAACCCTCACCTGCGGAACCTGGCCGAATGTTTCCTGATGGACCAGGCGTTCATGGCCAAGCTCATGCGCTGCCCGGCCGGCGTGAAGAATCACCACGCTTACGTCGGCGGGCTGCTGCATCACATCGTGCAATTGATGGACTTGGTCACGGTCGTGCGGCCCCTGTATCCGCAAGTCGACGGCGACGTCCTGCTCATGGGCGCCTTCCTCCACGACATGGGGAAGGTCGACGAACTCAGCTACGACAAGGGCTTCGCCTATACGGACGAAGGGCAGCTCATCGGCCATTTGGTCATGGCGATTTCCACACTCGAGCAAAAAATTCGGGAATCCGAGAAACTTTCCGGTGAACCATTTCCGGCGGAGCTCGTCTTAAGATTAAAGCACATGATCGTGAGCCATCACGGCGAATACGAGTTCGGCAGCCCGAAGCTGCCCATGACGCTTGAAGCCGTGGCTCTGCATTTGCTCGATAACCTCGACGCGAAGCTCCACAGCTTCCATCTCTTGATCCGCGACGATCCGAACGCGGAAAGCTCTTGGACGACCTATCACGCCCAACTTGGGCGGAAGTTTTTCAAAGGCCTGCGGGCCGAATAGCCCGGCCGAGCGGAAATCGCCCGGTCTGCGGCAGAATCGGCCCGCGGGCACGAGTCAGGCTCCGTTTTCGGCCGGTCAAAAGAGGCCGCGGCCGTCTGCTAAAATGGAGTAGCGGACGAAGGGATCGACGCAGTGCGCCTGCGCGGCGGCACGCATCGGCCCGGCGTCGAGCGACGTCGGCACGGAGACGTGCCCTTGGGCGGCGACGAAATCTCGTCGAGCCCGACAAATCACAACCGACCGCGGCTCGAAGGCCGCGACGATAGGACCGGCCGAGCCGGTCTGCAAGAATTGAGAAAGTGTTTGAGTACGAAATGTCTGAAATGAATGAATCGATGGATAACTTCGAGGACGAAAACCTCGACGACGTCGGCACGCCTGAGGATGGCGCATTGGTCGATGTCGTGGCGCTGGAGCACCGCTTGCTCGCGCATCTGCAGAATCCCAATTACCGGCCGGTGAAACCTCGCGTCGTTGCGAAGAAGCTCGGCCTCTCCGAGGTCGAGACTCGCGAACTTCGCCGCTTGGTGAAGAAGCTCGTCCGGCGCGGGCTCATCGTGTACGGAGCTAATCACTTGATCGGCCCGGCTTCGGCGCCGCCGCCGAAAGTCATTCCCAAGTCCCCTCGTGAAGATCGCTATGCCGCCGATGCGGCCGACTCGGCGAAGTCCGACGTGGATGCGCCTGAGTCTATTACGGATTCGGCGGACGATTCCGAAACGGAAGCGGCTCCACACACAGGGGAAACCGGCAAGCGGTCCCCTGCCCCGGGCGCGAAGCATGACGCGGTTGCGAAGAAAGCGAAGCAGGCCGCTCAGCAAGAGAAGGCGACCGAAGGAACCAAACGCACCGGCCGCGCCGACAGGCTTGCGGCGCAGGCCGGCAAACCGCTCCCGGGCGTCGTCGGCACGTTCCGCCGTCATCAAGCCGGCTTCGGGTTCGTGCGGCCGTTGAGCAACAAGAGCGTCGATCGTTCCGGCGACATTTTCATTCTCGCCGACGACGCGGCCGACGCGGCCACGGGCGACACCGTGCGCGTGAAAGTTTCCAGCGCTCGCTACCGCGGCAAGAATCAACAAGGTCGCATCGTCGAAATTATCGAGCGACAAACGCACCAGTTTGTCGGTACGTATTTCGAAGCCGGCGGCGGGGCCTTCGTGCAAGTCGACGGCACGCTCTTCGCGCAGCCGATCGCGGTCGGCGACCCGGGCGCTAAGAACGCCCAGCCCGACGACAAAGTCGTCTTCGAAATGGTCCGCTTCCCGACCTACTGGGCCTCGGGCGAAGGGGTGATCACCGAAGTGCTCGGCAAACGCGGCGAGCCGGGCATTGATACGCTCTCGATCATTCGTGAGTTCCAACTTCCCGAAGCCTTTCCGGACGACGTGGTCGAAGATTCGCGACGGCAAGCCGATCTGTTCGATGAAACCGAACTCGGCGACCGTCTCGACTTCACGGCCGAAACGGTGGTGACGATCGATCCCGTCGACGCTCGCGACTTCGACGACGCGATCAGCCTCGAAAAACTCGACAACGGCCATTGGCGGCTCGGCGTGCATATTGCCGACGTGTCGCACTTCGTCCGGCCGAAATCGCCGCTGGATCGTGAAGCCCGCGAACGCGCGACGAGCGTCTACTTGCCCGACCGCGTCATTCCGATGATCCCCGAGGTCATCTCCAACGGCTTGGCAAGTTTGCAGCCGGATCGCGTGCGGTTCGTCAAAACTGCGTTCCTCGAATTCACGCCCGAAGGAGTACGGACGCATGTCGAACTTAAGAACGCGGCCATTCGTAGCAAGCGGCGTTTCACGTACGAGGAGGTCGACGAATACTTGGCCGACCGCGGACCGTGGAAAGCCAAGCTCGCGCCGAAGTCTTTAAGCTCTTGGGCGACATGCACGAACTGGCGATGATCCTGCGGTCTCGGCGCATCAGTAAGGGGGCGCTCGAACTGACGATGCAGGAAGTGAAGGTTGATCTCGATAAACACGGTCGAGTCACCGGAGCTCATCGCGTGCAGAACACGGAGAGCCATCAGATCATCGAAGAGTTCATGCTGGCGGCGAACATGGCCGTGGCCGAAACGATCGCCGCCGCCGAATGGTTTTTCCTGCGCCGGATTCACGAAGCGCCCGACCCGAAGAAGCTCAAGCTGTTGGAAACGTTCGTCGAATCGCTCGGCCTGAACAACGAAGGCTTGGAAAGCCGTTTCGAACTGCAGCGTCTGCTCAAAGAAGTGCACGGCCGACCGGAGGAGCAAGCGGTCAACTACGCCTTGCTACGAAGCCTGCAACGAGCACGTTACGCTCCGAACGAAGAGGGGCACTATGCGTTGGCCAGCGATTGTTACTGCCACTTCACGTCGCCGATTCGCCGGTATCCGGACCTGACGATTCACCGCTTGTTCGATGCGTTGCTGAAGCACAAGAAACCGCGAAACGACTTCGACGAGTTCGCTTCGCTCGGCGAACATTGCAGCGATCGCGAACGTCGGGCCGAAGCGGCCGAGCGCGAGCTGACGAAGGTGAAGCTGCTCGCGTACTTGGCAGACCGCATCGGCGAAGAGATGGATGCGGTCGTGACCGGCGTGGAAGAGTTCGGGTTGTTCGCGCAGGGTGTGGAGTTCCCCGCCGAGGGAATGATTCACGTCAACACGCTGGCCGACGACTTCTACCACTACGAACGCTCGTCGCACAGCCTTACGGGACGTCGGGCCGGCAACGCGTTTCGACTCGGCGACAAGATTCGCGTCTCAGTCGTGCGAGTCGACGTCGATCGGCGCGAGCTCGATTTCCGCTTGGTCGATCGCTTCGCACGCCCGCGCGGCGGTAAACCTGTGAAGCGTCGCGGAGGAGAACGTCGCGACGATTCACGCGACGAGCGCCGCGGCGGAAAGCGATCGCACAACCCACGACAAGAGGGGCAAGCTTCGCATCATGGTCGCCGCCGTAAGCGGTAAGCCGGACTTGTTGTCGAAGTTCTGTGTGCCACTGGTGGCTCGTCCGCCAGTGCCTCGTAAAAACTTCGATTTTGCACTGGTGGTCAAGCCGCCGGCGGCACCCGAACAATCAGGTACTAGCAACGTCGGCGAGCGGCGATAGAATACTCGACAGTTTGACGGTGCTCGATCTTTGTCCGGCTGTTTGCGGCCGTTTCACGATCATTGCACCTTCACTCTTTGGCATCTCGGCGGTTTGCGTACGCCCGGCGGGCTTAGGCGAGGGATTGGTTTCCTTCGTCGGCGCATTATCGCATGTTCGGAACAGGGCGAGGCCTGCGTCGTAGTGACGTTTGTCTCGTGCCGCTGCGGCCTACGGTCTGCATGCGGAAACCTTGAAGGATGGATTCGATGACCGACGTAACGACGACCTCGCTCGCTCGGACGCCGCTCTATGAGTGGCACCGCACGCACGGCGGTCGCTTGGTCGACTTCGCGGGCTGGGAAATGCCCGTCCAATACGGCTCGATCGCCGCCGAACATACCGCCGTTCGCAAAGCCGCCGGGCTCTTTGACGTCTCTCACATGGGACGTCTCCGCTTCACGCATCTCGCCGGCGACGGCCGCATGACCGCCGCGTTTCTCGACGGCGTCCTGACTCGCCGCGTCACTGACATGAAGCCCGGTCAGGTGCGCTATTCGCTCGTGTGCAACGATCAGGGCGGTATTCTTGACGACGTACTCGTGTACTGCGCTCCCGACGACGGGGGCGGCTTCCGCTACAGCCTCGTCGTCAACGCGAGTAATCGCGAGAAGATCGTCACGTGGCTCAAGTCGCGGCTCGACGACGTTCCGGGCGTCGATATGGAAGACCTGACCACGGTGTACTCGATGATCGCCGTGCAAGGTCCGAAGGCGCTGGAGATTCTGCAGCCGTTGGTCGACGTGCCGCTCGACCGCCAGAAGTATTACACCACGACGTTCGGCCAGTTCGTCTTCGATCACAGCCGTATCGATGTGGCGCTGAGCCGTACCGGCTACACCGGTGAAGACGGCTATGAAATTATCGCTCCCAACGGCGATATCGTCCGCATCTGGGAAACGGTGCTCAGCGCCGGAGCCTCACACGGCGCCATGGCCTGCGGCCTCGGCGCGCGTGACACGTTGCGGCTGGAAGCCGCCATGCCGCTCTACGGGCATGAACTGAGCGAGCAGATCAATCCGTTTGAGGCGGGCCTTGGTTTTGCCGTGAATCTCGAAGGGCGCGAGTTCATCGGCCGCGAGGCGTTGATGAAGGCCGCCGCCGCGAAGAATCTGCCGCAGCGGGTAGGGCTCGTCCTCGAAGGGAAACGCGTGCCGCGCGAGACTTATAAGGTGCTCGCCGACGATCGCGAGATCGGCCATGTCACGAGCGGCACCTTTTCGCCGACGCTGGAGAAAGCGATCGCCATGGCGTACGTCGACCCGGCCCATGCAGCGGTCGGCAAGACGCTCGCGGTCGACGTCCGCGGCAAGCCCGAGCCTTGCACGGTCGTCGAATTGCCGTTTTACAAAAGGAAAGCCTAACGCATTGGGTGCCACTGGTGGCTCGTCCACCAGTGCGTAGATCGATGTTGCAAACGGCACTGGTGGGCAAGCCACCAGTGGCACACGACGAAATCAACGGACCACGGACAACTGACAACGGACTCATCGCAATGACCCCCGATCAACTGAAGTTCAGCAAGACGCACGAATGGACGGCCTTCGATCCGGCGACGAAGACGGCGACCGTCGGGCTTTCGGCCTTTGCGCTCGAAGCGCTCACGGATCTCGTGTACGTCGAACTCCCGAAGGTCGGCCGCAAGGTTTCGCCGGGCGAGTCGTTCGGCGAAATCGAGTCGGTCAAAGCGGTGAGCGATATCTACAGCCCTGTGGCCGGTGAAGTCGTCGAGTCGCACGCATCGTTGGCCGATAGCCTCGAAACGTTGAAGACCGATCCCTACGGCGAAGGCTGGCTCGTGAAGATCAAAGTCGCCGACGAAGCGGCGCTCGGCGGCCTGTTGAGCTATGCCGACTATCAAAAGCAATGCGGAAGAGCAACACTAGGAGCAAATGTCTAAGCACGAAATCCGAATGACGAAGGCAATCGCCTTAGGCATTCGTCATTCGAGCTTCGTCATTTCATTCAAATGAGTTATCTGTTCAATACCCCCGAAGATCAGCGGGCGATGCTCGAAGCGATCGGCGTCGCTTCGATGGACGAGTTGTTCGCGCAGCTCGTTCCCGATGAAGCCAGGCTCCATCGCGAGCTCGACATTCCGCACGCCATGAGCGAGTTGGAACTGACGGGCCACATGCAATTGCTGGCCGCGCAGAACACGGCCTGTTCGTCGCGCCCCTGTTTCCTCGGGGCCGGATCGTACGACCATTTCATTCCTGCGGCGGTCGACGCTTTGGCCGGCCGCGGCGAGTTTTTCACGTCGTACACGCCGTATCAGCCGGAAGTGAGTCAGGGCAATCTCACGGTGACGTTTGAATATCAAACGTACATCACGCGCCTCACCGGTATGGACGTGGCCAACGCCAGTCTTTACGACGGCGCGACCGCCGCGACCGAAGCGGCCATGATGAGCCTCGAAGCCACGGGCCGCCGCGGCCGCGTCGTGGTCGCCGGCACCGTGCATCCCGAGTATCGCCAAACGCTGCAGACGTATTTGAATTGCCTCGGCGTCGAACTGGTCGTCGTCGGCTACGGTGAGAACACCGGCACGGTCTCCCCCGCCGATATCGCCGCGGCTTGCAACGACCAAACGGCCTGCGTGCTCGTCCAACAGCCGAACTTCTTCGGCTCGCTCGAAGAGGTTGAAGCGATCGGTCGCGCGGCCCACGAAGCCGGAGCGATGTTCGTCGTCTCCGTCGACCCGATCAGCCTCGGCATCTTGAAAAAGCCGAGCGAGTACGGGGCCGACGTCGTCACGGCCGAAGGCCAGTCGCTGGGGAATCCGCTGCACTACGGCGGGCCGTACCTGGGGATCATCGCCTGCAAGAATGAATTTGTTCGCCGCATGCCGGGCCGCATCGCGGGTCAGACCGTCGATCGCCGCGGCAAGCGTTGCTGGGTGCTCACGCTGCAAACCCGCGAGCAACACATCCGCCGCGAAAAGGCCACGAGCAATATCTGCACGAACCAGGGGCTCTTCGCACTGCGGGCCACGATCTATCTCTCGCTGCTCGGTCCGCACGGCTTGCGCGAAACGGCCGAACTGTGCGCCGCAAAGCTCACTACGCTCGCACGCTCTTGAATGGCGCCGGCGGCGCACGCTTCACGGTCCCCTTCTCCGCTCCGACGTTCAAAGAATTCGTCGTGCGCGACGGCGCGGGAACCGTGGAAGCGTTGTTGTCCGACGCCGAGCAAGACGGTTATTTCGCCGGCGTATCGTTGGGCCGCTGGTATCCGGAACTCGCCGATTGCTTCCTCGTGTGCGTCACCGAAAAGCGGACCCGCGCCGAGATCGACGGCCTCGTCAGCCAACTCACCTCTTCTCCCGTCGGACTCACCGCCGAGCTTACGAAGTAGTATGCGTAACACCCGCGCTTTGTCGCCGATTTTCGAACTCTCCGCACCCGGGCGTCGCGGGGCGACGTTGCCGCCGAGCGACGTGCCGTACGCCGCGCTCGACGACATCTTGCCCGCCGAGTCGCGAGCCCACGCCCTGCCCGACTTGCCCGAAGTGGCCGAGCCGGACGTCGTGCGGCACTACACCTGCATCTCGCAGTTGAACATGTCGGTCGACACGCACTTCTATCCGCTCGGGAGCTGTACGATGAAGTACAATCCGAAGCGGAACGAACGCTTGGCCTCGCTCCCCGGCCTGCTCGACTTGCATCCGTATCAATCGGAGTCGTCGCACCAAGGGATGCTGCAACTGCTGTTCGAGCTGCAGCAGATGCTCGCGGAAATTGCCGGCTTGGAGGCCGTGAGCCTGCAACCTGCGGCCGGCGCACACGGCGAATTGGCCGCCCTTATGACGGCGGCCGCTTACTTCCGCGACCGCGGTGAACACCGCACGAAAGTGCTCGCTCCAGATAGCGCCCACGGCACGAATCCGGCGAGCGCGGCGGTCGCCGGCTTTCAAGCCGTGACGGTTCGCAGCACGCCGGACGGGTACGTCGACCTCGAAGACCTGAAGGCGAAGCTCGACGATCAGTCGGCCGTGTTCATGATCACGAACCCGAGCACGCTCGGGATGTTCGAGAAGAACATCAAGCCGATCGCCGACATGGTTCACGCCGCCGGCGGGCTCTTGTATCTCGACGGCGCGAACATGAACGCCATTCTGGGCATCGCGCGGCCCGGCGATTTCGGCGCGGACATGATGCACTACAACCCGCACAAGACGTTCAGCGGCCCGCACGGCGGCGGCGGCCCGGGAGCCGGACCGATCGCAGTTCGCGGCATGCTCGGGCCGTATCTTCCCGCACCGGTCGTCGCGTTCGACGGCGTGCGCTACCGGCTCGATTACGATCGGCCGAAGAGCATCGGCCGGGTGCGCAGCTTCTTCGGCAACGTCGGCGTCTTGGTCCGCGCCTATTGTTACATTCGCACTTACGGCGGCAAGGGACTGCGCGAAGTGAGCGAAAACGCCGTGCTCAACGCCAATTACCTGCTGAGCAAGGTGAAGCACATCTTCCCCGTGCCGCAAGGGGAACGTTGCATGCACGAGTTCGTCGCCACGGCCTCGAAGCTCAAAGCCGATCGCGGCATCTCGGCGATGGACATCGCCAAGCGGCTGCTCGACTACGGCTTCCACGCCCCGACGGTTTACTTCCCCATCACGGTGAAGGAATCCATGATGATCGAGCCGACGGAGACCGAGAGCAAAGAAACGCTCGACGCCTTCGCCGAGGCTCTCTTCCGCATCACGGAGGAACCGGCCGATCTGCTGCACGAAGCGCCGCACAGCACCGGCATCAGCCGGCCGGACGAAGTGAAAGCGGCCCGCCAGCCGCAAACCAGTTGGCCGAAGTAGGCGGAAACGCCGCATGGCGGCGGCCGGCCGAAAAACGATTGGAATGCGGCAGATTGCGAAGATAGAACAGTGTGAGTCGAAGCTGAGGGGCACGGCTCACATGGGTCCGCAAATCTACATCGGGGCGAACAATCAGGCCTACGGGCCTTACGAGTTCGCGCACGTACAAGCAGGCGTACGCCGCGGCGAGATCACGCCGCAGCACATGTTGTCTTACGACGGCCGTCAGTGGTTTCCGGCGCAATCCATCTGGCCCCAGTTGCTCGGCCAAGCCGGCTTCGGCCCAATGATGCCGCAGCAATCACAACCGGCTACGGCCGCACCTTCGCGCCCGGCTCCCGCACATCCTCATGCGCCGCAAGGTCGGGCGATCGCGCAAGCCCAACCGGTGCTGCAAGCGCAGGCCGTGGCGACGCCCGCTCAAAGCGTTTCGCAAGGCGTTGCGCTGGCCGCGGAAACGGTCGACCCCGAAGCGAGCGTTTATTCGCCGTGGCCCGGACGGATCGTCATGACGCTCTTCAGCGTCGTATTCTTGTTTATGGCCGCGGTGATCCTGACGTTTCTCATCATGAAGCTGCCGGGCATGGCCGACATGATTCGCGGCAGTCGATATCCGCGGCTCATGGAATCGGCCGCGATACCGATGCAGTTTCTGAAAGCCGGGGCGCTCGTCGCCGTTTCGATCTGGGCTTATTTCGCCGCGCGCGATTTGGCGTTGCGAAACGTGGCTCCTCCTCCGCCGTCGCCCGGTTGGGCATGCGGCTGGTTTTACATTCCGCTCGCCAATTTGTTCATGCCTGTCGGCGTATTGCAAAAACTCTGGAAGAGTTCCGATTGGACGGCCCGCGGCGTCGCCCGCCGGCCGACTTCGACGATGCTGATTCCCGTCTGGTGGTACGGTCTCGTCGTATGCTTTGCGGCGCAGTCCTCGGCCGTCGCGTCGCAAGTCTATTTCCGCTGGAACAAAGAGGCGGCGATCGACGTGTTGATGAAACGCGGCTCGGCGCTGGATCGGATGCTCTTTGAAATTTGGCCGACCTATATCAAGGCCGCTCCGACGCTGTTCGTCGTCGAAGCCGTGGCCTGGGGCGTCGGGCTGATGCTGTTTGCGATGTTCACGGGCCGAGTTCGCACGCGCGTGGAGATGGGATGACGCAGGCCGTGCAGAACGTCGCACCGTTGAAATTGCTCGTCGATCCGCCGGCCGCCGGGGCTTGGAACATGGGGGTCGACGAGATGCTCATGGAGCGCGCCGCGGAGGCAGGCGTCGCCGTGCTGCGCTTCTACGAGTGGACGCCCGCCGTGCTTTCGCTCGGCTACTTTCAGAACGCGGCCGATCGTGCCGGCCACGAAGCCAGCCGTAGCTCGCCGCTTGTGCGTCGTTCGAGCGGCGGCGGCGCGATCGTGCACGACCGTGAGTTGACTTACTCCATCAGCTTGCCGACTTCGCACGCATTGGCGGCCGACGCCGAAACGCTGTACCGCAACATTCACGGCACGCTGCTGCGGGCGTTGGCCCAATTCGGCGTGGAGGCGCGACTGAACGAAACGGCGACGGTTCCATTCGCCGGCGAACCGTTTCTGTGCTTTCAACGGCGCGCCGTGGGAGACGTGCTGCTCGACCAATACAAAATTTGCGGCAGCGCTCAGCGCCGGCGGCGCGGCGCGATTCTGCAGCACGGCAGTATCTTGCTCGCGCAAAGCCCGGCCGCACCCGAGCTTCCCGGCATCGCCGAATTGGCTCGCTCGCCGGCGGGGGGGCGAATTACGACTTCGCAGCTTGTCGAAGCGTGGCAAGCCGTCTGGCGTGCAACTCTGTCGCCGCTGGAGCCTTACGGCGAACTCACGCCGGCGGAGCGCGACCGGGCGCAATTTCATACCGTTGAAAAGTACGCCGCAGACGCTTGGACGAACCGAAGGTAACTCTCACGGAACGCTAACCGCGGCGGTGTACAGTTGCGCCACTCTGAAGCGGGCGGGCGAGCATCCTTCCGGCCTTGCTCAACAGCGGGCGGTGTCTACGAATGCAAGTCAAACTCCGAGTTCTCGTCGGCGGTAATCCGGGCCAAAAGCTCGTGATCGCCGGGCCGGTGTTTACGATCGGCCGTGATCCGCTGTGCGACTTGCGGCCGAAGAGCGGCTACATCAGCCGTCGGCATTGTGAGATATCGCAAGACAAGGGAGTCGCCTTCGTTCGCGACTTGCGCAGCCGCACCGGCACGTGGATCAACGGCATCCGCATCCCGGCGGAACGCGCGGTGGAAGTGCAAACCGGCGACCATCTGAAGCTCGGTCCGCTCGAGTTTGAAGTGCTCGTTCGCCACGGCCTCGGCGGACAAAAGAAATCGAAGGTCGAGACGATCGACGAAGCCGCCGCGCCACGGCCGAAGTCGCCGCCGAGAAGAAGGCGGAGGAAAACATCGACGTCTCCGATTGGCTGATGGACGACGAAGAAGTGCCGGGCGAAACCATGGGATCGAATCCGAGCCCGACGATCATTTCGGCCAAGGATCTCATTGCTCAATCCAAGGCTGCGGCGGCCGAACCCGCACAACCGGCCGTCGATCCGCGAAAAGCGGCCGACGAAGCCTTGAGAAACCTCTTGCGTCGCGGGTAGGTCGCGCGCCTAATAGATCGCTTGTGCGACACGTTGTCGCCGCTTCGTACACTTGTCCGACCCGCCCGCCGCCGCTTCTTGCGCAGCGGCCGGCCGTGTCGGGAGCAGAACGTTATGTCGACTGATGAAGACGCAATGAAGCGTCGCTACAAAGAGTTTCTCGATCTGATGCCGCTGACGATCGCCATTGCCGGCCTTCCCGAAAACCAAGGGCCGCGCAGCCTCAGCAACGAACAAATGGAAGTGCGGGCCCAGCAGCTGGCCAACGCCTTCAAGCTGGCCCGTCAGACGGCCCGCGAGGTCATCAAAGGCTCGTAGTGCGGCGACTTCGAGAGGGGGCGACGGGCGCGAAGGGCAAAGTTACCCGGTTTCTGTCGCTTGACCACGTTCCCGGTGCCGAAAATAATTGAGCGTAAGGGCATACGCCCCATTCGTTTCGGCAATCTGCAACATCTTGCGGCGGCGAGCACAACGTGAAGCCTAAAGCTGGAAATAAGCCCAAAGTCGTGAAAGCCCGGATGCTAGGGGTCGGTCTCGACAACGAAGACGGCCACACACGGCTGACGCGGGGCGAGAACTTCACGCTTTATGGGGGATCGGACGAGACCCACGGCCGGATGCAGGAAACCGCCGTGAAGGTGAACGAGCAATTGCAGCGACGCGGCAAGCGGCTGGAAGATTGCTCTCCCCGCGAATTCTTCGATATTTTGCACGAAGCGTCGGAATAGCCGGTCCGTCGGACGGACCGCTGCACGCCGGGTTTCGGCCGGCGTATTCTAAATCGCACTTTCTGTGCTGAAACCGGGCTGCCGTCAGGAAGGTATTCCCTGACGTAGAGCACGTTTACGTCGTGCCGGGTGACACCGCGAGGAGCCGCGTTGGCGGACGACTGCCGGGAGATCGACGTCCGCGAGTTGGTGGTCCGCTGCTTGCGCGGCGACGATCGCGCCATGCTTGCGCTCGTCGAACGGCATCAACCGCAAGTGTACGGCCTGTGCTACCGCATGGTCGGCCACAGACAAGACGCCGAAGACGTGGCGCAAGAGACGTTTGTCCGTGTCTTGAGAAGCTTGGCGCAGTGGGACTCTTCGCGCGAGTTCATGCCCTGGCTGTTGGCGATTGCGGCGAATCGTTGTCGCACGCTGCTGGGGCGACGCAGCAAGCGTCCGACGGCGTCGAGCGACGTGGAGTTCGCGCCCGACGGCCGGCCCGATCGTCACGCGGCTCTGCAAACGGCGGAAGAGGTGCAGTGCGCGCTGGTCGGCTTGCGTGAAGAATACCGACAAGCGTTTCTGTTGTTTCATGTCGATCAGTTGAGCTATGCGGAAATTGGCGCGGCGCTGGAAGTGCCGCTGGGAACGGTAAAGACCTGGGTGCATCGCGCTCGTTTGGAGTTGGCGAGCGTGTTGCGCGAACGAGGCGTCGTCGAGGGAGAGGCTGATGCAGTGCGATGAATTTTTAGAACGTTGGAACGATCGGCTCGATCAGCGGCTCGAACCGGCGGGCGATCCGGAACTCGCGGCGCATGTCGACGAGTGCGCCGCGTGCCGCGGTTTGGCGGCGTCGTTGGGCCGTGCGCTCGGCATGTTGGAAGCGATCCCCGCGCCCAGCGACCGCTTTGCGGCGAACATCTTGCAGGCGTTGCGCAGCCCGGCTTCGACGGTTGAGGACGACGTGCCGTTGCGGGCGACCGTCGAAGTTGCGTCGCGCACGTCGGCGCATCGTCCTTCGGCTTGGCAATGGTGGGCCGTTGCGGCGGCGGTGCTGCTCATGGCCACGGTTGCGTGGCGGTTTTCCGATCGCCGCGACGTGGCCCCTTCCGGTACGCAGCCGATTGCCCGACAAGAGCCGGCGCCGAAGACGCAGCCGGAAGCTGAAGCCGTGGCGACGAACGCCGCACCGGCCTGGGACGAATTGGCCGCCGACTCGCAAGCCTCGGCTCGCGAACTGGCCGACAACACGCGCCGCCGCCTCGACGACGCTCTGGCGATTGCATCGCTGTGGGGCTCGACGAACGAACCGGCCGCGGAGGCTTCAGGTTCGCAGCAGTGGTACGAAGGGGTTGCCGAGGGCGTATCGCCGCTGACGGATTCGACGATCGGCACGTGGAACGTTTTGCGCGGGTTGGTTGCTCCGAGTAAGGAATCGAGCCTATGAATTCACGGTACGTCACCTCTCGTCGCCGGTTGGCCGTCTCGCTCGCCGCCGTGCTGTTTTGCCTCGGCGGAGTCGCCGTCGCCGCGGCCGCGGAAAGCCTGACGCATCTGGTGCCCGACGACGTCGGCCTCTGCGTCGAAGCGGATCGGCTGCATGAGCGCCGTGGAAGAGTTTCTCGCCGGGCCGATGTTCGCGCGCTGGCAGGCTTACCCGCCGCTCGGCCAATGGTACGCCGAGCAGCGGGCCCATTTGGCGAAATTCAACAACGCTCTGCGCCTCGAGCATCGGCGTGTCGTGGGACGACTTGCGTTCGCGGTTGTTCGGCCGTGAATGGCTCTTGGCCGTGTATCCGCCCGATGGTGAAGCGGACGACGACGATCGTCGACCGCCGACCGGTTTTCTGTTGCTCCGCGCCGCCGACGCCGAATTGCTCGATCAGGCGGTGAAGAAGCTGCTGGCCGTGCATCGCAAGGAAGACCGTTATCGCGGCAGCACGAAGTTCGAACGAGGCGATCGTTCGTTGGAAGTTCACGAGTTTCAAGACGAGTCGGGCCATTCGCTGTTCCTCTGCTACGAGGAAGACTTCGGCTGTTTGGCCACTTCCCGCGCGAAGCTCGGCGACGTTCTGTCGCGGTATCTGGACTCGTCTGATGTTCGCTCCGCAGGAAGTTTGGCGGCTTCCGCCGAGTACCAAGCGGCGGCTCAGTCGCGCGCTCCGGATGCGGCGCTGCGCATCTTTGTGCAGGCTCGCAGTTGGCAGCCGTACTATCGTCGCTGGTTGCAGCAGGACGCCGAGAAAGCGGATGCCGCAGCCCGCAAGATCGGCGAGATGTGGAAGTATCTAAAATTCTTCGCCGCCGACGTGACGCTGCATCCGACGCTGCGTGTGGATTTGCAGGCGGCGTGGGACGAAGAGTCGCTCTCGGACGAATTTCGCGGCGTACTGAAGAGCTTGGCCGCGAAGGCTTCACCGGCGGCGGAGATGCCCGTTGATTGCTTGGCGGCCGCGTCCGGAAGGATCGACCTGAAGCGAATCGCCGATTTCGTCGTCGCCGTGCAAAGCCGAGATGCGAAGCGGCGCGGCAAGTCATTGCCGACCGAAGCTCTACTTGCCGCGCGAATTGCCGGCGGCTTAGGGCCCGGCTTTACGGCCTATATGACACCTGCCGCGGCCTACTCCGAACACAATAAGAAGAGCGAAGGCAAGGTTCCCGACGTCGGACCGGTCGAGTGGGTTGCAGGCTTCGACACGCAGCCGCTCTTGGCCGGCGAGCCGACCTTGGCCGACGCGTTTGAACCGCTCATTCGCTTGAGTTTGGTGCTGGCGGCCGACGCCTACAATGCGGAGTCCGCAGGCAAGGCACGCGTGGATACTTCGCGCGTCGGCGATTTGCAAATGACCGGCCTGACGGGCATCGGCCCGTTTGTCGATGCGGGGTTTTACGTGGCGCACCAATCGCAACGGCTTTGGTTTTCCGGAAGCCCTGGAGCGATCGCGGCCGCAGCGAAGGGGAAGCCGGAGAAGTCTTTAGCCGAGAACTCGTTGTTTCAGCAAGTCGGCAACCCGCGGATGCAGCCGGTGTCGCAATTCTTGTTCGTCAATCTGCAAGAGATTCGCCGTACGACGGACGCGGTCTTGGCGAAGTCGCCGGCGGCGTTCGTCGCCTTGCAATCGGAGCCGGCCCGTCGCGGCTTGGGCGAAATCACGTCGCTGCTTTCCTTGGCGGATGCAGCCGTGTTGGAAGCCGCGGTCGGTGAATCGGACGTGCGCGTATCGCTGGCCGTAACGGTGAGCAAGTAAAGCCCTGCTTTACGCTGATCGGCCGTGAATATTTGATGAGAATTTGCTCCGGCGCGGCCGGCAAGAGGTGACGAATTCCGCGAGCGGCAGGTACTATAGTGCCCATGTCGCATCAAAATATTCTTGTCACCGGCGGGGCCGGTTTCATCGGCTCGAACATCGCCGTCGCCTTGAAGGCCGCTCGGCCGCAAGGTCGCGTCACGGCGCTGGATAGTTTGCGTCGCCGCGGTTCGGAGTTGAACCTGCCGCGGCTCAAAGCGGCCGGCGTGCAGTTCGTTCACGGCGATATTCGCAACCCGGAAGATCTCGCACCGCCTCGCGAACCGTACGACTTGGTCGTCGAATGTTCGGCCGAACCGAGCGCCTTGGCAGGTTACGACGGGGACGTTCGCTTCGTCATCAATACGAACTTGGCCGGTACGATCAACTGCCTCGAACTCGCGAGGCAGTGCAAAGCGGACGTGCTGTTTCTCTCGACGAGTCGGGTCTACCCCGTGGCGCGGCTCAACGAATTGCCGACCGTCGAACAACCGACACGGTTTGCGCTGACCGCAGAAACCAACACGCCCGGCGCTTCCGCGGCCGGATTGGCCGAGCAATTTCCGCTCGACGGACACCGCACGCTTTACGGCGCCACAAAGCTTGCCTCGGAGCTCGTCATTGCCGAATACCGGCACATGTTCGGCTTGCGAGCCGTCGTCAATCGGTGCGGCGTCATCGCCGGACCTTGGCAGATGGGGCAGCGTGGATCAAGGTGTCTTCACCTTGTGGGCGTTGGCCCATCATTTCAACCGGTCGCTCAAGTACATCGGCTTCGGCGGACAAGGGAAGCAAGTTCGTGACTTGCTCCACGTGCAAGACTTGATCGAGCTGCTGGAGTTGCAACTCGCCAAGTTCGGCGATCTCGACGGCGGACTGTTCAATGTCGGCGGCGGCTTGGAGACGAGCTTATCGCTCGTCGAGACGACGAAGCTCTGCGAGGAGATCATAGGCCGTAAGATCGATATCGGGACGGAGTCGACGACGCGCGAAGGGGACGTTCGTGTGTACATTACCGACAACGCCAAAGTGACCGCCGCCACCGGCTGGCAACCGCGACGTTCGGCCCGCACGATCTTGTCGGACATTCATCAGTGGGTCGTTCAGAATGAGGCGGCCGTCAAACAGGCCCTCGGTTAAACACGCTCTGCGATAGAAAGATTTAGGAAGATGCCGAAGCTTTTGGTGACTGGCTCCTCGGGTTTGATCGGTTCGGAAGTCGTCGCGCACTTTGCGCCGGCGGGCTGGCAGGTATTCGGCGTCGACAATAACCAACGGGCCGATTTTTTCGGTCCGCAAGGAGATACACGCTGGAATCAGCGTCGGCTCGTCGAGCGGTTTGCGTCGTTCCAGCATTTGGAACTGGACATTCGCAATCGCGACGACGTGCTCAAGCTCCTGGCCGACGTGAAGCCCGATCTGATCGTTCACGCTGCGGCCCAACCGAGTCACGATCTGGCGGCGAGCCGGCCGTTTGATGATTTCGACGTGAACGCCGTCGGCACGCTGAATCTACTCGAAGCGACTCGCCGAGCCGCCGGTGACGCGGTGTTCGTGCATATGAGCACGAACAAGGTGTACGGTGATCGGCCGAATACGATTCGCTTGAAAGAGCTGCCGACGCGCTGGGATTACGATGATCCCGCCTACACCGACGGCATCAAGGAAGACTTCTCGATCGACCAAAGCAAGCACAGTCTCTTCGGCGCGAGCAAGGTTGCCGGCGACGTGATGGTGCAGGAGTACGGTCGCTACTTCGGCCTAAAAAGTTGCTGTCTTCGCGGCGGTTGCCTCACCGGCCCGAATCACTCGGGCGTGGAACTGCACGGCTTTCTGAGCTACTTAGTGCGGTGCAATCTCGAAGGCCGCACTTACAAAGTGTTCGGCTACAAGGGGAAGCAAGTTCGCGACAACATCCACTCGCACGACGTGGCCCGCTTCGTCGAGGCGTTTTACGCCAACCCGCGCTGCGGCGAGGTGTACAACATCGGCGGCGGTCGCGACAACTCGGTGAGCATCTTGGAAGCGTTTGATCGCATTGCAGCGATCAGCGGCAAGCAGATGAGCTACGAGTACGTCGACAAGAATCGCGAAGGGGACCACATCTGCTACATCAGCGACTTGGCCAAGATGAAGTCGCACTATCCGCAGTGGGGCATCACGAAGACGCTCGACGACGTCTTCCACGAGATCTATCAGGCGTGGCAGACGCGCGAGGCGAAGTAGCCGGGCCTCGCTTCGGCCGACGGCACAATCGTTACAACCGGACTTCGGTTGAGAAACTTTTCGGGCTCTGCGGATTCGCCGTTGATTGCCCGCCCGCAGAGATTGCCCAAAAATAAATCTCTACGGAACCGCCAGTTCTTAACTAGCGGGTATAGTTTCTCACCGCCGCTCTTCCCCATAGCGGCGAATTCTTATACGAGGACCGAACTCCGTGGCTAAGAAAATCGAAGAAGCTCAGGTTTCGATGGAACGTCGTGGCGGTGATCGTCGCAAGGATGATCGTCGCAAGGAGTCGGTTGCGGTTGATGTCGAACGCCGAATGGGGCCGCGTCGTGAGAAGGTCAGCCGTCGTCGCCAAATCGATCCGACGACCTGTGAACGGGACTACACCGACGCCGAAGTCGAGTTCATGAACGCTCTCGACGTTTACAAGCGCAAGAACGGTCGGATGTTCCCGACCTGCAGCGAAATCCTCGAAGTGATTCGCGACCTGGGTTACGTGAAGCAACAAACCATTCCGGCGGTGCCGACGGTCGACGCCGTGGCGAACCCGACGATCGCTTCGGAAGCGACGGCTTCCTAAGCTCGGCGAGATTTGGCGGGGCCGCTGCCGGCAAACCCGTGCCGGCGGCCGATTCTGACGAACAACTCCAAACGCGAGCGCCTTCACTGGCGCTCGCGTTTGTTTTTTACGCCTGTCCGTGTCATGCCGGCAGTCCGTAATGAGCTTGCCGCCGCGGCGGGCCGGCGATACTATCCGCGGCGCTTTTTTCCGAACCGAGCGATTTCGGTCCGGTTTCGGCAAGTTTGAGGCCGCGCGCCGCGTGAACATGAGCGCTTCATCGACCGATCGACGATTCACCGCCACACACAAAACGTGTGCCTGGCGCGGCGTGGTGTTGTCGATGCTGCTGGTCGGGTTGAGCGGCTGCCAATACACGGCTCGCGGACAGAATTCGCAAGGCGTGGCCCTGTTCCAGACCGGCCAATATCAACAGGCGGCGACCTATTTTCAGGAGGCGCTGAAGAAGGACCCGGCCAACGCCGACGCCTACTACAATCTGGCGGCGTCGTATCATCAAGTCGGCAAGCTCAATCGCCGCACGACGGAACTCGATCAGGCCGAACTGCTCTACAACAAATGCCTCGACTACAACCCGAACCATCAAGAATGCTATCGAGCCTTGGCGGTGCTGCTGGTCGACAAGAATCAGCCTGACAAAGCCCAACGTCTTCTCGAAGGTTGGTACAACCTGAGCCCGACGAACCCCGGGGCGAAGATCGAGCTCGCCCGACTTCGGGAAGAGTTCGGTGATCGGCAATCGGCGAAGGATTTCTTGCAGCAGGCGCTTGTGATTGATCCGTACGAACCGCGGGCGTTGGCCGCCTTGGGGCGGTTGCAAGAGAGCGAAGGCAACGTCGATCAAGCGTTGGCCAACTATCAACGTTCGCTCTATCGCAATCAGTTCCAGCCCGAATTGGCGGCCCGCGTGAATTCGCTGCAAACGACGGTGAACGCCTCGCGGCAAGTTGGTGCTCCGGGCACGTTCCGGTAGTTGCGGTTCCCCGGCATGGTCCGCTCCGTAGGACCTCTTTTCTTGCCGACCTCGCAAGTTCCATAATCCCGCTAAAACGCGGGTTTTCCACGGGCCGCGGTCGGTTCGCACTCCTTGAAACTTTTCCGGTCGAACCCTAATCTTTGGGTTTCTCCGGAGTGCCTGGACGTGCTTCGGAGGCGCCGCCCATCCCTGTTTACAAAGTGCTCGCCATGCCTCGCATTATTGTGCTCGATAAGATCGCCGACGAAGGTCTCGCCCTGCTGAAGAACACGCCGGGCATTGAGTACGAAGTGCAGACCGGTTGGAAGACGCGACCGGTTGAAGAGTTGCGCGATGCGCTGAAGAATTTTGACGGGGCCATCGTGCGCAGCGGAGCCACGATCAAGGGGCCCGCGTTGGAAGGCAACACCCGGTTGAAGGTTATCGTCCGTGCGGGGGTCGGCACAGACAATATCGACGACAAACTCGCCAAGCGGCTCGGCATCGTGGTGATGAACACGCCGGCCGGCAACACGATCAGCACGGCCGAACATGCCGATCGCGCTGATGATGGCGCTGTCCCGCAACGTCGCACCCGCGTACCAGAGTTTGATCGAAGGAAAGTGGGATCGGAAAAGTACATGGGAACGCAGTTGGCCGGCAAAACGCTCGGTATCGTCGGTCTCGGGACGTATCGGCCTGACGGTCGCCTCGCGCTGCCCGGGCCATGGAAATGCGCGTCCTCGGTTACGATCCGTTCATGACGAAAGAACGGGCCAGCGAACTTGGCATCGAGTTGTACAGCACGGTTCCGGAAATGTTACCGCATTGCGACTACGTCACCGTCCACACTCCGCTGACGCCGGAAACCAAGGGGTTGGTCGGGAAGAAGGAGCTGGCGATCCTCAAGAAGGGCGTGCGGTTGGTCAATTGCGCTCGCGGCGGCATCTACGACGAAGAGGCCCTCGTCGAAGGTCTGAAGAGCGGCCAGATCGCCGGCGTCGCTCTCGACGTGTTCGCAACCGAGCCGTGCAAGCAGCACGAACTCTTCGGCATGCCCGGCGTGTTGTGTACGCCGCATCTCGGCGCGAGCACGGAAGAGGCCCAGACGCAGGTCGCCGTGGAAGGCTGCCAACTGCTCGTCGACTATCTGACGACCGGCGCCATTCGGTGCGCGGTGAATATGTCGACGATTGATCCGGCGAAGCTCGACGCCGTTCGCGGTTACTTGAACGTCGGTTACCGTTTGGGTTTGCTGCTGGCGCAACTTGCCGGAGAAGCCTGCCAAGGGGTGCAAGCTCACGTATCGCGGCGAAGTCGCCGGTCAAGGAAACGAAGCTCATCACGTCGGCCTTCGCCGCAGGCTTACTTGAGCATGCGATGGACAATCAGGCCAACATCGTCAACGCCGACGTGCTGCTCAAAGAACGCGGCATCGAGCTTCTTGAGCAAACCCGTGCCGACATGGGGGCCTTTAGCTCGGTCATCGTCGCCGAACTCGCGACGGAAGACAAAACGTACCAAGCCGCGGCGACGGTCTTTGGGCACGACATGGCGCGGCTCGTGCAATTCGGCGAGTTCCGCCTGGAGTCTTACCTAGACGGCGTGATGCTCGTCTTCACGCACAAAGACGTGCCGGGCATTATCGGTAAGGTCGGCACCGTGTTCGGCAAGCACGGTGTGAATATCGCTCAGATGACCGTTGGTCGTGCGGAGCCAGGCGGCGAAGCGGTGGGCATCCTCAACCTCGACAACAAGCCGAGCGCCGAGGCGCTCGAAGAAGTTTGCGATCATCCGGCCATCACGAGCGTGAAGGTGATCGAACTTCCGGCGGCCGGATTCTTGCCGGCTTGGCTCCTGGGCACCAGCGCGGGCTAAGCCTGCACTTCGTCGGCACAATCGGTATCGGCGGCGGCGGCTTCGCGTTTCGCGAGGCCTTGCGCCTGCGTCTCGCCACAACTTTCCCGCACGGCGGCATTCTGCGGTGTAGATATGAAAGCCGCCGAATCGCCGGTTGTTCGACATTGCCGGTCGGCGAAACTTTGGCGGCGTTGCTCGTTCCTTCCACATCTCTCCAAATTCGGAAGGTCCCCGCCTATGGTCGACGCCCAATTGGCCGATCGTGCCCGCTCAGCGCTCGAACAGAGTCCGCACCTGGCTCGCAAACAGCTACGACTGGAAGCTCGCAAAGGCCGCATCATCCTGCGCGGCACGGTCGCTTCGTACTACCAGAAGCAGATGGCCCAAGAGACGCTGCGCAAGCTGGACGGAGTAGAAGAAATCGAAAACCAATTGCAAGTTCACTGGTCGTAAGACGTAAGTCGAAAGTCGGTTGAACGAATCTAAGTTGTTGTCCCGCAAAGGCTCCGAGCATTCCTGCCCGGAGCCTTTTGGTTTTCTAGAGAACGCGGGATCGCCGAACTCGCTCGCAGCGCCGAAAATACACTGTAGCGAACGTTGTTAGCTTCGTGATTTGCAGCAGGTCCCCGATCGTGCGCCGATGCCCATCCTGAACTTTGAGCCCGACCTTCATCCGCTCCAGCTCTTCGAAACGCCGGAGTTGGGGAACGACTCGACTCGGCACTGGTGGGCCTTCTATTTGAAGTCGCGCCAAGAGAAGGCGTTCATGCGCCAACTCCGTGGCTTCGACATTCCATACTACGGTCCGCAAGTCGCCAAGCGCGCGATCGCCGTCGGGACGCGAGCGAACGTCGTACGCGCCGCTCTTCTCCGGGTATGTGTTCGTTTACGGTGACGACGAAACTCGACGCACCGCGCTGACGACGAACTGCGTGAGCCGTTGCTTGGAAGTGGCCGACGGCGTCGCGCTCACGCACGATCTGCGGAATCTTCGCGGCCTGATCGCCGGTGGCGCCGCGGTGACTTTGGAAGCCAAGATTGAGGCCGGAACGAGGGTGCGAATTCGCTCCGGGCCGTTTCGCGACTTGGAAGGAATCGTCATTCAACGACGCGGAACGACGCGGCTGCTGGTGGCCGTGCGGTTTCTGCAGCAGGGCGCTTCCGTCGAATTAGGCGACTATGAAGTCGAACGGATCTAAGTGAGATCGGCGGCCTAGGCGTGCCACCTCGCGCGTCAAGCCGGCAGCGCCGGCGGAAGCTGACCGCGGCGCATTGCCGGCTTTTTGCTATATCGCCCGTCTGAGCTTTGCGCCGGGTCGGCCGTCGATCCGCGCGTCGGCGACACTTCGCATAGCCCGGACACCGGTCGATGATTCGCCTGTTGCTTCAAATGCTGCCGAACTTGCCGCGTCGTTTGACGGCGCTGGCGGGTTGGCAACTGGCCTCCGTCGGTGCGGAAGCCATCGTCATCGGACTGACGATTCATGTGATGTCGCGCCTCGGGCGAGAAGCATCGGCGCCGTCGTCCGCCGCTTCGAGCTTTGGCGGACTTTCCGAGTTGGTCGGCCGCTGGTCCGTGCCGATGTTGCTCGTCGCGGTGGCGGCGGCGACCATTGTTCGCTTGATAACTCAAGGTGCGGCGGTTTGGCTCTGGGCGCGCGGCGTCGAAGCTTATGAGAAGCTACATCGCGGGCGATTGCTGTCCGCGTTGCTGCGTGCCGAATGGAGCCTGCAAAGCCGTGAGCCTTCGGGCCGATTGCAGCACTTGCTGACTCATCACACGGAGTGCGTGAGCAAAGCTTACACGGCCGTGGCCTGGAGCTTGATTCATGCCGTGACGTGTCTCATGCTCGTGGGTGCCGCGTTTCTTTCGTCTCCGGTTACCGCTTTAGTAGGGGCTGGATTTCTCGTTGTTTGTCACCTAGCGGTTCGCCCGCTCGCGGCGAAGCGAATCGCTGCCGGACGCGGCCGAGCCTCGGCGTTGGCCGACTACGTGCATCTTGTCAGCCAAACGGCCGGCTTGCTGCGGGAATTGAGAGTCTTTCGCGCCGAGCAAGGCGTGAAAACAAAGGCAGATCACGCTGCGGACTTAATCGGCGCCACGCGCCGCACGCAAAACTTCTGGGGTTCGCTGCTGCCGGCCGTACATCAGGCAGCCGCAGGTTTTCTCTTGGCGGCAGGGCTTTGGTGGGGCTATCACAATGCAGCGGCGGGAACGGCGGCCGTCGTTAGCCTCGTTCTGCTGCTGCGATCGGCGTCCTCGCTGCAGCACCTGCATGCTACGTCGCAGCAACTTCACGAAGTGCGGCCCTTCTTGGAAGAGGTTGCGCACACCGTCGTCAAATACGAGCAATCCCGACTTCCGCAAGGCGGTTTGCCGATCTCGCGCATTGAGTCGGTTGAGTTTCGCGATATAGGATTCGCCTACGAAAATTCGCAGATGGTGCTCGCTGGCGTTGATTGTCGTTGGACCCGTGGCGAAGTTGTCGGGATCATCGGTCGTTCAGGCGCAGGCAAGACTACGCTAGTAAACCTCTTGCTCGGACTCGCGCGTCCGACCTCGGGCGGAGCATTGCTTAACGGACAAGCGGCCGAACTCTTTTCGCGAGACGCCTTCTATTCTCGCATCGCCTATGTGCCTCAAGAACCGGCCATGTTTCACGAATCGATCGCCGAGTGCATTCGATTCGGACGTGATCAAGTTAGCGATGCGATGATTCAGCAAGCCGTCGAAGATGCCGGATTGGCCGATGAGCTTCGTCGTATGCCCGCCGGACTTCAAACGCCGGTCGGTGAACGAGGAACCGAACTGTCCGTCGGCCAACGCCAACGCATCTGTTTGGCGCGCGCGTTGGCGGACTTACCCGATGTCATCGTGCTCGATGAACCGACTGCGTCTCTGGATACCGAAACCGAAGATCGCGTGATTGGGACGATCCGTCGGCTTCGAGGTCGGGCGATGGTCGTCGTCGTCACGCATCGCCCTGCGGCGCTCGGAGCTTGCGACCGCGTGTTCGAAGTTCTCGACGGTGAAGTCGTCGAGCGATTATCGTCGCGAGTCGACGCCCCTTATGTCAAAGCGGCCTAAAAAGACGGCGGCCCCGCAACTCTTTCGAATCGCGAGGCCGTCGTGGCGTTGACTTGTTCAATCGAGTTCTACTGAACGAGCTTAAGCGGCCGATCGGCGGCCACCTGTTGGAAAACTTGTTCCAACTGAGCCTGAACTTGAGTGATGGGTTGGCCGCCGGGCACGATGAAGGCCGCGCCGCCGGTAATGTCGGCGACTTGCTGCATCAGCGCCGTATCGGCATACGCACCGAGGGCGATCGTGACGATCGGAATTCCGGCTCCCGCGGCTAGATTCGCCTCTTGGATCACCTTGTTCTTATCGCTCGTCGTGTTGCCCGACGGCAGATTCACGACGCCGTCCGTCATCAGCACCATCATCTTCTTCGCGCCGGCGCGGGCATTGTTCTGTAAGTCGACGCGAGCCTTCGTCATGCCGGCCGAAATGTTCGTGCCGCCGATGTAATGGCCGGCTTGTCGATTGCGAGTGACGTTCGAGATGAGCGTATAGGTCTTCGTGAGGCTTTGCTCGAGCTTGGCCGTGTTGTCGCTGAAGGTGTAGATCGAAAGGCTGACGCGATCGTCGGTGCTGTTGTCGGAAAGGAACGAGAGGAACACGTCGACGGCGTCTTTCAAAGCCGTGATCGGCTGTTCGCTCGTCACGTGCAAGCCGGGCGTGTCGTCGGCGCCGCAACGCTTTTCGAGCACATAGCTTAAAAACGTCATCATCCCGTACTTGTTGCGATAGCCGGCCGACTGAATGTCGTTGTCGCTTTGCACGTAGTCGATGAACTCGTCCCACGATCCGCCTGGGTACGGATAGGAAACGGTGTTGAGCTTGAAATTGCTCTTAATCCTCGAGTTGCTTGTCGAACTGCTGCCGTAAGAAACCGGCGACCAGTTCAGAGTGCCGTACTTCGGCGAGCCAAGTTGCTGCCAGATCTGCTGCAGGTTGGCTTCAATGGCCGATTGCCCAAGCAGATTGATATTGCGAAATTGGCTGTCGTAGCACATCGAACCGGAGTAATCGAGCACCAAGCCGATGTCGCGAGGCTGGTACGTGGCGATCGACGTGCTCGTCACGCCGAAGTTCGATTTGCCGATGGCGTTGCCGAAGAAGAGCGGCGTGTTGCTTGCCGAAGCCCGCACGCGGATGGCGTTCGGACTATTGTTCGTGACCGTGAAGGTCCGGTTGTTCGTGTCCCAGAAGCCGTATTCGATCACGGAATTCGACGTGTTGAGCGCCGTGCCCGCGACTTTGTTGGCGACGAGAAATTGCTGAGCAGACGTGGTTGCGGCCGCCGTCCCGTTGACGAGTGCGCCGGCTCCCGCGTAGGCGGCCGAGTCGGTGGCCCGCTGGATTTCCGTGCGAGCGTTGGCGATGTAGCCGACGTCGACCGCGAAGGCGATCATGCCTAGCATGAACACCAGCAGAATAGCGGTGAGAACGATGATAATGCCCCGACGTTGCGAACCCGCACGACGTCGTCGAAGCGAACGGCCTGCAGGCGAAAGGCTGGCCATGGCGATACCCGGATGATGATCTTTGGTGGGTGAAAACAAGGTGCAGAATCGTCGATGTGCGGGGCTGAGCAGCGATCCTCAACGCAACCCTAGGTCGAAAACCGCAAGAAAGCAAAAAACTCGCTCGCAGTCTGCGTTCCGTGACCTACGTTTGCGATGACGCCGACCTGCCGTGTGCCGAACGTTCCGGTTGTAGCGGACGTGAATCGCCGCCGGACGCCCTTCTAAAGTCGGCGAATGCTTTCGACGGAAACGTACGAGGTTGCCATGACGGGGTCGTTGCGCGTCGCCGCCGCTGTCGCTCTGCTTTTAGGTTTCGTCGCCGCGGAATGTCGCGCCGCCGACGTGTCGCCGAGCCCTCCGCCGTTGAAACGCAAGCAAGTGGAGGAGTTGGTCAGTCGGCATTTGCGTGCCAACGTGCTCTATGCTCCGGGCGATCTCATCTCGCAAGACGACGTCGAACCGATCTTCAATGAATTGATCGAGAGCGGCTATCGCTCTCCCGACACCGAGAGCCTGTACGATTCGTTTCTTCCGGATCGCGATCCGTTTATCAAGCTGATGCGCACGCCCGAAGGGCGGATGTTCATGCGCAGTATCGCCAAGCTGCCCGGCTCGTTTGATCGGCTTGAGCGGTTGTCTTGGAGCGAGACGGGGCGCAAACTCCTTGACGAAATGATTCATTCGAATCAGGGCAAGCGGGCCTTCGAGCATATCTTGAGCGACGAGGGTTCGAAGGTCGTTGAAAATATGCTCGCCAAGGATCCTCGCGGCCAGAATTTCCGCTTGCCGACCGGTAAGGTCCACACGGCGAACGAACTCATCGATCATCTGTGCGAGATGTACGCCGTCGAGGGCGCGAACTAAATCGCCGCCGGCGGCCGATCTGCGGTTACAATGTCACCGATGCCAACGAACGAAGATCGGTGATTGATGGCGACCGTGGACTATTTGGTGATAGGCTCCGGCCTGACGGGAGCCGTGATTGCGCGGACGCTGCATGACGCGGGACGCGAAGTCTTGGTCGTCGATCGTCGCTCTCATTGGGGCGGCAACGTGCACGACCATGCCCATGAGTCGGGCATCCGTGTCCACACCTACGGCCCGCACTACTTCCGGACGACGTCGCCGCGAATCTGGGAGTTTGCGACGCGCTTTGCCGAGTTCTACAAGTACGAAGCGGCCCTGCTCGCAGACGTACTTGAAGAGCAGGCGCGTTGGCCGATCAATGCGAGCTACATTCGCCGCGTCGTGGGAGAAAATTGGCGCCCGGAATTTACGGGCACGCCGGCGAATTTCGAAGAAGCCGCTTTGGCCATCATGCCGCGCGTGATCTACGAGCGGTTCGTCAAGGAATACAACGAGAAGCAATGGGGCGTTCCGGCGACCGCTTTGGCGGCGTCGCTATGCGGGCGATTCGACGTCCGCCACGACGACGAACCGAGGCTGAAACCTCAATGTCCGTACCAAGGGATTCCGCTGCCGGGTTACGCGGAATGGATGCGCAACATGCTGCAAGGCGTGCCGCTTTTGCTGAATTGCGATTTTCTCCGCCGACGCCATGAGTTTGACGTGCGCAAACAATTGGTGTTCACCGGACCGATCGACGAGTTTTTTGAGTTTGAACTCGGCAAGCTTGCCTACCGCGGGCAACGCCGCGAACACCGCTATTTGCCGGACGTCGCCCAGTTCTTTCAGCCGTGCGGGCAAGTGAACAATCCGCTGCATGCCGGTGGACCGCATATTCGAACGCTGGAATGGAAGCACATGATGCGCGGCGATCTGGCCGACCGAATTCGCGGCACCGTGCTGACGACGGAAACGCCGTATTCGCCGATTCACCCGGGCGAGTACGAGTATCCGTTTCCCGATGATCGCAACGCGACGCTCTATGGCGAGTATCGTCGTCGCGCCGATGCATTGGAGAGGACGATGATCTGCGGCCGGCTCGGCGAATACCGCTATTTCGATATGGATCAGGCGATCGGCCGTGCGATGACGCTTGCAGATCGACTCTTGCAGCTCAATTAGGCTCGGCGGCGCCAGCCGGGTACTTAGCGTTACGCCGCGCCGACGTTAAGCGAGAGAACCTTCGGAGGATTCGATCATCCGCCGTCCCGGCATCTCGCTTCTTCCGTCGAACTGCGAATTTGTCGGCGGAGCATCAGCAGGCGTTCTTCTTCTGCGGCCCGATGCGCGAGGCGTTCCGCAAGCACGTCGTCGGAAAGCAGCATCTTGTCGCCGTACAGGCGCAGCAGCGTCGCAAGATAACGTCGCCCCATTTCGCGGATGCGAAGATTGGAGGAGCCCCAAGTGCGGCCGGTCCAAGAGATGGGGATCTGCGCGATGTTGTATCTGCGGATCAGCGCCGAGAGCGACATCTCGATCGTGATGTTGAAGTGGCTGCCGTGAAACGGTCCGCTTTCGCGAATCACCGACGTACGAAAGGCCTTGAACGCGTTGGTCAGATCGTTAAACGGACACCAAAACAGCCATTGCATCGTCTTGTTGACGATACGGTTGACGATCAGCTTTCGTTTAGGGTAGTCGACGACTTTAGCACCGGCGACGAATCGTGAGCCGAAGACGCAGTCGTAGCCTTCTTCAATCTTGCGGTAATAGGCGACGACATCTTCCGGATGGTCCGAAGAGTCCGCCATAACGATGCAGACTACGTCGCCGGTAACGACCTCGAGGCCCGAACGCACCGCTCGGCCGAAACCTCCCGGCGGTCGGCGATTGACCAAACGAACCGAGGCGTCTTCACGGATAATTTCGCGGGCGACTCGCTCGGTGCCGTCTCGGCTGTTGTCGTTGACGACGATAATCTCGTGCGGGATGTCTGCGGCACGGAGAGCCGTCTGCAAATCGGCGATCGTTCGCGGTAGGTTTTGCTCCTCGTTATACGCCGGAATGACGATCGAGAGCATAAGAGTACCGGTGGCGCTCATGAGTAGATCGCGAATGGAAGTACGTGTCGTTGGAAGAGTCACGTGATCCGAACGGCGTCAATTTCGCATTCCACCATGAAGAAATGATGAAGGCCGCGCAAGGCCTTCGCTCAAGTCGTCGTCCGGCCGGCGAATTCCAACGATCGTGCGAGATCGGCTGCCGGGGGAGTAAGGCCGAACCCAATATCTTCGGCGAAGATCACACGGTTTGTCGGCCCTGACGTGCGTAGGCGGCACGGAAGGGGCCGTCGGTGAATGACCTGTAATCCGAGAGGCGTCTAGCCCGAAGGCGGCTTCGTATCGGAATACGCCAGAAAGAAGAACTCACGTCCGCCGTGCCAGTTTGCGACGAACTCCTGTTTGTCGTACGGCGCGTTCTTATGTGCATGTCGCCGCAGCGTCGTCACGCGGTAGCCGTGATCTTCGGCGAGCAAATCAAATATCGCTTCGGCTGTAACGCCGTATTCGCCCGTGGAACGCCGTCCGGCCTCGAAGATAATCCACGGCTTCGACGCCTTGATCGTTCGAGCCGCACCGAGTAGGGCGTGATATTCGCCTCCTTCGACGTCGATCTTGATGAGACCCGGCAACGCGGTGTTCGACATGACGTCGTCCAACGTCGTTACCTTAACTTGGAGGACTTTGATGAGCGGGTCCGGGCGGTCGTATTGGCGCCTTCGCAATCCGCTGTAGCCCGGCGCGTTTTCAACGAACTGAAATTCGGCCGTTCCGGCAGCGTCGGATACGGCCGCCTCGTGGACGGAGGCCTGCGGAAAGTTCCGCCGCAATTCTTCGGCCAGATGCGGCAAAGGTTCAAACGCGTGATGCCGCCCGCGCGGTGCGATGCGGCACATATGCCGTAGTAGATCGCCGCCGTGAGCCCCGACGTCGACGCAGTTAGAATCAGGCCGCAAGTATCGACGCATGAATGCGATCGTTTGGCGGTCGTAGTCCAGCCCGTTGGGATCCGGTAGGCCAAGTCGACGTAGTATCGCTTCGCCAAGATTTCGTGCACGTCGGCCCAGCAGTTCGAGATGAGACGATAAAGGGGCCATTTTCGATTCAACAACCTGAACTCAACCGCGGGAGTCGTCCGACAAGATTGCGCCACTGATCCGAAACGGCTTCGAACTTGGGCGCAGCGATCCGAACTCGGTTATTTATCGGCCTCCGTTTTCTCGTCGGCCGCTTTTTTTCGGATCGACTCTTGGGCTACATGCATAAGATCGCGCCAAGCCGACTCGGTGGGCTTGAGGGCGACGGCGGTTTTGACGGCTTCCAACGCCTCTTCGGCCTTGCCTACTTGCCAAAGCGACGTCGCCAACCCGCCGAAGGCGTCGGCGTCGGAAGGCCGAAGCTTCGTCACTTCCCGATAGAGAGTTACGGCCTCGGCCGGCGTGCCCAACTCCATATAGAAATCGGCGCAGCGTCGCAGTGCTGCGGCATCCGGCGACGGAAGCCGACGGATAAGAGTAGTCGCGCGTTCCAAGTAGTCTTTGGAGGGGCGGGCCGAAGAACCCTCGTGCAATTCATACCGGGAATAGGCGATGTCCGCAGCCTGTCGTTTTCCCAAAGCCGCCCGCACGGCCGCCAATTCAAAATACCACTCGGGCCGAGCATGCCCGTCGCGCAGAGCTTGGCTGATTTGGCCGTCGGCTTCTTCGAGCCGCCCCAACTCGGCGAGCGCGTTTCCGCGCACGAAAAGCCGTACGGCCGTCGGGTGAGCGTCCGTGTTGAGCAGGTTGAGGGCCTTCTCGAAATACAGACTTCGGGTTGCGACGTCGGATGAGTCGTTTAGCAAACTTACCGCCAAGCCTGCGATGACCTCCGGATCGCTCGGCAGCAACTTTTCCAACGCTTCGCGCGGCGAGAGATAGCCCCGAGCGAGAGCAAACACGTTATCTGCAAGCGACGGCTGTAATTGACAGGCTTCGCGCCAGGCTCGCCACGCATCGTCGAATCGCGCGGCATCAAGCTGGAGTGCGCCGATCGTGAACAACCAATCGCTCCGACCCTGAGCCAGCCGTTCGGCTCGCTCCAGATACCAAGCGGCCTGATTCGGCGGGGCGTCCAACCAGCACAACTGCGCCGCCGACAAATGGGCGAAATAGTTGAACGGGCACAGCCGCCGAGCATTTTTCGTTTCGCTGAGCGCCAGCCGGAGATCTTCGACGTCCGTGGTCTGCGTGCGCAAACTTTGCAATCCGCCGGCGTTGTCGATGCGTTCAGCGACCGATGCGGCGGAATAGAGATCGAGCAGCGGTCGTTTGGCCTCGATTTCGTACCGTTTGGCGAGCACCTCGGCGAAACGCAGACGAATCTCACCGTCGTCCGGACAACCGTCGATCGCCGTTCGAAGTTGATTGAGCGCCGCATCCGTTTCGACAATCGACGGAGTTGCATCGGGCGCCAGGAGCGACCGAGAACCGCGATCGGCCGCTTCGACGAGGGCGGCGCTGTCGCGTCTCTCGGAACGCGGCAAGGAGTCCGAGAGCCAAGACGAGAGGTAACGCCACTCCGACCACAGTTGGAATCACGCCGGGTGACGTGTAGCGCGGCGAATCCTGCTCCGGTTCGTCAACGGCCGGTTCCGTAGGCCTTCGCATGCCGACCGGTGCGCGTCCTGCTTGATTTTCAGACTTCGACGCGGTCACCGTTCGTCCTTCAGGCGACGTTTTTGACGACGATTGCCGAGTTCGAACTCGCTGATGTTTCCGTCTTTCCGCAGCAAGGCGCGCCAACCCGCCGCACCAAAGGCAAAGCGGGATGAAATTGGCGGGTAGGTACCAACCAAAATCAAACATCCCGTAAATGAACTGCATGAAGATCAGGTTTGCCGCCGCGAAGGCCACGCCGGATTGTTCCGAGCTTTCGGCGGACCTCATCAACGCGGGAATTGATCGGCAGCAATACACGCCCAATAACACGAGGAGCGACAAGCCGGCGCAGCCGCCGACGACCAAGGCGTCGAAATACTGGCTCTCGCCGTAGCGATACATTCCCAACGTACGATGTCGTTGGAACGGCGCATGCCCGTAGTAAAACGTTCCCAAGCCGGAACCGGTCCATGGATAGACCTTGGCCGCTTCAAGGCATTCTTGCCAAAGCAGGAGCCTCCCCTCGCCGCGTTGGGCCGCGTCCACCGCATTGTTCCAGCGGACCGCCGCGGCGTCGCCTAGTCCCAGCCAAGTGACGAAGGCGAGGATTAAGGCCGACGAGGCGGCGATCGGCCAGAAATAAAACGACGATTGCCTGACGAGAGAGAAACAGAGGACGGCCGCGCCAAAGCCTAAAATCGCGGCGAGCATTCCGCCTCGCGACAACGTTCCGACGACGGCCGCCGCCAGCAACAAGACGCATGTCAGCAGAGTCAGCAACAGCGGGTCTAACAACACCGCCTGTAAAAACGTCGTGTTTCCTCGCTGACGCGAGCCGAGCGAGCGCTTCCGAAGACGCTCGGCGCGAAACAGCAGGAGCCCCGATGCCGCAGCCAGACCTATGCAAAGGAAGCCTGCGGCATTGTTGCGAGATATGAACGGTCCGAACGGTTGAGTTCCGCTGGGAGCGGACATGCCGCCGTAGCTCCACGGCGTCGGTGAAGCGCGGTGATTGAGCCCGAAGCAAGCCACGGCCACGGCCACGACGGTCAGTACCGCCATGAGAATGGTGAGCGCCCGCGTTCGTCCGAAGAATACTGCTCCAAGCAAGAACGACGCCGCGGCCGCCGCGAGCAACGCCAAGTCACGACGCGTCGCTGGAGCATGAACGCTTCGCGGCATCGGGTCGGTTGCCGCCTCAGGTTCGGCGGCGAACCAAGCCCGCAATTCGCCTGCGGGACTGCCGGCAGAGTCGTACGTCCAAAGTTGCCACGCCCCGAGACCGACGGCGGCGGCAAATAGCAACAAGGGGAAGCGAATCAGGCGACTCGCTTCGGCAACCTCTCGCCAATAAAAAATGCCGCCGAGAACCGGCGGCAAGAGACCAAGGCAAAGCCAAGCCCTGGTCGACATGTCGACGCCGCCAAATAGCCACGGCAAGGCGGCGACGACTAACAGGAGCCAACCGCATAACGCAATTCGCAAGGCGCTAACGGCATCCTCTCCTAGTTTCGGTAACTCTTCGCTGGCGCGACAAGATGCAACAAAGGGCGATGGAACCCGAGAGTGCGGCGTTCCGATCGCCCTTTGTGGTATGTCGGACGTTTGAGGTTAGTTGTTCGGAGAGTTGTTGGTCGAGGTGCCGCTGTTGTTATTGTTGCTGGCTCCGACCGCTACGGCGCCGCCGACCATTGCTGCGGCCGCACCTAAGCCGCCAAGGCCGCCGCCGGCACCACCACCGCCGCCGCCCACGGCACCACCGCCAGGAGCCACCCCCGGCGAATCCTCCACCCCCGGCTCCGCCGCCGCCGGCCGCGTTCGCATCACCTTGGCCGCCGCCGCCGCCGCCAGGGCCGGGTTGCTGACCAGGCTGACGCGTAGCCGCATTGAAGCTAATCGACTTCACGGGAGAGGTCGGCACTTGTTCGCCGGCCGGAGGAGCGGTCACGGTGATACCAGCCGCACCGAATCGGTCGAACCCGGCGGTTACGAACGAGTAGTAGCCCGGGCTCAAAGAAACTTCGTAGTTGCCCGAGGCATCGCTGCGGGTTTGGGCGACCACGCGACCATCACGCAGGAAGAAGGCCGGCATATTCGGAGCAACGACATAGTTGCCGCTGTTGTCGAACATCATGAGCTTGCCGGAGATCTTGCCGTCGGGACGGAGCGTAAAGGTTCCCCGCTCGTAAGCGGCGATCAGCAATTCGTCATCGTATTGCACCGCTTCAACCGCTTCGTTCGCCTTTTCATTCGCGCTCACTAAGCGATTGGTTCCGGTCGTTGCGACGGAGGCCATCGGAGAACCGGGCATGCCGTTCATCATACGGGCCACGCCCCAAGCGGCGGACACGTCTCCCGCCTTCACCACGACGATGTTCAACGAATCGGCGCCGGGGCCTTCAACCTTGGCCAGCGATACTTCGCGCGTGCGACCGATCGTGTTGGCTTTCGGAGCTTCCGACTTTTCCGGCGGAGCAACGACCTTCACGCCGACCGACGAGAAACCGCTGTCGCCTTGGGAAATGACGGAGTAGTAACCGGGGGCCAAGCCGCCGACTTGGAACACGCCTTGGGTATCAGGGCTCGCTTGCGAGATGATTTCGCCATGACGCACGAAGAAGAGCTTCACGCGAGCCGGCGTCAGCGAGCCGGCCGTATCGACCGCTTGGACCTTACCGCGAAGATTGCCGTCCGGCTGCAACGCATACTCTTGGCGAGTAAACGCGCTGTAGGCCGCACTGCGCAGGCGATCAAGCGAAGCGCCCGACTCTGCCATCGTGTCTGCAGCGCCGGTCAAGGCTTGAGCTTGCGACGTATCTACGTTGCTTAGCACGGCCGACAGTACCGTTGCGGCGCTCAACCAGTTCATCCATCGCATAGCCGGCGACTCCACATGTCAAATGTGCGTTCAGTTCGGTCGTGATCGTTTCGTCAGGAACGAGCAATCGGCCGACATTATAAATTCTACGCTTGCGTGCGCTCCCCGCGGTCGCCGATTCAGTCACCGGCGGGCGGCTAGTTCGCCTCACTCTGTGATGATATTTGCCTCTGCATGCATTGCAACAGATTTTTCTGCGCCGTAAATGCTTTCGGGCCCCGCTTTTAGGCGGGCAAACTCGCAATATTCAAATGTTTGGCTTGGACGCCGCTCATCCCGCGATAAGTTCGGCCAATTTGTCGCGATTTTGACCCGATTTCTGTGCCGTCCCGGCTAGTATCTGCGGACACCCGCCGCCGGTTGCAACGACGCCGGGACCGCATTGCCGGGTGTCGCGTACACCGGAGCGTTCGGGTTCGTAGGAGCAACGGGAGCGGATTGCGGTGCGAAACCGATCAGGTCTGCACGTCCCGGCCCTGCATTTCCTTGTGGCAATTGTCCCGGCAGCGGCGTGCTAATGCTCGGCAACATCGACGACGTCTGTCCCGGTTGCGGTGTGGCGTTGCCCAAATCGACCACGGCCCAGCCCGGGTAATTCGGCATGCTGAAGAGCGCCGTCGGGTCGGCCGGGATGTTGTTCACCTGCCAACTCTTCACGTCGAACTCCAGCGAGAACTGCGTCGCCGGCCAACTGATCTTCACTTGTTGCGGCACGATCGCGCCGGTGCCGGGATCGCGCCAGTGCTTGCTCGCCAAGGCGCTGGCCGTGAGCACGCCGCGGGCGTCGAACAAGTGTTGCTCCAGGACGAACCCGCGACTGCCGTCGACCACGGTCGATTTTGTCATCGGCCCCGCCGGTCCGGTGAAGCTCGTGCGAATCTCCCAATTGCCGTTGGTCGTGCGCGTTGGCTGACTGTGTTGATGATACGGATCGAACGTCACGAGCCCGACGGCGTCGAGCATCCACGCCGGATCGACCGGCACGACCTGTCGCGCTGAACTCGTGGCAAACTTGTCGTGCCGACAGTAATACAGCGTCGGCGGCGGATTGCGTCGCACCCAAAACCAAAACAACTCGTCGTTACTACCCATGTCGACTTCCGCGCCGGTCAACGCCGTTTCGGCGCAGTCGCAGCTTCTTCTCACGCTCAATCGCCAAATTTGCCCGCAGCGACGGTGCTCCCGGCACGCTCATCGTCGCATCAGTCGTGTAGAGCGAACGAATGAGGGCGCTGTTTGCGTTGACGACTTGGATAATGTCGCCCTGTTGCGGATTCTCCGTCAACACTGCGCGGGCCGGAGATTGGCGCAGCCTGATATCGCTGGAAGCGCGGCGGAATGCACTGCGCGCCGCCGGCCGTCGTCAGCAGCACCAGTGCGGCCAGCGTTATGAGCGTCGGCGAAAATGTCGGGCGGCGGCCGTTCATGCGTGTGCCGTAGTTCGGGTTAACCGGCGGGGGCGAACAGGAGGCCGGTTAGATAGTTCTGAATTTCGTCGATTCTCGCGGCATCAGGCGCCACTGCGGGCACCTGATAGGTCTGTTCGTCGCGGGCGCAGTACAGCGTCATCGTTTCGACGCCGTTTTCTTTCGTCGTATCTTCCAATCGCATCAGCCGCCGACGGATCAGCATCAGCGTAAGTACGTACCGCATGTCTTCCTGCCCGGGCTGCTCGGCCAACTCGTGAAAGAGTTGCAGCAGCACTTCGCTGGGGGCGAGCTTGCGCTTCGCCGATTCCTCACGCTGCGGCATCACCGAAACCCAATCGGCGATCGCATTCTCAGGTCTGCCGGTCCAAGCCTGCGCGCGAAGTCGAGTCGCTTCACGTCGGCTCCGTCGCGAACTAATACAGAGTGATACGTCTCGCCGGCCGCGATCTCGCGACCGCCGGCGGCGCACACACGCGTGGTTTTGGCGACGTCGAAGTCCATGACTCTTTCAAAGCGGAAAACAGGGGCGGCGAACGATAGCGAAAGCGCCGCCGCACGACAAGGCGACGCCAAGTGCAAGCGTCGTGCGAGTCCGTTTCGCGGCGGAACTCGCGTCCGCGCTAGCACGCCTCGAAAAATCGCGAATCGCTGCCGCCCGCCGCGATCCGAATATGCACCGGCCGCGAGCAGCGTGGGCAGTGCCCTTGATAAGCCGTGTAGTCGCGATTGACGTAGATCCGCGCATAGACGTCGCAACAGCGGAATTGTACGCCGAGAAACGGCCGCGACTCCCCTGCCCCGCCGGCCGTCGGCAGATGCGCGGAAGCGCCGCGGTCGTCGTCCGCCGAACTGCTCAGATCGAGATGTTCGCCCGGCATGCTTGCACCCTTTCGTTGCCACACGTGTCGGTCTTATAGCAAAGCCGCGAATTCCCGACGACGCGAGTCGCCCGTCGCCGTACCGGTTGCACTTCCGCCGTTCGGCCGGTCGCCCTAAAATGCCGGCTTTCGCTGATAGCACCCTGCCCTCTTGAGAAGGATCGACGCCGTGCGGCTGGAGCCAGACCCTCATTCCCACGATGAAGGAAACCCCCGAGGGAGCCGAAATTCCCAGCCACATCCTCATGCTGCGGGCCGGCATGATCAACCAACTCATGGCCGGCGCTTACACGTACCTGCCGCTGGGGTATCGGTCGTTGCGCAAAGCCGAAGCCATCATTCGTGAAGAGATGGATAAAGCCGGCGCCGTCGAAGTGCACATGCCGGCCATTACGCCGATCAGCCTGTGGGAACAGACGGGCCGTGTGGAAGCCTTCGGCGACGTGCTCATCAGGTTCGACGTCCGCCGCCAAGGCAAAAAGGTGCCGATGGCTTTGGGCCCGACGCACGAAGAGATCATCACCGACTTGGTGAAAAAGTTCGTCTCGAGCTACCGGCAACTGCCGCTGACGCTCTATCAGATTCAAACGAAGTTCCGCAACGAGGAACGTCCGCGTTTCGGCGTGCTGCGGACGAGCGAGTTCTTGATGAAAGACGCGTACAGCTTCGATTCCACCGTCGAAGGGCTGAATGCCAGCTACGACAAGATGTACGCCGCTTACTGCAAGATCTTCGAGCGGTGCGGACTCGACTACTTGGCCGTGGAAGCGGAAAGCGGCCCAATCGGCGGCGACGCCAGCCATGAGTTCATGTGCATCACGCCCAACGGCGAAGACACGGTCGTCTACGATCCCCAGAGCAAGTACGCGGCCAACGTCGAACGTGCTGAAATCGGCAAACGCAACGTGGCCAAGTCGACCATTGAGCCGAAGCCGCTGACGAAGCTGCACACGCCGAACGTCGGCAGCATCGAAGCGGTGAGCAAGTTCTTGAAGTGCAAGCCGCATCAAATGCTCAAGACGCTGATCTACACGGCCGACGACAAACCGATCGCCGTACTGATTCGCGGTGATCACGAAGCGAACGAAAACAAGGTTCGCCGTGCCGTCGGGGCGAAGAAGCTGGCATTGGCGGATAACGAAACGGTTGAAAACGTCACTGGTGCTCCGGTCGGGTTTGCCGGGCCCGTCGGCTTGAAGACGGCCGTGCCGATTTGGGCCGATGAAGACGTCGCGGGCATGGCCAATTGCATCATTGGTGCGAATGAAGGAGATCAGCACTACGTCGGCGCGAATCTCGACCGCGATTTCAAGGTCGACCACTTCGCCGACTTGCGCAACGCGGCCGAAGGAGATCCTTCGCCCCGTAGCGACGCCAAGCTCGAAGTTCGCAAAACGGTCGAAATCGGCCACGTCTTCAAGCTCGGCACGAAGTATTCCGACGCCATGGGGGCCAAGTTCCTCGACGACAAAGAGCAGCAGCACACGATCATCATGGGCTGCTACGGCATCGGCGTGAACCGCATCCTCGCGTCGCTCATCGAAACGAAGAGCGACGCCAACGGCATCGTCTGGCCGATGTCGATCGCGCCGTATGAAGTGATCGTCTCGTCGGTCAACGCGGCCGATGCCGAAGTGGCCGCGGCGTCCGACAAACTCTACGGTGAACTGCAAGCTTTGGGCGTCGACGTGCTCTATGACGATCGCGACCAACGCCCCGGCGTGAAGTTCAAAGATGCGGACCTGATCGGCATTCCGCTCCGCGTGGTCGTCGGCGGCCGCGGCTTGAAGGAAGGCAACCTGGAGTTAAAGTGGCGCACGAAGGAAGCCGCTGAGATGATTCCGCTCGCCGGGGCCGCGGAAGCCGTCGCCAAACTCGTCGCCGGCGAACGCACGAAGTACAAGTAACGCATGGGCGACACCCGACCGCACCCGCCGACGTTGCCCCTGGTCGCCGTCATCACGCGCTACCCGGAAACGCTCGCTTGGGCTGCGGCGAAGCTCGCTGAAGCGTACGGCTCGCCTGCCCTCGTGAGCCCGACCTTCTCGTTCGCCGAGACGTCGTACTACGATGCCACGATGGGGCCGGGCCTCGGGAAGACGTTTCTGACGTTCGACGGAGCCTATGATGCCGGCGAGTTGGCCGCGGTGAAACTCCGGACCAACGCTTGGGAAGCGGAATATGCGGCGCTTGGGCTGCACGCGGAGCCACGGCCGTTGAACCTCGACCCCGGCTACATCACCGCGGCGAAGCTCGTGCTGGCATCCACGAAAGATCACGCCCATCGGATTTATTTGAGCGACGGCATGTACGCGGAAATCACGCTCATGTATCGGCACGGGGCTTGGCAGTCGCACGAGTTCACCTTTCCCGATTACCGCCGGGCCGATTACCACGAGTTCTTCACGCAGTGCCGGAATTTTCTGGCCCGCAATCGTCGGCAGAATCGCAGCTAAACGGAGCCCGACCCCCGCAAATCCGTGTTGCCACAAACGCCGGCCGGCCCGACAATTCCGCGACGACACGGCGTCGGACTCGGACTTGCTTTCATGGATGGGACGGTCGGGCATGCTGCTGCTTTCGCGTTGGGCCACGGTCGGGCGAATTCTCTTCCTCGGGTGCGTCGCACTCGCCGGCGGTTGTTCGTCCGAGAAGATCGACACCTCCGCGGCCACGAGCGCAGCCGGCGGTAGTACATTCACGGTCAACGCCGTCGGTGCAAAGACTACGACCGAGGCGACGAAGCCCACGCCGCCCTCTTCATCGTCGACACCTATTGCTCAAACGCCCGCCGCAAAGATTGCCGCGGAACCGATTGCGCCGCCCGTCGCCAAGCCGATCCCTTCGCCGAGTGCGCCGCCGACTCCCGGTCCGCTCCTCATCGCACCCGTCGCTCCGCCGACGACGCGTAACTTCGCGGAGCCGGTTGCGACCACGCCGCCGTCGACGAAGCCTGCTGAGATCGTTGCGGCAACGCCGATCGTTGCTCAAGCCGCACGTGCTCTGCTTCACCCGCCTACCGACTACGCCGCGGCGGCCGCAACCGCCGTCGAACGCAACGGGCCGATCTTTCACGATTGGCCCGCTCCGAAATACAGCCTCGTCTTCACGGGCGACCTCAGCGGCTACATCGAGCCGTGCGGTTGTTCCGGCTTGGAAAACCTCAAGGGCGGTTTAAGCCGGAGGCAGACGCTGCTTACGCAGCTCGCCAAGCAAGGTTGGAGCCCGGTGCCGATCGATCTCGGCGGGCAGGTTCGTCGCGTCGGCGTCACGCAGACGGAAGTGAAGTTCCAGCAGACGGTCAAAGGACTCATCGATATGGGGTACGTGGCGATCGGCTTCGGCGCCGACGATCTGCGGATGCCCGCCGCCGCACTGCTCGGTGCGGCCACCGAACCGTATCACGACAAGACGGCAGCGTTTACGTCCGCCAACGTCGCGCTCTTCGCTTTTGACTCGGGCGCCACGACCCGCTATCGCACGACGACCGTCGCCGGTAAGAAGATCGGCGTCACGAGCGTGCTGGCCGATTCGTTCCGGCAGGCGATCAGCAACGACGGCGTCGTAACGATGCCGGCCGAGGAGGCCTTGGTCGAAGTTGTGCCGCAGTTGGTCGCCGAAGGTTGCAACCAACTCGTCCTACTCTGCTACGGCACGCCCGCCGAAACCGAAGCGCTCGTCAAAAAGTTTCCACAATTCACGTTGGCGGTCACAGCCGTCGGCGCGGATGAACCGCCGGGCGACTTACGCGCCGTGCCGGGTACGCGTACCGGGTTGATCGAAGTCGGTAAAAAAGGCCAGCATGCCATCGTGCTTGGTTTCTACGACGACCCGCAGAAGCCGGTGCGTTATCAACGAGTGCCGCTCGACGCGCGCTTCGCCGAGTCGCCGGCCATGAAGACGCTCTTGGTCGAATACCAAGATCAACTCCGCATCGCGGGACGCGAGAACCTCGGCATTCACGAGAAGATTCATCCGCGGTTCGATGCCGCAAAACAGGACATCGCGAAGTTCGTAGGCAGTGCAAGCTGCGCGAAGTGCCATGAAGGGGCGTACGACGTTTGGAAGGACTCAGGACATGCCCACGCGACCGAAACGCTCGAACGTCTCGACCCGCCGCGGCAGTTCGACGCCGAATGCTTAAGCTGCCACGTCACCGGCTGGGATCCGCAACAATACGTGCCGTTTCAGACCGGCTTTCTGGATCTATTGAAGACGCCGCAACTCACCGGCAACGGCTGCGAAAATTGCCACGGCCCCGGCGGCGGTCACGTTGCGGCGGAAACCGGCACCGATCCGCAATTCCGCGAAACGATGCGGAAGCTGATGCATGTGTCGAAACAAAACGTCGAACAGACGACGTGCATCAAATGCCACGACCACGACAACAGCCCGTCGTTCAAATTCGACGAGTACTGGTCGCAGATCGAGCACTAACGTTTCGACGATCTCGGATTCTACGGACACCGCGATGCGTCAACGATTCGCCAGAGCCGTGTCTGCGGCTACTGGCAACTCATAGCAGGCGATCTCTTGGGCGTTGCGTACGTAGAGTTTGCCGCGGCTGAGCGCTAGATGGTTCCAGGTCTTTCCTTCGATGGCGGGGAACCTCGCGAGCTCTTCGTGCTTCTCCGAATTGCACGCTAAGAGGATGAGTTCTCCTTCTTCGCTCACGACGAGCACCGCCGGTACGTCCGGAAGGAGCAGAGCCTGACCGGCGCCGTAGCGCCCCTTCTTCCATTTTCGCTTACCGGTCGCAAGCTCGACGCAACAGAAGATCACGGCGTCGAAGCCGTAGATGTGTCCGTCATAGACCACGAAGTCGCTGTAGTCGGGACGAATCTCTCGCGATTTCCAAATCTCGCGGGCGGACCATGAGTCGCCTTGTTTTGAGATCTCGATTTGCAAGAGATTCTCGGGCACGAACGAGAGGAGCAGGCGATTGTCGCCGACCAACTGAGGTTGCACGGCCGGACGCCCTTGGGGCGAAGTGACGGGCGGGGCCGGTTCGCCTACAGCCGCTGCCGGCGGAGTCTTGACCTCCGGCGATGCGAATTCCCAGAGCACTTTGCCCGTTGCCGGTTCGACGGAGACGAGCTTTCCGTCTCCCAAGAATAAGACCTGCGGCTTGCCGTGCAGAGTAACGACGACCGGCGAGGCGTAGCTTTCAAATCCGGCCGGCACCGTCCAAGCTCGTTTGCCGGTCAAGGCGTCGTAGGCCACGAGCGCGAGGTTCTTTTCGCCGCCCGTGAACACGACGACTTTGCCGTCGGCCACGACGGGCGAAATGCTATAGCCCCACATTGGGAGCTTCCCTTCGTTTTCCTGAAACGCATCGACGCTCCAGACGAGTTTGCCGTCGCGGGCTTCCAAGCAATCAAGCCGACCGCGCGGGCTGAAAGCGTAGATGCGGCCGTCTGCGAACGCAGGAGTGGCGCGCGGACCGACGCCGCCGAGCGCTTCTTCAAACCGATCTTTGAGTTCGTGCGACCAGAGCTGCTTGCCGTCGGCGGCCGAGTAGCACGTGACGGCCTCGATCTCAAGCCGTTGCTCTTGCGTGAAGATTCGATCGCCGACGACGATCACGCTCGACCAAGCCGGGCCGATCGCATGTTTCCAAACCAGCTTCGGCGGCGCTTGCGTCCAGTTCGTGGCGATCTTCAGACCGGGGGCTCGGCTATCGCCGGTGGGACCGCGAAATTGCGGCCAATCTCCGGCCGTGAGTTTAAGCGGCGCATCGCCGAGTTCGGCGGGCGACGAGGCTTTCGGCAATTCGGCGACGAACCGCTCTTCGGACGATTGCGACCAACGCCAATAGACGTCGTTCGAGCCGTCTCCCATCAATCCTTCCATTCGCACCAGCGGCCCCGGCAGCCAAGCCAAGCCGATCGCCGCGGCGAGTCCGGCGAGTTGCAGGCTTGGTGAAACGTTGCGAACGGCGGCCAGCCAGAGCGTGCCGAGCGTCATTACAAGCGGCAACGACCATTGGTAAGCGATCGGGGCCATCACCGTATGGTGCAGCAGAAACGTCGTGACGACTCCGCCCAGCAAGACGAGCCCGACCACGCCGAACCGCGCCTTAATCGAAAACCGCCGCGCGCGAAACCACCATACGAGCACGGCCAAACCGGCCGCGAAGGCCAAGCCGAGCCGTGCAAGGAACGTATAGAACATGTGCAGCGGCGAAAGGCCGACGATCACATAGGCCGCCCAGTACAAGGCCACCACGATCAGCGGAAATCGCATGCGAAGAGCAGCAGCGGCCGAGTCGGCGCCCGTGCCCATATGAGAAGTGCCTGAGTCGTCCATGAGTCTTTATCTCCGAGGCCCGTTTCCTAGCGAGATCCCGATTCGTGGTTTCACGCCGAGATTCAATTTCGAAATATCCGTCGATACCCGACTTCAGACAAGTAAGATAGAGCCTGAGTGAAAGAGGAACGAGCGTTCTTGCGGGGGCCGGCTGATTCTCGTGCTGTCACGAATTCTCAAACCATGGTTCGTATTTCGACCTGCGCAGATCTTCCATCGCGCGCTCTATTCCTTGCGAACGCCGCCGGAAGGCTACCGTGAATTGCAGACCTCTTGGGGGGCGTCGGTCGTCGCCGATCCCGGGAAAACTATCGGCCGCAGCATTTGTACGACGGGATTGTACGACCTCAACGTGTCGGAGTGTCTTTGCCGGCTTATTCGGCCCGGTGATTTGGTCGTCGATGCCGGCGCAAACATCGGATACATGACGTTGCTTGCCGCGGCATTGACGACTGATTCCGGAAAAGTCATCGCGTATGAGCCGCTCGGCGAGCTTTTCCAGGTTTTGCAACGCAACGTCGCCATCGCAAAAAACTTCTGCCGCCGGATCGAGACGCGAAATTGTGCGCTAGGAGACCAAGCAGGCGAGGTGCAGCTGGTCGTTCCGGCTCAAATGGCGGAGAACGACGGGCTCTCCTACGTCGGCGCCCCCGCATCGTCACAGGATCGATGCGAGACAGTTCGGCAACTGACGCTCGATGACGAAGTGGGACAAGAAATCGTGGGCGTGTTGAAGCTGGACGTCGAGGGGGCGGAACCGAACGTTCTTCGCGGCGCTTCAAGCCTACTGAAACACGGGCAAATCCGAGATATCGTGTTTGAAGACCACCACGGCCTGGGAAGCGAGACGTGTCGGATTTTGGAGGGCTACGGCTACCGAATCTTTTCCATCGGCCGGAGCCTGCGCGGACTGCGTCTTTCCAACGTCAAGAACGAAGCCGCGTCCTACGAGGCCCCCAGCTACCTTGCCACCCTTGATGAGAAGCAAGTCTTGGAACGGTGTCGCAGGCCCGGCTGTGCAGCTTAAAACGCCTCACCGACTAATTTGACAAAGCAGCCTAGCCCGCGTTGATTTGGGCCATGGCTTCGTCGGGGATGTTGAAGTTGGCCGAAACGCTTTGGACGTCGTCGTGGTCGTCGAGCGCTTCCATGAGCTTGAGCACCATGCGGCCGGTGTCGGCGTCGAGATCGACCGTGGACTTCGGAATCCGCGACACTTGCGAAACGTCGGGCTTCAAGCCGGCGGCGGTAACGGCGTCGGAAACGGTTTGGAAGTTGCTCGGCTCGCAGGTGACTTCCAGCATGTCTCCGCTTTGACGGACATCATCGGCTCCGGCTTCCAGCGCCAGCTCCATCAGCTGTTCTTCGCTGGTCTGCGAGGCCGGAATGATAAACAGGCCTTTGCGATCGAACAGGTAGGCCACGCAGCCGGTCGTGCCGAGTTGGCCGCCGTTGATTTCGAAGACCTTGCGAATTTCGCCGGCCGTTCGGTTGCGATTGTTCGTCAGGATTTCGCACATCACGGCCACGCCCGACGGGCCGTAGCCCTCGTACAGCGTTTCTTCGAGATCTTCCGACTTCAATTCGCCGGTGCCGGTCTTGATGGCCCGCTCGATGTTGTCTTTCGGAAGACTGACGGCCTTCGCCGCGTCAATCGCGTAGCGCAGCTTGAGGTTGATCTTTGGATCGCCGCCGGCTCGTGCGGCGACGATGATCGCCCGCGCAAGTTTGCTCCAGAGTTTGCCTCGCTTCTTATCGACGATCGCCTTTTTGGCGGCGATGTTCGCCCAGTGGGAGTGACCGGCCATGGATGCTCGTTAGCGGATACAGTCTGTTGCGGCGGTTGATTACTTCGCGTCGGTCTTGCTTGCCGCAGCGGCGATCTTCTTGCGCACGGCCGCGAGCTTTTCTTGGTCGTCCTCTTTGGCAAACGACGCTTCGGCCCGTCGCCAAACCTGCACGGCGTCCACCTTGCGTCCGAGCGCCGCGTACGCGTCTCCCAAGTGATCGAGAATCACGCCGTCGGGCTCGTCGGCCTTTTTGTCGTCCGACTTGGAATCGCCGGCCTTCGAATGCTCCGGCTTGATCGCCAACTCCAACTCGGCGACTGCTTCGGCGAAGCGACCAAGTTTAAAATATACCCAGCCGAGACTGTCGCGGTAGGCGCGATTCTCCGGTTCGGCCGCGACCGCTTTTTGCACCATTTCCAAAGCCCGACCGAGATTTTTTCCTTCGTCAGCCCAGAGATAACCGAGGTCGTTCAGCTGCGCCGATGTCGTCGGGGAATTCGTCGAGAATTTCTTCCAGCGGAAGTTCGGCATGGGCGACGTTCCCCATCAGCACGTAGATGTTCGAGAGCGCCAGCCGAGCTTCTCGCAAGAGTGCGCGATCATCGTCCGACTTGTGGTCGTCGTCGAATTTCTTGATGAGGGCCGTATAGGCATCGGCTGCCGCTTGGTAGCGCTTGGCGTGGTAGAGAATCCACGGGATGCGGCTCTCGTAGCGGAGTGCGCCGTCGCCGAGTTCGGCCGCTTCTTTGGCGACATTAAGCGCCTCTTCCGTTTGGCCGTCGAATTCGAGCGACAGAGCCAAGTAGGTATGGAAGGCCGGATTGTCGGGCGTGACGTTTTCCTTTACGGCGCGGCGAAACACCTTCACGGCCGCGGCATGTTGATCGTCTCCCAAGAGGCCGAGCCCCCATGAGAGATAGACGGCGGGAGCGTTCTTCGGATCGTGTAGTAGAGCCAGTTCGAAAAGTTCGCCGGCCGCAGCGAACTGCTTGGCTTCCAAAGCCAGCAAGCCGACGGCGAGTGCGATCGGACGGCCGTCTTCGGGTTCTCCTTCCGCCGCAAGCTTACGACCGGCGGTGACGAGCTTCTCGATCGCCTTCTTATCGGCGACAAGTTTTTCGATCGGTTTCTCGATCGCATCGAGCGAGTTCGTCTTGGCGACGACTTCCGTAAGGACGTCGATTTGCTTCGCGGCGTCGTCGGTCTTACCGGCGGCTTCGAGCAAGCCTTCGTAGGCTTCCGTGGTCGGCGAACGACGAACAAGGTCGTCGTACAGCGGCTTGGCGTCGCCGTACTTTCCGGCCGCCAAGAATTCGCGTGCGAGGAAGTATTTGAGCGGAACGTTTTTCGGGTCGGCCTTGGAGAGCTTTTGCAGCTCGCTCGTGAGTTCGTCGACGCGTTTGTCGGCGGTGAGCAGCCGCTTGAAGAGTTCGTATGCGTCGACGCCGGCCTCATCGCTTTCTGCCTCGAAGTAGCCCGCTAGTTTTTCGAGGGCCAGCTTGGTTTCGCTTCGCTTTTCGGCAAGGCGGGCTTCGTAAAAGGCGTACAGGGCATCGTTCTTGGAGACCTTGTAGGCCTGCTCGATCACCTCGGCGGCCGGTTCGGTACGATCGGCACGGAGCAAAGTTTCCGCGATCAGGAAATAGGTGCGTCCCTTCTCTCCTTCGAGCGCCGACTTCGCACGGCCGCGAATCCCGTAGTCTTCCGGCTTTTGCAGCGCGTCAAAGACAAACTGAAATGCATCGGCCGCTTTGGAGAAATCGTCGAGGCGAGCATAGAGCTGCCCGATCATGAGTTTTAGCCGTACATAGCCGAGCGTTTTCTTTTCGCCGTCTTTGATCGCGGCGGCCTTTTCGTAAAGCTCTACGGCTTGAGTCAGCTTGTCGTCGTCGGCGAGGAAGGCCGCCAATCGCTCGAGAAGCTCCGGATTGGCCGGCCCGACTTCGGCGGCTTTCAGCGCATATCGGATTGCTTCTTGGTGGCGTTCCAGGGCCCAGGCGACTTCGACGATCTGCCGTAGCACGGCCGATGAGTCGGGATCGTGCCGCAAAGCCCGTTGGTAATGTTTGAGAGCTTCGACGCGGTTCCCCTGCTGCTCATACATCATCCCGGCGCCAAAGTAGCTGAGCGCCAACCGCTGGTTGCGCTGAGCTTCGCTCTCGGTCGACTTCGGCACAAGCGGCTCGGGAGCATCGTCTAGCTCACCCAAAGGGGCAAAGAATGGCTCTTTGGCCGCTGATTGAGAGATCGCCGAAGCAACGACGAGGCTGCCGACCATCAACCAGATGGGCAGCCGCTGACGAAATGAGGTTGGGAGAATCTTAGGTTGGGCAGAAGGCACGTGCGGATCTCCCGTATGATTGCCGAAAGGGGCGATGCCTTGAATTTTAGATGTTTCGCGTCATTTCGCTAGATGAATGATTAAGGCGACGGAGGCACGATTCATATTTCTTACGGCCCCCAGCGTCTAGATTTGACGTTAGGTGTTCGGCAACGGTACGTGCGTATGCACGCACGCGCTGCGCAAGTAAGAAGAATCGACTTTGAAAGGCCGAGTCGTTGCTTGCCGGCTCTCGGAAGCTCTTGTCTTCGGCTCCGCGGATCGTGATTGCAAATTGGTCGGGAGGAAAGAACGCGAGCAATTGCTCGACGCTTGCTCCCAGCTTTTCCAGTCCGCAGCCGACATGGACTTCGATCAGAAAAGCGGCCGCAGACTTTAGGCTCTGTGAGGCCCCTTGCAACGCGAGGCATTCCGCGCCTTCGACGTCGATAAATACGACGTCCGGTTGACCGTAGCGTTGAGCCAAGGAATCGACCGTCATCGCGGGAACCGATTGGCGTCCCCAAGATCCGCTGCCGTCGTCGAGTTGAGAATTTAAGGTCTCATTGATGACAATCGTGCCGTCTCGATCGGAGACTGCAGTATGGAGCACTTCGATCTGAGAAAAGTTATTAAGTTGAGAGTTGCGGCGTGCAACTTCGGCATTGTGCCCGCTGGCTTCCACGGCGATGACTTTGCCGTTCTTGCCGACTTCGCTCGCAAGGATCATGGCGACGACGCCGTGATGAGCTCCGATATCGAATACCAAGGTATCCTGCAGTAAGTTCGATTTCTTCAACTCGGTAATCTCGACCGGCTCGTCCCAGTCGCAGTCGTACCATGCTTGTCCCAACGGGTCGGCAAGATAAACGTCGAACGAATGCGAGCCGTATCGTCGACGTATTACGCGAGATTTAAAGGTCCGGACGACCTGGCGATTTCGCCAAGCGCAACGCCCCCGCCCACTTCGCCGGAATACATGCCAACAAAAATCTCTTTACGCCATGTAGAGACATCTTTGACATCACGGTCATGGATTGAATTCAAGTACAAAAGTCATGTTGGAAGTAATTCTCGGTATGCATCGGCGATCGCCGTCGCATGCGCATCCCAGGTAAATCGGGCGGCCCACGCACGTCGTGTTCGGCGAGCTTCGGAATCTTCGGCTGTCGCAAGCACGCTTTTGAGCACGTCGTGCCAAGCCTCGATATTTGCGACAGGTGCGTATGACGCCGCGATTCCGCCGGCTTCACGCAGGTTGGGCGTATCGGAGCAGACTACGGCGGCGCCACAGGCAAGGCCTTCGATTACTGGAAGCCCGAAGCCTTCGTACTCGCTCGGCACGAGTACGGCGGCGGCATTGCGATAGGCGTCGATCAACGTTTTGCGATCGACTTTTCCCAAGTGGACGACGGAGTCGCCGAGTCGGGCGCTCTGAATCAGCGACAATTGCGGAGTTGAAAATTGGTCGCCGATTTTGACAAGCTTTAAGTCCGGAAATGCGTCGCGTAGCGAAGCAAAAACGGCAATGAGGACGTCGATTCGCTTCCTGGGAATACAGCTTCCGACATGGAGCACGTATCGGCAATTTGGAAGCGACGGGGTTCGGAGCCGGTCCGTTCCTTCGAGCGGCTCAAAGAATTCGCCGCCCACGCCATAGGGAGAGTAGCGCAGTTGCTCAGGCTTGGCTAAGCCCAGTTCTACGAGAGATTCGCCCACGGAGCGAGTGCTGTGAAAGACTACGGCTGCTTTCGACAATCCGGCGGCGATGCGCTGAAAGAAGACGCTGCGGGCGGAAAGTTCCCCGGCTTGTCTTCTGAAAGAGAGGGCGAAACGCGTCTACGTCATGGCAAAAGACTCCCGTTCGTTCTGCGGGTAAGTCGTGCACGAGATGTGCGTAGCTGTGATCGCACACGTGAAAGAAGTCGAAGCTGCTGCGAATCGTTCTCAAGCATCGGGGATACCGCAGATAGCGGTTTGTCGCACGGTCTACGGATCGTGGGAACCAACTGCTTCGGAGCTTGGAATTTCCGGAAAGGAGCCTTTTGTAGCCGGGAAGCACTTCGCTCGGTCGGATTGGCGAGGAGAGTTGCGGCCAGTGCTTCAAAAGCATCTCCGCCACGAGATCCATACTGGGCCAGTTTTCTTCAATGAAATCTCGAAGAACGGCAAGTCTGTATGAGCCTTGCATGCATCGAGCCGCCCTAAGACCGGCGGCGGAACAAAGGCTGGTAGAGTTCTTCGATGCCGTCGAGCGTCGGTCGTGGGGAGCAATATTGCTCAACCAATTGTCGCCCGACCGCTCTAGAGGTGTTTTGCTTCTCGCGATTCACGAGCATTTCCACCGCGCGGTTCACAATGCCGGCGTCATCGTCAGCAGTTTCAAGTATGTCTTTCACTTCTTCCGGGAACCCTTCGACACCTTCTGAAGTCGTGACGATCGGCACGCCGTACGCCATCGCTTCGAGAATCTTCACCTTCATGCCGGTACCGCACTCAGGCGCGTAAACGAAGACGCCGGTCTGACGAAAGTAGTCGGTCGTGCTCTCGACGTTCTCTAAGACTGTTACGTCCGGAGTACCGACAAATTCCTTAAGGCAAGACTTGGCGTGCCAGCCGATGATCCGAAGTTGCGCCGCTGGGACTTTCTCTTTGATTCGCGGCCAAAGCCGAGATATCAACCGCTTCGCAGCCGAAACGGATGGATACCAATCCATGCTGCCGATCAGCGTGATGACGGGTTCCGCCGTCCGCTCATGTTCCGGAATGTATCGATATAAGGTCGTGTCGATGCCGATCGGGACGGTCGATACTTTTGCCGTCGTCGCTGATTGCCGCACGGCCTGCTCGAGCCGCTTTGTCAGAGTGCGTATATAAGGGTATCGCGGCAGAATCGCGGTTTCAGCCCGTTTAGCAAGTCGCCACTCCGGCAGCAGTGATTTGTCCGCCTCCTTGGCATTTGTTAAGTCGATGGACGTTAGATTGTGAATGTTAAGAAGGCTTGAGTGTGCGTATTTGAAGCCGAGCCAACCGGCACAAAGTTGTTCGAGATGCAGCACCGAAAAGCCGCGCCGCAACTCGGCTTCAAGAGTGGCATGAAACTCTTGAGAAAACATATAGCTGTGCGGTCGCAGCCAACTCTGAAACCTCGACCACGGTCCGGTGCGATGCGGATAGACGAAGGTTCGAACGTCGTATTCGCCCCGCGGAAAATACTGTTGAGTGAGTTCGGCTTCGGCCGTGCTGCGACAGGCGGAGAGGCCCGTTACGTCATATCCTCGCTCTACCAGACCGCGCAGCAGAACGTAATACCACCTTGAGTCTGCGTTACCAAAAGGAATCGGACCTCTTGGCGTTACAACAACGATTCGGCGTCGTTCTGGCATCTAGATCAAGCGTCTCCCGGCCTGCGTCACCGAAGTTCTGATTCGAGCGCGTCGTGCGATCTCAATCGCGGAGTGAATTGTTCGGTATCTCAACAGCCCAGAACGTTCTACGAGGTTGAAGTACGACGGCGGAAAGAATGCGGCGTCGGAGCAGATCGACTCCTTTCGACGGTTCAGTTTTTCCGGCCGGCGGAAAGTGCGGTCAAAAGGTCTTGGAATGTGCGCGTTTTTTCCCAGTAAGGGATAATATACGTCTCTCTTGCTTGCTCAGCTTCTCGCCGGGCAATATCCGGATTCCTTGCAATGTCGATGAATTGGCTCGCCATCGCTGCGGCATCTTGTCGCGGAACAAGTCTGGCGTGACCGGTAAGTTGCACGGCCATCCCCCCAACGGCTGTTGCCACGACGGGGGTGCCGCACGACAGAGCCTCAAGCGTCGAAAATGCGGCGCCCTCGGCCAGAGACGCCAGCGCCATAACATCGGCACATCGGAAATAGTCGGCGACATCGCGCATCGGATGCGCCGCCGGCCGGCCAATAACCCAGTTTTCGACATCTGGAAGATTTAACTTCTTTGCTAAGGCGAGAAAATCGCGAAATCCGCCCCCTAAATTGAGGATGACTGCGTTTAGGCCTTCACTTCTCGCGAGGCTAACGGCTTTAAGAACCGTTTCCGGATCTTTCTCGTGGCTGATGCGACTTGAAAAGAAGACGAGAAACGCGTCAGTGGGAAGTTCTCGCTTTTTTCGAAGCTCTAGTCGCTCCTCGGCAGACGCGGGGCGGAACGCGTCGACGTCCACGCCATAATATCCGCCCGAGAGTGAATTTGCGGAGTATCGCTTTCCGATGTCACGCAGGTATGGTCCCATCCCAAGCCAGCCCGTGGCGAGCCGGCCGTTGATCGTCATAAGAAGGCGGATGGTCGTCGTTCCGAGTAAGTGTTTCCAATAAGGAATCACCCTTCTTTCCCAGCGGCACTGAAAGTATTCGATGGGAGCGATGCCCATGTAGTTGAAGCAGGGAACTCCTCGAAGTTTGGCCCCTAAATTTGCGGCCAATGCGCCCCGTGTTACTTCCTGCGCCAAGATCACATCGAATGATCGCGCATTGCGAAGAACGTAGCGCACGCGCGTTTACAACAAACGTCGTTCTTCCTCCGCTAATCTCCTGAACCTTAACAGAGACGCCTGATTCAAGAATTCGTTCCTTTAAGCCGCTGTCTTTGTATGTTCGTGCCGATATCGCCAGCGTAAGGTCGCAAACGCCGTGCAAGCCCAGCACAAAACGGATGTCGGTGTAGCCTTCGACAAGAAATAAAACCTTCAGCCGTCGATTGACTGGCGACGGTTCGTTTTTGGTAGGGAGCGTAGCTTGCTGCATTAAATGTCCTATTTGTTCCTGCGAACTTGGCGACGTAGCGTTTTGCTGCAAAGCGGCATGCTATTCCCGCGTCTCGCGATAGATGCGCTCGTAGATTTTTAGCGTCTTCTCGGTAGTCGCGTCCCAAGTCAGACCCTCCGCGACTTTGCGAGCAGCGTCACCGATGTCTCGGCAAGCCGTCTTGGAGTCTCTGAGAAGGGCGAGATTCTCTGCAATCGAATCGTCGTCCCAGGGGGCGTCCGTCAGTAAACCTTGCGAACCGTGAGAGATGAGTTCTGCCGCACCGGCGTTTTTGCTGGTGATGACCGGAAGGCCGCTCGCCATGGCTTCGGTAATCACAAGACCGAACGGATCGTACAGCGTTGGAAATAGAAAGGCATCTGCGGCCGAGAAGTACTGTTCTACGTCTCGCGTTCGTGGGAAGAAGCGAACTCTGTCGGCGACTCCGAGGGCATCGGCGAGTTGCGAATACGCGGCCGTGTTCGATGCGGTGACACACCAGAGCGTGACGCCTTCCGCCTTGGCGACGGCCTTGATCGCCGCGTTTGCGCCCTTCTTCAGATCTCCCACATAAATCGCCACGAACTCATCTTGCGAAGTGCGTGTTGCGCTGCGCAAAGAATGTCGGAATTGCCCGCGATTGTCCGGGTGAAATCTTCGAGAGTCGACGCCGTGATAGATCACTTCGACGTCCGAGCTGCGCCCGTAGAAATCCGACATGTTGTTGCGGACGAGGTTGCTGACGGCAATCACGGTGCGCGTTTTGGGACGCGTAAGCGCCAAGCGTTCCAGCGGTGAAACGACGTTCTTAAAAATCTGTTGACGCCAATCCAGCTTAGTCTGTTGTTCCCTCAGCGCCGCAAACCATGCCGCTTGGCAAAAGTGCGCCGTAGCGACATTGTGCGATAACCCGCAGAGCCCCTGGGCGTGGAGGATGTCAAATTGGCCGCGGGTACAGAAGTCTGCAAAAGGAATGAAGGACACGATCGACGCGAACGCATTTATCCGAGACGCAGGAACGTGGTGAAATGTAAGATGATCAGAGCGTTCATCGAAGGTGTTCGCAAATATGTGAACGTCATGGTCGGCGCATAGTCGGGTTGCCAGTTCCGCGACGTAGGCGCTGTGCCCCATATAGCGGTTGTAATCGTGGACGACGAATCCAATTTTCATCCTCATAGAGCAGGTTGCGCAAAAGTCGAAATCAATTTGCGCTGCAGCGAACCGTGCAGAAGCTTGGCGTCGGTCGACATTTCAATCGAAGAACGTAGATCGGCATTTAGATGCGTACGGTGTGCGTCGCTGCGGCGCTAGCTTGATGTTGTGGAGGGCGGCGAAGCGCGGCCACGGTATGTGAAACGTCGAAGACTCGTTGGTACAAGAGGCTCGCGTTTTGTTCGACCAGTGCACGCCGCTCAGTGGATTGAAGTAGTTCGCAGACTAGCTCTGCAAGTTGCTCAGGCTCGTGCGTCTTGTCTACGACTATCCCCGACTCGTCCAGCCAAAAGTCCTCTGTAAGGCAGCCGGATGTCGTGACGACTGCTTTGGCGAGGCTCAGGCTATTGATGCAACTAGAGCGTCGAGTCGTTATCCCATCGGGATAAGGTTGAAGCATTACGTCGCATGATTTGATAGTCGACACGATGTGATCGGCGGGCAAGTCCTCGAATGCCGTCATACGGCCTGTCGGGCATTGATTGAGTTCCGACGAGTTCATGTATCGTGTCGCTCCGCGTCCTATTAGAGCAACATGTACATTTGGCAAACGGCGTAGCAGCAGGCAGATTGTCGGCGTTAGAAGTTTCGTCACGTCATCGGAGAATGTCCCGAAGTGTCCGACTCTGCACGCACCGGCATCGGGGATTGGGTGCGTCATCCGAGAATCGGCGGCATTTTGCGTAACGGTCGCGAAGACAGGAAGGCAGGCTATCGAGGACCGTCTAATGCAAAGCTTGTTGAGGAGTGGAATCCACGCCGTCGTGGATACGAAAACTCTGTTAGCAGAAGCAAGTAGAATTGCCGCCATGATTCGATGGATCAGGGCGGCGACGTTGTTGAACAGTCCTCTCCGTCTAAAAGGGAGAGAGACTTCGTGAAACATCACGTCTAGATGGTCTCGATTCCAGTAACGCCTCAGAAAGGCCCAGAGTACGAACGCAATATTCAGCGACCTTGCACCGAAGGCATGAGGGACATACTGGATCAATATCCTGCGTGGCGCGGTAAGGTGATTGAGGCGATGTGAAAGCCTAAATAGGTCGCGAAGTCCGAAGTGTCCGCAGCAGCGATGTACAAAAAGAGACGAACGCCCGCAGGCTTGTGGACCGTCGTTGCCGCGGCACCAGACATGCACCGTCGAGCCGGTTTGCGAAAGAGCACGAGCAAGCGATGCGGTGTAGTTGGCAACGCCGCCGAGATCCGGTTCGTATTCTCCAGTCACGATATGCCAACACTCAGAACTCTCCGGCGCCGGCGACACATCCGCCTTGATGCGACTCGGATCGTTCACTTGATCGTCACCTCAAGCAATCGCGTCAGTTCACTCATGTGTTTTTCGATGGTGAACTGTCGAGCGACCGCCCAGGCTCCTTTTCTGAGCTGGTTCCAATGAGTTTCGTCAATCAAAGCTCTCTTCAGTGAGGCTGCTAGGTCGATGGGCTGCGGTGGTGACGACGCAGATGCTTCTCCAGAGACGCCCGGAAGCAGCCAGTCGCTGATTCCGCCGCGAAGATAACCCACTGACGGGACGCCAAATGAGCCGGCTTCAATGCCGACGAGCCCGAACGGTTCCGGCCACAGACTTGGGATTGCTAAAAGGTCTGATTGGGCCATGTGGTGCGTTGTTTCCGCGCCGGACAGCCATCCCAGAAATTCGGTATCAAGTCCCAGGCGTTTGGCGAGGGCCTCCAATCGAGATCGTTCCGGACCGTCTCCCACCACTTTGAGATGTAAAGGCCGCCCCAACTCTTGGGAGGCGATGGGAAGCGATTCCAACAGATGTTGCAGCCCCTTCAAGGGCGTGATTCGGCCGACAAAAACGATGCGACCGTTCGGCCGCTTGGGCGGCGGCGGCTCGGTTGAAGGAGACGCATTCGGCGCGAAGAGCGGAAGGAGCTTGAGTTTTTGCCGTGGTACGCCTTGTCGGACGTATTCGTCCAGCATGTGGCGGCTGGCGACTGCGATCACCGAGTACATCTGGAGGCGACGGCGATTCGCCATTTGTTGACGGAAGAGTTTCCACATCGTGATAGGGTTCTGGCCGCCGCAGCCTCGAGGTAGGTACAACGGTAGGCAACCTGCCCCCAGCACGCGTTCGCAGATGTTCCAACTCGTCTTCGAATGGCACTTCGTTCCACTAATACAAGTGCCGTAATAGTTGTGTGCGTAGAAGACGACCGGAAACCGACTCGCCAGTTTGTCTTCAATTTCGCTGCAGAAGGAGCCATGCGAATAGACGACGTCGGGACTCCAGGCCTTAACGGACTCATAGAGTTTCAGTGAGTCGCCCGCCGACAGATTCCAAATGTGGCAGTTGCTCGCGGCGGTCGCGACGGCCTCGCGTCCTTCCGGCGCCGCTTCACCGCACAAAACCCCGATCGCATGCCCTTGCGCGGTCAGTTCGCGGACTACCGCCTGCAGGTATGTTTCAACGCCCCCGATTATGCCGAGGTGGGCCGTTGTGATGAGAATCCGCACGAGCGTCTAAGAGTGGATTGCCGGAGAAGCGAAGTTGTCGACGGGTTTGGCTACGTCCGAGTTCAGTTCAGATGGAACCAATTGCCGGGATGCGCGTCATGTCTTGGGGACGTCACGCGGCTTTGAGGGAATTGTAAAACGCAAGCCCTCGGGTTGCCGCCGTTGACCAGCAATAATGTTTGACGGCGTGTGATCGAGCTTGAAGTCCCACTTTGCGGCTCAGCTCGGGAGAGCAAACATATTTAGAAATCGCCTCATTAAGGGCCGTCGCATCGTCTGCCGGTACAATTGTCCCCGTTTGGCCGTCGATCATTAGCTCCGGCAAGCTTGCGGTGTTTGTCACGATAACCGGCTTCCCCCAGTGCATCCCTTCAAGAGCCACGAGGCCAAGCAGTTCGGAGCGATCAAAGGTGGTCGATGACGTGGGAAGCGACGGTTGGATGACGACGCTCGCCGAGCGGTAGTGATTGTTGAGCTCGTCATCATCAGCGGATGTGAAGAAAGACACCCTCTTTCCCTCGGCTGCACTTTTCAGGGAATGAAAGTATGCGTCGTCGTAGACGCGCCCGACGACCCGTAACGGAATGTCAGCAGACACGGCGCGAATGAGCTCCAAAACTCCTTTGTGAGGAAGCAGACGGCCTACGAACAATGCGTATCCACCGGGCTGAGCATCCGGAGGTAGCGCAGATTCATCGGAAATCCCGCCGTAAAGCACTGTTTGCGGCAGGCGCCAGTTGCCGTAGGGAATGGCTGCGTATTGAGATAAATGCGCCAAGCCGGCGGCGCGGCGATTGATGTCTAATCGTTGAGATAGTTTGGACACTCGGGTGCTGATGCTCGGAATACCCCCGCCGATATCTGTAAGCACGACTTTGATTCGCGTCACCATTGCGATCCCAAGCACCAAATCCGTCAATGGCGACGGAAAAATCATCGCATGCACGACGTCGAATCGCGAAATGTCTCGTATCGTGCCGAGTGTTGCGGGAAAGATGTTCGTGTTACGAAGATGCCGTACGCGAAAGCACCTTTCCAAAGAAGCAGGCTGAGCTGACTTAGGGTTGGTATGAAACAGCCCTAGCGAAGCTTCCGTAAGCTGCGAAAGGGCCTTGGCGTATTCGAGGGCATACCGCTCACCGCCGCCTACAGTGCGGTTCTCGTCAAAGTACGAAGGAGGAATTACCAAGACTTTCAACGTACGATGTGCGTGCTGCTGCGTTTTCGTAGATATGGACATCACGGAATGACTCAATTCGTCAAGCGACCTGCTAGTCGGGAAAGTCCAGGCGTATGGGTCTAAAAAGTCCCTCGATGGCCCAGGCGACGCCGCGTAGCGGGAGCTTTCCTTGAAGAATCCAACGCATCATCATATAGAGCGTCGATAGTTTCATTCCAAGCCGTGAGAAACGGCCATGTATTGTGGGATCAATACGAAGCCTGACGAGTTCGTTGCGCAACAAATACAGATAGCGCGTCTTGGTTTTGGGATCGTCAAGCGGATCAGCCGTGCGGGCTTGGGATACGTATTTATGGACGACGACACTTTTCAGAACCGCCCAGCCTTTAAAGTGGCCCGATATCCGCTTCGTAAATTCCGTGTCCTCTCCCCAAATGAAGAGCCATTTGAGAGGAAGGCCGACTTTCTCGACGGCAGCCCGTGACGACATGACGGAAACGAAGCTCGAGTGATCTACTCGCACGCAGCCGTCGGTGATTACGGTCCCCCACCATTCTTTGCTGCACACCGTCGGCAGGACGTTATCGACCTTCTCCTCGGCGTCCAAAGTCATGCTGCAGAGGAATCCAGTCGTTGGATCTTGAAACGGCGGCGCTGCAACCAACGCTGCAAGCGCGTCGGGCTTGGGGATCGTATCGTCGTCCATGCACCAGAACCAATCGTGCCCGCGCTGGTGAGCCGTTTTGATACCCGTGTGCTGTCCGCCGCTGGAGCCGGAGTTGTCTTGAGTGACCACCGTGACGCCAGTCTGTTGCGCAAGCCATTCGGCGGTGCCGTCGGTGCTGCCGTTGTTAACCACGATGATTTCATCGGGCGGGCGCGTCTGTGAATTCAGTGCCTGAAGACACTCCTTCAAAATCGTCAGTCGATTGAACGTCACGACGACTGCGGCGATTCGTTTCGTCGCGGCTGGAGGCTGTTCGGCGGTCACTTCAAGAGGCAATGCTACGATCCTTTTTGAACTCAACATCCCACAGCCGGCATCCCTGTCCGATGGCTTGATTGAACCCCCAGTTGTGAGCGCCGATTGCGGCGCTGTCGACATGGAACGCCAAGCCCGACTCCAAATGGTCGAGAAAATGTGAACCGGTTGCGGCGAGAATGAGATCCAGCGAATATCCGCCGGCGGCGAGATCAATCCGTGGAAGTCGGCAGCGTACGACGACTTCTCCTGCAGGTTCATCCAACTCCCAGTCTTTGGACAGGCCGCTGGGGGCGAACGCTACGGGGAGCCCGTCTTGCTGGCGGAGCATAATCTCGACGCTGAAACGCACTCTCTCGTAAATACGGACGCGGAGCACGACGTCGACGAGGTCGCCGAAGATGAACGACTCGGCTCGCTCTCCTTGTGTTTCAAGCCAAGCGTCGACGATCTCGACTTGCCGATTCGCCGTTCGTCGTCCCGTCGAGGTAAACGTGGATGTTCCAGATGCGCCGGCCAAGTAGACCTGTGTTACGGTTTCTGGTCCGTCGTCGGCGACGATGCGTCCTTGCGAGAGGAGCAGCACACGGCCGCACAAACTTCGTACGGCTGCCATGTTATGCGAGACGAAGAGTACGGTTCTTCCTTGTTTTGCGACGTCCCCCATTTTGCCGAGACATTTTTTCTGAAACTCGGCGTCCCCGACGGCGAGGACTTCGTCGACGATGAGAATCTCGGGTTCGAGATGAGCGGCGACGGCGAAGGCGAGCCGCATGTACATGCCGCTGGAGTAGTGCTTGACGGGCGTGTCGATGAATTTCTGGACTTCGGCGAATTCGACGATCTGATCGAAGTTCTTGAGGATTTCGCCTCGTCGCATGCCGAGGATGGCGCCGTTGAGAAAGATGTTCTCGCGTCCGGTGAGTTCGGGATGAAAGCCGGTGCCGACTTCCAGGAGGCTGCCGACGCGTCCGCGGATTTCGGCTTCTCCGCGAGTGGGCTCGGTGATGCGGCTGAGGATTTTGAGGAGGGTGCTTTTACCGGCTCCGTTGCGTCCGATGATACCGACGACCTCGCCGGGTTGAATCTCGAAAGAGACGTCCTGCAAGGCCCAGAAGGCGGGGCGTCCCTCGGCGCGATCGGCGCGGCGCAAGAGAGCGCAAGGAACCGTGAGTCCAACTGCGCAGAGAATCCCGGAGCGTGCCGTAGCGTTGCCGCACGGCGCCCAGGTGATACTGCTTGCTCAAACCGACGACGCGAATCGCGGATGACGACATCGAAAGGCTAGATCACGTCCGCAAACACAGAGCCTGTTCTCTCAGAGCTATCAGACGTGAATCGAATTGGAAAAACCGGACTCGGCTAGAGTGTCACGCTTAACCCAGAGTCAGATTTGCGATCACCTTTGGAACGCAATTTGTCGAGATAGAACTCGTTCATAAGTTTCCAGCGTCTTTTTCGCCATGTTTGCAGGCGTCCATTGTTTCACGCGAGAAACAGCTGCCGCACTGAGTTTCTACACAGCGCGTTGTCGCGTAGCAAAGTAATAATTGCATTTTTCATCGCTGCCTCGTCCTGCGTTTCGATCAGCGTCCCGGCGTCACCCACAACTTCCGCCATCGCTGATGCGCGGCGGGCGACAACGCACGCTCCTGAAGCCATCGCCTCTAAGACTGGATAACCAAATCCCTCATAGAGTGACGGAAAGGCAAATAGTCGGGTGTTTTTATAAAGCCATAACAGCTGACGATCAGAAATAACCCCGGTGCGAACTACTCGGTCGGTCAAATTTAGCTCAGAAATCAGGGACTTGTATGCACTAACTCGTTCGGGCGTCGTAGCTGCATCGCCGTAGAGAACAAGTTTTGCTTGTGGAACTTGCACAGCAACGTTTGCAAAGGCCCTTATAAGCGAGAACAGGTTCTTTCGGGGCTCGAGATTAAAGGGAGAAAGGACCGTTTGGGCACCGATAGTAGGACCGTTTGGCACCGGTTCCATGGCGTCAAGCTGTGAAAACGTTGAGCCGTGTAGGATGACGCTTGTTTTGGACTCAGGTATCTTCCATAGTTTTTTGAGGTCATCTGCCGTGCATTGCGAAATGCAGATTGCCTGATCGGACTTGTGTCGTACGGCGAATTTGAACAAGCGATATGTTTTCGAGCGAGCAATCTGTCTGTATTCCGGAAAGATATCAATCATCAAGTCATGAACAGTGCAGACAACAGGGCAAGATGCAAGAAGCGGCGCCACCGTATGAAATCCGTGGTACATATCTGCGCCAACCTTGGAAAGCATGCTGCGCAAATGGAACTGTTCAAAGAACCAGCTGCCTCTTCGATTAGAGCGAATGAACGGAAGGTAACTCCAGCGTCGCGGTGACTTCGCGAATAGTGCCCGGAGTTCCTCTCTGGGGGTCGGCGTGCTGCCGATAAACACAAATCGTGCATCGACTTCAAGTTGCTCGTAGGCGTTTAGCAAATCGCGAATGTATCGCAGTTGGCCTGCGTACACGTTCAGGGTGTCTAATCCCGCTGGATCAAGGACTATACAGGGAAGTTTTGTCAAAGCAGTGATTAGGCTTGCCTGCTTTCTGCAGGGTCGAATTCTATCGCGATGAAAATAAGAGTAACTACACAACACGCGATTTCACGGTATCCCTTGGCGATAACGTAGTCGCGAAGCCGTTGTCTCTCTTGATGGCTGTTTCCTTCTACGGCGATCAGCGCAGGGCGGCGATTCCAATTCCAGCTTTGTAGTACGTCTAGGTCGAGGCCTTCGACATCGATTGATAGTAGGTCGATAGGCGTGTCTTGGGGGGCATGCTGATCAATCAAATTACGAATTGGGAGAGTTTTCACCCTCGTAACACTTAGCGGAGATTCACCTGCACTGTTTCGTGACGTTGCTGCTCCAATCGGCGCGAGGCGGCTTGTTCCTGCGGTTGGGAATTCCAGGAAATCCATCTCTCCGACCTGAGCGGCAATTGCCGCAACGATGTTCGCGTCGTTCGGGCGATGTTTCTGAAATTCCGCCATGCGGCGGGGGCTTGCGTCAATATTCAAGCCCTGCCGACCCTGCATATGCAGCAGGTAAGTGTTGGAATGCAAATAGGGATGGAATGTGCCAACATCGACATAAATACCTTGGCGGGTTCGCCCTAAAGACGAGAGCAAATCGCAGATGATTAAGTCTTCGCCGAAGTGAGAGTATGAGAGACGACAGGCTCGCCACGCCTCCGGACGTCGGCTCAGCGGTCGCCGCATGACAAGCCGCCCTAGGAGTGCGAGAACGAACGCAACGCTTAGCCAGATGGCGTTTTTTAATCGTCTGAGCATGCGGAAGCTGGAGTCGTGTTCGTCTGACGCGAAGTTGGTTCCAATAGCAGTTGGCGGCAAACTTCTATCGGTGAAAATCGCCGTGTCGCGGCCTGGCGAATCACCAAGTCGCTGCGTCGGCCGTCTTCCCAAGCAAGCATCTCAGTTGCAATTGCCTTCTGCACGGCAAATGCCGATCTTCGGTGAAATAGGGTTCCGTAGTGGTCGCCTTGGCAATAGGCCGCCAACGTCGAGATCCAGGCCGGGCCGACGAGCGAGCATCCGACCGCCAGAGCTTCGTTCGCGACAATCGGCCCGCTTTCCCAGCGAGAGGTGATCAACAGTATCCGGCTTTGCAGGAGACATGCGGAGATTTCGTCGGGAGAGATTCGACCTAGGCAATGCACGTTAGAGAGCCCACGGCATTTTCGGCCGACGTGTTTCTCTCCCCCCTTACCAACAACCATGATGTTCGTGTCGGGAAGTTGCCGTGCAATTCGCTTAATAGCCGCGGCAAGCAGCGACGGGTCTTTTTGCGGGTCATCCCAACGTCCAATGGCGACAATTTGTTTCTTTTTCGGCAAGGTGACGTTAGTATCCGAGAGGAAGACGTCGTCGATCGGGTACGGTACGACGATCACGCGATTACACAGTTCTGGTCTTTCGTGATGCCGAAAGAACTTCTCCAAGTTCTGTTTCGCTCCGTCGCTCGTCACGGCGATGGAATTGGAGGCCGTTGCACTACGTAAGGATGACCTGTCATTGACGTTGAGGCCTCGAGCGTAAAGTTGCGACCAGAACTTCATTCCGGCAAGTTTCATCCGCATCGGGCCGTGTTGAACGGTCATGCGACGAAGCAGTTCGACAGGATGGACTCGGACTCCTAGAACTCCGTCGCTGTCCGTGACCGCGATGATTCTTTTGCCGGATGCGTGCATCGCCTCGATAATTTCCGGATAAGCAAGCCAGGAAATTGTGACAATGGCATCGATCGGCAATGATTTCCAAAATTCCGCTTCTCGGAACGCGAGCAGATCATTTACGGTGATCGTGGAGAATTCATAGCCCGCGGCGGCATCGCGATGGCATACCGTCACGACGTCGTGTCCGAGCGCGACCAAGCCTCGCACATACCGTTCGTAACGAACGGTAATCGAGACAAGCGGCGTCGGAACGATCCAGGCTAAGGCAATCCGCATAAGGTACTATTGGCGCTGAAGAATCATAAGTCCGTTCCACCAAGTCGGATGCTGGTTCTCGTGCGTTTTTGCGTCGAAGACGACGTTGTAATGATTTAAGCTTTGCGCGACGAAGTCGAGCGTCGCTCGCCGTGGTTCGTCGTCGTTGGTGTCGTCAATAAAGATCGTGCAGTTCTTGCTGAAGAATGGTTCGGCTACGCGGAGGCCGTTGAGCTGATTGTGGTAGGAATGCTCGCCGTCGTAGAAGTAGACGCCGATTTCTCCTGAGTGGACGGTGGAAAAGTAATCGACATAGTCCCTGTCGTGGAATTGATGGTTAGGAGATCGGTAACGCTCGAATCTCGACAGAAACGCATCTTTCGGGCCGCCGAATTGGGAGAAGTTATCTACGCCTACGCAGTCGCGATGCAGTGTTTGAGATGATGCCGGAGAGGAAGCTGAACCCATTCCATACGCCCACGTTGACAAACGATTGATCGGGTGCCATTTCGCGGACCGATCGGTTGATTACCGAACCGATGGCCAGCGTGGACATTCGCGGTATGTCCAATAGCTGTTTGACGGGATTAGAGGCAAATCCCGGGATTAGCGTATTGACGCACTCGAAGTGGGTTCCGCAGGCACGGCAGATGCGATCGACGCGCCTCCAAAAGGTCGTGTTTGGCGAGCTTGATTGCAGAAGTCTAAAACGGACCCCGCGCGACTTCAATTGGACTCATGGAGGTTGTCATTCGATGTTGCTTGAAGGCACCAGGAAAAATTAGCGAGCACCGCGCCGGACGCCACGGCGTCGGGGCCTGCCGTGGCGGGGTACGGTAAGAGTTCGGACACGGAGAATGTCGCAGCCCCGCTAAAGAGGTCGACGATCTCCATCGGGGTGCAAACGTACAGATCGAGTCGGTATTCGCCAGGCTTTAGCGTTATGCCGTCGATCTTGAGGCTCCCCGTTAACAATCTTTGATCGTGAACCCAAGTGCCCACAAGTCGCGAATCGAGTTGGCAGACCGCGATTTCTCGATCGTTGAAGAGCAGGCCGCTAAGGTAGGTGCTCGGTGCGTCGGACGTTTGAGGTGAGAGCGTGAATGTGGCGTTGATTGACTCGCCGGGATCATAAGTCGACTTGTCGAGGAGTACTTGCGTGAATCGCCAATCGCCCGAACCCGGTCGCTGAAGTTGTGTTGCAACATTCGAGACTTTGGTCGATGTCGTCAAGTAGTGATCAACCGCTTCAGTCGCAGTGGCATCCTTCGCAATGTGCCCCTGCTCCAGCACGATGCCGCGCGTGCAGAGAGATTTGATTGCGTGGAGATTATGCGAGACGAAGAGTACGGTTCTTCCTTGTTTTGCGACGTCCCCCATTTTGCCGAGACATTTTTTCTGAAACTCGGCGTCCCCGACGGCGAGGACTTCGTCGACGATGAGAATCTCGGGTTCGAGATGAGCGGCGACGGCGAAGGCGAGCCGCATGTACATGCCGCTGGAGTAGTGCTTGACGGGCGTGTCGATGAATTTCTGGACTTCGGCGAATTCGACGATCTGATCGAAGTTCTTGAGGATTTCGCCTCGTCGCATGCCGAGGATGGCGCCGTTGAGAAAGATGTTCTCGCGTCCGGTGAGTTCGGGATGAAAGCCGGTGCCGACTTCCAGGAGGCTGCCGACGCGTCCGCGGATTTCGGCTTCTCCGCGAGTGGGCTCGGTGATGCGGCTGAGGATTTTGAGGAGGGTGCTTTTACCGGCTCCGTTGCGTCCGATGATACCGACGACCTCGCCGGGTTGAATCTCGAAAGAGACGTCCTGCAAGGCCCAGAAGGCGGGGCGTCCCTCGGCGCGATCGGCGCGGCGCAAGACAGCGCGCAAGGAACCGTGAGTCCAACTGCGCAGAGAATCCCGGAGCGTGCCGTAGCGTTGCCGCACGGCGCCCAGGTGATACTGCTTGCTCAAACCGACGACGCGAATCGCGGATGACGACATCGAAAGGCTAGATCACGTCCGCAAAGGTGCGTTCCATCCGTCGGAAGTACAACGCTCCGCCGACGAGAAGTACGCAGGTGATAAACAACGAGGCGAACATCATGCTCAACGACGGCGGCGGTGTATCGAGCAAGGCCCAGCGAAAGCCTTCGATCACTCCGGTCATCGGATTGAGTCCGTACCAGGCTCGGTACTCGGCCGGCACAAGGTCAGACGGGTAAGCGACGGGCGTGGCGAACATCCAAAGTTGGGTGAGAAACGGAATCGTATAGCGGACGTCACGGTATTGAACGTTGAGAGCCGAAAGCCAGAGCCCGACCGCCACGGCCGCCGCCAATGCAAAGAGCGAAAGCAGCGGCAACGCGAGGATGCTCCACGTGAGAGAGATTCCGAACCAAGCCATGAGGCCGAAGAGCAGCAGCAGCGCGATCGCAAAGTCTGCGACGCCGGCTAAAACTGAGGCCAAAGGCACGATCAGACGTGGAAAGTAGACCTTGGTGATCAGTCGCTGCTCGGCGACGAGGCTATTGGAGGATTGTGTGAGCGAATAGCTGAAAAGCTGCCAAGGCACCAACGCGGCGAGCGTGAAGAGCGCGTAAGGTTTTCCGTCGGAAGGAAGGCCGGCGAGCTTTCCGAAGAACACCGTGAAGACCGCCATGGTCAACAGCGGCTGCATCACGGCCCACGCCACGCCGAGAAACGTCTGGCGGTAACGAAGTTTGACGTCGCGTAGCATCAGGAAGTAAAGCAATTCGCGATACTTCCAGATCTCCGTCACATCCAGCGCTCGCCAGCCGTTGCTGGCCTTGATGTATGTTACGTTCGTAGAGGTTTCAGCGCTATCCATTAGTCCATTTCAATTCCAAGCATTCGTGACGGAACGCGGTGTCGCGAAGGTATGACCGGCTTGACGCTTTCACGGACACTCCGATGCACGGCGACGATTCCCATTTGCACAAGCAGCATGGCGCTGCCCGGGATCGATGCCAATAGCCCGGCGCCGATGAAGGCGGTGGCCCAAGTGGTGAGCGTGAGCGCGTAGGTCATCAATACGAGAGGATCGGCATTGCGTTTGGGCGGTCTGCGATGGAGCCAGAAGATGAAGGCCAGCCAGAGGAGCAGCCCGATCCAACCCTGATCGATGAGAATGCGGCAATATTCGTTTTCGAGACCGATTAGCTTGGGCGCCTTCGAGGCCAAGAAGTAAGGAATGCTGGTGCCGACGGAACTTCCCATTCCCGCGCCGAAGGGATACGAGGCGGCATAGTCGAGAAAGTTTTCATTGACGCTCGCATAGAGTCGAAATCCGACTCGCGTCGTGTCGCTCAAGCTACTGGTGCGCTGGAATCGTTCGTTCGTTATCGAAAGGTAGGCGGTGCAGGCAACCAAAAGAAAGATCGCGATTCCGAACTTGGGCGAAAATCCGCTGAGGAGCCAAGCAAACGTCAGGATTAGCGCGGCGACGACGACGGGCTGTCTGCTTGCGCAGAGGAGAATTCCTCCTGCGGCGGCGACGAGTCCGGCGAAGAGGAGGGCCTTTTCCAAGTCGGAGACTCGTTTTTTGAGCAGGAGTCCGAGAATGAAAGGGAGCGTGCAGACCATCGTTCCTCCGTAGGAGTGGGAGTTGAGGAACGTGGAGGGAATGCGGAGGTGTCCTCCGGCGACGTCGCTGGAGTTGTAGATGATCTGAGTGACGGCGTTGAGAGGATAGAAGGCCTGTACGCCGTAGTGATATTCGGCGACTCCGAAGGCCAAGGCGACGAGATTGAGGAGAGCCAGGGTGAGCGCGACGACGCGTAGGTCGGCGAGGGTGACTCGGGAGCCGACCCAGAGCATGGGGAGGAACCAGGCGGTGGCGCGAAAGGCGACGAACTGCACCAGGATGTCGTTCTGAGGAACGGCGGAGACGATCAAGGGCCAGAGGATCAGGGCGGTGATCCAGGGGACGATCTTGGACTTGCCGCTTCCCTGCGTGGCGGGCGGGGGCCTGAGCAGGAGGGAGAGGTACATGCCCAGGACGGCGAAGTCGAACAAGAAGGTGGTGTAGGTGCTGACGAAGTTCGCGAACGATGCCGTGAAAGTAGCCGACTGCGAAAACACAACTCAAACCAAGACCCAGCGAACGCTGCGTCGCGACGTATGTCAGAACAAAAGCTAGACCGACAAATTGCATCGCTATCGAGTGTTCAAGCTACGTGCGATTTGTCGATCGGGAGAATGCGAAGTGCGGGGACTTTTACTTGACAAAGGCTGTACGGATTGTGGCGGAGTGTACGGAGCCTCGTCACGGCGAGCGGCTACGATTCCCATGAGCATGAGGAGCATAGCGCTGCCGGGAATGGAAGCGAGGAGTCCGGTTCCGATGAAGGCGGTGGCCCAGGTGGTTAAAGTGAGCCCGTAGGCGAGAACGACGAAGGCTTCGTCGCGTCGAGTGGGCGGTCTGCGATGGAGCCAGAAGATGAAGGCCAGCCAGAGGAGCAGTCCGATCCACCCCTGATCGATGAGGATGCGGCAATACTCGTTTTCGAGACCGACTAGCTTGGGCGCCTTCGAGGCCAAGAAGTAAGGAATGCTGGTGCCGACGGAACTCCCCATCCCGGCGCCGAAGGGATACGAGGCCAGGTATTCGAGGAAGCTTTCGTTGACGCTGCCGCGAATGCGCATGGCGACGTGCGAGGTTTCGGTCAGATTGGTGAAACGCAGCAGGCGTTCGTTGCCGGAGGTCGTGACTCCCAGCACGACGAGCGCGACGGCCAAGCCGACGGCGATTCGGGGCGAGAATCCGGTAATCGCCCAGGCGATGAACAGCAGCAAGGCGGCGACGACGACGGGCTGTCTGCTTGCGCAGAGGAGAATTCCTCCTGCGGCGGCGACGAGTCCGGCGAAGAGGAGGGCCTTTTCCAAGTCGGAGACTCGTTTTTTGAGCAGGAGTCCGAGAATGAAAGGGAGCGTGCAGACCATCGTTCCTCCGTAGGAGTGGGAGTTGAGGAACGTGGAGGGGATGCGAAGGTGTCCTCCGGCGACGTCGCTGGAGTTGTAGATGATCTGAGTGACGGCGTTGAGAGGATAGAAGGCCTGTACGCCGTAGTGATATTCGGCGACTCCGAAGGCCAAGGCGACGAGATTGAGGAGAGCCAGGGTGAGCGCGACGACGCGTAGGTCGGCGAGGGTGACTCGGGAGCCGACCCAGAGCATGGGGAGGAACCAGGCGGTGGCGCGAAAGGCGACGAACTGCACCAGGATGTCGTTCTGAGGAACGGCGGAGACGATCAAGGGCCAGAGGATCAGGGCGGTGATCCAGGGGACGATCTTGGACTTGCCGCTTCCCTGCGTGGCGGGCGGGGGCCTGAGCAGGAGGGAGAGGTACATGCCCAGGACGGCGAAGTCGAACAAGAAGGTGGTGTAGGTGCTGACGAAGTTGGCGCGAACGATGCCGTGAAAGTAGCCGACTGCGAAAACACAACTCAAACCGAGACCCAGCGAACGCTGCGTCGCGACGACTACGAGTGCAACGATTGCCAGCGAGACGTACATTATCTCGTTGGGCCATGCCCCGGGAGGACGCTAGTTCTTGTGGCGGTCTCCCATACTTCGTGACTGTGATCGTGTTGTCGTCGCAATGCCGGGGAGCTTGCGGGTCTCTTGGCGGCAATAATCCCCATGAGCATGAGGAGCATAGCGCTGCCGGGAATGGAAGCGAGGAGTCCGGTTCCGATGAAGGCGGTGGCCCAGGTGGTTAAAGTGAGCCCGTAGGCGAGAACGACGAAGGCTTCGTCGCGTCGAGTGGGCGGTCTGCGATGGAGCCAGAAGATGAAGGCCAGCCAGAGGAGCAGTCCGATCCAGCCCTGGTCGATGAGGATGCGGCAGTACTCGTTTTCGAGACCGACTGCGCGAAGGCGCCTCGTCCGCCAAGAAGTAGGGAATGCTGGTGCCGACGGAACTCCCCATCCCGGCGCCGAAGGGATACGAGGCCAGGTATTCGAGGAAGCTTTCGTTGACGCTGCCGCGAATGCGCATGGCGACGTGCGAGGTTTCGGTCAGATTGGTGAAACGCAGCAGGCGTTCGTTGCCGGAGGTCGTGACTCCCAGCACGACGAGCGCGACGGCCAAGCCGACGGCGATTCGGGGCGAGAATCCGGTAATCGCCCAAGCGATGAACAATAGCAAGGCGGCGACGACGACGGGCTGTCTGCTTGCGCAGAGGAAGATTCCTCCTGCGGCGGCGACGAGTCCGGCGAAGAGGAGGGCCTTTTCCAAGTCGGAGACTCGTTTGAGCAGGAGTCCGAGAATGAAAGGGAGCGTGCAGACCATCGTTCCTCCGTAGGAGTGGGAGTTGAGGAACGTGGAGGGGATGCGGAGGTGTCCTCCGGCGACGTCGCTGGAGTTGTAAATGATCTGAGTGACGGCGTTGAGAGGATAGAAGGCCTGTACGCCGTAGTGATATTCGGCGACTCCGAAGGCCAAGGCGACGAGATTGAGGAGAGCCAGGGTGAGCGCGACGACGCGTAGGTCGGCGAGGGTGACTCGGGAGCCGACCCAGAGCATGGGGAGGAACCAGGCGGTGGCGCGAAAGGCGACGAACTGCACCAGGATGTGATTCTGAGGAACGGCGGAGACGATCAAGGGCCAGAGGATCAGGGCGGTGATCCAGGGGACGATCTTGGACTTGCCGCTTCCCTGCGTGGCGGGCGGGGGCCTGAGCAGGAGGGAGAGGTACATGCCCAGGACGGCGAAGTCGAACAAGAAGGTGGTGTAGGTGCTGACGAAGTTGGCGCGAACGATGCCGTGAAAGTAGCCGACTGCGAAAACACAACTCAAACCGAGACCCAGCGAACGTCGTGTTGCGACAAAGCACAACACAAGTGCCGTAATCGGGATCGCAGATAATACTGAAAGGTCCATCTTCGGTCTGCTTACCGCTTAGCCTCTGCCGTCGATTTCACGCCGTCCCCGCTTGAATTGCGATTGCGATCCGAGACATGCATCAAAAAGTTTACGATACGATTCAACTGACGCGTGGGGGTGCACAGTTCGGCGGCCTGTTTTCGGCAACTCGCTGAAATTGCTGCTGACCGCTCGTGTCCGACGAATTTCGTGATTTCTTTGGCGACGGCCGTCGCGTCACCAACGGCCGTTAGGGCCCCACACTCCGTGGTAATCACTTCGAGAAGCCCCTCCGATTTCGGACGTGACTACTGGAACGCCCGCGTAAAGCGCCTCGACAAATGTGATTCCAAAAGACTCTGGCGCAACATTGGGTTGGCAATAGACGTCTGCTGCGTGCATGACGGAAGGAATGTCATTTCTGTCGCCGAGATACGTCAAGCGATCGGCAATTTGGAGCCGATGTCCGAGTTCTCTGATCTTGGAATAATAAGCTTGCTCGGCAGGACGCTGCGGCCCTCCGGCGATCCAGCATGCCCACTTGAGATTTCTCGGCAATTGACTCAAAGCACGCAAAAGAATCTCATGCCCTTTGCCGGGTTCAAATCTGGCTGCAGTCAAGATAACGGAGGTGTCTTCGGACGCTCCGAACTGAGTGCGGAATTCCCTTCGAACATCCGAACCAAAAGCCTTGGGTTCCGGCACGGGCAGGTACGCGACTTCGAACTGGACATTTGGAAAGAGTAACTGTGCCGCTTCGGCGGTAAATCTACTATTCGCGACCAGCCCGTCCGGTTCGATGTGCGCGCTCAATCGATCAAGCCAGTGTGACTGTGAAAGCACGCCGTGGACAAACAGAACCGATGCGGCGCCACTTCTTTTGATCTCCGCTCCGAAGATCGTATGCAGCCAAGTGCTGTGCGTCACTACGACGGTTGGTCGTACCTCTGACAGCAATTGCCTGATCCGTCGACGGGCTGCCCATGCGGTCCAGGGCCTGCTTAGTCGAACTGGAAGCAGATTGTGAACAGGGCGACCAGAGTCAATCAGTTCGTCTCGGAGCCGCCCGGGAAAGCAAACCGCGAAGTGCGATTCCACGTCATCCGTATAGGCCTGCGATTTCGCGATCGTTGTTAAAAACGACTCAACGCCTCCGTAGAGATTGCCTGCGGCTAGGTGGAGAATCTTCAAATTCGACAACAGCTCGCGCTTTGCAAATCTGATCGGTTCATCCGAAACGGCCGCACTAATATCTGGGGTCACGAAGACAAATGCCCAGATAACTGAACGGCGCTCGCGTACGAACTGGTAATCCGGCGCGCCATCGAATGGTGATCGAAAAGAGTTTGTGCTCTGCGAACGGCAGTGATCGAGAATCTTTGGCGCAATTCCGGATCGTGATGCAATTGGGCGGCGGCATCGGCGAATTCTGCAAACGAGTTCGGCGCCACAGTGAGCCCGGACTCTCCATGAACGCTTACCCACGAAACGCCTGAGTTCGGAATGGATGTGTTCACGACCGGACAACCGCAGGCCATGGCTTCAACTTGAACTAGTCCGAAGGCCTCACTGTGCACCGTGCTGGGAAACCATAATGCGGTTGCCGAGTGGTAAAGACCGACAAGTCGATCGCCGTCAACTTTTCCAAGCCAGGCAATTCGTTGATTCACGTTCAATTCTCGCGCAAGCGTCTCCCATTGCTCGCGAAGCGGCCCTTCTCCGACGACGATCAGCGTTCCGGGGACTTTTGTCAGGGCCCGAATTGCGGTATCCAATCCCTTGTAATAGACCAAGCGACCGACCGACAGCCACCTAGGGCCGTCGTACTTTGCTCGGATTTGTTCGGCAAAACGAATTGCTGCTGGCGACGGCTGAGTGAACGGTTGCAAATCAATCCCAAGCGGGACGACTTCGACTTTGTCACGGAATTTCTGAAGTTGTACCGAGCCTTCGATGTAATTGGAACTGGTGGCAAATACCGATTTGGCTCGAGCCAGCAGTCTGTCGTCGATCAACCTGAGGGCGCGCCCGAGCAAACGTTGCCTTATGACGTCGCTGTGATGCGTGATCACCAGAGGCTTGGCCTGCCTTGCCGCGAATAACGCCAAGCTCATCGTCGGATTCGGCGTATGAAGGTGCAGCAAGTCCGGTTGTTCGTGCAGGTGCCGATGTTGTCGAATCGCTCGACGTAGACCAGGACAGCAGTCCCATTTCGCGAGCTGAAATCGTCTGGGGAATCGTGTTACGCTCACGCCGTCGCCGTCTGGTTCGGTAACGGGGACTTTCCCCTTTTCTCTATGATCCACGCAGATCACAGATACTCGCAGTCCAATCGCCGCTTGGGCTCGTGCGAGAGTTTGTACATGGGTTTCAATCCCGCCCGCCGCCGGCGGGTAGTACTTCGTAAGATGGCAGACGTGCATTACGCTCTCGTCGCCGAGCGAAGCCGAATTCCGCGCGCACTCCGTGCTCTTGGGTGACATTGTGAGTGCCAACCACGACGTTGCCGAGTCGGTTGTAATTCAAACATTCAGACCGCTACCGAAACCAAGTGTTTCGATGAGATCATACGTCAGGCTTGCCGCATGGTTGTCGCGGAAGGCTGTTCGCGACGTTTGGGCTTATTGCCGCAACGCATAGGCACGGCTTCGAAACCGGCCGGCTCGACGGGGTTACGAGCCTACGAAAGTTCCCCGCTGTGCTTCGCGAGATTCAGGCGACATTGCCTCGTGCTCGTCCGGGGCTCGAGGCTCTGCGGCGAGCGACGCAAGGTCTACGCCAAGTCCTGAGAACCGCATCTGGACGACGGCGAGAAACTCCGCAAGTTTTTCCAGCCATTCAACGTTGCACGAGTCGGCATCGCCGTTCAGCATCAAAGTGCCGATCGGGCGTCCTTGCGCCATCAAGGGCCAATAGAGCCGAGGCGTAGGTTGTTGAGACGCCTCGGCAGAACTCGACCAGTTGGCGTGATAACTTTCGTGCAGCCACGGAATGTTGATGTCTAAGCAAAGGCGGCTGATTCGAAGCCGCTCGGCGTCTTCAATGAGAAACGCCCAGAGATCTTCCCAGCCGCGGATGCCTTGAAGGCGAATTTGCGATTGCCAGGAATTGGACGCTGCGCGGCGACGTCGCGGTCGAAGCTGGCGGCCGAATTGGGCGAGCTGTTGGCCGGCGAGTTGAAGTTCGACGTGCCCGAACATTCGTCGCGAAACGAGATAGCCGATGACGGCTAGTCCCGACACGGCCGCGAACCAACCGTTGCCGAAGCGAACCGTGAGCCAAGCCCCCAAACCGGAGAACATGCAGAGTGCGCCGACGAGCGCGAGAAGCTGTCGCTGCCCAAGCCCTCGCGCTAAGAGGCAGTGATGCAGATGCGCTCGATCCGTCGCGCTCAAGCCTCGCCCCGTGAGCTTTCGACGGATCACGGCCATGCCGACGTCCATCAACGGAATGACCCACATGGCCAACGGCGCCGTCATAGCATACGCCGCCGCACCTTTTAGCGAGCTATGCACCGTCAAGCTGCCGGCGATCAAGCCGATCGCCATGCTGCCGGTATCACCTAAGTAAATAGACGCCGGAGGGAAGTTGTATCGCAAGAAGCCGAGCAGACTCCCGGTTACGGCGATCGCGACGAGAGCCGACAACTCGTTGTTGAGCGATATCGATGTGGCGGCAATGGTGCCGCACAACGAGATGCCGACGATGGACGCCAAGCCGTCTGCTCCATCGATGAGATTCAGAGCGTTCATGCAGGCTACGAGCCAGAAGATGGTGAGCGGCTCCGAGAGCCAACCCAGCGGCCAAGTTTCGCCGGCGAGGGTGATCGTTTCGATGACCAAGCCCGAGCGAACGGCTACGGCGGCGCAGGCAATTTGCCCGAGAAGCTTGTATCTGGCGCGAATCTGCCAGAAGTCATCCAACAAACCAACGGCGCTGATGAGCAAGAGCGCCGCACCTAACCCGGCTAGCTCACCGACATGTTCGCGCAGTTGGCTGGTAGCCCGGCTTTCCAGAATCAGCGCAGGAGTTAAAACTCCGAGGAATACGGCGATGATCACCGCGACGCCTCCACCCAGCGCCGTCGCATGGGTGTGAATCTTTCGATGCGCGTCGGGTTTGTCCGTGAAGCCGATTCGGCGTGAGGCCGAACGGATCAACGGCGTGAGGCAAAGACCGGCCGTAAGCGAAGCGACAAACGCTACGGCCAGAAGTAGGAAGTTCATAATGATTTAGGATATCGCAAAAGCACGATGTGAGTTCAAGAAAACCGCAACACCCCTACTTTTTTGAATCCTGTATGTGATTATTGGAACGCCCCAAAGTGGTGTCAAAGGAATTGTGAATTCCCTCTGGCGCTTTGACGATGCGGAAAGACGACGATTGCCGACTGTTACGTTTGAAACAATTGAACCGCGCAGCCAATTTAGGTGTGTCGTTTTAGCCTGCCGGCGACCTTGAAATATGAAAGTGCTTTTCATTAGTCCGGTCGGTTTTATCGGCGGCGCCGAGAAGGTGTTGTTGCAGTTGATTCGTGGTTTGCGATCGGAGCATGAGGTTACGGTTTTATTGATGGCCGACGGTGAACTGAGGCGCCAAATCGAAGCCTCTGACGTCGCTGTCCGGGTTCTGCCGCTGTCCCCCGGCTTGGAGCGTCTCGGCGACGCTCATGGCGGAAGCAAGCTCATGTCCGCGTTGCGGCTTGGCGATCCTCGAGCGATTTTTCGCGGACTCTCGTATGTCAGAGCGATGCGGAGCGAGATTGCTCAGCTGAAGCCGGATGTCATACATACGAACGGAATCAAAGCGCACCTGCTGGCGGCGATCGCCCGTCCTGCCGGTCCTGAGCTTGTGTGGCATGTTCACGACTATCTGGGACGACGAACTCGATCACTTAGGTTATTGCGGCTATTGGCCGGCCGCGCCGATTTGGCGATCGGCGTCAGCCGGTCCGTCGTCGATGATCTGAAACACGCGCTACCGGCGTTGCCTCGAGCGCTGGTGCCAAACTCCGTCGATGCCGAGTATTTTTGCCCGGGCTTGGCGTCTCAAGCCGTCCTTGACGAATTGGCTGGGCTCCCTACTCCGTTCGAACCGGTCGTTCGCATCGGTTTGGTGGCCACCTACGCGCAGTGGAAGGGGCATGGCTTGTTTCTAGACGCCATGGCAAAGCTTGTTAATAGCGGTCGGCGGCAAGTTCGCGGATATATCGTCGGCGGTGCGATCTACCAGACACGAGAGTCGCAGGTGACGGCGGCGGAACTTTACGAGCAGATTGCTGACCGGTCTCTTTCGCAGTTCGTCGGACTGGTGCCGTTTCAATCGGACACACTGCCCGTGTACAGATCGCTAGACGTCGTCGTACACGCGAGCACTTTACCGGAACCCTTCGGACTAACAGTCACCGAGGCAATGGCATGCGGCAAAGCCGTCGTCGTCGCCGATCAAGGAGGCGCTGCCGAAATTGTCCGACACGAACTCGACGGCCTGCACTATGAAATGGGAAACGCAGGTCTGTTGGCGGACGCTCTGCATCAATTGGTCGACGATTCGACTCTTCGGGAGCGGCTTTCCCTGGCTGCCGTTAAGTCGGCCAGGGAACGTTATTCGCCGGACAAGTCAATCGAGTCACTGTTGTCGGCTTACGAAAGCCTCGGCATCGGCTAAGCCAAATCTTAGACCGCCGTGCTTAGCCGTCGGAATCACCGCCATCGGAGCTTAGCAGATTGCCGCGCTGCTACTTCTCTCCACGACCTCCGGCAGCTTTGGCGTAGCCGCCATTCGATTCGGCCCCTTCTTCGTCCGTGTAGTAGTGATGATACGCGGCATAGTCGTACGAGTTCGAATCGTAGTAGCCCGACTCGTAAGCGTAGCGATGCCCGTACTGTGAACCGAAAACGTGGCCGGTGCCAGGACGAACGCCGCCGACGCCGTTGACGACCACGCCGACGATATTCGCGCCGAGTTCCTGCAGCGACTCGACGGTCCGACGAGCATGCGGGCGGACGTCTTTGGTGATGCGAATAAGCAGCACGACGGCATCGACGCGCGGGGCGACGACGCAAGGGTCCGTCACGGCGAGCACCGGCGGCGTATCGATCAAAACGTAGTCGAAGTCGTCACGGAGCGATTCGACCAAATCACGGAACTTTTGCGAACCGAGGAGTTCGGACGGATTTTCGGGACGCGGTCCGGCGGGCAACAACCAGAGGTTTGGCACGCCGCTCGGACGAACGGCGTCTTCGGCTGCCGTCGTGCCTTGGATCATTCCCGTCAGACCCAGCGAGGAGTCGACGCCGAAGATTTTTGCCACACGGGGGCGGCGGAAGTCGGCGTCGGCAAGCAATACGCGTTTGCCGGATTGAGCAAGGCATACGGCCATGTTGGCGGTGAAGGTGCTCTTGCCGTCGCCCGGATCAGGACTGGTGATCTGAATGACGCGATGACCTTCGCCGCGAATGCCGAAGTTGAGTGCCGTGCGCACGGCACGATAGGCTTCGGCAATCGTGCTGCGCGGCTTGTGAAACGCCATAACGGACTCTGAGATTCCTTCAACAGCTTGGCGATTTCGGCGGCTGCGCTTGAGTTCTGGAATAACGGGGATGTGGCCCAAAAGCGGCGTGCCGAGTTCTTGTCGGACCTGCTCGGCATTGCGGAAGCTCTTGTCCGTCATGTCAACCAGCACGGCGATGCCCAAGCCGATCAAGAAGCCAGCCAGTCCGCCGACTGCCAAGCACTTGAGAAGCTTCGGCTCGACTTGCGCGACGTCGTCGGCGGGCCAAATCGTCTTGGTTTCAAACCCGCCGTGATCGCGCACGAGGCTGATCTGATTGAACTTTTCCAAGACCGAGTCGAACAACTCCTTCGTCTTGTCGCGGTTCTCGTAAAGCGCCTTCAATTCCGAGGCGAACTTGCGCAGGTGGTTGGCTTCCTTCTTAAGCGCCTCGATGGACGCCATCACGCCTTCCTTGCGAAGGTCCGCGTTTTCGATTTCCAAACGCAGGGTTTCGATGTTCTTGGCGAGAAGCTGTTCCGGCTTGAGTTGCTCTTGTTGCAGGGCGTCAACGGAACTGACGGACAACGATTCCATGTGCTCCGTCACGGCCTTGATCTTCAATTCGATTTCCAGCACCTTCGGATGCTTCGGCCCGTACTTCGCCAGCGCTTCCTGATGCGCTAGGAGCAGCGGAAACATCTCGTTTTGGTTCGACGCGAGGTCACGCTGCACGCGGCTGTCTTTCCACATAGAATTCTTTTCGACAAGTTGCAGCAACACTTCTGCCGACTTGCCTTGTTGCTGTGCGGATTCCACCGTCGAGAGTAAGCTCGTTAGCGCGAGCTTGTCTGATTCCAACGCCTTCAAGTCGTCATAGGCCTTCTTGAGTTCGATCTCGGCCTTCGTCAGCCCGTCTTTGTAGGCCGAGACTTCGACCGGCACGCTCTTTTCGTATTCTTGAATCTTGTGATTCTCGCTCTCAAGCTTCTTGGTGAGCTTGTCGTTGGCCTCGGTAATTAGGTTGATCGTTTCGTTGTTGATGTCTTGGTAGGTTTCGCCGAGGAAGTCTTCATAGCTCTTCAGCACCGCCTTGACGACGGTCTTCGCGTCGAGGCCGTTTGTCGAGCGATAGTTGACTTGAAGGATTTGCGAATCTGGCGCATCGCGCCCCCCTGCTCGACCCGTCATCAGCGATTCCATGATCACCGCATGAATGTGTTCGAGCGGGATCTCCTTAAACGTCTCAAGCTGTGGAATACCGAAGTCCGGGTTGTTGACCGCGCGGCGAACGATTTCGGGCGACTTCACCACTTGCGCGTGCGTGGTCATGCTGTCTTCGTAACCCAGTTCGCCCTGCATCAAAGAGATGGGCGACTGCGTTTCGCCGCGGCGTTTGATAATGAGCACCTGCGCCGACGTTTCGTAGACCGGCACTGCTTTGGTGAAATAGAAGTAGCCGAGCCCGCAGGCCACGGCGGTGAAGAACAAAATCGTCCACTTTCGATGACGGCAAATTGCCAGCACGTCAATCGACGGTCGGTCGTTCGTCGAATACTGCGAGTGCGGATGGGAGTTCCAATCGTTACCAGTGCTCACAGGGAATGCTCCGAAGTCAAACGCTAAGACGACACGACGAGCGACGCTCGATCGAAACCGCAACGGTTCAGTCAAACGCTAAAGGAAAGAGCCGGAATTCCATATTGGGCAAGCGGCATGCCGCGGACCCATGTTTGACGAATGCAACGTCGCAGCAATGAAGACTCAAGGTGGTTGAGACCAGATAGACTTGCTCTAGAAACACCGCTGTTTGGCCGTCGAAAACCCACCTCTTCGAATCTTATACGTGAGGTCCGGATCTCGCTACTAATTTTGCAAGGAATTGGCGACGAGGCCTTACCGCTTCGCCAGATGTTGCGTTTTGACAGCGGTGCGATGCAGATATTCAACTTCTGCCGTCTTAGGCAGCAAGGATCGCTGAATGCATCTCACGATGAATGAGATGACATGGCCCGAGATGGCGGTTTGGCGCAGCGCTCGATGGCACGGATCAAACGGCGCAATTGAAACATTCGGAGAAATCCGACTCGTGCGCGCTGATTCGTTGACGCTCCGGAAATACAGGCATAGTATTGACGGAATTGCCGCATATTGCGGTTGCCGGCGTTCGTCTGGGCGCCCGGCGACCGCCGCCGTAGCGGTATTCGACGGACGGCGTTCGCGCACCGATCTAGTGGCCTATTTCGGCGATATCTCGCACCTTGTTGTCGTATACCTCGGGGCCGTGGTTTTGATGAGTTCTGCGGTTGCAACATTTGATGTCGTCGAGACGAATGCCGTATTGCCCACACCGGCCGCGCATCGCAAGGTTATTGGCGCGGCATCGTTGGTCGTAGTCGCATTGGCTCACGTGCCGATGCTTTGGATCTATTCACGGTCGCTGCTGGCACTGCCGCAATATGAGTACATCTTGGCCCTGCCGGTCTTCGCGGGAATTTTGATTTATTCTCGTGCTCGATACTTGGGCTCTCTTGTTCCCGGTTCGCTCTTGCCGAGTTTCGGGCTGTTCTTCGTCGCGGCTTCGTTCTTAGCCGCGGCCGTCGTGTTCGACTCTCCCTGGCTCGGCGCGATCTCTTCGCTCTGGGCGCTTCTGGCCGGCTGCTACTGCTGGGGTGGTTCGCGATTTATGCGAGCGGCACTTCCGGCTTGGTGTGTGCTCTGGCTCGTCGTGCGCCTGCCGATGGAATACGACACGAAGCTGGTCCAAACGCTGCAATCTGTCGCCGCGGCGCACGGCAGCGTGCTGCTCCATTTGCTCGGGCAGCCGCATATCTTGTCGGGGAACGTCGTCGAGACGCCCCACAAGGTTTACGCCGTGGAGGAAGCGTGCAGTGGAGTACAGTCACTGTTTGCCATCACGGCCTGCACCGTGTTCTTCGTATTGTTTTCGCGAATGTCTTGGTGGCGCTCGTTGCTGCTACTCGCCGTGGGGTGGTGGTGGGTTTGGGCGGCGAACGTGGCGCGCGTCGTGCTCGTTGCGTACCTCAATTCGCAGTTTGACATTCCGATCGATACGGGCTGGATGCACGACGTGCTCGGCGTCGGCTTGTTCGCCCTCACGCTGGGGTTGATCTACAGCAGTGGACGCTTTCTTTGGTTCCTATTTCCGTACGGCATCTTTGGCCGGCGCGACGGCATCGATACCGAACGGTTGGAGCCGACTGCCGTCGATCATGAAGCTGCTCCTACGCGATTCCCGTCGCTTGCGGCCACTCCATTGTCATCGGTCTTCCTCTTCTTGTTTTATCTGGCGCTGACGACCTTTCTCTGGCTCCCGCAACTCCGCGTGCCCGCAATCGTTGCCTCGCCGGATTTGCTCAATGGGCTCTCTGAGAAAGCGGTGTTGGAAAGCTTTAACGGTTGGGAGTTGATTCCCTACAGCTATAACCGCGAAGAGCGTCGGACCGATTCGCAATGGGGAGCAAATTCGCAGGCGTGGCGATACCGCAAGGGGGAACGCGTGCTCGTCATTTCCGTCGACTATCCCTTCATGGGATGGCACGACTTGGCGACGTGCTACGACAATAACGGTTGGCTGCTCAACGCCCGCGAGCAGAATCCGATCGCCGGTTCACAGTCTTCGCCGAAATTGGCCGCAGCGCCAGGCGTGTCGCTAAGGATGCAAAAGCCGGTTGAGAAAGATTTCGGCTTCGTGTTGTTTCAGGTTTTCAACGCTCGACTCGATCCGATGCCGGTGCCGGAAACGAACGTTTTCAAGACATTAGGAACGCGTATTCGCTCGTACCGCGAACGGCTGGCGACGATGGGAGCCTCGGGCGCCGACCTTAACTCTCAATCCCAGACCTTTCAGGTTCAGCTCTTTATTCAAGATCGTGCGCCTCTTTCTGAGCAAGAAGAGCAGGATCTTCGGCAACTCTACGCAAGATTCCGCGATCAGTTGCTCGTTCGTTTGGCTAACGCTCCCCCGCAGTGATTTCCCGCTCGGCAACTAATCGACGTATTTAGCACTTGGAGTCGCGCTCTTGGCACGCGAGCGGAGTTTCTTAGAGATTTTGTGGTCGGCGGTCACGGCGCCGTTCCGGGGCCTGCTTTGGCTATGGCAGGTGTGCGTCGTTGCGCCTTACTACGACGTCACGTCCAGTTTTGGCGCAATTTTCGGTCGAGTGTTCCGCAGCTTCGGCGGCCGTGGTCCGATCGGCATCGTCCTCGACATCTTGCTGTGGCCCTTCCGGCTGACTTGGTCGCTAATTACTTCGACCTTTCAGTGGCTCTGGTGGGCGTTGGGCACTTGGCCCAAGCTCATGAAGTTTCAGGATCTGGGCTGGGGCCTTCCCGCATTGCTGGTCGCCGCCGTCGCCGTGCCGCTGCTCACGGTCGTACACACCAACGACAATACGTTGTTGTCCGGCTATCAAGAGCGGATGCAGGAAGCGTTTGAAGGTTCTTCGAAGTCTGCTACGCCTGAGGAAAAGGAAAAGCAACTTAAGACGGCCTTGTTTTATGCGCGAAGCCTGTCGCAGTTGCGGCCGCTCGATCGCTCCTTCCGATTCAATTTGGCGATGCTCTACGGCGGCCTCGGCGACGAAAGCCGTAGCATGAGCATCATGTCCGAGTTGGCTCCGCGGGATTCGGTCGGCTTCGGGCCGGCCCACTTCACGCAAGCTCGGCAAATCTTGATGAGGCCGTTGAATGCCGACGACTTCAACTCGGCCGTGGCGCACTGAGAAGCGCGCTGAAGAGCAGCGAAGTCGATCGCAACGAGGTTCACCGTCAACTCGGCGAACTCTATTTTCAAGCCTATATGATGCAGGAGTCGGGCGGTGCACTTCCTCGCGGCTTGTCGAAAGAGTCGTTGTTGAAGGAAGCCCATAAGAATTTCTTGGCTTATCAAGGAACGGAATTTCAGCCGGTCTTTCGGCTCAGCACGATCCTCGCTTTGCAGGGCAACTACGAACAAGCCCGCCTGCAAATTCAGCAAATTGTCGGCAAGCTTAATCTGAAGCTCGAAGTCGACCCGACGGACGTGCAAACACGCGTCGAACTGGCTCGTGTTCTGGCATCGGCGATGGAACTCAAGGAAGCCGCCGACGTCTTGCACAAGGGGCGTATTAGGAAGCCGGACTCGCGCCTCGATCACGAATTGAGCAACATCTATTTCGCTCAAGCGATGGAATTTCAGCGTCGGATGTCCAGCGCACCGGAATTGCCGTACGCAGCTCTCCGCTCTTCATTGGAGGCCAATCCCGGCAACGGCATGGTCTTTGCGCCCTGTTGCAGGCCGTGCTCGGTGCCGAGAAAGATGCGACGCTGGCCCGCAAGATGATGGCCGAGCTTCCCGAAAAGCTCTCGCAAAGCGCGGCCGTTCAATTCTTGCTCGGCGTGGATGCCGAACATCGCCAGCTTCCGCAAGTTGCCGGCGAGCACTTCGCAAAAGCTCGCGCGTCGAACGATCCGCTCGCGCCGGCCGTCGTGGCAGACGTGGCCGGCGCATTGATCGGACGAAAGTATCTCGGTTTGCCGCCCGCCGCTGGCGGGCAATTGGTTGAGACGGGTTTACGCATTTGGCCGAATCATCCGGATTTACTGCTTATACGAGGTCAAACGAGTTTTCAGGCGCACCGCTATGCGGAAGCCATCTCGGACCTGAATAAAGCCGTAGTCGCGAAGAAAAACGATGCTACACTGACAATTCGTCTTGCCGACGACGTGCGGTTGCATCAGACCTTGGGCTCGGCCTATGCCAAGCTCGGCCAGCGAGCGAATGCCGAAGCGCATTTGTCGCTGGCTCGTGCCGCCGCCGCCCGCAAGGAGCAGTTGCAGTAGTGTCTTCAACGGCCGGCGTCTGCAAACGGAAACTGCATTTGTTCGAGTCGACGCTTCGCACGATATCTCATCACACGTCCGCCGTGTAAGCGTCGTAGGTCGGCCCCTTGATTTGCCCCCGTGAGTTTGTTCGGCATCGCGGATTCTTTCGATTTCTGAATAGCCCAATTCTTCGGAAAAGCATCGGCAACAGAATGGCGGACCGCCGGCAGGCGACGGCGGCCGCAACATTTTGAAATAGCAGCGGAACGATTAGGCACAAAATTTAGGAGATTCGGACATGAAGTGTTTGTTGCCGTTTCGATACGGCGCTTGGATGTGCGCGGCGCTCTTGTGCTGCGTGAGCTTTGCTCAGGCTCAGCAGGCCGCTACCCCGTCGCCGTCGGAAGTTCTGACGGACGACATCATCACGCAAGTGCTCGGCATGGAGAAAAGTCAGCTGACCGCGCCTGAAGTGAAGGCCGGTGACGCCGATGCGGCGGCCAAGGCCGATCGGATCAATAAGCTTCGCACCGCTTTTGCCGAAGCCATCACGGCGTTCCGCAACGGCAAGGTCGACGAAGCTCGCACAAAGCTCGAAGACGCTCGCAAGGCCGATTCGTCGTTGTCGCCGCCGGCCGTGTATCTGGCTCGGCTTTGCTTTGCGGTCAACGATGAGAAGTTAGTCAAGGTCGGTCGTCAGTTCCTCGATCAAGCGGTCGATAAGGAACCGTCGTCGCCCGAAGCTTACATGATCTTCGGTAACTTGGCGTTGCTCGAAGGCCGGTTGGCCGATGCGGAGTTGCATTTCACTCGCGCCGTGGAATTGGTCGATTCTCCGTCGGCTCCACAATGGACGAAGGAACAAAAGAGCACTTTCTTAAAGAACATCGCCGGCGGCCTGGTAAGCGTTTGCGAACAACGGCAGAACTGGGGGCGCGGTCTGAACGAAATCCAAGTTTGGCTGCAGATCGACGCCAATGATCCGAACGCTCTCTTCCGCCAAGCTCGCCTGACGTTCCTCCAAGACCCGAAGGACGAGAAAAACGTCGTATCGGCTCGGGAGTTGTTTGAGAAGGCCTACAAGGCCGCGCAAGACAAGCTCGCCGGCAAGGACGAATTGAGCCAAGTCGTGCCGCCGGAACTGGCGCTGCTCGAACTGCAAAGCGCGACGGGCAACGTCGACAAGGCCAAGGAAGAAGTGAAGCGGATCGACGCCAAGGCTTCGGAGCTCAACGAACCGAAGAACAAGAAGGAAGGCGCTCGCGTTTACTCGACGCTCTCGCAGTGGTACCTCGGCCAAGGCGAGTTCGACAAGGCGACGGAGTATGCGAACAAGGCCACGTCGATTCGATAAGGATTCTCCGGCCCTGAAGCAATTGACGGCGGTGCTCTACTACTTCGCCAACCAGTATGATGCGGCCGAACGCGAGTTCACGTTGATGCATCAAGAGTCGCCGCAAGATATGTTCGCGGCGAATTACTTGGCGCTTACGCTCGTCGAGCTGGCCAAGAAGAGCGACGGCACGAAGGACTTGACGAAGCTCAACAAGGCCGTGCAAGTGGCCGAGTTGAATGCTCGTTTGAATCAGAAGTCGCCGGTGGCTTTGGCCACGTTGGCTTGGGTGTATTTCAACGCCGACCAGCTTTCGCAAGCCGCGCAGATTTTCGCCGCGTTCGAGCAGCAGCCGAACATGGAAATCTCGCCGGACACGGCCTACTACATGGCTCGCGTCTACGCGGCCTTGCCGCCGGGGCAATTTCCGCAAGCGTTCAATCGGGCTCGCGAGTTGATGTCGGGCGTCGTGAAGACGACCGGCGGTTTCAAGAACCGCAAGGATGCTGAAAAGTATCACGAAGCTTGGGGCGGCACGTTGCCGCCGAAGCCCGCCGCAACCGGCGCTGCTCCGGCAACTTCGCCGAGCAGTGCGACGTCACCGGCTTCCGGCGGCTCCAAGCCGGCCGATGCAGCTCCGAGCAACCCTGAGAACAAGTAAGTTCTTAACGGTTCAATTCGAAGTCGATCAGGAAGAGCGGGCTCCGGCCCGCTCTTCTTTTTTATGACCCGAGGAATGGCCGACCGTGCCTGTTGTGAAGGCGGCGGTTGTTCCGAGCTTGGCGGAATGAGAGTCGTGCCCGTGACGGATGCGGTGCCCGCATCTCGATTCAGCTTCCAAGAATCTCGTGACGCCGAGCTCGGTTAGGCGAAACGTTCTTCGCTGTTGACGGCGGCATGACCTTTTGTCGCGTCTTTCAGTGTTCCTGGGGCTGCGCTCCTTCCGGCACGGCGACATTCTGGGGCGTCGAGGACTGGCGGCTTTGCCAGAGCTCGCGTGCCGCGAAGGGGCCGATGGCCGTATACAAACCTCGTCCACCTTCGCGGCAATCGCCGCAGGTCATTGAAGCCGGCAGGTTTACGGCTTGAAGAGCTTGGCGACGTGGCGTTTTGGCAACAAGGCACTCTTTCGCCGGCCTGACCCGCAAATCTGTGAAAACTTGCGGTCTCGGGAGCTAGGCTTACCAAAGGGAGGGGTAAGCCGTGTTCTCGCTGCCGATGCGTCTCTCCGCCTCCAACTCTTTGGCGCTCATAAATTTTTTTAAATACTAGTTGCGATAACCGGCTCGGCGTTTATCTTCGGAGGCGTCAAAGTGTCGCATCCCCCCTAGGAGCTGTTGTCTCCCTATGTTCCTTTTTGGTGACTGCAGCAAACAGGGGAAACGCTCTACACGCGTGCGAACTTTTGACCAGATTTTGCCTTACGCCATCGCACGGCGAACTGCCTCTCATGATTTTCTCGCGGCAATTGAATCCCAGCCGCATTTCTTCTCTGCGCGAAGCGAGCACGAGAGCTTTCGATCTTCTTGGCGTTTGTAGCGTCCCTCTTCGTTTGAACTGCCGGCAACTGTAGCGGCTGGATTGTCGTTGGATCGAGCTAACACGAGTTTTGGCGGATGTCGCGAGACATTTCGGGTGAGCATATGAGTCGGAACAGCCTCGCAGTTTTGCGAAGCCCTCTGAATCGAAACGGCTGCGAGAATGAGGCGTCGTATAGGCCGGAGTTGCGGCCAATGCGCCCCCCTTGGGCGGCCGTGCTTTTCGTCGTCGTTTCCGTTGTCGGAGCATCGGAAGGTCTGAACGCCGACGACGATACGGGCACGATTCAGAGGTCGCAATCGTACTTCGAAGGCGGGCGGTCGGAAGCGACGGATCGTCGGCATCAGCTTCTTCTTCAATTGGATCGGCTGCAATTTGCAGCACCGTTGACCGTTAGTACAAATGCGGCGGTTGTTGCGTCGTCGGAGTCGGTTGTCGCTGATCAATCTCGCCAGCCTTCGCGGCTTTCGTCGTTATCTTCGGTTGGTGCGAACTCGGCATCCGCCGAAATTCGTTCATCGGCGTCGTCAGGCGGCCTTCTGCATTTGTTGCTGATCGTCGGTCTCGGGCTTTGGCTCGTGGCCGTCGTTCATCAAATTCAATCTCACGGCAGCTCAAGGTTTGGTTGGGATGCGGCGTGGTATTCCGGTTCCACGGCCGGCCCGGCGGCGGCCTACCTATGGCTGGTTGTTTTCGTTTTGATCGAAGCTTTATCGGCCGCGCTGCTCGTCGTTTTGTCGTTGGCAAGCGCGGACGGTTGGCGGCGCGTCAAAGCGGGCGTCGAACGACTACGGGCGGCCGTCGCTGCGGCGAACTGGAAACTTCGCGGTACGTCGTGGCGCCGATTTGCGCACGGCTCGGCGGTCGTTTGCACGATCGCCGCCACTGTCGTCGCCAGCGTGCCGGTGCAAGCTGCCGACTATACCTGGGTCGGCGGCGGAGCCGGAAATTTGTGGAGCGATACGGCGAATTGGAATCCCAACACCGGGACGCCGAGCGCTACGGGAGACACCGCGACGTTTAATATTGGTTCGAACCTGAACATCGACGCCACCGGTTCGTTCCTGTTGAGGTCGTTGAACTTCCAAACCGGCGCAGGGGCCTTCGTGATCGACAGCGGAACTACGGGAACGTTCACGCTCGACGGCGGAGCCGGCAGCGGAATCTTCGTCAATGCAGGCGTTACCGCGGCGCAGACTTTCGGGAGCAGCGTTGCTTTTCAACTCGGCGGCAACGTCGACTTCACCAATAACGGAAGCGGAACTCTCTTCGTCAACGGCGGCATTACCGCGGCGACGACCGGCACGAAAGTCTTGACGCTCGGTGGCACGGGCGCGGGGCGCTTGGGGGGCACGGTCGGCAACGGCGCCGGTACCGTGGCGTTGACCATGGCCGGTTCCGGCACGTGGACTTTGGCGGGCTCTAACGGCTACACGGGGACGACGACGCTTACGTCAGGTACGCTGGTCGCCGCGAACGTTTCCGCGCGTAGGTGCTACTGCGGCCCCGTTGCAACTTAACGGCGGCTTGTTGGACTTAGCGACGGACACGACGGTGAATGCGTACAGCACGACCGTGGGTGGTACGGTGACGATCGCGTCCAACAAGGCGACGGCGGCGTCGGCGGGCATCACCCACACGTTAGGCACGTTGAGCATCGGGGCGAACACGCTGAGCATCACTCGAGGCGCGAACGCGACTTCCGGCACCGGCGGCGTAACCTTCGGAGCAACGACGCTGACCGGTGCGGCGGTATTCGATGTCGGTGCCAATGCGTTGTTGACGCTAGGCGCTTTGCAGACAAGCAACAACTTCACTAAGCAAGGCTCCGGCGCCATGACGCTGGCGACCGCGGCGAACGGCGCTCGCACCACCGGCATCGTGACGTTGTCGGCCGGCACGATGAACGTCGGCAACGCCAGCGCGTTGGGGGCCGTGGGAGTGTCGTTGCAGCTCAATGGAGGCTTGTTGGACTTGGCAACGGACTCGACGGTAAATGCGCACAACACGACGGTGGGCGGTACGGTGACGATCGCGTCGGATAAGGCTACGGCGGCGTCGGCGGGTATCACGCACACGTTAGGCACGTTGAGCATCGGGGCGAACACGCTGACCATCACTCGAGGCGCGAACGCCACGACCGGCACCGGCGGCGTGACGTTCGGCAATACGTCGCTGACCGGTGCGGCCGTGTTCGACGTCGGCTCCAGTGCATTGTTGACGCTGGGCGCTTTGCAGACGACCGGCAACTTCACTAAGCAAGGCTCCGGCGCCATAACGTTGGCGACTGCGGCGAATGCAGCTCGCACCAGCGGCGTCGTCACGTTGTCGGCGGGCACGATGAACGTGGGCAACGCCAGGCGCGTTGGGCACGACGGGCGTTACGCTGCAACTCAACGGCGGCTTGTTGGACCTGGCGACGGACGCGACGGTGAATGCGTACAACACGACGGTCGGCGGTGCCGTGACGATCGCGTCGGACAAGGCGACGGCGGCGTCGGCAGGCATCACGCATACTTTGGGCACGTTGAGCATCGGGGCCAATACGCTGAGCATCACCCGAGGTGCGAACGCGACTTCCGGTACCGGCGGCGTGACGTTTGGTGCAACGACGTTGACGGGGGCAGCCGTGCTCGAATGCGCAGGCCAATACGCTGCTGACGCTTGGAGCCGTGACAAACGGCGCAAACACGCTCACGGTTCAAGGCGCAGGAAGCGTGACGTTGTCGGGCGTCGTCGGAGCGGGGGCCGGCGGAATCACAATGAATGGTTCGGGCACTCTCATTCTCAGCGGCGCAAATACCTATACGGGCACGACGACGATCGGCAGCGGTATTGTGCAACTGGGCACCGCCACCTCATTGGGACCTGCCGCCAATGCTAACGTGAGCATGACGGGCGGTACCTTGCGGTTGAACAACTTCAGCGCCACTTTGGTCGACCTGAGCGGTACGGCGGGAACGATTGACACGAACGTCGCGGGCACGCCGACGCTTACGGTGAACAAGGCGGCCGGTTCCAGCACATTTGGCGGCGTCATCGCCAACGGCGCCGCAGGCACTCTCTCGTTTACCAAGGGAGGCGCGGGAGCTCTCGTCTTGGGCGGAGCGAACACGTTCAGCGGTACGACTCGAGTCACCGCAGGTACGTTGACGGTAAGCGGCTCGATGGCGGATGCGATGGCGCTGGTCTTGAGCGGCACCGGTATCTATGAATATCAAGGCGCTGCCGCAGGAAGTTCGGATACGGTCGGAGGCGCTGACAGTCAATAACGCCCTCAGCGGAGCCGGCGTCGTACGTTCCGTCTTCGGCACCTCAGGCACGACGCAACTCACCTTTTCATCGCTCACGGCACGTTCGACGGGGGCTACGGTAAATTTTGTAACCTCCGGCGGCGTCAACGGCACGTCGAACAGAATCGTAGTCACCGGTCAGGCCGCCGGATTTATCGGAGCCGGATACTTCTTCGGCGGATCGGAGTTCGCCTCCTACGACGCGGGCGGCTTCGTGCGGGCCGTCAACTATGGAGTCGACGCAGGTACGTCGGCGGTCAATGTTCTGGGGGCTAGCACGCTGGCGAAGTTGACGTCGTCGCAATCCGGCCTCGGATCGACGCGATTGACGGCGCTCACGATCAGCGGAGCGACCGACGTCACGTTTAGTTCCGGCGCTAACCTCGTTTTGACGGCCGGCGGCATTCTCAAAACGGGCGGCGGAGCATCGACGATCTCCGGAGGTGCCGCGATCATTCCGTTGACGGCCGACCTCGTGGTGCGCACGGACGCTGCGGGCGACTCTCTTGCTATCAGCATGCCGATCCAAGGCCCGGCGTCTTTGACGAAAGCCGGGGCCGGCACGCTTACCTTGAATGCTGTCGGCGGCTTTTCAGGCATCACGCGTATCACCGAAGGCAGCCTCGTTCTCGGGCATAGTTCTGCTTTGGCAGATTCCGTCTTGGATCTCAATGCCGTCGATGTGGGAACGCTCAGTCTCGGGTCGCTGACGTCGGTTTCTCTCGGCGGACTTAGTGGAACTCGTGCTTTGGCGTTGGGTACCACAAATCTCACGGTCGGAAACTACGGAGCCGCGGCAGCAGCGACGATTTACACCGGCACTCTTTCCGGCAGCGGAACGGTGACGAAGATCGGCGTTGGCGCTCAGATCTTCGGAGCGGCGAATACCGGATTTACGGGAACCTTCAACGTCGATTTGGGAACCCTGCAGGCGCGAACCAGCGGCAACGCGTTGGGCGCGAGCGGCACGGACGTGACGCTCAACACCGGAGCCACGCTGCAACTGCTCACCGATACGACCGGCATCACGTTCAACAACGACGTCATTGTTCGTGGCAACTCGACGATCAATGTCGACCGTATTTCGACGGGCGCCGGTCAAACCCAAACCGTCTTGACGCTCGTCATGAACAACAACACGCTTGCCGTTTCCGGCGGTAATACCTACAGCTTCCAAGTCTCCGGCAACACGACGTTGGCCGGGCCTGCGTCAACGTTCAGCAATCCGGTAACCACTCCGCTCATCACTTTGGGAAATGCTACGGCCGGCGGCAAGCTCACCGGTTCCGGCGCGCTCAACAAAGTCGGCGCGGGCCAATTGATCTTGTCGAATTCCAACACCACGACGTTCAACGACTACTCAGGCGGAACCAACGTCTTCAATGGCCTGCTGACCGTGAACGCCGCCTCGAAGTTGGGTACGGGCAGCGTGTATGTGGCCCCTGGTGCGCAATTACGAGTCAATGCTACCAGCGGATTCTATTCTAATCAGGCCAACACGGTGCTCGTTCCGATCGCCGTGACGTCCGCTTCGGTTGCGACATCGAACATTTCGCAGACACCCGGTACGCCTTTGAGCACGGCGCCTGCCGCCGGTTATGGCGCTTTGGAACTTGCGACGGACCTGGCCATCGGTACGAACGCCAACGCCGTTAAGTCTGGTCCTTATGGGGCCGCTTTCCGTATTGCGGCTACGATCGGCGCCGCCAACAGCATCAACATGCAGAACATTGGTGCGCAGACTGCCGGCAACGGCTTTTGGTTCCTCGGGGTGCGAGGAAGTCAGTCTTATAGCGGTTCGTCGCTCACTCCGGTCGGCAGCGTCTATCGACTTGGTGCCAATGATGCTGCCGCATCGGTGTTGACGATTACGGCGGCGGCTTTGACCGGTGCCGGAAATTCGGTCGTGATTGGTTCGCCCTATCAGAATGTCGCGGCATTTTCGGGCGGCACAGGGACCGTCAACTACGGCGGAACGGCCGGAGCCGTGATGACTTACGGCGGTTCGACAACCGTCAATAAGGCCAGCTTCCTCACCATTACCAGTACGGCCAATACGCAGAATCTCATTCCCAGCGGCAGCCAGATGAATATCTTCGGCTCGCTTCAATTCAGCGGTACGTACAACGCGTCGGCCGCGTCGCCTCAGCAGACGTTCACAAATACCGTGAACATCATGAATACGGGCTGGACGCCTGCCGCCGGCTCGACAGTCGGGCTACTCGTCAGTAACGCGGCTTACGCATCTTCTGCGATTCAGCCGCGCCTTGCATCAACAACTTCGCTCTACCTCAGTTCCGGTAACTTCCGATACCTCGGTCCGACCGGTGCGTTTACTTCCACGCAAGCGTTGGGAACGGTGACCTTCGAGGGCGGCAACGCTATTGAAGTGTCGCGCGGCAATGCCACGGCGAACAACGCCGTCGTGACCGTAAGCAACGCAGTGCGAGCGAACAACGGTACTTTGACCATCGTAACTACGGGCGGCGCGTTTAGTGCAGCATCGGGTACCGACACCAAGCTCACGTTGACGAACATCAACGGCGCGGCACCGGTCGTGACGAACGGCATGATCGCACCGTGGATCATTGACCATACAACGGTTGCTTCGCCGAGCTTTGTGACGAGCGGAGCTACCGGACTCGGACCGGCTACCTACACGACCGCGGCCACCGCAGCCGCGTTGCAGGCGCTCACCGGTGGAACGGCAATCGCTGACGTTACGACGGCATTGACGCTCACCGCAAACACGACCAGTGTGCATGCGTTGCGGGTTGGAAACGTCGCCATCAGCGGAGCCTTCACAATCAACGTCGGCGCGAACGCGACGGCGGCCGACGGGGCCGGCGTGATCTTCGGAAGCACAGCGGCGCAAACACACGCGGCGAACTGGGTCTTTGGTACTGCCGGAAACCGCGAAGCAGTCATTTACAACTCCACGGCCACGTTTGCCACGACCCTCTCAGGCACGATTAACGCGACGAACCTCACGAAGTTCGGACCCGGTGATCTGACGCTTACCGGCGACAGCCGCGGTACCTCGGCTACTGCAGGCATCCTGACTGGGACGATTACGATCAATCAAGGAGCATTGATTGCCGCAAGTCCGAACAGCATCGGCACACGTGCCGGTGCATTCAACGGCGGTTCGACGACGACCCCCTACGTGGTCGAGGCTTTAGCTATTCGCCTCGCCGGCGGCACGCTAAGTCTCACGGGCACCACGCAACCGACATCGGGCTATTTGAACAACGTTACGCTGCTCAACGATTCGCAGATCACGAGCGTCGCGAACGTGACGCCGCGTTTCGGGTCATTGACGGTTGCAGCACGCCCGACTGGTTCGAACGATGCCACGGTGTTGACGATTGCAACGGGCGGTACGGTTTTCACCGGTGCGACGACGTTGACGAATTCGGTTTACTTCAACCCGACCGCGGCCGGCGTCACGAACATCAACGTTCTGGAAGGTCAAGTGACTGGTGCGGGGCGCATCGACAAGTGGGGTGTCGGTTCGATTGTCATGATGAATGGAGCCGGCTTCGCGCCCGCCGTCTCTCAAAATAACTATTCGGGCGGCACGATCATCAACGCCGGTCTCGTCGCGACGACGGCGGGCGCTTCTGCCGACACTCCGTTCGGAACGGGCGCGGTAACGGTCAACGCCGGCGGTGCGCTGCGGATCGCTCACGCCAACAACGTCACCGGCGGAATCACCGTCAATAGCGATCTCACGGGACTCGGTGCGGTCGCCGTGGGGTACAACGGTGCCCTCCCGACCATCACGTTTAACAACGGAAACACCGGCGGGCCCTTTAGCGGCGTCGTCGGCATCGACATCGTCGGCTATAGCACGGCGATCAATCAGAACACTTTGGCCGGCGGAACTGCGTTCTTGGGTAGCGTCGGCGGCGTCAACGCGGCTTCTGGCGTCGCGGCCTCCGGTTCCGCAAACTTCACCGGAGCTTTGACGCCGAGTTCGACGTTCATTGCGGCCGGTTCAGGCTTTAGTTCTGCCCCCAACGTCGGTGGTTACTACCGTTTGGGCGGCGGCGGCGGCGTGCTCAACATGAATGTCGCCAATCAACTTACGGGCGCGAATAACGTCATTTTCGGCGCTCTCAACAACTCCGTTCAGGGCAACTCGATTGCGATGGCCAACGGCGGCGGTACCGTCGTGTTGAACCAAGCTAATAACTATTCCGGCATCACGACGATCAACGCCGGTCAAACCGTGCAAATCGGCAACGACTCGGCTTTCGGTACGAGCCTGCTGATTTTCAACGGCGGCACGCTACAGAGCGATGCGTATCAACGAACCAACGGATTCACCGGCCGCACGGTCACCAACGCCGTCAAGTTTGCCGGCGATGTCGGCATCAACAGCGCATTCAATGCGACTCCCGCGGATCTGACGTTCTCCGGATCGATCGGCCTTTCCAACAGTACGGTCGGCGGCTCCATGCGAACGATCACGGTCAACACCGCGACGTATCAGCAAGGCGGCGGTTCCATCATCACCATCAGCGGTCTGATCAGCGACGGTGACAGCACCTACAACGGCCTCAACAAAGCCGGGCTCGGTACGCTGCGAGTTACGAACAACAGCAATAGTTACACCGGTGTCACGCAAATCTTGGCCGGAAACTTGGTGTTCTCGAATGACGCCCAACTCGGCACGAATCCTTTGGTGCTGATGAACGGCGGAACCTTATCGGCTTGGAACTCTTCGTTCACGACGTCCAAAAATCTTGTGTTCCTCGCGGCCAGCAGCGTCGACGTGTCGGAAGGCGGTACGCTTACGCAAAACGTCTCGACCGTTTGGCAAGGATCGGCGGCGATGCAAAAGGTCGGTTCCGGTACCTTGATCTTACAAGGTGACAACAGCTTCGTCGGTCTCACGATTGCGGGCGGCGTCGTCAACGCGAGCAACAACAATCAACTCGGCAATATTTCGTCCGGCGGCATCACGTTCAGCAATACGCTGATTTACAACAACACGGGGGGCGTGCCGATGTTGCGGTTCACGGCCGACGTGCCGAACGTCAATCGCGCCATAACGATGACGACTGCGGGCGCCATCAACGTCGACGCCGGTTTGACGGTGACGTTCTCCGTGCCGACGGCAAACTCGACCGGCGTCCTCAATAAGGTCGGCGCCGGTACGTTGATCTTCGGAGGCACTGCCGCAGCTTTTTCCAACTTGAATGACAACACGGCCGTCAATGCCGGTATCTTGCAAACTTCGGCAGTCTCGGGGACGCCTTTCGGAGACGTCGCAGTAACGCTCAACGGCGGAACAATTCGCTTGCTTGCCGCGGCCGACAGCACCATCACGATGGGAACGACCGGCCTGAGCATTGGCGGGGGCGGCGTGATTCGCTTGGATCAGACCGGAGCTTTCAACGCTCAGATGACTTCGGCGAATATCAGTCGGGTTAACCAGGGCACGATGATCATCTCGGGAACAAACTTGGGCGGCACGAGCGGACAACGGTCCCGCCTCATCGCTTCTACGAATTTGCTCGGCGTGGCGGCTGCGTCCGCCGGCTTTAACGGTATCGTCTCGCCCGTAATCGTTCGATTTGCGAACGACGGAGCGACGTCCGGCGACGCCGATTTCGTGAACTATGACGCGACGAACGGGTTCGTCGGAGTTGCGCCCGCGTCTTATGTGACGTCTCTCTCCGGCTCTCAGGTCGCTGCCGTGGCCAATATTACGACGGCCCAGGCGCTGACCGGCACGAATTCCATTTACGCCTTCAAAACGACCGCCGACGTTTCGGGCGGACTCTTGCAGATCGTGGCCAACGGATCGACCGGAAATCAGACGCAACTCGGCGGCATCTTGATCAACGGTTCCGGCGCCGCTGCCCCGCAAATCAGCTCCGATCTATTCTTCGGATTTGTGAACAACGGCGTCACGCAGCTCAACGGCGTTAGCTATGGCGAAGGCGTCGTTTACGTAGCTGGCGGATACAGCAGCGGTACGGCGACCCTCGGAGGTGCCGTCACCGCCAATTCATTCACGAAGTTTGGTGCGGGAACATTGTTGATGAGCGGAGCGAACCGCATCAGCGGTAACTTCGTCGTGCAGTCGGGAGTCGTGCAATTTAGCGGTCCGCAATCGCAGCCTGCCTCCATCATCCTAACGCTGAACGACTCAGGTACGCTCGATCTCAACGGCGGCACCGTCAAGCTCGGTGCGTTGGCGAGCAGCGGCGGCATCGTCACCAACAGCAGTGCGACCGCCGCCACATTGCTCGTGGTCGGCAACAATAGTACGACGTTCGCCGGAGCGATTCAGGACGGCGTCGGCTCCACGCGCTTGATCAAGGGTGGTGCGGGCACGTTAACGCTGGGCGGAGCCGTGGGGAGCAATCCTCTGGCAAACTTGAATACGTTTACCGGCGGCGTCGTCCTTCGTGCCGGACAAATCACGCTCAACAACGTGTTCGGTCTCGGTGGGGCGAACGGTACGACGCCCGGCGCGCTGGAATTGCAGGGCGGTACGTTGTTGATTCAACCGACGGGCGTCGGCTCCGGGCTGTCGACGATCATCGGAAATCAGTCGACGGCGGGCGTTAACGTCATCGTGAACGGCACCAGCACCACCATTACGACCGACAACAACGGCCTCGGTACCGGCTTCCAAGACAACTACTACCAATTCGGCAATCTCACCCTCGGCAATTCGACCTTCGGCGCGACTCCTTCCACAGACAACGAAAGCGTGCGATTCGCCGGTACGATTACCGGCGGAAACGCATCCGTGTTCAACGTCGGTACGGCCGCCGGTTCGGCCGGCCGGTCCGTGGTCGATTTAACCGGTATCATCCAGAACAACGGATCGGTCCCCTTCGCTATTAACAAAAGCGGCACCGGCACTCTGCGAGTTACGTCGACCTCGAACACGTTTTCGGGCGGCGTCAACATCATGGCAGGCGCCGTGCAAGTGGCGGCGACGAGTGGCACTCCGCTTGGCAGCGGAATGGTCGTCGTCAATCCGGGCGGCGTGCTTCGCTTGGCCACGACCGGCGTAACGACCGGAACAGCCGGAGTCAGAATTCTGAGCAGCGTCTCGGCCTTAGGTGTTCTGGCGCTCGACGGACAGTTTAGTCCGGACAACGGCTCGGGTGCTTTTACCTCGAGGACGATGAATTCTTTCCTTGCCGGATCGGTTCAGTTGTCCGTGCCGACTTACTCCGGCACGCTCAACATGAATAGCATTGGCGACGGAAACCAGTTTTTGGGCGCGTACGGGGCCAATAACCTCGGCAACGCAGGATCGCAATTCGTCGGTACTCTTGTTGTGGGAGCCGGAAGTCGATATCGCCTCGGTGCCAACAGTGCTGCAACGATCGCCTTGACGTTCTCCGGATTCGACAACACGCTCTCCGGCGCAACAGCGTCGAAATTGGTGCGCCGATTCCAACGTTCACGCTCGGTACCGTTGCGCCGACGAACAGTACCGGCACCGTCGTCATTCAAAATACGAACAATTACAGCGGTGGTACGTTAATCAATCGTGGTAGCACGTTGGTTGTCGAAACGGGAGGCAACGAAACGGGGGCGACGCCGCTCGGCTCAGGTTTGGTCGAAGTTCGCAACACGGCCACGCTTCTCTATCGTGGGTTGCAAGGCTCCGCCTACAACGCCAGCGGTTCTGCAAACTACAACACAATCGCTTTGCGCTACCTCGGCGTCGTGCGTCTCGACAACTCTTCCGGTACCTACGGCGGCGCTGGCGGCCAAGGTCGTTGGGGTGACAACGTTGGCATCACGCTCGACGGCGGCACGTTCGGTTTCTCCGGTGCTCCAAACCTCGACAGTTATGAGAAAATCGGCACGGTCACCGCAGGCCTCGGCTTCGGTACGATCAACTTAGTCCGTAGCAATTCGGGTAACGCGATCCTCGAAGTGACCGATATTCTGCGCGGTAGTCAGCGCGGATCCTTGGCTCTTACGACCACCGCCGGTGCTTTGAATGCGGCGGCGGCCTACGAACGTTTGCGAGTCACTTCCCCGACGTTTAGCAACGCCGGTTCGACGAATACCGGATCGGGAGCCTCCTCGGGTATCGCTCCCGTGTGGATGGTTGACGCCACGAATAATACGTATTTGAGCTATCAGGGAGCGTCGCTCGGCCTGCAGCCCGTTCTGAGCACGGCGACTCCGGTCACCGGTCAGGTTGCGTTCTCGAATATCGTCAGCGGCGCCTTCACGACCGGCCTTAGCGCCGGCACGGCGACCGTAGACGTCACGGCCAACTCAGCGCTCGCCGACAACCCTAACATCTACGCTCTCCGTCTCGGCAATATCGCGCTGACCACGGCGACGCCGCGACGGTGTCCGGCAATCTCACGGCCGGCTCCAATACCGTCACCGGTTCCGCAACGGCAGGATTGCGTGTCGGTCAGCCGGTAAGCGGCACGGGAATTCCTGCCGGCGCCGTGATCACGTCCATCCTGAGCGGCACAAGCTTCCAGATCTCCAACCAAGCCGGACAAACACTAACCGGCGTGACGTTGACGCCCAGCTACGCCATGACTTTGGCGAGCGGCGGGCTCATTCTCAACAGTTCGGCTGATCAAACTCATAATGCCCCGATCGTCACTTCCGGCGAATTGATCATCTTCCGCTCCAGCGCCGCCGGCATCGCTACTTTGAGCGGGCCCATTACCGCGGCGGGTATCACGAAGTTCGGCCTCGGCGACATGCGGATATCGGGCGATAACCGCGGCACTCTCACCGGTGACGTTGTAGTGAGCGGCCTCAACTGGTTCCGCTTGGAGAATCAGTATGCGTTGGGCGGTGACGTCGCGAATCCTTACGCGCCTACGAACAACTTGATCTCCAACGGCGGCCAGTTCCATACCGCGGCACAACTGGCATTCTTGCAAACGACGATGATCGTCAACCAAGACACGCGCATGGGCTTCAACTCCGGCATCTTGGTGCGTGGGTCATCAATGCTTACTCGAATAACACCTTTAACACGCCGATGGTGATTGATACCACGGCCAACGGCATCACGAACATCGCCGGCGTTACGACGCTTAACGGTCCGGTTTCATTCCGTACCAACGCCATCGCCGACAGCATCCAACTTCACGGCGGCGTGACGGGCGTCGGCGCCATTCAAAAATGGGGCAACGGAAATCTGAGCATTGGCGGCAATTCTGCCGGCTACAGCCAACCGATTACGGTGAATCAAGGTGCTTTGGTTTCGTTGAACGGCGCCAATCAGACCCCCTTCGGCACCGGCCCGATTACGGTTAACCCGGGCGGAATTATCGGTGTTTCGAACGCCGCAAACATTAGCGGTGGAGTGACGATCAACACCGACGCGGCGAACCTGGGCGTACTGAACATGCAATACGTCGGTCCGCTGCCGACCGTGACGTTCAATAGCACCGCGTCGAACTACGACGGCGTCGTCGCCGTCGACGTCGTCGGCTTCAATCAATCGCTAAACCTCGCGACCATCGCCGGAGGCAAGGCTTTTCTCGGCGGCGGTTTGGCCAATCAAGGCGCGGCCTACAACGCTCCAACTCTCGGCGTCGGCTCCGGCGGCGTATATCGCCTCGGTGGCGGCGGCGGAACGTTGCACTTCAATACGCAAGTGCTCGGCGGTTCAAACAGCATTCAGTTCGGCGTTACGAGCAATGTCATTCAAGCGCAAGGCATCACGCCGACCAACGGCGGCGGCACCATTGTCTTGAACACGCCGCAATCGTTCAGCGGAGGTGCGACGATTAACGCCGGGCAAATCGTAGAAATTGCGACGGCAACGTCGTTGAGCGGCGGCGTCGTCACATTCAACGGTGGTACGTTGCGCACGAACTCGAATATTGGTCTGACGCGTCTGATGCAGCCGTTGGCTTTCTTGAACGACATTCGCTTGATGGGAGATGCCACATTCGACTCGAACGGCGTCGACTTTATCGTCGCCGGCGACATTGCGTTGACGGACGATAGCTTCGGAACGACGCAGGGCGCAGCCCGCACCATCAGCTCGGCGCGGGTACCGCCGCACGCGCCATCATCACAGGCACCGTTTCCGACAGCGGCGGCGGCACGGCGACGTTCAGCCATCTCATCAAGGGTGCCGCCGGTATCTTGGAACTCCGCGGCACCAACACGTACACCGGCTTTACGCAGGTCAATGCGGGCACTCTTGTCATTGGCAGCGCCGGCGCGATTCCTGCCGCCTCGCACGTGGTGCTCAACGGTGGTGCGTTGGCTAATTGGGAACTCGACTATACGCTCAACAGCGATGTGACGAATCTCTCGACCAGCAGTTCCATCAACGTCGGTACGGCCAAGACGATGACGCAGGCCGTAGGAAGTAATATCTCCGGCGCCGCGTTCACTAAGACCGGCGACGGCGTCTTGGTGCTCAACGGCAATAACAGCTTTAGCGCGCTCACGATCAATGCAGGTCGTGTCGAAGTTTCGGCTAGCGGCAATCTTGGCGATACGATTTTGCCTGCCCTTGGTGCCGGTGTGACCTTTACGACGGCGGCGTCAAACACGGCGAACGGCGCAGTGCTGCGAGTCACCGATAGCCTTACAACGCCGCGCTATATCACGACCGGAGCCAATCAGTTCGGCGGCGTGGACGTCGTCGCAGGTAAGACGCTCTTGATCAACGGCGCGGTGACGAGCATCGGAACCGGTGGACTGGTCAAAACCGGTGACGGAACGTTGTTTGTCGGCACTGCGAGCGGCGTCGTCAACTTGAACATCAATCAAGGAACCTATGCGACGAGCAGTAACAATCCGTTCTCCCTTGCAGTGACGGGAATTACCGGTTCGGGTGCGGCAAGCCAGGGTACGCTCACCGTAAGTTCTGCAACGGGTTTGGCGATTGGTCAGCAAATTAGCGGAGTCAACGTACCGGCGAATTCATTTATCGTCGCAATCAACGGCACGACGGTTACGTTGAACCAGAACATCGGAACGACGGCAGTCGCTGCCAATACGTCGCTCACCATTGGTGCGACTGCGACCGTAAATCTCAACGGCGGTACGTTCTTGCTGACGCGCTCCGGCGCCGATCTTGCCGTCGCCGGAGCGACGGCCACCGTCCTGTCGGTCGGCGGCGGCGGTAGACTCGCTTTGCAAAACGGCACGCCTGGAACCAATTCGACCCAACTCGCAGTGCTCAGCTTTGCTCGAACTGCAAGTACGAACGGAACCTTGCTGGTCGACGTTGGTGCGGGCTTAACATTGGGTCAAGCCGGGGCCGGCGGTGCTCGTGTCATTCCGACAAATCTCTTTGGTGTCGCACGAGCTTCGGCTCAGATCAACGGCATTTTCTCGCCGGTGCTTCTCGGGAATTCGGGCGGCACGCCGTTCTTCTTGCAGAATGACGCGACCAACGGCCTCATCGCGTATTCGGGCTCAACCGTTTCGACGATCTCGGCCGTCACGGCGACGAACATCGCCGACTTTACCTCCGCTCAGAATCTGACGGCCAACCAAACGGCGTTCGCAATTCGTACGAACAGCGATATTTCGGCGTCGGGAAGTAATCGCCTGACAATCGTCAGCGTCGGCATCGCTGCCGCCGGCGCCGGTCAGGGCGGTTTGGTCACCTATGGTACGCCGACGATCAGCGCCCCGGTCGTGTTCAGCGGAGCGGGCTTGGCCGGCGGTTCGGCGACTTCGGGCGAAGGCGTCGTATACGTCGGCGGGACTTCGACCACGATGACGGGAGCCATAACGGCCAACGGCTTTACGAAATTCGGATCCGGCACGTTGATTCTGAATGCCAACGCCCAAATCTTCGGTTCGGCGATCACCAATGGTCTCGCAGTTCAAGAGGGAACGTTGCGGTTTGGTCCTAACACTCAGTTTGCTTCCGGATATACCGCGCTGAACGTCAATCTAGGAGCCACCGTCGATCTCAACGGTCAAGACATAAGCGTCGCCGCTTTGAACGGAGCTCAAAACGGCTCCGGCGGTATCGTTACAAACAGCAATGCTGCGGCTGCAACCTTAACGCTTGGCAGCAACCGCGTGACGTCTTCATGGACCGGTCGAATTATTGACGGTGTCGGCGGCATAAGCCTGGTGAAAATGGGCAATCAAACGGTGACTCTTGGCGCCAATCGTATCGATTCGCCCGACGCGAACAACAACACGTACACCGGTGGAACTACGATCTACGGCGGTCAAGTCATCGCACAAAATCCGTTCGCCTTCGGCGGCTTCGGGGGAAGCACTCCGGGTTCGCTCGATCTCTATTCGACGGGGGTCGCAGGCCAAACGGCGGGGCGCGTTGATCTGATGGCCGACGCGAATTCATTGGTCTCTAACGGCGTCATCATCTACGGCAATCAATCCGGCAACGGCCTCAACGTCAACATTCGCGGCTTGGCGACGATTAATGTCGATCGCATCGTCGGAACGGCGGGCGTGGGCAATTTGATTCAGGTCGGCAATATGACCTTCGGCAACCAAACGCTGACCGTGTCCGGAGCCAACGGATACGGATTGCGAGTTGCCGGAACAACCAGCATCGCAGGTAGCTTCGCGACGATTTCGTCCGCGAGTGACGCCGGTACGGCAGGTTCCGGACGGGTCGAATTGGCAGGACTAATCACCGGCAACGGGGCGTTAAATAAGACCTCCACGGGCGGCGCGCTGAACAATTATCGTACTTTGACCATCTCGGGTTCCGGCAACACCTGGACCGGCGGCCTCAACGTACAATCGGGGGCCGTGCGAGTCACCGCGACCACCGGCACGCCGCTCGGAACCGGCATGGTACGCGTATTCCCGGGCGCGACGTTGCGAATCGCCGGCGACGGCAGCGTCAACATCCCGGCCAATCTTCGGGTGCTGAGCTACAACAACAGCGTCGGCACGATCACGCTTGATAACGACTTTGTTCCCACGATCCTCAACAGCACGAATTTCGGCGGCGTGTATCCGACCGGCTTGCTGCTGGGACGGCCGACTTGGTCGAGTTCGCTCAATATGAGCAGCATCGGCGACGGCGGCGCATTCTTGGCCGCAGGTAACGGAGCCGAGGTGCAGTATCTCGGCACGACTCTTACCGCGGGCAACGGTGCGACCTATCGCGTGGCCGGCGGTCCCGGCGGCACGCTGACGTTCAGCGGACAAGACAATGTTCTGACCGGCGCGAACTTGTTGATGGTCGGCTCGCCGATCAGCAACGCTTTGAGTACGACCAACGCCAACGCCGTGACGAATTTCGGCGGCACGGTGCGTATTCGTAACTCCAACGATTTCTCGGGCGGAACCTTCATCAGCAAGGGAACGATCTTGGAGCTTGAAACCGGCGCGGTGCCCGGCGGCTCCACTCCGCTCGGCTCCGGCACGGTGGAAGTCTATGGCACGTTGCAGCTTTCCAGCGATCCACAAGGGTATAACGGCCAAGCCTCTTTCGTGAATGCGGCCACCGGTGCAAATGCCAACAACATCGTTCTTCGCCCGGGCGGCAGCATTGTCATCAATGACCAAATCGGTCAGGTGGCCGGCGGCGAGGGTCGTTGGGACGATCAAGGCGCAGTCGATCTCAACGGCGGTATCTTCCGCTTCAACGGCGTCACCGGCAATCAGTCGACGGAAACGATCGGCAACGTCACGGTTCGCAAGTTCGGTACATTGCAAGTCGTTCGCACCGGCTCAGGCAGCGCAACGTTGAACGTCGGCACGTTAACCGCGCCGATCGCGGTACTCTCGCGATCGTTACGAGTGCCGCCGGAACGCTCGGCGTGCCGGGTTCGACGACGACGAACTTCTTTGACCGCGTCACAACGACCACGTCGCAAACTCGCACCGGGACCACGAATAATGGCGCCGGCGTCGTTAACGGCGGCATGGTCGCCCCGTGGATCATCGATGCATCGACGAACAGCTTCGTCGGATACGACGCCTTGGGCCAAGGCACCGGCTTCCAACCGCTGCTCAGCACGGGCGCTCCAACAGCGGGTACCATCGAATACGGCGTTCGTATGACTGCGGCCGGCACTTTCACCGCCGGTCTTACCGGCGGTACGGCAATTGTCGACGTCATCACCGGAGCGCAGGCTTTGGCAGCCGGCGATAATCCGAACCTGTATGCCCTTCGCACGGCCCAAAACATCACTGGTGACGCCGGCGGCAATACGCTGACGCTGACGAGCGGCGGCTTGATCATGACCGGTACGTCGACCACGATTGCCTCCGCAGTGTTGACCGGTCCTCAAGCCGGGTTGTCCGGCAATCTGACGTTGGCGTTCGGTACCGCAGAAGGAATGCTGTTCAACACCGGTACGGGCAATGTCATCAGCACCAAATCACCGGCTCGAACGGGTTGACGAAATTCGGCTCCGGCCAAGTTACTGTGAACTCCGTCGGTAATGCCGGATTCACGGGCCAAGTGACCGTCAATCAAGGCACGCTGGTTCTTCGTAGCGGTATCTTTGGCGGAGCCGCCGTGGGAGCGTTAAACGGTCAAGATGTTTACTTGACCGGCAACAACTCCACGTTGATTCTCGACGGCGGAGTGGCCAACAACCTCGGCACCTACTCCCTGCTCGCGTTCGATTCGCGAGCCACTACGAACCTCGGGGCCAACGTCTTTGTCACCGGCGACAGCACGCTGACCAGCTTCAATACCGGTGGTACGGCCACCTCGGTGCGGCAGATCATTAATAACCTCACATTCGCGAATTCCGGGCCCGCACTCGGTGCGCAAAGCACGATTACGCTGACTTTAGGTAGCAATATCGAAGTGCTCGGCACGACCACTCTCATTCAAGGAGCCGTCTTCACGTCGGTCGATACCGGTAACAATTCCTTGATGGGCTCGACGCTCACCGGTCAGGTTACCGGCGTCGGACCGTTGGTGAAGTTCGGCAATTCGGGGCGTGAACTCACCCTGGCCAGCGGTACGAATAATTACACCGGCGGTACGGTCGTTCACGGTAGCCTCCAAGGGCAAGCTCCCAACCTGATCTCGTCCAGTGCGCGAACTGGGACGCCGTTCGGCGCCGGCGACATTACCGTCTATCCGGGCGGCGCAGATTCGTATCCAAGAAGCGTCCAACATCGCTTCGAACGTCGTAAACCTGTACAGCGACAACGTCGGCGTCTCCGGCGTTTCAATCGGCTATAGCCGCGGGCCTCTGCCCACGTTCATCACCTCGGGTGTGCCGACGGCCGGGCAAATCAAACTCAATACGACGAACGACCAAGGTTTCACCGGCTTCCTCGGCCTCGATGCCGCCGCTTACTACGGCGCCATCGACATGAGCACGCTCGGCGGCGGCTATATGTTCCTGGGCAGCACTTCCGTCAGCGTGCCGTTTGTCAACACGCCCTTCGGTTCTCACAACTATCTCAATCAAACGCTCACGCCGGGAGCAGGAAACACCTATCGCTTCGGCGGCGGCAACGGCGATTTGCTCAACATCGGCGGCGCAATCTTCGACAATGTCATCACGGGCACCGCCAATGTCGAAGTCGGCGCGGGTATCGCCACGCTTGGTTCGAACGGCGGCGGAACCGCCGGCCTGGTTGGTACCGTAGGTTCGCTCACGCGTCAAAATACGTCGGGTAACGTCCGATTGAATCAAAGCGGAATATTCCAACTCGGAAACTCGTTCGCTCTCGGCAACGGCACGTTGATCTTCAACGGCGGTACGCTCGCAAACTTCGGTAGCTTCGCCCCGAAGAACAACATGCAGGCCACGGCCGATCTCAACTTCAGCAACGGCGCACAGTTGGTGTTGCGCGGCAATCTAGATCTCTCTCCGGACGGCGTCGGCGCTACTCGAACCCTGACGTCGAACTCAAGCCGGATTTGGATCAACGGCGTGATTTCCGGGGTCGACGGCACGAACTTCATCAAGGCAGGCGCGGGCGAACTGGTTCTCAACGGGCTCAACACCTACCAGGGCACCACGGCGATCACCGGCGGCAATATCTGGTTCAATAATGACGTTATGCCGAACGCCCCCGGATCATTTGGCGTGAGTAGCACGCCCGTGCAGTTCTCTGCGAACAACACAAACGTCTTCCCGACAGGCCAACTCACCTTCGGTCGCGATATGATCATCGCGGCCGCCGCCAACGGCATCTTCTTCCAAACTCAGACCACCGGTACTGTGCGCGTCACCGGGAACGTTACGCAAACGCTCACCGGCGGCAACAATATTTTCAGTGCGCTACAAGGATCCGGTCGCTTGTTCGGCGGTTTGTTGGATATTCAGGGATCGATTTCCGGAACGGGCACCGTGATGTTCGGCGGCGGCGACAACCGCACCGGTTCGGTTCGGCTTTCGACTTTAAGCCCTAACGGCTACAGCGCAAACAATTTTAGCGGCACCGCGTCCTCGCCTGGGCACATGTGGAAGTCAATTCCGATACCTATTACGTCGGGCCCGCCAATTCGCCGACTGCGATCATCTCGGGCCCGTTCGGCACGGGCACTGTTCAGATTTCGAATACGAACACCGACATCGGAAGCGGCGTTCGTCCCGGAACGATGGTTGAAGCCTACGGCGCGGATCGCGTGATCGTGAATCCGGTTGGCGCGATGACTGGAACCTTGAACATAAACTCAATTACCTATTTTGCCGGTCGCTATAGCCTGACGTTCGCCAATACGGCTTCCACGGTAGACATCAACTCCGACGGTTCGTTGCGCAACCGAACGTTCCAGTTCAACAACACCACCGGTGTGACGACGCTCAATTTCAATATGTCGTCTTCCGGCGGCGAAGGCACGAACTTCCTCAAGACGGGGTCCGGTACGCTTGTGCTCGGCGGGACAAATACTCAGATCAACAAGCTTACTTCGAACGGCAACTACGCGACGTCGCTCTTCATCGATGCAGGCATCGTTCGAGTCAGCGCTGATGCGAACCTCGGCTCGACGAGCTATAGCGCTACCACCGGTCAGCAATACAACATTGCGAACGCGCCGTCGCAAGTAAGAATTCGCAGTGGAACTACGGCCGCCGCCGCGTCGTACCTTCAGATTTCCAGCGGCTTCACGACGGCTCGCCAGTTCCTTTTGGCGAGCAACGGCACGGCAGGTACGGTCTTTAGCGGCTTTGACGTGATGGCCGGTCAAACGCTCACGCTAACCGGCGAACTTCGCGACATCAATCTTGCCGCCCAGGTGAGCAATTTGATCAAGACGGGATCCGGTACGCTCATTCTGAACAACACGGGGACTGCCGCCATCGTCGCATCGCCCGTCGCCGCGACGAACTACGCAAGCTCATTCGACAATCTGATCATCGGCGGACAACCGCAGAACAACGTCACGCTCAACGGCGTTCAGAACGGCCGCGGCGTCGGCGGCGGTATCGTTTCGACGACGGTGAACACGACGGGAGCCACGCCGCTCGGTTTGGCCACCGGCGCGATAACGATCAACGGCGGCACGCTGCAGTTGAATAACGTGGGCGGCGGTGCGACCAACATGGCCCACGCCACCGCGACGTTGAACTACGGGGCCGCGCACAACTTCAACTCATCAAGTCCAGCGGTGCGGGTACGACTCAGCTCACTGCCGGAGCTTTGACGCGGGTCGGTAATGGTTCATTGACGATTATCGCCGACACCCTGGCTGATCTCGGCGCGGCGGACAAGCTCATCGTGACGAGCGCCCCGACGAACACCAACGGCATCGCCGGAGCGTCGTCGACGATTCTGCCGATCGTCGCAAGAACGTCGACTACGGCCGACGCGAACTTTGTGCAATACGCCGGAGCCAACGGGTTCGCACAGCATTCCGCGGCGACGACCGGTACGCTTGGTACGTCCGTCGCGAATAGTCTGGCCGATATCTCGCTTGCGGACACCGCGGGGGCCGGGAACATCGACATCTACGCTGTTCGTACAAACGTCAACATCGCGCCGACCGACGGCACGACCTTGGTTCGCATCGGTGGCGGAGCGATGATCGTCAATGCTAATGGTGTTGCGGCGCCGATTATCAGCACGAACTTGCTGTTTGGCACCTCCGCCGCCGCGTTGAAAGAAGCCGTCGTCTATGTCGGCTCGGGACAAACGTCGGGAACCGCGACCTTCTCCGGTTCATTCAGTGCAGCCGACTTTACGAAGTTCGGACCGGGAGGATTGGTGATCTCCGGAACCGCCAATTCCATGGCCCCGGCCACGAATGCCAACCTCCGCAACTTCGTTGTGAACGACGGCACGGTCCGATTTGCCGGCGCAACAAGCTTGCCGAGCATCGGAATCTCAGGCTTGGGAGCGGTGAATGGCGTGGATGTCTCCGGCGTCAATCTCAACGTCAACGAATTGGGCGTGCTTGATCTCGGCGGCCAAAGCTTGGCGTTCGCCGGCTTCAGCTTGAATACGGTCAACAATGTCGCAACCGGTACGATTACCAATAGCGGTTCGGCCGCATCGCTCATCATTGCGGGCCACAATCAAACGACCACTTTCCAAGGCGCGATTAACGACGGCTCGGGAACGGTCGGTCTGATCAAGAGCGGTACCGGGCTCGTTCAGCTCAACGGCAACAGCACGTATTCCGGCGGTACCACGATTAACGCCGGCACAATCGTCAGTTCGACTCTGATCGGTGCCCAAACGGCTGCCGCCGCTTTCGCGAACATGGCGACCGGCGGCCTTGGTGTCGCCGAATACATGGGCATGGGGACCGGATCCGTCACGTTGTCCGGCGGAACTCTCTTGATCAATTCCGCACGTACCGGCGAACACGAAGCGAGCGACGGAATCAACGTGTTCACGTTCGGCCCCGTCGCGGCTGGTGGCTACGATCTCATCGTGAGCCAGAACAATAACTTCGGTAGCTCGAACACAACGAGCAAGATTCACGCGGCCAACGCCGTCTTCGCGGCGATTAACAGCCTGACGATCAACGCACCGGCGCTTACGTTCGACGGTACGGTCAATACCGGTATCCTGGTTCGCGGCGCCGTGACGTTGGGGAATGCGACGACGATTCTCAATACTCCGCGCGACGTCGTCTTTGGAGGCAAGCTCGTCGGTACGGGCTCCGGGACGATCACCAAGATCGGCCAAGAGTCTTTGATCCTGGCCAACTATGACGCAGGAGCCGCCGCCAACAGCGGCATCACGACATGGAACCTATTCCAGGGTGATATTGAAGTTCGGGCGACCGACGGCTCGATTTCGAATCCGCTCGTCAACGGCAGCAGCATCGTCATCAACAGTTCGGCGATCCTCAATCTCCGTCATGAGGGCAACGGGATCGAAGGTCTGCAACGCATCCTGACCTTCCAGACGAATAATCTGCAGTTCGGCAGCACGGCAGGCGTCGCCGATGCCGGGTTTATCTCGTCCGGCAACGTCGCTCAAGTCAATGTCAATCGCTGAAGCGCCTCGTCCTCGCAGAACAAATCGATTTGGATCAACAACATTTCCGTCGGTGGAGCCCTGTCTTCTCCCGTCGTTTATTTCAACGGTGGAAACAACTACGGCATCTGGGTCAACGGTACCACGACCGGCGTCAAAGACATGTCGTTCTTGAACGACGGCATCGCCGCGACCTTCAACGGCGCCATTACGTTGCCGGGCACTTTGATGCGGTACGGTAGTCAACCGATGTACGTCAACGCCGACAGCTCTTCGACGCATGCCGGCGGCACTTGGTTGCATTCCAATACGCTGTATTTCGGTACCCAGGAATCTTTGGGCTACAACGTCTTCGAACGCAACAACACGGCCAAAATCGGTGCCGGAAACATCTTTGTTCAAGCTGGTGCCGCAATTCAATTCAATGCCGTCGGCAACGTCGCCGCCGGTCAAATCACGGAAGTTCACTCGAACCTGACCAGCTACGGTATGGTTCGGTTGGCGTCGAACGATCCGCTCAGCTCCTTCAATCTTCGCGCCGCCAACGGCTACGGTCCGCAGCCGATTCTCTCTTCGGGAGGCGTCGGCCAAACCTACACTCGGGCGACCAATATCGGTGCGGGCGTGATCTCGATCGGGTCGGTTTACACGCAGGCGATCGATCTCGCGAAAATCGGCGACGGGCTCTGGTATCTCGGCTCTGCTACGGACAACAACGGCCTGCAAGGCAGCTACAACGCCGCGACGCTCGGCTTTGGGTTAGGAAACGCTTATCGCCTCGGCGGCGGCAGTAGCACGTTGCACATCGGCAGCGACCTCGTTAACAGCAACGTGCTGACCGACACGAACTTCGTCGGCGTATCCAACCGCCTGATCATCGGCAGCCCTGCCATTCAGAATGCCAATGTCGCGAACGCCTCCGGAACGGTGATGATTCACACGAATCAAAACTACACCGGTAGTACGCTCATCAACCGTAGCAGCGTTTTGGACCTCCGTGCTCGGTTATCGTCTGCCGCATTTGAGGTGTTCGGAACGTTCATCCTGAGCGACGAAGGTACGATGGTGAATGCCGGTAACACGGCCAATACCGCAACCACGGTCATGCTTCGTCCCGGAAGCGAACTGCGGTTCGACAACGCCAACGGCGGCCTCCCGGCGGCGACGACGACGCAAGGTCGTTGGGCCGACAATGCTCCTATGACGTTGGACAATGCCAACTTGCGGTTGACCGGTTCGTTAACGACGGATTTGGTTGAAAACGTCGGAGCTTTGAATGTCGTCGGCGGCGCCGCGGTTCTCGTTCAACGCGGCGTTCAAAGCCGTTACGCACAACTTAACTTTGCGTCACTCAATCAGGTGACGAACAATTCGGTCAACGGCACGACGATCGCCGGCAACAACGGTACGTTGATTTTGCAATCGTTGAATGCCGCCAGCATCACCAGCCTGTCGCAATTTGGAACGAACGGCCAACTTGGTTCCGACGAACGAATCAGCGTCACCGGCGGCGTCACGCTCACCAACAACATGGCGCCGGCGTGGATCTGGAACGGCGCCAAAATCATTCAAACCAGCGGTACTGCGATTAACGCCAATGCGTTGGGCGAGCCGGCTTTTGTGACTTATGGTCCCAACGGGTTTGTGAGCGCGGGCTGGACCGTGCAGGCCAACGCCGGCGCTAACACTCAAGCCATCACGACGGCGACGGCCGGTCCGACGGATCGACTGTGGCTCTCCTCTTCCAATTCAGCCGGCGTCACCACGACGCTAACAGGGAATTTGGACGTATTCGCGCTACGCATCGATTCCGGACGTACGGAACAGTCTCGAACCGTCGTCGCTGCGACACCTGGCTCGGAAACCATTACGATTCGCAGCGGCGGCCTGATCGTCACAGGCGGTTCTACGGTGGGCGTCCAGACCGGTTTGGTCTTCGGCACGTCGGGCTCGCCGGACATCGGATATATCCACGTCGTCAACGCAATACGATCCGACAACAGCTCCGTCATTTCGACGACGTTCCAAGTCGGCGATGGTTCGACGAACGCCACGTTGGGCCAGCTCACGGCTTCTCACATCGTGAAAGACGGCGACGGAATTCTCGATCTCGCGAACCCGCAGAGTTCGTTCAACGGCAACATCATTCTTAACGGCGGAACGCTGCAATTGCGGTCGTTCGTCGCTGCGGCAACGGAAACCAACGGTGCGGGTGGTGCGGGCGGCACCATCGTGATGAACGGCCTGAGCAGCACGTTGAACCTGCGTGCCCTCGGAACCGCCGCCAATACGACCTTTACCTTCAATAACAATCTTGCGATCGGTGAGAACAATCCTCTGGCGTTCGTATCGGTGGATAATTCCACGGGTACGCTGGCGGGCATCATTATGTCCGTCGGAAACTTGACGTTCGGCGGCATCCAAAGCACCGGCGCTACGCCGGAAGCTCGCGAGCAAGGCCAACTGCTCCAAGTCTCGTTGGCGACCGCGGCCAACACGTCGGCTTTCGGAGTCGGCGGTACCACGGATCTTGGCCCGGCAGGAAATATTTTCTTCCGTCCCGAGTCGGCAAATATCGTCTTGATGGGCAAGGTGCAAGGTGACGGGACGTTGGTGCGGACGCAATCCGGCGCCAGTACGTTGCTCTTAACCAACATCGCCAATGCCAATAGTTACACCGGCGGCACGTTGCTCATGGGCGGAACCATGGAAGTTCGTGCCAAATCTTCCACGGCCAGCGGTACGGCGGGTACGACGGCCGCGTTGGACCTCGGCGGTTTTGGTACCGGTCGCGTTACGATCCTCGGCGGTCAATTGAATCTTCGCGTTGACGGCGGGACGGCCAGCAATTCCGTTCGTGAACGTTTAGTGTTGAGCAACGCCTTCTCAATCCGCGGCAATACGACGTTAGATCTTGCCGCAATCGCTACGGCGCAAGCCGCCGGTTCGCCGGGCGGAGGCAATACCAGTACGAACAAGAATGTTCGCCTTGCGAACGTCACCATCGGTTCGCAGATCCTCGCGGTCGCCGCCGGTGCCAACGGTTACAACCTGGAACTTGGCGCCGCGGCTGCTGCGAACGCCGGCCTCTTCATCACCGGAACGCCATCGATCAACAACACGATGGACACCGTGCTACTTGGAGTCCAAGACGGCAGCAACGGAACGAATTCCGTCGGAAACTACATCCTGAAGAACGCGGGCGCCGGCGTTCTTTGGGTCGGCGATGCTTCGAGCACGTTCACCGGCGGCATCGTCAACAATGTTCAGGGCGCGTTCGTGCGATTCGGCGATGCCGTCGCCGCGAGCTCGAGCAGCCAAGGCCGGCACCGGTACCATCCGTATCAACAACGGCGCCGGTATTCGAATTGAAGCCGCTAACGGAACGAACAGCAACTTCGCCGCCGGTCAGCAGGTGCTGGCCAGTAGCGTGCCGTTGGTGTTGTCGCGAATCGATATTCGCGGAAATCAAACGGTCGTGACTCAAACGAGCGGAAACTTCGGGTTTATTCATCCCGATTCGTACGGCATCCTGGGGCTAGAAGTTTCCTGGGGCGACGCAAGCAACTCGCTGAACATGGCCGCGATCGGCAACGGTCGTATGTATCTTGCCGCCGATCAAGCTGCGGCGAGCTACACCGCGAATGCGCTCGGCGCCGGAGCTTCGAATCAATACGGCGGGAGCAACCTCGTGAATATCTATCGCCTTGGCACCGGGGCTCAAACGTTGACGCTTGCACCCGTTACCGCGGCATCGACGGTTCTCGTCGACCCTGCCGGCGGATTCACGGCGAAGGTTTATGTCGGCAACATGTCGACGAACTCCAGCGGCAGCGTGACGTTCAACCAGACCAATACGTATAGCGCCGGCACGGTCGTCATGCCGACCATCGGGGCCACTAACGCAACCGCGACCATCACCACCGGCGGTGCCAACACGCCGCTCGGCACCGGTCAGGTCGACGTCTTCGGTCTACTCACGGCCAGCGGCGCCGCGGGTAGTTTCCTCAATGGGGCCGGCACGGCCAATTCCAACGCGATCGTTCTTCATCCCGGCTCGACTTTGACGCTTACCAACACCGGCGTGGCCGCCATTAATCGTTGGGCCGATACTCAGGACATCGGCTTGAATGGTGCGACGTTCAGCCTCGTGGCAGGCACTGCCTCGACCACGGAAACGGTCGGCAGCATCACTTTCGACCGCGGCGCTCGCATCAACTTGAATGCCAACGCTCAGCAGATCACGTTGAATCAGAGCGCGACGAAAACTCTGACCCGCGGCACCAACGGCACGTTGGTCTTTAATAACTCCGCCGCAGGCCGCCTCGGTCTTGCCCCTGCGACCAACAGCGAACGCTTCTTAGTCAATTCGAGCATCCGGCGAACGTTACCGGCACGAACATGCTGCCCGGCTACTACATCGCCGGCACCGATAACCGATTCGTCACTTACGGCGGCACCAACGGTTTCACGACCGTCGCCGACGGTTCCATGCTGGCCGCCGGTGCGGACTTCAACGCCGCGGCGATCGCATCGACTGCGATCGTCAACGTGGCGACCGCGAACACCACGATGACCAGCGATTCGACGCTCTTTGCTCTCCGTGTCGGCGCGTTCAACGTCAGCAGCGGAGCCGGCCGGATTAATACCATTACCTTCGCCGAACAAGGTGCGGGGAACGATATGGGCGGTATCCTTGCTTTCGGCAGCACGACTTTCACGACGAATCTGAAGTTCGGAGCGACAAGTACCCCGCGTGAAGGTCTCGTTTACATCGCTCCCACCTTTACCTTGACGATGTCGGCCGACATTGTTCAAGCCTCGGCAGATCACCAAGTTCGGCGCCGGTACGCTCGCGATTAGTAAGGATCAATACAACGCCGCTCAAACGACGGCCGCGAGTTTCGATTGGGTCGTCAACGAAGGTGCACTGACGTTGAACACGTTCGGCGCCTCCGGTACCGGCGCGAATCACGCTCAACGGACAAGGCACGACGCTCAACTTGCGTGCCGTGAGCAACAACGTGATGAACGCCGCGTACTCCATGTCGACGATTAATGCCGTCGACAATTCGATCATCGACTGGGATTCCACGATCGCCGATGCGACGAACACCATCGGCGCGATCAATATCACCAACACCGGCACGGCGTCCGGCGTCGAACTCGATGTTCCGGCCCGCCTCCGCTTCAACTTTACCAGCAGCCGTCTCCGCAACTATCTGAACACCGGCGTCATCACCCTTAACGGTGCGGCGGCGATCGACGTCAACTGGGGAACCGGTACGACCAACGGTACGAGTTCCGGCGTCATTGCAGCGGGCCTCAGCGGCAGCAAGACGTTGCTTAAGTGGGGCCCCGGTACCTTGTACGTCCGCGGCGACAATAGCTCGACCTTCAGCGGTAACGTCTATATCGAACAGGGCGCCGTCGAGCGTTCTGAACAACGGCTCGCTCGGCACCGGAGCAATTACCGTCCGTAAGTACGGCGTGCTCGATATCGGCGTCTCAGGGTATGCCTCGAGCAACAGCGGCATCGTCTATGAAAACGGCGGTATTGAACGGTGGAGCGTCGATAACGCTCGTTCCGGAACGATCAATTTGAACGGCGGAACGTTGCAGATTAACGCCAATCAGACGACGACCTCGGCCACGATCAACCTGACGAGCGGCGGCATTGAAGGCTACGTAACGCAAAGCGACCAAGCGACGAACAACAACGGCGTTACGGGCGTCTATCGCACCGTCGGCAGCGGCGTGACTTTCGTTCTTTCCGGAAATGCCACCATCGGTCAGAACTTGGTGGACGGCGTCAACGGACTTGATAGCGGTCGCGGTCCGCAGCAGACCGGCTTCAGCGGCGCGTTGAATATCTACAGCGGCACGACGGCACAGTACAACGGCGTCATTCTTGAGCTTAAGGGTGCGATCTCGGGTGTCGGGTCTCTGACCAAGCAGGGGTACGACATCGTCACTCTCTCCGGAGCCAACACATACTCCGGTGGAACGACCGTCTTCCAAGGCGTACTACGTACCGGTGCGACTAATGCGTTGGGCGGCGTCGGCGGCCTCACGGGCGATGTCGTTACGAAGGGCGAAGGCGTGTTGGATTTGTACGGCTTCAGCCAAACGATCCGTCACTTGTCGTCCCCGGCCTCAACGCTGGCCAATTCGATGGGCTTCGTGACCAACACCGGCACCGAAACAGTGACGTTGACGGTCGGTAATGCCAGCACGGCGAACTTCACGTACGGCGGCACGATTCAAAACAATATCGCCTTGGTGAAGACGGGCTCCGATGTCTTTAAGGTCACGGCGGCCAATACGTTCGTCGGTGGTACGACCGTAAGCGGTGGTTGGTTGGAAACCCAGAACACCACGGAATCCGGCCTCGGCACCGGCAACGTCGCAGTGAGCGGCGGTCGTCTTGCCGGCGGCAATGCGACCGGTACCACCGGTATGATCGCCGGCGTGGTCATCACTAGCGGCACGGGCGTCATCGAGCCGGGGGCCGTCAATACGACGGGCAGCCCGGTAAGCTTAGGCGGCACGCTCAACGTCGCTCGTTTGCAACTCAACGGCGGCTCCATCAACTTCCAACTGGCGCAACCGGCCAGCACCGTAGACGACCTCCTCGTTGTCAGCGGCACGGATCTGCTCGCCGCGTCGGCTCTCAATATCTCCGCCAACACGACGATCTATATTAGCGAACTCGGCCTGAATACTTTCAATAGCGGCATTTATCCGCTCATCACTTACGCCAACGGCACTCGCAGCGGATTCGCGAATCTGACGCTCGGGACTCTGAGCATTAACAACGGCAACGGAAGCTTCATCCTGACGCTGTTCGACGACACGGCGAACAATCGCATTGCCTTGCAGTCGCAGTCGAACACGACGTTGAAGTGGCGTCAGCCGACTGGGGCGGACGCGATTTGGGACACCGGCTCGGGCACGCATACGCCGAAGAACTGGGTGGACTTAGTCGGCACGCCGAGCGATTGGGTCGATAACTTCGACGCCGTCTTCGACGACACGGCCGTCGGATATACGCCGAACGTCGCCGGCACGGTGACGCCGCTCTCCATTCAATTCAACAACACGACCACCTACACGTTGGGCGGCAGCGGCGTAATCGCGGGCACCGGCGGGTTCACGAAGATCGGCACCGGCAAGGTCATCATCAACAACGGCAACTCGACGTTCAGCGGCGGCTGCGAGCATCAGCACCGGTACGATTGAATTCGGCTCCGACACGACTGACGGCGGCGGCGTCGTAACAGCCGGCCCGTTGGGTACCGGCACGATCAGCCTGACGCCGACAATCAACGTTACGTTGCAGGCCGACGCCACGAACCGAAGCGTGGCGAACGCCATGAACGTCGGCGGCACCGGAAACATTAATTTCGATTCCAATGGCGGCGGCATTCTGAACATCGTGCAGGGCTCGACGACGCATTCGACGACTCTGCTCGTGAACGCCAACTTCAATGTTGCGTCCGGGGCCACGGTCGCATTTTTGCAACCGATTACCGGCACGGGCCGTAGCCTGACCAAGTCCGGCGCCGGTACGTTGGAGTTTGGAATCGGTATGACCTATTCCGGCGGAACGACGGTCAACGCCGGAACGCTCTCGATTCTCTCCGCAGGAGCGCTGGCCTCCGGAAGCAACCTGACGATTGGGGCTGCGGGCACGGTTTCGGCCGCCAACGTCGGTCAATCGCTCGGCACGGTTCAAGTCGACGGTCTCTGGAATCTGAACGCGGCCACGGGCACGACCACGGTCACGACGCTCAACGGTTTGTCGACCGGCGATATCAATTTCGGCTCGGCGACGACATTGTCCGTCTCGCAGAGCACGACGGACTACGCCGGTACGATCGACGGCGCGGGTATTCTGACGAAGACCAGCGCGAACGATCTGACTCTGACGAGCGCTTTGAGCACGTACTCCGGCGGCACGAACCTGACCAACGGTTCGCTCACGATCGGAGCTGACTCCACGGCGAGCGGCACCCTGACTCAAGGTCCGATCGGCATCGGCACGCTAAACGTGTCGGCAAACACCACGATCAACGGCGCCGGAGCGGCCCGCACGATTCACAATGCGATCGGGCTCAACACGGCCGTGACGTTCGGCGGTACGAATCAGCTTTACACGAACGTCGGCCTTACCGTGCCGACGCAGATCACCATGGGGGCAAATTTGGCGTTGACGGTCAATACCGGCGTCGACATCGAATTTGCCAAGGAAATCACCGACGGCACCAACACGTTTACGTTGAACAAGCTAGGGACCGGACGTCTGATCCTCTCCAACGCCGACAACACGTTTACCGGCGCCGTTACGGTCAGTGCGGGAACGTTGGCCGTCACGAGCCTGGAAACTCAAACGGCGACCGTCGGCACAAATGCCGACAGCTTGGGTAACAGCAACAACACCGCGGCTTCGCTCACGATCAACGGTGCGGTGCTGCAATACCTCGGTTCGGGAAGCTCGACCGACCGGTTGTTCACCGTCGGCGCTTCTGGGGCGACGCTTGATGCGGCCGGCGCGGCGCCGTGGCATTCGTCAACACCGGAACGGTCGGCGGCAGCGGTAATCGAAACCTGATTCTCACCGGCAGCAATACCGGCAACAACGAGTTGGCCGCCATCGTCGCATTCGGCACCGGTACCCTCACGAAGAACGGCGCGGGACTTGGTTCTTGAGTGCAACGGCGAGCACTTATACAGGTGTTACGACGATCAACGCGGGCGTGTTGAAGGTCAACCTCATGGCGGCGGGTGGAGCGGCCAGCAGCATCGGTCAATCGACGAATGCCGCCGCCAACTTCGTCATCGGCAACGGTGCGACGTTCTCTTACGTCGGCAGCACGACGAGCGTTACCGATCGTTTGCTGACCATCGGTAACCAAAGCGGCGGGCGCGCCGCGATCTTCGACTCGTCCGGTACCGGAGTCGTTCAATTCACCAACACCGCCGCGCTTACCGGAACGGGTGCCACGGACAACACTCGTACTTTTGAATTTACCGGTACCGCAGGAACGATTGCGACGCCCAACCAGTTCGCTCCGGGCATCATCAACCGTGGCGCCAACTCGACGAGCGTCATCAAGTCAGGGACCGGTGTTTGGCGTTTGGGTGGCGTATCGCCCACGCCGGTGACCAGCACCTTTGACGGTAGCGTGAACATTCAAAATGGAACGCTCATCGTCAGCAATCTGCAGAACGGCGGCGTTTCCAGCAGCATCGGCCAATCGTCAAACGCTGCAGCAAGTCTCTTGATCGGCAGCGCGACGACGGCCGCCACGCTGCGTTTCGACGGCTCGGGCGGCTCGAATAACAGCACCAATCGGTTGTTCACCGTTGGCGCTGCGGGCGCTACGATCGACGCTTCCGGCGCCTCCGGCACGCCGCTCTTGTTTACCAACACCGGCAGCCTTGTGATGGGAGCCGCGACCACGACGCCGCGTACGTTGACTCTGTCCGGTTCGAACACCGATGCGAACACGTTCTCGCCGGTGATCGTGAACGGTACGGGAGCCGGCCTGACTTCTTTGGCGAAGTCCGGCGATGGAACGTGGGTGCTGGGTAGCGTCAACACCTTTACCGGTACGACCACCGTGTCCGACGGCGTTCTTCGCATCGGCGTGAACAACGCCGTCAACACGGCCTCTGCGGTGACGGTCGCTCCGTCGAACGCCTCGGACTCCGCATCGTTCGAACTCAACGGGTTCAATCTCGCGCTCTCCAACGCGACCGCCGCTCTTACGCTCGGCGGCGCGGCGAACGCCACGGCAACCATGGCAACAGGATCGGGGACGTTGACTTTGGGCGGCAACGTGGTCTACGACGCTTCCGGTAACGCCGGCACGGCGACCATCAGCGGACTCGTCGCCACGACTGCGCCGCGCACGTTCACGGTCGGCAACAGCTCGAACACGGCGAGCGAGCTCAACGTCACTGCAAACATCAGTGGCACGGGCGGCGGCATCGTTAAGGCGGGAGCCGGCCGAATGACGTTGAGCGGAACGAACAGCTACACCGGCGCGACGACCGTGAACGAAGGCGTGTTGACGATCAACGGCGCCAACAACGGCACGTCAAGCGTGACCGTTGGCGGTACGGGGCCGGCGCCGCCGCGACGCTCAACGGTTCCGGCACGATTGCCGGTCCCGTTGTGGTGAATCAGACCGGCACTCTCAGTGCCGGTTCCAACAACGCCGGCGACAACGGCAACGGCGTCGGCAGCATGAGCATTGCGAGCAGCACCTGGAACACGAACGCAAGCTTCGTGTTCGACTTCGCCCGTACCGACGACGGTACCACGACTTCCGGCATCACGAACTGGGACTACATCAACATTACCGGAGCGGCCGGATTGAACCTCGCCGGGGCAAGCTTCACGCTCTCGATTCGTTCGTGGACCGACGTTCTCGGAACGTATGGTGTGAATTCTGCCAATCCGTTTGATCCGAACACCACCTCTAACACGGCTGCTACTCCAGAAGGCTCATCGTTCCCGGCCAACTATCGTTGGTTGTGGGTCGACAACACGGGCGGCGGGACGATCAGCGGTATCTCGGGTGACGGCGAACTGAACCAGTTCGTGATCGACACGTCAAACTTGTACGCACCGACCGGCCCGTACGTTCAACCGGCCACCAGCGGGCACTTCTGGGTCAGCGCTTACAACAACGACCTGTATATCAACTACTCGTCGGTCCCCGAACCGGGCAGCTTGCTCTTCGTCGGCCTCGCCGGCCTCGGCTTTGCCGCCTACCGCCGCCGCAAACGTAAAGCGGCCCAAACGAACGAAGAGAACGGAACTGACGTGGTTTCAGAAGAAGCTTCGCAGCGGTAAGTTCGCGACACCGCGATGGAAGAAGCCCGCCGGATTTAATCAAATCCGGCGGGCTTCGTTCTTTTTGTGCTTCGGCACGTAACCTCGTCGCGCTTCCGGGCAATTCTTTGTGTCCGGCACTGAGGTCGAGTTTTGCACTAAGTGTCGTCGGCCGTCAGAATATCGGTCCTGCTTGCTTCGCCCGCCCTCCCCTACCCTCCGAATGTCCGCGAGTTGCCGCATGCCGTTTCGCCCCGGTTGCGCTCGCCTCCGGTATGTCGCCGTGTTCGGCGTTCTTACGGCGTCGTTCTGCGCTCATCGCGCGTCCGTGCGTGCGGCCGATGTCGTCGTGACGCCGGCCGTAGTTCGGTTCGATCGCCCCGAGTCCAACCAGCAACTGCTCGTCTCGTCGAAAGCCGCCGACGGCCGCACGATCGACGCCACTCGGGAGGCCCGCTATCGAAGTGTCGATCCGTCGATTGCACGCGTCGACGACCTCGGCCTCGTCGAACCGCTTCGCGATGGCCGGACGACGATTCAGGTCGAGCACGCCGGCGCTTCGTTTTCGATTCCGGTCGAAATCGCCGGTGTCGATCGTCCTCAGCCGATCTCGTTCCCTCGCGACGTTACGCCGATTCTTTCCAAGACCGGTTGCAACACCGGCGGCTGTCACGGCAAGGCCGAAGGTCAGAACGGGTTCAAGCTCAGCGTCTTCGGCTTTGATCCGACGGGCGACTTCGCGGCCATCACTCAAGAGGCTCGAGGTCGTCGTGTGTTTCTGCCTGCGGCGGAACGAAGCTTGCTGCTGCTGAAGGCCACGGCCGAACTGCCGCATGGCGGCGGCCAACGACTCACGACGTCTGATCTTCGTTATCGACGACTCCGCCGCTGGATCGCCGAAGGGGGGCAATATGTCACGACCGACGCCCCGCAAATCGTCCGTATCGAAGTAGAGCCTCAGGAGCAGGTGCTGCTGGCCCGCGAGAACCGTCAATTGCGAGTTTGGGCGATCGACGAGGCCGGCGTGCGACGCTGCGTGACTACGGAAGCCGAATATGAGTCGAATGCCGCCGTCATCGCCGGAGTCGACGGTCGCGGGTTCGTGCAAGCCGGCGCCGTACCCGGTGAAGCGGCGATTCTCGCGCGCTATCTCGGACAATTGGCGATTTGTCGAGTCACGATTCCTCGCCCCGGCGTGAAGGTCGTGCGCCCGCCGGAAGTCAACTTCATTGATCGCCTAGCTTGGGACAAGCTCCAGCGGCTAGGAATTCCCCCCAGCGAACTTTGCGACGACGCGACGTTCATTCGTCGCGCTACGCTCGACGTTTGCGGCATGTTGCCGACTTCCGATGAGGCGCGTGCCTTCCTCGCTGACAAATCGCCCGACAAGCGGGCTCGTTGGATCGATGCCTTGCTGACGAGGCCCGAATACGTCGACTATTGGACGATGCGGTTTAGCGATCTGCTGCGCGTCGACCGGCAGAAAATTCAGCCCGAAGGAGCGGTGGCCGTCACGCGTTGGTTGCGGCGTCAGTTTGCCGAAAATCGACCTTACGATGCCTTGGTTCGTGAACTCGTTACGGCGAAGGGGCCCGCGACCGCCGAAGGGGCCGCGGCATATTTCAAGGCCGTCGATACGCCGGAATTGATGGCTCGCTACGTCAGCCAAGCGTTTCTCGGCGTGCGCATCGAATGTGCTCAGTGTCATCATCATCCTTCAGACCGTTGGGGCCAGGACGATTACTTCGCGATGGCGGCGCTCTTCAGCGGAGTCGTTAAGAAGAAACTGCCGGGCGGCGGCGAAACGATCGCCGTCGCCTTGGCCAAAGAGGTGAAGCATCCGCGAACCGGCGAAGTGATCGCGCCGAAACCACTCGGCGGCGAACTTGTTAGCTTCCTGCCGCATGAAGACCGACGCGTGCATTTGGCTCGCTGGATGACGGCGGACGACAATCCGTACTTCGCGCCGCTCATCGCCAACCGACTATTCGCTAACTACTTCGGCCGTGGATTGGTCGAGCAGATTGACGACTTGAGAACGACGAACCCGGCGACGAACGAGCCGTTGCTTCGTGCGTTGGCCGACCACATGCGCGCGGTGCGCTACGATCTGAAAGAGTTCACCCGTACGCTGCTCAATTCACGCTTGTATCAACTGAGCTCCGCGACGGTGCCGGACAATATTGACGATCGGCAGAACTTCTCCCACGCCCTCCAGAAGACGGTGCCCGCCGAGGTTCTGCTCGACGCCGTCGGCCAAGCGACGGGAGTTCCCGAACATTTCGAAGGCTGGCCCGCGGGCTATCGGGCCGTGCAGATTTGGGACAACAAGCTGCCGCTCTATTTCTTTCGAATCTTTGGTCGGCCGGTGCGTGCAAGCGTATGCGAATGCGAGCGCTCGGGCGAACCGAGCGTGGCGCAGGCCCTGCATCTCATGAACTCGCCGGAAATTGCCGCCAAGATTCAAGCTCACGACGGAGTCGCCGCAAAGTTAGCGGCCTCCGACAACTCGTCGGAACAAGTGATCGACGAGCTCTTTCTCCGTGTCTTGACGCGATATCCCCGTCTCGATGAAAAAGCCCTGTTGTCATCCACGTTTGCTGCGGACGACCGTCGGCGAGCGATCGAAGATTTGTTGTGGGCGCTGATCAATAGCAAAGAGTTCATCTACAGTCATTGACCCCAACGCCTCACACGGCAAGGCTTGCGATGCACCGAACCTATTGCGACCGTGTCACTCGCCGCGATGCGCTTCGCGTCGGAACCGTCGGGCTTTTCGGAAGCCTGGGCGGATTGACGCTGCCCGGCTTGCTGGAATTGGAGGCTCGTGCCGCAGTTGGGGGCGCAGCCAAGGCCAAGAGCGTCATCGTGCTCTTCCTCGAAGGAGGTCCGAGCACGATTGATATGTGGGATCTTAAGCCGGAAGGTCCGGCGGAAATTCGCGGTCCCTACACGCCGATCGCCACGAACGTCCCCGGTACGTTCATCGGCGAACACATGCCGCTCTGTGCGCAGATCGCCGACAAGTACGCGATCGTTCGCTCGCATAGTCACAAAGACAACGGCCATAGCACCGGCTACCACTATTGCATGACCGGCTACAGGGCCTCATTCGCCGATGGGCAAGGAGGCGGCGCGCCGGTCAATCACACGTTCCCGTCGCTGGGCTCGATCGTCAGCCGTGAACTCGGGCCTCGCGGGAATATTCCGCCGTACGTCAGCCTGCCGGACTACATGGAAGCGGGCGGCCCGGGCTTCTACGGCGCCGAATATGCGCCGTTCGTCTTGGAGACCGATCCGGTTCAGCCCGATTTTGAAGTTCGCGATTTGAGGCTCGCTCCGGGCGTCGACGGCCGCCGGCTGGACGATCGCCGCCGCATCTTGGCGCAGATCGATCGAGTTGCCGCGACGCCGCCCGCCGACCGTCGCGGAGCGATGGCCACTTACTATGAGAAAGCCTATCGCATGATCACGGCGCCCGACGCCCGCAAGGCGTTCGACATCGCCGCCGAAAGCGACAAGACTCGCGAGCGCTACGGCTACACTTCGCTCGGCCAGTGTGCGCTGCTGGCCCGCCGCCTTGTGGAGGCGGGAACTCGCTTCGTCGGCATCGACAACGGCTCGTGGGATACGCACTTCTCGCAGTTCCCAAGCCTCAAAGAAGATCTCATGCCCGCGGCCGATCGTGCGTTTAGCGCGCTCGTGACGGATCTCGAAGATCGCGGGCTCTTGGAGAGTACGCTCATCCTCATGATGGGCGAAATGGGACGGACGCCGCAGATCAACAATCGGGCCGGCCGCGATCACTGGTCAATGGCGCAAAGCATCATCTGGGCCGGCGGCGGCGTGAAGCCGGGGCAGGTTATCGGAGCGACCGATGCGCGCGCCGCGTATCCCACCACGGAGCCCTACGGCGTGGAAGACGTGCTCTGCACGCTGTTTCGGCAATTGGGCGTTGATACGACGAAAACTTACCATACGCCGCTCGGTCGTCCGGTGCCGATCGTTAACGGCGGTCGCGTCATCCCGGGACTCGTCTGATGTTGCCCGCCTTCGCGCTCGCCGCGGCGCTCTTTGCGCAAAAGCTCGACAACGTCCCGCCGCGCATCGGCTACGTTTACCCGCCCGGCGGGCGTGCCGGAGCCATGACCGAAGTCATGATCGGCGGCTACGATTGGACGCCCGACATGGAACTGTTCGTTCATGACGAACGGGTAAAGATCGAACTCGTCGGCACGTTGGGCGAGTTTCAAATGACGCCGCCGCCGTATTGGTTCGGCGGCAAAGCCGGCGAGCAGCAACCTCCGGTCGGCCGCGAAATCGCCGCGCGAATCACCGTCCCGTCCGATTGGCCTTCGGGAGTTCCGGTCCGCTTTCAAGTAGCCAACGCCAACGGCGGCTCACCGTCCATCGGCTTTGCCGTGAGCGATACGGCCGAGGTCGTCGAACCCGAGCACAACGCTTCGACGATTGAACTGCCGCCGCTTCCGGCCACGGCGAACGGGCGATTGTCGCGGATCACCGAAGTTGACACTTATCGGTTTACCACGCCTCGTGCCGGGTTGACCATTTGCCGGCTCGACGATCAGCTCGGCCAGCCGTTTTGCGGTATTTTGGCGATTCGCGATGCTTCCGGGCGCATCGTCGCGGATGTCGCCGACACGCTAGGAAACGGTGCGAACACTCGGTTCATGGCAGTCGGCAATGAGACGTACTCGGCGACCGTCGCACATGTCGACCATGCCGGCGATCGTGGCTATGTGTATCGGTTGAACGTGCGACAAGGCCCGGAGGTCGCGGCGGTCGTGCCGTCGACGATTTCCACGACAGGCCCGACGACCGTGGAATTCATCGGTTGGGGATTGAAGTCCGGCGCTTGCGAACTGGAATCGGTTCGCCGCGAGATCGATCCGGCGAAGTGCGAGTCGTCGATCCGGTCGGGCCGACCGGATCGACGCGATCTTCGGTACGAGTTCGACACGCCCGCCGGTCCGGCCGTGACGATGGTTGCGACGGATGAAATCGGCGACGTCGCGGAACCGGACGAGCGGCAGATCGCCGCGCGGACGCTGACCGTCCCCTGTCGCATTACGGGTGCGTTTGATGAGCTCGACGACCGCTTGCAGATGTCGGTGGAGCGCTATCGGATCGCGGCGAAGAAGGGAGACGTGTTTCGTATTCGCGTTCGTCCAGTCGGCGACGATTGGCTGCTCGACCCGAGCGTCGCCGTCGTGGCGGCCGACGGCGCCGAAGTGGTTCGCAACGATGATCTCCTGGTCGGCGTGCTGGAGTCGGCGGTCGATTTTCGTTGCTTGGCCGACGGTGAATACGACGTCGTGCTTACCGACGCTTCCGGTCGTGCGCCGTCGCGCACATTGCTCTATCGGCTGCTGATCGACAATTTGACCGATGCCGTAGACTTCGACTTGAGCGTGCCAGAGCTGTTCAGCGTGCCGATCGGCGGCCAGGCGGACTTCGCTGCGAAGTCGTTCCGTGTGGGAGCTTGGGCCGAACCGATTCAGCTCCGCTTCGAAAACTTGCCGGTCGGCGTCACGCAAGCGGCGCCCGCACCGTCGATCGCAGCAGCACCGGCAAAACCCGGTCAAAAGCCGAAGCCGAAACCGATCGGCAAGTCGGCCTTGCCGGCCGACGTGAAGCACTTGCTGACCGGGGCCGCTGACGCTCCGACCGGATCGAAACTCAGCACGCTCATCGCGTCGGCGACCGTCGGCGGACGCACGGTCGAGCATCGCTTCGGGCCCGTGCTGGTGACGCCGAAGATGCCCTATCGGGCGACGGTACGTTCGGCGGTGAAAGACGGCGGGCGGATCGTACACCGCGGCACGACGTATCCCGCCGAAGTGTTTGTCGACCGTTACCTTGAGTACAACGGACCGGTCACGCTGATGACCGCTTCAACTCAATCCCGTCAGCGCCGCGGCGTCTGCGGGCCCGTTGTCGTCGTGCCCGCGGGATCGGACCGAGCGATTTTTCCGGTCACCACGCCCGAGTGGCTCGAGACGAGCCTGACCACGCGCCAGAACCTGATCGCCGTCGTCGAAGCGCCCGACTCTCAAGGACGCAATCGCTTCGTCACCGGCACAATGGACGGCCAGATCGTGATGTCGATCGAAGGCGCCCTCCTAAAAATCACGCACGAACCTCGCGAGCGCATCGTGCGGGCCGGCGACGAGATTGAAATTCCCTTCAAGGTTTCACGATCTGCGAAGCTATCGAGCAGTGCTCAAGTCAGCCTCGTTGACGACGTTGCAACCGCCGGCCTTTTCGAGGCCGATTCCATTGAACTTCCGTCCGACGTCAGCGACGCGCTCCTGCGTGTTCGCATCTCGCCGAAAGCTGCGCGGCGCGGGTTGGTGACTTTCGCGGTTCGCGCCGAGGCGCGGCAACCTGGAGACTGGCTCGTCACGAGCGAGACCCAAGTGTCCGTCATTCTTTCTCACGACTCCCGACGGCCGTAGCAGGCCGCTTAGTCGTCGTTTCCGCTCCTGCGAGGGGCGACCTTATGCGTCGGGTACTGAGACGCATTCGTTGCGTTTTCGCAACAACTTCGAAGAAAAGCGGTCGTATTCGCGTTGCGGAAAAGCACTGCGACAAAATGCCGCTCCTCGCGATACATATTTCGCGGGACATGCCTTTTTAAAAGTTATTTTTTGTTGAGAACTAACCCGGTCGGCCTATTCTGAATGGATGGCGGACCCGCACAGCTTCCCGCTCTCCCCCAAGCGGGCCCGTCCGATCCTCGCCGACTTTCGGCGGACTCGAGTTTTTCGTCGAGCCCGCCGCCTTCCTCGATAAATGTTGAGTTTTAGGTTTCCATGCCGTTCAAGATTTGCGCGAAATTTTCCCGTCCCGCGATCGCAAAGTTTGGATCGGGCGCGCTCTTCCTTTTCGTGATGCCGTCCGACAAGGCGGCTCTTGCGAGCGACAACATGACGTATGTTCCGAGCGTTTCTCCTGCGACTTGGGGAACGGAATCTTGGCGAACGGCCATTCTGGCGACGATCGCCGTCCTGATCGCCGCTTGTTTGTGTCGCATCGCGTATCGGCGACGACGGGACTGGAAGCAGATCGTCGTAGAAGATCTCGTCGCGCTGGTGTTTCTCGCCGGCGCGTTCGTTCGCTTCGCGCAACTCGCCCTGCACCGTTGCTTCGGACGCGAGAGCCTGAGCCGATGCGCTCGTCAAAGCCGTGCGTTTGCGACGGCGCTCGTTCGGGTTCGCGACGAATGGAACGGCGGACATCGCGCGCGGCGGAACTTGCTGCGCCGAGCGGGCCATCAACTGGTCGTCTATTCGGCTGTAGTCGCCACGCTGGTCGTCGGCACTCCGGCGGCGGCGGCGGAAGGATTTTGGAACGTCGACGCGGCAGGGAATTGGAATGCCGGCGGAAACTGGGCCGGCGGCGTCATTCCCAACGGCGTCGACGACATTGCGAATTTCCGTAACGACATCACGGCCAACCGTACGGTGACGCTGAACACGCCGGTTACGCTCGGCGGACTTCGCCTCGGCGATGCCTTGGGAACGTCGGTCTTTACGTTCGCCGGCGCAGGCCCGCTGACCTTCGACGTCACTTCAGGCAACGCGTTTCTGAGCAAGTTCAACGGGACGACAGACATCTGGCAGGCGCCGGTGATCTTGAACGACAGGCTCGACGCCAACATTTTCGCAGGCGTCTTAGACGTCAACGGGGCGTCGAACGCCCAAGTCTCCTGGACCGGATCGGGCGACGTCGTCAAGAACGGCGTCGGCAGCTTGAATCTGAACATCACGACCGCCGGCGGGTACACCGGCAATTGGTTGTTGAACCTGGGAACGATCAACTTGGGCGGGGCCAACGGCGCGACCGTCGCGAGTTTGGGGACGGGAACGGGCGGCGTCGTGTTGCGCGGAACCGGCTCGGCGGGCTTTTCAATCTTCAGCCTGAACAACAACGGCACGGCCAGCGATTCGACCGTGACTTGGACGGGCAACAACAACTTCATTTTGCAGGGAGCCGCCACGCTGAACGTCGGCCGCAATCAAATCAGCGGTGCGAACGATCGGGTGACTCACGTCATCAATAATCTCCGGCTCGACGGCGGCATTTTGTCGGTCACGTCCGGCAACAGCCACACGTTGCGCGTCGACGGCGTCACGACCTTGGTCGGCGACACCAGCGTGTTGTCCATAGCGGCCAACGCCACGGCGACGCGGGCCAATCTCATCCTCAACGGGCAAATCACCGACGGCGCAGTCCCGCGCGCTCATCAAGGAAGGCGCCGGACGGTTGCGAGTGACGAGCGCTTTGAACACTTACGACGGAGTGACGGCGATCAGAGCAGGCGTCTTGGAACTCACCAGCGGCGCTAAGCTGGGGTCGAGCGCGGTGTTCGTCAACGGCGGCGCGTTGAGCATCGTCTCCGCCTCGCAGCTCGGAGTCGGCACGTTGCCCGGCGGGCTCAATCTCGTGGGACAACTCGGCACTTCGGTCTATTCGCTGCCGGTCGTCGCCAACAACAACTTCGTCATCGATGCGAGCAATCCGCTGAATCTCAACGTGCCGATCTCCGGCATGATCCTCGGAGTCGACGGCACCACCGGGACGGCGAGCACGATCTCCGCGGACATTGATCTCTCGCAAATCTCCGGCGGCGGCAATCGCGTTTGGTTGGGCAACGTCATCGGCTTCGATCGCACCTACACCGGTCAATTGCGACCCGCCGCCGACGGAAATTGGCGGGTCACGTCCGGTTCCAACAACCTGATCATCGGCGTAGCGGGCGTCGGCGGCTTTACCGGCGGCGGCGTCAACAGCCTGTTGATCGCCGGTCTGGATCATGCCAACGCCGCGGTGTTCGCCGGCAGCGCGATCACCAACGCCACGAGCGGCACGGTGTCCGTGCGGAGCAACAACAATTCCGTATCCGGAGTCGTCGTCAATCGGGGCGTCACGTTGAACATTAACTCCACGGGCATGGCCACCGGAACGATGCTCAGCCCGTTGGGCAGCGGCGACGTGGTTTCGCTCGGCGGCACGATCAGCACGGACAACACCAGTGACGCGCAGTTCGGAAATACGAACTTCATGCTGTTCGGCGGCGCAACGTTGCTCCTCGACAACGCCGGCGTGACCACCGACAACACGAACCGCAGATTGCAGAGTTCGTCGTCGGTCATGCTCGCGAGCTCGACTCTCCGTCTGCAGGGAGACGGCGGCGCCGCGGTCAAGTCGATCCAACAACTGACGCAAATCTCGTATGCCGGCGGCAGCACGATCAGCATCGACACCGACGGGACGACGGCCAATCGGACGACGGTGCTCAATCCCACCGGCTTCGGTGGCGCGGTTCAGCCGTTCGTGCGGTTGGGGCGCGGTACGGTGAATTTCCGCAATTCGACCACCAACGCGACCACCTTCGGAACTTCGGCCGGTACGCAGAAATTTATCATCGGCGGTTCGTCGCCGTATCCGACGCCGGTCAACGATATGCTGGGGGCGGAACTCGTGCTGTGGGGCGGAACGACTTTCAACGACGCGAGCCTGCCGCTGTTCGTCACGCACGATACCACGGCGGGAACGCCCAACGTCGACAACCATGGGTTGCTGGCCGCGACCTTCGACGTGACGGCGACGACCGCCGCGCAACTGGCCACGGCGACCCCCACCAGCATCGTCGACATCAGCGGTCAGACCGCGAACATGACGGTGACGACCGCGAGCGTGCAGGCGTTGCGAATTCGCACGACGGCCAACACGAATCAGTCGGTCAATTCCGGCACGATCACCATCGGCGCCTCGGCGGGCGTTAATCAAGGCGCCGGCTTGTTCCTGGCGCACACGGCCAATAACGGCGTCACGCACACGACCAATTTTGCTTTCGGTTCGCAAGAAGGGCTCATTTACGCGGCCACAACCGGCGGAACGAGCGGCTCGATCACGCTCAGCGGCGTGTTGTCGGGAACCAACGGCGTGACTCGATTCGGCGACGGCATTTTGATTCTGACCGGCGCCAACACGTTTACCGGAACCTTCACGAACAACGCCGGTGAAACGCGCATCGGTCAAGGTGCGATCAACTCCTCGGCGGCGGCGTCCGGCTCGATCAATCCGGCGAGTCCCACGACCGTCGATCTGTGGGGCGGTTCGTTTTATTACCAGACGGCGACCGTGCGCTACAACAACAACATCGTATTCTCCGGCGACGCTCGGTTCGGCAACGCCAACGTGGTTTCGACCGGCTTCAACAACCTCATCGTCGAAGCGCGATCGACGACGATCAGCGGCCTGGCGACTCCGGTCGTCGCTTGGTTCCAGAATCAATCGGGCACCAACTTGAACGTCGCTTACGGCGGCCTGACGCTCAACGGTCCGGCCCAATTCGCCGTGGCGCACGTCCTGCAGATCAACGGAGCCATCAGCGGCGTCGGCACCTTGGAGAAATATTTGAACGAGCGGATGATGATCGGCGGCGATTCGTCCGCTTATTCGCAGGCCGTCACGGTTCACGCCGGTGCGCTCTACAGTTTGAACGCGAATTCCACGGCCAAGCCGTTCGGTACGGGAGCGATCACGGTCAATCCGGGCAGCACGATTCAATTGGCGTCGCCGAACAACGTCGGCACGGGGCAACTGACGATCAACTCGGATTGGGGCGGCATTTCCGGCGTGACGTTGCCCTTTACTTACGACGTTTCCACGCTGCCGATCACCGTCAACTCCACGGCTTCGGCATGGAAGGGGTACTTGGGCGTCTCGGGCCCGGCATTCGACTACAACCTCGATCAATCCGCCTCCGGTCTTTGGGGCGGCGGAGTTTACCTGGGGGCGGGCATCGGCTTGACCGGCACTTACACCGGAACATTGACGCCGACCGCGAGCGGGCAATTCCTATTGGGAACGGGGCAAGGTGCGATTCGAATCGCCCGGCCGTTGACCGGCGCCAATTCCGCCGTGATCGGCGTTTCCATGACCGGTTTGGGACGCGCGGATCAGATCGTGAACAACAGCGGCGGCGCGGTGAACTACGACGTGCCGATGACTTACACCGGAACGACGATCATTCATCCGAACATCAGCTTGCGATTAGCGGCCGACAACGCGCTGAACGGCACCGGCGACATCGTGCTCAACGGCGGTACGCTGCGGCACGACACGAACGTCGGTCAGTTGCGGACCTTGGCCCCCATGGTCGTTTCGAACGCGATCATCTTGACGGCGGATTCCTCGATTACGATGGACGACAACGCTTCCGATTTCGTGCTGGGCGGCAACATCAGCTTGGCCCCGGGGTCGACGGGCGTGGTTCGCCAACTCACCGTCAACGCCGCACAAACCGGCGGCGCCGCGAACAACGCGGGAATGCTTTATCTCAACGGCGGCATTTCCGACGGCGCGGGCGGCTCGGGCAATCACTTCATCAAGGCCGGCCTCGGCGTGGCCATGGTGACGGGCCCGATGACGTACACCGGCACGACGACCGTGACGGGCGGTTTGCTGGGAATCAACTCCGACGCCGATTTGGCCGCTTCGTCGCAGATCATTCTGACCGGCGGCGGCGTGGCGGTTTGGGAGAATTCGTTCACGACGAATCGCAACTACTCGGTGCACGGCGCCAACGGATATTTCGACATCGCGGGCGGACTGACGCTGACGCAAAGCGCCGCTTCGACGATCGACGGCAATAACTTCATCATCAAACGCGGCTTGGGGACGTTGATACTCAACGGAAACAACTCGCAGATCGGCTTGTTTCTCGGCGACGGGATTCTGCAACTCAACAGCCAGGCCGCGATGGGCAGCGCCTCGGACGCCCAGGCCAACTCGATTCAGTTTGGCGGCGACTTGACTTTGGGCGTGCACGGGACTGCGACTCGCTACACGGGCGGAACTCTCCGCATCAATGCGACGATGGCGACGAACCGCGGCCTGCTGTTCAACAACAACGGCAATACGACGTTCAGCGGCGGCGTCGACGTGACGGCCGGCAATACGTTCACCGTCAACGGCGTGGTGGCGCAGGGCACCGAGTTCGATTTTGCGATGAAGACGGGCCTGGGAACGATGATCACGACCGGCGCCAATACGGCGCGGCAACTGGCGATGATCAACGGCGTTTGGCAATTTGCCAACAGCACGCCGTGGGCCAACAGCACGGCGACGGCGGCCGACAACACGGTTTTGGAAATGCTGGGCGGCACGATTCGGGCCGTGAACACGACGGCCAATATCGCGTTGACCAACGCGGCCAGCACGACGACGTATAACTACGGCGGCGGCATGCACCTGCTCATGGAGAGCGGAGCAGGTTTTTCCGTGGAATTCGCCGCAGACAGCCTTATTCGTCAGAACCAAGGCACCTTGGTGTTGGAAACGGCCGGCGGAACGGTGCTCGGGGGGGCGGGAAATTCCAACGCGGCGCGCGCGATCGTAACCAACGCCGTGAACGCATCGACGGCGCGCGCTTCCGCGCTGAACAACGGAATCTTCGCGCCGCACTTGCTCGGCGCGGATGCGGCCGGCACCGCCTTCTTCTTGCAGGACAATGCGACGACAGGTTTCGTCGCTTACTCCGGCGCGACCACGGCGACTCTGTCTGGTACGGCTCCGACGGCGATCGGCGAGATCACGACGACGCAATCTCTCAGCGGTTCCAACAGCATTTACGCTTTCCGTACGACCGCCGACGTGAACGGATCGGGCTTCCTGCGGATCACGGCGATCGACAACACGCGCACGGGCGGTTTGATCTTCAACGGCAGCAATACGTTCTCGGCCGGTTTGCTGTTTGATATTGCGTCGGCCACGGCGCCGGGAACCGGCACGCTCGGTGAAGGCCTGATTTACGTCAAGACCGGGGAGACGGCGTCGATCTCGGGTTCCATCTTGGCGGGTGCGCTGACGAAGTTCGGGCGGGGGACGCTCGTGCTTTCCGGCAGCAATCGAATTACGTCCGACGTGAGCGTTCAGGACGGAATTCTGCGGTTGGCGGGGAGCAATCCGTTTAGCCGCCTCGATACGGAGCTCAACATCAACGCCGGCGCGACCGTGGATCTCAATGGAACGTCGATCGCGCTAGAGACTTTGGGGGCCAATAATCGCACGATCGGCGGCGCGGACGCAGGCGGTGCGATCGTCAATACGGCGGCGACGCAGGCCGTGCTGGGAGTCGTGTCTCCGGTGAACTCTTCGGCGCGCGTGACGATTGCCGGCGACGTCAAACTGCTCAAGGCCGGCGCCGGCGTTTTGACGCTCAACGGCTACAACGCGGCCACGCCGGACGCGGGGAACAATACGTTCACCGGCGGCACGGATATCTACGGCGTCAATCAGACCGGCGGCATCAACCTCAACAACACGACGTTCGCGCTGGGGGGATTCGGCGGTGCGGCGGCGGGAGACGTGAATCTCTACGGCGGTACGCTCGGTTTGCTGTTTAGCAACGGCACGACGGGCATCAACGGCACGAACGGCCAGCAGTTTAACAACCAGATCGTGAAGTTCGGCGCGGAAGCGTCGCTCGGCTTGACCGTGAATCTGCGCGGCCCGGGGCAAATCAACGTCAATCAAGCTACGCCGAGCAACAACACGGGCTTCGGGCAAGGCAATTTGATGCAGATCGGCGCTTTGAACTTGAGCAACAACACGCTCAACGTTTCGGGCGGCAGTTTGTATCGGCTTCGAGTGGCCGGAACGACGACCATTCAAGGCTCGCAGGCCACGTTCCAAATCAACAATGAATCTCTGACCGTGCAACTCGACGGGCTCGTGACCGGCGCGGGGGCGATCAACAAGTTGGGCGACGGCGCTCAGCGCACCTTGGTGTTTAATAACGTCGCGAATAATTTTTCCGGCGGCCTGAACATCCAAGCCGGCGACGTGCAAAACCTCAACCCGACGCAAAACACTCTCGGTCTCGGAGCCGTGAGAGTGTTTCCGGAAGGCACGTTGCGCATTTCCGGCAACGGCTCGGTGATCGGCGCGAATCTGCAGGTGTTGAGCCGCGTCAATGCGTTGGGCGCGGTGGCCCTGGATGAGAACTTTTCTCCGACGGTGCTGACGTCCGCGAATTTTGCAAGCGTCTATCACACGACCTTGCAACTTGCGCAACCGTATTTCAATCAGGCTCTCAATCTTGCGACCATCGGCGACGGCCGCGCGTTCCTCGGTTCGGCGATCAACTCGGAAGTCAAATACATGGCCGCCACGCTCGGTGCGGGCGTCGCCGATGATTGGAATCCCGGCGTCGGCGTGTATCGGTTGGTCGGCGGCGTCAACAATCTCGGCTTCGACGGCGTCGACAACGTGTTCACCGGAACGGCCTACATGCAGGTCGGTCCGCGCCGCAACAACGCTTTGGGAGCGGCCACAAACACGGGCAACGCCGTGATCATCCGCAATTCGAACAACTTCACCGGCGGCACGCAGATCACGGAAGGCACGCTCGTGGTCTCCGAAGTCGGCGGCTCGCCCGTTGGCGAAACGCCGCTCGGCAGCGGTGCAATTGAAGTTTACGGCGAATACCGCATCCAAGGTTCGCTCGGTTCCAACTGGAAGGCGGACGCCGGCGCGGCCACGAACAACGTGGTATTGCGACCGGGCGGCTTGGTGCGCTTGATCGACGGTAACGCCCTGGGCACCGGCGGCAACTTCGCCGCCGGCAACCAAGGACGCTGGGGCGACTCGGTCGGCATTGATCTCAACGGCGGTCAGTTCCGTCTGGACGGCGCCGCGAACTGGAACACCGTGGAAACCATCGGGGCGGTCACGGTGCGCAAGGGAGGCGTGTTGACGGTTGCTCGCAACTCCGCGGTCGCCAGCGCGCTCAATTGAACGTCGCCGACCTCAGCCGGGTAGCAGGCGGCACGCTGACGATCAACTACAACGTCGGCAACCTAGGCACGAATGCCGCGACGCCCTTGGCCTTTGAACGACTCTTGACGGGGCAGATCAACGGCGCCGCCGTAACGCGCTCGGGAACGACGATTAACGGCGCCGGAGTCGTTAACGGCGGCATCGTTCCGGTTTGGATCATCGATCAAGTGGCCAATACGTTCCTCGGATACGATCCGACCGGAACCGGTACCGGCTTCCAACCGTTGGTCAGCACCGCGACGCCCGCCGCCGGAGAAATCTCCTACAACAAGATCGTTTCCGGTGCGCTCACGGCCGGAGGCCTCGTGGCCGGGGACATCGTCGACGTCACGACGAGCGCCAAGACGCTCGCGGACAACCCGACGATGTATGCCTTGCGTTCCAATCAGAACATCAGCCCTACGGCGGGTAGTACTGCCATGACGATCACCTCCGGCGGTTGGATTCTCAACGGCGGCACGATCAATCCGACCGGCGCCGTGAACGCCGGCGTGGTGAACTCGATGACGGTGAACTTCGGCACCGGCGGCTCCGGCGAAGCGCTGCTCTTCGTGCCCGCCGCTTCGACGATTCAGGCTCCGCTTGTCGCCGCGCAGGGATTGGTCAAGTTCGGTTCGCAAGCGCTGACGATCAACTCGATCAACCCGGGCATCGACGGAGCCGTGACCATTAACGCCGGCACGATCGTGGCTCGGGTGCCGTTTAGCGGTACCGGAACGCCTTTGGGCGCGGGCAACGGAGTCTTCGGCGGGCAAGACGTGATTCTCAACACCGGAACTCTGCAGCTTGATCCGTTCTTGGCCAACGCCGCGGGGACGGCGTCGGAAATTGCTTCCAACGTACGCGCTACGGCAATCTTCGATAGTCATATTCGCGTTCGCGGCGACGCCGGCCTGAACAACAACGGACAAGCGACTTATGTTCGAATCGGCGACCTGACGTTTGAAAACGCGGGGGGAGCCGCCGCGATGAACGACAACGGAGTCATCACGCTGGCATTGCAAAGCGGCGTTTGGGTCGGCGGGACGACGACGCTGATTCCTCAGGCCGTATTTAACATGACGAGCAACAGCGGCGTGATGGCCACGTTCGCCGGGCAAGTTACGGGAGCGGCCGACTTGGAGAAGTTCGGCAACGGCACGATCAATTTGATCAATGGAGCGAACAACTACTCCGGCGGCACGACGATTTGGGGCACGACCGCCGCCACGCGTGCGAGCACCGTCGCTTCCGGATACCGCGGCGTCGGGACGCCGTTCGGCACGGGCGCGATCACGGTCAATCCCGGCGGCGTGCTGCGGATTGCCGACAACGCCAACATCGCGTCGAACGCCGTGACGTTGAAGTCCGACGGCATCGGTTTGGCCGGACTCGGCATCGCTCACAACGGCGCGCTGCCGACGATTACGACCGGCGCCGCGACTCCGGGAGCGGTCCGCGTCGAGTCTACCGGCCCCTTCGCAGGCGTGCTCACGCTCGACTACGGCTACTATTCGCGAAGCTTGGATATGAGCACGCTCCCCGGCGGCGCTTGGTGGCTGGGCAATTCCACTCAGGCCGAAGCGTATTACTTCAATAGCGCCTGGGGGCGGCTTCGAACGGGAAGTATCTCATCGGCGGCGGCGGCGACCAAAGCGGTGTTAACTTCGGTTCCGTGCTCGTCAGCGGTAATCGTACGCCTCTGTTTGAAAACATTTTCAGCGGCGGCACGGCGGGCAACGTGCGCGTGGAAATCGGCGCGCTCACCGCTGATCTCTTTGCCAACGGTCCGTCGTTCGTAAACGGCAACTCCGGCTTCCAGGTTCTCGTCACGCGTAACACGGGACTGGTCGGTGACGTTCGCGTGAATACGAATACGACGCTGTCGATCGGTAACAACTTTGCATTGGGCTCCGGGCGATTGGTGCTCAACGGCGGCAACTTACGCTACGATTTCGGCCCCAACAACGGCGTGACCACCAACATCACGCTCGACAACAACGTCTTGATCCAGGGCGACTTTAGCACGGCCAACGGCAACGAACTCGTGCTGAACGGCAACGTCGCCATGCACGACGGCACCGCCGGGGCGACCCGGATTTGGAATCTCGGCGGCACCGGCGCGATGGCCGTCGGATTGACCGCCGGTTCCACCACGGCCGGCGTCATTAGCGGCGCTGACGGCAGCAACCTCGTCAAAGCGGGCGCCCAGGTCGTTTCGTTCTGCGCCGCAAACACGTATTCGGGCTACACCCAGATCAACCAAGGCACGATCGTCGTGACCGGCGACGTGCTGCCGGGCGTCGCCGGTCCGCTCGGCAATAGTGTTTCGCCGATCAATCTGGCGGGCGGTGTGACGAACATCGGCGGCGGATTGGGAATCGGCGGCAAGTACGTGATCGGGCGCGACGTATTGGTCTCCGTGACGACCGGTACCGGATCGTCGTTGATCGAAAACCGGACGAACGAAACGGCCGTGGTCACCGGCGCCGTTTCTTTGGTGACGGGCGGCGTACTCACGTTGGGTTCCGCATCGGCCGACGTGACGACCTTCCGCGGCGGCGTCCTGGACATCCAAGGCGTCATTAGCGGCGCGGGCAGCCTCATTATCGGCACCACGGCGACGGCGCCGGGCAACGGCGGTACCGTACGATTGACCGCTTCCTCCTTCGGCTATGGCGCGAATACTTACTCCGGCGGCACGACGTTGCAAAGCGGTCGGTTGCAGATCACCTCGGATACCTTCTACTCCGGGCCGGCGACGTCGCCGACGATTCTGAGCGGTCCGTTGGGTACGGGAACGCTCACGTTCGGCGTCGGCGAATCCAACCGCGGCGGAACGATCGAAGCCGTCGGCGGTCCTCGGATCATCGTCAACGCGCTCGGAGCCGACGCGATTGCGGGCAGCAGCGTGCGGTCATTCTCCGGTCGCGAAGCGCTGACGTTTACCCGCGACTACAACATCAATAGCGACGGCACGCTGCGCAACCGTACGTTCACGACCAACAGTCTCTACCAGCCGGTGACGTTCTCAGGAAACTTCTCCAACTCCGGGGCGGGCGGTGCGAACCTTGTGAAATCCGGGGCCGGATTGCTCGTGCTGACCGGCGTCAACACGCAAGCCAATCTCACGACTTCCGACGGCAACTACGGTACCGGCGTGTTCATTGACGCCGGCATTTTGCGAGTCAACGCCGACGCGGCTTTAGGCAGCACGGCGTCATTGGCGGCGGCCGGTTCTCACCTTGTCGGTCCGGCCGACGTTCGCTTGCGCGGCGGTGTTTTGCAGATTGCGGCAGGGTTCACTACGGCACGCCAGTTTATTTTGACGGCCGCCTCGGGCATTGACGTTGCCGCCGGGCAAACGCTGACGCTGTCCACGCAAACGGCCGGTGCGTTCGGGCTCACGAAGACCGGGCCCGGCACCTTGGCTTTGAACAATTCGGCCAATACCATCACCGCGTTGGTCCTCGGCGGCGCTCAGCAGATCAACCCCAACGTCGGTCTGTTCGGCCTTATCGGCGGGACGGTTTCTACGACGGCGACCTCCGGAACGCCGTTCGCGACGGCCTCGATCACGCTCAACAGCGGAACGCTTTCGCTCGTCGGCGGCGGTACGGCTCAGTCGCTTTCGATCCCGACTCTCAGCTACGGACCTGCCGGCGCGATCGCCCTGAATCGAGGAGCGACCACGTCGACTCTGACCGTCGCAACGACCTTTGCCCGCCAGGGAACGTTTAACGGCGTCAACTACGGCACTCTGACGATCAACCCGTCGCTCATGGCAAACCTCGCCTCGATCGAGCGAGTTTTGGTTTCGGCCGGCGCTCCTGCAAATAGCACGCTCACCGGCGGTGATATCCTTTCAGTGCCTTCGATCTTCGCGGCCTTGGCGGGGAGCGGACAAGACGCCGACTTCACTCGCTACGACGCCGCAAACGGTTTGGCTCGTCACAGCGTGACGACGGTCGGAACGCTGACCGCTTCAGCGGCGACGAACGTCGGCGACATTTCGGCCCCGGCCGTGGTCGGTGCGGCTCCCGGCGACGTCGTCGACATCGCCGCGTTGCGATTGACCGCCGACGTTACGTCGTTCGACGGCTCCCAGTTGCTGCGCATTAACACCGGCGGATTGATTTTCAACGGGGCGACCGCTCCGCAATTGAGCGTCAACACGCTGTTCGGCACCGGTACCGGGGCTTCGTTACGAGAAGCCATCGTCTATGTGCGCGACGGCCAAACCGGAAGTTCGACGATTTCCGGCAACGTGACCGCATTGGACTTCACGAAGACCGGTCCGGGAACTTTGACTCTTTCCGGAAACGCAAATCAATTGAATACCAGTGCGCTTCGTTTGCCGGTGTTGAGCATTCAGAACGGCACGTTGCGATTTGCTTCCACGGCGGCGCAGTTTACAAACCCGAACCGCCCCGCGAACCTCAACGCACAACTCGGCGGCTATGTTCTGAACGTCAACGAAGCCGGAGTTTTTGATCTCAACGGCTTGAACACGACCGTCGGCGGCCTCGCCGGCAACGGCACCGTCACGAGCAACGCGGCGGGAACGATTGATTTCCGCAGTTTCAACGGCGTCGGCGTCGACACTACGTTCTCCGGTCTCATTGCCGACGGAGCGGGCACGGTTCGCTTTACCAAATCCGGCGACGGCGTTTTGATTGTGGCCGGCCACGGATCATACACGGGCGGCACGTTCATCGAAGCCGGACGGATCACTTCGGCCTACGGCAGCGCCGCGGCCGGCGGTCGGCTGGAAGCTCAAAAAGTCACGGCCTTGGGCACCGGGCCGCTCACGCTGCGCGGCGGCACGTTGACGTTGAATGCCGCGAACTACTTCAACTCGGCTCAGACGACCTCGGACGTGGCGGACGGACTCGACTACAACCTGTGGGGCGGTCCCAACGGCTACGACGTCATCATCGCCGCCACCGCCTCGACTCGCGACGCTCCGCTGCCGGTGAACATGACTTCGACGTTCAACGCAGGTACGCAGAACGCAGGCGTCAACAGCTTGACCATCAACGCGCCGATGCTGACCACGACGGCCGGTGTCATTCAAGTGGTGGGAGCGACGAACATCAATCAAAACGTCGTGATCCGCACGGCGGGCGGTCGATTGTTCCTGGCCGGCAAAGTGACTGCGACGGGCGACGTCGTGAAGACGGGCGCCAACGACTTGGTGCTCAGTCACACGGAAGGCGGAGTCAATCAGAATACTATCGGAGGCATTTGGAAGGTTTACGGCGGCATCCTCAATCCTCGCAGCGCCGACGGCGCGGCGAATCCTTTGGGGGCGAACGCGGTGGTTGAAATTGCGACGGGCGGCACCGCCAACGGCCTATTGCTGAGCACCGACGGCGACGGCACGGCCGCCGCGGAAATGGTCACGACTTACGCCGATACGACCGTTCGCTTCGGATCGCTCCTGGGCGTTTCCAGCAACGAGTTCATCTCCTCCGGCCTGGGAAGAATTTCGACGGATCGGATCTTGGCCAATAACGACGACAAAACGGTCGTCATCAAGAATCTGCAAATCGGCGGCGTCCTCGGCTCGGCTTACATGCTGACGACCGGCGGCAACTCGGACAGCCTGTGGGTGCAGGGCACGACCACGTTCGTCCGCGATTTCTATCTACAAAACGATCTGCGACTAACCCTGAACGGCGCCGTCAGCGGCAACGGAACCTTGGTAAAGCGAGGCGGCGCCGAGCTATTCGTCAACGCCGTCAATACGTATGCGGGCGGCACCGTCTTAGGGGCCGGCGGTACGACGATCTTCGGTAGTTTTGAAGGCAACCAAGTGACTTTGAACGAGACGGCCCAATTGGGCGGACTCGTGATGATCAATGCGTTGTCACGCCTCTTGGTCAACGGCACCGGCAACGTTCAGGCCGGTCAGGCCTTCTACGTCGGCGGCAATCTCAACAACATGGGCCTGCTCGGCGTCGGCGCCGACGTGTCGCTGGACGCGATCGGCTACCGCTCCGCGTCCGCGGGCGGCATTCAGCCGAGCGCGACCAATTACTACTTGGGAGCCGTCAATCCGTCCCAGTCTGTTTTGGCGATCAACACGATTTACACCCAGACGCTCGACCAAACGCGTCTTGGCGACGGCATGGGGTTCTTGGGCAGCACGACCAACTACGTCGGCGCCAACGGCATGTACGATGCGGCGACGTTGGGCGCAGGCTTGGGCAACACCTATCGTCTCGGCGGCGGCGGCGCGACCTTGTTCATCGGCTACAGCAATGCCAACGTACTCAGTAACAACGCCCTAACCGGGGCGATCAACAACCTCGTCGTCGGCGCGCCCTTGTCCGTGGAAAACAACGGCGTAGTCGGCAACGGCTCGGGAACGGTCGTTCTGTTGAGCAGCAACAACTACGGCGGTACGACGCTGATTAACCGCGCCAGCACGCTCGACTTCCGAGGAACTCTGGCGACCTCCGCAATCGAAGCCTACGGCGTGCTCAACGTCGCGGGCGAAGCAGGAACGTTTATCGGGGCGGGCGCCGTTACGCTGCGGCCGGGGTCCACCTTGCGGTTCGACAATACGTCGGCCGGAGTGTTACCGGTTTCGGCCGCTCAGGGACGTTGGAGCGACGCAACGGCGGTCAACCTCAACAGCTCCACGCTGCGTTTGCAGGGAAATGCCGCGGTCGAAGTGCAGGAAACGGTGGGCGCCGTGCAGGCGTTCGGCGGTTCCGTCGTCGAAGTCGTGCGCAGGCGTGCAAGGACGCGGCGTCGAGCTTCGAACCAGCGGGTTCAGTCGGCTGAATAGCGGCACGATTCTTTTGAATCACACGACCGGTCAACTCGGCACCGATGAACGGGTCATCGTCACGGGAGCGGCTCCGACGGTCACCAACGGCATGTTGGCGCCGTGGATTCTCAGCAACACCGACACGCAGTTCGTAACCTACAACGCCGACACCGGCGTCACCCTCGCCGGCTTTGATCGAGTCACGGCGGCCACGACGTTGGCGTCGACTCTCACGGCGACGACGTCTCGCGCTCATTAGCGGCAACGTCATCTTGAATGCGGGCGTCGACTACTCGGTTTACGCCGCTCGCTTGGACGCCAACGTAACTCTCGGCACTGCTACGGATAACACGGCGCAGTTGATCGTCGGTAGCGGCGGCTTGTTGATCAACGGCGCTCGGACCGTCACGGCCGGCCTCCAAGCCGGCAACGGTACGGCGGAATTGTTGATCTACAACAACAACACGGCCACGCTCGGCGACAATCTGGCCGCGAATCGGGCCTTCGCAGGTCAGATCGCGGCCTCGGCGTTGATCAAATTCGGCGCCGGTCAGTTGAACCTGAATTCGGAGCAACAGACGTTCAGCGGTCCGATTCGCGTCCAGCAAGGTGAACTGATGTTGCGCTACGCCAACGGCACCGAAACCAATCCTATTTCAAACGTCGGCGGCATCGGCAGCACGATCTTTATGGAGGGAGCCAACTCGACGTTGTCGTTACGCGGCGGTCAAGACAACTTGACCGGCAGCGTCACGTTCAACAACAGCGTCGTACTCGGCGACTACAACCCGATCGTGCAGTTTAACGTGGATCGCCAAGGCGGCACGATCACGAACGTCCGTAACGTGATCGCCAACAACTTCACTTTCGGCGCCAACAATCTTGAGACGGGGCAAATCGCGCGCTTCGTCGGCGCCAATACGATGGACTTCCAATTAGGAAGCGACGCAACTGATTTGCTGACCCTTGTCGGTAAGTCCGTTATCCAAGTCGAAGCGGCCGGCCAGGACGTCTTCGTCGCCGCGAAAACGACCGGTTCGGGGCGGCTCATCAAATCGCAGGCCGGCGTGTTGCAACTCGATAACGTCACCAATCTGAATGATTGGTCGGGCGGAACGACGGTGATGAACGGTACGTTCCGCATCATGTCAAAGGCCGCGAATGTGGCGGCGAATACCAATTCCAATCTCACCGCCGGCGGCGTCGGCGGCGGTCCCATCACGCTCATGGGCGGCACGATGGATTTCCGCGTGGATACGGCGGCCGTGGCGGCCGACGCCGACATCGAATTCATTCGATACTCCTCCACCGGGGTGGGCCCGGACCTCACGATCGGCGGAGCGACGACGATCACGGCCGATCGCGCCGTCACGGCGTTTGATAGTAACAAGATGATCACGTTCAATAACTTGACCGTCGGTTCTCAAATTTTCACGACGACCTCCGGCAATAGCTACGGGTTCGCCTTCGCCGGCACCACGACGCTGCAAGGTAACGCGTTCTTTAACTTCGGCGTCGAGACGGTTTTGGGCGGGTCGGCCGGAGCCACAGGTACCGGTTCGATTTCCGACGGCGGTGCGGGCGTGCTCATCCACAAAGTCGGCGCGGGCACGCTTTGGGTTCACTCTGTCAATAACTCGCTGAGCGGTCCGATCTACATCAATCAAGGTGCGCTCGATTTCGGCAATCGTTCCGTGGCAAACACCTCCGCGACGATCGGTACCGGCGACATTTTCGTGAATGCCGGCGCGGAAATTCGCGTTCGCGGCGTCGGCAATATCAATACGGCCCTCGGCCAGCAGGTCCGTCTGACGGGCACGGCCTATTCACCGGCCGTGCTGAGAGCTTTAGCAACAAATTTAACGCAGGCGAATTATCAAGCGATGGTCGAGGCCACGACTTCGACGTCCAACGACAACGTCATCATTTCTTTTGAAAATGCTGTTGGGCAAAACCTTGATCAAAGCACGATCGGCAACGGACGTGTGTTTTTCGGTAATGCGGCGAATGCCACATACTCCGGTGCTACAGTCGGATCATCGCTCACGCCGGGGCTGGCGAATTCGGCCAACAGCGTCGTGGGCGGGAACAGCACGAATCGCGTTTATCGTTTGGGCGGACGCACTTCAAACACAACGTTGACGATTGATTTGACCGCGAGCGGCGCCAATCTGACGGACGTCGCCGGCCCGACCGACTTGCTGATCGGTTCTCTGGCGAATTTGGGGCCGGCGGCGAACTGGGGGCTTGGGCAGGTGTTGCTCGCCGATCAGAACACCTATACCGGCAGCACGATCGTAAGTCGTGGCAGCTTGCTGCGGTTTAGCTCTGCTACGTCGGTCGGCGATACGGCCGGGCCGCTCGGAGTGCCGGGAGCGAATCTCGTCGATGTTTATGGTTCGTTGCAAGCTCAAGGCGCCAACGGTACGTTCCGTAACAACATCGGAACGGCGAATGCCTACACAAACATCCGCTTGCATCCCGGATCGAGCCTGATTCTGCTCGACAACACTGCTTCGACCAACCGCTGGGACAATTCCACCGGCGTGAATTTGGACGGCGCGAGATTCGTCCTTGATGCCGCCAATAACACGGATTTGTGCGGCGAAACGATCGGAGCCTTAGTTTTCGATCGTGGCGCACGCATCGCTACGGTGAATGAGGGGACGAGCGAAATTCTTTTGACGGCGGCGTCGGTGACACGGGCCGCGTCCGGTGCCGGCGCCGGAACCGGCCGCGGTACGCTTGTCTTTGTTCCCGCCGTCAGTGCGAGCCTCGGTTTGCCGAGTGCGACGAACAACGCCGAGCAGGTGTTGTTTACGTCCGATCCTACGGTCGCGTATCCGACGACCTCGGCCATTTCGGGATTGTTGCCCGGCTTCTTTGTCGACGGTACCGGCAATCGCTTTGTGACGTACAACACGACGACCGGCGTCGTCCCCGTGACCGACGGGCAGATGGCTTCGGCGTTCACCGCAGGCATGACCGCCGGTACTGCCGTGGTCAACATCACCGCGGCCGTCACGCTGCCGGATTTTGCTCCGTCGATCTACGCTCTCCGCACTTCAGCCAACATCAATAGCCCGACCGGCGCGAACAACGACGCCACCATTACGTTCGCCGGCTCCGGCAACGATATCGGTTCGCTTCTTTTGCTCAACACGGTCGACAACACGACCGTGACGGTTAGCCCGAACTTACGGTTCGGCACTGCCGGCACAAGCGAAGGTTTGATTTACTTCGCGGGGGGCGGCACCGGTCGAAACATGGCGCTTGCCGGCTTCATCACGGCCGGCTCCATGACGAAGTTTGGAGCAGGCACCATCCAGATCGTTAATGATCAAAGCGATGCGGCTCGCGGCGTCGGTATAGGCTACTCCGGCGGCTGGGTCATCAACGAAGGCGGCCTCAACCTGCTCACGTTCGGCTCGGCCGGCAACGCCGTGGCGTCGAACACGATCGTTTTGAACGCCAATCAAGCTTCCACGCCGACGTTGTTCCTCCGTGCTCAGCCGGCCGATTCGCTGCTCAACTATGCCTACACTTCCGGTCGAATCATTACCGTCGACAACGGCGTCATTGATTGGGATCCGGGCGCCGACGATCGTGTTCACCAGATCGCCGATCTCGAGATTCAACAGTCCGGCGGTATCGGCAGTTCGCCGACCAACGGTACCAACGACGCTCAACTGCGCGTCGCCGTGGTACGGAATCGATCCATTCTGGCGGCCGGTCAGTTGATTCTGACCAGCAACGCCATTCTCAACGTCGACGCTACGAATACCGGCAACACGTTCGCCGGCGCGACGAACACCGCGGCGGCTCTGACGAACGGCGTTAGCAACGGTCTGTCGGTCGCTTCGTTGACCGGATCCGGACGGCTTACCAAATGGGGCGACGGCTACTTGTATGTGCGCGGAGCGAGCACTAATACGGGCGCCGTAGTGATTGACGAAGGCGCCGTCCACGTCACTCACAACGCGTCGCTGGGTTCAGGTGACTTGGTTATTAATCGCTACGGTGTGTTGGATGTCGGCGTCGCAGGCTATGCTCCGACGAATGCGAGCGTCACGTACAACGAAGGTTCGGTAGAACGTTGGAGCGTCGATAACGCGCGAACCGGGACGGTGAACCTCGGCAAGGCGACGTTGCAAGTCGGCGCCGATCAAACTGGCACCGTAACCGTAACGCTCAACGGCGGTTCGATCGAAGGTTGGCTCCGTACCGACGACGTAACCTCCACGAGCACCGATGCGGGCGTTTTCCGCAACCTCGGCGCCAACGTCAGCATCAACTTGGCGGGGAATTCCTACCTTGGAAATCCCTACTATCTCGGCGTTAACGGATTAGATAGCGGACGCGGGACCAATGACTTCCGGCCGACCGCGGAGAATGCCGGTACCGGCGCGATTCTGAACATTCGCGGCGTCATCAGTGGAAACGCGAGCATGACCAAGGTCGGTTACGACACGGTCGTTCTTTCGAACAACAATACCTATTCAGGTGGAACGACCATCACCGGCGGAACGCTCCGTGTGGGAATCAATAACGCGCTCCTGCCGACCGGTACGCTCAGCACTCAGGCATCCGGTGTGCTCGATCTGAACGGATACAACCAGACGGTCGGCATCTTGACCAATCCGGTCGACGCGGCGTCGAACACCTCCGGCATCAACAACGGCTACATCACCAACAGCTCGGCCGGCGTTCGCACGTTGACCGCCGGTAACGGTGCCGCGGGGACGTTTACTTATCGAGGCGTGATTCAACATAACGTCGCCCTCCAGAAGATCGGCGCCGGTCGACTCGTGCTGACGAACTCGAACACGTACGTCGGCGGTACGACGGTGACGGACGGGGTGTTGCAGGGCTTGGCCGCGACGAGCGGCAGTCCGTTCGGGTCGGGCGGCTTCACGCTCGCCGGCGGCACGCTGGCCCTCGTCGGCATCGACGCCACCACCAATACGGCCACCGCCGGCACTCTCACGGTGACCGAAACCTCGATCCTCCGCCTCGACGGTTCCGCCAACACGGCCGGAATCACCCAGTTCACCGTCGGCTCGCTCGTTCAACAGAACGGCGCCGGCCTGATCGTCGTCCCCGTCACCGGACGCCTCGGCGACCCCGGCACCAAGGAACGCTTCACCGTCACCAACACGACCGGCCTGCTCTCCGGCGGCATCGTCCCCTGGGTCTTCGCCGCCGACACGCCGACCCCCAATTCCACGCTCAGCTTCGTCACCCTCTCGGGCAACAATCTGGTGTCGACCTCGTCGGCCACCAGCATCGACGTCCCCAACGCCGCCCCGAACCTCGCGTACGTCGCGGCGACCGGCAACGACAACAACCTCGACTCCGACCCGAACTGGGGTTCGGTCCAAGTCAACGCCGGCGTCACGATCACCGCCGCTCCGCTCGGCTACGTGCTCACGCTCGGCGACGGCAACTCGGGCACCTTGCTGCTCAACGGCGGCAACTCCCTGGCCTCCGGCTTCTTCCTCCGCTTCAGCGGCCAAGGAAATATCGTCACCGCCGGAGCGAGCAGCTCCATCGTCGGCGCGAACATCGTCAACTCGGCCGCAGGCGTCACCATCAACGGCTCGCAGCCGGTCATCTTCACCGGCACCAACAGCTACACCGGCCCGACCCTCATCCAATCGGCTCAGCTCACGATCAACTCGGCCGCTTCAATTCCGTCGAACAACGCGATCACCCTCAGTAACGACGCCGGCGCGGCGCTCGTCTTCAACAGTAACGCGACCGTCGGCAGCATCGCCGGCGGCGGCGCCGCGGGAGGCAACGTCTCGATCGGAGCCAACTCGCTCACCGTCAACCAAGCGGCGAACGTCACCTACGCCGGCACGATCAACGGCGCCGGCAACATCTTCAAGCAAGGCGCCGGCGTCTGGACCCTCTCCGGAACCAGCAACTTCACCGGCCAAATGCAGATCGACGCCGGGACGATCAGCATCGCTTCCGAAGCCAATCTCGGCGCCGACGCCGGAGCTTTGAACTTCAACCAGCTCATCTTCAACGGCGGCACCCTGCAGACCACGGCCACCATGGCCATCAACGACACGAGCCGCGGCATCACCGTCAGCGCCTTCGGCGGCGCCGTCAACGTCGCCAACAACACCACCTTGAGCATCGCCAACCCCGTCTCCGGCGGCGGCGGCGACTTCACCAAGACCGGCGGCGGCACGCTCACCTTCACCAACAACACCAACCACTTCTACGCTTCGAACCTCGTCGTCGCCGGCGGCACCGTCAACGGCAACGGCCACATTCCCGCCCAGGTCACCGTGCAGGCCGGCGGCACCCTCAGCGCCGGTTCCAACGCCAACGGCGTCAACAACAACGGCGTCGGCACGATCGCCTTCGGCGACTTCGGCGTGAGCGATTGGCAGAACAACGCCTCGTTCGTCTTCGACTTCGGCAACAACGGCTCCGGCACGGCCGGCACCGATTGGGATCTCATCACCATCGGCGCCGGGGGCCTGAACCTCAGCGGCTCCAACTACCTGCTTACCGTCTTCTCTTGGGACTTGGTCGCCGGAACCTACGGCACCAACAACTTCAACCCCAACGCCCTGCCGACGATCGACGTCCCCGAACCGGGAGCCGACGCCGCCTACCGCTGGCTCTGGGTCGACAACGCCGGTCCGCTCAGCGGCGTCGTCGACGGACGACTCGACCAGTTCGTCGTCGCCGTCGGCTCACCCGCCGCCTACCCCACCATCTCCGGAGGAAACTTCTGGGTCAGCGCCTACAGCGGCAAGCTGTACTTGAACTACTCGGCCGTACCGGAGCCGGGCAGTCTGTTCTTGGTCGGTCTCGCGAGCCTTGGCTTCGCGGCCTATCGTCGCCGCCGCAAAGCGGCGTCAAAGGCCGAAGCAGATTCAACGAAAAACGAGAGCGTTTAGCACTCTTCGCTTCCGCAAAGCCCACCGAACCCCCCGGATGTGGAGTGTTCCAAAGTCGGGGGTGTTTCAAAGAAACGAGAATTTGCAGCAAATCACTGCAATAAATAATTAAAAAGTTTCTTGCGACCCATGCAAGCGGGCTTATTCTCAACGTGTGAGCGTAAGGTTTGGCCGTGAGCAATCCGTGACGTCGTGGGAACTTACGGAGATTGCGACACTTTTGTCGCATGCCGGGGTTTTTGTACGACCGGTGCGGTGCGCAGTGCGGCGCGAGCGTGTTGTAGCTTGCGGTCCTTGGTTCGAAGTAGGCGACGAACTTCGAGGCCGCCCGGTCACATCTCTTCCGGCGACGCTATGCGAATCAAATTGTCTCGGCCCAATTGGGGGTTGCCGCGCGCTGCTCGCGCGCGTCTATCCCAAACATGTGGAATTCTTGGGCTTCTTCTGTTCGGTCTGGTGCAAATCAGTTTCGCGCGCGTCGCGACGGCGGCGGCAAATCCGGCCGCGTCATCTGCGCCGAGCGTGATCCAAGAAAGTCGCGCCGCCGCCGATGAGTTGTTGCTGCCGTTTGCGTTGACCGTCGTCGGGATCGCAAGCGCCGCGGCGCTGCTGCCGATTGCAATTCGAAGACTGTCTCAACGCAACAACTTTCGCGACGCGCTTACTCGCGCCGGTCTCGCTTCCGTCCTGCGCTTCCTACGAAACCTATGGCAGTCCGCGGCCGCATTGAGTCGTGAATTTGTGCGAGCCTCCGCACGTCGCAAATTTCAATTTGTTCGCCGAGGCGCACATCGCCTCTTGGTTTTCATGCTGGTGGTCGCGATGTCGGTCTGCGGCACTCCTGTGTTTGCCGCTCCGCCGCTCGGCAGCGATCAGTGGAACGTCCCGACGGGAGACGGCGTTACGACGCGACTCAACTGGTTTGAAGTCGATCCGCTCAACGCCAACCGCAGCAAGAATTGGCTCAACGGCAACATACCCAACGATGCCGGCGGATTGAGTTCGGGCTTCACCGCCGACTTCTCTCGCAATCCGCTCTCCGTAGCGAGGCAGCTAATCACCCTCGATCAGGAAGCGACAATCGGGCACTTGCTGCTGGGCGATCTTACCGGCAACGGTGCCTATCGCTTTACCGGAGAAACCGGCGTGTTGGGGGTCAACAACGCCATGGCCTTCGCCTCGGCGCCCGGCCAAACGATTTCCATTGAGAAACGTTCCGGCGGTAATGACGTCATAGAGAACGATCTCAAGCTCTGGGATCCCGATTTCGACGTCAGCGTGCTCACCGCCGGCTCGAGCCTAACGCTTGCCGGGCGAGTTTATTCGGCGTCTGGTTCGGGCCAATCCGTCAACAAGTACGGCGGCGGGACGTTGCGTATCACCCATGATCTTTCGGGCGAAATCCTTACCGGCGACCAAAATCTAGCGCTTAACAATGCCAACCTTGCTGCTGCGAGCGTGTGGCGCGTATTCGGCGGCGTGCTTGAATCGGGAAACAGCGTCTATACCGTCGTCAATTCGCCGGGGGCTGCGAATCCCGAGATTTGGTCGTCGGTTTTCGGGCGTCGCAACGTGTTCGGCTCGGGAACGACGATCGAGCTCTACGGTGCTCAGCTCAATATTCGCAACAACGGACTTGGGGCGCCAAGCGCCACGGCCCAAACGATCATCTACGGCAACGATATCAGCATCATCCGCGACAGCGTGATCAATCTGGTGCAATTTTCGGCAGGCTACACAAACCGTACGATCCGCTTCGGGCAGTTGCGAGTCGGCGACGGCACAGTCGTCGTTAACTCTGCCAACGGCTATGCCTTGCAATTGGACAGCGTCTTGGTCGAAGGTTCGGCGGCTCGTTTGTTTTCCAATCAGAACATCTTCGTTACGACGATCTCGGGTGATGCGTCGCTCAATAAATTCGGTTCCGGCACGCTAGTGCTCACCGGCGCCGCGAACGTGACCGGCGGCATCAATCTGTTGCAAGGCGTTCTCTGGGCCGACCACGACACCGCCACTCGCGGTTCGCGCGTTATTGTTAGTCCGAATACTCGCCTGGAAGTGAGCTACCAAGATGCCATTCCAGGCGACCGTGGAAACGGCCTATTCCTGACCAGTTCGGTAAATTCGGCCAACCCCGGCTTCGGCATCTTCAGGCCTGCGCACTCAAGGCGCGGGGGCAGGTAATCCTCAGCTTTCCAATGACTTCACACAGTTGCGGCTCGGACCGCTCGGAACGATCGTCGGTTTGAACGTCGGCACGTATACGTTTGATATCGATCAAAGCCGGCTTGGCAACGGTAAGAACGTCTACATCGGGACGATCGCCAACGCCACGATTACGGCGACCACTCCTTACGGCGCATTGTCCGACAACGTCTACCGTTTCGGCGCGAGCGTCGGCGGCACCATGACGCTGCAGGCCCCCGCCCTGCTCGTTAATCCGACGACCGGTACGAACAGCCTGACCGTCGGAATGCCGTTTGTTCGTAATACGCAAACCGGCACGATCGCCGGCTTTACCGGAACCGTCGCCGTCAACCGCAATCAGACGTACTCCGGATATACGACGATCTTTAACAGTTCCACGCTCACGCTCACCAGCCCGAATGCCGCGGCGATGGTTGGAAATCGGCTCGGCACCGGCACCACCGTGAACATCCTCGGTACGTTGAGCACGTCCACGGAAAACTACAACCCGACCGACGTCGTGCTCTACCCGTATCAGATGACGCAGACGACCTTCAACATCTACAACGGCGGTTTGTTCGACATCAACAACGCCGGCGTCACCGGCGTTAACGTAAACCGCCGCATCAATCCCACGTCCGATCTCAATATTATCGGCGGTATCTTCCGCTTCTTGGGTGACGACGCCTCGGCGAACAACAGTACCCAAAATGTCGACGTCGTTACAGCCTGGGGCCAGGCGAACGTCGACCTCCGCCGTGCGGCGGCCGGCGGCGACGGTACGGCGACGCTCAATATCGCCAACCTAGTACGCGCTTCGGGTAGTAACGCGATCATTTCCTTCACGAACAACAACTTGCCTTCGACAAGCTTCGCCAACAGCTTGGCCACGCTGGGGGTCGCCCAACTCAACGGTGCGACGCCCAGCGCCGGAATGCTGCCCGCTTATATCGTCAACGGTTCGTCAAATCAGTACCTGCAGTGGAGCGGCGGCACGATCACGGACGTGACGCCGACGGCTTATGCCGGCGGAACGGCTGCCGGCGGAACGGTTTCCGGTATCTCAACCGCTTATACGACGGCCGCCGGCGACAGTGCCTACGCCGTTCGGGCTTCTGCGAACATTTCCGGAACTTCGTCGCTGCAGATTCGTAGCGGCGGCATTCTGACCGCCCCGACGGCGACGCTCACCGTCAGTGCTCCGGTCAGCTTCAACAACGGCTCGTCAAACGTCGAGGCGGTCGTTTTCGCAGGCGGTTCAGCGGCCGTCAGCTTTACCAACACCATCACGGCTGCCGGCCTGACGAAAGGCGGCGCTCAGGCGATGGTCATCTCCCCCGGAACAAACAATTCGAATCGCGGCAACGTCGGCCTGCTTTCCGGCCCGATCACGCTTAACACGGGAACTTTGCAACTGGGTCATCAGTTCGCCTTAGGCGGCGGCGACATCAACAATCCGTACTCGACATCCGGCGTGCCGCAGGTCAGCTTGTGGGGCGGTACCTATCAGCCTAACGTCCCCAATACGTTCTTTTTGAACGATCTCCTTGCTAAAGCCACGTCGACCATCGGTGCGAATCAAGCCAACACGAAGTTCCGCAATCTGACGGTCGAGGAAATGCCGGTTCCGATCGTCATTAACTCGGCCAACACGGGGCGCTCGCCGACGACCGTCGGTACGTCGCTTACGGTGACGACGAACGCCACGTTTATGTCCGGCAACTTCACCGCCAACGGACCGACGTTGCTCACGACGGTTCAGAACCTTGTCGTCGAAGGAAAGCTTCAAGGGGCCGGTTCGATCGATAAATGGGGCAACAACACGCTCGCTCTGCTGAGCGGCACCTCGAGTTACACCGGTGCGATCCGTGTGTTTCAGGGGACGCTGCAAATGCAGGACGGCCGTTCGGTCGTCTCGCAATTTGGTACCGGAATGGTCGACGTGATGCCGGGCGCCATCCTGCGTTTGGCTAGCCCGACGGGGCTTGCAGTGGGAGCGAAGGCAGACAGTTCGCAAGCCGTTGTGAATTTTGATACCGGAACAAACGGAATTACATCTGTTACGCTGCCGGCTGCCGCCGGCGGCAAGTACTACCACGTTGCTCCCAAGATTCGCGTCAATCCCGCGGACGGCGGCTTCGCCTTCATAACTGCCGAGTTGACGGCCGACATTGATCCGGTTTCAGGGCGTATCGTAGGCATTCGCGTGATCAATCCCGGCAACTACTTCGGCGGTACTCCGACGATCGAGATCGACGCGCCGGCGCTTCGGACTTTGAATACTCGTACAATACGTCGCTCGGCGGCCAAGTGGCGATTCATAGCGATCGAGCGGGCCTAGGCGTGTTAAGCCTTATCTACGGCGGGCAGCAGGGGCTGCCGACGGGCGTAGAGTTTTTTGCGAACAACGGTCTCTATGGCGGCGTCATCGCCATCGACACCGTTGGTTTCACGGCGAGTTTGAACTTATACGACGTCAAGATTAACAAGCAGTCGAGCGCAGACTCGCCGGCGCTCTACCTTGGATCGACTCTCGGCGGCACTTACCAAGGCGCTTTATTGACGCCGCAAGGTTCGTCGTTGGCTTCCAGCGGTCGATACTATTTGGGCGGCGGCGGAGGTTTGTTGAACATCAACACTTCGGCGCCATCGGCGGTTCGGACGCCGGCGGTTCGTCCGTCTTGATCGGCGCAAATAGCAATCAGAACGTGTTTGAGAGCTTGAATATGGCGCTCGGCGGCGGCAACGTCGCTTTCAACAACGTTCAGTTTCACGGCAATACGAGCATCCAAGGCGGCGGCACGCTGACCATCGGTATTCACGGCGCGTTAGATCAGACGCTTTTCGACAATCATCTCGGCGCCGTTCAATTCAACGGCAATACGCATCCGGCATTTGCGAGCAGCAACTCGGCGATTGGGCTGGCGGTGCTACAACCCAGCGCATTGCTCGGTCGCGCGACGTTGAATCCAACGCTGACGATTCGCAACGACATCTATTTCTCCGGCGATCTCGGCGTCAACACCAACAACGGCAACGACGTGATCTTCACCGGCAGGGTCTACCTAGGAAATAGTTTGGAGCGACCGACCGAAGGGGCGGAAGGAGCGTCGCGGTTCTTCAATATCGGCAACGCTGGAACGCCTGGTCGCGTGTACTTCCGCGGCAATATTGTCGATGGCACGACCGTCAGCGGCGCCCACGACAACCAAGTGATTAAGCAAGGTGTCGGCGTCATGCACATGGAAGGCGTCAACACGTATACCGGCAATACTCACATCCTCGCCGGCTTTATCGCGTTGACCACGGACAACGACATTCCGAAGTTCTCGCCCGGCCAGTCGGTGTTTTTTCAAGGCGGCGGATTGGCCGTTTGGGAAGCCGCGCCGACGGCAAATACGTTCATCAACGGCGAACGCGATGCCACTCGCCGTTTCTCCGACACGATGATCATTTATCAACAAGCCGCCGGGCCATACGGCGTCGCCAACTCGCCGAACGGCTTCGGTATCTTCGACATTGCCGCGGGTCTCCGCTTCTCGCAAGTCGGTGGTTCTCTCAGCGGCGGCGGTACTTTGATCAAGCAGGGGCAAGGAACGCTCGTCCTCGGCGCAATCAGACCGACGATATTCCGACCGGCGATGCCTTCACGATCGCGAACGCGATCACGGGCATTAACGTTACCGGCGGCGTTCTGCAGTTCGATACTTTGGCTTCGGCCGGCGATCCCACACAGCCCAGTTCGCTGCCCGTGTCGTTCACTGCCACGACCGCTTCCGCCAGCGCGAACGTCACGGCCGTCGGCACCACGACCGGGCTGGCTCCCGGCATGTCGATCTACGGACCGAACATTCCCGTCGGTACCAAGATTCTTGCGGTCACCGGCGCGACGACGCTCACACTCGACCGCAATGCCGGCGGTGCGGCAGGTACGCTTACCGCAGGTGGCTTCGCCTTTGAACTCACCGCACCTCTGACGCTCCTCAACAGCAGCAACGTGGTCACCTTGGGCGGCGCCGACACGACCGACAGCCTCGTCCCCGGCATGCTCGTTAGCGCCACGGGTATCACGGCTGGAACGACGATCACGCGCATCCTCTCGCCCACGACGTTTGAAATTTCTGCGAACACTTCGACCACGGCCGCGGGAACCGCCACCGGTCGCTTCGGTACCACGAGTTTGCAAGCCACGACGAACGCCGGCAGCGATCTCGTTACGTTCACGCTTAACTTCGACGACGTCGCCGGCACGTTGCTCCGCGGTATGCCGATCTCCGGCGGTTCGATTCCGGCAGGCACCGTATTGCTCGATCGCGTTTCGGTTTCTGGCAGCTCCGTCACGTACCGAATGTCGGCGGCGGCTTCGGCGGGGGATCCCAATATCGCGTTGGCCATCAACGGTATTCCGGCCAATATCGGCAGCGGCGGCACGCAACGCTTCAATTTCTCGAACAATTCGACGACGCCGTATACCCGCAACATGATGAGCACCGGAGCACTGGGCTTCGGCATCGACGTTTCGGCAGGCAACACCCTCTACTACGGCGGCAGTCTGCTCCGTAACGAACCGAACCCGACGTTCATGTTCCGTAAGACCGGCGCCGGCACGCTCATCACTTCCGGTACCAACACCGCCACGGCCATGGAAGTTAACGCCGGAGCTTGGCGTTTCGGCAGTCGCAATTCCGGCTGGTGGGAAAGCGCACGCGTAACGATCGCCGGGGGCGAGATTCAGGTCGACGGTTCGTTGGCTCCGTTCACGACGAACCTCGCCTCGTCGGTCACGTTTAACGGCGGCGGCAGTCTCAATTACCTCAACTCCTCGGTAGAAGTTGCGGCGACTTCCCTCGCACGCACGGCTCAGGGCACGCTCACGATTAAGACCGTCGGCAGCCTAGGTACGCCCGGCGGCAACATCTTTAATCCATCGACAACATTCTTCAACGGTGCGACCTCGACGTCGTTAGCCGCTTCTCTAAGCATGCGCCGGCATCTTTTCACCGTTTATCATCCACGAGAATTCGATTTCGAACACGGGCGACTTCCTCACGGTTGGTGCAAACGGGTTCGCCGTCTATGCCGGATCGACGATCACCAATATCAACTCCGGTACGGAACTCTCCGTCGGCAATTTCACGACGGCTCAAACCATCGCCGCCGACACGATTCGTTCGATCTTTGCCTTCAAGACGACCGCGAATATCTCCGGAGGGCGAATCAACATCACGAGCCTCGCCAATACGGCCGGCCCGTCGAACGTCGGCGGTATTCTGATCAACGGCAACGCCACGATCAGTTCGAGTTTGTACTTCAACAGCGACACCGGGCCTTCGGTCGTTTCGAACAACCCCAACGGCAACTCGGGCGAAGGTCTGATTTACGTCGCGCCGAGCGTCACCGGCACGCTCAGCGGCAACATCTTCGCTCGCGGCATTACCAAGTTCGGCGCCGGCAATCTGGTGTTGAGCGGCGTAAATGAAATTCTCGGCAACCTCACGGTTCAAAACGGCACGCTGACGATCGGGGCGACCGGTAGCGGTGCTTCACGTACTGCGTTGGCTCAAGGCACCACGTTTGCCACGCCGTTGGCCGTCAATTCGACCGGTGTCCTCGATCTGAACGGCGTTGCGTATTCGTTCGATAGCCTCGGCACGACCGGCGGTGCGGCCGGCGGCGTCATCACGAATTCTCGTGCAGAGCTCGGCGAACTCATCATCAACGGGCTCGGCAACCCGTCGCTCAACATTCTTCGCAACGCCAACACGACGACCAACAGCACGGCAGTCGCCGGTCTCGCCTCGACGGCCGATCTCTTCGTCGGCCAAAGCGTTACCGGAGCGAACGTTCCGGCAGGCACGTATATCACGGCGATCACCGGATCCGTGCGAATTACGCTCAGCACCGCCGTGACGACCGGCGTTACCAACACGCCGCTGACGTTCGGTTCGATCTACCAAGGCCGAATCATGGGCAACGTTCGGCTGACGAAAGTCGGCCTCGGAACGCTGACGCTCGGCAGTTACGCAACCTCCAATCCGGACGCCGGCAACAATACGTACACCGGCGGCACGGAGTTGCAGGGCGGCACGCTCATGATCACCAACCCGCTCAATCTCGGCGGCGCCGACAACACGACCGCCGGCAAGCTCGAGCTCTTCGGCGGCACGCTCCGTGTTCGTATCAACGGCGGTAACAACAACGGTCCGATCATTCTCGGCAATCAGAACACGGCCGGCATCAATGTCGACCTGAACGCCAGCTCGACGATCGATATCGGCAATGCCGGGACCAATACGGGCAACGCCATTCAAATCGGCGATCTACGCTTGGCAGGCGCGATCCTCACGCTCAACACGGCTAATAACTATTATCTCAAGGTCGCCGGAACGACGACCATCGGTAACGCCTCTGCCGATGCCTGGACCGACCTGCTCTTCAACACCAACGGCGCGGTGATCGAACTCGCCGGCCGGCTTGTGGGCGACGGGTTGATCTACAAACGCGACAGCGCCGTCAACGGTCTTCTTCGCACGTTGGTCATCTCCGGCACCAACAACGGCGCCGGCGGCAGTGACAACGGTTTCCGCGGCAATATCCTCGTGGCCGGCGGCGCCGTGCAAATCACCGGCAACAGCGGCAACCCGATCGGCACAGGAACGGTCATCGTGCTTCCCGGCTCGCTCCTTCGCGTGGCGGGCAACAATAGCCTCGGCTCCGGCAACGTGCGAATCGGCAGCCAAGTCAACTCGTGGGCCGGCATCGGTCTCGACGGCGGCTTCAACCCCACGTTCCTCTCTAACGCCGGGGCTCCCAAGACCGCGTTCGCGAGCAAGTACGGCGAACTGCTCTACATCACCACGCCGTTCTATAACCAAGTGCTGAACATGGCGCAAGTCGGCGACGGCCGCGCCTTCGTTGCTCCCGGAATCGGTGCGGTCGGAGCGACGTTCGAAGCCGGACTGAATCCGATGCCGCTTACGGAGAATGGTCCCGCCATGCTGCCGGGCGTTGCCGACGATTTCGTCGCGAATCAGCCGGTGTATCGTTTGTCGGGCAATGCCAACGTCGGTGCGAACCTCGCGCTGGTCGGCGTCGACAACACGTTGCAAGACGTCGGCGGCAGCACCTTCCTGCAAGTTGGTCCCATCGCGAACAACTTCCTCGCGGTCGGCTCGGTAGTCACCGGAACCGGCGGCAGCGTCATCTTCCGTCAGGCCAACAACTACACCGGCGGCACGCAGATCGTCCGCGGGCAAACCGTGGTGCTCGATACCGGCACCTTCGGCGGCTCGCCGCTCGGTTCCGGAGCGGTCGAAGTTTACGGAGCCCTCACCCTCGGCTCCGGCAGCGCGACCGGTTACGGCGGCGTTGCGTCGTTCGTCAACTCGGTGACCGGCAACAATTACACCAGCATCGTCCTCCGTCCGGGCGGCGTCATCACGGTCAACGATGTCGCCGGTCAAGTCCCCGGCGGCCAAGGTCGCTGGGCCGATGCCGCTCCGCTCAATCTGAACGGCGGTACGTTCGTCTTCAACCAAACCAACGCCGCCGCGGTCACCAACGGCGCCGTCAGCGTTCTCTCCTACGAAAAAGTCGGTGCAGTCACGGCGAGCAAGGGGGGCGGCACTGCGCGTCGTTGCGCGGCCGGAGCAGGTCAGGCCGTTCTCGAACTCACGAGTTTTCAACGGGCCGACGGTACCGGCGGCACCAATGTCCTTGATCGCGGTACGCTCCTCATCACGAACTCGGCCGCCGTCACCGGCACGGGAGCCGCGGCCACGAGCGTCTTGGGCATCATCAGCACCGGCAGCACGCTCACGCCGACGAGCTATGATCGCCTCATCATCAGCACCGGCAGCGCGAGCTTCGGCGGGCTCTCCGGCAACACGTCAAACGGCGCACAAGTCGCACGCGGCGGCATCGCTCCGGTGTGGATCGTCGATGCGACCTCGAATAGCTACATGACTTACAACCCGACGAATCTCGACGGCGACTCCGGTTTCCAAACCATCGTCAGTTCGACGACTCCCGGCTTCGGCCAAGTCGGCTACGGCAAGATCTTCGCCGCCGGGACGCTCTCCAGCGGTTCGACCGGCTCCGGCGACGTCATCGACATCACCGGCGCTCAAACCGTCACGGCCGCGAACATCGTGAACCTCTATGCGATGCGCATCGGGGCGAACATCACGTTCAACGCCGGCGCCGCCATCAATTTCCTCGGAGGCGATAGCCGTTACGGCGGCATGCTCATCAGCGCCAACACGACCATCACCGGCGCCGTCACGGCGAACGCTCCCAACGCCCAGAGTTTGCTCACGTTCAACAATCGCGAAGCGGTGATCTACGTCGCCAACGGCATCACCGGCACCGTTAACTCGCAGATCACGCAATCGGCCGGCGGACTCACGAAGTTCGGCCAAGGCGTGCTCGTGCTTGCCGGCAGCAATACGATCGTCGGCAATGTCGTCGTCAACGGCGGCACGCTCCAACTTAATAATCCCTTCTCCGGCACCGGTACGAACATCGCCGATGCGATCAACGGCCAGAACATCGTCCTCAACGGCAACGGATCCGGCACCGGCGCAGGCCAAGCGGGTTCGACGACGCTCGTCATCGACAGCCTCTTGGCCAATTCGCAGTCCAATCGCGATTCGATCTTCACCACTTCGGTGCTGCGCAGTCACCCGGACGATGGCCGGTAACGTCAATGTTCGCGGCGATTCGTCAATCACGAACAACAACCAGGCCGTTCAGCAGAAGATCAGCTCGCTCACCTTCGCCGACCTCGGCGTCCGTAGCCCGGTCTTCGTCAACTTCTCCACGGCAGGCATCACGGTGGCCGGCAGCACGACGCTCGGCGCAAACAGCAACGCCGTGAACGTCAGCTTCGGCAGCGTCGGCATGGTCATGTTCGACGGCCAAGTCACCGGCGGTACGGCCGGCCGGTTGATCAAGACCGGCAACGGCATGCTCTTCCTGAACAGCGGTACGAACACCTTCGGCACGGCCAATCAGGTCGGGTTCGAGGCTTGGGGCAGCACGCAGAACACGGCCACAAGTATCATCGGCACCACGTTCCGCGGCACGGGAACCCCGTTCGGTGTGGGCGACATCAACCTGCTTCCGGGCTCGATGATCCGCCTGGCCGACGCTGCCAACATCGCCGGCCAAACCGTATTCGCCTACAGCGACATCTTGGGGATCTCCGGCGTGTCGTTCGGTTATCACAACTATGCGAGCGGTAACACCCGCGGTCTGCGGCAAAGCGACATCCTCAATATCCTCACCACCGGACCTGCGGCCGACGGCAAGGTCGTGCTTTCGACCACCGGCAACTATCTGGGCGTCATCGCGCTCGACAACGGCTGGCAATACGGCGCTCTTAACCTCGCCGAAATGGAAACGGCCCTCGGCGGCGGCAAGCTTTGGCTCGGCAGTTCCACCGGTTCCGGCTCGGTCGCGGGCGGTCAGGTCTATTTCGCTCCGTCGCTCTCTTCGAATAACGGCAATGTTTACCGTCTCGGCGGCGGCGGTAACCAAGGCTCGCTCATCATGGGCGGCAACGGCTTCGAAAACCTGCTCACCGGCACCGCGTCGGTCATCGTCGGCGCCAACGATTTCGGCTTCAACGCCGTGTCGTACGTCAACGGCAACTTCAACCTGACGCTTCGCACGCGCAACAACTTTACCGGCGACATTACGGCCCAGCGCGACAGCACGATCAACATCGAGAACAATTTCGCGCTCGGCGCCGGCAAGCTCATCGTCAATCACGCGTCCGACGTCTCCAGCACTTCACCCGGCGGTCTGTTGCAAACCAGCGGCGGCATCAACATCGCCATCAACAACAATGTCGACGTGCTCGGCGACCTCCGCTTCAACGGCAACAACGACCTCGTCCTCCGCGGCACCGTCAACCTCGCTCCCACCGGCTTCGGCGGCACTCGCGTGTTCCAAGTCGGTACCGGCGGCGCAGGTCTGATGAGCGTGCTCGGCGTCATCAGCGGCGATCGCAGCAATCTCGTGAAAAGCGGCGCCGGCACCTTGGTGCTCGGCGGCGCCAACACGTACACCGGCACCACGCAACTGGCCGGCACCGGCGGCAATCTTCTCGTCAGCCGCAGCGTGCTCCCCAACACGCCCGGCCCGCTCGGCAATAGCGACAGCCCGGTGCTCGTCACGGCCGGCAGCGCAACGCTCAACGCCATCGGGCTCGGCCTCAGCGGACAAGTCACGTTTGGTCGCGATGTCATCGTACAGTTGCCCGCCGGCACCTTCGGCGTGAGCGTTTACGGCAATACGAACTACACGTCGAAGTTCACCGGCGGCATCGCCGTCGGCGTGCCGCTCACCGGCACCAGCGAACTTGCTCTGCAAGCCGCATTCGGCGGCCGTTTTGAAATGCTCGGTACCATCACGAGCAATGGCTCCAACATGCAGGTCCGCATCGGCGACAACGTCGCGGCCACCGGCGGACGAACCGGCACCGTGTACTTCGGCCCCGGCCCGAACGGCACCTCGCTCAACAATTACCTTGGCAACACGATCCTCGACGTCGCCCATATCATCGTCGGCGCCAATTCGCAATTTGCCGGCAGCGGCGCAAATATTGCCATCACTGCGAGCCCGTTCGGTTTGGGAACGATTCAGTTTGCCTCTTCCGCCAACGGCATGTTTATCGGATCCGACGGCGTCGATCGCGATATTCCCAACACCATCGCCGCGAACTCGGTCGCCGGCAATACGACGTTCACGTTCGAAGGTCGCGGGTCGCTCAACTTCCTCAGCGCTTCCGCGTCCGGCTGGAACATCAACGGCGACGGCACGCTTCGCAATCGCAACTTCACAGTTACCAATTCGCAAGGCATCGTCCGTTTCGATACGGCCGTCAGCGCTTCCGGCGCCAACGGCGTGAACCTGCTCAAGCAAGGCCCCGGCGTATTGGTCATGAACGGAGCCGTGACCACGGCCAACCGCAACACGGGAGACGGCAACTACGGTACCGGTTGGTTCATTGATGCCGGCGTCCTCCGCGTAACGTCCGATGCGGCTCTCGGCAGCCTCGGCGCTGATCTCGCCACGGCCGCGGGCCAGCATGACGCGGCTGCTCCGGCCGACATTCGCCTTCGCTCGATCAACGGCACGACGTTCGGCGGCACGCTATCCGTCAGCGGCAACGTTGCCACGGCCCGCAAGATCATCTTGGCGACCAACGGCGGCAGCGGCACGACCAACGCCGTGCTGGCCGGTATCGACGTCGCCGCCGGCGGAACGTTCACCGTCAATAACTCTCTCGTCATGCAAACCGGCACGGTTGCCGTGAGCAGCGCCGTGCTCGTCAAGTCGGGCTCCGGTACGCTCGTCCTCAACGGCACGTCCTCGACAATTACCGGCCTCACGATCGGCTCCGTCAACGGCGGCGGCGGTACCGTTCGTACATCGGCCCAAGGTACGCTCGTCAGCGCCACGGCCGGCTCTCGCGTAACGATCGCCGGCGGCACTTTGGAGATCGCCGCGCCGGGTTCCGCTCTCAACGTCACCGTTCCGCGACTGGGTTATTCCGCCGGTTCTTATCTCCGCCTGACGGGCGGCGGCAACTCGACGACCCTCACGGCCAACGAAGCCTCGACTTCGGCCTTCCAACGCCAAACGGCCGGCATGCTGACGATCGTCGCGTCGGCGCTCGGAACCACGGAACGGTTCTTGGTCGACGTCTCCGCAGCGCCCGCCAACACCTCGAACCAAATCCTCGCGATCCCGTCGGTCGTAACTCGCACGCTCGCGGGTGACGATCTCAACTTCGTGCGTTACGATTCGTCGGTCGGCTTCACCGCCCACAGCATGGCGACGTCGACCGACCCCACGACCGTCACGTCGACGCAAGTGCTCGATCTCGCAGCGGGCGCGGCCGTCGCGGGCCCGGCGACGACTCGTACGGCTTACGCTCTTCGCACCAGCCGCAGCATCACCAGCGCCGGCGGCACGATCAATCTTGCGAGCGGCGGGCTGATTCTCAACGGCTCATCCGGCGTCGTCATCGGCGCCAGGCTCCGCTTCGGCGATGCGATTCTGCAAGAAGGCCTCGTGTGGGTTCGCGGCAATCAATCGATCGATTCTCAGCTCGTCGGCGGATTTGACGCTCTCAACTTCACGAAGGCCGGGCCCGGCACTCTCCTCATCAGCGGCGGCACGAGCACTATGGCTCCGCTCTCCGACGCGGGCCGCTCCGTCACCGTCGCGGGCAATATCGTCACCGGCGACACGCGCGATCTCTCGATCGGCATGGCCATCACCGGCGGCGGGTTCGCCGCGGGGACCGTCGTCACGGACATTCTCAGCGTCGGTGCGTCGGGCCAGTTCGTCACGAGCAGTTCGGGAACGGCCGGCGCTCAGTCGATCACGATCTCCGGCTTGCGTCGCGTCACCGTCCAAGACGGCACGCTCAAGTTCGCCAACCAAGCATCCGTCCCGCAAACCGCCAACGGCGTTTCGACGGTCGTGCTCGCCGTCAATGACACGGGCGTCTTCGATCTCAACGGCCAAAATATCGCGATCGGCGGCATCAACGGTACCGGCACGATCACGAACTCCGTTTCCGCCACACAGTCGCAACTCACGGTCAACCTCGACCTGAGTCAAGCTCTGACGTTCAACGGTGCGATCAACGGAAACATTCAGTTGATCAAAACCGGCATCGGCACGCTCACGATCGGTTCGCCGATGACCCAGAACGGCACGACCTTCGCCAACACCTACAGCGGCGGCACGTATGTGGATGCGGGCCAGATCATCGGTGCGCACAACTTCGCCCCGTCGGCGTTGGGAACGCTGGCCGTACGGACCGTGAACGCTTTGGGCACCGGCACGATCACGCTCCGCGGCGGCACGCTCGACCTCTCGATGACCGGCACCGGCAGCTCCGGCTACATCGGCAATGAAATCATCGACGGCTTCACCGTGATCCAAGTCGGCCCGAACTCCGGCTACAACATCGACGTCGCCGCGAACAGCAACTTCGGCGCATCGTCTCCGAACACGACCAGCGCTTTGGCGGTCAGCCTCGCTTCGCCCACGGCCTGGAGCAAGATCAACAACGTGAACCTGTACGGTCGGGCTCTCACGTGGACCGGCGGCCAGAATACGAACGTGCTCGTCAACGGCAAGTTCGACGCCTCGCTCTCCTCCGCCTCGCGCATTTTCCTCAATACGGCGAATTCCGGCGCGATCACCGGTCAGCTTTATGCTCCGGGCAAGACGCTTGTGAAGGCCGGTGCCAACACGCTCTTCCTCACCAATACGCGCACCGGAACGGATGCGAATAACGTCGGCAGTTGGGAAATCTACGCCGGCACGCTGGAGCTTCGCCAATCCGACGGCGGCTCGAGCCCCTTGGGCGGCGACGCTCCGATTCTTTTGAACGGTGCGACGTTCAACGTGCGCCTCGAAGGCGACAACACCACGACGATGCAGATGTTGCGGACCTTTGCGAACAACACGCTCGTGGTCGGCTCGCCGGACGGCATCGGCGAAACGACCTACATCGGCATCGGTGCGGCGACCCTCAGCACGGATCGTCTCGGCGGCGGTGCGAATAAGACCGTGGTGATGAAAGACCTGCGCTTCGGCGGTCCGCTAGGGTCGGCGATGCTCACCTATAACACGGGCAACAGTTACTCGGCCCAATTTACGAACCTCTTCATGGACGGCCGAGACGCCTACATCACGGCCAACGCCAACTTGACGATCGCCGGCACGATTACCAGCAACACGATCAACGCCGCGCTGGGCGTCAAGCTCGCCAACGGCACGCTCGTCAAGCAGGGAAGCAGCAACCTCTTCATCAACGGTGACAACGCCACGACCTTCCGCGGCGGCACCACGATTACCGCCGGTACGATCTTCTTCGGCAAGTTCGAAGGCGTGGTCACCTCGTTGAGCGATTCCCCCAGCTCGACCGATGAAACCCCCGGCGACACGAGCGATGACTTGCGTGCGAATTCGAACCTGGGCTCGGGCAACATCTTGGTGAACCCGGGGGCGGCGATTCAATTCAACAGCACGTCGAACGTCGTTTCCAGTTGGACCGGCGTGCTCGACCTGCGCAGCAACACGATGGCCAACTACGGCATTCTCCGCTTGGCGGCGAATGCTCCGCTGTCGTCGTTCAATCTCCGCATCGGCAACCTCGGCGGTCCGCAAGACGGGCAGTTCTTCAACTTGCTCGGCGGCGCAGGCATCAACGGCATCGGCCGCAACAACGGCGGAGCGATCATCGCGCTCAACACGACGTATTCGCAAGCGCTCAACATGCTGAAGATCGGCGACGGCACGGCCTATCTGGGGAGCACGACCAACGGCGTCGGCCTCAATGGCAGCTACAACGCATCGACGCTCGGAGTCGGCCGCGGCAATCTCTATCGGCTCGGCGCGGGCGGCTCCACGCTGTACATCGGTAGCGACATGGCCAACACCGATATTCTCACCGGCACGGCCGGCTTGATCGTCGGCATGCCGCAAAGCGTGCTCAATAACGACAATATGAACGGCGGCAACGGCCGTGGCACGGTCATCTTGATGACGGCCAATAATTACACCGGCGCGACGACCGTCAACCGCGGTAGCGTGTTGGAATTCCGCGGCACGCTTGCGACTTCCGGCTTCAGCACCTGGGGCGTTCTCACGGCGGCCGGGCTGGGCGGCACGTTCCTCAACGCCGCCGGAACCGACAATCGTGTTGCCGTTACCCTTCGTCCCGGCTCGGAACTCGGCTTCGACAACTCCTCCGGCTTGCTGCCGAACACCGCAGCCTTCGCACAAGGCCGCTGGGATGACGATACGCCGATCGCTCTGAACTCGACGATTCTCCGCATGATCGGCAATCGCGACGTTGAAGTGACGGAAACCGTCGGCAACGTGAGCGTCGCCGGCGGCAGCCAGATCATCGTTCGCCGCGATTATGCTTCGCGCCGCGTGACGTTGCTGGTCGGCGGAGGGGCAGGCACGGATCTGGCCCAAGCCGCGGATGCCGCGGTCAACGGCCTGACGATTTCGGGCAATACGGGCACTTTGCAACTGCAGCCCCGCCAACAGCGGGCAACTCGGCAGCGATGAGCGAGTGATGCTCTTTAGCGGCGCAGGCGGCATCACCGTGACCAACGGTATGGTCCCCGGCTGGATCATTAACTCGACCGAAAACCAGTTCCTCACGTACACGGCCGAGAACGGCTTCATCAACGCCGGCTTCAATGCGGCCCGCAGCGGTGCGCTGACGGCGACCATCGTCCCGACCGAACGTACGCAGCTCAGTGCGGCGGCGACGATGACGGGCGGCGCCGGTTTGGTCTTGGATACTTATGCGTTGCGTGCCGATGCGAGCCTGACGTTCGCCAACAACTCCACGGCCGTTGCGACCGACCGTATTCGAATCCAGAGCGGCAGCTTGCTGGCTATTGCTTCTCTGAGCATTGCGCCGGGCATTGAGTTCGGCACCGGCTCGGGCAATGTAAATGGTTACATCTACATCAACGGCACCAATACGCTGACGATCGGCGCCGCGGCAAGCAGCACCGTTTCGACGACGGCCCCCGGCACGACTTCGGCGACGACCGGCCAGATCACCGGTGCGTTGCACATCCTGAAGCACGGAACCGGCACGCTTCAAATTGATTCGCCCCAGCCGTCGTTCACAGGCAACTGGATCGTCAATCAAGGGAACATCTTCTTCCGCTCGACGACGGTGCAGAGCAACCTCGGCGGCGCGGCGTCGCAAGCTCAACGCGATGCCGGGACCGGCGGTTGGGTCGTGCTCAATTCGTACAACAGCGTCCTAGGTCTGCGCGGCGACGTGACGAACACCGTGTTCAACCTCGGCGTGGCGATCGGGGCCGGCGTGCCGCAAGTGCAGATCACCGCCGATCGCGCGGCCGGGTCCGGGTCGAGCCTCATCATGCAGCTCGACGGCGGCATTCGCTTCGGCGGTTCGCCGGGCGAGCAAGGTCAGTACCTGATCTTCGGCCAAGGCAACAGCTTCAATATCCGCGTCAACGGCGACGTCAACCTCGGCCCGGCGACGATCGACGGACAAACGAGCTTCGTCTTCATGCGAGCCGATACGCCGGTGGTGTTTGCCGGCAAGCTCACCGGCGGCGCCGTGTTCGGAAAGACCGGCGGCAGCAACTTCGATTTCAACAACATCACCACGCTGAACGACTTCAGCGGCGGCCTGCAAATCTTGCAAGGCGGTACGACGACGTTCCGCGGCACGTCGACCGGCACGACCGCCTTCCCGGCCGTAAACCAAATGACGACCGGCGGCGTCGGCTCGGGCGCGGTCACGCTGTGGGGCGGCACGCTGCAATTGCTCTACGACGTCGGCGGCGCCACCACCACGCGCGAACGCTTCTGGGTCGGCAATAATACCTCGGGCAACAGTCTCATCGTCAACGGTTCGGCGACGATCAATGTCAACAACAACGGCGGCAGCACTCGGCAGAATAAGCATCTGGCGTTCACCGACATGACGATCGGCTCGCAGGTGCTCGGCGTTTCCAACGGCAACGGCTACGTGCTGGAAATCAACGGTGCGACGAAGCTCGTCTCGACTCCGACGCTCAACGTCACGTCGCCGATGTTGCTCAACGGCGCGGTCGGCGACGGCGGAGCCCGCGCGGCCATCGTGAAAGTCGGCGGCGGAGATCTCTGGCTCAACGGCGCCGCCAGCTCTTTCGGCGGTCTGTTGCAAGGCGCGATCGGCGCGAACGGGCTCGGCATCGTCATCAACGGCGGTATGCTCCGTTTCAGCGATTTGAGCGCTGAAGCTACGGTGACCCTCAATATGGGGACGATGCTCCGCAGCAGCACGGTGCGTATCAACCCGACGGGCGCCATCCGCTTGTCGTCTGTCAACGTCACGTTCGCAGCGGGGCAGATCGAGCAGCTCAGCTCCGGTTCGCAGTACTCGCTGTTCCGCCTGAATTCGGCAAGCGTCGCCGCGGCCACGCTGAGCAGCGGCACTGATATCTTCAGCGCCAACTCGAGCGGCATTCTGGCGCTGGAAGGCATTACGTACGCGAACAGCCTAAACATGGCGACGATGGGCAACGGCGCATATTACCTCGGTGCGATTACCGCCTCGACGTACAGCGGCACGTCGTTGACCGTTGGCGCCGACAACGTCTATCGCCTCGGCGGTGCCGGCGGCATCGGCGTCGCACTGACGATGGACGCCGCCTCGACCACGACGGGCGTGCTTACGGGCAATGCCCGCGTACTCATCGGCAGTCAAGCCGGCAACGGCCAAGGCCTCGTCGTCTTGAGCGACTTAAACAACTACACCGGCGGCACAACGGTGAGCCGCGGCTCGGAGCTGCGGTTCAACATTGCAGGCACGTCGACGACCCTGCATCCGCTCGGCAACACCGGCGCAGTGGACGTATTTGGAACCATCTCGACGGCAAATACCGGCACGTTCCTCGCCTTCGGCTCGACGACGGCCAATCATGTGGCGATCAACCTGCACCCGGGCTCCGTGCTGTTCTTGAACAACAATACGTCGGCGGCCAGCGCAAATCGTTGGGGCGACAACGTGGCCGTTGATCTCAACGGCGCGACGTTGCAGATGAACACGCTCGGGGCAGGCACCGGCACGGAAACGATCGGCGCTCTATCGTTCCAACGAAGCAGCCAAATTCTTCTGCAAGCCAGTTCGGCGAACGGTCAGATTACGCTCACTACTCCGTCGGTCACGCGTACGGCGGGCGGCACCTTGGCCTTCACCACGCAAGTCGGCACGACCACGACCGCCGGCATGCTCGGCATCGCTCCGGGCAACAACAGCATGCGGCTCATCGTCAGCGGCGGCGCTGCGGCAATAACCGGCGGGTCGTTCTTGCCCACAGTGAACATGCTGCCTGCATACTACATCAACGCGGCCGACAACACATTCGTCACCTACGGCGCCAATGGTTTCGCCAACGCGGCCTTCACGAAGACGGTTAACGCCGGCGATCTGTCGTCCACCTCGATCGGTGCGACGGACATCGTGGACGTCAGTGCTTCCGCCCTCACGCTCGTACAAAACCTCACGCTCTACGCTCTGCGGGTTAACCAGAACATCAACTCGGGCGTCGGCCAGTACAACTCGATCACGTTTGCCAACGGGGCGACGGACGCGGATCGCGGCGGCCTCATCAGCCAGACCAACGTCGTGGCCCTGAACGTCGATCTGAAGTTCGGCACCAACGGCGATAAAGAAGGCATCATCTTCACCAACGCCAACACGCTGACCATCAACGGCGACATCTACGCCGGCAGTATGACGAAGTTCGGCACGGCGAACCTGACGATCGCAAAGGATCAAACGGCCGACGCTCGCGGCTCCGGCGGCGGGCTCACCGGCGATTGGACCGTCAATCAAGGCTTCCTTCAGCTCAACACGTTCGGCGCTTCCGGCACCGGCATGATCACGCTGAACCCGGCCTCGAACACGACCCCTACCGCAACCGCGACGACCGCCACGACGACCGTCACCTCGCTCTTGTTGCGGGCCAACCCCGGTAGCGCGCTCAACGGTCAGTACACGATGAGCAAGGTCCGCATCGTCGACGCCGCGATCATCGACGTCAGCACCGGCCTCGCCGATTCCACCGTCTCGATCGGCGACCTTGAAATCTTCAGCACCGATACGACCAACACTAATCCGGCGCGGGCTCGCATTAACATCGCCACGCAGCGTTCGATCCTGGGAGCCAACGTGCTCTCGCTCACCGGCACCGGGGCGTCGATTATCGACGTCACGGCCACGGCTTTGAACAACCAAATCACGGCCGGCGTCTCCACCGGCTTGGCGGTCAACAGCATCGCCGCCGGAAATCGCGACCTCATCAAATGGGGCAACGGCGTGCTCTATATCCGCGGCAACAACACCGGCTACACCGGCAACGTCTATGTCGAGCAAGGCGTGTTGTCGGTCACGACCAGCGGTGCCTTGGCCGGAGCCAATTCGATTACCGTTCGTCGCTACGGAGCTTTAGAAATCTTCGCCGCCGGTTTTAATCGCGCGGTCACGTACGAAGCCGGCTCCGTCGAACGTTGGAGCGTCGAAGGAGCCCGCAGCGGCGCTGTCAATCTCGGCGCTGCGACGTTGCAAGTTGCGGGCGACCAGTTCTCGACCAATGCCACGGTCACGCTCAACGGCGGCTCGATCGAAGGCTTCCTACGCTCCGACGACGTGCTCGGCCCCAACAACAGCGTCGTCTATCGCACGCTCGGCTCCGATGTGAGCATCGTCCTCGCCGGCAACTCGTTCCTCGGCCAAGACCCGCTCTTCGGCGGCCCCAATGGCCTGCAAAACGGCCGTACGCCCGATTTCAACGTCGGCGGCGCCGGTTCCGTCGGTTCCGATACGAACAACTCCAGCAATCTCAGCGAATCCGCTCGCGGCGTCGTTCTGGAAATCAAGGGCAACATCAGCGAGACCGGCGGCAGTTTCGGCTTGTCGAAGCAATCGCTCGACACCGTGATTCTCTCCGGCAACAACACTTACACCGGCGTCACCAACGTCGCCGGCGGCACGCTCCGCGTCACGTCGCAAACCGGTCTCTCGCAATTCAGTCAAGTTCGTATGTACGGCTCCAGCGTCCTCGATATCAGCGTCGACGACGCTACGACCGAATCGACCGTGCCCGTCGTGCAAGCTACGGGCCTTGTGAGCGCCACCGTTTCCGGAGACTTCGTGAGCTCGGCCGGTTTCGTTACCAACAGCTCGACGCGCGTCAACACGCTTCGTCTCGGCCTGAACGCTACGACGAACTCCAGCTTCGGCGGCGTCATTCAAAACAACCTCAACCTCGAAAAGGTCGGCTCGCGCCAACAAGTTCTCGCCGGCGCCAACACCTACTTCGGCAGCACCACGGTTTCCGGCGGTACGCTCACCGTAGATGGTTCCGTCGCCGGCACCGGCGTGACCGTCGCCAACGGCGGCCGTCTCAACGGCGGCTTCGTCGGCACCCCTGGCGTCATCACGAGCCCGGTCGTCGTCCAATCGGGCGGCCACTACAGCGCCGGCTCCAACAGCACGGGGAACGTGACCACCGGCGACGGCGTCGGTCAGATGAACGTCATCGGTTCCGGCGTCATGATGCAGTGGGACGCCGGTTCGTCGTTCACCTTCGACTTCCGCAACATCACCGGCACCGAAGGTACCAATTGGGACTTCATCAACGTCACCGGCATTCTCAAGCTAAATGCTTCCACGCTCGGCTCGTTGGCCCTCCAAGTGGATGCTTGGAAGTCCGACAACTCCGGCTACGGCAACACGGGCAACTCGTTCAACCCCAACACTCCGACGACCTGGAGCTGGGTGACGGCGACCGGATTCGTAGACAGCGCCAATAACCCGATCAACGACGGCGTGGTTGATCTCTTCGCAGTCAACGGAACCGGATCGACGGGCGTCTTCGGCAGCGGGGCCTATTCTCCGGCCTCCGGCAGCAACTTCTGGGTCAGTAAGTCCGGCAATCGGCTCTTCGTGAATTACGGCGTCTCGGCCGTGCCGGAACCCGGGAGTTTGTTGCTCGTAAGCCTCGCCGGCCTTGGGTTTGCGGGTTATCGCCGGCGCCGCAGAAAAGCCGGTCAAGTTGCCCAAACGGCGGAGCAGGCGGAAAAAATCCCGGAGGTGGTAGAATAAGAGAGCGGACTTTCCGTCTCTTCGATATTTGAACGTCTCGCAGGGGGCGCACGTTGGTTCTTTGTTTTAAGTCTTCGTCGGCCGGACATCTGTCCGGCGTCGCCCTCTTCATCGGCTTAGTCGGCGCGGTTGCCGGCTGCAACGACAAGTCGATGCCGAATGTCAGTCGGAAGTCGCTTCAAGGCGAAATGCTTCCGATGCCGCTTGGATCATCGGCGTCGAATCCGATCATCGTTGCTCCGGAGATTCTCGAGCCCGGCGGAATGGCGCTCGATCCGACCACGGGTTCCGGCGGCGTACTGACTTCGACGGCGCGCGGCGACAACCAGATGTGGGAACGCGTGGCGACTTCCGCCACCGGCTTCGGCGCACGCTCCGGTGATATCCGATTTGCCTCCGCGTCATTGCCTGCCGCCGGTGAAAAGCTCACTCCGTTCGAAGCCGAATTGCAGGCCGGCCTCAATTTCATGAACGGCGGCAAGTTTCCGGAAGCCGTGGCCAAATTTGAAGCGGCTCAACTCGCCAAGGCCGACGACTACCGCGGCTACTTCTTTGAAGCAGTCTGCCAAGCGAACTCGACCAAGTCTCTCGCGCTCTCACCGCCATGGATATGGCGATTCGCTTCGCGCCGCAAGAAACGGAACTGTATGTTCACCGCGGCAACCTTCGGATGCGGCAGAAAGACTACGTAAACGCCGTCGAGGATTTCACTCGCGTGGCTACCGCCGATCCCAAGAACGTGGCGGCTTTGCTGAATCGAGCCGTCGCGAACTTTCATCGTCGCCGGCCGAAAGACATGATCGTTGATGCGACGGCCGTCATCGATATTCGCAAAGACATTCCCGACGCCCACCTTCTGCGGGCCTTGGGCAACTTGATGAGCGGTGAACCGGCCCGCACCGCCGCGATTACGACGCGGCCGTTGCTTCAGGTCTCGGCCCGCAAGCCGTTGAGACTTGGCACTCGGTCTTTTATCGCGATAGATAGACGCGTTTCGCAGTCGCCCGCCGGTCTGCGTCGCCGACTGTCGCGTCTGCCGATTCGCCGCATTGCGTTCACCAACAAAAACAGGCGGGGACCCAAAGGTCCCCGCCTGTTCGTTTGTCGTCAATCGTTCACGCGTCGGCCGCGTTACTGAATCCGGTTGATGAAGTATTGGAAGCTGATGCTGCCGAGGATCATATTCGCCACGAGTTCCGCAGGCGTGTACTGCAGCATCACGTAGTCTCCCGGTTGCACCAGAATTCGCTGCGTCGAGTCGACCAACGCTCGATTCAAGTTGATCTTGATCGGAATGGTCGAGCCGTTCGGCAGTTTGCGGAGCACCACGATCTGCGTCGGCGGCAAAACGCTGCTGCCGTTGCCGCCGCCGCCGAACTGGCTGCGCGACAAAGAGCCTTGCGTCACGCCGGACGATACGGTGCCGCCGGCCAGCGAGATCGCCGCGAGCACGTCGAGGTCATAGTCACGGGGCAGCGGGATTTCGCGGCCTTGCAACACGCCGCCCGTATAAAACACTTCCCGCTCGCGCGATTCGATGAATACGACGTCGCCCGTATTGAGGATGATGTCGTCCTCAGTGAGTTGCGTGAGCGGCCGATTCGGTTCCGCCCGCAACGGAATGCGGACGACGTTCGGGTTCTTGCGTACCCAATCGTCCGAACCGTTGTAAGGCCCGACGTTGACCATCTCGTTGATGACGCCGTCGCGTGATTGGGCGTCGGCGAACGTACCGCGGAGAATGAGCACTTCGTTCTTGGCGTCGAGGCCCGGCAAGCCGCCGGTTTGCGCTAAGGCGTGCATGACGTCGTTTTCGTAGGCCGGCAGGTCGACGGTGAACGCGTTGCCGCGTTTCGACGGACCGGCGATGATGATGCCTTGTTGAGCCGCTTGCGACGAACCCAAGTCTTCGCGAACCACGACCACCTGATAAGTCCGCTTCCGCATCAAGGTTACCAAGATGCGGTCGCGTCCGGGCACCAAGATGCCTTCGCGAAGATACGTGTCGCGAATTTCCTTCTCGGCTTGCGAGAGCGTCATGCCGGAGATCTTCACCGGCGGAATGAGCGGCAACGCCATCGTGCCGTCTTCGCGAATCGGAATCGGGTAGCCGAGAGCCGGCGGAAGCTTGCTGTCGACCGGGAAGTGAACTTCCGGCGGAGCTTCGTCGCTGCCCAGCACGCCTTGAATGTAGATGCCCAGCACGTCGCGCGGGCCGAGTTGATACACGGCCGGCGGATCTTGCCGCAGCCGGATCAAGTTGATCGGTTGCCGACTGGCCCGTTCTTCGCCGAGCATCCAACGCGGCAAGCGGCTCGCCGGCACGCCGTTCAGCGCGATCGAAGAGCAGCCGCTGAAGGCCGTTCCGCAAACCGCCGCCAACAAGAGCAGCGTGGCGCGATAGGGACGAATGTTCGTCATGGCTTCCAAATCCCCCGGGCAGTCGTAATCTCGGACTTTGTTTCGTGATGCTGCGTGCGGATGCGATCTAAGGCGTCGTCGGTTATTGACCGGCCGTGCCGAGCTCGCCGAAGAGCGAAGCCTGGGCCGCCGGATCTTCCGTGGTTTGCGGTTCGAGCAGCGTTTGCTTGCCGCCGACCGGATCGCGAAGCGGCGCAGGCGGAACGTTCGCGGGCGGTGCGACCGGGGCGGCCGGCACGACCGCCTTCACCGCCGGAGCGGCTTCGCCCGTCGGCGGCGTCAACGTCGTCTTACCGGGCAGGGCCGGCTCCAGCACGGGCGGCGGAACCACGGTTCCCGGCGGCGACGGAACCATCAGCGGTTGCGGCGTCGCTTCGGGAAGTTCGCTTTGCGGTTGCAGCGGAACCACGGGGCCCGGATGCACCGGCGGAACCGGTGGGACGATTTCGCCGTCGGGCATGCCCGGCGTCATTCCCGGCACTTCGTTCAGCGGACGGTCGACCGTGGCTTGTGTTCCCGGCGACCAAGACGTCGGAATCTGGTTGTACATCGCGAAGCCGTCCCGTTCGGCGGCCATCGCTCCGTCTTGATACCCGCGGAACCAAGCGCCGATGTACGCGCTTCCTTCTTGCGTTTGGTACTTCACGCCCCAGTAGTATTGCGGCGGAAACAGCGGGATCTGGCCGTTGCCTCCGGCGGCGACGTCGAAGTAGCCTTGCTCGAAGCCGCGGCCGACGTGTTCGCGAATTTTATGCGGCACGCCTTGGCGCCAATAATCCCAGCGAGCTTGCTTCCAAGCCCCGGCGGCGGCCTTGCGGTTACGCGCGGCGATCGACAACTCTTGGAACTCCGCGCAGCCGCAAACCAACATGATCGCGGCGAGCGTCGCCAACAGTGCGTTGCGTGACATGATCCCTCTCGCTCCGTCCGAATTTCCGTACCTTCATGGCGCGGGCGAACCGTCTCCCGCTTCGGGAGAGGTTCCGTTATGAGTCTTCTTCGGACGGCAACGATCGATTCGATAATTCCGTTTGTACGGAACTTGCGATTTCTTCCGCCTGCGCCGGTCGTGACGAACGCTCCGCAGGTTCCGCTCGTGACATATATGACTGTCGTGCGGCGGCCGGCGCGTGCGCAAACTCTGCCGTGCCGGCAAACTTCGCGGATTTTTCCGCCCGTGCGGGCGAAGAAACTGATCGAGTTGAAGGATTATTCCGAAGATACCCAATAGTCCGACCATTCCGGGAGCGGCGACGCTCCGTTTGCGATCGGTGCTAGCTGGGAGACTTGCGGTGACCCGTTCATCGAAGCGACGTTTGATTCGTCTCGGGTTCGTATTGGCCATGTTGAGCATGGTGCCGGCCTGCGCCCGTACGGCCTCGGCCGGATTGGCGGCGCTCGACGCTTTTCACGTCGGCCGCTATCACCTCGCCAACGGCCAACGCGAGCAAGCCCTCGAGTCGTTCAACGACGCTCTGCGGCTCAATCCGCAGTTCGTGCAGGCCTACGTCGCCCGCGGCAAGCTCTATGCCGAGATGGGGCAGCACGAAAGCGCAGCTGGTCGATCTCAACTTCGCTCTTCGCCTGCAGCCGACGCACGCCGAAGCGTTTGCGTATCGCGGCTATGCTTTGATGTCGCTGGGCCAAGTCGCCAAGGCCCTGCCCGATCTCGATTTCGCCCTGCGGCTCGATCCGTCTTATGCCCGCGTCCATTTCCTTCGCGGCCAAGCGATGGAGATGCTCGGCAATGCGCATGAATCGGCGTCGAGCATTGCCTTGGCTCGTCGACTTGACCCGACGCTCGATATCTCGCAAGTCGTTACGGCTTCAGCCGACGGCTCGCTGGGAACGTCCGGCGTGCAACTTGCGGGCGGCAGCACTCCGCAACGAACTCCGGTCATGAGCGAGCTCATGCCCGCCCCGAAGGTTGAAACTCCGACCGACCCCGGCTACGTCGGTCGCTTGGTGCCGTTTGAACAACATCCGGTGCTTGCCGACGTCGCTCCGCCGAAGATTTCCCAATCGAGCGGCGATCGCCATGCCGGCCAAGCCCATGGTCGACCGGTCGCGGATCATCGCTCGAACGGCCATCGACATGGCGGCAACTCCGTCGCTCATGCTCCGAAGCCGGTCTCTCCGCCTGCCGCGACGTTGCCTGATCTCACGAGCGATCCGAAAGAACTCCTCGCCGAAGACGTTTCGCCGTCGGCCAAGTCGACCGCCAAGACCGGTCCGAAGCCCGACCAGGAAAAGACGTCCGCCGAGCAACCGATCGCCACGACGATGCCTGCTAAGGACAAACCGGCGATCGTGGTCGATGCCGTTCCCCAAGCCGTGGAAAGTGAGCCCGCCGCCGGAGTCGCCAAGACCGATGGCACGGAAACGGAAAAGATCGACGATTCGGAGAAGCTCGAAGGGAAACCGTTCCCGTCGTTCGGTCCGCAAATCTTCGTCATGCCGAATGATGCGCTGGCTTCCGATGAAGCTCCGCCTTCGCGTCCGGCCAGCGAAATCCTCCGCGGCGCCGCTGAAGCCGAGTTAATGTTGCCGGCCAAGCCGTCTTCGGTCGACAGCGATCGCCGTTTGCAAGCCGCCGTCGATGCGGCTCGCGTGAGCGCCGTCGGTAATTCGTCGACCGCTGCGATGGCGATGGTCGGTGATGAAGAAGAACAAGCGGAAGTCGCCGCGAAATCCGAGCCCACCCCCGAACAACTCGAAACCGCGAAAGCGGCCTATCGCCGCGGCACCGAACTCGAAGCGGCCGGTAAGACCGCCGAGGCGCTGGCCGCCTACGAAGAAGCTGCAAAGCTCAATCCGACCGACGCCGAAGCCCACTGCCGTCGCGGTCACTTGTTCTTGGAAGGGATGCGCACCGCTGAGGCTTTGGCCGAGTTCGAGAAAGCCGTCGCGTGCGCACCGGGCTTGGCCAACGGCTATTTCGGCCGTGCTCACGTTCGCTACGTCACGGAACAATACGTAGAAGCTCAATTCGATTATTCGATCTGTCTGCGTCTCGACGATCAGCACGCCCAGGCTCTGATCGAACGAGGCCATTGCTTTGCTCAGCTCGGTAAGCTTGCCGAAGCCCGCGCCGATCGTCGTGCAGCGCTCGATCTCGATCCGAGCTTGGCCAAGAACGGTCCCAAGTATGCGATGGACGTGACCGAAGCCAAGATTCCGACCGCCGTTATGCCCGGCGCCACGGCCTTCGCCGGCGATGCGGGAAATGATGAAACCAAGGTTCTGCCCGTCACGGATGCTCGGGCCGCCGAAGCGGCCGTAATCGTGAGTGACGCCGAACCGGTCGCAATCGACGCGAAGCAGCCGGCTCCGGCTGCCGGCCAATCGGCTCTGGACGATTTGTTCGACAATTCCGGCGCGGGAGAAAAACCGACGGCCGAGGATTCGCAAAAGCAGGCCGAGGCGGACGTCGGCAAGTTGACCGAGGAACTCTCGCAATTTCCGGGCGATAAGGATCGCTACTTCCGTCGTGCCCGGCGCTATTGCGATCTCCGTCGGCATCAAGACGCCGTCGATGATCTGACGACCGTGCTTCGTTTCGACGCCGGTTGTCTCGAAGCGCTGACGCTCCGTGCCGAGCAATTCACGCAACTCGGTAACGCTGGTGCGGCGTCGAAAGATTACTCCGCGGCCCTTCAACAACTGCCCGACGACGTGAAGTTGCTGATGGCGCGCTCGACGGCCTTGGCTGAAGCCGGCGACGTGCGCGCCGCTTTGGCCGATCTCGATCGGGTGCTCGAACTCGAGCCGAAGAACGCTGCGGCGTTCCTCGAACGTAGCCGGCTTCACGCCGAACGGGGCGCCTTTACCGAAGCCCAGGCCGATCGCGATCAGGCGCTGAATATCGAAACGCAACGCCGCTAGTCATTGTTTGGCGTTCACGCTTCCCGCCCGTCGCAACTTGCAGCCGGGCGGGGCATTTGGCGGGCGTTTTTCACCTTGCCGATTCGGCCCGGCCGAGAAGTTTCTCCCGGCCGCCCACCTTTGCGCTTCGCCCCGCAATTGGTAGTCTTATAGGTTTCAACACTCGCTCCTTTTCCCAATTGTGTGAACTCATGACCAAGCCCCATCGCGGCCTGAAGAAGGCCAACCACGGCTCCCGCCCCGCCAACGCCACGGCCCGTCGCGCCAGTGCCGTAAGGTCCGCACGTAGTAGGTCGGCGCGTCCGCTTGCGACGTGCCGAAATCGATCGCCGCTCAAGGACTTGAGGAGCGGCGGCCCGTGATGGCGAAAGGATCGCCGCTTCGAGCGTCTTTCACGTGTTTTTGTGCCGACGTTCGTGGTTGTTCGTAGCGAGTCGCAGGTGAACGGTCATGCCTAAGTCCAAAGATCTCATTCTCGAATTCTCCGAATACGACACGACGAACGTCGTCGCGGATTTGGAGAAAATTCGTACGTATAACCGTCAGCGCTTTGAAATGGAGCAGCTGACGGCGATCTGCTTCGAAGACACGGAACGCCACGTCGCCGTCGGTTACAAAGACCTCGGGCCCGACGAATTCTGGGTCCGCGGGCATATGCCGGGCATACCGTTGTTGCCGGGCGTGATCATGTGCGAGATCGCGGCGCAACTCTGCAGCTACTACTCGCAACGTCACGGGTTGTCCGGCCCGGATTCCATGCTCGGCTTCGGCGGCATGAACGAAATCCGCTTCCGGGGAGTCGTTCGTCCGGGCGATCGCGTCGTCGTCGTTTCGCAGCTTGTGAAGATTCGCAAGGGCGTGTTGGTGGTGAGCCGCTTTCAAGCGTTCGTCAACCAAAACCTCGTCGGCGAAGGAGAGATTCTCGGCGTGGCTCTGCCGACCGACGGCAATGCTCTCGGCAAGTCGTAATTCTACGCTCTCCGCGCCGCGGCACGTTCTTGCCGGCCAGAGATGCAATGGCCGCCGAAATTTGAGGAACCGAGATGGGTCGCCGAGCGCCTGCGTAAGCTCAATCCCGAGATTGATCTTTCGCGGCACCTCTACACGCTCGAACAATTGCCGCAGCCGCTGACCGCTGCGAGTCTCTTTGGTCGCGAAGCGCCGTGGGAAGTGGAAATGGGGAGCGGAAAAGGGCTCTTCATGACCAATGTGGCTGCGCTCGGCCGGAGCATAACTTTCTCGGCGTCGAAATTGCGAGGAAGTACGCCGCTCATTGCGCCGAACGGCTCGTGCGGGCCAAGTGTGATAACGCGGCCATGGTTTCCGGCGACGGCCTGCGGCTGTTTCGCGAATTTCTGCCGACTGCCGGAATCGATGCCGTCCACGTTTACTTCCCCGATCCTTGGTGGAAGGCCCGGCATCGCAAACGGCGCGTCGTCAACGAAGCGTTCCTCGCGGATGTCGTCCGCGTCTTGAAACCCGGCGGCCTGCTGCACTTTTGGACAGACGTGGAAGAGTACTTTCAAACGTCGCTCGATCTGATCGCTCAGGTTTCGGCCCTTGAAGGGCCGCTCCAGGTGCCGGAGAGTGCGCCGGAACACGACCTCGACTACCGTACACACTTCGAGCGGCGCAAGCGCAAGGACAACTTGCCGATCTATCGCAGCGAGTTTCGCCGGCGAGCGTAGCGAAAACGAGTTTGCGGCGGCCGCCGACGGGCGACTAAAATGGGCACGCCCACCTTGGAGCCGTGCCGCATGCCTCCCCTGCTCCGCACTCTCGCGTATGTCGTCGCGCCTGCGCCTCATTCTCTTGCGCGACGTTCGCCGCCGACCCGACGTACAACGCCGACGTGCGGCCGATCCTTGCCGACAAGTGTTTTCGTTGTCATGGGCCCGACTCGGCGGCACGCCAGGGAGATCTACGAATCGATCGCCGCGACGAAGCCGTGGCGGATCGCGGCGGGTATCAGGCCGTGGTGCCGGGCAGGCCCGAGCAGAGCGAAGTATGGCGGCGGATTATTTCGAAAGAGCCGGGCGAACTGATGCCGCCGGCCGATTCGGGCCAGACCCTTTCTCCGACCGAACGCGAGACGATCCGTCGCTGGATCGCCGCAGGCGCGAAGTACGAATCGCATTGGTCGTTTGTTCCGCCTCGGGCGTCTGCGCCGCCGGAAGTGCGCGACTCCGCCGCGATTCGCAACCCGATCGATCGGTTCATTCAGGCCGCGCTGGAAGCACGCGGCATATCGCCAAACGCCGAGGCCGAGCCGGCCGTGCTTTGTCGTCGGGTACACCTCGACGTCATCGGCTTACCGCCGCCGCCTGTCGAGGTCGAGAAGTTCGTCGCCGATTACACGGCCCCCGGGGCGAGTCGGGAAGTCGTATATGCGGCGCTTGTCGATCGGTTGCTGGCTTCACCACGTTACGGCGAACGGATGGCCGTCCCTTGGCTTGATGCGGCCCGCTATGCCGACACCAACGGCTATCAAACCGACGGCCCGCGCAACATGTGGCGCTGGCGCGATTGGGTGATCGACGCGTACAACCGCAATCTGCCGTTCGACGAATTCACGGTCGAGCAGCTTGCCGGAGATTTGCTGCCGAGCCCCAGTTTGGATCAGCAAATCGCCACCGGCTTTCATCGCAACCATCGGATGAACGCCGAGGGAGGCATCATCGCCGAAGAGTATCTAGCGGAGTACGTCGCCGATCGGGTTGAAACCACGGGCACGGTCTGGCTTGGGCTGACCGTCGGCTGCGCTCCGCTGCCACGATCACAAATACGACCCGATCTCACAGCGCGAATTCTACGAACTCTTCGACTTCTTCAACCGAGTGCCGGAACCCGGCAAGGCAATTCGCGACGACAACTCGCCGCCGACGATCGCCGCTCCGACGAAACAGCAGCAACTTGAACTCCTCGACCTGCGCGCCAAAGCCCTGGAAACGCAGGTTAATTGGGAGGCGGCACAGCCCGACGTGGCCGACGCCGAGAAGAAATGGGCGGCCGGAGCCGCACGCGACCCTTCGCGATGGACCATCACCGACGGGTTGAGGCACCGTTTCCTATTCGATGCGACGCTTGCCGACGAAAGTGACGCAAAAACGCAGGCCGTCTGGTCGGAACAGACCGGTCCTCACTACGGCCCGGGACCGTTTGGTTTCGCTCTAACACTCGACGGCCGCGGCTCGCTTAACGCTGCCCACGTTCCGCAGTTCGACAGCGAACGCCCGTTTGCGTCGTCCGTATGGTTGCGCCCGGCGAAAGGTGCCGCCGGTACGATTTACGCGGCCATGGATTCGGCCATGTCGCAAAACGGCATCGAGCTTCGCATGCAGAGAGGCCGTCCGCAGATCGTGCTCTGCGCTCGAATTCTCGACGACGTTGTTCGCGTGGAAACCGTGGATCCGTTGCCGTCGGACGTTTGGAGCCATTTTGTTTGGACGTACGACGGATCGCGTAGCGCCGCCGGAGTGCGAGCGTTCGTCGACGGCAAGCCGGCGAAGCTCAAGATCGTGGAAAACACGCTGAGTAATAAATTCAAAACAAACGAGGTTCTGACGGTCGGTACGGCAGGCACCGGCGGAAGATTTAAGGGGCGTATCGCCGACCTCAGGTTCTACGATCATGCCTTGAGCGATACTGAGGCGGCGATCGTCTATTGTGACGTCTCCGTGCGAGCCTTGGCCCAAGAGTACGGGCACTATCGTGATCCGTCCGCAGCGACAAAAGTCCGCGAATACTTTCTTCGCGAGGCTGCTCCCGCCGAGTTGCAAGCGAAGCGAGCGGCCGTAGCTCGCCATGCCGCCGAACTCGCGGCTTTCGAGCGGACGATACCTTCGACGATGGTCATGCGCGATGTTCCGGGTTTGCGAACGACGCACGTGCTATTGCGCGGCGAGTATGACAAGCCGGGCGAACAAGTTTCAGCGGACGTACCCGAAGCGTTCGGCCTAGAACTCCGTTCAGGTACGGCTCGCGATCGCTTGGCGCTGGCCCGCTGGCTTGTGGATCGCCGGCATCCGCTGACGTTGCGCGTGGCTGTGAATCGGCTGTGGCAGCAGTTCTTCGGCGTCGGGCTAGTGAAAACCGTTGAAGACTTCGGACTCCAAGGTGATTGGCCGATCCACAAAGAACTGCTGGACTGGCTGGCGGTCGACTACATGGACGGCGGCCACGGCTGGGATACGAAGCGGATGATCAAACAACTCGTCACCAGCGCCGCTTATCGACGCTCGTCGCGGTTTGACGATGTGGCGGCTCGTTTTGATGCGGACAACCGATTTTGGAGCCGCGGCCCGCGGTTTCGTCTTTCGGCCGAAGCCGTGCGTGATTCTGCGCTATTCGCCTCCGGGTTGCTTGTCGAAAAGATCGGCGGTCCGTCGGTCCGGCCCTATCAGCCGGCCGGACTTTGGGAAGAATTGGGGACGGGCGTCGTGAAATACGAACAGAGCCACGGTGACGATCTCTATCGCCGCAGCTTGTACGTCTATCGCAAACGTACGGTGTCGGTGCCGATGCTTTCGCTCTTCGACGCAGCGGCCCGCGAGACGTGCGTGGTGCGGCAAACGCGGACGAATACGCCGCTGCAATCGTTGAACCTGTTGAATGACGTCGCTTTTGTCGAAGCGGCCCGAACCTTGGCGGCGCGAATGCTTCGTGAAGGAGGAGCTTCGCTCGACTCGCAAATTGCGTTTGGGTTTCGCTGTGCGCTTGGCCGCCGACCCTCGCGGGAAGAGCTTGATGTATTGCGCCGCGGCTACGATCGTCGACGAGAGAAGTTTACGGCCGACTCGAAAGCCGCGACGGCCCTCTTGTCGCAAGGAGAGAGTTCGCGCGATCCCAAACTCGACGTTGTGCATTGGGCGGCCATGACGACGGTGGCCAACGTGCTGTTGAATCTCGACGAATTCGTCACTCGCGAATAGGAACGGTCGTGATGACTCGCAATATTGTCGCGCCGAACACGTTGGCTGGGTATGAATTGGCCCGGCGGAAATTCTTGCGCGGCGCAGGCCTAGGTCTTGGTGCGGCTGCGTTGCATTCGCTGTTGGCCGGTGATTTACAGGCCGACGACGCTTCGTCGCCCAGCGGCCTGCCGCACTTCGCCGCCAAAGCGAAACGTGTCATTTTCCTATTTCAGTCGGGCGGGCCGTCGCAGTTGGAATTGTTCGATCCGAAGCCGAAGCTGGCAAAGTTGCGCGATCAAGATCTGCCCGATTCGGTTCGACAAGGGCAACGGCTCACGACGATGACATCGGGTCAGACCCGATTTCCGCTCGTTCCGACGCCGTACGAATTTCAGCAACATGGCGGCGGCGGATCGTGGTTCAGCGAGTTGTTGCCGCACACCGCCGGTATTGCGGACGAGTTGTGCGTCGTGCGCACGTTGCATACGGAAGCGATCAATCACGATCCGGCGATTACGTTTCTCACGACCGGCGCCCAGTTGGCCGGTCGACCGAGCCTGGGAGCTTGGCTTTCGTACGGCCTGGGGAGTGAGAATCGCGACTTGCCGGCGTTTGTGGCGATGATCTCGCGCGGCACCGGGCGACCGAACGATCAGCCGCTTTATGATCGACTTTGGGGAAGCGGATTTCTGCCGTCGCGGCATCAGGGAGTGAAGTTTCGCGGCCAAGGAGATCCGGTGTTGTATCTCTCGAACCCGCCGGGAATTGACGCTTCGCGCCGTCGCGACACGCTTGACGATTTAGCGACGCTCAATCGTCTGCATCGTGAGGCGGTCGGCGATCCGGAGATTGAGACGCGCATCGCCCAATATGAGTTGGCGTTTCGCATGCAGTCCGCGGTGCCGGAATTGGTCGATCTCGGCGACGAATCGCAACAGGTGCTCGACATGTACGGCCCCGATGTCGCCCGGCCCGGCTCATTCGCCGCCAATTGCTTGTTGGCCCGCAGATTGTCGGAGCGAGGCGTGCGGTTCGTTCAGTTATTTCATATGGGGTGGGATCAGCACACGAACTTGCCCAAACAACTGCCGCTGCAATGTCGCGACGTCGATCAACCGGCGGCGGCGCTCGTGCGCGACCTTAAGCAGCGCGGGCTGCTCGATGAAACGCTCGTGGTTTGGGGAGGAGAGTTCGGTCGCACGGTTTACTGCCAAGGAACTTTGACGGAAACGAATTTCGGCCGCGATCATCATCCGCGATGTTTTACGATCTGGATGGCGGGCGCCGGGGTACGCGGCGGAACGACTTACGGCGAGACCGACGACTTCTCGTACAACATCGTTCGCGATCCGGTTCACGTCCACGACTTCAACGCGACGCTGCTGCACCTGCTCGGCATCGATCACAAGCGGCTGACGTACAAATATCAAGGACGTCACTTCCGTTTGACCGACGTTCACGGCGAAATTGTGCGGATTGCTGGCCTGACCGCGAAGCATGCGGCACGGCGGCCCGAGTCTAAGTACGTTCGGGAGGCGCGGGGACGCCGACGAAGAACATCGCCTGCAATTCGGCCCGGCTGCCGACGCTGAATTGCTTGTGCAACGACTTCACATAGTCGTTCACCGTGTACTGGCTAATTTGCATGCGTTCGGCGATGTCTTTGTGGCTGTACCCGGCCAGCACGAACACGAGAGTTTGTCGTTCGCGCGGAGAAAGTTGCAGCGTCACCGGTCGCACGGTTTGGTTCGTGCCGTACATGTGCAGCCATTCGACGCCGTTGAACACGATGTCGACGAGCCGACGTTCGCGTTCGGTAAATGTCGGACGACCGACGCGCCGATGCAAACCAAGGTTGCTGCTGAATCCGTCGTCGAGCGGATGGGCCGAAAGCAGGAACGATTCGAAACCGGTGCTTCGCCAGACGGCCGTGAGACGTTGCTCGTGTTCCGGGGGAAAGATATTGTCGGGGCCGATCGTAAACCGCTTTCCCTGCGCGATCAGTTTGTAAACGCCGGCAAGTCCGGCCGTGCCGAACTCGACCGAAGTCAGCACCTGATAAACTCGGCCCTGTTCTTCCGGAGAACTCCATCCGCCGTCGACGACGCAGGTCGTCATGAAATCGCCCGGCACGGCATGATTGACGACCGTGGTGGACCAGATGTAGACGTCGGCATCGACCAGCCGCGCCAAGTTTTCGACAAACCGTCGCTTGCGATCGGCCGTCGAGAGTTCGAGCGTCGGGTCGGTGACGCCGTCGAGCAAGCGAACGACGCGGAGCAGGTCGTCGGCTTCGTCGAGCGATTGTTCGTCGCGATGCATCATGGGCGACGCGGAGAAGTGTCGGCGGACGTCGATTTCGAGGTGCGCTCGAGGAGGTCGGCGTGGACGACGGCGACGTCTCCCATGTAATGCGAGATTCGAAGACGTTTCGCCTCGCGCAAATGTTCGGCCGCCTGAGCCTCGCGGCCGTGAGCTTCGTGAAACAAGCCGAGATACAGATGCGCGTAAAAGAGGCGATGATCGAGTTCGGCCGTGTCGATGCCGTCGGTTCGGCAAGCGGCGAGCACGTCGTCGGGCTTCGCGTCGCCGCGAAATAGCGAATAAATTTGCATCATCGGGATGCGCCCGTCGTTCTTGATCGGCAGAATCTCTTCGCGAGCCTTTTGCGGACCGACGGCCGGATCGCGCACTTGGCAGAGGTATCGCCAAACGGCGTTCTCCACGTCGTTGTCGTCGACGGTTTGATAGCCTTCAAATTGCTTCGCGCCGTCGGCAAAGCGACCGGCGTAGTATAGCGAGATGCCCCGCTTCCAGTGCCACGGTGCGCGACGCGGATCGAGGCGAATTTCTTCGTCGAACGCGGCCGTCGACTCGGCGAACTTGGCGGCACGAAACAGATCGCTGCCGCGGCGTTCATGTTCCTCGGGCGATTGCATCATATCGGCGGCCGGCACGAAACTGCTCGTCGTGCCGGCGAATGCCCAGGCAACAAAAAACGCGAGCAACCGTAGCGGTTTGCCTCGTTGAAGATGATATTTAATCACGCCGCTATTCCCTCCTGCTGGTCGCAACTAGACTAGCCGTGACCTGCCGGTGCGGCAATCGTATCGGCTCGAGTTCGTCGCAGCTCCCGCCCAAATTCCCTCCTTTTGCTTGCACGGAGTTATCCTCGATCATGCCGATAGCCATTCGTTCCCTCGTTTTGTTTGCTCTCGCCACCGCAGGTTTCGCCTCGCCTGCCGCGGCAGCCGAACCGATGAAGGTCGGCATCATCGGGTTGGATACGTCGCACGTTACGGCGTTTACCGGAGCAATCGGTAAGGCAAAGGCCGAGAGTCCTCTGGCCGGATTGCGCGTCGTGGCGGCGTATCCCGGCGGTTCGCCCGATATCTCGGCCAGCAGCTCGCGTGTGGAGGGCTTCACCGAGGCTTTACGTAAGCAAGGGGTGGAGATTGTCGATTCAATCGAAGCTCTGCTGCCAAAGGTTGACGCGATTCTGCTGGAAAGCGTCGACGGTCGACCGCACTTGGCGCAGGCCAAGCTCGTGTTCGAAGCCAATCGCTTGAGCGAGAAGAAGAAGCCGCTTTTTATCGACAAGCCGATCGCGGCGTCGTTGGCGGACACGTTGGAGATTTTCCGGCTAGCCAAAGAGACGGGCACGCCGTGTTTCTCGACGTCATCGTTACGCTACTATCCGGGGATTGTCGCCGTGAACGGTGAAGACCGGTTCGGAGAGGTCATCGGCTGCGTGGCGTTCGGGCCTTGCTCGTTGGAAGAGCATCACCCGGACTTGTTCTGGTACGGTATCCACGGAGTCGAAATTCTTTTCACCATCATGGGGCCGGGTTGTGAAAGCGTGCAATGCACGGCGACCGCAGACACGCACGTGGTGACCGGCGTGTGGAAAGACGGCCGAGTCGGCACGTTCCGCGGCATTCGCAGCGGCAAGTCGGGCTACGGAGCGTACGTCTTCGGCAAGAATGCCAGCGGCACGACGGAAGATCGGCCCGGCGGCGGCTACGGCCCGATGCTTGTGGAAATCGCCAAGTTTTTTCAAACGGGCGATGCGCCGGTTTCTCCGGAAACGACGACGAATCTCATCGCGTTTATGGAAGCGGCCGATGAAAGCAAACGGCAAAACGGTGCGACGGTGAAGATCGCCGACGTTATGCAGAAGGCCGCCGACACGACGGGCAAATAGGTTCCGGCGACGAACGATTCGTTTGACGAGTCAATCAGACGAAGGCCAGCCGAGTACGAACAAGCGGCGTCGATCTTCGGACGACGCCGCTTAACCGGCGGCCCGCGCTACGCGGCGCACCAATCGTTGAATCGCCACGGCCAAGATGGCTCGCTGCTTGGCGCGATCGACGAGTTCTAGGGCCTCGGCGGCCGGCAACCAGCAGCGGCGGCGCAACGACGACTCATTCCACTCGCGCCTTGAACGAGCTACCTGCATCGTATAGCAGGTGATGCGGCGCACGGTGCCGAGTTTCTTGTCGTCGTAGCTGCCGAGCGATTCGCCGACGATGCGGCCGGTTAGTCCCGCTTCTTCCCAGGCTTCTTTTAAAGCGGCTTCGGTGTCCGTCTCACCCGGTTCGACGTAGCCCTTGGGAAAACACCAGCGGCGTTTGCGCAATGACGTGATGAGGCAGATTTCCAAACGTCCTTGATAGACGCGATACGGAATCGCCAGGGATTGTCGAAAGATGATGTTTCGCATGCGCGGTATCAGGTGCGCCGAACGTTCGTTCGGATGGTTGGTCGGCTGACGAAATGCGAATTTCGCACCGACGTACTCAACTATAGTTTTTCGTTTTGAAATCGCTCTAGGTCAGTTCGAAAACATTCCGCACTGATTTGGATTGCCGTTTTGACCACGGGCCCGCGGTTCGAAGGTCTACTTTCCTCCGCGATGCGACGCCGACTTTCTCCTGCCATTTAACGACGGGTGAGTTCAGTTTTCGCTTAGATCGCGGTAGAAATGGCCGAAAACCGAAGGTCGAAGACTAGACAGGGGCGCCGAAAAACAACCGGTCGGCGCACGAAAACCGGCCAAGCGCGCCCAAGACTTGAGAAATTCTTCTCAATTCGGGACAAAAAAACGATTCAAAGCGGCTGATCATGAACTATGTAGCTTTCGCGTAAAAATGCCCTAAGTTTTTTATTGGTAGGCATTTAACGCCTGTGGTCTCGGGTTGCTCATATCCGTGTTTTGCACTACGGCACTTCGTTTGCGGACTACTTGATCCACCTTCCCGGCAATTTGGGGAGTCCGGCGATCTGCCTCAGCACCGCGGCGGTCGAGCGAATGAAAGCTACAAATGCGGTGCCTGTCATGGAGGACTTAGTCATGTTGGTTCTGAGCCGCAAGCAAGGTGAGCAAATCCGCATCGGTGACAATATCGTAGTCACGGTGCATCGCCTCTCCGGTAATCGTGTGAGCTTGGGCATTGAAGCCCCCGCCGATTGCAAGATCATGCGCGGTGAATTGCGCGAACTGCTCGCGACGGTGGAAGTCGACGCTGCCCCGACCTCGAAGCGCTACGGTGAAAACCGTATTGCGGAGATCATCGAAAAGTCGCTCCGCTCGGCGAAGTAGTTCGGCGGAAGGTCTCAGCTTGGCGTCGGTGAAGCTTGCACCTCTTTGCGCGAGGTTCATAACGTCAGTTGCGATACGGCGATTGCTCCCGCAAAGCATCGCTCGACGTCACTCCCCTGAGTTCGCGGACGGTCTTGATACCGGCCGCGATAGCGCAACTGGTCACCGCTCGCTTCGAAACGCACATCGAGCCGATTGGCGTCGATCGCACAACATTCTCTCGCCGGCGTCGGAGAAACATCCGCAGCCGGCGGATCGGGAAGGTTGACGTTCCAACTTCGACAAGCTTGCTCCGGCTCCCTCGGTTGCATTTGCTCGAAGAGTTCCGCAAGCACCTCACGCGTCCAATTCGCCGCCCGTCGCCAATCGACCGGCTCGCGACTCCGCCGGTACTGCGAGATCGCGATCCCCGGTACTTTCCACAACGCCGCTTCCCGCACTGCGGCGACGGTGCCCGACATCCAAACGTCGGCGCCGAGGTTGCCCCCCGGATTAATTCCGGACAGGACATAGTCGACCTCGAGCCGCATGTGGCCGAGCGCGACCCGCACGCAATCGGCCGGTGTACCGTCGAGGCGGAACGTCCGCGCGTCGAGCTCTTGAAGAGTTAGCGGCCGATCGACGGTCACGCGGTGGCTGCAACCGGAAAGTTCGATATGCGGCGCGACGATGTATGCTTCGCCCAGTTCACGGGCCACGGCGGCGAGCGAGGCTAAGCCGGGGGCATCGACGCCGTCGTCGTTGGTCAGCAGAAATCGTAGCGGCTTCGACATGGCTTAAGCAAACTCGTCTGCGGTCGGTGGAGCGTCGGAAAGGCGAATCGTTCCGTCGGCGAAAGCCTTCGTTAAGTCGAGCAACGTCTCGCCGACGCGCCTCACGACGGCTTCGCTTTCCAGTAAAACCGGGTGGTGCAGCAACGCGACGTCGCGTGCGATCTGCGCGGCACCTCTGAGAGCGCCGACGCGACGGCAACGCGACGACGTGCGATTCAGAAATCCTCGAAACCCGGCGTCGATCGCAATGCCTTCAGCACGGGCGGCTCTGCAGAAATGGTCGCGCGTCGCTTCGCCTGAAGGTGAGGGGGCGGCGAGCAGCCCCAGTTTGTAATACGCCGGGGAACAATCTGCCGTAGCAGGTACGATTGGCCGTACGGCTTGGTTTCCGGCGAGCATTTCGTGCAGGATTCGTCCCGCCGCGGCGCGGCGTGCGTGATCGCTGCTCAGGTTGTTCCACTGCGGCAACAGCACCGCGGCCTGAAGTTCGCTAAGCGGGAAGGCGTCGTTCCCCTGCTCGCTGAAGACTTTCATACGTTGGAAAACGGCCGACGACGACGTGACGACCGCCCCGCCCCGGCCGGCCGTGAGAAGCTTGCTGCCGCCGAAGCTAAACACCCCCGCATCGCCCCAAGTTCCCGCGGGGCGGCCGCAAATCGTGGCGCCGGCCGCTTGGCAGGCGTCTTCCACAACGGATAAACCGCGGCTCCGTGCCGCGTCTAGGATCGCGGGCATGTCAACGGTGCCGCCGTGTAAATGGCTGACGACCATCGCGCGGGTTTGCGTCGTGCAAGCCGAAGCAACCTGTGCGGCATCGACGCCGCACGTAGCCGGAAGAATATCGACGAGCACCGGCACCGCGCCGATCGCCGCAATCGCTCGAAAGTTTCCCGGAAAATCGTAGCCGCCGAGCAACACTTCGTCGCCGGCCTCGACTCCCAACCCTCGCAACGCAAGCTCGACGGCGATTGTTCCGGAGCTGCAAAGCCGCACGTGCGGCAAGGCGAGGTCTTCTCGCATTCGAGCGCACAACGCTTCGCCGTGAGGTCCGTGATAGCGGCCCCACGAACCATCGGCGTAGGCGGCCACGAGTGCTGAGTGAACTTCCGAATTTGCACGAGGCCACGGCGGCGGGCCTTCGGCAAATGCCGGTTCGCCGCCGCAAATTGCAGGAACTCGGGCCACGCGCGAAGGAGCTTTCGTGAAGAGGGCGACTCGTAGGAAACGGTGCGTCGCTCAAGCCGATTCGCATGGATCGCGCGGCGGGTTGCGACGCAAGTCACAGCATATTCTAATCGTCGTCAGAACCCAAGTTCCTGCTCTATGACGACGCCTGTGAGGACGCTATGAAGCGATTGCGATATGTGATGATCGGCGGATTTCTCGGCGCCGGAAAGACGACGCTCATCGGCCGGTTGGCGAAGACTTACGCCGACCAAGGACTGCGCGTCGGCATCGTGACCAACGATCAGGCCCATGGGTTGGTCGATACGCTTTCGCTGCGGGCTCAAGGGTTCGACGTCGGCGAGGTTACCGGGGCCTGCTTCTGCTGCAAGTTCAACGATTTAGTTCGCGTCGTCGGCGAGCTTTCGTCGACCGAGCGGCCGGACGTCGTCTTGGCCGAACCGGTCGGCAGCTGCACGGACCTCGCCGCCACGGTCATGGAACCGCTCAAGCATCTCTACTCTGCGGAAGTAGAGCTTGCCCCGTTGGCCGTGCTGCTCAAGCCGGAGCACGGCGAGAAGATTCTGGGGGATGCCGCCGACGTCGGCTTTTCATCGAAAGCGGCCTACATCTTCCGGAAGCAATTGGAGGAGGCCGATCTCGTCGTCGTCAATAAGATCGACAAGCTCGCCCCTGAACGAGCCGGGCGGTTGGTCGAAATGCTCAAAGAGCAATACCCCGGCAAGGCGACGCTCTCAATCAGCGCGCGCACCGGAGCGGGCGTCGATGCGTTGGCCAAGCAGTTGCTAGAGCCCGCGCAAACACGGCTCAGCACGCCGGAGATGGATTACGACGTTTACGCGGAAGGAGAAGCCGAACTGGGTTGGCTCAACTGCACGGTGAAAGTCGCCGCCCCGGCCGCTACGGCCGTCGATGCCGCGCTGCTCGACTTCGTGAAACGCCTCGCCGACGCTTGCCGCGAAGCCGGCGCGGAGCCGGCTCACCTCAAGGTGCTGGCTTCCGCCGACGATGTTTCCGCCGTGGCCAATTGGGTTTGTTCCGACGTGCCGCCGGAGCTCTCCATTGCGTCAGGGGCCGCCGAGCAGAATTACGAATTCGTCGTCAACGCTCGTGTCGCCGTCGCGCTGAGGATCTCGATGCCGCCGTCCGTCGTACGGCCGCCGAGTTTGCCGTCGCCCATTCGGCGCGGTGCGAAGTCGTCGACATGCAAAGCTTCCGGCCCGGTCGACCGATGCCCACGCATCGCATGCCTGTCGGGCACGCATAGCGCGCGAGTCAATTCACGCCATGCGCCGGCAGTTACTTTGTTGCGGGAGGCGGCGCTAGAATCGCATCATCGGGCACGAGCGAAAAAATCGCGGCGTCGTTTTGCACGCCGTGAATTCGCAAGCGGTTGCGGGCTCGGCCTTCGTACGTTGCACCGATCTTCGCGGCCACACGTTGGCTGGCGAGGTTGCCGACGGCGGCGACGATTTCCAGCCGCTCGAGGCCGAGTTGCTGAAACCCGAAGCGGGCAACGGCCGGCACCGCTTCCGTCGCAATGCCGCGTCCTTGTCGGCTCGAGCGGATCCAGTAACCCAGGTTGGCTCGGAGCCGCGCCCGATCGATTTCGTTGATCGTGCAGCAGCCGACGAATCGTCCGCCGTCGCGTTCAAAAAGGTAGAAGCCGAAATACTCGCCCGATCGCCAAGCCCGATCGCATTGGCCGAGCCAATTCTCGCTGTCTTCGAGCGTCATGGTCGGATGGCACCAAGAAAGCCAGCGGCCGACGACGTCCATTGACTCGTGCGCGGCTTCGTAGTGGGTGAGCGCGTCGTCCACCGTTCCGGGACGCATGACGAGGCGCGGAGTTACGAGTTGCGTCAGCGGAGAAGGTAGCACTTGTCGAAGTACGGCAGGTTGCGGCATCACGCTCGAATAACGTTTCGGGGCGGCGTTGAAATCTCGCCGCGCACGATCAAAAGTTTATCGTAGCCGGCTGCGGCCTAAAAGAATAGCCGCAGCACGGACTCCATCACGCATGCCGGCCGCGGTTCTCCCTCGGCCTCGATCGTGTGCTTAAAAACGGCTTGCAGTCCCTGGGCGGCGTCGTGAATTTCCAGCAATTCCGAATGCATCCGCACGCGCGAGCCGCACTTCACGGGCGACGGGAAACGGACGCGATTCAGACCGTAGTTGATGATCATCGTCACTCCCACCACGCGAAACGCCGACTCCGCAAGCTTGATGCACAGCGACAACGTGAGAAATCCGTGAGCGACCGTCGTGCCGTACGGCCCTTCCGTCGCCGCGCGCGTCGGGTCGCAATGGATCCATTGGTCGTCACCGGTGGCGCGCGCAAATGCGTCAATGCGATCCTGCGTCACCTCGTACCAGTCGCTGGCGCCGAGCTTTTGACCGACGAGCGTTTTCAACTCGCCGGCGCCTGAGATGATCCGAACAGGCATGAAACTCTCCGCGTGGGAACCGGGCGACGAATGCTCAGCGTTGCCTGAGCATCATGCCGGCGGAGGCTGCCGGCAGTTCATTCAAAATGGAGCGATTCGGCCATCGTAAGTCCGGACTAAGACGAAGCCTAGCGAGATTTGCTCCTAAGAAACGTGCGGAACATGCCGGCAAGCTCGTAGGCCGCAATTGACCGCTGCGGCGGATTTCACTATTGGAATCGTCCCCAAACTCCGCACATTCCTCCACGCTCGGGCCCTGCACCGCCGGCGTCCCGAAGCTTCCAGGTCTCGATGCTCCGTCGCTTCGTCAACTCGCTTAGCGATCGCCGAACTACGGCGCTACGTTTCGTCGCCTCGCGCGCCGGACCGTGGTTCGTCGTCGCGGCGATCGTCGGCACGGCGGCGTCTTGCTCGCCGACGAAGTACGTCAAGCTTCGCGCCGCGCCGAAGAATCCGCTCTCCGAGCAATTGAGCCTTGCGGCACGCAGCGGGCCGAAGCCCTCCGAACGAACGATGCAAGTTTTGCGTCGCTACGACGCGGTGAACGATCTCAAGGGAGACCCGCAGCAACTTCTCACGAAGTTCCAGGCCATCCTGCAGCGCGAACCGTCGATCGAGCTCGTCTACACCGTTTCGGAATTGGCTTACGTCGCCGGCAAGAAGACCGAATCGAACAACGAAAAAGTCGCGCTCGATTTCTACGAAACGTCGGTCGCCTATTCGTATATGTATCTGTTCGATACGAAGTACGGCCCGGCCCGCAATCCGTACGACCCGCAGTTCCGCGGATCATGTGATTTGTACAACTCGGCGCTGGAGTCGGCGCTGCGGATCGTCAAAAAACGCGGGCAATTGGTGCCGGGGGCGGTGCATACGATCGAATCGGCCAATCGCAAATGCGACGTGACCATCGCGCTACGTTCCGACAATTGGCATCCCGACGATTTCGCCGGCTTCGAATTCGTGTCCGACTACGAAGTTTCCGGGCTGACGAATCGCTATCAGACGTATGGCCTCGGCGTGCCGCTGATCGCTGTTCGCAAGAAGCACGCTGACGAATCGCTCGCAGAGAAATACTATCCGCCGGATTTGAGCTTCCCGGTCACGGCGTTTTTGCGCGTCGTGCCGACGGGAGAAGTCACGGACGGCGGCGCGAGCGAAACGTTGCCGCAGCGAGTCGAGCTGGAACTTTACGATCCGTTGCACGCCACCGACATCGAAGTGGCCGGTCGCCGCGTGCCGTTGGAAAGCGACACCAGTACGGCGCTGGCCCATTATTTGAACAATCCCGAGCTCAAGCTCGACGAGTTGGCGACGATCGGCCTGCTACGGCCCGACTACAACAAGGAACACGCCGGCTTGTACATGTTGCAGCCGTACGAGCCGGGCAAAATCCCCGTCGTGATGATTCACGGGCTCTGGTCGAGTCCGCTGACGTGGATGGAAATGTTCAATGACTTACGCAGCGATCCGACGTTGCGCGAGCACTACCAATTCTGGTTCTATCTCTACCCGACGGGGCAGCCGTTCTGGAATTCGGCGGCCAAGTTTCGCGACGAGCTGGCGGAGATGCGCAATCGGATCGATCCGCAACAAAAAGAAGCGGCCCTCGATCAGATGGTGCTGGTCGGCCACAGCATGGGAGGTTTGGTCGCCCGGCTGCAAACGCTCGAGAGCCGCGACGATTATTGGCACATCGTCAGCGATCAGCCGTTTCAGCAACTCAAGGGAGACGAAAGTACGCGTCGCCAGTTGCAGAAGGTCTTTTACTTCGAGCCGAATTACGCGGTGAAGCGGGTCGTCACGATCGGCACGCCGCACCACGGCAGCAGCTTCTCGAACCAGACCACGCAATGGCTCGCCAACAAGCTCATCAAGCTGCCCTCGACGATGATGATGACGCGCGAGGCGATCGTGAAAGAGAATCCCGGCTTCTTCCGCGATCCGAAACTGTTGGAGACCAAGACCAGCATTGATTCGCTGGCGCCGGAATCGCCGATCATTCCGGTGATGCTGCAATCGCCCGTAGCGCCGGGCTGCGTTTACCACAACATCATCGGCGTGGTGCCGAAAGACGGCTTCTTAGGCCGCGTGGCATCGGGTTCCGACGGCGTGGTGTCGCGCGAAAGCGCTCACTTGGACAGCGCCGTCTCGGAAATCGTCGTCCCGTCCGATCATATGGCCGTGCATCGTCATCCGCAGAGCGTGATGGAAGTTCGGCGGGTGCTGCTCGTGCATCTCAACGACATTCACATGAATCCGCTCAATCGGGTTGAGCGGGCTTTCGAACTTGCCGCTCCGGCGGAAGAACCGCCGGTGATGTTTCGCCGGCCCCCGCTCGCCGCCGCGACCGAGTCGCCCGGCGAAAAGCCGAGCTTTGGTGCGGCGAGTGATGTTCCCGCCGCAGAAGTCACCGCGAGGCCGGCCGTCGGACAGGCCCCGCGGTAACGCTTAGCGACGCGGCAGGACGAAGCCTCGCAGGGCCGACATGCTCGAGCGACGCGAGAGCCGGAGTTCCATGTCGCGAACGACCGTTTCACGGCCGCCGACTTCGTCGGCTTCCAGTTCGTTCGGGCGGACGCGTTCCGCCGTCGCCGAATCAAGGCTGCGGCGAACGATCGTGAACTGCTTCTCGTCGGTCATCCGCGGGTTGCGAGCCACCGGCGGAAAGACGCGTTCGGCCGACGGCTCGGCTTGCTTCTCATTCTTGGGTTCGAGTTCGCCGCGGATCACGCGGACTTCGCGGGGGGCTTCGATACCGATGCGAACCTGATTCCCCTTCACTTGCAAAATGGTGATTACGATTCCTTCGCCGATTTGAATCTGTTGCTCAACCTTCCGTGACAGAACCAACATGACTTAGCTCCTTGCTTGCGTTGTTTCACCCGTTTCGGATGGTAAGAGCTAAATGCGAAGGGCGTGCCAACGGCAGCGAAGAAATTTCACGATTCGCGCAACCGATTGTCGCCCATCTGTTTGCGACGAATTCTCGCCGTTTGCAAGCCGACGTACGTTTGTACACGAAGTTACAAACTCTTTGTAATCGCTTCGCATGAGTACTAAACGCACGCTGTACACGGTGGAAAACGCCGTAACTTCGGCAGAGTCGCCGCCGGCACTGCGAGTGATATCGGCGGCCGACAGCGACTGCGGGCGGCATATTGGCGCGGCGAAGCACGCGCGACGATCGTTCGCTTCGCGGCACGTTGCTCGCCGCTCGTTCGCCGGCAGCGGCGTTGAAGCGATGCTTCCCTAGCAGCGCAATCTTTTCGCGCCGCGGGAATTTTTCGGCGGCTGCTTGCATCTCATTGTCAGAGCACGGAGTTACCAAGCATTCGGCCCCCGCCACGGCCTGCGGAGATGATTATGTTGCGCTTCGCGTCTGTTGTTCGTTTCCCGTTTGTGCGAACCGTCGAGCCGTTGCGTTTTTGGTCCGCGTTTGCGCTCGTCGTCACGTTTGCCGTGCTGGCGGGTTGCGACGCCAAGCGGCCCGCCGAACTGGCGGTCCGAGCGGAAAATAGTGCTGCACCCAATAAGGCGTCGTCTGATCTCACGATGGCCGGCGCGACGGCCGGGAAGCCTGCCGACAATCGGAAAATCATCTATCGGGCGAAGGTGGAACTGGCGGTGGAAGATTTCGCGCCGGTGCAATCGGCGGTCGCCGAGCTGGTGAAAAAGCACGAAGGTTACGTGGCCGATTCGAATCTCACCGGTTCCAACGGCGCTACGCGCCGCGGCACATGGCGGCTGCGCGTGCCGGTGAAGCAATTCGACGCGTTCGTCGCTTCGGCCAAAGGATTGGGGGAAGTGATTTCCGCGACGACCGGCTCTGAAGACGTCAGCGAGGAGTATTACGACGTCGAGGCCCGCATCCGCAACAAGACCAAGGAAGAGGAGCGGCTGCTCAAATTGCTCGACGACCGCACGGGCAAGTTGACCGATGTGCTGCAGGTTGAGCACGAGCTTTCGCGGGTTCGCGAAGAAGTGGAGCGGATGCAAGGCCGACTAAGAGTGTTGGCCGATCTAACGTCGCTGACGACCATCGAGCTGACGATCACCGAGATTCGCGGATATCAGCCGCCGGAAGTTCCGACGCTGGCCAAGCGGATCGAGCGGGCCTTCACGACTTCGCTCCACGGCGTGCAGTCGTTCGGCGAGAATTTGTTGGTCGGCGTGGTCGGCTTCGCGCCGTGGGCGCCCGTTTGGGTGTTCGTACTGCTGCCGATTTACGCGGCGTATCGGCGCTGGAACCGGAAGCTCGCGCGGTAGCTTAAAAAATCGCTCTCGTTGACGAGGCGGAAGCCGGGGCCGATTAGAGTTCCGGCTTTTTACGGAGCGAGATCTGGTCGCGAAGTTGCGCGGCCAATTCGTACTGCTCTCCGGCAATGGCTTCCTTGAGCCGTTCTTCGAGCGTGCGGCCGACGTGATAGTGGTCGCGAACCGACTCGCGCAGATTCTTCAGCCGGGCTACGAGTTCGTCGTCTTCGAACTTTTCTTCCGCTTCGTGCTCTTCAAAGAACGCGTGAATGCGGCTCAGGCCTTCGTTGAGCTTTTCGATCGCGGCTTCCGGGCCGTCGTCGTCGAGCCCCGCCATGGCCGCGGCTTGCGTGCGGTGGAACAAAATAAACGGCCGATATTGTTCGTGAGACCAAGTCCATTCGTCGCTCGGCGAATGCTTGGTGCAAAAGTCCATAAACGCCAAGCTGTGGTCGGCGTCGCGTACGGCCCGCTGATATTCACGAAGCGCCAGCCAGCAAAGCCGCCGCTGATAAAACTGCACGAATTCGCGATCGGCCTCGCCGCATTGATCTTCGGAGAGCTCGAACTCGTCTCCCTCTTGAATGGCCGCGGCGACGAGAAAGTCGTAGTAGGTTTCCGCCCCTTGCGGGCGAGTGCCGTCGGGGCGGCCGTCGACTTCCATTTGCAACAGGCCCATATCGATTCGCAATTGCACGACTTCGCGACCGTCGTCGCCGCGGGCCAGACGTGCATCGACTTCGCCGGGAGAATACTCCCAGTTTTTCAGAATGTGATCGATATGCTCTTTGCGTTTCATCAGTTTGCGTAGGGGCCGGCAAAAGAACAGGCCTGCGTCGGGCCGCGGTTCATTATACGCAGCGGGGCGGCGATTCGCCGAGTGGCTGCCGCGGTCAATCGCGGAGCAGTAATGCCTCGCGAGCCGCGAGCGCTAAGCGAGCGGCCTCGGCTGGCGAATCGGCCATGGCGGTAAGGTGCCCCATCTTGCGTCCGGGGCGGGCCGAGGCTTTGCCGTACAGATGGATTTTGACGTTGGGCAATTTGCAAGCGGCGGCCCAGTTCGGTTCGCCGTTCGACCACAGGTCGCCGAGCAAGTTTGACATGGCCGCAGGTCGCAGCAGCTCCGTCGAGCCGAGCGGTAAACCGCAGATGGCTCGCAACTGTTGTTCGAACTGACTCGTGACGCAGGCGTCAAAGGAAAAGTGACCGGAATTGTGCGGGCGCGGTGCGAGTTCGTTGACGAGCAGCCGGTCGTCTTTCGTCAAAAAGAATTCGACGCAGAGGACGCCTACGACGTCGAGCTTTTCCAAGATGGCGCGCGTGATCGCGGCGGCTTCGCGACGGACCTTGTCGCTCACGTCGGCCGGTGCGACGGTCAGATCGAGGATGTGATTGCGGTGCGTGTTGGCGACGACGCCGAAATCTGCGTAGCTGCCGTCGAGCCCGCGAGCGGCGACCACGGAGACTTCGCCTTGAAACGGCACCCAAGCTTCGAGGACGGCTTCGGTCGTGCCGAGCTTGGCCCAGGCCGCGGCGGCGTCGGATGTGCGTTCGATCTTGCTTTGGCCTTTGCCGTCGTAGCCCCAGCCGGCGGTTTTGAGCACGGCCGGCGTTCCCAAACGGGCCAAGGCCTCTTCAAGTTCGGCGAGCGAGCGCACGGTTTCGTTCGGCGTGACCGGGAACCCGTTTTGAGCAAGGAACGTTTTCTCGCGCAGCCGATGCTGCGTGGTGTGCAGCACGCTGCCGGCCGGACGAACCGGCGCGAACTGTGCGGCGGCTTCCGTCGCGGCGGCGGAAACGTTTTCGAATTCAAACGTCACGACGTCGACGTGCCGGGCGAAGTCGCGCACGGCGTCGAGATCGTCGTAGTTTGCCTGCACTTCGCGATCGGCGACTTGGCCGGTCGGCGTGTCGTCGTCGGGCGAAAGGGTATGAACGCGATAGCCCATGCGCCGCGCGGCGATGGCGAACATCCGGCCCAGCTGACCGCTCCCGAGCACGCCGACGGTGGCCCCGGGGAGAATCGATTTATTCGACGAACTCTTGCTCATGCGCCCGCCTCATGCTGCGACGACTCGGTCGGCAAGTCGTCGTTCAGAACCTTGTTCGTTTGTTCGTTGCGGAAATCCTTGAGCTTGGCCCGCAGCTCGGGCCGGCTGTTGCCGAGAATCGCGACAGCCAGCAGAGCGGCGTTGATCGCCCCGGCTTTGCCGATCGCCAAAGTGGCCACGGGAACTCCGCCCGGCATTTGCACGATTGAGAGCAAGGAGTCGAGCCCTTGCAGGGCGTGGCTTTGCACCGGCACGCCCAAGACGGGCAGCACCGTGAACGCCGCGGTCATTCCCGGAAGGTGAGCCGCGCCGCCGGCTCCGGCGATGATTACCTCGATCCCGCGGGCCTCGGCTTGAACGGCGTAATCACGCATCCGATCGGGCGTGCGATGAGCCGAGACGATTTGGCATTCGCGGGCCACGCCGAATTGAGCGAGCGCCTCGTCGGCATGGCGCATGGTTTCCCAATCGCTTTTGCTCCCCATGATGATGCCGACCAAGGGGCGCGATTCAGGCATGGTAGCGGGCTATCCTGGAAAACGTGGATGCGGAAAGCAGCGAAATAAAAAATCCGTAGGCTTGCGACGAGAGCCGGCCTGCGGCGCACGCTCGAAGTGCGGAATGCAAGCATCGAACATGCCGGCAGCTTACCGCGCAGAGCGGCTGTTTTCTAGGGTCGCGGGCAGGGACTGTCGCACTTGTAAGGCCCGACGCCGCAAGCGATTTGGGCGAATTCGCGGCGGCCGTGGGCAGCGCAATTTAATGACGGCGGCGGAGCTTCGGCTTACGAAAATGTCGGTCGCCGCAATGTTTAACTTGCGCAAAGTCCGCGGCCGTTGCCGACTGCGCCGAGTTCTCCGGTTAGGCCGAAAACCACGCAGCTTCGGCGGGGTGCGATTCGATGAACACGGTAACGGACTCGCTTGTGCGAAAAGGAAGGAACCGCCGCCATGCTTCGCATTGCCTCGCTCGCGCTCGTTTTGACCACGTGGCTCGTCGCTGACTGCGCAAGCGGGCGGTTGTTGCTGTCCTTCGTGCGGTTGCCACAACCTGAAGAAGGTTTGCAAGCCGATTTGCGAGACGAAGAAAGAGACGAAGTTCGTTTACGACTGCGTCTGCGAAGACTTTTGCGTGCCGGGCCCCAGCAGGATCGTGGGCTGCCAATGCAAGAAAGATTGCAACGGCTGCGAACATTGCTGCCCCGTGCGTCAACCGACTTGCGCCGCCGTGCGGACGCGAACCAAGCTCGTGAAGACGGCCGTGGAAGTGGAGAAGCCGTCGATCAAGTGGGTCGTGCAAACGGTGTGCTGCGGCTGCGGAGCCGTGTGCGGCGACGGAAGCTGCACCCAAGGGTGTGCCGACGGTTCCTGCACGCACGGCTGTGCAAACGGCGCCGGCTGTGCGGCAGGTTGTGCCGACGGCGCTTGCACCTCGGGAGCGCCCGCCGGTGCGGCGGCCCAAGCTCCCATCTTCTCGCAACCGCCGGTGCCGCCCGCTCCGTTGCGGGTGCATGAAGCCTCGTATCAATCGCAAACGCAGTTCGAGCAACCGCAGCACAGTGCGTTGCTCGAGGCGATCGGCGAGCGACGGTAGAGCGGCGAAGCTGCTCGCTTGCGGAAGACGCTAGACGGCGGTCAGACGGTGACCGCCATGTTGTCGCGATGAATCACTTCCTGATAAGGGCAGTGTCCCAGCGCCGCGGCGATTCCTTCGGTCTTCATTCCTTTGATCCGCAGCACTTCCGCGGCAGAGTAGTTTGTGAGACCCCGGGCAAACTCGAAGCCCGCGCGATTGCGCACGGCAACGACGTCTCCCTTGGCGAAGTCTCCTTGCACGTCGACCACGCCGGCGGCGAGCAGGCTCTTGCCCTTCTTCTCCACGGCGTCGCGGGCTCCTTCGTCGAGCACCAGCACTCCGCGCGGTTGGGCCGTGAAGCCGATCCACCGCTTCCAGGAAGTAATCGCTTGGCCTTGAGCTAAGAACAACGTGCCGATGCTTTCGCCGGCCGCGATCCGCGAGAGCACGGAGAAGTCTTTTCCCGATGTGATGATCACGTTCTCACCCGAGAGCGTCGCGGCCTTGGCGGCGTTGAGCTTGCTGGCCATGCCCCCCTTGCTGAGTCCGGTCTTCTTGTCGCGGACGAGGCTGTAGATCGATTCGTCAATCTTTATCACGGTCGAGATGAGCTTCGAACCTTCGACGCTCGGGTCGCCGTCGTAGAGGCCGAGCACGTCGGAGAGCAGCACGAGGAGCGGCGCACGAATCAGATTGGTGACCATCGCGGCAAGACGGTCGTTGTCGCCGAACGTGGTTTGCAGTTCTTCCGTGCTGACGGTGTCGTTCTCATTGATGATCGGCACGGCGCCGAATTCTAAGAGCGTCAGCAGCGTATTTCGGACGTTCAGATAGCGGGCTCGTTCGTCGAGGTCGTCGGTCGTCAGCAGCACTTGAGCGGCTTGGCGTCCGAGCGAGCGAAAGACGCGGTCGTACGTTTGCACCAAGTAGCTCTGGCCGACGGCCGCAACCGCCTGCAGCTTGGCCAAGTCACGCGGCCGTTCTTTCAGTCCCAGCCGGCCCATGCCCGACGCCACGGCCCCCGAACTGACGAGCACCACCTTGCGGCCGGTCGCCATGAGCAGGTGCAGCTGCGTGGCGAGTTGCTCAATACGCGATTCATCGAGCGAACCGTCCGGGCGCGTCAAAGTACGCGTGCCGACTTTGACGACAATCGTGGTGGCGGCCGCGGCGATATCTTGGCGAAGAGGGTCGGTCATTGTGAGATAGTAGAAGCCGAGTCGTTCGGCGATGTTCGCGTCCGGCGGCGTCTTTTGCGCCACCGCAAGCCGCTGTAAACGATGTTTCGCTTGCGACTTTCCGCAACGAGGAAAAGAAAAATCGGAGAATACCGCTTGTCGGTGGTTGGTCACAAGGCGAACGCGGTGATTTCCGCAGGCCTGGTGCTGCGATGCTGCGAAACGGGTCGGTCGGTTGAGGAAAATCGAAGGCAATCGTAGAATGACGGTCTCGGCAGTTTGAGAGACGCGGCGACCGTGCGTCGGTTGCGATTTCTTGAACTTGTCGGCCTGCGAGCGCCGATGGCCGTTAGGCCTCGGTGACCTTTGCAATCCGCTTCGTCCGCACGTTCTGCCGCCGCCCACGACACCCAGGGACCGCCGCCGCGGTCGTTTCGTTCATGAGCGACTTGCACCACGAGTGCGGCATCGCCGCGATCTACCACCTGCCGAGCCGCACGCCGAGCCCGTTGTGCCCGGAACAAGGTCCCGAGCAAGTGTCGCGGCTGATTCCGCGGATGTTGCTCGACATCCAAAACCGCGGCCAACTCTCGGCCGGGATGACGTCGTACAATCCCGACCGCGATCAACTGCTCGATACGCATAAAGAACTCGGCAGCGTTACCGAAGTCTTTCAGCTCAGCCGCCGCAACAAAGCGGAAGGGCTGATGCAAAAGTTTGCCGGGCGAGCTGCCGTCGGCCACGTGCGCTACGCCACCTGCGGGGCCGAAGATCGCCGCTATGCTCAGCCGTTCGAACGGAAACATCTGCAGAAGCACAAGTGGTTCTCGTTCGGCTTCAACGGCCAAATCGCCAATTACCAGCAGCTCCGCGCCGAGCTTTTGGCTCATGACGATTTTCACCTCGCCCGTGACACCGACACCGAAATCTTGATGCACGAAATCGGGCGGCAGTGGTCGGGCGAAGGTCGCGTCGGCCTCGTCGATGCGATGCGAAACATCTCTTCAAAGCTCGACGGGGCATACAGCCTCGCCCTGCTGAACGCCATGGGCGACATGCTCTTGGCTCGCGACCCGATGGGGATCAAGCCGCTTTGCTACGCTTTGGAAGGCCCGCTCTTTGCCGCGGCCAGCGAGAGTGTTGCGCTCTTAAACCTGGGATTTGCGGCCGAGAACATCAAGTCGCTCGCTCCGGGTCATGCGATTACGATCACCGAAGGCCGATTCGGCATTGAGAAGTTCGCCGAGAGCCCGCGTAGCGCTCATTGCTTCTTCGAATGGATTTATTTCGCGAACGTCGCCAGCACGATGGACGACCGAAGCGTGTATCTTTCCCGCACGCGGCTCGGCGAAGAACTCGCACGGCTGGAAACGTTGGCGATCGACGAAGACACGATCGTCGTGCCGGTGCCCGACACCAGCAAAGCCGCGGCCGACTCGATGGCCTATCAGCTCAATATCCCTTCGCGCGAAGGCCTGATTCGCAACCGTTATTCGGGCCGTACATTCATCGAAGGGGCCAGCAGCCGCAAGAATAAGGCGGAGAGCAAATACACGCCGCTCCGCGAAGTGCTCGAAGGCAAGAAGGTCATCCTCGTCGAAGACTCGATCGTCCGCTCGACGACGATGAACGTGCTGCTCAAGCGGATTCGCGATCTGGGCCGGGCCAAAGAGATCCACGTCCGGATCGCTTGCCCGCCGATCATCGCACCCTGCTTCTACGGCATCGACATGAGCACGATCGGCCAGCTCTTCGCGCCGAAGTTTCTCAAGAACGGCATGCTCACCGACGAAGCCCAGGACGAAATGGCCAAGGTTCTCGGGGCCGATTCGCTCCGTTATTTGCCGGTCGAGTCGATCGCCAAAGCGGTGAATCTGACGAGCAACCAGCTTTGCCAAGCCTGCATCACGGGTCAGTACCCGACCTCGTGCGGCCAAGAGCTGTACCAAATCGCGCTGAACGACTCGTTCGCCGGCAGCGAAAAGCGGACGTACGAAACCCGCGCCGCGGTGACGGCCGGCTAAGCATGCCCGCGGCGCTCGCCTGAATCGGGGCGGCGGGCTAAAATGGCCGCATGAGTACGACAGACGCCGCCGTTGACGACTTGCGCCTCACGCGCGAAGTGAAGCCGCTGAAGATCGGCCCGCTCGTGGTCGATCCGCCGATCTTGCAGGCTCCGATGGCGGGCTTCACGAACTTCGTCTATCGGCAGATCGTCCGCGAGTACGGCGGCGCAGGATTGCAGGCCACGGAGATGGTCAGCGCCCGCGGTTTTTTGGCGATTGAGGCGCATTCCGACGAGTTTCCTGATCGGCTTTGGGGCGTGAAGGAAGAAGCCAGGCCGCTGGCCGTGCAGATTTGGGACAACGATCCCGAGACGCTGGCCGCCGTCGGTTCGCGACTGGCGCATGAGTTCAAGGTGTCGGTCGTCGACATCAACTTCGGCTGCCCGGTCAAACAGATCACGCGCGACGCTCACAGCGGATCTTATCTACTTCGCGATCCCGACCGCATGGGCCGGATCATCGAGCGCGTGGTCGCCGCCTGTGCGCCGACTCCGGTCACCGCCAAGATTCGCCTCGGCTGCACGCGCGATTGCGTCAACGCGATCGACGTGGCCCAAGTCGTCGAAGGGGCCGGCGCCGCCGCGCTCACGTGCCACGGACGAGTCGCCGAAGATTACTTCACCGGCCACGCGAATTGGTCGCTCATTTCGGCGATCAAGCCGCATTTGAAACGCATTCCGCTCATCGGCAACGGCGATCTCGATTCGGCCGCCAAAGTTGTGGCGGCGTTCAACCGGTTCGACGTCGACGGCGTGATGATTGCTCGGGCCGCTCTCGGTAAGCCGTGGCTTTTTCACCAAGCGGCGTGTGCGTTCCGCGGCGAACCGGTACCGCCCGATCCGACGCTCACCGAGCAGCGCGAATTGCTGCTGCACCATTTCGAGCTCGTGCTCCGGCGCTTCGGCGAAAATAAGGGAACGCTGCTCATGCGCCGGTTTGCCTGCTGCTATGCGGCCGGTCGAGCCGGGGCCCGGCTGTTCCGTTCGTATGCCGCCAAGGTGTCGACGCCGGCGGAGTTCTACGAAGTCGTGGAGAAGCACTTCCCGAGAGACAGCGTGGAGCCGGGAGCTTAGAGCTTGGAGCAAATATGCAGCCGGAGCTCTTCGCTCCTAGCTCCAGTCTCCTAGCTCTTCTACGCTTCCACCGGCTCGAAAGCTTCTTTGCCCGCGGAAGTCCACCACTTCGCGGCGTCGTCGCGAGTCCACTTGCCCGCACAATCGACGTCGCGGAAGGCGAATCGCAACGCGGCGACGTCCTGATAACGCTCTTTCGGATTCTTCGCGAGGCACTTAAGCACGACCCGCTCCAGGTCGTCCGGAACTTCGGGCCTCAGTTCGCTCGGCGGCACGACTTTTTCGTTGACGTGTGCAAAGAGGATCTTAAGCGGCTTGTCGCTTTCGAAAACCGGCCGACCCGTGAGCATGTAATACGCCACGGCGCCGAGAGCATAAATGTCGCTGCGGCCGTCCGGTTCCGTTTCCCCCGTGGCTTGCTCGGGCGACATAAACAGCGGCGAACCGGTGATGGTGCCGTCGAGCGTGAGGTGCGTGCTGTCGACGTCGATATTTTGCTTCACGAGCCCGAAATCGAGCAACTTGCCGACGTCGTACACCCCGCCCCGCTTGGCCGCAAAGATGTTGCCCGGCTTTACGTCGCGATGCACCAGCCCGACGGCGTGGGCCTCGCGAAGCGCGTCGCAAACCTGCTCCAGCAAATATACGACGCGAGCCGGCGGTAACGGTCCGTGCCGTTCGACGAGGTCGGCGATGCTGAGGCCCGGCAGGTATTCCATGACGTAATAGAACGTGCCGTCGTCCGCCCGGCCGTAGTCGAAAATTTCGACGGTATTCCAGTGCGAGAGCGTGGCGATCGTCTGAACTTCGCGCTCGAAGCGAGCCAGCGTCCGTGGATCGTCGGCCTTGTGCGGCCGGATCAGCTTCAACGCACAAGGCCGCTTCAGCAGACGATGTTCGGCCAAGTAGACCTCGCCCATTCCGCCGGCGCCGAGCAAGCGCTTCAGGCGATATTGCCCGAACTCGCGGGCTTCAAACGCTTCCCGCCGCAAAGAATTGGTGAGGTACGTGCCGTAGATGCTCGCGCCGTAGCCGAACGCCGTGAGCAGGAGCATCGACGAGAACGGCGCGTGAGCGTCGGCGAGTTCCGCAATGCGCGGCTGCGTCCAAATGTTGTAAGCATAGCCGCCGATGGCCGCGGCCAAGATGAAGCCGATGACGACGGCCGCTCGCTGCCAGGTATTCGGAATGTAAACGGCGTACGTGAAGACGAGCACAAACCAGAGCGCGACCGTGCTCGGAATGAAGTTGTGCAGCGACGCGGTATAGAGCATGTCGAAATGCTGCACGTTCACGAAGAACGCCGCCGTGAGGCCGAAGATGCCCCACTCCATCCACCGCAGCGATTTGAGGCAAAACTTCTCGGTCGATCGCCAGAGCAACGCGGCGAAGATTCCCAGGCCGAGCAGGTGCGCCAGGTGGCACCAGCGGAGTACCGAACGCTCCCAGCGCAGGTTGAGATCGTCGAGCGTAGATTCGATATCGCGAAACGAACCCCAGGCGAAGAATACGGCCGAACCGATGAAGAGCACCAGCGCGGCGCTACGCAGCCGGTAGCCGAGCAGGGCTTTGGTTTGGGCCGTTTCGCCCGACTCCGTCCCTTCCAGATACTTGATCTGAGCGCACTTGGCTTGCGACCCTATCGGGCGGATCGACGGCGCGGGACTCGGCGTTCGCAGACTCGCGGCGTCGAGTGTTTGATCTTGCGGCGAAATCGGCTGCAGATCGCGGCGGGGACCGGTCATCGACCGTGTTCCTTACCAGCGGGAGCGGAGAAGCGGAACGCCCCCATCATACCGGGCCGAGCAACCCGGCGGATAGGGGCGGGGCATGACGACGTTGCAACGTCTCTGACCGCTCTGTAAGCGGAAACTACGCGGCCCGTTTGCCGCCCTTGGGGGGCGCGGCGAGCTTGGCGATTTCTTCGTGCGTCAAGCGTCGGAGCAGAGTCCCCTCCTCCGTCGGTTCTTCCAACAGCACCACGGTGGTTTCGTGCAACATCCGCGGCACGTAGAACCAAGCCTTGGCCAGAGACTCCCGATCTTGGTCGGCCGAAATCAGGATCAGGTCCTGCCGGGCGAGACTGTTGGCCGACCGGGAAAGGGCCGACATCGGGTCGCCGGGAATGAGCCGCACCTTCACGCCCGTGGTCGCCAGCAGCGCGTGCGTCGCCTTCAGCGTGAGGCCCGCTCCGTCGCCGTTGGCGCGGGCTTCGAAGAGATCGATGCCCGAGTAGAGCGTCTCTTCGTTCGCCGGGCAGAGTTCCAGCATTCGCAACGTCCGCTCGGCCGTGCCGATGCCGAGTTCGGTGATTCGCCGAACCGGCTGTTTGCGCAACAGCTTAAACAGCGGACGGTATTGCTTCGGCTTGGAGAAGTAAGCCAAGTAAAGCGAACGAATGCGACCGGCCATGGGAGTGCGCGAGGTCCGCGAAAGGGCATTGCCGGCGGAAGCTCGCCGGCGGCGCCCGCGCGCCGACCGTCCGCCTAGAAACACCATCGACCGGCCGAGGGCCGGCTATGCGGAAAACTCGACAAATGACGGCGGCATAATCGGGGCTAAATTTTCCGGTCCGGCAAGGTCGATGTACCAAGAGATGCCGCGCACTCTCGCCAACGCCGCCGCCCGATCTAGCCGCCTCGCTTTGGCTGTCGGTCTTAGCTTAACGGTCCTCACATCGCTTTCCGGGACTGTCCGTGCGACGCCCCCTTCTCTGCCGCCGGCGAACTTCCATCCGTTCGGGCCGCCGACGCAGCTCATCCCCGACGGCTCCGTGGTTCCGCTGCGTCCGCCGCAACCGCTGAAGACGATGACGCCGCTCTTCATGATGCCGCAAGAGCCGTTCGGTCACTTGGGGCAAAACTTCGGCGCACTCGGCGGCTCGCTCAACATTGATCAAAAGCAGCAGGCCCCGCATCGGCAACCGCTTGAGCTTGTCCCGACGCGTGGCGCTCGAACCCGGCGGCGGTTCACGCACCGGCGGGTCCGCCGCAAACGCCGCGGCGGGCAACGTCGCGCCCCACCGCAGCTCGACCGTTCCGTCGCACCGTCGCCCGTTGGGTTGGTAGCCGGCACGGCGCTTTGATTCAACGCGCCTACGCCAGCTCCAGCGGAAAGTCGCTGAGCAGTTCTACGCCCGTCTCCGTGACGAGGTAATCGTTCTCCAAGCGGATGCCGCCGCGCAGCTCGTCGCTGTAGAGCCCCGGCTCGCAAGTGAACACGTCGCCCAGTTCGAACGTGTCGTCCCACATGGAATTTAAGTGCGGCGCTTCGTGCGGGAAGAGCCCGATGCCGTGACCCAGGTGATGGTCGAACCGTGCCGCCGGTGAAGGCGTCGAGATGCGCCTTCACTTTCGTAAACAGCGCTCGGCAGCTTGCGCCGGGCTTCACATACTCCGTGACCATCGGAAAGACTTCGGCGATGTGCTTCTGCGCCGAGAGTTGCAACGGCGTCGGCTTGCCGTCGACGGCAATCGCGCGACAGTTGTCGGCGAAGTAACCGCGGAAGGCCGGGCCGAGATCGAGAACATACAGTTCACCGGCTTCGATCTTCCGCGGTCGTGGCGGACCGCCCGGCACACCGCTGGCGTAGTCGTTGCCGGTGCCTGTTAGCATTTCGCCGAGGTAGTCCACCGCCGTGGCTTGCAGCGTGTTGAACATCTCCAGTTCGCTCAGGCCCGGCCGCATGATCTCGCGGGCCTTGGCGTACATCGCTCCGGTCGCACCGATCGCGTGCTTGATGCGGGCCAACTCGTCGGCATCTTTGCGGCGGCGCAAATGGTAAAGCGCCGGCTCCACATCCACGATCTCCAGCGAGTCGCTCAGTTCGTCAATGCTTCGATCCCCGAAGTGCCGCGGGAAGCACGAATACTCCACGCCGATGCGCCGGGCCCTGCCTTGCGTATGCAGCGTCTTCTTCAAAGCGTCCACCGCCGCGTGCCGCTGATCGTTGCGCAGCGTGCTGAGCCACTGAGCTTCGTACGTCACGACGGTGTCGGCCGCGTGAACCGGCGGCGCCGCGTTGGGAGCGACGAGCGTGCAAACGCCGTCGCGCCATAAAGCCGCGAGCGGTTCGAAAACCCAGCCGAAGCGCGGGCCCGTGAGCCATTGCACATGCTCGGTCTTGGCGACGATCACCAGATCGATATCTCGCCGCCGCATCTCGGCCTGCAAACGTTGCTGACGATGGCGGCACAACGCCGGATCAATTTCAAAACTCATGCGTACTTGTTTCCCACAGATATTCCAACTCACGACATTGAGCCGCGGAGCGTGTCTCCGCGCGCTTCCCGTCGCTTCAACGCGGCTCGATCTGAGTCGCTCCGCACTGCGCAACACCGCAATTTCCCGGCGGCGGGACGATTCTAAAACATTCCCGTCGCCGCGACCATGAGGCGGTCGATATACCCCGCAGGTCGCGGCGCGGTACACTTAAACATGCGATCGTCCGCACACCCCCAGACATCGTTCGCACGGCTTGCAAGCCCATGAAAAAACTCACTTCCGGCGGCGGATGGCAGGCCATTTGGTACACGTGGCGAAAGGCCCGTGAATCGAGCGGCTGGAAGATTTGGAAGTTCTGGAGCGCGATGCGCTCGAAGAACGCCTGCAAGACCTGCGCGCTGGGAATGGGAGGCCAAGCCGGCGGCATGGTCAACGAAACCGGCCACTTCCCCGAGGTCTGCAAGAAGAGCTTGCAGGCCATGGCGTCGGACATGCAAGGGGCGATCAAGCCCGAGTTCTGGTCGACGTACTCCGTCCCCCAGCTTCAGGCTTTCAGTCCGCGCGAAATGGAAACCTGCGGCCGGATCGTGCAGCCCGTGCTCTTGAAAAAGGGCGCCCAGTATTACACGCCGATCTCCTGGGACGAAGCTTACGCACGCATCATCGACAAGCTCCGCGCCACGCAGCCGGACGAAAGCTTCTGGTACTTCAGCGGCCGCAGCTCCAACGAAGCCGGCTTCCTGCTGCAACTGTTCGCCCGCGTGTACGGCACGAACAATGTGAACAACTGCAGTTACTACTGCCATCAAGCCTCGGGCGTCGGCCTCTCGAACGTCCTGGGCTCGGGCGTTGGCACGATTCAACTGCACGATCTCGAAAAGGCTGACTGCGTTTTCATTATCGGCGGCAATCCGGCGAGCAACCATCCGCGGCTGATGACGTCGCTCAAAGAGTTGCGCAAGCGCGGCGGCGAGGTCGTCGTCATCAATCCGGTCGTGGAAACCGGCCTGGTGAATTTCAAAGTGCCGAGCGATCCGATGAGCCTGCTCTTCGGCACGAAGATCGCCACGCTTTACGTGCAACCGCACATTGGCGGCGACTTGGCGCTGGTCACCGGCATGGCCAAGCGCATCCTCGAAATGGAAGCGATCGACCGGCCATACCTCGACGCCTATTGCGAAGGCTGGCCGGCCCTCGAAGCCAAGCTCCGTGCGACGCCCTGGGATGAGATCGTTGAGAAGTCGGGCGTCTCGAAGGCCGATATCGACGCCCTGGCCGACCGCTACGCGAAGGCCAAGAGCGTCGTGTTCTCGTGGACGATGGGGATCACGCACCACACGCACGGCGTCTTAAACGTCGAAGCCATCGCGAACTTGGCGCTGATGCGCGGCATGGTCGGTCGCGAAGGAGCCGGCATGATGCCGATCCGCGGCCATTCCAACGTGCAAGGCATCGGCTCCGTCGGCGTCACGCCGAAGCTGAAAGACGCCATCTTTCACGGCCTGCAAAACCGGTTCGGCATCAAGCTCCCGACGACCGTCGGCCTCGACACGATGGGGTGCATGGAAGCGGCTGATCAAGGCCGCATGCGGTTCGGCTTCTGCCTCGGCGGGAATCTTTTCGGCTCCAACCCGGATGCCACCTACGCCGCGCGCTCGCTTCGCGGGCTCGACCTACTCGTGTACATGAACACGACGCTCAACACGGGCCATGCCCACGGCCTCGCCGGCGAAGACACGATCATTCTTCCCGTGCTGGCTCGCGACGAAGAGCCGCAGCCGACGACGCAAGAATCGATGTTCAGCTACATCCGCATCAGCGACGGCGGCCCGCGCCGCCACGAAGGCCCGCGGAGCGAAATCGAAATCATCGCTCATATCGCACAAGGCGTGCTCGGCTCCGCAGCGACCGGCCCCATCGATTGGCACGGCATGGAAAACACGCGGAAGATTCGCGAGACGATCGCCGCCGTCGTGCCGGGCTTTGAAGAGATCGGCAAGGTCGACGACACCAAGAAAGAGTTTCAAATCGGCGGCCGCACGTTCCATTCGCCGAAGTTCCCGACGCCAAGCGGCAAGGCCTTACTGAAGACGCACGACCTGCCCGAACTCGCCGGCGGCGACTTGAGCGACCCATCGGTCGGCCAACTCCGCATGATGACCGTGCGCAGCGAAGGGCAGTTCAACACCGTGGTCTACGAAGACTACGACCTGTACCGCGGCATCGATCGCCGCGATATCGTCGCCATGCATCCCGACGATATTGTGCGCCTCGGGTTGAAGGCCGATCATCGCTGCCACATCTGGAACGAAACCGGCCGGATGCAAAACGTGATCGTACGGGCCTTCGAAAAAATCCGCCCCGGCAACGCCTTGATGTACTGCCCGGAAGCCAACGTCTTGGTACCGCGGCAACGCGACCCGTCGTCGAAAACGCCGGCCTTCAAGTGCGTGTTGATCTCGCTGGCCCCGGCGGAAAACACGAAGCCGGAAGCGTACATCGAACCGTTCGTGCTGCTGAGCACGGCCCAGGCCAACGCGGCAGCTTCCGCGAACGGCGCGGCTGCCTCCAACGGCGCTGCGAGCTCTAACGGCCACGCCACGAACGGCCGCACGGCCGGCGACGGCAGCATTCATGCGAAGCAGAACGCTTGCTAAATGAGCTTCGCAGCACGTGACGTTTCGGATGTCCGAATGTACCGAGATGGCGGAACTATTTTGTTTCGCGTCAGCGGAACTGAAATTGATGGGGGCTATCGCCTGCAGACGCCGTTTAAAGGGACCCCGCGGCCATTGTTTCGCAATGAAATCCAGTTGGTGCTTGGTTCGCTCGATGAATGGAAAGTCATCGAAGCTTTGACGCAATGGTTAGACGCTCGGCGAACGCCTGCGGTTGCCACGGCACTGGAACAACTGCGAACGGTTCCGTGGCGCAACCTTCCGCCGCATTTAGATGCCGTCGTGCCGGAGTTCCGGATCGAACTCGTCGTTGCCGCGTTGAGAGAGCGGCAGCCTTTGAAGGATGCAAATACGCAGTAGTCGACTTCAGTTAGCTCGTCGTATTGCTTTGGCTTCCCCCCCGCTAGAAACTTTGCGTCTTTATTGCGGGCGCTCTAGGATCACGTTCGTTCGCCCCCGCCGCGTGCGTCGTATTGCTCCTTTGCCGACTGCAGGAGTTCTCGCCATGGACCGCCGCGATCGTCGTGAATTCTTGGCCGATATCGCTCGAGGGATGCTCATCGCCGGCGTCGGTTACGGCGCGGCCTACGACATGGGGCTGGTGCAGTCATGGGGCCGTAGCGCTCGAGCCGGCGAGGCCGACGCGGACAAGCCGCTGGAGTTCGGCGTTCGCGAAGAGCTCGTCTGCCTGCTGCAAGAAACGGCCGCCGAAAAGTTGTTGCCGCTCGTCGTCGAGCGCATCAACAACGGGACCGAACTCAAGGAACTCGTCGCCTGCGCGGCCTTGGCCAATGCCCGCACGTTCGGCGGCGAAGACTACGTCGGCTTCCACACGTTCATGGCGCTCGCGCCGGCGCTGCGGATGTCGCAAGAGCTCTCGGCCGAGCGTCGTGCGCTGCCGGTGCTCAAGGTGCTTTATCGCAACACGAAGCGTTTGCAGGAGCAAGGCGGACGCAAGCAGGAAACGCTCAAGCAAATTGCCGCCGACGGCAAATCGGCATCGGACGCCGCGGCCCGGTTGCGCGAGGCCGTGCATCAGCAGAACCGCACGGCGGCCGACGCCGCACTGGCGACGGCGGGCGATCCGGACGCCGCGTTCAACGTCTTGCTGGAAACGGTGACCGAAGGAGCCGACGTCCATCGCATCGTTTTGGCTTCGCGCTGTTACGACATGCTCGGCATCGTCGGCCGCGATGCGGCGCAAACCATGTTGCGGCAGTCGGTTCACTACTGCGTGAAGAACGAAGATTGGACCCACAAGCATCATTCGCACGTCGCCAAGGTGCTGCCCCGAGTGTTCGATCAGTTCAAGCTCGACGGTAAACTCGTCGGCAAAGAAAGCGGTTCGCGAACGGCCGACGACGAGTGGGTCGCCGAACTCGGCCGCGTGATCTTCACCTCAACTCCGGATCGGGCCGCCGATGCGGTCGCCGGGGCTATTGCCGAAGGCTTCGATCCGACGGCGATCGCCCAAGCCATCGCGCTGGCCACGAACGAGTTGATCCTCCGCGACGTAGGCCGTACCGGCAAGCAGGTTCAAGCGGGCAAGCCGGAAGGAAGCGTTCACGGCGACTCGATCGGCGTGCATGCCTGCGATTCGGCCCATGCGTGGCGAACCATGGCGGCCGCCGCAAACCCGCGCAATCGGGCTGCGTGCCTGGTGATGGCCGGCTACCAAGCGGCGAACGATCGCATCGAGCGCGGCGGCGACTTCTTGAACTGGCAATCACGGCCGACCTACGAAGTGCTGAAGGATGTCGCCGCGAACGACCAAGAGAGCATGCTCAAACAGCTCGACGGCGCGATCCGCGAAAACGACCAAGAGCGGGCCTGCGCGATCGTCCAGGGCGTCGGATTGCTCGGTTACCCGGCACGACCGGTCTTCGACGTGCTGCTGAAGTTTGCTTGCAGCGAAGAAGGGGCCTTGCACGCCGAGAAGTTCTACCGTACGACGAGCGAAGAATTCGCCGCGGCCCGCACGCCGCACAAGTGGCGGCAGCTTGTAGCCCTGGCCCGCGTCACGGCCAGCGAAGCCAACCAGCCGGCGGCCGGCTACGCAGAAGCGTGCAAGCTGCTCGGGGTGACGTAAGGACGTTGGGTGCCACTGGTGGCTCGTCCACCAGTGCTTCGTTGCTTCGTTTGACGTCGAATCCGGCACTGGTGGGCAAGCCACCAGTGGCACCCGTACCGTCGGGTAATGGTTCACTATGAAAGTCGGCGGTTGCGGAGGTATTCGGACTCCGATCCATCCCACCCACATCTAGAGCATCGACCGTCGACGAAATCGTGCGAGCAGTTCTCGTAGTTGTAAAGCAGGCTCGCACACTCCGGACACAACTTGTCCATTTTGGAGGTGTCGGCAAAGTATTCGCTACCGCACTCGTCGCATTCTTTAGTTGATCGGTCTCCCATACCCGCATCCTACCGCAAGTCGCCCGGTTTGAACGACTTGCCGCTCGCGGCTACGATGAACGGTTCGCATCTTGCGTCCCGATTTCCTCGTCAGCACCCCGCCGAGCCCGCACCATGTCGTACCGCATTTTGGCCGTCGTCGCCGCCGTTTCGTTGTCCGCCGGACTTGCGTCGGCCCGGGCCGATGACGGGTTTACGTCGCTCTTCAATGGCAAAGACTTCACCGGCTGGAAAGTTCCGGAGGGAGACAACGGACATTGGAAGATCGTCGACGGCGTGATCGACTACGACGGCGAAAGCGAAGCCAAGGACGACAAGCATCTCTGGACGGAGAAGCAGTACAAGAATTTCACCGTGAAGGTCGACTGGCGGATCAAAGACACGCCGTATCTGAACCCGCGGGTGCCGATCATCAAGTTCGACGGCACGCACAAGCTCGACGCCGCCGGCAAGCCGATCACGATCACCGTGCCCGATAGCGACTCGGGCATTCTGATCCGCGGTTCGATGAAATCGCAGTGCAATATTTGGTGCTGGCCGTGCGGCAGCGGCGAAGTGTACGGCTACCGGATGGATCAAGCGATGCCGCCGGCCGTGCGCGCCGCGCTCGTGCCGAAAGTAAACGCCGACAACGACATCGGCCAGTGGAACACGTTCGAAATCACCGTGGTCGACAACAAGTTGACGGTCGTCAACAACGGCCACAAGGTGATTGAAAACGCCGAGCTTCCCGGCCTGCCGGAAGCCGGACCCGTCGGCCTGCAACACCACGGCTCGAAGAAAGACGGCCAGTGGACCAGCCCGCCGGCGCTGGTGCAGTTTCGGAATATAAGTATCAAAGAGCTCCCGTAAACGAAGCACACTAGCCCCGACGCGCAAGCGAGGGGACGTTTCAAAGATTCACAACAGAGACCCCCGAGTCCCCGAAGAAGAAGGAAGAAGTGGAGATGACTCATCTCACTCCGGGATCTTCGGGTTCTCGGTTGTAAATTCTGCCGTTTCCCCGCACTGCGCATCGGGACTCGTATTTGATTGGTTATGTCGAAACGCCGCGTACTTCTCGTTCAGCTTCCCATTCCGCCGGCCGGGCCTGCGCCGGTGCGCGGCAACGTGCCGTTGGCCGGCGCTTATCTGAAGATGTACGCCGAGCTGCGCGGGCTCGGCGAACGTTACGACATCGAACTGCTGCCGACCGCGGAGGCCAACACGCTGGGCGATGCGGCGCTTGTAGAAGCCATTGCGGTGCGCGAACCTTGGCTCGTCGGGTTCACGTGTTACCTCTGGAGCATCGACCGCACGCTCTGGATCGCCGAGCAACTGAAGCTTCGTCGACCGGAAACGCTCGTGCTCGTGGGCGGCCCGGAAGTGACGGCCGATAACCGTTGGACGCTGGAACATCCGGCCGTCGATTTCGCGGCGGTAGGCGAAGGGGAACAGACGTTTGCCGAGTTGCTTGGCGCCCTCGCAACGGTCGGCGATCACGCACTAGCCCCGACGCGCAAGCGAGGGGACATTCCGGACATTCACAACAGAGAACCCGGAGATCTCAGAGAAGGAAGAGACGAAAACTCTTTCTCCTCCTCCGGGATTCCCGCGTTCTCTGTTGTCAATTCTGCCGCGTCCCCTCGCTTGCGCGTCGGGACTGGTATGGAATGGCCGGACGCCTTGCGCTCCATCACCGGGCTGCACCTGAGCGGTATGTCGGAGCGGCCGGCGTTTCGTAAGCCGCTCCCGCATTTGAATGAGATTTCGTCGCCGTATTTGTGCGGCATTCTCGACGCGGCCGACGAGCAGATGCTGTTGCTCGAGACGATCCGCGGCTGCGTCTACAAGTGCAAGTTCTGCTACTACCCGAAGAGTTACGACGATCTGTATTACGTGGCCGAAGAGAAGATCGTCGCCAACTTGCGGCACGCCCGCGAGCGCGGAGCCCGCGAGGTCGTGTTGCTCGATCCGACGCTCAATCAGGGGCGCAACTTCGATAAGTTCGTCGAACTCTTGGCCCGCGAGAATCCCGAAGGCCAGTTCACGTATTTCGGCGAACTGCGGGCCGAGGGGATCAAAGAGTCGACGGCGAAACTTTTGAAGCAGGCCAACTTCACTGAGGTCGAAATCGGGTTGCAGTCGATCGATCCGCTCGCGATGGACCTGATGGATCGCAAGAACAACATGAAGGCATTTGAGCGCGGCGTGCGGGCCTTGCTCGACGTCGGCATCGACGTGAAGGTCGACCTCATCATCGGCTTGCCCGGCGACACGGTCGACAGCGTGCGCCGCGGGCTCGACTACCTGCACGCCAATCGCTTCTTCAGCTCGATTCAAGTGTTCAACCTCGCGATCTTGCCGGGTACCGCATTCCGCAGCGAAGCGGAACAGCTCGGCCTGCAGTATCAATCGCGAACGCCGTACTACGTGCTTCGCACGCCGACGCTCGACCTGCCGACGATGAGCGAGTTGATGACCGAAGCTCAGGAAATGTTCGACATCGAGTTCGACCCGTGGGAAGACCCGGTGTTGGAGTTTGCACCGGAAGCAATTTGGGAATCGGACGAGTCGGCGGGACGCGGCTTGCTCAGATGTTGGCGCGTCGATTGCGATTCTGTAGGGAACGCCCTCCGTGGCGTTCCGTCTGCACTGGAAAGCGACGCCGATTGGGAACACCGCGGAGGGCGTTCCCTACAGGACATCGCACCGCGGGCTGAGCGGATGGCTCAAGCGTTCACTGTCTGGCTGCGCGGCGGCGATTTGCACGGCAAACGCCACGAAGCCGCGGCCATCGTCGCGGAAGCCGTGCGATTGAATCCGCACGGCACGTTTCAGATCGTCGTCGAGCCGGCGGCCGACCCGCGTCGCGTGACGCCCGAGTTGCTCGAAACGCTGCTTCGCGCGGCGCTGGAGACCACGTCGTATCTCGATCGGTTCTACGCCGTGATGCCGGGCAGGCCGAAAGGCGCCAAACGGTTGATCGTCGTCGCGCCGCACGACCGGCGCGAAACGCTCGGCCGCGACTGGGCCGACGCCCTCGGCGAATTGGCGACCATCGTGTGGCGTGGCGCTCCGCCGGCGGCGCCGGTCGCGGATTTGGACCATTACGAACTCTTCGCCCCGGCCGCCGCCGCCATTTCGTAGCTTCGCCATGCAGGACCGTAACATGTCGCCGCAGATGCGCCTCGTAACTTCAGCGTTCCCTCGCAGACCGGCGAAACTTCGTCGCCGGCCGACCCGTCGCCTGCGCCGAGTTGTCGACCCGCCTGCCCCGTTTGCGGCGGTCGGCTGATCGACATTCGGGCCAAGCTGCAATGCTCGCAGTGTCACCGGATCGTCGAAACGTGCTGCGAGGGAGGCTTTGAAGGTTAGCCGCGTCGCACGCCAAATATTCTGCGTATTGCGGCGAATAACGTTACAGTCGTCCCATCACCCTTTGATGAATTTCCATGAGCGATCCCGCCGCGCACAGACGAAAAACTTCGCAACATTCTGGAAGAACTCTCGGCCGGCCGGCTGATGGTCGGCGAAGCGTTCGATCAGGTGAAGAGCTTGCAGCAGCAGTCGAGCGTCGAAAGTTTGGCGCCTGTCTTCAATGCGATGAGGTCGCGCTCCAAAGGGGGCGGAATCGTCGCGGGCATGATCATGATTTTGATCGGCGGGCTCTTCGGCGGCATCGGCGGGTACTTCGGCTTCAAATCGATCCACTTCGAATTGCAGGGCAAGCAGACCGAAGGCCAAGTCATCCGCATGATCGGCGGCGGGGGCAACAGCAAAGGTTCCAAGCCCGTCGTGGCGTACACGGTCGAAGGCAAACCGTACGAGATCGAAGGCTCGATCAGCTCCAGCCCGCCGGCTTACAAGACCGGCGAGAAGGCGACGGTTTACTACGACCCGAACAATCCGGGCGACGCCCAAATCGGCGGGTTCGTCGAGCGCTGGCTCTTCCCGACGATCTTCGGCGGTATCGGCGGATTGGTGTTCGTCGTCGGCCTGTCGATCTTCTTCGGTGCGATTCTTCGCCGCTTGTTTCGCCCGCTGGCAACCGCGACCGATTTGGAAAACGCCCGTTTTTCGGTCGAATAGCGGCGTCGGCAAAATCGGCACGACCGCTGCCGCAAGCATGAGCTACGGTTGAGGTGTCGCTCTGCGCGTCCTTCTTCCGACGGCCCGATGTTCGTCGCTCTGCCGGTTTGCTTAACGCTGCTCCTCGCTGTCGGCCCGGCATTGCCCGAGCTTGGCGTTGCTGAGACCGCGCACTCGCCGACGCCTACGGACCAAGAGCAGTTCGTCGTCGTCGCGTTCCTCGGCGTCGATTGTCCGCTGGCTCGTTTGTATGCGCCGCGTCTCAAGGACTTGGCCGAGCGTTTTGCCGGCCGCAGGGTGCGGTTCCTCGGCGTCGATCCGAACGAGCACGATTCGCTCGACGAAGTGGCCGAGTTCCGCCGCGAGTTTCGCTTGCAGTTTCCGATCGTGCGCGACGTCGAGCATCGACTCGTCGCGGAGTTCGACGCCGACCGCACGCCGCAGGTGTTCGTCGTCGATCGCGCCGGCCGAATCGTGTATCGCGGCCGAATCGACGACCAGTACGGCCTCGGTATCCGTCGCGATTCGCCGATGGCGAACGATCTGGCCGACGCTTTAGATTCGCTCTTGGCCGGCCGCCGACCGACCCAGACCGTGACGCAAGCCTCGGGCTGCGCGATCGCGCGGCGACGGCGAAGCGAGGCGGCGGCGAACGTCGACTACGATCGCGACGTGCGCCCGTTGATCGCGACAAAGTGTGCGACCTGCCACGTACGCGGCGGTGTCGGGCCTTTTGAACTCTCGACTTATGAAGACGCGGCCGGTCGAGCCGCGATGATTGAGGAAGTCGTCGCTTCACGCCGCATGCCTCCTTGGCCGGCGTCGCGCGCACACGGTAAGTTCGCCAACGATCCGAGCTTGAGCGACGAGGAAATCTCCGTCCTGCAACGCTGGATCGCCGCCGGCTGCCCGCCAAGCGCCGCGACGACTGCGCCTTCTACAATCCCTCCTTTGCCGAACGCCTCACCGAATAGCGTAGCGACGCATTCCGAAGACGGCTGGAAGATCGGTCGGCCGGACGTCGTGCTTGTCGCGCCGCAGGAGATGCGCGTGCCGGCCGAAGGGCTCGTCGAATATCAATACATTGAGATCGATCCGCAGTTTGCGACTGATCGCTGGGCGGCGGCCGTGGAAGTGCGGCCGTCGAATCGGGCCGTCGTTCATCACTGCAACGTATTTATGAAGCCGCCGGGCATAGACGACGTCGTTGAGCAGGGAACGCTCGGCAGCGTTTGCCTCACGGCGACCGCCGCGGGGAGCGAAGCGGTGAAGTTTCCGCCCGGCATGGCCAAGCGCATTCCGGCCGGATGGCGGTTGCTGCTCGTCGTCCACTACACGACGATCGGCACGCCGCAGACCGACCGCATTCGCTTAGGCCTGCGCCTCGTCGAAGCCGCGGAGGTCGAACGCGAAGCGGCGACGCGGCTCATCGTCGACGAGCAGCTTCAAATACCTCCGCACGCCGCGCGGCATGTCGTCGAGCACACGGCGACCATCGAGCGCGACCTCCTGTTGCTCGCTCTCTTTCCGCACATGCACCTGCGCGGCAAGTCGTTCCGGTACGAAGCCGAGTTTCCGGACGGCGGCCGCGAGATTCTGCTCGACGTTCCGGCGTGGGATTTCGGCTGGCAACCTCGCTACGAACTTGCCGAGCCGCGGCGGCTTCCCGCAGGAACGCGGCTTCGTTGTACGGCCGTGTACGACAACTCGGCCGACAATCCGAACAACCCCGACCCGACGAAGACGGTCGTTACCGGTCCGCTGTCGACCGACGAAATGTTCAACGCCTATTACGACGTGGCGCCCGTCGAAGCGGCGCGGCCTTGGGGCGAAGATCGTCGCTTCGCCGCGTCGCTCGCAGGCGTCGTGCTCCCCGCCGCGTTGCTCGTACTTTGGCGACGGCGGCAGAAAACCGTCGCCGCCGGCGTCTGAACGGGCGAATTCCGCGATTTGCCGACAAATCGACACGGCTCGACCTGTCGACGTTTTCTTGGCGCTTCCCGGGCAAGCACCTAGACTGGATGCATCTCCCGCTGCATCGTCCCGCCTCGTCGCTCTTCGGCTCTTCGTACTTTGCCATGGCCCACTGCCGCGCGCCATCTTTCAGGCTTGGGGTTCGTCGTCCTCTGCGGCATGACGAGCGTTTTGCCGGCCGCCGAACCTCCCCAGCCCGCAAGCAAATCGCCTCCCGCCGCCGTCGACTACGCGCGCAACGTGCAGCCGATTCTCACGAAGCATTGCGTGCAGTGTCACGGGCCCGCGAAAGCCGAGTCGGATCTGCGTCTCGACAACGCCGCGGCACTGAAGACCGGCGGCTATAGCGGCTCGCCCGTCGTGGCGCACAAGAGTGCGGAGAGTATTCTCATCCAAGTGGTCATCGGCAAAGGGGACCTCTCGGCCATGCCGCCGAAGGGCGACAAGCTCACGGCGGACGAAGTCGCCGTATTGGCGCGTTGGATCGATGCCGGGGCGCCGCTTCCCGCGGACCTCGTCAAAGACTCCGCCGCGGCTAAGACCGGCGGCGTCGACCCGCAAAGGGCCGACCATTGGGCATACAAGCCGCTGCAGGTCGTCGCACCGCCCAAGGTGAAAAACACCCAGTGGGGTCGCAACCAGGTCGATCGTTACATCCTGGCGAAGCTCGAAGCCGCGGGGCTTGCGCCGTCGCCGGAAGCGGACAAGCACGTGCTCGCGCGGCGGCTGTATCTTGATCTCGTCGGTTTGCCCCCTTCGCCCGCCGAGGTTGAAGAGTTCACGGCAGACGACAAGCCGGGCGCATACGAACGTTTGGTCGAGCGCCTGCTCGCGTCGCCCCATTTCGGCGAACGTTGGGGCCGGCACTGGCTTGATGCGGCCCGCTACGCCGACTCCAACGGCTACACGATCGATTCGGCCCGCTCCATCTGGAAGTATCGCGATTGGGTCATCGATGCGATCAACGCCGACATGCCGTTCGATCAGTTCACGATCGAGCAGATTGCCGGCGACATGCTCCCCGACGCGACGCTCGACCAGCAGATCGCCACCGGCTTTCACCGCAACACGCTCGTCAACGAAGAGGGAGGCACCGACAAGGAGCAATTCCGCGTCGAAGCGGTCGTCGATCGCGTGAGCACCGTCGGCACGGTCTGGCTCGGTCTCACCGTGGCCTGTGCCCGCTGCCACGACCATAAATACGACGCGATCTCGCAGCGCGAGTTCTATCAGCTCTTCGCCGTGTTGAACAATTGCACGGAGCCGGCGCTGAGCTTTCCGACCGAACATCAATCGAAAGAAGAGCCGGCACTGCAGGCCGAAGTCGCCCAGGTGAAGAAGCGGCTCGCCGAAGTGGAGAAGAACTCCCCGGGCCGGCAGGTCGGTTGGGAGAAGCTGGTTCGCGAAGAACTCCGCAAGCTTGAGAAATCGGAAAGCTATCCGGAAACGCTCGACGTACTCGCTGATTTTGTCGCGGCGCTCGATACGGAAGTCGAGAAACGTACGGAAGCGCAGAAGACGCTGCTGGCCGAGAAGTTTCGCAAGAACGACGTTGAGAAAGTGAACCTCGATGCGCAACTCGCCGACCTCAACGCGAAGCTCAAGCAACTGAAAGCCAAGATAACGACGACGCTCGTCGTGCGCGAAATGAAGACGCCGCGCGAGTCGTACATTCACGTTCGCGGCGACTTTTTGCGCAAGGGGGCCGCGGTGGAGCCGGGCACTTTGGCCGTGCTGCCGCCGCTCAAACTGGCCGCCGGCGAGCGAGCCACGCGGCTCGATTTGGCCCGCTGGCTCGTCGCGCAGAACAATCCGCTGACGCCGCGCGTGACGATGAACCGCGTCTGGCAACAATTGTTCGGTCAGGGGATCGTCGCCACGGAAAACGACTTCGGCAAACAGGGGGACGCGCCGACGCATCCGGAACTGCTGGATTACTTGGCGAAGTCGTTCGTCGAGGGGGGCGAGCGGAAGCAGGCGTGGTCGCTCAAGGCCGTGCTTCGGCAGATCGTGACCAGCGCCACGTATCGCCAAGCTTCGCACATGCGCGCCGATCTCGCAGCCAAAGATCCTTACAACAAGCTGCTCGGCCGCCAGGCCCGCATTCGCTTGGAGGCGGAGACCATTCGCGATTCGGCGCTGGCCGCGTCGGGCCTGCTCACGCGCGAGGTCGGCGGTCCCGGCGTTTACCCGCCGCAGCCGGAAGGAATTTACGCGTTCACGCAGCAACGCAAATTCTGGCCGGCGACGGAAGGGGCCGACCGCTACCGCCGCGGGATGTACACGTATTTCTGGCGTTCGAGCCCGTATCCGTTTTTGCTCACGTTCGACGCGCCCGACGCCAACGCCGCCTGTACGCGGCGGATTCGCTCGAACACGCCGTTGCAGGCGCTGACGCTCGCCAACGATCGAGCCTTTGTCGAAATGGCCCAAGCCCTCGGCGAGCGCGTGTTGAAAGAGAAGCATTCGACCGACGCCGAGCGCCATCGCCTCGGCCTTCCGTCACGCGCTAGGCCGCGAACCGCAGGCTCGGGAAACTACGACGCTGGCGAAGTTTCTCAAGTCGCAACGTGCCGCAGCCCGGGCCGAACCCGTCGCCGCCGCTTCTCCCTCGCCCCGACAAGCAGAGGACGACTCGGCGACGACATCCGACTCATCGGCCGAGGAAGCCGCTTCGGCAGCGACGAAGCTCCCTCCACTCGACGCCGAGCAGATCGCTTGGACGTCCGTCGCTCGGGTGCTCCTGAACCTCGACGAATTCATCACGCGCGAATAGTTGCCTCTTTCGGAATACGCAGATGAACGAACTCGCTCGCCGGCAACTTCGCGAACTCGACGCCGCGCACACGCTCTCGCAAACCCGACGTCAGCTCTTCGCCGACGCCGGGCTGTCGTTGGGATCGATCGCTTTGGCGTCGCTCCTGGCTCGCGACGGCGCGCCGCGGCGCCGGTGACGCCGAAATCGCAACCGAAGCTCGGGGCCAATCCGCTGGCGGCGCGAGCGCCGCACTTCGCTCCGAAGGCGAAACGCGTGATCTTCATGTTCATGGCGGGCGGGCCGAGTCAGCTCGAGCTCTTCGATCCCAAGCCGAAGCTGCAAGAGCTCGACGGCCAAGTCGTGCCGCCGGAATTCACCAAGGGGAAGCGATTCGCGTTCATCAAAGGAACGGCCAAGCTCGTCGGTTCGCGGCGCACGTTCACGAAGTACGGCGATTGCGGCATGGAGATCGGCGAAACGTTGCCGCATCTCGGCTCGATTGCCGACGACATTACGTTGATCCGGTCGATGAAGACCGACGTCTTTAATCACGGGCCGGCGAAGCTCTTCGTGAACACCGGTTCGCCCCAGTTCAGCGGCCGGCCGAGCATGGGAAGTTGGGTCACGTACGGCATCGGCAGCGAGTCGCAAGACCTGCCCGGTTTCGTCGTGCTGCAATCTGGGCCGCGCGGGCCGCGCGGCGGTTCGTCGTTGTGGGCTTCCGGCTTCTTGCCGACTTCGTACCAAGGGGTGCCGTTTCTTTCGGGGCCCGAGCCGATTTTGAATCTGAGCAACCCGCCGGGAGTCGACCGTAAGCAGCAAGGCGACTTCTTCGCGGCGGTTCGCGAACTGAACGGCGCACACCTCGACACGGTCGGCGATCCGGAAATCGCCACGCGCATCGCGGCCTACGAAATGGCGTATCGGATGCAATCCAGCGCGCCGGAACTGATGGACTTGAGCGACGAAACCGAAGAGACGCTGAAGTTGTACGGCGCGACGCCGGGCAAGACGTCGTTCGCCAACAATTGCCTGTTGGCCCGCCGACTGATCGAGCGCGGCACGCGATTCGTGCAGCTTTATCACACTGATTGGGACCACCACGGCAACAAAGAGACGCACCTCGGCGAACCGCTCACGAAGATTTGCGGCGAGATCGATCAGCCGGCGGCCGCGCTGGTGAAAGACTTGAAGCAACGCGGGCTGTTGAAAGATACGCTCGTCGTGTGGAGCGGCGAATTCGGTCGGACGCCGATGGGGGAGCCGCGCGAGCTTGTGGGACGCGATCACCACATTGACGCCTACAGCCTTTGGATGGCCGGCGGCGGGATGAAAGCCGGCTACGTTCACGGCAAGACTGACGAGATCGGCTACAACGCCGTGGAAGACGGAGTGCACGTGCATGACCTGCAGGCGACGATCTTGCACCTCTTGGGCCTGGATCACCTGAAGCTGACGTACAAATTCCAAGGCCGCAACTTCCGCCTGACGGACGTGCACGGCGAAGTGATGCACAAGCTGCTGGCGTAGCGGAGCCGATTCCGCTTGAATCGGCTCCGCCTCGTTCTGTCGTCGACTATTCGACGACCTTCGCTCCCGGCGGCGTCCAACTGCCGTCGATAATCGAGGGAGGCGTCGCCTTCGGCCAGTAGAGCCGCATCATGAGGATAAATTTGCCCGCGGGGGCCGGCAGCCAGTTGGCTTCCTTCTCCGCGCCCGGCGATTCGTGCTGGATGTAAATATCGAGGCTGCCGTCGGGATTAAATTTGAGATCGTCGCGCGGGCTCACCGTGAACTTGTTGAGCGGGTTGGCGACGAAGAAATAACCGGCGTCGTACATCGTGACCGACCAGAAGCCGTCGACCGGCGGAGTTTGCCCCGGCGCGAAATGCATGACGTACTTCTTCGCGCCGTCGTAGGGTCGGCCGTCGGCATCGACTTCCGACGTCGGATAGACGGCGTCTTGCGGCCGGTTCGCGCCCAGGCCGATGGCCGTGATCAGCGCTCGTTGCAAGTAATGCGTCCCGTAGACTCCCGCGTCGGTCGTGAAAATCCAGCCGTCTTTGTCCGAGCCGGCCGATTTGAAATGGCCCATGATCGCGGCCTGCGCGGCGGCCGGAATGCGCTCGGCCGCGGAGGCGGGAAGTTTGCCGGCGTCGAACGTTTGGCCCGGTACGACGCCGATCCGCGCCAGCTTCTCGACCATCGGGGCGTCGGCGGCGGCCGGCGGATTCTGTTGCATGAGCGTCGCCAGCATTTGGAAGTACTCGGCCGTCGTCATCCGGTTGACCTGCTCGCGCACCGGCGTCTTCGCGTCGATCGAGGGATCGACTTTGCCCGCCGGCGGCGTGTAGGGCTTGCCGTGCGCCTGAGCGGACGCAAGTCGTACTTATCCATCACGGCGTGACAGGCCGCGTAGTCGTCCGGAGTGCCGGTGCAGTAGGTGCGGCCGAGAATCCAAACCATATTCGTCGGCGCCTTGATCTCGACGACCCCTTCGGGCAGGCTGCCGCTGAAGCCGGGGCCGACGATCGCGTAAGTCTGCGCCTTGGTTCCCGTCGTCCGTTTGCCGGGCACGCTGAAAACGTCGGTCCAGCCGCTGAGCATCGGCATGAGAAAGTAACGGTCCTCCTCGTCGGGCAAACTCAGCACGTACGGCTCGGCGGACAGATCAAGCCAAGCGGTCGAGTAAAGCGTATCGGCGTTGGGAGCCGTGACGTCTTTGAACGTCGCGTCGGGATACTTGCGCATCAGCATAAACCGGCCCATCGGAGCGTGCGTGCCTTGCGGCTCGGCGACGTTCGTCATCACGCGCCGCGTGATCTCCATCGTGACCAACGGATAGCCGTAGACATACGCGTCGACGCCGAGTTGCAACGCTTCGTCGTCGGAAAGTGTTTGAGCATGCAGCGAAGGTGCGGAAACGACCGTGGCGAGAATCGCCGCCGGAATCAGGCACAGGCAAAGTTGCGACATCATGATCCTGCTCATCGAGGAGAAATCCGAGGTGAAACGTCAATCGGCGACGGCCGCCGGCGACGAACTTCGCTTCCGTAACGGCCGCGGCAACGAGTATACGTAAATCGAGAATCGCCGCACGAGATTTGCCGGCGCTAAGGAAAACGGCAATACCGCGGAGGCACGTCGGCCGCGAACTCCATGGAATTACCCCAGAGCCTGCGGCAAGCTGGTTGGGCGCGATCACCATATCGATGCCTTCAGCTTTTGCGGCTCACCGGCGGCGGCATCAAGAGCGGTTGCGTGCTCGGCTGGCCGACGACGATCCTGTACCTGCTCGGCCTGGATGACTTGAAGCCGACGTTCAAATTCCCAGGCCGCAACTTCCGCCTTACGGACGTGCACGGCGAAGTGATGCACAAGCTGCCGGCGTAACGTTGTTCGGCGAGCGGCCGGCGTCAGCCGGCCGGTGACGCTTTCGGCAAAACGCGTTCTCTCGGCGCACGCTTACCGGGGGCCTTACGGCCCCCGCTCGCCTTTTTAACGCCGTGCGGAAGCTTGTCCGCCGAAATTGTCGGCACGTGGAGCTGATTGTGGCGCCGTAGCGATGCCCTCTCGAATTACTTGCGAGTCGCGTCGTCAAGAGTCGCTTAGTCAAGCGAAGTTTTAGGCCGGCCGAAACTTGGTTTGATCTTCTGTTCTCGGCTCTCGGATAATGCGGTGTTCCGCATTGTACTTGGAGCTAAGAACATGCCGATGAACGATCGCAGACGTCGACGGCGAGCCGGGAACGCGAGCGACAGGGGTGCGCAAAAACGCGACAAATTTGTGCGCAGCGACCTGCAAAAATCACCGGCGATCGTCGTCGTAAGTCGCGCCGAAAAACTTGGACTTACGACGACTTCGTCTCTTCAAAGTGCGCCCATAACTGGGCCTTATGGGCGCACAAGTGCCAAACCCATAAGGGGTGCGCCCATAACTTCCGGTTATGGGCGCACTGCGCCCATTTCCCTCGACGTAAGTCGCGCAGAGGTTTCGGCACTTACGACGATATTGTCGTCACTAAGGCGAGCGGCCGGCGTGAGTCGGCCGGTGACGTTCTCAAGTTGCATGCTCGGCTATTGCGCGAGTCGAACGAGTACCGCCGGCGGCGAACCCACCGGGGGCCTTACGGCCCCCGCTCGCCTGCGAAAATGCCCGTCGACGACGGTCGAACGTCCTATCCTCGGAAGAAGATGAACGTCACGATGATGAACAGCGGGATCAGCACGCCGAAGCTGTAGGCCATGTAGCCGAAGAAGCTCGGCATCTTCAGGCCCGTGCTTTCGGCGATCGTCTTGACCATGAAGTTCGGGCCGTTGCCGATATAAGTGTTGGCGCCCATGAACACGGCTCCGAGGCTGATCGCCGCCAGATAGTCGACGGCTACGCCGGCCATTTCCAGCACGCCGCGATCGGGAAGCGTCTTGGCCGTTTCGAAGAACACCAGGTAGGTCGGGGCGTTGTCGAGCACCGAAGAGAGGGCTCCGGTGAACCAGAAGAACTTGGCCGTGGTGTCGATGCCGAGTTCCGGGCCTTTCACGCCGAGGATTTGCAGGGCCGGCTGCATGCAGATGAAGATGCCGATGAACAGCGCGGCGACTTCGAGAATCGCCCCGTAGCTGAAGCCGTTGGCGGCGCGGACTGCGCGACGACCCGAGACCGAGCGACAACGCGACGAGCACAAGTTGCACCGCTTCACGCAGGTAGAGCCAAGGGTACCAGCCTTCGTACGTGGCGCTTTGGAACAGCGGCTTCGTCGGGCTCAACAAGGCGGCGGCCACGACGACGCCGGCCAAGAGCGGCACGTTCGGCCAAAGGCCTTCAAAGGTCAACGGACGGGTTTGCGTTTCGTCGCGTTTCACGTCGCGGCGTTCTTCCTTCGGGTAGGCGATGAGCGTGTCCCAGAGGAAGTACACGGCCAGAGACGCGCCGTTGATGAAGGCCCATTGCTTCCAGAGGTTCAACGTCCAGAGGAACTCGACCCCTTGCAGGTAGCCCAAGAAGAGCGGCGGATCGCCGATCGGCAGCAAGCAGCCGCCACAGTTGCAGATGATGAAGATGAAGAACACGACCGTGTGAGCGACGTACTTGCGTTCTTTGTTCGTTTCGAGCACCGGGCGAATGAGCAGCATGGCCGCGCCCGTGGTGCCGATGAAGCTCGCCAAGATCGCGCCGACGGCGAGGAACGACGTGTTCGTGGCCGGATGAGCGGGCAAGTCGCCCGAGATGCGAATGCCGCCGCAGATCGTGTAGAGGGCGAACAGCAGAATGATGAACGGGATGAAGTCGTTGAAGATCGAGTTTTGGATGATCACCCACGGCAAGGCCGTCGGGCTTGTGGGCTCGATCACGGCATGGCCGAGGAAGTGACGATCGAGCGGATGATGATAGGCGAAGGCGTAGTACGCGAGCGTCACCAAGCCGAGGCCGCCGGCGATGATGAGCTTGTTGCGATTGCTTTCCCAGAAGTGGGCCGTGCGATGCGAGAGCGGGAAGATGGCGATGGCGGCCAGCAGCAAGCAGAACGGCAACACCATGAAGTAGGCCGGGTGAGCGCCCTTATGGTCGTGCTCGTCGGCCGGAGCCGCGTGCGCCGCATCCATGACGGCGGCGCCGTGCTCATGATGAACGCCGCGAGTCATGTCCGTGCCGATTTGCGGCCAGTGCACGACGGCGGAGGCGAAGTAAAGCGCCACGACCGCGACGATGCCGAAGATGACCGGTTTGCTCGAAGCGCTTTGGGCGATCGTGCCGTGCGAGCCTGCGTGGTGTTCCGACATGGAGGAAGAGGTCCCGAGTGTGAACGTCTGTGAAACGAGTAAGACGGCCTGATGGAGCGACGGCCGAGGGCGTGCCAACCCGACGGCGCACGGCGGCGGGCCGGCTGCGAGTAAACCGCGATTGTGTACCGCGACGGGCGTTTCGCAAGCCCCTGACTCGCGTTTCCGGCGTCTGGTAAACTTTGAGGGCGGTCGACGGGCGGACGTGCCGGGGAGTGCGCCGCCTTCGCGACGCGAATTAAGACGAAATAATGACCGAAGTTTGGTTACAGGCGAATCGACGGCTGACGTGGCTTCCGGTCGCCGGGGCTCTGCTCTTGGCGGCTGTGTTCGCGCTGATTCTTATCAATACCGAGTTCCGTTCGCCGTTGCACATCTTCGCGGCTTCGGCCGCTCCGGCGTGTATGGGACTGAGTCTATGGCTGTTGTATGTCGCTCGTCGGCCGCGTTTGGCGTTCGACGGTCGCTCGCTGCTGATGCGCATCCGCAACGGTTCGCCGATCGCCGTGCCGATCGAACTCGTCGAGGCATTTCTGATCGGCAAAGGCCCGGCGTATCTTTCCGGCAAGGACGATTACAAGACCGAGACGCAGACGCTGATCGTGCGCATCTCGGAACGAGCCCCGGAATTTGAGAAGCTCGAAACCAACCTGCGGCTCGCGGCGTGGTGCGGCCACTATGTGACGATTCGCGGTACGTTCACGGAACCGCTCGATTTGGACGTGGTCAATCGTTTGAATCGCCGGCTCTACGACGTACAGCAGAAATTGAAGTCTGCGCACGTTGAAGCCGCGGCGTCGCCCGCGTCATGACCCGGCTCTTGGTCAGCGTGCGCGATGCGGCGGAAGCTCGCATCGCCGTTGAGGAAGGAGTCGATCTCGTCGACTTGAAAGAGCCGCGGCGCGGTTCGCTCGGGCGTGTGGACGTTGCGACGATGCGCGAAGTCGTCGGCATCGTCGGTGGACGGGTTCCCGTGAGCGTCGCGCTGGGTGAGTTGACCGACTTCGCGAATTCGGCCGACGCTTCCGCGAGCGGTGTTGTGCCGGAGCTGGAACTTCCGGAAGGCGTACGCTACGTGAAGCTCGGCTTGGCCGGATGCGGCCGGCGACCGCAATGGTCCGATGATTGGCGCCGGCTGGCGCGTGCGTTGCCTCGCGGAATCGAACGCGTGTTCGTCGTGTATGCCGACGTTGCCGCGGCAGCGGCCCCGGCCGCAAGTGAAGTCATCGAGCAGGCGGCGGCGTCGGACGCGCGGGCCGTGTTGGTCGACACGTACGCGAAAGATGGTCGCGGGCTGCTGGACCTTTGGAGCGCGGAGACGTTGGGTCGATTCGTTAACGACGTACAACGCCGCGGGATGCTGGCCGTGGTCGGCGGCAGCTTGACGATCGGCAACGTTGCGCAAGCCGCGGCTTCGGGTTGCGACTACGTCGCCGTACGGGGCGCGGCGTGCGAAGGTCCGCGAACCGGAGCCGTGTCGGCCGTGCGGATTCGCGAGCTTCGCCGCGTGCTGAGTTAGCGATCGCGCTCGCGGCGGAGCTGGTTTGTCGCCGGTGCCGGGCAAGATCGTCTTCAGCAGCCGATCGGCGGCGAGCTGCGTCAGCGCGTTGCGAAACTCGCGCATGCTGCGAATTGCGGAAGCGTCCTGCCGGTCGACGGCGGCCTGGAAGCGCGTGTCGAGAACCAGCAGAGCCGGCCCGGTCAGATGTTTGCCGCGGGCGTCGAGGGCGTACCAGCGGGTCATCGGTAGGAGCTGAGTCGCGAAGAAAGCCTCGCGCTGAGTCTGCGGCAGCGCGACAAACTGCCGAGCACGCTGCAAGAAGAGTTCGGCCAGCAACATATTCCAGCGCGTTTGAAAGCGGTCGCGCGCCGCGGCGTCGAGCGATTTGTAGAACGGCGACCAATCGTAGGCGAGTGCGAAGTCTTGTTCGAGCAGCCAAGCGGCGCGGCGAACTTGCCGTTGTTGTTCCAGGCGCAAGCGGCCGGTCGGATCGGGTTCTTCTTGCTCCGCTTCCGGCGTGCCGGGCTGTGGAAGCGGAGCAGTCAGCCAAGCTTCGAGCTGCGCGTGGTCGAACTCCGCCGGCACTTCTTGCTCGAGCCGGACCACGCGAGCAATCGCAACGGCCGAAATGCCGCAAAACGCGACGAGTGCGAGCCAGGTGAGGAGCCGCTTCATGCGCCGGAGCCTTCCAAGAGATACGTGAAACGGCCGAACGATCCGAACGTCCGCCGGCAGAGCCTGCGCGGCTCGGGTTGGTTGCCGGCGTGCCGAACGCCTTCGTCGCCGGCAGTCGACATTGACGCAAAGGACGGGAGGTGTCAACTTGTTCGCCGCAATCGGTAGGGAATCCTCGGGGGAGGCTGACATGGAAGTCACGTCGCTCGTGCTCGTTTGGTCGTTGTGTGGGCAGGCCGCCGCGCCGCCGTTTTCCGGATCGGGCGCCGCGCCCGCCGCATCAAGTTCTTCTACCGCCGCAGCGCCGCCGCCTTTCAGCGGTTACTCGCAACCGACGGGCGCAGACCCTCGCTACGGCGACCGCTATGCGACTCCACCCGCCGGCGCGATGCCGTCGGCCGCCGCCGCCTCACCCTATGGAACAACCGGCGCGGGAATGGGCGGTACGTCCTCGTCCGTCGTGCCGACTGCGGCGACGGAAGCGACTCGCGGATCAACAAGTTCGTCGCCGGCCGGAGCATCGACGAACTCGGCCCCGCGCGGCGGCTATTCGGTTCCGGCCCCGTCCGGTTCGATGACTTCTTCCCCTCCGACATCCTCGCCGGGCTTCGGCGGCATGACTCCGACGAGCGGCGGATTGTCGTCGTCGCCGATGTCGGGCTCGGCTCCGCCTGGAACATTGCCGCGCGGCGCGATGCCCGACCCGATGCGCCCGGCCGTTTCGACCAATCCCGCCGCTTCCGACATGCCTCGCGAGCTGCGCAGGGCGACTCGCGTGGACCGGCGACGACGTCGAGCTCCACACTGACGAATAATCCGGCCGTCGCCGAACCGCCGGTGGAAGACACTTCCGGGGCGATTGATTTGGTGCGCGAACGCGCTCGTGCTGCCGAAGTCGCTCGGCACGACCGGCAAGCCGACGAAGTTGATTGACGCGCTTGCCGGAACTTCGGATCGACGTCGCCAAGCGGCCGTGGTCTATGCGTATTGGAAGCTGGCGCTCGCGGCCGGCGAGTATCACTACGCTTGGCAACACGTCCAATTTTTGAAGCTGATGGAAGAGACGGTCGCCGCAGCCGAGCAAGGGGGCGATGCGCAGGCAGCTCGCGCGGCGGTCGCAGCCCGCTCGGCCGAAGCCAACGCCGAGTGGCGCGAGGCCGATATGCGGCTGACCGCCGCGCAGATCGAACTTTCGGAAGCCGCGGGCCGAACGGCCGACGCTCAGCGACCGTTGCCGACGGACCTGCCGCACGTCGGCACTTATAACACTTCGTTCGAAAAGGTCTACGCCGGCCGAACGCCGCCGGCGCGGGCGTATCTGTTGCAGAAATCCTTGCCGATGCGCCGCGAAGTCGTCGCCGGCCGAGCGCAAACCGTATGGGCCGCGCAAGACGCTTACGAAGCGGCGTTCGACGCCTACCGCAAGCGGCAGCTTCCGCTCGACGATGCTTTGGCCGCGATCGACTCTTTGAGAGATCGACGGAGCCAATTTCTCACGGCCGTGCGTCGCTACAACGACGAGATCGCCGAGTACGCGCTGAGCATCGCGCCGGAAGGAACGAGCCGCGAGACGCTCGTCGGCATGTTGATCAAGAGCCAGTTTACGCCGAAGCTCGGTCGGGCCGTGTTTCCGGGAGACTTGCCGTCGCCGGAGAGCGACTTCGTCCTGCCGGTCGGGTTTGAAAGCGATGCGACCGATGACGGCGTACTGCCGCAGCCGGTACCCGATGCCGGAGTTTCGGGCGTGACGCCGGTCGGCTACGACCAACGCCTGCCGATGTCCGCCGGCTCGCCTGATGAGACGAGCGCCGGTGTGTTCCCGGCCGGCGGCATTGCGGCCCCTCGCAACGTGCTGCCGACGACGGCCGCGCCGAACTTGGCCACTCCCGCTTCGTATGCCGTACCGAATCTCCTCGACGTCCCCGAGGCGCAGCCGATCGGCGGCTATCAACCGACTCCGACGGCTGCAGCGCCCGCAGCCTCGACGAATTCCGCTCCTGCGAACTTTCAACGCGGAACGCCGACTCTTGCTCCGCCGCAACAACAGAGCGACGCGCCGTTGAAGTTCAAAGTCAATAAGGCCGCGGCCGACGAACCGGGGCTGCTGCCTACTTCGGACGACCGCGCTGCCGCTCAGTGCGCCAGGGAAGTCCCCCTACTCTTCCGGCACTGCACCGACGACGGAGAGCGCCGATGAGCCAGGAGTATTCGGAGAACTCCAATCTACGAGCGGTCCGAAGTTGGCTGTGCCGCAAGTCGGCGCCTCGGAAAAGGACGACGTTGAAGAGGAAAAGAACGTCGCCGAGAAATTCGAGCCGCAAGTTAAGGCCGCGGTCAAGCTTCGTGACGACGCCGTCGAACCGGCCGGGTTCTACGACGTCGTTGCGGCGCTCCCGGCGGCTCGTCGCACTCAAGAACTTGTCGAACAACTGCATCGCACAGCGTCCGCGGCTGCGGTAAACGATCAGGTCGAAGCGGTGACGCTCGACGAATGCTTGGCGGCCGGCGGCGGTACGAGGTCATCGCGTATCGCCGCCTATTGGGCGACGGCCGAGGCTGCGGCGCTCCGCCAAGTTTGGAATCAAAAGCTCGCGCAACTCGATGCACTGGCCCAAAGCACGATGCGTTTTCGCGAGTCGCCCGGCGGCGCCGTGGCCATGCTGGAAGTTCACGGAGCTCGGCTAGCCGCCCAAACTTCCCAAGTCGAGACCTCGGCCGATTTGCTGGCCGCACGTTGGCGTTTGACGGACTTGCTGAATCGTTCGCACGCCCAACCTTGGCTCACGGCGGCCACAGTGCCGCACGCCGGCCGGTACGATACGAAGCTCGAAAGCCTCTCGGCCGAATCATCGCTGCGGCGACGTTTGGAGCAGCCCGCCGCGTCTTTGGCCTCTCTGCACGAGATCATGCAATTTCGGGCTGAAGCCGTGACGGCGAGCGATCAAGCGTCGGAAGCGACGTTGCAACGCTATGCCGCCGGTCGTTGCGCCGTCAGCGCTCCGTTGGAGGCGATTCGCGAGCAAACGGCGCTCACGCAGGCCTTGCTCGAAACGACGACCCGTTACAACCGTGAAATCGCCGACTACGCTCTCCGACTCCTGCCGAGTGAGACGCCGAGCACCACGCTGGTCAGCGCATTGGTCGTCAATCGCTCCGGTGCCGGCTCGCGCTAAGCCGAACGCCTGCACAGCGCCCCTTGTGTCATCGGCGTCGTCAAGCGACAATGCCGGCACTTTCCAGGGGCTCGTTCGCAGCATAAGGAATTCGCCGAGATCGTGTCGTCCGACGTCATCACAGAGCAATCAGAACTGCAGGCCTTTTGCGACCGACTGCGCAGCAGCGGACGCATCGCCTTCGACACGGAATTCGTCAGCGAACACACCTATCGTCCGCAGCTTTGCTTGGTGCAATGCGCTTCCGACACGGAAGCACGCTGCATTGATCCGCTCGCCGGGCTTGATCTGGAGCCGCTCTGGCAAGTGCTCACGGATCCCGCGCACGAGGTGATCGTACACGCGGCCCGACAAGAAATGCTGTTTGCCCTGGAAGCGTCCGGCCGTCGCTTGGCGCGGCTGTTCGACGTGCAGATCGCCGCGGGCATGGTCGGCATGGAATTTCCCGCGGGCTACGGCAATCTGATCTCGCGACTGCTGAACGTCGTACCACAAAAGGGAGAAACTCGTACCGATTGGCGTCGTCGGCCGCTGACCGATCGCCAAATCGAGTACGGCGTGGCCGACGTGCAGTATCTCTTGCCGCTCTACGCAAAGCTGACTGCTCAACTCGAGCAGTTGAAGCGTCGCGAGTGGTTCGCCGTCGAGATGGAAGCGTTCCAATGCGATATTGAGAACTCGCTGACCCGTGAACGTTGGCGGCGCGTGTCGGGCTCCAGCGGAATGTCGAGCCGGTGCCAAGCCGTGCTGCGCGAACTGTGGACGTGGCGCGAGAATGAAGCCGAACGACGCGACCTGCCGCCCCGGTTGATTCTGCGTGACGATCTGATGGTCGAACTCGCGAAGCGCAAAGTCGGCGATCCGAAACACATCGGCGCTGCGCGGAATGGAACGCCCGGAACTGCGCCGCGCCATCCCCGATTTGGCCAAGGCCGTGCAGAAGGCGCTCGACCTGCCCGACGATCAGCTTCCGGTGTCGCAGCGGATCGAATCGAACTCGCACCTTTCGATGCTCGGCCAGTTCCTCTCGGCGGCGCTCACGAGCATTTGCCGTGGCGCGGATATTGCCCCGAGCATCGTCGGCACGGCCAACGACGTTCGCGAGCTCGTCAACTACCGGCTTAACGGCGTGCTCGATTCGGAAGGCGCCATTCCCGTACTGGCTCGCGGTTGGCGCAGCGAGGTCGTCGGGCATCTCATCGAAGAATTGCTGGCCGGTCGGATGTCGATCCGCATCGCCGACCCGAATTCCGAACATCCGCTGGTGTTTGAAGAAGCCCGCAAGTAGTTGCGCCGCGGTGCGACCTGCTTCAGGAACGGCCCATGGACGTCTGGAACATCGCCGACGTGCCGGCCTTCACGACCAAAGACGGGTCGGAAATCCGCGAGCTGCTGAACGCCGGCAATTCGGCGATTCGCAATCAGAGTTTGGCCGAAGCCCGACTGCCGCCGGGGGGACAAACCACGCGGCATTTTCATCCGCGCACCGAAGAGATTTACTACATCCTCGTCGGCACGGCGCGCATGGAGATTGCCGGCGAAGTGCGCGAATTGCGGCCCGGCGACGCCGTCGCCATTCCGCCGGGCTTGCCGCACCAGATCACCAATTCGGGGCAGGAGACTTTGACGTTTCTCTGCTGCTGCGCGCCCGGGTATCAACACGATGACACGGTGTTCGCTCCGGTCGAATGACGCGACCGGGCATGTTGCGAAATTGTAAGCCGAACCGGCGACCCGTCGTCGCGTACAGATCGTTAGCCGTCCGGCGGTATTCGATTTGCTGCGACAAGACGCCGGTCGACTCTTCTCGACATGGATCGTCGCTCGTATGGCAATCGCTTCTTCATCGTCCGCCGTCGCCCCACGCCGCTCTCCTGCGCGGGCTCTGCGGCATCGTAACTTTCGGTTGTTTCTTTCGGGGCAGGCCGTTTCGCTGATCGGCACTTGGATGCAGCAGCTCGGCTTGTCGTGGCTCACCTATCAGCTCACCGGCTCGGCGTGGCGACTGGCGCTCGTCAACTTGGCCACGCAGGTTCCGTCGCTCGTGCTCGCTTCGTTGGCCGGCGTGTTGGCCGATCGCGTGAATCGTTATCGGATGGTCGTGACGACGCAAACGGTGGCGATGCTCCAGGCCGGCGTGCTGACGCTGCTCGTCGCATTCGGCGATGTTGAGTATTGGCAACTCATCGCGCTGAGCTTCGTGCTCGGCGTGGTCACGGCGTTCGACATGCCCACGCGGCAAGCGTTCCTCGTGGAAATGGTGCCGGTTCGCGACGACTTGGCGAACGCCGTGGCGCTGAATTCTTCAATGGTCAACGGGGCGCGGCTTGTCGGCCCGTTCTTAGCCGGATTGCTTATCGCGGCCGGCGGGCCCGTTTACTGCTTCGGCTTCAATGCGCTCAGCTACGTCGCCGTGATCGGTGCTCTGTTGATGATGCGCGATTTGCCGAAGCGCGAGATCAAAGCCGGCGGGCCGGTGTTGCGCGGCTTGGTCGAAGGCTTTGAATACGCGTATCGGTTTGTGCCGATTCGCTCGTTGCTGCTCTTGGCGGCGCTGGTGAGCATGATGGGAGCGTCGCTTTCGCTGCTGATGCCGGTCTTCGCCGAGAAGGTGCTGGCGGGCGGTCCGAGCTTGCTAGGATTTTTGACCGGCGCTTCCGGCCTTGGTGCGTTGGCTGCGGCAGTCACGTTACTTTCGCGGCACAGCGTTTTGGGACTTGGCCGACTCTTGGTCTTCTCGGGTTTGACGTTCGGCACGGGCCTGATTGCGTTCGGGTTTTCGCGTAGCGTGCCGCTGTCGCTATTGATCTTGGTGCCGACCGGTTTTGCGATGATGTTTCATCTTGCAGCTAGCAACACGCTATTGCAGACGATCGTCGACGAAGACAAACGCGGACGCGTGATGAGCCTCTACGCGATGGCGTTTCTCGGCACGGCTCCGCTCGGCAGCTTGTTGGCCGGTTCGGTGGCCGAACGATTCGGTGCGCCGACGGCCCTGTTGATCGCCGGCGTAGGCTGCGTGGCCGGAACTTTGGTTTTCTTGCGGCGATTGCCTCGCCTACGCGACGAAGTCCGACCGATTTATCGTGCCCTGGGGATTCTGCCGGCTGCTACGGGGCCCGACATCGAACCGGAGGCGATCGTCGCCGTCGCGCAGACGGCCGAACTCTCGCGACCGCCGGAGCGAGCGCTGTGAGCGCTTGCCGTTAGACGGCGCTGTGCTCGTGCGGTTCGATATGCACGAGCACGTCGGCGATGCGGAGCGCCGAACTTCGCAAGGCACTGCGAACGCGGCCGCCGACGTGATGCCCTTCGCGCACGGTGGAGCCGGCGTCCACTTGCACGTGAATGTCGACATAGTAAAACGTGCCGCTCTTGCGAATGAGGCACTTGTCTATGCCACGCACCCCGGGCACTTCGGCCGCAAGGCGACGAACCTCGGCTTCAAACTCGGGAGGCGCGGCGGCGTCGAGCATGTCGCGCAAGGCGAGCCGCAACAACTTGGCGCCGCTGTAGGCGATGACGACGCAAGCGACGAGCGCGGCCCAATCGTCGGCCGCGGCATATTGCGGACCGCCGACCAGCGCGATGCCGATGCCGACGAGAGCCGCCGCGGAAGTGAGCGCGTCGGAGCCGTGATGCCAGGCGTCGCCGGCCAAGGCCGTGCTGCCGACGCGTTTGCCGGCCCGGCCGATCCACCACGCCGCGGCGAATTTGACCACGATGACGATGACCAGCACGACGAGCGTCCAGCTTTGCGGCAAGTCGTGCGGAGTACGAATCTGGCGGATGCTCTGCCAAGCGATGGTGCCGGCGGCTGCGAACAAGGCCAGCGCCGAAGCGAGGCCGGCGAGCGTTTCGGCCTTGCCGTAGCCGTACGGATAGCGCTCGTTCGGCGGCCGATCGGCCACGCGCATCCCGGCCCAAACGATGAGCGACGAGACGACGTCGGCGGTCGACTCGATGCCGTCGGCGATGAGCACGTACGAGTCGCCGAGCCAGCCGCTGAAGATTTTTACCGCCGCCAACGCAATATTTACCGCCGCCCCGATGAGCGGGAGCATCGATAACGACGATCGCTGTTCGTCGGCGCACATCGGCGCTCGTCCGCCGTTACGTGTTGAACAAGAAGTGGCAGATGTCGCCGTCTTGCATGACGTAGCTCTTGCCTTCGACGCGGAGTTTGCCGGCGTTGCGGATCTCTTTTTCGTTCTTGTATTGCTCGAGGTCGGCCAGCGAATAGATTTCCGCGCGGATGAAGCCTTTTTCGAAGTCGGTATGGATCACGCCCGCAGCTTGCGGGGCCGTGGCGCCGACGGCGACCGTCCAAGCCCGCACTTCTTGCTCACCGGCCGTGAAATAGCTTTGCAGGCCCAGCACCTTGTAGGCCTCGCGCGCGAGCACGGCCAGCGCCGGTTCGGCGAGTCCCGACGAGGCGAGCATTTCGGCGCGGTCTCCTTCGTCGAGCTCGGCGATTTCCGCTTCGAGCTTCGCACACACCGGTACCACCGACGCGCCGACCTTCGCCGCGAACTCGCGGACCTTCTGCACAAGCAGGCCCTTGCCTTCGAGATCGCTCTCGTCGACGTTGGCGACGTACAGAATCTTCTTGGCCGTCATCAAGCCGAAACTGGCGATGGCCTTGGCTTCCGGCTCGTCGAGCGTCGTGAGTTTGCGGAGCGGTTGATCCGTTTGCAAGTGAGCGAGGCACTTCTTGATCGCTTCGACGCGGAGCTTCGCTTCCTTGTCGCCGCTCTTGGCCGTGCGTTCGGCCTTCGGCAGCGACGTTTCCAAGGTCTGCAGGTCGGCGATCATCAATTCCATTTCAATGGTTTCAATGTCGGATACCGGATTCACCGAGCCGGCGACGTGGATGACGTCGGGATCTTCGAAGCAGCGCACGACTTGCAGGATGGCGTCGACTTCGCGGATGTGGCTGAGGAACTTGTTGCCGAGCCCCTGCCCTTCGCTGGCTCCTTTGACGATGCCGGCGATGTCGACGAGCTTGATCGCCGCGGGCACGATCTTCTTCGGCACGATGTACTTCGTGATCCTGCCCAAGCGATCGTCGGGCACGCTGACGATGCCTTCGTTCGGTTCGATCGTGCAGAACGGATAGTTCGCGCTTTGGGCGTTTTTCGAGCTGGTCAGAGCGTTGAACAACGTGCTCTTGCCGACGTTGGGCAAACCGACGATTCCGGCTTCCATGATTCGGACGGACCCCTAGCAGCGAGATTCGGGAACAAAGTGGCCCGCTAGTTTAGCAGGAGGGGCCGGATTTTCTTAGCCCCCGGCGCATCGTGCCGCGGGACTTGGGCACGGCGCTCGAAGGCGACGACGAGGTGCAAATATGCGAAGTCTCGCTTAACGGCCTACGTAGACCGTGTAGCTAAGCATTCGGCGTGATTACTTGCGTAAAACCAGCACCGGGCAGTGGGCCAGGCGTACGACGCGTTCGGCCGTACTGCCGATAAGCAACCGGCTGAGGCCCGTGCGGCCGTGCGAAGGAAGTACGATCAGGTCTGCGTGGTGAGTTTGCGCGAAGCCGGCGATCTCGTGTCCCGCTTCGCCGAAGGCCACGTGCAAATTGATGCCGGCAAACTTGGAGTCGGCCAGTCGTTCGCGAAGGGCTTGCTCCGTGTGCGCCTTGGCGGGCCGGGGTGTCTGCGGTCGTCCACAAATACTCAGGATCGGAAGGCTCGATCGTCGGCAGCACGTGGAGCACGTGAAGATCGGCCGGCGCAGCGACGAGTGCCAAGGCCGTTTCGACCGCGGCGATGGATTCTTCAGAGAAATCCACGGGGACGACGACAAACTTTTTAGGCAACCAAGCCATGGTGCGATCCTCAGGTGTCGTGCGGCACGTGTTCGAGATGCTCTTCCGCGTCATGAGGCGGCAGCGTCCACACACGATAGATGCAGTAAGCGCACAGGGCCGTAACGCCGCCGACGCTCGTGATCATAACCGACCAGCCGGCGAGCGTCATGTTGCGTTCTCCGGCGAGTTGCGAGCAGCAGCCCAGCGGCGGCCGGCAAAGTAAATCATGACGAGCAGCATCACGGCGAGCCCGAAGATCAGAGCGACGGAATATTGAGCCGTGCGACTGGCGGATAGCGATTGTCGATAGGCGGGCATTTCCACGACGACGTACCAACCGAGCATCGCGGCCAGGAACAGCGGTGAAACATATCGCAAGATGAAGCGGACGAAGCCCGGCATGCGCATGCGCGCGCCGCGATGGGCTTCGATTTCTCCACGTTCGGCGCCGAAGCTCCAGCCGTAGACGATCGCTTGCACGAGCGCTAAGGCGACGATGAGAAACGTCCCGGCCCAGAAGTCGAGCGTGTCGAGCGCGAGCATGTCTTTCGAGAAGTAGACGACGTGTAAACACCCGACGCCGGCGATGACGCCTAACATTGCGTGGGCCGCGCCGCGCCGTAAGCCGAGACCTTCGCGAAAGAATGCGGCGACCGGATTGAGCATCGCGATGCTGCTCGTGATCGCCGCGAGGAACAGCATGAAGAACCACATCGCGCCGAACCAGTCGCCGCCGGGCATGCGGCAAAGACGCTGGGCAGCGCGTTGAAACCGAGCCCGAAGGTGCCCATGCCGGCGATGGAAGCGCCGAGGAACACGAACGCGGCCGGTATGGTGATGAGTCCGCCGAGACAGACTTCGAAGAATTCGTTCATCGACGCCGCGGTGAGCCCGCTGAGAACTACGTCGTCGCGCTCGCGAGTATAGCTCGCGTAGTTGATGATGATGCCGAAGCCGACGCCGAGGCTAAAGAAGATTTGTCCCGCAGCCGCAATCCAGGTCTTCGGTCGCAGCAGCACGTCCCATGAACCTTCCTGCGGCGGGTTCCACATGAAGCCGAGGCCGTTGAGAACGTTTTGTTCCGGCTTCGCAGCATCGGGCGTGCCGAGCGTGAGCACTCGGATGAGTACGACTCCGGCGAGTACGGCCATGAGCGGCAGGGCGAAATTGCAGAACTTCTCAATGCCGCCGGAGAGCCCGCGATGCACGAGCCAGAGATTTGCCAGAAAAACGACGGCCAGCGTCACGAGCAGAGGTGCGCCCGCCGCGGAGAAGAGCGCGCCGTCGGCCTGCTTGCCGACGTAACGGTCGAAGTAGGCCACGTAGGCCTGAGGATCGTCGCCGAGGGTGAGTCTGCCGCGGAGATAGTTCCAGGCATAGCCGAGGCACCAAGCCTCGATGACCACGTAGTAAATGTAAACGACGAGGGGAATCAGCAGCGGCAGCATGCCGAAGTACTTGGCGACGGGCCGCCGCCAAAGCGTGGCGAAGATGCCGGGAGCCGAATGGAAACCACGCACGCCGCCGTACCGACCCATCGTCCATTCCGCCCAGCAGAGCGGAATGCCCAGTAATAGCAGGGCGACGAAATAGGGCAGCATGAACACGCCGCCGCCGTTTTGGGCCGCCTGTCCGGGAAACCTCAGAAAGTTCCCCAGCCCGATGGCAGAGCCGGCAACCGCGAGGATGACGCCTAGCCGCGATCCCCATTGGTCGGCGGAGCCAGATTTCGACATTCCAAGGTCCTTGTGACGGCCAGGCGTTTGCGCCGCAAGTTATCTTTACAAAAGAGGTTGTGTCAACTTATTTCTCTGTGTTTGAGCTTGCCAGCGGCATTTACACATAGGTCATTGTCGAAAATCTGCATCTCGATATGATTGGGGTTACTGCGGCGGCAGCGAGACTGGCTGACGACCGACCTGGATATGAGCGAACGATGAGTACCTCCACTGAAATTTCCGACGGCCGAATCGTGGATTTGCTCCGCGACGGTTCGCTCAGCATTGCGGAAATCTGCAAGGCGTGCGGAGTTACGGCGACGGCGGTCCGTCAGCGGCTCAATCGGTTGATGGACCAAGGCCTCGTTCAGCGCGAAGTGCGTAAGCTCGGCCGCGGTCGACCGGAGCATCGGTACTCGACCACCGAAAAGGCCCGTCGCCAGAACGGCAACAACTACGCCGACTTGGCGATCGTGCTTTGGGAAGAACTGCGGAACGTTAAAGACGACGAAATCCGCCGGGGATTGTTGCAGCGTGTCGCCGACCAGCTCACGGCCATGTATCGCGGCCAAGTGCAAGGCGCAACGCCTCGTGATCGGCTTGAATCATTGCAAGGGCTGCTGGCCGATCGCCGCGTGCCCGCCGAAGTAACGGGTGAGCCGGAACGTCCCGCTTTGAAGGTGAGCGACTGCCCGTATCCGGAGCTCGCGGCCCGCGATCGGGGCGTGTGTGCGATGGAACGAATGATGATCGCCGAATTGCTTTCGACGCCCGTGCGGCTGGCGCAATGTCGGCTCGATGGCGACGGTTGCTGCCAATTTGAAACGAAACCCTCGGCCGATAGAATGACCGGTTTATCTTGCGGCGAGCCTGTTTCGAGCCCCGGCTGACCCCCAGGTTTGAAACCGCTCCGCAAGACGAAAGCCCATTCCACAAAACACAGTAGCTCGGTTTAGGACGGAACTCCCGATGACGCAAGCCGCCGTGCAGACGAAGCCTTGGATCGAAGGTCGTTTCGAAGAGAACATGATTCTCACGACGGTCGAGCAGGCCATCAATTGGGCTCGCCAAGCGAGCATTTGGCCGATGACGTTCGGCTTGGCGTGCTGCGCGATCGAGATGATGGCCGCCGGCGCCAGTCGCTACGACATGGACCGTTTCGGCGCCGGCGCGTTTCGCGCCACGCCGCGTCAGGCCGACTTGATGATTGTCGCCGGTACGGTGACCTACAAAATGGCCAGCCGTGTGCGTCGCCTTTACAACTTGATGCCCGATCCGAAGTTCGTCATCGCCATGGGCGCTTGCACGGTCGGCGGCGGCCCGTACTTCAAGTACGGCTACCACGTTGTGAAGGGCGTGGATCTCGTCGTGCCGGTCGACGTCTACGTGCCCGGTTGCCCGCCGCGGCCGGAATCGTTGCTCGAAGGTCTGATGCGCATTCAAGACAAGATCCGCGGCCAGAAGATCGCGAAGCAACGCGGCACCGCGACGACGTTCCAACAAGGACTCACGGTCGAATCGGAAATTCCGCTTCCGCACCACAGCGGCTACGTCGGCGTGGAAGAGAAGCAACCGCTCTTCGATCACCAAAAAATTACGGGATAGTTTTCCACAAATCATTTAGTAGCGACGTTCATCGTCGCGCTCTTCGAAGATCTCAGAAAGCGAAGATTGCAGAAAGCAACGTCATGGTCGGTTTGAACAAGAAACACGAGGCAGGCTCCACGGTGACCGCAGCTGATACCAAGTCGGGCGACATCAAGAACGACGTCCTCACGATCAAGAATCTCCATGTGAGCGTCGAGGGGAAGCCGATTCTCAAAGGCGTGAATCTCACGGTTCGCCGCGGCGAAACCCACGCGCTCATGGGCCCCAACGGTTCGGGTAAGAGTACGCTCGGCTACGCGATCGCCGGCCATCCGGGCTATGAAATCACCGATGGCTCGGCCGAACTGACGGTCGATGGCACGACGTACAACGTGCTCGATCTGGAAGCCGACGAACGAGCCCGCCGCGGCATCTTCCTGGCCTTCCAACGGCCGATGTCGATCCCCGGCGTGAAGCTCGCCGACTTTCTCCGTCACGCGACGACGAACGTCCGTCGACCCGAACGTAAGGAAGGCGAAGAACTGATTCCGATGCGTGAGTTCCGCAAAGAACTCAAGAGCAAGATGGAACAGCTCCGCATGGATACCGAGTTCGCTCGCCGCTATGTGAACGAAGGCTTCTCGGGCGGCGAAATGAAGCGGGCCGAGATCCTGCAGATGGCGATGCTCCGACCGAAGTTCGCGATCTTGGACGAAACGGATTCCGGGCTCGACGTCGACGCGGTCCGATTGGCCAGTCAGAGCATCGCGGAAATCGGCGGCGCGGAGATGGGGATCATCATCATCACGCACCACGACAAGCTGCTCGAACACAACGTGCCGGACTTCACCCACGTGATGCTCGGCGGGCGGATCGTCGAGACCGGCGGCCGTGAGTTGGCCGAAGAGTTGCACGCCCGGGGTTACGATCGGATTCGAGCCGCCTACCCGGATGCCGCCGCGGAAGAAAAGGCGATGACCGAAAAGAAGCAGCCCGCCGGCGCTCTGTAGTAGTACGAAACACGAACGCACAATTAGGACGCAAGTCTTAGGCTCGCGCGAGCGATACTGATATGGCGACCGACACCACGCACTACTCCACCGCCGCGAACACCGCGACGTCGTCGGCGAAATCAATAAGTACGACTTCCGCAACGAAGAGAAGTACGTCTTCAAGAGCCGGAAAGGTTTGGACGCCGAAATCGTCCACCAGATTTCCGACATGAAGAGCGAGCCGCAATGGATGCGCGACTTCCGGCTGAAGAGCCTGGAGATCTTCAACTCGAAGCCGATGCCGAAGTGGGGCGGCGACGTCAGCCTCGACTTCAATGACATCTACTACTACATCAAGCCGTCCGACCGACAAGGCCGTAGCTGGGACGACGTGCCGGACGACATCAAGCGCACGTTCGACAAGCTGGGTATTCCCGAAGCCGAGAAGAAATTCCTCTCCGGTGTGAAAGCGCAGTACGAAAGCGAAGTCGTCTACGGTTCGCTCCGCGAAGAGCTTTCGAACCAAGGCGTGATCTTCACCGATACCGATTCGGCCGTGCGCGACTATCCGGACTTGGTCCGGCAATATTTCGCCACGGTCATTCCGTCGACCGACAACAAGTTCGCCGCGTTGAATTCGGCCGTTTGGTCGGGCGGGTCGTTCATCTACGTCCCCAAGGGCGTGAAGATCGAGTTCCCGCTGCAGGCCTACTTCCGTATCAACGCGGAAAACATGGGCCAGTTCGAGCGGACGCTGATCATCGTCGACGAAGGGGCGCAGATTCACTACGTCGAAGGCTGCACCGCCCCGATGTACAGCACTGAATCGCTGCACTCGGCCGTGGTGGAGATCATCGTCAAGAAGCACGCTCGTTGCCGATACACGACGATCCAAAACTGGGCCAACAATATCTACAACCTCGTCACGAAGCGGGCCATGGCCTACGAAGACGCGACGATGGAGTGGATCGACGGCAACCTCGGCAGCCGGCTGACGATGAAGTATCCGGCCGTGTACATGATGGAGCCGGGCGCGCGGGGCGAAATCCTCTCGATCGCCTTCGCTTCGCACGGTCAGCATCAAGACGCCGGCGCGAAGGTCGTGCATTGTGCGCCGAACACGTCGAGCCGGATCATCAGCAAGAGCATCAGCAAGAACGGCGGTCGCTCAAGCTATCGCGGGTTGGTTCGCGTCGAGAAGGATGCTCACAAGTCAAAATCGAACGTCGTTTGTGACGCGCTGATTCTCGACTCGAAGAGCCGCAGCGACACGTATCCGTACATCGAAATCGAAAATCAAGACGTGGCGATCGGCCACGAGGCAAGCGTTTCGCGGATCGGCGAAGAGCAGTTGTTCTATCTGCAAAGCCGGGGCCTGAGCGAAGCCGAGGCGAGCACGATGATCGTCAACGGTTTCATCGAGCCGCTGGTGAAAGAGCTGCCGATGGAATACGCCGTAGAAATGAATCGCCTGATCGAGCTGCAAATGGAAGGCAGCGTAGGCTAAGCGAGGCGGCCGGCGATCCTTCGAGTCGCCGCGTCCAGGTCGCTAAAAATTATGAATTACGAGTGATGAGTTATGAAGGCGCATGTTTGTGCCGGACTTGTCCGCAATTCATAACTCAAAACTCCTAACTCATTACTTCCTCTATGTCTGCAGTTGCCGTACCGTCCGGTTTCACCGCCGAGAGTTTCGACGCCTTTATCGCCGCTCGCAATGAGCCCGTGTGGCTCAAGGCCGTGCGCCGCGCGGCGTGGAAGCAGTTCTTGGAATTGCCGCTGCCGTCGCGCCGCGAAGAAGAGTGGATGCGCACGGACATTCGGCTTTTCAAGCTCGACAAGTTCGCACCGGCCGGACAAACGCAACCGATCGGCTCGGCCGCGGTTCCGGCTCCTTTGCTCACCGCGGGCGTGGAACTCGGCGGCTCGATGTCGGTCGTCAACGGCGTGGTCCGCGAAGCTTCGCTCATTGACGAATTCAAGCAAAAGGGCGTCCTGTTCGGCAGCCTCGACTGCGCTCGTGGCCGAGCATGGCGACAAGCTTGAGCCGTACTTCGAACGCAAGCTCGTAAATTCGTCGGCAGATAAGTTCGCGGCCTTGCACGCTGCTTGCTGGACCGGCGGCACGTTGCTCTACGTTCCGCGCGGCGTGGCGCTCGAAAAGCCGCTGCACAACATCGCCGCGCTCGTCGGTGCAAGCTCGGCCGGCGGCGCGAGTCCGGTCGACTTCAGCAAGATTCTCGTCATTCTCGAAGACGGTGCTCAGGCGACGTTGCTCAGCGAAACGGCCGGCGACAACGCTCCCGCCCTGCACTGCGGCTCGATCGAACTCTTCGTCGGTCCCAACGCCCGCCTGCGTTACGTTAACCTGCAACATTGGGGCTCCGGCACCTGGCACTTCGCCCATCAGAAGGCCTCGGTTGATCGCAGCGGCTCGCTGCAATGGACGATCGGCGCGCTCGGCAGCCGGCTGGCCAAGGTGAATCAGCATGTGGCGCTCGCCGGCGAATACGCCGAAGCGCAAGTCAATGGCGTGATGTTCACCGAAGGTCGCCAGCACCTTTCGTATCACACGTTGCAGCACCACGAGCAGCCGCACTGCACGAGCGACCTGCTCTACAAGGGCGCCCTGCAAGATGACTCGCGGCTCGTGTGGCGCGGCATGATTCGCGTCGACCAAGGCGCTCAAAAGACGAACGCCTATCAGCGCGACGACAATCTCATGCTGAGCGACGCCGCGCGGGCCGACTCGATCCCCGGCTTGGAGATCGAAGCCGACGACGTTCGCTGCACTCACGGCGCTACGGCCGGACGCGTCGATGAATCGCAAATCTTCTACGCTCGCAGTCGCGGGCTCACTCGTAAGGAAGCCATCCGCATGATTGTGGCGGGCTTCTTCCAGCAAGTGTTCGATCGCATCGAGATGGAAAGCGTCCGGGAAGCGCTCGGCTTGGCGATCGGGCGGCGTATCCGGGAGTATTCCTAATGAGCGGAACCTACGTAAAAGCGGCCCGAGCCGATGAAGTCCCCGCGGGCGGCCGACTCGTCGTCGAAGTCGACGAGCGCCTAATCGTGTTGTTCAACGTCCACGGCCAGTTCTACGCCATTGACGACGTCTGCACGCACGACGACGGCCCGCTTTCCGAAGGCGAACTGCACGACTATGCCGTGGCCTGTCCGCGGCATGGGGCGAAGTTCGACATTCGCAGCGGCGCGGCCCTGACCATGCCCGCGACGCGTGCGACCGGCGCATACGACGTAAAGGTGGAAAATGGCGACGTGTTGATTGCGATCGGCGCTGCTTCCTCGGCCGCCGAAACGACGACGGCGACGCCCGTCGGCCAAGTCGCCGCCGCGGCTCCCACGGTGCATCAGCCGGGCCAAGAACCGACGACGCCGGCCGCCTCCATTGCGACGGCGCCGAGCGGCGTGCCGGCTTCCGATTCCGCGGCCTCGCCCGAAGCGGCGGGCGGTCCGCTCTCGGAAGATTCCGTACGTGAAGCTCTGAAGCAAGTGATCGACCCCGAGCTCTTCGTCAACATTGTCGACCTAGGTTTGATCTACGGTGTGACGCTCAGCGATCAGCCGGACGGCAAGTCGTTTATCGGCGTCGACATGACGATGACCAGCCCGGCCTGCCCTGCCGGTCCGCAGCTTATTCAAAACTCGAAGGACGTAATCGGCCGCATGCCGGGCGTCGGCGGAGTCGACGTGAAGCTCGTGATGATCCCGCCTTGGACGCCGGATCGCATGACGGAAGCGGCCCGTGATCAATTGGGCATCTTCTAGTCACGGTTGCTACGTTTCGTTGGCCGTCGCGCCTTTCGGCTCCAGCTCGATGAAGCTGTCGAGCGCGGCACGTAGCTCCTTTTCGCGTTTGTCAAACGTTGCAGCGGCGCATGAGAGCCGTAGTTCGTAGTTGCGTCGCGGCGTCGCGAAGCGGCGTTCTAGCACGACGATCGGCAAGCCGCCGCGTGACGTGTGCGTGATCGTCTCGACCGCCTCGCGGCCTCCTTGTGGAACGATTCGAGCCGACGCTTCGGCGCTCGGATCTTTCTTTCTCACCAATTCCGGCAGCTCGGTCGCCAGTTGCTTGAGGTCGAGCGGCAGCGACGGCGAGGCTTGCACCGCGAGATTATCGTTGAACACGCCGTTGGCCGCGCCCGTGGCGAAAAACAGCACGCGTTCGCTGCCGCCGAAGTTCGGTCGCCACCCTTCGGGCAACTGCAGGCCGAAACGGTAGTCGCGCTGTAGCCAATGTCCCGAGGGGAGCCGTTCGACGGCCAACTCCAGCGGCTTCAGCTGCGCCTTCGCGATCATCTCCTCGAAGTCGATGATGAACGAATCGTAGTGCGATTCATCGGACGACATCGAGAACGTGTAGCGTAAATCGCCTCCCTGCAAATAGACGAACCGCTCGAAGTACGGCCGCTCTTTCGCATCGACGAAGGTCCAATCGGCCGTCAACCGGCTTTGGAATCGCTTGGCAAAATCCTCCGGCACCGCAGGTGTCTTCAGTTCCGTGATTTCGCATTTGGCCAAGGTTCGCTTCCGGCGAACTGCGTCCTGCGCCGCCTCGCCGCTCTTCGCCGCTTCGGCTTCGGCCTCGACTTGCTTCTTCAAAGCCTGTAGATCGCCGCCGCCCGGGCTCATGCGGCAAGCGACCTCGCCGGCTACGGAACGTGCGTCTTGCGGTAATTGCACGACGAAGGCCGTGTCGTCGCGGGCCCAATCGATGAGGCTCCACGCCTGGGGCACTCGAACCTTGACCCCGAATCGCGGCACGTCGACGGCCCGCGTTCCGTCGTCGGCCCGCGCGGCGTCGCAGGAGATCAGCAAGACGGCGGCGACGAGTGCGCGGATCGTTCGACTTGGCGACATGGCGTGAATCCGAAAGCGGTCCGATTGCCAAAGGTGCGATCATGCATCATAACCGAGCCGCAATCAGGCGGCGAACTTTTGAGCAGCGGACCTATGCAACAATCGTGGCGGCGAGCCCGGCGGATCCTCGGCGGTCGGCGTCGCATCTTCTTCTACGAGTATGTCACCGGCGGCGGATTGCTCGACGACGATTTCACGCGTTTGCAGCCGTTGGCTGTGGAAGGCTTGGCGATGGCCGACGCCGTGATGGAAGACTTGCGGCAGATACCCGACGTTCGTCCGACGACGTTGCTCGACGCTCGACTGGCCGTTCCTTTGACAAACGGCGCGAGCAATGCGGGTCGTCGACTGGTCGAATCGTCCGCCGATCGTGATTGTGCCTTTGACGACGAGGTGCGCCGATCCGACGGCGTGTTGCTGATCGCCCCTGAGACCGACGGAATCTTGGCTCGGCTGGCCAAGTGCGTGGAAGACCTCGGCGGCCGATTGCTGTCGCCAGCGAGCGAGTTTTGTGCTTGGGCCGCCGATAAGTCGGCTGTCGCGGAAACGTTGGCACTGACGCAGGCCGTGCCGTCAGGCCTTCGCTTGACCGCCGCCGACGCTTGGCCGAGCGATTTTCCCGCCCCCGCGGTACTAAAACCGAATGACGGTTGCGGCTCGCAGCAGGTTCTGCGTCTCGACGATACGTCCCGTGACGCCCGCCCCGACCGCAATTCGACGTGGCGGCTCGAGCAATATGCGCCGGGCGAAGCGGCGTCGGTGTTGGTGCTGCTCGGCGAAAGCACGCGGTCGATTCTGTTCGCGTTTTGGCAGAATCTTTCCGACGATGGAAAGTTCGAATACCTCGGCGGCTCCGGCCCGCTTCCCACGGACAAGCAGCAGCGCGTCGAGACGTTGATCGATCGGGTATTTGAGCCGCTGCCCGAATGGCGCGGCTTTATCGGATTCGACGTCGTCCTCGGCTCCGCCGCCGACGGCTCGCAAGACTATGTGATCGAGATCAACCCGCGGTTGACGACCTCGTATGTCGCGGCGCGGACGATGTATCACACGAACCTGATGCAACTCATGCTGGCGTTGCTCGACGGCCGAGAGGTGGAACTCATTCCGCGGATCGGAACCTTGAGGTTCGAAAAGGACGGAACAACCGATGGATTCTGGATCGATAAACGTTCCCCTGCCGTGCTATGACCGACTCCTTACGAAAACCCACGCTCGGACTCGACGTCGGCGGCGCGAATCTCAAAGCGGCCGACGGCGCAGGCTTCGCGCGGTCGACGTTCTTCCCGTTGTGGAAACATCCTGAACGGTTGGCCGACGCGCTCGTGGAGCTGACGGCCGAAGCGCCGCCTTGCCCTGTTTGGGCGCTGACGATGACCGGCGAATTGGCCGATTGCTTCCGCACCAAACGTGAAGGCGTGTCGGCGATACTTAGAGCGGTCGAAGCGGCCGCCTCGCGCAGGTCGCCGTCGCCGCAGGTCGTCGTCTATCTCACGGACGGAACGTTCGCGTCGGTCGCCGAGGCCGAACATCGATACCTCGAAGCGGCCGCTTCGAATTGGCATGCCACGGCGGTGCTCGCGGCTCGGCTGTTTCCCGAACAACGGGGTGTATTCATCGACGTCGGCTCGACGACTTGCGACATCATTCCGTTCAGCGCCCGTTCGCCGACGCCGCGAGGTCGAACCGATCCCGAACGATTGGCATCCGGCGAGCTTGTCTACACCGGCGTGGTTCGCAGCCCGATCTGCGCCGTAACGCAGGTCTTGCCGTGGCGCGGGAGCTTATGCCCGACGGCGCAAGAGCTATTTGCGACGACGCTCGACGCGCACCTGATTCTTGCGCACTTACCGGAAGATGCCGACGACCGAAATACGGCCGACGGTCGTCCGGCCACGATCGAGTTTGCTCGGGAGCGTCTGGCCCGTTGCCTTTGCGCCGATTGCGAGCAGTTTGACGCCGCCGATGCTCGGGCCGCCGCAGAAGCGATCTGCGAGTGCAAGTCCGGCAAATGACTGCGGGCTGGTTGCAAGTCGTCGCGCGTCGCGAACCGGAAGTGGTCGTCGTCGCCGGCCAAGGGGAGTTTCTTGCTCGGCGAATGTTGACGCACGTCGGCTGGCACGGGCCCGTCACGTCGTGGGCGCAGCACTATGGTACGACGGCGTCGCAAGTCGGGCCGGCTTACGCGTTGGCAATTTTGGCAGGCGAGCGAGGTTGAACGTGTCGCAGATCGTACGTCGAGTGGTGAAGTTGGGAGGCAGCCTACTCGGTGAGGCCGAGCTTCCTTTGCGCTGGCAGCAATGGCTCGCTGCGCAATCACCGGCGCAAACCTTGGTCGTGGTCGGCGGCGGAGGTTTGGCGGACACCGTTGCGGAGCTGCAAAAGTTACACGGCCGAATGACCGATGCCGCTGCGCATTGGCTCTGCATTCGGGCGATGCAATGGAACGCCGAATTGATCGTCGGTCTGTTGCCGGAAGCGGAGTATGTCGGCGACGTAGCCGCATTGATGCAGCGACCGCCGGCGATTGGTACGTACGTCGTCGATCCTTGGGCCTTCATGCAAACGGATGCTCGCACGTCGCGGCCGTTGCCCGAGTCTTGGGACGTCTCGAGCGACGCCGTCGCCGCTCGGCTTGCAGCGGCGATCGCCGCCGATGAACTCGTGCTGCTCAAATCGGCCCTGCCCGCAGATGCCGTGCGGACGGGTGACTATGTCGATCGGGCCTTTACCAAGGAGGCGGCGTTGCTCAAGGCCGTTCGTTTCGTGAATCTCGGCGATGCGGCGTTTCCTGAAGTTCGCCGGCAATAAAAATAGCCGCGGGTTTTGGCCCGCGGCTATTGAGTTGAGTCAAGCTTTCCGGCTTAGGCCTAGTTCCACCACCAAGCCTTGGCGTCTTCGTTGCGCGGCTTGCGGAGTTCGGCGAGCTTGGCTTCGGTTTGCTTTTGACCGGCGAGCTTCCACGAGTCGATCTGTACGCCGCCGGAAGCAGAGATCACCCAGTTGGAGCCCTTTTGCATCAGGCTGGCGACGCTGTCGGTGTGCTTCACCGCTTGATAGACCTGATTCGGCAGCTCTTGCGAATTGAGGAGCAGCGGCATGCTGTAGCCGGCCTTCTGAGCCAGATTTTCCTTGAAGATCAGCGCGCCGACCACGGCCAAGTCCATCATGTTTTGCAATTCGGCGAACACCGGTTCCTTCTCGGCGAGCTGCGGATACTTGTTCGTCATCATGTCCGCCCATTTCTGAGCGGCCGGGCTCGACTTGCCGGCTTGCGTCTTCGAGCCGTCGGCGGCGAAGACCGTGTCTTCGGTGAGGCACTTCACTCCGCTGGAGCGAATTTGGAAGGCGAGGCCTTCGTCGTCGACCAGCACGGGCTGGTAGCTCGGCACGAGCCACCAGCGCGGAGCGATGGCCGAAATGCCGCGACCGCCGCCGCCCAAAAGTTGCAGGTAGCTGGTGAAGCCGGCGATCGGCGATTGATCCAAGTTCATGCCGAGACGCTTCATCCGATAGTCGGCGGCCACGAGCACGTGAGCGAAGTGCGAAGTCGCCGGGAGGCCGGTCACCGTGACGGCCTGCGGCCCGAGAGCTTGTTCGATTCCCTTGCCCGTTTGTTGCGGGTTGCCGATCGTGCGCAGCGAGGCGACGTGCTTGCGGAGACGATCGAGACCTTCAGGGGTCGGATCAATGGAGCAAGAAATGCCGCCGTGAGCGGCTTGCTCGGCGTTGCGCAGCGCAGTGAGCAGGTCGTCGAGCATGAGCACCGGCTTGCCGGTCGTGGCACCGACGACGTCGCCGCGGGCGTTCGTTTTCCAACCTTCGCCGAAGCCGGCCAGTACGATGTCTTGTTGTTCCGGGTAGACGAAGACGTAGTCGATCTTTTGCAGGCCGGCCAAGAGCAACATCTCTTCCGGAATCGGCGTTCCCTTTTGCACGTTGTCCGCCAAGGCCTTCTCCAACGCACGGAGCGAAACCTTGCGCATGGGGTTCGGCTGTTGCATGTCGCCGGGCGCGGCGACGAGCGCGTCGCGACGTTGTTCGCCCAACTCATTCAAGACGTCGCGATCCAAACGTTCGATCGCGCCGGAGGCGTCGATGCGCACGCCGCCGACCGCGCTAATACGACCGGTGCAGCCGCCGGATTCCGGTAGCGGTTGCAGTTCGTGGTCGGCGAAGAGGGCCGCCACGACCACGAGCGCGGTCAGCGCATACCAGGATCGCGGTTGAAGGAGTCGGCTACGCAAGGTCATGGATGTCTCCTGGCGCAAATGCGGCGGCTGATCGTTCGCCGGCGGCTACCAAGACGAGGCGCCACGGGCGATTTTGAGAACTAGGTAAATGCGGCTCTTTAACCACTCTAACTCGCTACGCCTCGCCTCCACGGGAGAATTTCGTCAGGTTTACCCCGGAAATACCCCGTTGGAGTGCGAACGAGGCTCTTACGATCGGCGGAGGCGGCAACCCGGAGGTTGACGCCGCTCGTATCCGAACGACCTACAGAGAACCCGTCGTAGTTTAGATGGTGTCGGCGCTTGCGAACCGAAACGGTGCAAGTTGCCGGACTAGCCAAGATTTCACGATAGTTAGCGATTTCCCAGGTTGCAACATTTCGCCGCTTTTTGCCCGTTTCGGAGCCGCCACGACCGATGCAGCCCGCAGGACCTGAATTTCGGGCTCGCCGAGGGCCCGAGCGGTCAGCCCTTGCGAGCCGCCGCGGGCCAAGACTAAGGTAACCATAGCGGCCTGCGATCCGCCGGAGTTCCGTCCGGCGGCGCGCGCCTTGCCGAGCCGACGGGCCGGCCGACGTTTCCACCCTCTCAGGGTCCGCACGCCGCCCCATGCCCCCGAGTCTCGCTTATCTCGTCATTCGCGAAGGGGCCCGCTGGACCGACGTGTTCCGGCTCGTGCCCGGCCAGACGGCTTCGATCGGTCGTGCGCCGACGAATCAGATCGTCATGAAAGACGATCGCTGCAGCCGGAACCACGCGGAAGTTTTCTTTCGCGACGATCAATGGTACGTCCGCGACTTGGAAAGCCGCAACGGCACGCTCGTCAACGAAGCGCCCATCAGCGGCGACAGACCGCTCACGGCCGGCGAAGTGATTCGCATCGGCAATTCGCAACTGGCGTTCGTCCACGATCTGACGAAAGCGTTTCCCGAATCCGGTTCAACGCTGCGGACCGTGCCGATGCCCGGTATGTCGCAAACGTCCGCCGCGATTGGCGACAGCGACTCTTCGATCAATGTTCACGAGCCGACGACGATCACACATCGTCGCGTGCAGACGAAGTTCTTAGAGCCCGCCAAGGAAGACCAAGACGCTTTTCCGAAAGCCGGCCGTGCAGCGGCGAAGCTTTGTCGGCTGGCGTTTGAATTGGCAAAGGCGACTGACCCGTACACCGTGGCGCAGATTGCGTTGGAAGGGGTGTTTGAGAGTTCGGCCGTCGATGCAGGTTCCGTGTTGCTGCTCAGGCGCAACGCAGGGCTTGAGCTGCGCGACGCGGATTTGGAAGTCGTCGCTTCGCACTCGACGACGAATCTGCCGTACCATCGCATTTCCCCGTTTCTTGCTGCCACGGTGTTGCGCGAAGGGGAAGCCGTGCTGGCACGCAACGTCATCGGCGACAGTTCGGTGATGAGCCGCGACAGCCGCGGCGAGATTCAGGCCGTGAGCGTGTTGTGTGCACCGATTCGCCGCAACGAGAAGATCGTTGGCTTGATCCATTTGTATTCGACGAAGCCGGAGCGGATGCCCGACCCGGACGACTTGGAGTTTACGCTCGCGGTGGCCGAAACCGTGGGCGTGGCGCTGCAGAACTTGCGGCGCCGCCAAGAACTGGCCGAAAACCTGAACACGGTCCGCGACGAGAACGTCCAACTCCGACAACGGCTCGGCGCCGAGAGCGAGATCGTCGGCACGAGCCGCGCGATGCAGAAGGTGGCCGAGGAAATCAACCGCGCCGCGCCGAACAACGCCACGGTGTTGATCCGCGGCGAGAGCGGCGTCGGCAAGGAACTCGTTGCGCGAGCCGTACACTTCGGCAGCCCGCGCCGCAAAGGCCCGTTCGTTTGTTTGAACTGCGCCGCACTGTCGGAGACGTTGCTTGAGAGCGAACTGTTCGGACATGAGAAAGGGGCGTTCACCGGAGCGATCGGTCGCAAAGCCGGAAAGTTTGAGGCGGCCCATCAAGGGACGCTCATGCTCGACGAAATCGGCGAAATGAGCCCGGCGATTCAGGCGAAGTTTCTCCGAGTGTTGGAAGGGCATCCGTTCGAACGCGTGGGCGGCAGTGAACCGGTGAAGGTGGACGTGCGCGTGATTGCGGCGACGAACCGCGATCTGGAGAAGGCCGTCACGGACGGGATCTTTCGCCGCGACCTGTACTTCCGCTTGCACGTCCTTGAGATCCTCGTGCCGTCGCTTCGTAAACGGCCGGAAGATATCTCCGAGTTGGCCTACTACTTCTTCAACCGCTTCACCGGGGAAACCGGCCGCAAGCTCAAAGGGTTTACGACCAAGGCCATGGAGCAGATGCTCCGTTATCGGTGGCCGGGGAATGTGCGCGAGCTGAAGAACGTCGTGGAGCGGGCCATCGTGCTGGCCGAAGGCGAATACATCGAAGACAACGATTTGTTGCTTTCGAAGCTGCCGACTTCCGGCGACACGGTCGACGTGCCCAACGCTCCTGCCGAGTTTAAGCCGTGCTCGTTGGCGGAGATGGAACGTAAGCACATTCTGGCCGTGTTGAAATCGACCGGCGGCAACAAAAGCCAAGCGGCCACGATTTTGGGCATCGAGCGCTCGACCCTCGATCGTAAGCTGCGGCGTTACGAGCAGGTCGACCAGCCGCAGAACAAAGTGAGCTGAATCGCAGCGCTTTGCGACGCCGCCTCACCGACGACTTGGTGCAGTCGTGCCGATTGTGCGGCCGCTGCAAGGTCGCCGGGTGCGGTCAGCCGACTCTCTGCTTCCCGTGTTTCCGGCGTCGCAGATTGCAACCTACATTTGCCCGTGCATTTCCCTCGGGCATTTTAGGAAGCCACGAACATGTCGACGGTCGTCATGGAACACTCGGTCAACATCGCGACCGAAGGTCCGCTCTACAAAGCCATCTGCGAAGCCGTCAACAATTGCCTCATCATGTGCAACAGCCGAGCGCGCTGCGTCGGCGTCAGCACGGTGCCGGCCCACGAACCGGGCAACATCACGGGGATGATCGGCGTTCACGGCAAGGTCTCGGGCTTTGTGAACGTCAATCTGGCCGAACGGGTCGCCATCAAGGCGGTCGGCGGATTGCTGCAGGAAAACTATCAATCGGTAACGGCGCAGGTCGTTGACGGCGTCGGTGAAATTACGAACATCATCGTCGGCGGCATCAAATCCGCCTTGGCCAACACGTCTTGGGCGTTTCCGCATATCACCGTGCCGTCGGTGATCGTCGGCAACGGCTACCGCATGACCTACGCCAAGGGGCTCGACTTCCTCTGCGTGGTGTTCGAACACGTCGACCCGGAAGCGGTCATGTTCGAAGACCGGATGATGCAAGTGAGCGTCTCGCTGCTGAAGCTGTAAACGCTTGCCTTCGTTGCGGCGTCGCAGGTGGGCGCTCTGCGCCTGATGAAACTCCGGCGGAAGTTCTTTCTTTCCGCCGTGCGCTGTCGCATACTACGCGCTCCCGCCTCGCAGCCCCTCCTTCGGCGAGATCGCAATCATGGCGAAGACGTATCGCGCGGCCGTCATCGGCAGCACCGGTCGCGGCAACTACGGCCACGGCATCGACACGGTTTGGCGTGAAGTTCCCGGAATCGAAGTCGTCGCCGTGGCCGACGACAATAGGACCGGCATTCCCGCGGCCATGAAAGCGACCGGCGCCAAAGAAAGCTTCAACGACTATCGGCAGATGCTCGACCGTGTGAAGCCGGACATCGTCGGCATCGGCCCGCGTTGGCTCGACCAGCACCACGACATGGTCCTGGCCTGCGCCGATCGCGGCATTCACATGTATATGGAAAAGCCGTTCACGCGGACCTTGGTCGAGGCCGATGCGATGGTCGCCGCTTGCGAACGGACGCATGTGAAGTTGGCCGTGGCCCATCAAACTCGCTACAGCCCGTTGATTGAGATCGTGCGGCAGATGATCGCCGACGGCAAGATCGGCCGCGTGCTCGAACTCCGTGGCCGCGGCAAGGAAGATCGTCGCGGGGGAGCCGAAGACCTCTGGATCCTCGGCTCCCATATCATGAACCTCATCCGCACGTTCGGCGGTGACGTACGCTGGTGCTTCGCGCAAGTGCGGCAAAACGATCATGGCGTAACCAAGGCCGACGTCGCGGAAGGGAACGAAGGCTTGGGGCCGTTGGCCGGCGATCAGGTGTCGGCCATGTACGGGCTCGACCAGGGCGTGACGGCGTACTTCGGCACGCAGCGCAGCGCGGGAGGCGGCAAGTCGCGGTTCGGCCTGCAGATTCTGGGAACCGCCGGCGTAATTGAGATCACCAGCGGGTATCACCCAACGGTGAACTACCTAGCCGATCCGGCGTGGTCGCCCGGTCGATCAGGCTTGGCTTGGCAGGCGGTCGGCACGCAAGGCGTCGGCAAGCCGGAAACGGCCACAGACGCCGGGCTCCACGGCGGCAATATCGCCGCCGTAAAGGACCTACTGGCGGCCATTGAAGCCGACCGCCAGCCACTTTGCAGCGCCTACGACGCCCGCGCGGCGATCGAAATGATCGTCGCCGCGTTCGAGTCGCAACGTGTGGGCGGGCCGGTCACGCTGCCGCTCAAGACGCGCGTGAATCCGCTGACGTTGCTGTAAACAAGAACCGGACAGGCTTCCTGAAGGAAGGCTATTCCCGGTTTGCCAACTTCTCCAGCGACTCCTTCACCCCGGCTCGCAAGAACCGGATGATCGCCGTCGGGCTCTGGGCTCCGACAAGCCGCTGCTGGGTCCACTTTTCGCCGTCGCGTTGGAACATGATCAGCTGCGGGATCGAGCCGCCTTGCATGACTTGCTTGGCGATGTCCGATTGTGTGTCGGTATTCACGACCGTGAAGGCGACGTTTTGGAACACCTCGTCATTGGCCACTTGCGGGATGGCCGAATTCTTCATCACTCGGCAGGCGCCGCACCAATCGGCTCCGACCAGAACCACCAGCGGCTTACCCGTCTTTTCCGTCTCTGCGTAGGCCTGTTCGTATGACATCGTCGGTCCTGCCGACAGCACCACCGTTTGCAACAAAGCCGCCATTGCCGTGGAAATCACCGTTCAACACTCCTTGCGAAATGGGTCTTTCGTCTCTCCCGACCGCCGAAAACGGGACCGCGCCGTCAGGTCGCCTGCCCCTTCGCGGTTTCGAGCGGTAGCCTCTTACGCTGCGCGTCAAAATCTGCGCCTGCGGAAAGGGTTCCCCAGTCTACCGGGCTGAGGTGATCGTACAACCCGCCAAATCCCGCAAGGTTTACTATTCCGATGCGTTTTCTCTAACGAGGTTACAGACTGTCTACTGCATTGCGAACTGTCGGAGTAGCGTTCTCATTCCAAGGCATTTTTCCTTTTGGATTTACGTCGATCCCCGGCTACAATCCACGCCGATCGTTCGCACGTCGGCGATGATTTGCGCCGTCGATCGCGCGCGTCGTTCGGCAAGCCGCACGCTCGCCGAGTTCGCCTATTTTCTCCGGACGCTTTCCGCGGTCCGTACTTAGCATGAAGCTTCGCGTCGGTCTGATCGGCCTCGGCGGCAATTGGGAATCGCGCCACCGCCCCGCCTTGCGAGCCTTGAGCGACCGCTTCGAAGTTTGCGCCGTTTGCGACCAAGTCGCTTTGCGTGCCGAGCAGGCCGCCCGCGAGTGGAACGCTCAGGCCTGCGACGGCTTTAGGGCGCTCACTCAGCGGTCCGACATCGACGCCGTCCTGATGCTCGCCCCTCAGTGGTACGGCTACCTGCCGATCCTCGCCGCCTGCGAGGCTGGCAAGGCCGTGTACTGTGCCAACAGTTTGCAGCTCGATCCCGAGCAGGCTCAGCTTGTGAAGGCCCGGGTCGATGATGCGGGCATCGCCTTCATGACGGAGTTTCCCCGTCGCCACGCTCCGGCCACGTTGCGGCTGAAGGAACTCATCGCCACGCGGCTCGGCAAACCCAAGCTGCTGTTCTGCCACGCACGCGTTCCTGCCGAGCAACAGGCGGGCCGGCCCGGCTGTTACCCGAGCACGACGAACGACCTGATGGAACTCGTCGACTGGTGCCGCTACGTCGTCGGCACGGAACCGACCAGCGTCGTCGGCGTGCGGCATTTTGCGGCCGGCGACGCTCAGACCGACGATTACCAGATGATGAGTCTCGACTTCGCCGCGCGCGATGCCGAGCCCGGCACCGGAGCGACGGCTCAGATCAGTTGCGGGCGATACATGCCGGCCGCCTGGCTCGAAGCCGTGGCTTATCGACCGCCGGCGGCTTTGCAAGTTGCGTGTGAAAACGGAATTGCGTTCATCGACTTGCCGTCGACCTTGGTGTGGTTCGACAACGCCGGTCGGCACCAGGAATCGCTCGATAGCGAACGTCCCGTGGGCGAGGTGATGATCGGCCAGTTCCACCGCGCCGTGACGAGCCTGTTGCGGAATTCGGCCGGTTTGCAAGACACCTACCGTGCGCTCACCACGGTGCTGGCGGCCCGCAACAGCTTCAAAGACGGTGGTCGGGTGTTTCTGGAGTTCTAGAACTTTCTAGAGTTCCGCTCTTGAGACGCTTATCATCAGGCCGCTCTGATGCGATGCGCGGTTTTGCCCACGTCGCCTTCTCGCCTCGCCCGCCCCATCGCAACTTCGTGAGGAGTTTCGCATGTCCGGCCGTTCCCCCGATTCGTCGCGTCGCGATCTTTTGAAATCAGGTCTGCCCGCACTGGCCGGAGCGATGCTGGCTTCCGGCACGGCGCAGGCCGCCGCACCGGCGTCGCCTCCTGCGGCGGCGGATTCGCCGAAAGACGCGCCCGCCGCTAGGCCCGCCGAGTTGCCCTGGCCCGAACGTCGCAAACAGATCGAGCGCAGGGTTCCTCGACCTGCTCGGCGAGTTCCCGAAGGACGTTCCTCCACCGGAAACGGTGATGAAGAAGGTCGCCGAAGAGGCGGGCATTACGCGGTACCACGTGAGCTTTCAGGCCGAGCCGGGAGATCGCGTCACGGCGTGGCTGCTGGTTCCGAAGGCGGCCGAGAAAAAGCCGACGCCGGCGATCATCGTCATCCACAGCACCACCTGGGGCGCAGGCAAAAACAGCACCGCCGGTTTGAGCGGCCGCCGCCTGCAAGACCCGCCGACCCATCCCGACGTCGGCCGCGCCTCGGGCCTGGAGCTTGCCCGGCACGGCTACGTCGTGCTCTGCATTGATTTGCTGACCGACGGCGAACGCATTCCGCCCGGCGGTCGCGTGATGGACACTCGCTGGTTTTACGAGAAGAATCCCGAGTGGTCGATCATCGGCAAAAACATCTGGGACGTCAGCCGCTGCGTCGATTTCCTCCACACGCTCGATTTCGTCGATCATCCGCACATCGGCGTCATCGGCTGGTCGCTCGGCGGGCATCAGGCCCTCTTCTGCGGCGCGTTCGACGACCGCATCACGGCGACCGTGAGCAACGGCGGCGTGCTCGATTGGCACCTGGGCAACAGCGACGCTTGGTCGCGCAAGCCGGCGACTTGGACACCCTGGAAACCGGGCGACCCGGAGACCAGCAGCAAAGACATCGAGCGCCGCTTCGGCTTCAAAACCAACAGCGGGCCTTACATCTACATCAAGAAGTTCCGCAAGTACGTCGACGACAAAACGCTTGTCCCGCCGGTCGACTTCGACGACCTCATGGCGATGGTCGCGCCGCGGCCGCTCTTGATCATTTCCAGCGAACAAGAGTTCTACCGCCACCGCGTGCTGCCGAAGTGCCTCAAGGCGCTCCCCGTGTTCTTAAATTGGCAAGACGCCACCGGCTTGCCGAGCGCAGTGGCTGCCCGTCAGCAGCGGCTCGGGTACGACAAGACGCTCGAATATTACGAGACGCAGCATCGGATGGACCCGAAGAAGATGCCCGACATGCTGCGGCAACTCGGCGCGGGAGATTGCCTGAGCTGGTTTTCGTTCCCCGGCGGCCACGCCTATCCGCCGGTCGCGCGACGCTTCACGGAATCCTGGTACGACCGCTGGCTCGGCTTTGAGCCGACCGTCTAGCCTTCGTCAAATCGTCGAAGAGCTTCGTCATGATTCCGGTAGAATGATGAGTCATGAAGCGACATCCGTTCTTTACGGTTCCTACGCTGGGCGGCTGGCTATCCATGGCCAACGCCGTCGCGCTTTACGGTTTAGCGTTCGCCGGAAACCACGGCGACGAATTCGGCTATCCGATGATTGGTGAGTACCTTGTGTTGGCATTGTCGGTTCCCATTGGCTGGCTCTTCATAAGGCCGCTGGGAGGCTGCATCGATCCCATTCATAGCAGCGACGAACTCTTCTTCATGTGCTTCATGATCGGCGCCAATTGCTTTGCCTGGGGATATGGCTTGGCGGCAATCCACTTCAGAGTCGCAAGCTTCGTAGGAAGATTGACGCGTCGAACGAATTACATGGCGATGTCCGACTAAGAAACGCCTCGCCACAAACGCCGAACGGGGCCCGTGAGGGCCCCGTTCTTCTGCGTCTGTCTTCAACGAGTGCCCGGCGGCTAATGCCGAGCGCTTTCGGTACTAGGCTCCCGACGGATCTTGTCCGCCGGTCCACGGGCCGCCGAGCGCCATGTACGCGTCCGGCTTGAGCGTGCTTCCCTTGTCGCCCGCCGCCCAGCCCGGCACTTGCATCGGCTTGGCGCGTTGCTTGGAGAGCTCTTCCCACTTCTTCGACCACGAATCGTCGCCGTCCTTGTACGTGCCGGTCGCGGCGTCGAAGTGATAGACCTTGCCGAAGCGGTAGCTCTGCGCACCGAGGATCACCGTCGTCACGGCCGCGGCGCCGAGCGCCGGGTCGTTGTTCACCATCTCCGGCTTGCCGGCTTCCATGGCCGCCACCCAGTTCTTGAAGTGCAAGTACGTGGTGTCGCTCTTCTTCAGATCGCTGCCGGCCAGATCGGTGTTGATCAACTCGTCCTTCACCGTGCTGTCGAACGTCACTTGCGGACGCTCGGCCACGAAGTTGAACTCCGTGAACTGCTCGCCGTTGCCGAATTCAAACGCGCCGTTGTGCCCGCGAATCACTTGCTTGATTCGTGAGTTTTCGTTGCACATCGTCGCTGTGATCAAACCTTGGCAGCCTTCGTTGTAGTCGGCCACCACGGTCGCCACGTCCGGTACGTCGCGCGTGTCGAGTTCGAGGTAAATGCCGCCGGCGCCGACGACGCGGGCCGGGAATCGCAGGCCGGTCGCCTTGAGCATCGACGTCGTGCGGTGCACGAACAGGTCGGTGAACATGCCCGAGCCGAACGGCCAGTAGCAGCGCCATTGAGCGTACACGGCCCGATCGAAATCCATGTCGGGAGCGAGGCCTTCCTTCACGCCGAGCCAACGCTTCCAGTCGACCGTTTGCGGCGACATTTCCTTCTCGAGCTCGTAGTAGCGCCATTGGCCGACGCCCGAGTTGCGGAAGTATTCGGTTTGGAAGCCGAGCACCTTGCCGAGCTTGCCGTTGTTGATCAGCTCGCGGGCTTGGTCCCAGACTTGGAGGCTGGTCGATTGCACGCCGACCTGCATCACCTTGCCGGTTTCCTTCCAGACCTTCACGACATCGAGGGCTTCTTCGACCTTCTTCGTCATCGGCTTTTCGGCGTAGACGTGCTTGCCGGCGCGGAGCGAGTCGACAATTTGCTTGTGGTGCCAGTGGTCGGGCGTGCCGATGCACACGGCGTCGACGTTCGCGTCGGCCAGCATGTCGTTGTAGTCGTCGTACTGCTTCGGATCGGTGCCGGTCTTCTCCTTGATGTACGAGCAGACCATGTCTCGTTGCTTGCTGTACACTTCGGAGACGGCGACGAACTCGATGTTGGCTCCTTCGCTATGCAGGCTGAGCGAGCGACTTCACGTGTGCGCCGAAGCCGCGACCGCCGGGGCCGATGAAGCCGATGCGAATCTGACCGTTGGCGCCGACGGCGCGGGCCGGTGCGGGAGCGGCGAACGTGCTCAGAGCGGCGGCGGCCGTTGCGGCGGCGCCGGTCGTCTTCACAAAGTCGCGACGCGATACGTTGTCTGCCATGAGAAGCGTCTCCTGACGTGCGGGCATTGAGGCGGGAAAGAATACGGGGCGACCGGCCGACCACGCGGCTGGGAAAAGCGTCGTCCGCCTCCCGACAGAGGCGCGACCCTACCGACAACCGGCGACCGATCGGGAAGCGGCCATTTTAACTCCCCGCCCGACCAATTGCACCGGGGCAACCTCCCGGAAACCCGGCAAAATGCATCCATGCTGACTGAAGAAATCGTCGGCCGCCGGGCCACTTAGGGGATATGGATATGAGCGAGCCCAGCGAAGAGAGCTTCGAGCTTCCGCACCTTGCGTCTTCGGTGACGTGGGACGAACCTCCGACGAAAGATCAGAGTCATTAAGGTATCGGCCGATTTCTCACGACCTGAGTTGGCGCCTCGCTCGTCACGCGAGATTGGCAACGGCCTAAGTCAAGATGGCAAGGCGATTGGCAATGAGCAGAAGCATCCACATCGGCTACGAAGATTCGAACGGAAGGAAAGTCGCCATCGACATCCGTTCGCCGTACAACCTGCTGGGCGGGCAGGAAGCGAGCCTCGCCTTTTGGGGCCTTCCTCTCCTCAAGGAAATCGGAATCGAACGGTTGGCGATTCTCGGTCAAGCGGATCCGGTGTACTTCTACGGCTGGGATGAAATGGTCGTACTCGGGTGAGGGAGCAGGGATTTCTTGATGTAGGGAACGCCGCGGGGGGCGTTCCCTACAGCGGTTGGTTGCTCATTTCTCTTTTCTCTCTGCGTTCATCTGTGGTTCCGCCTTTCAGTACGCCCGTGCACTTGGTTGCCGGTGGGTTTCCCGTCTTCCCAACAGTCTTGTCTTTGTTCCTGGTCGTCGTGGTCGCGAGGGATCGTCAGTCTTCGTTTGAGGCATGCCCGTTGCAGTAGGATTGTTGCCGTCAGGTTCGCTTCCCGATTCCGCCGCCGCTTTGATCAGGGGAGATCCATCATGAAGCCGCATCGCCTCGTTTCCGCCCGTCGGACCGCACTGGCGGCCCTCTGTTTTGTCGCCGGCTGTGTGCAGTCGGCTGTCGCGCAGGAAGATTTCTCCTCACTCGTCGAACGGACGACGACGGAAAAACCGAAATTCGCCGAACGGCAACAAGGCCTGCTCGCCGAGCGGTACGACTTGTCGGATAAGCCCGTCGAAGGGGCGAAGATGTCGCGCGGCAAGCCGGCGCAGAGCGGTGTGCGTGTGAAGTTGCCCGACGGAGTCACTTGGCAAAATCTCGCCGATATGACGCCTGCGCAAATCAAAGAGCAGAAGGCTTGGCCGGCCGGGTTTCTGCCGCTGCCGCACCCGCATCATGAAGCCGGCGGCATGATTTTCACGAAGCCGGTGATCGACGAAACGAAGAAGCAAACCGGCCGTGACCTCACGCGATTCGATCTCGACTTTGACTTGCCCGACCACATGCTGCCCGAGTTTCCCGCGGCGATCTACTTAACGACTCGGCCCGACCTGGGCGACGTTTCGAAAGGACAACTCGTCACCAGCGACAACTTCTACGAATTGTTCAAAGACATTTTGAACCCGAAGCAACTCGAAGGACTGCGATTGCTGGTGACGCCGTTCCCGCAGCAGCAATTCAATGCGACCGACGATCGGCGGAGCTTGAAGGCCAGTTTGGGCGTCGCCTGTTTCGATTGCCATGCCAACGGGCACACGACCGCGTCGACGCATACCGTCGGCGACATTCGCCCCAACGAACATCGGCACCGTATCGATACGCCGAGCTTGCGCGGCTTGAACGTGCAGCGGTTGTTCGGTTCGCAGCGGGCCTTGAAGACCGTGGAAGATTTCACCGAGTTCGAACAGCGGGCCGCGTACTTCGACGGCGATCCGCAAACCGCGGCGAAGAAAGGGGTGAATCCGTTGGAACGCGGCAGCCAAGTGCATTTCATGGCCGAGTTTCAAGCTTTGCTCGACTTCCCCCCTGCTCCGGACCTCGACGTGTTCGGCAAGCTCATTCCTGAGAACGCCACGGAGAGTGAGCTGCGTGGGCAAGAAATCTTCTTTGGTAAGGGAAAGTGCGCCGTCTGCCATGTGCCGCCGTTCTACACGGACAATCTCATGCACAACTTGAAGACGGAGCGGTTCTTCCACGAGGTGACGGTGAACGGCCGCAAAGCTTCGGCCGACGGTCCGATCAAAACGTTCCCATTGCGCGGCATCAAGGATTCGCCTCCGTATCTGCACGACGATCGCCTGATGACGCTCGACGACACGGTGGAATTCTTCAACCTTGTGCTCGGGCTGAAGCTCAATGCGCAGGAGAAGCAAGACCTCACGGCGTTTATGCGGAAGCTGTAGAGGCTTTCGCCGCGGACGGCGAGTTGGGGTTTATCAATCAACAGGCGCTGTCGATCCACTGAGTTGTCGACCAACAGCGGCCCGGACAAACGTCCGGGCCGTATTCATTGCGCAAATTGCTTGCGTGGCGGCGCCGGCCGACGGAAGATTTTTAACTTGTTCGTGTGAATGCGATGGGGGCTCCAACTCACCGGGAAAATCGTCGCCATGTCAGCTTTGAAGCCGTTCGAGTACACCTACAAGTCTTGGGACAAGCTCCGCCTGGTCGATCTTCCGAAGACCGGACTCGGCGAAGCGCTCAAAAAGTATGAACTCGCCAAGTCGCGTTTGGAAAATGGTTTGCTCATCCATCTTTACTACGAAGCGGTGAAGGCGCTGAGCGAAGTGGAAACGGCGCGGGAAACGGCGATCAGCAAGTGCGGTCTGCCGCATTTCAAACCGCTCAAGAAGGTTTTGGAGGCCGCTGATGCGTCGGAGGAACGCGACGAACTCAACGGCATGTTGGGCGGCAAGTTGGGATCAATGGTCGACGAGATGGTGAAAGAGGCCAAGGAAGTGCGCAAAAAGTTGGAAGCGCGCATCAAGGTGACGATCGATTGCATCACCCAAGTGAAGGCCGGCACCGCAACGCCGGAGATCAAGAAAACGGCATATAAGCTGATCAACACGGAGAGCAGCTTCGTGGTGCCCGGCATTAGCGACGTCGGCGAAGCGGCCGCCTTGCGAGGCAAGCGAACCGCGCTGATCAAAGATTTTCCTGAGATCTTCAAACGGTTCGACGAGGAAGTTGTCGGGGAGCTCGGCATCGTTCAGAAAAAGGCCAAAGATTTCCAAACGGCGCTGGAAGCGCTGGACGCCTTTAAGGACAAACTCAAAGCGGAGCTCGCTTCGAAAGGCAAAGAAGAATAACGCGGCGTCATGCGAGGCGTTTTGGCTGCTTAGGTCGCTGGCTTCGTACCGACGACGCCCGTCGCGCAGCCGAAGAAATAGCGTTTGTATTCGGCTCGCAGGCCCGCGGCGGCGCACTGTTCGGTGAAATCCGCGGCGTTGCCGAAAGCGTCTGTGTAGACGCCGAGGAGGCGGTAGTTTTCGGGATTTCCCAGCAGCAAGCGGCCGAGCATGGGGACGATGTACCGCACGTAGAACATGTACGGCCAACGCAACCAGCGCTGCGGCGGCACGGAGATTTCCAGGTAGGAAAACCGGCCGCCCGGCCGCAGCACGCGGGCCGTTTCGCGGGCCAGCGCCGCACGTTGTTCGGACGTGAATGTTTTGAGGCCGAACGACGAGACGACGACGTCGACTGATGCCGCGGGAATCGAGTTGGCCAGCACGTCTTCTTCCAGCACGGCGATGCGGGCTTGAGGAAATCGGCGGGCCGTCTTTTGCGAGCGGGCGACCATCGCCGGGGAGAAGTCGACGGCGGTCAGTCGGACGCTCGGGCCCGCTTGCGCGACGACGTCCGGCCAGAGTTCGCCCATGCCCGAGAAGAAGTCGACGACCGTTTCGCCTTCACGAATTGACGCTGCGGCGGCGCATTGACGTCGCCAGCGGATGCAGAACCCAAAGGACGAAAGCACGTTCACCGTGCCGTAGGTCGCCGACATCTCGTCGAACAGGCCGCGGACGAACTCGCTGCGGTAGATGTCGGGCGTCGGTCGGCCGGTCGGCTTGCTCATCGAAAAACTTTTTCCTGGCGTGAACCTGCGGGCAATAGGCCTCGTCTCGCAAACCGACGGCACGTTATATTGTGCCGCCGCGCAAGGCAAACCCCTGTGCTCAGTCCTATTCCCGTGGCTCGGGCGACGTCGTTAACCGACGCCGCGAAAACATTGCGGAGGTTCGCATGGCTTGGAAGTCGGTCGCATCCGGATACTTTTTTATCGCGATCGGCGTTCTCGTGTCGTGCATCGGGCTGGAGTGTTTTTTGCTGCCGAATCACTTCATCGACGGCGGCGTAACCGGAATTTCCATGCTTGCCTCGAAGTCGGCGGGCCTGCCGCTGCCGGCCTTGCTGCTTCTGTTCAACCTGCCGTTTATCGTGCTGGGCTATCGACACGTGGGCAAGCGTTTTGCGCTGACCAGCTTGTCTGCGATCATTCTGCAAGCCTTCTGCTTGGCGCTAATCCCCTGGCCTGTGGCGACGCACGACAAATTGTTGGCCGCCACGTTCGGCGGATTTTTCACGGGAGCGGGGGTCGGCCTCGCGATCCGCGGCGGCTGCGTGCTCGACGGCACCGAAATCTTGGCGGTCATCGTCAGCAAGCGGTCGTTCGCCACGGTCGGCGAAGTGGTGCTGGCGCTGAACGTGTTGATTTTCACGATTGCCGCGGCGCTGCTCGGCGTGGAAGCGGCCCTCTATTCGACGCTCACCTACTTTGCCGGCTCGAAGACCATCGATTACGTGCTGCACGGCATTGAGGCTTACCACGGCGTGCTGATCGTCAGTTCGAATTATCAAGCGATTCGTCAGGCGATCTTGAACGACCTTGGCCGCGGCTGCACGACGCTCGTCGGCAAAGGAGGCTACTCCGGCAACGAGCAAGAAGTGCTCTTCTGCGTAGTGACGCGGTTGGAAGTCACTCGGCTAGAGACGATTGTTCGCGAGCGGGATGAGAACGCGTTTTTCGTCATTCTGCAAGCGCTGGAGGCGAACGGCGGCGTCGTTAAGAAACGCGCGGCGTTGCATTAATCTGCCGGTCGCGTCGGAACGGTTAAGATCGCCGCGAACGTCGGCTTCGGCGCACCTCGCGGCGATTCGCCTGAGCGGACGAGCGTCGGCTCTCATCAAAGGCTAACACGGCACGCCTACAATCGTCGCGTGATTGGGACAAGGCTTTGGCGCGTCAAGGTGAGGCAATGCGAATTGCGTACGTCGGCTTATTGTTGTTCGCCTTCGTCGGTTGCGAGCCTCCGCGTGGAGCACGAATCAACGACGTGAGCGTTCCGCCGGCGGATGACGTCGGGTACGAGGTCATGCACGTCGATCGCAAACCGGCACAACGAGCCTTTAGCAGTACGCAGAAGGTCGAGGCCGTGGTATTGGTGTCGGCGGGCGAGCGCCGCCTGAGCGTGCGCAATCGGAGCAATGGACACACGGAAGAGTTTTCCGCGACCGTCGTAGCCGGCAAGGAATACCGTTTGGCGATCGGCGGCGATCATAAGATGACGCTAGTGCCGATCGACCAATAGCCGAACGAGCCGCGTGTAAGTCCGCGGTAATTCGAGCGATGTTATGATCGCGCTCAGAATGCAGGCGATCGGAGTTGCGTATCCCCGACAATGCGTTTTGGCGCCACCCTCGACGTTCGGTAGAATGTCGTCGTTGCGATAGACGACCCTGTTGAGGATGCGACGATGATCGAACAACTTTCCGGCATGCCCGCCGACACGATCGGCTTTAAGCTCAGCGGCAAATTGCACGATGCGGATTACAAGACGTTCGTCCCGGCGGTCGACGCCGAGATTGCCCGCGACGGCAAGGCGAACATTCTCGCCCAGTTCCACGACTTCCACGGCTGGGATGCCCAGGCGCTGTGGGACGACATCAAGTTTTCGACGACCCACTGTGCGAAGATCAAAAAGATCGCGATCGTCGGCGAGAAGAGTTGGGAAAAGTATATGGCGAGCGTTTGCAAACCGTTCACCATGGCGAAGATTCAATACTTCGATGCTTCGCAACTCGACGCGGCTAAGGCTTGGTTGACGCAAGCCTAAGGGCGAAACGAATGTCGCTGAACGCCGTTGCCACGATCCCGCTCTTTCGTATCTTCGACGTTGCCAAAGCCCGGGAGTTTTACATTGACTTCCTGGGCTTCACGGTCGACTGGGAGCATCGCTTCGCGCCGGGCATGCCGCTCTACATGCAGATCACCCGGGCCGGCCTGACGTTGCACCTGTCCGAACATCACGGCGATTGCTGCCCCGGATCGACGGCGTTTGTCCGCGTGACCGGGCTAAAAGAATATCACCGCGAGATCACGGCTAAAGGCTACGGCTACCTGAATCCGGGCATCGAGAAGACCTTCCACGATTCGCTCGGCATGGAAGTCATCGACCCGTTCGGCAATAGGATTCGGTTCGACGAATTGCTGAACTCGGAATAGCGTTCGGCGCAAGCAAACGGCCGACTTTCGCCGGCCGCTCGAGTCATTTGATTGTTGTGCCTCGCGAAGTCCTAGATCTTCGCGTCGCCCAAGTCGCGTAGCCAGCCGCGGATGTCGTTTTCGTATTCCGTCGAGAGGTTACCCAGCACCAACTGCCGCTGCAGGCCTGCGGCGCCGTCTTTCATCACGTCGGCGGCTTCGGCGGTCGGGTATCGGCACATCGGGTCGGCCGAGATGAGGCCACGGATCAGGTTCATCAGCAGCTCGTTTACGGTCACGTCGCGCGGCAATCGTTCGTGCAATTTGTGCGGCAACGAACGTTTGGCTTCGAGCAGTTCCGTGTAGTTTTTCAGGCCCGCAAACGGCGGTTGGCCGGAGAGCATTTCGACGAGCACGTAGCCCAGACTGCAGAGATCCGATCGCTCGGTTTGCTCGGCCCCTTCGAGAACTTCCGGAGCGGCGTAAGCCGGCGTGCAGGGCCCTCGCTGCGGTTCGTCCATGAGGTCGAAGGCCGAACCGATATCGATGATCTTCGCATTGCCCGTGCGCTTGAGCATGATGTTCGACGGCTTCATGTCGCCGTGGACGATCTTCGCACGATGCAGGGCGTTCAAGGCCGCCAAGCATTCGCGCAGTACGGCGATGGCGATGCCCGGCTTGAAGCGAGCTTGCTTCGGGCCGGCCGTCACGATGACGTTGTTCACGTAGTTCCAACGCGGCACGTCAAGCTTCTTCTTGAGCACGGCGAGCATGTCGTGCGAAAGAAGTCGGCTGAGGTCGAAGCCGTCGACCCATTCCATCTCCATAATGCGGATGCGATTCCGCTCAATGAAGTTGTGGACATCCAGCAAGTTGTCTTGTTGGATTAGGGCGACACGCGCGGCGACCCGCGCCATGCGGCCCATGGCGGCGTCGTAAGCGGCCTGCGTCTTAAACGGCTCCGGCGTGAATATCTTCATTGCCACGGGAAGCGTGAAGTGATCGGTGCCGCGTCGTTCCGTGAGGTACACCACGCCCTGTCCGCCGGCGCCGAGAAGTTGGATGAAGCGGTGATGCTCCGTCCAGGTGAGCTTCTGCTCGGAGATGATTTCCTTGTACCGGTCGGCAATTTCTTGCTCGCACGGTTCGGGCGATTGACCGTCAGCCGGCGGCGTGAGCGACGTGATGTAGTAGGTCGAGTTCATTCAGAATACTGCCGGGGTGGCGATGCGCGAGACCTACGCGGTCTCGACTGCGAATCCGTTCGCAGGAAGTTGTCGCTTGTGAGGCGATGCGTTACGCGCGAAATGCCGCGCGGCGACCACTTCATGCCAAAGATTCCATACAATCTCTTCTAGCAACACTATCTTACGTCGCCTGCTATCGCGGCGTCCATGCGGGAAATCCCAATCGCTTATCCACCAGATTGAGGAGCGGCAAGTTTTGCTGCCGGCGGCGCAAGTTTTCGCAGAAAAAATTCGTCATATCGTTGATGCGCCACTGACTTTGGCCGCCGACGTGAGGGGTGATGATTACGCTTGGCATGTCCCACAGAGGGCTTTCGTGCGGCAAAGGTTCGATCTCGGTGACGTCGGTTGCGAAGCCTGCGAGTTTGCCGGCTTCCAGCGCGGCGACGAGATCTTTTTCGACGACAAGTTTGCCGCGGGCCACGTTGATGAGCACCGCCGTAGGTTTCATCGTCGCCAGAGTCCGGGCGTTGATGATGCCGCGCGTGGCGCTTGTCAGCGGTGCGGCGAGAATCAGGACGTCGCTCAGGGCGATGAGTTCTTCGTTTCGCGTGGCCGGCCAAAGTTCATCGATTGAGTCGGGCTTGTCCGTCGGGAACCAATCTGTGGCGATGATCTTGCCGCGGTACGGTCGCAGCACTTCGGCCAGCCGGCGGCCGTTGCCGCCGAATCCGAGGATACCGATCGTTTTGCGGTGCAAATCGCGCGTCGGCCGGCGGATAAACTCACGCTTTTGTTGTGCACGGAAGAACGTCGGCAAGCCGCGCAGCAAACCGGTGAGCAACGCCATGGTTTGCTCGGCGACCTGATCGGCGAGCACGCCCGAAGCGCTAGTGACCGTGATGCCGGAATCAACGACGCTCGGCGCGAGGCAATGATCGAGGCCCGCAGCGGAGGATTGAATCCACTGAAGCCGGCCGCGCCGCACGACTTCATCCCACGGCACCGGTCGCTCTTTGGCATGGCCGCAGAAAATATCGGCGTCGAGAATCGCTTCCGGAATGCCCTGCTGACCGGCGTCAACGACGGTCGCTCCCGCCGGCGCGGCGGCCTGGATCTGCGCGATGTGTTTCGGTTCGACGGGATAGCAGAGAACAATGTTCACGGAAGGTTGGGCGATTCGTGGTTGAGGGGCGGAAGCAAACTCATTAGCGGGAACACTATCCATATCGTACGCAGCTTGCCAAGGGGCGACCGACAACTAAGCGGATTGCGGCGGTTTGACGCTCACACGGGCGTTTCCTCATGTCGTCTTGGCCGGCGTCGCAAGCACATGGCGTCATCGGCCAGCGCCATGCCGATGGGAAGCAGCAGCACGAAGCTAAACGGCGCAACCACCAAAGCGACGAGCGGCATCAGCAGCCATTCACCGGGCGCGCAGAGATAGCAGATCCAAAACACGACGTAAGTCGGCGTCGTGATTCCGCCGCAGACCAAAGACCGGCGTTGTTCGGACCAACGACTTCGTAGCAAACGATCGACGACGATGGCGACGAGAATGGCGATCGCCATATTGTACGAAACGGTGACCGAAGCTTCAGACGCCATGGTCGTCCAATCGTCTCCCGTTCGATCTGCGCCGATAACGAACGACCATGGAGCAGCGGCGGCGACGAGAGATGTCGGTAACCAGGATTGTGAAACGACGACCGTCGCCAAGTAAGATCGCCGACGTAGGAAACGTGAGCGAACGAGCCTGCGGACCGCCAAGAACGGAACGGTCAGGGCCGCGAGAGTGCCGAGCGTGGCCGCGGTGATCCACTGCGTCGCTGGTTCCCAAGTGCGAATCCAACCAAAGAGGGCCGCTACTACGGTAACGCCGATCAGCAACGTCGCGAGGCGAAATTGCTGAGGTTGCTGAAGCTGGGGGCGTTCCTTTGGGCAATCGGGAAGAGAGTTCATCATCGCTCACTTCTCGTCGCCGCATTTTCGCGCAGTGTCGCAGAAGGTGTCTCGATGTCTAGTCGCAACGCCATGGCGAGGAGTGATGGGAGCATGAACACGCCCGTCGAGACAACCGAGAGAACATGCAGATAGCGGTAGGCTCTTAAAATTCTCCGGGATTCGTCGACAAAGTCTGCCATGCTCCGACACGTTAGCAGGTTGTGCACGTGGGGGAGGATGTGCGGCAACAGAGCCCCGACTAGGAGAGCGCAAACAAGTTCAGAGGCAAAGTTTCTGAGCAGTCGATCGACCGCCCACATCAACATCCACATGACGATCGCGATGGAGGCGATCCAGCGACAGACTTGGATCAAATCCGGTATAAGGCTCGCCTGATCCGGCCGACTTGACCCCAGCAAGCCGAAGAGAATCGACGCGACGCACGCCGTATGAACAATCACGACCGTCCACGGATAGCGACGTCTCAGCAGCAATTGCGAGCGTGCCAGGGCTACGGCGATACTGATCGGACCAAGCGCCATGACGAGCGTGACGAAGCCGACGACCAAAGGCGAGTTGAAACCCCAATAGCGCATCCAAGCGCAGGCGAAGGCGATAACGGACAGCCATATGAATAGCGATGCCAAACGGAATTGCGTGGGAGTTGAGTTCTGCGGGCTTCTCTCATCGCAATCAGTTTTCTGCTGTGCCGGTCGTGCATCGCCGGCGGCGGAATGATTCCGAGACTCCGCCGGCGGCGGAGTTGTTGAGTCGTCGGTCATGACGCTGCCGTGTCGTTGAGGCGTATGTCGGTTGGGTTCAAATCGCCAAGCTCCAACCGCTCCGGAAGGCGCCGAGGCGAGCGCAGTCGGCCGAAGGCGCGGGAGCGAAGTGCCATCGCGCGATCGGCTGAAATACACCCCACCGGTCCCACAACGAACGTTGCGCAAACGGTCCACGCGACCCACTCGGTCCAATAGTTGGAGTGGAGGAAATAGGAGAACGTCGCCGCGGCGAACAGTGTCGCACTCACGCCGCCGGCGACGAACGCTCGCCAATTCTCCGAATGACTGCGGCGAAAACAGCGGTCGACGACCAAGGCCGTGCAAGTCGAGACGAAGGCGGCCGCGACGACCCAGCCGCAAAGAAACTCGCCGACGATAACCAGAATCGTCGGTAGCAAGTCCGGCGCGTGCATTGTCAGCATGTAATCGTACGCGCTGACGACGATGGAATACGCCATGATCGTACAAGCGATTGCCGCCGGCAGGCACGTCTGTGAAGCGACGACCGCCGGCAGATAGGAATGCCCGCGGCGTGCGGAGAAGGCGATCCATCGTCGCGTCAAGTAAAACGGCAAACACCCGCTTGCAACGACAACAATGAGACCGCCGACTATGAAGAACGCGTCGAGCGGCCAATGCCGCATCCATGCGAAGCCCGCCGCCAGCAAAGTGAGGCCGGCAACTAGAGTCGCCAAACGGAACTGTCGCGGTTTGCGCAGCTTCGGTGATCGGATGAAGAGCGAATCCGTCATTGGGGGGCGCTCTCGGTTTGCTGGATAATTCCCGGCGGCGGCGCGTGGGCGTCGTCCGATGCCTGACTTGGCAAGCCGCCGCCGGAGGCGTTCGTCGCGTCGTGCAATTCAAAGCGAATGGTCTTCGGCAAATCGCGTGAACGCAGTCGCAGTCCGTTGCGCCGCTCACGAAGATCCATCGCACGGGACGTCAACACGGCGGCGAAAGGAAAGATGCAAAAGAACCAAAGGCAGCCCAGTACGGCGAGTGCTCCAGCATCAAGCGAACGCTTTCCTCCGAAAACAACGATGGCCAGCAGGACGACGAACGAAGAGATTGACCCGGCTGCGACGGCCCGAAACGTTTCATCGCGACGTTGCAAGGCGCCGTCGACGAACAGGCCGATAAATCCGGAGAGAAAAAATGCGGAGACCCCGCGCCCAATAGCAAGCCGAGGAATCTTGGGCCTTGTAAGTATCGATATTCGATCGCGCCCAAAAGGGCAACGTAGAACAGCGGTTGCCATGCTTGGGCGATCATGAGCGTCCAGAGATAGTGTTTGCTCCGCACGATCTCCGTTTGAATCAACCACCGCGCGAGGAGCGGCGGGCTTGCACAGACGGCCAACGCCGCGGCCAGATAGGCGATGTCGCCGAACGTCCCCGACGGCCAAGTGCGAGCCCAGGCGAAAACGGCTGCAGCCAGCGAAACGGCGATCAACAACGTTCCGAGGCGAAACTGCTTCCGCCAAGATTTGCGCGGCGGCGGATCGGTGGTGAAGATCGACTCGGGCATGTTCTCTCGCTAATAACGTCGGTCCGGGCCGTCGTCATCGTAATCGTCGTCTTCCTCAGTCCCCCAAGACTCCTTGCCCCAGACCTCGTAACGCTCACGAAGTTCGATGGCGCGAGCCGCGCAGAAGTCGCCGAGCGGTACGAAGACGATCGCCAAGCGCCGAGGACCGACCGTAGTTCGTCGCCATGGAGTCCAAATGGGACAAAAATCAGCGTGACTGCCAGGACGTAGAGAAAACTCGTGAGCGCCCCGGTGATCGCCGCTCGACGCGATTCTCTACACGCCGAGCGAAGAACCGCGTCGACGACGGCAATAATCACTGCCGCCGTAATCGCCGCACCGACGAGCGAGAAAAATAGCGTGCCCAACAACCAAGAGAGGGGCTGTAATCGGCCCCGAGTTACCGATGCGATGAGAGTGAGTGTTAGCGCCCACAGTGAGAGAAGCGCCGGAACGTAAAGTTGTGAGACGACGACGGTGAAGCCATAGCCTCGGTTGAGGAGCGCATCGCTACGGATAAGCTTACGCACGGCCGGCGTCAGCCCGACCCACAGGGCGACCAAAATCCCGAAGTGCCCCCAGCCGAAGTCGTTTAGCGGTTTCCAAGTTCGTACCCAAGCAAAGAGGATCGCAAGGCCGGTGATTGTGATGAGGATCGTCCGCAGTCGTAACTGTCGTCTCGACCGAGGCGGTGTTTCGTCGTCAAGCGTCGACTCGTGCATGAGAAGCCCTTGAGCGAACGATCGGGCCAACAGAGTGCTAAAATGAATCGTTGGTTCGTGTACTACCTTACCGTCGGCCGCGCTTGGCCGCCAAACGTTCGTGTAATAACGCCCCGCGGTAGGCGCAGAGCATGCTTAAGACGCAGCGCCGCCGCTTGAAGCGTAAAACCGGCGTCCGGGGCCAGCATTAACAGCGCGGCCATAATGAGGCCCGCCAAAGCGCCGGTGACTAGGGCCGTGGCGCGGTAGTCGAGCTTGGCGATGTCGCCGACGAGTTTAGCCGGCCAGTAGCAAAACGTGCCGAGCAGTGCGCCGACCAAGGCTCCGACGATCATCACGCACGCGAAGCCGATCACCAGCGCCGGCGTTTGCGTCCAGCCGACGGTCCGACCGTGCAACGTGAAGAGCAATAGTGCCAAGATCGCGCCCCCGCAGGCCACGCCGTAAGTTAGGGAGCGCATCTCGGCGTGCGGCTTGCCTGCGTTCATGCCGATGCCGTACCGCAACAGCCACAACGCGCCGAATACCGCCAGGATCGCCAGAGCGACGTCGAACAGCAGGTGCTGCTTCTCGGGCGAAAGCATCCAAACGATCAGGGCGAATCCGGCGACGAAAACGGCAAACCCGACGACGGGCAGCCAAACACGGCCCGGGCCGCGCGTAAGCGTAGTCCAAAGGTCGGGGGCGAACGTTTTTTCTTCTTGCTTGTCTTGCATCATTACGAGCAAACTCCCGGAGGAATTCACCTTGGGCGGTGCTCCCCCTATTTTATCGGCTACGACGGGCTCGCAGGATGGAGACAATGCCGGCGACGCAAACGTTCGGGCCGGCAACGAGTTAGCGAGAATCCGAACGGGGGAATTGACGAACGCAATTTCGGTGAGAGGCGGGGTTTATCCTCGTCGTGTGTTGCGAACAATAGCCATCATCGCCATTTGCGCAGCCGGCGGGAAGGAATCCCGTCACTCGCCTGAACATCTATCAAGGACGAACGACGCATCGCTATGCACGACCAACTCGAAACTCCGACGCTCGAACAACCGGCCGACATGCGTTGGTGGGCGGGCGAGGCCGGCGTGCGTGAAGCACTGCGGGTCGCGTTACCGCTGATGATTTCCAGCTTGTCGTGGACGGTGATGAACTTCATCGACCGACTCTTTTTGCTCAAGTATTCCGAAGAGGCGGTCGCGGCGGCGCTGCCGGCCGGCATCATGAGCTTCGCGGCGATCAGCTTTCCGCTGGGTGTTGCGTCGTACGCGGCGACGTTCGTGGCTCAGTATTTCGGCGCGGGCGCAGGCAGCGCGTCGGCGCGGCCGTATGGCAAGCGGTTTGGATCGGCGTGGCGGCCGTCCCCCTGGCCTTGGCCTTCATTCCGCTGGCCCCGTGGATGTTCACCAGCGACGAGACGCCGGCCGAAATCACTCGGCTGGAAATAGAATACTTCTACACGCTTAGCTTCTCCGGCGGGGCGATCGTGCTCTCCGCCGCGCTTTCGGCGTTCTTCAGCGGACGCGGCCATGTGCGCACGGTGATGATCGTCGATACGTCGGCGGCATTGGTGAACATCGTACTCGACTATTTCTGGATCTTCGGTTACGCCGGATTTCCCGAAGCCGGCATCGCGGGGGCCGGTTGGGCGACGACCGTCGCGCTTTGGTTTAAAGCCGTCGTGTACTTCGCCCTCTTCTTGCGGCGCGAGTTCCGCGACGAGTTCGGCACGGCCTCCGGTTGGCGAATTGATTGGTCGCTCATGCGCCGCCTCTTCCGCTACGGTTTCGCCGGCGGGATGCAGATGGCGCTCGAAGTCGCGGCGTTCGGTACGTTCACCGTGCTCGTCGGCAAACTCGGCAAAGACGTGCTCGCGGCCACGAGCTTGGCGTTCAACGTGAACAACTTCGCGTTCATGCCGGTTTGGGGTATCGGCATGGCCGCTTCGACGATGGTCGGCCGGCGCCTCGGCGAAGATCGACCCGACTTGGCGACGCGAGCCACTTGGTCATGCGCGACGCTGGGGTGCCTCTATATGATCGGCATCTGCACCTTCTACACGGCGTTCCCGGAACTGACGCTCGCCCTCTATCGGCAGCAAGCGGCCGACCCGAGCGAATTCGAGCGGCTCGAGGCACTAGCGATCGTTCTGCTGCGGTTCGTGGCAGCGTTCGGCTTTTTCGACGCGGTCAACGTCTGCTTCGCCGGCGGCTTGAAAGGGGCGGGCGACACCATGTATGTGTTCGCCGCGTCCGTGAGCATTGCCGCGCTGGGCGTGCTGGCCACTTACCTGGGGCTCGAACGGGGTTGGGGGCTCTATTGGTGTTGGAGCGTGCTCACGGCCTGGGTCGTGTTGCTCGGCGTGGCGTTCATTTATCGATTTCTCTACGGCCCTTGGCGCGAGATGCGCGTGATTGAGCCGGAAGCGGCGGATTAGTCGGCGACCGGTTCGCGGTGCGAGTACAAATGGAGTCCGGCCGTCCGCCCCATGGCTCGGGCCTGCCTCCTATCGCCCGTTCCCCATCCACTGGCGAATCGGGCCTCACACGCTTAGAATAGGCCAAACGCATCGCGGCGGAGGTCGGCGTCCGGCCGTACGCAGCTTGGTCGTGTTTCTCGCGACCTTGGGGCCGGCCGGCTTGATGCGACCCCGCCTAGTTCTCCTTCCTTGCACCCCCTTGCGCCCGTGAGCGGCATTGGAGGCGCCCCTGTCTCGCCCCGTCGTCGGTATCGGTTTTCTCGGCTGTGCCATGTTGGTGCTGTTGCGCATCACCGTCGGCTGGCACATTCTCTATGAAGGCCTTTGGAAATACGAACAGGAAGAGTTCACCGCCGACAACTTCCTGGCGCAAACTTCCGGCCCTTTCGCCGAGCTGTATCAAAAGAAGGTCGTGAAAGACTTCCAATGGCGGAAGCATCTCGACAAGCAGTGGAACTTCGACGAACTCGATAAGTACTACCACCGCTTCACGAGCCAAGTCTCTCTGGACGCAGACGGCCAGTCGGCCGCCGAGCGCGCCCTGGCCGCCCGCAAGGCCAATGTCGCGTCGTCGCTGGACAACGGCGAAAACATCAAGCTCATCACGGACTACTTCAAGCGTTGGGACTGCGCTCGACGCCAAACAAGACGCGCTCGATGCTCACAAGGGCGATACGTCGTTCGACCGTCAACGCTTGTGGGAGGCTCAGCAAGCCCTTCGTAACGAAGCTCGCCCCTGGCTCGCGCCGCTGGCCGCTCAACACGACGGCCTTCGCGATGACCTCAACCGGTCTGCGCCGCTCAATCAACGCGACAAACGCATTCGTCCGACTTGGAACGAAACGTTCCGCGACAACGACCTGATCGTCACTTACTTGAATATCGCCATCGGAGCTTGCCTCATCGTCGGGCTCTTCTCCCGGCTCGCGGCGCTCGGCGGCGGCTTGTTCCTAGCGATTGTCGTCGCCGCGACGTGGCAATGGCCGGGCTACTACAACCCGCCGCTGCATCCGGCCCAAGGTCACGCGTTGTTCGTGACTAAGGAATTCGTCGAAATGATGGCCTGCTTCGCACTGGCGGCGCTGCCGACCGGTCGCTGGGGCGGGCTCGATTACTTCATCCACAATATTCTCGTACGCCCCTTCTTGGTCGAGAAAGACTAGCGCATATGAACGCTCTGAATCCTCAAGAGAAAGCGGTCGGTAAGTCGAACTTTCACGCGGCGATCGGCAGCGATCTGACGCGCCGCGAGTTTCTCATTCGCAGCATCGCCTCCGGTGCGGTCGGTGCGGCCGGTTTGGGCGCCTTCTACTTCGGCTACACGAAGATGAAGAGCCCGTTGCCGATCGGCATCATCGGCACCGGCGACGAAGGGGGCGTGCTCATCGGGGCTTTGAATCCTGATTACGTCGACGTCGTGGGCATCAGCGACATTCGGCCGTACAACGTGCATCGCGCCTTTCACGGCGACACCAGCACGCCCACCGCGCAAGCCGTGCGCCCCGGGCTCATGGCGAAGTACGGCTACAAGAGCGAAGACGACGCAAAGAAGCACGTCAAAGTCTATACCGATTACAAAGAACTGATCGCCGACAAGAACATCAAGGGCGTGATCATCGCCTTGCCCTTGCACCTGCACCACAGCGTGGCGATCGAGTGCATGAACGCCGGCAAGCACGTGCTCACCGAAAAGCTGATGGCTCAGACCGTCGGCAAGTGCAAGAGCATGGGACGCGTCGCCAATCAGAAGAAGCTGCACTTGGCGACCGGCCACCAACGCCATTACAGCGTGCTCTACGACAACGCCGTCGACGTCATCAAACGGGGGCTCATCGGCGACATTCACCACATCCGCGCCAATGGCACCGCGGCAACTTGCCTGGAAACGATAGCTGGCAACCAAAGATGCCCAGCGACAAGATGGCGGAAGACCTCGCTAAGGCCAAGGCCGACCTGAAGGGGGCCCAGGGGGCGTCGTTCGCAGCGCTGCAAAAGAGGGTGGCCGATCTCGAACTGCTGATGATGGATGCGAAGGTCGATGCATCCAAGTACGGCTACCAACCCAAGACCATTCCGGGCATGGGCGATTTGAAGCCGTACGAAGTGACGCCGCTGGAAGAACTCATCCGCTGGCGTTTGTGGGCTCGCACCGGCGGCGGCCTCATGGCCGAGCTCGGTAGCCATCAGCTCGACGCCGCGGGCATATTCTGCAGTGCGCAACGCAAAGACGGCAAAAAGGCTCGGCCGCTGAGCGTGTCGGCCGTCGGCGTGCGGAGCATTTTTGCAAACGACCGCGAAGTCGACGATCACGTTCATTGCAACTACGAGTTCCCCACGCCGGATTACAACGCGCACGATGAGGCGCTCAAGCAGAAGAAGATCGTCGTTTCGTACAGCTCCATCAACGGCAACAATTGGGGCGGCTACGGCGAAGTGGTGATGGGGACCAAGGGAACGATCATCCTTGAGACCGAGCAAGACTATTATCTCTACCCGACGGCCGGCACGGCGACGTTCGTCGACGTCGTGAAGAGAGATAGCTCAGTAGTGCTCGACACCACGAGCAGCGCTCCCCCTTCGGCGGCGGCCGGCGAAAAGGCGCTCGGCAGGCGGCGCTCCGGTCAGCCGTGGTTACCGCGAAGAGATCGAACATTGGGCTTGGTGCATCGAGAACAACCCCGATGCGAGCGACACCGATCCGAAGATGCGCCCCAAGTGCCATCCGGAAGTCGCCATGGCCGATGCCATCATCGCTCTGACGACGAACATCGCCATTCGCGACGGCAAACGCATCGAGTTCAAGGACTCGTGGTTTGACATCAACAACGATGAAACTCCGGAAGACGAAAAGCCGGAAGTCAAGGTTTAGTGATTCGCAACGCGAATCATTCGTCCGTATTTAGCTGCGGAGTTCGTCTCCGCGTTTCCCCGTCGTAGGAGTGCAAGGAAATGTCGAAGTGGCCGATCGGAGTGTTCGCCAGCGTCGACGCCGGGCTCGGCGTCAAACTTGAAGTCGCTCGCGAACTCGGCGTGCCGACGGTACAGCTTCATGCGCCGCACGCCGGCAGCCGCACGCCGGAGAAAGCCGAGGCGTTTCTGGCCAAGTTGAAGGAGTACGGGCTTACGCTGACGGTCGTCTTCGGCGGTTTCGACGGCGAGAGCTACGCCGATATTCCGACGGTCGTACGTACGGTGGGGCTCGTGCCGCCGGAAACACGGGCCGCACGGCTGCAGGAAATGAAGGAAATATCCGACTTCGCCAAGCTGCTCGGCTGTAAGGCGGTCGGCTTGCACGTCGGTTTCGTCCCGCACGACGTGAACGCCGCGGCCTTCAAAGAGATCGTGGCCGTAACGCAAGACCTCTGTGACTATGCGAAGAAGAACGCTCAGGCCGTGCATCTTGAGACTGGTCAAGAAACGGCCGACGGGTTACTGGCGTTCATCCATGCGGTCGGACGCGACAATTTGTTCGTCAATTTCGACCCGGCCAACATGATTCTCTACGGCTCGGGCGAACCGATCGCGGCCTTGCAACAGGTCGGCAAGTACGTGCGCAGCGTCCATTGCAAAGACGGTACCTGGGCCAAACGGCCCGGACAAGAATGGGGCTGCGAAGTGCCGTTGGGCCAGGGGGACGTCGGCATGTACAACTACTTAAAGACGCTCAAGGACATCGGCTACGAAGGTCCGCTCACGATCGAACGCGAAATTCCGCAAGAGCCCGAGCGTCAGAAGGCCGAAATCGGGCACGCCGTTCGCTTACTTTCGGAACTCAAAGAAAAGCTGCTTTAGTCGGCGGCATTTGATCGCGGAACTCGCCTCGGCGTGTCCGCCCCATCTCCATTCGCACCCTCTCACATCGCGAAGCATCCCATGCCCAAGTTCAACACCTCGGTCCCGCACTCCCTCGGCCGCGACAAAGCGAAGACCTCGCTCAAGAGCTTCTTCGAAAAGGCCAAGGAGTTCGGCTCGAAAGACGCCACGGACGTGCAGGAAGATTGGAGCAAGTGGGATTCCGACGGCATCCTGAGCTTCTCGTTCAAGACGTTCGGCATCGCCATCAAAGGGCTGATCACCGTCTTGGAAGACAAAGTTCAGATCGACGGCGAAATTCCCTTCGCCGCGATGATGTTTAAAGGCAAGATCGAAGAAGGCTTCCGCGAAAAGATCGCGAAGGCGATCTCCTAGCGAACAAGGGGCGCCGTATTTTGCGACGCTTGTTCGCCGTTTAGCTGCGAAGCTCGCTTTCGCACTTCTGCCTGCTAAGAATTCCCGATCGCCGATGCGAGTCGGCGTTACTTGTTCGGCCCGAACGTAATACGAGCTACGATCTCCGGTTTCTCGCTGCCGTCGAGCGGAGCCCGCACGTCGACGCTCGCCTCATAGTCCGGCACGCGAAACGCCTGATGCCGATAGGCCGTCGAAGCCGGCGGCGGTTGCAAAAGAGCGCAACCGGTAAGCGGTAAGATCATCAAAGCGACGAGCAATATTGACTTCGTCGCCACGGTACGGCCGATGTCGGACGCGGCCGCAAAAAAATTCTTCGAGCGCATCGGAATGTTCCCCCAATTCCGACGTTCCCTGTCTCCTCCGTGAAAGGCCCGCCTCGTCATGAGGACGCGCCATATGAATCGTTCCCTCTCTGGCCTACGGCAGGCGTAGTTCGAAGGTTCGGACCGCCCAAAATTTGGTAAAGTTTACGGCCGCCGGCAACGACAGGACTGCGGCGACGGCGAAGCGGTCCGACTCGGTTTGTCTGTATGTTGGGCGAAGCAATCGGTGCGAATTGGCGAAAATGGATGTCGATATCCGTGCCCACCGTTCGACTATCCCCTGTTCAGCGCGAACCGCCCGACGAATCAATTGGGCGATTAGAAACCGTCCGTCCCAATTTGGAGAAATCGTCCATGCCCGGCACCGTCAAATTGCACCGCGTTCTCAAAGCCCCCGCCGAACGCATCTATCGGGCTTTTCTTGATGCCGAAGCCATGGCCCGCTGGCTGCCGCCTTACGGGTTCACCGGCAAGGTGCAGCATCTCGAAGCTAAGGTCGGCGGTACGTACCGCATGTCATTCACGACGTTTTCGACCGGTCACGTCGAATGGTTCGGCGGCGCCTATCTCGAACTCGTCCCCAACGAAAAGATCGTCCACACCGACAAGTTTGACAATCCGCACCTGCCGGGTGAAATGAAGGTCACGATCTTGCTTAAGCCGGTCTCCTGCGGCACCGACCTCAGCATCACGCAAGAAGGCATTCCCGACCCGATCCCGACCGAAGGCTGCTACCTCGGCTGGCAAGAGTCGCTTGCCCAACTGGCGAAACTCGTTGAAGCCGAGATTCTCGGTTAACGATCCTCACCATCAACCTTGTTCTTTCCGCTTGCACATGCTCGTCGATCTCGTCAAACAATCGCTCACTAGTCAGTACGAAGCCGCGTTGGCGACGCTTGCGCACTGCGCGGCCTGTTGTCCGGATTCGTCGTGGGGATGCTCCGTCGCGAGGTATCCGTTCAACCAAGTGATTTTTCATACGCTGTTCTTCGTCGACTTCTATCTCGGCGACGACGAGGAGTCGTTTCGTCGACAGCCGTTTCACTTGGAGAACACGGAACTCTTCGCCGACTACGAGCAGTTGGAAGATCGCGAGCCGATCGCGACGTACGCCAAGGAACAGATCAGACTCTACGGCAACTATTGCCGTGAGAAAGCGTCGTCGGTGGTTGCGCAGGAAACGGAACTAACGCTCAGTGCGCCCAACCGTCTGACGCGACGGAATTTCTCTGCGCGGAACTGCACCTCTACAACATCCGCCATATTCAACATCACGCGGCGCAACTCATCTTGCGCCTGCGGCTGGATACGTCCGTCGATATTCCGTGGATCGGAAGCGGTTGGCGTGACCCGGCCTCCGAAACGTAAGCGGTGCTCCGTTACGTTTGTGTGTTGCCGGCAACGCCGGTTGTCGGAAATCGGCCTGCTATTCAGGCACGCTGCCCCGCCGCTAGGCTTTTACCCTGCAAAGTGAATTCCCTTTTCTCTTTCCCTTTCACGCCCGGCGTGAGGGAAATCGGGTTCGCCAAATTGCCGCACCGAGGCATTTGCTGCGAAATTAGTGGTTTTTCACAAGAGTTGCGCCTGACTCACGAAGAACGCACAGTTCGTGGCGCGGGTTTTGCGATCGGTCTGCATTCACATTGATCGTTCGTCGCGCAACGGCCGCCGCATCTACTCCCGCGGCGGTCGCGGCGCGGCGGCGGTCGACACGTCACCCGGGCCTCGCGCTCGGCCGCAATTCTCGTTGCCGGGTTCCCGGCGGCGCGGCCGAGCCGACCGGAACCTACGGCCTTCCCGTGCGAAGGCGAATTCGCGAAGGAGCGATTTATGCTCGGCTATCTCATCGACATGGACGGCGTCATCTACCGCGGCGGACACCTGATTCCGGGGGCCGAACGCTTTATCCGCGGACTGCGCGACGCGGACATACCGTTTCTCTTTCTGACCAACAACAGCCAACGCACGCGACGCGACGTCGCCGTCAAGCTCGGCCGGCTCGGGATCGACGTCGAAGAAGAACATGTCTTCACGTGCGCGATGGCCACGGCCCGCTACTTGGCGCGGCAAAAGCCGGGGGGCACGGCGTTCGTCATCGGCGAAGGCGGCCTGCTCACGGCTTTGCATCAAAACGGATTTTCCATCGTCGACAAAGACCCGGACTACGTCGTCGTCGGCGAAGGGCGTACGTTGAATTTCGAATTGGCCGAAGCCGCGATGGGCATGATCCTTGGCGGTGCGAAGCTGATCGCCACGAACCTCGACCCCAACTGCCCGACGCAACATGGTTCACGGCCGGGCTGCGGTGCCATCGTGGCGATGTTGGAAGCGGCGGCCGGCGTGAAGGCGTTTAGCGTCGGCAAGCCGAGCCCCGTCATGCTTCGCGCGGCCCGCAAGGAGTTGGGCCTCTCGACGGATCAGACGATCGTCATCGGCGACACGATGGAGACCGATATCCTCGGCGGCGTGCAACTCGGCTACAAAACAATTCTGGTTCTCAGCGGCGGCACCCGTCGCGAAGACTTGGCTCACTACGCCTTTGGTCCGGACCGTGTGGTCGATTCAATTGCATCGCTCGACCCGGCCGAACTCGAACGTGAACTCGCCGGCGAATCGTTCTTGGAAGCCGCGAGATAGCACAGACAACCGTCGTGGAGCGGGGTGGCGGCGTGGTATTCCCCGCCGCCCTTTTTTTGCGCCCTCCTATGTCGTCAAGCGGCAGAGCTGACGCGTAAGCCGCATTTGCGGGCCGTCGCTAAATCGTGGGCGTGTCTTTTCCTCGTCCGCACCGAACTGTCTTCGGCATTTCCGCCGCTGTTCGCGACGATTCATACAGTACCCGCAAAGGTACTGCGCGGGCCTTCTAGTTGCCGCGTGGTTGTTTTCCATTACTTTTGCCGAGCGTATGGCCGGTTTCTATTCAAAATGCAATTCGATCTAATAGTTGCCACACTTGTGTTTGAACTTACGGGTCTTACGATCTATTTCTAAGTTTGCAAATGCGTTTCATGTATACGTATTTCCGCCGTTCTCAGAATGGACAATCTTCGAGTAGTTATGCGGAGTGTTTGCTGGACGTATATCCGATCAAAGATTCGTGTAGTTCGGTTGCTCAGGGATCGCCGTCGTCACGATGAAAGAGTTCAGCGAATGAATGAAGCTCACGGCCCACAGGTCAGTGCTTTACCGCCGACGGGTATGCAGTCGCCTCCGCCTCCGCTAGGCGTATCGCCGTTTCCCGCCTTGAGAACAAGAGTGGGCGAGCATCTGGCCGCCGTTTTTCTGCGAAGATGGCGTTATTGGGTGTTGGTTGCGGGCCTGATTGTCAGTTTCTTCGTTGTTGGGCACTTTGTCGAAGGAACGCGACTCGGGTTGGCCGTGCGTTACTACATGTACATGTTCTTGCAGAATCCCTGGCCTCGTGAGTTGAAGTTTCGCGACGTCGTTGTCGTCAGAATCGACGATGACGCCTTTTGGAAAGACGCACGCCATCGTCAGCCGCTCGACCGCAGCTATTTGGCGTCGCTGGTTCAGTCGCTTGTCGACGCAGAGCCTGCCGTCATCGCAGTGGATGTCTTTATGCCGTCTCCCGATCCATCCGGTAAGCTGGTATCGACCGCATCGGACGGTCGGAAAGTATTGGAAGACGACTATTATGCCGAAGAAACCGCTGATTTCTTGAGAGCCGTGAATGAGGCGGCGAAAAAGCGTCGAATCGTTTTGCTGGAATCGCTTGAATTTGCTGCCGACAATCGTCAAGACGAATCAGGAAGATCGATATACTCCAGAATGCCCGACGTGTTTGATCAATACCCTCTTGAGAACGTCACATTCGCATATTCTTTTTTCTACGACGATCGTCGGATGATTCCACCCCGGGTGTTGCTCGACGATAATTCCGAGGTCGATTCTTTGCGCTGGCTGTTGCTCGGCTTTATCGTCCCGAGCAATTGAATTCCAAGGATTGGACGCAGGAACGGTTCGGAAGTTTTATTAATCCAAAGGCGACAGTGGAAGTTTCTGCCTATGAATGGATGCACGGGGACGAAAACAAGAAACAGTCGCTTCGCGACATCATGAAACATCGTGTTGTCATCATCGGCGGTGATTGGCACTCGCGGGCGACAAGGAGAGGAAGCAAAGTTGACCGGCACGAGACGCCTGTCGGGCAACTGCCAGGTATGGTGTTGCATGCCAATTTCGTCGAAGCGATCTTGGATGATCGAGCATTCGACATTCCGGCGTCGAAATGGCTCTTAGGCATCGCGGACGTTCTATTCGGCGTCTTGCTCGCTTACGCATTGATTTTTCCCGTGCCGTCACCGCATACCAAGTGGAAAGGGATTCTGAAGATCGCGGCCGTTGTCGCCGTCATCGCCTTTCCGATTTTCATCAGCTTTCTTCTGATGGAGTTTTTCGGAGTGTATTGGGATGCGGTATTGCTGAGTGTCTTGCTGGTCGGCCATATCGTCGCCGAGCGTGTCATTGGATGGGGACATCGCTGACTTTCGGAGGTCACTGCAATCAAGTCACCACGGAGTCCTGCTTGTCGCAGATAACACATCGTTGATCGGGGTCGCGAAGGAATGACTGGAGAAGCACCATGAAGAGTTGGCAATTATTAGTGGTCTCAATGCTACTTGTATCGACAGGTGCAAGTTTAGAAGAAGCCCATGGCTGCGGGCTCTTTCGTCGTCGTTGCGTGTCGCTGTTTCGGCTCCGATGTCGGCCTTGCCGATCGACTTGCGTTCCGAGTTGGAGTGCCGCGGCGGAGCCGGCCAAAGGGGACGGTCAAGTGCCGATGGCGTGGGGCGGTCCCGATCCAGACAATCCTGGAGGAGTCAACTACGGTCCCCGTGTTTGGTATCCAGCGCCGAAGGCTCATGTGGATGCACCGGCTGCTGCGCCTGTGGCGGCCCCCGCACCTTAAGGAGTTGTCGTCCGAAGACGACTTACGTCTGAAGCCTGCGCCTTTTATCGGGTCCGTTGACCGACGGCCTGTCGCTCATTCTAATCGCGACCAAATGTCGGACACACCTGCTCGGAGTGCGCACCATGGCCAAGAAGAAAAAAGACGTGAAGGACGCCAAAAAGTCGAAGAAGCTTGCGAAGGCCGACAAAAAGTTCTCCGATGCGCGGATCGTTCTTCGCACCGGCGAAGCTCTTGTCGAAGCCGACGAAGCCTGGTCGGCCGCGGAACCCGAGGTGATTATCGGCGAGCTCGACGGACCGGTCGGCTACGCCTTGGCCAACTTGATGGGAAACCAAATCAAGGGACACACGAAGGTGTTCGCGATCCTGAATTCCGACGTTCAGGTGCGCCCCGCCACGGTGATGGTCAGCAAAGTCACCGTCTCCAGCGAGAAGTACACGAACATTCTTATGGGCACGGTGCAGGCTGCCGTGGCTCACGGCGTGCTCGATGCGGTGCGTGCCGGTGACATTCCGAAATCGAAGGCCAACGACCTCGGAATCATCATCAGCGTCTGGCTCGACCCGAGCGTGGTCGACGTTGAGATCGACCATAAGGTGCTCTTCCAAACGCAGCGCGAAGCCACGGCGAAGGCGATCGGCAAAGCGATGCGGCATGAACCGTCGATCGATTGGCTCTTAGAGAACCAAGACCAAGTGCCGCACTACTTCCATCAATTGGCGCTCGACGGGAAACTGTAAGTCGCCAGTTTCAGTCGGCGTTCCAACGAAGTTCGATAGCTTGGCGGCACTGTTCGTAGCCGTCGCGGTAGGCCCGAAAGTGATCAAGAGATCCTTGCATCACCGGGACGGCGAGGTCGGACGAGAAGTTGTCGTCTCTCACGTCTTCCGACTGACGAACGACTTGGTTCGGGCGTCGGTATTGAGATAAGTAAGTGTTCCAGCCATATCGGTGAAATGCCGCATACTCCGAATTGGCATCGACCTTATATCCCTGTCCCGATTTTGTGCCGTCGAGCCAATGCTCGGGAAGGTCCGCGGGAAGCACGAGTTTGTATTCCGGCTCGGGGCGGAAGAGTTCTTTCGTCAAGCGGCCGTCGGCAATCGCGAAAACGAGAAACGTCGCGGCGTAAATCGTCTGCATGAATGGCCTGCCGTTGGACTCGGAACGGAATGGTCGTCCGACAAACGGAATACCAAAGGCCCGGTCGGTAGGTCAACGTCGAGTTATTCGGCGCCGTCACGCGTTTCGTTACGGCTGCGTCTTCGTCGAGAGTGCCCGCACAATGGCCCCGATCACGGCGGTGAGAAATGCCGGAATCGAGAAGATTGCGCCGAGCAGCAGCGGCGCCATGGCATGCCCCAACGCAGCAATGAGAGTTCCCGTATCCGGTTCCACGCCTGATTGTTCCGCGATGCGTCCGATGACGACGAACGACTCAGCCATGCACCAGAGGCCGAGATAGAAGGCCGCAGGCGTTGTCAGCACCAAGGCCGGGCCGACCGTCGGGCCTTTGCCGTATCGCACGACGACGAACGTGAGAATGAACGCGGCGACGGCGGCTCCCAGCATCAAGTAAAAGAACGGCTTGCCGCAGGCCCGCATGTAGTACTGCATGAGCGATTCGTTTTTGATGAGCATGAGAAATTGTTCATGCGGCGTAAGATCGGGAGGCATGGCCGGCTAATTCCGTGGATTAAGGAAAATGTCGTCGTTGCTGCCGCAGTCGGGAGTCGATTAATTCGCTTCATCCAAGCACTTCGCGAAAAACTCCATCTCGCGCCGGCCGCCGCAGACCATCGGCGTGCGCGTGGTGGATGCTTTGCGGCTGGATCTCGAGGATGCGTTGTCTGCCGCAGACGGCCGTTCCGCCCGCTTGTTCGATCAGAAATGCAATCGGGTTGGCTTCGTACATCAGCCGCAACTTGCCGCGCGGATTGTCGCTGGTCGGAGGGTAGAGAAATACTCCCCCCTTCAAAAGCGTGCGATGAATATCGGCCACCATCGAGCCGATATATCGCGACGCGTACTTCTTGCCTGCGTCGCCGCGTCGCAGTCCGAGGATGAAGTTTTGATAGGCCGGCGGAAACGTGTCGAGATGGGCTTCATTCACGCTGTACCACTTCCCCTGCTCCGGCATGCGGATGTTCTCGTGGCTCAAAATGTACGCGCCTACGGCCGGATCGAGCGTAAATCCGTGAACCCCGTTGCCGGCCGAATACACCAGCATGGTGCTGGAGCCGTAGAGCACGTAGCCCCCCGCCACTTGCTTATAGCCCGGCTGCAAGAGATCGACGGAATCGTCGCGCTCGTACGGATCGTTGGGTCTTCGCAGAATGGAAAACGTCGTACCGACGGAGACGTTCACGTCGATGTTCGATGACCCGTCGAGCGGGTCGAAGACGACGATGTACTTCGCATCGGCGCTCTGCTTTAGCACGAACGGCTCTTCGTTCTCTTCCGAAGCCAAGATGCCGACGCTGTCGCGCAGGCCCAGATAGTGCATCATCACTTGGTTCGAGAAGACGTCGAGCTTCTGCTGGTTCTCGCCTTGCACGTTGGTCGCGCCGGCGTCGCCGAGTAAATCGCCCAAGCCGGCCCGGCGGACTTTGGCCTGAATGATCTTCGTGGCCAACGTGATGCCCGAAAGCAGCCAGGCGAAGGAGCCGCTGGCGCCGGGGTAACGTTTTTGTTGTAGGAGCGTGTGTTGTTCGAACGTGATGACGGTGTCGCGGTCCATGGATTCCGGCGGGGCGAGGATGTGGCGATAGGCGGCAATGACGCCGATTATCCTAACCCGCCGTCGCCACGTGCGTCAGCTACGAGCCGCATTGATTGTCGCCGATTGCCGCCGGCGGTCCGACAACCGGCGGCAATCGGTGCGCCGAGTTATTGGCCGGGTGTCGCGGCCCGATCCAGCACGGCTTGCGCGTTGCGGGCCGCTTCGGTGTCCGGGTGTTGCGTAACGATGCGTTGCAACGCGGCGGTTGCACCTTTGCTCGGCGGCGCGGTCGGCGAAAATTGTCGTGCGGCCGATTCCCAAAGTTTGTTCGCTGCCAACTCGTTGCGCACGGCCGGATCGACGGCCAGCGTACGAATCGAAGCGTGCGCGTCGGCCGGCACGTCGTAGCTCTTAAACCGTACGACCAGCGCTTGGTACTTCTTGTAGGCGTCCCATTTCCGGCCGCCTTCGTCGGCCGTTTTCGCTGCGGCAAGGTCGGTATCGCGTTCTTTCGTGACGGCCGCCTGCAGCTTCTCGGCCGCCGCTTTCACGTCGGACTTCGGCGATTGCAGGTTCCGCTTGACGAGCATCGCCGCGCCGTTGAAATTGCCGAACTCCACTTGTAGCCAAGCAGACTTCAGCAAATCCGGCACTTCGCTCGGCTCGACGCGCCATTTCGCGTCGGTGAGTAGGCCCGGCGCGGTGCCGGCGATATCGGTCGACGTGTCTTGCCAACGCCCGTCGGGCATCAAAGCCGTCGCTTGGTAGATATTCTGTAGGCTGATCATCGGATCAACTCCGAGCGCCTTCTCGAACGAGCGATCTTCATCGACGATCACCGGCCACGTCACGTGAACTTCGTCGACATACAGCTGAACGTCGCGTCGCGCCGTGCCGGAATTGACCGCGATGAATACGATCGGCTTGCCGGTAAACTTCTTGGCGGCTTCCATCAATTCGGGCCAACGACGGACGCAACTGGGGCAGCCTTCCTCGAAGAAATAGAGGTACGCCGTTTTGCCGGCGAGCATTTCGTTCGACAGCGGCTGCGAATTGATCCAAGCCGCGGGATTGGTCGGCAGTTGCACGACCGCAGGCGATCCGTCGGCGGCACTTCCCGCGGCTGCGGCGAGGAACGACGGCGACTGGCGCACGCATCGTCCATCGTAAAGGCGACCAGCAACGCCAAGCCGGCCAGCGACGGCGCGAAACGCGTCATGACAACTTCTCCGTGAGGGATAGACGCCGAGGTTTAAGCGAGCGCGGAGTTGCGGCGCAGGTAGCCTACCGCAAGTCGTGCGGCCGAGCGAACACCCGCCGCGATTCGACGAAAGAAGTTCGCCGCCGGTTCCAGAATCTTGGAAAGTCTATTTGGGAAGCGGCACGATCTGCAGTCGCTTGCCGGCAATTTGCACGCCGAGACCTAGTGGTTTTCCGGCTTCGCGAAGCAGTTCTTCCAGCGTGGCGTTAGTTACTTCGACATTGGTAAATGTATTAAGCGAAATCCCAGCGGCCTCGACGGCTGCTTCGTCGACTTCGATCGGCAGCTTATGTCCGTCACGCAATAAAGCGATCAGTTCGCCGAACGGTTTGTTTTTCAATCGGAGCGTGTAGCGTTGCTCGCTTGTCGCCGGCGCTGCAGGTTTGCCGTTATTGCCGGCGGCAACGGAATTTCCGGTCGACGATGCCGGCGTTCGCAGCCGCTCATGATCTTCCACGCGACCGGTGACCTTCACGGCGGCTCCCTCGCGCAGAATCTCCGCATCGGGGGCGAGTTGCCGCCAACGTGCGACCGTCTGTTCGATCGGCCCGCCCGGCGTGTAAATGCGCGTAAGGAGGGGCGACTGCGCCGCTCGGCACGAGCGTCAACGTTCGCTTACTCGCATCGATTCGATAACTCAAGTCGAACCCGGCGAGCAGCAGTGTCAAGCGTTCGCTCCACGACAGCGGCGGCAGTTCCGCAGCCGGCCAGAGATCGTGCGGCACGATGTCCAGATTGGTCACCGTCAGCCGGGCTTCATCGGCCAGTAGTTTTGCGAGTTTGCGCGGCTCCGCGAGGCTTTCCCAACGCCATGCGGCCTTACGAGCCTGGGCCGTACGTAAATCGAGCGGAAGCGACTGCGCATCTTGTTGATGCAATGCGGCGACCGTTCGCAGATTGGCGGCTGTCGTACGAGGGCCGATATAAACGATCGGGCCGAAGTAAGAGATGCCCAAGTCATGAGCCCGGGCGACTTGCTCTAGCACCGATGAAAGCGGCTGCCGCGTCACCGTGAGTTCGAGCGCCGCGCCGGGATCGACGCGTCGATCAACCCATAGACCGACGCCGCTCAAACGACTACGAGTCGTCAGCGACTCACGCAAGCCGGCGCTTGACCAAGCCGCGTCGACCGGTTCGGCCAAGCGGCGTGCTGTTTCTTCGGGCGTCGCGGCAAGCGAAGTCGTGCTCGATTGCGCGGCGATTGTTCCCTTGGACGATGGAGCGAGGCTGCCGACGAGCAGAGCCGCTGCGCTCAGAAGAGCCGTGGCGAGCAAGCTCCGGCTTCGCGTGTTCATCGTCGTCGCTCTCACGTTCGTCCGCATTCGAAAGTGACAAAATCGATCGACGGATCGGCCGTGATTCTCCGCCGACTCCCCTCATTTTGTACCTGGTTTTCCCGGTCGCCGCCGGCGCGAACTCGTGGCCGGGAAAATTGTTACCTTTTCTCTGGAAACCGAAAGTGCGCTCAACTAGACTGGGTACGAACGGTCGGAATTTTCCGAACAATCGGCATAATCAGACCACCCCTTTTTGCGGAGCTTGGCTCGTGGCCGGCAGCCTCAATCGGTTACCGCTGCTTGAGTTCGTCTACCAGCAGTTTCTCGACGATCGGGACGCCGCCGCGTTTATTCGCAAGGTGTCGGCCCGGTACGCTCCGGCGACTCTGGAACGACTGCTCGGCCATCCTGCGCGGTTGCCGTCGTGCGGCAGCCTTGGCATTGGGGTATGTCGGCGACTATGAGCAAAACGCCTCGTTAGGTCGAGCCTTGCACGACGTGGATCGCGGCGTGCGAACGATGGCCGAGAACTCGTTGCGGGCCGTTTGGTGCCGCAGCGGTTCGGAGCCGCAGCAGAAGTTGCTCGAATCGGTCATTCGCGAAAACATCGCCAAGCACTACACGCGGGCCTTCACGCGGGCTTCCGAGTTGGTCGACTTGGCGCCTTGGTTTGCCGAGGCTTGGAATCAGCGAGCCATTTCGCAATACGGCCTCGGTCGCTACACCGAGAGCATCGGCGATTGTCGCCAAGCATTGGAAATTAACCCTTACCACTTCGGCGCGGCCGCCGGTATGGGGCAGTGTTTCTTAAACATGGGCGACACGGAAGAGGCTCTGACCTGCTTCCGCCGGGCATTGAAGCTAAACCCGGAACTCGAAGGCGTGCGGGCCGCGGTGCAATCGCTCGAACGCGGGCGTAAGAAGCGCAGCTAGGCGGTTAGTGCCTCGTTGCTTGCCCCTTGTTTTCAGTCGTAGCGGCGTTTTTATTGCTGCTCAGGAGCCAGGAGATACGCTGTGATCGGTTTGTCGGCCTGGCGGCTGATGAACTCGATCATCTCGCGATTTTCATCGGCGTTCCAAGAGTTCAGGATATTGCGCGTTGACCAAGTGAAGCCGTCGTTGAACACGACTTGGAAATACGGCTTCTGGACGATGTTGCCGTTGGGAGCGCGAAACGTCGCGACGGCGCGAATTTCGGCGATGTCGGCATAACGATGCTCGGTTTCGCCGATCGACAGCGGCGAGTTATCAATCAAGCGATCGTCGAGCACGCGCGTGTACCAGTCGAGGCCGATCAGCGCCGCCAAGAGGCAGAGCGGCACGAGGATGATCGCCATCCAACGGAAGATGCGAAAGCCGTCGAATCCGGTGCGAAGATTCGTGTAGTGGTTGTATTCGGCATAGCGCTCGCCGAGCAATCGCGAATAGAGCAGGTGCATCGGCAACGCCGCAGTGACGATGCCAAGGAAGATCGCCGGCAGAAACCAAGCGGCATCAGGCGTCGCGAGTAAGAATTTGCTTTCCGGAAGCCCTGACAAGACCAATCCGCCCAGGTTTCTCAGCAGCAACCACCAAAGGAGCGTGCTGAGCGTTGCAAAGATAAAAAATGGAAACAGCGCCGCGAGTTCCCATTTGCGATACTGTTTCGCAAGTTCCTCCAGCGACAGGCGACTGACTTGGCCCGGATTCGGACGATAGGGAACGAATTTGGCCATGAGCGCCATAAAAATGCCGACGCCGGCTGCGGCGACGGCGCCGCTGATTCCCGAATCCATAAACGGCAGTCCCAAATTTGCGTTGGAGCGTGGAGTGGAGGTCGACGACGATTATCGTGACTTGAACTACAGATGCAATTCCGCCTCATCAACCTCTTGTGCCGACGGTAAACTAACGGGGCCAAATCGTTGTTTACACCTCGTTTTCGTTCCTTGCCGTGAATCCCGTCGTCGTCATCGGTGCAGGTATCAACGGCGCGGCGTCAGCGCGAGTTGGCGCTCAGCGGCGTTGATACGGTCGTCGTCGACGCGGCCGACATTGCTTCCGGCACCACGGCGTATTCGTCACGGCTCGTCCACGGCGGTTTGCGATACTTAGAGTTCGCCGATACCGAACTCGTACGCGAATCGTTGGCCGAACGCGAGCGGCTGGTGACGCTGGCCGCCGACTTCGTGAAGCCGTTGGTGTTTCGCGTGCCGTGCGAGCGTCGTCTCGGCGGATTTATCGACGGCCTCGGTAAGCTGTTGCTCGACGGTAAGTACAAGGCCCGATCAAGGCGCGGGATGTGGGCCGTACGTTTCGGCTTGTTTTGGTACGACCATCTGGCCCGCGGTTCGTCCCTGCCGAAGGCCCGCGTGGTGGGCGTGGATGCGAAGTTTCCGCATCCTCCGGCCGATCGCTATCGCTGGATCTGTGCGTATTCCGATGCGCAAATGCAATTTCCGGAGCAGTTCACCGTCGCCCTGTTGGCCGACGCACAAGCCGCGGCTCAGGCGGCCGGTTCGCATTTCGCCGTGCACACTTATGCTCGGCTTGAGCGTCGTGACGGCAACCTGATTGTGGTCCAAGCAGGCGAGAACGTGCTCGGCGAATACACACCGGCGGCCGTCGTCAACGCCGGCGGTCCGTGGGGCGACGACGTGACGCGAGCTTTGGGCATCGAGCATCGCCGTATGTTGGCCGGCACGAAGGGGAGCCACATCGTCGTGTTTCGCGAAGACTTGCGCAAAGCGCTCGCCGGGGCTGCGTACTATGCCGAAGCGTCCGACGGCCGCCCGGTGTTCATCTTGCCGTTTCACGCGGGCGGCACGCTCATCGGTACCACCGACTTGCCGTATGAAGGCAACCCGGCCGACGCGGTGGCGAGCGATGCGGAGATTGATTATTTGCTGCGGTTGGCCAATGACGTTCTGCCGCATTGTCCGTTGGCTCGCACCGACGTGGCGTTGCACTACAGCGGCGTGCGACCGCTGCCTGCGAGCGACGCTTCGACGCCTGCGGCGATCACGCGACGTCACGCGATCGTCGAGCACGCCGGCTTGCCGTGGCCCACTTGGTCGCTCGTCGGCGGCAAGCTGACGACTTGCCGCTCGCTGGCGGAAGAATCGGCCGAGATCGTTTTAAAGCGACTTGGCCGGCCGCACTCGAACGCCTCACGATCTCGTCTGATTCCGCGGCCAATCGCTTTGACGGAAGCTGCAGAATCGTCGGCCTGTGTCGCCGGAACAAGCTTGCTGCGCGATGACGTTCGCGAGGTCATTCGCAAACAGTGGGTGCGTACGCTCGACGACTTGGTCGAACGCCGACTAATGCTGTTGTTCGGCCGCGAAATTCGCCGCGAGTCGCTCGACGATTTGGCGCAGTTGCTCGTCGAAGAAGGATTGCTCACGCCGCAGGACCGAGAAGCGGCGGTTGAGCAGACGATCGCACGCCTGCGTAGTCACTTCGGTCGTGCAATCACACGTTAGCCGATGATCTACCGTCGCATCGTGCCGCCGGCTTGCATCGCTTGTTGCAGACCGAGCGTATAGCGTTGCTGATCGCGTTTGAACTTTTCGTAGTTCTGCGACGACGAGAACAGAATCATTTGTCCGCCGCAGAACATGCCGAAGTTGCGGTCGCCGCATACAAACTGGCCTTGCTCCAGATACGCGACCGGATCGTTGCCGGAGATTATCGGGCTATACTTTTCCGGATCGGCCAGAAACTTCTGTTGTTCGGCGGCTGAAAGGAAGAGATAGGTGCGACCGCGATGGATCGCGCCGAATTGCGCGGAGCCCGGCTTCCAGATCATCTTGTCGGTAACGGTGACCGGGCAGTAGCCGTCGAGCGCCAACGGCGGCGAACCGGCCGGCAATTCGATCGGCTGAGCCGCGACGGATTGGCCCGCAGGCTTTTGTTGTGCGGTCGTGGAAGGCTGCGCCGGTCCGCCGAGCGGCTTGCTGTTTTCCAATGATGGAGTTTTTGCGGGCGTCGTCATAGCGACGGCGGGCGGCGCTACGGCAACCGGCGCCGAGGCGACAGGTTTCGTAGTCGGAGCGACGGACGGAGCAGTAACGGCATTCGGATTGGCCGCCACGTTCATCGCCGGCGGAGAGACCGCAATTCCCGGGTTCGGCGCGACCGGTGCTACGGCGACGTTCGTGTTGCTGCTCGGTAGCGCAGCGTAGCGATCTCCGACACTCGTCGGAGCATAACGTGATCCGACGGTCGAATTGTTCGAGGTCGTCGCCGTTGCGCCGGCCGGAGCCGTTGCGACGTTCGTCGTCGGAGCCGGAGTCGCCGGCTTCGGAGGTGCGGCCGCAGGAGACGGTGCAACGGTTGTCGGTGCGGCGGCAGGTTGCGAACTCGGCAGCGAGGCATACCGGTCGCCGACGCTCACGGACGAGTATCGGGAACCGAGGTGACCGGAACCGGAGGTGGCGTTCGAGGTCGTCGAAGTCGGGTTGGGCGTGGTTGACGCGGCGGCGACCGCAGCGCTCGGCGCGGGCATTGTTGCGGCGATCGGAGCTTGGGCGGCGGGCATCTTCGCGACCGGTGTCGTCGCGCCGCCGGCAGGCGGCGTATAGACGGACGAATACCGAGAGCCGACCATGGAAGTCGGCGGGCTATTGGCGGCAGGCGAGTTCGCCGCGGCTGTCGCGGCATACGGTGAAGCAGGCGCGCCTTGCGGAGCGGGGGCGTAAGCCGAAACCGGCGTGGCGGGATAAGCGGGCGTCGGCGCCGGCAGGATTCATCGCGTAGGGACTCGCCGGTTGGGTCGGCGGTGCGGCATACGGAGAAGCGGCGGTGCCCGGCGGAGCGTATTGGTTCTGCGGTCCCGCAGGCGCTTGCGCAGCGGCCATCGCAGGATTCGCACCTGGCGCGGTCTTCTGCAGGGCTAGCGCCTTTGCGCGGCTTGGTTGAGCATCGCCACATACTCGCCGGCGGGTTTCTTGCCTTCGCTACGGGCGACGATCTCACCGGCCGACGTCATCACGATGTCGCACGGAATCGGGCCGACTTTCATTTGCTTCGCCAGCGCTGGTTGCGCATCGACGTCGATCTTCACGGCGACGTAGTACGGATTCAGCGCCGTACCGAGGCCGGGTTGGTTGAAAACGTTCTTCTCCATTTCTTGGCACGGGCCGCACCAAGTCGCCCCGAAATGGACGAGCAGCAGCCGATTGGTCTGCAGCGCCGCACGCTGGGCCGTCGCCAAATCGCTTTCGAAGCGTAGGACTTCTCGGGCCGAGGCCGACGAGGCGGCAACCGACGCGAAGCTCAATACGCAAAGGACGAGGATACGACGTACCATGGCAAGCGAACCTATGCCGGGGAAGAAGTGCCCGCCGCCGGGGAATTGGCGACTCGCTCCCTCTATCGGCCGAGGCCCGTCGTGAAGTTTTGCCAAAAGTAAGATTTCTGCCGGTTAGGCAAGGTTTAACGCTGCCGGCAGCGCCGGATGGGCTGGGGAATTTGCCGATTACGCAAATCTTTCGGCCGTCGGGAGCCGTCGTAATCGCAAACGGCGGTAAACTTTCCGAAGAAAGCTTGGCTTGACAGCAGTCGTCCGACGATTAAGATTCTGGGTAGTTTCCAGCCGCCTGATAGCAGGCGCTTTCGGCCCGCAGTCTTTGCGGGCGTTTCCCGGCTGTGTTTTTGGCCTGATCCCGCAAAATTCTCGGGGTCGGGATGTTTCGGTCGGAAAATGCTCGGCGTGCGGGCTCGGCTTTCTCGGGATGCTTTCGTCCGTAGCACGGTTTGCTGCGTAGGAACGATTGTCTGCGTTTGAGACGTTGCAGCGTTTTGAAACGTTTTCGCGCAGAAGACATCGCGTGCCACGGCATCGCATCCCCCGCGAGTTGTTCGATCGCTCGTAAGCTTCCGGGCTTTGTGATTTCGTCGTTGAGATGAGTTCAACGGTAGCTCGGCAGTCGTTTCGACGGGGCGTTGTATCGCGACCGGCATGGTTGGCCGGATCGAAAGAGCCTCGTTGAGATCGCTCCTTTTCCTGGGAGCATTGCAGGCGATTCGTGAAGCGCCGACGGCCGCGATGCAGTCGTTTTCAGTTCGCCCGACGATCTGTCGGCGAACGAGCGGCTCTCGCGCAAATCGGGCGTTATACGTATGTCAGGTTTTCTCCCGTTATTGCCTGTTGATAAGGCCGGCGACGGCGACGAACTGAGCCGCGATCAAGCCCGCTTCGGCCGGAGGCCGAACGCTTGTCGGTGAGTTCGTCTTAGCGACGCGTTCGGCTTGTTTTGGATATTCGCGCCAGTGGCGCGATTGTGATTCTGCGAGTTCGAGCCCCGGAGGGGCGCGAAGCATGATGGCCGCTGGTGCGGCAAGACGTTTCGGTTCGGTGCAGTTCCGTTTGCTGCGGGCCTGCGCAGTGCGCCGACGACGTCAATCGGTCCGGCAGTTGCAATATGTCGTGCGACTTCACGGCCGTACGGAACCGTGGTTTGTTTTTGCTCTAGGGTTAGCAAGTTATGTCGAAGAAGCGTCGGGGGCGGGGCCGTCAAGGTCGAGGTTATTACGGCGGCGGTGAAGGCGGAGGCCAAAACAACGGCCACGGCGGCGGTGGTTATGGCGGCGGCGGAGGAGGCGGTGGAGGTGGCGGCGGCAATTACCGCGGCAACCGGTATCGCAACCGTCGACGTTACGACCCGAACCAGCCGCGCGAGCCGCGACCCGAGTTCGGCGAAGGGGTCATGGATCCCAACGCCGATCCGAATGCGCCGCAGGTTGAAGGGGCCGAAGGAGCACAAGGCTTCCCGCAAGATCGTCCCCCTCCGCAACCGCCGCAGCTCGATCCGGTCGCCGGCATCTTAGAGTTGCATCCCAACGGCTACGGCTTCCTGCGCAGCCCCGACAACAACTACACCCGCGAGCGGACCGACGCCTTCGTGCCGGGCACGATGATCGAGCGGTTCAAGCTTCGCGAAGGGGTGATGATCAACGCCCTGGCGCAGCAGAATCGTAAGCAAGAAGGTCCGCGCGTCCGCGAAATTATCGACGTCGACGGCATGAAGCCGGAAGATTACCCGAGCGTCAAATCGTTCGACCAAAAGACGCCGATCAATCCCGAGCAATGGTTGCGATTGGAAATCGGTCAGCAGCCGCTGAGCAATCGCGTGATGGATTTGCTCACGCCGCTCGGCAAGGGGCAGCGGGCTCTGATCGTCGCTCCGCCGCGCACCGGCAAGACGATGCTGTTGCAAAATATCAGCTCGGCCATTTCGCAAAATCATCCGGAACTCAAACTCTTCGTGTTGCTCATTGACGAGCGTCCGGAAGAAGTGACGGACATGAAGCGCTGCGTCAAAGGCGACGTGATCGCCAGCAGCTTGGATCGCGACGTCGAAAGCCATGTGCGGTTGTCGCAACTCGTCGTCGAGCGCTGCAAACGCTTGGTCGAGCAGGGGCAAGACGTTTTCTTGCTCATGGATTCCATCACTCGTATGGCCCGGGCCTTCAATAAGTGGGTCGGCAACCAAGGCGCCACGATGTCCGGCGGCATCAGCACGAAGGCGATGGACATCCCGAAGAAGCTCTTCGCCACGGCTCGTGCGTTTGAAGAAGGTGGCTCGCTCACCGTCGTCGCCACGGCGCTGATCGATACCGGCAGCCGAATGGACGAACTCATTTTCCAAGAGTTCAAAGGCACCGGCAACATGGAACTGGTGCTCGATCGTAAACTGGCCGACCGCCGCATTTGGCCCGCGATCGACATCTCGCAATCGGGTACGCGCCGTGAGGAAAAGCTGCTCGATCCGGATACGCTCCACGCCGTCACGATGCTTCGCCGCACGTTGGCGACGATGAACCCGACGGACGCGATGGAGCAATTGACGAAGCAACTCACGCGCTTCAAGAGCAACCGCGAGTTCATTCACTTGATTGCGGCGGCCCGCACGGCGGATTAACCGCCTCGGCGAAGAATCAGAAGCAGCGAGCGGCGGGGTTTATCCCCGCCGTTTTCGTTTGCCGCTTCGCTTGCGATCTGTTCGAGGCCTGCGGAATAGGTTTCCTGCAGGCAGCGACGACGGCGAGCCGGAAGCATTAGCCACTGACGCTCGCGCGACGTTCAATAGGCATGAACTCGTGACGTGTGAATCGTGATATACTCTCCGGCATCGCGCCCCGTGAAACGTCCGGAGACTTCGCATGACGCGCCGCGAGATTGCCGCTTTGGCTTGTCGTCTGCTCGCCTTGGCGTTGTTCGCCTACGGTTGGGAGCGGGTTTGCCATGTCCTGACGTCCTACTTCTTCAGCCGTTCCGGTGCGTCGTTATTGGATCAGCTCAGTTACGGCGGCACGACGAGCAGTTTCGGACTGTTTGCGTTTGTCGCCGGAGCGATTATTTGGTTTCGTGCTCCGATCTACGGACGCCGCATCTTTCCGGATGACGACGATGAGGTCGTGACCGCGTCGGGCGTGACTTCCCAAGATGTAATCGCCGTGGCCTGCTGCGTGGCCGGCATTTGGCTCGCGGCTCCGGCCGTCGCCGCGCTCTTAAAACTGGTCGCAGAGATTGCCGTATTCACGGCGACGGCGGGTACTGAAGAGCTCGCGTTCGACTCGCTCTTGGGACGAGTGATTCCCGATGTCGTTCTCGTCGCGTCAGGCTTGTTTCTGATCTTGCGTTCGCGCGGATTGTCGGAAGCCGTGCGTCGCTTGCGAAATCTGGGGCAGACGGAGTCGACCGAGCCTGCGACGGAGCACACGCCATGACTTCGCGTGAAGCGGCCTTGATCGGCGTTCGCACGGCGGCCGTCTATCTGTTCACCGTGGCCGCCTACTGGTTCATCGCCGCGTTGTTTCTCGGAGTGGGCTGGGCTCGCCGCGAACCGGAACTGTTTGAGACCTATCCGATGCACGCCGTGGGCGCGTTGATGGCGCTGGCGATGATGGTGCAGGCCTGGGGGCTCGGATATTGGCTTTGGATTGACGCTTCCCAGGTCACTCGACCGCTTACGACTCGACCGGAATTGCAAGCCTACGCCGATTGCGTCTGCCCGTTTCTGGTTCTCGCAACGGCCGTCTGGGGAGCGCTTCGCGCGGTGCCGGCCGTCGGAGACGTCGTCCGGGCCTGGCATGCTTTGTATTGGTATCAATCTCAACGATCGTCGACGTTCGACTTCGAGATGATACTTCAACAGGTAGCAGCTCTCGAACCGACGGAGATGCAGCAGTTTGCCGTCGGCCCGACGGTGGACTATTTCACCGCCGTCGCAATGGTCGTCCTCGCCCGACCTCTGACAACTCTGCTCATCAATGGCATGCCCAATCCCGCCGGGACGGCGGATGTCGTTTCGTCGCCGACTCCCGCCTTGTAAGCCGACGATCGCACGCCGCGACGTTGATTCACTTCCGCCCGAGCATTCGATCCAGCGAATCGCTCGTTTGATGCACGAGCGCTTCCGGCCAATGGAGATACGGGTGGAAGTATTCAAACGTGAGATAGCCGTCGTAGCCCGTCGCTTCGAAGGCTTCAAGAACCGCGGGCCAGTTCGTGGTGCCGTCTAAGAGCGGACGGAACGATTCGAGAGAAGTGTCCGTCCCCTTCTTCGTGAACTCTTTCAGGTGGACGTTCTTGATCCGTGGGCCGAGCTGCGCGATCCAGTGTTCCGGGAACTGGTACATCATGATATTGCCCGTGTCGAAATGGACTCGCACGTGCTTGTTGTCGAACGAATCGACGAACGTATTCATCTCGCCCGGCGTCATGAGGTAGCCGTTGAAGAAGATGTTCTCGATGTTGAGATAGACGCCGAGCTGCTCGGCTCGCGGCAGCAGCTTCGCGATCGCCTCTCGAGCGCGTCGGTCGCAGACGTCGTTCGGTACCGGCTCGTAATCGTCGCGCCAAGGAATATGCACGGCGCCCGGCACGACGAGGGCGTTTTCCGTGCCGAGTTCGTGGGCGCATTCGGCCATCAGGCCGGCAAGTTCCAAGCCTCGCGTACGTTTGGCTTCGTCGTTGCTCGTCAGCGGATAGGGCCAGAAGAGGAATGAGCAGAGCCCGCTGACGGCGAGCCCGATCTCTTCGCACTGCTTGCGAAGGCGCGCGTAATCGGCCGGGCCGTGCTTGGGCGAAAGGTCGTTGTCGAGATCGTAGTTGAGCTCGATGCCGTCGAAGCCGGCCTCTTTCGCGAGCCGCAGGCATTGCTCGAGCGACATCTTCTGTGGGTAGGGAAACGCCCAGAGGTTGATCGATTTTTTGAAGCCGTAGCGTTTGCCGCTCGGCGACGTCGAACTTTTCACCGATTCTTCCGCCGCAGCGCCGCGGGCGGCGGCCGACATGCCGAACGTCGCGGCGCTCAAGGCTCCGGCAAAGAGAGAGCGACGCGATACGGAAAAATCGGCGGGATGCGGTTGGTCGGACATCGTGAGGCGCTCCGGGCGAAAAGGCGACGCGGCTGAGTCACGATTTTCGTCGGCCGCACGGTCACGGTCCAGCAAAGTTTTGGCCGGCCGAAACTTTCGTTGATTCCACCTCGCGTCTCGGTACGCTACGGGGTGGTTCTTTGAAAACCTGACGATACGTTTTCCGGCGTCGTCCGGAGAGCGTTTTTGATCGTAAGCGGCTTCGGCGAAGATTGACTTACGTCGACTCGCCGAGTGCGCAGTGGCGCGAAAATGCGCACTCGGGAGCGGTGTTAGTGCGCGTCGGAACGCTTACCAACAAGGGTGCGCACTAAGCCGAGAGAAGTGTGCGCAGGAGTTGATGCAATTTGGTTGCGGCCGGCGACGTAAGTCGCGCAAGCGAATCGTTACTTACGTCGATTTCGGCCGGCGGCTATCGCACTTGGCCGGCACCGGGTGCGGCGGCCGTGAACATCGCCGGGAACGAGCCTTCGCGAGCGGAAATCGGCGCACCGGTCGGAAGCCTGCGACCGATGACGACGGAGTCGACCGGCTGCGAGCGCTTGTTGCGTTCGATGGAAACCGTGCCGAGAAGCTCCCAACGAAACGGCCAGGGCTCCGTCGGCGGTTCCCACGTGTTGAAGCAAAAGTATTCCCATTCGCCGGGCTGCGATTGACCCGCGGGCAACGGAGCGGAGGGGACTCGGCCGACGGAGTACGGATCGGCCCGCTCGATGCTTTTTCCGCTCACGTCGGCGACGTAGTAAGCAAAGAGATGGTGGATCGTCGTGAAGCTGACGAACTTCGCATCCGCGGGAATCTGATTGACGACCTTGGCGATGTCGGCGTGCGGATCACCGCTGCGGCGCTGATAGGCGTTGATGATCACGACGGTGTAAGCCAGCCCGCAGAAGACGGCCACCGAGCATGCGGCGAGGTAGGTGTTGCGTCGCGTGTAGCGAGCGAGCGCTTCACGGCAGAACCAAGCCGTGATTGCGGCGAACAGGGCAAACACGACGACGGTCGTCGTCGTTTGCGCATATGGACCTTGCGACCAGCCCGGCACGTATGACGCCGAGGCGATGAAGATTGCGGCGGCCGGCGCACAGGCGGCGCTCACGACCAAGAACCAGCGCCAAGCTCGCGAAGTGCGCCAGCCGGCGACGGGCGACAAACTGATTTCGACGACGATGCCGACCAGCAACGCAGCGCACGGATACAGCGGCATGTAGTAGCGACCGCGCGCGAAGACGGAAGCCAGCAGCGGGAGGATGCCGATGAGCATCGCCAACCCGAGAAACTGCGCCGGACGTCGTAAATCGCCGAGGTGCTTGCGCACCGCCCGATCGCAAAAGCCGACGAGCAAGCCCGACCAAGGCAACATGCAGCCCAGGGCGATCCAAGGAAACTTGCCGAGGTGCACGAGCCGATCTTTGAGCGGAATGTACACGGCCAAACGGTACTTGGCTTCCGAGAGCCAGATGCCGAGCGCGTCTTCCAGGCCGACCCGATACATCAGCGGCACTTGCCAAACGGCGGTGATCAACGTGAAAAGACCGATGCCGATTAAGTGCGCGCGGTGGAATAGCAGACGACGATCGAACAACAGACAGAACACCCACATCGTGCCGATCGTATAGGCCGGTCCTTGCGGACCTTTGGCCAAGCCGGCGAGGGCGGCAAAACCGTACCCGACGGACCATGTGAGCCAGGCCGGCCATTGACGAACGTAGCCGACGAGCCAACCCAGGAGCGATGCGGCAACGAACAGCGTCAGCACGGCTTCGCTTTCCGCGTGTCGACCGAGCTGCAGCACTTGCCCCATCGTGGCGTACGACAACGCGCCGACGAGTGCGCCGGTGCGCGAAAGTAGCGCCCGCCCGGCGGCGTAAATCACCAGCACGGTGAGGAGCGTGGCGAGCATCGTGGGCAATCGCACGGCCCATTCGTCGTGACGCCCGGTGAGCGTCATGGAGAGGGCGAGGAACCAGTTGTTGAGCGGCGGTCGATTGGCGAAGACTTCGCCTTGCTGGCGCGGCACGACGTAGTCGCCGGTTTGCAGCATTTCACGGGCGACGTTGGCCCACCGCGATTCTTCACCGCGCAGGCTCAATGCCGTGGGACGCGTGAAGTACACGCCGATGACGAGTACGACTAAGAACCAGCACTCTTTTTCACGCCACCAGCGAGCACGCGGCGAAGCTATTTGCGGCGACGGCGCCGCGGAAACACGAGCATCCATGCTGTGTCGGACCTTCCGTGGAGAATCGGGCCTACGAGCCGGCGGCGGCGAATCGGCTCATCCGATCCGCAGCCGGGCGACCCTCATAAGGGCGGCGAAGTGTCGCACAAAGGTTCCGCGGCGACCAGTCGACTTTGCACCGCTGCCGGCATGCGGATGCCGGCACGCAATGCGGTGATGCGGCCTTCGCGCTTCGGGCTATTCGAAGAACGTGGCGACCGTCGGCGGGCCGGAAAGGTAGCCGAGTGACGCGAGGAATTTGTCGGTCCGCTCCAACGTGGCGCGAAACATCGCGTTGTCGGGCTGTCGGCCGACGTTGAAGAATCCGTGCGGCATCTTTTCGTAAGCGGCCAGTTCGGCCCGATTGCCGGCTTTCGTCATTTCGCGAACAAACTCTTCGTTCGAAGCAAACATGCCGTCGGCCGTACCGATGAGGACTAGCGTCGGCGGCAGCCCGGCACGGATATGGGCCGCCGGTGAAATCTTCTGCGGCTCCGCGCCGAGCCGAGTTCGCCATTGCTCCACTTCGGCCTCGCTCAGCTCTTGGCCCGGCTTGGCGGCCAGCGAAACGGCCGGGTTGAAGAGCACCATCGCATTCGGGACCGACGACACTGCGGCGTCTTCGTTCGCTTCGTCCAATTCCTTGATGAGCCCGGTGCAGGCGGCCAAGTGACCTCCGGCCGAACCGCCGCCCGCGGCAATGCGATCGGCGTCGATGCCGAGCCGGGCGGCATGCGTGCGAACGTAGCGGATGGCGCTCTTGGCGTCGCGCACCGAATCGACGGCTTGCGACTGGTTACGGCTGCGCACACGGTAGTCGGCCGAGATGGCCACCATCCCGCGCGACGCGAAGTACTCGCACTGGTAACGAAATTGCGACGGCGAGCCTGCCGTCCAACCGCCGCCGAAAAAGAACACGATCGCCGGGCGGCGGTCGTCAGGTTTGCGATCGGCCGGTTGGTAGACGTAAAGGGCGAGTTCGGCGTCGCCGACCTTCTTGAAAACCTCGCGCATTGCGCCGGGCATCTTCGGCGGATAGTTGCGGTCGGCCGTTTTTTGTAACTTCACGCCGGCCGACTTGGTCGGCTCGGCGGCGGAAAGCACGCCGCCCGAAAGTAACGTCGCGCCCAAGAGAAGAACCACCGGTAACCCGATGCGAGACACGGACATAAAGTGATTCCGATTCTGTTAAGAACTTTGCGGCCCTACGAACCGTGAATTCGAGAACCGTAGAGCGATAATCTGCGTGGTTTGGGCGTCAAAACTGAGAGCCCTTGCACGCTTCGCCCCCGCTGCGGAGGTGCGAAGTTTTCGCCGTTTCCCCGGGTACGACGCCTCGTTTGGCCGAAATATTTGAGAATTTCGGCATCAATGCGGCACTGTCGTCGCGTATACGGGGATATAGAGAGAGCCGCTTGAACCGTCCGTCCCACCCCAAGGCCGACCCGGCCCTGCAATCCCTTGGCTTCCGCCGACCTTGCCGCCCAGTCGACCGAGCAGTTGTTGCGCCTCCTGGCCGAACACCAGGAGGATTTGCAGCGGTATGTCTTCGCGCTCGTGCCGCATCAGGAAGACGTGAAGGACGTTCTGCAGGACACGTACGTCGCGTTGACCCGAAAGTTTGCCGACTACGATTCGGCGAAGCCGTTTCTGCCATGGGCTTACGGATTTGCCTATGTCGAGGTGTTGAAGCACCGTGATCGTCGACGCAAAGCAGCCAGAACGTTCGGTGACGACGTTGTCGAACTGCTGGCTCGCGAACGCGAACTCCAGGGCGCAATGCTGGACGATCGGCTGACCGCCCTTGATCACTGTTTGGAAAAGTTGCCGCAGGCCGATCGCCTGTTGATCTCTCACCGATACCTTTCGCGAACGACGATCGAACAGCTTGTCGACATTGCGGGGAGCAGTCGGCGAACGTTGTTTCGCAACTTGGAACGTATTCGCCGCTTACTCTTCGATTGCATCTCTCGCCGCGTGGAGGAGCATTGCGCATGACTCCCGGCGAACGTAGCGAATTGGAGCGGTTGCTGTCGACGCTCGTCGACCACGAGCTGAACGCGGTCGAACACGCGCAACTCGAAGAATTGCTGCGCAGCGATGCCGAGTGTCGTCGCTTTTACTTGGCTTACGTCGATTTGCACTTTCGGCTGACCCGCCATCCACGACTGTCGGCGCTTTTAGAGCCGGCGACGCCTGCTCGAACGTCCGAAGCGGCACGACCGGCGGCCGGTGCGAAATCCGCGGTTGCCGTGCGGTCGACGCGTAATTGGCGGGCCATTGCCGTTACGGCGGCCATGACATTGGCCGCTACGCTCGTCGTGCAGTTGTTTTTGCGGAATCCGACGCCGGCTCCGACCGGCCCCTCGTTGGAAGTTGTCGCCGTCACGACGACCACGGCGGCGCCGATGCCGGTGCCTGCGTACGTGGCGACGCTGACGAAGGAGGTCGATTGCGTGTGGGACGGCGTCTCGCTGCGCACCGGCATGCGATTGTTGCCCGGCAAAGTAAGGCTGGCGAGCGGTACCGCCGAGTTGCAGTTCGACGGCGGCGCACAGTTGGTGCTTACCGGTCCGGCCGAGTTCGACGTTCGCAGCGTAACTTCGGCGGAAATCACGTCCGGCAACGTGCTGTTTCGGAGCGACGACACGGCCGAGCCGTTTCATTTGCTGACCCCGTCGGCTCGCTTCGTCGATTTCGGCACCGAATACGCCGTGTCGGTCGGGACGGCCAACGAAGAAGTGCATGTGTTCGACGGCGAAGTTCGCCGCGGTCCGAAGTCGGTAATGAATTTCGCTTCGGCGTCGCAGGACGACGTCGTCAGCGTGTTGGCTGGCGAGGCTCGACGTTTCAATAGCTCCGGCAGTTGCAGCGGGTGGTCGGTGCCGCTGGATTCGGAGCGTCAGAAAGTGCGGGCCGATTTGGCGTCGCACTTCGTACAGACCGGAAGTGACCGCAAGTTCGCGGCGACGGAACTGTTGGCATACGAGCCGTTTGCCTGCAGTTCTGCGGCCCTCCCCTGCCCTAAGAGCGTCAGCGGCGGCCGAGGTTTCTCCGGCGCGTGGACGAAAGCTTGCAAGTCGGAAGTCGGTCCGGAGTTTCGCGTCGTCGATAGCCTCTGGCGTCCGCAAATGCAGAGCGCCACGCAAGGGGGCGGCGTCAGCGCCGGTTGTCGTGGTGCTATTTCGCGTCGTTTGGCGAAGCCGATCCGCATGGACGACGACGCCGTGTACTACTTCAGCTATCTCGTGCGCTCCGAACGTCGCTCAGGGGAAGAACCTTGCGACATGCAATTCGTCTTGCGCGATCACGACGTGAGCGATCCGCAGCGTAAGCTCGCGGTGACGGCGTCCTGGTCGAAGTCGAAGACGTCGCTCTGTTGGGAAGGAGGCGGCAATTGCACTCAGATTCCCGTCGAGCCGGGCAAGACGTATTTAGTGACTGTAAAGATCGTCGTCGGCCGCAGTGCGCCCGATCAAGCGTTTCTTTGTTTGTTCACGCCGCGGCAGCCGGTTCCCGCGACCGAGCCGACGAATTGGACGCTCGCTAGCCGACCGGTGCTGAGCGATTTGAAGTTTGACGTCGTTCAGATCTCCGCCAACACGTCGACGCCGGTGCTCGTCGACGAATTGCGGCTCGGCACAAGTTGGGCCGCCGTCGCCGGAGTGTATGCCGCACCCTAACGGCCGTTTACGAAACTGTTTGTATCCCGCCTCTTAAACCCTCCCGCCTTTGTTTGTGAGATATCCCGCCATGACCGCCATTGCCTATGCCGAGACCGTGCCCGTGAACGCCGCGAACCCAAGCTACGAAGTGCCGGACGACACTCGTCAGTTCGTGCTCAGCATCTGCAAGATGTTGGCCGATCCGACACGGCTGCGCATCGCCTACTATCTGACGAATGAGCCGGAGTTGAACGTCACGCAGCTTTGCGATCGCGTGGCGCAAAGCCAGCCGGCGGTGAGCCATCACTTGGCGATGATGCGCTCCAGCGGCATCGTCGATCATCGCCGCGCCGGTCGGCAGATTTTCTATTCGCTCCGCGGCGAAACGATGCGACAAACGCTGGCGAAGCTCTTCGGAAACGAAGCGTAAGAACCTGTTCGCGGCGGTGGAACTCGCTATTTCGCGAGTTCCACTTTCGCCCAAAACGGATGCAGCCGGTCGCTGCGCGTGCGTACGTCTTCGAGCATGACGGCGGCATCCGGCTCAATGTACTGACCTTTGTTGACCTTCTGGCCGCGGATGCGAATTTCCGACGGTCGCTTAAAGTCGATCAGTTCCGGCGTGAGCCAGACGGTGACGTTCTGGCAGCCGGTGTCGATGTTGACGCCGTTGTTCGCAGTGAGCTTTGCGCTTCACGTAAAGCGGCACGTAGCCTTTGGGCGGAAGATTGTCGGGGTCGATCATCCCGCGTTCCGGCGGGTTGGCCGTATCGACCCACCAAAAGAAGCCGTCGAAGTAGCGGACCGAGCGGCATTTGTATTCTCGCGGGAACGGATCTCGTTTCTGACGCGACATCCAATCGAAGAGCCGTAGCAGCTCATCCGAGAAGTGCTCGCGGCCTCGCCCTTTGTATTGCACGGCGGTCATGTTGTCGCCGCGGCTGAGGTATTCGTCGAGCTGCACGGCGTTTTCGCCCCACAGGACGTTGTCGAGCTCGCCGCACACCAAGTACTTGGCCATGTAGCGGGCGTTCTCTTTGTAATAGTTGATCGTCTTGTCGGCCTGCGCCGAAATGCCGATGAAGCCTGCCCAAAGATCGGGATGCGAGATCGACATTTCCCAAGCGGCGTCGCCTCCCATGCCGTGGCCGGCGACGAACACGCGATCGGTGTCGATGGAGAAGCGGCGATACGCGTCGCGCAACGTGTAGAGCACGGCGGCATGCTCGTCTTCCGAGTAGTTGTAGGCCGTTTGCTGTTCTTTGGCCCACGCCGGCGCAATGACGATGTAGCCGAAGCGATCGGCCTGCCCGAAGCGTCGGCCGTCGGCCGTAGCACCGCCCGCCCACCATTCGAGTTCGAAGGTCGGCGTGGCTCCGGCGCCGTGCAGCGCCATGATGACCGGATATCGCCGGTGCGGATCGTATTCCTGCGGCAGTTGCACGGTGTACCCGATCGGCGTTTGTTCGGGCAGATAATCGATCTGGATTTCGTACATCCCCGCCACTTTCTCCGACTGCGCCGGTAAGTCGAGCGGCGGTTTCATCAACGCGATGATCCGTGCAATGAGGTCGGGGATAAACGCTTCCTGGCGTTTCAATTCCTCGACGATCTTGTTGCGACCGTTGAGCGTGGGTTCGGCGAAGTACTTCGTCATCAGGCTGCGCGTGTCGTACATCGAAAGGGCCGTCGGCAGATTTCGCACGGCGTAGTCGCTGTTGGCGAGCCAGCCGCTGACCATCAAGGCGATCTTTTCTTCGCTGCGGATGACGTCGTCGGCTTGAAACTGCATGAACGCCGCGACGCGTTCCAGCGTGTTGTAGCTCAACTCCGCATTGATTTCGTCGCGAATGGCCGTGAGTCGGAGTTTCGTTTGCGAATCTTTGACTTCGCAACAGTTCGTCGAAGCGGCGTAGTGCCAAACTCTTGCGCGCGTCCGCCTGATCGTATTCTTTGAGCAATCCCGACACGGCTTGCAGCGTCTCGCCGGCCACCTTTTCGGAAGGAAATGTCTTCAAAAGCGAATAGGCCAAGCGATGCTGGCCCGCCTTACGACGAGCCTCGATTTCTTCCAGAATGCGGCGCGCGCTGGTCTGGCGTAGCCGCATGCGGGTCTGTTCGAAAAGGTCTTTCTGATCGGGCGGCAAATTCGGAAAGTCGGCGATGAGAGTTTGCAGCTCTTGCTCCGCGTCCTTGAATCGCTCGCTCTGAATATAGAGGCGAACGATTTTCAAACGCTGGTCGATGCTTTTGGAGTCAATCCGCTTGGCTAGGATTTGGCCGAGTACTTGTCGCGGAATTGTCGACGTCGCGATGCGCATATCCCAGATGAAGTGCAGGCCTTCGGCGTCGACGCACTCTAGCTTCGTCCATTCAGGAGTGATTTCCGTGATGCCTTGAATCACGGCCTGCGGGCCCTGATTGGTATTCATCCGAATGATGCGCCGGCCGAATTCATCGAACTCCGTGAAGCCGAAGATTTCGCCGACCGCGGCCACTCGGTCGCCTGCTTCGGAGACGTGTTGCGGAATGTCGAATCGTTCGACGGGATCGCCTGCGTCCAACTCGTTGACGCTTTGAACCCGCCGTTGCGGGATGTAAATCCGCCGCAGTCCGTCGTCGACGAGCACCATCGTCTTGGCAAGGTTGGCGGCCTTCGGCGTATCGATCACGGACGAGAGCGGAGCCAGCCGGCCTTCGAGCACACGACCGTCGTGCATCATCACGCGCGACGCCCAGGCGACGGAACTCGTCGTGGCGACGGCGATGACAAGGCCCGCCATAACGGCGCGCGAAGAACCGCGGGCTGAGCCGGCCTTTCGATGCGGCATGCAAAGTCTCCGAACTCAGAACGAGTGCGACGTGAGAAGAGAGCCCGACGGGAGCGCGGAGGGCTTGGTTTATTGTTGGCTACGCCGTACCTAAGTCAATGCGGCGACAAGCGTTTGCGCCGCACGACCGGCTCGTTGACACCCTTCGGCATAATCCCTAAAACTGGAGGCTCTGGGTAAAATTTGCGGGGTTTGCGGTGATTTCGAAGCGTTTACTCGTCGGGCTGCTCGCGTCCGTTCTTGGGCTGCCGATCGTCGTGCTGGTTTGCCAAGGCCTAGGTCGACTGCTGGCCGCGATGAACGACGAAGGGGGGGCGACGCTCTTGCGCCGCCTAGCGCAACTCGGCGCCGCGGCCTGGGTGCTGGCGCTCGTCGGCACGATCGTCGTGTTGGCCCTGGCTCGTTTGACCGATGTCGCCGCGGTCGACCGCGACATTGAGAAAGAGCTTGCCGATCTTGAATCGGAAGAACTCGAAGGCTGATTCGCGCGGCTGAGACGAAGTCGATCGGTCGGCTAACTGCTAATAACTAATAGTTGAACCGAATCCCGCGCTTGCGGGCCTCGGCCGCATATTCGGCCGCCGAGGTGAACAGGACGGCATCAAACCCGGCGGCCTTGGCCCCGTCGACGTTGGCCTGAATGTCGTCCGTGTAGAACACTTCCTGCGGTGCGACGCCGGCCATTTCCGCCGCTTTGAGGTAAATCGAAGCGTCGGGCTTCATGAGCTTGAGCTTATAGCTCAGCACGACCACGTCGAAATCACTCGGGATGTGCGAGTACCGGCCGTCGCTGAAAAACTCCGTGTGCATGTCGCACGTGTTCGACAGGATGCCGAGCCGATGCCCGGCGGCTCGCAACTGTGCGACGACCGCCTTCATCGCCCCGTTGACGACGAAGATGTCGCTCGCCGCGCGATGGATGACCTCGTTCGGCACTTCGCACGGATAGTTGCTGCGGAAATGATCGGCGAATTGGGCACCTGTGATTTGCCCGGCGTCGCAACGGTAGTTGACGTCGCTGCGGAACAGGGCCTCGAACACTTCTTCCGGTTTCGCACCGGCCAATCCCGCAAGTTGCGCGGCCGCACGCCGGTGGCTGAAGTAGAGAAGAACGTTTCCCAGATCGAAGTAAAGAAAGCGAATACTCAATTATGCGTTCCGTCGCTAAGTCTTCGATTCCGTCGCGGAGCTTGTCTCCGCGTTGCAAAAGGGAGCGTCCCTACTTCAATTCCACAATCGAAATATCCTTGTACCAAGCTTCGCTCGGAGGCCCGCCGTGGATTTGCACGGCGATGACGCCGCGTTTTTCGATTCCTTCTTCCGTTTCCGTGTAGTCGACCGTTTGCACGCCGTTGAGCCAGAGTTGAATCCGGTTGCCCTCGGCGCGAATGACGTACTCGTTCCAGTCGTCCGGTTTGGCCGCCTTGGCCAAGACTTCCGGCGTCGGCTGAGCGAGCATTTTCTTGCGCCGTGATTCGTCGTACAGCGCACCCCAATATTTCTGCCCGATGTCCGCCTGGTATCCGATCACCTCGTGATGATCGGGAATGCGCTTCGTCCGAAATTGCACGCCGGCGTTCACCCCTTCGCCGAGCACCTTGAACTTCAGCCGGAGCTCGAAGTTCTCGTACTCTTTCGTCGTGCAGAGAAATTCGTTGTTCGGAATGCGTTCCTTCAGGTTACCGCCGACGATTGCGCCGTCTTCCAGGCGAAACATTTTTAGGTTTCCCTCCCAGCCGGCGAACGACTTGCCGTCGAAGAGCGAAATCCGCTCATCGGCGGGGCCGGCCGCAAGCAGGGAGCCTGCGAATAATACGGCGACTGCAAACAGACCGGCGTTGCGAATCATAGGAGTGCGCCTCGGGGTGCGATTCCGACGGTAGGCGGGCGTGCGACGCGGTCAGCATATCCGAGGCCCGCCGATTGCGAAACCGGCCGACGGGCGATAGCGTGAGCAAGCCGCCCCCGCTACTTTGAATCAAGGTTGAGAAGTTAAATATGTCGATCGCCGAATCCACGCTTCAAACTTATGAGTTCTACCGCCCTCGCACGTTGGCGATTTTAGAAAAGGTACTCCAAGAACCGGATCCGACGGCCGTGCTCGGCTGGCGACCGGGGCCGGGTCGAGCTCATATCGCGTGGCAGTTGATGCACATCGGCGTGACGGAGGAAATCTTTGCGACGGAACGGCTGGCTCCCGAGAAGACCGGCGCGTTTCAAGACCTGTGGCCTCGGTTTCGCGGCGGCAGCACGCCCGACGATGATATTCCGTCTCCCGACTTGATTCGCAAGGTCTTGGACGAAGGCCGTGCCCATCTCGTGGAAACCTTGCGAGGTATTCCCGACAGCCGCTTACAGGAAATTCCTGCTGCGTTGGCTCAGCGTAAGCTGACCATTCGCGACGTGTTGCATCTAATCGGCTGGCATGAAGCGCACCATCAAGGCCAAGCTCACATTACGCTCAACCTTTATAAGGCATCGCAGACCGCGTCGCCTCGCTAGCTCGCGAACGTTCGATCACTTCTTACCTCTGACTCCCTAGAGCTTCATGACGGATTCTCGTCCGAATAATCTCCACGACCTATTGGTCTCCGGTTGGAAGTCGAAGTCGGTCAAGCGTGAGCTGCACGACAACTTTCTGCGGATGCTGGCCGCGGGCGAAGAGTTGTATCCCGGCATCGTCGGCTACGAGCATACGGTCATCCCGGAAATCAATATTGCGCTCTTGGCCCAGCACGACTTGCTCTTCCTCGGAGAGAAGGGGCAAGCCAAGAGCCGGCTGATGCGCTCGCTCGTCCGGTTTCTCGACGACGCCGTGCCGTTCGTCGACATTCCCGAAGCGCCGATTCACGACGATCCGCTCCGGCCGATCTCGGGCGCCGTCAAACGTTTCCTGGCCGATACGCCGCCGGATCGCGTGCCGATCGGCTGGTGGCGACGTGAAGATCGTTACGCGGAACGTTTGGCCCCGGGGACCAAATTCGCCGACATCATCGGCGAGATCGATCCTGCGAAACTCGCCGGCGGAGCGAGCATGAGCACCGAAGAAGCCCTCAGCTTCGGGCTCATTCCCCGGATGCACCGCGGCATCTTCGCGATGAACGAACTTCCGGAACTCGACGAACTCGTGCAGGTCGGCCTCTTCAACATTCTGGAAGAGCGCGACGTGCAAATTCGCGGCTATCCGGTGAAGTTCGACGTCGACGTGCTGATTCTCTTCTCGGCCAACCCGGCGACGTACAACCGTAGCGGGAAAGTGATTCCGCAGTTGAAGGATCGCATCGGCTCGGTGATTCACACGCATTATCCGAAAGAGCGCGACCTCGGCATTCGGATCATTGAACAAGAAGCCGGTATTGATTTGGGGGGCGATTGGCCCGTGGTCGTGCCGTACTTCATGAAGCAGATTATCGAAGAGGTCACCGTCGCGGCGCGGAAAAGCAAGTACGTAGATCACCAGTCGGGCGTGAGCGCACGATTCAGCTTGGCCAATTATCGCGCCATGGTCGGCAGCGCACGGCAACGGGCGATCATTCTCGGTGAAAAGCCGGCGGTGCCGCGAATCAGCGACCTCGGGCACATCTACTCGTCGGCCTTGGGCAAGCTCGAACTCGATCTGATGAGCAGCCATCAGTTGAGCGAGCGACAAGTGCTCGACGCCATCCTGGCCGAAGCGATCAAAGCCGTCTTCGAGGAGTACGTCGACGAGCACGGCCTTGAAGAGATTGGCGACATCTTCTCGAAGGGGGTCAAAATCGAAGTCGGCGATATGCTCCCTTCGGCCGCTTATGCCGAACGCATCCAGCGCGTGCCGCCGGTTTGGGAAAAGGCATTCGAAGTGAACGCCGCGAGCGATTCCGCGGTGCGAGCCTCATGCGTGGAATTCGTGCTCGCCGGGCTTTATGCGACGGATCGCATTTCGCGAGCCCAGCGGCACGGGCGGATGGAATACCAACTTCCTTAACAAACATGAAAACATGTTAGAATGCGGTGTGAGTCGATGATCTACCGATCTATGTCTGATCATGAGGCCTCCGCAGTCCATGAAAGATTTTTTCATTAGCTACAACTCTCACGACGAAAAATGGGCTGAATGGATTGCGTACGTGCTGGAAGAAAATGGCTACGCCGTCGTGATCCAGAAGTGGGATTTCCGTCCAGGCAATAATTTTCCAATTGAGATGGACCGAGCCTCAAAGGAAGCGGAAAAAACCATCGGAGTGCTCTCCAGCAATTTTCTGGCGTCGCAGTTCACACAGCCGGAATGGGCTGCAAGGTTTCGACAGGATCCAACAGGAGAACAAAGGAAGCTTATTTTTGTTCGAGTCGAGAATGTGGCTCCTGATGGCTTGATTGGCTCGTTGATCTACATCGATCTCGTTGGGCGAAGCGAAATGGAGGCTGAGCGTGAACTGATAGAGGGTGTTAGAGCGGGCCGCGGAAAGCCGGCGTCCCGGTCGTTTTTTCCGCCGAAATGGAATGCGTCCAGAAATCCTCTGTTCCCTGGCAAGAAAGTCGACGAGATGTTTCGCGGCGAGGACGTCTTTGAGCATATGGCTTCTTCGGTGATTGACTTGGCCGCCTTCTCTAACCTAGCGCCCGAAGATATTACGGAGGGAGCTGACGATCTAATTCAAGATATAGCGATCGACGTTGCGCAGAAGATCCTCCGGGCCCGAGGTAAGCCTGTGCCAAACGAGGAGGAAATTCTTGAGAAGCTTCGTAAGGCAGCGATTGATGCCGGCGCGATAACTGAAGAAGCTGCCCGTGACGTTAGTAATATGGTTAAGCTCCAGCGTTCGCGAAGTGACAAATTGGAGCTAAGTCGAGAGTTCTATGTCGATGTAATGGGTTTAGATGTAGCGGATGTCGAGGGAGCCCAAAGTGAAGACGAACTCCGACTGCTTTGGAAGCGCCAGATGCAGAAGACACCAAGTGGTGACGAGATCGTCGAACGCCTGAAGTTCTTGTTGAAACTGCTGCGCAGCATTGTCCAGCCGATTCGCGATTTTCTCCCGATTGAAGGACAGACGAGCGATGCAGTTGAAATTACGGAACCGGTTTGCGCTGCCTTAGACAAGCAGCTTCGTAAGATGATTGCCTCCTTGCTGCATATTCGAACGTCGTTTGAATGGCTTACTTCAGGCATAGGTGATTGTGCAGTTTCAAATCTCATAGGTGCAGCTGTTGCACGCTTTGAATCTGCGTTAAGGGGGGTATGTACTTGGTACATAAAATGTGTGCGCCTTCTCGCAGATGAGGACGTCGATTTTTTGCCTGCAATGCCATTGCAGCTATTTCAAGAGTTAGTTGCGGCAACAGACTTGTGTGAACGCTACGCCCTTGAAGAACTTAGCGAGCGTGATGGCCTCCGTTCCTAACTTGTTGTCTTGTATCAAGGGATTGCGATGTCGGCCCATCGTGAAAATCTCGGCGGCGTCATTCACACGTACCAGCGGTACGACCCGGCGAAATTCCCCTCGCCGACGCAACCGCCGCCTGATGTCGTTTCGCCGGCCTTGGAGCATCTGCTGGCCTACGGCAGCTCCGCGAATTGACCGACGAGGAACTAGCCCGAGCCGTGCATCTGGACCCCAGTCAGATCGCCGGGCTTGGGCCGAGCTTGGATTTTCTGCGGCAATTGCTGCTAGAGCGGAAGCAGAAGATTCTTGAGACCTACGAAACGGATCAGGTTCGCCAGGAAGCGGCCGAGGTCTATCGCCAATCGTCTGATCGCGTCACGCCGCCCAAAGAACTGCGCGATGCAATACGAAAGGCGGCCCGCGGAAGAGCAGCTTCGCGAACTGGAGCGGCTTTGGTATTGCGCGGGCGGCGAACGGTCGCGTTTTGCCGCCGACCTAATGAAGGTCATCGAACGGCTCAGCGAGAAATACCAAGTCGACGAATTCGCCGCGAAGTATGCCTTCACCGGCCGTACGCCGATGTCGGTCGAGCAGGCTCTGGCGATTAAGGAAGAGTTGGAAACGATCGACAAGCTGCTCCAGCAGATCGAAGAGGCGATGAAGAACGCGCAGATCGCGTTATCGACGTCGACGAGCTCTCGCAATTCGTCGACCCGGAGCAGATGGAGAATCTCAACAATCTGCAGAAGCAGGTCGAAGAGATGGTGCGGCAGTTGGCCGAACAGCAAGGCATGGAGAAGACGAAGAAAGGCTATCAGCTCACGCCCAAGGCCATGCGGATCTTCCAGAGCAAACTGCTCGAGCGAGATCTTCAGTCAATTGCAGGCTCGCGCACCGGGCGACATACGGGACCGATCGTCGGCGAAGGGGCGGTCGAATTGCCGACGGTCGAAACCGTATGAATTTGGCGACTCGGTGGCGAACATGGACATCGTCAGTACGTTTACAAACGCAATGATTCGCAGCGGCGGCGAACGGCCGCTTGCGTCTCAAGAGCGACGATATCGAAATCCACCGCACGCGCAACTCGCCGAAGTGTGCGACCGTCGTCGTGATGGATATGAGCGGCTCGATGGGACGCAGCGGGCTCTATGTCCATGTGAAGCGCATGGCGTTGGCGCTCGACGGACTCATTCGCCGCGAATATCCGGGCGATTTTCTGCAGTTCGTCGAGATGTATACGTTCGCCAAGCCGCGGGCCGCGAGCGAAATTGCCGTGCTGATGCCGAAGCCGGTGACGATCTACGATCCCTGGGTTCGCCTGAAGTGCGACATGAGCGATCCGAACGTCACGGAGACTCGCGTTCCGCCCCACTTCACGAATATTCAGCACGGCCTGCAGAACCGCGCGGCGGTTCCTTGGCGAACCAGCCGACGCCGAACCGGCAGATCATTCTCATCACTGACGGTCTACCGACCGCCCACTTCGAGGCAGGAGATGCTCTACCTGCTCTACCCGCCCGATCCGCGCACGGAAGAAGCCACGATGCGCGAAGGGGCCGTGTGTAAGCGGGACGGGATCATGATCAATCTGTTCCTGCTGCCGAGTTGGTCGCAATCGAGCGAAGATATTCAGTTCTCGCATCGCTTGGCGGAACAAACCGGCGGCCGCGTGTTCTTCACGGCCGGGCGCGATCTCGATCGATTCGTCGTGTGGGACTACGTGAACCGGCGACGGAGCATCATCTCGTGAGCGATTGGCTCCTTTACGGAGCGACCGGCTACACGGCTCGGCTCATTGCACGCGAAGCCGTGGCGCGTGGAATGCGGCCGATTCTTGCGGGGCGCGATTCAAAGACCGTCACGAAGGCGGCGGCCGAATACGGCTGCGAGAGTCGCGTGTTTGCTCTCGGCGATTCAGCGGCTGCGGCGGCGAATCTGCGCGGCGTTCGAGCCGTGCTGAATTGTGCCGGTCCGTTCGCTCGCACCGCGCCGACGATGATCGCCGCGTGCTTGCAGGCGAAGGTTCACTATCTCGACATCACTGGTGAGATCGAAGTCATCGAACTCGCCGCCGCGCAGAATGATGCGGCCCGAGCGTCAGGCGTCGTCCTGATGCCGGCCGTCGGGTTCGACGTTGTGCCCACAGATTGCTTGGCTGCGACGTTAGCCGCCGCGATGCCTGAGGCGACGCATCTGACTCTGGCCTTCACCGGCTCGGAAACTTCGCCCGGCACGGCAAAGACGATTCTCGCCGGGCTGCCCGAGGGAGGTCGAGCCCGCGTGGCCGGTCGCATTGAAAAGATTCCCGTAGCGTGGAAGAAGCGGACGATCCCTTTCTCCGTCGGCCCCCGCGAGGCGACGAGCATTCCCTGGGGCGATGTGTCGTCGGCCTTTTACACGACCGGTATCCCGAACATCGACGTGTTGATGGCCGTTGATGAAGTAAGCGCCGCACAAATGCGGAAGCTACGAACGATTGCTCCGCTCATGAAGCTGGGAGTCGTGCGCAGCGTCGCGGAATGGCTGGTCGATCGCTTTGTCAAAGGCCCGACGGAAGACGATATGGTCAAGCAACGCACTAGCTTGTGGGGCGAAGTCCGCGACGCCGCCGGCCGCACGGCTTCGGCAACGCTCGATACGCCCAACGGTTACCGACTCACGGTGCTTACGGCCGTCGCCGCGGTCGAGCGTTTGCTAAAGGGAGACGTGCAGCCTGGCTTTCAAACCCCGGCTCTGGCCTTCGGCAAAGAGTTCATTCTCACGATGCCCGACGTGCAAATGTCGGCGATTCAAATCGCCGCACCGCCAGCCGCCGCCGTCGACTAACGCCCCTTGAGCCCCACCGGCTTGCCGTCGAGCTGCCATGCCGGATCGACTGCGATGCCGAGGTGAACGAGCGCGGTCACCGGCACGTCGACGATGTAGGCCTGTTCTTCGATCTTGCCTCGCTGCGCCGCCGAGCCGCTCGACGATGATGAAACTGTTCAAAACCTCGGGCGTCGAATGCCCGCCGGCGTGATCTTTATCGATCCCGCCGTGATCGCTGGAAACAATCGCGAGCCAATTCTCGGCGGCGAAGTTCTTCCGGCTTTCCAGTGCTGCGAGCAACTCGCCTACGTGTTTGTCGACCTGCTCGATGCAGCCGACATATTCGGCCACGTCCGGTGAGAAGCCCCGCTTGTGTCCGCGCTCGTCGACCTGTCCGAAGTACGTGAAGACGACGATCGGCTCGCCGCCGCGCAACAACTCTGCCGCGGTTTTGGCCGTCTCCGCATCGCCGGGCACGTAGAGATCGTCGTGCGTCGTCTCCAGGTTGACGTCCGCCGAAGTCGACAGCACTTGCGCGATCGGCGGCCAATTGGCGCTGGAGATCGTGCTCCCTTTGAGATCGGCCTGCTTCACGCGCACGAAGAGCGGCGGAAACTTGCCGAAGTTGCGGTCGCGAAATTTGTTGTCGTGGACGCCGTGCTTGTCGGCCCAGACTCCGGTGAGCAAGCTCGACCAGCCCGGCCCGCTGATGGTTTCGTTCTTGCGATATCGCTCGCCGAGGATCAGGGCTTTGTCCGTGTAGCAGCCGTTTTCTCGCAGGCGATCCAGGTTCGGCGTTTCGGCCTTCTCCAAAGCGTCGAACCGGCAGCCGTCGATGCCGATGAAGAGCACGCGCCCCGCCGGCAACTCGGCGGCTTGCGACGCGGCACCGCCGGTAAACGCAAACACGAGGCACATCGCCGCGCTCAGCCGAAGCCGAGCGCGGCGACCGGAGTTCGGACCCGTCGAATGCGAGCCGCCCATCGCTTTCGCCTCTCAGCAATTACAGATACGAGTTCACGATGTTTTCGTACAGCTCTTGTCGGCCGCTCTTGTTCGCCGTGATCTCGCCTTTGTCGAGCATGTACTTCTCAAGCGAAGCAAACGATTGCTTGCCGGCTTCAATCTCCGCACCCACGCCCGAATCCCACGAGCTGTAGCGATCTTCGACCATCTTTTTCAGCCGGCCGTCGGCGCGCATCGCCGCGGCAATCTTCAGTCCGTGCGCGAAGGCGTCCATGCCGCCGATGTGGGCGTAGAACAAGTCGACCGGTTCGAAACTTTCGCGGCGTACTTTAGCGTCGAAGTTCAGGCCGCCTGTGGTAAAGCCGCCGTACTTCAGGAGGACGAGCATGATTTGCGTCGTGAGGTACACGTCGGTCGGGAACTGATCGGTGTCCCAGCCGAGCATCAGGTCGCCGTAGTTGGCGTCGATCGAGCCGAGGAAACCCTGCATCGCAGCATACTCGAGCTCGATGGTGCATCGAGTGGCCGGCCAACGTTGCATGGTTGGCCTCGATGTTCATCTTGATGTGTTTTTCCAAGCCGTAGGCCCGGAGAAAATTCACGCAGGCGGCCGTGTCGTAATCGTACTGATGCTTGGTCGGTTCTTTCGGCTTCGGTTCGAAGTAGAACTGGCCGGTGAAACCGATTTGCTTGGCGTATTCGACCGCCATGTGCATGAATTTCGCGAGGTGATCGACTTCGCGCTTCATATCGGTGTTGTAGAGGCACTGGTAGCCTTCACGACCGCCCCAGAACGTGTAGCCCTCGCCGCCGAGTTCCTTGGTCACTTCCAAGGCTTTCTTCACTTGGGCGGCGGCGTACGCGAAAGCGTCAGCGTTGCAACTCGTTGCCGCGCCGTGCATGTACGCGCGGGTTGCTGAAGAGGTTCGCCGTGCCCCAGAGGAGCTTGATGCCGGTCCGCTGTTGCTCTTCTTTGAGCACCTTGGCGACGGCGTCGAGGTTCTTATTGCTCTCGGCGAGCGTCTTGCCTTCGGGAGCGACGTCGCGGTCATGGAAGCAATAGTACGGCGATCCGAGCTTCTCCATGAAATCAAAGCCGACGCGCGCCCGATTACAGGCGTTCGCTACGTCATCCGTTCCGCTTTCCCACGGGCGTTGCATGGTGCCCGGGCCGAACGGATCGCCGCCGGTGCCGCGGAACGTGTGCCAGTAGGCGACGGAGAACCGGAAGTGGTCCCTCATCGACTTGCCTTCGATTTTTTCGTCGGCGTTGTAATGGCGAAACGCCAGCGGATTCTTCGACTGCGGCCCCTCGTATTTGATATTGGAAATGTCGGCAAACGCGGCGGGCATGGCGATGTCCTTTGTCCGTAAAAGCAGGAACGGCGGATTGTTGTGCGGTTTTGTGATGCGGAGGCTCGACTCACTGATCACGAGGTCGGCCAGGCGTGAGCGGGCAATTTCCCAAATCGGACGACGCCCCGCAAGCCGCCGAGGCGGTGAAGAACATGTGCGAGCATGAGGTTTTTTACGCGACGCTCCAACGCGAGCGATGAGGTTTTCCGCCGCTCGCGGACCCTCGCAACCTCTCTAGCCTCGGGCATCATAGGTTCCTAGACTTCCCTCGCTCGCGTGAATGTCGGTACCCTTTTCTTCGATCTCTGCCTACGGAGTTTGCGACGTTGTTATCTCGTCGATCGTGGTGCGGCTTGTTGGTTGCATTCTCGTGGCTCTGCTCGGTCGAGGATGCGCGGGCCGAAACTTTGTATAAGTTTCAAGTTCGAGTTATCGAGCGAACGTCGTTGCCGGCTTCTCGGATTTCGCCTCGGCAAGAAGTTCGCGTGCTGACGGCGTCGGCCGCCAATCATTGGTGCGAGGCTTTGACGGGCGACGAACATGTCGAGCAGCGCTCGCGCACGGAAATGGTCACGGTCGAGAGGGCGACGGCTGAATTGCACGTCGGTCAAAGCGGGCTATTTAACATCGGCTACGACGGCGACCGACCCGTCACGCGTTCGCTCTGGTACGGCCGCGAACTTCGGCTCACTCCGACCTCGCAGAGCGACGGTCAAGTTCGCCTGCGGATCGAGTTTCGCTCGTCGGAACTCGTCGAAACGTTGAAAACTTACATTGTGACCGACGACGGCAAACCGCCGCGAGCGATCGAGCTGCCGAACATCGTCGAACAGTCGCTGTCGACTGAAGTGGCGCTGCCGGTGGAAGCGGCCGTGGTTTTGACGCTCGTGGTCGACGACGAGAATCGTCCGTCGCAAGCTTCGGAGGTCTTGATTCAGCTTAAGTCGGTCGCCAATCACTGACGAACTCGGGTGACTCACCCGCTTCGTTCTTCTGCACCGATTTAGAATTCGGTTTCGCGGCGCGGGCATCTTCGCGAGTTCCTCGCCGGAGCCTCGTTGGAACTCTTGCCGGTCACGCGGTAAACTGCGCTCGCCGGTCGACGGCAATCCGACCTAGCGGCTTCTTTCCGTGCTAGCGCAACAAAGCGTGTGGCTTTCGCGACGAAAGGCAATCGATGTCGACCTTCCTGCGTCGCCTGATATGCGGCCTCGTCACGATTCTCGTCTGCCGTTCGAGCTTCCCCTCGGTTCGTGCCGCGGAGCCGATCGCCGCCGGCGATTTCGAACATGTCGAAATCTCGCCCGATCGTCGCGGCTTCGTGCTGGCCAAGTCGAAGCGACCATTCAAGCCGTGGGGTTTCAACTACGATCGCGACGCCCGGGGCCGCTTGCTTGAAGACTATTGGGACGCCGAGTGGAGCACGGTGGAAGCGGACTTTGCGGAAATGCGAGCGCTCGGGGCTAACGTCGTGCGCGTGCATTTGCAGTTCGGCAAATTTATGCGCAGTGAGATGGAAGCGAATCCCGCGGCGTTGGAGAAGTTGGCCGCATTGCTACGGCTGGCCGAGCGCGAGCGGCTTCTATCTCGATATCACCGGGCTCGGCTGTTATCACAAACGTGACGTGCCGCCGTGGTACGACGCCCTCGACGAATCGCGACGCTGGGAGGCACAGTCGGCGTTCTGGTGCGCCGTGGCGGGGCAATGCAAGAACAGCCCGGCCGTGTTTTGCTACGACCTGATGAATGAGCCGGTTGTCCCCGGCGGACCGCGCAAGCCGGGAGATTGGCTCGGCCCGTGCTCGGGGATAAACATTTCGTGCAGGTCATCACGCTCGACTCTGCCGGTCGCCGGCGGCCTGCAGTCGCCCTGGCCTGGATCAAGTCGCTCGCTGCGGCGATTCGCGAAGTCGACCGGCGGACTCCGATCACCGTCGGTTTGGTCGATTGGAGTTTGGACCGACCGGGACTTACCTCAGGCTTCGTACCGAAGGAGGTTGCGGACGAGCTCGACTTCGTCTGCGTGCATCTCTACCCCGAGGCCGGCAAAGTCGACGAGGCGTTGGAAACGCTTAAGGCATTCCAGGTGGGCAAGCCGGTGGTGATCGAAGAGACGTTCCCGCTGAAGTGTTCGCCCGCCGAATTGAGAACGTTCCTCGACGGCGCGGCGGCGCACTCCTCCGGCACGATCGGGTTCTATTGGGGACAAACGCCGGACGAACTTCGCGCCGGCAAGAGCCTCGGTGAGGCGTTGACCCTGCAGTGGCTCGAACTCTTTCAGAGGCGTGCCGCCGCGCGATAGTGAGCTACGAGCGGCGTCGGTCGGCATGCCATCGTAAAATCGTTTCTACGTCGCTGTTTGTCGGATAAAACGGTCGATCGGAGCATTCGGCGGGAGACGGCCAATTGTGAGCTATCGTTAAATGGCCGCCTGCGCGGCTGGCGAAGGATATCGCTTGGCTCGGCATGCGACGACGTCGGCACGAACGCACAATCCACGGACTCGAATCATGCTCTCCGCCGCTTATAAAATTCGTCTGCTGGAACCGGCCGATCATGCGGCCGTCGTTGAAATTTGCCGCCGCGTGTACCCGACCGAGCGGCCGTACACGCTCGAAGAGCTCGACGATCATTGGCGCGTGTTTCCCGAGGGCCAGTTTGCGGCCGTCGATGCGGCGACCGGCGCGGTCGCGGGCGTGCATCTCACCTTGCGGCTGCGGATGACGGATTTTCATGTCGACGATTCGTGGGACGTCCTCACGTCCGGCGGTACGTTTCTCGACCATGATCCACAAGGCCCGACGCTTTACGGCAGACATCATGGTTCACCCCGATCACCAACATCACGGCCTCGGGCGGGCGCTCACCGAACAAGCTCGGCAACTTGTCGAATCGCTGCGGCTCTGGCGCATGGTCGGTGCGAGCCGCTTGCCCGGTTACGGGCATCACGCGACGACGATGGACGTCAGTCGCTATGTTTCCGCCGTGTTGAGCGGCGAGCTTTCCGACCCTGTCTTGAGCGTGCATCTCAAAGACGGCTGGACCGCCGTACGGCCGATTCACGGCTACCTGCAGCACGACGAAGATATGCCGGCTGGGCGATGGTCATTCAGTGGGTCAATCCGGCGAGTCCGCCGCCGCCGGAACTTTCGCTGGAGAAGCTCTCCGCAAGATAGGCGAGGTTCTCCGCGGCGAAGTCGCCAACTCCAGCACTGCGCCGATCACGGAGCTTCACGCCGCGAGCGCATTAGTTCGAAGAGCAGTTCCGCGGCTTGCCAATCTTCTTCCGTGTCGATGTCTTGCACCAAACGCCGCGGCAGCAAGATCGGCTTGGCTCGCGACGAGAAGAACCCTCGTCGCGTTTGGAACGCTTCTCCCCTGCCCCAGTAAAATTGCCCGGCGTCGTGCAGCGCTTCCGGCAAGTCCTGCGAGCGGGCGAATTCGTTTTCGGGCCAGTGCATAGTGATCGTGCCGTCGGCTTGGCGGTGCAAGGCGCAAAGATCGGGTGCGGAAACGTCGTGGCCGTGAAGGCGAAGTCGAGCGTCGGATCGTCCTGAAGATACTGCAGACCTTCTTGCAGGTAGCGAGGTTGCACGAACGGCTCGCCGTTGGGTAAATGCAGCACGCGTGCGCCACCGGCCTGCGCTCGGCTTCCCACCAGCGCACGGCGTGCGCGACGACGGGGAGCGTCGGCGCGAAATCGTCGGCGAGTTCCGGCGGCCGACGAAACGGCGCGACGGCTCCAAATTCCGTTGCCACCGCGGCGATTTCCTCGTCGTCCGTGCTGACGACGATCGCATCAAAAAGGCCCGATTCCTGCGCCGCGGCGATCGACCACGCGATGATCGGCCGCCTGCAAAACGGTCGCACGTTCTTCCGCGGAATCCGTTTGCTGCCGCCACGTGCCGGCACGATCGCAATATTCATGGCACGTTCCGTCGTGGCTCGATTCGCCGGCGAGCCCTCGGCTCGGCGAGGGGGTGAAGTGGTCTAGGTCGCCGTCGCCGCAAATCATACACTTTTTGCGGTGCGACGACTGCCGCGCCGCGAGTTCATTGCAGCCGGAGCGAGCGCGGCAATGAAGAAACGTCGGCGAAGGAACCGCCGGCCTGCCGCGCAAAGAATTCAGGGGAGCCTAGTGACATGGATGCCGTGGCGACGAAACCTGCGACCGATTTAACGACCGGCTTGATCGCCGGAGACGAAACGCAAGCCAAGGCCGTGTGGATGGCCGCACTATTGCGACAAGCGGCCGACGATCTTCTGGGCGGCGCTGCGCCGGCCGACGCCTTTGAGCACTTGGGCGGTTCCTTCGAAGAAATCATTGCGGCTAACGCTTGCCCTCAGATCAATCCGACGGTGTTCGCACTCAGCGTGCATCCGTAGCCGCGTCGCCGAGCTTTCTTGAGGACGACGACGCGAGTAGCCGATCGACGATTCGCGCCGCCGCGGACGAGCCGGCGCTTAGAGCAGTTCGCGGCCTTGCGGCGGTCGGCGGTTGCGACAACGCCTCCGCCAGCAGCGGGCGCAGTTCCTCCAGCGTGCGGGCCGAACCGAGCAGGCCGTACCATGAGGCGGGAATGACCTCGCCCGAACCTTGCGGTAGTACCTGTACGACGGGAATGCCGGCCAGCGCGGCGTCTACGCCCGCACTCGATGCGCAACTTACCACGCAATCGACTTCGACCAGAGCTTCGGCAAGGCTCGGCTTTTGAATGATCGTGTGGCGCAGCTTGGCGTGCCGTTGCAGCGCAGCGGTGAGATGCCGATCGCAGCCCGTAGCCCGCGGGTGCAACTTCACGACGAGTTCGACGTCATCGTGTTCCGCCGCCGCATCGCAGACGATTTGCAGCATGCGAGCATATGTGTCGGTCGTGAGATGAAACTCGACGGCGTCGGGCCGTTCGTCGCGCGGCGACGGCACGGCGGCCAGCAGAATGCGCCGCTTTCGAGCAGCGCCGGCTTGCGTGATCTGAGTCTGGGTGACGCTCGTGCGGGCTGCGGTGATTTGTCGCAGAAAATCGTCGTGGTACGGCGAACCGGTGACGACGACTTTCTCCGCCGCTTCGCCCCAGGCGGTCATTTGGCGTAGCGAGCCTTCGTCCCAGGCGAAAAGTCCGTCGGCTTTGAGCGGAACGAAACCGAACCGCACGCCGCAAACGCCGTGTTGCGCGACCCACGACGACACGCCGGTCGCGGCGGCATGCGAAATGACGGCGCGTGCCAACGGCGTGGCATCTTCGTCCAGCAAGACATGCGTGATCCGCCGCGAGGCGAAATGTCGGGCCACGCACGACCGTTGCCGTGCTTGCTTGCCGGCCTGCTGCGGAGCCCAGAGGTGATACCAAGCTTCGACGACGTCGTTCAGACGAACGCCGTCATGCTTGACGTCGACGGTCGACGACGCGTTGCCAAGCAACTGCGGCGGAATGTTCGCCGTATCAAGCGACGGATCGCCGCACGTGAGCCACGCGATCCCTTGACCGCGACGTTTGAGCCAGGCCCGGGCCGGTAACTGATCGTAGAGCCAAGCAACCTGCACGCCGCGGCGAAGCAATTCATCGCAGACGCCGTCGAGCAAACGCGGGTTGCCGACCAAGAGCACGCGCGGCTGAGTTGACGAGCGGACGCTGCGGCGATCAGACCGGTCGGCGAAGGCCCGGGCCAGCCAACGTTTCCAGCCCGGGCTGGTTGGTGCTTTCGCCGGGGCGGTCGCCGTCGCATGTTCACCGTCGGCGGCAGTGCCCGCAATGGTGAGCCGAAAGCCGGCGACTGAGGCCAACGCTTGCCACAGGGCCGGGTATTCGGCGTCTTGCCGGCCGCCGAGATGCAGGGTGATTGCCGTCGTTGGAGCGAAAAGCTCCGGCCGGAGCCGCCGCAAGGCGATGACGCGGAGCCATTTCACGGCCGCGTAACGGAGCTTCAGCGCGTTGAGGTCGGCGAAGTTCGGCGTGCCGACGTTTGTCAGTCCGTCGTTCTTCTCGGCGGCGGCCTGCGTGATTTGCTCGACCAGCCGCTGAGCGTCGATGTCGAGCGAGGTGAACTCGGGGGACGCGATCAGATCGTCGAGCGCCAATCGCTCGCCCGCAGGTGTTTGAGCGGCGGTGGTTGCGGAAGCCGGTTCGCTCCACGAACCCTCCAGGAGCAACAGCAGCCGATCGGTCGCGGCGGCCTGCCCTTTGAGCTCGGCAGGCACCAACGTTCGGCGTGCAAAGACGTGCATCGTGGTCGCGCCGATCGTTCCTTGATCGAAGTCTGCCGCCTTTTCGAATCCCCTGCCTAACCGTAGGGCCTAAGCTCGGCCCCGGCCCCGAATTCCGTGGCCGGCGAATTACGATGCGGCGCAAGAAAAAGGCCGCCGATCCGGCTCACGGACGACGGCCTCTCAGGCAGCCTCACGAAAATCCAAACTCAAAGCGGAGGGCACGAGATTCGAACTCGCAACCGGTTGCCCGGCACGACATTTCCAGTGTCGCCGCTAACCATTCGCTTACCCCCCGGGGATCTTGTGAGAAATTATGGTAGCGGCGAACCGCAACGGGATCAAGGTTGCCGACTTTCAGTGACTTGTTCGTGCCCGAATAGTCGCACTCTTGTCGGCCATGAAACGCCTCTTCGAATGCTGCGTACGTCACGTCGATCAGCATTCTTGGCCTCTCTTGTAAGTCGGATCGAGCTTGGCGTTACTAGTCGCTTCTCGGTCGATTTCGCCAATGTTCGTAAAGCCCCTGAGGGCGGCTTTGTCTGTAAGGTCTGAAAAGATCACGCAATTCGTCGGCAGCCGATTCTGATAGGTCATACTCTGAGACCTTGCCCGACTTCACGATTTTGACCTCGTTACATCCGAAGCAAAGAACGATCCAAGAAGCTTGAGGTCCGGTGTTCCAGCGAACGGCAAAGTCAGCGTGAAATCCTCCGCAACCTTTCGATCGGTAGACTTCGTACGTAATAGGCTTGCTCAAAATCGCAACCAGCTTTCTTCGATCGTCGTCGACCAGCGCGATAGGAGCGGAATAGACGAGGTCTCCTTCGATATTCTGATATGGTGACTTGCGAAGCTCTTCGGCAAGGAGTTTTTGGTCCAAAGGATGTGGCAGCCCTTCGAAGATTTCAAAATTCGTTTCCCTCGAAGTGAACGCAACAAAGTCCGCCGGGTCGTCTCTACGAACCCACGCAAACAAGAGTCCGACGGAGAGTGGAAGAACAACCGCACCAAAAACAATTGCGCGACTCACTCGATTCACCGATCGACGTTTTGGTTGTTCGTGCGCTGCGGCAACAAGGAAAAGCCTGTGCCAATTAAGTCGAATGTCTGACGATCGGCGCGGCCTACGCCGGTGGTTCGTTCGACACGGAGTCGGTAAGTTTGTCGGATTTTGATTTCATGCGGGCGGCGAATTGGGAGGCGGAGTGCAAACGCGGTGAGAAGCGGCGTCGAGCTACAAAAGCTTCTCCAGCGCCGCGGCGAAGGCGCGGGGTTCCGCGGGCGGGCCGTCGCCGTAGTTGCTGTGGGCGTGTTCGTCCCATTCGGCGAGTACCGTGCGCGGCGGATCGCCCGGCAGTACGTAGCCTTTTTCCAGCGTGAAGTAGCGCCCCTTCACAGCCTCGCCTTCGCGAAGATCTTGCTGCGGGTTCATCGGCACGACGCAGGCGACCATGAAGGCCTCGGTCGTTTCACGCGGCGGAGGAAATTCCAAGATCGCACAGGGATAGTTCTTCACGCGCATCTTATGAACGCGAATCTGCTTGGCCCCGAAAGGCGGCCGGCATTTGCACGTCTCCGCCACTCGCGTGATGATCGAGGTGAGGAACTTTTCGGCGTCGGGCGATGCAACGACGCCGAGAAACCCGAGCGGTTCCTCCAGGGCGACGCCGCGTAGAGCCAAGTGAGCGAGCGCATACTCGAACGACGGGCCGCCGTCGGCATCGAGGAGGGCCGCGAATTCGGCGTCTTCGTCGGTTTGCGGAACCGCCGGCTTCTGGAACTTCGAAGCCCCTGGTTCGGGAGGCAACGCCACAAACGGCTGCGGCGACCGATGCCGACGCGGCGGCGGCTCCGGTTTGGAGCGGAAGAAGTCGAAGATTCCCATCGAGTGCCCCCGAGAGTTGGAACCGTCGGTCGAGCGCGGCGACTGCGCCGTTTCGGCCCACGGCTCGACGGGATTCTAACCCCACGTTCGCGCGGGATGCAAAGTTATGACTTCGCTGAGAGGGGCGGCGCAACGAGGCCTGCCGCCGGAGGGAAAAGAGCTCCGAGGCCGGCCGAAATCGCGTACTCGCGAGTCGCTACGAATTCCGGGCTATTCGTAATCGTGCCAGAGGCGGAAGCCGCCGGTGAAGGCGTTGGCGTTGTTGCCGAGACGGGCGCCCGGCGGGAGTTCGTCGAGTTTCTTGGAGTTGCCGCCGCCGAGAACGACGTAGTCGGCCACGAGCGCGGCCTTCAGACGCGTGGTCACGTCGTGGACGGCCCGTTGCCACTTCTTCTTTCCCAATCGCTCCAAGCCGCGCTCGCCGACGTAGTCTTCGAACGTGTGCCCTTTGCGGTACGGCAGGTGGGCCAGCTCCATCGGGGCGATCACCTTATCAATGATCAGCGTCGTTCCCAGGCCGGTGCCGAGGCCGAGGAAGAGCATTCGGCCGCCGTCATAACTTCCCAAGGCCTGCATCGCGGCATCGTTGATCACTTTGGTCGGTTTGCCGAAGCGGGCTGCAAAATCGAATCCGACCCAGCCGCGGCCGAGGTTGCGCGGCTCCAAGAGCGGCTTGCCGTGAACGACCGGGCCGGGATAGCCGATCGTGATGACTTCGTATTCCCAGTCGGTGGTCGCGGCGAGCACTTGCTCCACCATGTGGCTCGGCGTGAGCATCGGGCCCGAAGGAAAGCGGCGCGCCTCGGTCTGGCCGGTCGCCAGAAACTTCACGTTAGTGCCGCCGATATCAATCGAAAGAACTTGCTGCATGGTGCGGGCTCAAAGGGGCAAGTAAGACGGCCGGGCATCGTTCGTTCAAAGACCGTGGGCCGGCGCCCTGCGGCTCATGCCGACCGTAGATCGTCGTCACCAGCATACCTTACCGGAAGCGAACGAAGTTTTGTTGACCCCGCCGGCGAGACGCCCCTATAGTAGGGTTGCCGTTTGACCGGCGCTCGCCCACGCCGTAGCGCAGGCCTGCCGTTTCGCATGCCGGCGCGTACGTCGATTCGTCGCATCGCACTCTTGGGGTCGTCCGTGAGCAGTTCTGCTTGGGGAAGCCCGACGCCGCAACCGGTCCCGCAAGGGATCTTGTACACGGCCGTACCTTACGTAGCGGAACCGGTTTACGACGCCCCGCCGACGCCGCCGGCCGCGCCTCCTGCACCGGCTCCCGCCGCCGCGGCACCTGCGAACACGACGCCCGCGGACGAAGCAGCCGAGGCGCCCGCCCCCGGGCGATTCGAAATTCGCCGCGATTTCTTTTACACGGGCGTCGCCGGGCTCGCGTCCGCCGCAGTTCACTTCCTGCTGATTTTGCTGCTCGGCTTGTGGGCGGTGCCGCCGATCGTGCGGCCGAAGGTCGAGATTTTGCAATCGTCGATCGAGGAGCCGCGCAAGATCGAAGAGATCGTGCATCGGCTCGACAAGAACATGCAGCCGGCCACGCAACTGGCGGATGCTTCCAGCGCGTCGTCCGTGCAGTCGGCCATCGCCATGCAAAGCATGACGCAAGCGACGCTCGTGCAATCGCCGAAGCTCAACGCGACCGTCGTGAACAAGCCGACAAAGCTGAGCATCGACGTCGGCGCGGTCAACGTCTTCACCACCGCCGGCACGACGCTGGCCGCCAGCGTTCCGCAAGGGACGCTCGGCGAAGCGCTTGCCACGGCCGACGGTTACGGCACGGCGATGGATATCCTCACGCAGGAGATTCTCAACCGGCTGGCTCGTGGCAAGGTGCTCGTCGTTTGGGTGTTCGATCAATCGCTCTCTATGAAAGACGACCAAGCGGAAATCAAATCCCGCATCGGACGCGTGTATGAAGAGCTCGGGCTTTCCAGCGCCACGCGGGGCGATGCGTTGTGGACCGGCGTGGTGAGTTACGGCAAGACGTTTGCCGTGCATACGACGAAGCCGACGACCGTGCAGAAGGAGATCGAAGCGGCGATTGACGCGGTGCCGGTCGATGAATCGGGCGAAGAAATGATGTGCTACGCCGTCGACCAGAGCGTGGCCAACTTCCGGCAGTTCAGCGGCGCCGGCGGCGGACGGCAGCTCATGCTCGTGCTGGTGAGCGACGAGAGCGGCAACCCGGACGACAATGTTCGTTCGCTGGAGCCGACGATCGCGGCCTGCAAGCAAGCGCGGGCTTCGGTCTATGCGTTGGGGCGCGAAGCCGTGTTCGGGTACCCGTTCGCGCATATGAATTGGACGGTGACGCGGCAAGCGGTCGGCGGTGGAACGATGAGCCGCAGCTACGTCGTGCCGGTGGATCGCGGGCCGGAAACGCCGATGGTGGAACTGCTGCAAACCGAAGGGTTTCAAAGGCGGATGGATGCGCATCCGAGCGGCTTCGGGCCGTACGAGCAGGTGCGTCTGGCACGCGAAACGGGCGGCATGTTCTTGATGTTGCCCAGCCCCGAGCTGCTGCTGTTCCGTCGCGATGAAACCGTGTTCGATTTCGAAGCGATGCGGCCGTTTCTGCCCGACTTGCGCGACCGGGCGAGCTACGCCAAGGAACGCGACTATTCGCCGTTGCGAGCTTTAATTTGGAAAGTGATCAACGACCTCAATCCGTATAAACCGGAGATCGGCCGCTACATCAACCTGGCTCAGCGATTCTCGGGCGATCGGGCCGAGTGGAACCGCGAGATGGATGCCGAGATGGCGAAGGCCAAACAGTACGTGCTCTATCTCGATGCGGCCGAGAAAGCCTTGCGAGGCGCACAGCCGTTGCGAGGTCGTGAGAAAGAGCCGCGTTGGCGCGCTCACTACGATCTAACGCTTGCGCAGGTCGTGGCTTACAAAGCCCGCGTGTATGAATACGGCGCATACTTGGCGTTGTTCCGGCAGAACCCGAAGCCGTTTGATCCGCCGACGGCGAATCGCGAACTCGGCGGCTGGAACTTGAACGAGCGCGGCGCGACGGTGGCCGATAAGATCACGAAGCCGATCGCCGAGAATGCTTCGAACATGTTTCGCGCGATCATCGCCGAGTATCCGGGCACTCCGTGGGCGACGCGAGCCGAATACGAATTGAGGCGCGGCTACGGCATCGACTTGCGGCCGTGGTACTTCAACCCGAACCCGCCGCCGAACCCGCGCCGGCCGGTGACGCCGTTTGCACCGCCGAAGATTTAGCGCACTTCGAACGTGCGTTCTAAGAGCGGCGGCAGAACGTCGACCTTCTCCGCTTCCAGATCGTGGTCGAAGGCCCGCTCGGGCGAGTTGCCGCAAAGGTCTTCCAGCACCGGATCGACGACGAGCGTGAAGCCGCCCGGGTTCCAGCGGTCGGCGGGGGTCCAAGTCCAGCGGTGGCCGTCGTCGCTCACTTCGCCGCGGCCGGAAAAGTCTTGGCCCGTATCGTCATGAACGGCCAGGGCTCGCATGGCCAAGTGCCGATCAAGCGGCCGGTCAAACTGCACGACGAGCGGTGCGCGCGCGAGCCGGACTTCGGCGCGTTGAGCGACCACGCGGCGACGTCGACTCGCGAACGAAGCTCGTCCGCGGTCGTGAACGAATAGCGAAACTCGCGGGCCAGAGCTTGGCCGGCCGCGTCGCGCAAGTCGGTACCGACGACGAGCACGTACTTTCGACCGGGAGACAAGACCGGCCCGAAATCTTCGCGGAGATTCACTCCTTGCTTGATCCGGCCGGGATGGACGAAGAGGGTGAGCCGAGTGGCGTCGGCGTTCCAAAGTTCCAAGTCGCGCCAAGGAGCACCGAGTTCGCGACCTGCCGAGTCGAGCAACTTTACGCGTTCCAGCACCTCGCGCCCTTCACGCATGGGAGCGGAGAACGTGACGTAAAACTTCAGGACGTTGGCTGGCAACGTCGGCAGATTCGGCGAGACGGAAACGACGTCGGTCGCAGGCTTCGCCTCAGCGGCGGGAACGGAAAACGTCGATTCAGCCAAGGCTCGGCCGTTCGGGCCGTCGCCGGCGAACGAACGAGCGATGTAGGTCTCACCGCGGACCAAGTTGAACCGCGGTCGGAATTCCAGCCAAGCGCCGCGTTGAAGGTATGTCCCTAGCAACGGCGGATTGCGATCCGCATCGGTTGCTCCGCGAAGCTCGAAAGTCAGCCACTTTCGACCTTCGGCCTCCGAAGCCGACGCCTCGCGAGACTGCTCCGATACTTCCAGATCGTTGGAGACCCGGTAGCGAATGACGACCCGCGTCGGCTCGCCGTCGACCAAGATCGACGGCGAGTTTGCCTTCGCGGGGGCCGCGTCGAGCAGAAGGCAAAGCAGCATGCCGGTCATGCGTCACCGGCCGGCTTACGCCGGCCGCTCGCCTGGGGATGACACAATCGATGGAGAGTTACGGCAGTTCCAGCACGGCCAGGTCGTAGCTATTGTCCGGGTTCTGCCGCAGGACGACCGCTTCCGTTTCGCCGAGGCGGTCCATTTGCACGACGCCGTGATAGGCGTCGATCATTACGACCCGCTCCGAGGCCGGCTTGTCTCCTTGCAAACGGAAGAGGGCCTTCTCGTTGACGTTTTCTTCTTCGCCGAGTAGCCCGCGATCGAACCGAACCGTCCAATAGGGGCTCGGGCCGAGCGGCTTCCGCGCGTGATGGAAGCGGAACGTATTGGCGAGCACGAATTCTTTGCCCCCTTTGGTATACGTGAACATGTCTTGCGGCCGGTTGCCGCTGCCGAGTTCGAGCACGCTCGTACCCTTCACCTTGGCCGCGGGCACCAGCGAATCGAGCGAGTACTTCACGACCGGCGTGCAGGCGAACGCTCCGGCGAGGTACGTCTTGCCCCCTTCGGTGAACGGCATGATCGTCGTCATCGGCGACTTCGTTTCCCACTTGTGATGCTGCACGTGATACGTCTCGGCACTGTGCAGTTCGCCGACGGCGTCGTGCTTCAGCGGCGTCGGAGCGATGAAGATTTTTGACGCGAATTCTTCCGACGCGGCGGCGGCGGCCAGGAGCTTGCCGTCGGTCCAAGCCACGTCGGTGATGCGGGTGATCGGCGCGCCGTCGGTCGGCAGCGCCACGCGGACGTATTCCACGTCGTCGAGCGACACGAGGCCGACGTCGCCGGCCGAGTTCAGCGTCAGCACGATCGGCGTCTTGTCGTCTTGCTTCCGCACGGCGAAGTACGTCGTGCCCGAGGCCGGGTTCACGGCGAGGTCGGCGATTTCGATACCGTCCGGCTTGGCACCGACGGCGGCGGCGAGCTTGGCGTCGATTTTCGCAATCGTCGCGGGCACCTTGCCGCCGGCCTTCACGTCGCCCGTCTTCACGGCAAAGATCGCGGCGCTGCGACCGTCGCCGACGAGCAACACGCCGTCCGGCGCGAAGCCGAGCACGTCGACGCTCTTGAGTTCCACTTTGCCCCGCTGCGGCTGGTCCCAAACTTTCGCCGCCTGAGCTTGCGGCAGCAGGACGACGAGCGACGACAGCACGGCCGCACAAGCCGCGCGGCGAATGAGAGTAAAGCTCTGCATGACGATCAACTCCTTCTGAAGGGCAACGACGTACCGACGGCGCAGCTTATTGTGCGACGTTGCGCGGGCCGCGTCAAAAATATGAACCGAGCGGAATGTAGGGAACGCCCTCTGCGGCGTTCCGCGAACTTGGTACCGGCCGCGCGGAACGCCACGGAGGGCGTTCCCTACAGGAGTTGTGCGGCACCCTCGCAACTTACCCCGACCAACTGCGGCCGTCCCAGGCTAGGACGCGTTCGAGAAATTGCACGGCTCCGGCGGCGAACGTCGCCAGCAGGTGTTCCCCCTTTTCGGCCGTTGCAAATTGGGCGTAGCCGATATGCCCCGGCTCGCTTCGGTCGGGCATCGTCCAACCGCGCACGGCCGGTTCGAACGGCGTGCCGAACTCCACGGTGTCGACCTTCGTCAGATCACCCACCAGATGCGGTGCGATGCGCAGCATCATCGAAGTTTCCCATTCGCAGGCATGCCCCATGCGGCGCTGCTTGAGCTCCGGCATCGTTTCGGCCGGCTTGCCGAGGTCCCAATACGTGGCCAAGAGCAACAGCAGATCGCTGCGCTTGCGGTGCTTCTGCCGCAACTCGTACACGGCCTGACTCCCCGGCACATGGTTGCCGCCGTGACCGTTGACGAAGACGATCCGTCGGAAGCCGTGCGCGAGGAAATTCTCGGCCATATCGCGCAACAGATCTAAGTACGTACGGGGCGCGGCCGACATGCTGCCGGGGAAATCGAGGTGATGCTCCGAGTTGCCCAGCCACATCAGCGGCGCGAAGAGCACGCGCTCGCTCAGCTTTTCGCTGGCCCGGCGGATGACTTCGCCCAGCAGGATGCTGTCGGTAAACACGGGCATGTGCCGGCCATGTTGCTCGAGCGCGGCAATGGGAATGACGACCGGCGTGTCGGGCGCCAGCGCGGCGACGTCGGGCCATTTCAGATCGGTGAGGTTCATGAAGCTTTCGAGTTGGAGAGATTGCGACGGCGGCGGCCGGGGCGTGCGACGGACGTGCAACAAGGCGGGCGACGGCAATCTACCGCACGTCGCGGCGCTCGCCAAATTCGATATACCGCGTCGTTCGCCGTCGCGGTGATTTACCACAGTCGGGAGGTTTGCGTTGCCGCGTCCGGCCGAGCGGGTTAACGTAACGGTTTCCCGCCCGCCCGCGCATGCCCCGCCTTTCCGTTTCGGAGGAAGTTCGCATGGTCGCCTCCTCGGCACGACCGCTGTTTTTCACGACGGCCTTACTCGCGCTGTTCGCCGGCGTCGCAACCGCGTCGGCCGCGGAAACCGAGCCGCCGTTGACGCGCGGGCCGTATCTGCAACTCGGCACCACGCAGAGTATGGCGATCGTCTGGCGGACGCTCGGCCCGACGAAGCCGACCGTTCATTACGGAACGGCGCCCGACAAGCTCGACCAGATCGTCGGTGCGGCGGAAATCACGTCGCGCGTTTCGGCCGAAGTTCCGCCTGCCAATCAGATTGCGACGGAGAAGGCGCTGCCGTTGCACTCGGCTCCGGCCGGCACGTGGCAGTACGAAGCCGGGCTCCACAACCTCGCGAAAGACACGAAGTATTACTACGCCGTGTTCGACGGCGCTCGCAAGCTGGCCGGCGGTGACGAAGAGCATTACTTCCACACCCATCCCGAGCCGGGGCCGAAGAAGGCGTTTCGGTTTTGGGTGGTCGGTGATTCGGGCACCGGCGACGACACGCAACGGGCCGTGTACGACGCGATGCGGAGCTACGTGAAGATCGAGGGGCAACGACCGCTCGACCTTTATTTGCACGTCGGCGATATGGCGTACCCCAAAGGAACCGACGACGAATTCCAACGCAAGTTTTTCGATATCTATCAGCCGACCTTGCGCAACACGGTCTGCTGGGCCGCGATGGGGAACCACGAAGGCTACACGTCGAAAGGGACGACCGGCATCGGTCCGTATTACGACGCCTACGTCTGCCCGAAGCGAGCCGAAGCCGGCGGACTCCCCTCGACGACCGAGGCCTTCTACTCGTTCGACTACGCGAACGTGCATTTCATCTGCCTCGACTCGCATGACCTCGATCGCTCGCCCGCCGGCGTCATGGCCACGTGGTTGCGGGCCGACTTAGAACGGACGAAGGCCGATTGGATCGTCGCCTTCTTCCATCATCCGCCGTACACCAAAGGTTCGCACGATAGCGACAAGGAAGGCTCGCTCATCGAAATGCGCGAGCAGATCATGCCGATTCTCGAAGCCGGCGGCGTCGACCTCGTGCTGACCGGACATTCGCACATTTACGAGCGCTCGATGCTGATCGACGGCGCGTATCACACGCCGACAATTGCCCAAGGCGTGGTCCTCGACGACGGCGACGGCAGCCCCGAGGGCGAAGGTCCGTATCGCAAGAGCGCGGGCATCCACCCGCATGAAGGAGCCGTGCAAGTGGTTACCGGACACGGCGGCGCGAAGTTGAGCCGGAAGGGAAGCTCGCCGGTGATGAAAGTGGTCGTCACCGAGCACGGCAGCACGCTCATTGACGTCGACGGCGATACGCTGACCGGCACGATGGTGAATCGCTACGCCGTGCGTCGCGACCTGTTTCAAATCGTGAAACGCGGCACCGTGACGCCGCAGATTGTTTCGAACCCGCGACAACTGCCGCCGTTTAAACTGCCGACGAAGTTCACGAAGGTCGACGCCAAAGGAGAGCCGATCTTGCCGCCGGGGGCTCAGCCGATGATCGAGCGGCATGCGGAATGGGAGTATCTTGCCGGAGGCCATCCCCAAGGTGAAGCTTGGAAGCTCCCCGATTTTATGCCCGCAAAGCCGTGGGCGACGGGCCAAGCCGGCTTCGGCTACGGCGATGACGACGACGTGACCGAACTCAAGACGATGCGCAACAAGTTTTCCGTGGTCTATGCCCGCCACGAGTTTGAGCTCGACGGCGGCGAGAAGGAGCAAATCGCCGACCTCGGCATCGCCATCAATTACGACGACGGTTTCATCGCTTATCTGAACGGGCACGAAGTGCTGCGCGTGGGCGTAGCTGAAGGCTCCGGCGAGAAGGCGAAAAAGATCACATCGCACAATCCCAAAGGCTACGAATATTTCTCGCTGACGGACGCGATCAAATACCTCGACGTCGATCACAACGTCTTGGCCGTGGAAGGGCATAACAACAGCCTGGGAAGCAGCGACTTCTCGCTCGATCCGTACTTGGTAGCCGTGAAGAAGCCGGCTGGCGCAAAGAGCGACGACAAAGGGAAGAAGTGATGCTCGGCCGCAGCCGACAACTCGTGACGTTTCTCCCGGTTGCGGCGATGTTCGCAGGTACGGTCGCCTGGATGCCGTGCATGGTCGCAGCCCACGAAGGCCCGGAGCATGTCATCGAAGCCCTCACCGCCGAAATGGAGCGCAGCGGGTCGACGGCCGAGCTGCACTATCGCCGAGCGATGGAGTATCGGGCCTTGCGCGACTACGCCCGCGCCGAGGATGATTTAGACGCCGCCTTACGGCTGAATCCGCAGTTTTCCGCAGCCGGTACGGAACGCATCCGAATTCGTCTCAAATGCGGCAAGACGTTCGATGCATTGCTGGAAATCAGCAACATGGATCCCACCATGGGGCCGATGACGGAGCGTCGCATCGACTCGCATCTGCTCCGGGGCGAGGCCTGCCTACAACTCGGCTACTACGATTTCGCGGTGAGAGAGTTGGACTCGGTGCTCGAGCATCGAACCGACGTCGATTGCTACGTTCTTCAATCGCGGGCCTTGGCCCATTTGCCCGAACGCAGCGAAGAACGAATCGAACGATTGCGGGAGGGATGGGAGAAAACGCAGAATCCGGTTCTGCTGCGCGAGCTGTGTGATGCGCAGCTGCAAAGCCGGGGCGACTCGTCGGAAACGCATCGGCGCGAGGCGAGCGAGGTCATTGAAGCCGAACTCGCGGCCAATCGGTTCTGCAGCGCGTGGTTGATCCGTCGGGCCAAGCTGCATCGCTTAGAACATCGTTCGACCGAAGCCGCCGCCGACTTGCGCAGCGCTCGAAGAGTTGGAACCGCGGATTCATCCGGAGCGGCCGGACGTCGACCTCGTCGTTCAACGCGGCACGGCCTTGGCTCTGCTCGACGAAGTCGCCAAGGCCCGGGCTGATTTGCGTCGCGCCGAGTATTTGCACGCTCCGGATTGGATGCTCGCGCCGCTCGTGGAAGCTTTGGCCGGCCGCACCGCGCCGACGGCCGTTTTGCCGGATGAATAGCCGCAGAGCGGGAAACACATGACGTATCAAACGAAATTGGGGATTTGCCAGTTGATCTGCGGCTTGGGCCTGATGCTCGTGTTTGCGCGGTTCGGCCAAGCATCCAGTATGACCGCGATGATAATCGGCTTTATTATCCCGATTCTCGTCGTATACACCTGGCGCAAGGACGCCTGAAAGACGCTTCGGAATCGTTCCCGTCGCCGTTTGCCTCCGGTTGGGAAACTCGCTGCCGCGGTGAACTTCGGACACGCCTATGACGATCTTGAGCAAGCCTCGCGGCTCGACGTTCCTCACGTTGCTGCTCGTATTGTTTGTCTGGGGATTGTTCGGCTTGGTGTTGATCGCCCTGTTTCGTCTCTCTCACGGCTCGGTCGCTTGGTACTGGTGGCCGATCGGTTTTCTCACGCCGCCGCTTGCGGCTCTCGGCTTCGGGCTGGTCGTCGCTCGCCGCGAGCGGGTTCGCCGGCGACGAGAACGTGTGAGCTGAGCTAATGCGCGGCGCGAAACGCTTAACAAAAGTCGTACGTTTGCAGAGACCGGGGGCTACGCGCCCTCCGGCTAATGAATCGCAATCAATCAGCCGAAGGGCGCTAGCCCCCGGTCGTAGAATCGGTTGGTAAAGATGGATCGGTTGTTAAGGAACTTGCTCTATGTCGCTCCGCTTCACGCTTGCGATGATCACTCTCCTCGGCGTCTGGGCCGACTTCGCACGCGCCGTCGATGAGCCCGGGTTTCAGCTTCCGCCCGGATTCACCATTGAGTTGGTCGCCGGCCCGCCGCTGGTGAATCATCCGACGATGGGAGGCTTCGACGACAAGGGCCGCCTCTATATCTGCGACGGCCCCGGCGAGAACATGCCCGCCAAAGAGCTGCTCGAAAAGCTGCCGAACCACATTCGCCGGCTGGAAGACACCGACGGCGACGGCAAGTTCGACAAAAGCACGATGTATGCGGACAAGATGACGTTTCCGATGGGGGCTCTTTGGCACGACGGTTACGTCTACACGGCTAGCCCGCCGCACATTTGGCGGCTTCGCGACACGGATGACGACGGCATTGCCGACGAGCGGAAGATTCTCGTTTCCGAATTCGGCTTCACCGGCAACGCGGCCGACATTCACGGCTGCTTCCTCGGGCCGGAAGGGCGCATCTATTGGTGCGACGGTCGCCACGGGCACAACTTCACCGACGAACAAGGCAACTCGCTGAGCAAAGGCCTGGCGGCCCGCATCTTCAGTTGCAAGCCCGACGGCTCGGATGTTCGCGCGTTCGCCGGCGGCGGCATGGATAACCCGGTCGAAATTTGCTTCACCGAAGAAGGAGAAATGCTCGGCACGGTCGCCATCTTCGACAACAAGCCGGATCGGGTCGACGCGATCGTGCATTGGGTTTACGGCGGCGCGTATCCGTACCATGAGAAAGTGCTCGGCGAATTCAAACGGACCGGCGATCTGCTGCCGGCCGTGAGCCGCTTCGGCCGCGTTGCGCCGAGCGGTATCTTGCGCTACCGTGGCAAGCACCTGGGGGATGAATACACGAACGACCTGTTCCACGTGCAATTCAACACCCATCGCGTGGTCCGCACGAAGCTCACGCGCAAAGGAGCGTCGTTCACGTCCGTCGACGAAGATTTTCTCGTCTCGGAGAACCAAGACGTACATCTGACCGACGTCATCGAAGACGCCGACGGCAGCTTGCTCGTGGTCGACACGGGGGGCTGGTTTCGCATCGGCTGTCCGAACTCGCAGATCGCCAAGCCGGACATTTTAGGCGGCATCTATCGGATACGGCGGAGCAATGCGCCGAAGCTGGAAGACCCGCGCGGCTTGGCGATCGATTGGAAGGAACTGACGTTCGATGAGTTGTTCAACGCCTTGCTCGATGAACGCCCGATGGTCCAAGACGGCGCGAAGGCCGAATTTGTTCGACGTGGAAAGGCCGACCCGTCAATGGTCGACTTTCTTTACAATATGCCCGCGCCATATGACGACCATTCGACGGCAGTGCGGCGCGACGCTCTATGGATTGCCGCGCAGATCGGTGATCCAAAGGCACTCTACCGATTGTCGGGGGCCGCTTGGGCTAAGAAGCCGGAGTTCGTGCAAACGACACTCGCGGCTCTAGCGGCGAATCGTGATGCGGGCCACCTTTCCGTCAATCGACTCATTGAGTGCCTGAACGATCCGGACTTTGCCGTTCGTCGTGAAGCGGCCCATCTCGCCGGAGTCATGCAGATTCCGGCGTTCGCGCCCGCTGTGGCGGAAGCCGTCGCGAATGCCGAAGGAGACCGGTTTCTTGAGCATGCGTTGATTTACGCTCTGATCGAACTCGGCAAAGAACAGGAGTTGGTCGAAAAACTCTCGTCCGACAGCGCCGATGTGCGTCGCGGCGTGCTCATCGCGCTCGATCAGCGCGGTAGTGAACTGCTGACGAAGGAGAACGTCGCAGAGTTGCTCGATACGAACGATGCCGCTCTGCTCGCAACGGTGCTTGGCGTCATGCAAAGGCACCCTGACTGGTGCCGGCCGTCGTGAGTTGGCTGAAGGAACGCTTGGCGACCCCGTCGCTCTCGGCCGACCAATTGCGGCTCGTGCAAAATACCGTGCTGGCGTACAAAGCCGACCCGGCGATTCAACAACTTTTGTCCGATGGCGCTTGTGAGCGGCTCGACGACCAGTTCGTTGCGCGTTGGCTTGTTGGAAGTGATCGAGCAGGCCGAACTCACCGGCAAGCAAACCCCGCCGGCTTGGAACGGGGGCGTCGCCGCGCAGTTGGCAAGTGCGGATGCGGCCGTCGTTCGGCAAGCGATCGCCGCCGCGAAGGTGCTCGGTCCGGAGACGTTTCGCGAACCGCTCAAGAAAATCGTTCAGGAGCGGCGTGATAAGGGCGAGTTGTCGCTCGTCGCCTTGAAAGCCCTCGGGCCGGCCGCCGGCGAACCGGACGACGGGACGTTCGCGATGCTGTTCACCCGCCTCACTTGTTCCCCCGATCCGTTGGAGAAGCTGGAAGCGGCGTCGATCTTAGGAACGTTGCCGCTGACGGCCGAGCAACGCGGCCGGCTGCTGGAGAGCGTCAAAACGGTCGGACCGTTGGAACTTCCGGCGTTGCTCGCCGTGTTCGAGCGCGAAGGGACGACCGAAGAAGGTCTGAAACTTGTGGCAGGCCTCGGACAAGCTCCCGGGTTTGCGAACCTGACCGTCGGCGCGTTGCAGAAATCGCTGGCTCGCTATCCGCCGGAAGTTCGCGCGGCGGCCGAACCGCTGGTGCAAAGGCTCAACGCCGACATCGCTGCGCAACGCTCGCGCCTCGCCGAACTCGAAGCTCAGCTCAACGGCGGCGACGTGACCCGCGGCAAGAACTTGTTCACCGTCAAGAAAACAAGCTGCATCGCCTGTCACACGGTGAAAAGTCAGGGAGGCCGCATCGGGCCGGACCTCTCCAACGTCGGCCAAATCCGATCGCGGACCGACATTCTGGAATCGATCTTGTTCCCCAGCGCGTCGTTCGTCCGCGGGTTCGAAAGCGTCACTGTGACGACCGCCGACGGTCTCGAAGTGACCGGCATCCTCAGCCGCGAAACGCCGGACGCCGTCTATTTGAAAACGGCCCAACGCGAAGAAATCCGCGTGCCGCGCAAAGATGTCGAAGAAATTATGCCGTCGAAACTCTCGATCATGCCGACCGGACTGGATAAAGTTCTCACCACGGCCGAACTTCGCGACATCGTCGCGTACTTGCAATCGCTCAAGTGAGTACGCGGTCCGTCGTTTGCCGCCGCCGTCGCCATGCTCAATAAGATGCCTTGCCGGATCGAACGACCATGCGACGAACAATCGAGATTCAGCGCCGTCTTCACAGAGCCGCAGATATGAACAGACCGATCCGTCGCGCTGCCGGCTTCTTTGCCTGGTTCGCCATCGCGCTGATTGCAGAGCGTTGTATGTTCTGCGCGGGCGGCACTCTCCGCGCCGCCGAGCACACAGTGCAAAACGCTCAAGAGCTGCGTGCCGCACTCTCCTCGCTTGAACACGGAGACACGGTCAAGATCGCCCCCGGCACGTACCCGGGCGGGAATCACGTCAACGGCGTCGCCAAGCTGACCGTCGAAGCGCTCGATCCCGAGAATCCGCCGGTGTTCGAGGGAGGCCTGACCGGCTGGCAGTTTTCCGAGTGTCCGGACCTGACCTTGCGATACCTGCAAGTGCGCGGCCAGACCAGCAACGGGCTCAATCTCGACAACGGCAGCGCGGAGCAGCCGCTCGTGGAGGGCGTGCGAATCGAACACGTGCAGGTCAGCGATATCGGGCCCGACGGCAACTACGACGGCATCAAAATGTCCGGTCTGCGTGGGACCGTGATTCGCGATTGCCTCGTCACCGGCTGGGGCGGCCAAGCGATCGACATGGTCGGCTGCCACAATCTTCGCATCGTGTATTGTCGGTTCGTCGGCAAAGAAGGCTACCGTCCGTCGGCCGGCGTGCAGGCGAAAGGAGGCAGCTCCGGCGTGACGGTCGAGAATTGCCGGTTTGAAAATGCCGGCGAGCGGCCGTTGAACATCGGCGGCTCGACCGATCTCCCCTTCTTTCGGCCGCTCGACGCCAAGCATGAGGCGAAGGACATTACGGTGCGAGGCAACCACATTGAAGGCGGGTTGTGCGCGGCGGCGTTCGTCGGCGTCGACGGCGCGGTCTTCGAAAACAATACGGTGCTGTTTCCGACGCGTTGGCTGTTTCGCATTCTTCAGGAGAACCGTAGCGAAGGCTTCGTGCCGAGCCGCAACGGCGTCGTGCGCGGCAACCGGATCATCTTCCGCCGCGGCGACATTCGCGAAGACGTGAACACGAGCGACGACGGCATCGCCCCGGAAACGTTCCGCTTTGAAAACAACCGCTGGTTCGCCGAAGATCGCCCGGACGCGTCTCGGCCCAAGTTGCCGGTAGAAGAAACCGGCGGCGAATACGGGACGGACCCGCGTTCGTAGCGTTGCCCAAGAACGAGTGCCGGCGATTGGTGATCGTGATGAACTCTTCAGAAGGCCAAGACTTGCCGCCGCCCGACGATGGTCCACAGCGGGACTACCGAGAGGCGATTCTGGATATCTTGTCGGGGATCAAATTCGACAATGCCAACGTCCCGTGCGGCGTCGGGTTGTTGACCTACTTGACGTACGGAGGTTTTGTCGGCGCGGGCATCAACATAATTACCCATCCTGATGCCGGATCGCGTTCGAGCAACGCTGAGCTCATTACCGAAATCTTCGCTCCGGTACGCCAATCAAGGTATTGGTGGGAAGATCAATACCGTGAATCCGATCAACGACTTGTTACTCAGTGGTATGACTGGTGGCGAGAACAATTCCGCAGCTCTCCGCTGGTGACGAAGGTCGATTTCTGGTGAGCGGCCTGCGGCGCAGGTTGCTTGTCACTTAGGCTAATCGCTTCCCGCGGAAACTCAGCCTTGCGACGTTACAAAATGTCGAGGCGGCCGTCTTGGCGGAAGAAGAAAATATCTTCGCGCTTGAAGCCCCAGCGTCCGCCGACCGTTCGGACGTGCGGCTCGAACGTGAAGAAAGGAACCTCGTTCAAGCAGAGCGGGTTTTGCTCTTGAATGAATTGTCGCTCTTCGCGACGAGTGCCCAGGCTGTGCCCGACGTTGGCGAGGAAATCGAGCAGCTCAAAACCCGCGGCGGCAATGCGTCTCTCGGCCCACTGAAAGAGTTCGTGGAACGTGGTTTCCGGACGAACAAACGCCGGCATGTCGGCGTGTAGTGACGCCAGAAATCGTCGGCCGATTTGGAGTTCGGGGGAACTCGGCTCGTTCGTAGCTCGCCCCTGCTCGATGAAGAACGAGCGGGCGCAATCTCCCCAACGGCCGTCGCGCAGGGGACTGACGTCGACCGTGACGAGGTTGAATTCCCCGACGGGCTCGAGGCCGGGCTCGTAGTCGCGTCCGGAAATCGACAGGCAACTGCGAGAACCGAGCAGGACCAACGCCGGGCATGAGTAATACCAAGTTTCCGTCAAACCGTGGCGGCAGAGCCCGGCATACGCCTTGTCCGCGATCGAGCGTTCGGTATCGACCGCGGTGATCTGCTCCGCCAACTCGCTCAACACGGCCTTCGCCGCTTGCTGAATCTCGCGATGTTCGGCGATGGTCGTTTCAGACGGCATCGGTAACGGCGAAAAGTTGAGTTAGGAGCGGGCTACCCGCCGGAGCATCGAGCGTAGAGAAAGGTTTCAGTCCGTGGCGCCTTGTTAGTGTTCCTCTGCAAATTCCATTTGTCCGATGGTCTCGCAGAGTTCGTAGAACTTCGTTTTGTTGCCCGAGCGGCGATAGAGAAAGATGTCTCCATAGCTCGACATCACTCTGAATTCGATCGTTCCCAGCCGTACGGGAATGCCCACCTCCACGAGGTTTCCGTAGTCGGAACTTTTCCAACTTGCATCCTCGATCTTGCAGTCTTCTTGCCGCAGAAGATGTTTAAGCAATTGCACCGCGATCGGCATGGAGTACGCCTCCGGCACGGAGTAAATCACCGGATTGTCATTTGGATGCGATAAGAGGCGGAGCTTCGCCATGGTTTCGGCAACCTCCCGGTGCGAACAGGTATACGACCGCCGCAGTACCCTAAAAGCATGACCGCACTTCGGCGCCCGAGCAATTCCGAGACTCGTCGAGAGAGCAAAATGTCGGCGATAGCAGCCCCTTTGTTGATGATTGCTTCTTTCGCGAGGCGTATGCTCTTCTAATTGCGTACCAGCTTTGTCATTAGGTCATCAATGGCGTCACTCGTAGACTTCATCAGCCGAGTTCTCGGTTCGGGGCTGTTGACGCCGCAACTCGTTACTGTCCCAAGATCGGGTGCCGGATTGTCCGCGCTGACTCAATATTCCTTTCCAGAATCGCTTACTGATTTATTGGCCTGGCGCAACGGCCTAGATCTCGAAGTCGTTCGGCTCCACGGAGTCGGACCCGTCGTACCTGGGATTCTGCCTATTCGGCTACACGACGACGGCACGATCGAGTTTGCGTCCGACCCGGCAGGTTTTTGTTATGTATTGAACAGTGATGGGACAGTTTCGAGCATTGATACCGACGGCGGCAGCGCCAAGAAAGTGGCCGACGGCGCAGAATCGTTCTTTCAAGAATTTATTTTCGGATCACGCGCTGCGGAGTTTGCCGGTCCGGCGTGGGCCGCCGAAGTTAAGTCTGCATTGGGGCCGACCTAGCCATTCGCCGTAGTTGGCTCTACAGGCGCGCCTGAGTTTGGCTCATACACGTCGTTCTCGGTAGGATTGGCTTCCGTTCCCGCTTGCTTTCGAGTTAGGCGACTGAGCGTTACGGTTCGACATGATGAGGAATCGCGTGATCGGCGAGAGTCAAGTCAAGAAGCAGATTGGCGGGCGCGGCTATTTCGCACGCGTCCACGTGGCTTGTCTGATCGGCGGAGAGCAATTCCGCTCCGTTTCGCTCGATCCATCGGCGGATGAACCTTGGTATCGCTCTGAAGGTTGGACGCATGCAGCGATGGCCGGAGCGGCACTCGGACTTAAGCTTGCGGATGCAAAGGCCGCTTGCACGATAACGCAGATTACCGGCATGCATGTTGACTCCAATCCGACGCTCATGGCGATCGCCGCGATTCGGGCAGTGTGGGAGGCTCTTGGTTTTGAACCGGCCGAAGAATTGGCTGCATTCTTGGAAGCCGCGATTTTTCGAAAGACGGAGTGGAGCGTTTCTGATTTGGAACGAGAGTTGAGTCAAATAGTGCGCTGCACCTGATCGGGGCGGTGAGTAACATCCTTAGACACCACGCCTCCTCACCGTCTTGGTAGGGGAAGTTGATTGTTGAGCGTTGCAATGGAGCGGCGTAATGGCGATTCCACCCGGCTGGACGGACGACATGAACGTGGTACTGCCGCCGGGCCGGACGGTGAAAGAGGCCGTCAATTTCGTCATTCAAGCGGCTTTGCGCGGCACGCTCGACGATACGACGGAGCAGCTTCTCATCGCCGAGTTTCAATTATCGCCGTATGATGCTGCTTTAGTCCGCGATCGGACGTTTGGCGGGATCGTTCGCGCCGCCACGGGGAATGAGGTGAATTGCCCGGATCGAACTAAGGATCCCATAGCTTGGCAGTCTTTTCAAAATGCGATTCTTGATCCCGGAATCATCGCTCGCATTTATCCGCAGTTTGTACGTCCGAAGCCGACGGTAGTTGAGACTTTGTCGATCCTGCTTGAGCTCCCTCGCTTATTGCTGAGGAAGCTAAAGCAATTGAGTGCGAAACGGAAGCGTCGGCACGACGAAGAAAAATTCGCTCGGCAACTGACGGAATTGGTGCGATCCGGGAAGTACGTCGAGGCTATGAAACTGTACCGAGAGTCGACGGGCGCCGGTTTGGAAGAAACAAAGGCATGGATTGATTCGATGCGCCAAACAAGTCGCGGCAGTTGACTGCGGGGCACACGCGACGGCTCGCTTCGTTCACGTTACAAAACTCTGCGAACGGGCGTCCGCTGCCGCCGAGTTCACCGCCAAAAGCTCCGCCAGCTCGCGTCCAGGTCGAACGGGAGTGGCTTGTCTGTTTCGAAAACAAGTCGCCTCGCCTGCTCGAAGCTTCGCACGGAAAACGCGGCCGTGTGTCGGCGGTCGTCCAAGGTGAAGACCACGTGGGCGACTGTCGCTCCGTCTTCCACGGATTCGAGCAAGTAGACCAGGATGCTCGTCAACCTGAGCGATGGGAGAAGCTTGTTGAGTTGCCGCGCCGAGCTATTTTTCGCCTCTTATTCAAGCTTGAGGCGACTCGGCCAGGCTTCGGTCGAGCCACACGCGCAGGCGTCCGTAGAAATTCCAATCGGATTCGTCCGCGGCTTGCTCGCATTCGCCGAATTGCCGGCGCCGTTGCTCCATTTCCAGCAGTCCGCTATCCGTCGCGGTGAGCAGACGAATGAAACTCCGCAACTCGGCCAGCTTTCGCCGATTGCGTTCCGCGGCCGGCAATTGTTCGAGCGCCAGCATGTTGCTTCGCAAGGACGCAACATCCTCAATACGCGTCTGTCGCGTGGGGGGAACCGGAGCCATGATTCATCTCCCGTCAAAAATTAAGATATGGCGGGGCGAACTTCGTAGCGCGTCATCTTATTGACCTTCTGCGAGAGTTCCTTCACTTGGCAATCGAGGCGGCACTCGGCGATGGTTCGCGCATAAGGCACCCACGCGCCGCCGACGAACTCGAACGTGTTTTTGCGTTCGTCTTCCAACAGAATGAACGGCGGGCCGTAGACCGGCTTGGGTTGCGGGGCGGGCCGTTGCACCGGCGGCGGAGGCGGCGAATAGCGCGCGGCCGGCTTCTGTGGTCGGCCGCGGTTTTGAGACGGGCGACGACCGGACATAGAGGCCCTTTCGTGAGAAGAAAAAAACGGGCGATCGGCGGACAAAGTCGCCGATCGCCCGTGTGTATCACCGTCCTTGGCGTGGGGACGATCGATTTAGTAGCGTCGGCCCTTGCCGCCGCCGTAACCACCGCCGCCTCCTCCGCCGTACCCGCCGCCGCCGCTGCGCTCTTCGCGCGGCCGGGCTTCGTTCACCGTCAGCGGGCGTCCGCCTTGCTCGGTTTCGTGTAGGCCTTTGATCGCTTCGCGCGCGGCGTTGTCGTCTTCCATTTCGACGAATCCAAAGCCTTTGCTGCGGCCCGTATCGCGGTCTTGCACGACTTGTGCGCTGCGCACCGCGCCGAACGCCGCGAACATTTGTTCCAGATCGGCGTTGGTGACGCCGTAGCTCAAGTTGCCGACATACAGTCTCTTACCCACGTGAAAATCCTTAAGAATCGAGCAGGACAATACGGCCCAGATCGCATTCGAGCCGAAGAATGGGGCCCAAAGTGGCAGGCCCGCCAAGTCGAATGGGCGAGAGAGAGACTTCGGCCGAAAAGAGTCGGGCCGGGAATCGCGTCGTCAAGACAACTGCCTGAAGGGTAGCACCTTCGCGGCAACAAAACAGCTCAAAACTCGTTCGATTCCGGAAACTAACCGATCATTATTCGCTCAAGCCCTCTGCAATTCATTTGAAGACCGACTTCTTTCCTTGGTCGCGCTCCGGTTCAGCCGATCCGCGCCAACCGGCGTGCTTCGGTCGTAAGCCGATCCATCTCGTCTTGAACCTGCGTTTCGTAGTCGGCCAACGCCTCGCGCGAGGCCCCTTTTTCGATGTTGATCGGGGCTCCGGTGAGAAAAAACACCTTAGTAAACGGCCACGGGATTTCCAGGGTCGTCCACCGCGCGGAAATTTTCCAGGTGCGCACCGCGGCGAAGCCCGAGGCCACGATCGGCCGGCCGGTGCGCGACGCCAAAAGCGTCATGCCCGGTTTGGTTCGATGCTCGGGACCGCGCGGACCGTCGGGCGTCAGCACGATGTTGCGGTCGGCCGGTATGCGAATCATTTCTCGCAACGCCTCCATGCCTTGCCGACTGCTCGAGCCGCGCACGAGGTCGATGCCGAGCCGCGCCAAACATTCGGCGAGCAACGAGCCGTCTTCGTGTTTGCTCACCAGCGCGACGGTGCGCGCATGCCGCCCCGCGAAGATCGAGTAAATCATCACGTCGTGCCAGACGCTAAACACGACCGCCGGCCCGGTGCCGGTGTACGGGTTTGTCGCCGGATCGGCTTCGTGAAACTTCACGCGCAAGGTTCGGAAGAGCAACCGAAAAATCGCGACCAGGCACCGCGCGACGAAGCGAGTCAAACGCGGATTGCGAAGTTTCATGAAGGGGTCGCTTGGGGGCCGAGACGAGCTCGGCGGGGGCCGCCCTTTGGCAAGATGTGAGACGTCGGACCGGTGCGGCGGGGATGCGTGTACACGTTTCTTCGCGCGGCGTCGAGACTCGTTGACGAGAATCATGTTCTTCATTTCGCCAGCGGGCGGCGTCTGCAGGCGGCATTTCAGCGATTCTCGCCGTTTTCACGAGAATCGCACCTGTGCGCGCTTCGATACTGCTAGACTGCGCCCAACGCCGAGCGCCATCGCCTCGAACATTTCTTCGCGCCTGCTTCGACGACTCTCTCGAAAGGCTCGATTCATGCGCCCCAAGCTAGTTCACAACGTGGAGACCTTCGACGGCCGCACGCACGAAGTCGATATGAAGCTCGTCGACAAAACGTACAAGGCCTGGGGGTTCGTCGACCGCGTCTTGATCGAAGGCGAACAATCCAAAACCGCGTCGCTGGCCGTCGCCAGTTGGAAACGCGAATACCGCGACCGCTTTGAAGCGAAATCATAATCGCGCGGCCGACCGCCTCATGGCGCGGAGTCTCGTGTGAAGCGGGGGCGCGCAGGTTGTTCGCCAATCTCGGCGAACAGCAGCAGCCCGACGAGATGTGCGGGCCGAACGACGTGTAGCGCCGCGTGGAAGCGTTTTCGCATCAGGAAGGAGCGGACGCGGCCTGCGTCAATCGCGCGTGACGTCGAGCTGAAACGCTTGCGGGGCTTGTGTGCGTTGGTTGCGGATTTGGGCGAGCGTGTTGGGGTCCATGCCGCTCGGGTCCGCCAAGACGGCCTCCTTGATGTTGTGGAACTCCTTTCGCGTGGCTTCGTCGGCGCTGTCCAGCACGCCCGACCACGTGCCGCCCCCTTTTCCCACGGCGCGCACAAAACCCAGCGTGAAAATTCCGAATCCTCGCGTAAACCAGCCGTACTGCCCGCGCGAGCTGCCGCTGACGTCGACGACCCCGCGGTAGCGCAGCAGCAACGTCACGATCGGCGGCTCGTCGAACATCGGTTCCCCCGGCTCGCTGCCGAAGAGTTCCGGGACAGACGGCACGTTGCAGGTGTCCGTGACGAGCACGGTCAGCTTCGCGTTCTTCGTCCGCAGTTCGTCCATGATCGTCTTGCGGAGCAAATCGCCGCCGGGAATTTGCAAGAAGTGGCCGCCCGAACGGTCGTTGCGGTCCGTTCGCTGCGGATCGTACGCACCATGGCCGGCGTAGTAACAGAACACGGCTTCCCCCGGCTGCACGTTCAACGCACGGATTTGTTGCAGGATGTTCCGAGCGTTGCAGTCGGCGCCGTTGATTTTCTGGAACGACGCCCGCTGTTGGCTCGATACCGGCTCGAGCATCGCTTCCAGCATCATGAGATTGCCTTCGATGCCCGGGCCGATTTTGTCGTCGTCCGTCAAGCCGATCAACAATAGGTGCACGCGGGTTGCGGAGTCGATCGGGCCCGCCTTGAACTGCACGGGAAGCCGTAGCGATTGGCCGCCGCGCTGGACGGTCAACACGCATTGCTCCGCCGAGTGGCGGATCTCGCTCGCCAGCGAATAGATGTTGCCGTCGATGACGCCGACGCGATAACCGTCGACCGACTTGATGACGTCCCCCACGCGCACTCCGGCGCGCTTCGCCGGCGAATCGGGCGCGATGCGCACGACAGATTCGCCGGACGTGCTCACTTCGGAATTGACGCCGAGCCGGGGCGTGGAGTCGAGCGAACCTTTGTTCGTCGCCCGCCCGCCGATCTCCGCGGTGCGCTGGATGACGTCCCCCGTGCGACGGTCGCGAATTTGCAGCTCGACCTTGTCGCCCGAGCGACGGATTTCACTCGGCAGCGAGTACGTCGCGCCGTTGATGACGCCGACTTGGAAACCGTCGATCGCTTGCACGACGTCGCCGGCCTCCAGTCCCAAATCCCAAGCCGCGCTCCGCTCGACCACGCGCTGAATGACGGCGCCGTCGTCGACGGCGCGCGACACCACGCCGAGAAACGCCTTCGAGCGTCCTTCCGGAAGAAACGCCGGCAACGCCGATTCGGCCGGTGAAGAATCTTGAGCCAAGGTCGCAACGGCCGACCCGAGCCAGCAAGCGAGCGCGAGCGAACAAGAGAGCCCGAACCGATAAACGAGCGCAGCCGAGAAGACGGAGCGAAGTGGCATGACGCACCCCGGATCATGAAGGGCGAAAGACCGAGCAACCGGCGACCAAGATTCTGGAGCCGCCGAAAACCCGGGTCAAGCAAATCTGCCGCACCGCATCGCCCTGCGGCAGATTCGCACCGACGTCGCCGCTTTCCGGATCGAGCGCCAAAGCGTCCGGGCAACTTACGCCCGGACGCTGCGGCGAGCGGGTCTAGTCCTTATACCCTGTTTCCGTGGCGGCCATGCCTTCGGCGTGGGCCGATCGTGAGAAGTACTGCTGCCGCTGCTCGTCCGTCCAATCTTTCATCTTCCACCAGGCTAAGGCCGTGCGCAGCTTTTGCTCCGGCATCTCCTCTTTGTCCGGCATCGGCAGCTCGGGCTGCTTCATCTTGAGAATCAGTTGGGCGTTGGCAGGCTTTAGGTGCTCGACCGAGATGTTCAGGTATTTGACGAGCTCGTTGACGTCGGTGGATTTGCTCCCCTTGAGCAGCATCTGGACGTAGTCGTTCATCGTCCCGAACTCGACGCTGGTCGTCGACTTGTCCTTCTTGAGGAAGTCGTCGCGCCGCTTGGCATTGCCGGTTTCAAACGACAACGTATCGAGCAAATCGTCCGCGGTCTTGTTCTTCTTCGGATCCAGCACGATCACGTCGAAGTTCGGGTCGTAATATCCGACCGACGGCGTATCGCCCAACGCCACGATCGTCGCTTTCCCCTTCATCGACTCTAAGAGCATCTCGCCGATCGCCTTGGCGAGATCCTGATCCACGGCCTTCGACATGAAATCGTTCACGGCGACGTCAAAGGCTGCGCGGCTCCGCCGTCTTGACCAACCCCTGCAGATACTTCTTCACCTTCTCGAACTCTTTGTCTTCCAGCACGAACCCTTTCTGGATGTCTTTCCAGAACTTCTCAAGATTCGTCCGGATGAATCCTTCCGCATCTTTCGCGAACTTCCCCGCATACTCGGAACGGGGCGAAACGGCGGCCAGAAACAGCTTCTTCTTCACGCTGTCGTTGGCGTTGGCTTTCAGCGGATCGTTTTTGTCGTTGACGTCAAACGTATATTCATGCTTCGGGTTGTGCTGGTACGTGATGTTTTGCCAGTCGTGAACCGTGAGCGCAAACGGCTTGGGTTCAAATTGCGCCGTCACCGCCTGGTTGTGATGCGCGCCCCAAATGAAGCGGTGGTGCGCATCGCCGACGACGAGGCATTTGTAGTCGTCGGTGTCGGGGTATCGGCTCCCTCCTTGATACAGCGCGATGTTGCCGGATTTGGTCGGCGGATTTTCGAAGAGATGCTGACAGTACTCGGTGTTGAGAAAGTCCTGGCCCGCGTAGATGCGGTAGAGCTGGCCGTTAATCTCGGCCTCCAGGTAGCCGACGCCGGGCATGGCCGTCGCACCTTGCTCCGGCATCTTGAGATTGGGGAACGACTTGAAATTGATCTTCCCGGTCGCTCGTTCCTTCTTGGAAGCTTCGCGAAGCTCCTCGGCCTTCACCTTTCGCAGTTCGGAATCGATCTCGAAAATCCGGAGCCCGATGCTTTCCCCCAGCGCGTTCAAGGCTTCGTTGTCATCTTTGTTGAAGCCGAGAACCTTCTCGTCGTAAATTTGCAGCCGCGTCATCAACCGTCCCAGTTGAACGAGCCTGTCTTCGACCGGCACGTTTTCCAACGACGAATCGGTTTCGAGCTTCTGCAGAGCAATGAGGTCCGGCGGAGGGACGAGGTCTTTCACGGCCTCCAGCGGCCATTTTCCGTTAGGCGTCGTGACGCTTTCCGTCGTCGTTTCCGAAGGCGTCTCCGTGGTGCCGGCTTTCACGGAGTCGTCCGTTTGCCCGCCGTCCGTCTCTTGTTCGACCTTCGGCTTCTGCCCCTTCGCCCATTCTTCAGGAGTGCGAAACTCGTACTTGTTTGTCTTCGTGTTCCAGCCTTCTTCGAGTTTGCCGTCCGTATTACCGGTGCGATAACCGAACGTGATCATCTCCTTCAACTCGGCGAAGATCAGCTCGGCCGCTTCGTGCTTTTCATTGAGCAGCTTCTTGGCCGTGTCGTAGTAGTCGCGCGCGACCTCGTCTTCGAAAAAGGCTTTCGGCAGGTCGTACAGCTCAAGCTTCATTTGTTCGAAGCGATAGTCGCGCGTCTTGGAGAGCACCTCTCCGATCGCGGTTTTGCGTCGACGGGTTGTTTGTCCTTGCGACATTGACGGCTTTCCTTAATTTCTCAGACACACACGATCGATACGAAACCAACGACGACACGGGAGCTACGACACGGAGCGCGCTAAACCACGGCCTTCAGCCGCGCCGTGGCTTTGAGCAGCGGCTCGCGGATGTCTTGAGCCAAGTCGCAGATGTCTTGTACGGCGTCGTCTTCGTTCAGGTACTTTTCCATCTCGGTCACTTTTTGCTTCGTATCCGGCGTGCCGCTGATCTGGCTGCGCACCGCCTTGAGTTCGAGCAACGCCGTCGCCGATTCCGGATGCTTGGCCCCGGTGATTTCTTTCTCAACGGCCTTCAGCTTGTCGGTCATGCGCCGCTGTGCCGAGTCGCCAGAAGGCGAGCGCGTCTTCCAAATTCGGCGTCTCGTCCGGGTCGCTCGAAGTCGTTGCGGTAGTGGTGCTCGTCGTCGTGGAAGGGGACGTCGTGGCGGAGGTCGGCGTGGGGCGTGCCGGCGCTTTGGTCAACGCATCCGCCAGCCCGGCCAACGCTTTATTGGCCCCGGCGTAGTTGCCTTTGGCCGCTTGCGCGTTGGCATATTGCCAGACGTTCATCAGCGCCGCCGCCTTGTCGGGCATGGTCCGCTGCGACCCCAGCAAGAGCGGCTCCAGCTTGGCCCGCAGCGCTTCATAAGTCTTTTGTTGACGATCGTCCGTGGGAGCGGCTGCTCCGCCCGAGAGGCTTTTCAACAAGTCTTCGAGTTCGGCGATTTTGGCTTCCGCCGGCTTGCGCCGATCGGCGTCGAGGTACGCCCCGGCGTCGCGGCAGAGCGCGTTGAGCTTTTGCGCTTCGTCGGGATGCGTCTCACAGGCCGTTTGAGCGGCGCCTTGCAGCGCGATCAGCTTCGCGTGCAGCGGATCGTCCGGGTCGAGCACCAGCTGCGCCGTCTCGACGATCTCGATCAGCGGCTTGCACTTGAAATCGGCCTCGTCTTCCAAAAACTTCTTCAACACCAGGTCTTTCACCGGCTTCTTGTCGAAGCCGTCGGCGACCGCGAGTTGAAAGTTGATGTCCATCCCCTTGCCGGTTGCCACGCCGTAGACGGGTACGCCTTTGCCGTCGGCCTTGGCTTCCTTGATAAACTTGTTCGCGGCCCCCTTCTTGAACATCACGAGGCTCGTGATCTCCGTCCCTTTGACGAGCATCACGAATTTGCGCGGCTTGCCTTTCTTGACTTGGTCGAGAAAGTCCTTGGTTTCGTCACTGACCGGCATGGTCGTCGTCCTCACAAGATCGCGAATTCGGAAGCAGGAGTGCGCACATCCTAGCGATCGAAAAAAATTCCGGCAATCAGCCGGCCTCGCAACTCGTGCGGCGATTCGTTCCGGCAAGGCGGCGTCGCGGTGCAAACGCGAAGCTTGCCGCACGATACGAACGTGCGACTCGGCGAACTTCGTTCCGGAATTCCGTGTCGCTAGCAGCGGTGGTCGCGGTGATGATGCGCGGCAGCGAACTCAAGCTTGGCGGTTCGGTTACAATCGCGGCGTCCCGCGGGCTGGTGGTCGAGCTGGATTCGTTAGGCGGATATGAAGCGAGCGCTGTTCATTTGCAGTCAAAATCGCTTGCGCAGTCCGACGGCGGAGCAGGTCTTTGCGACTTGGTCGAACGTCGAGACGGATTCCGCCGGGTTGGGCCGCGACGCCGTCGTCCCGCTTTCGGTCGAGCAGATTGAGTGGGCGACGATCATCTTCGTTATGGAGAAGGCTCACCGGAACAAGCTCGGCCACAAATTCAAGCCGCACCTCAACGGCAAACGAGTCATTTGCCTCGACATCCCCGACGAGTACGACTACATGCAGCCCGAACTGGTTGAACTGTTAATCTCGAAGGTCGGTAAGTTTCTGAGCTAGCTGCCATGTGCCGTGCAAGATCGTAGTCGTTCTCGTCACAGTCGCCGCTGTTGCTGCGCTGGTTTACGGCGTTTGGTTTTTCACCACGCCGGCCGCCGTGCGGGCCTTCTACTGGAACCGCGGCCTTCTCGAGCGGACCGTTCAGTTTCGAGCCGGCAAATTGCCCGGCGTTGACCCGGAGCAACTGAATCAATCGTTGGCCGACGCCGGCTTTACTTCGGTACGCGACGAAGGGAATTGCACGGTGTTCTACTACTCGCCGTTCATGGCCGCCATCAGCCTCTGGCATGAGATCCTTTACTGCCCCAACGGCCACTCCGACATTCCGAACTATCACGACGGCGAACTCATCCGGGTACCATGAGATTGGAAGCGATTGCGGCCTGGCACGGCTTGGGAGGCCGGCGATCGTTCGCAATCGCGTCGCAGTATCACTCGTCGAAATTCGCTAATCCATGCTCGGCTGCAAAGTTGAATAAATGTTTTGCCGCACTTCGGCGGTCGGATACCGGTTAGGTGGCCAATGTTTGTTCGCTTCGTGGTTGGAGAAGAAGGTGAAGATCATCGCCAACTCACCGGCGTCGTCACGGAGGCGCGCCTGCTGCGTGAAAAAGGTGTATTGGAACCGTACCAAGAAGATTGGCTCGCGGAGACGTATGCGTGGCTAAACGATAACTTGCCGTGCCCGCCCTTCTCCACGAGCGATTGGCCTCGTGATGTGGTCGCTTGGTTCAAAGATGATGCGGGCGAGTCGATCTCTAAGATGTGGGGGCTGGTTTCACTGCTTCGTGAGCACAATTCGCCGGTCCGCGTCCTTCGGTCCAAGAATCCGGGAAAAGTTTTTTATGAAGATGAGTACCAGATCGTTGTTGAAGAGTGGCGTGCGTTGTAGCGTGGCCACCTTAACAATTCGCTGCAGGGGCGAAGACGCCTAGCGATGCGCTGCGAGCCCGGCCTGTCGCCGTGGTTGGCAATCCATGCGTCCCGTGGTTTGGGTCACTGAGTTTGGACCGTTAGGCGGCTCGGAATGTTTCACACTTCGGACGCTTGGCTACTTCTCTCGCTCATCTATGCTCGCGAACCGAGCGATCGTGACCACCTGCGCGTCGTCGGCGACTTCATCAACCATGCGATCTTCACTGATGAGGAACTTGACGGTGGATTGGACCGCTTAATGCAGGCCGGCCATGCGGTGGTAGAGAAAGGCCGATACTCGCCAAGCCCGCAAGTGCTTGCGTGGTACGACTCGCTTACGGCCGGCAAGTCTCGAACTTATGTCTCGAAGGATCTTGAGCGTGTCGAGAAACTGCTGGGTATTTAGAGTCGGCCGGCCGCGAAGTACCGCGTCGTTCGGAGCGTCCGCCGCATTCTTGGATTCGTCGCACTTGCGAGCGTGGTCGTCCTTGCGGATAACGCCGGTGATCGCAACCCTTGGCAGTGGACGGCCGCCTTCGTGTCGCGCGGGTGTAGTGTGATCTATTTCTTGGCGGTGCTTGCCTCGTGGGCGTCATACGGCATATTGACGGCATCGAAGCGCTCCCGGCGTACGACATAGCCGCCGCTGCATCTCCAACGAAAGCACCCGATGGCCAAATACCTGATCTCCTTTCCTAGCGCGGCGATGGTCGTGCCCGCGAGCGAATTGGAGGCGGTGGGGCGAGCCGCGAACGCCGTGATCGACGAAGCCAAGGCCGCCGGCGTTTACCTCTTCGCCGGCGGCATCGACGAAGCCGTGCCCCCCGCGCTCGTCTCGGCCGACGGCACGGTCGTCGCCGGCGGCTATCCGTGGGCGCCTCCGCTCAACGGCGGCTTCACCGTGCTCGAACTACCCTCGCGCGAGGAGGCCGTTGCGTGGGCCGCACGCCTCGCAAAGGCCTGCCGATGTCAGCAAGAGCTACGCGTCTTCGGGTAAGGTGCTGCATGCAAATCGAAGTTGATCGTGGACATCTGACGGTCATTTGGTGCGACCGATGTCGCCGAGTCGTTAACCTCAACGACGAGCGCGATCATTGGCACGAAGAACAATGCGGTGGTTGCCGAAAGTACGACACGATCGATACCGATTGGGGCTGGTGCAAAAGCCATGAGTCAGTCTATTGCGGGCGGCTGATGTTCGAGCATGATACCTGCTCTAAGTGGGTCAAAGGCACGTGGTCGTAGAACCGAGCCCGTCGCCGCCGCCGAGCGCCGGATCATCCGTTGATTTTGCTGCTCGGCGCAAGACATGAAGCCGCCGCGCAAGTGACCTTCATCGTTCGGCCGTTCAAATGGAGACGCACCACATGCCGTTATCGGCGCGAGCGAAGAAACTTGTCGCCCAGGTCACCGGCGGCGCCGTGAAGCTGGGCGACCTCAAAGCCCACGGCAAAGCGATCAAGAAAGACCATGCTCTGGCCCTGGAGCTTTGGTCGACGGGCCAATACTACCCGCGGCTGCTCGCGACCCTGATCTTCGATGCGAAGCTCCTCGCGGCCGACGTCATTGCTCAGCTCGCCGCGGACATGCTGCGGCACGACTCGGCCGAACGCTGCCAACTGGCCGATTGGCTCCTCGCCAACCAACTCGCCAAAGACAAGAAGCTGGTCCTCCTGCTTGCGACGTGGGAACAGAATCCTTCGCCGCTGCTGCGTCGCTTGTTCTGGTATCACCAAGCTCGCTTGCGCTGGGTCGGGCAAACGCCTCCCGGCAATAGTGCGGCGCTGCTGGCCTCGCTCGAAAGCGAGCTGGCGGACGCCGAGCCCGAAGTGCAATGGGCCATGAATTTCTGCGCCGGCCAAATCGGCGTTCACGAGCCGAAGTTTCGCGCCCGATGTATCAAACTCGGCAAAGCGCTCGGGCTCTACAAAGACGAGCACGTCTCCAAAAATTGCACGCCGAATTATCTTCCCGAGTTCATCCGCATCGAAGTCGCCAAGCGCGAATGACAGGTACGCCGATGCCGACCCGATTGCCCCGTTGGGACCGCACTTGCCCGGACTGCCGCACGACGTTCTCCTCCGTGCAAAGTTGGGGCGTCTGCCCGCAATGCTCGCTTCGCTTCGGCGTCGACGAGGCGGGCAACGTGATCATCTCCGGTAATCGACCGGACGACAGGATTCAGCCGCGCGTCTTGGAGATTCCTGACAACGTGCAGGACTTCGTCGACCAACTGCCGCCGGCCGTCGTGAGTCGTGTCCGGCAGGAGTTTCCGTCGCTGGAGCAAACGGCGGTGTTGGAATACCTCGCCTGCCTGATTCCGAAAGAATGCGGCAGCAACCGAATTTGCAACGCCATCTTAGATCGAGCCCGCGGATACGCTCTCGGCGTCCGCCACCTCGTCATCACGGCTCAATCCGACTGGCGAGACGTTCTCTGGTAAGCGAACAAATCAGGTAACGGATGGCGGGTAGCCCAGGTTGCTCGCCAACCTGGGCGCAGCGCGAGGCTTGTCGAGTTCATTCGCCGGCCACTTCTCCGCCCGTGGAAAACCGACGAAGATACCAAGCAACTCGGACGCCCCGCCGCCCGATTCGTTGTTCGGCGGCGGAAGCCCGAGCCGAGGAGGAAATGCCGATGGGATGGTTCGACAGGCTCTTCCGTCGTCCGGTTCAACCTGCGCCCGCCGGGCCGACGCTGATTTGCTCGGGTTGCTACACCATTTGCCGCGGTTCCGCCGCGCACGTGATCCCGTGGTGGAACGAATCGCAGAACGACTTCGTCACGACCTACCGCTGCGACGGCTGTCTGCTTCAGTCGCTCGACGAGACCGAGGCCAAAGTGCGGGCCTGGGACGCGAGCACCCGCGACAAGTTCTGCGAGTTCCTCCAGCGACACCGCCTCCCCGACCTCGCCGGACAAATCCACGAAGCCCCACTCCCCGAAGCAACCCGCCCGGCCCTAGCATTCCTGAACCGACTGCGAAGCGGCGAACACCGCCTATCACCCTAGCGGGTAGCCCAGGTTGCTCGCCAACCTGGGCGAAGCGAGAGGCCTGTTAAGGTTGTTGGAGCGCGCGATTCTCAGCCTCTTGTAAACCCAGGTTGCAAAAGCAACCTGGGCTACCCGCTGTGTTCCGTTGTCAGACGCACGCTTCTCTTTGTTGGTCCATGTGTTTTCATCTCTACGCGACGAGCGGAATTCTTCCTAAGCCTTAGTAACTGTGCAAAAGAGATCGGAAATATTGAGCGTTACACTTTGCAGCTTTTGCTGAATTATCCTTCTACATCCGGCACTTTGCACAGTCATTCGTGGGGATAGAATCTCCAGCTGGCCGCCAGACCACGGAACGAGAAAAGACTCAAATGACCGATCATCGTGGTACCAATTGGGTACGTACTTCATTTCTCATTGCCGCTTTGTTGACGGGATTCGCGATCCTGTGCGCTGTCGCACCCGCTTCGTTTCGATATTTCCTGTTAGCCTTTGCCGCAATCTTTCTCTTCGCTTTGTGGCTCAATCCGCGCCACAGATACTTTCGTGTAGGCCAAGCGGTTGTAGCGGTTCTGTTTTGCCCATCGCTTTTAACTGCAGCGGTGCACCTCAAGCTTCCTTCACTCCTTTCTCTGGATGTCACTCCAGAATCGCCTGGACCGGCGTTCTACATATGCGGAAGTGCCTTGGCGATAGGGTGTTTCATCTTGGATTTGGTCGTCACTTCTGACAGCCGCATTCGATTACTGACTGCGAAGCTTCAAGTATTTTCCAGCAACCGCTTGGCATGGAATCAGCAGAATATCGAACACCAACATAACTATGGGGACCCTCGCGCAGACCATAGTGAGGTGGACATAGCGGTGAGCAAAACAAAAGCGGGAATGCCCGATGTCGCTATCGATATTTTGACTCGCTTGATGCAACGCACGCCTGGGCATGACCGGCGTTTGCAATACCGAATTCACGCGAATCTTGGATTTGCGCACTACGAGCGCAATGAGCACAAGGAGGCGGTTGTTGAGTTCAAGAAAGCCCTGCGATTTGAAAACGACACTGAAAATGCAGCAGGCCTGAAAGCGCTCACAACGTTCTTGAGTGACGACCTTGATACGGCGCATGAAACGGCCAAGAGCGCTTTGCAGGAGTTTCCGATGTCGGAACTTGCGCTTGGGGTCTTAATTCAATCCGCGCCGCTAGATCGCGCACCGTCTGACTTCAGTGACGTTATCCCGTCTCCCCTCAGCGAAAGCGTCGACATCCTGTTTGCTAGAAGTCGATGGGCGGAACGCTGTGGGGACTTTGAGCAGGCGTGCAACTTCGCTAGACGTGCCCACGCTCAAATGCAAGATTCCCCTGTGCTTCTCGAGCATTTGGCGGTGTCTCTGCAAAACTCGCAGGTGGAAATCTTCCGCAAATCCCGAATTGCCGGAGGATCGCCGCCAAATGTAGCGGTGCTTGACGAGTCCTTGTCGCTTTATCAAACGTTGCTTGATCGTTCCGAGCACTTGCCGAAGGCAATGCTCGCTCGTGTTCAACATCGCATGGCCGTGTGTGAGTTAATGCGAGGAGACGAAGCTGCTGCCGAACGACATTTTAACGCCTCGCTTTTACTAGAGCCGAAGTCACCGGAAGCGCTCCGGCACTACATGCAGTTACTTGTCGGTGTGGACAGAAAGAAAGATGCTCAGAACGTTCTTCGCAAATTGGTTGCGATCGATGGCGACTCTCACGATCGCCTAATGTTGGCCATGCTTTTGTACGGCAACCACAATGCAGCAGACGAACTTGAAGCTTTTGAAATCCTGAAAACTGACGTTGACGGCGTTGCGGCTGAAGCTTCCAACACCAGCGTCGATTGGCTTTTGCAGCTTTGTTTGACGGCTTTTTCAACAGGCAACGGGAACTGGTTTGCGTCCGAGTCGAATCGCCTTGCCGCGCTCGCGAAACGCCCGTGGCTCGCAAAGGCATTTGCTTTGTACATTCGCATCGCGAACGACAGTTCCGAGGACGAAACTCCTGAAGACGCAGCAGATGCACTTCGTGAAATCGTCTCACTTCTGTCGGACGTCGACACCGTAGTTCAGCGCCAATGGCTTGCACAGCTTTGTTCCCGGCTTGAGCAGTTCGCCGTTGCGCTTGAGGTTTGGAAGCCAGTTGCAGTTGCATCTCCATCCTGGCCTTACTGGCATCATGTTCTTGAATGCGCTTCAAGAAGTAAGAGTGACAAGTTTCTGCTCGAATTCTGTGCGCAACTTCGACAACGTGGCTGCATTGATGCGCACTGTTTACATGCGGAACTAGACACCCTAGGGCGGTACCACGAAGACGCAAAGGCTATAGAGACGATAGACAGCTACCTCGATAATATTACTGATCCCGAACTTCAGGCAGCCCTTCGTGTGCGTCGGTCAGTGTTTGCAACGCGGAGTGGAAGGTTGGATTTGGTTGAAACAGATGAGTCAAGGCTTCCTTCTGCGACAACCGCGGACGTGCAGATTGGGATTTGGGTCGTTGAGATCCTAAGGCGCTCCGGCCTTCGGGAGTGCGCCGTAAAATTTGCGTACACGCTAACGAAGCGGTTTCCGAATGACGCGCATTTACATCAGTTGTATGTACTGGCCTTCAATCCTGGCGGCGCCGACATCCGGTCAAACTCGGACGTCGTGCTACGTGGTGACGCAGTCAACTACAAAGAAGACGATACGGGCGAAGAGCATTGGGTCATCTTGGAGGAGGATGGCAACTCGCTGGCTAACAACGAACTCTCCCCGTCTCACCCTCTTGCAATTGAGCTGATTGGAAAGCGTCAAGGTGAATCGATGACGATTCGCGCTGACGAACTCCAGCGGCGTACGGGTACTGTCAAGCAATTTTGCAGTAAGTATTTTTTCCGCGCGAAGGATCTATTTGACAGTTGGGAACGGCGGTTTCCCGAGGTCAACTTTGTGAGGAAGTTTCATGCCGGGAAAAATCCTGACGGTGGGGCCGACATTCAACCAATGCTGCAGATGATGCAGGCGATGGCTGCCAATGACGAGCTTGCTAGGCAGGTCTTCATCAGCAATCCGTTTGGTATTAGTACGTTCGCTCGCACTCGCAGTTGCTCCCACATTCAAAGCGGCTTTATCATTGGCAACGATGAAGAACTATGGAACCGATGCGCAACAGGCCTACGCGAAGAGCACGAGTCGTCGAGGGATTCTCTTGACGATGCCTCGATTGTAGTGCTCGATCCATCGTCGGCAGCAACTTTGTTTACCACCGGCATTTACGAAAATATTCCCAAACTCCCATCACGATGTCTTGTGCCTCAAAGCACGTTGTTGTCACTTCAAGAGGAAGTTGAGCGGGTGTCTGAAGGTCGTATTCCTTCGGGTTATACGTGCTCGATAAATGGCCGGATTCGCTACATTGCTCATGACGAAGCCGCTCACCGAGAGTATCGGGAGAGACTCCGCAACTATTTGGACTGGCTGGCAGGCACTTGTGAGGTCCGCGGTGGCGCAAGTCTTGCCTCCATTGAGAGCGACGTGCGAGAACAATACGAAGAGCTATTCGGAGCCGCCTACGCAGAGAGCGCATTTCTTGCAAAAGCAGAGGGGGCAATTCACTGGACCGACGATATGACTGTCGCGTTGGTTGTGGACCGTGAAAATGCGATCCCACGTGTCTGGACTCAATCCTACTTTGACGGCATGTGCCGGCTGGGCAAGATCACGACAGAACAGAACACGCACTATGCCGTTCAGTTGCTACGCCTCGGTTTTGAGCCGACCTTCTGGAATTCTGCAATCGTCGTTGCAGCTGGAAAGGAAGCTGATTGGAAGACCGATCGTAGGCCTTTGTCATCGGTTCTCAAGTTTTTCGATATTGGCGATCCACAAGCAGTGATCTCGCTTTCTATTCAGATTTGTATAGGAATCCAGTTGCAGCTCATCGTTTCGTCGCGTATGGAAGATTTTATCGTTGCTGTAATGCGGCGCATTGCTGCACGGCGCGACGGATCCAAGGTACTTGCGGAAATTGTTCGTAATTTGCCAATCGCATTTGGAATCAATGTCACCGCTGCAATCCGCTGCAATGACTTAGTGTTACGTGCAGTTGAAACAGCAACTCAAAATGGACTTATTCTCCCTTAGTTCGCCTGCGTATCTTTTGCCCAACACGTTCAAACGGATGGGGTGTTTTGATGCAGCGCTAATGCAGCGCGGTACCCATTGCAAAAGTCACAAACGCAGACTGCGTCACTGTTTGCTGCTCCTTCACTCGCAGGTTCAAATCCTGTCGCCCTGATTCGATAAGACAAGAAGCCGTTCGACCAAAAGATCGAACGGCTTCTTTGTTGAGAGCTTTTAGCCGATTGGCTTGGCGAGTGACGTGAGTTGCCGGACGAATGGGCCGTCGCTTCGTTGACGCCGCCAGTCTATTTCTGTTCGGCTTAGCCTTTCACTAATCTTCAATCGGGCGGAGTTGGACTTGCCAGGTGCGGATGACTTTGGTGCCTTCCTTTTCCGCGAAGGTGCCGATCCAGATGTCGTCGGTGCCTTTCTTTCGATTGATGAGCATCGTGCCGTTGAGCGATTCTTTGTCGTCGAGGTCGAGGCGGAGGCGGCCGCCGGAGATCTTTTGATATTGGCCGAGACGCTTCTGTTGCGGGCCGCCGGGGAGGCGGATGTCGCCCCCCTTGCCCGAGAGAATCTTCTGCTTGATCTTCTCGAGCTCGGCTTGCGACGGTGCGCGGAACGTGCCGCCGACGTCGAAGATGGCCGAGCCTTCGAGGCGGAACTTTCCTTCGAGCACGTCTTCCGCGGCCTCGCCTCGCTTGAACGTTCCCTTGTATTCGAAAATCGTCCCTTCGATTTGGTCGTCGGGGAGACGGGCGAGATTCTTGCCGTTGCCGCCGCCGGGAACCGGAACGGGGACGGGCGGCCCGGGAAGTTGGGCCGACGCGGACGTGGTGAAACCGAGGGCGACGACGAGCGCCGTCGCAAGGAAAGCCGAGGAAGTAACGAAACGCTTCATGACGAAGGCCTCGAAGAATGCGGGTACGTGGAAAGCGACGGGAAACGCGGGCGAAAATCGGACGACTTCCATGTTAACTTCCCCCACAAACGGCCGACAAGCGCGGCCGGCCCGAACTTGACGCATGCAGGCCCGCACCTAAGCTGAGGCGATGCCTAAAAGCCGCCCCGCCGCCAAGTCGCGCCCGTCGAAGAGCCCCGCCGATCGTACGGCGGAGATCACGGCGTATCTGGAAAATTTGATTCTTTGCGGCGAACTCAAGGCCGACGACCGGTTGCCGCCGGAACGTTTGCTGGCCGAAGAATGGCGGGTCAGCCGGAGCGTGGTGCGCGAGGCGATCGGACGGTTGGCCGGCTTGGGGCTGGTGCATAGCCGGCAAGGTTCGGGCACGCGGATCGTGGCCGCCGACGGAAGCCGGCAGCGGCTGAATTATCAATGGATGCTCAGTCAGGGCGTGTTGCGACTGGATCAACTGAGCGACGCGCGGCTGCCGTTGGAAACGACGATCGCCGCGATGGCCGCCGAGCATCGCAAGGACGAGCACCTGCGACAACTCGAAGCCGCGCAGCAGGCGCTGGGGAACCCGAAGCAATCGCTCAAAGCGCATGTCGACGCCGACGTGCGGTTCCATGCGGTGCTGGCCGAAGCGACGGGCAATCCGATCTTTCAAGTGATTCTGCAGCCGATTCAGGAGCTGCTTATCGAAGGCCGGCGGCGCACGCTCGGCCGCTACGGCACGAAGCTCGCGCATGAGCATCACGCCAAGATTCTCACGGCGGTGAAGCGCCGCGACGTCGAAGGAGCGCCGAGGCGATGCGGGTTCACGTCGTGGCGAACTCGGCGCATCTGGCGGAGTTTGTCGCCGAGGGAGAGCGCGAAACGGAAGAGTTTCTGCGGGGCGTGGCGGCGCGCCGCGCTGCGGAATAGCAGCGGCGAAACTGCGTAGCCGGCCCGGCGATGTTATGCGCGGCGGCGCAGTGAACGGCTCCGTGATCTTAATCGCGGCGGCTTGATTAACCTGCGACGATGTCAGCGCGCCGGCGGAGTGATCTTGTCGTCCGAGTGAATGGCTCGGCGATGTGTTCGGAGCCGACTTGCGGCAGGCCGGCGGGGTCGTTATGCTGGTGCAAAATTGGTCTGACCAATTTTCCGCTCGTTTCTCCCGCCGCCGCTCGGAGCCTTTTGCGATGTCGCTCCGCTCCCTGTTTTTAGCGTGTTTCGTCACTTTGGCGTCGTTGCAGATCGCCGCGGTGCGCGCTCCGGCGGTCGCCGCGGATGTCGCCCTACCGTTAAGTAAAGAGGTCGCGTCGATCCTCGAGCGTCGCTGCTTGGAATGTCATGGAGCGGCCGACTCGCCCGACGGCCCGCCGAAGGGAAAGCTCTCGCTGACGACATGGGCGGCCTCGGCGACAGGCGGAGAGTCTGGCCCGGCGATCGTGCGCGGCAAGCCGGAAGAGAGTTTGTTGCTCGACTTCGTACGGCACGACTCCGACGGCAAAGCGCCGATGCCGAAGAACCGCGAGCCGCTGACGGCGGCGGAGGTTGCGACGCTTGAGCGTTGGATCGCCGACGGAGCCGCGTGGCCCGAGGGGAATGTGCTGCGCGATCGGCGTTTCGAAGGCTACCGATGGTGGTCGCTCGAACCGATCGCACGGCCGGCGGTTCCGCAAGTTGCGGGCGAGCCGCGGGGCGGGCATCCGATCGACGGCTTCATTCGTGCGAAGCTGCAGGAGCACGGCCTCGCGCCTTCGCCGGAGACCGAACCTGCGGTACTTTGCCGCCGCCTCTACTACGACCTCATCGGCTTGCCGCCGACTCCGGAACAGATCGAAGCGTTCGTGGCCGCATATCGCGCGCAGCCGGACGCCGCTTATAAGAAGCTCGTCGATGAATTGCTCGCTTCGCCGCATTACGGCGAACGTTGGGCGCGGCACTGGCTCGACGTGGTTCACTTCGGCGAAACGCACGGTTACGACAAGGACAAGCCGCGTGAGAACGCCTGGCCGTACCGCGATTACGTGATTCGCGCCTTCAACGAAGATCGGCCGTACGCGAGGTTTGTCGAAGAGCAACTTGCCGGCGACGTGCTCTACCCCGACACGCGGGACGGAATCGAAGCCTTAGGTTTCATTGCCGCGGGGCCCTGGGACTTGATCGGCCATGTGGAAGTGCCGGAGACGAAGACCGACGGCAAGATCGCTCGGCATCTCGACCGCGACGATATGGTCGCGAATACGATTCAGACGTTCGTGAGCCTGACCGTGCAGTGTGCTCAGTGCCACGACCATAAGTTCGACCCGATCACGCAGGAAGACTATTACAGCTTGCAGGCCGTGTTTGCGGCGGTGGATCGGACGACGAAGACGTATGACTTGGACCCGGCGGTGGCGCGACGTCGCAAAGAATTGCAGGCCCTCGCCGCTGCGGCGGTTCGGGAGCGCGAGGCCGTGAAGTCGCGGATTGCCGAGCGTATGGCAAGTTTGCCGAACGTGCCGCAAGGTAAGTCGAAGAAGCCGGCAAGCGAGCAAGCGGCGGAACTGGCCAAACGCCGCACGAGCCTAATGGTGAGCCTGGCGACAAGCGGCCAGCGGTTGGAACTCGCGAGGTCGATTCGCCGCGAGCGTGCGGCGACGGCGGAACTTCGCAGGCTCGGACCGCAGCAGAGTTGCTTCGTCGCCGCCGTGCATCAGGGGACGGGTAACTTTCGCGGCACAGGTCCGGACGGCGGCAAACCTCGGGCGATCTTTGTCTTGGCCCGCGGCAGCGTGGCTGCGCCTCAGAAAGAGGTGCGACCGGGGGCTTTGACGGCCGTGCGCGAATTGTCGGGGCGATTCGAACTCGCGGGCGACGGATTGGAGGGAGAGCGCCGCGCCGCGCTGGCTCGCTGGATCGTCGATCGCAAGAACCCGCTGGCGTGGCGTTCGATCGTCAATCGGGTGTGGCAGTATCACTTTGGTCGTGGGCTTGTCGACTCGCCGAATGATTTTGGTCGCAACGGTGCGAAGCCAACGCATCCCGAGTTGCTCGATTGGCTTGCCGGCGAGTTTCGCGATGGAGGCAAATACGTCGAGTCGCAGTCGCTGAAAAGCCTGCATCGGTTGATCGTGACCAGCGCCACGTACCGGCAGGCAAGCAGCGGGTCGGATATCGAGGCCGCAATTGCGAAAGACGCAGACAATCGGTTGCTGTGGCGGGCCAATCGCCGCCGTCTCGATGCCGAGGCCTTGCGCGATTCGCTGTTGGTGCTCGGCGGCAAGCTTGATCGGATGATGTACGGCCCGAGCTTTCGTGACTTTATCATCGATAAGCCGCAACATTCTCCGCACTACGAATACCATCTGCACGACCCCAACGATGCGAAATCGCACCGCCGGAGTATCTATCGCTTCATCGTTCGTTCGCAACCGCAGCCGTTTATGACGACGTTCGACTGTGCCGATCCGTCGATGCAAACGGACCGGCGGAACGAAAGTCTTTCGCCGCTACAAGCCCTGGCCTTGCTCAACAACGGACTTACGCTCGCGATGGCCGAGCACTTTGCGGAGCGATTGCAAAGCGAGGTTCGTGATTCTCCGGAGGCTCGCATTTCTCGCGGATTCTTTGAGGCGACCGGCCGTGCGGCCAGCAAGCCGGAGCTTGCCGAACTCGCGGCGTTCGCTGAAAAGCACGGGCTTGCTGCGGCGTGTCGTGTGATGCTGAATTTGAACGAGTTCATGTTCGTCGATTAGGGATTTGTCATGCGGCAGCAACCAGTTAATCGCCGAGCCATGCTGCAAACGCTGGGGAACGGCTTCGGCGGCCTCGCACTCTCTGCGTTGTTGTCGCAGGACGCCGCTCAAGGTTCGAACGGAGCAGAGGCAAGTCGCCGTGGATTGGAAGGGCTGCCGCACTTCAAGCCGAAGGCCAAACGCGTCGTGCAGCTCTTTATGGCCGGCGCGGCCAGTCATATCGACCTGTTCGACTTCAAGCCGGAACTTGTGAAGTACGACGGCAAACCGTCGGACTTTGGGGAAAAGGTCGAGACTTTTCAAAACGGCCTCGGCCCGTGGATGCGGCCGGTCTGGGACTTCAAGCCGTACGGTGCGAGCGGCAAGTTGCTCGGCGAACCGGTCGCGGCGCTTGGAGAATGCGTCGACGACATCGCTTTCATTCACAACATGGTCGGCAAGACCGGCGTGCATAGCCAAAGCACGTACTTGCAGGCGACGGGGTTTCAGACGCCCGGGTTTCCCGGCATGGGATGCTGGATCAGCTACGGCCTGGGCAGCTTGAATGAGAATCTGCCGACGTTCGTCGTGCTACCGGATCATCGCGGCTTTGCCTCCAACGGACCGAAGAATTGGGACAGCGCGTTTTTATCGGCCGAGCATTCCGGCACGGTGATCTCGCCCGGCCGCAACCCGCCGATCGCCGATCTTTTGCCGACGCGAGGCGGGGCGTTCGTCAACGCGCTCGAAGAAGCGGATGCGCACTCGTTGCTTGGTCGGCTGAACGGTATGCATGCGGCGTCGCGAGCTGATGATTCTCGGCTGGAGGCCCGCATTCGCAGCTATGAACTCGCGGCACGCATGCAATTGGCAGCGCCCGAAGCGCTCGATCTCTCGCGTGAGCCCGCGCATGTCCTGAAGCTCTACGGGCTTGACCATGGTCGCACGACGTTCGATACGGAAATCAACGCGTTGGAGGAGACGGACTACTTTGCGAGGAAGTGCCTCGTCGCACGTCGGTTGCTCGAGCGAGGCGTGCGATTCGTGCAAGTTTGGAGCGGCAACGACAACGGCTTTCCGCGTCGCAACTGGGATTCGCACGAGGACGTCCGTCGCGACCACGGTCCGCTGGCTCAAGGCATGGCCCGCGGCGCGGCGGCGCTCATTCAAGACCTGCGGCAACGAGGGCTGCTCGACGATACGATCATCTTGTGGACGACGGAATTCGGCCGTATGCCGAGCACGCAAGGAGGCAAAGGCCGGGATCATAATCCGTATTGTTTCACCAACTGGCTTTGCGGCGGCGGAATTCAAGGCGGAGTTTCATACGGGCCCAGCGATCAATGGGGCTACAAGCCGGCCGAACGTGAACATCCGACGACGGTGTACGACGTCCACGCGACGATCTTGCATTTGCTCGGCATCGATCATGAGCGGCTGACCGTACGACACAACGGGATCGACCGCAGGCTGACGGATGTTCACGGTCATTTGATTCGCGAGATTGTGGCGTGAAGCGGGGTTGCACATTACAGTAAACGGCGACATTTCCCTCCTCGCGAGACGCCGTTATGAAGTGGCTTCCTCTATCCCTCGTGCTCGGCTTGCTGCTGGCTGCGCCGACGCTCGACGCCGCCGAAAACTTTGAACTTCGCGACGGCGACCGAGTCGTACTCTTGGGCAACACGCTCATTGAGCGAGAAACCCAAGAAGGTTTTTGGGAACTCATGTTCACGCTCGCTTGGCCGGAGCGAAACGTGACGTTTCGCAACCTAGGTTGGAGCGGTGATACCGTCTGGGGCGAATCGCGAGCCGGTTTCGGCACGCAAGCCGACGGTTTCAGGCGCTGAAGGATCAAGTGAATGAAGCCAAGCCGACGGTGATCTTCCTCGGATACGGAAACGTCGAGGCGTTTGCCGGCGACGCGGGCCTGCCGAAGTTTCGTGAAGGATTCGGCCAGTTGCTGGACGTACTTGAAGCGACGAAGGCCCGCATCGTGGTGCTCGGCCCCACGCTGCAGAGCGGTGAACTCACGCCAAACCCCAATTGGGAGGCGTACGACAAGAGCACCGCAGACTACTCCGCGGCGATGGCGGAGACCGCAGAGAAACGAGGGCATCGCTTCGTGGACTTTGTGCAGCCGACGAGCTTGGACTCGTTTCAGAAGAGCTCAGTTCTGCCGCTGACCGAAGACGGCAACACGATCAACGGCCTTGGATACCTCTACCTGTTCGAAGACCTCGCCAAGGCCTTGGAACTGCCGCTCAACGAGGAAGTGGTAGGTCCACAGTTGGAAACGGAAGACGGCTCGGAACCGCTGCTGCTTAAACACATTCGCAAAAAGAATGAATTGTTCTTTCATCGCTGGCGGCCGCAGAACGAGACCTATCTCTTCGGCTTTCGCAAGCATGAGCAGGGGAATAATGCCAAGGAAGTGTTCGCGTTTGATCCGCTCGTAGCTGCCGAAGAAAAGAAGATTGTGGAAGCGAGAAAGGCGATCGTCGAATCTTTGAAGAATGCCGGGGGTGCGAAGTGAACGATCGGCTTACTACGCGTAACGTTTTGTGCTCACTCGTTATCGCGATGCTGTGCGGGCGTGCTGCAGCATTCGCTCAGCGCGATCTGAAAGACATTCCGCCGCCCGATCCCGAGTTGGAACGGCAATCCTTGGAGTTGGCCGACGGCTTGGAGATCAATCTCTACGCGGCCGATCCCCTGCTGGCCAAGCCGGTTCAAATGAACTTCGATGCGGCCGGGCGTTTGTGGGTCGCGACGAGCGAAACGTATCCGCATATCGTGCCGGGCGAAGCGGCGAATGACAAAATCATTGTCCTGGAAGACGCCGATCACGATGGACGAGCCGAGAAGACGACCGTCTTTGCCGACGGCCTGCTGATTCCCACGGGCATCGAGCCGGGCACGTTCAACGGATCGCCCGGTGCTTTCGTCGCCAACAGCACCGAACTTGTGTTCCTCGGCGATAGTGACGACGACCTCAAGTCCGACTTCCGCTCGACCTTGCTTTCCGGCTTCGGTACGGAAGACACGCACCACTTGCTGCACACGCTGCGGTGGGGCCCCGACGGTCGGTTGTATATGAACCAATCCATCTACATTCATAGCCACATTGAGACGCCGTACGGCGTTCGTCGGCTCGGCGGCGGCGGCATCTGGCAGTATTACCCGCCGACGCAACGCCTCGAAATTCTCTCGCGCGGGTGGATCAACCCGTGGGGACACCAGCACGACAAATGGGGAGCCTCGTTCGTCACCGACGGTGCCGGCGGCGAAGGAATCAACTACACGTTTCCCGGCGATGACCTTCCGACCGCTCCCGGCGCGCCGCGAGTGCTCAGCGGGCTCAATCCCGGCAGCCCGAAGTATTGTGGATTGGAAATCATCAGCGGTCGCCACTTTCCCGACGATTGGCAAGGTGACCTGATCACGTGCGACTTCCGCGCGCACCGTGTCGTGCGGTTCAAACTTACGGAAAGCGGCTCGGCGTATGTTTCGCGCGAGCAGCCGGAAGTGATCAAGACGTCGCACGTCGCGTTTCGTCCGATCGACGTGCGCATGGGCCCGGACGGTGCGCTCTACATCGCCGATTGGTACAACCCGATCATTCAACACGGCGAGGTCGATTTCCGTGATCCGCGTCGCGATCACGTTCACGGCCGCATTTGGCGCGTAACTGCGAAAGGTCGCAAACCGCTGGAGCCGCCGCAGTATGACGATCAGGACCTACCGAAGCTCTACGATCAACTTCGTTCGCCCGAAGCCTATACGCGAAATTTCGCCAAGCGAACGGTCGCCGAAGTTGAGGACGTCATCGGGCTTCAGCAATGGGTGGCCGGACTTGATGCGAAGGCCGAGGGTTACGATCACGCGCGCCTCGAAGCGTTGTGGCTGATGCAAACCTGGGAAGCGATCGACGACGAGCTTCTACTGAGCTTGCTCGACAGCAAAGACCATCACGTGCGTGCCGCGGCCGTACGCGTGACCGGGCAAATGCTGGAATTCGCGGCCGACTTGGAGCCGGCGTTGGTGACGCGGGCGCAAGACGAACACCCGCAAGTTCGGCTCGAGGCCGTCTGCGCATTGCGCAACATTCAGACGCCGGAAGCCGTTGCGGCGGCGCTGGCCGTGCTCGATCGGCCGATGGACGAATTTCTCGACTTTGCTCTTTGGCAAACTTGTCGAGAGCAGAAAGACGTTTGGTTGCCGACCGTGCTGGAAGCCGACTCGAAGTCGCGGCTGTACGAGAAGCCGACGCACTTGGAATTTGCTCTGCGGGCCGTCGACGAACCGGCGATTGTTCCGCCGCTGGTACGATTGTTGAACGACGGCCGCCTGCCTGAAGATCGACGCGAAGGCGTCCTAGAACTCATCGCTCGGCTTGGCACTCCGCAGGACTTGGCGATGATTTTCCGCCGGGTCTTGGAAAGCCCGAACCAAGACGCCGAGCAACAGCTTGCGCTGCTTAATTCTCTGGCGAGCGCCGCAACTGCACGAAATGTGCGACCGGCCGGCGATTTCGAGCCTGCTCGACGAACTGCTCGAAGCGTCCGACGAACGCGTGGCATCCGCCGCCGCCCGGTTGCTCGGCGTGTGGAAAGTGGAACAAAGTCGTGCTGACGTCGTTCGCTTGGCGGAAACGGCGACGGAGCCGAAGCCGCGGAACTTGGCGGCGGTTGCCGCCCTGGCCGATCTTGGCGGCTCCGAATCGACGCAGGCTCTCATTAAGCTGGCGAGCGATTCCTACACCGCGGCGACTCGGCAAACGGCCGTCGTCGGTCTGACAAAGGTCTATCCGAGCGCGGCGGGACAAGCGGCCGTGTCGTTGCTTACTTCGGCCGAGCCCGGGAGCGTCGATGCGGTTGCGCTCATCGAAGCGTTCAACACGCAGCCCCTGCCGCGGCCGCTCTACGAACGGCGATTGCGTCGGCGAAGCTGCCGGCCGACGTTGCCAAGTTGGCCGTCCGTACGGCACGTAGTTCCGCAAAGCCCGATCAGGCGCTCGTCGATGCTTTGCTCAAAGCCGGCGGCATCAGCGGGACGGGCTTGCAACTCACGCCCGAACAAGTCGTGCAGCTTGTCGACGAAGTTAAGGCGAAGGGAGATGCGGCCCGGGGCGAGGCGTTGTTCCATCGCAAAGATTTGAATTGCGTGAAGTGCCACGCCGTCGGTGGGGCCGGCAGGGCGCGTCGGCCCGGACTTGGTGAGTATCGGCGCCAGTGCGCAACTCGACTACTTAGTCGACTCGCTCGTGCAGCCGAACAAGGCGATTAAGGAAGGCTATCATTCGTTGGTCGTCGTTACGGACGACGGCCTCACAATCAGCGGCGTGAAAGTTCGCGAGACGGACAAAGACCTGATTCTCCGCAACGCGGAAGATCAGGAACTCACGGTGCCGCTGAAGTCGATCGAAGAGCGTTCGCAAGGCATGTCGCTCATGCCTGCCGGCTTGGTCGATAACCTCACTCGCGGCGAACTGGTCGACCTCGTCAAGTTTCTCGGGGAGTTGGGGAAAGTCGGCCCGTATCAACTCAAGCCCGATCGCACCGTGCGCCGCTGGGAAAGTTTCGTGATGACGCCGCAAGGCGTGGAGTTGCTGCGCCGCAATCGCTTGGGCATCGCGGCGACCAACGACGGTCGTCTCACTTGGGAGCCGGTTTACGCACGCTTCGACGGCGCACTGCCGCTCGATTCGCTCGGAGTGCTTGGATCGATCAAGAATAAGTTCATGAAGGTGCCGCCGTTCACGCTCGTACGGTTCCAGATTGACGTGCAGCAGCCGGGGCCGCTCGACTTGGTGTTCGACAGCGCGAAGGCCTTGCAGATTTGGGTCGACGGCAAACCGGTGGAACCGGCCGATCGGTTACGGATCGAACCTTCGGCCGGTCGTCACACGGTGACGATCGCCGTCGATCGTGAGGTTCGTAACGACAAGCTTTCATGCCGCCTGGAAGATGTACCCGGCTCGCAGGCCCAAGCCGTTCCGGTGACGGTAAAGTAAGGCGAACCTCGAACGTCGCCGTTGCGTCACGATTTCTCGTGAGTTGGACGCCGCCAGCGCTTTTCCGCCCGGCGTATGGGGCCGCTCCACAAAACGGCCTCGCAAGGGTAAAATGACGAATTCCGCCGGGCGACAGGCCGCGTACCTATCAGGCGCAGCTCGCACCGCCGGACTTTCATGAGAGTCGGAGCATGGTCAGCAGCACGCCGCGAACGATGTTCGCCAAAATCTGGGATGAGCACGTCGTCGTCGACGAACCCGGCAAAGCGACGATTCTGTATATCGACCGTCATTTGGTCCACGAAGTCACCAGCCCGCAGGCTTTCGAAGGCCTGCGTTTGGCCGGCCGGCAAGTGCGACGCCCGCAACTGACGACGGCCGTGCCCGACCACAACATTCCCACTTCGGATCGGTCGCTGCCGATCGCCGACCCGATTTCGAAGCAGCAGATTGACACGCTGCGCAACAATTGCCGCGAGTTCGGCGTCAAGCTTTATGACTTGAACGATCCGAAACAAGGGATCGTCCACGTGATCGGGCCGGAACTTGGCCTCACGCAGCCGGGCATGACGATCGTCTGTGGCGATAGTCATACCGCGACGCATGGCGCGTTCGGCGCGTTGGCGTTCGGCATCGGCACGAGCGAAGTGGAGCATGTGCTGGCCACGCAAACGCTGCTGCAGTACAAGCCGAAGACGTTCGAAATTCGCGTCGAGGGCAAACTGCCGCAAGGCGTCACGGCGAAAGACTTGATCCTGTACGTCATCGGCCAGATCACGACCGACGGCGGTACCGGCTACGTCATCGAGTACGCGGGCGAGGCCGTTCGTAATCTGTCGATGGAAGAGCGGATGACGGTTTGCAACATGTCCATCGAAGCCGGCGCGCGGGCCGGCATGATCGCGCCGGACGAAAAGACCTTTGCGTATATCAAGGGGCGTGAGTTTGCGCCGCAAGGCGCCGCGTACGATGCAGCCGTCGCTCGCTGGAAGAACCTTACGACCGATTCCGGTGCGAAGTTTGATCGTTCGGTGGTCTATCAGGCCAAGGACATTGCCCCGCAAATCACCTGGGGAACGAACCCCGGACAGGTTGCCCCGGTGACCGACGTGGTGCCCGATCCGTCGTCGATGAAAGACGACACGGAGCGCAAGACGGCTGCCGCCGCATTGGACTATATGGGCCTCAAGGCCGGCACTCCGCTGACGCAAGTGAAGCTCGATCGTGTTTTCATCGGCAGCTGCACGAATAGCCGCATTGAAGACTTGCGGGCCGCCGCCGCCGCCGCGAAGGGGCACAAAGTTGCGAGCCACGTCGGCGCGATGGTCGTGCCTGGCTCCGGTCAGGTAAAGCTGCAAGCCGAGGCGGAAGGACTGGACAAGATATTCAAGGCGGCCGGCTTCGATTGGCGTGAAGCCGGTTGCAGCATGTGCTTGGCGATGAACCCGGACAAGCTTGAGCCGGGCGAACGCTGCGCGTCGACGTCGAACCGCAACTTCGAAGGCCGCCAAGGCAAGGGAGGCCGCACGCATCTCGTTTCCCCTGCGATGGCCGCCGCTGCTGCGTGTGCAGGCCATTTTGTCGATATTCGCCAGTGGGATTACCAGGCGTAAGCACAGCTTCTTCGCCGAGACGAACGCAGCTCATTCTGATTTTCCAACCCGAACTCCGAACCAGCCCCGATGAAAGCCTTCACGCAGCTCACCGGTCTTGTCGCTCCGATGGATCGGGCCAACGTCGATACTGATCAGATCATCCCGAAGCAGTTTTTGAAGCGGATCGAACGGACCGGCTTCGGGGAGTTTTTGTTTTGGGATTGGCGTCGCACGGCCGACGGCCAGGACGACCCGAACTTCGAATTGAATAAGCCGGAGTTTAAGGGTGCGTCGATCTTGCTGGCCCGGCGTAACTTCGGTTGTGGGTCGTCGCGCGAGCACGCTCCGTGGGCCTTGGAGGATTTCGGCTTCCGCTCCGTCATCGCTCCCAGCTTCGCGGACATCTTCTATAACAATTGCTTCAAGAATGGCATGTTGCCGATTCGCCTGAGCGAAGAGCAAGTCGACGATTTGTTCGGTCGCGCCGCAAAGCACCCGGGCTACAAGCTCACGGTCGACCTCGAAACGCAAACAATTCGCGACGACCACGGGCTGCAACTTTCGTTCGAAGTTGATCCGTTCCGGCGTCATTGCCTGCTTCACGGCTTGGACGACATCGGCCTTACGCTTGAGCACGTCGATAAGATCGCCGCATACGAGACGACCCACGGCGTCGGCGCTTAATCACCGGCCCTCGTCGCATGCGGTCGTGCGTTGGCACTCCGCGAATGTTGCTTGCCGTTCCCCTTTCCATCGGCAACAATACTCCGCGCACCGACGGTCCCGCCGGGTCGGTGCGTCATCGCCGGAGTCGCATCGAGATCGAGGAAGGGATACGTCATGCATTGCCCGCGAGCCGCCGCCGCACTGCTCGTCGCACTCTTGTTTTGTTCGTTTCACTCGGCATCGGCCCAAGATAAGGCCGACGACTTGGCGAAAGTTCCGCTCGGTCTCGATCCGCTGCCGATTCCGGCCGACAATCCGCAGACGGCCGCCAAGATCGAGTTGGGGAAACAACTCTATTTCGACCCGCGGCTGTCGTACGACGGCACCATCAGTTGCGCCACGTGCCACGACCCGGCCAAAGGTTGGAGCAACGGCGAACCTTTCGGCGTCGGCATCAAGGGACAAAAGGGCGGTCGTAGCGCTCCGACGGTTCTCAACGCCGCCTATTTCCCGCTGCAGTTCTGGGACGGCCGAGCCGAGCACCTTGAAGGCCAAGCCCTCGGGCCGATTCAGAACCCGATTGAAATGGGGCACACTCTTGAAGCCTGCGTCGAATGCATCAACGGCATCGATGGCTATAAGAAGCAGTTCAAGGATGTTTTCGGCACCGAGGTGACGAGCGACGGCATAGCGAAAGCCATCGCCGCTTTCGAACGCACGATTCTCTCGGGTGACTCGCCGTATGACCGCTTCAAAGCCGGTGATGAAAAGGCTCTAAGCGCGTCGGCAAAACGCGGCATGGACCTCTTTTTCGGCAAAGGGCACTGCAGCGCTTGCCACGCGGGCGGCAATTTCAGCGATGCGGCGTTTCACAACGTGGGCGTCGGCATGGATAAAGAAAAACCCGATGAGGGTCGGCAAGCCATCAGCAAAATGCTCGGCGACCGCGGTTCGTTCAAAACTCCGGGCCTTCGTGATATCGCCCGGTCGGCGCCGTATATGCATGACGGCGGCATGAAGACTCTGGAGGACGTCGTCGAACATTACAACAAAGGTGGCATCGCCAACCCTCAACTTGACGAAGAGATTTTTCCGCTGAACCTCACGGCCGAAGAGAAGGCCGATCTTGTTGCATTTTTGAAGGATGGGTTGGCGAGTTCGAGCTATCCGCTTGTCGCCCCGCCGAAATTACCTAAGTAACGTTCGCTGCTAAGAGTCGAATAGCGTGCGGCCGATCCGCCGACCGGCCGCCTTTCAAGGATTGAGTTTTTCATTCGAGGAGAGAGAGTCATGAAGTTGCATCGCACGGGAGTTTTGGCTGCGGCGCTGGTGCGCTGTCGGCCGTCGCCGCGCAGGCGGAAGATAAGGTCAAGGTTACGCCGGTGCTCACCGGCTTGCTCAACCCCAGCGGTTTGGTCGCCGAAGCCGGCACGACGCACTTGCTCGTTTCCGACAGCGGCGCCGGTCGTATTCTCTGTTTCCATACCGACGGCTGGGAATATGAGAAGGTCATTACCAAGTTCGGCAAAGACGTCTACGGCAAAGGCCCGATGTACGACATCGGCCCCCTGGGGCTCGCCTTCATGGGCAAAAAGCTCGTGGTCGGCGGCGGTGAAAAGGTCGACGGCGAAGAAGTCGTGAGCATTTTCGACATGCCTCCGCACGGTAAGACGATCACCGCCGACAAGGCGACGACGCTCGGCCCGATTAAGGCCGGCGCGGACTCGGCCAAGGGGGAAGGCAACTTCTTCGGCGTGGCGGTCACCAAAGACGCGATCTATATCACGTCGAACGGCGACGACACTAAGGGCTGGATTCTCAAGTCGGAAATCAAAGACGGCAAGGCCGGCGAACTGAAGCCGTTTATCGCCACGAAGAGCAAGGTCAGCGTCGACGCCCCGGCCGGCATCGCCATCGACGAACACGGTCATATCGTGGTCGGCCAGATGGGCGAAGTGAACGTGGCCGGCGACAGCTTGCTGACGATCTACGACACGAAGGGAGAACTGCTAGCCTCGCCAAAGACCGGCCTGAGCGACATCGTCGGTTTGGCCTATTCGCCTAAGACGAAGAAGCTCTACGCGATTGATTTCTCCTGGGCCGATCCAAAGAACGGCGGCCTGTATCGCATCGAACTGAGCAGCGAGAAGAAAGACGCGACGGTAAAGACCGAGAAGCTTCTGCTCGCTCGACAAGCCGGCCGCGATGGCGTTTGCCAACGACGGCGCTCTGTACGTCGCGGAATTCGGCACGCAAGCCGAAGGCTCGACCGTGCGGCCCGGCCGGTTGGTAAAGATCGAAGGCGATCTGTAAACCGCCGCAGTTCGCAACGTTTGCAAGTTCTTTGAGCGGCGGGCAACGTAACGTGCCCGCCGCTTTTTTTACCGACTCATCTCTGCCGGAGCTTCGCCATGCCGACGCGTCGTGAGAAGATTGAAGCCATGCTGGAAAAAGACCCGCACGACTCGTTCCTCAAGTACGGGCTTTCGCAAGAGCTCGAAAAAGAAGGCAGCCACGAGCGGAGTTTGGCTCTACTGGCCGAGCTGCGACGAATCAGCCCGCCGTACGTCGCGGCGTTCTTCATGGCGGCCCAGCAATTGACGAAACTCGGACGCATCGAAGAGGCTCGCGGCGTTCTTCGCGACGGTATCGAAGAGGCCCGCCGCCAACGCAACGATCATGCGGCGGGCGAGATGAGCGAGTTCCTTTCCGGCCTCGGGAGCTTCGGCGGCTGACGATTGCAAAAACCTCTTAGCGCCGCTGGATTCATGATTTTCCGCTGGTTCTAATGACGCTCGCCTTTCTCGGCAGTTCCGCTTTCCCCCTCTGCGAAGTTTCACGAGGTGTTTCGATGCGTCGCTCGTCGCTCGTCGCGCTGCTGTCTGTCGTGGTCGTTTTGAGTTCGTCGCAAGCTCACGCTCAATTCGCTGCGACGTATGAAACCGTGGCGATCACGGAATTTATGACGACGCCGATAGGCGAACAGGACGCCCGCGAGTGGGTCGAGCTTTACAATTTCGGCAAAGAGGCGGTGAACCTGAAAGGGTTTCAGCTCACAGACGGTAAGAACGAAGTGTGCGACATTCCGGAAGTTACGATCAAGCCGAACGACTATGTGATCGTGGTCGTCGGCCATGATCGCCGTCGCTACGGCGAAGATCGTAAGAAGATATTTGAGGCTGAATGGCTCGGCGGCAAAGAAGATCCGCGGGTCGTCGGCGTGGATCAAATGCACTTTAGCTTGGGGCGTTCGGGCGCCATCTTTTTACAGAACCGTCGTCGCACGCCGATCTGGATGATCGGTTGGAAGGCCGACGATCGGGCCGGCATGTCGACCTACTTGGCATTCGATGATTTCCGGATTCGTTCGTACGGTGATTCGGCCAAACCGGCCATCAATCGCGCCGGACAAGACGGCACGGTGATCGGCTACGAAGGTCAGCAGACCAAGAAGGAAGACGTCGCCTGGACGTCCGAAACTTCGAAGGTCGAGGCGGTCGGCGGATACTTGTTTCGTCCGAAGGCTTCGGGGGGCGACATCGAACCGGGCGTCGGCAGCCCGCTGAAAGGGAACTACAAGCCGATGCCGTAGAGCTTGGGTGCAATATTGTTGCTGCTGTAGGCCGGGGCGTTGAAATAACGCTCCGGCCTATTTTGTTTTGGCACGTTTCGCGCAGCGTTCCAACGATTGCATGATGATCGCAGCTGCGTCGGCGGAGCAACTGTTGATCTCTCCGTATTGATCTTTGTCGCGGCCGTAGCAGTAGGGCGGTCTTTGGTCCCATTGCCGCTTCGGGATTAAGTAGCCGATCTCATCGTTCGCCAGATTGACGATCAACAACTTGTCGCTCCTGAGCGATTGCGTGATGTGCGGTTCTGCGGGCGCTGCGGGATAATCGGCGTTCGGCTCGACCGGATCTTGCAGCTGCCCGTATACCAACTCAGGGTACAGTTCGCCGGGAATGCAAGCCGTGCGGAGTTCGCCAAGTTGCAACACGCCGACTTCAGTCTCCAGGGCGCCGACCAGTTTGCGCGCCTCGCCGGTTGGCAGCTCACCCTGCTTTCTCGGATCGCCGGTCCATAAAAATGAATCGCGGTTCAATACGCCGAGCGTTTGAGCTAGTCGATAAACCGGATTCTCCACCGGCACGTAAACAGTCTCCGCAAAGGCCTGCATCGGCGTCAACGTGACGGGGCTCGCCGAATCGACGGCCTTGGCGGCGGTTGCAGCCACGTCGCGGCCGTAGCGTTCGCAATATTCGTATGTACCGCCCGGGAGCGGTTTACCTGCATCGTCGACGTACAAACCGCCGGGAGGCGCCATGAGCCCGCCGAGTGAACCGCTCAGATAGACGACCGGACACCCGTAACGCCTCTCCAACTCGGCCACGGTTGCATACACGAAATCGGCGGTCAACAACGTGTTGCGGCTGCCGAGTTCTTCGGGATGACAGTTCCACTGCACCAACAAGCCCGCCGGCTTCGTAGACGACGCGTTGTAAAACGCGACGACGCGCAGTACGTCGTCAGTCACGTGCGGCAGTCGACTATCGCGCAATAGCTTCGGAGCCGAAGCCGTGCCGTAGCGAGCCGACGCGGGCTTGCGGCTTTTCTCGGCCGAGCGCACGGCTGCCGCTGTTCGCTCGACGATCAAGTCGAGATATTCGTCGTCGACGCCCGATTGAAACGGCGTCGCGCACCCAGATGCCGATCACGTCGGGCGCCTCGTGATCGTGTGTGCTGGCGACAAGCACGTAAGCGTAGTCGGCGAGTCGCTCGCGGATGCGACGCACCGTCGGCAATTGCAGGCCGATCGAATCAACGCCGACAATCGCAACGCGTGTTTCCCCGTCGGCCAGCACTATGGCCCGAGCCATGAGCGGGTCGTGAACTCCGGTCGCTCGACGGCCGGGACCGTAGCCGGCCACCCACACCGGCCGATCGTCGCGAAGTTCCGGCGTTACGTCGGCCGCGGCGAAGCCGACTTCCAACTCCCCGGCCGCCGCACGCTCCGCATACGCCGACAACAAACACAACGCCGCCCCGACGCAAATGCTGCGCATGCGAACCGCCTTTCTTCGTTTCTCGCGAACCGAGCGCGCGGAAGCTAGTTGGATGCCGTTTCCAGCAGAGGCGGCAATTCGGAAAAGCCGACGAGCGCGCTGGCACCACGCGGCCAAAGCCAATAGCGGACCTTCGCTCCACGGAGCCCCGACAAATTGCACCGCCACAGGCATGTCGTCGTCGCCCAACTCGCATGGGAACGACACCACTGGCAGTCCGGCAAAACTCCATGGAGCTTGGAACGTGGGATCGCCGGTAGTTTCCAACGGCGGCGCCGTACTTGCTCACGGCCGGCATGACGAGAGCGTCGAGCTGTTGCTCCTCAAACATCTGCTCCATGGCCCGACGGAAGTGCAGTTGGTGTTCGAGCGCTCGGGAATAGTCGACGGCGGTTGCGGCCAATCCTTCGTCCAAAAGTTCGCTAATTCGCGGGCCGTATTCAGCGCGGCGTGCTGAGAATGTTTCTCGATGATAAGCCGCGGCTTCCACGGCCATGATTAGCCGATGCGAGCGATGTACGTCGGCGAAGACCTTCGGCAACGTGACGGCCGACACGGTTGCTGCCGTTCCTGCGCATCCGGTCCATCGCGTCGGTGACCCCTTTGCGAACGTTGTCCGTCGAGCGATCGAAAAAGTAATCACGTACGACGCCGAGTCGCGGAGCACCGACGACGTCGATCTCCGTTTGATACATATCGCTCGACGCAGGCGATAGCGTGCCTCTAAGTGAGCAGGCGTCGTTGGCGTCGAAGCCGGTCATAGCGCGATAAGTCAGCTCTAAATCGCCGACGTTGCGAGCCAGTACGCCGGGATGATCAAGGTGGTACGCCAGCGGCACGATCCCTTGCAGGCTCAACCGGCCCCATGTCGGCTTGATGGACGAAACGCCGCAATAGGAAGCCGGCCGTATGATCGATCCGCCGGTTTGTGTTCCTAACGCGGCGAAACACATGCCGCACGCGGGAGCGGCCGCAGATCCGGCGCTGGAACCGCCCGGCGTCCGTTTCTGGTTCCAGGGGTTGCGTGTCGGCGACGGATCGAACGAGGCGAATTCCGTCGTGGCGGCTTTGCCGAGAATCACGGCGCCTGCGTCGCGGAGTTTGCTCACGACAAAAGCGTCTTTCAGAGCGGGCGTTGATGGCCGCACTTTCGCGCCGGCGAGCGTCGGCAAGCCGCGGACGTCGATGATGTCCTTTACGCCGATGGGAATGCCGTGCATCGGTCCGCGATCGACGCCTGACGCCAATTCTTTCGCGGCTACTTCTGCGGCCGCACGAGCACCTTCGCGATCGACCGTAACCCAGGCCCGCACTTCGGCGTCGAACGCGTCGATTTGCTTCAAGCATTGAGTGAGCAAGTCGACGGGCGTGAGTTCTTGGCGGCGAAGCAACTCACCGGCGGCGGCGATGGTGACAAGCGGCGGCATGACGTCTCGGCATCTCTGTCTACGAAGGGGAAACGGACGCGAGCCGCTAGTTTCCCGCATCATACGAGCCGATGCAATGAGCGCCGGGCCGGACTCGCACGACAAAACGACGCCGAGCGCGGCCACTAGTTCAGTGCTTGTGGGTCGAGCAGAATTGTGCGACGGCGCAGCCTGTAACGCAGTCGCCGCATCCGGTCGCTTCTTCGGTTCCGCAATTCGGGCCGCAGCCGACTGTGACGGCGTCGCTAAAGCGCGGAATTGCACTTGCGCGTCGTAAGCTTCGGCAAACTCCTGCGTCAGCGCGTCCCAACCGACGGGCTCGCCACCCAGGAAATAAAACACGAGCGATCCGCCGTCGAACAAATGCTCCACATCCAATAGCGCCGCTTCGAGCCCGAGCTCTTCGATTTTGCGCGTGCAGGCCGAGAGCGCTTCTTCACGATTCTTGAGCAGCCGAGTCTGAAGCAATTCGTCTTGGGCGGTCATCCCGCGCAAGATTTCGCCTCCCAGAGGAGCACCCGCTTCCGAAGCAACCGGCGCGAGAACTTCGCCGAGTTCCAAACCTCGTTGCGTGCGCAACATGACGCGGCTTCCGCGCGGATAGCGAACGGCGTCAGCGGCCGTGAACGCAGCCACGAATCCGGGTGCGCCCAGCGTACGAGGTGTCTGGCTATCACTCCGTGCCGACTCCGCAAAAGTTCCGCTTTCGATTTCGCAAGCTCGCGACGAATCACGCATCGCATTCTGCCACGTAAGTCGTTCATTGCCAAGCTCATGCGACGGCTCGCACAGCCCGCGTGCGACGGGTTTTACGGCTTGTGAAACCTGCTGGCCTGACGATACTTAGCAAATTGCCTACGCACGGCGCTGCCGTGACAGCCGCACCCCACGTCCAATCAGGTGTTTTCGCAATGATTCTCGGCGCCGCCACGACCCACTCTCGCTGGCACGAATTGGCCGCAAACGTTCTGGCAGGACATCGCCTGACGCACGACGAAGCTTTGGCCGTGTTGAAAGCCGCCGACGACGAATTGCCGGACCTGCTGGCCGCCGCATACAACGTGCGCCGCCGCTACTTCGGCAATACGGTGCAGTTCTACTTCTTGATGAACGCCAAGAGCGGACTTTGTCCGGAAGATTGCAGCTATTGCTCGCAATCGAAAGTGTCGGACGCCGAGATTCCGAAATACAACATTCTGAGCCGCGACAAACTTTTGGACGGCGCACGCGTCGCCGCGGAGCGCGGCAGCAAGACGTACTGCATCGTGATCTCGGCGGGACCGAACGAGTCGGAAATTCGCGCTGTTGAAACGATCGTGCCGAAGATCAAGGAGCAATACGGCCTCAGCATCTGCGCTTGCCTCGGCTTGCTCACGCCCGATCAGGCCCAACGCTTGAAGGCTTGCGGCGTCGACAAGGTGAATCACAACCTGAACACGAGCGAAGAGCACTACGGCTCGATTTGCTCGACGCACACGTACCAAGACCGCATCGACACGCTCAAGGCCGTGCGCAACGCCGGCATGGAGCTTTGCTCGGGTGGCATCATCGGTATGGGCGAAGCCGACGACGACGTCGTGCGGATGTGCTTCTCGCTGCGTGATTTGGGCGTTGAATCGATTCCGGTGAACTTCCTGAATCCGATCGACGGTACGCCGCTGGCCGGTAAGACCGACCTCAATCCGCGGTACTGCTTGAAGGTGCTGTGCTTGTTCCGCTTGGCCAATCCGCGGAGCGAACTTCGCATCGCCGGCGGGCGCGAGATTCACCTGCGGTCGCTGCAGCCGCTTGGCATGTACGCCGCCAACTCGCTCTTTATCGGCGACTATCTCACGACCAAAGGCCAAGCGGCCGAGGCCGACTATCAGATGGTTGAAGACCTGGGCTTTGTCGTCACCAAAGGCGAAGAGACAGGTATTCGGCTCGCGATTCCCGAACCTGCCGCGGCGCAGTAATTCACGAGGTGAGTTCGTGATTTGTCACGAACAACCGCTTGGCGCGAGCGCATAAAATACGGGAAGCTCGCGCTTCCCGCTTCGTTGTGACGACGAGATAGCATCCGTGCTATCGTGAAGCTCCTGCTTCCTCGCTCGCCGATCGTCGGCCTCCGTGCCGTCTATAGATTTGTCGTGCGTTCCCTGCGCTCGGTGACCAACGGACGGACGCCGCCGTCCGTCAGCCTTGAAGCTTCCTGCTTCAGTTGTAAGAGAATTCCGGAGTCATGCGGGGAGCGGCGACCTTCGTCACTCGCACCGTTAGGCGAACCCACAGTCGCGGTTCCCCCTCGCAAGTGTGCTGCAGATCAAAGCGGCGACCGATAACGGTGCCTTGGAATCGGCGTACGCCGACGACGTCGGCCATGTGGAACGAGTCGCCGCGTGCCGGCACCGGGCGGCCTTGCCATTCGTCGACGACATGTTGCTCGAGCGTGTGTCCTTGCGCGTCGAGAACTCAATCCACACACCGCAGACCGCGGTTCCGACAGTTTCGGCTTTCATGGCCGACTCCTCCGTCGAGAGAAAGATGCGTACCCAATCCCTGGTAGCGAGAGCAACATAGCCGGCCGCGTTGCAAGTTGTAAAGTCTTTTTGCCGCCCCGACGTGCTTCGCTATCATAGACAAGAGCGATATCGCGAGACAAAACCCGCAGAAATTATTGGGATCACATTGAGCGTGGCGCGGCGTCCGGGAAGTCCCGAAGATTCGCTGAGGAGGACCACGTCGCAGGACGTCGGCCCCGCACCGCTGCAATTTCGGCTGAAAACGCTGTTGTTCGTCACGGCCGTAGCCGCCCTATTGTTCGCCGCCATGCTACGACTCAGCGCGTTATGGAGTGCGGCGTTGCTGTGGACGGTGCTGCTCGTGGCGGGGCACGTCGTTGCAAATGCCTTGGGCACCCGCGCGACGGCCCGCTCGCCGACGCTAGCGCGTCGCCGTGCCGTACTCGATTTCGATGTCGATGCCGGCGAGCAGCACGTACTGCGCTCAATGGAGCATGATCCGCGCAGCGCCGTCGTGCCGACGACTCGGCTTGGCGGCAATGCCGGCCACGGCCTCGTGCTGGCGACGGTCGTTTTGCTCGGCGCGACGATCGGCAGCGTCGTCGGCACGATTCTGATTTGGCGACACAATGACGGCCGGCTCGATTGGTCGAGCTTTCTCTTGGCGGCGCTGTCGTCCGCGGTTATCGGCGCGTTCCTTACGTTTCTCAGCGCGACGTGTTTTCACGTGGCGACGCGTGCTTGGCGCGAGGCTTCGCACACGGCCCGACCGACTCACGTCGACTGAGCTGCGAAATACGCTGCGTAGCAAACTCGCCGTCTAGCCGCCGGCAAATCCGTCGCTATCTCGCCGGCATTGACGCCGCCGGCGTTGCAGCGGTAGGAAATTTCGACTCTTCGGCAAACTTTCCTTAACCCGCAAAGTTTGCCGCGCCGATATACCAGCGACGACGGGCGGAGGCACCGCGCGTCGATCTTTAGTCGGCTTGGTTCATTAGGAACGTCCTATGCGGAAAGCTGCGTTACTTGCCGGGGGCGGCATCGTCCTGTTGTTGCTGGTGCCCGTTGTTTGGGCCAAGGAAGAACCCGGCAGCCGGCAAACGTTCGGGCAACGCGTCAACTCTCTCTTCGGTCTGATCGATCGCGGCGAGAGCGCTCCGCCTCCCCCTGCGCCGCCCGACATGCCGGGCTACGGCCAACGCCGCACTCCGCACACCACGGTGCAGCAAGGCAACGCGGGTACATCTGCTAGCTACGAACCTCGCCCCGGGGCCGCCGCCGCATCGCAAGATAGCGGCGCCAAGCCGGTGCCGCCGACGCCGCATCGCGACAACGGCTTCGCTACGGCCGACGATGTTCCCGCGGAAGAGCCCGCCCCTTCGCTGGGCGGTCCGAGAGTCGTGCGCCCGCAGTTCGCTTGAACGCTCGCGCACCTCGGCGACCGGCGGTGCGTTTACCAATCGCCCGACGACCAGCTCCGCGACCAACGCACCGTCCGCCGCGCGATCGCCGAACGCTGCCGTTCCGTCGAACCCCAACTACAGCTCTCGCCCTGCAAATTCGGCCGCTACGTCGACTGTTGCCAACGCTCCCGCCACGGCTGCTGCGTCGAATCCGGCGACTCAAGCTCCGCCTCGTTCCACCGGCGGCGCTCCGTCGCTGCCGGCTGCGGTCGTCAGCTCGCGTCGTCGCGGCGGCGCCGGAAGCGAAAATGCTCCAACATTGCCCGCCCCCGCCGCTCAGCAACCCGCGGCCGTAACGGCGACGCCCGAACTCACGCCGATTCCGATTCAATCGGTGCGCTTCGACCACGGCGCCTCGTTCGGAAGCCTTCGTTCCCGAAACTCCGTTCACCGCCGACACTCGCACGCACGCCCCTACGGCGATGCACCGAGTTCGACGACGAAGCCTGTGACGGAAACGGCTCGCGCGAGCCAACCGGTGACGTTACCGCAACTCCCGGTTGCCGCCGAGAGCGCCGCACCGACGATCACGCCTATCCCGACGCCTCTCCCCACGCTCAACGCGCCGCCGTCGGTCGTACCGCAATACACCCAGGCCGCTCCGATTGCAGGACCGGCCATGTCTGCACCGGCTTCCGCGCATGAATCGCGAGCCATCGCCATCCCGTCGGCCGAAGGCGGCCGCCAATCCGGCGTGCTGACGGCCTTCAACAGCCCCGAAATTACGGTGGAGACGGTCGGGCCGCGACGCATTTCCATCGGCCGTGAAGCCACGTATCGCGTCGTCGTTCGCAATCGCGGACAAACCGATGCTCGGCAAGTCGTCGTTTCGATGGGCCTGCCGCAATCGGCCGAGATCGTCGAACTGCACGGCACCTCGGGCCATACGACTTCCGCCGACGAGCACGCCGCCGGCAAACCGCTGGAATGGCGAATCGAAACCCTCTCGGCTCGCGCCGAAGAAGAACTGACTCTCGTGCTCATTCCGCGTCGCAGTGAAACGTTCGACTTGCAAATCGGTTGGACTTGCTCGCCGGCGCTAGCCGTGGCGGCGATCGAAGTCGAAGAGCCGCAGTTGCACATGGCCATCTCCGGCCCGAGCGAAGTCACCTTTGGCGAGCAACGCCTTTACAAACTCACCGTCAGCAATCCGGGCACGGGCACCGCCGAAAACGTGGAACTGCAACTCATGCCGCTTTCGCCGGGCGACGGTGATCCGGTGGCGCATCGCATCGGCAGCTTGAAGGCCGGCGATAGCCTGTCGGTCGAAGTTGAGCTCACGGCTCGTCAGGCCGGCAAAGTGCAGATTCGCACCGAAGCCACTGCGGCTGGCGGATTGAAGTCGGCCGCCGTCACCGACGTCGTCGTGCGTCGTGCCGCGTTGGAAGTGGCAGTCGCCGCGCCGAAGATGCTCTTCGCCGGAGTGCCGGGCAACTACGAAGTGCGCAGTTCGCAATACGGGCGACGATTCGGCTAAGAACGTCCGCGTCAACGTGATGCTGCCGCAAGGCGCCAAGCTGATCAACGCCGGGCCGGCCCCGCGCAGCGACGCCTCGGGCGAATTGACGTGGACCGTCGATCGCCTGCCCGCCGGCGTCGAACAGGTTTACACGGTTCGTTGTGCCTTGGGGCACGGCGGCACGCAACAACTCTCCGCCACGGCCTCGGCCGACGGCGATCTTCGCAAGACGGCCCAAGCGACGACCACGGTACAGGCCGTCGCCGACTTGGTGCTCGACGTCATCGACGCTCCGGGGCCGATCGCGGTCGGCCAATCGATCACTTACGAAATCCATGTGAAGAACCGCGGTATGAAGAGCGCCGAAGGAGTCGATGTCGTCGCCTTCTTCTCCGAAGGCATCGAGCCGGAAAAGGCCGAAGGCCACGCTCACGAAAAGCAGCCCGGCATGGTCGTGTTTGAAACGATCTCGGCCGTCGGCGCCACGCAAGAGAAGATCCTCAAGATCACGGCCCGCGCTTCGACCGCCGGCAATCATCGTCTGCGTGTCGAACTGCACAGCGCGAATCCGCAAACCGATCTCTCGCAAGAAGACTCCACGTTCTTCTATGCCGACGACTCGACGACGACCACCAGTTCCAACGCTCCAGCGGCTCCGATCGCCGTCGCCCCGGCCGCCGAATCTCGCTATGCAACTCCGGTCGCTTCGAGCAATGCGTCGGCATCGGCCGCTCCCGGGATGTTCGTGCCGGTAAACTCGCAACCGATCTCGGCTGTTTCGACGGCGCCGAGCACGGCAAGCGGTTCGCCGTCGCAACTGCCGGTCATTCAGGCCTACAGCGACAATCGCTATGCCGCCCCGGCGACGACACCGGCCGTACAACCGGTCGGCGCTCAAGGCGCAGCCAACGTCCCGGCCACGGTCTTCCCGGCCGCGATGCCGCCGCGTCAATTCTCCAACGGCCTGCGATAATCGTCTCCGCTTCGCAGTAGTGAGGAGATCGTTGCCGCGATGCACTCGCTGCCGCTGACGCCGTTTGAAGAATCGTTCTACGTCGACGACTCCCCGGCGTATCCGTGGAACATTCTGTTTCGCCTCTGTTTCGCGGGGGCGCTCTGTCGCGAGCTTTGGCAACAAGCCGCGGCGTCGGTCTTGCCGCGGCATCCGCTGTTGTACGCCCGCGTACGACGCACTTGGTGCGGTCGTTATCGCTGGCATTGGCCGACGGACGGCGCTTCGGAGTGTGAGCCGTTGCTGCATTGGAATCGGCACTCGCTGGGCATTGATCCTTCGCTGCAACGTCTGCCGCTTGAGCAAGGCACGGCCTGGGAAACTTGGGCTGCCGTAGAAGGCGATAGATCCGAAGCGGTCCTGCACTTTCATCATGCCGCGGTCGACGGCATCGCCGCAGCGCGCTTCATCAGTGAATTGCTCGTCGCTTACGATGCCCATGCGTCTGGGCGAACGCCGCAGTTGCCGCCGCTTGAACCGCAGCGTCTCGCTCGCCGTGATAAATACGGTTACACGCCGTGGAAGTATCTGTGTCGGGCTCGTAAACTCTCCGTCGGACTCGCGGGCGTGCGGCAGTTTATCGGCCGCGGCGCCGTTTCGGCCGTGCCGCACCAACCGGTCGTCCGTTCTCAGTCGCTTCCGGCCGATTATCCCGCGACAAACTCGCACGTGTTCGGCGTCGCCGAGTCGCAAGCTTTGCGAAACGCAGCCCGTTCGGCGGACACGACCTTGAACAATCTGCTGGCACGCGACTTGTTTCGCGCGTTGCACAGGTGGCGGCGTGAGCTCGGTCTTCCCGGCGACGACGACCAGTGGCTGCGAATTTCCGTGCCGATGAACATGCGCCGCCCCGGCGACGACTCGCTGCCGGCTGCGAACGTTGCGAGTATCGTATTTCTTGATCGCCGTTCGCCGCAAATCACTGCGGGAGGCGATACGCTCTTGCGCGGCATTCACGATGAGATCAACCTCATCAAAGACAACGACCTCGGCATGGTCTTTCTCCTTTCGCTCCGCGCGTCGTCGATCTTGCCGGGCATGCTTGCAAGGGCTGCAAAAAAACAGCAGTTCGCCTGCGCCGCCGCGTTTTCGAACCTTGTCCGACCGCTCGACGGACTGCCGCTTTCGCAAGACGACGGCCGCTACCGCGTTGGACCTTTACGCCTGGACGACTTCGAGTTCTACCCGCCCGTTCGTCCGCGGACGTGCGTGTCGATCGGCGTCCTGTCGTACGCGGACCGCCTGCGCATCTGCCTGCAAACCGATCCTCGCTTCGTCGCACGCCCTGACGCCGAATCGCTGCTCGCGACGTACGTCGAAGAAGTTCGCCGCTCGGCTTGCGCCATTGCCATAGCTTAGTGGCGTCATACGGCTAACGTCGTTGAGCGATCATCGCGAAGTAAATCGTCGATTCTCGCTGCCGCCGGTACGCCTCGGCGGTTTTTTCTAACTCCGGCCAATCGGTTTCGCTGAGCGTGCGAATCTGCGGGTTCACAAACTCCAGTACGCGCCGGCCCCAGCCGCGTTTCTGCAACCACACGGCCGTACGCAGCCGCGACACGAGCGGATAGAACACCTGGTGCGACCAATCCTGCTCGGCGACGACGTCGAACCCCGCCTCTTGCGCGTCTGCCAGATATTCATCGCGAGCGTGAAGATCGTCGTACTGCCAAACGTGCCGCAGCACGTCCGCATCCGCTTGCGAACTTCGCGACCGATGCGAGGCGCTGCGCCATACGATGTCGACCAACACGAGCCGGCCGCCGGGCGCAGTACGCGGCGACATTCCGCAAGGAACCGTCGCTTGTCTGGAAAGTGAAACGCGGCTTCCAGGCAATGTACACGGTCGAAACTTCCGTCCGCCAAGTCTAGTTGCATTGCGTCGCCGCGCCGATACTCCAGCATTGGTAAGCCCGTGAACAGCGAGCGGGCCACGCCGATGTTTTCCGACAAGTAGTCGACGCCCACCACGTGCGAATGCGGATACAGTTGCGCCAGCACGAACGACGACGCTCCGCGTCCGCAGGCGACGTCGAGCACGCCTTGTCCGTCACGAACTTCCAACAAATCGATCGACTTGCGGGCCAAGCGCTTTTGGGCGACGGTGAATTCACAGAACCAGTTCAGCCAGCGCAACGGGCCACGATACGGATAGTAACCCAGGTTCAGAAACGTCGGGCCCCAATCAAAGGCCCTCATCAACCGATATGTGGCCGTCGATCCGTCGTACGACGATGCGATTTCCCGCGTCGTCGCCGTGACTTCGTGATCGGCCGGTGACCGTACTCCGATCGACATAACACACCTCGCCCCTAACCATTTAGAGTTACGGAACTATGCCGAGTTACCGGATTTTAGCAATCGGGACGTTGCGTTCCGAAGCCGTTTCCGTCGTCGTTCGGATAACGCTTCCGCAATCCGCCCGACATTTTCTTTGCGCCACCGGCACGCCCGCCGTAAAATCGACGGATGTCGTGCAGCGGCCGCGGATTTGCCGATGAACATGCAAGCTGCGCGCCGGTTTTGCGCCGCACTTCTTCAGGAGCCTATCGATGAAACGCTTCGGCCTGCTCGGACTGTTTGCGGTCGCACTCGTGGTCGATCCGTTGCACGCGGCCGATCCGGCGGCGGATGCCCCGGCACCGAAGGTCGTCGCTCCGGTGGAAGCCACGATCGCGCCGGAAACCGCAACGGAAATCGTCACCCCGGGCACCGCGACGAAGGCCGAGGACGATTGGCGTTTCGTATGGAAAGACGGACTCTGGTGGTACTACATGCCCGATGAGTCGTGGCGCGTGCACGTCGACGGCCAATGGATCACGTACGACGATTACTCCGCGGCCTACGCCCAAGCTCAGGCCGAAGCCCAATCGCAGGCTCAAGCCGCCGCGGCGGCTCGCGCTCAACAATACTATTCCTCGCTGCCGCGTCGTTCGTCGTACACCTATTCGACGCGCGGATATGACAATCGGCCGCGCGTGAGCGTCGGTATCGGGCTCGGCAGCGGCTCGTTGTACCTCGGCTCGCCGTACAGCGGTTACGGCTACCCGTACGGTTATCCTTACGGCGGCGGCTACGGCTCTCCCTATGGTTACGGCAACGGCTATCCGTATGGCGGCTACGGCACCGGCTATCGCGGTTTTGGCGGCGGATATCCCGGATACTACGGAGGCCGCAGCGGTGTAACGTTCGGCATCGGCATTTATTAAAGAAGCCCGACGCCGACCAAGCACGGCCGGGAACTCTTTCACGAGTTTCCGGCCGCAGCCTCGTTCCTCTTAACAGGAACTCGAATCTTGCTGCGCTTACCTACGGCAACGGGTGCTTCTGAAAGAACTCCCACATCAGATTGTTGGCCGAGATGTCCTTGGTCGTTTTGCCGAGGATCGCCAGACGTATGTCGCGGCCGGGCCAAGTGTGGCCGCCCCCCGTGACTTTCACCAGAATGACTTCGCTGTCCCCTTTTCCGCCCGGATAGGTGAAGCGAGTGACCGTCGTGCCGTCGTCTGCCGTATCGGGTAGGGTTTCTTCTTGCGGCTTGTCCGCGCAGGCGTTGAACGTCGTCCAAAAGCGGATCGTCTCTTCGACGCCGCGGAACTTCACCGGGAGGCGAACCGGCCCCTGCCCCATGCCGTTCCACGGCACGAACGTGTCGGCCGTGCCGTGAAATTGCATGACCGGCATCGGCCGCTTCGGGGTCGGCTTTTCGAGGGCCAGCGTTCCGGCGACCGGCGCGATCGCCGCTATGCGGTCCGAGAGTTCGACCCCCAACCGATGGCACATCATACCGCCGTTGGAAAGCCCGGTGGCAAAGACTCGCTTCTTGTCGACGTTCGCCACGCTTGCCAAATCGTCGAGCAGCATGGCGGTAAATTTCACGTCGTCTCGTTTTGCCTCTTCCACGGCCGAAGGAATACCGCCGGAATTCCATGTAAAGACGACGCCGTTGCGACTCGTTCCGTTGGGATAGACGACGATGAACCCCGCCTCTTCGGCCTTCTTATTGAGGTTCGTGAGAAACAGCGTGATCGGCCCGTTGGTGATTGCGCCATGGAAACAAAGTACGACCGGCGTCGGCTTCTTGGCGTCGTACCCTTTGGGAACGTAGAGCACGTAGCCTCGTTCCAGGTCGTTGACGGTGAGATACCGTTCCGAGGTGCCGAGCTTCAACGGTTTGACGGTCTTCGCTTCGGCCGCGGCGGAGGGCGGGGGCGCGGGTTGCTGCGCGCTGCTGACGACCGGACAAAACGCTACCGCGATCAGTGCGAATACGATGCGGCGCATGGCGTTAATCCTGTTTCACCTTCAAATGCGTCGCAAACCACTGGAGCATCGCCGGGCCGATGATTTCGACGTTTTGCTCCTTCGTGAAGCCGTGCCCCGCCCCTTCGATGACGATCAGCCGATGCGGCACGCCGGCCCTTTCTAAGGCTGCGTCGAAGTTTTGGCCGTGGTCGAGCGTCACGAGTTCGTCTTTGTCACCATGCACGATGAGCGATGGCGCCGTACGGTCGGTCACGTGCAACAGCGGCGACACATCGGGCTCCAGCTTGCTGTCGAACGAGAGCGACGGTTTTAGGCCCGCATGTTTCTTGATGGCCTCCGGCGGATCGGTCGTCCATTTGCGCAGGTCTGTCGGCGGATAGAGGACGGCGGCCGCTGCGACGCGGCTGCTGTTGCGTAGCACCGGATCAGCGTTCTTCGGATCGCCGTCGTCACCGGTCGTCGCAATCATCAAGCTGAGATGACCGCCGGCGCTGCCGCCGGTGACGCCGATGCGCTCGGGATTGACGCCGAAACGTTTGGCGTCGCCTCGAATGTGGCGGATCGCGCGGCGGACGTCGCCAGCGGCGTCGAACACGTGATACTTGGGCGAACTACCGTGGCGGACGATGTAGAGGACGTAACCTTCGTCGAGGTACATCTTGCCGCCGCTCTTGAAGAGTTCCGGACTGCGCCAGCCGGAATACCAGCCGCCGCTTTGAATCCAAGCGATTGCCGCGCCGTTGGGCTTAGGCGGGACAAGCACGTCGTACGTCAGTGCCAGGCCGTCTTTGTGGCCATACACGACGTCGGGCGTGATCTGCACTTCGTCACCGGCCGAAGGGGCCGAAGCCGGATCGGCGGCAACCAGCGAGAGCGTAAGCAACATCGTTTGAGCGAACGCGTTCATCGGGGCGCTTTCTCCGCGGGGTGGTCGTCGTCGTGGTCGTCTTCTAAATGAAACTTATGGATGATCCGATGAAAGATCGGCGCCGTGAGCAACGCCATCATCGACAAGAACGCGATGCCCGAATAGAGGGCGTAGAACGAGGCGAAGAGTTTGCCGGCGTTGGTCGTCATGCGATCGACCGGGCCCATGCCCGTGAGGATCATCGCGGCGTTGAGCAGACCGTCGACCGCGGACAGGTCGGCAAAGTAGCAATAGCCCACGGTCCCCAGCGCCAGCGATAGCACGGCGATGCCCAAAACCCACAGCCCGCTGCGCCCCATGCGGGCGGCAAATTGGGTGAGGGAGAGTAACCGCTGGGATTTGTGTTCGAACATGTTTAATCGTGCGGCGGCGAATCGTGAGCCGTTTAAAGCAGCGAACCGGGGGCGTCAGCGGCCGGAGTCTTCGGCGGACGGATCAGCCAGCCTCGCCCAAACGCCGATGGCCCGGCCGGCGATTCTAGCCGAAGTCGCAACGGCGGGCGTAACCGACGGCCGATTCCGGTCAAAGAGAATTAGATAATGTTTGGCCGATGGATCACGGCGGGTAGACTTTAATCGTCTCCCCTGCCCTCCGATCTCCCGCCGTTTGTAAGTTCGCGACTGCGGCCCCGAGCAACTCGCTTAGGGCTAAGACTGCCGAATCCCGCCCCGCCCTTTCCTGCCGGTGAACTTCATGCTTGCGACGCCCCGTCGTATGCTCGGCTGGTTTGCTTGCGCCCTCATTGCGCACCTTGCAGCTTCGTCGCCGGTGACGGCGGCCGACGCCGAGCCGCTCGCGAAGCGGGTTGACCGCCTGATCGACGCCAAGTATTCCGGCCCGAAGGCGCCGCAAGCCGACGATGCCGAGCTGGTTCGCCGCACTTATTTGGATCTCGTCGGCCGCGTGCCGGCGGTCGCCGAAGTGCGGGCTTATCTCGTCGACAAATCGCCCGACAAGCGGGTGAAGCTGGTCGACCGGCTCCTGGCATCTCCCGAGCACTCGCGACGGATGGCGGAAGCGTTTCATGCCATACTCATGGAACGGCGAGGCGAGCACGAAGATTGGACGAAGTTCCTCACCGCGGCTTTCGAGAAGAATATGCCGTGGGACGAGTTGGTTCGTCATCTCATCGATCCTCGCGACGACGATGAAACATTGCGCGGTGCGGCGTTCTTCGCGGTGAATCGATTGTCGAAAGTCGGCCAACAAGAAACTGACTACCCCGGGCTGACCCGCGACGTCGGCCGGTTGTTGCTCGGCAAAGATTTGGCTTGCGCCCAATGCCACAACCATCTCTTTATCGACGACTACAAGCAGGTCGATTTCCAAGGGCTGTACACCGTGTTTCTCAACACGGCCATTCGGACGGATGTCAAGTTTCCGGCGCTCGGCGAGAATCTGATGACGAAACCGATCGAGTTTATGTCGGTGTTCGACAAGCAGCCGCTTCAGACGGGCCCGCGCGTGCCGGGGCTAAAGGAAGTTTCTATTCCGGCGTTCGCCAAGGGGGAAGAGTACGTCACGCCGCCGGATCGCAAGACGAAGCAGATGGGGGTGCCGAAGTTCAGCCCGCTGGAGGAAATCGCCGAGCAGATCACGTCGCGCGATAACCAAGCCTTCCGCGAGAACATCGCGAACCGCATGTGGTGGCTCGCCATGGGGCGAGGCCTCGTTGATCCGCTCGATCAAACGCACGGGGCCAACCCGGCGTCGCATCCGGAATTGCTCACGCTCTTGGCGGAGGAAATGCAGGCCCGCAAGTACGATCTGCGGAGCTTTCTGCGGGTGCTGGTTCTGACCGACGTTTACGCTCGCGGCAGCGCTTGGGATGCGAAGGCCGGCGACCGCCCGCAGCCGGCGACGTATGCCACGGCCGTGTCGAAGCCGCTTTCCGCCGAGCAGATGTTTCATAGCTATCTCGCCGCCACGGGTCCGCACGGCGAGAAGACTCACGACCTGAAAGCCTTGCGCGAACGATTCACGAAGGCGTACGCCAATCCGCCGAAAGAGCCCGAAGTGGAGTTCGCTCCGAGCGTGAAGGCGGCGCTATTCCTTTCTAACGACGAAGAAGTGCTCCGACTCACGGTCCGCCACGAAGGAAACTTGGTCGATCGGCTCACGGCCATCGACAAAGACCAGGGCGCCGAAGCCGCGGCGGACGAACTGTACTTGGCGACGCTCTCACGCAAGCCGACGGCGGCGGAACGAGTTGAAGTCGCCGATCTGGTGAAGAAGTACGCGGAGAACCGTCCGAAACTGTTCGGGCAACTGGCATGGGCCTTGTTGAGTTCGACGGAGTTTTGTCTGAACCACTGAGCCTGAATCATTGGGCGAAGGCGGGCGAATGACGACGATTCTAGGATGGCGCGCATGAAGAATTTGAATCCGCTTTGTACGCCGACCGAACATCGGCTTTCGCGAAGGCGACTTCTCGGAGGTGCCGCAGCCGCCGGATTCGGCGCGGCGTCGCTCGGCGGTTCGCTCGGACTGGTCGATATGCTCGCCGCGGCGGAAACCGGCGCGATCAAGAAGAAGCACAAGCAGGTGCTCTTCGTGTGGATCGACGGCGGGATGAGTCAGTACGAAAGTTGGGATCCGAAGCCGAACACAAAATTCGGCGGACCGTTTCGGGCCATTTCCACCAGCGTGCCGGGCATTCATGTCAGCGAACTCTTGCCGCAGTCCGCGAAGCAGATGCACCATCTGTCGCTCGTGCGCGGCATGTGTACGAAGGATAACGCCCATTCGTCCGGCGTCGGCCGCATCCAGCGCGGCGATCCGAAGAACCGGGGCGTCGTGTATCCCTTCTTCGGTTCGGCCGTGGCGAACTTCTTGGGCCAAGGTCCGAGCGGATTGCCGCCGTACGTGCTGATCAAGCCGGGGAGCGGCGGGTTCCTGTATCAAGACGCCGGGTTTCTCGGCCCGAAGTACGGCGCGTTGGCCTTCGGCGACGGCAAGCCGCCGGAGAATCTCTTGCGTAGCGAGCGCGTGACGTCGGCCGACGACGAACTTCGCAACGATCTGCGCCGCCGGGCCAACGCACGGTTCGCGAGTGCGCATCCGACCGAGCCGGTCGAAGCGATGGACTTCGTTTACGACACGGCCCGCGAACTGATGAAACGCGGCGACTTGTTCGACGAAGCGAATTTCACCGCCAAGGATCGCGAACGGTACGGCGACAGTGAGTTCGGCCGGCATATGTTGCTCGGCCGCAAGATGCTTGAGGCCGGCGTGACGTTCGTGAAAGTCACCAGCTACGGCTGGGATACGCACGGCGACAACTTCAACGGCCACGCCGACATCATGCCGAAGTTCGATCGTGCGTTTGCCGCGATCGTAGAAGACTTGGCCGAGCGCAGCATGCTCGACGACGTGCTCGTGATCTGCCTTTCCGAATTCGGTCGCACGCCGCGGATCAACGGGCATGTGGGACGCGACCACTTCCCCGAGGCGTGGAGCTTGGTAGCCACCGGCACCGGCCTCAAACGCGGTATCACCGTCGGCAAGACGAACGACCTCGGCACGTACGTGTCGGGCGACGAATACGACATCGGCCACTTGTTCCACACTTGGTTCGCGGCGCTGGGGATCGATTCGAAGGGCGTGGAGTACGACAATCACGGCCAACCGCTGCCGCTGGCGCATGACGATTGTTCCCCGATCAAAGAACTGCTCGCGTAGTCCGGCTCATCGCCGGCCGCACATCACGACACGAACGTTTAGCCGCTTCGCATGCGAGGCGAGGAATCGAACATGGCGGACGTGAAAGACAAAAAATCGAAGCCGGCCGCGAAGCCGCAACCGCCGGCCAAGCCTAAAGGCAAACCGCTCGGTAAGTCGGGCGAGCCGACGGTCGTTGTGGAGGTGAACACTGCGTATCAGCTTTGCGCTGCGAGATTTTCACCCTGCGGCAAGTTTCTCATCGCCGGGGGCATGGAAGGGAACGTTGCTGCCTGGGATGCCGGTGCGGCTGACGATGCGTTTCCCGAACTGCCGGCCCTCAAGGGGCACGGCGGTTGGATCGGGGCGTTGGAGTTTGCCCGCACGGGCAATCGGCTCTATACGGGTGATTCGTGGGGCCGGCTATCCGCCTGGGACTACGTCGCCAAAAGCGACAAGCCGCTCTGGAGCATCAGCGACGCTCATGCCGGTTGGCTGCGGTCGCTCGCCGTGTCGTACGACGGCAAGCAAATCGCCACGTGCGGGGCCGACCGAGTCGTCCGCTTGTGGGACGCCGCAACCGGCAAGAAGACGGCCGAGTTCGTAGGTCACGCGGACGACGTTTTCTGCGTCGCCTTTAGTCCCGACGGTGCGACGGTCGCCTCGGGCGACTTGCTTGGCGTCGTCAAGCTCTGGGACGTCAAATCCGGCAAGCCCCGACAGGAACTCGACGCCAAGAAGCTTTCAATTGTCGATCGGTTGCAGACCGTCGGCGGCGTCCGGTTGCTCATGTTCACGCCCGACGGCAAGCAACTGCTCGTCGGCGGCACGAAGCCGAAGAACGGCGGCAACGTGCAAGGCAATGCCACGCTCCTAGTGTTCGACGCCGCGACCGGCAAGGAAACCAAGAAGCTCGAACTCAGCACGGGGCACGTCTACATTCACGATCTGCAATTTCTGCCCGGAGGCGATTGGGCCGTCGTGCTGAGCGGCAACCCGGGCTCCGGCAAATTCGCTCTGCACAAAGCAGGCGAGGAGAAGCCGTACTTCGAAACGACGAAGCTTTCCAATTGCCACGGCGTCACGGTGCATCCGGCCGGCAAACGCGTGGCGGTGATGGCGATGAATCCGAACAGCGCGGGCAATGGTCGCGCGAAGAGCAAAGACGGCAGTGAAGCCTACCCCGGCAACTGGTCGCCGCTGCACATCGTCGAACTGACGAGCTAGCGAAAGGGACGCCGGGGCGACACTTCGTCACGCCCCGGCCGCTTGATGCCTACGCGCGAGGCGCGCCTGCGGGCGTCGCTTCGCCGTTTGTCGCCGCCTGCTCTTCGTCCTTCTTCATCTTCAAGAGCGTTTCCGGCAGCTCAATGCCCGCCACGTCGCGCATGACCTGCATCATCGGCGGGAGCGTACGCGACATGTTTTGCAGGAAGTTGGCGGTGCTGGAGCCCTTCTCGCCGCCGTTTTCCCAGACCACGATCTTGTCGAACTTGATGTTCGAGATCGCCTTGGCCGAGGCCTCGGTGAGCGTGTCGAGGTGTTCGAGCATCAGTAGTTGGAAGGCTTGGTGCGCCCCGCCGCAGCTTTCGACGAGTTGCTTCAAGCCTTCGGCCTTCTTCGCAAGAATCTCGTATTGGCCGCGGGCTTCGGCGTCGAGCTTGGCGAAAATCGCCGCCGCCTCGCCTTCCGCTTCAATGCGTCGGCGTTCAGCCGAAGCTTCCGCATCGACGATCATGCGGGCCTTGGCCGCTTTGGCCGGGGCTTCGACCGCGGGCGCTGTTCCGCTTCGACACGTTCGGCGTCGGCGAGCGCGGCTTTGGCCATGGCCCGGTTTTGCGCTTCGAGCACGGCCGCTTCTGCTTCGCGTTTCTTCGTTTCGGCCTGTTGATAGGCTTCGGCCTGCTTCACCGCGAGATTAGCCTTCGACACGGCGACGAATTCTTGGGCCGTGTTTTCACCTTCGATGGCTTTTGCGTTGGCGTCGGCCGTACGGACTGCGCATTTCGCGCTCGGCGTCTTTGACCTGCACGTCGCGTTGATACGCGGCCGTCTGCTCGCCGATCTTCTGTTCCTTTTCGAGTTCGGCTAGGCGGATCAACTGCGCCCGCATGGCCTCCTTCATGCCGATTTCTTTGTCGTGCGAAGCGTTAGACACCTGAATCGTTCGATCACGCATCGCTTCGGCCACGCGCGTTTCGCCGAGCTTTTCCTGTTCGGCCACGTCGCCGCGGGCCTGTTGAATGGCTTGCGACGCCGCCTTCTGGCCGATGGCGTCGATGTAGCCGGCTTCGTCCGTGATGTCCGTGATGTTCACGTTGATCAGCGTGAGGCCGATCTTCTTGAGTTCCGGCTCGAGCGAGTTCATCACGTGCGTGAGGAACGTGTCGCGATCGCGGTTGATGTCTTCAATCCGCATGGACGCGATCACCTGCCGCAACTGGCCGAAGATGATTTCCTGCGCCTGCTTTTCGATTTGCTTCGGGTTCAGGCCGAGCAAACGCATGGCCGCGTTTTGCATGACGTCCGGCAGCGTGCCGATGGCCACGGTGAACACGCTCGGCACGTTCACGCGGATGTTCTCCGCCGATAGCGCGCCGCGAAGCGGGATTTCGATCTGAATCGGCTCGAGGCTCAAATAGGCATGGTCTTGGATTAACGGCCACACAAACGTGGCGCCGCCGTGGATGCATTTCACGGCTTTTCCGCCGCCGGCCTTACCGTAGATGACCAAGATGCGATTGCTCGGACAGCGGCGATACCGCTTCACGATCAACACGACGAAGCTGAAGAACAGCAACGCCGCGCAGACGGCGATCGCCCCGTAAAACAACGCGGCGCTGCCGGATGACGACGTGGTCGCCGACGGGCGGAACGGGGCTTGGGCCAAGAGAGCGGACGCGAAAAGGTGCGAGTTCATGGTATTTCGTTGCGCAGTGTCTGGGAGGAACTCTGAAACGGGATGACGGATCCGTCCGGAATTCTGCATTCGGCGATCTGCGGCCGGCTTGCGCCGCGTCACACGCTCACGGCGACCGGAGCCACTTCGACGGCGTCGGGCCCGATCACTTTTGTCACGACAATCCTAGCTCCCGTGGGGAGGGTGTCGTCGGCGGTGGTGGCGGAAAGTTCGATGGTGCGGCCTTGCAGCGTGAGCGAGACCTTCCCCTGCCCGGCCCTATGACCCGGAATCTTGATATAAACCGAACCTGTCGCCCCGACCGCTTCTTGGATGCGGGTCGTCCCTTCGGCCTTCAGCAGCGAGAGCGACCGCATCATCCAATGCACGAAGTACATCGAAGCAATGCCCGCCGCCGCTGCCACGGCCAGCGCCGGCCACGGACCGACGTCACTGGCCTGCATCGCCAAGCCGGTCAGACCGAAGAAGGCCATCGCGGCCGTCACGGTTCGAAAAGAGATGACGCCGAAGAACCAGTTGCTGCCGTGCGCGTGGTCGTGGCCGTCGCCATGATGCCCGTCGTGCTCGAAGTCGTGGCCGCCGACGTCGTCGCCGCCGTCGAGATCGTCGGCCTCCGAGAGCCCGGTGACCGTCAGAAAAAACTGACAAGCCAAGACAGTGCAGCCGAGCACCGCGCAGATCGAAAAAAAGATGGTCATAAGCGTGTGATACGGAGAGTGTTGCGATGTCGGTTGCGTGCCCGAACGTCACAAGTGTGTATTCGCCGCCCGTGAACAAATCTTAGCTTAAATGCGCAAGTGCTTACGAGGCAAACAGAAACCACCGCAGAATTGACGCGGTTTCTAACGCTTCGTCGGCACCGGCGACCGCGCCGAGAGGCCGAGAAGCGTGCCGACGACGAGCGTCGCCGCCAGCGAACAGGGCTGCACCCAGGTGAAGCTGATCGCCTGCGGCAGACCGAAGATTTCTTGGCTGAACGCAATTCCTAGACTCACGGCCGTGCCGACGGCGCCGGCCGCCGTTGCAGCGCGATTGCCGCACCCGGGCACGTACATGCCCAGTAAGAACAAACCGCCGAGCGGGCCGGTGAAGCAATTGAAGGACCGGCCCATCATTTCAATGATATTGCGATCGCGCGTGAGCACGTCGAGCCCGAAGGCTGCGGCCGTGATGAAGGCACCGAGCAGAAAGGTGAAAAGCTTGGCCCCGCGGATACCGCCGCCGGTTACTTCATCGCGCGAATGCGGGAACCGGCGATGCCATTCCACGGTGAGGACGCTCGCCACGGAATTGATGCCCGAATCAATGCTCGACATCGCGGCCGCCAGCATCGCGGCAATCCAGGCCCCGGCCAATCCTGCGGGAAGTCGGTGGATGGCGAAGAGCGGAAAGATCATGTCGGCTTCCTTGCCGGAAGGGTTCACGCCTTCGGGCGCCGGCGCACTGCGGTAGTAGTAGAACAGGCGCCAAGCCTACCAGCAGCAAAAGCAGGTTGATGACGACGCCGGTCAGCGAGCCGACGACGAAGCTTCGTCGCGCGGCCGCGAGCGAGCCGGCGGAGAAGTACGCTGCACCGTCATTTGGTTGCCGACGTGCGTGCAGATATGCCAGACGAACATGTTGAGTCCGACCGTCACGATGGTCGAACGCGTAAACGGATCGGCGCTCGAACCAAGCCAGAGTCTTCGTCGAACCCTGCGTGACGACTAGGTCGTACCAATCGGCCGGAGTGCTGCTTGTTTGCCAGGCCACGTAGACCATGGCCGCAATCGCGCCGCCGAGCATCAGAATCACTTGGACGACGTCCGTCCAAATCACGGCCCTCAATCCGCCCGCGGCCGTGTAAATGGTTGCGACGACGCCGACCGTGAGAATCACCGCCGTGAGATCAAGCTCGGAAGCCACGGCCAAAATGCGGCTCGAAACGAGGACGATGAAGCCCATCCAGGCGACGGCCAGCCAGAGGAAAAGGCCGATCCCGAGCCATTTTGTCGAACCACCAAATCGGTCGCCAAGGTAGTCGTAAGCCGACGTGTAACGGAGCTTGGTGAGAAATGGGATGAACCAGAGCCAGACGATGGCCATTTCGAACGGAATGGCGAGCATCTTGCCGAGCATGTTCGTGACGCCCGACTTCCAAACCTCGCCCGGTTCGGAAACGTACGTCAGGCTCGACATGAGCGTGGCAATGATGCTCAGCCCGATGGCGAACCACGGAATACTGCGACTCGCCAGGAAATATTCATCGCTCGTTTCTTGGCGACGCGAAAAGAGCGCGCCAAGCCAGAGCATCGCCGCGAGATATACGACGACGACCGTATGGTCGAGCCAATGCAGGGCAAAGAGAGGTGAAACCACGGATGCACGCGGAGTTGAGACAGTGGCAACGAACGCATTCTCGCCGGTTGCGATCTGCGTCAATCCGCGTTCATCTGCGGTGTCATTCGCCGGCTTACTTCTTCTCTACGGCGTCGCACGCCGTCTTAAAAATCGCGTTCATGTCGAACTTGCGATTCGGCTGCGAATCTTCGCCGATTTGGCGAACAACGATCAGGTCTAAGCTCGGCACGACCAGCATGTTGTTCGCGAACCGACCCAGTGCGGCATAGGCATCGGTCGGCACGCCGGGGAATTTCTTGCCGGTCGTGTTGTTCCACCATAGGTAGCCATATTCGGCGTTGTTCTCTTGCGACGGCTTCACCGCCTCGGTCACCCAGGCGCTCGGCACGACTTGCTGGTCCTGCCATTGGCCGTTGCGCAGGAACAGTAAGCCGAATTTCGCCAGCCCGCGGGCCGTGATATGCAGACCGCTGTACGGCAGGCTGTAGTCTTCGTTCTTGTCCCAGGTCCAGTCGCTTTCGCCGATTCCGATCTTGCCGAAGACCTTCTCGTTGAGGATCTTCGTCGACTTGTTTTCCCGTGGCTTTCTTCAGCACCGGAGCCAGGATTGCCAGGCCCGTGTTGTTGTAATCCCAGTGGGCGCCCGGCTTGTGATCCATGGGGGCTTCGAAGAGGGCGTAGCTGAACCGCTTCTCCATGGTCGGCAGCTGATTGTTGTTGTGAACGCCCGTGCTCATGCTGATGAGTTGTCGCACGGTGATGTCGCGTTTTCCTTCCGGCTTCACATCCGGCAGGAAGTCGCCGACTTTTGAATCGAGCCCGAGTTTGCCGTCGGCCACGGCCAACCCGGCGGCGGTGGACGCGAACGATTTCGACGTGCTGTACACGAGCAGCTTGGTATCGGCCCCGGCGCCGTCGAAGTACCACTCGCCGACGATCTTACCGTGCCGAATGACGAGCCCCGTCTTCGCGCCGCTGGCCTTAAGCAACTCGCCGACCTTCGCTACGCCCGCGGCGTTCATTCCTTCCTCTTCCGATTTGGCGATCTGCCACTCCGGTACCGGCCAAACGAGATCGGCGGCGACCACTGGTCGACCGGCGACCAGAGTCAAGCAACCGAGGAGCAACAGGCCGCGACGCGAAAACCGAGTAATTTGAACGAGGTGCATAAGAGAGATTCCCGGCAGGAAGAGGCGACGGCACGAAGACCGCAACGCGCAAGAGACTAAAACGCCGAGAATCGGATTGCAAGCAGGAGTGGCGAAGCCGATCGTATGTCGCAGCGCAACAAAAAACGGCGGGGAGCTGCCCCGCCGTGATCCAAGCATCAAGATATGTCGCCGCACGCGAATGTGGCGCGGCGATTAAACTGTCGGACTATTTCGCCTTGCGCGGCTTGCCGAACTTCCGGTTGTTGCGTCCTTCGAGCGACGCCTTTGCCGAAGCGGCCGGAGCAGCTAGGTGTTTCCAACGGGCGACCAGTTGCGATAGCTGCACGTTCATCCAGAGACCGAACGCTTCGTAGTCTTCCGACTCCATCGCCACGGCCGGAGCCGCGGGCAGGGAGTTGTTCGAGCCCAAGGGTTCGGAGGGATCGGTCGGATAAGCTTCGTTGGTATTCATGGCGGGCCTCCCCTAATTTCCTCTCAGGGAATCGGTCTTTTCTGTTCCGGGATGAATCCGGCGAGCTTCGGCTTGGGGTCGCTTGGGCTCGATAACCATAGAAGCGATTTCCGTGCCAAAATGTTACTCGTCGTCCTCTAATACGTGAGATGCAGCCCGCAGGTTCAGGTTCACGGGAAAAGTCGGGGAAATCGAAAAAATTGCCCTGCGGAAGGCTTTGCGCCTCACGCAGGGCTTATCAGCGTCGTGTTGCAAAATGAGAACGGCGAGCAATTTTGAGCAGCCATGTTGCAACTTGGCTGCACGTTTCTCAGGCAGCTATTTGCTAGGTGCGGCGTCTTTTTTCGAGCCCGCCGTTTCGGCAGCGTCATCGGTTTTCGCAGGCCGTTGAGTGCCGTCGGTCGATGCTTCTTTGCCCTGCGGTTTTGCGTCGCTTGGTTTCTCCGTCGAAGGAGCTTCATTCTGCGGACGCCGCCCCTCAGGGCGGCGCTCGCCGTCAGGCCGACTCTCTCCTGGGCGACGCATCTCCGGACGATCCCCATCGGGACGCCGTCCGTCTTGTGGCTCGCCTTCCGGCCGCCGGCCTCCGGCGCGCCCGAACCGTTCGGCCATTTGGCGGAGCTCGGTTTCGTCGAGTTGGCCGTCGCCGTTGGAGTCGATGTTCGCGAAGTTCTCCCGCATCCGCTCGGGCGTTTCTTCTTTGCTGAGCTTGCCGTCCCCGTTGCGGTCTTGCTGTAGGAAGTAGCCGACCATGCGCTGCGGGTCGGGTTGGAAACCTTGCGGGTTGCCCGCACCTTCCGGTCGCGGCGGCATGAACTCGCGTTGCGTCAGCTTGCCGTCGCCGTCGCGATCGAGCTTTTTGAGCGTGTCCGATGCTTTGGCAATCTCATCTTCGGAGAGTTCGCCGTTGCGATCGGTGTCGAGAGCCGCCATGAGCCCGCCCCCCGGCGGTTGCATTCCCGGCGGCGGTTGCATGCCGGGCGTGCCCGGGCGACCTTCGGGATTCGGACGACCGGCCCCATCTCCCGGCGGCGGATTGCCGAGACCGCCGAAGCCGCGGCGGAACTCGTCTTTTGACGCGGCCCCGTCTTTGTCTTCATCCACGCGCGCAACATCGCGCGGAATCCTTCGCGGCGTTCCTCGGGCATCTCGTCCGGCGTGAGCTTGCCGTCGCCGTTGCGATCGGCCCGGCTGAAGATTTCGTCGGCGTTAAAACGTTGCATGCCGGGGCGACCTTGCGGACCGCCGCCGGGGCCGGCTTCTCCGCGTGGCCGCTGTTCGCCGAGGCCGGCGGTGAACTCGGCCGCGGTGAGTTTGCCGTCGCCGTCTTTGTCTTGGGTTTCGACCAATCGCTGGAAGAGTCGCCGCTGTTCGTCCGGCACTTCCTCTTTGGTCAACTTGCCGTCGCCGTCGGCGTCGAGCTTCTTAAACATCGCCGTATGTTCGGCTCCGGCCGTCGGGGGCTCGTCCGCGGCTTGGGCGAAATCGCACGTCGCCGGGGCGATGGTCAAGGCGGCGGCCCAGGCGGCTCGTCGCAGGAAGTAGGACTTCGACATGTGATCTCGTCTCCAAATTCTGTAGGCGGGCGTTTCGTCGAGGCCGCTCAGCACAGGACTACGGACCATTCCGCAAGCCGGCATCGACTGCAAGATGAAACCTCGTCCGGGCCGCAAAGTTTCGCATTTTCGCGGCCGGAGTAGGCCTGAGTATGACGCTATTGATGCCGTCGCCGGCAATGCCGACCGACCGATATTGAGGCGTTTCCGAGACCTCTCTATACTCTGCGCACCTCCCGCGAAGATTTCTTGCGCCGTTGTGAACCTTCGGCTCGGAAGTCCCGTAGGAGGAAGTGTCCGGCGGCGAGGTTCGTAACGGTTCTAACCGACGACGAAGCAAGCCTCGGAGCGACGATCGAACCGGCTGCGGAAGCTTGTACGCTTCTGCGGCGGCCGGCCCTAAAGTCGGCGAAATGTCGGTGATCGTCGCAGGAGTCTTTCGGCAAGGAAGTTTGCAAAGGGCCCCGCGGTCCGGTCGATGAACAGGGCGGAGAAGTTTTCGCGCCTGCCAGTCGAACGGACGTGACACGAAGCGGCGCCGATGCAAATCGGTTGAGTTACTAAGTCCCGTAGTCGTCCGTTCGGCATGAGCTGTTAGACCGCGCGAAGTCGCCCCGGCCAGATTCATTTCTACCTCAGCCCTTTCGGGCGGAGCCGGCTGCGACCAAGTCGGGCGAGCACCACGCCGACAACCTTTGAGTATCCCGCGTCCGCCTAGAGCAAGCCCGTCTTGCGATAGCCCGGAGCGAAGCTTTTCCGGTACATATCACGGTCAGTCGTTCGAACAATTGGTGCGCGAGTTTGCAAAGCGAAGCGTCGCTCGATCCGGCGACGCAGAAGAGATTCGCCGAAGCGGCAAGCGACCGAAGTTAGGGGAGGTTTGTCATGCAGATTTACGGAGCTGGCGGCGTTCAAGGAGTTCAAGGTCTCGGCGGCGTGCAAAATTCGCGTCGCACCGAGGCCCCGCAAGCCGCGAGCCTGCAGCCGCAGGATGAATTGCAACTGTCGTCGGCTGCGGCTGCGAGCTACGTCGACCAGGTCAACCAAGCGCCCGACATTCGCCAAGATCGGGTCGCCGCGATTCGTGCCGCCATCGCCGACGGCACGTATGAAACGGCCGACAAGATGGATAAGGCCCTGAGCGCTTTGCTCGACGAAATCGCGTAAGTTCTCGTCTTTCCACAGTTAACCGCGGAGCTTGTCTCCGCGTTTTCCGTGTGGCAGACGACGGCTCGAAACGCGGTTTTCACGCACGCGACGCGGGTCGCTAGAATTCGGCTTTGGTGTAGAATTGAGGGAAGGCGGCGCCGGCCGTCTTCCCTTTTTTCATCGGCGCGGAATCCTGATCGGTCGCGCGTTCGTATCCGCCGAGAGTCGTCGTCCCGTATGAGCCAAGACTATTCGTTAGGTACCGTCGAAGTTGCGCTGACGCCCGTCCAGCGTCTCGAAGAGTATTTGCAGAGCAAGGGAAAGCGGGTCACGCAGCAGCGAAAAATTATCGTCGAGCAGGTCTTTGCCCGACACGAGCACTTCGACGCCGACGACCTCTTGGCCCAACTCCGTGACTTGATCGGCCCGAAGAAGGTCAGCCGGCCGACGGTTTATCGGACGCTGACGGAGCTCGTCGAGGCGGGCTTGCTGCGGAAGATGACCCTCGGCGGCCGTAGCGTTTACGAACACGACTACGGCTACCCCCAGCACGATCACCTGCACTGCACGAAGTGCGACAAACTGATCGAATTCTCCAGCGACGAAGTCAAAAAGATCCGCGACGACGTCGGCCGGGAACATCAATTCCGCGTGACCGGCCATCGGCTGATCATCACCGGAGTCTGCAGCGAATGCAGCCGCAGCCGAAGAGCTGCGCGGCCGCATGACCTAATCTAGGCTTTAGATTTCGTCTGCCTCGCTGACTGTGAACCGGGAGCGTCAGCGACCGGAGTCTTTCGCATCGCTCTGTTTCACGACGATGCGCTCCTTCCACCCCAGCGCCTTTGCCACGTCGCTCGGGTATTGCCACTTGGCCGGTTCGTCGTCGTGGATCTCGATCACGGTCCGCTCGGCCGCCATCGCCACGGCTTGCGGTAGGTCAAGATACTTCAGCACGTTGAGCAGCGCCGGCGCGTAGTCTTTTGATTCGGCTTCCGTCGGCATGTGCGAGGCCGGCATGTTTTTGAGCACCAGCCGCTCGACGCTCGGCTCGTAGAGAGCCGCGTACACGCAGAGCGCCGCCATTGGACCTTCGGCCGTGAGCGTGACCTTGGCGTGTTTCAATTCCGGCACCGTGTGCAAGGCCTGAATCGCGCGACGGATGTCGTACACCTGTTGGCCGGCTAGCATCTGACCGAGCAACATGTGGCGACGCTGATGCTGCGTTTGTTTTTTGGGTGTTTGATCCCAAAGAGCGTCGCCATAGCTGCGCGGTGAAAAGTCCGAAAATCCAATCGCCCCGTGGTCCGAAGGCGATTGCTGCGCCACGATGTTCGATCTGACGCTGAAATATTAAGTTCAAGGCGGGCGTGATTCTGGCCTTCGATCGGCAGGTGAGTGAAAGCTGTTAAGCGAAACGCAGCATCCGCTACGAATTCAAGGTCGACCGTCACTCCCGGCGAACCCCGAGTGCGGCGTTCACTCGCTTCCGATAAAGTCTCATCCTTCGGCCACCCTCGAAACACCTTCTCGTCCAGATTCTTCCGCCAAGCATCGCGCAGCATCGCCCAGTCGCTCGCATCCGTCGGAACTTTCGGCGTCGCGGCGGTCGGCACGAACCACATGTGGGCCGACGTGTTGAGTTCGTCCTTGGGCAACTCGGCGAACACCGTGAGTTGCTCCGGCTCGAACATCTTCACCGCCGCGATCTCGATCTTCGGATCTTCCTTCTTCAGGTGCAGATTGAACCAGCGCAAGGCGGCGACTTGCAGTTCTTGCGTGTCGAGATGGCCGCCCCAGGAGATTTGCAGGCCCAAAGCTCGGTGCCGCCCCGAGCAAGCCGTAAATCTTCTTGGTTTGCCAATGCACGCGCTCGACGCCGTCGAGTGGAAAGATGCGATCGTCGTCGGTGTTGGAAAGCAGCAGCGGCCGCGGGGCGATCAGCGCCGCCAGCGTGCCGTAGTCCCAGCCGTAAGTGTTCACCTGGAACATGCAGTCGCAATGGCCTTCGATCACGCCGTCGACGACGTGATTGCGCAGGTCCGTAATGCCCGCGACCGGCACCGCCGCTTTGACGCGCTCGTCCAACGCCGCGATCCACCACGAACTCGCCCCGCCGCCGCTCCGGCCCGTCACGCCGATTCGCTCGGGATCGACTTCTTTCCGCGATTGCAGATAGTCGATGGCCCGAATGCCGTTCCAAGCTTCGACTCCGGCCGGCGTATAGCCGCGCGAGTACCACCAGAACATGTCTTTGTGATAAGTGCCGTGGTGCAGCCCTTCGATCTCGGCGAGTTGCAGCGTATCGAGAATCAGGCAGACGTAGCCTTGTCGGGCCAGCCAAGCGCCGTGATGCTGGTATTTCGTCTTACTGCCGAGGCTCTTGCCGTCTTTGCGTTCGTTGCCGTGCCCGCAGACGTAGAGAACGGCCGGTGCAGGCTTGGTCAGGCCTTTGGGTACATACAGATTCCCCGTCACGTAAAGCCGGGGCCGCGATTGAAAGTTCAGCTTTTCGACGGTGAACTCGGCGTGATCGAGCGTGCCGGTGACGACGGCGTTAAGCGGCGTACGCTCCGGCAGCGGATCGAGGCCGAGCATTTCGTAGAGCTGTCGTCGCAGCTCGTCTTTACGGTCGAGCCAATCTTCCTTGGTGTTGATCTCGTTGATCACGCCCCCTTCGAGCTTCGCCGTTTCTGCGGCGAAATACTTGGCGATCATCGCGTCGCCGCGTCGCGTGTCGATCTTCGGCTTCTCTTCCGCAGCACGGAGGTTCACCACAGAGACGCAGAGGCACAGAGAAGCGAGGAGACAGGAGGAGAATCGAAGCATGACAAATGCTCTGAGTACGGAGGGGAATGATCGGGCGGATCATCACTATTTTCCTTCGCGATCGAAGTGTCAATTATATTGATTAGAAGCCTGCAGACCTTCTTCACTCGGATCTTCTCCGTGCCTTTGTCCCTCTGCGGTAAAAGATGATTGTCGTCGAACGTGCCCGACCGGCGATGGGGTCGCTGTTTCGCCTGCGGCTGATCGGCGACGACGCGGAGCATCTGGAAGCCACGGCCGATGCTGCATTCGACGAGATCGAGCGCATCGAGCAAGCTTGCTGAGTTGGCGTGATGCCCGCAGCGAGGTCGCACGCATCAACCGTGAAGCGGTCACGCGACCCGTGTTGGTCGACTTCGAACTTCGCAAATTCTGTCCTGCTGTAAAGCGGCGGAAGTCGCGACGGACGGCTATTTCGATCTGGCCGCGTCGGCGCACCGCAATGTTGCGATCGGCGAAGAACTGTGGGAGTTCGACGCCGCTCGGCGATTGATCCGATTGACAAGGCCCGACGTGCGGCTGGATTTCGGAGCCTACGGCAAAGGCTATGCGCTCGACTGCGCAGCGTCGGAACTACGGCGACTCGGCGTGACGCAGGCTTTGCTCGACGGCGGCACGAGCAGCGTTCTGGCCATGGGCGACGACGAGTTCGGCAATCCGTGGCCCGTCGGACTCCGGAACCCGTTCGTCGCTCGTCCGGATGCCGTCGGCACGTGGCCGCACAACTCGGGCAACTGCGGCTGACGGAACTTACCCTGTCTTCATCCGCGGCGACGGACGCCGGTGTGTCACAGCCGGTCGAGTCCGACGTCGTAAATTCCCACACCGGCCAGCCGATCGTCGAACCGTCGGCGTACGCCGTGGTCGCCGCCGACGGAGCGACCGCCGAAGTTCTCTCGACGGCCTTGTGTGCAATGGGCCGGCAGGCGGCCGAAGCCTATACTAAAGGTCGCACCAATGAGTTGCTCTCCGCGGCCGTCGCGATCGTGCGACTCGATCCGCCGGCCGATACGCACTCCTCGCCTTCCCTCACGCCGCTCGTTCTCCGTCGCCCCGGAGTCTTTGTATGAACACGCCTGATCAACCCCGCTTCGGACCGAAGCCCACGCGTCGCGAACTGCTCGGCATGTCGACGGCCGCGGCCGGTGCCTGGGCGGCCGCGTCGTGGAATACGGCGATCGCCGCGGACGGCGTCGAACCGGTGCGAACGGCCGTTATCGGTACGGGCGGTCGCGGAAGCGATCTCATTCGCAGCCTGACGACCATCGAAGGTTGCGACCTCGTGGCGATTGCGGACGACTACGGGCCGCATTTGGAGAAGGCGGCCAAGTTCCGCGGGACCGCCAGCGAACGGGCTC
>JASGKB010000014.1:0-567095 GCA_049840675.1 Pirellulales bacterium
CCGGTTACGACACGGCCGTGCCCGGCATCCTCCTGCGCCGCCGATGCCGCCCGTTGTTGCTGCACTCCATTGAAACGCCCATCGAAGTTCCTACGTTCGCCGCTGCTCCGGGCGGCGCTCCGATAACCGCCGATGCCGCAGCACTGCCGACGCCCGTGGATGCTCAACCTGTTCTTTCGCAGGCGCAGGTGGAGCAGATCGTCGCCGACTATCTGACCAAGCGCGACGCGGAGAAGAAGGCCGCGGACGACGGTTGGTACGCCGTCGGCACGGATACGGCGCTGACCGCCAAGTGGAATCACGGGCTCGAACTGCAATCGAAAAACAAAGACTTCAAGGTTCACGTCGGCGGTCGGACGCAGTTTGACACGAGCTTCTTCAACAACGACGCGTATCTCGAAGTGCCGAGCAGCTGGGCGGCATCAACGGCGGACTCGGCGGCGGAACTTCGCAGCCGCTCAGCGATTCGATGCAATTTCGCCGGGCCCGTTTGCGAGTCGACGGTCAGCTCTACGAGCAGGTTCAATTTGCGTTCGAGTATAAGTTTCTCAACGACGTTTCCGTCGCCGGACCGACTCCGACGTCGAACGCGATCGCGACCACGGCGCCGGCCGCAACCGACCTCTGGGTGAACTTTTCCGAGCTGCCGATTCTGGGCAATATCAAGGTCGGCAACCAAAAGAACCCGATCGGCATGGAGCACTTGCAGAGCAGCCGATTTCTCGACTTCATCGAGCGTTCGTTCAACCAGGATCTCTTCTACTCTCCGTTCAACAACGGCTTCTCGCCTGGCATCATGGCCTGGGACATGCTGCTCGACGAACGAGCCACGTACGCCGCCGGCGCGCTTCGCCGCGAACATGAACAGCGGCACGAACATCTTCGGCTACGGCATCGGCAACGACTACGTTTACTCGTTCCGCGGCACGCTGCTGCCGTATTACGAGACGGACGGCCGCTACCTCGTTCACTTGGGCGCGTCTTACGAACATCGAGCCGCCGACGACGGGCACGTCCGCGTGCGTATGCGCGGCAACATTCGCAACGGCCCGCCCGGCCCGTTCAACGCGGTGTACGCGGACACGACGTATTTGATCGCCGAGTCGCAAGACTTGTTGAACTTCGAAGCGGCGACGTCGTGGGGGCCGTGGATGCTGCAAAGCGAATACTGCTTCTCTCGGGTTCACGACGCCACGCAAACGGTGAACGTCATCGCCCCCGTCGGACGCGGCACGGTCATCTCACACGGCGGCTACGTGGAATTACTGTACTTCCTCACCGGCGAAACTCGCGGCTACAGCAAAGAACGCGGCGGATTTCGACCGTGTAATTCCGTTCTCTAACTCGTTCCGCGTGCTCGGCCGGCGGGGCTGCATTTGCCAAGGTTGGGGCGCGTGGCAGGTCGGCATCCGTTACGACCATGCCGACTTGAACAACGCCGGCATCAACGGCGGCATGCTCGACGGCCTCACGCTCGGCCTCAACTGGTTCCTCAACCCGAACATGAAGGTGCAGTGGAACTGGGACTACACGCATCGCGGCGACGTCGTGACGGCAACGGGTGCCATGCCGAGCGGCGAAATCTTCGGCTTCGGTACGCGTCTCGCGATCGATTTCTAAGCCTTCGCTGCCGTCGCAGGCGGCGGCAAGCGAACCGGCTTCTTCTCTTGATAAAGCTTCAGGCGGTCGCGGTATTCGCGTAGGCCGTCGTCGTCGAGACCTTCCAACATCTCGATGACCTTCTCCTGCATCGCTACGGCGGTTTCAAAATCGCCGGCTTCGGCATAAGCCGACGCGAGCGTATCGAGAATCCGATGATCGACCCAATCGCTCAGTTCGCACGCCTCGAGCGCGAGCTTCACGGCTTGCTTGCCGTTGCGAACGCGGTCTTCCGAGCACGTTGAAAGCAGATGCGCGAAGTCATTTTCCGCCTCGGAGCACTCCGGGTCTTCTTTCACGACGCTTTCGTACTGCCGCACGGCGTCGTCCCAACGTCCCATTTCGCTCAAGACGTCGGCCCGCGATACTTTGGCCAGCGAATCCTTGCCGTCGACGGCGATGGCCCGATCAAGATCCGCGAGCGCTTCGGGACGCTTGCCCATTCGACGATACGTCCCGGCGCGATCGGCGTAGTTCGACGCACGGCGGCGGCCGAGTTCGATCGCGCGGGTTTGATCGGCAAGAATTCTTTCTTCTGCGGGGGAGCCGGAACCGTCGCCCGTGCCGAACATCTCGGCGAGAGCGCGCATCTCGTAGCTCCAAGCGTCGTTCGAGTTCTTCTTGATAAGGCCGGTGTAGTAGGCCACGGCTTCGTCGACCCGCACGACCTGATCGACGGCGACCGTTTGTTCGTCCCCTTCAAACGCCGCGACGGAGAGCCGCTTGTCTTCCACGCCGATCACATACATCGGCAAGTTGTCCGACATCGGCTCCAGATCACGGCCGTCGACGTGCACGCGGCAACCGATCTTCGGCATGACCGCTTCGTTGATATAGCGCTGCAGGTCTTCTTCTGCGGCGTCCGCCGATGTAAGAACGCTCGCAAACATTGCGATCGCGATCAAAATCAAGGCTCGCACGTTTCCCATCGGCACGTCTCGCAACACGCCCCAGATTGTTCACCGGACGACAAGCTCTAGAATACCCGTCGGAGCACGACTTCGCTCGACCCACACAGAGTTTTCATCCATGCCGGCTCTCTATCTTACAGAATCCGACGTCGAACAGACCGTGGATATGGCCGCGACGCTCGACGTCGTCGAGCAATGCTTGGAGCGTTTGGCGGTTCAAGCCGCGCAAAACGTGCCTCGCCATCGGGCCGCCGCGCCGGGCATCATTTTGCACACCATGAGCGCCGCGGCGGAATATCTCGGTTACTGCGGGTGGAAAGCCTACACGACGACGAAGTCCGGCGTTCGCTTCCTGGTGGGCCTGTACGAAGCGGCGACCGGCCGACTCGCCGCGCTCATCGAAGCCGACCGCCTCGGGCAACTTCGCACCGGCGCGGTCACCGGCGTCGCGGCGAAGCATCTGGCCGTGGAAGGAGCAGCCCGGCTCGGCTTGTTCGGCACCGGGACGCAAGCCCGCACGCAACTGCTGGCCGTCGCGACGGCGCTGAAACTGGAAAAGGCGTTTGTCTACGGTCGCGATACCGAACGCCGCCGACGCTTCGCCGCGGAAGCCTCACGGGAATGCGGTATCGACGTGTTACCCGTCGACGATCCCTCGGCGGCGGTGCGCGACCTGCCGATCGTCGTCACGGCGACGACGAGCCGTACGCCCGTATTGAGCGGCGGCGATGTTGCACCGGGCGCTGGTGTGCGCCGTCGGCAGTAACTGGCTGAACAAAGCGGAGATCGACGTGGAAACCGTGCCGCGCCGCGGCCGTGGTTTGTGACGACGTCACGGCCTGCAAGCACGAAGCCGGCGAACTGGCTGCCGCGTCCGAGGCCGGCGCGTTCGATTGGTCGTCGGCCGTGGCGCTCGGCGACGTCGTCGGCAAGTGCCGCACCGTACGACGGTCGTCGGCCGACGTCATCGTCTTCAAATCCGTAGGGCTCGCCGTGGAAGACGTGGCGCTCGGCGTTGAGATTCTGCATCGCGCGCAGCGGGCAGGGCGCGGCACGCCGCTGCCGTTCTAATTTTGCTCCGAACACCGCCGGCCGCCGCCCTCCGGGGAGCCGGTCGCATTTACAATCCGCCCGCTTTGCGATACCGTTTAAGCATCGGACCTTCGCTCCGAAATCGCCGCAATTATCGCGTTTAAGGACGCTTATCATGCTCTTCGCCATGCACATGCCCGACCATGTCCTAAGCACGGAAGTCGCAGGCGTAACGGCGGTCATCGCGGCCATGTGCGCAGCATGGGCTTGGCACAAAACCCGCTCGAACGATTCCGCCGCGGCATCTCTGCCGGGCATTCGCAATACGGCGCTGGTCGCCGCGTTGGTCTTCGCCGGCCAAATGGTGAACTTCGCGATTCCCGGCATGGAAATCTCGGGCCACTTTCTCGGCGCGGCCACCGCGGGGCTCTTGCTCGGCCCGTGGCGCAGTGCGGCCGTTCTCACCGTGGTGCTCCTCGTGCAGTGCCTCGCGTTCGGCGACGGCGGACTCACGGCCCTCGGCGCGAATGTGCTGAACATGGCGATCATCGGCGTCGGCGCGGCCTGCCTCGTGCGACGCGCGTTCGGAGGCGACCAACTCTCCCCGACGCGCCGCACCGTGATGCTCGCCACGGCCGGCTTCGCGAGCGTCCTCTTCGCCGCCACCGCTTGCAGTATTGAGCTTGCCCTCTGCGGCGCAACGAATGCCGTCGCTCCGCTCTTGCTGCATCATCTGGCCATCGGCGTCGTCGAAGCCGGTCTCACGTTGGTCCTCGTCACGGCGTTGCAACCGCGCGGAACCGAGGCCGCTTCGCCGCAACGCACCATGGGAATCGCCGCGGCGTTCACGCTTGTCGGCATCATGCTGTCGCCCTGGGCGAGCCCATTGCCGGACGGACTCGATGCGGCCTTGTCGGCACTGAACCTTTCGGAAGCCGCAGGCGTGTGGACGGCCCCGCTCGCCGACTACGCGGCCCCGGCAGGAATTCTGAACGACGGCGTCGCGGCGACCTTGCTCATCGCGGCCCTCGGCACGCTGTGCACGTTCGTCATCACGTCGGCCGCCGCACGGCTCGCGCAGCGCTAACTAGCCGCGCCGCTCCAACGGCACAAACTCTCGCAGCCCCGGCCCGACGTAATCGGCTGCCGGCCGGATGAGCCGGTTGTTCTCGTACTGCTCCATCGCGTGCGCCGCCCAGCCTGCCACACGGGAGCACACGAAGAGCGGCGTGTAGAGCTGCACCGGCAGGCCCAAGTAGTGGTAGAGCCGGGCGATCGGCCAATCGACGTTCGCCGGCAGCCCCTTTTCGGCGACGATGAACTTCTCGATCACGGCGGCCGTTTGCTCCATCGCCTCGTGCCCGGTCGCCGCCGCCAATCGACCGCAGATCGGCGTAATAATCCTGGTCCGCGGATCGCCGTGCTTGTACACGCGATGACCGAAGCCCATGATGCGTACCTTGTTCGCCAAGGCGTTGCGAATCCAAGGTTCGGCGTTCGCCGGTTCGCCGACCTGCTGCAGCACTTCGAGCACGCGTTCGTTCGCCCCGCCGTGCAGCGGGCCTTTCAACGCCCCGATCGCCGCGGTGATCGCACAGTGCAAATCGGCCAGCGTCGACGCGACGCAGCGGGCCGTAAACGTGGAGGCGTTGAATTCGTGCTCGGCGTACAGCACCAGCGACACGTTCATCGCCTGTTCGGCGGCGGCGTCGGGCTCACGATCCGTGACCAAACGCAAGATGTTCGCCGCCAATGATCGAGCGGGATCGGCATCGGCAAACGCACGCCCCGTGTTGAAGCGATGCTTGGTCGCCATGATCAGCGGCAGCCGCGCGAGCATGCGTTCGGTTTTCCGCAAATTCGCTTCGCGGCCGTTGTCTTCGACGTCCGCATCAAAATGCGCCAACATACTACAGCCGGTTCGCATCACGTCCATCATCGCGGCGTCCGGCGGCAAAGCACGGAGCGTGTCGATGATCGGCGCGGGGAGTTCGGCGGCCGCGCCAAGCCGCGATCGGAACGCGTCCAACGCCGCCCGGCTCGGCAATTCGCCATAGAGCAGTAGATACGCGACCTCCTCATACGCCGCCCCCGCCGCCAGGTCTTCAATCGTATAGCCGCGATAGCTCATGCGGCCGTCGAGCGTGCAAACCGCCGTTTGGCCGGCCACGATCCCTTCCAATCCGCCTGCGCCGCCGGTCGACTTCGTCATCATCATGCGTCTCCTTGGAAGTAGCTGCGATCGCGCGCTTCGTAATTGGCGTAGCCCAGCAAATCGTAAAGTTCTTGCCGCGTCTGCATCGAGCCGACCAGCGATTTCTGTGTTCCTTCTGCGGCAATCGTTCGCAAAACATTCTCGACGGCCCGCATCGCCGTCGCGCAACGTCGTCACCGGCAGAAGCGCCGCGGCGTAACCGAGCTTGCTGAGTTCTTCACGGCTCAATAGCGGACTGCGGCCGAATTCCGTCATGTTCGCCACCAGCGGAGCACGGACTTCTCGGGCGAAGCGGCAAATTCATCGGTCGTTTCCAAGGCCTCGGGAAAAATCCAATCGGCCCCGCGCCGCAAGATAGGCGTTGGCGCGCAGCACGGCTCCATCGAAACCTTCAGACGCGCGGGCATCGGTGCGAGCCAGAATAACGGTCGCCTTATCTCGGCGCACCGCCGCCGCCTCGCGGAGCTTCTCGCACATCTCTTCGACGCCGACGAGCGACTTTCCGGAGAGATGCCCGCAGCGTTTCGGGAGGCGTTGATCTTCAAGTTGAATCGCCGCCGCACCGGCCGCTTCCAACTCCGTGACCGTACGCTCGACGTTCACCGCTTCGCCGAAGCCCGTATCGGCGTCGACGACGAGCGGCAGCGCCGAGCTGCGTGCCAAGCGGCGAGTTTCCTCGGCGAGCTCGGAAAGCGTGAAGAGTCCGATATCGGGCAGGGCCAAAGCTCCGGCGGAAAACACCGCGCCGCTAAGATACACCGCGCGAAAGCCGGCTCGCTCAATGAGCCGAGCCGTCAGCGGATTGAAGGCCCCGGGAATCAAGAATGTCTCGCTCCCGACTGCGTCGCGAAGTCGCCGACCGGGAGATTCCGTCTGCGTCATAAGTTCGATTCGCCGAATGTAGGGATCGTAACGCTTCGGCGCTGAATATAGGCTCTCGAAGTTCCCGGCCGCAACGGGACCGGGGCGTCCGAACGGCGCACACAATTACACTAGAAAATTGTACCGCCGGCCGCCGAGCTTCGGCTTTCCAGGAATTCATGAACCTAAGCACCGACCACGAATCGACGCAGGACGCGCCCCCGACGGCCGCCGCCGCAGACGTTCTGGCGGTGTTCGTCGTGCTTGCGCTGCTGGGCATTTGGCCGACGCCGGACATCAACGAAGCCCACTACCTGACGAAAGCCAAGCATTTCTGGCAGCCGCATTGGTGCGCGAACGATCACTTTCTCGCGTCGGGCGAATCGCATGTGACGTACTACGCCACGTTCGGCTACCTCACGCAACTCATGTCGTTCGACGCGGCGGCGTGGTGCGGCAGGCTCGCGGGCTGGCTCATGTTGGCGATCGGCTGGAGACGGCTGAGCTTCGTCTTCGCCAGGGATCGGCATGGCCGCGTTGTCCACGGCGGCCGCGTTGCGCTCGATCAGCAATTTCAGATGTCGGGCGAATGGTTCGTCGGCGGCATTGAGGCCAAGGTGCCTGCGTACGCGCTGGTATTCTACGGACTTGCCGACGTCTTCCAGGGCGCTGGAATCGAGGCCTCGTCGCCTTGGGCGCGGCGGCGGCATTTCACGTGCTCGCTCGGCGGTTGGTCGCTCGTCGCCGTCGGCACGGCATGGCTTGCCGACCGGCAGCGGCCGGCACTTCGTTCGATCCTTCCCGGCTTGGTCGTCGCCGGGCTGCTTTCGCTCGCCGGCGTGTTGCCCGGTTTGGCGGAATTTCCGCCGAAGTCAATTCCGCCACGCTCGCCGAAGCCGATCAACTCTACGTCTTCCGCCGCTTGGCCCATCATCTTTGGGCGGTCGACTTCTTTCCCAAGTTCGCCGCCCGACATCTTCCTGCTCATCGTCGGCTGGTTGGTCGTTTGCGGCACTATGCCGAGTTCGCCGCAGGACAAGAGGTTGCGATGGTTCGTCGCCGCCGCGATTGCACTGGCGCTGGTCGGAGCGGTCATTTCGTATGCTTCGCCGGCTCCTTCGAACTGGGCCGCGCGGTTGCTGAAATATTATTGGTTCCGCCTAAGCGATATTGCGGTGCCGATCGGCGTTACCCTGGAACTTGCACGCGCCGCGGCAAATGCCGACTTCTCGCCATTGCGTCGCCGGTTGAGCTTTGCCTTGCTCACCGCGGCCGCCGTTTGGGGCGGCGTGCAGGTTGTAAGCGAGCTACACTCGGCCGACGTCCGCCCAATGCGCAGTGAACGAATCGACGACGCCGTCACCTATGCCAACTGGCAGGCGGCTTGCCGTTGGATTCGCGACAACACGCCCGACGATGCGATCGTCATCACGCCGCGGACGGCTTCATGACGTTCAAATGGTTCGCCGAGCGGGCCGAGTTCGCCACTTGGAAAGACGTGCCCCAAGACGCGCGCACGCTGCTTCTGTGGAACGAAAGATTAAACGACCTTTATGGGACCGACGGCACGAGCACCGGCTGGGTCAATTACGTTCCGTTCGAAAGATTATTGGCCGTTGGCCGTAAGCATGGCGTGACGTACGTGGTGACCTACGCAATGCCGCCGCTTGAACTGCCCGAGGCCTATCGGAATAATAGTTTTGTCGTTTATCGCGTGCCTGCGACGTGACGCGTGCCGGGCCTACGCACTGTTTTCCGCCGTTCCTCCGTCCGCCGGTCGCCCGTTGTCCGCTTCGTCTCAATTGCCGTCGAAGGAAACGAGCGACGAGGAGTTGCCGCGACGATTGTCGCAGGCTATTCACGGCGAACTGCCGGGACGTGCGGCTCAGGCGCTCATGGAACCGGGCGCGGCCTACGGCAGGCACTTCGGCGTGCCGACGTTTGACGTTCGTCCGGCGGCCGTGTTGGTGCTGCTCTACCGTCGCGGCGGGGCCTGGCGCGTCGTGCTCACGGAACGTCACGCGGATCTGGCCACGCATGCCGGGCAGATTAGCCTACCCGGCGGATTGATCGAAGCCGGCGAGACGGTGCGACAAGCGGCGGAACGCGAGTTGTGGGAAGAGACGGGCGTCGCGGCCGAAGGGCTCACGCCGCTCGGCGCACTCTCGCCGATCAATCTGTTTAGCACGCACTTCTTCGTGCAGCCGTGCGTGGCCTACTGCGGCGACTATGTCACCGAGTTTCACCCGAATCCGCAAGAGGTGGCCTCGCTACTGGAGCCGACGCTCGATGAACTAGCGAACCCCGCGAACCAAGGGCGGCATCTGCACACGGTGCCAGGGCTCACGTATGAAGTGCCGCATTTTTCCGTCGGCAGTCGCAAAGTTTGGGGAGCGACGGCGATGATTCTGAGCGAATTTTTGGCGGTCTGGCGAGACGCAAGCAACGTGAAACGCTAGATTTGTTCTCCCCTGCACCGACATCGCCCCGCTCTCGCAATGAGATCGGGGAAGAAGATATTCCAAGGACGATTGTTTGAACGAACTAAAAGTTTGGCCGAAGCCGGCGGCCGTCGTGTTTGATCTCGACGGGCTGATGTTCAACACCGAGGAGCTCTATCAATCGGTCGGCGGCGAATTGCTGCGGCGGCGCAGGATTTGAATTTACGCCGCAACTGCTCGACAAAATGATGGGGCGGCCCGGCAAGATTGCGCTACAGATCATGATCGACGAGCACGGCCTGACGGCGACCGTGGACGATCTCACGCGCGAGACCGATGAGATTTTCCCAAGCATTCTCGATACGCGGCTCGCGATGATGCCTGGGCTCGCCGAACTGCTCACGGCGACTCGAAGCGGCGGAGATCCCCAAGGCGATCGCCACGAGCAGCCGACGTAGTTTCGTCGTCGACGTATTGCGACGCTTCGAACTGCAGCCTCGATTTCAGTTCATCTTGTCTGCGGAAGACGTCGTCGACGGTAAGCCGCACCCGGAGATTTACCAAACGGCCGCGGCACGGTTCGGCATTCGTCCGCAGGAAATGCTCGTGCTGGAAGACAGCCAAAACGGCTGTCGGGCGGCCGTGAGCGCCGGGGCCATTGCCGTGGCCGTGCCGGGCGGGCATAGCTTACGACACGATTTTTCCGGCGCGGCGCATGTGGCCGCGTCGTTAGCCGACGCGCGGATTTACGAACTGTTGCAAATGCCGCAACGCTGAGAACAGGCAAATCGCCGGGCGAAATGCCTGTGGAGTTACGCGGCCTGCATGGCCAGCGACATCGGCGAAGTGGCGGCGCCGATCCGCTGGCGATATCCGTTGAAGGCTTGCTCCGTGAAACGTGCGAGGCCTTCACGCAGCATCGGCAGCGGTCGCTTCGTCACACGGCGGAAGGCCGTGGTGTTGAGCGACGTCTCTTCGAGATTCACGCGGCTGCCGCGTTCGGGAGCGGCCGTGAGCTGCACGAAGCGGCCCGGCACGCCGAGCGCCGCGGCCAATTCCGCGGCAAAACGGTAAGGGCTCGTTCGCTCCGCGCCGGTGATGTGCAGCAAGCCGGAGAGATTGTGGCGATAAGCGTCGCCGATGCGTTCGGCGAGATCCGTCGCCAAGATCGGCGTGGCGTGACGCACCGCATCCACGGGACAAGGCATCTCGCCCGTGAGTTCATGGAACATTCGTTCGGCGTAGTTCACGCCGTAAGCGGCCGGACACCAACCGTAAACGTGACTCCGCACGACGAGCGCACCGCCGCCGAGCAGCTTCCGTTCGACGGCCGCGGCCGAGCGCACGAACGCGCCGGCGGCGTTCGGCCGAGCATTTTCGTTGTGAAACATGTGCGGGCCGGCAAACATACCGTCGGTGACGACGACGACGAGCTTGGCCCCGACGGCGCGACATACGTCGCTCAAGCGTCCAACGTCCTCGAGTTCCGCGCGATCGTCCGTCGAGCGACCGACGACCGGGCAACCGAGTCCGCCGACATCCCAACCGGCGACGGAGAAGGCTCCGCCGTGAATCACTAAGTTTGGTCGGGCTTGTCGCGACGGCTTCACAAACGGCCTCGACCGCCGTTTCGCGAATGTCATCGCCGACGAGGTCGAACTTCGCACCGAGCGTTTGCACGGCGGCGGCGCCGATCAACGTTTCCGGACGGGTCACCAGCAACTTGTCCACGATCGGCCTCCATGCCATCGTTCGAATCAGCCCCTGCGCACACTTCTCACGTTCGCCGACTGCGTAGAGCCACTCTGCGCAACCGAGAAGCAGCGAAATGAGGGCGGGATTGTATCGCCGCCCTTCAGGGAGGCCAAGGCGTCTTGCGCGACGCCGCTAGCACGCGGCCGGCTCGCGAATAAAGCGTGTGTTCGAAACGACGCCTACGAGTGTTGCTTTGACTTGACCATCGCGAACGGCAGCGAGTAGACTTCCGCCGCAACTTTGGCGCCGCATCGCCGCTCATTGATGCGATCCGCCGAGCAGGCTGATGAACGACGGGAATACGCGGAAGGATTCCGCCGATGAACGATTTCACGATGTACTTGCCGACCGGACCACGGTCGGCGAAGGGAGACCGACGTTTCGTCGTCGCCGAGATCGGACAAAACCACAACGGCAGCCTCGCGCTGGCGGAAGAACTCGTTCACGCCGCGGCTTGGGCCGGGGCCGACGCCGTCAAGGTGGTCAAGCGCGACTTGTCTTGCGAGCTTACGGGCGCGGCTCGGAATCGACGCTACGATTCGCCGCATTCGTTCGGCGAAACATACGGCCGGCATCGCGAAGCCCTGGAACTTTCGCTCGATGACTACGCGAGGCTTGCGCAACGGGCTCGTTCGCACCGTCTGCACTTCGTCGCCACCGTATGCGACATCCCGAGGCGCGGCTTGGCGAAGGTCGGCGTCGACGCCTTCAAGATCGCTTCGCAATCCGAATAACTCCTGCCGCTGCTGGAGTACGTCTGCTCGCTGGGCAAGCCGGTGATCCTGAGCACGGGCATGTCGACGTGGGACGAGATCGACGCCGCGGCGCGCGTGATGCGATCCGGCGATCGTTCGTTCGCCGTGCTCCAATGTACGTCTCTCTATCCCACGCCCGACGAGCAAACGCATCTGCGCAGCATCGCGGCGTTGCGTGAGCGGTATCAAACCGTGGTGGGCTTCTCCGATCACACGTTGGGCACGGTCGTGGCGACGGCGGCCGTGGCTTTGGGCACATCGATCGTCGAGAAGCATCTCACGCTCGACCGCACTCTCAAGGGAACGGATCATGCCTGCTCGGCCGAACCGCAAGAGCTTCACGAGCTCGTGAACAACTTGCACCGTGTGGAAGCCGCACTCGGCCACGACAAACCGGCCACCGGCGCGATGGTCGCCACCAAGCGCAAGCTCGACGCAGCGTCGTCTCGCCCATGCCGCTCATCGCCGGAACCGTGCTCGACGAATCCATGGTAACGCTCAAGTCTCCCGGGGAAGGGGTGTCTTGGACCGATCGCTCGCGTTTGCTCGGCCGCAAGCTGTTGCGTGACATTCCGGCCGACGAACTGCTGCTTCCGAGCGACGTCGGCTAGCTGCGGACACCGTTTCCTAGGAACTGATTTCAACAGGTGCTGTTCGATTCGGAGCAAAGAGGGAAGAAGAGCGTACGTATTGCTAAGGTTAATAGGGAAACACGATGAATCCGAACAGCACCTGTTGAAATCAGTTCCTAGGAAACGGTGACCACTAGCCGACGTCGCTCGGAAGCAGCAGTTCGTCGGCGATCTGACACGACGGCTGAGGCCGAAGAAGAGCAAACGCGAGCGATCGGTCCAAGACACCTTCCCCGGGAGACTTGAGCGTTACCATGGATTCGTCGAGCACGGTTCCGGCGATGAGCGGCATGCGCGAGACGACGCTGCGTCCGAGCTTGCGCCTGGTGGCGACCATCGCGCCGGTGGCCGGTTTGTCGGCGCGGCCGAGTGCGGCTTCCACACGGCGCAAGTTGTTCACGAGCTCGTGAAGCTCTTGCGGTTCGGCCGAGCAGGCATGATCCGTTCCCTTGAGAGTGCGGTCGAGCGTGAGATGCTTCTCGACGATCAATGCGCCCAAAGCCACGGCCGCCGTCGCCACGACCGTGCCCAACGTGTGATCGGAGAAGCCCACCACGGTTTGATACCGCTCACGCAACGCCGCGATGCTCGCACAGATGCGTTTGCTCGTCGGGCGTGGGATAGAGAGACGTACATTGGAGCACGGCGAACGAACGATCGCCGGATCGCATCACGCGCACCGCGGCGTCGATACCGTCCCACGTCGACATGCCCGTGCTCAGGATCACCGGCTTGCCCAGCGAGCAGACGTACTCCAGCAGCGGCAAGTTATTCAGATCGCGCGAAGCGATCTTGAAGGCGTCGACGCCGACCTTCGCCAAGCCGCGCTCGGGATGTCGCATACGGTGGCGACGAAGTGCAGACGGTGCGAACGAGCCCGTTGGGCAAGCCTCGCGTAGTCCTCGAGCGAAAGTTCCAGGGCTTCGCGATGCCGGCCGTATGTTTCGCCGAACGAATGCGGCGAATCGTAGCGTCGATTCCGAGCCTCGCTGGTAAGCTCGCAAGACAAGTCGCGGAGCTTGACCACCTTGACGGCGTCGGCCCCGGCCCAAGCCGCGGCGTCAACGAGTTCTTCCGCCAGTGCGCGAGGCTGCCGTTGTGGTTTTGTCCGATCTCGGCGACGACGAACGTCGGTCGCCCTTCGCCGACCGTGCGTCCGGTCGGCAAGTACATCGTGAAATCGTTCATCGGCGGTATCCTTTCCGCGTATTCCCGTCGTTCATCAGCCTGCTCGGCGGAGCGCATCAATGCGCAGCGGCGAGCGGCCCCCGAAGTTGCGGCGGAAGTCTACTCGTAGCCGTTCGCGATGGTCAAGTCAAAGCAACACTCGTAGGCGTCGTTTCGAACACACGCTTTATTCGCGAGCCGGCCGCGTGCTAGCGGCGTCGCGCAAGACGCCTTGGCCTCCCTGAGGGGCGGCGATGCATCCCTGCTCTAATTTCGCTGCTTCTCGGTTGCCGGAGCGCCTCCCGCAGTCGGCGAACGTGAGACGTGTGCGCAGGGCCTGATTCGAACGATGGCATGGAGGCCGATCGTGGACAAGTTGCTGGTGACCCGTCCGGAAACGTTGATCGGCGCCGCCGCCGTGCAAACGCTCGGTGCGAAGTTCGACCTCGTCGGCGATGACATTCGCGAAACGGCGGTCGAGGCCGTTTGTGAAGCCGTCGCGCAAGCCCGACCAAACTTAGTGATTCACGGCGGAGCCTTCTCCGTCGCCGGTTGGGATGTCGGCGGACTCGGTTGCCCGGTCGTCGGTCGCTCGACGGACGATCGCGCGGAACTCGAGAACGTCGGACGCTTGAGCGACGTATGTCGCGCCGTCGGGGCCAAGCTCGTCGTCGTCGTCACCGACGGTATGTTTGCCGGCCCGCACATGTTTCACAACGAAAATGCTCGGCCGAACGCCGCCGGCGCGTTCGTGGCGCTCGGCCGCGGCCGTCGAACGGAAGCTGCTCGGCGGCGGTGCGCTTGTCGTGCGGAGTCACGTTTACGGTTGGTGTCCGGCCGCTTACGGCGTGAACTACGCCGAACGAATGTTCCATGAACTCACGGGCGAGATGCCTTGTCCCGTGGATGCGGTGCGTCACGCCACGCCGATCTTGGCGACGGATCTCGCCGAACGCATCGGCGACGCTTATCGCCACAATCTCTCCGGCTTGCTGCACATCACCGGCGCGGAGCGAACGAGCCCTTACCGTTTTGCCGCGGAATTGGCCGCGGCGCTCGGCGTGCCGGGCCGCTTCGTGCAGCTCACGGCCGCTCCCGAACGCGGCAGCCGCGTGAATCTCGAAGAGACGTCGCTCAACACCACGGCCTTCCGCCGTGTGACGAAGCGACCGCTGCCGATGCTGCGTGAAGGCCTCGCACGTTTCACGGAGCAAGCCTTCAACGGATATCGCCAGCGGATCGGCGCCGCCACTTCGCCGATGTCGCTGGCCATGCAGGCCGCGTAACTCCACAGGCATTTCGCCCGGCGATTTGCCTGTTCTCAGCGTTGCGGCATTTGCAACAGTTCGTAAATCCGCGCGTCGGCTAACGACGCGGCCACATGCGCCGCGCCGGAAAAATCGTGTCGTAAGCTATGCCCGCCCGGCACGGCCACGGCAATGGCCCCGGCGCTCACGGCCGCCCGACAGCCGTTTTGGCTGTCTTCCAGCACGAGCATTTCCTGCGGACGAATGCCGAACCGTGCCGCGGCCGTTTGGTAAATCTCCGGGTGCGGCTTACCGTCGACGACGTCTTCCGCAGACAAGATGAACTGAAATCGAGGCTGCAGTTCGAAGCGTCGCAATACGTCGACGACGAAACTACGTCGGCTGCTCGTGGCGATCGCCTTGGGGATCTCCGCCGCTTCGATCGCCGTGAGCAGTTCGGCGAGCCCAGGCATCATCGCGAGCCGCGTATCGAGAATGCTTGGGAAAATCTCATCGGTCTCGCGCGTGAGATCGTCCACGGTCGCCGTCAGGCCGTGCTCGTCGATCATGATCTGTAGTGCAATCTTGCCGGGCCGCCCCATCATTTTGTCGAGCAGTTGCGGCGTAAATTCAAATCTGCGGCGCCGCCGCAGCAATTCGCCGCCGACCGATTGATAGAGCTCCTTGGTGTTGAACATCAGCCCGTCGAGATCAAACACGACGGCCGCCGGCTTCGGCCAAACTTTTAGTTCGTTCAAACAATCGTCCTTGGAATATCTTCTTCCCCGATCTCATTGCGAGAGCGGGGCGATGTCGGTGCAGGGGAGAACAAATCTAGCGTTTCACGTTGCTTGCGTCGCGCCAGACCGCCAAAAATTCGCTCAGAATCATCGCCGTCGCTCCCCAAACTTTGCGACTGCCGACGGAAAAATGCGGCACTTCATACGTGAGCCCTGCGCACCGTGTGCAGATGCCGCCCTTGGTTCGCGGGGTTCGCTAGTTCATCGAGCGTCGGCTCCAGTAGCGAGGCCACCTCTTGCGGATTCGGGTGAAACTCGGGCGCATTGCCCGCAGTAGGCCACGCACGGCTGCACGAAGAAGTGCGTGCTAAACAGATTGATCGGCGAGAGCGCGCCGAGCGGCGTGAGCCCTTCGGCCGCGACGCCCGTCTCTTCCCACAACTCGCGTTCCGCCGCTTGTCGCACCGTCTCGCCGGCTTCGATCAATCCGCCGGGTAGGCTAATCTGCCCGGCATGCGTGGCCAGATCCGCGTGACGTTCCGTGAGCACGACGCGCCAGGCCCCGCCGCGACGGTAGAGCAGCACCAACACGGCCGCCGGACGAACGTCAAACGTCGGCACGCCGAAGTGCCTGCCGTAGGCCGCGCCCGGTTCCATGAGCGCCTGAGCCGCACGTCCCGGCAGTTCGCCGCGCAGAGCCTGCGACAATCGTCGCGGCAACTCCTCGTCGCTCGTTTCCTTCGACGGCAATTGAGACGAAGCGGACAACGGGCGACCGGCGGACGGAGGAACGGCGGAAAACAGCGCGTAGGCCCGGCACGCGTCACGGCGCAGGCACGCGATAAACGACAAAACTATTATTCCGATAGGCCTCGGGCAGTTCAAGCGGCGGGCATCGCGTAGGTCACCACGTACGTCACGCCATGCTTACGGCCAACGGCCAATAATCTTTCGAACGGAACGTAATTGACCCAGCCGGTGCTCGCGCCGTCGGTCCCATAAAGGTCGTTTAATCTTTCGTTCCACAGAAGCAGCGTGCGCGATGTCTTGGGGCACGTCTTTCCAAGTGGCGAACTCGGCCCGCTCGGCGAACCATTTGAACGTCATGAACGTGCGCGGCGTGATGACGATCGCATCGTCGGGCGTGTTGTCGCGAATCCAACGGCAAGCCGCCTGCCAGTTGGCATAGGTGACGGCGTCGTCGATTCGTTCACTGCGCGGGCGGACGTCGGCCGAGTGCGCTCGCACAACCTGCACGCCGCCCCAAACGGCGGCCGCGGTGAGCAAGGCAAAGCTCAACCGGCGACGCAATGGCGAGAAGTCGGCATTTGCCGCGGCGCGTGCAAGTTCCAGGGTAACGCCGATCGGCACCGCAATATCGCTTAGGCGGAACCAATAATATTTCAGCAACCGCGCGGCCCAGTTCGAAGGAGCCGGCGAAGCATACGAAATGACCGCTCCGACCACGCCAGCGCAATCGCGGCGGCGACGAACCATCGCAACCTCTTGTCCTGCGGCGAACTCGGCATAGTGCCGCAAACGACCAACCAGCCGACGATGAGCAGGAGATGTCGGGCGGCGAACTTGGGAAAGAAGTCGACCGCCCAAAGATGATGGGCCAAGCGGCGGAAGACGTAGAGTTGATCGGCTTCGGCGAGCGTGGCGGAATCCACTCCGGCGGAAAAGCCGCCAAACCGGGCAACACGCCGGCGAGCGAAAGCAGCCCGGCGACGACCAAGCCGGGAAGGATCGAACGAAGCGCCGGCCGCTGCCGGTCGGCAAGCCATGCCGTGCCGACGGCGACGAGCGACCAACCGCCGACGAGCACGTGAAATGCCGCCGCCGCGCCCAAGGCGACGAGGCCTCGATTCCAACGCGCCCTGGAAGACGTCGGCAAGTCCGTAGAATACCAGCGCGTACGCAGGCACCTTGGCCTCAATGCCGCCGACGAACCATTCGCCCGACATCTGAAATTGCTGATTGAGTGCAAACGCGGCCGCCGCGGACAACGCGGCCATGCCGATCCTTCAGCGCGAAGACGAAGCTCAGCCGTCTCCAGCCGATCGCCAACATGAGCCAGCCCGCGAGCCTGCCGCACCACGCCGCCGCGTCGAACGACATGAGTTGCGTGAGGTAGCCGAACGTGGCGTAGTACGTCACATGCGATTCGCCCGACGCGAGAAAGAGATCGTTCGCGCACCAATGCGGCTGCCAGAAATGCTTGGCTTTCGTCAGGTAGTGGGCTTCGTTGACGTCCGGCGTCGGCCAAGCGCCGAGCAGGCAAGCACGACGAACACCGCCAGAACGTCTGCGGCGGCGGCCGTCGGGCGCGTCCTGCGTCGATTCGTGGTCGGTGCTTAGGTTCATGAATTCCTGGAAAGCCGAAGCTCGGCGGCCGGCGGTACAATTTTCTAGTGTAATTGTGCGCGCCGTTCGGACGCCGGTCCCGTTGCGGCCGGGAACTTCGAGAGCCTATATTCAGCGCCGAAGCGTTACGATCCCTACATTCGGCGAATCGAACTTATGACGCAGACGGAATCTCCCGGCCGGCGACTTCGCGACGCAGTCGGGAGCGAGACACTCTTGATTCCCGGGGCCTTCAATCCGCTGACGGCTCGGCTCATTGAGCGAGCCGGCTTTCGCGCGGCGTATCTGAGCGGCGCGGTGTTTTCCGCCGGAGCTTTGGCCCTGCCCGATATCGGACTCTTCACGCTTTCCGAGCTCGCCGAGGAAACTCGCCGCTTGGCACGCAGCTCGGCGCTGCCGCTCGTCGTCGACGCCGATACGGGCTTCGGCGAAGCGGTGAACGTCGAGCGTACGGTCACGGAGTTGGAAGCGGCCGGCGCGGCGGCGATTCAACTTGAAGATCAACGCCTCCCGAAGCGCTGCGGGCATCTCTCCGGAAAGTCGCTCGTCGGCGTCGAAGAGATGTGCGAGAAGCTGCGCGCGGCCGTGGCGGCGCGCCGAGATAAGGCGACCGTTATTCTGGCTCGCACCGATGCCCGCGCGTCTGAAGGTTTCGACGGAGCCGTGCTGCGCGCGAACGCCTATCTTGCGGCGGGGGCCGATTGGATTTTTCCCGAGGCCTTGGAAACGACCGATGAATTTGCGCTTTGCCCGAGAAGTCCGTGCTCCGCTGGTGGCGAACATGACGGAATTCGGCCGCAGTCCGCTATTGAGCCGTGAAGAACTCAGCAAGCTCGGTTACGCCGCGGCGCTTCTGCCGGTGACGACGTTGCGCGGCGATGCGGGCCGTCGAGAATGTTTTGCGAACGATTGCCGCAGAAGGAACACAGAAATCGCTGGTCGGCTCGATGCAGACGCGGCAAGAACTTTACGATTTGCTGGGCTACGCCAATTACGAAGCGCGCGATCGCAGCTACTTCCAAGGAGACGCATGATGATGACGAAGTCGACCGGCGGCGCAGGCGGATTGGAAGGGATCGTGGCCGGCCAAACGGCGGTTTGCACGCTCGACGGCCGCATGAGCTATCGCGGCTATACGATTGAAGACCTGGCGGCGGGGGCGGCGTATGAGGAGGTCGCGTATCTACTGCTCTATGGCGAATTGCCGAGCCGGGCGGCGTTGGACGCGTTCCGATCGCGGCTTGGCGCGGCCGCCGAACTCCCCGCGCCGATCATCGACACGCTCCGTGCTTTGCCGCCGGACGCCGCGATGATGGACGTGATGCGAACCGGCTGTAGTATGTTGGCGCATTTTGATGCGGACGTCGAAGACAACGGCCGCGAAGCGAATTTGCGGAAAACCGAACGCATGCTCGCGCGGCTGCCGCTGATCATGGCGACCAAGCATCGCTTCAACACGGGGCGTGCGTTTGCCGATGCCGATCCCGCTCGATCATTGGCGGCGAACATCTTGCGTTTGGTCACGGATCGTGAGCCCGACGCCGCCGCCGAACAGGCGATGAACGTGTCGCTGGTGCTGTACGCCGAGCACGAATTCAACGCCTCCACGTTTACGGCCCGCTGCGTCGCGTCGACGCTGGCCGATTTGCACTGTGCGATCACCGCGGCGATCGGGGCGTTGAAAGGCCCGCTGCACGGCGGGGCGAACGAACGCGTGCTCGAAGTGCTGCAGCAGGTCGGCGAACCGGCGAACGCCGAACCTTGGATTCGCAACGCCTTGGCGAACAAGGTACGCATCATGGGCTTCGGTCATCGCGTGTACAAGCACGGCGATCCGCGGACCAGGATTATTACGCCGATCTGCGGTCGATTGGCGGCGGCGACCGGGCACGAGGCGATGGAGCAAACGGCCGCCGTGATCGAGAAGTTCATCGTCGCCGAAAAGGGGCTGCCGGCGAACGTCGATTGGCCGAGCGCCCGGCTCTACCACTACTTGGGCCTGCCGGTGCAGCTCTACACGCCGCTCTTCGTGTGCTCCCGTGTGGCAGGCTGGGCGGCGCACGCGATGGAGCAGTACGAGAACAACCGGCTCATCCGGCCGGCAGCCGATTACGTCGGGCCGGGGCTGCGAGAGTTTGTGCCGTTGGAGCGGCGCGGCTAGTTAGCGCTGCGCGAGCCGTGCGGCGGCCGACGTGATGACGAACGTGCACAGCGTGCCGAGGGCCGCGATGAGCAAGGTCGCCGCGACGCCGTCGTTCAGAATTCCTGCCGGGGCCGCGTAGTCGGCGAGCGGGGCCGTCCACACGCCTGCGGCTTCCGAAAGGTTCAGTGCCGACAAGGCCGCATCGAGTCCGTCCGGCAATGGGCTCGCCCAGGGCGACAGCATGATGCCGACAAGCGTGAACGCCGCGGCGATTCCCATGGTGCGTTGCGGCGAAGCGGCCTCGGTTCCGCGCGGTTGCAACGCCGTGACGAGGACCAACGTGAGACCGGCTTCGACGACGCCGATGGCCAGATGATGCAGCAAGAGCGGAGCGACGGCATTCGTTGCGCACGCAGAGGGCAAGCTCAATACTGCAAGCGGTGGCGGCGAAGAGGACGCTCGCGAAGCCGGCCGTGGCGAGCATCACGGTGCGGCGCGTCGGGGAGAGTTGGTCGCCTCCGAACGCGCGTCGCACGAGGCAGGCCGCGCCGACGCCGATGATCGCCATGTTCAGCACATTCGCGCCGAGGGCCGTGAGTCCGCCGTCGCCGAACGCGAGGCACTGCACGAGGAGCACCACGGTGAGAACGGCCGCACTGCACCACGGGCCGAGCAAGAGCCCCGCGGTGGCCGCGCCGAGAAAGTGGCCCGAGATTTCCATGCCGGGAATCGCGAAGTTCACCATTTGGCCGGCGAAGACCAACGCGGCGACCAGCGCCGTATTGCGAATGCCCGGCAGAGATGCCGCGGCGGAATCGTTCGAGCGGGTTTTGTGCCAAGCCCATGCTGCGCACATGGCCGCGATGACCGCCGTTGCGCCTGCGACTTCCGTGCTTAGGACATGGTCGGGCATGTGCATGGCGAAGAGCATGATAAGCGTCCTTAAACGCGATAATTGCGGCGATTTCGGAGCGAAGGTCCGATGCTTAAACGGTATCGCAAAGCGGGCGGATTGTAAATGCGACCGGCTCCCCGGAGGGCGGCGGCCGGCGGTGTTCGGAGCAAAATTAGAACGGCAGCGGCGTGCCGCGCCCTGCCCGCTGCGCGCGATGCAGAATCTCAACGCCGAGCGCCACGTCTTCCACGGCGAGCCCTACGGATTTGAAGACGATGACGTCGGCCGACGACCGTCGTACGGTGCGGCGCTTGCCGACGACGTCGCCGAGCGCCACGGCCGACGACCAATCGAACGCGCCGGCCTCGGACGCGGCAGCCAGTTCGCCGGCTTCGTGCTTGCAGGCCGTGACGTCGTCACAAACCACGGCCGCGGCGCGGCGCACGGTTTCCACGTCGATCTCCGCTTTGTTCAGCCAGTTACTGCCGACGGCGCACGCCAGCGCCCGGTGCAACATCGCCGCCGCTCAATACGGGCGTACGGCTCGTCGTCGCCGTGACGACGATCGGCAGGTCGCGCACCGCCGCCGAGGGATCGTCGACGGGTAACACGTCGATACCGCATTCCCGTGAGGCTTCCGCGGCGAAGCGTCGGCGGCGTTCGGTATCGCGACCGTAGACAAACGCCTTTTCCAGTTTCAGCGCCGTCGCGACGGCCAGCAGTTGCGTGCGGGCTTGCGTCCCGGTGCCGAACAAGCCGAGCCGGGCTGCTCCTTCCACGGCCAGATGCTTCGCCGCGACGCCGGTGACCGCGCCGGTGCGAAGTTGCCCGAGGCGGTCGGCTTCGATGAGCGCGGCGAGTCGGCCGGTCGCCGCTTCGTACAGGCCCACCAGGAAGCGAACGCCGGACTTCGTCGTCGTGTAGGCTTTCCACCCGCAGTAACCGAGATATTCCGCCGCGGCGCTCATGGTGTGCAAAATGATGCCCGGCGCGGCGGCCCGATGGCGAGGCACGTTTTGCGCGGCTTGAACCGCCAAACGCTCCAAGCATTGCTCGACGACGTCGAGCGTCGCGGCCATATCCACGGTCTGTTCGACGTCGGATTCTGTAAGATAGAGAGCCGGCATGGATGAAAACTCTGTGTGGGTCGAGCGAAGTCGTGCTCCGACGGGTATTCTAGAGCTTGTCGTCCGGTGAACAATCTGGGGCGTGTTGCGAGACGTGCCGATGGGAAACGTGCGAGCCTTGATTTTGATCGCGATCGCAATGTTTGCGAGCGTTCTTACATCGGCGGACGCCGCAGAAGAAGACCTGCAGCGCTATATCAACGAAGCGGTCATGCCGAAGATCGGTTGCCGCGTGCGCGTCGACGGCCGTGATCTGGAGCCGATGTCGGACAACTTGCCGATGTATGTGATCGGCGTGGAAGACAAGCGGCTCTCCGTCGCGGCGTTTGAAGGGGACGAACAAACGGTCGCCGTCGATCAGGTCGTGCGGGTCGACGAAGCCGTGGCCTACTACACCGGCCTTATCAAGAAGAACTCGAACGACGCTTGGAGCTACGAGATGCGCCTCTCGCCGAGATGTTCGGCACGGGCGACGGTTCCGGCTCCCCCGCAGAAGAAAGAATTCTTGCCGATCAAACCCGCGCGATCGAACTCGGCCGCCGCCGTGCGTCGAACTACGCCGATCGCGCCGGGACGTATCGTCGAATGGGCAAGCGTCCCGAAGCGCTCGCGGATCTTGATCGGGCCATCGCCGTCGACGGCAAGGATTCGCTGGCCAAAGTATCGCGGGCCGACGTCTTGAGCGAAATGGGACGTTGGGACGACGCCGTGCGGCAGTACGAAAGCGTCGTGAAAGAAGACCCGGAGTGCTCCGAGGCGGCAAAATAACTTCGCGCATCTGCTTTCAACGTGCTCGGAAGACCGCGTTCGCAACGGCAAGCAAGCCGTGAAGCTCGCGCTCGAGGCGTGCGAACTGAGCGATTGGGTCGATCATCGGATTCTCGATACGCTCGCGTCGGCTTATGCCGAAGCCGGCGATTTTGAAACCGCCGTAGCGATGCAGGAGAAGGTCATCGAGATGTTGGAAGGTCTCGACGACGACGGCCTACGCGAATACCGCGACCGCCTGAAGCTTTATCAAGAGAAGAAGCCGGTTCGCTTGCCGCCGCCTGCGACGGCAGCGAAGGCTTAGAAATCGATCGCGAGACGCGTACCGAAGCCGAAGATTTCGCCGCTCGGCGTGGCACCCGTTGCCGTCACGACGTCGCCGCGATGCGTGTAGTCCCAGTTCCACTGCACCTTCATGTTCGGGTTGAGGAACCAGTTGAGGCCGAGCGTGAGGCCGTCGAGCATGCCGCCGTTGATGCCGGCGTTGTTCAAGTCGGCATGGTCGTAACGGATGCCGACCTGCCACGCGCCCAACCTTGGCAAATGCAGCCCCGCCGGCCGAGCACGCGGAACGAGTTAGAGAACGGAATTACACGGTCGAAAGCGCCGCGTTCTTTGCTGTAGCCGCGAGTTTCGCCGGTGAGGAAGTACAGTAATTCCACGTAGCCGCCGTGTGAGATGACCGTGCCGCGTCCGACGGGGGCGATGACGTTCACCGTTTGCGTGGCGTCGTGAACCCAAGAGAAGCAGTATTCGCTTTGCAGCATCCACGGCCCCCACGACGTCGCCGCTTCGAAGTTCAACAAGTCTTGCGACTCGGCGATCAGATACGTCGTGTCCGCGTACACCGCGTTGAACGGGCCGGGCGGGCCGTTGCGAATGTTGCCGCGCGTACGCACGCGCACGTGCCCGTCGTCGGCGGCTCGATGTTCGTAAGACGCGCCCAAGTGAACGAGGTAGCGGCCGTCCGTCTCGTAATACGGCAGCAGCGTGCCGCGGAACGAGTAAACGTAGTCGTTGCCGATGCCGTAGCCGAAGATGTTCGTGCCGCTGTTCATGTTCGCGGCGAACGCGCCGGCGGCGTACGTGGCTCGTTCGTCGAGCAGCATGTCCCAGGCCATGATGCCAGGCGAGAAGCCGTTGTTGAACGGAGAGTAGAAGAGATCCTGGTTGAACGAACGCTCGATGAAGTCGAGAAATCGGCTGCTCTGCAAGTGCTCCATGCCGATCGGGTTCTTTTGGTTGCCGACCTTGATATTGCCCAGAATCGGCAGCTCGGAAAAGTTCACCCAGAGGTCGGTTGCGGCCGGCGCCGTGGTCGCGATCGCGTTCGACGTCGGAGTCGGTCCGGCGACGGAAACGTCGTTGAGAAACTCATACTCGAACGCAAATTGAACCTGCTCGTAGAGCTGACCGTCGACTCGCAAACGGGCCCGGCGAAATTGCATCGAATCGCTGAGCGGCTGCGAAGTTCCGCCGCCGAGTCCGCCGTTGATGCCGCCCAAGCTGCTCGGCACTTCGAGATACGCGTCGTTGTTGAAGAAGCTCGTGTCAAACTGCGTCCGACCGCCGACGTGAACCTTGAAGTCTTTGTTTTTCGATTGCAGTTCGAGCCCGTGATTCCACTTGGCGGTCAGCGCCGTATCCGTGCCGACGGCGTACCAACCGTCGTCCGCGGCCTTCTTCTCCGCGTCGCGCTTGGTCAGATAGTCGGCGACGATCTGCTCCACCTGCGCCTGCGAAAGAACAGGTTGAGCATCCACGGGCGTCGGCAGTGCTGCGGCATCGGCGGTTATCGGAGCGCCGCCCGGAGCAGCGGCGAACGTAGGAACTTCGATGGGCGTTTCAATCGGAGGCGCAGCAACAACGGGCGGCATCGGCGGCGCAGGAGGATGCCGGGCACGGCCGTGTCGTAACCGGCTGTTTGTAGAACTTGCTGCGGCGCAGACGGCGGCGCTGCGTTGATCTGCGGAGCGTAGCCGGCGGTCTGCGCTTGCGGCAGCGGGACGATCGTTGCGTCCGAGGCAGGCAACGTTTGCGTCGGAAATACGAACGGGCCGACGACGCTCGCTTGTTGCGCGGAGCAACGTCGACGATGCGACGACGGCGCACCACGCGGCGGCGATCGTCGTCCAAGTTCGCATTGTCCGCAGCCGTCGCGCCACGTCGCTCCTCCGGAGTTTGCGAGACCGAGCGACCGACTGTAACGGTCGTAACGATTGTTCTGGCCTCTTCGTTCGTATCGGGCCTGCCGATCGCGCGGCTTGATCCAACTTTGGAAACTTTGCGGACGCGCTTGCCTGCACCGATTTTGGGGGAGCGATTCTGTCGATTTATCACAGCATGCGGCTTCCCGGATGACCTAACTTTCCGAGAAGACCGAAAGTTACAAATGAGCCACGTTTACCGGGCTCTCCGCGCGGGACCGATAGTAGCACCTGTGCGGAGCCGTCTCCGCTGACCGGACCCTGGCGAACCTTTGAGCGCTGTCATGATGCGAAAAATTGCGATCCTCGCTCTCGTTGCCGTTCAGGCCTTTGCTCCCACCGCACGTGCGGAAGAGTTGGCGGCCTACAACGCCGCTATGCAGCCCGCGGCTGGCCAAACCTTGCCGGCAGGCGGTTTCTCTGATCCGGCGTACGACGCTTTCAGCGCCGGCGACGACGAGGTGCAACAAGCCTCGGCGACGAACTTCACGACGGCCGCCGATGAAGACGGCGTTCGCCTCGACATCCTCGAAAAGAAATTCAACGACTTCGTTGCCGGCTCCAAGGCCACGACCTACCCGACGGTGAAGATCAACGGCGTGTTCCAAGCCGACTTCGGTTGGGTGCACCAAGATCCGAACAGCACGGGCCGCTACGGGCACATCAAAGACGGCGCGGATTTCCGCCGCGCTCGTCTGGCGGCGTCCGGCGCGATCACCGAAGTGAACAACTACTTCGTCCAGATGGACTTCGGCTTCTTCGGTCGCCCCACGTTCACCGACGTCTGGGTCGAACAAACCGACCTGCCGATCTTGGGCAACGTGCGCGTCGGCCAATGGAAGCAGCCGTTCAGCTTGGAAGTGGTGAGCAGCTTCCGCTATACGACGTTCGCCGAACGGTCCGTGTTGTTCCAGCCGTTCACGGCTTTCCGTCACTTGGGTGCGGGCTTCTACAACCGCAACGACGAACTGACCGCCACCTGGGCGGCCAGCGCTTTCGCAGCCGGCCAAGATCAATACGGCGGCTCGATCGCCACGGCCGGCGGTATCGGCACGGCCGAACGCTTCACGTTCCTGCCTTACTACGACGAACAATCCGACGGTCGCTACTACCTACACACGGGCGTCGGCCACTACTTCTCGGCTCCGAACGACAAGAGCGTCAACTTCCGCACGATCCCGGAACTCTACATCGGCGCGTTCAACCAAGCCGCGGCGGCGGGCAATCAGCAGCCGGTCCCGACGACCGTCAGCGGCATGCCGTTCTTCGTCGCGACGGGTGCGTTGCCGGTTTACAACTTCAACGTGCTCGGCAGCGAATTCCTCTGGGTTCACGGCCCCTGGTCGGTGCAGAGCGAAGGCATGGTGAACTTCGTCAACCGCACCGGCAACCTGTCGAGCCTGACCTTCTACGGCGGCTACGCTCAGGTCGGTTACTTCCTCACCGGCGAACATCGCCCGTACGACCGCAAGGCCGGGCGCCATCGACCGCATCCGACCGTTTGAAAACTTCTTCCGCGTCCGCGATCGCAAGGGGGGCATCTGCCGTGGTGCGGGTGCTTGGGAACTTGCCAGCCGCGTCTCGTATCTCAAACTCAACGACGACAACGTCCGCGGCGGCAAAATCGCCGACTACACGGCCGGCCTCAACTGGTACCTCAACCCGTACGTGAAGTGGCAATTCAACTACATCCACTCGTACACGACCGACGCCAACGATATCGCGGCGAACACGGACCTGTTCGATCTGCGGTTGCAGGCCGACTTCTAAAAAGGTCCTGATTGTTAGGAGCTAGGCACAGAACGGAACCGGAATTCTTCCGGCCGGCGCTAGCTCCCGATGCGTAGCGCGTTCTGCTAGTGCATCTCGGCGTCGCAGTTGCCGATACCGCCGGTGTAGAAATTGAACTGCACGTTCGGATGATCGGCCAAAAGCGACATCGGCACGGCCGAGTCGGGCACATTCTTCGAGATCATCAGCGTCGACAACCGTAGGCCGAACGGATTGTCGTGATTGCCGAAGTGCCAGATCGAGACTTTCTCGGATTTCCAGGTTTCGACCGGCCCCACCGTCAGCGCTTGCGACGGCACGTTGGAAACCACGCCGCCGCCCGAGGTGCGAGCATTCTGAATGATCGTCATCGGGTGCAGGTCGACGATTCGCGTGCCGAGCTTGCGGTATTCCGCAGGGGGCGGCGGTTCGTCTTTCCATTTTCCTTCGCGCTTCGGCGGATCGTTGAAAGCCCAGTGCTTCACTTCGCCTTGGCCTCCTTGCATGACCATGCACCGAGCCCGATCGTAGCTGGCCGTATATTCCCGCGCGTCGACTTGCGGGAAGTGGATGTTCTCTCGCGGCATCCGCAGTTCGGGCTTAATCCGGTTGAAGCACAAGTCCATGTCGGCCTTGGCGAACGAGAGCGGGAAATCGATCGACGCTTCTTTGCCGTCGAGCACCCATTCGTCCATGCCCCAGAAATGGCAATGCTTGAGGTTCATCTCCAGCTCGTTGACCAAGCGAGCCACGAGCGGCAGTTGCTCGGTCGGTCCGATTGGTCCGCAGATGCCTGCCGGACGTTCCGGCGTGGCCTGACGCCAAGCGTTGATGTATTCCAGCGCCTCGGCGAGGTAGAAGTCTTCGCGCGAGTCGTAGAACTTGATCGTGAAGCCGGGCCGCGCGAGCTTCGGAAAGTCTTCCGGCTTGATGCGGGCCGCTTCGTCGAGCAGTTCCGGAGCCAGAGTCGTGTAGTCCCACCAATCGGCGCTGATCTTCGAAAGCGGTCGCATGCGGCTAATCCTCGCGGCGTGAATCGTCAGGCGGAGCGCCAAACGTACCAGATGCGAAATCGCCGAGAAAGCACCCGACGGAGCAATGTCCTGGGCGCTGCGGGGGGAGAGCGTCGCGCTGAGCCGCGGCGTTTGTGGGCGTCGGTGACGTTGCGCAAGCCGGCTTCGACGAATTTTTCCGACTCCGCACGACCGCGACCGCGGCGCACGCCGAGCAGCGTGAGCAGGCGCCGTCGCAACCCACGGAGCGGAACGGCGAAAAGTCGATGAGCCCGCACGATTCGGGGCTTCATCGCCATCACGTCGTCGTAGGTCGTGCCGCTTTGGTCAGGCCGGAATCGCCAATGAAGCTTGGCGACGTGATAGTCGTCCATGCCTTGCAAGAGGGCGAGCAAGCGACGCCGCAAGAAACCGAAGCCGCGCCCGTCGCCGGCGTAGCAAACTTGAAAGTCTATCAAATGTGGTCGGCCGTGAACGTCGACGAGGACGTTCTCCGGCTTGTGCAAGTCAACGTACGCCATGCCGTGCGCGTGAAGCTCATGCACCAGCTCGGCAAGGCGCGGGAAGAATTGGTCGTCGACCGGTTGCGGCGTGGTGCCCAGCGGCGTGCCTGCGATGTAGCGACGCGCGACGACATTGGGTTGCGTCACGCCGTCGACCACGACCGCCCCGAGCAACTTCGGGACGTTGGTGACGTCTGCCAATCGCTCAAGGAACCCGGCTTCGCGACGTGCCAGCCAGCGGCCGACCCAAGTCGCCGGGCAAGCCGAGTAGCGACTGACGGCGATTGAATTTGCAGATGATGCGAGCGCCGGACGATTCGGCCTGTTCCGACGATTGATACACGCCCGTGGCCGCCCAGGAATCGTGCTTGAAAATCTCGACGCGCCGATGGACGATGCCGTCGACCGTCACTTCCGCCGGCGGATCGTCATGCCCCAAAGCGCGCAACCATGCGGGTCGCGAACGAACCGCGGCTTGCGGCGGGGAGCTGTCGTCAAAAACTTTCAGCGGCGGCGACGACATGAGATCCGGCGATGATGGCGATGTGGAAGGATCAGGCCCCGACTTTCGGGCGGGTCCGCAAAACCGCGGGACTGTACTGATTCTCCGTAACCCTCGATAGGCGATTTATGTCCGACGCCGGCGTGCTAGCAAAGATTCGCGAACTTCTCGATGCCGAGGCCGCGTCGTATCGGGTCGTCGAGCATCCGCCGACGTTCACTTCCGAAGAATCGGCGGCGGCGCGGAGAACCGCTGGAAGTCGGCGCGAAGGCGCTGGTCGTCAAGGTCGACGAGACGTTCCGAATCTTCGTGCTCTGTGCCGACCGACAACTCGATTCGGGCGCGTTGAAGAAGCATTTCGGGGCCAAGAAAACCCGCTTCGCCACGGCCGACGAATTGCGCGAATTGACCGGACTGGTTCCCGGCAGCGTGCCGCCGTTTGGCCCGCCGGTGCTGCCATTGGAACTCTATGCCGATGAAGAAGTCGGCCGCCGCACGGAGCGCGTGGCGTTTAACGCAGGCGAACTCACGACATCGATCGTCCTCGCCGCGGCCGATTGGGAGCGTATTGCCGCGCCGAAGCGTATTGCGCTGATTAAGTCGTAGCGGCCTGCGCTACGAAATCGTTTCCAGCGGCCCGACGGCGACCGTCGTATTGCGCGTGAGCGGATACTTCTTCAGTACCGCCGCCAGGTCGGCCGTCGTCATGCGATCGACGGCGTCGAGGTCGTCTTGCACCGTGCGATACTCGCGGCGGTCTTGCCAGTTGCGACCGATGTTAAACAGCCGGCCGCGCGGACGTTCGCCCGAAAGGACGACGCGCGAGTTCAACTTGCTCTTGGCTTGCGCCAACTCCGTCTCGCTCACGCCGCGGGCTTCCACTTCGGCGTAGATCTCGCCGATCCGCTTCATGTTGTCGCTTGTGAGTTCCGGATCGCAAGCCACGTAGCAGACAAACGCGCCGGAGCCTTGACCGTCGTGATGGGAAAGGCTGGCCGTTTCGACATGGCCGGGATCGATCAACTCCCAGAAGAACCGGCTCCCACTGTCGTCGCCGAGCACCACCGTAAGGATCTTCGCGGCGTAGCGATCTGCATCGGCCGCGGCCGGACCGTCGGCGAGTTGGATGACGTATTCCTGCGTCGATTGCGGTTTGTGAACGACTTCGAAACGGTTTGCCCCTTGGGCACGCGTGAGATCGCGCGGAGCCGGCAGGTCGCGCCACTTACCGCAGAGGCGTTGAGCGTCGCTCACCAGAGCATCGAAATCGACTTGCCCTGCGGCAGCCAGAATGATGTTCGACGGCGAATAGCGCGATTCGAAATAAGACCGCATCTTTTCGACGGGCAGTTGCTCGATGCTGTCGACGGTTCCCAGCACGCTGCGCCCGAGCGGATGGCCGGCGTAGTGCAAGGCCCGCACGATGTCGTCGGCCCCGTACGGCGGCTGGTCGAGATACATCCGAATTTCTTCGATGATCACCTTCTTCTCGGTGTCGAAGTCTTCACCGCGCAGCGAGGGGCGGAGCATGTCGGAAAGAAGCTCGATCGTGCGGCCCTGGTATTCCGGTAAGATCGAGGCGTAATAAACCGTCTGCTCTTCGCTGGTGAAGGCGTTGTAGTCGGCGCCGAGTTGATCAAACTCCAAGTTCACTTGTTCGGCCGAGCGCGTGGGGGTGCCTTTGAACATCATGTGTTCGAGGAAATGGCTCACGCCGGCGACGTCGTCGGTTTCGTCGCGAGCGCCGGTGCGCACGAAATAGCCGACCGAAGTGCTGCGGGCCTCGGGGTTGCATTCCGCGATGATTTGCAGCCCGTTGTCGAGCACTTGCTTACGAAACTGCACCGGGCACCTCCAAAGGCTTCTGGCCGAGCGTGACGATGGTGAAATCGCGCGGCGGGTTCTTCTTCAAATACGTGTTGATCGTGGCGGCCGAGAGCGCGTCGACCTGTTGGCTCACTTCGTCGAGCGTGCGCACGCGGCCGAGCAAGTACCAGTCGCGCGTCATTGAGGCGCTGCGCGACGTGCTCGACTCCTGCTGCATGATGAGGCCGCTCTTGATGCGCGCCTTGAGCCGTGTAAGTTCGTGATCTTCGATCCCGTCGGCCAAGCGTGTGAATTCGCCGAGCATGACGTCGAGCGTTTCTTGAGCCCGCTCGGCCGTGGTGCCGGAGTACGCTAAGACGGAACCACGGTCTTTGAGCGTGGTTTGCGACGCACTCACGGTGTAGCAGAGCCCGCGCTTCTCGCGGACTTCGGTGAACAAGCGAGCGCTCATGCCGCCGCTGAGCACGCCGACGGCGCCCCAGGCCTGAAAGTAATCGGGATGGCTGTAAGGGACGCTGTCGTACGCGATGCCGATGTGCGTTTGGTTCGACTCGTGCTCGATGAAGCCGCGGCGGTTGGAGCGTTCCTTTTCGACGAGCGGCGGCACGTCGACGGCCGGCCAATCCGCGAATAACTCGCCGATCGCATCGCGCACGACGGGCCAATCGATCCGTCCGGCCACGCTGATGATCGCCCCGTTCGGTCGGAAGTTGCGATGGTAGTACGTTTCGATTTCGTCGAGCGTGATGGCTTCCAGGGCTTCACGCTGCCCTTGGCTACGACGGCCCCAGGGATACGGATAGTGCAGCCGACGCAACTCCTGCATCGTGCGCTGCCCCGGTTCGTCGTCGACGCCGCTCAACTCTTGCAACGCCACGGCGCGAGCCGACTCAAGTTCGTCGGCGGGCAGGCGTGCGCGGCGGAGGACGTCGGCGAAGATGCGCAAGCCCGGAATGAGATTCTTGGCCAAGGTCGCGCCGCTGTAGCCGGCCAAAGCGTCGCCGCAGGAGTCGCCGCGCTCGACGCCGAGATTGTCTAAGTCATCGACAAATTGCCGGCTGTCACGGTCGCCCGCGCCGCGCGTCGTCATGTCGACCGTCATCACGCCCAAGCCGCCGCGATGGTCGGGCTCTTGCACAAAGCCGGCGGGCACGCGAGCGTGAAGGCGGCCGACTCCAGCGATCGCATCGGTTCGGCCAGCAGAACTAGCCCGTTGGGAAACGTGTGCGTATGAATCGTCTGGGCGAGTTGCGAATCGGCCACGGATGAACTTTCTGCTGATAGGCTGCGTGAGCGGCGGCGGCTGTAGAAAGGGTATCGCTCAGGCCGAAACGAGGCAACCGACCGGCGATGCTCGGCGACTCACCGAGCGGACGACACTTACCAAGGCCGCGGCATGCGTAAATCACCCGGCCTGCGCCGCGAGCACCTCGCGACGGTACTGCGGCAGTTCGGCGAGCGGCGGAAGTTCCATGCTGCGGCGATTGTGATAGCCGCCGAGTTTGTGATCGGTCGGGCGAATCGGCAAAGAGAATTCATCGAGCCGGCGACCGTCGTCGAAGGCGAGCACTTCCACGACGATGCGATCGTCGTAAACGCTCGCCACTCCGTAGTGCATGGTTCCGGCCGCCAGCGCCGCGGTGAAGTCGCACGGTTCCGGCTTCTCGCGCAACGCCCCGCCGCCGCCGCCGCTGACCACGTACGTCAACCCGTCGAGCGGCTTCGTGCGATCGTAATAATGATTGTGACCGGACAACACGGCGACGGTGTCCGTCCCTTGCAATGCCCCGTGCAGGCAGACTCGGCGACTGAACATCGACGTGCGATCGCGTTCGGCGGTCGTAAACGTCGGCCGATGCAAGCAGGCGATCGCGGTGCCGAGGTTGTGCTTCAAGTGGAAGTCAATGAACGTCGCTTGCTCGCTGCCGGGGGCGAAGCTGCGCTCGGAGTTGAGCATCAGGAAGTTCACGCCGCGGTGACGGAAGTGATAAAACGTGCCGGGCAGGTCAGGAAAGTATTGGCGGAAGCGGATCGAGCCGTCGTCGTCGTAATCGCGGCGCACGTCGTGGTTGCCGACGACCGGCATCAAGCGAACCCGATGCTTCATGGAGGCGGCGATGAGTCGATCCCACTCCAAATCGCTCGATGACTCGTCGACCATGTCGCCGAGATGCAGCACGAACTCGACGTTCTGACGTTCAAACTTCGCCATCAGCGGTTCAAGCTTGTCGTCGGCCAGTTGCGTATCGCCGACGAAGCCGAACTTCCATAGCGGCTCGCCGACCGCGGCAACCGTCGGCTGGTACGGTTCGCCGATCTCCGGCGTGGCCACGGCCCAGGCGTACCCGAGCGTCGCAGTGATGCAGCCGAGGAGCCCGAGCGCAACAATGCGCTTTCGTCTGCGCCCAAACGGCGGCAAGGCAGAGGCGAATCCGTTCGCGAAACATAGTCGTGCTCGATCGACTGCGAGAGTGAATCGCAGGATCGTAGCCCGAAAAGGGGGCGAACAGAAATAGCAACCGCGGCCCGCAGGCGACGATCGGCCGACGCAATCTGCGATGCTAGCGGACCGGCACGCCCATCAATTCCACGGCCTTGTAGACCGTGCGGGCCTTGGCGAAGCCGAGTTTGCGGTAGAGCCGCACGGCCCCTTCGTTTTGCGCCGTGACTTCCAAAAAGGCCCGCTTCAAGCCGGCGCGGCGGAACCCTTCCAAGGCTTTGAGCAAGAGCACGCTGCCGAGTCCGGCTCCGCGCTGCTCCGGCACGATGCCCAAGTTCTGAATGGCACCGTACCCGAACCGGTCTTCCACCCCTTGCACCGTGCCCACGTACGTCAGACTCGCCGGATCAATACGTCCGCGCGTCGGGCCCTCGGTTGCCGGTTCTTCGTCGAGCTTGGCGATAAGCCACGTAGCTTCCGGCAGGAAGCCTTCCTTGCGGCTGATCTCAAGCATCAGCCGGCGGCAGCCTTCGTAGTCGCCCAGGCACGAGAAAACGTTGGCATCGATCTCGTGGCGGAAGCTCAGGTACTTCGTCTCGGCATGTTCGACGACGAGCGCAGGGCTCCAAGGAACAAAGCGGTAGCCGGGGGGCAAGCGATGCTCCGCGAAGTCGACCTTATTCAGGTCGATCTCCATGCGATAGCGCTTGAAATACGTTAAGGCCATCGCGACCTATCCATTCCGCCAGAAGACTTCGACGCTGCCGATACGGCAACCGTTCGGCCTTAATTCTACCCGGTGGTTACCGAGGGTCAAATTTTCCCGACTCCCCGCCGGCGATCGATTTCGCCGTCCGCGTCTGCCGTCGGCTTTCACAATAATAGGGCCTACGCAGCGGCGACGGCCCTGGTTCATGCCGCATCACTCCGACGTCCGGCCCGGCAATTCTCGCCAACTTTGCTTAGCTACACGGTCTTAAGACCTCGTCGTTCGCGGTTTTTCGCCGGCGCGGCCGATTTCGTCGCTTTTTCCGCCGCCGGCACGCCTGTTCAAATTAAGCTTCGCAGGGTTCGCAGGTTGATCGTGTCGAGATCTTCGTCGTCGCGCATTCCTTTCGGCGTCTCCAAGTACATCGGAATTGGCCGGAAGCGCGGATCGGCGAGCAAGTGTCTGAAGGCGTCGATGCCGATCATCCCTTCGCCGATGTGCTCATGCCGATCGACGCGCGAGCCGAGCCCCTTCTTGCTGTCGTTCAAATGAAACGCCTTCACGCGATCGAGCCCGACGACGCGGTCGAACTCTCCGAACGTGTCGTCGTACTGCGATCGTTCCGCCAGCGGATAGCCGGCGGCGAACGTGTGGCACGTATCGATGCAGACGCCGAGCCGTTCAGGATGTTTCACGCCGGCGATGATCTCGGCCAAGTGCTCGAAGCGGTTGCCGAGGTTCGAGCCTTGGCCGGCCGTGTTTTCGAGGAAGCGCTGGGCCTTCACGCCGGTCGGTCTCTTGATGAACTATGTCGAGCGCCGCGGTGATTCGCTTTAGCCCGACGGCCTCGCTCGTCGTCGTGAACGAGCCCGGGTGCGTGACGACGTACGGAATGCCGAGCTGATCGGCCCGCCGCAACTCAATGATGAACGCTTCGATCGATTTCTTCCAAAGGTCGTCATCCGGCGCGGCCAGATTGATGAGATACGAATCGTGCGACAGCGGATGCGTAATGCCGAGCCGCGAGAGCGCAATCACGAAACGCGGACGCCTCATCAGCCGATATCTCCTTGGCCCGCCATTGATTGTTGTTCTTTGTGAACAACTGCACGCATTGGCAGCCGACGCGGGCTGCGATTTCCACAGATTTGTAGTATCCGCCGGCGATGGATTCGTGAGCGCCGAGCAGCGGGAGAGATTGAGATTCGGTCATTGTCGGCCTGAGATTCGTGAGGCGATAATCGCGTGAATCTTAGAGACCGCGGCAGCGACCGGCTAGCCTGCCGAACGTAGGCAGTACACCGCGGCGCCGACCGCCGTGCAGACGGCGAGCGTCAGCGGCACGCTCCGTTTCCAGCGGAGCAACATCAGCGCGGCGGCGAAGGCAATCGCAAGAGCGGCCCAGTCGATCGTTCGCCACTCGGGCAGGAATAGCCGCAGCGGACCGAAGTGCGTTTGCTCGACCCGGCCGAACACGACGTGCAGGCCGAACCAAACCGCCAAGTTGAGAATGACGCCCACCACGGCCGCCGTGATGCCGCTCAACGCGTGCGATAACGAGCGATTGCTTCGCAAATACTCGATGTAGGGCGGGGCCGAGAAAGATCCATAAGAAACAAGGTGCGAACGTCACCCAGGTCGTAATCAGGCGCCGCAAACGCCGGCGGTCAGCGGATCGAGCGACGGCGTCGCCGGCGGCGCGAAGCGATACGCCGCCAAGAAACCGACGAACTGCACGACCATGATCAGCGGGCCGGGCGTGGTTTCCGCGAGGCCGAGGCCGTCGAGCATTTCGCGCGGCGATAGCCAGTGATAGAAGTCGACCGCGCGTTGCCCGATATAGGTGAGCACGGAATAGGCGCCGCCGAACGTGACCATGGCCGCTTCGCTGAAGAAGAGCCCTTGCTGCACGAACACGTGGCCCGCGCCGAACATTTGCCAGAGTGCAAACTGCGGCCCCCACCACACGATGAGCCACACGGCCAGCACGCCGAGCGAATGAATCAGCGAAGGCCGAGCGTCGATCGTTCGCCGATCGGCCGGGCGCAGCGAACCATCGTCGTCGACGGTCGACTTGGCGTTGCCGTGTCCGGCCGCTTGGAAGAGCTCGGGCCGGAGACGACCGCCGACGTAACCCACGAGCGCCGCCGCGGCGACGATCACAGGAAACGGAACTGCAAATAAGAAGATCGCGATGAACGATGTGCCGGCCAGCAGCCACATCAGCCGATTGCGTAACGCCCGCTTGCCGATGCGCTGCACGGCTTCCAGCACCACGGCCAGCACGGCCGCTTTCAATCCGAAGAAGAGTGCGGGGACGACGAGCGTATCACCGAGCGAAACGTACGCGATGCTCAACGCCAAGATCGACAGCACGCCGGGCAAGATGAAGAGCAGCCCGGCCGCCAGTCCGCCGCGCACGCCGTGCAGCAGCCAGCCGACGTAGGTCGCCAACTGCTGCGCCTCGGGCCCCGGCAGCAGCATGCAGTAGTTCAAGGCATGCAAGAATCGCTCTTCGCTGATCCAGCGTTTCCGCTCGACCAAGATGCGATGCATGACGGCAATCTGCCCCGCGGGCCCGCCGAAACTTTGCAGAGCGATCTGAGTCCAGACGACGAGAGCTTCGCGGAAGGTGATGTCGTGCGGAGGCGGTGTCGCAGCGTTGCTTGTCATTACCGGCTCGCCTGCAGGTAGTGCCTCAGTGCTGCGTGGCCACGGTCGCGACATGTGTTCTTGCCGGCGATTAGGCCGATGCAGTCGCAAACCGTACGTGATGCACGTACGCTGGCGGGACGTTGGGCCAGACGTGGTCGCGGTGGATTTCGCCGCGGCGGAGGATGCCGTTCATGGCCGCTTCGATGCCGCGCAGCCGTTTGCGGCCTTGGGCGTCGCTCACCAAGGCTCGCACTTTGCGGATGCCGATGTATTCGAAAAACGAAAGCGTGCCGCCCGGTTTCAAGAGCCGCTCAAAGATGCCGAGGATGTGTTCCACCTCGTCGACGTTGAAGTTGTTCAGCGGCAAGCCTGAGATGATCAGGTCGTACGGCTCGTCCGCGGAAAGCTGCTCGATGGGACAATGCAAAACGCGCGACTGCGTCGACACATGACAGAACGGCGGCTCCGCGGCGAAACGCTCGCGGAGGTGCATGCAAAACGCTTCGTTGAGTTCGGTCATGTCGAACTGATCGCCCGGACGCAAAGCCGCGGCGATGTGCTTGGTGACCGCGCCGGTGCCGGGGCCGACTTCAAGAATGCGTAGCGCGACGGCGGCCGGTGAGTTCGTCGCAGCGCCGGCTTGTGGTGCGGTGCCGGATTGCGGCGGAGCATCGCCGTCGCGACGGCGAACGTAGCGCGTCAAAGCGCGGCCGAGCGAGCCGCCGCTGGGCAACACGGCGCCGGTGTGTTTGAAATTGGCGCGATACTGCTGGAGAAACGTCCGAACTTCAGTCCACCATGCGGGCATTGTGCGACGACCTGGGCGAGCGATTTCTAACGATTGCGAGCCCGCATGCTAAGGAACGGCCCGCCCGAAAACTAGCCGTGAATTGTCGTTCGCGGGCTCTGTGTGGGAAGACGCCGGCCTGCGGTTTCGCCTGGGCAGGCCGAGGCCCGACCTGTCACGGCCGGCAACCTTGATGAGCGCGGCGCTCCTCTACCGGAAGCTGCCGTGGCAGTCGTCGCAAGCCTTTTGCATTTGGCCGACGGCCGAGCCGGCGGCCGCGCCGTCGCCGTCTTTCGTCGCCTTCACGACGATGATCGATTGCTCTTCGAGCTTCTTGGCAAAGCCGAGATACGAGGCGTCGTCCGCGAGGTCGTAGCTCTGATCTTGAATGATCCGCGAGAGCATCGCCATGATTTCCGCTTCGCGGATGATGGCGTCCTTGTTCTTCTTCACGGAGTCGGCGTCTTTCGTCCAGCCGGCCAGCTTGTCTGCGGCCATGCCGATTTCAAAGCGGTGCATCACCGGCGTCCGGTCGACCATTTCCGACCAGGGAGCTTCCGCGTCAAAGGCCGTAGCCAGCGCCGGCGTGTTGCCTTGAATCAGGTCGCGCAGGTCGGTTTGCACTTTCGCGACCTGTTTCTTCTGCGTGTCGGTCCAAGCTTTCAGATTGTTGCCGGTCTTCGCGAACGTATCGCGCAGGGCCTGCGAATCGCTCTTCCAACGGACGTCGCCGTCGTACTTGAAGATCACGCCGTAGAGCGCGGCGAGATACGACATCACCATCCGCGCACTCTTTTGCTGCGTCGGCGACTTCATCGCCTTATCGATCTCGCCCGGCTGGGCTTTGATTTCCGATTCGAGCGTCTCACCGCTGACGAGGGCCGACCACGCGTTGCCGTCGCCGCCCGCAGGAGGAGTCGGTGTATTGCCGGGCGGCATCGGTTGCCCGTTCGCGCCGGGCGGCTGGTTCTGGCCCGGCACGCCTTGCACGGGGGGCGAGCCGGTAAGCAGGGCGCGGGCGTCTTTGGCGAACAGCTTGTCGACCGCCGCCGTGTCGAACTTCGGCGGGGGCGCTTTCTTGTTGGGGTCGGCCGCGAGGGCCGTGAAACCGCAGACGAGGACCAAGCCTGGCGCAAGGCGCAGGGCGACGTTCAGGCGACTACGGGTCATCGGCGGGCCTCCTCGAAAGAATCTGTTCCTCAATCATTATGCGCGGAGTCAAAAGATTTCGGCAAGAAATCGATGACGCCCGTTTTCGCCGATTTCCCGCAAAAACTACGGTTCTTCGCCGGCAAATCCGCTAGGAATCCGCACCGGCCGACCATACGAATCGCCCGCTTTAAGCAATACTGTGACAAAACGTCGGGTGGAAGCCCGATGAATAGGACAACGAGCTCGCTAACTCCTTACCTCGCTTCCGTTCTCGCATGCCGATCCGCAGCATTTATCAACTGGTCACGTTGAACCTGACTCGTACCGTGCCCTGGGTCGTCGGCTTGGGGATTTATTCGCTGCTGATCGCGTTGTTCGATCGGTGCGTCCGCGAAGTTTATCTCACGGCGTCGATCCACACGTTCCTCGGCTTAGTGCTCGGCTTGCTGCTCGTGTTTCGTACCAACACGGCCTACGACCGCTGGTGGGAAGGTCGCAAGCTGTGGGGCCAGCTCGTCAACGATTGCCGCAACTTCGCCGTAAAGATCACGACGTGCGTGCGCCGAACCGCGCGACAAGAAGCTGATTGCCGAGCGGCTCGCGGCGTTTGCGATTGCGCTCAAGGATCATCTGCGTGGCGGTGTGAAACTGCAGGACTTGCCCGGCTTCGAACATGACACGGCCACGCCTAAGCACGTCCCGTCCTACATCGCGAGCGAGATTTACAGCCGGCTCGAGCGTTGGCGGCAATCGGAACAACTCGGCGGCTTCGAGCTGTTGTTTCTCGATCGGCACGCCGCGGCCCTCTTAGACATTTGCGGCGGGTGCGAACGAATTCGCAGCACGCCGATTTCGCTCGGCTATCGCCGGTTCATTCGTCAGGCCATCGCGATTTACTTGGTGACGCTGCCTTGGGGCGTTGTTGATCTGCTGAGTTATTGGACGATGCCGACGGTCATGGTCGTCAGCTATCTGATGATCGGCATCGAGGTGCTGGCGGAAGATATTGAAGACCCCTTCGGCACCGACGAAGACGATTTGCCTTTGGATCGCATTTGCGTGACGATCGGGGATTCCGTGCGGGAAATCGTCGAAGAATAGATCGACGACCCGAAGCAGCGGCATTTTTGCTGCGCCGCGAACAGGCGAAGCCGCATAGAATTGGGCATGGAACCTTCGCCGCCGAATCGACGCAATTTTCTTTCCGGCCGCGCGGCGCTTGAGGCCGTGCGACGAGCGGCGACCGACGCGGCTTTGAGCGGCGAAGGCTCGCAGCAGGTTTCGCCGTTGGAAGAGTTCGATCGGCACGAGTCGCCGTATCTCGTGCGCTACACGCGGCCGGCGATGGCGTCGGACTTTCAACTGTTTCTCGTGGCGGGCGTTCCCGACGATGCGGCCGAGCCGGCCATTGCGGCGCTCGATCTGCTGGAGACGATCGAAGCCCGGCTGACCGTGTATCGCGAGACGAGCGAGGTGATCGAGCTGAATCGCCGAGCCGGGGCGGAGCCGGTCGTCGTCGCTCCGGATTTGTTCGCGCTGCTGACGAAGCGCAAGAGCTGTATCGCGCCACCGGCGGCGCTTACGACATCACGTCCGGCCCGCTCTCGAAGGCCTGGGGCTTCGCCCGGCGGCAAGGTGCGATACCGACCGACGAAGCGCTGGCCGCCGCTCGTGCGCAAGTGGGAGGCGACGCGATCTTGCTGGATGCCGCAACCCGCTCCGTGCGATTTGCGCGGGCTGATGTGGAAATCAATTTGAACAGTTGCGGGAAGGGCTTTGCGCTGGATGTCACGGGAGCCGAGCTGCTCACGGCCGGCATCGAGCACTTTTTGTGGCAAGGAGGCAACAGCAGCGTCTTGGCTTACGGCTCCGCGCAACCGGGCCGCGATCCGCAGGCCGGCTGGGTCGTCGGCGTCGGACATCCGCTACGGACCGAGCGGCGGCTGGCCGAAGTGCTCGTGCGCAACGCCGGCGTCGGCACTTCGGGGGCCGGCTTTCAGTTCTTTCGTCACGAAGGGAAACGCTATGGGCACATCCTCGACCCTCGTACCGGCCGGCCTGCCGAAGGCGTGTTTTCCGTGACGGTGCGTGCTCCGACGGCCGCCGAAGCCGATGCGCTCTCCACGGCGTTTTACTTGCTCGGCTACGAGGAGGCTGCGAGGTATTGCGAGTCGCACCCGGAGGTCGGCTTTCTGATGCTGCTCCCCAGCGGCAAAGGGAGCTCGGTCGACTTGGCCGTGTGCGGGCTTGCCGAAGACGAGTGGCGATTGGTCGAAGATCGTTCGCCTTAAGCCGAATGTGCCGACGGTGCCGCCGCTCCGCCCGTGCCTGCCATGCGGAAGGTTGTGAATTTGCGGCGCGACGGCTTATACTCAAGCGTGGACGCACGTTACGTCCGAAAATGAGCTAACGCCACACCCCCCGAACCTCGCGAACCATTCAGCGGCCCGTCGGCCACGGACATCACTGCGGTATGAATGCGTTCCTCGCGTGGGGATATATCGGCATCATCGTCTTCCTCATCCTCACCGGATGCGGGCTGCCGATTCCCGAGGAAGTGGCCATCGTGGCGGCCGGCTGCTTGGCCGCACCGCAAAAGGGCGTGCTCGACCCCTGGTTGGCGCTCGGCTCGTGCTTCATCGGCGCGACGGTCGGCGACATGATCATGTACGGCATCGGTCGCAAGTTCGGCCGCCGATTGCTGCAGAACCATAAGTATTTCTCGACGATTCTTTCGCCCGAGAAAGAGCGGCACATCGAAGAGATGTTCACCAAGCACGGAATGAAAGTGCTGTTGGTGTCGCGGTTTCTCATCGGCATCCGTTCGCCGATCTACATCACCGCGGGCATCCTCAAGGTGCCGTTCAAGAAGTTCGTGCTGATCGACGCCTTTTGCGCCGGGCTGATGATTGCGTCGTTTTTCGCCTTGGCATATTTCTATTCCGATAAAGTGCTCGGTTGGATCCAAGGCGCGGAAAAGGCGTTTACAATCTCGTTGTTGCTGGCGGCCGTGGCCGGGTTGATCGGCTACCGCATCTATCGCAAACGCAAACAGCGGCGGGAAGCGGAAGAACGTCTGGCGCACGGCGAGAGTGAAGCCGAGCCCGAGCCTGCGGTGGAAAAATCGGTCGCTTAAGGGAAGGCGAGGCCTGACGATGCGGCGCAATTCGGCGATCGGCGGCGAGTGGGGAACTTTCGAGCGACGGCGATTCTTCGGCCGTGCGATCCGGGCGGCGGTCGCCGCGTGGTGCGTTTGCGGAATGGCCGAGCCGGCCGGTGCTCAGCAACTGCAACTCAGCCCGCAACTGCAAAACAACCTACGTTTTCTGCACGTGGGACTCACGGGCGGGCGCGTTGCGGCGACTTCGTCTTATACGGGGCGGAGCTTTTCGTCGACGAGCCAATCGAAAGACCGGCAGGAGTCGTTGAAGGTCGACATGAACGGCGCGGGGCCGGCCGTCGACTATCAACTCACCACCGACGGCTTCAAAGTGCAGGTGCAACTCACGGCCGGCAACGAACTGCATATCCTGCGGCAACCGACCAGCGGCAGCGCGGCGATTCCGTTTGAACTGCACCAACCGGCGGAAGGGCAAGTGTCTGTTCTGATCGGCGCGGAAAAGATTGATGCGCCGTCGCTCTGGCACGTGCTGCTCGAAAAACCGGAGCTCGCGAAGAACGAAATTGAGCCCATGCTGCGTCTGCTTCGGCCGGGCTGGCCGCTGATTTCGCAGGCGCGAGCCGTGGAAGAATCGCTGTATAAGCAGGTCGATGCGAATGCGAAGTTCGACCGCAAAGCGTGGTCGCAGCTCGTCGGCAAGTTGGCCAGCTCCAAATATCTGGAACGTGAGGAAGCCGATCGGCAGTTGCGCGAGCTGGGCCAAGCGATCGTGCCGTTCTTGAAGAACCTGAGCCCGTCGCAACTCGACGCCGAGCAAATGTTCCGCATTCGCGCGATCTCACGACGCTACGAAACGGAAGAGAATGAGGACAATCCGGATGCCGCCGCCGGCTGGCTCGCGGCCGACCCCGAGATTTGGTACGTTCTGGCCGGTCGGGCCGACTCGTCGCAGCGCGGCGCTCGTGAAGACGCAACTCGAACGGATTCTCGGCGAGCCCGTGGTTCTCGAACCCGCAGCCGCGGGCGAGGCGCTGCAGAGTCAATTGAAGCGCATTCGCGAACAGATCGACCGTCGCCAAGCGGCCGATGCCGGCGGGCGATAAGTTCCCGTCGCCGTTCGCTTCGCCGTCATTCCTTCTTCTCGTAAGCGCGCATCGCGCAATCGTCGCGGTGTTATTTCATGGCCGTTAATCTCACGCCCCAGTATCACAAGGCCCAAGAAGCGTATCGGCGAGCTGCGTCGGCCGAAGAAGAGCTGAAGTGGCTTGAGGTCATGTACAAGGAACTGCCGAAGCACAAAGCTTCGGAGAAAGTTCAGTCGGACCTGAAGACCAAGATCAGCGCAGCGAAGAAGGCGCTCGAAGGAGAGAAGAAGGCCGCGGCCTCGAAAAGCGCGCCGGGCGTCAATATCCCGCGGCAGGGCGCAGGCACCTGCATCTTGCTCGGCGGGCCGAATGCCGGAAAAAGCCGGCTGCTGGCGGCCGTCACGCGGGCCACGCCCGAAGTTGCGCCGTATCCCTACACCACGCGTACGCCGCTGCCCGGCATGATGCCGTGGGAAGATTGCTACGTACAGTTGCTCGATACGCCGCCGATTACCGACGACTTGTTCGAGCCGTACATGCAGGGGCTGATTCGCGGAGCCGACGTGGCTTTGCTCATGGTCGACCTCGGCTCGGATGACGGCATCGAGCAATGCCAAAGCGTGCTCAATCGGCTGAATGCCACCAAGACCCGGCTCGCGCGGGAGTCTTACCTCGACGAAGAAGACGTCGGGCTCTCGTTCACGCAAACGCTGCTGGTTCCCAACAAGATCGACCTTCCGGAAGCCGCCGACCGGCTGGCGATGCTCCACGAGTTCGTGACGCTCGATTTCCCGGAGTATGTCATCTCGGCCGACGCGGGAGCCGGCGTGGAAGAGTTGCGAACGGCGATCTTCAAGTCGCTCGACGTGGTTCGCGTGTACGCGAAGAATCCGAAGGCCAAAGAACCGGACATGGAGCGCCCCTTCACGGTGCGCCGCGGTCGCACGGTGCTCGACGTCGCCGAGCAGATTCATAAAGACCTAGCCGCGAGCTTTAAGTTTCGCGCGTCTGGGGACACGGCGTTCACGACGGCACGCCCGTCAAAGGCGATCACGTCGTGCACGACAAGGACATCGTCGAGATTCACGCTTAGCGCCGCCATAGCGACACGAGCCGGCGTCGTCGCTTCGATTTGTTTACGGTGAGCGTTTCTTTTCGCACTTTCGGCGGCTGCGCCGAGTCGGCATTCACCTTGTTCGAAGTGTGACCAATCGACGTTCTTATGCTCGTGTGAGCCGCGGCAAACTCGCGTCAATTCTCCGCAAGCTTCGTCGGGAATTCGTTTCGCCCGCGGCGTTTTTTCCCGTAGTGATCGCCATGCGGCGATGCGTAGCGCGCGACAATCGTTCGCCGTGCCTCGTTTGGTTGGTATGCAGTTTGCAAAACCAGTCCGCCCGGGGAACGACAAGACCGTGCGACGCCCCGTGCAAGTGCGCGGATGATGTCCGGCGATCGACGGCACACTCATATCGTGAGGGAGATGGAACGATGAGTCTCAGGAACTTTCGAGGATTGATGGCGGCTCTGGCCGTGGTACTCGGCGCAAGCGTCGCATCGGCACAAGTGAGCGTGGGCGGCGTTGGAGTCGGCGGCGGCGGAGGTATTGGTGGTGCAGGTGCGCCGGCAATCGGCCCCGCGACCGGACCGGCCGCAGGAGCCACGGGTGCGGCAGGTGCCACCGGCGCCGCCTCGGGCGCGGTGAATAACGGCGTTCAAGGTGCGGCCAATGCCGCGGGCAACGCGGCCGGCCAAGCCACCACGCAACCTGTTCGCTCTGGCGTGAATGCCGCGGGGCAAGCCGCCGGTCAGGCATCGGGCCAAGTTCGCCAAGGCGCTTCGGCTGCGGGCAACGCCGCCGGACAAGCCGGCGCAACGGTTCGTCAAGGCACCGGCGCTGCGGCCAATGCCGCAGGCGGCGCGACGGGCCAAGTCGGCCGCGACGGCCTCAATGCGGCCGGCAACGCCGCGGGCAATCTTTCGACGCAAGCCGGCCAAAACGCGGCGAGCGTCGGAGCCAATGCGAGCGGCAGCATCGACACTTCGGTCAATCGTCCGACGCTCGGCGTAAACGTCCGTGAATTGGCCGACGGCGTATCGATCACGAGCCTTTCGCAGGGCGGCGTCGCGCAAGTCGGCGGCGTTCGCGTGGGCGACACCATTCGCTCGATCAACGGCACGCAGATCACCTCGCATCAGCAGTTGATGGGGCAAATCCAATCGGCCGCGCAGACCGGCCGTCCGGTGACGCTGCAAGTGCTCCGCAACGGACAGTTGAAGAGCCTGCAACTCAACTTCGCTCGCGGCACCGCTCAGCAAGTGACGTCGGGCTTCCGCGGCGCTAACGCCGGCGATCTCACCGGTTCGTTCGATCGGTTCCAAACCGACTTCCGCGGCATCAATACGCCGTCGATCCCGGTCAACCTGCGAAACGACTTCAACCGACTGAATCAACAAGTGGCTCAGCTCGGCAACAGCATCCGCGGCGCCGGTCAGAACGTCGATCGCAACGCCGTTCGTTCGCAAGTGGATTCGCTCCGTAGCGACATGAACCGTATTGCCGGTCAGGTTCAAGACGAAAGCCTTCGCAGTCGAATCGAAGGACTTCGCGATCAGTTGAACGACTTCGACCTAAACGACACGGGCGTTCGCTCGGGGACCATTGAGCCGAACACGACGTTGCCGAGTGCTACGCAACCCGCTCAGCCGAACGTTCCGGGCTCGACGCAATCGACTCTGAACAGCACGAACAACGCCGCCGGCAATGCGTCCGGCTCGGCGACCGGTTCGGTGAATTCGGCGGCCGGGAACGCGAGCGGCACCATCGGCGGTACGACCAGCGGCGCGGCCAACTCGGCCAACAACGCCGCGTCGTCGACGCAGCCGTAACCTAGCGTTTCGTCGGAATCGTATCCTGCAGCAGAGCCCCGGCGTCCTAGCGGCGCCGGGGCTTTGTTATTGCGCCACCAGATATTGAGCCTTGACGGCCGACGCTTAGATTCGTCTCAATACGGATCGCGGAGATTGATCGAACCTGCGGACTCGGCTGATCGGATGAAAATTCATCATCTCAATTGCGGATTGCTGCACGTGCCGCCGGGCCCGCAAGCCGCTTGTCATTGTTTGTTGCTGGAGCACGCCGGCCGGCTCGCGCTCGTCGATACGGGTATCGGCCTTCAAGACATTGCTCGGCCCACGGAGCGGATCGGTCAAGCGGCGATCGAAGCGGCGGGGGTTCAGTTTCACGAGTCGCTGACGGCGGCGCGGCAAATCGAAAGTCTCGGTTGGAACACGGGCGATGTCGACGATATCGTGCTCACTCACGCCGATCCGGACCATGCCGGCGGGCTGGCCGATTTCCCCGCGGCCCGCGTGCATATCTCGCAGGAAGAATTCACGCAGCTCGGCAGCGAGAGCATTCGGTACTCGGCCGCTCAATTCGCCCACGGTCCGCGTTGGCATATTCACTCGGCTGCCGATGCAGGCGAGCCGTGGTTCGTCCTCGAAGCCCGCCCGGTGCAATTGTCGTCCGGCGCGGACGTGCTCTTAGTCCCGCTCTTCGGGCATACGCTCGGGCACTGCGGAGTCGCGGTTCGATCGGAAGATCGCTGGCTGCTGCATGTCGGCGATGCGTACTACCTTCGAGCGGAATTGGCGACCGACGACCATCCCGTCTCGCAACTCGCCGCAATGCGAGCCGACGACGACGGCCGTCGCCGGGCAAGTCTTGAGGAGTTGCGCCGTCTGGCCCGCGAACATAGCGCCGAGGTCGAACTTTGCGGGTATCACGACTTCAGCGAGTTCCCGAGCCAGGGCCGTTGACTACCGCGTTTTGAAGTCGTGCATGCACGGATCTGTTCCTCGTGCCGGCATCGCGCCGTAGCGGCCGCCGAAGACGCCGCCTATTTTCGAAGAACGGGAGCTCCGGTCGCGCCTTTCGAACCCTAGACGCACGGCGAATTTAGGTGGTTTTGTCGCACCTCCCGGCCATTTCCGTTCTTCGACCGGTTTTCGCCCGGCGTGGATTGCGAAAATGACGGGCTTTTCGCTAGAATGGCCGTTTCGATTTCCGCCAGGGAACCGATCTAGGGAGAGTCTGCGCCGACGCCGCTCCGCACTTGGGAGCCGGTGCCGGCGTTTGTTTGGTATTTGCCGTAGGCCATGTTCGATTCGCTTCAGAAGAATCTCGGCGCTGCTTTTAAGTCCTTGACCGGTAAGGCCAAGTTGACCGAAGGCAATATGCGCGAAGGCCTGAAGCTGGTTGAGCAATCGCTGCTCGAAGCCGACGTCAGCCTGCCGGTCGTTCGCGACTTTATCGGCCGCGTTTCCGAGCAAGCCCTTGGCGAAAAGGTGCTCTCGTCCCTACGTCCGACGGAACAGCTCGTCGGCATCGTGCATCAGGAACTGATCAACCTGATGGGCCCGGTCGACCACTCGCTGCATCTGCGCGGCGACGTGAGCGTGCTGATGATGTGCGGTCTGCAAGGCTCCGGCAAAACCACGACCTGCGGCAAGCTGGCCAAGCTGCTCATGTCGCGCGGCAAGAAGCCGCTCTTGGTCGCCGCGGACCTGCAGCGCCCGGCCGCTATCGAACAACTCAAGATTCTCGGCACCCAGCTCGGCGTGCCGGTTTACACGGAGCCCGGCCAGGCCGATCCGGTCGTCGTTTGCCAAAACGGCGTGAAGCAAGCCAAGCAAGTCGGTGCGGAAGTCGTCATTCTCGATACGGCCGGTCGGCTGCATATCGACGACGAGTTGATGGAACAACTCAAGCGGATCGACCGCCGCGTCGAACCGCAGCAGGTTTACCTCGTCGTTGACGGCATGACCGGCCAAGACGCCGTGAACAGCGCCAAAGCGTTCAATGAAGCGCTCGAGCTCGACGGCGTCATCATGACGAAGCTCGACGGCGACGCTCGCGGCGGCGCTGCGATCTCCGTCAAATCCGTGACGGGCGTGCCGCTGAAGTTCATGGGCACGGGCGAACACCTCGACGCGCTCGAGGAGTTCCATCCCGACCGCATGGCGGGCCGCATCCTCGGCATGGGCGATATGCTTTCGCTCGTCGAGATGGCTCAGCAAAAAGTCGACCAGGACGAGATGGCCGCTCAAGAAGAGCGGCTCCGCGCCGGCAAGTTCACGCTCGAAGACTTCCGCCGCATGCTCGTGCAAACGCGCCGCATGGGGCCGATCGGTAAGCTCATGGGCCTGATTCCGGGCATGGGCCAACTGAAGGAAATGATGGGCGACGCCGATCACGAAGGCGAAATGCGTCGCATCGGCGGCATCATCGATTCGATGACGGCCGACGAGCGCCGCAACCCGACGCGGATCGTCGATCCGTCGCGTCGCCGTCGTATCGCGGCCGGTGCGGGCGTCGATCCGTCGGAAGTGAGCGGACTCATCAAGCAGTTCGACGGCATGGCCCAGATGATGACGAAGATGGCGTCTATGGGCATGCGCGACCGTATGAAAGCCATCGGCGATCTGCAACGCGGCGGGTTGATGAACCCGGGTGCGTCGCTCGCCCGAGAGAAACAAGGCACGGGCAAACGCCTGACCGCCGAGGAACGAAAGAAGCTGCAAAAGCAGCGCGAGAAAGATTTGCGAAAGCGCAAGCGCGACCAAAAGAAAGGTTGAGCTTCGGCTTTCGGTAACAAGCACTTGGGGTTCGTTTTGTTCGAGAGGAGATAGTTGTGGCAGTTCGTATTCGCATGAAGCAGATGGGGCGGAAGCATCGCCCGTTCTACCGAATTTGTGCCGTCGACTCGCGCAGCCCGCGCGACGGTAAGGTCATTGAAGAACTCGGCACGTACGATCCGAAGGTTCCGGACGCCGATGCCCGCGTCGTGCTCGACAACGAGCGCGTCGCCTACTGGCTCGGCACCGGCGCGAAGCCGAGCGAGCACGTCGCCGTGTTCATCAAGAAGTACGGCCCGAAGGGCATCCGCCTGAAGGAGCAAGAGGAAGCGCGTGCTCGGCTCTCCATGCCGAAGATCGTGCCGCCGGCTCCGGAAGCCGTGTTTGTGTACGAGCAAAAGCAACCGGAAACCCCGGCCGCCGAAGCCGCTCCTGCCGAAGCCTCGGCCGAGCCGGCGACGGAAGCCGCCGCGGAAGCTCCGGCCGCCGAATAGTTGTCTGATCGAAGGCGGACGGTCGCCGTAATGCGGCCGTCCGGATCGATCGGCCCGAGGTGTCGCCGTGCGTTTCGACGTTCTGACCCTGTTTCCCGAAATCTTCTCGGGCTACGTCGGTCAGAGCTTGTTGAAACTGGCGATCGAGCGCGGGCTGGTCGATGTGAAACTGCACGACATTCGCGACTGGGCCGAAGGTAAGCATCGGCATGTCGACGATCGCCCGTTCGGCGGCGGTCCCGGCATGGTGCTGATGGCCAAGCCGGTCGTGGAATGCGTCGAAGCGGTGCAAGCCGCGACCGACGCCCCCGGTCATCTCGTGATGCTCAGCCCGCAAGGGCGAACGTTGCGGCAGCCGGTGGTCGAAGAGCTTGCGTCGCACAAGCGGCTGGTGCTGTTGTGCGGCAGGTACGAAGGGTTCGACGAACGGATCAAGCAGATCCTGCGGCCCGATGAGATTTCGGTCGGCGACTACATCCTCAACGGAGGCGAAGTCGCCGCGATGTCGATCATCGACGCTTGCATCCGCTTGGTGCCGGGCGTATTGGGAGACGAGCGCAGCAGCGTCGACGACTCGTTCTCGACGGGCAACCGTTAAGCTCGAGTTTCCCCAATACACTCGGCCCCGCGAATTTCGCGGGCTCGCCGTGCCCGACATCTTGCTGAGCGGCGACCATGGAGCGGTGGCGGCTTGGCGCGATGAACAGAGTTTGCAACGTACGCGCGAGCGACGAGCCGACCTCCTCTCCGGCGAGTCTCCCGCGGACGGCGGCAAATAACGAACACTCCCCGACTAACGAACGAAGACATACCTGATACGCTTAGGCCGCTGATCGAACGCGGGCGATTGTGTTCGCCAAGTCCGACGACCGGCCGTGAAAGGAACGAACGATGAGCAAGCAAATCCTGTCGATGGTCGAAAAGAGCAGCCTTAAGGAAGAAAAGGACGTGCCGAAGTTCGAAATCGGCGATACCGTCGACGTCCACACGCGGATTTTGGAAGGCGACAAAGAACGCATCCAAATCTTCAACGGCCTTGTGATCGCCCGCGCCGGCGCCGGCAGCCGTGCCAACTTCACGGTTCGCCGCATCGTGCAAGGCGAAGGCGTCGAACGGAAGTTTCCGTTGCACTCGCCGAAGATCGCCAAGGTGGAAGTGAAGCGCTCGGGCGTCGCTCGCCGCGCGAAGCTCTACTACCTCCGCGATCGCGTCGGCAAGGCCACGCGGCTCCGCGAACGCGACTAAGCTGCGGGTTCGTCAAAGTAAGCTCGACGTTTACTTAAAGCCCGGGGATCGTCGGTCCCCGGGACATGATCTAAGGAGCGGACCGCTATGTTCCGGCTCCCTGATCTTTGGGCGAAGCTTCAATCGCTCTTTCGCCGAACGGACGCGGCCGAAGGTTCTCTCGGCTTGCGCGGCGAACAACTGGCCGCGAGGCATCTCGAGTCGCTCGGGATGCGCATCATCGAGCGCGGGCTGCGTTATCCGTGCGGCGAGTTGGACCTGATCGCCGTCGACGGCGACGTGATCGTCTTCGTCGAAGTGAAGACGCGAGCCTCCGGCCGTCGCGGATCTCCGAGCCGCGCGGTCGATCGCAAGAAGCAGGCCCGCATGACTCGGGCCGCTCTGCAATATCTCAAGTCGCGCCGCCTTCTGCAGAGCCGCACTCGGTTCGACGTCGTCTCCATCGTCTGGCCGGCCGACGGCCGTGAGCCGGAAGTTTCGTACCTGCGGGCCGCCTTCGAAGCCCGCGATTTCGGCGGAATGTACTCGTAGCCGCCCGCAAGTTCGGCACGGTCGGCAGAATCGACACTCGTTCGATTCTGCGAGTGAGCTACCTTTGCAAGTCGCCCGTCGTGCGTCGTCGCGCACGTTTGCCCACGCTCCTCGCCGCGCCGTCGCCCACGATGTCTCAAGTCGAACTCCTTCACGATTGGTCTGCCGTCGCACGGCTGCGCGACGATTGGCGACGGCTGCATGCCGTCACCCCCTGCGCAACGTTCTTCCATTCGTTCGACTGGCTCGAAACCTATTGGAAGTTCTACGGTGCGGGCCAGGCGTTGCGGACGTTCGTCGTTCGCGATGCCGGCGACGTGACGGGGATCGTGCCGCTCGTGGTCTTGGAAGAGTCGACGAAGCTCGGGCCGCTCAAGATTCTTACCTATCCGCTGGCCTACTGGGGTTCGTATTACGGCCCGATCGGCCCGCGCCTGCGCGAAGCCCTGGCCGCGGCGCTCGACCGGCTTGCGCACGAACGCCGCGATTGGGACCTGCTCGACTTGCGTTTTACGCCGCCTGCGACAAGCGACGAGGCGCACACGCTCGACGTCATGACGACCGCCGGGTTTGCACCCGCGCCGAAGGTCGTCGATCACACGTCGTTCATCGACCTGCCCGGCACGTTCGACGACTACCTCGCGACGCGTCCCGTCAAGTGGCGGACGAACTACCGTCGCTGGTTGCGACGATTACACGAACGCGGCACGGTGCGCGATCGAGCGCTACTGCCCGACGGGAACGATCGCCGCCGGAGCGCAAGCGTGCGACGGCGATCCGCGGTGGGATTTGTACGACGCTTGCGAAGCGATCGCCCGCAAAAGCTGGCAAGGTTCCTCGACGACCGGCACGACGCTGACGCACGATTCGATTCGTCCGTATCTGCACGCGATGCACGAAACGGCGTGCCGCGCGGTGCGGCCGACGTTCACCTGTTGTATCTCAACGAGCAGCCGCTGGCGTTTCTCTACGCGTATCGCAACCAACGCACGATGTATGGACTGCGCATCGGCTTCGATGCGAGCATCTCGCGCGACGGCGTCGGCAACATCATGTACATGCACGCCTTGGAAGACTCGATCCGTCGCGACATCCGCACGTTCGACCTCGGGCCCGGTTCGTTGAAGGCGAAAGAGCCGATTCGCTCGCGCATCGAACCGATCTATCGATTGCCGTACGCCAACGCTTACACGTGGCGCGGCTTCGCTTGGCGCATGAAGCAGACGATTTCAACCGTCGAAGCGGCGCTGGCGGACTTCAACGCCGACTATCGTTCGCCGGCAACTTCCGAAGCGGCTGCCGAGCGCGAGCCGTCGCCGATCAGTTCATCAACTTGATCACGATTGCGGCGCCGAGCAGCGCCAGCACGATCGCCGTAACGACCTGCTTGCCCAAAGCGGCCTGCGGCGGCGGGGCGGGCGGTGCGAAAGGTCCCGGCTTCCCGCAATGCGGGCACTGTTTGGCGTCGGTCGCCACTTTTCCGCCGCATTCGCAGGTGATGATCATCGGCGATTTTGCCCCGCGGAAAATGCCGCCGCTTAGACAAACGGCCAACTCTTGCCGAGCGCGTCCTTCTGCATCGCGGCCAGTTCCTTAAGTCCGCCGCGCGCCAGCTTGAGCATCGCGGTCAGGTCCTGTTCGTCGAATACGGCGTTCTCGCCCGTCCCTTGCACCTCGACGAACTTCCCGGCCCCCGTCATCACCACGTTCATATCGACGTGGGCTTCGACGTCTTCCGGATAGTCTAAGTCCAGTACCGGCGCACCGGCGACGATGCCGACGCTCACGGCCGCGACGCTGTCGCGAAGAATACGCCGGGCGTCTTCCGCCGAGGCAAAGCTGCGCACGGCGTCGACCAGCGCGACGAACGCCCCGGTGATGCTCGCGGTTCGCGTACCGCCGTCGGCTTCGAGCACGTCGCAGTCGAGCGTGATGGTCTTCTCGCCCAAGGCGGCCATGTCGACCACGGCCCGCACGCTGCGGCCGATGAGGCGTTGGATTTCAGTCGTGCGGCCGTCGGTCTTGCCGCCTCGCTCGCGTTGCTTACGCGGCGAAGTGCTGCCGGGGAGCATGTTGTACTCGCCCGTGACCCAGCCTTTGCCTTGCCCTTTCATCCAGGGCGGCACCGACATCTCGACGCTCGCCGTGCAGAGCACCGTCGTGCGTCCGGCCATGATCAGCACGCTGCCGGGTGCGCTACGCGTGTACTTGCGCTTGATTTTCCATTCGCGAAGTTCGGCCGGTTTGCGTCCGTCGTGGCGCGGCATGTCGTCTCGTCGTGAGAGTGTGCGGGATGATTAAGCTTGCGAGGCGAGCAACCAAGCGAGCACGCCCTTTTGAGCGTGCATACGATTGCCGGCTTGTTGCACGACCACGCTTTGCGGCGAGTCGATGACTTCGTCGGTCACTTCCTCGCCGCGATTCGCCGGCAGGCAGTGCATAAATACGGCGTCGCGCGGGGCGGCTTTCGCCAAGGCCGCGTTGACCTGATAAGCGGCAAAGGCCCGCTTGCGCTTCTTCGCGTTCGGCCTCCTGCCCCATGCTGGTCCAAACGTCCGTATAAATCGCTTGCGCGCGCGCACGGCGATCTTCGGATCGTCGGTGAGTTGCAGGTCGATGGCCGGCGTTTCTTTCTTGAAGCGGGCGACGTCCTCGGCCGTGAATTGATAGCCTTTCGGCGCGGCGCAAGCGAACGTCACGCCCAACTTGCCGCAACCTTCGGCGAGGCTGCGAGCCACGTTGTTGGCGTCGCCGACGTACGCAATCTTCAGCCCCTTCAGCGAGCCGAAGCGTTCGCGGACCGTGTACAAATCGGCCAGAGCTTGGCAGGGATGGGAGTAGTCGGTGAGTCCGTTGATCACGGGGCAACTGGTGTGCGATGCAAGATCGATCACCTTTTGGTGAGTCTTGGCCCGCACGACGATGACGTCGACAAACTCGCTGAGGACTCGACCGAAGTCGGCGATCGATTCACGGGAGCCCCAGCCGACGTCTTCACCCAAGAACAAGCTGCCGCCGCCGAGATGCGTCATGCCCGCTTCAAAGCTCACGCGCGTCCGCAGCGACGGCTTTTCAAACAAGAGCGCCATCACGCGACCGGGCAACAGCGGCTCGCGCACGCCTTGTTCGAACTTGGCTTTGAGATCCTGCGTGATGGCGAAAATCCGTTCGATTTCCGCCGTGGTCAGATCGTCGAGCGTGAAAAGATGTCGCATCGCGGGCCTACTTCGTTCGTGTCCGTTTCGTTCGGTCGACCGGGCCGCGACGTCGCGCGGCGTTCCTATCGCCGAGCTATTTAGCTTGTTCTTTGATCGCTTCGCAGAGAATGTCGCACGCCTCTTCGGCCTGTTGGGCCGTGAGATTCATGGCGGGCAGCAAGCGAATGACCGTTCCATGCGTGCAGTTGATCAACAGCTTGCGCTCGAGGCAGGCCTTGACGATCGGGCGCCTTCGATGGAAAGCTCGATGCCGATCATCACGCCCAGCACGCGAACGTCGGTCATCAGTTCGCATTCGTTCTTCAAGGCCGTGAAGCGACGCTTGAAGATTTCGCCGAGCTGCGTCGCCGAGGCGAGCAAGTTTTCCTGCTCGATCATTTCGAGCGTCGCGATGCCTGCGCGGGCCGCGATCGGGTTGCCGCCGTACGTTGCGGCGTGCATGCCGGGCCGTAGGCTCGGGGCGATTTCCTTGGTGGTCATCAGAGCGCCGCCCGCGATTCCACCGCAGAGCGCCTTGGCCAAGGTCATAATGTCCGGCATGACGTTGAAGTGTTGATAGGCGAACCAATGGCCGGTCCGGCCGCAGCCGCTTTGCACTTCATCGAAGATGAGCAGCAGGTTGTGCTTGTCGCACAGGTTGCGCAAGCCCTTGAGGAAGCCGTCGGGCGGGATGTTGATGCCCCCTTCGCCTTGCACCGGCTCGATCATGATCGCGATCGTTTCCGAGTCGATCATCTGCTCGACCGCGTCCAGATCGCCGAACGGCGCAGTACAGGAAGCCGGGGAGCATCGGGCCGAGGCCGTCGTGATACTTCGGCTGGGCCGTGGCGGTGACCGAGCCCCCATCGTGCGGCCGTGGAAGCCGTTCTCAAACGTGATGATCTTGTAGCGACCCTTGCCGTGCAGCCGCGTGAGCTTGATGGCCGCTTCGTTGGCCTCGGCTCCCGAGTTGCAGAAGAACGCTTGGCCGCCGAAGCTCCGCTCGCTGAGCATCTTGGCCCACAGGCCTTGAGCTTCGGTGTACCAGGTGTTGGGCACATGAATCAGCGTGGCGACCTGCTCTTGCACGGCCCGCACGACCGGTTCCGGGCAGTGGCCCAACAAGTTGCAGCCCCAACCGGGAAACAAGTCGAGATAGCGATTGCCTTCGGCGTCCCAAACGTACGAACCTTCGCCGCGGACCAAGCAAACCGGGTAGCGACGTGTAGTTGGGGACCACGTATTGCTTGAAGATGTCGATCACGTCGGCGGAACTTGAAACGGCGGTAGACACGGCGCAGGTTCCTAGTTCGAGGTTCTTGGTTCAGGAGTCGAGTTCAGCACGTCCGATCCATGACATTTGGCCGCGGAGCTCGCCTCCGCGCTTGTCGCAGGCCCCCACGCTTACGCAGAGGGGCCGGCATTCTTCGTTTCTATCCGCGATAGATTTCCGTTCCCACTCCGCGGCTCGTATAGATTTCCAGCAGCAGTCGAGTGGCGCTCGCGACCGTCGATAATGTGGACCTTGCGGATTCCCTTCTCGATCGGCTCGATGCAGGCCTGCAATTTCGGGATCATTCCGGCGTCGACGACTCCATCATCGATCAGCTTCTTGGCTTCGCTCACCGTGAGGGAGCGAATGACCGTATCCGGGTCGTTCTTGTCGCGACGGACGCCGTTAATATCGCTGAGAAACACAAGCTTTTCGGCTCCGAGAGCGACGGCTACGGCCGTGGCGGCGGTGTCGGCGTTGACGTTGTACTTCTGCCCGAACTCGTCGACGCACATCGACGGGATGATCGGCAGGATCCGCCCCACGCAGAAGTTCTCGATCGTCGAACGGTCGATGCTCGCCACGTCGCCGACAAAGCCGAGGTCGAGCGGCTTGCCGTCCGGGCCGGGCAAGTCGAGCTTCCCTCCGAACAATACGTTCATGTTGCGGCGAAAGTTCAGCGGCACGGCACGGCCGCCGAGTTCTTCCATCCGCTTCGCAAGCATTTCGTTGGTTTCGTACGCCAGCGCTCGTTCGACGATGTCGAGCGTCGCTTCGTCGGTATAGCGGCGACCTTGCACCCAACGCGGGGTGAGGCCGGCTTTTTCCATTTCGCGGCTGATGTTCGCGCCGCCGCCGTGAACGACCACCGGCCGCATGCCGACGGTTTCCATGAACAAAATGTCGAGCAATAGATGCCGCAGCGCGTTCTCGTCTTCCATCACGCTGCCGCCGAGTTTGATCACCGTGACGCGATCACGAAACTTACGAATCCACTCGCAGGCTTCGATCAGAACGTCGGCTTTTTGAACGGCGGATTTCAGCGGCGGCGCCTTCATGGAACGTCGGTACTCACGACAAACTAACGGGCGTAAAAGAACACACTCAAAAACGGCCCGAGCCAATAACGACAAAAACCCTGCTCGCAGGTTCGCCGGCGTTTCGCAAGGTCGTAGGGCGATTCGCACGCGAGAAGTGCGACAAGGCCCGACGACCCTGCACGCGCCGGCCGCGGCAGGGGAAACGGCTCATTTTACGAGGTACGAGGGGGGTGTCAACGCCGGTCAAAGGGCGTCGACAAGTCGTCGCCGGCGGCGAATAACAACCACCGTCGGCGGGAGGAGAAATGCGGTGCCTACGGGTTCGTCGCCGGGGCACCGCTGTTGTCGGGCGATTGCGGAGCTTCGCCGCTCGTCGCACCTTCCGGTTCCGTCGTCGGCTCGGGAGTTTCCGGTGCAGGGCCGGCCGGAATCATCCAGGCCGGGAGCTTGTCGGCGATCTTGAAGATGTCGCCGTCTTTCGGACCTTTGATCCACATCAGGATATAGAGGCCGAGCGCAATGCCGAGGACGCCGCCGATGATGATGCCGCCGAAGACGATGATCATCCCGGCCGACGATGCTTTCGGTCGCGGTTTGAATTTGTGCGCCGGTGCATACGGTTCGGTTGCAGCCACGCCGCCGCCGACCGACATTCCGTCGAAGCTCGCATCGGACGCAATGCCGTAGCCGCCGACGTCGCCGACGTCGAGCATTGCCACGCCCCCTTGAGCGCCGTCGAACGGTACGGCCCCCGTGGCATCGGCATCGGGAACGTCAAGCTCCACGAACGTCTCGGCTTGCGGGCTATAGAGCAAGTCATACTTGGCTCGCAGGTGCCGCATGAGCGGCTCGTGCGAAAGCTCGCGACCGGTGATTCGCTCGACGAGTTCGGCGGCCGTGTAGCGTTGGCCGTGGCGGTGAATGTGGCAGTTGAGCCACTTCTTGAGATATTGGAATTCGCCGCGCTCGAAATGTTCCGCGAGGCCGCCCAAGTCTTGATCGGCCTGTTCGAAAAACTGGGCCGCGTACAAATTGCCGAGCGAATACGTGGGGAAGTAACCGAAGAGACCGGCGCTCCAGTGGATGTCTTGGAGTACGCCGTCGGCGTCGCTCGGCACGTCAATGCCGAGGTAGCTCTTGTACTTCTCGTTCCAGGCGGCGGGCAGGTCGGCGACGGCTAACTCGCCGTTGATGAGCGCCTGCTCAAGCTCGAAACGAATCAGAATGTGCAGGTTGTACGTGAATTCGTCGGCTTCCACGCGAATCAGCGACGGACGGACGTCGTTCACCGCAAAGTAGAAATTGCCGAGCGTGACGCCGGAGAGCGCTTCGGGGAACGTGCGGCGGGCCGTGGCGTATTGGTTGCGCCAATACGGCAAACTGCGGCCGACCATGATTTCCCACATCCGCGACTGCGACTCGTGGATGCCCATCGACACGGCTTCGCCCAGCGGCAGGCCGTATTGCTCGGCTCGCAGGCCTTGGTCGTAAATGCCGTGGCCGGCTTCGTGCAGAATGCCGAAGAAGCCGGAGTTGAAAAAGTTTTCGTCGTATCGAGTGGTGATACGGCAGTCGTTCGGGCCGAGTCCGGTGCAGAACGGGTGCGCCGTCAGGTCGAGACGGCCGCGTTGGAAATCGAAGCCGATCTGCTCGGCCGCTTTGCGACCGAAGGCCCGCTGCAGTTCGACGGGGTAACGGCGTTCGAGGATGTCGATTTTCGGCGAACGGCCGCTCTCGCGAATCTGGGCGACAAGCGGAACGAGTTCGTCGCGAATGCGCCGAGCACTTGCTTGACGCGCGAGGTCAACTCGCCTTGTTCAAACTCATCGAGCAGCGCGTCGTACGGGGTCTCCGTGTAGCCGAGCGCGTCGGCTTGTTCGCGCTTGAGCCGAACCATCTTTTCGAGCAAGGGAGCGAACGAAGCGAAATCATTGTTCTGCCGCGCTTCTTGCCATTTCGCTTGGCCGACGACCGCCGTGTGCGCCAACTCTTCGACGAGCGTCTTCGGAAGCTTGCTGCGTTTTTCGTACTGCCGACGGATTTGGCGAATCGTCGTGCCGGCTTCGCTGTGCGGATCGGCGGCCAGCGGGCTGTCTTTCAACGCATCAATCCAAGTGCCGATGCGCGGATCGGTGAGGCGATCGTGAATCAGACCGGAGAGCAACGTGATTTGTTCGGCCCGCGTGTCGGTGCCCGCGGCGGGCATCATGCAGCGTTCGTCCCAGCCGAGCACCGCTTCGATGCTGCCGAGCAGCGACGTCTGATGAATGTGCTGCGTGAGTTGTTCGTAGGCGGGATAGGCCGGATCGTTTGCGTCGGGGGGCGGCGGAAGCGGCTCTTCCGTAATCGTGGGTGGTTCCCAAGCCGGCTCCGGCGGCGTCATCACTTCCGGCGCGACCATGGCCACGCCCATGGCGCCGCCGACGATTGCGGCGATCTCCGCCGGATCGGATTTCACTTCGTCGGCGGTCGGCTCGGTTTCGTCGGAGCCAAGCTCTGCGGCGCCGGAAAAATCCACGAACGTTTCCGGCGTGCCGACGGCCGACTCGTCCGGCCCCAGCCGATGTTCCGGCGGCTCATCGGCATCGCGATCTTCCCAGCGGAACGTCGAATCCGATTGCAGCGGAGCGATGGGATCACCGAACGCCGGGGCTTCCGCGCTCAACGAGGTTTCGAGAATCTCGGCGTCTGCGGCAGGCGCTGCGGCGACCGCTTGGTCGTCACCCGTGATGAAGTCTGCGAACAGGTCGTCGCTGAATTGCGGATCGTCGCTCACCGCGCCGGTGGTGTCGGCCGTCATGTCGGGAGTCGGTTCGTGCGTGGCTGCGGCCGAGGCTTCGATATCGAGCTCGCTCAGCGCGTCGGCCAGCGGATCGTCTTGCGGAGCCGCTTCCAACGAGATTTCGGCCGCATGTTCAGCCGCGGCGGCATCGCCGACCACCGGGCCGACGGCTTCGCCGAGAAGTGCAGCTTCCGCGGACACGACTTCGGCCGTCGTGCCGGCGTCGTCCTTCGCTTCTTCAAGGAAGTCGAAGTCGAGGTCGAATTGTTCGGTCTTTCTTCCGCGCCGGCCGCTTCGGGGCCAACTTCGTCGGGCTTCTTGGAATCTTCCGGCTTCTTCGCGTCGAGATCGTTCAGGAAATCGAAGTCGGGCATGCGACGGCTCGTGGGGACGTTAAAGGGCGCTAAGAGGGGATGCTTGCCAGAATTGCCGCGTCGGCAATGGCTGCCCAGTTTGGTTATTTGTAACTCCCGTAAAAGCCCCTTAAAAGATACCGCCTGCCGGATTTACGCCGATTTCCGCCGCGAGGCGCCAGAGGGATGCCGACGCTGACGATTGTGCCGTGTTTGGGGCGAGCCGTCGGCTGGGTGATAAGCGAAACCATTTGCCGAAATCGAGGTCGTCCGACGTTGAAACGGGAGCTCAACGGAAATGCCCGGTCGGCATCTGAAAACGACGAGGCGCGGAGTCCGTCGGGAACGGAGAGTTCGCAGCCGCTGAAGCTGAGGCGGCTTACTTCACGCCGAAGTCGGCTTCGATCTCGCGGGCCTTGGTCGAGAAGCCAAAAGGCTTAGCCGACTGTTCTTCCGGCCGCTTCACGCGGGCCGACTCGGTGAACGATTCCGAGAACCCGTCGCCGCGGACGTTCACGTTGTTGCACCCGATCGAAATCGCGAAACCGAATGCAACGACGGGCGTCGCAAGAATCGGCAGCAGCGGAATTCGGCGAGCAGCGTTCACGTGAGATTCGTAGAAAATGGGCCGTGGGCGACGAGGAAGTGTCTGAGAAATTTCTGCGGCGGGACTCTCGCAGAACCCGGCGGATGCGTCTAGGCCAGTTGTCGGAAAACTTCTCGCCGGCAATGATGTGAGGACAACATTAAGAGGTGCCGGCATGCCGCTTGACGCTTTGATCATCGCTCCCCATCCCGACGACGCCGAACTCGGGATGGCGGGAACCATTCTGAAGATGAAGGCCGACGGCATGGCCGTCGGGATTCTCGACCTCACCAGCGGCGAACCGACGCCGCATGGTAGTCCTGAAATTCGGGCTCGCGAGACGGCGGCCGCGACCGCGGTTCTCGGCATTGATTGGCGCGGCAATTTGGGGCTGCCCAATCGCAAGCTCGAACATACGCTCGACTGCGCGAGCACTGCTGGCCGGCAAGATTCGCGAACTCCGGCCGCGCTGGCTATTCGCACCGTATTGGGTCGACGCGCATCCGGATCATGTCGCGGCGTTGGAATTGATCGAGGCGGCGAAGTTTTGGGCGAAGCTCACGAAGACCGACATGCCGGGGGAGCCGTTTTTTCCCGAACGGATCTTCAACTACAACTGCGTGCATCTCCGCGTGGTGGAGAAGCCGGCGTTCGTGGTGGATATCTCCGCCTACTGGGAAAAGAAGGAAGCCGCGATTCGCTGCTTCGAGAGCCAATTCATCACGGGACGCCCGACGGAGCCGCCGACGATGATCGATCGCCTCCGCGATCAGGCGGCGTATTGGGGATGGTCGATCGGCGCACGCTACGGCGAGCCGTTTATGTGCCGCGAGACCGTGGGGCTCAAGAGTTTTCGCGACGTGATGTAGCTCTCGGTCGCGATCAAATACGCGAGCGAGCCGTTGCTGTAGCGACGTCGCATTCGCTGCCGGCATTCGGTACGACCGGAATAGCTGGAGAAACCTTTCCGCGCAGGTCGATAAAGCAGGCTGTGTCGATTTTAACGACCGGCTGCCGCCTCGCGCATGTTCCCGCTTACGCTGCGCAACCTGATGATTGCGATCTGCCTGGTGATCCTGGGCGGGTGGCGCGTATTTGCCGGAAGTCTCGCGACAGCCGACGTTCTTTAATCCGTTTCCGCAGCTCACGAAGATCGCCGTCGTGCCGTTCTTCAATCTGAGCGCGGAGCCGAGCGCCGACGGACGTCAATTCGCTTTGGCCTACGCCGCCGAATTGCAAATGGTGCCCGGCTTTGAGGTCGTGCCGGTCGGCGTATCTGAAGCCAAGATGCAGGAATACCGCATCGTCTTCAACGGCAAGAACGGCCCGGCGGAAGCTCGCAGCTCGCAGTTGCTGCAAGTCGACGCCGTCGTCGTCGGCGCCATCACCGACTACACGCCTTATTATCCGCCGCGCGTCGGCATTGACGTCGAATGGTATGCGGCGAATCCCGGCTTTCATCCGATTCCCGCCGGCTACGGCTTGCCGTGGGGCACCACCGCCGAAGAAGAGATTCCTGAGGAACTCGTCTTCGAAGCGGAACGTGCCTTGTGCGCGAGCAAATGAAAACACAAACGCCGCCGATGCCCGAGCCGGAGCTGTCGCCGCCGCCTCCGCCGGCGGCCGAACCGCCGGCTCCGCGCGAACTTGAAGAAGAGGCAAAACGCGGCCCCGGCGGCGTACGCTTAGTGGAAGGTGAAGCCGCGTTGGAAATTGCGCCGGAGCGGATCGGCCCGGGAGATCCGGAGTCGCCAGACGCCGGCGACGGCGCGACTTCATTGCCGCCGGACTGGCCGGACCCGCGCGGATTCACGCCGTCGCGACCGTGCGCGGAACGTCCGCCGTTGCGGCCCACCGATCAGCCGGTGCTGAAGCATGTGAAGCTTTATCACGGCACCGACGCACAGGTCACCGCGTGCTCCAGAGTTACGTTTACTTTCGCGACGAGGCAAGATTTGGCGGTTGGCAGTCTTATCTGCAACGTAGCGATGATTACGTTCGTTTCTGTTGTCACCTACACATCGCCGAAATGCTGACCGCCAGAGGCGGCGCCGGTCAAACGCGAGTAGTGTGGCGCTGGCCCACCGGCCGATAACCCTTACGGCGCGGCCTGCAACTCGACGCAAAACAGTCGAGGGCAATGCTTCAAATGCCGGCAGGGCGCCGAGATTGGATCACGGAGGATACCCCATCGTGTCGCAGCAGGACATCAACGTGTTGGCGCTGGTCAAAGGCGAGGAACGCTATGTGTTCCTCTTCGACGATGTGCACAAGGCCGAAGTGCTGCGCGTGCCGGGACGCTTCGCGTCGAATCCCGAATTGAGCTTCACTTGGTACGACGCCGCCGTGCTGAGCCAAAAGGTTCGCCAAGAGCCGGCCAAGACGAAGCACTCGGGCACGCACCGTTTCAAAGACGTGCCGCTCATCACGGATTCGGGCGAAGAGACGCTGTAGAAACTCGCGTCTGAAAATCCCGGTCGACTCTGTAGAATGTGTATCGCCGCCGGTTCGTCCGGCGGCGTTCGTTTTCACGACGCATCAACACGACCGATTCAAGCGGCCGTGCCGTGAGTTATGGCCGTCGCCGATCTGCACGAAGCCGAACCGTCGGAAACGCCCATCGGAATGGTGCGTGAGCGGTTTCTCGATTTTCTCACGATCGAGTGCAACGCTTCGGAACTGACGGTCAAAAGCTATCGCGAAGATTTGAAGGCGCTGGAGACGGCGCTCGACAAACTGTACGGCGAATGTCCGGAGCCGGGCGACATCACGACGCTGCACTTACGCGGCTACGTCTCCAGCTTGCACGAAAAAGCCTTGTCGAAGGCGACGATCGCCCGCCGGCTGGCCTCGCTGCGAAGCTTCTTTCGCTTTGGTCGCCGCGAAGGTTGGGCGGAAAACAATCCCGCGAAGCCGCTGCGTAATCCTCGGAAGAGCCGCACGCTGCCGCACTTCCTATCGACGGCCGAAATCGGGCAATTGCTCTTGGCCCCCAAGACCGGCGGCTGGCAATCCGTCCGCGATCGGGCGATGCTCGAAACGATGTACTCCGCCGGCTTGCGCGTGAGCGAGCTTGTCGGAATCGTCGACGGCGATCTCGATCTTGAGAGCGGGCTGGTTCGCGTCCGCGGCAAAGGAAAACGAGAGCGCTCTGGCGCCGCTTGGCTCGTTTGCCGTGAAGGCGATCAAGGTCTACATGCGCGATGCGCGACCGAGCCCGTCCGCGGAAGCCGCACCGCGAGAACCCGACGTTCATCGGTAAAGGCAAGAAGAAGATCGAAGCGATCACGACGCGCAGCACGGGCCGCATGCTGGAAAAATACTTGCAGCAGACGGGCCTCGACGAACGGACGTCGCCGCACACATTACGGCATAGCTTCGCCACGCATCTACTCGACGCCGGTGCCGATATTCGCAGCGTCCAGGAACTCTTAGGGCACAAGAGCCTCATCACCACGCAGATTTACACGCACGTGAGCACCGCGAATCTCAAGGCCGTGTATGAGAAGGCGCACCCGCGGGCACGATGAGCGCCAAAAAATAGCCGCGAGCAATGAAGCTCGCGGCTATGAAGTTTCGGCGTAAGTCGCGTAGGTCGTGATCTTTGAGGCTTAGACCACGCGCCTAGCTGACGAAGCTTAAACGAGTCCCTTGCGCACGGCCCATACGGCGGCTTGGGTGCGATCGTTCACGCCCATCTTCCGCAGCAAGTGCTGCACGTGTTCCTTGACGGTTTCGATGCTGATTTCCAGCGACTGGGCGATTTCCTTGTTGCTCAAGCCGAGCGCCAAGTGACGGAGCACTTGCGTTTCGCGTTGCGTGAGCGGGATTTCGCTGTCGGGTTGCTTTTGACGCGTCGCCATTTGGCCGGCGATCCGCGACATGTGCCCTTGGCGTTCGGTCGGACGACCTTCGGCGACGGCACGAATGGCCTCGACGAGTTGTTCGCGCGACGAGCCCTTCAGCACGTACTCTTTGTGCCCAAAGCGTGAGCGCGAGCAACGTACGTCGGGTTATCAAACGTCGACAGAATCAGGACTTTGGTTTCCGGAGCTTGTTCACGAATTTGCTCAAGTCGCCGAAAGGCCGTCGCCGTTTTCCATACGGATGTCGAGGGTGACGACGTCGGGCTTGAGTTCTTGGGCCTTGGCGACGGTTTCCACGCCGCTCGCGGCCTGACCTACGATCTCAATGTCCGTTCCTTCCAGCATGCTCACCATGCCGGAGCGAACGACCTCGTGATCGTCGGCGACCAACAAACGAATGCTCATCTTGGTACTTCCTCTGGGGATTGGCGGTCGCTTGCCCGTCGACCGCGGTCGCAAAAAGTCGCTTCATAAGGAGAGAGACGGCAGTGCTCTCACCCCGAACCGCGAAACCTTCTCGAGTTACACGTCGCGATCACCCATGCGGGGGCGTGATCGTCCGTCCCTTGCCTCGTTCTCGGGATTCGCTTCGGGACGTTCTTGCGTAAATCCACTCTTCCTAATGGTAAAGGTAGTACCCTCATCGACCGTGGGCAACCTTACCCATGCCGAATTAGGGGGATTTAACGGATTTCCGCAGAAGCCCGGTGGCGCTAAGCGCATTACGAAAGTAGATAGAATCGCCACGTTCGATAAACACGGAAGTTCTTTTGACGTTATTCAGCAGTGACGTAGATATTGCGAGACAGGACACGTCGCGAAAACACGACGCGAGCACGGAAGCCGCAACGCTCTTATGGGCGTCATAATATCTCGCAGGTCTTCCATGAAACGCGCCTCGTTGCTGCTGGTCGACGACGATAAACATATTCTCGAATCGATGGCCGGTTGGCTTCGCGAACAGGGCTACATCGTCGAAACCGCCAACTCGCGCACCACGGCGATCGCCGCGCTGGAGAAGAAGGCCTTCGACATCGCGTTGTGCGACATTCAGCTTGAAGACGGCGACGGTTTCGACATCCTCGGCTGGTCGTGCAAGCACCGCCCGGAAACCACGGTGATCCTGCTCACCGGCTACGGCACCGTGGAAACGGCCGTCGAAGCCATTCGCGCCGGCGCGTTCGATTTGCTCACGAAGCCGCTGATCGACGAAGAGCTGATGCTCTCGCTCGAGCGGGCTTTGAATCAACGTCACGTCATCGAAGAAAACAACACGCTCAAGCAGCAGCTCGATCTGCGTTTCGGCTTGGAAAATATCGTCGGCCGCGACCCGCAGATGCGGAAAATTTTCGACGTCGTCGAAAGCGTCGCCGACACCAAGGCTTCGATTCTCATCACCGGCGAAAGCGGAACCGGTAAGTCGCTCTTGGCTCGGGCCGTGCATCGCCGCAGCAGCCGTCGCGATAAGCCGTTTGTGGAAGTTGCCTGCGGTGCGCTCCCCGAGACGCTGTTGGAAAGCGAACTCTTCGGACACGTCGCCGGGGCGTTTACGGGTGCTACGCAAGATAAGATCGGCAAATTTAAGCAGGCCGACAGCGGCACGATCTTCCTCGATGAAATCGGCACGGCCACGCCGAGCTTGCAAGTGAAGCTGTTGCGCGTGCTGCAAGAGTTTGAGTTCGAACAAGTCGGCGGTTCGAAGACGTTCCGCGTCGACTCACGCGTGATTCTTGCCACGAACGAGAAGCTCGAAGACCTCGTCGCCCAAGGCAAGTTCCGCCAAGATCTCTACTACCGTATCAACGTCATCAATATCGAACTCCCGCCGCTTCGCGAACGGTTGTCCGATATCCCGACGCTCGCCGCTCACTTTCTCGAACGGGTTTGCAAAGACTCCGGCCGCAAGGTACACGGCTTCGCCGAAGATGCGGTCGCTGGCGCTCCGCGGTTATCGCTGGCCCGGCAACGTGCGCGAGTTGCAAAATGTGATTGAGCGAGCCGTGTTGCTCGGCAAGCACGAAATGGTGCGGACCGAAGACTTGCCGCCGGCGATTCTCGCGCCGGGGCATCTCGATTTGGATGCGATCGCCGCGGCGCAGAATCTTAAGGCGGCGTTGGCCTCGCCCGAGCGTCAGATCATCATGAAGACGCTGGAAGAGAACAACTGGAACCGCAATGCCACGGCCGATGCCCTCGGCATCAACCGCACGACGCTCTACAAGAAGATGAAGAAGCTCGGGCTGGAAGTGGCGAGCCGGCGATAGCGCTTGGAATGACCAATTACCAAGCACCAAGTTCCAAAATTGATCATTGGTGCTTGAACATTGGTCATTAGTCTTCAATAGTCATACCAGAGCCCGACGCCGACCTTGTTTTCGCCTTGGTCGTAGAACTCGAACTGATCGCTCTTGCCGTTGTAGTACTGCATGCCGACGCGGAACAAATGGCCGCGGTTGCGGGCACGCCATTGCCAGCCGGCTTGCACGACGACGTTGCCGCCGAAGTCGAGCTCTTGTCGTAGTTGTCCGTTCACCGCGAGGAACGGCGCACCCCCGAGGCCCGGCTTCGTCAACGGGCTGTACTCCGCGCCAAACTGAAACTCCCACGGCTCGGAGACGTCGCTATGGAACGCCCAGCCGGCTTCGCCATAAACTGCGCACATCGGCCGATAGATAATACGACTGGCCGAGCACGAGCACGTCGCGCGAATAATTGCGGCGAATGAAGCCGGGGTTGCGAACGAGATATTCGTCGCCGACGTGCGAGCTGAGGTGATAGAACGCGAACTTCGATTGCCATTTGCCGATGCCGTAGGTAATCGGGATTCCGGCGCGGAAATCGGCTGCGACGAGGTCTTCGTTGTTTTCCATATCGAGCCGCGGCTGGCCGGAGCCTTCGATATCGATCTGAAAGCCCTCGGGCCGGACTTCGTTCGTCGTTCCGTACCGAAATAGGCCGACACGACCGCCGAGGCGAATGTCCCACATCCAGCCGAGATTACTGTCGTGATTGAAAACGCTCGATAGCCGCGATTCTTTCACGCCGGCCAAGTACGAACGATATACGAGCCCGTCGGGAAGTAGTTGGGCGGTCCAGTCATGACGAGCGCCCGGTTCGTAGATGCCGGTCACGTCGTCCCAGATTGCTTCTTCATACGGCGCGCCGCCGAAGAAGCTGCCGCCAAGACCGGAGAAGATTCCGGCCGATGACGCACCGCTGGAAGGGGCGATCAACACGGGCCCGGGCGTCGACATGGCGTAAGGATCGAAAGTGCCTGCGCCGAGCGATGACGAGGGTGTCGTAAAGATTTGCCGCGGCGGTTCGCGCAAAGTCGAACCGGACGTGCCGCCGCCGGGGTTTTGTGCCAATAGCGGCGACGTCCCGGCCGAACTTCCCAACGACCGTGGCGGCGCGATCACGGCGACGCCGGCGGCACCGGAACTTCGCGACGATTGCGCGGCGACAAACGTCGTCGATAGCGCGACTGCGGCGGCGCAGAGCATGGCCACGGTCGTGCGGAAGAACATCCGACGACGAACTGCAAACGCGGAGGTCGTGGCCGCGAAGGATAACACGACGACGTGTGCGCCCCTCTGCGGAGCGCCGTCAAAAAGAAGTCATGCCGGCAAAGAACGCGGCATAGAAGTAGCGGAAGAGACCGCGGCGCCGCAATGTCACAACGGGGGAGACTGCCGGCAACGGCGTGCTACCACTCTCGGCATCGGGAAGCTTCGATCCGCCCTACGGCCGCTATGGCGTCGGCACTTTCTGCAGCACCATCAGCCAACTGCCGCCGTTCGTGGCGAATTGAAACGGGCGTTGGCCGCGATTGTTTACGCACCAGCGAAGCGTGTTGCCGTCGGTTTCGTAGATGCCCATGCAGAGTTGGCCGCTTTGCGGGCCGTCGGTGTAGGTGGCATCCATGTTTCCCGAACGACCGTCGCCGGTCATGGTGAACGTGCCTGTTCCTAGTCCCGGCCCGCCACCACCTCCTCCTCCGCCCCCTCCGCCCGGCGGTCCGCCGCCGCGAATATTGCGGCCGACGATCGTATTGCCCGTGACGACGAGTTCGATTTCGCCGTTGCCGCCGGGTGCGTTTTCAATTCGGCCGCGCCATGTCGTCGGCCCGGCACTGGCCAGCCGGTTGGCGGCGGACGGCGTCGTCGTGTCGGAAGATTTGCTTTCGGCCAAGGCCGTGAGCTCGGCTTCATCGAGCGAGCCGTCTTTGTTCTTGTCGGCCGGACCGAAACGTTGCGTAAGTTGCGTCCATTCGGTGCGGGCGATCTTGTCGTCGCCGTCGGCGTCGAGCAAGCCGAGCAGTTCTTTCGCCGCGCCGGTCGACTCCAATTCGCTTTCGCTCACGGCGTTGTCTTTGTCGGCGTCGAACTCTCGGAAACGTTGCGAAAGTCGCGTCCATTCGGCCCGTGAGACTTTGTCGTCAACGCTCGGATCGGCCAGTTTCAGAAAGCTCGGCTTGCGATCGTCGGCTTTCTCGGGCGTCGTCGAATCGGTCGCGGGAGCTTTGCTTCCGGCCTCGGCTGACTTTTGTCCGGCTCGCAGCGTGAGATAGTTCTTGTCGACGGCACTGAGTCGATCGACCGGAACGGTCACCGTCGTGCCGTCTTCCTTCTTCAGGACGACGTTCCCTTTGCTGACTTCGACGAGTTCGGCGCGAATCGAGAACGCGCCGGTCGAATCGGTCCACTGTCGTGGAGCCGCGGTCAGCATGGAGTTCGCATAGAGACCCAGCAGAACCAAGGCGGTCGCCGCCAGGGCCGGTCGGAAAACGCGTCGCATGAGAGAACCTCAAGCTTGATGTCGGGACGAACGCCCCTCAAAGAACGATCCTAGACCATTAAACCGGGGCCGCAAGAAAAGGTTTCTCGCCGCCGAATCGCAGGCCTGATGCGAAATCGCAGCGGCTGCGACGATTTATTCCCCGCTGAAACCGGTGTGCGATTCGGCACTCGTCGGAGCTGGGCAGAAGGAGCTCGGCTTGAAGCGGTAAGCTAGCGACGATTTCCGGCCGCATGCGCCGCCAGCGCTCTTGGATCCACTTTTCCAAATCGTCGAGATCGACGGGCGGAAGCTTCGAGAGATCGGGCCGGAGTCGAACGGCGTCGCGAACGTAGACGTGCTGAATTTCAGCGGCCGTCTTCGTCGTGTTCCAATGAACCAGCACGCGGATGCACTTTCGCAACGAGCCGGGAACGTCAAGCTCGTGCGTGCAGAGGAGGGCCGTGTCGAGCCAGCCGAGTTGTCGCGCGGCCAAGGCCGGGAACTCGGCGTTCAGATCGGTCGTCGTGCTGAAGAGGGCGCTGGCGACGTCGGCCGATTCGATGCCGTTGAGGCGAATCATCAGCGCGAGCAACTGTCGCGTGGCCGCGAGAATTTCTTCCCGCGAGTCATTTTCGACCGTGGTCGCTCCGCGTACGCCCCGACAAGCCAACTGTTGCATCGAATGTCGTCGATCGTGAAAGACTCGAAACGCAGGCCGAGGCAAACCGTGCGCGGCGCTACTTCGAGCGATTCCAGTATATCCGGGCGTTGTGGGTTTGCCGGCCCACTGCGACGACGTCGGTCTTGCCGTCGCCATCGAGATCGCCTGCGGCGAGATCTTCGATCGCCACGGCCCCGGCATCAACGAGCTGACGACTCCATTTGCCGGTCGCGGCGTCGGCGGCGTCGTAAATTCTGAGGCCCCGGCGTTTGCTCGGGTTCTTTTCGTCGAGGTCGTCCCGTACGCCGATCAACAGTTCTTCATCGGCGTCGCCGTCGACGTTCGCGCACCATACGGCGTGCCCCCACTTCAATTCTTCGTCGATCACGCGGCGCGTCCAAAGCCCGGTCTGAGGATCGGCCGGTTCCGTGTAGACGACCACTTGGTGCCCGTGCCAAGGTTCGATCGTGGCGATGTAGCGTCCGCCGTCGGCCAAGCGGCCGAGCTTGATTTCACTGGCGCCTTTGTTCGGCGTGGTTTCTTGGTTGCCTGCGCCGATCACTTTGCGCGTGAAGTTGCCGCGGCCGTCGTTCGTGAGCAAGTTCACTCCTTCGAAGCTCGTGCAGAGCATGTCGAGATCGTGGTCGCCGTCGAAGTCGACAAATTGAAAATTGTGCGTAACGTGCATCTCGTCGTTCAGCACGCGCATCGGCCAACGATCGCGCTTCGGATCTTTCGGAATGCTGAACGCCAACACGCGGACGCCTGCTTCTTGAAAGTTCGGCTTGGTCGTACCGCGGCCCATGAGCGGAACGACGATCATCTCCGCTCGTCCGTCGCCGTCGATATCAGCCCAGCGCAGGCGGTGCGTCGTAGGCTCTTCGGCGAGATGGCGAACGTCCCACTTCGCTTCGGTCGCGGCCGTAGAGTCAGCCGAACTCTCAGGACGCGAGAGCCATTGAATGGTGCCGCCGGTTTGCGAATCGAACGGTCGCCAATCCGCACCGAGTGCGAAATCGGGCCGGCCGTCGCCGTCGATGTCATAGGCGTCGAGGCAAACGTTGTCTTTCTTCGTTTGATCCTGAATCACCGTATGCACGGCCCACGTCGGGTTCTCGTACCAGACGACGCGCGTTTGATCGACGACGACGATATCGAGCTTCTTGTCGCCGTTGACGTCGACGAGATTCACCGCGTACCCGACGCCGAGGTCAGTCGCAATTTCCTGGACTTCCCACGGCACGTCGGCGGCCCGCACGATTGCGGCTTCAAAAGCGAGCGACGCCGCGAGAATGCAAGTGAAGGCGAATGTTGTTTTCATGTCGTGAAGCTCAGGGTGTGCAACGGACAACTGACTACGGACGACGGGCAAGCATCACTTTTTCCCGATCGCAATCAGCGAGTCGTACGTCCGCAGATAGATGCGTCCGTTGGAGACGACCGGAGACGCCGAAATCGCTTCTCCGGTATCGTTCGAGGCCAGCACCTCGAACTCGCGCGCCGGCTTTGACGACCGTGACCATGCCGTCGCGCGCCGTGAGATAGACCTTGCCGTCTGCGTACACCGGCGAAGCGCGATGCCGTTGCGAGTGCGTGCGTTCCATGTATTGCTCTTTGCCGGTTTTGGCGTCGAGGCAAATCAGAATGCCGTTCTCGCGGCAGAGATACACGAGGCCGTCATGCACGAGCGGGCTCGGCACGTCAGGCGTGTTTTCATCGCGGCGCCAGACGTGTCCGTCGCTGCTCTTCGTGATGTCTCCCTTGGCGTCAATACTCAGGCCAAGCACGGGGCCGTTCTTCGCGGAAGGGACCACGATCAAGCCTTCGGCCACGACAGGCGACGCTACCAGGCGTAGCGTCATGTTGTATTTGCCTTCGGGGTTGAGGCCGCCGCAGCGGAAAAGCTCGGAGCCGTCTTTGAGGCTGTGTGCGGTCACATAATCACAACCATGCGAAAGCAGATACTCGTGCGAGCCGTCGCGGTAGACGATCGGCGAAGCATACGAATGTTCGCACTCTGCCTTGGCATCGCTCTGTCGCTCGTGCTTCCAAATGTCCTTGCCGGTCAGCTTGTCGACGGCGGCGAGCAGGTAGTAATTCGTGTGGAGCAATTGAATGTAGAGCCGATCGCCGTCGAGCACCGGCGTCGACGTCATGCCGAACTGAATGCTGAACTTGCCGTAGCGTTCCTGCATGTTGAACTTCCAAACTTCGTTCCCCGCGAAGTCGTAGCAGACCAGTTCTCCGGTGCTGAGCATCGCCCAGACGTGCTTGCCGTCGGTCGATGGGCTCGGGCTGGCCGAATTGCCTTCATCGCCGCGGACCGTTTCGTCGCCGGTGCCGAGTTTGCGTTCCCAAAGCAACTTGCCGGAGGTGTCGGCGCAGATCAGCACCAAATCTTGATCCTTGGCCGAGGTCAGAAAGATCCGGTCTTCCCAGACCACCGGCGTCGCGCCGGCAGGCCCCGGCAACGGAAGCTTCCAGACGACGTTTTCGGTTGCACTCCACTTGGTCGGTAGGCCGGTTTCGGAGCTGATTCCGTCGTTGTGCGGGCCCCTCCATTGCGGCCAGTTCTCCGCTTGGGCCGAGCCGAGAAGGCCAAGCAACACCGCGAGTCCGAATAGGAAGGACAATGTCGGGGCACGAAGAGAGTGCGGCATACCCAAGCTCACGTAGGTGGGAATTCGGGCTTAAAGCCCGGGTGGGAATACGTAAGTCACTAATTTGCTTGATCTTGGCGCGTGCGTCAACAAACCTGCCGGCAGGAACGCATCGGAATATTTGGATTTGTGTCCACCTCGCCGCGGAAGGGAGTCTGCGATGACTCGGAGGTCTGGGGTGAGGGCGGTATTGCGTTGGTCCTAAGGGCGGTTACCCTAAAGCGTTTGCGAATTTACGGCGATCGCAACGGTTGCATGGATCGACCGCAGTCGGCACGGCAGCCGGCGGCTCGCCGGTCGCAAGTCGTTCCGCTTCAGATGTTTGAGCACTCGGCACTCGCCGCAATCGCTCGTGTGTCCGGCAAACCGTCGTGCCTGCCATCGCGGTTGTGTCGGCAGATGCGCGAGATTCAAAGGACGGCGTAAAGAGTGCCGATTAGGGAATCGCGGTCAACGCGTTTAGTCGTAACGTCTTGGCCCGAGTAACATAAGGGTTCGAAGTTCGCTTGCGACCGGCAGTCGTAAGCGATCGCGTCGCCCGGATCAGCGTCTACGCCGCGGTCCGACGTTTTTCGATTTGAATTCGTTCGAGAAGGCTACTAGATGGCAAGTCCGCCATTGGAATCGGCACCGGTGGATATTGAAACGTTTGTGGATTTGCTGCAGCACCGCAATGCGGACCGGCCCGACCATGCGCCGTTTCGCTTCTTGGCCGACGGCGAATCCGATGAAATCAATCTGACATACGCGGAGCTCGACCGCCAAGCTCGCGCTATCGCCGCTTGGCTCCAGCGTTCGCAAAACGCGGGCGACCGCGCGATTCTGATCTATCCGCCGGGCCTGGAATACATCACGGCGTTCTTCGGCTGCTTATACGCGGGCGTCATCGCCGTGCCGGCCTATTTGCCGCGGATGAATCGGCTGACGTCGCGACTGCTGTCGATCGTGGCGGATGCGAAGCCGTCGCTGGTGCTGACGACACGGCGGATCTTGTCCGACGTCACCAAGCGTTTGGCCGGCGTGCCCGAATTGCTCTCGCTGCAATGGATGGCCACGGACAATCTGGAGCCCGGCATCGAGCAGGCTTGGGTTAAGCCGGAAATCAACAGCGAGACGCTTCTCGTTTCTGCAGTACACCTCGGGCTCGACGCAGCGCGCAAGGGGGTGATGGTTACGCATCGCAACCTGCTGCACAACTCGGAAGCGATCAAGCAATTCTTCGGCAACGGTCCGCACTCCAGCGGCGTGATTTGGCTCCCTCCGTATCACGACATGGGGCTCATTGGCGGAATCATCCAGCCGATTTATGCCGATAGTACGGCCGTGGTGATGACGCCCGTCGCGTTTATTCAGCGTCCGATGCGCTGGCTCAACGCCATCTCGAAGTACCGGGCCACCGTGAGCGGCGGGCCAAACTTCGCGTACGACTTGTGCGTCGATCGCATTTCGCCGGAGCAACGGGCCACGCTCGATCTGAGTTGTTGGGAAGTGGCGTTCTGCGGCGCCGAGCCGGTGCGGCACGAGACGCTCGAGAGATTTACCGCGGCTTTCGGCCCGTGCGGCTTCAAGCGTGAAGCGTTCTACCCGTGTTACGGCCTTGCCGAATCGACGCTCATGGTCACCGGCGGCCGGCCCGATCGCCCGCCCGTTCACGTGAGTTTCGAAGCGACGGCGCTCGAGCAACATCGCGTAGTCCCGGTTCCTAACGATTCGCCCGACGCGCGACCGCTCGTCGGCAACGGCGCCGTGGCCGGTGGGCAGCGCGTCGTTATCGTCGATCCTGAATCGCAGCAACTTTCGGCCCCGGACGCCATCGGCGAGGTCTGGGTGCAAGGTCCGAGCGTCGCTGCAGGCTATTGGAAAATGGCCGACGCTACGCGCGACACGTTCGGTGCATACCTGCCCGACGGTGAAGGCCCGTTCCTGCGCACCGGCGACCTTGGTTTCTTCTTTGACGGCGAACTGTTCGTTACCGGCCGGATCAAAGACCTGATCATCATCCGCGGCAGCAATCACTACCCGCAGGACATCGAACACTCCGTGCAGAAGGCCGAAGCGACGCTTGCGCTCGGCAGCGGTGCGGCATTTTCGATCGAGCAAGACGCCACGGAAAAGCTGGTCATCGTTCACGAAATGAACGTGCGCCATCTAGAAGACCCGGAAGGCATCTTCAAGAAAATGCGCGATGCGGTTTCGGCCGATCATGAGCTGATGCTCGACTCGATCGTGCTCTTGAAGCCGGGCCAAATCCCGAAGACGTCCAGCGGCAAGATCCAGCGCCGCGCGACGAAAGCCCTATATCTCGAAGGCAAGCTCACCGGCGTGATGGCGGCGTACAAATACGGCGCGGCCATCAACACCAAGGAAGACGAAGCCGACGAATTCACGCCCCCTCCTGCCGCGCCGCAGGCTCCGGCCGCTGCGACGACCAACGGTGAGCACCATCACGCTCACGGTGAACATGGCACTAACGGATCGTCGGCGGCTGCGAAAGCCGACGCTCCGGCCAAGCCTGAGCCGGCTCAACCGGCCCGGTTCGTCGGCGGTCAGCGCAGCGCCACGCTGCCTGCCGAGCAAGAACTCGACGAAGGCTTCTTCCGTCTCATTTTCGACGGCGAGTATCTGGCCGATAGCGCCGGCATGTGGGATCGTGCTGAAAACCTGCAGCAGGCCCAAGAAAACAAGCTGCGGCGCATGTCGCAATTGGCCCGCATCGAGCGTGGCGACTATGTCGTCGACGTCGGTTGCGGGTGGGGCGGCATGCTGCGCTTCGCCGCCGAGAAGCTGAACATCGGCCGCGTCACCGGTCTGACGACCAGTCGCGCAGTATGAGTTTGCCGGTCGCCGAGCGTCGGACAAGACGCAGGTACGGCTCGCCTCGTGGCGCGAATTCCAGCCGGAGCAAAAGGCCGACGCCGTCGTCTGCATCGACGCGTTGGAGCACATTGTTCCGTTGGCGGTCCGCGTGCAAGGCAAGCACAAGGAAGTCTATCGCCGCTTCATTCAGAAGTGCTACGAAGTCAGCTCCGAAACGGCCTTCCTCGGCATCCAAACGGTCGTCGCCGTGAAGCGGGCCGATACGATTCAGACGCAAGCCGACATGGCGTTCATCGCCAAGATGTTTCCGGGCTCGTCGCTGCCGTTTCAGGACGAAATCCTCGAGTCGTCCAAAGGGTTGTACGAAGTTGCCGAATGGCGCTCGGCCGGAGCCGACTATCAGAAGACGCTCGAAGCCTGGCTCACGAATCTCCGCAACAACAAAGATCTGATCACGCGGAAGTACGGCCACGAAGTATTCGAGAAGTATCATCGCTACTTCGACGCCACGCTTCGCAGCGTGCAAAACGGCTACGTCGACCTGTTGCAGCTTTCGTTGCAAAAGGTTTTGAACCCCGATGCCGCGGCCATCGTGCAGGACGATGATCTCGAAGACGAAGAGTCGGAAGTCGTCACCAATCGCGATTCGATGCTGCGCCCCGGCTCGAAGCCGATTCGTCGCAGCGCGGAAGAGATTGAGCGTTGGTTGGCCGAAGAGCTCTCGGCAAAACTCAAGATTCTGCCGTCCGACTTCGATGTTCGTCAGCCGTTCACCAGCTACGGACTCGACTCCGTGCAGATGGTCAGCCTTATCGGCGACCTCGAAGACTACCTCGGCCGTTCGCTGCAGCCGACCTTGGCTTGGGACTATCCCACGACGGAAGCTCTCGCGAAGTACTTGGCCACGGAATCCGACGGCGCCGTCGAAGAAGTCGAATTCGAACGCACGCTGGAAGCCGAACCGATCGCGGTCATCGGCATGGGTTGCCGTTTCCCCGGCGCGAAGAATCTCGACGAGTATTGGAAGCTCGTCTCCGAAGGTCGCGAAGGAGTTCGCGAGATTCCGGCCGACCGTTGGAACGTGGATGAATTTTACGATGCCAACGTCGATGCGCCGGGCAAGATCGTTACGCGCCGCGGCGGTTTTCTTGACGACATCGATCAATTCGACCCGCGGGCCTTCGGCATCACGCCCCGTGAAGCGGCCCGCATGGATCCGCAGCAGCGGCTCCTTCTCGAATGCACGTGGGAAGCGCTTGAGCACGCCGGCCTATCGCCGGAACGTGCGGCAGGTACGCGCACCGGCGTATTCGTCGGCATCGGCGGTACCGACTACATGCAAATGTACCGGAGCCTCGACAATTACCTGCAACACATCGATGCCTACTGCGGCACCGGCAACGCGCTGCAGCATCGCGGCCAACCGCATTTCGTACATCTTCGATTTCCACGGCCCGAGCCTCTCGGTCGACACTGCTTGCTCGTCGCGCTCGTCGCGTTGCACTACGCGGTGCAGAGCCTGCGCAATCGCGATTGCGATATGTCGCTCATGGGCGGCGTCAACGTGATTCTGTCGCCTGAAACGACCGTGGCCTTCTCCAAGGCTCGCATGCTCTCGCCCGACGGGCGCTGCAAGCCGTTCGACGCCAGCGCCAACGGCTACGTACGTGGCGAAGGTTGCGGCGTGGTGCTCATGAAGTGCCTGAGCGACGCCATTGCCGACGGTGATACGATCCTCGGCGTCATTCGTGCCACGGCTTGCAATCAAGACGGCAAGACCTCGGGCATGACGGCCCCCAATGGCCCCTCGCAGATGGAATGCGTCCGCAAAGCGTTGGCCCAAGCCCGCGTGAAACCGGAGCAAGTGTCGTACATCGAAGCGCACGGCACCGGTACGCCGCTCGGCGATCCGATCGAAGTCTCGGCTCTCAACGGCGTGCTCGGCACACGCGGGGCCGATGCCCCGCCTTGCTACATGGCGTCTGTGAAGGGCAATATCGGCCACTTGGAAACCGCCTCCGGCGCGGCGAGCCTCATCAAAGTGCTGCTCATGATGCAGCACGCACAAATTCCGCCGCAGTGCAACTTCCGCGAACTCAATCCGAACATCGCCTCGATCGGTTTGAATCTGCAGATTCCGACCGAACTCACGCCGTGGGAAATCGGCGACCGTCCGCGGATCGCCGGTATCAGCGGGTTCGGCTTCGGCGGAACGAACGCTCATGCGATCGTGGAGGCTTGGCCGGCGCGACCGGCCGATGCGAAGCCGTCGTTCGAGCGTCCGACGCAGATTGCCGTACTTTCGTGCATAGCGGAGACGCGCTGAAGACGCTCGCCGGCATGCACGCCGAGCACTTGTCTCGCCATCCTGAATTGCCGGTCGCCGACGTTTGCCACACGCTGGCCGTGGGCCGGTCGCACCTTGGCGAACGGTTGGCCGTCGTTGCCGACAGCACCGCAAAATTGTCCGAGCAGTTGCGCCAATTCGCCGATACGGGCAAGCTCGCCGGTGCGGCAATCGGCACGGCGCGTCGCGGCGTGCGTCCGAAGGTCGGGTATTTGTTCACCGGCCAAGGTTCGCAATACGTCGGCATGGGACGCGGCTTGTACGAAACGCAGCCCGTGTTTCGTCGCGCGCTTGACGACTGCGATCAGATTCTTCGTCCGCTGTTGCAGCGTCCGTTGACCTCGGTGCTTTACGACGTGACGGTCGACCCGTCGACGATCGACCAAACGGCCTATACGCAGCCGGCGCTCTTCTCGATCGAGTACGCCACGGCTCGCTTGTGGGAATCGTGGGGTCTGCGGCCCGACGTCGTAATGGGGCACAGCGTCGGCGAGTTCCCGGCGGCGGTCATCGCCGGCGTGATGTCGCTTGAAGACGGCCTCAAGCTCATCGCCGAGCGCGGGAAACGCATTCAAGCGTTGCCGTCGCGCGGCACCATGGCCGCGATTATTACGACCGAAGATCGCGTGCTTGAGGCGATCGAGCCGTACGGAAATCGCCTCTCCGTGGCGGCCGTCAACGCGCCGGAACAAATCGTGATCTCCGGCGATGAAGACGCCGTCCACGAGGTGATGACGCGGTTCCAGTCCGACGGCGTGATGTGCCAGCAGCTCACCGTGTCGCACGCGTTCCACTCCGCGCATCTCGAACCGATGCTCGACGGATTCGAACGCTTCGCGCAAGGCATCGTTTATCACGTGCCGCAAATCGGCATGATCTCGAACGTCACCGGCAAGGCCTTTGCTCAAGGCGATAAGCCGAACGCACGCTACTGGCGCAACCACGTCCGTGGTTGCGTTCGCTTCGCGAGCGGCGTTCGCGCAATGGCCGAAACCGGATGTGAGATCTTTATCGAAGTCGGGCCGGCCCCGATCCTTACCGGCATGGGACGCAAGTGCCTTCCGGATAATAAAGGCCTCTGGCTGTCGTCGCTTCGCCGTGGTCAAGACGATTGGAAGACGGTGCTCGCTGCATTGGCGTCGCTCCATGTGCGCGGCGTGAACATCGACTGGCGCGGGTTTGATCGCGACTATCGCCGTTCCCGCGTCTTCCTGCCGACGTATCCGTTTGAACGAACCCGCTTCTGGATCGACGGTGACAAAGAAGGCGAACCGGCCGAAAAGACCGACGCCGGCGGCGTGGCGACGTTCGCTCCTAAGGGGGCTGATTCGAAGCAGCCGGTTTTGGGCGGTCGTGTACCGTCTGCTGTTGCGATGACGCAGTTCCTGAGCGAACTGAGCGTCAAGCGGTTGCCGTACCTGCGCGATCACGTCGTTCAAGGCTCGCTCGTCATTCCGGGCGCAACCTATTTGGAACTCGGCTTAGAAGCGGCAAACGAACTCTTCGGCGACGGTGCGCATGTCGTCGAGAAGGTCGGTTTCCAACAAGCTCTATTTCTCAGCGACGCCAAGGCCCATGCCTTGCAAGTCGTCGTGTCGCCGGAAGTTGCCGGCCACGCGTCGTATCAAGTGTTTCAGCTTCCGCCGGGAGCCGATCCCAACGCCGGCTGGATGATGCACGCCGGCGGTACGCTGCGCCGCTCTTCGCCGAAAGACGGTCCGTCTTTCATGCCGCCGCGGCCGGTGATGCAAATCGCTCCGGAACTTGCCTTGGCAGGCGAAGTGCTCGACCAAGCCGAGTGCTACCGCCGCTACAAGGCCCGCTCGCTCGAATACGGTCCGTCGTTCCAAACGCTGCGCCAAGTCTTGCGCGTGCAAGGCGAATCGGTCGCCGAGTTGGAAGTGCCCGAGCAAATTCGCGCCGGTTTGGAAGCGTATCAGGTTCACCCGGCGATTCTCGACGGCTGCTTCCACGTCGTCGGTGCTTGCGTGCCGGATGCTTGGGCGCCGGCCAATAGCGGCGAGAGCTACTTGCCGATGGGCGCCGAGAGCATTCGCGTCTTCCGCAAGCCGACGACCAAACTCCTCGGCTATGCGCGGCTGACCGCAGGCGTCGACGATCCGAAACACGAGAACCTTGAAGGCGACGTCGTTCTCCTCACGCCCGAAGGCGAGGCGATCCTCGAAGTTCGCGGGCTCAAGCTTCGTAAAGTCGGTCGCCGTGCCGAAGAAGGGGATCGCACGGCCTCGTGGCTGTACGAAACCGGTTGGCTTTCGGCCGAGCTGCCGTTGCCGCAAGCCGAGGCGATCAAGAACATCCAAATTCGCGGCGGTGATTGGCTCGTCTTTGCCGATTCGCAAGGCGTCGGGACTCGGCTCGCAGAGCGGCTTACGCTGCTCAGTCAAAAGCCGGTCGTCATCACGCCGGAGATGGTCGCAGGGGACGACGCCGAGGCCCTCCGCAAAGTCATTGCCGAACGTTTCCCCGGCGACCGTCCGCAATGCCGCGGCATTCTTTATCTTTGGCCCATCGACGCCGCCGCGAGCGATAACCTCGACGGCGCATCACTGACTCGGGCTCAAAACTTAGCCGCCGAACGCGTGCTCGATCTCGTTCAAGCGGCCGGCAAGTTCCGCTGGGCCGAGCAACCGCGAATGTTCCTGGTGACGCGCGGCGGTCAAAGTGTAACGGCTGAAGCTGCCCGCAACGGCGGCGATCCGGTCAGCGTGGCGCAGGCCGCTACCTGGGGCTTGGGGCGCGTTATCGGCGTTGAAACTCCGGAGTTTACGGCGACGCTTGTGGATCTCGATCCGGCTGCCGCAGATTCGGCGGCAATCGATGCCAATGTCGGCCTCTTGCTGGCCGAAGTCGTGCGCGAAGCAATCCGAGCAGCAAGTCGCCTTCCGCGCAGGCCGTCGCTATTTGCCGCGACTGCGGCATGTGAAGCCCGAGGCGTCGTCCGCTCCCACGGAATCGAAGAAGGGGAGCAAGCTCGCGGTGCCGCGCGGCGAGTCGTTCCGCGTTGAGTTCGCATCGACAGGCAACTTGGACCGGCTGCAGCTTCGTACGTTTCAGCGCGAAGCACCCGGACCGGATGACGTCGAAATCGAAGTCGGTGCGACCGGCCTGAATTTCTCCGACGTGCTCAAAGTGATGGGGTTGTACCCCGGCCTGAGCGGCGGCGTAGTGCCGATGGGCATCGAATGCGCCGGTCGTGTGGCGGCGGTCGGGTCGAATGTTACGCAATTCAAACCGGGCGACGCCGTGCTCGGCATCGCGCCGTTCTGCTTTGCTTCGCACGCCATGACGAACGTGCGGGCCGTCGTGCCGAAGCCCGCTCATCTGACGGATGAAGAAGGTGCGACGGTCCCGATCGCGTTTCTCACGGCTTACTACGGCCTTGTCGAACTCGGCGCGCATCCAGCCCGGCGAACGCGTACTGATTCACGCGGGGGCCGGCGGCGTAGGACTCGCGGCCGTGCAAATCTGCCAACGCTATGGCGCAGAAATTTTCGCCACGGCTGGCAGCGATTCGAAGCGCGAGTTCCTGCGCTCGCTCGGCGTGAAGCACGTGTTTGATTCGCGTAGCCTCGCGTTCGGTCAGCAGATCATGGATGTGACCGGCGGCGAAGGAATCGACGTCGTCCTCAATTCGTTGCCGGGCGAAGCCATTCCCACGAGTCTCAACTGTTTGCGGGCCTACGGCCGGTTCCTCGAAATCGGCAAGACCGACATCTACTCGAACCGGATGGTCGGGCTCTATCCGTTCCACAACAACCTGTCGTACTTTGCGATCGACCTCGATCGGATGCTGCGACAGAAGCCCGTGGTCGTGCAGCGGATGTTCCTGGCCCTCACGGAAGACTTCGCAGCCAAACGTTACCAGCCGTTGCCGAAGACCGTATTCCCGATCGACGAAGTCGTCGGCGCCTATCGCTATATGCAAGGCCGGCGGAATACGGGCAAAGTCATCGTCAAAGTGGGCGGCGTCGAAACTTCGGCGGCCGACGCTTCTGCGACCGGCACGAAAGAGCTCATCCGCGGCGACGGTTCTTACCTCGTCACGGGCGGTCTCGGTGCACTGGGCCTGGAGCTCGCGCAATGGCTGGCTCGCCGCGGTGCGAAGCATCTGATGCTGATGGGCGCAGCGAACCGAAGGGCTCGGCGGTCGACGTGCTGGCCAAGCTCCGCGGCCAGGGCGTAAGCGTGCAATTGCTTAAGGCCGACGCCGGCGACGAAGCCCAACTCACGCGCGCCGTCAACGATGCGCTGGCTTCCGCCCCGCCGCTGCGCGGCGTGTTCCACGCTGCCGGCTTGCTCGAAGACGCCGCTCTGTTGCAACTCGACCGCGGCAAGCTCCGTCGCGTGCTCGCGCCGAAGGTCGCAGGCACTTGGAATCTGCATCGGGCGACGCTCAATCAGCCGCTCGAACATTTTGTGCTGTTCTCATCGATCGCCGCGCTGCTCGGCTCCCCCGGTCAAGGCAATTACGCCGCCGGCAACGCGTTCCTCGACGGCGTCGCCCAGTATCGCGCAAGCCGCAAATTGCCCGTGCTCTCCATCAATTGGGGACCGTGGGCTGAAAGCGGCATGGCGGTGCGCAACGCCGACGAATCGCGCCTCACGGCCATGGGCATGGGGCTGCTTCCGCCAGGTCCGGCGATGCAAACGCTCGAACGCCTCATGGAATCGTCGGCCGTGAACGTCGGCGTGATGGACGTCGATTGGACAAAGCTGGGCGCGACGTTCGTCGGCACGGTGCCGTCGTTCCTCGGCGAGCTTGTCAGCAAGAAGAAGAGCGAAAGCAAAGGCGAGAACAAGCTTCGCAACGAAGTGCTCGCCTTGCCCGCCGACAAGCGACACGGCCTGCTCGAAAACTACTTCCGCGCTCAGTTGGCCCGCGTCATGGAACTCGACGCGGAAAAGATCGACACGCAGCAGCCGCTCAATTCGTTGGGCCTCGACTCGCTGATGGTGATCGAGCTGAAGAACGTCATCGAGTCGAGCCTGGAAGTGACGATTCCGATGTCGCGCTTCTTGGAAGGCCCGAGCCTCTCTCAATTGGCCGGCTATGCGCCTGGAAGCCATGGGCGACCTGACGGACACCGGCAGCGTGTCCGACGCGCCGACGGCCGAACCGACTGTCACCTCGCCGCTTGCGACGGTGACCGAATCCGGCCCCACGGCGCCCGCAACCGCCGACGAACCGTCGACCCAGCCGACGGCCCTGCTGCCCGCTTCCGCACCGGCATTAACCTCGGCAGGCCGCACGACGCGTGTGGTCCGTGAGTTCCCGCTGTCGCACGGCCAGCAGGCGATGTGGTTCGTCTATCAACTCGATCCGCAAAGCACGGCTTACAACATTGCCGACAGCGTCCGCTTCCGCGGCCCGCTCAATCACGACGCCTTCTGCCGGGCCTTGCAGCGATTGTACGATCGCCACCCGCAACTACGCGTGACCTTCCATATGTCGGAAGGTCGCGCCGTGCATCGCGTGCATGAGGGGGGCGAAGTTGCGTTCGAAGTGCTCGACATTTCTTCGATGAGCGAGCGCGAGTGGCGCGATCGGCTCTATGAAGAAGTGCATCGCACGTTCGACTTGGAAAACGGTCCGATCTTCCGCGTGCTGTTGTTCCGCAAGTCGGCCGAGGAGCACGTCCTGACGTTTGCAATGCACCACATCGTCTCCGACATGTGGTCGATGCTCGTCTGCGTCGGCGAATTTACGGCCCTCTACAAGAGCGAGGTCGAAGGCACTCCGTCGCCCCTGCCGGATCTCAAGACCGACTACGCCGACTTCGTGAAGTGGCAGGCCGAAACGGTGTCGGGTAAGTCGGGCGACCGATTGTGGGACTTCTGGAAGAGCGAACTCGCAGGCTCGTTGCCGGCTCTGGACCTACCGACTGATCGTCCTCGTCCGCCGGTGCAAACGTATCGCGGCGACTTGGAATACGTGACGATCTCGGAAGCTACGACGCGATCCTTGCGAACTGAGCAAGACGCGCCGTACGACGATGTTTATGACGCTCATGGCCGCCTACCACGTGTGGCTCTATCGCCATTCGCGGCAGACCGACATGCTCGTAGGCACGGCTACTGCCGGCCGTAGCCGACGCGAATTCCAAACCATCGTCGGCGATTTCGTAAACCCGGTCGTCATCCGCGGCGACCTCTCGGGCAATCCGTCGTTCAACGCGTTCCTCGAGCAAGTCCGTAAGAAAACGCTCGGCGCGTTCGACCATCAGGATTATCCGCTGCCGCTCTTGGTCGAGAAACTGCGCCGGCCCGCGATCCCAGCCGGACGCCGATCTATCAGACGATGTTCATTTTGCAACGCGCCCACTCGAAGGGTGATCGCGGGCTGCAGTCGTTCATGACCGGCCAAGGCGACGGTGCAATGACCTTCAGCGGTATTCAAGCTGAAGCGTTGGAGATTGATCAGCACGACGCACAATTCGACGTCTTGCTGACGGCCGTGGAAGCCGGCGATACGATCAATTGCCAATTTCAATACAACACGGATCTCTTTGATCGCGAGACCGTGAAGCTCATGGCCGAGCGGTTCGCGACGTTGCTCGATTCGATCGTCGCCGACCCGGAGAAAGCCGTCGCTCGTTTAGCGGTTCTCTCTCAGGAAGAACTGCACCGTGTGACGATCGAGTGGAACGAAACGGCCGTCGACTACCCGCGACAGGCGACCGTCGCCGAGTTGTTCGAGCGCCAAGCCGAGCGCACGCCGGACGCGGTGGCCGTCGAAAGTGACGCCGGTTCGCTGACCTACGGCGAACTGGATCGCACGGCCAACCGCATCGCGCATCATCTACAAGGCCTGGGCGTCGGGCCGGAGTCGCTGGTGGCCGTCAGCACCGAACGCTCGCCGCAGATGTTGGCGACGTTGCTCGGCGTGTGGAAAGCGGGTGGCGCCTATGTGCCGCTCGATCCGAACTTCCCTGCCGATCGCTTAGCCTACATGCTCGAAAGCTCGCAGGCCAAGGTTTTGGTCACGCAGCAAAGCGTTCGCGGCGTATTGCCTGAGTTCCACGGTAACGTCGTCATGCTCGACGACGATTGGGACGCGATTTCGCAGCGTAGCGATTCCGCCCCGCCGCGCTCGTCTGACGGCGAAAGCCTCGCCTATGTTCTCTACACCTCGGGCTCGACCGGCTTGCCCAAGGGAGTCGAGATTCCGCAGCAAGCGGTCGTCAATTTCCTGTCGTCGATGGCCAAGCAGCCCGGGCTGCAATCGAGCGACGTGATGCTGGCGATCACCACGCTGTCATTCGACATCAGCGTGCTCGAACTGTATTTGCCGCTCGTCGTCGTGCGAAAGTGCTCTTGGCTTCGCGTTCCCAAGCCGGCGACGGCGCTTGGCTGGCCGAAAATATTTCGAAGCGCGGCGTCACCGTTGCCAAGCCACGCCCGCCACATTCCGCTTGCTCCGCGCCTCGGGCTGGCAAGGCGATGCTCGCGTCAAGATTCTTTGCGGCGGTGAGGCTCTGCCGCGTGATTTGGCTCAGGCGCTTTTGGCGAATTGCCGTGAGTTATGGAACGTCTACGGCCCGACCGAAACCACGGTTTGGTCGACCGCACAGCAAATCACCTCGCTCGACGGCCCGATCTCCATCGGCCGGCCGATCGACAACACCCAGGTCTACATCCTCGACGACCTCTCCGAGCCGGTTCCGCCGGGCACGCCGGGCGAACTCTGGATCGGCGGCGACGGGCTGGCCCGCGGCTACCGCGGACGCGAAGACCTGACGTCGGAACGTTTCGTGCGCGACGAATTCCGCAACGTCGTTGGCGCTCGGATGTACCGCACCGGCGACATCGCTCGGCATTTGCGCGACGGCCGGCTCGAATGCCTCGGCCGTGTCGATCATCAGGTCAAGGTCCGCGGCTTCCGTATCGAGCTCGGCGAAATCGAAGCCCAACTCGCCAAACATACTGCGATCAAGATGTGCGTGGTACACACGTACGACCGCGGTGGCGACGTGCAACTCGTTGCCTACGTCGTATCGGCCGGCGAGCAACCGCAGACCGCCGACTTGCAGGCCTGGCTCCGTGCGAAACTGCCGGAGTATATGGTGCCGGTGCAGTTCGTATTCCTCGCCGAGTTGCCGCGCACGCCCAACGGCAAGATCGACCGCAAAGCGCTCCCCAAGCCTGATGCGGCGGACCGCAGTTCCGAATACGTGGCTCCGCGCAACGCGCTGGAAGCCGAATTGGTCGAGGTGTGGAAGAAGATTTTGAACGTCGAGCAAGTCGGCGTAAACGACAACTTCTTCGAACTCGGCGGTCATTCGCTGTTGGCCGCGCAGATGGCCTGGAATCTGCGAAACAAGTACAACGTCGAAGTGCCGTTGCGCGGCCTGTTTGAAACACCGACGATCGCCGGCATCGCGCCGCTGATTGATCCGTCGCTCAAGCAGGCGTCCGCAACGGACGGCAAGGGCGTCGATTTCGAAGCCGAGGCTGTGCTCGATGCCGACATTACGCCGCCGCCCGGCGTCACGGCCGACGTCACGAAGTTCCAACGGATCTTCCTCACCGGCGGTTCCGGCTTCCTCGGCTCCGCGCTGTTGCAAGAATTGCTCCGCCGCGACGGAACGACCGTCTACTGCTTGGTTCGCGCCGCGTCCGACGCCGACGGTCTGCGAAAGCTCAAGGACGTGTTCACGAAGTACGGCCACGCCCACGACGAATTCGAACGTCGCGTGATCCCGGTGCTCGGTGACTTGGAGAAGCCCCGTTTTGGCCTCAGCGAGGCCACGTTCTACGACCTCGCCGGTCGTGTCGACGTCGTCGTTCACAACGGCGCGAGCGTCAACCTCGTGTTCCCGTACGAAATGCTTCGTGAGGTCAACGTCGGCGGCACGAAGGAAGCGATTCGCTTCGCCTGTGCGTCGAAGCCGAAGCCGCTTCACTTTGTGTCGACGTTCTCCGTGCTGCACTCTCGCGATCACTTGCATGCCGCGGAGCTATTTGAGACCGAGCCGCTGCCGTCGGCCGAATCGCTCATGGGGGGCTACCATCGGTCGAAGTGGGTCGGCGAGCGGTTGATTCTCGAAGCCGGTCGTCGCGGCCTTCCGGTCGCCATTTATCGCCCCGGTCGCATCACGGGCCACAGCACGAAGGGCACCGCCAATCTCGGCGACTTCATGCACGTGATGATCGCCGGCTGCGTCCGGCTCGGCGCGTTGCCGAAATTCGACGACTTGATCGACATGACGCCGATCGACTACGTCGGCCAAGCGGTTGCGGCGCTTGTCGCGAATCCGGCTTCGCTCGGTAAGACGTTCCATCTGGTGAATCCGCAGCCGACGCGGCTGGCTCGGATCGTGGAATTCCTCGCGTCGAAGGGAGTTCGGCTCGAGACGCTGCCGTTCGACGTTTGGTATCGTCGCCTCAGCGAAGCGGCCCGACGTATTCCGACGCCCGAGTTTGAAACGTTGCGAGCTATGTTCGCCGGCGCCGACGGCGGCGAGCCGACGGCCGACGAGTTCCAGTTCGCCGTTTCGCAGCCGCGCTTCGATGCTCGCAACACGGAAACTTTGCTGGCCGATACGGGCATCCGGTGTGCGCCGATCGACGACGATTTGTTGCAGACGTATCTGGAATTCAACCTGGCGAGCAAGAATTTCGAAGTGGCCGGAGCCGCCGGCGATCTCGACTTTTCGCACATCCAGGTCGACACGCGTCCGCCGTTGACGCTCTTCGCGTCGCGGAAAATCGAAAAGGTCGACGCCGTGGCGCTGGCCTATTTGCCGTCGAGCCTGCTGCGTCACACCGGATTGCCGCCGGAAATGGCGATCGAGCTTGGTTGCCAGGGCGTTCCGACGGTCGCCTCGACGCTCAATACGAGCGAAGGTCGCATCGCCGCCATTTTGCTGCCGCGGTTTGATTTCCAGCTTTACGACGATCGCGAAAAGCTCATCGCCGAAGCGATCGACGCGTTGCATATCGCCAAGCATATGGGAGCGAAAATGGTTTCGCTCACCGGCCTGTTGCCCTCGGCCACGGATTACGGTCCGCGCTTGTGGAAGCGGCTCGCGGGCTCGATTTGCCGCTCATGACGACCGGCCATGCCACGACGACGGCCACGGTCGTGATGACGATCCGCCGCGCACTCTCGTTGGCCGGTCGCGACATCACCCGCGAACAAGTGTCATTCCTCGGGCTCGGCTCGATCGGCACGTCGACGTTGCGTTTGATGCTTTCCGCGCTGCCGCATCCGCAGCAGTTGAGCTTCTGCGACATCTTCTCGAAGCGCGGCCAACTCGAAGCTTTGCTGGCCGAAGTTCGCTCCGGATTTCATTTTCACGGTCCGGCGGCGATTCTTGAGTCGCGCAAAGAGCGCCGGCGGAAATCTACCAATCGCGCGTGATCGTCGGAGCGACGAACGTCGCGGACTTGCTCGACGTGGCGAAGTTGCAACCCGGCACGATTCTTATCGACGATTCGGCGCCGCACTGTTTCCGTACGGAAGAAGCCTTCGCACGAATGGAGAAGCACGGCGATATTTTGTTTACGGAAGGGGGCGTGCTCATGGCGCCTGCTCCGATTCCGCAAACAGGCTTCGTGTCGCCGTTCGTCAAGCAACTGCTGGATACCGATCCGGTGCGAATGTTGGGGCAAGCGCACCCGTCGCACATCACCGGCTGCATCCTGTCGAGCGCCTTGACGTTAAAATATTCCGACCTTGCCGCCACGATCGGCATTGCCGGATTGGAAGAAAACTTGCGCCACTTCCATAAGCTTACGGAAATCCGGTACGATGCCGGAATGTTGCATTGCGACGGACGCCTGATCGACGAGGCCGCAATCGCACGTTTCCGTGAAAAATTTGGAAAGTCTTCTTAGGATGAGCGCGGTCGAAGATGTTAAGTCGACGCTCAACGCGCGAGCGTCGGCTTTAGCGGATCGCGCCGCCTACGAAGCCGACGACCTCCGGCTGGGCGTCAACGTCGGCGCAGCCGGCTCGACGATCATTGACTTCGGCGTCTCGGTCGAAGGGGGCTTGGAAGCCGGTCGGCGTCTGGCGGAAATCTGCCTCGCCGGCTTGGGCCACGTGCAATTCGGCCCGCCCGTTGAATCCGTCGGGCCTTGGCCGACCGTGATGGTTCGCACCGATCACCCGGCGTGGGCGTGCCTCGGATCGCAATATGCCGGCTGGCAGCTTTCGAAGGGGAAGTTCTTCGCGATGGGCTCCGGCCCAATGCGCGCGGCCGCCGGCAAAGAACCGATCATCGAAAAGCTCTCCTTTCGCGAAACGGCCAAGTCGGTCGTCGGCATTTTGGAAACGCGCTCCTTGCCGCCGGCGGACATTATCACGGAAATTGCCGAGAGCTGCTGGGTGCCGCCCGAAGCCGTGACGATTCTCGTCGCGCCGACTTCCTCGCAGGCCGGCACCGTGCAAGTCGTGGCCCGCAGCGTGGAGACGGCGTTGCACAAGCTTCACGAGTTGGAGTTCGACGTCTCACGCGTCGTTTCCGCGCTCGGCACCGCGCCTCTGCCGCCGATCGCGGCAGACGATCTCGCGGCCGTCGGTTGGACGAACGACGCCATACTCTACGGCGGCCAAGTGACGCTCTGGGTACGCGGCGATGATGCGAGTCTGGAAGAAGTCGGCCCGAAAGTGCCGAGCAACGGTTCCGTCGATTACGGTTTGCCGTTCGCTCAGGTGTTTCAGAATTACGGCCGCGATTTCTACAAGATCGATCCGCTGCTGTTCAGTCCCGCCGTCGTGACCTTCCACAATCTCGACACGGGCCGCACGTTCCGCTTTGGCACGCTCAATCGCGAAGTGCTGCTGCGAAGTTTCACGCTCTGATCGCCCGCCCGCGGAGTTCGACGACGATGCGCTTGGCGGTTCTTTGTTCGCCCGACAGTTGGTACTTCCGCGACTTGCGACGAGCCGGCGCGGCGGCGGCGGGGCACGAAGTCGTCGACGTTCCGTTTACGGCGCTGGCCGCCGAATTGGGCGGACCGCGCGGCGAGTTTCAGGCGGCGGGTTTCGATGTGCGGGCGTTCGACGCCGTCATCGTTCGCACGATGCCGCCCGGTTCGCTGGAGCAGGTCGTTTTTCGCATGAACGCTCTGGCCCGCCTGGAAGCGGCCGGCGTCGCGGTGGTGAATCGGCCGAAGGCGATCGAAGCGGCCGTCGACAAGTACCTTACCTCGGCGCTCCTCGAAGCGGCGGGTTTGCGCGTGCCGCGAACGGTCGTCTGCCAGACGAGCGATGAAGCTTTGGCGGCGTTCGATGCGCTCGGGCGCGACGTCGTGCTCAAGCCGATCTTTGGTTCGGAAGGACGCGGCATTGCTCGTCTGCAAGACGAAGCGTTGGCATTGCGGGCGTTTCGCATGGTCGAGCAACTGGGGGGCGTGCTCTACGTGCAAGAGTTCATTGCTCACGAAGGCTACGATCTGCGTTTGCTGGTCGTCGGCCGCAAGGTGCTCGGCATGCGACGGCGCAATCCGCACGACTGGCGGACCAATTGCTCGCGCGGTGCAACGGCCGAACCGCTGGAAGTGACGCCCGAACTGGCGGATCTCGCGCATCGTGCCGCGGCGGCCGTCGATGCGACTGTCGCGGGCGTTGATTTACTGCCGGGCCGCGACGGACGACTCTATGCCGTGGAGGTGAACGCCGTGCCCGGCTGGAAGGCTTTGGCGACGGCATCGGGAGCGGATGTGGCCGCACTCGTGATCGAGCATGTCGTGCAAACGGTGCTGGATCGCCGCCACTCAGTCGCCGAGGTGACGACGTCGTCATGAGCAGCGGATCGTTTAAATCCGTAAATGTCGCACGTCGGCTGGCGCACTATGCCCGGACGATGGGAGATGCGCCTGCGGTCGTCGTGCAGCGCAAAGGTCGGCTCTCGCGGCGATTTCGCTACCAGTCGATCACGTTCGCGGAGTTGGAGGCCGACAGTTCGCGGATCGCCGCCGGTTTGTCGCGTGGGGCGTGGCCGAAGGAACCCGTCTTGCGCTCTTAGTGCCGCCGAGCGTCGAGTTCGTCACGCTGGTCTTCGGCCTGCTCAAAGCCGGCGTCGTGATGGTGCTGATCGATCCCGGCATGGGCCGCAAGAATCTGGTGAAATGTTTGAGCGACGTCGAGCCGGAAGGCTTCGTCGCCGTGCCCGCGGCGCACGTCGTACGCTCGCTCATGAAGTCGCGTTTTCCCAAGGCCAAGTGGAACGTCACCGTCGGCCGCCGACTTTTTTGGGACGGTCTGACGCTCGACGAACTCCGCGCGAAGGCGGAAACGCCTGCGACGGAAGATTCCGCCGCAGCGCCGTCGCCGGGCGTCCAATTTGCACGATCTGCGGCGAAGACGACTCCGCGGCGATCATCTTCACCACCGGGAGCACCGGGCCTCCGAAAGGCGTGCTCTATGCTCACGGCAACTTCGACCGTCAGGTGGATGAAATTCGCGAAGGCTTCGGCATCGAACCGGGCGAGATCAACTTGGCCTGTTTTCCGTTGTTCGCCCTCTTCAACGCAGCGATGGGAGTGACGACGATCATTCCCGATATGGATGCCTCGCGCCCCGGGAAGGTGAACCCTCGCCACATTTTGGCGGCCGCCAACGACTGGCAGGTGACGCAATCGTTCGCCTCGCCGGCGGTTTGGAACCGTGTGGGGAGCTACTGCGAGAAGAATCAAGTACGGATGCCGACCTTGCGCGAAGCTTATTCGGCCGGCGCACCAGTTCCGCCGACCGTGATTGAACGCATGGCCGCGTGGATGAGCGCCGGCGGTCGCATGCACACGCCCTACGGCGCCACCGAAGCGCTGCCGGTCGCCACCATCGCCTCTCCGGCGATTCTTGAAGAGACTCGTTTCTCGTGGGCCGTAGGAGAAGGAACCTGCGTCGGTCATCGCTTCCGCGGCATCCAATGGCGGGTCATTCGCATCGTCGACGGGCCGATCAAAGGCATTGAAGACACGGAAGAACTTGGCGTCGGTGAAATCGGCGAACTCATCGTTCGCGGGCCCGTTGTTACCCGCGGTTATGTGACGCGCATCGAGAACAACGCGCTCGCCAAGATCGCCGACCCCGACGACGACGGCTTTTGGCATCGTATGGGGGATGCCGGCTATCTCGATGGCGCGGATCGCTTTTGGTTCTGCGGCCGAGTCGCTCATCGCGTGCAAACGGCGGAAGGAACGCTTTACACAGATCCGGTGGAAGGCGTGTTCAATCAACATCCGAACGTGTTTCGTTCGGCGCTTGTGGGCATAGGCCCGATCGGCAATCAACGCCCCGTCATCATCTGTGAACTCCGCAGGCCCATCACGCAACCGGCGGGACTACCTCAATTGCAGGACGAAATTCTGCGACTTGGTGCGAAGAACTCTGTGACGGCCGCCGTGCGTACGGTGCTGTTTCACGATAATTTCCCGGTCGATATTCGCCACAATTCCAAGATCTTTCGGGAGAAGCTGGCGGTGTGGGCAGCGCGAAAGCTTGGAGCGCCGACGGCATGAACGTGCTCGTTACCGGCGCCGCGGGCTTTCTCGGCTCTTACGTCGTCCGGCAACTTGCCGCGCGCGGCGACCTAGTGCGGGCGTTTTGTCGTCGCCCGACGCCTGCCCTACAACTTCCCGGCGTGACGACGGTGCTTGGCGATATTCGCGATCGGGCCGCTGTGGTCGAAGCGTGCCGCGGCGTGGATGCCGTGATCCACACCGCTGCGGTCGCAGGCATTTGGGGACCATGGAATCTCTTCTACGAAACGAACACGCTTGGTACGCAGTACGTAATCGAAGGCTGTCTCGCCCACGGCGTGCGACGGTTGGTCTACACGAGCAGCCCGAGCGTCACGTTCGCAGGCACGCCGCAATCCGGCGTCAACGAGAGGGAGCCGTATCCGACGCGCTGGCTTGCTCACTACCCGCATACCAAGGCGCTGGCCGAGCAACTTGTGACGGCGGCCAATCGGTCCGAGGTTCTGCATACCGCGTCATTGCGGCCGCATTTGATTTGGGGGCCTGATGATCGGCACCTCATTCCGCGATTGTTGCAGCGCGCAAGGCCGGCCAATTGAAGCAAGTCGGCGACGGTATAAACCAGATCGATATCACATATGTGGAGAATGCGGCCGACGCCCACCTGCAACTGCTCGACGCTTTGGAAACTCCGCGACTTGGCGGACGCCGCTACTTCCTCTCGCAAGGCGAGCCGGTGAACTGTTGGGGCTGGATCAACGAAGTGCTCGCGCTGGCCGACGTTCCGCCGGTGGCGGCAAAGGTTTCGTACGGTGTTGCCCGCACGGCCGGGGCGGTTTTGGAGTCGGCATGGAAAATTTTGGGTCGAATGGACGAGCCGCGGATGACTCGATTTTTGGCCGCCCAACTGGCCATGGATCACTATTTCGATCTGGCGGCGGCACGCGATGATTTTGGTTACCGGCCGCGCATCTCGACCGCCGAGGGCATGCGGCGTTTAGCCGCTTGGATTCGTAAGACCGGTGCGTGACATCGCAGTTGCCGTAATTGACTAAATCGCCCAAATTTACGCCCTGCAAGTTGCGTAGGATGGCGGCCTTCCGGTCGCGGTTTTGCGACTCCTTGTCAACGACGCCACGAGTCGTTAATCTTTCCCGTTTAACAAGTTACGCAAGGACTTCGTCATGGCGGCGGGGCTGCCCGACAATCAACGGATTGTGATTACCGGGATCGGTCTCACCTCACCCAACGGTAACAATCTGCCCGAGTTTCGAGCTGCGCTCCTGGCAGGACGTAGCGGCGTCAGCCCCTACGAAATTCGCTACGTCGGCGCGACCCATGCGGGCATTTGCCGGTTCGACGAGACGAAGTATCAATCGAAGAAAGACCGTCGGCGAGGGACGCGGGCCGGCAGCGTCGGCATCTACTGCACCAATGAAGCCGTGCGGGATTCCGGCTTAGCTTGGGACGGGCTCGATAAATCGCGGGTCGGCGTCTACTTGGGGATTACCGAACACGGCAACGTCGAGACCGAAAACGAGGTCTACGAGTTGGCCCAGTTTCAGAACGACGTGAAGTTCTGGTCGCATCACCACAACCCGCGGACCGTGGCCAACAACCCGGCGGGCGAGGTGACGATCAACATGGGGATCACGGGCCCGCATTACACGATTGGTGCCGCTTGCGCCGCGGGAAACGCCGGTTTGATCCAGGGAGCGCAAATGCTGCGGCTCGGCGAGGTCGATCAGGCCCTGTGCGGCGGCGTATCCGAAAGCATTCACACATTTGGCATTTTTGCCAGTTTCAAGAGCCAAGGGGCGTTGGCATCGCATGCGGATGCGACGAAGGCCTCGCGCCCGTTCGACAAGCATCGCAACGGCATCGTCGTCGCCGAAGGGGGCTGCGTTTACGTGCTGGAGCGTTATGACGACGCCAAGAATCGCGGCGCGAAAATCTACGGCGAGCTCGTCGGCTACGCCCTCAATAGCGACGCCGGCGATTTCGTCATGCCCGACGCCAAACGTCAAGCCGAGTGCATGCAGAAGGCTCTCAAGACGGCAGGGCTACGGCCGGAGCAAATTGACGTCGTGAGCACGCACGCCACGGGCACCGACGGCGGTGACGTGCAGGAAGCGGCGGCTTTGCGGCACCGTGTTTCAAAACAACCCGAACACCCTCTTCAACAACACCAAAAGCTTCATCGGCCACGCCATGGGTGCGGCCGGAGCGTTGGAATTGGCCGGGAATTTGCCGAGTTTTCAAGATCGGACGTGTCACGCCACGATCAACTGCGACGATCCCGACCCTCAGTGCATGCTGGAAGGTTTGGTGCGAAACGAGCCGAAAGAGGGTGTTCAAGTCGACTATATTCTCAATAATTCGTTCGGCATGTTGGGAATCAACTCCGCGGTGATCATCGGCCGGCTCTAGGGCCTTGCGACTCCGGCGGTTCTCCGGCATGCGACCGTGTTGTCGCTGAAGCGTTTAGGAAATTCGACGAATGACGAAAGACGATATCAAGGAAACGATTCTCGACATCCTCTCGGACATCGCGCCCGACGACGATCTGAGCGCGTTGCACGACGATGTGCCGTTCCGCGAGCAGATGCAGCTCGACAGCATGGACTTCCTCGATATCGTCATGGAACTTCGCAAGCGCTACCGAGTGCAAATCCCGGAAGAAGATTATCTGCATCTCCGCAGCATGCAGAGCACGGTGGAATATCTCGAACCGCGGATGCGGGACTTGCAGAAGGCCTAAGACAACTTCGGGGGCAGGGTTCGAGGTTTGGGGCCGGGTGGTTGACCAGTGTTCTTGAATCGACGTCTCGGCCGGCACTGGTGGACGAGCCACCAGTGACACCCCACAGACCATGAACCCTGAATCCAACGCGTACGACGCGATCATCATCGGCGCCGGAATGTCCGGCCTCGCGGCCGGCATACGTTTGGCCCATTACGAGAAGCGCGTCTGCATTCTCGAGCGCCATACGACGATCGGCGGGTTGAATTCGTTCTATCGGCTTGACGGCCGCAACTACGACGTCGGTCTGCATGCCGTCACGAACTTCACGCCCAAGGGCACGAAGAGAGGTCCGCTTGCTCGGCTCTTGCGACAATTGCGGTTTTCCTGGGACGATCTGGCCCTGAAGCCGCAACTGGGGTCGCGTATTGCGTTTCCTTCGCAAAGTCTGGAATTCTCGAACGATTTCGAATTGCTGCGTTCGGAAATCGCCCGAGCTTTTCCCGATCAAGCAGATAACTTCGATCGGCTTGTCGCGGCCATTCCCGATTACGACGACTTGCCGCTGGCTGCGGCCGATGCCTCGGCTCGCGAGTTTCTGAAGTCGCACCTGAGCGATCCGCTGCTCGTCGAGATGCTTCTCTGCCCGCTGATGTATTACGGCACGCGCGAGAAGGCGACATGGACGTCGCTCAATTTTTTATCATGTTTCGCAGCATCTTCTGCGAAGGTTTCGCACGCCCGGCGGCCGGCATCCGCCCGATCTTGAAGCTGCTGACGAAGCGTTACAAGGAACTCGGCGGCGAATTGCGGTTGCGTGCCGGCGTGCGTCGCATTGTGCATGACGGCGAGCGTGCCGTAGGCGTGGAACTCGACGACGGTACTGAGCTCGTCGCGAAGGAAATTCTTTCCAGCGCCGGCTTTGTGGAAACGATGCGGCTTTGCGAGCGGGCCGACGAGCCCGTCGTCGCCGAAGCCGGTAATTTGTCTTTTGTCGAAACCATGTCGGTACTGGATCGTCCGGCCCGCGAACTCGGGCTCGATCGTACGATCGTCTTCTTTAGCACGACCGACGAGTTTCATTGGCGCCGGCCCGACGAACTTGTCGACTTGCGAAGCGGCGTGCTCTGCGTGCCTGGCAACTTTGACTTTGAGCCCGAAGATGACGGATTGGTCCGTGTGACGGCCTTGGCGAACTTCCCTAAATGGCGGGCTCTCGATGAGTCGGCTTACCGTGCGGAAAAACGCCGTTGGTTCGACGCCCTTGCGGAAACGGCCGTGCGTTTTTTGCCCGACTTCCGCTCGCATGTTCGGGCCACCGATATGTTCACGCCGACGACGGTCGTGCGCTACACGTGGCACGAAAACGGGGCAATTTACGGGGCTCCGAAAAAGCGGTACGATGGCGGAACGTTCCTCGCCAACTTGCACCTTTGCGGGACGGATCAAGGCTACGTCGGCGTCATCGGCGCGTTAGTAAGCGGCATTTCGATGGCCAACCGCCACGTGTTGCAGGCCGTTTAGCTAAGGGCCGCTCAAAAGTCCGTCCGCCGTCGCAAGCCGGCCCGGAGCGCACGCCCCGGTTTCGTCGTTCTCTGCTTGGATGCCGATGTCGAAAGATTTTCTCAAAGGATGCCGCGACGAGTACGACGTGATCGTCATCGGCAGCGGCTTGGCGGGCCTCACCGCCGCCAACACCTTGGCGAAAACCGGTCGCAGCGTGTTGCTGCTGGAGCAGCACTATCAACTCGGCGGCATGGCCACTTGGTTCAAACGTGCCGGCGGCCACATCTTCGACATCTCGCTGCACGGCTTTCCAATCGGCATGATCAAAAGCTGCCGACGGTATTGGACGCGCGAGATTGCCGATTCGATCGTGCAGCTTAAGAACATCCGGTTTGATAACCCGATGTTCTCGCTGCAGACGACGTTCGACCGCGAGGACTTCACGCGGCAACTTGGTAGAAAAATTCAAAGTGCCGGCCGAACGCGTCACCGCGTTCTTCGACGCGGCCCGGGCCCTGAACTTCTACGACGACCAAAATCAAACGACCGGCGAATTCTTCCAGAAGTTTTTTCCGGGGCGAGATGACGTCATTCGGCTCTTGATGGAGCCGATCACCTACGCCAACGGCTCGACCTTGGAAGATCCGGCCGTCAGCTACGGCATCGTCTTTTCGAACTTCATGTCGAAGGGCGTGTACACCTTCCAAGGCGGCACAGATCGTTTGATCGGTCTCATGAAGGAAGACCTCGCTCGCAACGGCGTCGACTTGCGAATTCGCTCGAACGTTGAAAAGATTCACGTCCGCCGCGGCAAGATCGAAGGGGCTACGATCAACGGCCGTACGATTCGTTGCCGCACGATCCTGTCGAACGCCAATCTGAAGTCGACGATCTTCAAACTCGTCGGCGAGGAACACTTCGATCCCGGCTTCATTGACGAAGCCAAGGCCGTGAGGCTCAACAATTCGAGTTGCCAGGTCTACATCGCGCTGAAGCCCGGCGATCATCTCGACGAAGCGAACGGCGACCTGCTCTTCAGCAGCGTCGCGCCGAAGTTCGAGACCGAAGCGCTGCTCAGTCGCGATGTGACGAGCCGGACCTATTCGTTCTACTACCCGCGCACGCGGCCGGGGGAGCGATCGCTCGATGATCGTCTCCAGCACGAACGCCAATTACGCCGACTGGGCGCATCTCTCCGACGAAGAATACGATGCGAGTAAGCAGGACCTGATCGAAACGACGCTCGCGGCTCTCGAAAAGTACGTGCCCGATATCCGCGGCCGCGTGGAGTACGTCGAGGCTTCGACGCCGAAGACGTTTGAGTTCTACACGCGGCATCTCGAAGGGGCGAGCTTCGGCACCAAGTTTGAAGGCCTCGCCGTGAGCCGTGCAATACCGCAGCAAGTTGCCGGGTTGTATCATGCGGGAAGCGTCGGCATCATCATGTCGGGCTGGCTCGGCGCGGTGAACTACGGCGTGATCGTGGCCAACGACGTCGATGCCTATCTCTCCGGCGGTCGCCGTTCGGCTGAAGTCGGCACTGTCGTAGCCTTTCGACTAGCGAGCCGACGATGACCCTCGAAGCCATTGAAGCTGCAATTCCGCATCGCGATCCGTTCTTACTGATCGATACGATCGTTGCTCAAGACGAGCGGACGATTCATTGCCGCAAGACTTTCACGGGTGACGAATATTTTTATCGCGGGCATTACCCGAGCTTCCCGCTTACTCCGGGAGTGCTGCTTTGCGAAGCCGGCATGCAGGCCGGGGCCGTGCTGTTATCGAAGCAGGCCGCGGACGTTCCGGGTAAAGTGCCGGTAGCCACTCGCGTCGACTCGGTTCGCTTCAAGCGAATGGTCCGTCCCGGCGAAACGGTCGACATTGAAGTTGAACTCGTCGAACGGCTTGCCGACGCCTACTTCATGAAGGCTAAAGTGAGTTGCGGCGGACAGGTCGCCGTGCGATTCGAGTTTGCCTGCACCATGGCCGAGCCTCGCTGATTTACATCTCTGATCGCAGCAGCCGCCGAATGACCGCCGATTTTCTGCAACTGACCGACAAGACGATCCTCGTGTGCGGCGTCGCGAATAAGAAAAGCGTCGCTTGGCACACGGCCCGCGTGTTGCAAGATGCCGGGGCGAACGTGGTGTACGCCGTGCGCTCGGCGGAACGCGAGGCGCAGATCGAACCACTCGTCGGCGACAGCGACGTCTATGTCTGCGACGTCGAACGACAGGAAGAAATTGATCGGCTGCGCGACGACGTCGCCAAGAACCATCCGAAGCTGCACGGTCTGCTGCATTCCATCGCCTTCGCCGATTATCAGGAAGGCCCGAAGCCGTTTCATGAAACGGACCGTAAGGCCTTTTTGCGAACGATTGACGTTTCCTGCTTTTCGCTAATCGCCTTGGCCCGAGCTTTTGAAAAGGTGCTCGTGCCGGATGCTTCGGTCGTGGCGATTTCGATTTCGACGACGCGCATGGCAGCCGAAAACTACGGCTTCATGGCCCCGGTAAAAGCGGCCCTCGATTCGTCGTTGGCGTTTTTGGCCAAGTCGTTCAGCAACTTGTTCGCAGATTCGCTTCAACGCCGTCGGTGCCGGGCCTGTTGAAGACTTCGGCGTCGGCGGGCATTCCCGGCTACGTCGACGCGTATCTGTTCGCCGAGCAAGCGACGTTGCGGAAGCAGGCGCTGCAGACGGGAGAGGTCGCCAACACGGCCGCATTCTTGCTGAGCCCGCGATCCTCGGGCATCAACGCGCAAGCGGACTCGTGGTCGATGCAGGCATGGAAGTGAACTACTTCGATCGCGATCTCGTGCGCCGCGCGATGGGCAATTCTTAGCGAAAGCATGCCCTTTTGTGAGTGCGGGTGGAAAATCACCTCGCATTCCTCTCGTGAGGATTCTGCGGTTTCGACGAAATGTGGTCGACGCCTGAAATGGCTTTTGGCACGTTGGCCTCTATGTCAAACATTTGGCCCAAGCAAATTGAACGTCTGATCGACGTGAAGTTTCAGCTTAGAGATTTCGCTAAGATCGACGCATTCCCGGAGAACGACGGATATTGGTGGGATGTCGCTAGGCCGGCCGTTGATGCAGCGATTGCTGCTTTGGAGGCAAGGGGCTTTCAGCGACTTGATGATCCCAGTCAACAATGGAACACGGAGATGGAAGTCTGGATGTTCCACGTTCTGTTCTACGGTTGGTCCTGTCGAATCGAGGTCGAATGGAGTCCGGAAGGACGTAACGACAATCGTTTTGTGCTAACGGCGCGATTTCGACGATCAAATCTACTCGCGTTCTTTCGGCCGTGGTCTTTCAGAGAAAAGCTTGCAGCGCTATCGGCGGAAATCGTCGAGGCGCTGGAAAGCCGAGTCGCGCATCATGAAGGTCCGTTACGTTCGCCGACAAGCCGACTGAGCCTAAATGCATGCAGATGCTACGGCGTTTACAACGCTACGAGATCTCATGAGACCGATTGCGCTGCCGAAAAAACACTTGCGCGAATGGCAGTGGCATGTGGCTTAGCGGTCTACTGCTATGCGTAGGTCGACCGGTCGCCGGAAAAATACCGGCCGACCAAGAAGCCGAGATTCGCGACGATCGCTGACGGGATAACGATGCACGCTGTAACCCCGGACTGGGTAATCTCCAATTGCCTCGCAAGGCAAAAATCGCCGAACAACGCGCCGACGATAGCGCCGATTGTGATCCCGCAGACGATGAACAAATCAGTGTGAGCGGAGAGTTGGCCGGCCGTGTTGGTTTTCTGTTCAGACATTTCCAGTTCCGTTAGTTTCGAGTGTCGTCAAACGTAAAAGCTCTAGCTATCCGCCTATCAGCGAGTGGACAACTCGTGAGCGTGCCACTGCGAAGAGAACTCGTGCGCCTTTCTCAAGTGGAATTACTTTTCCGGTGTTACTAAGAAAAAAGCGGGAATGACCATTTTCCTTCGGTAAGCTATTCGGCTCTGAAATGATGCGGTGCCCGGCCGATTTCCGAACAGTTGCCATTCTCAATGCCTACCAGTTCTTCACTTCACATCCTGCTCGTGACCATCGGCAGCGCAGGAGACGTTCATCCGTTCGTGGGGCTCGGCCAAGCCTTGAGGCGGCGCGGGCATCGCGTTTCGATTCTCACCGGAGCATATTTTCAACCGCTCATCGAGCGCGCCGGATTGGAGTTTGTCGAGCTGTTCTCGGCCGCCAAGTATCGCGAGATGATCGACAACCCGGACCTTTGGCATCCGGTTCGCGAGCGCCTCGTTCGTCATGAAGCACGGCATCGCGGCGCACGTTCGCACCGCGTATGAGCGAATCGCCGAACGCTATGAGCCGGGGCGTACCGTCGTCGGAGCTTCGAGCCTCGCGGTCGGCGCGATCGTCGCTCAAGAAAAGCTCGGCGTGCCGGTCGCCACGATTCACTTACAACCATGCATGATTCGCAGCGCGAGCAAACCGCCGAAGCTTATCGGCATGGCGACGTACGATTGGCTGCCGCGAAGCCTAATTTTAGGGCAGTATTGGTTGGCCGATCAGGTTGTGGACCGGCTCATCAATCCGGAACTCAACGGGTTTCGTCGCGAGCTCGGGCTGCCGCCGGTCCGTCGCTTCTTCAACGGCTGGCTTCACTCGCCGAAATTGACGGTCGGCCTGTTCCCCAATTGGTTCGCGCCGCCGCAACCGGATTGGCCAAAGCAAATTCAGCTGACGGGCTTTCCGCTCTACGACGAAGGAGACCACACGCCGCTAGGGACTGACGTCGAAGAGTTCCTCGCTGCAGGTACGCCGCCGATCGCCTTTACGCCCGGCAGCGCGATGACGTTTGGGCAAAGTTTTTTCGCCGCCGCCGTCGATGCCTGCCGCCGTTTGAATCGCCGCGGCATTTTGCTCACGCGGCATGAGGAGCAGATTCCGAGTTCGCTCCCCGCCGAGGTGCGGCACTTTCCGTTCGTGCCGTTTACGAAGCTGCTGCCTCGTTGCTCGGCCTTGGTGCATCACGGCGGTATCGGCACGATGTCGCAAGCGTTAGCCGTCGGACTTCCGCAAGTGGTGATGCCGCTCTCTCACGACCAGCCGGACAATATCCAACGTGCCGAACGTCTCGGCGTCGGCGCGGGCTGTACCCCAAGAAGTTTACCGGCGAACGCTTGGCACCGATCTTGGGGCGGCTGCTCGACTCGCCGCAAGTCGCCGAGGCGTGCCGCAACGTCGCCGCGCGAATCACCGGCAAGACGCCGCTGGAAGACACGGCCGATCTACTTGAGCGGCTTCGTTAAAAACAGCGAACCGCCGGCTTCGGCGACGTAGACGGCTTGTGCAAACCCGGCCGCTTCATAAACTCGGTGCTGCGCCCGCAGATTGTTCTCTTGCACTTCGAGCGTGAGCTTGCAGCAGCCAAGTTCGCGGGCTCGGCCTTCGATCGCTTCCATCAGTCTGCGGCCGACGCCGAGACCGCGTCGGGAGGGAACGACGAAATAGTCGGAGACGTTCACCAGCGGCCGAGCCGCGAATGTCGAGAAGCCGCGAAAGCAGATCGCGAGCCCGACGGCGTCGACTCCTTGAAAAGCCAGAAAAACCAGCGTGGTCGGATGTGTGCGGAGGCCGGGGATGAGGTTTTCTCGGGCTTCTGCGGCGAGCGGTTTTCCATCTCCCATCACATCGCAGGCGTAGGCGTTCAGGAGGTCGAGCGTCGTTCGTTGGTGATTGGGGTCGCTTAAGTCGGCTTCGACGACGGTGAGTTCGAGATCGGTCATGAATTGTCCGAGTGCGGAATGCGGCGGCGTGAGCCGAGCGTAAAGAGGTCGTCGCCATACGACGAGACAGCTGCCGTCGCCGTTTGGTTCGCCGAGTTTTAGAACGTTCGGCGGTCGAGAGTCAAACGAACTTTTGGCCGGCGCAGAGAACGGGCTGCGCGTCAAATTCGGTTTTGGCCGGCCGGCCAAATCTTTGATTGTCTTGTGTGAGCGAATTGCTAATCTGCGGAGTGGCGCACGTCGTGATGCGGGAGTCGTGGCGCGTGCCGTGTTGTTTCGCGAACGGGTGGAATCGTTCGATAACCGACGGTGATCATGATGACTTGTCAGGCAGATTCCAGGCAGCTCCGGTCGACTCATCCGGAGGCGATTCGCGGACGAAAAATGGGTTTTGGAAATCGACGTAAGTCGTGCAAGCGATTTGGCACTTACGTCGATTCCGGCGTACTTGGGTGCGCCCATAACTCGGACTTATGGGTGGCACATGTGCCAAACCCACAAGGGGTGCGCCCATAGATTTCGTTATGGGCGCACTGCGCCCATAACTCTCGACGTAAGTTGCGCAAGCGTTTCGAGACTTACGTCGATTTTCCTAGCGCGGTTCGATCCGGGCATGGGCCACGGTGACCTTCTCCAAGAGCTTCGCATCCGGCTCGCAGCCGATGCCGGGAAGTTCGGACGCTTTCACGATCGGCGCTCCGGCCGCGTCGCGCGAAATCGCCACCTCCGGTTTGCCGACGTCGTCCGTATAGAACCGGGCCGACGGAAAGATGTCGGCGGGGTAGGTGAAATTGTCCAGCATCGCCAGCGCGATCATGATCTGCAGGCCGACGGCGCTTTCGAGCATACCGCCGACCCAGCATGGAATTCCGGCCGCTCGTGCGAGGTCGTGAATCTTCAGAGCGTTGGTGAGTCCGCCGACGCGGCCCGGCTTGATGTTGATGTACTTGCAACTGCCGAGATCCAAGGCCATGACGGCCCGATCGACGGAGCAAATGCTTTCGTCCAGGCAGATCGGCGTTTGGATCGTCTCCTGAAGGCGGGCGTGGTCGACGAGGTCGTCGTACTGCAGCGGCTGCTCGATCATGGCGAGATGGAAGTCGTCAATGCGGCAGAACATTTCCAAATCACCGATGCGGTAGCCGCTGTTGCAATCGATATGGAACGTTTGCGTGGGGAAACGGCTGCGCACGGCGCGGAGCATTTCAATGTCCCAGCCGGGGCGAAACTTGAGCTTCACGCGTTTGTAGCCGTCGTCGACGGCCCGGCCGATGTCGTCGAGCAACTCGTTGAAGGAGTCGCAAACGCCGAAGTCGGCGCCCGTATCGACGCCGTTGCGCATCGCGCCGAGCCGCTTATAGAGCGGCATCTCCTTGATCACCGAATCGAGCACCCACCAAGCGTTGTCGAGCGCGGCCTTGGCGAAAGAGTTGCCTTTGAAATGGGCGAGCTTCGCCTGCAGATCGTCGCCCGAGGCGATGCTTTGGCCGACGATGGTCGGCGCGAGCCACTTCTTCAATACTGCGAAAATACCGCCGGCCCATTCGGGGCTGTAGCACGGCGCGGCCAGCGGCGACGACTCCGCCCAGGCGTAGCGGCCTTCTCCTTCGATACGAACCAGCACGGATTCAACGGTGTAGTCTTCCCCGTAGGCGGTGCGCCACGGGCTGATGAGCGGCATGGCGACGTGAAACAGGTCGACGGCGTCGATACGCATGAGCGGCGGGCTCGCAGGTGTGAGGAGATTTGCAGGCGGGGAATTCAAAGCGAGCCGTCAATGTATTCTCGCCGGCGGGCCGCTACAATTGCCGCGTCGCCCCGTACGAACGCATCGCCACGCATCCTATATTTTCGTCGCAGCACGCTTATGAACGACTCCGCTTCGTCGTCGCCGGCCGCCGGCCAAGACGCCCCTCGTCCGCGTTGGACCGCCGTGCCGGCGATCGAGCGTCGCATCCTCGGCGTGCTCGTCGAAAAGGCGAAGACGGTGCCGGAGAGCTACCCGATGACGCTCAACGGGATCGTTACCGGGTGCAACCAGAAGAACAACCGCTATCCGTTGATGCAGCTCGAACCGGAGCAGGTTGACGACCCGTTGGAGCGGCTGCGAAACCTCGGGGCGATCTCGCTGGTGCAGGGGAGCGGACGGGTGGAGAAGTTTCGACACTATCTGAGCGATTGGCTCGGCGTCGATAAATTTGAGCTGGCCGTGATGACCGAACTGCTGCTGCGCGGTGCGCAGACGGAAGGAGAATTGAGGCAGCGGGCTTCGCGGATGGAAGCGATCGCCGACTTGCCGCAGCTACGTACCATTCTGAAGAATTTGGAGCAGCGCGGGCTTGTGCTGTCGCTCACTTCGGCCGGGCGCGGACATGTGGTGACGCACAATTTGTACGAGCCGCGTGAGTTGGAAAAGGTGCGGCGCGAGTTTGAAGCCGCGCCGCCGAGCGGCGGCAATGACGACGATAATTCAACGGAACCGGCAACTGCGGCGAGCGCAGGTTCCGCAACGGCCCGAAGCGGAGGAGATTGGCGCGGAGAGGTGGAGGTGCTTAAGGCCGAGCTCGCCACGCTGAAGGATGAAATACGAGAGCTACGTGATGATGTGGCACGCCTCCGCGGGATGGGCTAAGCCGAAGCCAATGCGCTTCGACTTACCCTCACGGCCCTTCGGGCGATCTTCTCGCGGAGAGAAAGCTATTTGGCCGGAGCTTCGTCCGTAGCGGCGTCAGCCTTGGCTTGTTCGACGTCCTGCTGGCCGACGACGTAGTCGAGTGCCTGACGCAATTGCCGATCGATGAAATCCTTCGTCGAAGGATTCGCCGGCGAATGCGCGCCGGGCGGCACGCGCAGCGGCTTAGCGGCTTCTTTCTTCGGATCCGGCTTTTCGTCTTCGTTCGGCGCCGGCTTCTCCGCATCGGCCGTCTTGGTTTCCACCTTCGGTTCCTTGGGCGTGTCGTCCGCCGCCGGCTTGTCGTCGCGTTTGATGCCGGGCGAATGGCTGACCAGCAAGAGGTCGCGATCGCGGCGCGTGCGGACTAAGTCGCCCAGTTCACCGTCGGGGAGTTTGAGCTCATAGCCCTTGTCGGGCATTACGCCCCATTCGTCAGACTCCTTGGCGTCGGGAAAGCGGTGGATGTTTTTGCCGCTAGGACGCATGTATGCGGCGGTCGTGAGCTTCAGCGCACTGTGTCCCTCTTCGAGCTCGATGACGTTCTGTACGCTTCCTTTGCCCCAAGTACGCTCGCCGACGACGATCGCCCGCTTGTGATCTTGCAGACAGGCCGAAACGATTTCACTCGCGCTGGCGCTGTACCGATTGACGAGCACGGCCATGGGGAAACCTTCGAACGTGCCGGCCTTGCGCGCGTTGACCGGGCGCTCGTCCGTATTGCGTCCCTTGGTGCTGACGATCCGTCCGTCGGTGATGAACAGGTCGGCCACGTCGATGGCCGATTTCAGCAAGCCGCCGGGGTTGAAGCGGAGGTCGAGCACCAAACCCTTCATGCCTTGCTTCTTCAGCTTCTTGAGCGCCTCCTTCAAGATCGGAAGCCGTGGAGCGGCTGAACGAAGTGAGCCGGATGTAGCCGATCTTTTTGTCGTCGTCGAGCATGAAGTTCCAGCCGTCGTCGTCGCCCCGCTTGTCGCCGAGTACGGTTTCGACCTCGATGATCTTCCGCTCGATCGTGAGCGTTTCACGCTTACGTGAATGGGCATGCACGACGGTGAGTTTCACCTTTGTGCCGGGCTCACCCTTAAGGAGCTTTACGGCCTGATCGAGCCCGATACCGTCGGTGTCTTTGCCGTCGACTTCGACGATGGCATCGCCCGCTTCGAGCCCGGCAAGGTAAGCCGGGCTGCCGACGATGGGGCTCAGGATTCGGAGTTCGCCGTTTTCCTGAGTGATTTGGATGCCGATGCCGCCGAACTGGCTTTCGACGCTCGTCTTGAAGCGGTCGATCTCGTCGGGGCTGATGTAATTGGAGTACGGATCGAGTTCGTCGAGCAGTCCGCGAATTGCCGCTTCCATCAGCTTGCGGCGGTCGGTCTTCTTTACGTAGTTCTGTTCGACCTGGAACATCGTCTCCGAAAAGACGCGATACAGCTCGTAATATTCTTCGTCTTTGGCCGCTTCGGCTTTCGCGTCGGCGTCATCGTCCTTGGCAGCGTCTTTCTTGGAAGACTCTTCTTTCGCGGGGGTGGTCTCCTTGGCTTTCGGCTCGTCGCCCGGCAAAGTGTTCCAGCCAAATGTTCCCAATGCCAGAACGGCGACCACGGCGAACCACCGATGACGCAGCATAGAACCTCCACTGCCCAGCGAAGATGACGCAGCCCGCCCTGTCGGCGACGGCATGCGACTATCGGCGACCTCGCAAAGTCGTCGTAGCTTGCCAATTATAGTCGGCCCGAAAGAATCGGGACAACACGACGTTTTTCACATCGGCACGGATCAAATCTTCGCCGCCGTCGCGAATGCCCGAAAAGCGATTGGTCTTGCAGGCCGGCAGCGGGACCAGCCGGCAGTTAGAATTGTCGGTTTTCCGCCTCTTCGCCTTTGCTCAACCTTGTGAAACCGGGAGCCGGCCGAACGTGATTGCGTCTCGCTTTCCGTCTCTGTTAGCCGAGTTGCGGCGTTTGTTGGGCGACGACCATCTGCTGGCGAACCATTCGGAAATGGTCGTCTACGAGTGCGACGGTTTCACGATCGAGAAGAATTGTCCCGACGTCGTTTGCTTCCCACGCCATACGGCCGACGTTCAGCGGATCGTGCAGCTTTGTAACGAGTACGACGTGCCGTATTTGCCCCGTGGAGCAGGCACCAGCCTTGCCGGCGGTTGCCTTCCGGTGGGGGGCGGCGTGTTGATCGTTTTCACGCGCATGAAGGCGATTGAAGAAATCAACTTGCGCGATCGGTACGCCGTCGTTCAGCCGGGAGTGGTGAACGTTTGGTTAACCAACGCTCTCAAGGGAACCGGCTTTCACTACGCGCCGGATCCTTCGAGTCAGGGGGCCTGCACGATCGGCGGCAACGTCGCAACGAATTCCGGCGGTCCTCACACGTTGAAATACGGCGTGACCGTAAACCATGTTCTGGGGGTCGAAGCGGTTCTGACCGACGGATCAATCGTCCGTTTCGGCGGCCCGGCGGCCGACTACGTCGGGCCGGATCTGGTTGGTCTGCTGGTCGGCAGCGAGGGTACCTTGGCCGTCGTAACGAAGGTTTGGGTTCGTCTCACACGCGATCCGCAGGCCTATCGGACGATGCTGGCCATCTTTGACTCGGTCGATGCCGCGACGCAGGCCATTAGTGAAATCATCGCCCAAGGCATCGTGCCGGCGGCGCTGGAGATGATGGATCAAGGAATCTTGATCGCTTTAGAGGAAGCCTTTCACTTCGGCTTCCCGCTTGATGCTCAAGCGATTCTGCTCATTGAGCTCGACGGTCTGGAGGCCGGGCTGGACGAGCAGCGCGATCGCGTGGTCGCCCTTTGCAAAACGGCCGGAGCGACGGAAGTTCGTCGAGCCGACGACCCGAAGGAACGTCTCAAGCTGTGGAAGTGTCGCAAGCAGGCGTTTGGCGCAATAGGCCGCTTGAGCCCGAGCTACTGTACGCAGGACGGCGTGGTGCCGCGAACCAAGTTGCCTCACATTTTTCGCAAGATCACGGAGATCGGCGAAAAACACGGCGTGCGAATCGTAAACGTATTTCATGCCGGCGACGGCAACATTCATCCGATCGTGCTTTTCGACGAACGGGTGCCGTCGCAAGTGAAGGCGGCCCTCGATTCCAGCGGCGAGATTTTGGAAGAGTGCATTGCCTGTGGCGGAAGCGTTACCGGCGAGCACGGCATCGGCGTCGAGAAGATTCCGTTCATGGAAAAACTGTTTACGCCGGATGATCTCGACGTGATGACGCGCGTGCGGAGCGCCTTCAATGCCGAGGGTCGGTTGAGCCCGGGCAAACTTTTGCCGACGGCCGCGGGGTGCGGCGCTGAGCACAAGCCGCATGGTGCGACGTCGCCTGCAGTCGAGCGAACGCATCCTGGTCGCCGTGCCGCACTTTAGTCAGTACGCCGTGTAACCCGCTGAGAGATTTGTCCGTCGCATGATCGCCGCCCCGCCGAAAATCTTGCCGCTCTCGGAAACGTTCACGCCGGCCACGCAGGCCGACTTGGCGGAAACGGTGCGCACTGCATACGACGGCAAAACGCCGGTTTACCCGCTGGGCGGAGGCACGGCCTTGGCGTACGGACTTGTCGGCAAGACGCCGGGCTGGGGGCTGAATACGAAGGCCTTGAACAAGGTCGTCGACTATCCGGCCCGCGACATGACGATCACGGTCGAGTCCGGCGTTACCATTTCCGAACTGCAGAAAGTGCTCTCGGCCGAAGGCCAGCACCTACCGGTGGATATTGCTCAGCCGCAGGAAGCGACGCTGGGGGGCGCGATCTCGGTGAACATGAGCGGCCCGCGTCGCTTCGGGCACGGCACGCTCCGCGATTACGTTATCGGCATTTCGGCGGTCGATGGTCGCGGCAAAGAGTTTCACGCCGGCGGCCGTGTGGTGAAGAACGTCGCGGGGTACGACTTCTGCAAGCTTTTAGTCGGCTCGCTCGGCACGCTGGCCGTAGTGACGCAAGTGACGCTGAAGGTAAAGCCGATACCGACTTCCGTAACTTGGTTGAGCTTCACTGCCGCGACGTTGGAGCAGGCTGAATCCGCGTTGGCGACCATAGCTGCCTCACGAGCCACGCCGATAGCGGTGGAGTTGTTGTCGGGCGGAGATATGGCCTCGTGGACGGATGGCGACGGCCAAAGTTTCGACGATGCCGCGGCCCGCATCTTGGTCGGCGTTGAAGGAACGGTTTCGGAAACCGCCTGGATGTCGGCCTCGCTTCGTAACGAGCTTCTGATCGCTGGGCTACGGCATGATCGCGAAATGACCGACGCGGACGCTTGCTCTAAGCTGCTGGAGCGATTGACCGCTTTCGGATGTGAAAGCGCTACGAGTACAAAGCCGCCGTTGGTGCTCAAGTTCAACATTCGCCCGAGCGGCGTTGTAGAACTGGTCGCGGAAGTTCGACGCTTGCTGCCTGACGCGACGCTGCTCGCTCACGCCGCCGCCGGAATCGTAATTGTTCGTTCTAAGCCTGAGGTGACGATACACGACATAGCCAAGTCCTTGCTCGCGCTCTGCAGCCGATCGCGTCACGGTTCGGGGGGCAATGCGTCGTCTGGAATTCGCCCGCTCCGGAAGAGTTGACGCGTGCGGTTTGTTGGGGACCGGCCCGCGAGAGCGATGTTGTCACTGCGCCGCGTGAAGCAGACGTTCGATCCTCGCGGAATTTTGAATCCCGGTCGGTTCATTTACTAAGGACGACGAGTTTGGAAACGCCGACCGCACCGCCGCTCGCAACGTCTTCCGAGGCCGTTCCGGTCGTTGTCCCTTCGCGTCGGACCGTCCGCCCGGATGAACCCGGGGGCCGGTATCGACTACGAACTATTTCTCGATTGCGTCCACTGCGGGCTCTGCACGGCGTCGTGCCCCACGTACGTCGTCACCGGCAATGAGAACGACAGTCCGCGCGGCCGCATCTATTTGATGCGCTCGGTCACCGACGGCCGGTTGCCGCTCAACGATCAGGTCCGCGGACACTTGGAACTCTGCCTCGATTGCCGCGCCTGCGAAACGGCTTGTCCTTCCGGCGTGCAATACGGCAAGCTCATCGAACCGTTTCGCATCGCGATGGATCAAACGGCCGACGGCGATTCACCGCCGCACGATTGGTTTCACAAGTACGTGCTGTTCGGTTTGTTTCCGTACCCCAAGCGGCTTCGTTGGGCGCTCCTGCCGGCCAAGCTCGCGCAGCGATTCGGAATTTTGCGAGTTGCTGAAAAGCTCGGGCTCATGCGTTTGCTGCCGCAGCGAATGCGGCAACTCGTGTACACGTTGCCGGAAAAGCTGCCGAACGAGCCGCCGCTGCCGGAGTTTTTGCCGGCGATCGGGCGGCGTCGGGCTCGCGTGGCGTTGTTCACCGGCTGCGTCAACGACGTGATGTTCCGCCACACGAATTGGGCCACGGCCCGCGTGCTGCAGCAGAACGGTTGCGATGTCCTCATTCCTCGCGATCAAGCATGCTGCGGGGCGATACATTTTCACGCCGGAGCTTCGGAGCCGGCCCGCGGGCTGGCCGACGCCAACGTCAAGGCGTTCACGGAAGTTGATCGGGTGATCGTCAACGTCGCCGGTTGCGGCGCGATGCTCAAGGACTACGGACACCACTGGCACGACAAGTCGGAAGCCGACCGCACGGCGCTGGCCGCCAAGACTCGCGACATCAACGAGTTTCTTGACGAACTCGGCCTGATTGCGCCAGAAGGCGAGATCAACCTCACGGCCACTTATCACGACGCCTGCCATCTCGGGCATGCACAGAAGATTCGCGAGGCCCCTCGTAAATTGCTCGCGAAAATTCCGGGGCTGAAGCTTGTCGATTTGCCGGAGACCGAGCTCTGTTGCGGAGCGGCCGGCACCTACAACCTCACACAGCCGGAAATGTCGGCGACGCTCAGCAAACGCAAGCTCGAAAACATCCTCTCGACCGGCGCCCGCGCCGTGCTCACGGCAAACGCCGGCTGCTTACTTCAGATAGCCCGCGAAGCACGTGTTCGCGGCGAGCGATTGTGGATCGCTCATCCGATCGACTTGCTCGATATGAGCTACCGCAAAGAAAAGCCGCCGGTCTAGTTACGCCGCACGAAGTTCGAGGTGGGCGATTTCCAATCTTGCCAGCGTGTCGATGACTTCCGCCGCCGATTGCGGGCGTCGCAGCGGTTGCTTGTGAAGCAGCTTATGCACGAAGTCGCAGACGTCCCCCGGAAGTGACGACGTTAACTCGCGTAACGCCGTCGGTTCGTGCGAGGCGTGCGCTGCGACGAGGTCTTCCGGCGTCGCACCGAGGAACGGCGTCCGTCCGCCTAGCATCTCGAATAGCACGACGCCGAGCGAATACAGATCGCTGCGCACGTCGACTCGATGTCGCGAACACGAAGATTCCGGCGACAGATACTCGACGGTGCCCGAAACACATCGCAAGGTCGGATCAGCATCTTGGCCGATCGGTCTCGTATGTTCCAAGTCGATCAAAGTCGCGTGGGCGTCGCGAGCGAGGAAGATGTTACACGGCCGCACGTCGGCATGCAGTAGGCCGGCTTGGTTGATCGCTTCCAGGCCCGTCGCAACTTGCCGAGCGACGTGTAGCGCAAAGGCGACGCTCGTTCGTCGTCGGCGGGCCAACAAATCGGCCAGCGTTTCGCCCGCCAGTTTCGGCATCGCGAAGTAGTACGGCGCACGACGGCAATGCACCGCCAGCACCGATACGACGTGCGGCGAGCAAACGCTGCGGCCGGCCGCGGCTTCGGCCGTGAAGCGGACCAAGCGATCGGGCACGGCCGCCGCGCGATCGAGCAGCTTCACGACGTACCGAGCACGCTGCGTCGAAGAACCGCAGGGGGCGGCGTCGCAAACGCTGACGCCGTCGCGCTCGTGCAGCACGGCGCCGAGTTCCCAATTGCCGACGGACGATTTGATCAACTGGCAGGATGGCATGGCGGGAGGACGAGCTAGTGCTGCCGGCGACAATCTGACGTGCGCCGTATCCAAGGGATATCGTCCTGCACGACGGCCGGCATCCACTCATTTCCGCACGGCCGTATTCCGTCTGCGAGAGAACTCGTCGATCATCGCTCCTGCCAGCAACATCAGGCCGATCGCCGTGTATAGTAATCTGTCGGGCACGCCGACCATAAACACCGCGGTTTTCATGACAAACAAGATGGCCGTACCGACGACAATGCCGGCAACGGTCCCTTCGCCGCCGCGTAGGCTGCAGCCGCCGATAACCGCGCCGGCAATGGCGTAGAGTTCCAGCATTTGGCCGTCGCTCGAAGGCTGAGCGCTGGCGATTTCCGCCAAGTAGAGTACGGCGAAAAATGCCGTCGAAACCGAGCAGATGACGTACGCGAGAATCTTGTACAGGTCCACGCGGATGCCGGAGTAACGCGCCGCCAATTCGTTTGACCCGATTGCGAACAGATACCGACCGTAAACGCTGCGATGCAAAACGATCGTGGCGACGACGACCACGCCGACGAGATACCAGAAGGCGACGGGAAGGCCGAGAATCGTATAATTGGCAAACACCGTACGGAATTCGGTGAAACCGAGTTTGAGGCCGGAGTTGGTGTCGTTGCCCCACCAGCGCGCGAGCCCGCGGTAAATAAAGAGCCCGCAGAGCGTCACGACAAACGGTTGCAGTTTGGCCTTGGTGACGAGTAAGCCGTGAATCGTGCCGACGACGACTCCGAGTCCGAGCACCGCGGCGATGGCGACCGGCGGCGACCAACTGTATTTAGATAGTCCCATCGCCAAGACGGTGGCGCAAAGCCCCATGAACGAACCGATCGAAAGATCGATGCCGCCGGTGATGATCACGGCCGCCACGCCAAGACAAATGATGCCATGCTGGCCGATGTTGCGGGCCAGGTTCGCGTTTGTGTTGCCGATTTGCTCCGGCAAAGTATTGGCGATCGTGATGCCGTACAAGATGACGAGCACCACGATCAGCCCGAGCAGTTTCTTCATGGGTGTTCCTTGCCCGTGGCCAAGAGCATCACGGCCTGTTCGCTGAGTTGATCGCGGCGTAGTTCGCCGGCGAGTTGTTGTTCGTGCATTACGACCACGCGATCGCTCACGCCGAGGATCTCTTCCAGGTCGCTGGAGATCATCAGAATCGCGGCACCGCCGGCCGCGAGTTGATCCATGAGTCCGTAAATGTCGGCCTTCGCGCCGACGTCGACGCCGCGCGTCGGCTCGTCGAGAATCAGCAGCTTCGGCGACCGGGCCAGCCACTTGGCGAGCACGACCTTTTGCTGGTTGCCGCCGCTCAACAGGCCGACGGCCTTCTCCACGTCGGTCGTTCGCACGGCGAGCTGCTTGCAAGACGTTTCCGCCAGTTCGCGCTCGGCCGATTGCCGCACGAGTCCGGCGGTCTGCAACCGGGCGAGCGACGGCAAACCGATGTTCTCGCGAATCGAAAAATTAATGACGAGTCCCTGGTGTCGTCGGTCTTCCGGAACCAAGGCGATGCCGTCGCGGGCCGCAGCCGTCGGACTGGCGGGATGAATCTCGCGCCCGGCGATTCGCACTATACCGGAAGTCATGCGCCGTAGGCCAAACAGCGTTTCGGCAAATTCGGTCCGACCCGACCCCATCAACCCGGCCATGCCGACGATCTCACCGGCGCGAATGCCGAGCGAGATGCCTTGCCGCTGCTTGGGGCTCCAGCGAACGTCGCTCACTTCCACGGCCGGCAGTTGTTCGCCGGTTGCGACGGATGCGCGATGCGTGCGATGAAAAAATTGCTTCAATTCCCGTCCGACCATGCGGGCCACGAGCGCTTCGTGCGTGATTTCTTCGCGCCGTAGGTCGCCCGCATTCCGGCCGTCTCGCAGGACGACGACGCGATCACTCAAAAGTCGTACTTCGTGCAGCCGATGCGAAATGTAGAGCACGCCGACGCCGGCCGCCTTTAATCCGCGGATCACCTCGAACAACCGCTCGGTTTCGCGATCGGTCAGGCTCGAGGTCGGTTCGTCGAAGATGATGTACCGCGAGTTTAAGCTCAGAGCCCGGGCAATCTCGACCAATTGCCGCTGGCCGAGCGAGAGCTTGCGAACGAGCGTCGTCGGCTCGCAATCAAGGCCGAGTCGACGCATCAGAACTTCGGCATCTCGATAAATGCTCGACGAAATCCAGCCGAGCGGCCCGCCGAAGCGCGGTTCACGACCGAGGAAGATGTTGCCGGCCACATCGAGTGATTCGGCCAAGTTGAGCTCTTGGTGAATCAGCGAGATGCCGGCTTGCTGCGCGGCGTCCACGTTGGCGAAGCGGACGTCTCGGCCGTCGAGTCGGAGCGTTCCTTCATCAGGCGTTTGCACGCCTGCGAGGATCTTCATCAGCGTCGATTTGCCGGCCCCGTTCTCGCCGACCACCGATACGACTTCGCCCGGTGCAACGCCAAGCGACACGCCGGCCAAGGCTTGCACGCCGGGAAAACTCTTGCCGACTCCAAGCGTTTCCAGCACGTGTGACGCTCCAGGCGTTGCTCAGGCGATGCGCGTTTAGGCCGACGGCGAGGAGTCGATCTGCTTCATCTTTTCATTGTAGGCGTCGACGTCGGCCTTCTTGATGACTTGGTGCGGAATGTACTTGATACCTCCGGGCGGAAGTACCGATTCGTCCTTCTTGACGAGGCCCGTCAGGATGCGCACCGCTTCGACGCCGAATTCAAACGGCTGCTGTGCGACCGTCCCGTAGATGGTTCCTTCCTTGATTGCGACGAGCGTTTCCGCGTCGTCGTCGAAACCGACGATCTTTACCGTGCCGGCCAGGTTCGCGGCTTTCACGGCTTGCAGCGCCATGTGCGGGTTGTACGCCCAGAGGCCGACGAAGCAGAGCTTCGATTTATCGCCGGAATACTTTACGAGGAAGTCGTCGACCTTCTTTTTGCATTCCGATGAGCTGCTGCCGTCGGTGATCGTCTCCAGCAACTCGTACTTGCCGAGTTTGGGACCTTGAGCGTTGTCGACGCCCGCGAGTTCGTCGAGTACGCCGCGGCGACGGTCTTGAGCATTTTGCGGATCGAGACTCCCGACGAGCACGACGATCTGGCCGCCGTCCGGAAGAAGCTCCTTTACCATCTGGCCCGCGGCTTTCCCGGCACCGACGTTGTCGGTGCCCAAGTAACAACGGCGCTTGCTGCCCGTCGGTAGGTCGCTGTCTTGCGTGACCAACGGGATTTGGTCGGCGATCTTGTTGTAGAACGCCACTTGGTTTGCCGCGTCGTTCGGACTTACGGCAATGCCGTGCACGCCTTGAGCGAGGAGGTTCTCGCAGATGTCCTGCTGTTCTTTCGGGCTACCGCCGGCGGGGCGACGAAACTCAACGGCCACGCCGAGATCTTTGGCCGCTTTCTGGCAACCACGCTCGGCCCGATTCCAGAACGCGTGGGCATTGTTAGTGACGAACGCGACCTTGATCTGGCCACCGTCTGGCTTCTTGCAGCCGGCGACAGTCGCAAGACCGAGGACCAGGGAAACGGCAAACCGAGTGGCGGCGGGGTGCATGCGTTAACTCGTGATGATGAAACGGCTTGCGGGGCGACGCGAGGCAGAGATTCGCTCGGACGGCGAATTTCTTTCGGTTGTTATAATATTGCCGCGAAGGGGGCGATACAAGCACTTTCGAGCGGTTACGCTCCGATGTATTTCGCGTAAACCGAGCGAGCCACGGTTTCGTCGTCGGTGCCGCCGATGATGGCTCGGCCGTCGGGGAAGATCGTCAGCAGATAATCGCCGACTTGCGCTCGCAGTAGAAACGGGTTGCGCGAAACCTTGCCGACGGTAGCGAGCTTTTCCGCCAACGATTCGAGCGAAACCGCGTGACCGACTGCGCCGCTGATTTGCACGGCGTTGCGTCCGCAAAGCACGGCCGTGCGGCTGCCGCGGCGGCCTTCGAGCCAGGCGAAGTCGCGATGTTTGCACGTCGGGCAATCGGCCGCTTCGCGCAGGCCGTCGAGCTTCACGGAGCGGATCGCGTTGTCCCACAGATCAAACACGAGCAGGCCGCGCTGAATCGCCTCGCGCTTGCCGGCGAGAATCTTCATCGCCTCCATCGCTTCGATCGACGCGATGACATTGATGATCGGGCTCGTGATGCCGGCAGTATCGCAAGTGGGCGACGTTCCGGGCGGCGGCGGTTCGGACATCACGCAGCGGAGGCACGGCGTTTCTCCAGGGAGAATCGTCAGCGTCTGGCCTTCGGCGCCGATGCAACCGCCGTAGACCCAGGGAATGCCGAACTTTACTGCGGCGTCGTTGAGCAGAAATCGGGTTTCGAAGTTGTCGGTGCCGTCGACCATCAGATCGACGCCCGCACAAAGTGAGGCAATGTTGTCGGGGCCGACGTCCGCGACGATCGGTTCGATTTCGATTTCGGAATTGATCGCACGCAGCTTATTCGCGGCAGCGATCGCCTTTGGCAAGTTGCCGGCCACGTCGGCTTCATCGAACAAAACTTGTCGCTGCAGGTTTGTGAGTTCGACGAAATCACGATCGACGATGCGCAGCTTGCCGACGCCCGCCCGAGCCAGAGTGTTTGCCAAAACACTGCCGAGCGCGCCGACGCCGCAGATCAAAACCCGACTCGCCAGCAACCGCCGCTGGCCTTCTTCGCCGAGCGGAGCGTAACGCATTTGGCGGACGTAGCGAGTTAAGTCAGGGATATTCTCCGGTCCATTGGAAACATCGCTCATACGATGTACCCGGCAGGGTCGCACAGACCTATGACATCTCGTTGCAGCGTGTCGCAAGCCGACCGAGCGTCGCCCATGTTTGTTGCTGATTCGAGCATCCGGCAGACAAATATTGGCATGGACAACGAGCCGTTTGTCGCATCTTGAATATGCGCTGAGGCGTCGTCTATGCAAACCTCCAGAACGTCCGGTTCTGCAAATTCGCTAAACGAACGTGGATTGCAGCATATAAAGAGAGTGTTGCGTGCGGCATCCCGGAATTCCGATCGGAGAAATGCCCCTGAGTGAACGAACATCACCGAAGGATGACGGCTGAGTCGGCGGACAACATCCTGTCCCGTAGCATCATCGGGAAGCTTTGCGATCACGGAGACTCCGACGTCGTCGGCGGCATTGAGGAACTCGAAGTTGGAATTCTCTGCGATGAGAGTCGATGCCGAATCTCGCCACTGTTCAAGTTTGGGGGCGTTCTCGAAGATGCTTTGATGAACGGCTCGCGGTACCCAAGTCCTTTCTTGAAACTTGATTCGGTTACGAACCACGCTCAGCGGGCGGATTCCAAAAGTTTGATGGATCTCGGCGATCGTCCGTTCACCGAGCCGTATCGTGCCGACGACGCGATAGAGAAATGGAAGGTCCGGGCTCCAGGGGCACGGATCCGGAAGAAATCCTTCCGCCATCACGGCGGGAATTTCGCCCCAGTTGGTCACGCCGCGATGCTTGAGCTTGATGCGGCTTTGCAGGGTCGTGGAATATCGGCAAGTCGGGCCATCCACGCGGCAGTCGAGCCGGCATTCTGCGAGTTCGTCGACCGTGAGCAAGCGGCCGTCGACGGTTGGCGCGGCCAGTGCATAAATCCGGGCCGAGGCCTCGCCGACATCGTCGTAGAAAACCGTGGCTTGGCAGGTTGAGTTGATCATCGGCGGACGCACTCCGGACACGTCGGCCTGACGGCTCGACGCGCGCCTTCAAACATTCTTAACGCCCATTCTTTACGCCGAGCGTTCGCGGCCGTTTGCGGGTTTGTTTTCGAGGTCCAGCATTTCGGCCAACACTCGGCCTGTAGCCGATTCGGCGACGCGGGCCACTTGCTCGGGCGCACCCTTCGCCACGACGCGGCCGCCGGCATCCGCCGCCCCGGGGCCGAGATCAATCACGTAGTCTGCCCCTTTGATGATCGTCATGTTGTGCTCCACGACGATCAGCGAATGGCCGACGCCCAGCAAGGCTTCGAAGCAATCCATCAATTGCACGACGTCGGCGAAGTGCAGACCGGAGGTTGGTTCGTCGAGGATGAACAGCGCTCGCCCTTTGCGGGCCGAGGCCATATAGCCGGCGAGTTTCAAACGTTGCGACTCGCCGCCGCTGAGCGTGTTCGCCGGCTGGCCGAGTTGCAGATAGTCGAGCCCGACGTCCATTAGCTTCTTGAGCTTGGCCTGCACCTTCGTGCTGCCGCGGAAGAACGTAAACGCCTCGCGCACGGTCATGTCGAGCACGTCGGCAATCGAGGCGTTGCGATAGGTGACGTCGAGAATTTCTTTTCGGTAACGCTTTCCGCGGCATTCGGGGCACTTCATGAAGACATCGGCCATGAACTGCATGTCGACTTCCAGGTAGCCGTCACCCTCGCACCGTTCGCAGCGGCCTCCTTCGACGTTGAAGCTAAAGTAGCCTGCCGTGTAATTGCGCGTACGGGCTTCGACCGTGTCGGCGAATACCGCGCGGATTTCGTCGAATGCTTTGACGTACGTTACCGGGTTCGACCTTGGCGAACGGCCGATGGGGCTTTGATCTACGAGAACCACGTCGTCGATCTGGCCGTCGCCGAAAACGTCGTCGAAATCGAGCGGCCGCGGAGCTTCGATGTGCATGCGTCGGCACAAGGCCGGATGGAGTGTGTCTTGTACGAGCGTGCTTTTGCCCGCGCCGCTGACGCCGGTGACGACGCAAAGCACACCCAGCGGGAACTCGACGGTAATGTTCTTCAGGTTGTTGCCGCGAGCGCCGGCGAGCCGTACCCAGCCGTGTTCGGCTTTGCGGCGCACATTGGGAGTCGAAGCCCCGCGTCGGCCCGCGAGGTAGTCGCCGGTCATATTGCCGACGGTCGCCTCCATTTCCTGCGGCGTACCTTGAAACACGACCTTGCCGCCGTTGCGTCCCGCGCCGGGCCGATTTCCACGACCTGATCCGCCGCGCGAATCATCGACTCGTCGTGTTCCACGACGACGACGCTATTGCCGCGATCGCGCAACCGCTTCACCGCACTGACCAAGCGATCGGTATCTTGAGGATGCAGCCCGGCCGATGGTTCGTCGAGCACGTAGAGCATATTTACGAGACCGGAGCCTAGCGTTGACGTAAGCGTCACTCGCTGCATTTCGCCGCCGCTGAGCGTGCGAATCGTGCGGTCGAGCGTCAGGTAGCCCAGACCGACCTGCTCCAAGTAGCCGATGCGTGATTGCACCTGCTCGAGCATCGTGCGACCGACCGCCGTGTCGTACTCGCTGAGTTGTAATTCACGAAAGAACGAGACGGCGTCGGCCGTTTTCATGGCCGTGATTTCGGCAATGTTCTTCTCGCCGATGCGCCACGCGAGCGGCTCGGGGCGAAGTCGCGCACCGTGACATATCGGGCATTCGCGGTAACTGCGCCAGCGGCTCAGAAACACGCGGATGTGCATCTTATATTTCTTCTTCTCCAGCCAATTGAAGAAGCCTTTAAGACCGCCGAAGTTTCGCTCGGGCACCCCTTCCACGACGAGCCGCACCTGCTCGGGCGTGAGCTTCTTGAACGGCACTTCCACCGGCAAGTCATAGTCTTTCGCCAGGGCGAGAAGTTCTTTTAGCTCGTGGGCATAGGCCGGTGTGTTCCACGGTGCGACGGCTCCCTCCTTCAGGCTCTTCTGCGGATCGGGAACGACCAACTCCATATCGATGTCGATAACATTCCCAAATCCTTCGCACTCGGGGCACGCTCCGAGCGGGCTGTTGAAGCTAAAGAGCCGGGGTTCAGGCTCTGGATATGTGAGCCCGCAATCTTCGCAAGCCAGACGATTGACGTAACCGATGCGTCGCCAAGGTGCGCCGTCGACGACGGTCGACTTGCCGCCCAAAGCCGCGATGGTGTCAGTCGTATCTTCGACGACCGGTGCGGCGGCGTCCGGCGGAATTTGCTCTACGTAGAGCACGGCCCGACCTTGGCCGGTTGCGAAGGCCGTTTCGAGCGAATCTCTCACGCGTTGTGCCGCCGTGTCGCCGGTCTTTAAGCGGTCGACGACGATATCGAACGACTTTTGCTGCAGATCCGCCGCCGTCGGCGTGAAATCTTGTGCAAGGTTGACGGTACGATCGCTCAGAATGAGCCGTGTGAAGCCATCTTCGCGGAGGGCCGTAAGCCGCTCAGCGAGCGCTTGCGCGGGGTCTGTGCCGTCGGGCACGTTTTGCGGAACGGCAATCATAAACCGCCGACCGGCCGGCACCTTCGCTAAGGCTTCGGCCACGCTTTGCGGGCTGTCTCGCAACACCTCGCGACCGCAGCCGGTGCAGAACAGTCGGCCGATTTTGGCGAACAGTAACCGCAGGTAGTCGTTGGCCTCGGTCACCGTGCCGACGGTCGAGCGTGTGGAACGGCTCGAACTTTTCGCGGCGACGGCAATCGACGGCGGGAGCCCTTCGATCTTTTCCGCCAGCGGCTTTTCCAGCCGTTCGAGAAACTGCCGCGTGTAGGCCGAGAAGCTTCTCGATGTACCGGCGTTGTCCTTCGGCGTAAAGCGTGTCGAACGCGAGACTGCTCTTGCCGCTACCACTCAGGCCGCAGAATACGATGAGCCGACCCCGCGGAAGATCGATGTCGATCCCTTTGAGGTTGTGAACTTCGACCTTGCGGAGCTGAATCAGGCGTTCGGACAAGGCGTGCGACTCCTTGCTTTACCCACTGCAGACGCCGGCAATGCGTCGGCAATCCCTCAGCATAACCCGGCGGTTTGCCCTCGAACAGGGGCGAGCCGTTTGGGCTCGGTCGCTATAATAAAACGATGCGATTCAAGAAGGGGTTCAATCCATTCTACGTGCTGTTGGTGATCGTCGGCGTGGCGTTCTGCCTCACGGCTTGTGCTTACGGGCTCATGGCGATGCGCTCGTTGCGGACGGAGCGAAACTATGCGACGTCCGCTGCTGCTGCAACGACGTCGGCGTCCGCTCCCCGCGGCCCTCATCAACTGATGACGTTCATGGAGCGGCACGGCAATACGTTGCTGGTCGCCGAACTTGCTTTGCTGACGCTTGCGTCATTTGCCGCGATGGCGACCGACGGATATTGGCTACGCCGAGCGAATGAAAGGGCGGCCGCCGAAAGGCGTTCCGCGGAGATCGCCGCGACACAACCCGAGGAGAAGACGACATGAAGGTCACGCCGTATGAAGCCGTCAAGAGCGTCGAAGTGACGATGCTTGGCTCGCACGCTTGCAAAGTGCGTTGGCTGGTCGACGAAACCGACGGTGCGCCCAACTTCGCGATGCGTCAATTCGAAGTTGCCCCGGGAGGCTACACCCCGCGGCATAGCCATCCGTATGAGCACGAGGTGTTCGTGCTCGAAGGGGAGGGCGAGATTTGGGAAGACGATCAACCCAAGCCGCTGCATCCGGGAACGGTCGTGTTCGTAGCGCCCGATGAGATTCATCAGTTTCGCAACACGGGCTCGGCGCCACTCAAGTTTCTCTGCTTCGTACCAAACAGCCACCGAAATCTGCCGGCCACGATGGCCCCGGAATGTGCCCGCGTCGACAATTGCTGAGTTGCTGAGTCCATATTGCGGCGGAAGAAAGGGAGATGTGGGAGATGAGAAGAGGATGATGGAGATGGAAGCAGATAGGTGAGAACCACTGTGCGTTGCCGGCGATCTCGCATCTCCTTATCTTCGTCTCCAGTATCTCCTGAGTGATCCCCTTCATCTCCTTTTCTTCGTATTCCAGCGATGAGCAAGTCGAAGAGCCCGACGGCCGAGGTCGAGCAACTGCGGGCCGAGATTCGCGAGCACGATCGGCGGTACTATGTCGAAGCTGCGCCGTCTATTACCGATCTTGAGTACGACAAACTCATCGATCGCTTGAAGGCATTGGAAGCCGAGCATCCGGAGCTGATTATCCCGGATAGCCCGACGCAGCGGATCGGCGACGCGCCGGTTTCGGAGCTCACGCCGGTCGAGCATCGCGTGCCGATGATGTCGATCGACAATACGTATAGTCTCGACGAGCTGCGCAAGTTCGCCGAGCGAACGGCGAAGCTGCTCGACGGCGAACCGATCGAATGGGTCGTGGAATTGAAGATTGACGGCGTGGCGGTTTCGATCCGTTATGAAAACGGCCGACTTGTGCAGGCCGCCACGCGAGGCAACGGCCGGCTCGGCGACGACGTCACGCATAACGTGCGGACGATCAAGGAATGCCCGCAGAAGCTGAAAGGCCGCAACGTCCCCGATGTTTTGGAAGTGCGCGGAGAGGTGTACATCACGAACGCCGATCTTGCCGAAATGAACCGGGAGCAAGCGGAGCGTGGTGAAGAGCCGTACAAGAATTCGCGAAACTGCGCCGCCGGGGCGATTCGCTTGCTCGATCCGAAAATCGCGAAAGAGCGGCGACTGCGCTTGTTCTGTCACGGCGTCGGCGAGACCAGCGGTATCCGAGCCGCTACGCATATGGAGTTCTTGCGCGAGATCGGCGGCTACGGATTGCCGGCGACTCCGCTGGTGCAAGCCTTCAAAACGTTCGACGAAGCTGCCAAGCACTGCGAAGAAGTGATCGAGCGACTGCACGAGTTGGAGTTTGAGATCGACGGGCTGGTACTCAAGGTGAATAGCTTCGAACAGCGAGCTCGCCTTGGCGCGACGAGTAAGAGCCCGCGGTGGGTGATCGCCTACAAGTTCGAAAAGTATGAAGCCGTGACGAAACTCAACGGCATTCGCGTGCAGGTCGGTAAGACCGGGGCGATCACGCCGGTCGCCGATTTGGAGCCGGTGGAATTGGCCGGCACCACGGTGAGCCGAGCCAGCTTGCACAATGCCGAAGAAATCGAGCGGAAGGATATTCGCATCGGCGATTACGTCGTCGTCGAAAAGGCCGGTAAGGTGATTCCGCATATCGTGCGGGTCGAAGCCCATCGGCGCGAGAGCGATCTGCCGAAATTCCCGTTCCCGACGAATTGCCCCGAGTGCGGTACGCCGGTCGTTAAGGACGAGGAAGGCGTTTATATCCGCTGCCCGAATTATCAATGCCCGGCGCAGATGGAAGGAGCGGTTGCGATATTTCGCCGGCCGCAATGCCATGGATATCGAAGGGCTCGGAGATAAGCTTGTCGATCAACTCGTCGGCGAAGGCTTGGTGAAATCCTACGGCGATTTGTACCGGCTCGATTCCGAGCGGCTGATGCAGCTGGAGCGGATGGGGAAGAAGAGCGCCGAGAGTTTGCTCGCCGGCGTGGAAGCCAGCAAAGCACGCGGATTAGCGCGACTTCTGAACGGGATTTCGATTCGGCACGTCGGCGCACGGACCGCGGTGATCTTGGCCGAGCACTTCGGCGACGTCGATGCTTTGCTGACCGCGAGCGAGGAGCAACTGAGCGAAGTGAACGAGATCGGCGAGACGATCGCCGCCAGCGTGTACGCGTTTCTCCACGGTGACGAAGGCGCACGAATCGTCGACGATTTGAAATCGGTCGGCCTGGATATGACCTCGCCGAAAAAAGCTCCGCCGATCGGCGGCGGCGAAGGGAAATTGGCCGGCAAGACGCTCGTCGTCACCGGCACGCTCGTGAAGTACAAGCGAGATGAGATCGAAGAACTGATCACGCGCCACGGCGGCAAAGCATCGTCGAGCGTCTCAAAAAAGACGAGCTATCTCGTGGCCGGCGCCGAAGCAGGGAGCAAGCTGGAAAAAGCGCAATCGCTCGGCGTGCCGGTGCTCACGGAAGACGAATTTGAGCAATTGATTGCGCAATAAAAAGCGGAGTCGAACTTTGGTTCGACTCCGCTTATCGGATCGTTCGCAGTTTACGACTTCTTCGGCACGCCCAATTCGCCGAGTTTCTTGGCGATGTCCGCGCCGTGAGTGTCGGTCTTCACGGTCTTGTCGATGAAGAGAATCTTGCCGTCGGCGCCGATGTAGAACGTCACGCGGTTCGCAACGCCACGGTCGTTGAGAATGCCGTAGTCCTTGGCCGTAGCCTTCGTCGGATCGCTCAAGATCGGGTAGTCCAGGCCCAGGTCGTCGGAGAATTCCTTGTTGAGTTTCGGATCATCGACGCTGGCCGTGAAGTAGGCGACGTTGAACTGGCGAATCGCGTCCCCTTCGGCCTTCATGTTCTTGCATTCTTTCGTGCAGCCGCCGGTTTTGGCCTTGGGGAACCAAGCGACGACGACGGCCTGCTTGTCTTTGAAATCGGAGAGCTTGTAGGACTTGCCGTCGGTGCCGACGAGCGTAAAGTCGGGGGCAGGGCTACCGACTTGCAATTCGGCGGCTTCGACGGCGCCGGTCGTGACGACGGCGGAGAGGGCGAACAGGCCCAGCGTGAGGGCGGCGATAAGCTTCATAACGGCGAAACTCCTCGGAACGGTGTAACGGGGCGGGATCGAAGATGTAGCGGAATCGAGCGCGCGTCAGCCTAACACGCCCTACGGCGGCAGTCCAACCTCGCAAGTCGCTTGCGGCGGTCGTCATCGTTCGCTGGTGACAGAACGCCCCCCGACGGTGATAATGACGGCAAGATTTCGCCCTGGTCGACGAATAACCTCCGTAGATGCATCGCCAAGCCGATGCATGAGTCGGCATTGAAATCTTGCCGAGCATTTTCATTACAACGAGTTTTCCACGAGAGTTTCGCCATGGCGCAGGCTACTGCGACGACGGGCAAAGGTAAGTCCGAAGACGTCGAGAGCGTGATCGTCGTTTCTTATCCGAAGATCATCTTTCTCTACCCCACGCTGATCTTCGGACTCGTCACGGCGCTGTATTTGAGCTTCGCAGCCGATCCGCTTGATCCGCACAATAAAACGGCCGTCGTTCTGAACACGCTGTTTCTCGGGGTGTTCGGGATCAATCTCGTGGTGCTGGCGTTCGATTTTCCGCGGACGACTTCGCTGACGATGTTTTTCTGCGCCGCGGCGATTGCACTGGGACTGGTGTTGCTCTTCACACTCAAGCCGGAGTTGCTGCCGGCGCTCACCGTTTTTTTGATGAAGTTCCGGCCGTTGGCTAATGCGACGTACTATTGGGGACTGATCGGTATTTTGGGTGCGATCTTCGCCGTGTCGTTCCTCACGCTGAGCTTCGACTATTGGGAAGTGCGGGCCAACGAAATCCTGCACCACCACGGATTCTTGAGCAACCTGACGCGTCGGGCCGCACCGAATCTGCGGCTCGACAACGAGATCAACGACCTGTTTGAATACATTCTCCTGCGCAGCGGACGGCTGATTTTGCAACCCAGCAACGAGCGGCCGATCGTGCTCGACAACGTGCCGTTCATTAAGCACAAAGAGCGCCAGATCATGAATCTGCTTGGGGCGCTCAAAGTCGAGATTCGCGAGGATGGGGAAGAGACCTAATTCGTTTTTCCTTTTGCGTCTTGTGAGCGCTTGGTCCGTGGTTCGTCGTTCGATTGTCGACTATGCCCGCAGTGTTTGTCTGTGAACCGGATTGGACCGCGGCGCTCGCCGACGAACTGCGCCGCACGCTCTCGCCGATCATCGGCCGTTCGCAGGTCGTCGAATCTTCGGCAGGTTGCGTCGTCGCCGGGGCGTATGACGATGCTAAGCTGGCGCAGGTCGAGCCGATCGCGGCGTTTGCCGAGCAAGTCTTGCCGGCGGCCGCGGCTTGCCGGGCGGCGAGCGTTTCGCAATGGGCCGAAGCGGCGACGCGGGCCGTTTCAGACGGGCTCGATCAACTCGACGTAGCGTGGCGTCTGCACGTGTTCAGTACGCCGTTTCCCGACGGAACGAGCGGGGTCGGACGAGCGCAACTCGTCGAGCAGGCGATCGGCGAGCGGATGCACGAAGTGCGGCGGCGATTGCTGCGACGGCGCAACGACGATTCGGAAGGGGCGTGGCGCGCAGACGAAGCGCTGGTGCAGGTCTTGCTGACGGCGCCGGATGCCGGCTGGATTTCGGTCGTGAAGGCCGACGAACGTGAGAGGTGGCGATATTGCTTGTCGCCATGGATTGCGGGGCGAATCGAACCGGCGGAAGACAAGCTTGCGCCGTCGCGGGCCTTCGCCAAGTTGGTCGAAGCGGAACTACGGTTGGGATGCAGAATTGCGGCCGACGAGACGTGCATTGACCTCGGTGCGTCGCCGGGAAGTTGGAGTTACACGGCGCTCCGACGCGGAACCTTGGTGACGGCCGTCGATCGGAGCGCTTTGCGAGACGATCTTATGGCCGATCGGCGGCTGACGTTCGTACGCGGCGACGCTTTCACCTATTGGCCGGAGGAGCCGGTCGATTGGCTGCTCAGCGATGTGATTGCGTTTCCTGACCGAATCTGCGAGTTGCTCGGCGCTGGCTCGGCGAGCGCCGCTGCCGAAGGTTTTGCGTGACCGTCAAATTTCGCGGCCGTGACGACGACGCCGAACTGGAACAGGTGAAGCAAGTGCTACGCAATTCCGGCTACCGCTTCGGCCTACGCCGGCTGACGGCGAACAAGAATGAAGCCTGCCGCGTTCGGCGAAATAATCCCGTCTTAGGCTGCCGCCGTCACGGTAACCGCTTGATGCGGATGTCTTTGAAGTACCAAACGCTGCCTGAGTCGTGGGCCTGTAGCGCAATCGCGCCGCCGTCTTTTGAAAACAATCGTCCGACGCGTTCCTTCGGGCGCACGACGTCGGCCGGTTCGGTGTAGTCGACGACTTGCTTGCCGTCGAGAGCGATGGTGATTCGCTTCTCCCGCACGACGACTCGGACGGTGAACCATTCGGTCTCATCCACGGGGGATTTGTCGAGATCGACGATCGCATAGAGGCTGCCCGTCTTCCGCTTCTCCGACTGCGAGCTATTGAGCTGCACTTCATAGCCCTTCGCCAAGTGCTGCTTCGCATCTCGTGTCGTCATGTCGGTATGGACGAAGATGCCGCCGTTAGAGTTGGGCTCGGCACGCACGGTTGCTTCGAGTTCGAAGTCTTTGAAGGCGACAAGTCTCTCTTGCTTATCGCCGACGTAGAACAAGTGGGCTCTGGTTTGGCTCGAAGCCTGAACGCGAAGGACGCCGTTTAAGACGGTGAATGCCGCGGGATCAAGATTGGCGCGCCAGCCGGTCAGATCCTTACCGTTGAACAGCGGCTGCCAGTCGTCGGCTTCGGCGCAGCATGATGAGAGGGCGAAGCCGAGAAGGAATAGCATGATGCGCATGTTTACACCTTCGGAAGACGTACGATTGATCGTCGCACGAAGTAGCTTTGACGACTCCCTCACCTGTCCTGTGCGCATCCTCTTCCAGAGGGAAAGGAGTTCTGTTAATCGAACGAGTATTCTTCTTTCGTCAAGTTGACGAAACGCGTGTAGTCTTTGAGCCAAGCGACGCGGACGTCGCCGACGGGACCGTTACGCTGTTTGGCGATGATCAGGTCGGCTTTGCCGGCGACCTTCGCTTTCTCTTCTTCGTCGGAGAGGTAGTATTCTTCGCGGTGGACGAACATGACGACGTCGGCGTCTTGTTCGATGGCTCCCGATTCGCGAAGGTGGCTCAGCTTCGGGCGGTTGTCTTTCGACGCTTCCGCCTGACGATTGAGCTGCGACAAGCAGAGCACCGGCACCTTGAGTTCGCGGGCCATGCCTTTGAGGCGGCGAGCGATCTTGGAGACTTGTTCCTGACGCGGATCTTTGGAGTTGTCCGGTTCGATGAGTTGCAAATAGTCGATGACGATGAGCCGGAGGCCTTCGCGGCGTTTGATGCGGCGGGCCGCGGCGGCGATTTCCGTCATCGTGCGGCTCGGCGAATCGTCAATGTAGATCGGGGCTTGGCTCAAATCGCTCGAGGCCTCGATCAGCTTTTTGCGGTCGCCCGAAGAGAGGTGTCCATTGCGCAGGTTGTGGCCGTTGATGCGACCGCGCGAGCAGAGCATACGCTCGGCCAATTCGAGCCGCGACATTTCGAGGCTGACGAAGAGCACGCCGTTGCGGTCGTTCATCGCCACGTTTTCGGCGATCGTCGTGGCCAGCGCCGTTTTGCCCATCGACGGACGAGCTGCGAGAATGATGAGTTCCGAATCGTGCAAACCGCCGGTTTGGTTGTCGAGGTCGTCGAGTCCGGTGGAGATGCCGCCGATGCCGCCGCCGCGGCTCAAGCGATCGTCGATCCGCAGCATCGTATCGTGCAAGATGTCGGCCATGCCGGCGATGTTGCTGGTGCCTTTTTGCTCGAGGATGCCGAATACCTTGGCCTCGGCTTGGGCCAGGAGTTCGCGCGGCTCGATGGCGGCGTCGTATGAGTCGCGCAGGATTTCCGTCGAGGCGTGGATCAGGTCGCGGACGACGGCCTTGTCGCGAATGATCTGGGCGTACCATACGGCGTTGGCCGCCGTCGGCACGCATTCGGCGATGTCGAGCAACAGCGACATGCCGCCGAGCATTTCAAATTCGCCGGAAGCCCGCAGGCGTTCGATGAGGAGCGTGGCGTCGATCTGCTTGCCGCCGTTGTGCATTTCAAGCATGCACTCATACACGCGGCGGTACGAAGGAGAGTAGAACTCTTCGGGACGCAGCACCATCGCGACGTCGTCGCACATCCGCGGATCGAGCAGCAAACTGCCGAGCACCCCTTTTTCCGCTTCGGGGCTTTGCGGCGGAGCGCGATCAAAAAGCTCCGTCGCCGGCCGCACTTGCGGGTTGTCGCGACGCGGCGAGAAACGCTCGCGCTCTTGAGTCGACATCTCGGTTGCTCCTCCGTGCGGCGCAAGAAAAACGGCGTCGTCCTCAAGTGCGGACGACGCCGTGATTATAACGAAGCGATCGGCGAGGCCGGCCATTTTCCGGCGACGCGAATTCGATCTAAGGCCTTAGGCCTTCTTTTCCGCCGGCTTTTCGGCGGGCTTCTTTTCGGCATGTTCGTCTTGCACGGTCGGGACGACCCAAACCTTGAGATCGCTCTCGATTTCGTGACCGAGGTGAATCTTCACGGTGTAGAGACCGAGTTCCTTCAGCGGACCCTTGAGGCGAACCTGATCGGCCGTAATCGTGAAATCGAGCTTCTTCAGGGCGTTGATGATTTCCGACGGGCCCACCGAGCCGTACAGATGGCCTTCGTCGTTGGCGTTGGCTTCGATCGTCACGCTTTGCTTCGCGAGTTGATCGGCGAAGTCGCGGAGGCCGGCCATGCGGGCTTTTTGGATTTCGTTCAGGCGGGCACGGTGCTTTTCGACCATCCGCTTGTGATGTTCGGTAGCGACGGTCGCCAAGGCCTGCGGCAGCAGGTAGTTGTTGGCATAGCCGGGGCGAACGCTCACCACGTCCCCTTGCTTGCCGAGGTGATCGACGTCTTGGATCAGCATCAGCTCGATGCCGCCGTTGCGACCGCGGGGCAAACGCTTGCCGAGTTTACGTTGAGCGGGCATTTCCGTGTTCCTCAATCTGCGTGACGTGTGTTTTTGTTCGTGGTAGCCGCTTGCAAGCGGCCGTTATGTATGGGAATTCGTGAGCTTGCGGCAGACTCGTGCAAAGCGACTAGAACGGGATGTCTTCATCACCCGCGGATTGACGACCGCCGCCGCCGGAGCCGCCGCGATTGCCGCCTCGTCCGCCGCCGCCCGATCCTCCGCCGTAGCTTGAGCCGGACGGCTCGCCGCCGTATTCGCTTTCGTCGGGAGGAGGCGAACCGCCGCCTTTGCCGCCGCCTTTACCGCCGAGCATCTTCATGGCTTCGGCGACGACGCGGAGCTTCGAACGCTTCTGGCCGTCCTTCTCCCAGCTGTCGAGCTTGAGCCGGCCTTCGATGAGGACCGACGAGCCTTTGCCCAGGTATTCGCCGGCGATTTCAGCCGTGCGTCCCCAGAGCGTGACGTCGACGAACGTCGTTTCTTCGATCCACTCGCCTTTGGCGTCTTTGCGACGATCGTTGACGGCCAAACCGATTTCCGACACCGCCGTGCCCCCTTGCGTGTAACGCACTTCGGGGTCGCGGGTCAGGTTGCCCATCAAGATGACTTTGTTGAAGCTGGCCATGGAGGCGACTCGCTCAAAGGGCCGAGCACGCCGCGGCAGGCGACGTGCTCAGTTCGAAAATCGACGCTTGTTGTTTTTCGCCCTACTCCGCGGCGCCTTCGGCGGCGGCGACCGGTTCACGACGCGGAGCCGGAGCTGCGGCCGGAGCCGGAGCGGCCGACGACTGCGTGGCGTGGCTCACCAAAGCGTCGACGATGCGCGGGTCGACCTTCAGCACCAGCGAACGCATGATCGATTCGTTCAGCGAAATTTCGCGGTTCAAGTTCACCAGCTCTTTGCTTTCGAGCCGGAGGTACGTGAGCCAGTAGGTGCCCTTGCGTTGGCCGTTGATCGGGTAGGCCAAGCGGCGTTCTTCCCAGAGCCGGCTGGCGAGGATTTCGCCGCCGAACTTTTGGGCAATCGTCGCAATGGCGCCGGAAACCCCGCCCGGATCGCGACCGAACCGGTTGGAGTCGAAAATGAACATCGCTTCGTACACGTGCTTCGCCACGAGGCAGCTCCTGAAATTCTGAGACTACAGCCTTGAGACTTGAGACCTGAGCGGCCGACGGCAAATCGGCGCATCTGGGTCATACCATGCCTGCAGGTGTCTGACGTCTCCGGTCTTTTGTCTGAAGTCTCTAGTCTTTGCTTGCGTTATACCGATTCATCGCCGCGGCGATTCCTTCGCGTACCCAACACTCCGCCGCGTCGGCGGCGAACTGCACGGCCAAGTCCATGTCGGTTTGTTCCCGCTTCGAGAACTTCGCCAAAACGAAATCGGCCGCGTCCATATCGGGGTGCACGTCGCTCGGCGAACCGATGCCGACACGCAACCTCGCAACGTCCTCGCCCCCCAAACACCGAATGACATCGGCCAAGCCTTTTTGACCCCCGGCCGAACCTTTGGCCCGCAGTCGCAACTTCCCCAACGGCAAGTTGAGGTCGTCGCACACGGCCAACACGTCCGCGTTGGTCAGCTTGTAAAAGTCGCGGGCCTCGACCACGCTCGAACCGCTGCGGTTCATAAACGTGTGCGGCCACAACAGCATCGTGCCGCTCTGCGCCGACCACGATGTCCGTCGTTTCTCCTTGGAACGCTTTCTTCACGCCGCCAGCACTTGCCCGCTGCGCAAGAGCGCCACCACGTCGAACCCGACGTTGTGCCGCGTTCCTTCGTACTTCCGGCCCGGGTTTCCTAAGCCGACGATCAGCTTCATGAAATCCGGTCCGCAAGTGCGAGCCGGGTTCCGGCAGAACCCCGCTCGCCACCGTCTCGTACCAATTACTTCTCTTCGGCCGCTTCCTCTTCGCCGGCCTTGCGACCGATGACTTCCGGCTCGGCCCCGTCGCCGCCGGCCGCGGCTTCCGTTTCGGCCTTCGGCTTTGCACAGGTGACGATCACCGTTTCGGCGTCGGTCACGAGCGTCACGCCTTCAGGCAGTTCGATTTTGTCCGCGTTGAGGTGGCCGTCGAGCTTCAGTTCGGCAATCCGCAAAATCACCTTTGCGGGAATTGCCACGACCGGGCATTCCACTTCGACGGTGTGCGTCACGTGATCCACGACGCCGCCGGCCTTCGCGCCTTCGGCTTCACCCTTGAGTTCTACCGTCACTTCCACCGTCACGCGTTCGTCGAGCGAGACGCGGGCCAGGTCGATGTGCAGGACTTCGCGGCCGAAAGCGTCCCATTGCAGTTCGCTGACGAACGCCTTTTCGGCGACGGCCCCTTCGAGATCGACCACGCGTGCGCCGTGGCGAATCATCGCCTTCACTTCGTCGTTGCCGATCGCCAAATTCACGCACGGCTGGCCGTGGCCGTAAAGCACCGCGGGCACCTTTCCGGCGCGACGCAGGCGATGCATGTTGCGAGAGCCCGTTTCCTCACGGACGCTGACGTGAAAAACTTCCGGCATGACTGAAATTCCTACAAGCTCGGTCGGTGTGTGATTGTGCGGTCGCTGTTCGGCGATTCTGTTCGGTGTTTTTCGCGGGAAAATTGCGCCCGAACCATGCCGCCCAAGGAGGCGACACGGCAAGCGATAAGACTCCCGCCCGGGCCTGCGCACCGCCTTCGGCGCTCTCAAGCCGGCATATGGCGCAAAGCCGCAAAGTTCGCAGACCGGCGACTTTTCATCGCCGCCAAGGTCCGTGATAGCGTCCCCGCTTGGGCATCTCCCGCCCCGCCAAGTCGGTCCATTCTCTACGAAAAGCGTTTGAATGCAACCCCAAGGGAGCGGGAAATTTAACGTCGACCGAAGGGGGATAAAACCGTCAATAAAACGGCCGCCGAAGCCGGAAAATCCGACGACGGCGGCCGTTGTAAATTGCCCAGATTGCGCGGCCGGTCGGGCTACTTCGCGATCTCAAACGAGAGCGTCGTGTAGTCCTTCAACGCCGCGTACTTCTTGTCGCCGGCGCTGCCTTCTTCCGGCGTCGTTACGCCGAAATAGCAGCCGTACTTGCCCGGGCCGACCAACTTCCAGGTCGCCTTGCCGGCATCGTCGGTCGTCATTTCCACTTCGTCGCCGTTGGGGTTCGTGGCCTTAATCTTCGCGCCAGCCGCGGGCTTGCCGAGGTGCAGGGCTTGCAGGGCGACGGAATCCCCTTCGGCCTTGGCGACGAGTTCGACCCGCAGCGAACTGGTCGCCGAATCTTTCCAGGCGGTCGGAGCGCCTGCCAAATACTTGGCAGTGTATCGCAGCATGCTCGCCGGGCTGGGGCCAAATTGCACCACGCCGTATTCCGTCGACGCCACGATCACGGCCGGTGCCGCACCGTCGACCGTCGTGCGGATCTCTTGTTCCTTTTCGTCGAGCTTCATGTCGAGCGGCTTCAATTCATCGCCCGACTTCGTCCAATACTTCGTCTGCGTGATCTTGCCGACGAGGTCCGGATCCCAGCCTTCCGGCTCGCCGAATCCGCTCTTCACGAGCGTCTTGCCCTCTTTGGCTTCCGTTTCGATCCACACGAAGTGGCCCGACGCGATCGAGGCGACGCACAAGCAAACTCACGCCGCACTCGCGGCGGCAAATCGACGACCCATGGTCATGCTCATATCCATACTCTCCAAGAATGAAGCGAAAGGGTGCGACGACGCGCCGATAACGACGCAACATCACAAAAGAGCATGGCTACCGAAACGCCGGATGGCTGGCTCACGAACGGCCGATTATCGGCTGAGCCGGGGGCATCGGCAAGTAGTCGCTCAATCGCCAAACAGTCGCCTGCCGACATCTAATCCGATTACACCGCCGCCGAGAGCTCCGAAGATCGTGCCGGGCAGGCCGCTCAAGAGTACGTACCAGAGAATGTTTTGGCTCAAATCGCCGGGGGTTTGTACGAATGCGAGGCTGAATGCCAACCCACCGGCAACACCGCAGATGGCGATACCCGCCACGATGCAAATCAACTTGAGCAGCGCCTGGATCAACGGATCAATCTCCGTCGCGCGAACTCTAAGTCCGTTAAGTAAATAGCCGGCTTACCGACTCATTCCGGTGAATCCGCTTGATCGCTTCGCCCAAAAGCGGAGCCACGCTCAGTACGGTGATCTTCGGCAGTTTGCGGTCGGCCGTCAGCGGGATGGTGTCGGTAATGACGAGCTTCTCGATCGGCGCGGCTTCGAGATTTGCGAGCGCATTGCCGCATAGGATGCCGTGCGTCGCGCCGACGTAAATCTTCTTCGCGCCGGATTCCGCAACCTTCGCCGCAGCGCCGCAGATCGAGCCGGCCGTGCTGATCATGTCATCGAACATGAAGCAGACTTTCCCTTCGACCGACGCGCCGATGATGTTTTCTTGCTTTGTTTTCTCGGCGCTGGATCGCCGTTTGTCCACGATCGCGAGCCTCGCTCCCATTCGCTTGGCGTGCCCCAGCGCGCGCTTGATGCTTCCCTCGTCCGGGCTCACGACCACGACGTCGTCCGGCGGGTAGTCCATTTGTCGGAAGTGGTCGTTGAGCACCGGCGCGGCGTACAAGTGGTCGACCGGCAAGTCGAAGAAGCCTTGGATCTGCGCAGCGTGCAGATCCATCGTCAGCACGCGGTGCGCGCCGGCGCGCTCGATAATATTGGCAACGAGCTTGGCCGTGATCGGCACACGTCCTTCGTCCTTCCGGTCCTGCCGGGCGTAGCCGAAGTACGGAATCACGACAGTTACGCGCTCGGCCGAAGCCCGACGGCAACTGTCGATCATCACGAGCAGTTCCATCAGGCTTTCGTTCACCGGCGCACAGGTGCTTTGCACGAGGAAGACGTCGCGCCCGCGTACGTTTTCTTCGAGCTTGCAGGAGATTTCGCTGTCGGGAAAGCTCGACAAGGCGATATTGCCCGGCGGCACGCCGAGATAATCGCAAATGCGCGATGCCAGCGTAGGATTCGAACGGCCGCTAAAAATCTTGAGGTCGGTCATGAAGTTCTAAATTTCAGAATCAGCCGTCGTTTTAGACGCTACATACTAGCCCCGACTGCGCAAGCGAGGGGACGTGACGCCCGAGCAACGACGCAGGCTCGATCAAAATCTGCTCGTTACCCGGCCCGCATCGCCTCTTCCACGATCGCCAGTTCGTCGACCGTGTTGATGCTCAAGGTTTCGCTCGGCGTCAGCACGGGGAGGGCTTCCACCGTGCGTCCGCGTCGCTGCAAAAGGCCCGGCGCGTCAGTGATATAATACTCTTTCTGCACGTTGTCGGCACGCAGTTCGCCGAGCGCCTGACGCAGATCGTCGGCCGCAAAAACATAGCAACTCATATTCACTTCCGTAATGAGTCGCTGTTGGGGCGTGGCGTCTTTTTCTTCGACAATTCCGGTAAATCGGCCTTTTTCGTCGCGCACGATTCGCCCGAGGCCGAACGGATTTTCTTTCTTGGCCGTGCCGAGTAGGCAGGCGGCGTTGAGCCGATCTCGCTCGGCCAACAGAGCACGAATCGACTCCGCCCGCACCAGCGGCGAGTCGCCGGTGACGATTGCGACCGGCCCCTGATGGTCGGCCAATTCGTCACGGCACACCATCACGGCATGGCCGGTGCCGAGCCGCTCGGTCTGTTCGACAAACGTGATCCCGCGCCGGCCGACCAAATGTTCGCGCACAAGTTCGGCTCGATAACCGACGACCACGATGATCCGTCGGACGCCGCAAGCTTCGAGCATGTCGACGACGTAGTCGATCATCGGCCGCCCGCTAACCGGCACCAGCACCTTCGGCAGGTCCGACTTCATCCGCGTTCCCTGCCCGGCGGCCAACACAATCGCACAAACCTCGGCCATCGTCGCACTCCGTCCTTGAGCGGAAGAGACTCTTGCTTGTTGTCGCTGCGCCGCCTCAATGATGCGGGCGTCAACATCTTGCCAAGTGCCAAGCCGATCGTCGAGGTACATGAAGTATGCGACGACGTCTATGCGCCACCGATGCTCAGTTCGTGCTGAAGTCCGGCGGCCATTTGAGGCCTTTTTGCGGGCCGGGAACTTTGGCCGGCAGCGCCGCGATCAAACGCAGTAGTTGTCGGCAACGCCGGTCGACGTCGGGTTCGCCGAGCAGCGCTTCCTTGTCGTCGATCGAGATTTGCAGCGTGTAGCCGGCCAGATCGGTGAGCATGCCGAGCGAGACTTCGGTGTGCAGCAAGTCTTCGAGATGCTTATGAACCTCGGGTACGTTCGGCAGGAATTTGCGAAACGAGTCCAGAAGCTCGCGTTGCAGCCGAGGACGATCGGCGGCCGTCGTCACGGGATAGTAGTCGTCGACGATCTCGACCGTCGCCTCGCGAAACAGCTTGTCGGGGGGCATCTCCTGCACGATGCGCACGCGGTGCAAGCCGGCCAGCAGGATGTTGTACTTGTCCCCTTCCACTTGCTGGTGCGTTACGACGCGTCCCAAGCATGCGAACGGTCGCAACCTGGGACGGCCTTCGTAATGTTTCTCCCAGCCCGGCGCGAGCACGGCCATGGCGATCAACCGGTCGTCGGCCAGAGAATCTTCCAGCAAAGCCCGATAGCGCGGCTCAAACACGTGCAGCGGTTGCAGCACGTGCGGGAACATCACCAAGTTGGGCAGCGGAAACAACCGTGCCCGACCGGAGAACGTCGACGGATCGAAGGCCAGCGCGTTTTCGGACATGAAGCGGAGCCGGCCGAATCATTCGGCGGGCGGCGGGTCGAGATGGATTTCCGGAATTGTATCGGCCACGATCTCGATCTGCGGGAAATCGTCGCCGCTGGCGATCACTTCGGCGAAACAAACCTTCATGTCGGCAAAGAATTTGTCGAGATCCAGGCCGAGATGTCGCGGACGATACGGCTCCAAATAACCGCAGCTTCCGTAGTACACCTTTTTGCGCCGCGAATGTTGCCGTTGCAGAAATGATGCACCGCCACGGCCGCTTGAATCAGCCCTTGATAGAATTTGCGGTCGGGCCCGAAGTGCTCCTGCCAGAGTTCTTCCCAAGCCTCGTGGGCTTCAAAAAACTCGCAAGTATTGAAAAGTTCGATCCCCTTGAGATAGAGCGGATCGTACTGAGCGGAATCCATACGGACTCTTGGGGAAACGAGAATCGGCGGCGGCTCGCGGCGAGCCTAGCACCTGCGACGAAAACGGTCAAACGGCCCGCATTTCGGCGAGAATTCGCTCAACTTGACACGCGCGGAGGGGGGCGGAGAATGGCGGCTTGTTCGCAGCGCATCGCCTGTCGCCGGGGGTGCGCCGCGGGGCGTTTCGTCGTCGTATCGGGGTCTAGGATGGCCGCCAGCGTAGGCGCAAATCGAGCCGGCTCGAAGAGCGCCGTGAAAGAGCGCGCCCGACGAACGGCCGACGCCCTCGCGCAGCTTTATCCCAATGCCGAATGCGCGCTGCGTTATTCGTCGCCGTTGGAACTTTTGGTGGCCGTGATTCTTTCGGCCCAATGCACGGACGAGCGGGTGAACATCGTCACCAAAGACTTGTTCCGCAAGTATCGCACGGCCGCCGACTATGCCGAGGCGCCGCTCGAAGAACTTGAACAAGTGATTCGCAGTACCGGCTTCTACCGCAACAAGGCGAAGAACATCCAGGCTTGCTGTCAGGCGCTCGTCGAAAAGCACGGCGGCGATGTGCCGAAAGATATGCAGGCTTTGGTCGTACTGGCCGGCGTAGGTAGGAAAACGGCGAACGTCGTGCTCGGAACGGCGTTCGGCATTCCGTCCGGCGTGGTCGTCGACACGCACGTCACACGGCTCAGCAACCGAATCGGGCTCACCAAACACACCGATGCCGTGAAGATCGAACAGGACCTGATGAAGCTCCTGCCGACCGAAGATTGGATCGATTTCAGCCATCGTCTGATTTGGCACGGCCGGCGGGTATGCGCGCGCGCAAGCCGCGCTGTGAAGAATGCCTGCTGGCGACGTTTTGTCCGAAGATCGGAGTTGCGAAAGGTCCGCAGAACGCCAAGGCGGGCGCCGCGCAGAAGGTTGCACGAGAGCGAAAGAATAAGTCTACGGCCGTCGCGGCCGGCAAATCGCCCCAACGGGCGAAGGGGAGCCGTCGATGATTCTTTCCGGACACGAAATCCGCAACCGTTTGAATTCGGGAATCGTCATCGAGCCGTTTGACGAACGGAATTTGAACCCGAACAGTTACAACCTCACGTTGCACGACGAGCTGATGACGTATGAAGAGCTGGTGCTCGACATGCGCAAGGCCAACCGTGTGCGGCGGATTCAGATTCCGCAGGAAGGCTTGGTGCTGACGCCGCATCAGCTTTATCTAGGCCGCACCGTCGAGCGGACGGAAACGTACGACCTCGTGCCGATGATCGAGGGACGCTCGTCGATCGGTCGGTTGGGGCTCTTCGTCCACGTCACGGCCGGCTTCGGCGACGTCGGCTTCCGCGGCTACTGGACGCTGGAAATGTTCGCGGTACAGCCGGTACGCATCTATCCCGGCGTACCGATCTGCCAGATCTTTTATCACCAGATCACGGGTGAGTACACGAACTACGAGAGCGACAAGTACCAAAACAATCGCGACATCCAACCGAGCCTGCTCTTCAAAGAGTTGAATCCCGAGTGCGAGGGAGAGCAGCAGATGAAGCTGGACTTCGGCATGGAGCGGTCGCACGCATAGCGTGAAAAGTTGCGACGAAAGCTCCCGTCGCTCGCGCTCTCGACCAGCCGTCGGCGTCTGTTACATCACGGCGAAGTAATTATCCGCGGCGAAGTCGAAGGCTTCGGGCGACATGATCGGCGTCTTCCGTTCGTAGAGGCACATGTTGCGGATTTGCATGAGCAAATCGCGCGGCTGGCAACAGCGGAAGGGGCGGTTCACGCGCTTGTAGTGCGTCTCGACGAGGTAATCGACCGCGGTCTGCACGTACTCGAAGCCGAGCTTTTCGGCCATGATCCGCATCAGGTTGCGGTACTCCTCTTCCGTCGGGTCTTTCACTTCGATCTTATACGGAATCCGGCGGAGGAACGCGTCGTCGACGAGTTGCTTCGGCTCCAAGTTCGTCGAGAAGATGATGAGCTGATCGAACGGGACTTGGATTTTTTTGCCGTTCGGCAGATTCAAGAAGTCGTAACGCTTTTCCAGCGGAACGATCCAGCGGTTCAGCAGTTCGTCGGTGCTCATTCGCTGCCGGCCGAAGTCGTCGATGACGAGCGTGCCGCAATTGCTCTTGAGTTGCAGCGGGGCTTCGCTGATGCCGGTCGAGCGATTGAGCGTCACTTCCAGCGAGTCCATCGTCAATTCGCCGCCGGCGATGATCGTCGGCCGGCGAATGCGAATCCAGCGGCGGTCGATGTGCTGGTCCTGCAATAGGCCGTCGTTGTTGTCGAGAGGCACGATTTCGTGATTGCTCGGGTCGAACAGGCGGATGATTTCACCGTCGATGCTGATCGAGCGGGGAATCCAAACGGTGTCGCCGAAGGCCCGCGTGATTCGCTCGGCGATGCTCGTTTTGCCGTTACCCGTGTCGCCGAAGAGAAACATGCCGCGGCCCGAGTTGATGGCCGGCCCGAGCCGACGCAGCATAACGTCGGAAACTTTCAGATCGCTAAACGCCTGGGCCAAGTCGTCGGCCGACGGATGGCGTTTGGTGAGCGATTGGCGGCCGACGCTTTCGATGTAGTCCTTCAGATGCACCGGAGCCGAACCGAAGTAGGTGCAATGCTCGACGAGTCGGCGGGCCTTTTCGCGGCCGGTTTCGGTGAGTTGATATTGGTAGTCGCCCGCCAAGGCGGAACCGCGGTAGACGACGAGTTGGTCGACCTTGAGCTGAAACAGCATTTCGTCGACGAGCTTGAACGGCAACTTCATCTGCTCGGCGACTTCACGCCCCGTGGCGGTGCCGATGGAGAGCAGAAACTTCAGAGCAATGTTCTCCGCCTCGGCCTCGTTGAGCCGGGCTTGTCGAAAGCTCGTCGGCTCGATCGGCACGAAGAGTTCGGAATCCGCCGCGGCTGCGACGGGCATCGTCGGTTGCGCGGCGACGGGGGTTGCCGGAATGGCGCTCGTGCCGAACGGATTGGCCCGCGACTCGTCGTGCGATTCGGCGGCCGAGGCGGTGCGCGACGGCGCGGCCTGCGGCTTCTCGCCGGCGGCCGGAGCCGGTGCCCCCTTGGCGGCGATCGCCTTGATGCGGGTCAGAAGTTCGTCGAGCTTGGCGTCGCCGGCAGGTGCGGCGTCGGGCGTCGGGCGTTGGGTGACGGAACCGGCGGAACTCATGGTGTTTGCGTGTCGCGAAGCGCCGCCGCGGCGGCTGGTGGCCGGATGAGATTACGACGAAGCAAGGTCGTGAAAACCTAGGTTGCGGCCGGCCGTCGTCAAGCATGCGGCGGGCCGCCGAGAAACGCACGGCTTCGAACCTTCGCCGGCCGATGCGAACATCGCGGCTGTGCCGGTTGTAGCGACCCACGACGGCGGGCGAATTGCCGCAGCCGGCGACGTGCGAAACTCGTTGATTTGGGCTGGTGCGCCGCCTAAATCGGAGCATGGAACACGCGGCCCCTTTGCATTAAAATGCCCGGTCTTGCGACGCCATGCAGACCGCGGCCGTCGTAATCCTCTTGGCGGAATCATCAGCAAAGGATCGGCGGAATGGCTTCGGATCGCTCTCGCGACATGTTCGGCGCCCGCGACACGTTCAACACCTCGGCGGGCAAGATCGGCATCTATCGGTTGTCGAAGTTGGAACAGTTGGGGCTGTGCCGTACGGCCGACCTGCCGTACTCGATTCGGATTCTGCTTGAGGCCGTGCTGCGAAACTGCGACGGCTACATCGTGACCGAGGAAGACGTGAAGGGCTTGGCCGGTTGGAAGGCTGCGAAGCCGGCTGAAGTGGAAGTGCCGTTCATGCCGTCGCGCGTGGTGCTCCAAGATTTCACCGGCGTGCCGTGCGTGGTCGACTTGGCCCACATGCGCAGTCGCCATGAGCCGGCTCGGCGGCAATCCGAAAAAGATCAATCCGTTGATTCCGGTCGATCTCGTGGTCGACCATTCCGTGCAAGTCGACCGATTTGCAATCGATGCCGCTCAACAACTCAACGAAGAACTCGAATTTCAGCGCAACGGCGAACGTTACGAATTTCTTCGCTGGGGCCAAAGGCGCTGAACAACTTCCGCGTGGTGCCGCCGGGCCTGGGAATTGTTCACCAAGTGAATTTGGAATACCTCGCCAAATGCGTCTGGGTTCGCGACGACGGCCTCGGCCCGTGCGCTCTGCCCGACACGCTTGTGGGCACCGACAGCCACACGACGATGATCAACGGCCTCGGCGTTTTGGGCTGGGGCGTCGGCGGTATCGAAGCGGAAGCCGGCATGCTCGGCCAACCGCTCTACATGCTCATGCCGGAAGTCATCGGCGTGGAACTCACCGGCGTGTTGCCGGCCGGCGCGACGGCGACCGACATGGTGCTCACCGTCACGCAGATGTTGCGCAAGGAAGGCGTGGTCAATAAGTTCGTCGAGTTCTGCGGCCCGGGCGTGTCGACGATGAAGCTGGCCGATCGCGCGACCATTGCGAACATGGCTCCCGAATACGGCGCCACAATGGGCTTCTTCCCGATCGACGATGAAACGCTCGACTTCCTTCATCGCACCGGTCGGAGCGAGGCCGATATCGAACTGGTCGAACGTTACATGAAGGAACAAGGTTTGTTCCGCACCGACGACGCACCGGTGCCGACCTTCACGAAGCTCCTCAAGCTCGACCTCGCTACGGTCGAACCGAGCTTGGCCGGTCCGAAGCGTCCGCAAGATCGCGTTGCGCTCAAGAACGTAAAGAAGGAATTTCACGCGTCGCTCACCGCTCCGATCGACAAGCGAGGTTTCGCGCTCGACGAAGCCGGCTTGGAACGTGTCGGCACGTTTGTCGACAACGGCCATTCGCAAAACATCACCCACGGCGCGGTGGTCATCGCCGCCATTACGAGCTGCACGAACACGAGCAACCCGTCCGTGATGCTTGGAGCCGGACTGCTGGCGAAGAAAGCCGTCGCCAAGGGCTTGGCCGTGAAGCCGTACGTGAAAACGAGCTTGGCGCCCGGATCGCGGGTTGTGGCCGACTATCTTGAGAAGGCCGGCGTAATGGACGATCTGAAGCAACTCGGCTTCCACATCGTCGGCTACGGCTGCACGACCTGCATCGGCAACAGCGGACCGCTGCCCGATCCGGTCGCGAAGGCCGTGGTCGAAGGAAATCTCGTCGCTTCCGCCGTACTCAGCGGCAATCGCAATTTCGAAGGCCGCGTGAACCCGCACGTGAAGGCCAACTACTTGGCCAGCCCGCCGCTGGTCGTGGCTTATGCGCTGGCTGGCTCGACGGAAGTGGACTTGGCGTCGGAGCCGCTCGGCACCGGCAAGAACGGCGAACCGGTTTACTTGAAAGACGTGTGGCCGAGCCAAGAAGAAGTGCGCGACGCCGTGGAAAAGTGCGTGCTTCCGGAAATGTTTCAGGACCGCTACTCGGACGTGTTCAACGCCAACCCGCATTGGAACGCGATCAACGTCGCCGAGAGCGATCTTTTCACGTGGCACGACGCGAGCACGTACATCCAAGAGCCGCCGTTCTTGATTGACTTGCCGAAGGAGCCGAGCGCGATCAAACCGATCAACGGCGCTCGCGCCTTGGCGGTGCTGGGCGACTCGGTGACGACGGATCACATTTCGCCGGCCGGCAACATTGCGAAGGCTAGCCCCGCCGGAAAGTTCCTCATGGAGAAAGGCGTCCAGCCGGTCGACTTCAACAGCTACGGCGCACGCCGCGGCAACGATCGCGTGATGACCCGCGGAACGTTCGCGAATATTCGTATTCGCAATCACATGGTGCCGGGAGTCGAAGGCGGCGTCACCCGTCACTTGCCGAGCGGCGAACAGCTCTCAATCTACGACGCGGCCATGAAGTACAAGGCCGACGGCGTACCGCTGGTGGTGCTGGCCGGTGCGGAATACGGAACCGGCAGCAGCCGCGACTGGGCCGCGAAGGGCACCTACCTGCTCGGCGTACGAGCCGTGATCTCGCAAAGCTTCGAACGAATTCACCGCAGCAACTTGGTCGGCATGGGCATCCTGCCGCTGGAGTTTGCGGCGGGGCAAACGTGGCAGTCGCTCGGCCTGACCGGCGAAGAGACGTTTGATTTCCTCGGCCTCGACGACAACCTCAAGCCGCGCAGCATGCTCAAGGTTCGCGCAACCAAGCCCGACGGCAAGGTCACGGAGTTTGAAGCTCGCGTCCGGATCGATTCGCAAGTCGAGCGCGACTACTATCGCAACGGCGGCATTCTGCAAACGGTGCTGCGAAAGCTGCTGGCCGAAGCATAAAGGAATCGTCGCCCTCTGCTCTTACGGAAGAGGGCGACGATCTCGGATTTGCTCTAGAGATCGGTCGTTGCTTCAGGCGTGCGCCTTCTGCATATGCGCATCCGCGTAACGCGAGGCGAAATCGCGCAGGGCCGGGCGATCGAGATCGATCCCCATCTGTTCGGCCTCGATGAGCGTCTGACGGCCGTCCCAACCGTGATCGGCGGCTAGTTTCAAAAGCGCCAAGAGTCCGGCACGCTTGCCGCTCTTGCAATGCGCGAATACGGGCTTCGGCAGCGCGTCGACGAGTTTGCGAAACTGATCGACGACCTCGGCCGTGACGGCGTCGGCCGCGATCGGCAGGTGTTCGTAGTGCATGCCGAGACGCTCGACGACGCCCCCTTCCGTGGCCGGCGACAGTTGTTCGGCTTCTTCTCCGGCGTATCGAAGATTGACCACGCCCCGGTAGCCTTCCAGCGCCAATTCCTGGAGGTCTAGCTTGCTCGGTTGGCAACCAACCGTGATTTCTGCGTTGAGTTTGAGTCGTTTATCCATGACGATAGGCTCCGCTGATGTTACTGATGCCCGGCAAGAGGCGTCGCATTCTGACGGAGTTGCAAACCGTATACCGCCCGATCGGACGGGCGGCGGTCGACTCCCGATAACGCTTGGCGGAGATCGGATGATGACGCGTTTCGCGACGATCGGTTTTTGCTCGCCGAGGTTCCGCCTAGTCGTCTTGGCGGCGTTCGGGCTGATTTGTTCCACGGCGCGTCCCGCCAACGGTGACGAGCCTTGGAAACGACATCAGGTTTGGCAAGGAGGCCGAACGAACACGGCCGTCGGCGGCGATTTCACCGGAGACGGCAAGCCGGACGTCGTCTGCACGACCGGCGGAATCACGCGGTTGCTCGTCGCTCCGGATTGGCGTCCGATCGTGCTCGACGAGGCCAAGCACCGTGCGGCCATTCATGCCGAGGTGTTCGACGTCGATTCCGACGGTGATCTCGACTACATCGGTGCGCAGTATCAGCCGGGTAACGTATTTTGGCTGGAAACGCCTGCGAAGCCGCTGGAAGATCGGTGGATCGTGCGAACGGTCGACGATCAGATCGTGGGCGTGCACGGCTTGCTGAAGGGTGACGTGGACGGTGACGGCAAGCCTGAACTCATCGCCAACAGCGCGCAGCCGCTAGGCCCGTTTCCATCGTCGGCCGTGTTTTTGAAAGTGCCGACGAATCCGCACGCCGCCGCTTCGTGGGAGCGGCACGTCTTCGCCGAACGCGACGCGGGCGGATTGAGTCACTATTTCGGCTTTGGCGACGTCGACGGGGACGGCCGGCCCGATATCGCCCTGGCCGCCAAAGGAGGCAATGAAGCGGCAAGCACGGCCGACGCGTGGTTCGCCTGGTGGCAAGCTCCGGCCGATCCGAAAGCGGGCCCATGGAAGAAGCACCTCATCGCCGATCATCTCGGCGGCGCGACCAACATCCAGCAGGCCGACGTCAACGGCGACGGGCGCAGCGACTTCATCGCGACGCGCGGACATGGTCGCGGCGTGATCTGGTTCGAGCAATCTTCGGCCGGCCCGACGGTCGAAGGCACTTCCGGCTGGAAGCTTCACGAAATCGACGCCGAGATTCTGGAGCCGCACTCGCTGCAAGTGGTCGACATGGACGCCGACGGGGATATCGATGCCGCAACCTGCGCCTATGGCGACAAGGTCTACGCCTGGTACGAAAACGACGGCCGCGGCCGGTTCACGAAGCACGTGGTCGGCACGGATCAAGCCGCCTACGACCTGCGCGCCTTCGACATGGACGTCGACGGCGATCTCGACCTGCTTGTTGCGGGGCAGGCGAGCGAAAACGTCGTCTGGTTCGAGAATCCCCGAAAGTGAGCAGGTTTCGCTCACTAGGCCGTAAAATCGATTCAGATTCTCCGAATTTCCATGACGGCCCATTTTCATACGAATTGGGGTGACTATATTCAGCCGTTGGAAAGGCGTCGCGGTAGTTTGCGGGAAACGGAGAAGCCCGAGAGAGTCCCGCGCAGGCTGTCTGCAACACGCGACGTTACGCCACACGAGGAACACCCCATGAGTTGCAAGAAGTATCTGTTGGCGATGGCGGCCGTGGCCGCAATTGCCGGGTCGACGACGTCGGCCGAAGCCGGTTTCCGCGGTCGTCGCTGTGCGCCGAGTTGTGCGCCGCAAACGAACTGTGCGCCTGCGTGCGTGCAAAGCGTCGCGGCCGTCGCCGGTCACTATGAAGACGTGGTCGTCGAGCGCGTGATCTACGCCAAGGAAGTGGTCACCGAATCGCGCACGATCACCGTTACGGAATGCCGCCCCGAACAGCGCCAGCGGTCTTACACCGTGTGCAAGCGCGTGCCGTACAAAGAAACCGTGACGGAAGAATACACCGTCATGGTGCAAAAGACGGCGATGAAGAAGGTCACGGAAACCGTCTACAAGCCGGTGAGCCGCATCGTCGAACAGTCTTACACCGTCATGGTGCCGCACGTCGAACGTCGCCAAGGCGTGCAAAACGTTTACGAGTGCCGCCCGGTTCAAGCCGTGCGGACCGTGTGCGTCGATCGCGGTCACTGGGAAACGCGTGAAATTCAAGTGCCGTGCTATGCCCCGCGCATGGCGTGCGGCGGATGCGGCGGCTGTGGGGTGTATGCGGCCGCACCGTGCGGAAGCTGCGGCGGTTGCGGAAGTTGCCCGCCGCCGGTGCAAACTCGTTGCGTTCGCGTCTGGGTGCCGAAGTACGAGTATCAGCAAATCCCGTACACCGTGATGAAGCCGCACCTCATCGCCAAGCCGTACGAGTACAATGTCACGGTCTGCAAGCCCGAACAACGCACGCGGCAAGTGACCGTATGCGAACGCGTGGCCGAGCAAATCGTGAAGGAAGTGCCGGTCGTCACCTGCGTTCCGGAAAAGAAGGTTCGCACGTTTGAAGTGACGAAGTACAAGGACGTGAACGAAACCAAAACCGACACTTACACGGTCATGGTTCCGCACCAAGTGCAAAAGACGATTCAAGTGCCGGTCGTTCGTTGCGTGCCGAAGACCGTGCAAACGACGGTTCGCAAGTGGGTTTGCGATCCGGCTCCGGTCTACGCTCCCGGCTGCGCGACTCCGGTCGACGCAGCTCCGGCGGCTCCTGCCGCCAAGCCGACTCCGGCTCCCGCCCCGGCCCCCAAGGCACCGGCTCCGCTGCCGGTTCCGGCCAAGTAGTCGTTCTAAAAAAGCATCGCGGCCGGCCGCAGTGTTCGGCCGGCCGTGTCTGCTAGAATCAACGGACCGATTCGCCGCGCGTGGGCGAGTCGGTCCGTTTTCGTTTTGGTCGGCATCGCCCGCTTGATTCACACCTCGAACATTCGCCCCATGCAAGAGCAAGATTTCGAGAAGCTCGGTCAGTTTTACCTCGGTAAACAATACGATCTGGAGCAGGCCCGCCCGCTCGACGGCCTCGTGATGTACGACGCCAAGGATCTGACGACGCACGCTCTTTGCGTCGGCATGACGGGCAGCGGGAAGACCGGCCTTTGCATTTCGCTGCTTGAAGAAGCCGCCATCGACGGCATTCCCGCGATCATCATCGACCCCAAGGGAGACCTCGGCAACTTGCTGCTGACGTTCCCGGATTTGCAACCGAGCGACTTCGAAACCTGGCTCGATCCGGCCGACGCGGTTCGCAAGGGGTTGACCGTCGGCGAATTGGCCAAGAAAACGGCGGCTCAATGGAAAGACGGTCTCGCCCAATGGGGCCAAACGCCGGATCGCATTCGCCGGCTGCGCGAAGCCGTCGACGTCGCCGTCTATACGCCGGGCAGCAATATCGGCCTGCCGCTGACGATCCTACGATCGTTCTCGGCGCCTCCTAAGGAAGTGCTCGACAACAACGAACTCTTCCGCGAGCGTATCCAAGCGGCCGTTTCGGGCTTGTTGGCGCTGATCGGCGTCGAAGGAGATCCGCTCCGCAGCCGCGAACACATCCTGCTGTCGACAATTCTCGATCGCGCCTGGCGCGAGGGTCGCGACGTCGATCTCGGCGCAATCATCCGCGGCATTCAGCAGCCGCCGTTCGACAAAGTCGGGTACCTCGATCTTGAGAGTTTTTATCCGGCCAAAGATCGCTTCACGCTCGCGATGTCGCTCAACAATCTCATCGCATCCCCTGGCTTCTCGGCCTGGATGGAAGGGGAGCCGCTCAATATCCCAAGGCTGCTGCATACGGAAACCGGCAAGCCGCGGCTCAGCATTCTCTCCATCGCGCACTTGTCCGACGGCGAGCGGATGTTTTTCGTCACGCTCTTGCTCAACGAAGTCATCGCTTGGATGCGAGCCCAGTCTGGCACCAGCAGCTTGCGGGCCATCTTGTACATGGACGAAGTGTTCGGCTACTTCCCGCCTTCGGCCAATCCGCCGTCGAAGTTGCCGATGCTCACTTTGCTCAAGCAAGCTCGAGCGTTCGGACTCGGCGTGGTGCTCGCGACGCAGAACCCCGTCGACCTTGATTACAAAGGACTCGCCAACTGCGGCACCTGGTTCCTCGGTCGGCTACAAACCGAACGCGACAAACTGCGTCTGCTCGACGGCCTTGAAGGAGCCGCCGCCGGTGCGAAGTTCGACCGCGCGCGAATCGAAAAGATTCTCTCCGGTCTCAGCAATCGCGTGTTCCTGATGAACAACGTGCACGACGACGAACCGGTCGTGTTTCAGACCCGTTGGGCGTTGTCGTTCTTGCGAGGGCCGCTGGATCGGGACCAGATCGCCAAACTCATGGCCGATCGCAAATCGTCGGCGGCTCCGAGTGCCGCTCCTCCGCAAGCCGCTGCGCCGTCTGCCGCGGCAACCGCGAAGCCGCAGCCGAATGTGGCGTCGCCGGCTGATGGCGCAGATCGTCCGGTGCTGCCTCCGAACATCGTGGAGAAATTCCTCGCCTGCGCGAAACCGGGCGGCGATCTGTCGTCGCTCATCTACCGTCCGGCCGTGTTGGGAGTCGGCCGCATTCATGTGTTCTCTGCCAAAGAAAACGTCGATGTCGTGCGCGAAGCGGCGTTATTAGCGGAAATTGAGGGCGATCTGCCGTCCTCGGTTTGGGACGAGGCCCAAGTGCTGGAAGGTGCTCCGATCGTGGAGAACGCTCCGCTCGAAGGAGCCCGCTTCGTCGAACTTCCGGCCGAGCTGGCCCAACCCAAACGTTACACGGCTTGGGGCTCGTCGTTGAAAGAGGCTCTCTATCGCCGCGAACGTGTGAAACTTTGGAAGTGCGCGGTGCTGAAGCAATCGTCGAAACCGGGCGAATCCCAAGCCGACTTCCGCACGCGTCTCGTGCAACTCGCTCGCGAGCAGCGCGACTTGGCGGTCGAGAAACTTCGCGTCAAGTATGCGCCGAAGTTGCAAGTTCTTCTCGATCGTAAACGGCGGGCGGAACAGAAAGTCGAAAAGGAAAAGGCCGACGTTAAAGACCAATCGGTCAATACCGTGCTCTCGATCGGACAAACCATTCTCGGCGCCGTGCTCGGTCGCAAGCTCGGCAGCGCGACGAACGTCAATCGAGCCGCTTCGACGGTCAAATCCGTGGGCCGTACGGCGCGGCAACGCGGCGAAGTGGACAATGCCGAAGCCGAGTTGGAAGCCGTTGTGGAGAAGCACGCGGAGTTGGAGGGAGAGTTCCAAGCCGAGATTGCGCATTTGCAGCAGCAGTTCGATCCCGCCGCCATACAACTCGACGAACTTGCGATCGCTCCCAAAAAGTCGGACGTTTCCGTCGGCGAGGTTTCGCTCGTTTGGATTCCCTACGTGCGAGACTCGGCCGGTTTTGCCGTTCGCGCTTGATGCGGTCGCCGGCCCGGCCGATTTCATAGAGTTTTCGCCCCGAGAAATTGGCGGCGGCGTCCGAAACTTGCTTGCCGCCACAAGCGGTAATCGAGTAAACTGAATTCACTCGCCGCCGCGAATTTGTCGATCTTTTTACGGCGGTCCCGCCTTCGCATTCCCGCCCGCTTTCGAGCTTCGCTGATGTCCTGCGCGTTGCGCATATTCGCGATCGTACTTTCGTTCACGGCGCTGCTCTGCGCCGCGCCGGAGTTCGCCGCCGCGGCACGCCCCGAACCTCTCGCTTCGCCAAGCCCGCCGGCCGCGCCGAACTTCGAACTTGACGTGATGCCGATCCTCACCGTCGCCGGCTGTAATAGCGGGCCGTGCCACGGCAAGTCGCGCGGTCAAAACGGCTTCCAGCTTTCGTTGCTCGGCTTCGACGCCGAGTTCGATTTCAACTCTATCGTCAAGCATGCTCGCGGCCGTCGCGTTCAGCCGGCCGCCCCCGATGAAAGTCTGTTGCTCACCAAAGGGGCCGGCCTGTTGCCGCACGGCGGCGGAGTTCGCCTCCCGCCCGACGGTGAAAACTACGCGATGATTCGCCGCTGGATCGCCGCCGGCCTGCCGTGCGCCACGGAGAAGGATCCGACGCTCGTCGGCATTGATGTCGCTCCACGCGACAAGATTCTCCCTGCCAAGGCTCGCGAACAACTGAAGGTCACGGCCCGCTACAGCGACGGCTCGACGCGCGACGTCACGCGCCTCGCGGCCTACCAATCGAATGAATCGGCGGTCGCGGCGATTGACGCCGTCGGCCTCGTCACCGCCGGAGCGCTGCCGGGCGAAACGGCGATCATGGCCCGCTACATGAACCACATCGCCGTGTTCAGCGTAGCCGTGCCGCTCTCCGGCAAGGTCGATCGCGAAGTCTATGCGAGCCTGCCGCGTAACAACTTCATCGACGAACTCGTTTGGAAACGGCTCGAGCGTCTCGGCATCGTCCCGTCGCCGGGTTGCGACGATGCTACGTTCTTGCGTCGGGTCTCGCTCGACGTCATCGGCCGGCTGCCGAAGCCGGACGAAGTGCGCAAGTTCCTGGGCGACACGTCGCCGGACAAACGCACCAAGCTCGTCGATGCGCTTTTGGCTCGTCCCGAGTATGCCGACTTCTGGGCGAATAAATGGGCGGATCTTTTGCGGCCCAATCCGTATCGCGTCGGCATCAAAGCGACGTTTGCCTACGATCAATGGATTCGCGAATCGTTCCGCGAAAACAAACCTTACGATCAATTTGTCAGCGAACTTGTTTCGGCCCGCGGCAGCACGTTCCGCAACGGCGCGACGGTCCTGTTTCGCGATCGTCGCTCGCCCGAAGAAGTGACGACGATGGTCTGCCAACTCTTCCTCGGCGTCCGTCTCGATTGCCGCGCGTTGCCACCATCATCCCTTCGAGGTTTGGGGCCAGGATGAATTCTTCGGCACCGCCGCGTTCTTCAATCGAGTCGGCTACAAGGGAACCGGCCTCTCGCCGCCGATCTCCGGCAGCGAAGAATTCATCTTCGCCAAGTCCGACGGCTCGCTCAAACATCCGCTAACCGGCGCGGAAATGCAGCCGAAGCCCTTGCTTGGAACCGCGGAAATTGTCGCTGAAGAAGACCCGCGGGCCGCTTTCGTCCGCTGGATGACCTCGCCGGAGAACCCGTACTTCGCGCAAGTCGCCGTCAATCGCGTTTGGAACGAAGTGATGGGGCGCGGCATCGTCGAACCCGTCGACGATATTCGTGCCACGAACCCGCCGACGAATCCCGAACTTCTCGCGGCGCTGGCCAAGGAATTCCGCGGCAATAAGTACGACCTCAAAAAGCTCCTCCGCACGATTCTTACCTCGCACGTCTACGAACTCTCGTCGCTCCCGAATCCGCGGAACAATTGGGATCTGAAAAACTACTCGCGGCACTATCGTCGTCGCTTGCGGGCCGAAGTGCTGCTCGACGCCGTGTGCGACGTGACGGGCGTGTCGGAAGATTTCGCCGCCATGCCCGAGGGGTCGCGCTCGGTGCAGCTTTGGACTCATCGCGTGCAGAACCTGTTCCTTGATTCGTTCGGCCGGCCTGATCCAAATCAGGACCCGCCCTGCGAACGTCTGCCGGATTCGACCCTGGTGCAATCGCTGCATTTGATGAACGCTCCGGCGATGCACAAGAAGGTGACCGGCGACGCCGGACTCACGGCACGACTGATCAAAGCCGGAGGTTCGCCGGAGCAGTGGATCGAGGAATTCTATCTGGCGACATACAATCGCTACCCGAGCGACGCCGAACTTCGCGCCGCAGCCGCTTTGTTCCCGCCCGACCGCGCAAGCATCGAGAAATTGCCGAAGATTTGTTGTGGGCCTTGCTCAACTCGCCTGAGTTCACGTTTATCAACTAGGATCGGTCGCATGAGCGCCTTGCGAAACTGCGAAGGAATCACCCGCCGCGACTGTCTGCAACTCGGCGTCGCCGGGTTTGCCGGCGGCGGGCTCACCAGCCTTTTGAATTTGCGAGCCCAGGCCGCAAGCCAAGCGAGTCGCCGCAGGCCACGGAGTGCGCAAGCCGGCCAGCGTCATCATGGTTTGGCTCGACGGCGGTCCCTCGCACTTCGAAACCTTCGATCCGAAGCCGGACGCGCCGATCGAAATCCGCGGCGAGTTCGATCCGATCGCCACCCGCACGCCGGGCCTGTTCTTCTCCGAGAACATGAAGGCTCTGGCGAACATCAGCGACAAGCTCTGTATCGTCCGTTCGATCTGCCACAACCAAGGCAACCATGGAGCGGGTAATCATTACATGATGACCGGCGCGCCGACTCGGATTCCCGTCGGCTGCGGCGCGTTCGTCAGCTTTCACCCGAGCTTCGGCAGCGTCACGGCCTACGAACGCAAAGCTCCGCGCGGGCTGCCCGGCTATTTCTCGATTCCGTCCATCTCCCGTTCGGGCGGGCCGAATTTCCTTGGCGCGAAGTACGCACCGTTCGTGGTGTCGGACGATCCGAGCCAGCCGACGTTCCGTGTGCGCGACGTCAATTTGCCGGCCGGTTTGAGCGACGATCGCTTTCACCAACGCCGCGACTTGCGCAAACTCGTCGACCAATTGCCGCGCTTCGCCGATGCCGCGGCCGGCGATCCGGTGTCGGCCGTCGACACCTACACGCAGCAAGGGTACGACTTGATCACGTCGACGGAAGCCCAGCAGGCGTTCGACGTCGCTCGGGAACCGGAAAAGCTCCGCGACAAGTACGGCCGCGACGCGTTCGGTCAGCGCTGCTTGCTGGCTCGTCGTTTAGTCGAAGCGGGCGTCCCCTGGATCACGCTCTACGACGGCGGCTGGGACGATCACTCGGATCTTTTCCCGCGCTTCCGCAAGCGGACGCCGCCGCTGGAAAGCTCGGTCGCCGCGTTGATTTCCGATCTCGACGATCGCGGCTTGCTCGATTCGACGCTCGTCGTGATGCTCGGCGAGTTCGGCCGGACGCCGAAGATTTCGACGCTTTCCGGTTCGAAGACCCCCGGCCGCGATCACTGGGCCAACGCCATGAGCGTGATGTTCGCCGGTGCCGGCACGCCGCGCGGCGCGGTGATCGGTGCGACCGACCGCAACGGCTACGCGGCCGTCGAGCGCGTATTATCGCCGGAGAATTTCGCTTCGACGATCTATCGCAAGCTCGGCATTGATCCCGACAAAATCTATTACACGCCGCAAGGTCGGCCGACGCACTTGGTAAGCGACGCCACGCCGATCAAGGAACTCATGGCGTGAGCGGGGATACGAAGCGCAGCTTTCCATCAACGGCAATGCTGTTTGTCGTTTGCTTGGCTGCGACCTCTTCCTCGGTCGCGGCTCCTCCGGAATTGAAAAGCCTCAATCCGCCGGGTGGCGCACGGCGCGACGACGGAAGTCACGGCGACGGGGACGTTCCCGAAGTGGCCGACCCAAGCTTGGGTCGGCGGCGACGGCGTTCGCTTCGAGCCGCTGAAGGACAAAGGCAAGTTCCGCGTCGTCGTCGATCCGTCGGCGGTCGTCGGCGTACGAGCCGTGCGACTTGTCGGAGACGACGGTGCGAGCAAAGTCCGTCCCTTCGTGATTTCGTCGATTGCGGAAACCGCGGAGAAGGAAACGAACGATCTCACGTCGAAGCCGCAAGACGTCGGCTCCGAACCGATCGTCGTCAACGGGGCGCTCGCGAAGGCCGGCGACGTCGATTGCTACCGCGTATCGCTGAAGAAGGGGCAAACGTTCGTCGCCTCGCTCGACGCCAACTTTGCGCTGGGGTCGCCGATCGACGCCGTCTTGCAACTGACGGACACGGCGGGCTTCGTCGTCGACCAGAATCACGACGACCGCGGCCTCGACCCGAGAATCGTCCGCACGATCGCCGCCGACGGTGACTATGTCGTGCGCGTATTCGCCTTTGCCAGCGATCCGAATTCTTCGATCCGTTATCACGGCGCGGCCGACGCCGTGTATCGCCTGACGCTGACGACCGGGCCGCTGGTTGATCACGTTTTTCCGCTCGCCGTCGCCGCGAAAGACTCCGAAAAGCCGACGTCTGCCGAACTTCAAGGTTGGAGCCTGTCCGCTTCTCCGGTCAACGTCGCCGCTGCGGAGTTTGCGGATCTTCCGTTCGCGATGGATCTGCCCGATCGCCACGCAGGCATGGCTTTCGCAATCTCGCGCGATGTTCCGTCAATCGTCGAAAGCGAGCCGAACGATCGTGCGAAGCCTCAGGCGATTGCGACTCCCTGCGTCGTCAACGCCCGCATGAATCACGCGGACGATCGCGACGAGTACCTCGTCACGTGGCGCAAAGGCGAGTCGTGGCGAATTCGAGCGACGAGCAAAGCCCTCGGGTTCGCCGTCGATCCGCTCGTGCGCGTGTTTTTCAAAGACGAGCGGCACGTCTTCCGCAGCGACGACATCGGCCGCGGCAATCCGGACGTCGACGGAACGTTTAAAGTGCCCGCCGACGGAACGTATCGAGTCGTCGTCGAGGACACCTTCGGTTCGACGAGTTCACGACACCTTTATTTGCTCGACGTCCGCGCCCCGGACGCCGACTTCGCGCTGACGACGACCGACGGCGAGTTCGCCGCCGCGGACGGCAAGCCGCTGGAAATTCCCGTCACCGTCGAACGGCCCGCCGGCATGACGGCCGAGATCGAAGTTCGCCTTGAGGGCTTGCCTAAAGCATTCGGCGAGCCGACCGCCGTGTCGGCGAGTAAAGGGGACACGGCCAAAAAGGTCGTGCTAAAAATCCCTTCGGCCGCAGCGTTCTCCGGTCCGGTTCGAATCGTCGGCACGGCGAAGAGTGAAGCTCAAACGCGCCGCGTTGCTACGGCCGCCGTTGTCGGGCCGGCGATTATGCGCATCGAGCAACTCTGGCTGACGCTGCCGGCCGCGAAGAAGTAACGCTCTCGCGCAAGCCTAAGGATCGAGCGCCTCTTGAGCTTCTTGAGCGCCGCTTGCATCCGTGTGAGCACGGTCCCGAGCGGAAGTCGTAATTCTTCCGCAATCTCGATGAACTTCTTTTCGTCGTACATCCGCATCCGCACAACCTGGGCTTGTTCCGGCGGCAATCCGTCGAGCGCATGACGAACGCGCTCGACGTCTTCCCAGCGCACCATGCGGCTGTCGGGCGACGTCGACGGCTTTTCCCCGGCTGCTCCGAGCGTTTGCACGGCCCGGCTCTGCACCCCCTGGCGCCGTTTGACGACGATCGCTTCGTTGTAGGCCACGCGGAACAGCCAGCCTTTGAGCGTTTCTTCGCGGGCCGTGTGGCCGCGCTCGATGGCTTTGGTAAACGTCAGTTGCAGCACGTCCGCGGCCGTGTTGTGGTCGCGAAGTATCCCGATCAGAAAGCGCCGCAATTCTTCCGCATGCTCCAAAAACAGTGCTGCGACCACGCCCGGGTCGATCTTCTTCGGCTCCGCGCAGAATCGTCGGGTTCGCGGGAATCGGCGGCGGGCAAGGCTGGCTCGGCGGCGGAAGGCGGGGCGCGGGATGCGGGCGAACGTCGGGCGGCGGAAAAACTATCATATCATCGCCCGCCCAACCTATGAAACTCGCCGCGGCAAGTTAGGTTTCGCGGCGATCTTCCGTCGCAGACCCCGCAGCGATCGGTTTCGCGGCATTAATCCCGATGGCCGCGATTCCCGAGACGATGAAGCCGGCCATCGCGGCATAAATGGTCCCTTCGTGGCCGAGCATGCTGCCGACGCTCTGCGTAGCGTGATCGTAGTAGAACGCTTGGTCCGACCACAGATAAACGTACGCCGCCGCCGCCGCGCCGAGGTTGCCGAACATGTTGCCGAAGCCGAGTACCGCGCCACGTGTTTGCCGCCGACGTCCTGCGCGAAGGCCCAGATGCCGGGAATGCCCAAGTCGCCGAAGAACGATACGGCCGCGAAAGCGAACGTCGCCGTCCAAGGGTCGCTCGTCTCCAACGCAATCCAATAAAGCGCTGCGCCGAGAAATCGAGTCACGATCGTCGGCAGCATGCGGCCCCACCGCAGCCCGAATTTGCGAGTCGTCGCATCGACGAGCATTCCGCCGAGCAGCGTCCCGAAAAAACCCAGCAACCAAATCAAGCTCGTCATTTGGCTGCCGGCCACGTCGTCGGCCTGCTTCGCCTCGCGCAAATACGTCGGCAACGTCGTGATCAGAAACGCCCAACCGATGTTCGTGCCGAACTGCGTCACGCACATGCACCACATCACGGGGCTCGCGAACATTTCCTTGAGCGGTACGCGCGTCATTTCGCGCGAATGGGGGTCGTCGGCAGGTCGACCGTCGGCGATCAGTTCGACCTCGGCCGCGTTGCAGCGGGGATGCTCGCTCGGCTCGTTGGCGCGACCATCCAAAACCACACGCCGATCAACACCCCGACGGCGCCGTAGAGCATCATGATCTGCTGCCACGGCACGCCCCAGGTCTTCAGCAAGAGCGTCGTCAGCGAAGCGAAAACGACTCCGCCGAACCGCCCGCCCGCCGACACCAACGCACTGGCTCGACCGCGCTGCGTCACCGGCACCCAGCGCGCAACCAATCCGCCGGCCGTCGGATATGCTCCCGCCTGGGCGACCCCGAGCGCGAACCTCACGGCGAACATCATCGCGAAACCGTTGACGAAGCCGCCCAGCGCCGTGAAGACCGACCACGCGACGACGTAGAGCGTGAAGGTTTTGCGACGTCCAAATGAGTCGGCGAGCGAGCCCATCGGCACTTGGCACAACGCATACGACAAGAAAAATGCGCTGTAAGTCGCCGCCACGTCGGCGTCGGTCAAGTTCAACTCGGCGCGAATCTCGGCGTACTTCAGAATCTCGGCAATGAACGCCCGATGCAGATACAGAATGAACGACGCCGCCGTCGTGGCCGCCAGCACGTAGTAGCGAACATGCGTCGGGCGTTCCTCATTTCGCTCATCATACTGCATCACGTCGTCGCCTCGGAGTGTCCGCATTACTTCCAATCGATCAGCACTTTGACGACGGCCTTGATCATTTCGCCGCGGCCTGAGAGCGGAGCGTGGGCATCCTCGGGCCAGAAGATCGTGAACTCGCCGGCCTTGAGATCGAAGTACGATTCCGGTCGACCGGCATAAAAGCCGACTTCGCGTTTCGCATCGTACGGTTCGTCGACTCCTTCACAGCTCTTCGACGATCGCCAGCCGATCTCGTCGCTCCCTTGGGCGCAATACTGAACGTCAATGTACTGCTGATGAAACTCGAGCTTGCGCTTCTCGCGACCCTGGCCCGGTTCTTTACCGATCATGCAGAACAACCGTTCGCCGTCGATGTCGTCGCGGCCTTGTGGAAGCTTGGTGAAATCGGTCTTGCGCAAGTATTCGAAGGCGGCGGCGAAGCCGGGGTGCAGCGCGGCATAGCGGTCGGCGTTGTCGAGGCGGTCGAGAATCACGGGCGTTTTCCTTGTCCTTCCGAGGACGGCGTGGGCGATACGGAAATTGCGATGCGCGAGGGCGTATTCATCCGCGATAGAGTTCGGTAATCGGCGATCCGTTGCAGAGCGGAATCGGACGACCGAGCAAATCGCGATAGTGGCCCGTCGGGTCGATTCCCAGGGCCGCATAGATCGTAGCAATCGTATCCCACGGACCGAAGCGCTTTCCCTCGGGTCGACCGCCGAATCGATCGCTCGCACCGACGACCTTTCCACGACCGACGCCGGCTCCGGCCAGCACGATCGAGTAGACGTTCGCCCAATGCTTTCGCCCCGGCGTACTGCCGGAAAACTTCGGTTCGAGCGCCACCGTCGGCGCTCGGCCGAATTCGCCGAGGCAGACGACCAGCGTCTCTTCGAGCATTCCGCGTTCGTCGAGATCTTCGATCAGCGCGGAGAAGCCTTGGTCGAACCGCGGCAAGAGGTGCTGCTTCAGCGAACTGAAGATATCGTTGTGCGTGTCCCAGCCGTAGGCGTCGGTCACTTCGGGCCGTTTATCTTGTCCGCGGCTGCTCGGGCTCCAAAACGCCGTGACCAACGGTAGCCCGGCCTCGACCAAGCGGCGAGCCAGCAGCAAGGCTTGTCCCGATTGATTGCGACCGTACCGATCGCGACAGCTTGGCCGACTCTTTTTCCAAATCGAACGCTGCGCACGACTGCGGGGCGTCGAGCAGCGCCAAGGCTTGGTCGTACTCCGTGCCGGACTTACGCGCTTCGGGCGATTCCGCGAGGTCGGCCACATACGTATCGAGCGACCGTTTCAAACCTTGCCGGTCACGCATCCGCAGCGGTGGCAAATCCGGTTGCTCCGTCAGATCGGGGAGCGGCGTGCGAACTTCGGCCACGTTGCCGATGATCAGCGGTTCGAACGCCGGTCCCAAGAAGCCGGCATGCTGACCGGCCGAAGGAAGCTCCGGCACCACGAGGGCGCATTCAGGTGAACGGCGTCGTGCGGGAACTTCTCGTTGCGGCGGATCGCGCGAAGAGCCGCGCCGAGCGTCGGCTCGTCGGTCGGGAGCGGTGGCGGATTGCCGCTGATCTTCCGGTGATACTTGCCGGTCAGCGTTAAGTAGGTCGCAGAGCCGTGGTCGAGATCGACGTGAGACATTGACCGCACGACCGTGAACCGATCGGCCAGCTTCGCCGTTTGCGGCAGATACTCGCCGAAGAATGTTCCGGGAACGCTGGTCGCGATCGTCCCGAACTCGCCGCGAATCTGTTCGGGAGCGTCCGGCTTGGGGTCCCACGTTTCAAATTGGCTCTGCCCGCCGCAGCAAAACACCAAGATGACGCTCTTCGCCTTCCCGAAGCCCGGGGCCGTCGACATCGCCCCGCCGCCCGCCGCCGCAGCGACTTGAGAGACGATTCCGCCGGCGGCGAGCCAGGGCATGGCGAGTCCGCCGAGTCGCAGAAACTCGCGGCGCGAGCGATCGTGGAGCGAAAGCTGATTCATGCGCGGCGCAGGAGACTGGCGGGTTGCGGCGGCATCGAAACGGCGCCGAGCGGCGCTTTCGGCGAGCCGGGGCGGGGCGCGATGCTCGTCAGGCGGCCATTTTAGACGAAGCGGCCGCGGCCGCCAAATTTGATATTGGCCGGCCGCGATGCGGCGGCAGATCGTTCGCAGTGCGCAAAAAGAAAACCGCCGCGGGGGTCAACCGCGGCGGTTCAATGCGAGAGCCGGCGATATCGGACAAGTTTCGGACTAAGCGAAGTTAGTGGGAACTAGCGAACCAGTTCCTTACGACCACCGATCAGCGTCCGGAGACGTTCGGCCAGCAGAGCGGCGTCGAACGGCTTCTTGAACGTTTCGTTGATCGTCGAGCGATCGATGCCCGCCGTATTGCCGTCGTCCGGCAGCAGAGCGATCAGGATCGTTTCCGAATACTCCGTGTTGCGACGGAGATTCTGGCAGATTTGCAGCGCTTCGGTGCGGCCGATCGAGAAGTCGACGACGATCGCATCCGGATGGAAGCTCTCGGCTTGAATGCCGGCTTCGAATCCGCTGGCCGCCACCGATTGCTTGAACGACTTCTCCGCCGGCAGTTCACGCTTCAGATTCTCGATCAGGATCTGATCCTGACTTACGATGAGCACCTTGGCCATCGCTTCGTCTTCCAGGTCGCCCAAGGGCATCCCGTGTTCCTTGAGGAACTTGATCAGGTACTCGCGAGGAATCCGCCGATCCTGCGAGCCCGGGATGCGGTATCCCTTCAGCCGGCCGGAATCGAACCATTTGCTGACGGTGCGGGGCGCCACTTTACAGATCTTGGCGACCTGTCCCGTAGTGAAAACCTTCATCGCACGCTCTCCCGTTATCATTACGCTATGGGTTGTTGGAGCACATTCCGCGCCTGCGTTGCGTTGCGGAACATGCGGTCCCTTGTCTGCGGTCGGCGGTCGGGGCGATCCCTCGTCGCTCGGCGTGGGTGGCGCTTTGCGAAACCGCAAACAACTGGGTTGGGACCCGTCGGTCGGTGTGGGTTGGGTCGGCTTGGTACAGTTCCCTCTGATCCGTGCCTGAAAGCTTCCTTCGGCGAACACGGCGCCCGAACACCAAGGAAAGGCCGCACGACCGTTCAGGCTTGCTATAGCCCGTAGTTTGCGGATTTTCACCAGATGCCGAACGATCGATTGCCCGGCGAGGCAAGGTCAGGGGAAAAGATGACGCCGAAAGAGACATCGCAGCCGGCGCGCGGGTTGACGCACAAGCGCAATGCAAGCACGAAGCTTGGTCGGCAGCAGGTTCCCCCCTGCAGCACGCGTCCGGATCGTCCAATCACGATCCGTACGTGAGCCTTCCGATAGTTAGTTTCGATTCGGCACGGGGTAGGACTTTAGAAACATTTGCAGGGTATGCCGGTATCGACGGTCGGCCGCATCCTGAGGCTCGTCAGTAACGCCGGAATTACGCGGATTCTGGCGATCAAACACGCCCGGCTGCGAAGTGCAAAATTTCCAATTCTCAAAGAGCGATCCGGTTCGTCGTCACCGTTTTAGCTCTTCTCGTACTGCAAATTGTGGACAACCGAATAAGGCTGGAGTCAGGAACCGCAGATAAACGCGGATGAACGCAGATAGAGAAAAGGAATGAGATGAGTGACCGAGCGCGCTGTCGGGAACGCCCTCTGCGGCGTTCCGTCCTTCTCCGATTGCGGGAGAAAGTGCCGCACAGCGGCGGATGAGGGGATGTTGGAGCTTGATACCCGCCGCGTGGAACGTCATGGAGGGCGTTCCCTGCAGCAAGAAACCGCTGCTTCTTACGCCGCGTCGGTGTCGGCGTTTTCTTGAGCGGCGTCGGCGTCGCGGCGGGTGATGATGTCGCCGGAATCGGTGACGTCTTCAAATCGCACGGCCACGCGCTTCGAAACGCCCGACTCTTGCATCGTCACGCCGTAGAGCGTGTTCGCGCAGGTCATCGTCTTCTTCGAGTGCGAGACGATGATGAATTGCGTCCAGGCCAGGAACTCCTGCAACACGCCGACGAAGCGGCCGATGTTCGCTTCGTCGAGCGCGGCGTCCACTTCGTCGAGGACGCAAAACGGGCTTGGCCGGTACTGAAACACGGCCAAGAGCAGCGCCACGCAGGTCAGCGTCTTTTCGCCGCCGCTCAAGAGCGAGATGTTCCGCGTTTCCTTCCCCGGCGGGCGGGCCTGAATCTCGATGCCCGCGTCGAGAATATCGACGTTCTCTTCGAGGATGATGTCTCCCTGTCCGCCGCCGAAGAGTTTGCGGAACAGCAATTGGAAATGGCCGCGGACCGTTTCCAGGGTCTCTTGGAACAATCGCCGGCTGTCGGCGTCGATTCGGGCGATGATCGATTCGAGCGACTTCTTCGCGTTCGAAAGGTCTTCGAATTGGGCGGAGAGCGTCGTGTAGCGAACTTCGAGCTCGTCGAGTTCGGCGAGCGCTTCGAGGTTCACGTTGCCGATGTTGTTGATCTTCCGCCGCAGGTCGGAGATCTGCTGTTCCGTTTCTTCTCGCTGCTGCTTTTCTTCTTCCGATTGCGGCGGCAGCTCGAGCGCGGCCAGCTCGATGCCGTAGTCGTCGCGAATCCGATCGGCCAGGTTGGCCCGTTCGATTCGCGTCGTCTCCAGCGACAATTCCAGCGCGTGTAGAGCTTCTTGCAGCCCGCGGAGTCGATTGCGCTCCTTTTGAGCCGAATTGCCGAGCGTCGTTCGTTCGCCGCGCAGCGTTTCCTGTCGGTTGGAAAGCTCGGCCGCCTCGTGCGTCAGCGATTGCTTGCGAAGGTAGGCCGAGCGAGGCCGACTGCTCGGCTCGCAAGATGTTCAACTCGGCGGCGCGGCGCCGATCGTGACAGGCTGCGAGATCCGCGCGGCTTTGCTCGATCGCTTTGCGTCGCTCGGCCTGGTCTTCTTCTTGGCGAATCTTCTGAGCCCGCAGATTGTTGAGCCGTTCTTCGCTTTGGGCCAACTCGACGCGGGCCATGGTCGATTGTTCTTCGAGCGTACGCAACTCGGCGGCCGTCCGTTCGCGGCGTGTTTCGAGGTCGGCAATCTCCAATTCGCACGAAGCCGTGTCGGTTTGCGCTGCGCGGCGGCGGAGGTCCGCGTCGTCGCGGCGACGTTCCACTTCCGACGCATCACGGCGCGGCGGCCTGCACTTCGCGTTTGATCGCGTCCAGTTGTGTCGTGAGTTGCTGCCGCTGTTGATCGAGGGCCTTGCCGCGGCTGCGTTCGTCGACCGCCTGTTGCAGGCATTCGCGTTCCGAACCTTCGAGTAGCCGGAACTCGGTCTCGCGTTGCGCGACGTCTCCTTCGGCGACTTTCAAGGCTCCGGCCGCGGCCGTGATTTCTGCATCGACTTCGATGATCTGATCGCGCAAAGCCTGCAACTCGCTGGCGCGAGACGAGCCCGACGCCCGCGGCGCGGCGGCCGACGACCATTTCACCGCTCGGCGTGACGAGATCGCCTTGGCGCGTGACGAAGTCAAGCTTGGGAAACTCGCGGCGGAGTTCCAACACGCGGGCCAACGAATCGACAAGCCAAGTCGCACCGAGCAGCCGACGGACGATGCCGCGATGTTCGAGATCGCAGTCGACGAGCAGGTCCAGTCGACCGACGACTCCCGGCTTGCCCGCGCAGGAGCCTTCGCCGACGTCTCGCTCAACGGCGGGCAACTTGTCGGGAAACAAGAAGCCGACGCGACCGTGAAGTTGCGTGACGGCGTACTCGGCGACGGCCGTCGGATCGGCGTCGCGCGGGGCGACTATGAATTGGGCCCGATCGCCGAGCGCGGCATCGACGGCCGGCGCGACGTCGAACGGCGAGCGAATCAGGTCGGCCGCCAAGCCGGGGGACGTTTGCAGCAGACCGGCTTCGTTCTTTTGTTGTAGGCCGAGGATTTGTTTGACGCCGACCTGCAGCCCGTCTTGGCGACGTTCGAGATCTTCGAGCAAATGCGAACGTTCGGCCAGCGCCGCTTGCCGGCGGCGCAGCTCGTTCACGCGCTCGGCCGACGCCGCGGCTTGCTCTTGGGCTTCGCGAATGGAAACGCGAGCGCCCGGCAAGCTTCGGCCGCTTGAGCCAGGCGAGCTTCCACACGCTCGAGCCGCGTGCGATGTTCGGTCGTTTCATCGGCCAGCGAACTCTCGCGGCCCGCCAAGTCGGCAAGGCGCTTCTCGCGGCGAACGCGCTCGTCGATTTGAGCCGCGAGCCGCGCGTCGAGAGTGGCCGTTTCACTTTCGGCCGCCGCGATCATTTGCAGCAGGTCGCGAGCTCGGCGACGGCGGGCTTCGAGTTCGGTTTCGAGTTCGGCCCGCAGCGAGTCGAGCGAGGAGCGTCGCTGGTCGAGGCTCGTGCGAGCTTCGCGGAGTTCGGCATGGCGGCGGTGAGCGGCTTCGATGGCCGCCGTCAGCTCGGCGGTTTGCGTACGTTGATCGCCGGCCTTACCGCTCAGGTCGCGAAGGTGCTTGCGATGCCGGGCCGCTTCTTCTTCAAGTTCGCGAACGCGTTGGTGCTCGTGGCGAATCTGGGCTTCGTCGGCCGCGATGGCTTGGCGAACGTCGGAGGCCGATTGTTCGACGCGGCGCAACTCGGCGACGACGTCCCCGAGCCGTACGTCGATCTCCAGCAAACGGGCTTCGGCCGTATCGAGCTGCCGGGCCAGAGCGTCGCGCTCGCGGCTTTGCTCGGCGAGTTCCTGCTCTTGCGTCTGGAGCTTTTCGGAGAGCTTGCGCCAATCAACCTGGGCCGACTGCGTACGGAGCTGCTGCAAACGCTCGACGTATTCTTGGTAGCGGCGGGCTTTGGCGGCTTGATTGCGAACGCTTTTAAGCCGGTTTTCGACCTCTTCGACGATATCGTGCAACCGCAGCATGTTCTGGTCGACGCGTTCGAGCCGACGCAACGATTCAAGCTTGCGAGCCTTGAAGCGGCTGATGCCGGCCGCTTCTTCAAACACGGCGCGACGTTCTTTCGGCGACGATTGCAGCAGGACGTCGACCTTGCCTTGCTCGATGACGCTGTAGGCGTCGGTCGCCGCACCGGTGCCGCTGAAGAGATCGCGAATGTCGCGCAGGCGGCAAGGTTGCTTATTGATCAGATATTCGCTGTCGCCGTTGCGATAGACGCGCCGCGTGATGGCGACGTCGGGCGATTCGATCGGGAGCCGACCGGTGGAGTTGTCAAACGTCAGCGTGGCTTCGGCCGCGTTCATCGGCGTGCGAGTTGCGGAGCCGTTGAAGATGACGTCGGTCATCTCCTTGCCGCGAAGGCTCTTGACGCTCTGCTCGCCGAGCACCCACTTGATGGCGTCGACGACGTTCGACTTGCCCGACCCGTTGGGCCCGACGACGCAGGTGATGCCCTTGGCGAATTCAAACCGAGTGCGATCGGCAAAGCTCTTGAAGCCGGCGAGTTCGAGAGCTTTGAGCATGACGCGTGGTGACGGCCCGACCGCCGACGGTGCGGCGACGACGTGGGAAACGGCTAGTTTGCGGCCATTTTACCAAGGAACCGTCGCCAGATGCTCGGGCGTTCCTCGTCTTCGTCGTCGTTTTTCTCGGTTTCGTCGGCTTTTTGGTCGTCTTTGCCGGTTGCGGGGCTACGGTCGGTTAGCGAATCGGGCTCGGTCGTGCTGCCGGCGGGAGCTTCGTCGGTCGGGGCGATGTCTTTCGTTTCCGGATCGAGCGACGCATCGTTCTCGGCCGAGCGAACTCCGGCTCGTTCGAACTCGCGACCGGCTTGCGGCACCGCTTCGATTTCCAACCGACCCGGCAGCGACTTGCTGCTCTTAGCTTGTTGCAGAGCTTGGACGATGTCCGGGTAAGTGCCGCCCATTTCCGCGACGGCGCGGACAAGTTCGTCAATGCTCGTCGAAATGATTCGCTTCTGGTCGGGTTCGCCCGGAGCATAGCGGCTGACCGAGAGATGTTCGGCGTCGATTGAATTGATGAGAATCCGCGGACCGGCTTCCAGCGACACAGGCGGCGTCAGCTTCTGATCGCGGCCGAACAGCACGACTTCGGGGCGGCCGTTGCGCGTGAAGTGAACCATCGCCGGGCCGCCGCTGTTGAGCACGTGATACTGGAACTGCGGCGTGATTCCTTCGTCGCGCACGAACGGCTCGTTCTTGCCCATCGACCAGAGAGCGCGGAAGGCGCCGTAGCGAGTTTCGGCGCTCGCGGAGGCGAGCAACGTTTTGAGGGCTTCCACCGATTCGTATTCTTCCATCGCCCCGAGCGCGGCCAAAGCGAAGGCCCGGAAGGCCGGTTCGTCGCGAGCGATTTCCGCCAAGGGCGCGGCGGCCGACTTTTCGTCGAGGTACGCCAAGGCTTCCGCGGAGTAGAAGCGAACTTCCACGTCGCGCGAGGACAATCCCTTCTTCAGCACGGGGATCGAATCTTTGCCGATGGCTTCCAAACGCACGGCGGCCGAGGCCGACGAGATCGGGTCGAGCAGGTTGCGCTCGAGCACTTGCAGACGGGTGAGCTGTTCCGAAGAGGTTTCCCGCAGCGGTACGGCGCGGAGCACGCGCACGTAGCGTTCGATATTGTCTTTGTAACGCGGGTGAATCGTGAGCTCGACGTATTGATCGGTCTTCGGCCGGGCGACGCCGATCTTGATGCCTTTGTCGTACGTGTGGAAACGCTTGTTGATGGCGGCGCCGACCATCGAGCTGATCGCGATGTTGCGATACGATTGCTTGAGCACCATGCCGATGGGACGAGAAACCAGCGACGTCGCGCCGCCCAGCACGCGTCCTCGGCTGAGCAGCACTTTGTCGTTGCGGCCTTCGACCGTGGGATCGACCAAGATGGGACCTTCGGCCATGGCCATCGGCGCCGACTTCATGATGTCGCCGCCGATCGGAGCCAATTGCGTGAGCCGCGATTGCATGAGCCAGCCGCCGCGAAGCCCGGTATTTTCGCTACGCGCGGGTACGCGAACTTCCAGATCGAGCTTGTCCCCCTTTTGAATGCCGGGCGCAGATAGCCGCGGACCATGACGATGTCCGTGTTCGGTGACGCGAGGATTTGGTTCGGCTTCTCGACGCCGTTGCGCTGCATTTCCTGCATCACGAAGCTGCGCTGCGGCGACGGCGCCGGATCGCTGCCGGTGCCGGGAAGGCCGGTCACGAGCGCCACCGTTTCGACTTGAATCGGAAACATGCCGAACGGCGTGGAAACGTCGCCGACAAGCTTGCGGGCTTCGGCTTGCGTTTCAGCGACATCTTCCGGGCTTTGCGAACGAATCGAAAGTCCGTTGCAGCCGGCGATGGCCGCGGCCGCGAGGAAAGCGATGTACGTCGTGACGCTTCATGGCGAAGTGTTTCGCGAGGGGGAAATACGGGACGTGGGGGCGGGAAGGTAGCTGCCGATGCGACGAAACGTCAAGGTCAAGGCGTTTCGAAAGATAAGCACGGCGCAGCGGCGAACTGCCGGCATGCAAGACGCTTGCGGAGTCGAGGGTGAAAACCCGAGACGAAAACGGCCTTCGCAGCCGCTAAATTGGCAACGCAACGTTACGGCGGATCGTAACCGCCGGGATGCCACGGGTGACAGCGGCAAATGCGCGCCACTCCCTTCAGCCCGCCGCGAATCAGCCCGTATTTTTCCACAGCGCCGATAAAGTACCGGCTGCAAGAGGGCACGAAGCGGCAACGCTGCCCGAGAAACGGGCTGATGAGCCACTGATAAATGCGCACGCAGAAGATGGCCGCCCGTGCCGGCAACGATATGACCAACGCGACTGCTCGACGCAAAAATTCGCTCATCGTCGGGCGCCTCCGGAATGCCCTCGCGGCGGGCGATTGAGGCGACGTCGCAAATCGTCGACGGCCCGAACGAGCGACGCCGCGACGGTTTCCATCGTCGGCGGCTCGGGAGCCCGCGGAATGACGACGAGGTCGATCCCTTCGCCGCCGGCATGCGCCACGTGCAAGCGGAAGGCTTCGCGAATCAGCCGCTTCCAGCGATTGCGGCACACGGCATTGCCGACTTTTCGCGAGACGCTCAAGCCGAGCCGCGGCGTGCCAAGTTCGTTTTTGCGACCGTAGACGAGCAGTACGTCGTCGCGCACCGTCACTCGTGCGTCGTACACGGCGCGAAACTGGTGCCCGGCGCCAAGCGGTGGCGAACATCAAAGGTTTGCGGCTCGTCAACGATGGTTGCGACTCCCGGCGCAAAGTTTCGCGAATGCCCGTCTCGCGCAGCTACCAATCGAGATCGTGGCGCGGATCGAGCGCGTGCTTGGCGTCGAACTTTTCGATCCACGCCAATTCGTCGTCGCTGTAACGCGGCGGCAGTACGACTTGCAGTTCGACGAACAGATCGCCGGTCGGTTTGCCCGGCACGGCCACGCCGTGTCCTTTGATTCGCAGCTTGGTGCCGCTCGACGAACCGGCCGGAATTCGCAGCGAAACGTCACCGGTCGGCGTCGGCACGTCCACCTTGCCGCCGGCCGCCGCTTCACCCAGCGTGACCGGCACTTTCACATGCAGATTGTCGCCGCGGCGATGGAAAAACGGATGCGCCTCGACGTGAATCGTCACATACAGATCCCCCGCGCCGCCGGCCCCGGGTTCTCCTTTGCCGCGCAAACGAATCTTTTTGCCGTCTTCGATGCCCGGCGGCACCTTCACGACGAGCTCTTCGCTGCTGCCGTCTCCGCGCATGAGTCGTAGCGGCATCTCGCCGCCGGCGATCGCCGTCGTAAACGGCACGCGAACTTCCGATTCGACGTCGGCCCCTTTGCCGCGGCCCCGCTGTTTGCGACCTCCGCCGCCGCCCGCTCCGCGCCGCCCCCGAACTGTCCGAAAAGATCGCTGAAGTCGAACCCTCCGGCGTTTCCTCCTCCACCGCCGCCGAACATTTGCGAGAAGTCAAAACCTTCCGCACCGCCGGCCCCGCCCGGACCGCCGCGAAATTCCCATTGCGGCCCGCCGGCGCCGCCGCCGGGCATGCCGGCTCGCTCGTAGTCGGCGCCGAAGCGGTCGTACATCTGCCGCTTCTTGTCGTCGTTCAGCGTGTCGTACGCCTGCTGAACTTCCTTGAACTTCTGTTTTGCCGCGGCGTCGTCGGGATGCAAATCCGGATGGTATTTGCGAGCCAGCTTCCGATAGGCCTTTTGGATGTCGTCCTGCGAGGCTCCTCGTTCGACGCCCAGAATCTTATAAAAGTCGTCCGCCATATCGCTGCGTTTGCCGCCGATGGTCGCCGTTGCCGGCCATGATAGTGCCGTAATTTCCGCTTCATTCTACGGCCGGCCGTCGCTCAGGTTCAAGCCGCGCAGCGCGGCGAGGAAAGTGGTCGTGATACGCCGGTACCGGAGGCCGCCGCGTCAGTTCGTCTTGAGCCGTCGCACGAGTTGCGATATATCGCTCCCCCCTTCCGTTCGTATCACATCCGTCCGCCTCACGTCTCGATCACTCCGTCGTTCCCATTCCGTCAAGGAACGGTCTTATGTCACTGCGCCTCCTGCTGGGAGCCGTCGGGCTCTCAATGTTCGTCGGTTGCGCGACGATCAAGCAATCGGATACGGCCCGCACCGGCGTAGAGCAATTGCTGGTGTCCAGCGCCATCGATCGCTCGCTCGATCGCGTTGATTTTCGACCGATCAGCGGCGCGGCGGTGTACGTCGAGCAGAAGTATCTCGACTGCGTTGATAAGAACTACGTCGTCGTCGCCACGCACCAGCGCCTGTTAAGAAACGGCTGCACGTTGGTCGAGAAGCCGGAAGACGCGCAGGTCGTGCTCGAAGTCGGCAGCGGCGGCGTCGGCACGGATCGACAAGAGATGTTCGTCGGTGTTCCGGAAATCTCCGTACCGGTGCCGGTGCCGATCAACATTCCGAAGCTTTCCATCTACAGCCGCACGCGATCCAACGGCACGGCTAAGCTCACGCTCGTCGCCTACGACGCCAAGTCGAAGCAGGCCGTGATCAATTCCGGCTCGATGCTGGCCCGCAGCGATCACAAAGCGTGGAACATTCTCGGGTCGGGCCACGTCGTGAGCGGCAGCGTTCCCACGGAACTCGAACGGGCTACGGGCGAATCGGAATCGCTCGTCAAAGTACCGACGATGACGGCCGCGAAGCCTTCGGTCTTGCGCTAGCAAGGCAATTCAAACGACAGCCGGCATTTAGCCGCGGAGCTCGTCTCCGCGCTTCTGCCGAGAGCGCGGAGACAAGCTCCGCGGTCAAATCGAGCGAGCTGCGTACGAGTTACTTGTGCCGCTCGACAAGCATCGGCTCAAGCTCGCTCACAAACTCGCGCACGTCCTTAAACTCGCGATACACGCTCGCGAAGCGCACGTACGCAATCTGATCGAGCTGCCGCAAGTGCCGCATTACGACTTCTCCCAACTCGCGGCTGGGGACTTCGCTTTCGTACGACTTGTAGATTTCGGTTTCGATTTCGTTCAGCACTCGCTCGATGTCGTTCGGGCCGAACGGTCGCTTCCAGAGCGCCTTTTCCAACCCCTGCCGTAGCTTTTCGCGATCGAACGGCACTCGATTGCCGTCTTTCTTGATGACTTTGAGCGACAGTTCTTCGACGCGCTCGTAGGTCGTAAACCGCCTTCCGCATTCCAGGCATTCACGACGGCGACGCACGGCCGCCCCCGAATCGCTGTTACGCGAGTCGCAAACTTTGTCGTTGTCCATGCGGCAAAAGGGGCAAATCATGGCCCTACTATAACGCATATTCCGAGAATTGCGAACATTCCGGCCGCTCACTGCGAGCTAGATTTGACTCGTGGCGAAGCCTCACGACTCTCGACGGTGCGGAATGCGATCGCGTTTGATTCTCACGGCGCTTCTGGCGACGGCGCTTCTTTCCACGGTCGCCGAGCGCGCCGAGGCGGCCGGCAAGCTGAAGCTCAACGTCGTCGATTCGAAGACGGGCAAGCCTGTGGGGTTTCGCCTCCATCTGCGGAGCGAAAAAGGCATACCGGTAAAAATCCCGCAACAAATCTATTGGGTCGACCATGCGTCGGTGAACGGCAGCGTGCAGCTTGAGTTGTTTCGCGGCAACTACTTCTTCGAGATCGACCACGGTCCCGAATTCCTCAATGCCACGGGACACTTCACCATCAACGACGGGGCGGACGACGAGAAGACGGTCGAAATCCGACGAGCCGCCGATTTACCGGCCGAAGGTTGGTGGTCGGCGGATTTAGACGTTCGCCGGCCGCAACGCGAACTGGAAGCGGCGATGGCCGCCGACGACGTGCATCTCGTCCCGCTCACCACTTGGTCAAATCGCAAAAGCGACTGGCAGAAGACGCCGCTGCCGAAGCAGATCCTCGTCGGTTTCGATGAAGATCGTTATTTCCATTGGCTGGCCGGTTACGACGACCGCAGCGGCGGTCCGATCGCGATTTACAACCTTTCCCGACCGGCCCAACTGTCGACCTTGCCCAAAGATTTGCTGCCGTTACTTCCCGCGCTGACGGAACTCAAAGACGCGAACCCGGCGATGTGGCTCGATGTGGCGCATCCGAACGCGTGGGATTTGCCGATACTCTTGGCCCTGGGAAAAGTCGACTCGTATCGCGTGCTGCCGAGCTATTTGCAGCGAACAAAAGTCGATTTCGTTCCGCAGGGAAAGCCGTTCGACAAAAACATGTACCTCGGCCTCGAAGGACCGGCACGTTTCGCCGCCGACGTTTATTTCCACATGCTCAACTGCGGGCTGCGCGTCGTCCCTTCGGCGGGGAGCGGATCGGGCGTCGCTCCGAATCCCGTGGGTTACAACCGCGTGTGCGTGCATCTCGAGGCGGAGACGCTGAGTTACGACGCTTGGTGGGAGAGCTATCGCCGCGGTCGCGCCACGGTTTCCAACGGCCCGCTCGTTCGCCCGCGCACTAACGGCCAACTGCCGGGTTTCCAATTTGCCGCGTCCGAAGGGGAGACGCTCGAACTCGATCTGGCGATGAACCTCACGACGCGCGACATCATCGACTACGTCGACGTCATCCAAAACGGCCGCACGACGCGTAGCGTCAGGCTTCGCGACTGGGTCGAAGCCGGCGGGCATTTTCCGACGACCACGTTCACCGAAAGCGGTTGGTGCCTCGTCCAAGCTCGTTGCGTCCTGCCGAACACGTATCGCATGGCGATGAGCGCTCCGTGGTACGTCGTAATCGGCGGCAAGGAGCGAATCAGTAAGGCTTCGGCTCAGTTCTTCCTCGACTGGCTAGAAGAACGCGCCGCCATACTAAAAATCGCCGACGACAAGCAACGAGCGGCGGCGGAAGTAGCGATCGCGGAAGCCCGCGTGTATTGGCAGAAGAAGGTTGCGGACGCCAACGCGCCATAGTGGGATCGGCCTATCGGCAACCTGACGACGCGGTCGTTAATTCTTAATTGCCTTCGATGGGCGATTTAGCGCACCGTCGTAGGCGGTCGCAATTGTTGCGTAGCAAATTCGGAAACATTGGCCCGCCGAATTCCCGCCGGCTATACTCGCTGCGCGCTCGGTCGCGGGCGAAGGGTGGCAGATTCTTGTCAATCACAAGATTGAGAGGGCCGGTGATGAACGAATTCATGATGATGCAAGCGTTGTTGGGCCGATTGGCGAGCGTGTTCGACTTAGTCGGCCATCTCTTCATCGCCTTTATGTTCATCGCGGCCATCTGGAAGTCCGAACGAATTCATAGCTACGGAACGTTTCGTTGGGCAATCTTTTTGTTTGGGATCTCACTCGCCGCTCCGGCGTCCGTCGACATGGTTTGGAACGCCTACAGCATGGTTTCCGGTTCGACGTCGAGTTCTTCGCATCTCTCCAGTCGATCGACGCCCAGACCATGGGCTACTCGATTGCCGTGGCCAACGACATCTCGCGAATGCTGTTGGCCGTTGCGATCGGAGCGGGAATCTTGTCGCTGATCGAGCCGCCTTATGCGCGGCGCCGAGTCCATGTCGAAGCGGACCCGTTTGCCGAGGCCGCTACGCCCGCGCCCGTCGCACAACGTCCGGTGATGCCGCAAAACCCGGCGACTCCGCAACAAATTCGTCCGCAACCTCAGCGACCACCGCAACCGCCGCGGCCTCCTCAAGCCTGAGAAAAGGCGGCACGGCAGGGAGTTAGGCTGATTCCGATCGCCAACTCGGGAACCGCTCGGCTACGGCATTTCTCAGCGCAATCAGCATCTCACACGTACTGCCGGAGTACGGCGGCAGCAGACGGAGCGGGAATTCCGGATCGTGCAGCGCCCAGAGCAACTTGTCGTACGCGCCGTCGATGCGCGGCGGTTGACCGACCGTTTCCCGCAGTAATGCGCCGAGCGCGAAGATTTCCTCAGCCAGACGATTGCGCGTTGCGGCGTCGGCCGTGCGGCAGGCTTCGTAAAACTCTCGGCAGCGGGCCGCGCTGATCGTGCTGATGCTGGCCAAGAGCCCGACGTTGTCTCCCGGTCGCGTCTGAGCAAGTCCGCGTTCGCCGAGGTAATGCGTGATCGTCGGCGTTTGGTCGAGCAGCTTTCGCAAGTCGTCGCCGAGCATTCCCGTGTTCTTCGTGGCGAACAAGTTCTGATGCTCGGCCGCCAAGCGTGCGTAGTCGTCGGCATTGAGCAGTCGCTTCGTACGCAGCAAGTTGTAGTGCAGGAACCGGCAATCTTCGAAACGGCCGCACGTTGCGCGAAAAAACGCCGCGAGTTCTCTGTCGTCGACCGCATGCCACGCCGGCAGCGAAATCTGAAACTGGCGCACGCCGCGGGCACGACAACGTTCGATTCGTTCGACGAGCGTCCCCGTCGAGAGGCTGATCAACCCGACCATCGGGTCGATTGCGAGCCCGGCGCACTCGCCGCAAAAAACGTCGACGATTTCGTCGAACTGCCGCTCGGTGACTTCGTAACCTTCTCCGGCGGTGCCGAAGAGATAGAGCCGCGTCGTGAGCGACGATGCGATGGCCCGCACCTGGCGACGAAACGGCTCGGCGAGAAATCGTCCGTCGGCATCCCACGGCACGACGCACGCGGCCAAAATTCCGCCGCCGGCTACTCCGTCCATACCCGCCGTTCCGCGAGCTGGGGATCTTCATGATCTTGCGATACTTCGTCACCGTGCGGCGCGCCACGGTCAGGCCGTGTTTGCCGAGCTCGGCCACGAGATCGTCGTCGGAAAGCGGATGCTGCTTGTCTTCCTTATCGATCACTTCTTGCAGCTTGAGCCGTACCGTATCCCAGGCCACTTCCTCGCCGGCCGCGGTCGTCGTACCACCGGCGAAGAAACGCTTCAGCGGAAAAATGCCGCGCGGAGTTTGAATCCACTTGTCGTCGACGGCCCGCGAGACCGTCGTCACGTGCACGCCGACTTTATCGGCGATCTGTTGCATTTTCAGCGGCTCAAGCGACTCAGGACCCTTGAGCAGGAACGCCGTCTGATGATCCACGATCGCCTGTGCGACGCGCGTCAGCGTGTTACGGCGTTGCTCGATCGATTCGATGAGCCATTGCGCGGCGTTGAGCTTCCGCTTGATCCATTCCTTCTCTTGGTCGGTCACGCCGCGCTCGAGCATCTTGCGATAGTAGCCGCTGATACGCAGGCTCGGCACTCGCCCGTCTTCCAGGCGAATCTTGTACGCGCCGTGTTCGTCGACGTCGAGAAATACGTCGGGCGTCACCGTCGGAGGCGCTGACGTCGCTGAAAGCCGCGCCCGGTTTCGGGTTCAGCTTTCGCAACTCGTGCATCGTTTCGTGAATCAGCTCAAGCGTGTAGCCGGTCTTCTTTTGAATGGCCGGCAGCCGGTTGTGCTCTAAGTCTTCCAGATGGTTCTGGATGAGCACCCGCATTTGTTCGTAGAGGTGCAGGCCCGGCGAAATTTGCAGCAGCAGGCACTCTTTCAGATTGCGAGCGCCGACGCCCGGCGGATCGAGCTTTTGAATGACGCCGAGCGCCTTTTGCGCCAGGGCGATTTCGCCGCTGCCGATCGAAAGGTCGATCAGGTCTTCCAAGCGGCCCGAGAGATAGCCGTTCTTGTCGAGGTTGTAGATGATCCGTTCGGCCATTTGCCGCGTCGGTTCGTCGAGCTCGTACCAGCCGAGCTGATCAATCAAATAGTCCGACAACGTCTGCGGCTTCGACTCCATATTCGCGATGGCGTCGTGATGCCGGTCGTCTTCTTCGGCCATGCGGTTGCTCGACATCCGCGGCCGTTCGTCGTAGTCGGGCGTCCAATCGTCGCCAAGGTTTTCGAGACGCTCGAAATCGTCGGCGTTGTTCTTCGCCTCGTCGACGACCAGTTCTTTCTCTTCGGTCGTCTTGGCGTCGCTGTCTTCGCGCTCGGCTTGCTCTTCGGGAAGATCCGGGTCTTCCTCGCGCATTTCGAGAATCGGATTCTCCTGCAACTCTTGCTCGATCCGCTCTTCGAGGGCTTGGATCGGCAGCTGCAGGATCTCCATCGACTGAATCATGCGCGGCGCCAGAATTTGCTTCTGGACCTGCCGCATTTCCTGGCCGAAGGAGAGACGCATGGGCTTTGCCGTTCTATTTGTTCAGGGTTCTAGGTTGAGAGCTTGAGGTTCTGAACCTGGAAGCCGTTTTCAAAACTTCTGTCGCCCGGCCAGCGCGTCGGCCAGGATTTCTTTGTTAGCAAATTCTAGCACGCTGCCGGTCGTCAGCCCCCGCGCCAGACGTGTGATCTGCACGGGGAAGTCGGCCAGTCGGTGCGAGATGTAAAGCGCCGTTCCGTCCCCTTCCAGGGTCGGATTAGTCGCCATAATCACTTCCTTGAACGTCCCTTCTGCAATCCGTTCGACCAAACGGTCGATCGTGAGCTGGTCCGGCCCGATCCCCTCCAAGGGGGCGATTCGGCCAAGTAGCACGTGATACAACCCTCGGTAGCTGCCGGCCTGCTCCAGGGCGATCAAATCGCGAGGCTGCTCGACGATGCAAAGCTGCGTCTGATCGCGTCGCGGATCGTCGCAAAGGGTGCAGGTTTCGGTTTCCGAGAGATTGAAACAGTTTTTGCAATAACGGACGTTTTCTTTGACGGCCCGAATCGCGTCGGCCAAGCCGAGAGCTTCGGTCTTATGGACGCGGAGAACGTGATAAGCCAGCCGTTCGGCCGATTTCTTGCCGATGCCGGGCAGCTTGTTGAATTCCTCGATCAGCCGCGTGACCGACTGCGAAATCTGGCTCAAGCCGACACTCCCTCGACAGTCCGCGAAACGTCCTAAATCGCCGTGCCGGGCACGCGATTGTTGCAGCTTAGCAATTCTTGGGCCGGCTGTCGCCGTCGTCAAAAGAATTTGTACCAAGAACAAACATTCGCCCCGCGCAAGCTCACACGCCGCTGGAATTTCCGTGAAATTCGCCTTCGGTCGAATCCCGCGCAAGGCGGAAGTTTTTCGACCGGACAGATTCTGCGAGTCCTTAGTCGCAGCCGGTTCCCGCCTTTCAAAACGGCGCGGGCGCAGCGACGACATAAGGAGAGACGGCCGCCGTCTCAGGCAAGGCGCAGCCCACGCTACGGCGTATTGCTTTCTTCGACGTTCGTCGGCCGCGCGTCGAAGAGTTCCATGGCCTTGCGGACGAACGGCTGCTGGGCCTTCTCGCGGATTTTCTCCGCCTTCGCCGGGCCGCGCATGGAGACCTTCGGCTGCGAGTCGGGCGGGTCGTCCACCAGCGCGAATTCAATCTTCAATTGTGCGCCGGCCGCTGCGGAGACCGCTTGTTGGAGGCGGGCCGACTGTTCGGCGCACTCGCAAAAATCCTTATGGATTTTGTTGCGCTTGGCGAACGTGATCACAAACCGGTTGGGCGACTGAAACGTCACGTTCTCGCAAGCCTCGGCCCGATCGGAGAGCATGTCGTGAAAGCCGTCGAGCACTTCGATCCAAATGTTTTGCACTTGGGCCGGTGTGAGCGAGACGGACCGTGCCGCAGGTTGCGAGTCGCCGGCGGACGGTGCAGCCGCAGATTCGGCCGCGGCAGGCGGAGCGGGCCTGTTCGTTGCCGGAGGAGTCGCCGATGCCGCTGGAGCTTGCGGCGGCGCGCGTTCAGGAAGAGCCGCGGCGGGACGAGGTTCCGGAGTTGTCCGGGCCGGCGCTATCGGGGCCGCCGCTCCGTTTTTTTTTAAGTGTTCGGCCGCTTCCGCCATCAGCGAACCGGGAGCCGGCGACGCCGCTTGCGGACGGTTCGATTCGAAGCCTGACGCAGGTCGCGGTGCCGGCGACGGTGCGCTGCTCGGTGCGGCCGCCGCAGCGGGAGCGGGGGACGACAATCGGGCCGGCGCAGGCTTCGCGGGAGCGGCGGCCGGCACTTCGCCGGAACTGATCGTCGCGACGAGCGTCGCGAGGTCGTCCAAATCGTCGAGGCTGCAAATCCGCACCAGCGCGATCTCCACGACCGTGCGGCCGTGCGTCGTTTGCTTCAATCGCCAAGCAGATTGTTCCGCGATCTCCAGCATCGCCAGCAGCGTCTGCACGCCGATTTGCGGCGCCAGTTGTGCGAGTTCGGCGGCGCGGCTCGGCGAAATGTATAAGAAGGCCGAGGTCGGGCAACCGACGGCCGCCGCCAGCAGGTCGCGCAAGTACCCGATGAGCTGATCGAGGAGTTGGCCGACGTCGACTCCTTGCTCCACGCCGGCGGCAAGCTCGGCGAGCGCCGCGGCCGCGTTGCGCGAAGTGAGCGCGTCGAGCAATGCGGTCAGTCGCGTATCGGCCGCGATGCCCAAGAGCCGCTGAACGTCGTCGATGGTGATCGTCGTTCCGCCGGCGGCCAGGATTTGTTCGAGCAGCGATTGGCCGTCGCGCATCGAACCTGCGGCGCGGTGCGCGAGCAGTTCGACCGCTGCTCCTTGCATCTCCACCCCTTCGGCCACGGCGATTTGTTGCAACCGCTCGGCGATGGTGGCCGTCTCGATGCCCGCGAAATCAAATCGCTGGCAGCGCGAGAGAATGGTGATCGGAATTTTTTCCGGCTCGGTCGTGCAGAAGATGAACTTCACATGCTCGGGCGGCTCTTCGAGCGTCTTGAGCAACGCATTGAACGCGTCGCGCGAGAGCATATGAACTTCGTCGATGATGTAGATCTTGAAGCGGGCTCGGCTCGGCCGCACGTTGACGTTTTGCCGCAGTTGGCGAATGTCGTCGATGCCCCGGTTGCTCGCACCGTCGATCTCGATGACGTCGACGTCGTCGCCGGCCGTGATGCTCCGGCAGATGTCGCACTCGTTGCAGGGAGTGTCCGTCGGGCCCTGCTCGCAGTTGAGCGCTTTGGCGAAGATGCGAGCCGTCGACGTCTTGCCGACCCCGCGGGCTCCCGTAAACAGGTACGCATGCCCGACGCGGTGCGAATGGATCGCGCCGGAAAGAGCCTGGGCGACGTGTTGCTGGCCGACCAGTTGCTCAAAGGCCTGCGGTCGGTAGCGGCGGGCTACGACGACATACTCGCCCTTCGCGGGTTCGCCGCCGGCCGGATTTTCCGCGGCCGCATCGCGTGTGGGAATGAGATCGGCCATGGCTACCGTAGAAGGTTCGTCGGCCCTCGATGAGAGACCCGCCGCACATGAAGCTTACCGCTTATGGCTGCTGGATTTCTCCCCTGACCAGGTTCACAGGTCCCCATTGCGGGGGCCTCTCATCGAAGGCCGACCAATTCGGCGAACCGATAAATTTAACTTGCCGTAACCGCGGCGTCAAAAGGGGCATCGAACAAGAAAGGTTTAGGGCGAGTCTGCACGTAACCGGCCGATCGCTCCAGTTCATGGGCGAAGTCAAACAGTTCCGCGGCAATCTCCGTAGATATCACCCACTGTGCCACGACGTCACGGATGCGCTCGGCAACCTCGGCGCGACCGGATACAACACGCTCGGACAAAGGGAACCAATCGCCACTGGTCAAGTGAGTGCCGACGAAGCCCTGGCCGGCTTTGCTGAGCCGAGTAACGATCGACATGAATTTGAGATTGAGGGATTCCGCATTCATTCCCACATCATATTCCACGCGTCCGGCCGGTTCATCTTGAACAAGTCAGGTCATTGGGCCCGCAACTAGAATTTTCGGTCGCCGCGATAGAATGCCCCGTTCGTCCGTCGTCGGAATCGAGAGGAAGTAGGAATGTCCGCCAAGCAGCGATTGTTGAAGCAGCTACGAAGCGCTCGGGATTACAGCTTGTCGCTATTGGCGGATTTCACGACGCCCGAGCAATGGACGCATCAGGTTCATCCGCACGCCAATCACGCGCTTTGGTTCGCCGGGCATATGGCGATGGCCGACAATTTCTTTCTCTCTAACGTGGCCCCGGACAAGGTCGTGAAGAATCCGGAGTTCGAAAAGGCGTTCGGCACCGGTTCGCAGCCGACGAACAACCCGGCCGAATATCCGGCGTCGGCCGACGTGCTGGCCGTGATGAACGAGCGCCGGCAGACGCTGCTCGACGTGCTCGAAGGCATGAGCGAGACCGATCTGGAGACGCCGCTCCCCAAGGGACGAGCCGATTTCCTGCCGGACGTCGGCAGCGTGTTCGAAATGGCCGTCTGGCACGAAGGCCTGCACAGCGGGCAACTCAGCGTGGCGCGGCGAGCCATCGGTCACGGGCCGAAGCAAAATCCCGCGCCCGGCGAAGCGACGTAGCCTCGGTGTCGGGCAAACTGTTGATTCCCACGGACAACTCGCGACGGACCACGGACTACCGACGACGGATCACGTGCAGCATGGGAATTTTCGCCGGAACGAAGTGGGATGCTCCGCCCCGTTGTGATCGGTGCGGCGCGTTGGAAGCCGATTGTCGCTGCGCACCGCTGCCCCCTCCGCCGCCGGTGCGCGTACCGCCCGAGCAACAGACGGCCCGCCTCGCCGTGGAGAACCGGAGCCGGGGCAAGTCCGTCACCGTCGTACGCGGGCTGGCCGCGGCCGACAACGACCTGCCGGAACTCCTGAGCAAACTCAAAACGGCCTGCGGCGCCGGCGGCACGCTCGACGGCGACCAACTCGAACTCCAAGGCCGCCACCTCGACCGAGTGAGAACGCTGCTCGGAGAGCTGGGGTACAAAACCAAAGGGTGAATGAGGCGTCTTCTTTATCTATGCTCATTGCCATAGATCAGCTCCGCCAGCTTGCATCGCGGTTTTTACCGTCATAGGCTACAAGCCCACAATAAACGCGAAATCGATTCGATAAGAGCAAAGCGCGCGAAGATGGTTCAGTCGATCTGGTCAGCTCCATTACTTCGCTGGGCGGGAAGCAAGCGCAAACTTCTACCTAGAATCCTGGCCTGCGTGCCCGAGTCTTATACTCGGTACATTGAACCATTCGCAGGATCAGGTTGCCTCTTCTTCGCCTTGCGTCCGCACAAAGCGGTTTTAGGTGATCTCAACTCGGAATTGATTGATGCATACTCCGTGATTAAGGCACACCCACGCCAAGTTTCCAGGCTTGCTTCCAGCTACAAAAATACGTCCGCTTCGTTTTATCGCCTCCGCCAAGTCGAGCCATCAACCCTTACGGCGGTACAGCGTGCTGCGCGGTTTGTATTTCTCAACCGGCACTGCTTCAATGGAGTCTATCGCGTAAACAGGGAGGGCCAGTTTAATGTTCCGATGGGAAACAAGACCGGTAACATACCATCCGAGGCTGATTTTTACCGCTGTTCCGTTGCATTACGAACGGCAGACTTGCGCTGTTGACTACAAGGAATGCTTGAAGGACATCAAAAAGGGAGATTTTGTATATCTTGACCCGCCGTATGCCTCACGTCGCCGAAATCGATATGGAGAGTATGGCTACGACTGCTTCAGCGAAGAGGATTTACCGTCGCTGTACTGCACGCTAGACATGATAGATAATGTCGTGCAAAATTTCTATTGTCGTATTGTGAGCATCATTCCATTGCTTCACTTCCACGCCGTTGGAATTCTGCAATTGTCAGAGTTCGGCGGCACGTCGCCGGGTTTGCTCATCATCGACGAACGGTGCGGGAAGTGCTTGTTTCCAACTTTGTTAACTCAGCGTTGTAGTTTCTGATGGCAACAAGACGTGCAAAACGCCCTGCATCGCGTAAACGCAAGCCTTCAAACCGCACTTCTAATTCCGTTATCCGAATAGCTGTTGTAAGCGATGTGCACGCGTACGACGAGCTTGAGCCAGATGACGCACCTTCGCATTGCCGGGTCGGTGAGAACGACCCAATGAAGAACCCACTCGCTGGCCTTCGGGGGTTCATTGCGGAGCAGCAGCTGCGTGCTGACATTCTAATGTGTCCCGGCGATCTCGGCGACAAAGCACATCCCGTCGCAATTCAGCATGTATGGAGCGAGCTGCAAGAAATCAAAACGTTACTGAAAGCTCAGCAGTTGCTTACGACAACAGGAAATCACGATCTTGACTCTCGGTACTCCCATCACTTCGATGCCAAGGGGACACTCCAGTCGCTTGTTCCTCAGTATCCGTTTTTAGATGAACATGCGAACGACAAGTATTGGGCACGCAACTACGTTTGCATAACTGAACCAGGCTATCGAATCATCGTTTTAAACAGCAGTGCTTTTCACGGCGAGGGGAACTACGAAAAGACAAAGCGATATGAATATGAGCAAGGGCGAGTTAGCGATTTTACGCTTGGACTTATCCGTAGTGAGTTACAGTCCAGTCGTTCACCGCCTATCAACATATTGTTGTGTCATCATCATCCACACCCACATTCTGAATTGAGATTGGGCGAAAAGGATTTGATGATTGGCGGACAGGCCTTGCTGGAAATGCTAGGATCCGGGCAATTTGGATCTTGGCTAGTGATTCACGGTCACAAGCATCATCCAAAGTTGGAGTATGCTGCTGGCGGAACCTCCGCTCCAATTGTCTTCGCGGCGGGGAGTGTTGCTGCCGTACTTTATCCAGAAATTCAGACGATCTGCCGCAATCAGTTTTACATCATAGAGTTTCCCACTAAGGCAATGTCGACGCTGGGGTTTGTCGCACGATTTTTTTCGTGGGACTGGCTTTCGGGTATGGGGTGGAGAAAGGCCGCGAAGGCCTCCAAACTGCCGGCGACTGGCGGCTTTGGTTGGCGAGGTGACATTATTACATTGGCGAAAGTCGTGGCCTCCCTAGTAAAAAACAAGTCGTCAGTAATGTGGTCGGACTTAGTCGTAGATCATCCCTCACTTGAGTTCTTGCTTCCTCAAGATATTGAACATCTAGTTCAAATTCTGAAGGCAAATCATTCAATTGTGTCACAGCCTGACGGCGATTGCCCACCGACGGTCGTGGGGAAGGTGCGATGAGCGTATCAGTGGCGCCGAGCATTTTTGATGTCTTCAATGCTCGACAACTTACCCCGACTGAGGTGGCGAACTCGTTTGTTCCGCCACCGCATTACGACGCGCTTGTAAAACCCACGCACACTTTGATTGTCGGCCCAAGAGGCAGCGGCAAGACCACTCTATTAAAGATGCTTCATCCCAGCGCGCTCGAAGCGTGGCGCCATCCAGAGGCGCCGCGGTATCGGAAAGCGATTGCCTACAGTAGCGTGTTTGTTGCTACTGACATCACATGGAACGAGCAAATTAAAGCTCTTGGGTTCGGTCGGCTTGAGCCTGACTCTCACCGGCAGTTTGCCAAAGCCGCATTTACTACGGAAATATTGCATGCCCTAATCGTCACGATGATGCATCGGACGGGTCGCTTAGGCGGGCCTGTTGTGGAGCCGCACCGACGATTAGCAATGACCGACGATCAAGAATTCGTGATTGCGAATCAAATTAAGACGGCCTGGAACATTGATTCGGCAATATCGACGCTATTGGGAATTCGACTCGCGTTGTCGCTGCGCCTCTCGCACATTCATACTCTTGCTTCAAAAGAGGCGTTGCGAAGTTCAGTCGGTCGTAACGAACGATTGGCAAATGAAACGTTTTTGCACTTGGATTTTCTGCCTGCGGCCGGGGCGGCGGTTGAAGTATTCGCTGCTGTTCTACGAGATGAAGAGACACGTTGGGCGCTATTGTTCGACGAGCTTGAGCTTGCGCCACAATGGATACGGGCAATTCTGATCAAGTCATTGCGTAGCGTCGATCAACGCTTTCTTTTTAAGATTTCCATTAGCCCGTATTCCGTTGATTTGAAGCGTGAGCTTGAAGGAGACTATAGCGCCGGTGCGAAGCAAGATTTCGAACCCATTAAGCTCTGGTATGAAAACAAGGAGCAGGGCTATCCCTTCTGCCGTCAACTGCTAAATCGCATGTTGGATGCGCAGCAAATCAAAAACGCAGATCCGGTCGATCTTTTTGGTACGTCGGCATTCGCGACAGACCGAGAGGAGTGGGATAACGAAGAAGGAACTGCCTATCGCGCTACGTCCGAAGTCGGTCGACTGTACAAAGACCTCGCAGAACGAGATCCGTCATTCCGCAAGTATCTCGCAGATCGGAATATCGGCCTGAGCACCATTCACACTGTCGAGGGATCAAAACGCGCAGAGCACCTACGCAAGGCACGGTCGATTGTAACTCTACGGACTTACTTTAGGAGAGCGGCCGATGAAGATGCCAATCAAAAGAAACAGCTAAGAAGAAGCCGCAAAGTGCCAACGGTTTACGGAGGCGCGACATCGCTGTTTGCAATGATGGAAGGAAATCCGCGATGGTTCATTGGAATCGTTGGGGAACTGCTGGCAAAAATGCGAGGCAAGTCAGTCAAAAAGCCAGATCAGGTAGGGCAAGTATTGGAATCAGCGGATATTTTCAGAGCGATGCTGACAACGATTCCTTGCGGTCCAATTGGAAAATCATCAAATGGGCTTTTGTCCTTATTAGACCCGATTGGCGAATACTTTGCGCACGTTGCAATTGACGCCCCGTTTGATCCGGACCCGCCGTCTAGCTTCGTTGTGGACAGTGACACAGATGACGAAAGCTTGCGAGCGCTTGGAATGGCACTCAATGCCGGCGCAATTGTCTATGCACCTGAGGAAGGGGATGTCGGAATCTTGGACACCCTTGTGGGCAAACGATTTAGATTGTCATTCATTCTGGCCCCATTTTATCACTTTCCACTGCTTCTCGGACGGCAATTGAAATTGAAGGAAATTGTACGCAGAGCTGACGTACGAAAACGAAGAGAAGTGCCGTCACTGTTTGCCACTCATGAGGACGAGGATGAGCACGCTTAGTCGAATCAATGGGTTGCATGCCACTGAACTGTCCGGCGCCGAATACCATGCGGTCTTAACCACCGCCGGTTACGAAGCAAGGTCGACTCACATAGCCGAAGCGGTCAATCCGCTCGCACGAATTCGAACGGCATGTTCGTTTTCGGAACGGCAGGTGGGTTGTTATGAGCGGAATGTCGCGGCGTACCGGAATATGAATTTTGAGGTTCCGGTTATTGCGGAAGACGACGTTGCTGAATGGACTCGAAATTGGTTCCAGAATGTTGTTAGAGAAAACAGTGATTGCGATAGAGTACGCGTATGCGTAGATATATCTTGTATGTCTCGAATTCGAATTGCCTCGATATTAGCTGCACTCTTAGAGTTGCAAGATGGGCCGTCTGTAGATGTGGACTTCCTATATTCAATTGCTAAGTTTGTTCGGCCAGTTGCGCTATCAGCACCCAACGTTAGTGCTCAACCGGTGCTTTCGCTGTTTGCAGGTTGGAATGCAGACCTTTCACTGCCGATCACGGCACTAATTGGGCTTGGTTACGAGCCCGGTAAAGCAATTGGGTCGTTTGAGTACTTGGAAGCGACTAACGTTTGGACATTCTGCCCTATCGGCGATGACGATCGATATGACCGTGCTGTAAAAAAGGCAAATGCGAGTCTCCTCGATCACACTCCCAAAAAACAAAACGTCTTCTACCGATTGGATCAGCCGCTAACCTGTTTCGGAACACTTGAATCTATCGTTTATGGACTCCTGCCCTCGCAACGTCCGGTATTGCTTCCGTTCGGGCCGAAGATTTTCGCATTAGTCGCAATGCTTGTTGCTTGCGTACATCGTGAGGTACCTGTTTGGCGAATTAGCTCCGGGCAAAGTGGTTCGCCCGAGCCTAGGGAAGCTTCGGGTAAAATACTTGGCCTTCGAGTCGCATTTGATACCGCTAAAGAAACCATCGAAATGACCGACGGAATGTCGGCAGGCGTATAACTTTGTAGCGAAGTGTCAGTGGAGATGAGGCATCGCGCATGGTCTGGTGAGGCGATCTGATCTGACCACTCCGTTATTTTGCCACCCCATGCGAGTCGACGGACTCCACGGTCGTCGGGCCTTTGAATCCGGCAGGGTGATAATATTATCCTGTTGTTGGATCGCTTTGATTGCTTAATTTGTGCGTGGCGAGAATACGCTATTTCTGCGGATTTCGCGAGGTTGGCGGTATGCAGACCGTTAAGCTAAGCGGATTTGGCGAGGGCGGTTTGCACGCGAGGTCGGGCGGGTTTGTTGCGGCGCGAGGTGACGAGATGCCTGCGCCGCGTGACGCGGAGAGAGCCTTGGTCGACGGAGGCGACGTCGGGCTAAGAGTTCGTCACCAGAATCTTCTGCGCCGCGTCGCGGCCGAGCGTGGTGAGTTGGCCGTCGACGACGACCGTCATGGCGCCGGATTCCGCGCGGTTGGCTTTCACTTCGCCGCGGCAACCGATCGTAAGGCTGGACTCCGTGAGGAAGCGGAGGAACTCGGGCGATTGATCGAGCACGCGGGCGAAGCGGAACTTTTCGCCGCCGGCACTTTCGGCCAAGCTCCGGCCTGCGGCTTCGGCCAAAGTGCCGTCGGCCCGGGGGATCGGGTCGCCGTGCGGGTCGACGCTGGGGAAGCCGAGAAAGGCGTCGATCTTATCAATGAGCAGGTCGCTCACCGCGTGCTCCATATTCTCGGCCTCTTCGTGAACTTCGTCCCACGTGAGCTTGAGCGTGGTGGCGAGGAAGAGTTCGATGAGCCGATGGCGACGCATGACGCGCAGGGCCAGCGCGGAACCTTGTGCAGTGAGACGGGCCCCTTCGTAGGGCGTGTACGTGGCGAGCCCGCTCTCGCTCAGCGTTTTGAGCATGCTAGTGACGGTGCCGGGGGCGACGTCGAGAGCTTCGGCGATGGCGCCGGTGGCGGCGGGGCGATGGGCGTCTGTCCCGCAGATTTGCAGGATCGTCTTCAGGTAGTTTTCGACGGTCAAACTGGCCACGGAGATTCTCGGCAGGGGCGACGTTCGGGCGGGCGATGTTTACGCCACGGATTGTAGCTCACGCACGATCAGGTCGACCAGTTGGCGCTGTGCCGTCTTGAGGAAGAAGTGATCGCCGGGGAGGAACCGCATTTGGAAGCCTGCCGAGGTGTGGTCGCTCCAGGCGGCGAGCGCGTCCGGGGAGACTTCGTCGTCGGAGAGGCCGCCGAACGCGGAGATCGGAATGTTCAGCGGCGGCTCTTCGGAGCAGAGGTAGTTTTCGAGAATGGAGAAGTCGTCTCGAATGACCGGCAGCAGGAGCTCGAGCGAGTTCGGGAGTTTGCAGGACGATCTCGGGCGTGCCTTTGAAGCGGCGGAGCTCGTGAACGAGTTCGTCGTCCGTCATACGGTGCACGAGCGGATCGCGAGCGTGTTCGCAATGCGGCGCGGGGCCCGCGGCGATGAGCAACCGCTTGGGCTGCGGCAGCCCGAGAGCGCGAAGCCGGCGGGCGGTTTCAAAGGCGATGAGGCCGCCGAGGCTGTAGCCGAAGAAGGCGAACGGCAGGTCAGCGGCGATCAGCGGGCGAAGCGACTCGACGATCGCCTCCGCCGCGGCAGGCATGGAGCTGAGGCCGGGCTCGCGGTGCCGCAGGTCGCGGCCGGGCATTTGGAGTAGGCGTAGGTCGATATCTGCCGGGAAGTCGTCGCGCCAGCCGTGAAACACGCGGGCTCCGCCGCCGGCGTAGGGAAAGAGAAACAGCCGCAGGCGGGGCGGTGTGGCGGCGGCGGAGGTCGAAGACCACCAGCGGTCGGCGGTCTCGGCAAAGTTTGCGGCCAACGTCAACACCCCTCACAGTTTCACGATACGTTGCCGAAGTTCTTTCGGACCGACATCCCGTCGACATTCGCCGCAAACTCGCCCCGACAGTTCACGCCCGCCTAGTTTGCGCATTGTCGCCGCAACCGCAATCGGCCGATCGCGGGAATGCAAAAACGTGGTTGCAGACCGACCACTCGGCCGGCGTTTTGTCGTGCATAATTACTCTGCGATGGAAGTAAAAGACCCCTTTCGCAGAGGTGGCGCACCGCTTGCACTCCCCTGATAGCGTAGGCAAGATAGGCTGCCCAGAGTGAAGGCCACTTTGACATGTCCACCGTGACGACGACTTCCCCGACGACTGATCCCCAGGGTGACTATCCCTTGGTCATGCGCGACGTGCTGACCTTGGTGAAAGACTTGATCAGCCCGAACCCGTGGATCTATTGGACCGATTTCCTCCTGAGCATCGTCAGTGCTCAAGCCGGACTATGGTTCTTCACCGGTGCGCAATATTCGTGGCCGGTGCGAGCCGCGGGCTTTTTATGCGCCGTGGTTTGCTTCTACCGGGCAACTGTGTTTACCCATGAATTGGCGCACTTGCGTGCCGGGACGTTCAAAGGGTTTCGCGTGGCGTGGAATGCACTCTGCGGCATCCCATTTTTGATGCCTTCGTTTCTCTACGAGGACCATCGCTATCACCACGTGAATCACCATTACGGCACGCTCGACGATTCCGAGTACCTGCCGCTGGGGCGCGGGACAAAGCGAGACATTGCGAAGTATGTGCTGCAGTTGTTTTTCGTGCCGCTGTTCGGCATCGTTCGATTTGTGGTTCTGACGCCGTTTACTTGGTTTAGCTCGAGCTTCCGCGATTGGGTCTGGCAGCGCTCCAGCGCCATGACGGCGATCAACTGGAATTATCGTCGGCCGCTGCCGGAAGATCAGGCGGAATGGCGTCAGGCTCGAATTATGGAGACGCTCTGTTTCCTCTACGGTTCGACGTTCGTCACGTTGGTGCTGACCGGAATTCTGCCGTGGCAGATCTTGCCGCAGATGTACGCCGTGTTCGCGTCGGTGACGGCGCTGAACTACATGCGGACGCTGGGCGCGCATCGCTACCTGAGTGACGGCGAGCCGATGGATTACCGCGGCCAGATTCTGGATTCGTACACGATTCCGGGGCATCCGCTGCTGACGGAAGTCTGGGCTCCGCTCGGGATGCGGTACCATGCGCTGCATCACTTGGTGCCGTCGATGCCGTATCACAACATGGGCCGCGCCCATCGCCGGCTGGTGAAGGGGCTGCCGGCTGATTCGGCCTACCATGCCACGATTCGGCCAGGCCTCAGATACGCGATCCGCGAAGTGGTCGCCCATGCCCGCGGGCTAGTACCGACGGCTTAGCCTCTAAGCCGCCTGAGCTCCGCAACGGGGGCGGCCTGGGCTGACGGCCGGTCTTCCCCAAAAGCCGCGTGACAGACCGGCTCACGGCGCTGATAATCGAAAATCGTTAGTTTTCGATGAGCCTGCCGTGACGCCCTTTTTGGGCAGGCCCGAGCGACCACTTCTCTGCGGTATCACCATGACACGCCCTGCTTACAGTTTGGTAAGCCGTTGCCGTTTTGATCGCGCCTGTCGGCGCGGTTTCGCGTTGAAAGATGCGATCGTCGTGATCGTCATCATCGGCGTGGTGTTGGGCGTGGGCTTTCCGGCGGTGATGTACATTCGCGAGAAGGCCCGCACGATGCAGTGCCAGGGGAACTTGCGAAAGATCGGCGCGGCCATAGATCGGTATCGCAACTCCGATCCGTCGCTCTCGTATCCGGTCGGCTCCGGATACAGCAGGGCGGACAACTCGGCCGGCACCTCGTGGTGGGTGGAGATCCTGCCGCACATCGAAGGGGCCGATTCGCTACCGACTTGGACCAAGGTGCAGAATCGGGGCGATTTCGCACAGCCGATTTCCAATCCCAATATCTCCTGGGCAGACGGCTATCAGCAAAGCGTCTTCTTCTGCCCCGCGAGCGAACTGCCGTGGTTCAACAACCCGGAGCGTCACATCGCCGAGGCCACTCGCAACTTGCTCAAGGACCGCAAACCGCGAGGAATCGCAGTCCCCATGTACGCGGCGGTCGCCGGTGGTGCCGCCGGACATGAAAGATAACGACGCGACGACTTCGAACGACAAGCCGTTCGGCCGCAACACCCAAGACGGCAAATGGGGCATCCTCTCGGGCTCGGGCGTATTTCCGCCGAACGCGCGAATTCCGCAGGCCGCGATTTTTGATCAGAAGAACAAAACGATTCTTATCGTCGAGCAGTCGGGCTGGGCCGTCGACAAGTCGCTCGATCCGCCCGACTTGTACGACGTGCGCAGCTCCTGGCCTAAAGGCGCGTTCATGGGAACCTACGGCGATTACAAAGAGCCGCGGGCTTCGCATCCGAACCTCAACGGCGACGGTTCCGAACGCTGCTGGAACATCACCAGCATTCGCTACACCATCAACATATACGACATCAAAGGCAAGAAGGGGGTTGTCACGGATCCGCCCAATCCGCGTCCTGCGAAAGAAGGTGAGGAGCCGCCACCGCCGCCGCCGTACCCCGCGCAAGGTTACGGCCCCGGCCATAACCAGCCGATCATTTCGGCGCATCCCGGCGGCGCGCACATGCTCATGGCCGACGGCTCCTCGACGTTTACGAATGAAGCGCTCGACCTGATGCTTCTCTTGCGCATGGCGACGCGCGACGACAAGGTCGACGTGGCTGATCAATAGACCATCCTTGACCGGTGCCTAGGGGCATTTAGAATAGAGGGTTTCGACGCATAGAAACCCTTGTCGCACGGGAAGTTATGTCCGATTCGTCTTCTTGCGGCGGCCCATCGTGCGACGGCGACGACAACTCCCCTTCGTCGCTTCCCGCCGGCAGTCCGTCGGTCGATCTCCCGCGCATCCAGCGGGCCATTCGCGAGATTCTTGCCGCGGTCGGTGAAGATCCCGATCGTGAAGGCCTGTTAGAAACGCCTGCGCGCGTCGCCCGCATGTATGCCGAAATGTTCCAGGGGCTGCATCAAGACCCGCGCGTGCATTTGCAGAAGGTCTTCACCGAGAAGTACGACGAAGTCGTGCTCGTGAAAGACATCAGCTTCAACAGCATGTGCGAACATCACTTGCTGCCGTTCTTGGGTAAGGCCCATATCGGCTACATCCCGGGGGGCAAAGTGCTCGGGCTGAGCAAGCTGGCTCGGGTCGTCGAGGTCGTCAGCAAACGGCCGCAGGTGCAGGAACGGATGACCGAGACCATTGCGGATTTGATGGTCGAGGAGCTAAACCCCAAGGGGGTGGCGGTCGTCGTCGAGGCGAGCCATTCTTGCATGACGATGCGCGGCATCCGCAAGCCGGGAAGCATGTGCGTAACGTCGGCCATGCGAGGCATCTTTCGATCGCATCTGTCGAGCCGTTCGGAAATCATGACGCTGATTTACGGCGGGAAGACTTAGTCGCCGTGCTGCTCCTGGTTCAATTCGTCTATCGCCTCGCGTTCGGCATGGCCGCGGCCATGGCCGTGACGTCGCCTCGGCAAGTCACCAGCGGTTACTTTCGCAACAACCTCTACGTGCTGCTCGGGATGACCGTCCTCGTGGCCCTGGCGGCGTTCGCCGGCGTCGTCGAGCCCGCGTTGTTGCCGAAATGGCCGGCCGTCGCTGCGGCCGTCTTGAGCTATGTCGGTGCGGCGTGTTGGCTCTATGAAAAATCGCGGGCCGGCATCGTTGTGTTGGTCGCGATTGCCGTGCTCACGCTCATCGGCGCGCTCTACGCCGTGCCCACGACCTTCGCCGAATCCGCTCGTGAGCCGTTTTGGCAAGCCGCGGCCTACGCCGATGCCGTCGCCGCCGGATTGCTGCTCGGCGTCACCATGGCCGCGATGCTGCTGGGACATTGGTATCTCAACGCTCCCGGCATGCCGATGCAACCGCTCCGGCGGCTTACGCTCTGGCTCGGCGCGGCCGTGCTGCTGCGAACGGTCGTCTCGGCCGTCGGGCTGTGGGGCTTCTGGAATTCGGGCGCTGTGCTGGAGCCGGCCGAGCAGATTATGCTGGCCTTGCGTTGGCTCGCCGGCATGGGAGGCACGGCGGTGCTCGTCGTTATGACTTGGACGACGTTGAAAATTCCCAACACTCAAGCGGCGACAGGCATGCTTTATGTCGCCGTGATTACGACGTTCCTCGGCGAACTCGTCGGACAGCTGCTCTCCGCCGGTCGACTCTACCCCCTATGAAATCGGCCGAGTCCCGTGCGACAATAGATCGCTTCGAGTCTTTGCCCTTCGTGTGCCCGCTATGAACGTCGCCTTCGCCTGCCCTCGCTGCCAACATTCGGTGCGTGTCGAAGTGCCGGAAGGCGCACATTCGTTGGCTTGCCCGGCCTGCCAAGGCGAACTCGTCGTTCCGGCCGGGGCTTATCACGACGGGCGCCTGGAACAGTGCCTCGTCTGCCCGAGCACGGAGCTCTTTATTCGCAAGGATTTCTCGCAACGAATCGGCGTTTCGATCGTCGTGCTCGGCTTTGCGATCAGTTGCGTGACGTGGTACTTGCGGCTGCCGTACTGGACGTTCGGCGTGTTGTTCGCCACCGCGCTGGTCGACGTGACGCTCTATTTCTTTGTGCCAAACTGCCTGAACTGCTATCGTTGCGATGCCCAATATCGCGGTCTCAAAGGGCTCGACAACCACGAGCATTTCAATCTCGAAACTCACGAACGTTACCGGCAGCAGGAGATTCGGCTCCGCGAAGCCACGGCCGCCGCGGCGCGGCGAAGCTCGTAAAATGATTTGCCGGCGCTGACGCCCGAAGCAAGTTCCGCGGCAGACTCGGGACTCGGTCGTCGTGCCCCGAGTCCTGGACCCTCAACTTAGAACCCTGAACCGCTGCGGTTGATGGACCCTCAACGACAACGCATTCAGGAAGATCTTCGCGGGCTTATCGCCGGCGACGTGCGTTGCGACGACGTTTTTCTGCAACTCTACGCGTCCGACGCGAGCCTGTTTCAGATATTGCCGCTCGGCGTGGTTCGTCCGAAGTCGACGGACGACGTCGTGGCCGTCTTGCATTACTGCCATGAGAACGGCATCCCGCTGCATCCGCGTGGCGCAGGTACCGGGTTGGCCGGCGAATCGCTAGGCGCGGGCTCGTCATCGATTTCTCCGCTCACATGCGGCAGATTCTTTCGATTGGTGACGATTTCGTACGCTGCCAGCCCGGAGTGGTGCACGAACGTCTGAACGTCGCCCTGCGTAAACGCGGCTTGCTCTTCGGGCCTGATCCGGCCAACGGAGTTGTTACGACGATGGGGAGCGTCGTCGCGATCGACGGCTCCGGTCGCCGCTGGCTGAAGTACGGATCGGCCCGCCGGCAAGTTCGCAACCTGCGGTTGGTGCTGGCCGACGGCACTCGGCTCGACGCCGGGCGTGAGCCGCTTGTCGACGGCTTCAGCCGTGACGCCGATGATCGCCGCCGCGAACTGATCAATCGTCTCGTCGTACTGCTTCGCAACAACGCCGCGCTCATCGAACGCCATCGCCCGAAGTCGCGGCTCAACCGCAGCGGTTACGCCGTGTTCGACACTTTGCGTGACGATTCGTTCGATCTGGCCGGTTTGATCACCGGCAGTGAAGGAACCCTGGCCGTCATCACGGAAATGACGTTGGCCGTTCAGCAGATTCCTCGCCATACCGGCATGGTCATGCTGATGTTCGAACGCATGGACAACGCCGCCCGTAGCGTGCGCGACGTCGTCGAGTTGGAGCCGGTCGCCTGCGACCTGATGGATCGCCGGCATCTGAGTTTGGCCCGGCAAGTCGACGTCCGTTACGAATCACTGCTGCCGCCCGAGGCCGAGGCGATTCTCTTGGTCGAGGTCGACGGCGACGATCCGACCGTAGTTCGTGAAAAGCTCCGCCGCATCATTGATCAGGTTAAGAACCGGAAGTCGCTGGCGTTTGAGGCTCGGCAAGCGCTCAGCCCGGAGAATATTGAGCTGTTCTCGCAATTGCCGCGGGAAGTGACGCCGCTCTTGCACGGCATGAAAGGCTCCACGCGGCCGTTGCCGTTCGTCGAAGACTTCGCCGTACCGCCGGAAGCCCTTTCGCTGGCGCTCATCGAGATTCAGAACGTCTTGAAGCGGCACCATGTCACGGCGTCGCTGTTTGGTCACGCCGGACACGGGCAATTGCACGTCCGCCCCTTCTTAGACCTTGCCGATCCGGCGCACGTCGCGTTGATGGATCGGCTTGCGTCGGAGTTGTATGACGTCGTGTTCGCCGTCGGCGGCACGATCAGCGGCGAGCATGGCGACGGGCTTTCGCGAACGCCGTTCTTGCGACGCCAGTACGGCGACCTGTGCGACGTGTTTCGCGAGATCAAGCAAATCTTCGATCCGAAGGGCATTCTCAACCCGGGCAAGATCGTCGGTGATTCGCTCCCCACGCTCACGCACGACCTGCGACCGTTTAAGGCCGAAACGGCTGCGCCCGATGCGGAAGAAGCCCCTGCGCCGGAAGTCGAGCGTGAGTTAATCTCGTTGCAGCTCACTTGGTCGCCCGACGCCATTTTACAATCGGCCAATAGTTGCAACGGTTGCGGCGTCTGCCGAGCGCAAAACACGGCCGTACGGATGTGCCCGATCTTCCGCTTCGCCGCCGAGGAAGCCTCGCCCCGCGCGAAGGCCAATCTGATGCGGAGTCTGCTCACCGGCAAACTCGGTCCCGATATCGTCAAGACCGACGAGTTCAAAGCCGTGGCCGATCTCTGCGTCAACTGTCAGCAATGCCGATTGGAATGTCCGGCGGAAGTCGATATCCCCCGATTGATGCTCGAAGCCAAAGCGGCCTACGTCCAAAGCAACGGGCTTAAACTCGCAGAATGGCTGGTCACGCACTACGACATCCTCGGCGCAACCGGCTCGCTCACGGCGCCGCTCGCCAATTGGCTCATCGGCAACCGGCAGTTTCGTTGGCTCTTAGAGAAGGTCATCGGCATCGCGCAGGCTCGGAAGTTGCCGAGGTTCGCGTCGCGCATGTTCATGCGGCGTGCGAAGGCTCGGCAGTTGACGAAGCCGTCGCGCAACGCGGCCCGCAAAGTGTTGTACTTCGTCGACACGTACGCGAATTATCACGATCCGCTCTTGGCGGAAGCCCTCGTTGCCGTGTTCGAGCATAACGGCATCTCGGTCTACGTGCCGCCGAACCAGGGGCAATCGGGCATCGCGATGATTTCGCTTGGGGCCGCGGAGCTGGCTCGCAAGACGGCCCAACGCAATACGGCGCTGCTGGCCGACGCGATCCGTCAGGGATACACGATCGTCACGGCCGAACCGAGTGCGGCCCTCTGTTTGAAGATCGAGTATCCTCAACTCATCGACGACGAAGATTCCCGGCTCGTCGCGGAAAACACGATGGAGGCGTGCCAATACCTTTGGGGCCTGCACACCGCCGGCAAGCTGCAACTCGATTTCAAGCCGGTGAACGCCGTCGTCGGTTATCACCAGCCTTGCCATATGAAGGCGCTGGAAATCGGTTCACCAGGCGAGCAACTCTTGCGGCTGATTCCGGGGCTCACCGTGGCGACGGTCGAAAAAGGTTGCTCCGGTATGGCCGGCTCCTACGGCCTGAAGAAGGAAAACTTCCGCAACAGCATTCGGGCCGGCTGGGACTTGATCTCTACCGTGCGCGAGGCCGATTGGACGGCCGGCACGACGGAATGCAGCGCCTGCAAAATGCAAATGGAGCAGGGGACGAGCAAACCGACGATTCATCCGCTGAAGTTTCTCGCGCTCTCGTACGGCATCGTGCCCGAGCTGCATCACTTGCTGCAAGAGCGGAGCCGGGAGCTGACGGTGACATGATCGTTCGCGTCAAGCTGTTCGCCGTCGCCAAGCAGGCGGCCGGCGCCGAGTCGATTGCTCTCGATGTTCCCGACCAGGCGGTGATCGGCGACGTTCGCCAGGCCCTTCTTGTTGCGATCCCCGCACTTGCTCCGGCCGCGAAGTTCTTGATGTTCGCCGTGAACGCGGAGTACGCTGGCGATCAAACGCCGGTCACCGTGACGACCGAGATCGCCTGCATCCCGCCGGTGAGCGGCGGATAGGGATCGCAAGCGACCGCAACCTTTCCGGCGGCGCACCATCCCGCACCGAGCGACTTCATTATTCTTCGCCGCGCGGCAGGGCTATACTGCGCACAGCATCTCGCGCTTTCGGAGTCGTCGCCATGCCTGCCGTCGCCAGACTCTTCTTGGCATCGCTGTTCGTGTATTCGTTCCCGCAAGCTGTTCAGGCGGCCGAGAGTGTGCCGGCGAAAGCGGAAGTTCCAACGCAGTCGGCCCCGTCGACAAAGCAGCTCCTCGCCTCCGTCGAAAGAAGCTTGGCCTTCCTCGAACACGACGGTGTCCAATGGATGCGCGACAAAGCCTGCATTACCTGTCATCAAGTTCCGGCCATGCTTTGGAGCCTCCACCTCGCCAAGAACGCCGGGCTCAAGGTCGACGCCGCGAAACTCAAACTCTGGAACCAGTGGGCTCTCGACAACGGTCTCAAGCGGTCCGTGTATTACAAAGTGACCGAAGACGCGCTGGCTAAACTCAAAGCGGCAGGCTTTTCGGACGAACTCGCGGCGAAGCTGAAGCCGCTACAAGGGGCCAACTATGTATTCGTCGGCGACTTTACGTCGGCGGCCGAGAAGGCGCTCGGCAAGAGCTTCGCGATTCACAAGAATGCGCTGCTCGAGGCCTGCGGCAAGCCCGGCCAAGGAGGCGGCGGCGCACCGCCGGCGAATCAATACATGGCGTTGCTCATTTCGGGCACGGCGGATCACGCCGACGACGCCTCGGTCATTCGGCGAACGCTCGTAACCGGATTGGTCAAGTCGCAGAAGAAAGACGGCTCTTGGGAACCGGCCGGCCAATTCCTGGCTCAGCAGCGCCCGAAACCGGAAACGTCGGAAGTCATTACGCTCTGGACGCTCCTAGCCCTGTCGACCGCCGAGGAATCGTCGCCCGAGCAGGCCGCCGCGGAGCGGAAGGCCCGCGAGTTCGCCGCCAAGGCGGGAGAGTCGAACAATACCGAGACGATCCTGCTGCGCGCCCTGTTGGCCGAACAAGACGGCGACGCCGCGCGACGCGACGCAATGTGGGCGCGACTGGCGAAATCGCAACACGCCGACGGCGGTTGGGGCTGGCTCCTCGATCGGGAGACGAGCGACCCCTTCACGACCGGCATGGTTCTCTACGGTCTCGGCGTACTTGGCCGGAATTCAAGTGACCCGAGCGTCGGCAAGGCGCAGCGTTACCTGTTGCAGCAGCAAACCCAAGAGGGCGATTGGAAACTCGTCGGCAAAACGATCAGCGCCAGACACGCGCAAGGATGCGGAGAACGGCGACTACATTTATTCCTATTGGACGACCGGTTGGGCCGTCGTCGGGTTGCTTTCGACGGTCGAGTAGTCGCATCGACGGGCGTGTGATCGTAGCGATGAACCGCTGCCGAAGGCGTTCCGCGGCTGATACAATTGCAGTATGAGCCGGCTGACGAGAAATCCGATCGATACCGCAGAGTTGCTGCGCCGCGTGACGGTACCCGCCGCCGGGGCCGTCGTGCTGTTTCTCGGCACCGTACGCGAATTCACGGCCGGCCGGCAGACCGCGGCTCTCGACTACGAGGGCTACCCGGAAATGGCCGAGCGGAAGCTGGCCGAACTCGACGCCGAGGCTCGCCGTCGTTGGCCGCTCTGCGAAGTGGCGCTGGTGCACCGGCTCGGGCACTTGGAGCTCGCCGAGGCCAGCGTTGCCGTCGCCGTGAGCTCTCCGCATCGGGCCGAGGCATTCGAAGCCGGTCGTTGGCTGATCGACACGCTCAAAGAAACCGTGCCGATTTGGAAACAAGAGCAGTGGGCCGACGGCACGACCGAATGGGTTCATCCGGGAGTGAATACTGACGGCGGAATGCCGATTGCGGAAGCGCGAACGGAGGGGCCGCTGCCATGACGACGCCTCTTCCGCTCGTCGATACGTTCGGCCGCGTGCATACCGATCTGCGGATCAGCGTTACGGATCGCTGCAACATTCGCTGCTTCTACTGCATGCCGAATGAGAGCATCCAGTTTAAGCCGCGAGAAGAATTGCTGACCTTCGAAGAGATCGAACGCTTCGTGCGCGCGGTCGCTCCGTTGGGAATTGCCAAGCTACGGCTGACCGGCGGCGAACCGCTGGTCCGGCGCAATCTCGATCGGCTCATCGCGCGCTTGACGGCCGTACCCGGCATCGACGATATTGCGCTCACGACCAACGGCATCTTGCTGGCCGAACAGGCCGCAGCCCTGCGCAGCCGGCCTTCATCGCTTGAACATCAGTTTGGATGCGCTCGACGCCGAGATCTTTCGCACCATCGCCCGCCGCGAAGGTTTGGAACAGGTCCTGGCCGGTATCGAAGCGGCCCAGCGCGTCGGCTTCGACAAGATCAAGCTCAACGCCGTCGCAATTCGTGGATTGACCGAATCTCAGATCGTGCCGCTCGGGCGCTTTGCGCGCGAACGCGGCTTGGAGCTGCGGTTCATCGAGTTCATGCCTCTGGATGCGGAGAAGCACTGGAACGACGAACAAGTTCTCTCCGGGGAAACGGTGCTGCAAACATTGGCCGCGGAATTCGGCCCGTTGGAGCCGATCGTGCCGGTGCACCCCGGTCAGCCGGCGAGCGACTATCGGTTCGTCGGCGGGGGCGGCATCGTCGGCTTTATCAATCCGGTGACGCAGCCGTTCTGCGAATCGTGCAATCGGCTTCGACTCACGGCCGAAGGGCGAGTGCGAAACTGCTTGTTTTCTATCGAAGAATGGGATGCCCGCGCGGTGCTCCGCGGCGGCGGCACGGAAGAAGAACTGGCGACGCTCGTGCGCCATTCGATCCATGCGAAACGCGCGGGACACGGCATTCACACGGACCAATTCCAACGCCCCGAGCGGGCCATGTTTCAAATCGGCGGCTAACTCAAAACGAAATGCAGCGGATCTATCTCGACAACGCCGCCACCAGTTGGCCGAAGCCTGCGGAAGTTTACGACGCCGTCGATCGTTGGCAACGCGAGAACGGCACGCCGTTCGGACGCGGCGTGTACGACTCGGCCACGGCCACGGATCGATTGGTGCTTGATGCACGTCGGGCCGTTGCGCAATTGCTCGGCGTCGACGATCCGACGCGGATCGTCTTCACGCTCAACGGCACGGATGCTCTGCATCTCGCGATCCAAGGTCTGATCAAGCCGGGCGACCATGTGGTGACGACCGTCGTCGAGCACAATTCCGTGTTGCGGCCGCTCCGACAGTTGGAAGGCCGCGGCGTCGCGACGACGCACGTAGGTTGCGATGCCGAAGGAGTCGTGTCGGCGGGCGACGTCATCAAAGCGTTGAACTCGAAGACGAAGTTTGTCGTCGTTGCGCATGCCTCGAACGTCACCGGCGCCTTGCAACCGGTCGCCGAGATCGGTGCGGAACTTCGCAAGCGAAACGTAACGTTCATCGTGGACGCCGCACAGACGCTCGGTGAATTGCCGTTTGCCGCCGAAGAATTGTCGTGCGATCTGCTGGCGGCGCCGGGACACAAAGGTTTGCTCGGGCCGCTGGGGACCGGCGTTCTGTATGTTCGGCCGGGCGTCGAAGAGCGGTTCATGAGCATTCGTAGCGGCGGCACCGGAAGCCAGAGCAACTCGACGTTGCAGCCCAAGACGATGCCGGACAAGTTCGAAGCGGGCAACCTCAACGTGCCCGGCGTCGTCGGCCTCGGGGCGGGCGTGCGCTGGCTGCTGAATCGCGGCGTAGGCGACGTGCGGGAACACGCACGCCGGTTATCGGAAAGGCTGCTTACCGGGCTTTCGCAGTTGAAACAAGTCCGGGTTTGGGGACCGCACAACGCAGAACGGCGGGTGGGGCTAGTGAGCCTCACTATCGACGGATATGATCCGCAGGAAGCTGCGGCCGTGCTGGCCGCGTCGTTCGGCATTGAGGCCCGCGCCGGGCTTCATTGCAGCCCGCTGATGCACAAAGCAGCTTGGCACCGAAGCCGGCGGCGGTACGCTAAGACTCAGCTTGGGGCCGCTGAACGCCGACGCCGACATCGACGCCGTGCTGGAAGCCCTCTCGCAACTAACCGCGACATCCTGACGGAAGGACCACGACGGACATGGCCGGTAAGCCTTGGTTTGAAGAGACGGGATTACGCTTCGAATGCACGCAATGCGGCGATTGCTGCACCGGCGCGCCCGGCTTCGTCTGGGTCAATCAGGAAGAGATCGAAGCGATCGCCAAGCGGATCAACGTCGACGTTGACGAGTTCGAAAAGAAGTACGTCCGTAAGATCGGGATTCGCAAGAGCTTAGTTGAATTCCCCAACGGCGACTGCGTGTTCTTCGACACCGAGCAGCGCAATTGCTCGGTATATGAAGCCCGGCCTCGCCAGTGCCGCACTTGGCCGTGGTGGAATTCGAACATCAATTCCGAAAAGGCGTGGGAAGAAACCAAGGAAGCCTGCCCCGGCTGCGGCAAGGGGAAGCTCTTCACGGCCGAGCACATTCTGAATCAGGCCGCCGTGATCCGAATCTGATTGAATTCGGAGTCTCTCGTTTCGTCATTGCCGGCATCCGCTTATCCCGATTTTGCGAATCGTGCGGATTGAGTGGAGTTTGCCGCCGCGGCCGGCCGATGAATACCGCGCGCCGACATCCTCGGCCGATCGCTCAAAGTGCGGAACGACATCCGTCGTGATTCACAACCGACGAAACGGCAAGGGGTTACGGCACGTCGACCGCTTCAAGGGCGACGGAACTGATCGTAAGTTCTTTGACAATTGATGCTTAGCTCCGATCGAAACCATGTGGTACCGCACGGTTTCGCTCCGGGTGAATCGCCCTAAGTCCTTATTCAAGGCCGGCCAAAACGGCCATTTACCTTGACTCTAGTGCTTATGCCATTTACACTTGGAGCGTGACATGGGAATTCCGGCGACGACCTACGAAGGATCACTTTCGTCGCCGAAACCTGCGGAGAGCATGTCGTGACGAAGAAAGAAATTGTGAAGACGATTTCGGACGCCTGCCAACTCACACAGTTGCAGACGAAAGAGATCGTTCAACGCACGTTCGATGCGATCGTCGAAGCGCTTGTGGAAGAAAAGCGTATCGAGTTGCGAAACTTCGGCGTGTTTGAAGTGAAGAAGCGGGCCGCCCGCAAGGCGCGGAATCCGCGAACCGGTGATAAGGTCTACGTGCCTGAGAAGTACGTCGTAACCTTCAAGCCCGGCAAGGAGATGGAAGAAAAGGTACGAGTTCTGGAAGAGCAGGCGGCGGCCAAGGCGGCCCTGGCTGCGAGCCAGAATGCCGAATCCTCGCCCCCACCGATGGGCAATGCTTCCTAAGAGCACTTTGGGTTCGAGTCCCGCGGCCTTGGCTGCAGGACGTCCAACCTTCTTAACTCCTGCCGTGAGTGCTAGTTAGCGGTAGCCGGCAATTCCGGCCCGCGGGCACGATTCCATTTCTTCTCGGCCTCACGGCTGGTCTGGCGGCGGTTAGGGTATTTCGATACCTTACCGCCCCTTCCGGAGTCGTTTTTCCGACGCTCCCGACCATTTCCCCGACGTTTCGCTCGCAGCCAAGCATCAAACGTTCGCATCGCCCGATGCGAATGCCGATTGCAAAACGGCGCGACCGACGACCAAATCCGTCGTAGCGTCTGGGTCACGGAGGACTGGAGTTTATGCGTAAGTTGTTACTCACCGTGCTGGCCGGAATGAGCCTTGCCGCTTCGACCGGCTGCCTCACGCCCATTTACTCGGGCGATCCGACGCGCCGCACGCAGCAGCTCATGAACACGTCGGAAAACCTCCGCATGCTGCTGGAAGATTGGGAACGCATCTGGTTCTTGGATCAACCGAGCCATATGTCGCCCCACCGTACGCACGGCGGCATCATCTAGTCTGACGAGCGTTTCGTGACGCCGCTTGCGACGAACTCGGGTTGAGTTCGTCGCCGGTCATGAATACGGATCGACGCGCAAAGACATTACGGCGCGGCAGTGATGCCGCGCCTTTTTATCGTCGGATCGGATTCGTGCGACCTCGTCGGCGGTTGCCGTTCGATGCCGGCAGGGATACATTGCTGAGCAGCCGTCGCCGTTGCGAATTTCACGCGATTCGTCGCGTTCGGCGCGAAATCCCTCGAAACCTGCACCGCCGTCGGAAGCGCTTGTGGAAGCCGTCGCCGTCGACCTTGAGGTCCGCCTCGGTCGCCTCCGTTTGCCGAATCCGATTCTCACCGCCTCGGGTACGTTCGGCTACGCTCGCGAGATGGTCGGCTTCGTCGAATCTGGCATCGCTGGGCGGCATCGTCCCCAAGACGATCACCAAGTTCCCGCGCCCGGCAACAAGCCTTGGCGGACGATTGAAACGACGGGCGGCATGCTCAACTCGATCGGTCTCGATAACGACGGCATCGACGCCTTCATCGACGGGCATCTGCCGTATCTGGCGTCGGTCGGCTGTCCGATCGTCGTGAGCATCGCCGGTTGCGACGAGGCCGAGTTCGCGGAGCTCGCGGGCAAGCTCAGCGGGCGACCCGAAGTCGCCGCGATCGAGCTGAACGTTTCATGCCCAAATGTCAGCGGCGGCGTGGATTTGGGGACCAATCCGGTTCGCTGCGAACGGGTCGTCGCCCAAGCCGCAACGCCTGCGATCGCCCGATCATCGCCAAGCTCACTCCCAACGTCACGAGCATGGCCGACATCGCCAAAGCCGCCGAAGCTGGCGGGGCAGACGCCATTTCGCTGATTAATACTTGCCTCGGAATGGCAATCGATTGGCGACGCCGCAAGCCGATGCTGGGCAACGTCGTCGGCGGCCTCAGCGGCCCGGCGATCAAGCCAATCGCGCTCCGCTGCGTTTACCAAGCGGCTCGGGCCGTGAAAACGCCGCTGATCGGCATCGGCGGCATTGCCACGCTCGACGACGTGATGGAATTCGTCGTCGCCGGCGCTTCCGCCGTCCAACTCGGTACGGTGAACTTCTACGATCCGACGGTCGCGGGCCGAATTCTCGAAGCGCTTCCGGATGCTTTGCGCGAACTTAAAGCCGACCGTTGGGTCGATATCGTCAATACGCTCGACGCGCCGCCGCCGCAAGGCAAGTAGCAACTCGGCAATTGCGGCTGGTCGTATTTCTCCACTACTCACTCCGCCTTCCCCACTTCGCTTCATGCGTGTTCTTTCCGGCATTCAACCGACCGGCCGTTTCCACTGGGGCAACTATTTCGGCGCCATCCGGCAGTACATTGATCTGCAGCACGGCAACGAGGCGTACTACTTCATCGCCGACCTGCACGCACTGACCACGGTGCGCGATGCCGACGCGCTGCGGCAGAACGTGCTGGATGCGGCGCTCGATCTCTTGGCGCTCGGGCTCGATCCGGAAAAGGCCGTCCTGTTCCGTCAGTCGGATGTGCCCGAGGTGTCGGAGCTTTGTTGGCTGCTGATGACAGGCACCCCGATGGGTTTGCTCGAGCGGTGCCATGCCTATAAGGACAAGAAGGAGAAAGGGCTGCCGCGCAGACGCCGGGCTGTTCACGTATCCGGTGCTGATGTCGGCCGACATCCTCGCGTACGACGCCGACATCGTGCCGGTGGGCGCCGATCAGGTGCAGCACATCGAAGTCTGCCGCGACTTGGCCGGGGCGTTCAATCATCACTTCGGCGAAACGTTCGTACTGCCGAAGGCCAAGACGCTCGACGCTTCGGCCAAGGTGCCCGGCACCGACGGCGAGAAGATGTCGAAGAGCTATGACAACACGATCGAGCTCTTTGAAGAACCCAAGGCGATGCGCAAGAAAATCATGCGCATCACGACCGACGCCCGCCCGATGGAAGAGCCCAAAGAGCCGGAAGGGGATCACCTCTATCAGCTCTTTTCGTTGTTTGCGTCGGACGAAAAACGTGAAGAAATGGCCGCTCTCTACCGCCGGGGCGGGTTCGGCTACGGCGACATCAAGAAGGCCCTGGCCGATGTCGCGGAGGCCTATTTTGCGGATGCTCGGGCTCGTAGGGCCGCGCTCGCCGCGGATCCGGCCCGAGTTTCGCAGATTTTGGCCGACGGAGCCGCTAAAGCCCGCAAAAAGGCCGCGGCCACGTTAAATCGCGACAGCGGAATTGCGGGTTAAAATAGAGTACCCGATTCGGGGAGCCCGAACTCGTACTCTAGCCCGGCCCGCCGCCATGTTGAACGGTCAGAAGATCGTCGTCGTGATGCCCGCGTACAACGCGGAGAAGACGCTCCGTCGTACGTTGAACGACATTCCGCACGACGTCGTCGACGGGATGATCCTCGTCGATGACGCCAGTCGCGACGGCACGAGCAAGCTCGCCGCTTCGCTCGGCATTCCCACGTTCGTCCACCTGCGAAACTACGGCTACGGCCGCAACCAGAAGACGTGCTACGCAGGCTTTGCGGATGGGGGCCGACGTCGTCGTGATGCTCCATCCTGATTACCAGTACTCGCCGAAGCTCATCACCGCGATGGCCGCGATGGCCACGAGCGGCGAGTTCGACGTGGTGCTCGGCTCGCGGATTCTCGGCGTCGGTGCGCTGGCCGGCGGCATGCCGTTTTACAAGTACGTCTTCAACCGCGGTTTGACGCTTTCGCAAAACTTGCTTTGCGGCCACAAGCTTTCGGAATATCACACGGGCTATCGGGCCTTCACACGCCGCGTGCTGTTGGAGTTGCCGCTCAACGAGAATTCCGACGACTTCGTATTCGACAATCAGATGCTCGCGCAGGCGATCTACTTCAAGTACCGCATCGGCGAAATGAGCTGCCCGACGAAGTATTTCGAAGACGCCTCCTCGATCAATTTCCGCCGGAGCTGCAAATACGGGCTGGGCGTTCTCGGGACGTCGGCCCTCTTTCGCTTGAACCGGATGGGCTTGGCGAAGACTCGCATTTACGCGGCCGACGGCCGCAAGCTCGCACGATCCGTCGGTGCCCGCCGATTACTATCGCGAAGAAGTGCACGGCGGCGAACCGGCGCTGGCCGGCGCGGGCGAGGAGCAAGCTCGTGGCGACTAGCACCGAGGCCGACGCCGCCGACAATTCGACCGGCGCCGCGGCCGTGAATTGCTCGTGGTGCGGTTCCGCGGACCTTGCACGAGCATGGTCGGGGCCCGAACCGCGAGATTTTCAGGTGCGGGCCTGCAAAAGCTGCGGCCATCACTTCACCGTGCCGATTCTCGGTCCGGATCAGATCGGCGCGTACTACGCCGAAGAGTATTACGGCACGCGCAACAAGCGTTTCAATCCGCTGATGGAGGCGCCTGTCGGTTGGTTTCGGCGTCGTCGAGCCAAACGGCTCGGCACGTTCGGGCCCATCGGTAAAGTGCTCGACGTCGGTTGCGGACGCGGGCTCACGCTCAACGCCCTGCGCAAGCTCGGCTGGCAAACCAAGGGTTGTGAGTTTAGCGCCACGTCGGCCCGCTATGCTCGCGAAGTGCTAAACCTCGACGTTGCCTGCGAAGGATTTTCGCCGGCGAGCTATGGCGACGACGAGTTCGACGCCGTCATTCTTTGGCACGTGTTGGAGCATCTCTCCAACGCGCGCGAAGCATTGGAAACCTGTGCTCGCATCGTGAAGCCCGGCGGAGTGTTGGTGATCGCCGTACCGAACTTCGAATCGTATCAGGCTCAGTGGACTCGCTACGGCTGGTTCCATTTGGATATGCCGCGGCACTACCAGCACTACTCCGCTTCGTGGCTGCGCGAGCGGTTCGATGAGCTGGGTTTCGACATTCGTTCCGAAGGGCATGCATCCGGCGAACAAAATCCGTACGGTTGGATTCAGAGCATTCTCAATTGTTGGGGGCTCGCACGAAATCTGCTTTACGACATGCTGCGGAACGAATCGGCCCGCACGGTGAAGCACCCGTGGCGACAATTGCCGGGCCAGGCGTTGGCCAGCGCCGTCGGGCTCGTCGTGCTGTTGCCGTTTTCTTTGGCCATGCTCGCGGCCGAGTCATTCGGTCGCCGCGGTGCGACGGTCGAGTTCTACGCGGTGAAACGTTCGGCGGCGAACTCTACCCAATAAGCCAAGCGACTTGCGATGAGCACCGTCGAGACTGCGGCGCCGTCCGATCCGAGCGTCCCGCCGCGTCTCGCCTGATGCCGGTCCGTCGCCTCGGACGTCGGCGTTTCTCGCGCTGGCGATCACACTTGGTCTCTCGCTTTGGAACTTAGGCTTCTATCCGTTCTGGGGCGATGAAGCCGATACGGTCATATTTGCGCGAGGCGTCTGGGAAACCGGCGATACCAGCACCTTCTACGGCGACAACCTCTACGCCTATCGCAACGGCACGTTGCTCGAACACCTAAAGAATCGGGCGACGCCGCCGGCTTCGTATTATTTCGTCGCTCCGATGTGGGGCCTGTCGGGCGACAACCGATTTGCGTTACGGCTGCCGTTTGCGCTGTGCGGCATGGCCGTGGTTGCAATCGTCGCAAGGTGGCTGGTCTTGGCCGGCGTGCGACGTTGGACGATCGCCTGGGTGTTGCTGGCTCTGGCCTTGAACGTCTCGTTCTTGCTCTTCGGGCGACAGTGTCGATACTTTGTGCTCGCCACGCTGCTCACTACCGCCGGCGGTTTCGCTTATTGGTATTTCGACGGCTCGCGCTTCCGGCTGATTTTGCTGACAACGTGTCTCTGCCTTTTGGCGGCGACGCACTACTTGCACTTTGCCGCGGCGGCTGCGGCGCTCGTCGTGGATTACGCGTTCTTTCGGCGGCGCGAAACGCAGCTCACCGTCGCACAATGGGGGGCGTCGTCGTTCCGACGCTGTGCGTGGTCGTGGCTTTGGCCGTGGTCTTCAATCCGCTTGGTAAGCATTCGGCCGTCGAAACGCCCGTCCCCGGCATCCGCAAGCCGGCTTCCTCGTTGAAAAGGCGAAGCTCCTGTGGTGGTCGCTGCGTGATTTGAACGCTTGCGAATTCGGCGTCGGGCTCGTGTTGGCCGTGGCCCCGCTTGTTTTTGCGTGGCGGCGAAGTTGGGGATCGCTGCGGCTGTGGATCGCTTGTGCGATCTACATCGTCGTGACGACGATTCTCTCGCCGCAGCCGATCGCGAAAACGCTCGTTGCGGACGTGCGATATTTGGCTCCGTTGATTCCGGCACTGGTCGCGTTGACGATTCTCACGTTCGATCGTCTGGGGGGCGGTCGTGAGATCGTCGTCGTGCCGTTGGCGGCGCTCTGCGTGCTGTCGAACGTCGCTCATAAGCCGTGGGATCGCGACGCTTGGCGTTCGACCGTGGCCGAGTATGCCCGTGAATTGAATAAGCCGCGGTACGTGGGAACGGCGGCGCTCGCCGATTGGCTGAAGGCCAACTCTCGACCGGGCGAAACGGCGTGGATTACTCCCGGCGAATATACGGCTGAGCAGATCGTGGCGTCGCCGCATGTGATCTACGGTTGGCAACTCGAGAATCCGCGGCGCGAGGCCGACTATGCCGACGTGAATCCGGTGCTCTTCGCCGGCGGGGAAGGCGTCGACTACGTCATCGTGCTCGGCTTCGGCAACGTCGAAGATTTAGTGCTCGACCACGTGAAGAAGAACGTATTGCCCAAACTCGCCGAGCGCGGTTTCGTCTACGAGCAGGTCGCCTACCTGCCTCAGTACTTCGATAGCCGCACTCGTCCGGAGCTGCTTTGGCACTGGTTCCGCGACCTGCCGTATGATAAGACGAATCGCGGCATCACCATTTTCAAACTCAAGCGTTCGTAACGAATGTCCGTACCCGCAGCGTCGCCGCAAAACTCCGATACGACTTACCCTCCGGCCGTCGCTTGGATCGCCGCCGCGGTGTTCGGCGTCGGTGCGGGAACCGTTGCGGCCGTACTTCAACGTTGGTTCGCGCCGATCGGCGTGTTTCCCTTGGCGATCGGTGCGATCGCCGGCTTTGCGATCGGCGGCGTCTGGGCCGGGCGCGGCGGCGGCATGATGCGTTCGGTCGTGGTGAGCGGATTTCTCGGCGGCCTGCTCTGCCTGTTGACGTTACACGCGGGGAGTTATTTTCTCGCAGAACGCGAGGCCGCGGTGCGACGTGCCAAGGTTCAAGAAGAAATGATGAAACTTGCACCCGAACCGGGGCAGGTGTTTCAACCGTTGGAAGGTCGCCGCAGCTTCCCGACTTACGTCGCCGAGCAATGGTATATCGGCCGTCCGCTGGGGCCGCGATATATCAAAGGTTGGGTGCTGATCGCATGGTGGATCGGCGATGCGGTGCTGATTCTCGTCGCGGCGACGATGGCCGCCGTGGGAGTCGGCAAGCCGCGACTTCCGCCGAACCGATCTGCGACGGACGCCGCAGATCGTGAGAATGCCTTTGCCCAATCGAGGCCCGGCGCGTGAACGTCATCGGCATCGGCAGCGAATTGGTCGAGTGCTTACGCGTGGCGCGAATGATCGAGCGGCACGGCGAGCTATTCATCAATCGCGTCTACACCGCGGCCGAAATCAAATTCTGCAACAGCCGTAAACATGCTACGCAGCACTTTGCCGGACGTTGGGCGGCGAAAGAGGCGGTGATGCGAGCGCTCGGCGTGCGGAGCCGCAAAGGCTTCGATTGGCGCGACGTCGAGATTCGTCGTGACAAGAGCGGCCGGCTGACGGCGGCGTTTCGCGGTGCGGCCCGCGATCTGATCGAGCAATGGAACGTCGGTGATATTCACCTGACAATCGCCCATTGTCGAGCCGTAGCGACCGCTACGGCGCTCGTGCTGGCGCGGCCGGTGAAACGCGACGAAGGCGAATAGGGCGATCGTCGCCGACTATTCTTCCGCCCCCTTTTTCTTCTTCCCCTTCTTCGCTCCGCCGGCGGCTTTTTTCGCCGGGCGTTTCTTCTTCACGCTCGGGCCTGCCGCGGCGCGGGCCGCCAAGAGAGGCAACGCCATTTCGAGCGTAGCGTCTTCGATGCCGGTGTCTTTCGGCAGCGAGGCGTTGGTCGTGCCGTCCGTGACGTACGGTCCGTAGCGGCCTTCAAAGAGCTTTACCGGTTGTTTGGTGACCGGCGATTCGCCGAGCACTTTCAGCGGTTCGCGCACGGCGCCGAAGCCCCGTTCTTGCGCCTTGGGTTGGGCGAGCAGTTCCAGCGCTTCGCTCGAGCGTGACTTCAAGCGGCGACATCGTCGACGGCAAGCTGCGCGTGTCGTCCCCGGCTTTCACGTAGGGGCCGAAGCGGCCGTTGTACACGGTGATCTTTTGCTCGTCGGCCTCGCGGACGCCGAGTACCCGCGGCAGCGAGAGCAGCTTGAGCGCCACTTCGAGCGTGATGTCTTCCGGCTTCATCCCCTTGAGCAGCGACGCATTCTTCTTGTCTTCGTCGTCGGCTTCGCCCAGTTGGACGTACGGGCCGAATCGCCCGACCTTCAGATAGACCGGCTGGCTGGTTTCCGGCGAATATCCGAGCGGCTCTTCGGCAACGGAAGCTTGCGCCAGCAGATTCACGGCCGTGTCGAGCGTCAACTCGTCCGGGGCCATCGTGTCGGGAATGCTGGCGCGTTTCGGAGTTTCGTCGCTCCCTTGTTGCACGAACGGTCCGTATCGGCCCACGCGCACGAAGATCGGCTGATCGCTTCCTTCGGGAGTGCCCAACTGAGTGCGGCACGCTTCGCGGGCGTCGATCTCGTCGGCCTTGCCGGTCACCTTTTGCTTCAGTCCGGCGTCGCCGTTCGACTTATCGTCACCGTGGTAGAAGTCGCGGAGATAATCGATCTGCCCGCGCTCGCCGCGGCTCACGGCGTCGAGGTCTTCTTCCATTTGCGCGGTGAAGCCGTAATCGACGAGCGTCGGCAGGTGACTCGTGAGCAACTTCGCGACGGCCATCGCCGTCCAAGTGGGCACCAGCGCATTGCCCTTCTTGTAGACATAGTCGCGGGCCAGGATCGTCTCGATGATCGAGGCGTACGTGCTCGGGCGGCCGATGCCGAGTTCTTCCAGGCTCTTGGTCAGCGTGGCTTCGTTGAACCGGGCCGGCGGCTGCGTTTGGTGGACCTTCGCCAGCAGTTCCTTGACGTCGAGCGCTTCGCCGACGTTGACCGCCGGAAGTACCTTCTCGCGGTCGGCGAGTTCGGCGGCCGGATCGTCGGACCCTTCGACGTAGGCCCGCAGGTAGCCGGCGAAGTCGATCGTCTTGCCGCTCACGGTGAACACGGCCCCGTCTCCTTCGACGGTGATCGTGATCCGGCGGCCGGTGCTGTCGGCCATCTGGCTGGCGATCGTTCGCTTCCAGATCATTTCGTAGAGGCGATACTGCTCGTCGTTCAATTCGCCGCGCAGCGTCGTAGGAAGCGTAAACGGATGCCCGGCCGGACGAATGGCTTCGTGCGCTTCCTGTGCGTTCTTCACCTTGGTGGAGTACACGCGGGGCGCGTCCGGCAGGTATTCCTTGCCGTACTCGGAGAGCACCAAGTCGCGGGCCGCCTCGACCGCCACGTTGGCGAGGTTCGTCGAGTCGGTACGCATGTAAGTGATGTAGCCGTTTTCGTACAGGCTCTGAGCAACCTGCATCGTGCGCTTGGCGGTGAAGCCGAGCTTACGGTTGGCTTCTTGTTGCAAAGTGCTGGTCGTAAAAGGCGCGTACGGCCGCGACGTGTACGGCTTGTCGTCGAGCGCGGTGACCTTGAAAGTCGCCTTTTCGAGCCGCTCGCGCATGCGCGCCGCAGCAGCTTCGTCCATCTGCAGGAAGCGTTCGTCTTTGAGCTTGCCCGTGGAGGCATCGAAGTCTTTGGCCGCCGGAATTCGGCGACCGTCAATGCTCACCAACTCGGCTTCAAACGGCTGATTCCGGCTCGCTTCGCGGGCTGCGAACGTGCCGGTGAGGTCCCAATACACGGCCGAGCGGAACCGCATCCGCTCGTTTTCGCGATCGACGATCATCCGCACGGCCACGCTTTGCACGCGTCCGGCCGATAGCCGGGGCCGAACCTTCTTCCACAGCAGCGGCGACACTTCATAGCCGTAAAGTCGGTCGATGATCCGTCGCGCTTCCTGGGCCTTCACCAAGTTTTCGTCGATGTCTCGCGGGTGTTCCAGCGCTGCGTGAATCGCCTCTTCCGTGATCTCGTGAAACACAAGCCGCTTCACGGGAATCTTCGGCTGCAAAATCTCCTGCAGGTGCCAACTGATGGCTTCCCCTTCGCGGTCTTCGTCCGTCGCCAGATAGAGTTCGTCGGCCGTCTTTACTAAACCCTTCAGCTTGCGAACATGCTCCGATTTATCGGGCGGAATCACATAGATGGGTTGGAACTCGTCTTCGACGTTCACCCCCAAGTTGGCCCACTTTTCCCCTTTGTATTGCGCAGGAATTTGCTTCGCCCCTTGGGGCAAATCGCGCACGTGGCCGATGCTCGCTTCAATGACGAAATCGCGCCCGAGAAACTTGCCGATGGTCCGGGCTTTGGCCGGTGATTCGACGATCACCAGCGCCTTGCCGGAGGCCGAACCTGCGGATGCCGAGCCTGAGGACTTGGCCGACTTCTTCGCCGAGGCTTTCGCGGCTTTCTTCGCCATGTGACGTTTACTGACTTAGGGCTTGTGGGAACGAGCGGAGGAGCGTCGGGAACCCCCTTTTGGCATTGCATTTACGACGACCAAACCTAAAATCACGGCCGTCGCGGTTTCCCGCCGTTGATGCTCACTGTTACCCTTGGGTTCCCCCCGCTGTCAAGGGTTCCTGCGCCCGTCGTGCGCCCGGCTCGACGTCTCGCGGCCCTCGCTTTTCCCGAGACGGAATTCGTTCTTCTCGCGGCAAAGGCAGCGCTCCTCAGCCGACAAAAGGATTTCGGTTCGATGGCCAATCCGTTTTCGATTTTCCGCAAGTACCAGAAGGTCATGATGGCCACGGTGACGTTGCTGGCCATTCTGGCGTTCGTGTTTTTCGACAACGTGTCGCCGCAGGGCTATCGCGGTAACAGCGCCGATCCGGTGGTCGTCGAGTCGGACTATTTCAAGCTGAAGGAATCGGACCTCGGCCGCGCCATTCGGCAGCGTTTGTTGGTTCATCAGGTGCTGACCCGTGCCGCTTCCACGATGCGCATGGCTCAAGAACTGCAACGCATTCAGCAGCAATTTCAAGGAATTGATCCGAGCTTTCTGGAAGAACAGAAGGGGATGATCGAAGCGCGGATCGCCCAGCAAACGCACGCCGACGTCGTGAACTTCATCGGTTCGGCCGACGAGCGTTCCGTGGTTCGCACGATGGCCTTGGCGGAAACGGCCAAGCGGATGGGCGTGCAAGTCTCGAACGAGCGCGTCGAAGGGTTTATCTTCGGCCTCGTGCCCGGGCTGTCGAAGCAGCAGTTCGTGCAGATTCTTCAAGGCATTTCGCAGCTTTCGCTGAACGACCTGTACGACGCTTTCCGCCGCGAATTGTTGGCGGAATCCCTGCGTTACGTTCTCGCCTCAAATTCGGCCTCGGCCTCGACTCCGGTCGATCGCTGGAACTACTTCCAACGTAAGAATCTGCGAGCTTCCGTCGAAGTGTTGCCGGTTCGTACGGCCGACATCATCAAGGCCGGCAAGGTCGCCGAGCCGACCGATGGCGAGTTGAAGGCGTACTACGCGTTGTACGAGTTTCTTGAGCCGGTGCCGGGTTCGCCGACGCCGGGCTTTAAGATTCCGCAAAAGGCGGCGTTCCAATATTTCAGCGCGGACGAAGCCAAGTTCTACGCTCCGGAAAAGATCACGGCCGAGGAAATTGCGGCCCACTACGAAGCCAATAAATCGCGATATCCCTACACGGTGGAAGATTTCGCCGAGCCGGCCGCTCCGAAGCCGAATGAAGCCAAAACGGAAGCTAAGCCCGTAGAAATGCCGGCCGCCGATAAACCTGCTGCTGAGAAGCCGGAAGACAAGAAGGCTGCGGAAAGCAAGCCTGCAGAATCGAAACCGACGGTCGTGTCGCCCGATTGCGGCGAAGCCACGGACGACGGTCTGAGCGACGAGTTTTCGGCAAGCGATTGCGCCGACGAGCCGGCCAAGCCCGCCGATGGCAAGGACGAAAAGAAGGCCGAAGAGAAGAAGCCGGAAGATAAGAAGGCTGACGACAAGAAATCGGAAGAGAAAAAGCCGGAAGTGAAAGAGACGCCGAAGCCGGCCGCCTCGCCGAGCCCCACGGCCACCGCCGCCGCTCCGGCTGCAACACCCGTTGCAACTCCGACCGCAACCGGGACCGCAGCTCCTACGGCAACCGGCACCATCGCTCCTGCCGTGACTGCGCCGGTGCTGCCGCCGCTTCCTTTGCCGAGTGAAGATATTTTGCTGCCGGAAGACGTGCGCACCGGTAAGAACCCGCAATACGATCCGCTGTGGCGCGTGGAAGACAAGATTCGCCAAGAGTTGGCCGATGCGGCGGCCCGCAAGGCGATTCAAGATGCCTTCAGCAAGCTTCGCGAAAAGATGAACGATCTGACCGTGGCCCTGGTCACGAGCGATCAGAGCGACAAATTCAGCGTTTCCAACGAGACGTTCAGCGCCTTGGCGAAGGACTATCCGGGGATTGAAGCCAAGAGCACGGACCTTTTGGATCGGAACCAAGCGATCGCCATCGCCGACGAGCCGGGCCTATTTCATTCGACGGTCAACGGTGCGCCGTTCGTGCAAATGGAATACTCGGGCAACATGACGTATTCTCCGCGCGATGCCCAGGAAATTCCGGTAGCGCCAGGCCCGGGAGCGCCGCGTCCGCCGACAAGTCGACGGCCAAAACGGTGCACTATTTGTATTGGAAGACGAAGAACGAAGCGGCGCGTGTTCCGAAGCTTGAGGAGATCAAGAACGAAGTGAAGTTTGCGTGGCAAACCGAGAAGGCGCGCCCGCTGGCTCGTGAAGAAGCGGCCGCCCTCGTCAAGAAGGCTCGGGAAACTCCCAAGCCGCTCTCGCAGGTGTTCCCCGACCGGGGCGTCGAACGAACTAATTCGTTTACGTTTTACGAAACGGATCTATCGGGCTCGTTCGGACGACAAACGCCGCGCGAGCTAAGCAAAGTGGACGGCGTGCAGGATGCCGGTGCCGAATTTATGCAGGCCGTGTTCGCGCTAGATGCCGGTCAATTCGCCACCGCGATGAACAATCCGGAGAACATCTGTTACGTGATTCACGCGGTCACGGTGGAGCCGTCTCGCGAGCAATTGATGCGCGATTTTGCCATCGACCACTTCGAGACCTACGTCCAATTCGGAGTTGCCGACGCCCAACGCCTTTCTGACGAGGCGACTGAGGCGCTTCTGTCCGAAGCCCATATTCACTGGCTTCGCGAATGGAAAGAGCCGACGGCGTTCGAACAATAAGGCGCTTCGCTGCGCCAGTCGAACGCCGCAGGCATCAACTCACCTACGTGATCGGTACGCGGGCGACTGATTAAGACGTGGCCGCAGTCGCCGAGACTACGTCGTAGGCGAACCGAGCGCCTGAAGCCGGCTACTTTCGCTCCGGCTTGAACACGCACAGGGACAGCGGCGGCAGGACCACTTCGATCGAATACGGTCGACCGTGCCAGGGGATTTGCTCCGCCTGCACGCCCATGCCGTTGCCGACGTTGGAGCCGCCGTAATATTCGCTGTCGCTGTTAAGCACTTCTTGGTAGTAGCCGAGCTTCGGCACGCCGATGCGGTGGTTCGTCCGCGGCACCGGCGTGAAGTTGCAGGCCGTGAGTAGGAACTCGTCGGGGTTCTTGCCCTTGCGCAAGAAGGCCAGCACGCTTTCTTCCCAATTGTGGCAATCGACCCACTCGAAGCCGTGGTGATCGAAGTCCTGCTCGTAGAGCGCAGGTTGGCTCGTGAGCAGTTTGTTCAAGTCCGCCACGTAACGTTGCAGGCCTTGGTGCGAGTCCCACTGCAGCAGATGCCACTGCAGGCTCGTCTCATAGTTCCATTCGTTCCATTGCCCGAACTCGCCTCCCATGAACGTCAGCTTCTTGCCGGGATGCGTCCACATGTAGCCGAAGAGCAGCCGCATGTTGGCGAACTTTTGCCACAGATCGCCCGGCACTTGGTCCATGAGCGAACCTTTGCCGTGAACCACTTCGTCGTGCGAGAGCGGGAGCACGAAGTTTTCCGTGAAGGCGTAAATCAGGCTGAAGGTCAGTTCGTCGTGGTGATACTTCCGATGAATCGGCTCGTGCCCCATGTACTTGCGGGTGTCGTTCATCCAGCCCATGTTCCACTTCAGGCTGAAACCGAGGCCGCCGATGTACGTGGGGCGCGAAACGTTGGGCCACGCCGTCGATTCTTCGGCCACGGTGATCGTGCCCGGGAATTGCGTGTGGGTTTGTACGTTCAATTCGCGGAGGAAGTCTAAGGCCTCGAGGTTTTCGCGCCCGCCGAAGCAGTTGGGCTCCCAATCGCCGGCTTCACGGCTGTAGTCGAGATAGATCATGGATGCCACGGCGTCGACCCGCAGGCCGTCGATGTGGTACTTGTCCATCCAGAAGAGCGCGTTCGACACGAGGAAGTTGCGCACCTCGTGACGCCCGTAGTTGAAGATGAGCGTGCCCCAGTCGCGATGCTCGCCCTTGCGCGGGTCTTCGTGTTCGTAGAGGTGCGAGCCGTCGAAGTAGGCCAGGCCGTGGCCGTCTTTCGGGAAGTGGGCCGGCACCCAATCGAGCACGACGCCGATGCCGTTCTGATGGGCATGGTCGACGAAGTACATGAAGTCTTCCGGCTTGCCGTAGCGGGCCGTCGGCGCGAAGTAGCCGACCTGCTGGTAGCCCCAGCTTCCCGTGAACGGATGCTCGCTCACCGGCATCAATTCGATGTGCGTGTAGCCCATCTCTTTGACGTAGGCCACGAGATCGTGCGCGAGTTCGCGATACGTCATCCACCGGTTGGGATCGTCGCCGGGACGTTTCCAACTGCCGAGATGCACTTCGTAGAACGACATCGGAGCGTCGAGCGCAGTTGCGCTTCACGCGCTCGCCGAGCCAGTTGCCGTCGTTCCATTGATACTTGGAGAGATCGACGACCTTCGAGGCGGTCTTCGGCGGGCACTCGGCGCCGAATCCGTACGGGTCGCATTTCTCCGCTTGGAACGAGCCGTTCTTCACGCGGTATTTGTAATGCGTCCCTTCGGCGAGGCCCGGAATGAAAAGTTCCCAGACGCCGCTGGGAATGTGCTTCCGCATCGGGTGGCGACGGTCGTCCCACTTGTTGAAATCGCCGACGACGCTGACGCTCGTGGCGTTCGGCGCCCAAACGGCGAAGTTGACGCCCTTCACGCCGTCGACCGTGCGAAACTGCCGCGCCGAGCTTTTCATAGCTCTGCCAATGCGTTCCTTCGCCCAGCAAATAGAGATCGTAGTCCGAGAGCAGGGGAGAAAACGCGTAGGGGTCGTGCATCGTGGTTCGCTCACCTCGTTCCGAAGCTACTTGCAGGCGATAAGCGGGCGTTTGTCCGGCTTCATCAAGCGGACAAATCGCCTCGTACAATCCGGCCGGATGGATCCGACGCATGGCATGCGTCGTGTTTTGCGCGTCGTCCAAGACCCAGGCTCGTTGCGATTGGGGGAAAAACGCTCGGACGGCGACCGCCTTACGCCCCTCGTGTTCCACAAGGTGCGGCCCCAGCAGACGTCGGGGGTCTTCCAGGCGGCCTTCGACTAAGCGTCCAATCGTTTCCAACGAAGTTTGGGTTCGCACGCGCGTTCCTTCGGCTGCTCGTGATTGTGCTTCTGGTAACTGGGGGCGTCTAGGAGGCCGCGGGAGGTTCTAATGCCTTTTCGGGCGAATCTCCTTCCGGCCTCAGGTTTTGCCCCAGGTTTCGGGCTGTGCGGGACGTCCGGAAGTTACTTGATTTCGGCGGAAAACCGCACCTATCGACAAGCAATTTCCCGGCTGAGCGAAAAGTGATCCGTTTGCGGCGCGTTCGAGCCGCAAAGCCGACGTGTCCGCGGAAAATGACCAATGACCAAGCGCCAAGTTCCAAACAAACATCGAATGACCGAATCCGCACGGCGGCCGGTTTGGTCATTTCAAGATTCGAATTTGTTTGGTCATTGGTGCGTGGTCATTGGAATTTACTAGTTCACTCCCACCGGCGCTCCGATCGACGCACACGACATCGCCAGCCCGTCGGCCCGGTCGCGCAACCGACGGCGCATCCGGTGCCAGGAGTTTTTCCAGCGCTGCGTGGCCGCTGCCGTTTCCGCTTCGGCGGCTTCCGCCGTGTCGGTTGCCGCATCGGCCTTGGCCGCGTCGCTGAGCGTGTGGGCCTGATCAAAGCGAAACACGCGTCGCGTTTCTAACTTGTGAAAGGCCATGCCCCGATCAAGCCGCATCCAGAGGTCGCGGTTTTTGATCGGCACCATTTCACCGTACGACTCCCACATCCAGCCGTTGCGGCGCCATTCTTCGAGCCCTTCATCAAGGGTTCGTCGTACCGAGCGCGTGCCGGCGACGAGCGTCACCAGCGAAGGTTGATCGAGAGCTTCCAAAGCCCGTACGACCGCCAAGAGTTCGAGGCGATCGCCGTGCAGGCCGGGTTCTTCGTCGTTGGCCGTGAGTTCCGCCGATCCGTCGGCCGCATTCAGAGCGAATTTCCATTCGCCCCGGTTTCCTTCAACCCGCGCCTCGCAGCGCAAGAAGAAGTGCGGTTGGGGGGAAATCATGATTTGCTGATTGTTCTTTCTGTAACGTTCTGAGAGGTGGGAAAGCAGGCGGGGAGGAAACGGTCCTCGACCGACGTCGTCGATCAAGTTCCCGGCAATCGCCGCAGGCGAACCTGCGACAAACCGCGCAACGCACGACCTCGTGCCGTCGTCGCGCGGTCGCTACGACACTCAATTATTCACCACGATTAGCTATCGGCAGACTCGCCGCGAACTTCGCAAGTTTGCCGCGCTACGCGACCGGTTTTTCTTCACGCGCGGCGGCTGGTAAACTTTGCAGCGATTGTGACGTTGATACGAAATACCGGCCCCAGGTGCGTAAGCGAGAGGCGCGATCGTGTCATCGCATACGACGTCCCCTCGCTTACGCGTCGGGGCTGGTAAGTAACTCGAACACGAATACAAACATGCCCGCCAAACGCATACTCATGCTCGTCGGCGACTTCGTAGAAGACTACGAAGCGATGGTCCCGTTCCAGATGCTGCTCATGGTCGGGCACCAGGTCGACGCGGTCTGTCCCGGCAAGAAGGCCGGCGAAAGCGTCGCAACGGCGATTCACGATTTCGACGGTGCGCAGACCTACAGCGAAAAGCGCGGGCACAACTTTCGTTTGACCGCCGATTTCGACGCCGTCCAAGAAACCGCCTACGACGGGCTCGTGATCCCCGGCGGTCGAGCGCCGGAATATTTGCGGCTCAACCCGCGCGTCTTGGAAATCGTGCGGCACTTCGCCGAAACGCGGAAACCCATCGCGGCGATCTGCCACGGCCCGCAAATCTTGGCCGCCGCGGGCGTGCTGTGCGATCGTACTGCGCAGGCGTATCCGGCGTTGAGGCCGGAGCTTGGCTTGTGCGGCTGCCAGTGGGCGGAACCTGCGGCAGGTCTCGACGACGCCACGGTCGACGGCAATCTGGTCACCGCCGCCGCGTGGCCGGCTCATCCGGCTTGGATTCGCGAGTTCCTGAAGGTTCTCGGAACGCCCGTCGGAGCGTAGAGGCCGGCGTTACGGCATCTTTACCGGCATGGAAATCAAAATTCCGGCCGAGCGATCTTCGGTGCTCTTCCGATTCGGGACGTGGCATTTGAGGCATTCGCTCGTCAGGCAAATCGCGCCGGCGTAGCGATACGTGCCGTTCTCGGCGTGGTCGTAGTTTTCCTCTCCGGCGGCGATTGCTTTGACCGCGGCTCGTTCGAAGTCGTCTTGCGGTTTGTGGTCGGCGTTCATCGCCTGCCCGTCGACGGCGAGCCAACGCAATCGCACCCCGCGGCGATCGGCGAGTTCCCGAAACACGTCTTTCATCACCACGCCGGGAATCGGCAGCCCTTCGTCTTCCCGATAGTAATGGTGGTGCATCGCATGCAGCGCCGCCTCAAACGTCTCGTGCAGCACCAGCGCTGCGCGCGGGCTTCCGCGGGCGAAGCCACGTGCGGCGGCCCGGAGTCGGCGGCACATTTCTGATCGTGCTCCGCCGGATCGCGAGCGTTGCTCACGGCCAGCGGCACGGCCAAGCAAACGACAATCCAGGGCGCGAAGGAACTGCGCAGCATCGGAAACGTCTCCCTAGAGGAAAGGGGGCGGGGCAGGAGGCGGGCGGGGGAGGGAAGGCGGCGAGTTTTAACTGGACTCGCATATCCAGTTTCGCAACCTAATGAACTCATCGACCGCCGTCAACTCGCCACGAGCGTGCATCGCTCGGATTGACGAAGCCGCACCACGCGCGCGGACAAAGAGCGCCGTGCGCCTGATTTTGCTTTCGCGAACGTTCTGTCGACCGGTTGCTCCGGGAGAGCGGCAAGAATCGCAGCCGGCCGAAAATCGAGTGGAATCGACTTCGTAAATGTTGAAAATACGGGGTTGGTTCTTTGACAACTCGGTGTGAATTGTCGACGCGGACAGCGAGCCGCGAGCGTGAGCGACGGGAGTCTTGCGGCGTAGCGACACTGGCGACGCGGATGAGAAGGTCTGCCCCCTCATCCGCGGCTTTGCCGCACCTTCTCCCACGAGGGGAGAAGGGATGACTCACCGTCGTCGGTAGATTGACGTAAGTCTGCGCAAGCGAATCCGGACTTACGTCGATTCGCTCCTCGGGGGTGCGCCTATAAGTCAGGATATGGGCGCACAAGTGCCAAACCCACAAGGGGTGCGCCCTTAACTCGAGTTATGGGCGCACTGCGCCCATAACACTCGACGTAAGTCGCGCAAACGAATCACGACTTACGTCGATTTTTCGGCCTCGTCTTCACCCCGGACGAGTTGCCCGGGGTGAAGGGGTGAAGTCAATGCTTGGACAAATTCCAACTAGGCGGCCATCGCCAGAGCCGGCTTGCGGGCCGACATCGGAATCGTGGCCGGTTCGTCCCCTTCGATCATCGGGGCTTCGCCCGTGATGCCCCAGATGAATTCTTCGACGATGCGAAGATCCAAGGCCGTGGCGCTGTCGGCTTCCGGGTGGAATTGCGTGCCGAAGGCGAACCAATCCGGGCGGATGCTTTCGATCGCTTCCACGACGCCGTCCGGGCAGCGGGCCGAAACTTGGAAGCCCGGAGCGATTTCGTCGCAGGCCATGTGGTGCATGCTGTTGACGCGAATTTCCCCTTCGCCGTAGACGCGTTCCATGATCGTGCCTTTGATCACTTCCAACGCGTGGCGGTGGTTCGGGTCGAGCGGATCCTTGTGCGGCAGGCTCTTCGGCATGTCTTCCGGGATGTGCAGGAATAGGTTGCCGCCTTGCGAGACGTTGAGCAATTGCATGCCGACGCCCACGCCGTAGAACGGCAAGCGACGATCGGCCACCATGCGAACCAGCCGGCGGTCGAACGTTTCGCGGCGGGCTTCCATCGGGCGGACGGTCGGGTGCAGCATGAAGCCGTCGCGACGCGGATCAAGATCGGCGCCGCCGATCATCATCACGCCGTCGAGCAGGTCGAGAACGCGGTTCAGGTCTTCGTCGTTCTCGAGGACCGGAATCACGACCGGGATGCCTCCGGCCTTCACGATCGCATCGTGGTAGCCGGCGCAGAGGTAGCTCATGGCCGGGCCGTTCTTTTGAGCGGCGCGGTAGTCCATGTTGATTCCGATCAGGGGCTTCTTCGACATGCTTCTCTCTCCTTGGGCGACACATCCCTGTGTCTGGGAACGAACGGCGCTAGAGGCCGATCGCGAAATCGAATCCCTTCGTACGAGGCCATGCCGTGCCGGTGCGCAGCGGGAACCAAACGGAAGAGCCGGACCAAAGTCCGAAGCCGCAGCGGCGAACGAGACCGGATACTGCGCTCGAGGCCGAGAGCCCGAAGATGCGCGGAGGTTGCGAGCCCGAAGGCAAGCGTCCGATGCGCAGAGCGCAAATGATTGGTCATACGCGTCGTCCCTAACGCCGTCGGTCGAATCGCAAGAGGCTCATCCCGAGCCTGACCGATTCGCCGACCTCTCCGGTGAGCTTGCCGCAGCGAGCCGCCGGAACGATATCCCTATCGACAGACCTCGCACACGCGAGCCTCGGACGAATGTCCGCGGGGAAGCTCGCACGGGCGATGGGTGGAGTTATAGGCGCGTCCAGATCAATTACAAGGAATTCGTGTATTTTGCGTTTTGAGCGAATGCTAGCACATTGCCTTGTGCTAGCGCCAGCATGCCGGCATTGAGGTGCCGGCTTGTGAATCGGCTCGAAAACCGCTAATTTCAGCGGTTTGAATGCTTCGTCGAGGTCGCGAGCGTGCGACCGTGGAAAGAGCCCGCCATGCAGTTGCGTTACGAAAATGTTTGCCTCGAATCGCTCGGTTACGACCTGCCGACCGAGATCGTTTCGACGGAAGAACTCGAACATCGTCTGGCGCCGCTCTACGAGCGACTCCGCTTGCCGACCGGCCGACTGGAGCTGATGACCGGCATTCGCGAGCGGCGTTTCTTTCCGGCCGATATGCCGCCGAGCGCGGCGAGCATTCGCAGCGCTCGGCGCGCGCTGGAAGCGGCGGGCCTGGAGCCGTCGCGCGTCGGTGCGTTGATTCACGGTTCGGTATGTCGCGACTTTCTCGAACCGGCGACGGCGTGCGGCGTGCATCGCGAGCTCGGCTTGCCGAACGAGTGCGTGATCTACGACGTGTCGAACGCTTGCCTCGGCATCTTGAACGGCATTCTGCAAGCCGCGGACCTGATCGAACTCGGCCGCATCGAAGCGGCGCTCGTCGTCGGGACGGAAAACGGCCGGCATTTGGTCGAGAACACGGTCGAGAGTTTGAACGCCGCGACGTCGCTGACGCGAGAAGACATCAAGCTTTCCATCGCGTCGCTCACGATCGGGGCCGCGAGCGCCGCCGTGCTGCTCACGCATCGTAGTATCAGCAAGACGCAGAATCGCTTGCTCGGCGGGGCCGTTTGGGCCGATACGGCGCACCATGAACTCTGTCGTAGCGGTCGTGATGAAGCTCGGGCCGACGGCGTGCGCCCGCTCATGTCGACCGATAGCGAGGCCTTGCTGCAAGGGGGCGTCTCCGCGGCGAGCGCGGCCTACGGACGGTTCCTCGAAACGCTCGGCTGGAATCGCGACTACTTACAAAAGACGGTCTGCCATCAGGTCGGCGTCGCTCACAAGAAATTGATCTTCCAAAGTCTCGGACTCGAACCGGCGATGGACTTCAGTACGTTCGAGTTCCTCGGCAACACCGGTTCGGCGGCGCTGCCGATCACCGCGGCCCTCGGCGCAGAGCGCGGCCATTTGCAACCGGGCGACCGTACGGCGCTGCTCGGAATCGGCTCGGGCATTAACGTCGTAATGCTCGGCGTCCAGTGGCAGCCGACGCCGGTTCGCGGCGGCACTTCGGCGGGCGATCAAGCCGGCGAGTCGGCGGAATCGCTACAGTCGGCCGCTTCTGAAACGTCCGAGCCGCAAGCCGCTCATGTGCAACGCGTCGGGCCTCTTGTTTCTCCGAGGGCCGGTGCCAAAAATCGGGTATGAAGTTAATTCGCGTCGCCTCCGCCGTTTTGAATCAAACGCCTCTCGATTGGGAGGGGAACAAGGCGCGGATTCTCGCAGCGATTGAAGCCGCTCGAGCTGATAAGGCTTCGATCCTCTGCCTGCCGGAACTTTGCATCACCGGCTACGGTTGCGAAGACGCCTTTCATTCGCCGGCCCTGCAAGACACGGCGCTCGAAGTGTTGCACGAGATTCTTCCCGCCACGAAGGGAATGATCGTCTCGCTCGGCCTGCCGGTGCTTTACAACCAAGGCCTCTTCAACACGGCCTGCTTGGCGTGCGACGGCAAGATTCTCGGCTTCACGGCCAAGCAATTTCTGGCCGGCGACGGCCTGCACTACGAGCCGCGTTGGTTTAAGCCCTGGCCGAAAGGGGAACGGGGCGAACTCGAAATCAACAACGTCGACTATCCGCTCGGCGACGTGTACTTCGACGTCGGCGGCGTGAAGATCGGTTTTGAAATCTGCGAAGATGCCTGGGTCGCCGATCGTCCCGGCAGCGAACTCGCGCTGCGCGGCGTCGACATCATCCTGAACCCCAGCGCGAGCCACTTCGCGTTCGGCAAGTTCAAGGTTCGCGAGCGGTTCGTGCTCGAAGGCTCGCGAGCCTTCAACGTGAGTTACGTCTACTCGAACCTTGTGGGCAATGAAGCCGGACGATCGATATACGACGGCGGGGCGATCATCGCTTCGTCCGGGGAGATGGTCGCCGCCGGGCCCGAGGTTTACGTTCGCCGATATGCGGCTCACTTCGGCGTCGATCGACGTCGACGTCACCCGGATGAAGCAATCGCGCACGGGGAGCTTTCGGCCCGATCTGCGAGCGAGCGATTCGTGCATCGAAGTCGATTTTGCATTTCCGGAATTTCCGCCGGAGCGGAACCTCGTCGAACAAGCGGCTTGGGAGCGAGGCCCGCACGTCAAAGAAGAGGAGTTTGCCGCGCAGTGAGCCTGGCGCTGTTCGACTACATGCGCAAGAGCCGATCGCACGGCTTCGTCTTGTCGCTCTCCGGCGGGGCCGATAGTTCGGCGATCGCCTGCTTGGTGTCGCTCTTGGTCGAGTGGGGCGTGCAGGAACTCGGGCTGCCGGCGTTCCTCGCCAAGCTCGGCTACTTCACGCGAATTCAAGACTGCAAGACCGTCGACGAGATCATGGCGCGGATGCTCGTCTGCGTTTATCAAGGCACTGAGAATAGCGGCGAGGTTACCTTCACGGCGGCCCGCGAAGTGGCGAAGGCCGTGCATGCGGAGTTCATGAACTTTGACATTGCGCCGCTGCACGTGGGTTACATGCAGTTGGTGGAGAAGGCGATCGGTCGGCCGCTGGATTGGAAGACCGACGACATCGCGATGCAGAACATTCAAGCGCGGGTGCGGTCGCCCGGCGTTTGGATGCTCACGAACCTACATGGTTCGCTGCTCTGGCGACCAGCAATCGGTCTGAGGCGGCGGTGGGTTACGCCACGATGGACGGCGATACGAGCGGCGGACTGAGTCCGATTGCAGGCATCGACAAAGCGTACTTGCGTCGCTGGCTCGTTGGTTGGAAAAGTCCGGCCCGGCCGATCTGCATCCGATTCCGGCTTTGCATTACGTGAATGCTCAAGCTCCGACGGCCGAGTTACGTCCCGCCCGGTGAGAAGCAAACCGACGAAACGGACCTGATGCCGTATGAAGTGCTCGACGCGCGTGGAGCGGTACGGCGATTCGCGACAAGCTGATCGCCGCTGGAAGTATTCTGCAGAAGCTGCGGTCGAGTTCCCGCAATACACGCTTGACGCAACTTGGGTCACGTGGATTGATCGGTTCTTCAAGCTCTGGTGCCGCAACCAATGGAAGCGCGAGCGGTATGTCGCCGAGCTTCCATGTGGACGATGTGAATTTCGACCCGCAACACTTGGTGCCGGTTCCCGATCTTGAGCGGCGGGTACGAACGCGAGATGAAAGCGTTTCGCGAGTACGCCGAGAAGCTGAAGAAGGGGAAATGAACGTGATGACGGGTGCCACTGGTGGCTTGCCCACCAGTGCTCTGTGTCCACGTTGGTGTAAGGCACTGGTGGACGAGCCACCAGTGGCACACGGCGTTACTTGCCCGTTGCGTAAAGGGCGTAGAGCTTCGCCGTCCCGCCGGCCGGAAAATGCACTCGTAGCCCGAACTTCTTGCCGGTCGGCAGCGGCGTTTTCCAAGCGATTTCGCGACGCAGGCCGCTTTCAGCAATTATGGCCGAGTCGTCGCCGCTGAAGCCTGCGACCGGTCGGGCCAGTTCGTCGAGTAGTTCCACACGCACAGGCTTTTCGGCCGAGACGCCGTCGAGGTTGGCGTACGCCTTCGTGCCGGTTTGGGTTGTCGTGAAGTTCGCTGTTTCGCAGAACCCCGTCAGCTCCGGTTGTCGGGCTGAGAGATAGCCGAAGCCGTCGCGGCGGAGCGTCGCTAGGCCGATCTCTTGCGAACGGAACTGGCCTTCGCAATCCCAATGCGAGTACCAAATGTAGGTTTGTTCGCCGACGTTGACGAACGCGTGCCCTTGCAGCAGCGCGACCGAGTCCCAATCGCTGCTCGCGCCGTGTTCGATCAGTTTGAAGTTCGGCACCGGCTCACGGAAGTGAACGCCGTCGTTGCTCACGGCCAGTCCCAGATCGATCTTCAGGCCCTGCAATCGTGGTTTGTCCTTCGGTCGGTCGGCGGGCACTCCTTGCCACAGACCCGGTACGCCGATGAGCACGTTGCCCCGGTTCCAAACTCCCACGCCCATGTGCATCTGCCGGCCGAACCCTTCGAGCATCTTGAACCCTTGCGGTTGCTCTTCGGTTTGCTGCTCCGGCAGCACCATCGAGAGGTGCGAGCTTGCGACCAAGAGACGAAATCGGGTGAGCGGTAGGTCGTCATCATGCGGCCGACGAGGCCGCCGTCGGCCAACCAAGACCAGGGCGAAGCCAACTGGCCGGATGAGTAGTAGAACGAGCCGAAGCGATACAAGCTGCTCACCTCGAACCGTTCGCCGCCGGCGTTGGCCGGACGATCGCCGACGCACTTCCAACGCAGGCCGTCGGCGCTCGTGCGCGCAGACGCAGCCGACGCGGCGTTCCTTAATGCCGACGCCGCTCATGCCGCCGCGAATGTCGTCGTACGGCATATGCGCGATGTACGAAACTTTGAATCGTCGCGACGGATCGGGATCGGCCGGATCGTACAACACCGAAAGAAAGTCGTTGACCAAGGTCATTGACGGCACTTCGGCTTCGACGAGGCAAATGTTGTTTTGCTTATTGCCGTTGAGTTCGACCAAGCCGAGCTCGGGCTTCGTCCAAGCGATGCCGTCGGCGCTTTCGGCGTAGCACATCGGCCGCCAATATCCGGGTGCTTGGCCGGCGACGATCTCGCGCTGGATCATGCCGAGATACCACATGCGGAACTTTTGGCCGTCGTGGATTACCGTGCCGTAGAGAATCGCGTGGCCGTGGTCCGGCGCGCCCTTTCGGACCGCAGCGTACGACGGGATTCGCCGAGTGCTTCGTCGGCGGCACGAGCGTGAGCTTCAGGTTTTGCTGCCAGGGGATGTTCTGCTCGTCGAACGCAAAGAACACCGTGTCGGCCGTGTCGCTCAGCGTGTTGGTGGGCGGCAATTCGTCGGCGGCCCGCGCGTTTGTGAAGGCAACGAGCGACGAAAGAGCGAGGATCGCGAGAAGTCTCATGTTGCGGCGTCCTGGCGAGAGGAAGTGAGGCGGGAGCCGAATGATATTCCGGGCCGCCGCGGGCCGCAAACTTTGCAGAATCTCAGGCTGCGATTAGGTTTCGTCCTGTCGCAGCCATTTGCGGACATCGGGCGGCGTGTAGTCCGAAAGGCGGGCCAGCAGCGCTTCGGCGTCGTCGGCCACCGAGAGCATCGCCAAATGCTCCGGCCTCAAGAATTGCTGTTCCGCGGAGTCGCCGAGAAATTCGAGCAGCCGATCGTAGAAGCCGGCCGTATTGAGCAGCCCGCACGGCTTCTTGTGAAAGCCGAGTTGTCCCCAGGTCCACACTTCGAACAGCTCCTCGAGCGTGCCGAGCCCGCCGGGTAGCGCGACGAACGCGTCGGAAAGTTCGGCCATCATCGCCTTGCGCTCGTGCATCGATGCGACGACGTGCAGCGCCGTGCAACCTTGATGAGCCAGCTCCTTCGTGGCGAGCGCCTCGGGGATGACGCCGATCACGCGTCCCCCGGCGGCCAAGCAGGCGTCGGCCACGGCTCCCATCAGGCCGACGCGTCCGCCGCCGTAGATCAGTTCGATATCGCTCGCCGCGGCGAACTGCCCAAGTTGCGCCGCCGCACTTGCGTATTCGGGCTTGAGGCCCGACGACGATCCGCAGAAAACGCAAAGGCGACGAATGTGCATGAACGGCTCGACGGTCGCGTCGGACGATTGAAACCGCGACGGATCTGGACTAAAACGCCGTCATCATACGAAGTTTCTCCCTCGCGACTATGAGCCGACTTATGAACGCATTTCGCACCTTGGCCGTCTGCTCGGCCTTTTCGCTGCTGACGCCCTTAACTCAAGCGGCGACGATCGAAACCGTGGCTGGCAGCGGCGGCAAGACCGACAACGGAGCGGCCGGCAAAGCGCTGGAGACGAATATCAATCAGCCGTTCGGCGTAGAATTCGGACCCGACGGCGCGCTCTACATCTGCGAGCGCGGGCTGCATCGGATTCGTCGCTGGGATTCGAAGACCGGCGAAGTGACGACCTTCGCCGGCACCGGCAAGCCGGGCTTTGCGGGCGACGGCGGACCGGCGACCGAAGCGCTGCTCTTCGAACCTCACGAACTGCGCTTCGACAAGGCCGGCAATATCTATTGGACCGACATGAAGAATCATGTGATTCGCAAGGTCGATTGGAAGACGCGAATCATTTCGACTGTGGCGGGGCACGGGAGGCGAGCGACGGTTTCTGCGGGCGACGGTGGACCTGCGACCAAGGCGTTGCTCAAGCAGCCGCATAGCATTGCGTTTGACGACGTCGAGAACATGTATATCGCCGACATCGGCAACCATCGCATTCGCAAGATCGACGCCAAGACCGGCGTGATCGAAACCATCTGCGGCACGGGCGAGAAGAAGCTGCCGCAGGACGGAGCGGTGGCGAAGACATCGCCGATTCTCGGTCCGCGCGCGTTGTACGTTGCCGGAGCTACGCTTTGGGTCGCGCTTACGTGAAGGAAGCAGCGTCTATCGGTTTGATCTGAAGGCCGGCACGTTGCACCACATCGGCGGCACGGGCAAAGGAGGCTTTTCGGTGCCGGATGGCCCGGTGAAAGAGGCCAAGTTCAATAGCCCGAAGGGCATTGCGGTCGGGCCGGAAGGATTGGTGTATGTCGTCGACAGCAGCAACCATGCGATCCGCGTGATCGATCCGGCGAAGGGGACGGTGAAGACCGTCGCCGGCTTGCCGCCGAAGGCGGGCTTCTCGGGCGACGGCGGCGATCCGACCGCGGCGGGCCTGAGCAACCCGCACGCCATCTGCATTACGGCCGATGGTACGATGTACATCGGCGATAGCGACAACCACCGCGTGCGCGTGGTGAAGCCGTAGCTCGCCGCTTGCTCGCATCGCCGCCCGAGGTTGCTTTCATGTCGCGCCGTTTGTCGCTGTTGGCCGTATGCGCCGTCGTTGCGTCGGGAATCGGCTTGTGGGAGTCGGTTCCATCGCGGGCCGCCGAGCCGACGATCGATCGGCCGCTCTTGGAAAACGGCAACTTCGAGATGGATGTCGACGGCGATGGTCGACCCGACGGATGGCCGGGCGTTGCCGCGCCCGGCGGTTGGGAAACCGAAGACGGCAATCGCTTCTTGCGGCTTCGCTCTGCCGAGCCAGGGCGTATGGTCATGCTTTATCGGCAGGTGCCGATTCCGGCCAATGTGCAGGCGTTAGAACTTTCGTTTCGCATGCGTGTGGCCGGCTTGAAGAAGGGAAAGCAAGCTTGGTTCGACGCCCGCGTGATGCTCGACTTCAAAGACGCGGCGGGGAAAAAGCTCGGTAGCCCGCCGGCGCCGAACGTCGGTAAAGACACGGACAGTTGGATTGAGAAACGGCTCAGCTTTCTCGTGCCGGAAGGGGCGACCTCGCTGGATTTCATGCCCGCTCTTTTTCAAGTGGAAAGCGGGACGCTTGATCTCGACGACGTCGTGCTGGTGATCGCTGATCCGGCTCCGCTTCGCGAGAAAGCCACGGCCGACGAACTCGTTCGGCGCAGAGACAACAGAAAGACGCTATGGCTCGCCGCGCGTGCTGACGCTCGGCTGCGCGAGACCGGGACGTTGCTCTCCAACGGCGACTTTGAAACCGACGCGAAGAAGCCGGACGGCCGACCTGACGATTGGGGCCTGCCGGCCGGAGCGTCGTGGGAAGTCGACGGGGAACACCGTTTCCTACGGCTCAGCGCCGCCGCGCCCGGCCAGACGATTCTGCTCTACCGTTTGATCGATCTGCCTTCGGCCGAAGCGCTGGAGCTATCGTGGCGCGAGCGCGTGCAAAACTTGAAGCCGGGCAAGGAGCCGCACTTCGATGCCCGCATCATGATGAACTTCAAAGACGCGGCCGGCAAAACTCTCGCAGGCGCTCCCGGTGCGCCCAACGTTCGCAAAGACACCGACGGCTGGCGTTCGCGAACGGTGGCGTTTCTTGTGCCCGAGGGTGCGGTGACGCTGGAGCTGATGCCGGCTCTGTTCCAAGTGGAGCGGGGAGTCTGGGATATTGACGACATCGTGCTGAAGCCGATGGCCGCCGAACCGCTGCGGCTTGCGAAGGCCAAGGCGGAAGCGGAACGTAAGGCGGCCGACGTGCCGGTTGAATCACCGCAATACGCGAATTGGCCCAGGCCGCTTCACGTGCAGGGGCCGAAAGTACTCACGGACGACGGCGGCGAGGTGTGGCTCCAAGGCGTGAACGTCGTGAGCCTTGAGTGGAGCGCCGCAGGCGAGCAGGTAATGAAGGCGTCGCTCGTCGCCGTCGATGATTGGCGTGCCAACATCATTCGTCTGCCGGTCACGCAGAAGTGGTGGTTCGGCCACGGCTCCGGTCAGAAAGACGGCGGCGTAGCGTATCGTAGTCTGGTCGACGACGTCATTACGCTCGTCGCGAATCGCGGCAAATACGTGCTGCTCGATCTGCATCAGTTCGGCGCACCGCGGCAAGAGCACGCGGACTTCTGGCAAGACGCGGCGACGAAGTATCGCAATCACCCGGCCGTGCTGTTCGACCTCTTCAACGAACCGCACGGCATGACGTGGGACGTTTGGCGCAACGGCGGCAACGTTGAAGAAAAGAAGAAGCCGGGGGAGGAAGATGCATTTCTTTCCGCCGAGGAGAAGGCCAAGATTGCGGAGACGCGCCGCTCCGTCGGCATGCAGCGACTGCTTGATGTCGTTCGCGGCACCGGAGCCCGCAACGTCTGCTTGGTCGGCGGGCTCGACTACGCCTACGACCTCTCCGGCATCGCTCAAGGTTACGCTCTCACCGACTACGACAACTCGCAGGGCATCATTCTTTCCACGCATATCTATCCTTGGAAAAAGGGATGGGCGGAGAAGGTGCTCGTCGCCGCCGATCGTTGGCCGATCTTGGTCGGCGAAGTCGGAGCCGGGGCGAAGAAAATGGAATGGCTGCCGGCCGAGTATCAGGAAGATGCCGTCACGTGGGTGCCGGAGATGATCGGCTTCATTCAGAAGCACAAGTTCCATTGGACGGCGTTCGCCTTCCATCCCAAAGCCGGCCCGCCGATGCTGGAAGATTGGACATACAAACCCAACGCAGCCTGGGGCGCGTTCGTCAAGCGAGCCTTCGCGGGCGAACAATTCGAATTGAATCGGTTGCGCTAGCAACCCGAAAATCGCCGCGAAATAATCTTTGTGTAAGACACGGCGATCGCGGCGGTATACACCTTCGAATGCCGCGTTGCTCTCAGGTCACACTTCTTTGCGGAGATCGAGTCATGACGACCCCAGTCGCCGGTCAGAACCCTAACGCTTCGTCACACGGTTGCCCGTCGGGAACCGATCACGATCGTGAGGTTCCCGAGATCGATCTCTTGAGCCCTCTCACAATTCGCGGCGTCACTTTCCGCAACCGCATCGGTATGGCGCCGATGTGCCAGTATGTGGCGAAGGACGGTTTCGCCGACGATTGGCATCTGGTGCATCTTGGCAGCCGAGCCTCCGGCGGAGTGTCGTTAGTCGTGGTCGAAGCGACCGCCGTGACGGCGGACGGCCGCATCACGCCGGGCGACCTCGGCATCTGGAGCGACGCCCACACCGAGCCGCTCGCCAGGATCGTTCGCTTCGTCGAATCGCAGGGAGCCGTGGCCGGTATCCAGCTGGCGCATGCCGGGCGTAAGGCCAGCAGTGATCTGCCTTGGAAGGGCGGAGCCGGTTTGCTCACATCCGAGGTCGGCGGCTGGCCGGTCGTCGGCCCCAGTGCGATTGCGTTCGACGAGACGAGCCCGACGCCCGCGGCTCTCGACACGGCCGGCATCGACGCCATTGTCGCGGCCTTTGAAGCGGCGACGCGTCGCGCTCTCGCGGCCGGTTTCAAAGTGATCGAGATTCACTCGGCTCATGGGTATCTGCTGCACGAGTTCCTTTCACCGCTCAGCAACCAGCGAACTGACGACTACGGCGGCAGCTTGGAAAACCGTATGCGGTTGCCTCTCCGCATCGCAGCGGCCATTCGCGCGATGGTGCCCGACGAGTTGCCGGTGTTTGTGCGCATCTCGGCGACCGATTGGGCCGACGGCGGTTGGGACGGCGATCAATCGGTCGTCTATGCTCGGCGGTTGAAGGAACTCGGCATCGATCTCATTGATGTTTCCACCGGCGGACTCGTGCCGAAAGCCCGCATTCCGGTCGGCAAGGGATATCAGGTTCCGCTGGCCCGCAAAGTTCGCGAAGAAGCCGGGATCATGACCGGCGCCGTCGGGCTCATAACGGAAACGTCGCATGCCAACGAGATCGTGACCGGGGGCGACGCCGACTTCGTGTTCCTCGCGCGAATTGCTCCGCGAACCGTATTGGGCGCTCAAGGCTCAGCAGGAACTTGGGGCCGAACCGACTTGGCCGATTTCGTACGGCTACGCAGTTAAACGCCGCGCGAAGTAATTGCTCTCGCGACCGCGACAACGGCAGTCACTTGCTCGACCAGTCGGTCTCATAGAACAAGTAGCCAACGTTCTCCATACCGAGATCCTCATACACAACTTGCGCTCGCGAGTTGGCGTGGTCGACGTACAACCGTAGCCCGCAGACGCCCGGTGTTGCGCGAGCCAGACTTGTGACATGCTCATACAATCTGCGAAAGACGCCGCAGCCTCGCCAGTCAACGCGAACGAAGACGCTTTGAATCCACCAAAACTGTCCGTTGCGCCAGTCGCTCCATTCGTACGTGATCATCAATTGCCCGATGATCATCCCTTTCTTATCGTCCTCCGCCACGAAGTACCGGCCAAGTTCCGGTCGCTCCAGCACGGCTGTTACGCCCGCGGCGATCGTGGCCGGATCGAGCCGCTTGTGTTCGGTTTCCCATGCCAGCCGGCAGTTGAAATCCGCAATCGTGGCGGCGTCGGCGATTACGGCATCTCGCAGGTTCGGCATGTCAGTCAGATTTGATACGGTTTGTGGTTTCGGTTGACGGCCGGCGGCGATTGGCCGATAGTGAAATTCCCGCCTGATTCTATCCCGCCTCGGAGCCGTTCCCAATGCGCCGCTTGCTTCACTGCGCGTTGACGTTGTTCGTACCTTACTTATGCGGTTCGGCGGTCGCTTTGGCGGGCGGCGTCGGATTCCGTCAACTCACCACGGCGTTTCCTTGCGCCGTGCAGGTCGGCACAAAGGCCGAGATTCAGCTTCGTTCGAACTTCACGCTTGACGGTACGTACGCATCGTTTTTCATTCCGGCTGGCCCGGCCATGCGGCTGCTGGAAACCAAGCCGATCGAAGCCCCACTCACGCGTCGTGGCGGCGTCGGCGTACCGTTCAAGTTCGAGGTCTCGGTGCCGTCCAGCCAGATGCCCGGGCTGCATGAGTTTCGCCTCGCCACGCCGCAGGCAGTCTCGAGCGTCGCCCATCTGCTCGTCACGGAATACCCGGTCGTGCTAGAGACGACCAAGGAAAACGGTTCGCAAGATAAGGCCGAGCCGGTCGACGTGCCGGCCGCGGTGTGTGGCGTTTGCGATCCGACTGAAGACGTCGATTGCTACCGCTTTGCGGGCAAAGCGGGGGAGCAGTTGACGTTTCAGATCTATGCCCAGCGAATCACGCAAGCCGTGCATGATATGGTCGGCAAGTCGGGCTACCACATGGACCCGATTCTGACGCTCTTGAGCCCGACCGGCCAGATTCTGGCGATGAACGACAACTACTTCGGCGGCGACGCTTTGCTCACAACCAAGCTTCCGCAAGACGGTGACTACGTGCTCGCGGTGCGCGATACCCGCTACGGCGGCGACACGCGTTATTCGTACTGCGTCGAAATCTCGCGAGGCTTGCCGGCGGTAGCGACGTTTCCGCTGGTCGTCGAGCGCGGGAAGGCGACCGACGTCGAAGTCCTCTCGGCCGGCGGCGCGCTCGTCGGTTCGGCGAAGCTCCAGCCTGCGAAAGACGCCGCGCTCGGCGCGGAGCCGTGAAAAGCTCCTGGTCAACGGCGTAGCGACGAACCCGATCGACTACGTCGTCTCCGATCTTCAGCAAGTTCCGCACGACGTCGGCAACTCGCAGCAGCAACCTCGCGAATTGAAGCTCCCTTGCGGCGTGAGCGGCCGCTTGAAAAACGCCGGCGACGAACATTGGTTCGCCTTTGCAGCCAAGAAAGATGAATACGTGTTGCTCGAAGCCGCGGCGCGCAAATTTCGTCTGCCGCTCGACGTCGTGCTGGAAATCTACGACGAGAAGGGGAAGAAGCTCAGCGAGGCCGACGATCAACCGCTGACGCCCGACGTCAAACAGCATTTTCGCGCTCCGGCCGACGGGCGGTACCTCGTTCGCATTCGCGATTTGCACGGTCGCGGCGGGCCGGAGTTTATGTATCATCTCCGCGCCGAACACGGCGGTCCCGACTTCGAGCTCACCGGCAAGCTCTACTACGCAATGGTCGGGCCGGGCGCTCGTGCCCTTTGGTATGTCAACGCTTCGCGGCTCAACGGTTTCACCGGCCCAATCGAACTCCGCGTCGAGGGACTGCCGCCCGGCGTGCGACAAGTGCCGACTGCGATCCCCGCCGGCATGAACTTCGCGCCACTCATTCTCGAAGCGGATCCCCAAGCCAAGCTCGGCGCCTCGCTTGTGAAGATCGTCGGCCGGGCAGTAATCGAAGGCCCCGGCGGCACGCGGCAGATCGAGCATGAGTCGGTCGTCACCTGCGAGTTGCAATCGCAAGGGGGCTCGCAAGGCCATTGGCCGGTGCAGTCGTCGTTGGTCGGCGTCGTCGAAGGGCTCGACCTTTTGAAGGTCGAAGCTTCGCCCAAGGAACTCACGCTCAACCCCGGCGGCAAGGCCGAGATCGAAGTCTCGATCGAGCGCAATCCGCAGTACAAAGACCCCGTCGGGCTTGAGTTCACCTGGCAATATTTCGGGAACAAGCTCGGCGAGCAACTTCCTCCCGGCGTCACGTTGGGCAAAGGAAGCACCACACGGCTCTCCGGTAACACGCTCAAAGCCAAGCTCATCCTCGAGGCGTCGAAAGATGCGCTCGCCGTCGAGAAATATCCGATCGCCGTGATGGCGGGCGTCTCGGTGAGTTTTTCGATCGATACGAAATACGCCTCCAGCCCGATCTTGCTGACGATTCCTGCGGCGTCGGCACAACCCGCCGCCAAGAAGCCCGGCAACGTCGCGAAAAAATAGAATCTGCAATTGCCCGGTTGTTTGCCAGGCTCGGTCTCGAAATGTTGCATCAAAATCGGCCGTTGGATACGATCAACGCTGGCTGCTTCGGCCGATAACAGCCGTAGCAATGCCGCACGCCCTGCCGCCGCTCGCCCGCCTACCTCCGGTCGTCGTTTCGCCGTGCTGCGAACCGCCGATCTCCCACCCCGTTTCTCTGTCGGCCCTTTTTCGAGAGTCTCCGTCATGCCGTATCTCCAGCATGCCGCCGTCTCGCGCCGTGTCGCCGTTCAAGCCGGAGCCGTCGGGCTCTTGGGTTTGGGAATGAACCACCTGGCGCCGCTGCGGGCCATGGCGAAGCCCGGTACTGCGGTCGCCGCCAATCCGTCGAAGGCCCGCTCGGTCATTTACATTTTCCTCTCGGGTGGGTTGTCGCAGATCGACAGCTTCGACATGAAGCCGGACGCCGCGGCGGAAGTGCGCGGTGAGTTCAACCCGATCGCCACCAAAACTCCCGGCCTGCACGTTTGCGAACACCTGCCGAAGCTCGCCGAGCGGAGCGACAAGTGGGCCGTGCTTCGTTCGTTCGCTCATAAGCAACCGGAGCACTCGGCCGGCCATCTGCTGATGCTCACCGGCCGCTCGATCTTGCCGGCCGGTTTCAGCAACGCCGGGCCGAAGCCGACCGACTGGCCGTCGCTCGCCGCCATTGCCAACACCGTGACCAAGCCGCGAAACAATCTGCCGCCGGCCGTCGTCCTGCCCGAGACGCTCATCCACCGCACTGGCCGCACCATCCCCGGTCAGTTTGCCGGCGAAATGGGCGCTCATCGCGACCCGATGTTCTTGGAACTGTGCGCCTTCAACTCTAAGGCCTACGGCGCGTATCCTACGCACACGTTCAATCACCAGAAGCTTGGCGAACTTCAGGAGCTGGAGAACTTCAAGTTCCAAGCGCCGAACTTGTCGCTGCCGCAGGAAATGCCGACCGATCGGTTTCAAGATCGTTTGAAGCTGATGCAATCGCTCACTCGCCAACGGGCCGAACTCGAGCAAGTTGCGGCGGATGAAGATTTCGACCGTCATCGTCAGCGGGCCGTTTCGCTGTTGAACGATCCGAGCACGCAGCAGGCGTTCGAAGTCGACCACGTCGACGCCAAGACGCAGGACCGCTACGGCCGCAACACGTTCGGCTGGTCGCTCTTGATCGCTCGCCAACTCGTGGAAGCCGGCGTGAACCTCGTGCAGGTCAACCTCGGCAACAACGAATCTTGGGACACGCACGGCAATGCGTTCCGCCACCTGAAAGACTTCCTGTTGCCGCCGACGGATCAGGCCGTCAGCGCGTTGCTCGACGATCTCGACGAGCGCGGGCTGCTCGATTCGACGCTTGTCGTCATGGCCGGCGAAATGGGACGGACGCCGCGGCTCTCAAAGCTCGGCCAGTTTTACAAAGAGCCGGGCCGCGATCACTGGGGAACGCAAAGCGTGTTCTTCGCCGGCGGCGGCGTGCAAGGAGGCCAAGCCCTTGGCACGACCGACAAGATCGGCGCTTATCCGGCGACGTTGGCTCAATCGCCGGAAAACCTCGGAGCGACGATCTACCACGCCCTCGGCCTGCCGCGCGAAACGGCCTGGCAAGATCTGAACGGCCGGCCGCACTTCATCTATCACGGCGATGTCATCCCAGGCTTGATGTAGGGACCGGTTCGCAGCGAACGCACTACGCGTGTATCGGCTCGACGTCGTGTTGCCGTGGGCGCCTACTCGACGTTGGAGGCCGATTGCCGTTGCGGCCGAACTGGAATTGGGCCGGCCTGAGCCTGCTACGAACTTCTTGAGCCGCACTCCGATGCCTAATTCCCCGCCGTTGTCGGCGTGCCGGTTTTTAGTTCCTTCAAGAGTCGTTCGTTGCTCGCCACGGCCGCCGGGTCGCGTAGCTTCGGGTCGGCCTTCATGATCTCAAGTTGCTTTTCCACGCATTGGATGAGCATCGCCTTTGAAGGAGTCGGCTGAGCAAGGAACAACTCGGTTGCTTGGCGGAAATCGCTCAATGCGTCGGCCTGTTTTTTGAGCTGCAGCTTGGCGTTTGCCCGCACGAAGAACGTCGTCGGTTCGCTTGAATCGGCGGCGATCGCTTTGTCGCAATCGGATGCCGCCTCGGCATATTGTTTCAGCTCATAGCGGGCCGTCGCACGATTGCGCAAGGCCGAGGCGTTGTCGTTGTCCAAACCGAGGATGTCGTCGTACTCGGTGATCGCCGTTCGCCAATCTCCTTGTCGACCGTAGCAGAAAGCCCGGCCGAGTCGTGCGTCGATGTGTGCGACCTCGAGTTCTTTCACCACGGTGTTGAAGTCGACCAAGGCCGAACCAAGATCAGCGTCGGCGATATAGGCGTCGCCTCGCTTTACGTAAGCATCCGCCAATAGCGTTCGTAGTTTCTTTTGATCGACGTAAGTCACCGTCTGCAACTTGCGTCCTTCACTGACGACGGCGGTGATCGCGCGCGCCGTAGTCGCCTTCTCCAGCTTGGCCCGCAAGAGTGCGAGCAGGTCGACGGTGCGGAAGGTCACCGTGAACGTAGATTTCGTCGAGAGCGGCGGCGTGCCTGCATCGGTCGCTTCGACTGTCACCTTTACCGGCGCCATTTTCAAGTCGTCGGGTACCGTGGGTGCGAAGGTGAACAGCCCGGTGGCGGCGTCGAGCTTCGCTCCTTCCGGCACCGGAGCGACAAGGGCGAATTTCAGCTTTGCGCCGGCCGCGGCGTCCGGATCATTGGATTCGATCGGAAACGAAAGCGCCGGACCGGCCGTGTTCTGAAGCGGCAGGTTGATCGTGCGATCGGCGATCTGTTCGATCACCGGCGGCTTGTTGTCCGCCGTGACGTTGACGACGATCTCCGTTCGGGCCGACAGCGAAGGCTTGCCGTCGTCGCTCACGGCGACCGTGAACTTCGTCGTCTTGCCGGTGACGTCGCTGGTTGGAGTCCACGTGAATTCGCCGGTGGAGCCGTCGAGCTTGGCTCCTTCCGGGAGGGCTGAGTCTGAAACCACGCCGTACGAAAGCTTCTGAACCGGCACGTCCGAATCGGCTCCTTCGAGCTTGAACGCTACCGGCGCACCGACCTTCGCATTGATTGCGGCCACCGACTTGATCGTCGGCGCGGCGTTCACTTCTTTCACGGCCAGTTCGAATGTTTTCTCTTGTGCCAGCGGCGACTCGGCGTCGTCTTCCAGACGGACGCGAAAATTCACGTCGCCCGGGCCTTGTTGCTCGGTCGGCGTCCAGGTCAGCATGTTCGTCTTGGTATCGAGCGTCAGGCCGGCCGGAGCGTCGAGCAACGTCAGCTTGAGTTTCTCGGGCTTCGTTTCGGCATCGCGGGCTTCGAGCTTCAGCGACCAAGCGGCCAGTTCCGGAATCTCACCTTTCAGGCCGTCAGGCTTCAGTTCCGGCGGTTGGTTCTTCGGCTTTTCGGGCGGAGGAGTCGGCGTCGGTTTGGGCTCGGGCTTCGGGGCTTCGGCCACTTCGTCCGGCGCCTGTTCGCCGCCGGGCATTGCAAACACGCCGACGACGCCTAACGCAAACAGCAATCCGACCAGCAAGGCCTTGCGATTCTTTTTCTTCTTCTCGTCCGCAGCCGATTTCGCCGCGCCAGACTTGGCGACGTTGCCCGGTTTTCCCGGGGCCGTATTGGCAGGAGACGCGCTGCCGGCCGGTCGGGCGGAGCCGGGAGCCGTTGCCGTGTCGTATTTCGACGACGGATTGAAGATTCGATCGACGTCGCTCACCAGGGCCGCTCCGGAAGCCGATCCGGTGATACCGAGTTCCGGTGCGATGATCGGAACGAGCGGTGTTTGCGTCAGATCCTTCAAAGCGTCGGCGGCCGAAGCGTAGCGGTCCGCGACCGGCTTCTTTAGCAGTCGGTCGAGTACCATCACCAGTTCCAGCGGAGCATTTGGAGCCAGCTCGGCGACGCTCGGCAGCTTCGTTGCGTCGCCCGCGTGCCAACGCATCCACGCCGTGCGAGAAGCCTGCTCGTTGCCGTCGACGCCGGGAAACAACGCGTCAAACTTCGGACCGACCAAAAGCTCAAGAACGCTGAAGCCGAGCGAGTAGAGATCGGCCGTCGAGCCGTATTCGCCGAAGCTCGGGCTTACCGCCTCCGGGGCCACATACTTCATCTGACGCTTTTGATACGGCAGGCCGCCGGCCACCGCGCTGCCGACCGAAAAGCTGAGCTTCACGCGGCCGGCGCGATTGAGCAATAGCGTCTGCGGGCGGATGTCGCCGTGCGTACGCTTTTGTTCTTGTAAACGCTCAAGACCTTGTAGCCCTTGACGAAGTACGCTGCGGGCCGCTTCCGCGTCGAGCGGTTTCGTCAGCAATTGGCCGCAGTGCCCGGCCATGAGTTCCATGACGATCCAGCCCTGCCCGCGATCTACGGCGTAGACCGGCACGAGCCGATCGTCGGTCAATTGCGCAACGGCCGTGATTTCGTCCCAGAAACGGGGCGAGCGTTCCGCTTCTTTGCGGAGCGCCGCGTCGAGCTGAAGAATGGCGACTTCGCGCTTCAGCGAAAACTGCACGCCGCGGAACACGGTTCCGTAGGCGTTGCTGCCAAGCGATTCCCAAGTTTCAAAGTCGGCCATATTCCCGGTTTCCTTATTGCATCCGGCGTCGCGGGCCGCTTGATTCGTCAGAGGCCTGGCGTGATTTGTTCTCGTACGTAAGCTTCGGCCTGCACCAGCGCCTCCGGCAACGGTTTGCCTTCCGTCAGCAGCAGGTTCTTTTCCCAAACGATGCGGTCGCGAAGCCGGCGGTATTCCGCGGCCGCCCGATCGGTGTCGCCTCGGAAAGCCTCGGCATGGGCCCGGCTGAGCATGACCCAAAGGTCTGGAGCGCAGGCCGGCTCTTTTTGCAACATCGAAACCATTTCGGGGAATTCGGGCAGAACCGATTCGGCCGAGGTTTTGGCGTCGGAGGGGAGGAAACTGTCGGAAAATAACACAAAAACGGCCGCCGCGGCGAACAGCACGCCAACGAGGATTGCCGGAGTGTTCGACTTTTCTTTTGTCGGCTGGTCGCCCGGTTTGTCCGCATCGCTGGCGGCGGCAGATACCGCGACCGAAGCGTCTACGTCCAGCGGCACCGGCGGCACGTAGGCTTCCGCCGGGCGACGCGAAGGCGCGCCGTCGCCGGAAGTTTCCAGCTTGAGCACCAAGCCGCCGGGAAACTTGAGCGACTTGCCCGAACGCCACGGGCCGCTCTCGCTGGGGGCGATCGTGAGTGAATCGAGCGTCAACGGCGACGAGCCGCGATTGTAGACGACGTATTTGCCGTCGCCGTAGCGGATCGTCAGCGCGTGCGGCTCGACGGCGGGATCGGCCACGATCAGTTCGCAACTCGCATCGCTGCCGAGTCGCAATACCTCGTACTCGATCCAAAGTTCTTCGCCGGCCGAAGGGCCGTCGGTGATTAAAAGTTTGGCGGGCATGACGGTAAGTCGCGATAAATGATTCTGTCGGGAACGTTGCGGAGGGCGATCCCGACAGAGTTATCAAATTCCTAAAGCTTGGAGGATAAACGGAGTGCCGATGATCACGAGGCACGCGATCATGATCACCATTCCCGGGAGCACGATATTCACTTGCGCGGTACCGGCCGCTTTCTCGGCCCATTGCGAACGTTTGAGTCGCATCTGCTCGGCCTGCAGGCGGAAGGTCTGAGCCATCGGCGTGCCGAACTCGTTGCCTTTGTTGACCATGAAAACCAATTCGGCCACATCGTCATCCGGCACGCGCTGTTGAAACCGCGCCAAACATTCGTTGAGCGGTCGGCCGAGTTGGATTTCGCTCACGATCATGCCGAGCTCGTCGCCGAGCGGATGGCCTCGCAAGTCGCGCACCAGCGTCGTGAGCCCGTCCATAAGGCCGCCGCCGGCTTCGAGCATGAGCGCCATCAGGTCGACGGCGAACGGCAACCGCCGCTTGACCTGCTGCGTTCGCGACTCGGCCTTTTGCACGATGTTCTTGATCGCATTACGTTGCAGAAAGAGCGGCAGGCCAAGCCCGAGCGCAATACCGAGTACGGGCATGCCGAGCATGATTCCCAACACGACGCCGATGACGCCCGCGATCGCCCCTTCGGCCAGCTTGACGGCGTAGTACTCTTCCGGCTTCCAGGGCAACGGCTCGGCTGCCGACGTCAATTGTCCGGCGAATTTGGTCTGTTTGTCGATCGGCAGTTTGCGATACCAAGCGGCAAGCTCGTCGACGACCGGCTCGAACCAGCGATAAGCCGAGTTGCCGCGACGGAGCGCCACCCGTCGCGACGCTTCGAATTCCCACGCTTGCGCGGACATCGCTCGCGGTCGAGTCACGAGGCCGTACACCCAAGCGCCAAGCGCGGCCGACCCGAATCCGGCGGCGGTGCTGGCGGCGAGCAGTAATTGAGTGCGTTCCATAACGACGATCGGCAGTGCGAACTAGACTTCGAGTTTCAAGATACGGTTGGCCCAACGAACGGCGGCGTAAACGATGACGATCACGAACACGAGAACGACCTGCCCGAGGATCGACGTGAAAAGCAGCGCCGTTCCTTCAGGGTTTAAAAAATAAAACAACCCGAGAAACACGGCCGGGAACGCCGCCAGCATGACGACGACTTTACGGCCGCTTTCGGTATCCGCTTCGAGCTTTCGTTCCAGGCGTTGGTTTTCTTGCAGCGAGCGGCTGATGCGTTCCAAGGCTTCGGTAATTCGCCCGCCCCGTTCTAGGCTGACCAAGAGGGCGGATGTGAAGAGCGTGAATCCGTCGAGCTTCAGTCGATCTCGGGCCTGAATCAGCGCTTCGGCCAACGGTCGGCCGCCGCGATAATCGCGGACAATTCGGCGAAGTTCCGTCGCCAAAGGCTCCGGCGTTTCGTTCGAGACGTTTTCAATGCCTTGTGCGAGCGACAATCCGGCCCGCGTGGCGTTGGCCAGGGCGGTGACGGTCCCGACAAGTTGATCGCGGAGCAGCGTCGCACGACGGCTGATCATGTATTGCAAATAGAGCCGTGGAGCGACGTACACCAAATACACGGCCGCGACTGCAACCGGCCACATTCCCAGACCGATCGAGAACAACACGAACACGGCGGCCATCGAAATGCCCCACCAACGCAGCAGATCCGGCATCCGATCGCTCGTGAGGCTGAGAGAATCGAGCATCGGTCGCACGTCGGAGACGTAGCGTTCGCCGACTTTGTCCCACAGCGGCATCAGAATCCGCACGAGATAAAACGCCGCCGCTCCGATGGCGATGCTAGAGGCGAATAACATGAGGGCGGAGCTGCTCATGGCGTGCGCCCTTTACAAGTAGAAGGTGTTGAGGTCGAGCAGGCCGGCGCCGATCGAGCTTCTCCATGAATGTCGGCAGGCAGCCGGTCGGCCGCAGCATCGGCTTGCCGTCGACCGTTTCGAGCATGAAGAGATCTTTGAGCCGCATCTGCTTGGTGACTTCGTCGTAATCGACGACTTCGGCGATCTGCGTGACGCGGCGGGAGCCGTCGCGGAGGCGAGCTTGTTGAACGACAAGATCGACGGCCGACGCAATTTGCCGATGAATCGATTCCACGGGCAAGTCGGCCGCCATCTGCACAAGCACTTCCAGCCGGAGGATGACGTCTTCCGCGCTGTTGGCGTGAATCGTCGTCATGGAGCCGTCGTGGCCCGTGTTCATCGCTTGCAGCATGTCGAGCGATTCGCCTGAGCGGCATTCTCCGACCACGACGCGGTCCGGCCGCATCCGCAGGGCGTTCTTCACAAGGTCGCGAATCGTGTACTCGCCGCGGCCTTCGACGTTGGCCGTTTTGGTTTCGAGCCTCACAACGTGTTCTTTGGCCAGTTGCAGTTCGGCTGTGTCTTCGATCGTGACGATCCGTTCCTTGTCGGGAATAAAATCGCTCAGGCAGTTGAGCAGCGTGGTTTTGCCGCTCCCCGTACCGCCGGCGATGATAATGTTCGCCCGTGCAAGGACCGCCGCCTTGAGAAACGCGGCGACCGTGGGCGTCAGGCTCCCTTTGGCGATGAGGTCGTCGACCTTCAATCGCCGCGATGGGAACTTGCGGATGGTGATGCAAGGCCCGCTCACGGCCAGCGGCGGAATTACGGCGTTTACGCGGCTGCCGTCCCACAGTCGGGCATCGACAAGCGGCTGCGATTTATCGATCCGTCGGCCGACGCGAGAAACAATTCGTTCGATGATCGCCAACGTCGTTTCATCGCTGGTGAAGCGGCGGCCGGAGTTTTCCAATACGCCCGATTTCTCGATATAGATGTGCTCGCGGTCGACGACCATGATTTCCGAAACCGTGGGCACTCGGAGCAAGTCTTCCAGCGGACCGTAGCCGAAGACGATGTCTTTGATTTGCTTCTTCAGGTAACGGAATGCCAGGTATTCGCGGAAGTCACGGTGTACGGCATCAGACGTCGCGGCGAAGGCAGGCCAAAACTTGCGTTCGACCGCTTCCAATCGCTCCGTCAGTGGTTGCGACGGCGCGAGTTCGATTTGCCGCGCCAAACGAACGTTGGTTTCTTGTAGCTCACGCTCGCGATCCGCGACGATCGAGAGCGTGCGCGTCCAGGCCGCGGCGGCGGTCAGCGCACCATCGAACCCGCCGCCCGCCGAGTTCAGAAGATCGTTCAGCATCTCGCCGCGCAGCGCATGGCCGGCCGTGTGCAGAACGAGCGATTCGTTTTCCGGCTTGAGCAGACCTCGCAGCTTGGCGATTTCCTCGATATTGTGCTCGAGGACCAGCAAATATTCGTCGGTCTGTCCGCGGTTGTCGTGGAAGTGGGTTTTGAGATCCATCCGCTGGAGCAGTTCTAGATGGACTTCGGAAACCAGTTCCGAAAGCTTGCGATCCCATTCGCGACGCTTGGCGTCTTCCGTTTGCCGGGCGGTACGAGGGAACTCCAGCAGCAGCGTGAACGGGCCAAGTGAAAGTTCCGCATCGCCGGTGAGCAGTTCCTTTTCGCCGACAAACAGCTCGCGCTCCCCAAGCTGACAAATGCCGCCGCCGCTGACGACGAGTTCCCAGCCGTCGGCCTTTTTGAGGAATTCCAAGGCCCGTTCGGCGATGAACGGGCTATTGAGCACTATATCGTTGTCGGCGCTCCGGCCGACGCGGAGATAGTTGCCGCGGACGTCGTAAACGCGGGGGCTGTTGTCCAGCAGGTGGTTGTAGCGAATCCGCATGGTTACGGCCCCGTCGCCGTCGGCGAAGCTTCCGGCTTGGCAGGTTCGGACTTCTGCGCCTCTTTCTCTGCGGACTTCTCATTGATTGCGTCGCGGAGACGCTTCAATCGCCCTTCGTCTTGGTAGAGCACCATGCCGACGAAGTTCTTCCCTTCGGCGGCTCGGGCATTCTTGGCGGCGAGCAGCCGGCGAGCGGCTTCCGGGATCGCACGAACGCCGCCCACGGTTTCGTCCGTCGGCTTCTTCATTCCGGGGTCGAGCTTGACGGCCAGCGTCACGAAGTTGGTGTTGCCACGATCGGTCGCTTCGGCGTCGGCTTCGGTCGGCGCTTCCAGCGTTCGCGAGCCGACGCTCAGGATGCGAAAGGGGCCGATTTCCTCAAACCGCATATTGAGGTCGACCGGGACGTTGGCCGGATTGCTCGGATCGACGGGCTTCGGCGCTTCGTTGGCCGGCACGATAAGGCTGACGAGGTTGCCGACTTTCAAAAGCGACGGCTCGTAATCGACCCCTTCGAGCGACACGTGCAGCGGCATTTCATCAGGCCCGGCCAAGAAATCAGCCGAGAGGTATCGCACGTCCTGCCAAAACACAAAGTCGCCTTTGCGCATCTCGCGGCGAATCGGCAAATTCAAAATGGCGGCACGCTCTTCCCAGGGAACTAGCGTCTGCTTCATGCGCCCGAAATCGGCGCCCACGATCTTAAACGGTTCGATCTGGCTCTCGTCGAGCGGTTTATCGATCGTCACGTCTTCGTTGACGACGACGAACTCGCGACCAAGTTGGGGCTGCACGGCCAGCCAGTTGAGCACGAAGGCCAGAGCGCCGAGGCCGAGCGGAATCAGAAGCTTGCCGAGGTTTTTCATAAGGTGCTGAGCGAGTTCTCGGCGAGTTTGTTACGGATGTAGGGCCGGTCGACGGCCGATTATTTAGGCCTTACCTCGGCGGCCGACGGATCGAGAGCCAAGATTGTCGTATCGCCTCGACTTCCCGGCTCCCAAAGAATCAGCCGCAATGGTCGACCGCTGACGACGGCGATCCCTTCGCGCGTGTCGGCCACGCCGTCGTTGAGCGTAACCGGCACGCCGGCGGCTCGCCAGAGTTCAAGAAGCTGGTCAATTTTTGACGCCGCTTTGGAAAACTCGCCGACCACTGCGCCGCCCGGTCCGCGGCGAACGGCGAGCCGTTCCAAACCGGCGACTGAGGGGAGCAAGCCGGACGACGGCGTATCCGAAGTTCGTTCCTTCGCGCGAACGGCGGCGATGGTCGCCCATTGATCGGGGCCGAGGCGGAGGACGCCGTGAGCCATGACGATTCGGTAAGACTGGCCGTCGAATCGCTCCTGAGCCGTGGCAAGCATACGGTCATTAGCAACGGATCGCGTCGCCCAGCCGTTGACCTTGGTTTGCGCGGCGTGAAGGCTCTCGAAAAGCGATCCGAGCGAACGTTCGATGGAATCAATCTCCGCCGGAAGTTCTACGTTGGGATCGACGGCCGGCGCTTTGATGAGCGCCTTCTCTTTGTCCGTCGCCGTACCGACGGTGAGTGACCAGCCGGCGCCGAGGAATTCCCAACTACCGCCAAGCTGCGACAGCGCCACCGAGTTCAGTGGCGCAGGTTCGGTCGTGGTCGGGTCGGCGGAATCCGTGGGCTTTACGACGGCGACCGGCTCGCGATCGTGCAGAAGGTTCGTAAACCGGGTGATCGTCCAATAGCCGACGGCCAGCACCCCGGCGGCCAGCGCCAGCCGTACAGCCATCTGCACGGCCCGTCGTTGCGCAGAAGGCTCAGGCAGCGACGGTATTGGTTCGGCGGAGGTCATATTGGAATATCTTAGCGGAACTTCGTCGAACGATCGTGCGCCAATGCGGACGAACACTAGAACTTCTCCGACTTCTTGATGAGGTCGAGCTCTTCTTGGCGTTGTTCGAGTTCCGCTTCTTTTTGCTTTCGCACCGCTTCCTTCGCCTTGATCTGCTGGTCGATCTCTTTCTTCTTGGCCTCGAGCTTCCTCCGGCTTGTCCTTCAGGTCCTTTTCGGCCTGCTCTTTATCTTTGTTGAGCTGGGTGATTTCCTGATTGATCTGAGCGATTTCCCCTTGGAGGCGTTGCACTTCTCCCTCAATCCGCTTCTTCTCGGCCTCGCGCTTGGCTCGGGCTTCCTCCTGTTTCTTACGAGCTTCATCCAAGCCCGGCGGGTCTTCTTGCGTCTTACGCGAGGCGTCGCCGAGGCGATCCATCGTGTCGCCGACGGCCGAGCCGAGCCCGCGAAGTTGATCGATCACAGAGGTCATTTTGCCGAGACTGCCGGCCAGAACGAGTTGTCCGTAGAGTTCCAGGCGGTTCTTGTCTTTAAGCGGTAGCTCCGTGTAGCTCCACGTGTTGCGGAGTACGGAGAGCTGTGCCGAGCCGGAAATCTGGCCGCTCGGGAAAACGGTCACGGCCGTATCCGTGCGCGATGCACTGCCGGTGACAATGTCGCGCGTGTACCGGCTGCTCGTCGCCACGTCTTCCAAGAGAAATCGATCCATGCCGCCCGCCGACTTGTGCGCCAGCGAACGATTCATGGCGTTGGTGCGGGCGTCAATCTGCGTTTGCGACGTCAGCACCATGCCGTCGGCCGTGAGCATGATCAGAGCGACCATGAGGATCAAAATGGGAAACGACAGGGCCAGTTCTAAGGTGGCCAAGCCGCGACGGTTGTAGTTCTTCATGGCTTGCATAGATCAATGAGTCCGGAAGGCACTTAGATCCAGCGGCAACTTGAGCAAAGTGTTACGCATCTTCGACGGCATGCGAATGAAGCTGATTCGAGCATCACCGTACCGCGTGACCGGCGTGAGCTTCGCTTGCCAGTTGAGCTTCACTTCCGGGTGTTCGTCGGCCCGGTTGAACAGCAGAAACGGCACGCTCGGCGGCATGATCCGCATGCCGGCTTCGTCACCCTTGAGGAACTCAAAGGCCCGTGCGGAGGCGATCGGAGCTTGCCAGTTGAGCGTATCCCAACCGACTTCCGGTTGGTACGTTCCACCGTCGCGCCAGCCGCCGATGTTCTGTTTGTTGGCGTTGTAGACGATGGCCTGCGAATAGCAGACGATTCCGTCTTTGGGGGCCGAGCCGAAGATGGCGCCGGCGAGCGGTTCGCGAGCGTCACGCTGCACGAAGGCCATTTGCGTGAACAACGTTTCGGCCTCTTCGCCGTCTGTCGTCCAGCTTTCGCGGCCTTTGCCGCTCTTGGGCGTGTCCTGCATGACGTACATTGCCAGTTTGCGTTGTCCCTTTTGGCCGCCGTATTGGCCGCTACGAAACTGATACGTCTTGGCGGCCGTGTAACGATTGGTCCAGCGCGAATACCAAGTGCCAGCTCGCGAAACCATCAGAACGCCGGCGAACCATTCGCGGATCGGCTTGCGCCAGCCTTGAACGTAGGGATAAGTTGCCCGCGCCCACTGCGATTGCTCGACCTTCTTCCAGTCGTCGCGCGAAAGCCGTGGGAGCGAATCGCGGCTCCAGTTGTGCGCCGCGATCGTAGCCGTCGTCGCCCGGATTCGGTCGCAGCGACGCACCGGGATTTTGCACGCCGCCGTTCGTGCCGAGCACGTCGTTGGCGTCGCCTAGGAGGCTGGTCGCGGAGCCGAGGAGGTCGAGAGCCTTCGAAAGGAAGTCGGCGTCTGATGAGGCGTTGCCTCCCTGAGGCTCGCGTCCGAAGAGAATGCTCTGACTCTCGGCCGGGGGCGCCGGTTCGCGTTCGATCGGCAGCGGTAAGCGGGCCGGAAAGAGATGTAGCGTCACATTGTTGCGTTTGGCGTTTTCTTGGGCCACGCGCTCGCCGATGACGGGAAACTGTTTGAAGCAAACCTCGCCGTAATTTTCCAAAAATGGCAACATCCGACTTTCCACGATGTTCCGCTTGGCGACGGTCGAGAAGATTTTGGCGATCTTTTCGACCCCGTCGATGATGATCACTTCCTGGAGCATCTTGCCGACGAGCACCGTGAGCGGGATGTTGATGCCCCAATAAATTGCCTCCCCGATGCCGAACGGAATGAACCGGCAGGCGATCGCCACGAGCCGACCGATGAGCACTTCGGTCATGTAGTATTTCATCGTGCAGCGGGCGTCGAAGATCGTTGCGAAGGCTTGGTGTTTGCCTTGGCTGTCGTCGTCGCTGCCGCCGTCTTTCTTCATCTGCTTCACGGCCTGCTCGTCGAGTGCGTGAAGTTCGTAACTGCTACTCAGCGGCAAGAGGGTCGTGAGCGACTTGTTGAGAATGTTCGAGACGTTCGATTGTTTGCGTTCGTCCTTCGGGGCCAGATCGTCGAGTTCCGTGCCGCCGAGCGCTTCGTGAATGATGAGAATCGCCGACAGTTCGCCGAGCATGTGATTCGTGAGGGTCACCGCGTTCAGGCCGCGGGCCGTCATCGAGGTGCTCGTAAGAATTGCGGCGTCGGCCGCGTTTTGCACTTCGACCTTTTGCCGAACGGCTGCGCCGACGTTGAAAACCATCGTCACGAGCAGGGCGAAGAAGAGCACCGCCACGCAGGTGACGAAGCTCAAGAAGCCGCGCTCGCAGCCGGCCAGCGATTGTGTCGCTTCGGCAGAGCGGCCGGCGTCATCGGCCAGGCAACGACCAAGGCTATTTAAGTGCCGGAACATAACTGATTCCTAAAGGGCGCGACGCCGGATTCGGGACGTCGGTACGCGGGGCTTGGTTTTCGAGTTTGACGACCGTCGTGATCGTGGTCGTATAGAAGCCATAGGGAGTGAGCTTGCCGAAAATGCGACCGATCGCCGGCATATGAAACGGCGCCTGATATTCAAGCGTCACCGTCACATCTTTGCGGTAGTTCGGACCGGCGTCGGTCGTGACCTTCGTCGCCCAGCCGGCGTACTGATATTTCCAACCGAGGTATTCGAGATCGGCGGGCTTGTCGGCAAAGGCCTTGTGTGCGGCGAGATACGTCAGCCCCGAAGCGGCCGGCATGCTGAGCGGGCGATGTCGCGTGCTGCCGGACGCGAACGGCGTCATGGCTTGGCGAGCCGCGAGGTCCATCTTGTTTTGAGCGTCGCCACGCGACACGCCGGAGGGAAACCAGACGACGGACGAGCGGGCCGCGGCGTACGCGGAGTAAACCGTGCCGATCTTGGCGACCAAAATCAAAGTCATGTCGATCGTCAGGCAGATGATCAGGGCGAGCATCGGAATTGTGAGCATGTAGCTCAGCGAGTAAGCAGTGCCGGCGTCGCAGCCGTGGAGCGAACGGAGAGCCCGACGTTGTTGCGAATGGCGGCGGATTGCACGGACGCAACCGCGTGTCAGAAGCACGATTGCCACGAGTCCGGCCGTCCAGACGGCCCAGACCCATTCGACCGAGCGAAAGAGTTCCGGAATGATTTCGAACATGACGAGTTCCGCTGCGGCGAAGTGCCGCGTTCACCGAAACGACGATTAGAGGAAGGGCCACACGACGAGCGACTGCACGATCTGAAACAACCGGCCGCAGGCTTCTTTGCCGATGAAGTAAAGCCCGGCGGCGAACGGAAGCATGATGCCCGTGGCCAGAGCGACTTCCATCGTCGAAAGGCCACGACGGCGGGAGCGACGAGAGTTGCGGCGAGCGTTCATTGCGGCGGCCCAGTGAATTTGTAGTGTGTCGTTAAGCCTGGGCCACGGCGTAGAGCGCGCCGATCAGGAAGAACGGGGCCAGCGGAACCGGCAAGCTCAGCAACTTCTTCTCTTCAACGTCGGGCGGCAGGACCCAAAGCGGCACGAAGAAGTGGCCGATCTTGCGACCGAGACTTGAGAGCACGGTTTTCGGGCCGAACTTCACGATGCCGTAAGCCAAGGCGAAAGCACCGGCCGCGATATGAGCGGCCACGATGGCCGTGAGGCCGACGGTCGGGCCGAGTCCGGCACCGAGCACGGCTGCAATTTTGACGTCGCCGCCGCCGCCGCCGGCGTTCATGAAGATGAAGAACATCAGCACGAAGCAGGCTCCGAAGCCGGCCCATTGTTCGGCGATCGGCGGAGCGCCCAGGAGCAACGTCCACTTGGCCGCGCCCACCGACATGGCCGTACCGGCCGCATCGCTGATCGTGCCGAAAGCCTTGAGGCTCACTTGCAGCATCCCGAGCGAGAGCAACCAGCCCACGGCCGGGTACGTGATGTAGTTGGGAATTCGGTGACGGGCCAGATCCGTCGCGGTCGCCGCCAAGAGCGTGGCGAGGATGATGAAGCCGGTCCAGGTTTGCCACACGGTTGCCGCGGGGGCAGATTGCTGAGCGTAGAAAGCCCAGCACAATCCGGCGGCGGGCAGCAAGCTAAAAATCCGCCAGCTCGACAAACGGGAGTCATACAGCGGAGCGTCGAGCGAGGCGGAGTAAGGAAGAACGGTGGCCATGGCAGTCGGCTTTCGATTCTTAGAAGTTTCGGGCGAATCCCTCGACGTGCGTCGCACCACTCCGTTTGTGTGCGGGCGTCTGATCGACGCACGTCGCCGCATTTGCAGGCTAGGCCTTGATGCCAAAGCCTTTGAGTTCCTTCTTCACCCAGGTCATCACCGGCTCACGAACCTTGTAGAGCAGAGCGAGTACGATGGCCGCGGCGCCGAAGATGATGACCGCTTGCATGGTTTCCATACCGGCTTCATCACGATCCAGACGACGGAGAGCATTGCGAATCGACATGTTACACCTCAGTTTGGGAATGATTGTTATTGGCGGGAAGTTTCAGGCGGGAAGTTTTGGCGGGTTGTGAAGTTGTTGAGAGCTAGGCCTTGATGCCGAAACCCTTGAGTTCCTTCTTGACCCACGTCATGACCGGCTCACGAACCTTGTAAAGCAGAGCGAGCACGATGGCGGCGGCACCGAAGATGATGACCGCTTGCATGGTTTCCATACCGGCTTCATCACGATCCAGACGACGGAGAGCACTGCGAATCGACATGACACACCTCAGTTTGGGAAAGTTGTTTTGGCCGTCTCTCACCGAACTTGGTTTGACTGACGGCTCTGCCATGCCTAAGCGTGAGGTGCGGCAAAGTGTTACGCGAAAACTTCCGGCCGGCACGAGAGTTGAAAAGAGTCGGAAAAACACCCGAGAAATGCCGCGAAAATTGACCAATCTCCCCAAGCCTGGGAAACGGTCCGTTGACGCTGCGAGGGACCCTCTTTTGCGATCTGCCGCGTTCTACGCCGCTTCCGGCCGGAAAATATCGGCCGTAAGGTTCACCAGTTCACCAAAGCCCATCGCGTGAGCCTCACCGGCGAACGTCGGCACTTCTCCCGTCGGCCGCATTTCCCCCAGAATTCGCCCTCCAGCGTCGCGTCCGGAGGCGTAAAACCGGAAAATATCGCGAAAAGCGTATTGGTTCTTGTCGTCGAGGCCCAGCATTTCGCTGATGGCCTGCACGCGCCGGCTGCCGTCGCCCAGCCGGGCGATGTTCACTACCAGGTTCAAGGCCGACGCCACCTGCGTGCGGGCGACGTGGACCGGTAGGCCGACATCGCTCATCAAGCAGAGCGTTTCGAGCCGTACGGCGGCGTCGCGCGGCGTATTCGCGTGAACGGTGCTCAATGAGCCCGCATGCCCCGAAAGCATCGATTGAATCAGGTCTAAAGCCTCGCCCCGGCGCACTTCGCCCACGACGATCCGGTCCGGCCGCATCCGTAGCGAGTCGACGAACAAGTCGCGAATCGTCACTTGCCCGCGTCCGTCAGGCCGCGGCGGCTGGGCTTCGAGGTAAACCGTATGCGGTTGGTTCAGCTGCAATTCGGAGCTGTCTTCAATGACGATGATGCGTTCGTGCTCGGGAATCGACGTCGAAAGCGCGTTCAGCATCGAGGTTTTGCCGGTGCCCGTGCCGCCGGCAATCACCATGTTTTTGTGCAAAATCACGCACAATCGCAGGAATTCGGCCGCCTGCGGGCTCATGCTCCCCTTCTGCACGAGCGAGTCGAGATTGAACGTCGACTTCTGAAACTTCCGAATCGAGATGCAGCAGCCCACTCGCGAACTGGGTGGGATGATCACATGCACGCGGCTGCCGTCCGGCAAGCGAGCGTCCATGCTGTGGTGATCCGCGTCGATCTGCCGATTGACGTATTCCCCGATATTACGGGCCGCCGCCATTAAAGCCGCGGCGTCGGGGAATTTCAGATCCGCCCGATTGAGGCGCCCTGCCCGCTCGAAATAGATGTCGTCCGGCCCGTTGATGAGGATCTCGGAGACGGTCGGGTCGTCGAGCAGGGGCAGAACCGGCCTCAGAAAATGCCGCGTGGTCTCGCGGAAGATGTCGATCATGTGCACGGGCGGACCTCGGCGGCGATAGCAAGGTGTCTTGGCGTTGGTTGTAACAAGCCCAGCGCCGCTGCGCTACGGAATGTTACAAGCCCGGTGCGATTCGTAGCCCTCGGCTTCGTTTTAGGAGAACTCAACGTGACTCGCAAGTTTTTACATCGTGGTTGGAAACTGACCTTCGCGGCCGTCGTGGCCTTCGGAGTAACCGGTGCCGGGCGTGCCGATGCCGGTCAATGCCATGCTCAAGGCGGCGGCGGATTCGGCGGCGGCAACGTCGGCGTGCCCGTCGGAGTAGGCACCCCGCAAGTTCCTCGTATTCCCGGCCTGCCTCAACTCACCGCCGGCAGCAACTTCCCGATCACCGTCGAGGCTGCGGTCGCGAAGCAAGCAACGCCCGTGAAGATCCTGGGCAACGCGCCGATTGCGAGCAAGGCGGAAGCGACGCCGATCGTAGTCGTGAAGCCTGCTCAAGAAACGCCGGCGAAGAACGTGTCGGCGCTGTCGACCGTGGCCGATGCTCTAGCTCGCCGCTAACAAGATGGCGTCGGCAATGCCGCCGCTACTTTACCGTTCTCGATGCCGGTGGTGCGGCGAGCGTCGTCGGTGCGGCAGGTTTCAAGAACCTGTTGAGGGGAATGTTGTAGAGCGCGGCGCCGCCCGTTTGTCGCTTGCCGTCGACCGAGAGCGTGAGCACGCGAATCACGGCTTTGTCGAGAAACTCTTTACGGATTTGTACCTGTCCGGTGCGTTTGCCGTCGGCCGTCGTTTTCAGCGAGATCGGCGTCTTGGCGTCGTACGCGTAAGTGCCGCGAGTGATCTCGCGCAGAGCGACGACGGTAAACGAACTCACGGGCTTCAATCTTCCTTCGTCGATGAGCGTGAAGACGACGTTCACCTGATCGTTGCCGGCGTCGCTCAGCTGAACGTCGTATTTCAGCCCCCAGTCATCCTTAGAGGGGCCGAGCGGATAGTGAACCGCGCCGCAACGGCTGGTCAGCAGCAAGACGGCCGTGAACACCGACAGACTCGTCGCCGCACGTAAAACACGATTGTTCATCGGACGTTTTCCCTTTTGAAGGAAGTATGTGGAAGCGTTGAACGGCCTCTCATTGCGGCCTCATCGCGTGTGCGTTCGGGGGCATTCAAGCCGTCCTCGCGAAGCCGAGCAAGATCAATCAGGCGGCTAACTCGCCAAACCGTGACGTTGGAACGGACATTATTCCGCCTCATCTCAATGGGTAATCAAAATTTGGCCGGCGATAGCGGCGCTACGATCTCGTGGCCGAAGGCACTCCCTGGCATTCCGAGGCCTTTTTCACTCCGTGAAGATTTCGCGACCCATACGAATGCCGTCGCGAAGCACACGGTCACGATCTCCATCGCAACCCCGCGGCAAGGTTATGTCGGCGTCGAACGTCATCGACGCGCGGGCTCGGCGCTAACGCCTCTTTGCGCCGCTCGGCAACGACTCGATTGCGATCGACTTCGTGGGTAGGCATGGCGACGTGGTGACGAGCGATTTCGACATTAAGGGCCTTGATATGTTTACGGCTTCTTAATCGCCACGCCGCGCATCTTGATAAAGTTTTGATGCGCGCTTGGTGGAATAATTTCTGACCGGCTCAACGAAGATTGACGTAGAAGATGCTTCGTCCTTACGATCGACGACGTCGTCGCAAATTCAAGAGTCGCGTCATGGCTCGCTACGTCGCACAACGCTTTCGTTTGCTCTTCGCGCTGCTCATGCTGAGCGGCATCGCGACCTGCGGACTTCATTCGACGGACGTGGCGTCGCGCTCCGGTGATTACGTCATCTCCGACGACTCGTCCCAACCGGACGTTCCGCACCGCCGCGATCGCGATGAGGTGCGAGCCGCTTTTCGCAACTTGGAAGAACTCGCCGAGTGCGATAAGGCTTCGGCCGACGTAGCTCTCGCGTCCTCAAGCGGTTTGGTGATCTTAAACTTGATTCGTGGCGGCGATTCTTCGATTTGCGTCGCCGTTTCTTCGCCGACGCTGCAAGCCTGTCATACCCGTTTGCAGGTTTAGTCGGGCTTCTCTTCGCACGCGTTCCTGCGCCTCGCTAGGCGCTCGTGAGGCGTGATCTCTTCCGAATTCGCGGCATTCGCACGCGCACACATATTCGTCCGTACCTGTCGTTGTCTCTGTCTTGCCTTCAGGAGCCGATTTATGTCCGGCTATTCGCGGGTTGCCGTTCGTCGTTCGTCCGTCGTGGTCGTCTTCTGTCTCGCGTTCGTCCTGTTCGCCGGCTTCTTCAGTCATCTGGCCGCACAGGAGTCTTCTCCCTCGTCTGAGCCTGCCGCCGCGGTAGCGCATGCTGATTCCACAGAGAGTCCGCATCAGAAGAGCAAGTTCATGTGGTTCATTGAAAGCTCCGGTTGGATCGGTGCGGTGCTATTGCTGCTTTCGATGTACTTTATCGCTACGGTCAGTCGGCTGTTCTTCGAACTTCGGCTCGACAAGGAGATGCCTCCGGAAACCGTCATTGACGTCAATGCGCTCGTCGATCAGCGCAATTTCCAAGGGGTCTACGACCGTCTCAAGGCCGACGACACGATGTTCGGCCGCGTCGCCGCCGCCGGGTTGGCGGAAATGAATTCCGGCTTGGAAGAGGCCCGCGGCGTCATGGAACGCGTCGGCGATTCGGAGACCGTCGATATGGAAAAGCGAATTAGCATGCTCGCCGTGCTCGGTTCGCTCGGGCCGATGATCGGTTTGCTCGGCACCCTCAAAGGCATGATCGCGAGCTTCGCCGTCATCGCACTCTCAGATACCCAACTCAAGGCCAGCGAGGTGGCCGGCGGCATTTCCGAAGCTTTGCTGCTGACGTTCGAGGGCGTGGCGCTGTCGGTGCCGGCCATCTACTTCTTCGCCGTGTTTCGCAATCGCGTGGCTTCCATCAGCACGGCCGTCGTGCTGGAGGCCGACGACTTTCTGCGGCGCATCGTCAAGGTGACTCGTTCTGCCAAAGCCGCCGGGGCCGCGCCGGTGCGAGCTTAACGAGTCGTCGTCCTCATGGTCATCACCTTTCACATCTAACACACAGGACCGCCCATGTCTGCCGCCAAAGACGGCGCGGAACCCGACCTCACGCCGATTCTCGACATGGTCTTTCAGTTGATCACGTTCTTCATGCTGGTGATCAATTTCAAAAGCGCCTCGCTGGACATGTCGCTGAAGCTGCCGGTCGTCGGTTCCGCACGCCCGGTCGACAACCATGCTCAGGAAGACTTGTTGGTACTCAACATCAACTCATCCGGAAAGCTCAACGTTTACGGCGAAACCAAAGACGTCGATTCCTACATTTCGAGCGAAGCCCGCGCCGCGGCATTCGCCGCGAAGCGTGAGAATCGCGATTTCAAGTCGGGCGACGAGTTGCCGACGATCGTCATCATTCGCGCCGACAAGACGACGCCGTTTCACTTGTTGAACCACGTCATCAAGACCTGCCAAGACAAGGGCTTTCGTCGGTTCGCGCTGAAGGCGATGAATCGTCACGAAGACAACGCAGGAGGAAAATCCTAATGCGCCGCCATAAGAGACGCAGGTCGCAAGGCGACGTCGAACTCAACCTGGCCGCCATGCTCGATATGGCGTTTCAGTTGTTGACGTTCTTCATCTTCACCTTCAAGCCTTCGCCGATCGAAGGTCAGCTCAGCCTCCGTTTGCCTCCGCCCGAGCCAATCGCGCAGGTTTCGCAAACTCAAGCTCCGGGCGACGACCCCGATGCGGCGCCCGCCGCCGGGCAATCGACGCTCGTGGTCAGCGCATTTGCCGCGCCCGACGGACGTTTGGCCTTGATGCGGCTCGGCGAAGGTCCGGTCGGCGGCCTCGCGCAACTCGATTCCAAGTTGCACGAGGCTTTGCACGAGACCGGATCGCCGTTCGATCGCATCGTCGTGCAAGTCGCGCCGCAATTGAAATACGACGAACTCATGCAGATCGTCGACGTCTGCTCGCGACAGACATCGGCCGACGGGAAGCCTCTCAATCGGCTGAGTTTTCTCGAAATGTCCGATTCGCAAGTTCGTGCTCGATAACTCCGCCGCCAAGCCCCTTTGTGGAAGGATGCTGATATGTTTCGCCGTCGACATGCTTTCGGCTCCGGATCTTCACGAAGCCCGCATCTGCGTTTGGCTTCAATGATTTGTCTGGCCGCCGTGCTCGGAATGATGATTGATCGAGCCCGTGATCCTTCCTTCTGGCACTGGCTTGCGCCCGACGAAGTCGCGACCGCTTCGACTTTGCCGCAAATCGAACCGTCGCAAGCGGCGTGGCAGGAGGCGGTCGTCCCCGGGCCGGACGATCGCGATGCCGAGCAACATGTGCTGGGTGAAAAGTTACTCGACGTCGTGTCCGACCGAGCCTCGATCGGCGTGGAAGAGATGCCGGCCTATTGGCGGCTGATGAATTGGAGTCGAGCACAAACGTTTGCCGACCTCCAAGCCCGCGCGCGGCAGGACTTGCTCTTCTCGCAACTCTGGTCGCAGCCGGAGACTTATCGCGGCCAATTGCTGCAATTGCGGCTGCACGTTCGACGAGCCATCGCGCACGACGCTCCGAAGAATTCCGCCGGCGTTCCGCAAGTTTATGAACTGTGGGGTTGGACCGACGATTCGAAATCGTTTCCGTACGTCGTCTTGTGCAACGAGTTGCCGCCGGGCGTTCCGCTCGGGGCCGAAATCCGCAAGGAAGTCACGTTTGCCGGCTATTTCTTGAAGCTCATGGCGTACGAGGCCTACGACAAAGCTCGGGCCGCGCCGTTGCTGATCGGCCGTATTCAAGCTCTGCCGGACTTGCCTACGGCGTCCGTCGAACGGGGCCGCAACGGTCGCGAATTCTGGGGCTTCTTCGTTCTCGGCGGCGCAACGTTCTTAGGTGTTTGCCTTTTTTCGCGCCGCCGCAAACTGCCGACATCGCCGGAAGCAAGTCATGTTTTTGATCCGCAAGCATGGCAGCTCGCGCCGTCGTTCGCAGGTCTCGACGATGTGAACTCGATCGATGTCGGCGAGGTTGCGTCATCAGATGCCAAGAACTCCGACGCGTAATCGTTTCGCCCCCTATCTATGGTGCCGGCCGTCAGCCTTTGGGCACATCGAAACACGGAACCCTAGTCCATGTCATCTGCTCAAGCATCTCAAAATTCTCCTCCATCCGCGGAGCCGGAAAGTGAAGAAGCCGTACCGGTCTGGTTGGAGACGGCCCGCGGCTGGTTCATCGAAGTCGGGGCGTGGTACGGCGTCAGCATGATCTTTCACATGACCGCGATCATCGTCGCCGGCTTACTCCTGAGCGGCGCTTCGTCGACGCCGAAGAGTAAGGCTCCGACGTTCGATACGGCCCTCGATTCCGGCCCTGCGGACAACACGTCCGACTTACAAACGATGCGTTTGGAAAAGCAGATCGTGCCGTCGCAGACGCTGGCCGTATCGTCGGGCCCGAGCGGCGGCGGGGCGGCTTCCTCAGGCGGCATTCAAGGCGGGATTGCCACTTTGGTCGGCGGAGGCCTTGGCGGCGGAACAGGAAGCGGGAAGGGGCCGCGCCTCGGGCTGGGCCCCGGCTACGGTAATCGCGCCGGGAGCGGAATGGGCATCGACGTCGGTGCGGTCAACGTCTTCTCGCAGGGGAGCGGAACATTGGCCGCCGCAGTGCCGACCGGAACGCTTGGCGACGGCCTTTCCACGGCGCAAGGCTACGGCGATGCGATGGATCGCATCACGCAAGAGTTACTCAACAGCTTGGCCAAGCAGAAGGTGCTCGTCGTCTGGATCATGGACCAATCGGAAAGTATGGCCGACGACCGCGGCGAGATTCGTGATCGCGTCGATCGGGTGTATCAGGAACTCGGCATCGCGTCGGCGATCGGCGGCGACGAACTTCTGACCGGCGTTGTGAGTTACGGCGCCGCTCCGCTGAATCACACGCCGCGACCGACGGCCAAGTCTGCGGAGATCATGGCCGCCATCGACGCCGTGCCGAACGATCCTTCAGGCCTGGAGATGCAATCGCAGGCAATTATGTATGCCGCACAGACGTTCGGCACGGTGGCGAAGAACGGTCGGCGAGCCATGTCGATGATTTTGGTGACGGACGAAAGCGGCGACGCCAACAGCAACATCAGCCAAACCGAAGCGGCCATTCAAATGTGCCGTAGCCTGAATTGCAAAGTTTACGTACTTGGGCGTGAGTCGGTGTTTGGTTATTCCTACGCTCATATGCGGTGGACCGATCCGCAGACTCGCACCGGACATTGGTTGCGCATTGACCGCGGCCCGGAAACGCCGCAGCCCGAGCAATTGCAAATCAACGGCTTCCATCGCCGTTGGGATGCCTTTCCGAGCGGCTTCGGGCCGTATGAACAATCGCGCATTGCTCGGCAAACCGGCGGCGTGTTCTTTATGTTGCCGAGCCCTGAAGTGCAACTCGTCGGGCGCCGAGCCGATTTGGTTTATGACGCGGATGCCATGCGCCCGTATCTGCCGGATCTGAGCGCTCGCACGGATTACGTCGCCGAGCGCGATAAGTCGCCGTTCCGCAAAATGATCTTTCAAGTGATCTCGGATTTGAATCCGTATCAATCGGGCAGCAAGGGCTCACGCGTGGAAGTGCGTACGGATCACTTCTCGATCGATCGCCAAGCCTTCCAGCAGCAGGCGACGCAAGAAATGAAGAAGGCCGCGGATTTGATTACTTATCTCAAAGAGCGCAAAGGCGCTTGAAACGGTCGCGCCGATGCGATCGCGTGAAAAGAGCGCCCGCTGGCGTGCGAACTACGATTTGATTTACGCGCAGACCATTTCGTATCAGGCCCGGCTTCAGGAATACGGCTGGTATCTCGCCGAATTCATCAAGACGCCTAAGCCCGTGACGAACGTGCTCGGGCCGGCGCGGCCGTCGAACGGTTGGGATGTCGGTACTGTGAAACGGTTGCTCAAGCCCGAAGTCACGCAAGGTCTGCGCGACAAGGCGGACGCCCTATTCCGCGAGGTTCAAAAGGAATACGCCGGCACGCCTTGGGCGGCTCGCGCAAGCGAAGAGCTTGGCCGCGGCTACGGAGTCGAGCTTCGCGAGGATTTCGAAGACCCGCGTGGTCGCGGAGTGAAGTTGCCGAAGTTTTGACCATGCTCCGGCGGGGTGCTTTCGGCGCACGGCAAGGCGGCATACGATGTCTGACGGTTTCGCATCGTATGTCGCCCTCGTCGCCGAGCAGCTATGAATCGTCGCAGCTTTCTGAAGTCGTCCGTCGCCGCGTGGCCCGCCGTTTCCGCACTTGCCGCCTGGGCTGCGCCGCCGAGCGGTCGCAATCCGAACATTCTCATTCGCTCCGCTTGGCAGACGGTGAACATCGGCGACATCGCCCACACGCCGGGCCTGCTGAGGTTGCTGGAAAAATACATTCCGGAAGCCGACGTCACGCTATGGCCGAGCAAGGTGGATCAAGGAGTCGACGAACTCCTGCTGCGCCGCTTTCCGAAGTTGAACATTCTGCGCGGCCCGGACGATATTGCCGCCGCGCTCAAGAAATGTGACTTCTTCTTGCACGGGTCGGCCGCGTCGTTTGGCGCCGAGCGCGACGTACGCCGCTGGGTTTCGGAGACCGGCAAGCCGTTTGGAGTCTACGGAATCGGCGTGCCGAACTATCCGGCGGCCGTTGAGAACATTGTCATTTCGCCGTCGACAAAAGCGAAAACGATGGAGGTGCTGAACCAAGCTCAGTTCGCGTTCTTCCGCGATTCGGTGTCGATGAATCGCGCCAAGGAACTCGGCTGCCATAACTCGATTATGGAATACTGCCCGGACGCCGCTTTCGCGTGTGACTTGCACGACGACGCCAAGGCCGACGCCTATTTGAAAAAGGTCGGACTCGAAACGGGCAAGTTCCTCTGCTGCATTCCCCGGTTGCGTATTTCGCCGTATTGGAAAATGAAGCCCGACGTGCCGTTCCACCCCGCTCGTCATGCTCGCAACGAGGAAATGAAGGAGCATGATCATCGTCCGCTGCGCGAGGCGATCACGCGAATCGTTCGCGAGACGGAGATGACGGTGCTCGTCTGCCCGGAAGATTCGAGCCATGTCGAACTGGGCAAGGAGATGCTCGTCGACAAGCTACCCGAAGACGTCCGCCGTCGCGTGGTGTGGCGTGATTCGTACTGGCTGACCGACGAAGCCGTGAGCGTTTACAAACGGATGCCGGTCTGTTCGGCAACGAGATGCACTCGCCGATTATGTGCATCGGCCACGGCATTCCGGCAATCGTTTGTCGTTGGGCCGAGCAAACGACCAAAGGCACCATGTGGCGCGACATCGGTTTGCCGGAATGGGTCTTTGATTTCGACGTGGAAGAAGAAGTGGCGCGCATGCCGGAAGCGGCCGTGCAAATGGCAAAGGATCCGGCAGGGGCGAAGGCGAAAGCCGTGGCGGCTCGCACGTTTGTGGAAAAGCGACAACGAGAAACGATGGCGGTCGTGCGCAAGGCCGTCGGATTAACTTAGTCGGGAAGGAATACGACCATGGCGGAAGACATCGCGACGCTCGCACCGAAGGTTTTGCGTTCGCTGCTCAATGAGACGTTGTTCGGCGCGCCAAAGGGTTGGGCCTTCGTCATCAATCAGGGAGAGCCTGGTTTTGTGACGACGTTGAAATCGCTCACCGCCGCGCAGGTTTCACAGGCTCCCGGGCCCGGCCGCAAACCGATCGTGTCGCACGCCAACCACGTCTTGTTCGGCTACGAATTGGTCAACCGAGCGATTGGCGGAGACCACTCGGCATTTGAAAACGCCGACTGGAACGCCGCCTGGAAACTCGAACAAGTGACTGAAGCGGAATGGGCCGACTTGTTGAAACGTATCGAAGAACACGCCCGCAAGCTGTTCGAATCTGCTCCGCTGCAAGTCGGCAACGGCGAAGAGATCATGCTCACCGGCTTGTTCGGCGTCGCGGCTCACAACGCCTATCATTTGGTGCAATCCGTCAGATTCTTCGCGATATCGGCGCGGCATAGTCGCTTGCATCGACCAGGATGCATTCGACCTCGGTGTAAAAGTTGCGTTGCGAGACTCGCAGGACGATATTTGCCGACGCTTCCGCGTCAATAGTTCGTTCCGCCTCGCAACTTTACGCCGTGAGGAATGCATGAATCGCCGGATCGTCCGCGCAGCCGTGTACGCGGCGATGTTCATCATCGGCAGCGAGGCGTTTGCCGCCGAAGTGGGAGGGGGCGCATCGGCCGACGGACCGCGACGTCCCAACATTCTCTACATCGTTTGCGACGACCTCGGTTGGAGCGACGTCGGCTGGCACCAAGGTTTCGCCAAAACGCCGGTCATGGATCGGCTCGTCAGCCAAGGCGTCGAACTCGATCGACACTACGTGCAACCGGTCTGTACGCCGACGCGCACGGCGCGATGAGCGGGCGTTATCCCGGCCGGTTTGGTCCGCAGGCCTTGACTCCGAGTAATCTTCGCGCAATGCCGTTCGGCACGACGACGCTCGCCTCGGCGCTGAAGTCCGTCGGCTATAGCACGTATCAGAGCGGGAAATGGCACTTGGGTTCCAAACCGGAATGGAGCCCCATTCAATTCGGCTTTGATCACGGTTACGGCACGCTCACGGGCGCGGCCGATCCTTGGACGCATCGTTATCGTAAAGGGAGCCCGTATGTCGACACGTGGCATCGCGACGGCAAGCTCTTCCAAGAGGAAGGGAACGCCACGGAGCTCGTGGCCGCCGAAGCGGTGCGGCGCATCGAAGAGAAACGCACGCCGTGGTTCATGTACGTCCCGTTTCACGCCGTCCATACGCCGGTCGACGCTCCGGAGGAGTACAAGAAGCCGTATGCCGGCATGCGTTTTGACGCTGACGATGCCAAGCATGATTCGCGCCTCCGCATGGCCGCCATGGTTTCGCAAGTCGACGCCAAGATCGGTCAATTTCTCGATGCCGTGGAGCGCACCGGCCAGAGCGACAACATGCTCGTCATCTTTCACAGCGACAACGGCGGTATCGAATCGCTCAAGAACGGTTACGACGGCGCCGTCGGCCATTCACCGCTCAACAGCGAAAACGATCCGCTCCGCGGCCAAAAGGCGAGCTCTACGAAGGGGGAACTCGCGTCTGTGCGTTCGCCTTTTGGCCCGGCAAGTTGAAGCCTCGCAAACACGCGAGCCTCATGCATTGCGTCGATTGGTTTCCGACGATTGCGGAAATTACGGGCTATGTGCCGATGCCGATTTGCAGTGGGACGGCGTCAGCCAATGGGCCGCGTTGCAAGGTCTCGCCGAGCCGGATAAAGACCGCGTCGTTTACATTGCCACGGCCGGCGGCGGGGCGTCTCTTCGCCAGGGCGATTGGAAGCTGATCGCCGCCAAGAATCGTAAGCCTGAGCTATTCAATGTCGTCGCCGATCCGTTTGAGAAATTCGATTTGGCGGCGAGCTCCCCGCAGATCGTCGAAAGGCTGAAAGGCCTGCTCGAAATAGAAAGGTCCAAAGACCGGAAGGAACTGCCGGCCGATCTCGTCGGCGTGCCGAAGTAAGAGCTCGATTTCCCCGTCGCCCTTAGATCACTTGCCATGACGCTCAAATATTGGATCGCCGTCGCCGTTCTGTTGTCGTTCGCCGTGCCGTCTTTCGGAGCCGACGCTCCGTCGAAAACCGCAACGCGGCCGAATTTCGTGGTCTTTCTTGCGGACGATCTCGGCTCGGCTGATGTTCCCTGGCGCGGCGGCAATTATGCGATGCCTGCGCTGGATGCGTTGGCCAAACAAAGCGTTCGGCTGGAATCGAATTACGGCCATCCGATGTGCAGCCCGACTCGTGCGGCGTTGCTCAGCGGTCGCTACGCATCCAGATTCGGCTGCACCGGCGCGCAAAACGAACAGGTGTTTCCTTTCGGCACGACGACGCTGGCCTCGGCCTTGCAAAGCATCGGCTATCGCACGGCGCTCGTCGGTAAATGGCACCTGGGTTCGCTTCCCGAGCAAAGTCCCAACCAGTTCGGGTTCGACGAAAGCTACGGCTCCCTGGCCGGCGGCGTCGGGCCGTATGCACATAAGTACAAGACCGGACCGTTTCAAACCACGTGGCATCGCAACGGCAAGCTGATCGAAGAAGAAGGACACGTCACGGATCTGATCGCGCGCGAAGCCGTGGCCTTCGTGAATCGGCAATCGAGCGAGAAGCCGTTCTTCCTCTATGTGCCGTTCACGGCGGTGCATCTGCCGATCAACGAGCCTCAGCCGTGGCTCGATCGAAATTCACACATCAAAGACGACGGCCAACGCCTCCATGCCGCATGCGCTACGCATATGGACGATGCCGTCGGCCAAGTGCTCGCCGCGCTCGATCAAAAGAAGCTTGCCGACGACACGCTCGTGCTCTTCTTCAGCGATAACGGCGGCCATGACGTTCACGACAATATCGATCCGAAATACGTCGGCGACTATCCCGACGTGCGCTACGGCGGGCACAACACGCCGCTCCGCGGATTCAAAGGGCAACTCTACGACGGCGGCATCCGCTCGGCCGCGATCGTCCGTTGGCCAAAGCATGTGCCTGCCGGTGCGAAGGTCGAGCAGCCGACGCACGCCGTCGATTGGCTTCCGACGTTTGCCAAGCTGGCCGGTTTCACGCCTGCCGCAGATCTGAAATGGGACGGCGTCGACCTCTCGGCCGTATTGCAGCAGCCCGAATCGGCCGCTGCTTCGCCGCTCGCCGAACGTTCGATCTACTGCGCCGGCGTCGCCTTCCGCGCGGCCGCGTTTCGCCATGGCCCGTGGAAGTTGATCGTCGATCGGGGCGACAAAATGGAACTCTACAATCTGTCCGACGATCCCGAGGAGGCTCGCAATTTAGCGACCGCCGAGCCCGAGCAAGCGGCCCGCCTCAAGAAATTGCTGAATGCCGCGGCGGCCGCTGATCGCGATAGTCTGACCGAACAGACGAAACGCAAGCTCGCCAACGGCGGAGCCAAGGGAGACTAGACGTCGTCGGCTGATTACTGATATCCCATCACGAACCAGCCGCCGTCGCTTTCCACTTGCTTAAGCGTGATTTCGCCGAACGGCCCGAAGCCTTCGCCGCGCGGGAGAATCAGGCTGTTGAATCGTCCCTGTTCTTGAAACACGGCGCCGCACTTCTCGTGGATCAGCGGCAGCAGTTGCGACTGCTCCTCCGTGGTCCAAGGCCTTCCGTCGACGGCCGTCACTTCGATGTCGCCGATTCGCGTGAAGAGCATCCCGAGCAATGAGTTCTCGACCTTGTATCGCACCTGCACGTTGATCGGTCGCGTGTACGATTTATCGCCGTGGTTCCATTGCAGCGTGTGAATGGTGACGCCGGCCGTGCCGTCTTCAAAGCGGAACGTCGCGGGCCGTTCGATGTCGCAGACGATCGACCAGGGCGTCGAATTGGAGAATACGCGGATCGGCCGCGGCACCTGCATCGTTACGAACTGGCAGTAGTTTTCGACTTCTTCGTCGGTCAGGACGCAGTCGCCGAACAAGGCCCGGCCCGAGGAGTTGTGAAAGATCGATTCGTGGATTTGCAGCCCGATCTTCGTATCTTCGTGCAGTTCCGGACGTCGGGCCGAAACGGAAACCTGCCGCCGGTTCGCTTGGCGGACGCCGAACTCAAAGTATTCGCCCGTCGACCGCGAAACGATCGTCGGCTGGTCGTCGAGTCGCAAGGGGCCGACGATCGCATACTTGTGATAGTAGTCCTGCACCATCTTCAGCGGATCGGCGATTTCCGCTTCGACGCACTCCGCGATTCGTCGGCTGGTGAGCCGTTGCACTTCTTCGCGCACCGCGGCTTGACTTTCATTCGCCTTGTTCCACGCCAGACGTTGGGCGGCCGGTTGCAGCAGCGTCGGCAGCACGCGAGTTTCCACGTCAATTTGCTTGATGCCGATCGCTGCGTTGCAGCGAATGCCCGCCGGCGAATCGGCGACGCCCGTTCGCGGATCGAAGTAAAACGACTTTCGCCCGGAGAATTGCGAACTGGCCGAGCTGTAAATCACCGCCGGGCCGTTGCGGCCGACGTTGCCGGGCGAACGCGTCGAGCCGTTCATCCGCAGCTCAAATTGCGCCGTCTCTTCGTTCGGCACGGTGGCGAGTTCGAAAGTGCCTTGCGTCGACACCGGGCCGCGGGTCTGCGTGCCGAGAATAGTCGCGGATTGCATTCGGTAGTCGGAGACTTCGCGAGCGACGTATTTGGCGACGAATTCCGTTTTGACGCGAACCCAAACGTTGGGATACGTCCAGCGTTGCCGCGCGGCGTCGACCAACTCCGGCGCAACGCCCGCCTGCTCCAACAATCCGACGGCCGCGCCAATGCGATCGACAGCATCCGGATCGAGTTCGCCGTCGCCGGCAAGTGAGTCGCGCACCAACTCCGCGGCTGCGAGAATCCGCCGGGCCATGTCCGGCTGTGCAAGTCGCAACTCGGCCGCATAGTCGAACGCCGCGGCGCCGCAAGTGCACCGCTTCGGGCGCTTCGAGTCCTTCGATGTCGGCGCATCCGCAAACGGAGAACAACCAGAGCTTCAAGCTGTTCGTCAAAGCTCTTCTGCAGCGAGGCCTCGACTTCATCGAGATGCAGGTACGCGAGCCAGCCCGCCTGCGTTTCTTCCGATTGTCCGGCAAGCATCCGGCGCAGCACGGCCACGGATTCGATCAATCGCGAGCGAGCCGCTCTCTGCTGTGCTTCGCGATTGGCCAGCACTTCGACAATCGCGGTTTCGGCAGGAGGCACTGCCACCGAAGCCGACGAAGGAATGCGCGTTTCCGCGGCAGCCCAACTTGCCGGCAACGCGGCCGCCAGCAGGTAGCGAAATGCTCCCCGCCGAAAGTGTTGAAATCCGTTCATCGTCAGGGATTTACCGGCGAGATCCTGAGGTAAAAACCACGGCTTACTCGTGATTGTTCGAACCTCGCCCGCTCGCGCAGCCATGGCGGCACTACGATTTCCGCTTGTTCCGATGAGCGGAACGGCCGAACCTGCGGGGACCTTAGCGGTTAACGGGGATTCAATGGATTCACCCTCGGCAACGGTCGAAACAGGCAGTACCGTTCTGCGCTCGTCGACCCACCGCGTTGCGATCATGCCGGCACATCGTTCATCGGCCCGAGTTCTTGCTTGGACGTTCGTCGCGACCATGGCGACGGCTCCGTTCATTTGTGCGCCGGCTGTTGCCGCGACTCCTGAATCGGACGCTTCCGCCGTCGCGGCGAGCGCCGTTTTGACGGAACCTCCGGTATTGGTCGATCGCTGGGGCGTCGAACATTTGTGGTCGGCCGAACTGAACACGTTCCCCGACAACCGGGCCCGCGCGGTCGTCGTGATCTTTCTCGACGTCAATTGCCCGATTGTCACGCGGCAAGCTCCGACGATGCGCCGCCCTGCACGACCGCTTCTACAAAGAGGGGGTCCAGTTTCTCGGCGTTTATTCGAATACGCGGACGTTGCGCATGGATATGGCTTCGCACAAGCAGAAGCTCAACCTACCGTTCCCCGTGTTTCTCGATGCCGAGGGGACGCTTGCTCGCCAATTGCAGGCGAGATGCACGCCGGAAGCCTTCCTACTCGACGACAAACTCGCGGTGCGCTATCGCGGCATGATTGACGACTCGGGTTGGAAGAAGACGCCCGGGGCCAATCCGCGTGAGTATTTGGTGGAAGCCGTTGAAGGTCTGTTTAACGGCAAAGAGGCGACGGCCCAGACGCGCTCAGGGCTGCGAACTGGCCCTGCCGCCGCTGGTGAAGAAGCCGCCGGAGAAGCTGTTGACGTATCACGATCACGCGGCCAAGATCGTCTACAAACATTGCGTAAGCTGCCACTATCCGGGCGGCATCGGGCCGTTTGCGCTCGACACGTTCGAAAGCATCCGCGATGAAGCGGCTACGATCCGCCGCGAGGTGGAGTACCAGCGAATGCCGCCTTGGCATGCGGACACGAAGCGCGGTCACGCGGTCGAGAACATCCAGGCCCTGACGACCGAAGAACGCCGTACGCTTGTGGAATGGCTCGACCAAGGACTCGCTCGGCAAAAGCAAGGCGAAGAGAATTGGCTCGTCGAAGGAACGCCGCCCGCCGTTCCGCTGGACTTGCCGAAAGTTGCGGGGCCGGGCGAATTCACGATCGGCGCGGGCAAGCCGGACTTTGTGGCGAGGATGCCGAAGCCGTTTTTGGTGAAAGCTTCTCAGGTCGTCGAATACCAGTACTTCTGGGTGCCGAACGACTCGACCGAAGATCGCTATGCTCAGGCCATCGAACTCTTGCCGGGCAACCGCCGCGTGGTGCATCACATGCAGGCGTTTATGATCGACAAGCGCCAACGCCCGGCTGACGTGACGGCGCCGATGTCGGGCGCGTGGATGATGGCCAAGGTCAACGGCTACGGCGGAAAAGATTGCTGGCGGATCGCCAGCTACACGCCGGGCGATTTCTATGCGGCCCGCACTTATGCGCCGGACGAGGCCGTGTACTTTCCGGCTGGCTACGACCTTGTGTTTGAAATGCATTACTCGCCGACGGACGAGGATCATTACGATCAATCGTCGGTCGGCATCGTATGGCGTAAAGAGCCCGGTCGGCCGCCGAAGATCATCGCCGATCAGTTGTTCGTCGGGACGCGCAGCATCGAAGTACCGCCGCACGTCGAACATCATCCGGCCGACTGTCTGCCGTATTTCAAGCAGAACGTTCTGCTCATCGACATTCGCCCGCACATGCACCTTCGCGGCGGCGACAGCGAAGTTTACGCCGTCTATCCCGACGGCAGAGAAGAGCTTCTGCTCGCCACACCGGCCTTCGATTTCAACTGGCAGCGTCGTTTCGTGTTTCGCGAACCGGTGAAGCTACCGGCCGGATCGTCGTTGCGATTCTCCGTGCATTGGGACAACACGCGATTGAATCCCAATAACCCCGATCCGGCGAAACGGGTGTTGTTCGGCGAAGAAAGCTTCGACGAAATGGCCAACCTCGGCGTTACGTACCGGATTGACGACGAAGCGGAACGGACGGCGACACGACGTGTTTCGGCGCCGGTGCCGAAGTAAGCCGATACGTTACCTCACGACGGACGAGCCGATTGCGTCAAACATCGTGAAACAATGTCGGGCATCCGACTCGCTCGTGCTGCAAGAGTTCTCGCTTCATGTCGATGCCGCCGGCGTAACCGGTGAGCGATCCGCTGCTGCCGATGACGCGATGGCACGGCACGATGATGGAAATCGGGTTTTGCCCGTTGGCGGCTCCGACGGCTCGCGAGGCCGTCGGCCGTTTCAAGCGCCGAGCGAGTTCGCCGTACGTCGAGGTGGCTCCGAACTGAATGCGGACCAGTTCGCGCCAGACTTGTTGCTGAAACGGCGTGCCGTGCAGCTTGAGCGGCACGTCGAACACTTGGCGTTCTCCCGCGAAGTACTCTGCGAGTTGCTCGCGGACCTTCACGAAGGGGCGCGTTTCGCGACGCCATGAGTCGCCGATCGGCGGGCGATTTTTGTGACGAAGCGTGTAGAGGCCCGTCAGGAATTCACCGTCGCCAAAGAGCAAGATTCGGCCGAGCGGTGAATCGATTTCGTCGTAGTAGGTCGAGATCTGCATAGGTTCTATTCCTGTGTTGAGGCCGGTTTGCGACGACTCGATTTCCCCAGACCGTTCCAAAGTTGCAGCGCCGCGTAGGCTCGCCAGGGGCGCCAACGTTCTGCTTTCCGCTCGAGTTCACGAGGAGAGACCGCGCCGGAAGCTTTGAGCAAACCCAGATCGCCGGCGGGGAACGCGTCGGGCCAATGCAAAGCCCGCATGGCGATGTATTGCGCGGTCCAATCGCCGATACCGGGGATTTCCAGAAGCTTCGCGACCGTAAGGATCGGGTCGGCACCCGGTTCGAGGTCGATCGCTCCATCAGCGACGGCTCGAGCCAAGCGACGAAGCGTCTCTGCGCGGGCCGAAGTGAGGCCGAGGTCGGTCAAGGCCGATGATCGCGCCGCTGCGAGATCTTGAGCAGTCGGGCTGAGGCGATTCAGGCATTTCGACGTCGTTTTCAGTGCCCCGCCGAATCGTTGAGCCAATCGTCCGGCCAGCGTCGACGCCCCGCGGACCGTCACTTGTTGGCCGAGTACAGCCCGCGTTGCGAGTTCGAATGAGTCGAACGCTCCAGGCACTCGTAGACCCGGCCGGCGGCGCACGCAAGACCGCAGCCGCGGATCGACGGAGAGATGTTGATCGATGACGTCGGGACGAGCGTCTAGATCGAACAGATGCCGAAGTTTGGCCAAAAGCGAAGGTAGCGCGGGCACAAGTTCGGCGGATAGCTCGACGACGACGGCATGCTTAGGCGGAGCGTCGGCCACTTTCAAAACGCCGCAATGACGACCGATTTGGACGGTGCGTCGATACTCGTCCGAAGTCACGCATTCGACGCCGAGAACGGCTCGCGCCGCAAGAAACGTCGTCGTACTCGCCCAATCATGCGGCGGGCGATATGCCAGCGTCAAACGAAGCGTGCCGGAGGTTTCGTCGCGTGCCTCCGTGCGTCGCAACTCGCTCGGGGTAAGCCGATAGTTGCAGCGAAATACGGCGTTGAATCGTCGTACGCTGGCGAACCCCGCGGCGTAGGCGATCTGAGTCATCGACAAAGCCGTTTCAGCGATTAGTCGCTTGGCCAGCAGCAAACGATGGGTTTGGGCAAGTTCGACCGGTGACACGCCGAACTCGGCGCGTACGGCGCGGCGGAGTTGACGCGAACTCAGGCTCAGCGAGGCTGCCAACTGTTCGAGGCCGCCGCCGTCGTTCAACGCTCCGGCTTCAATACGTGCGGCCGCAGCCCGCGCCGCCGTACGAACGCCGTCGACCGAGGATTGCCCAGGAGCTAGTTCCGGACGACAACGCAGGCAGGGACGAAAGCCGGCTTGTTCGGCAAGCGCCGCTGTCGGATAAAACTGACAGCTCGAGAGTTTGGGAGTCTTCGCCGTGCAAACCGGACGGCAATAGATCCCGGTCGTTTTCACGCCGACGAAGAACACGCCGTCGAAACGGGCGTCACGTGCGGCGATGGCTCGGTAGGCGATGACGTTGGGCAGGTCCATGTCGTCATAATAGCGGCCTGCGGACGCGGGGCCGGCCGTTTTCGGACATGGACATTTCGCGATTTCGCCGGGGCGACTAAGGTGCGGCGGCGCGAGTGATCGTGCCGTTGATCGTGCCGCCGTGTTCTTTATTCGCCGTCTCCCACCAACGGCCGGCGTAGACGTCGTCGTGGAACATTACGCGAGCCGACCAATTCGCCTTGCCTTGGCTGGCGCGGACGTTGTCGAGAATCAGCACGGCCGTATCGCCGGCGAATCGCACCGTCGCCGGAATAGGGAACTCGAATTGTTGTCCGCGTGCGTTGATGACGGAGACGATCGACCATGTGCCGTCGGCCTTCTTCTCGGCGCGGGCGATGCGGTAACTGTCGTTGCCTCGTTCGGCGCCGAGTTGGTTCTGTTGCACTGGGGCCCAAGAGCCTCGCAACGTCGCGTTCTGCAGCATCGCCGTGAACGTGGCTTCCACGTCGCCGTCGCCTTGAGCGTGTGCTGAAGTCGAAGCGACGATCGTAAAAGCGAATCCTAGAAGAAGCATCCGCGCGTGTTGCGATGTGACGTTCATGATGGCCACCTCAGTTGGAGGAATTGATCGAGGCACGACGAGGCGATCGCGTATTACTCTCGCAGAGCTTCTTTCACCGCTCTTACTTCCGCTGCTTCAGGCAATTGTTTGTAGTGAGGATCGAGCGGGTAGCAGCCGGAGACGATGCCATGGCGCGGGGCGGTCGTGCAGTCGCTGAACGTTCGACAAACCTTTTTGCGAGCCAGTTCGCCGCGCTGCAAACAATCGGCCGGTAGTTCGGGATAGGAAAGAACCATGCGACCGAGTCCCACGACGTCGATCCAGCCGTTGCGCACCGCCGCCTGTGCGACATGCGGCAGATAGTCTTGTAAATACGAGTAGCCGGTGCCTACGAGCGGCAACTGGGGCACCGTTTCCTTGCAGAGGCGGGCGACATGAATCTGCCGAGCCACGCCGACGAGCGGATCTTCCGGCGGCTGGTAGCCGTCGCTGGGCGGAAAGATCGCGGGCCGCTGGATGTGCGGATTGTAGTACGGACTGCCGCAGGAAATGTTGACCGTCGCCACGCCCGCCGCTTGCAGCATTCGCAAGAGCTCGAAAGTTTCGGAGAGATCGAAGCTCAAAGGATCGTCGGCCGCCGAACCGAAGCCGTAGCGATACGGGAGTTCGCGCGAGAAATCCATCGGCCTCCCGACTTCGCGGCTTGTTTGATATGGCACGAAATCAAACGCGCTGAGTCTTACGCCGATCATCAACTCAGGACATTCGCCGCGAATTCGTCCGATGATGGTTCGCAAAATCCGTGACCGGCCTTCAAGATCGCCGCCGAATTGTCCCGGCCGAACGCGAGCGCTTAGAAACTCGTGCAGCAGGTAGCCGTGGCAGGCCTTCACGTCGACGAACTGATAACCGACGTCCTGGGCGAGCTTGGCTGCGACGACATAGTTGTCGATCAGACGTTCCAAGTCAGAGTCCGTCCACACCAGAGATTGGTCGTTTGGATCAATGCCGAACTTTTCATCAAGCAGCGGATGGTGATAGGCAATTCGCGGCTCAAGTTGCTTCGTGTTTGGTCGCGAGAACCGACCGGAATGGGTGAGTTGCAGGCCGACGAGCAAGTCGTCTGTGTTGCCGAACGACGCACGATGGGCGTTGACCAATTCGTCACGTAGCGCGGCGAGCCCGGCTTTGTTCGACTGTACGGCCAGCGTCTGACGCGGATTTGCGCGACCGTCCGGCTGAACGGCCGCCGCTTCGCCGCCCCAAATGAGCTTGGCTCCGCTGAGTCCGAAGTGACGCCAGCGACGCAAAGTTAGCAGCGAAGGCGAGCCGTCGCGCTCGGCGTCCCAGCCTTCCATGGGATGGATGCACCAACGGTTGCCGACTTGAAACCTGCCTATGGCGATCGGCGCAGCCAGCGGTGAGCCGCCGTCCACGGTGAGAATTTCGTCATCGACAGGCAAGTCGATTTGCAATTCGGCTAATCGCTCGCGCAGAGCTTCGACGGTCTTGAGTTGGGCAATCTTCGTGTAGTTGGTCACCGACATGTTTTGTGCAGGGCGTGAGATGGAGGAAGCCCGTCGCGCGGATGAGCGTAATCATGCGACGGGAGCGGCTGCCGTATAGGCGGGTATTGTAATACAGAGGGGCTCGCGATGCGCGTCACGCCGATACAATGGATATAGCTGTGCGAGGAGGGAAAGTCGGTAGGACGAAAAGATGTGCGGTCGGTATACGCTGCGAACGAATCCGCGGCAGATCGTCGAGCAGTTTGAATTGGCGGAACTGCCGCTCTTGGCGGCGCGCTACAATATCGCGCCGTCGCAGAACGTCGGCGTCGTCACGGCCTCGATCGATGATACGGGCTGCGTCGTACGCAACTGGCGAGAATTCTCGTGGGGCCTGCTACCTGCGTGGTCAAACAGTTCCGTAGGCGGTTCGCGCCCATCAACGCTCGGAGCGAGACAGCCGCCGAGAAGCCGACTTTTCGAGAGGCGTTTCGCCGCCGTCGGTGCTTGATCCCGGCCGATGGATTTTTCGAATGGAAACATGAAGGTCGGGAACGCGAACCGTATTACTTCACGTTTCGCGACGAGTCCTTGTTCGCGTTCGCGGGACTGTATGAGTACTGGCAAGCCGTGCCGGGGCAAAAGTCCAAGGATGACTTGGCGACTTGCACGATACTGACGACGGAAGCCAATTCTGCGCTGCGAGATTTTTACGACCGAATGCCCGTGATCGTAGAGCCGCATGACTACGCTTCTTGGCTCGATCCTACAGTTGAGGATCCGGTCCTAGTGCAACCGATCTGCCGAGCAATTGGCGCCGAGACGATGACGCATCGGCCGGTTTCACAGCGTGTGAACAGTCCGAAGTTCGACGATGTGCGATGCATCCAAGAGTTTCGCCAGCCGCGGCTGTTCGATTGAGCGACGGCCGCGAGAGTGCCGGCATTGCAGGTGTCGCAGTTGGGGCGTCGGATTGTCGCGATGAGACGATTGCGATATCGTTCTCGCCGCTTCGCTCCGTATTAGAGCCGTCCATGCCGCCGCGACTCTCGCTCCAAAGCTTTGCCGCCGTCATCGCACTCGTCGTATTGGCGACTGCACCGGCGTGCGCGAAAAGGCGTCCTTACGTGCTGGGGTCGGCGTCGCAGTACAACGAATCCCCGCAACTTGCCAGGATGACTAATCCGCAGATCGAGCGCGGCGAGCGACGTCCGCTGCTCGACGGTCTCGGCTGGGTCATCGGCATTCCGGGGAAGATCGTGCTTTGGGATCGGCGGATCGACAATCACAACGTGTCGTATCAAACGGAAGCAAGTGTCGGCGAGTATCTTGCCGCCAACGAGCTTTCGAGCGTGAAAGTACGGATCAATCAATACGCGCCGCTCGAAGAATGGCGGCGCCTACGGAGCAACAAGGCCGTCGGCTGGGGCTGGCGATATACGTTTGGTACTTTTGCCTGGCTGGGCGATACGATCTTTCCCGGGCGTGTTTGGGGAGGCGATCATTACAACGCCTATACCAACACGATCTACGTATACAGCGACATTTCCGCCGTGGCGTTGCACGAGGCAGGACACGCCAAAGACTTCGCTCGGCGCGACTGGCCCGGCACATACGCGGCGTTGTACACGTTGCCGGTCGTGCCGTTGTGGCACGAAGCCGTGGCGACGAGTGATGCGCTGGACTACATCCGTGAATTCGGCTCGGCCGACGACGAACGCGAAGCTTACAAGTTGCTCTATCCGGCGTACGGAACGTACATCGGCGGGGCCGTCGGCGATTGGGTGCCGGGCTACGGTTGGGCTACCTATGCTGCGGCCGTCGTCGGTGGACACGCCGCTGGGCGCTGGGAAGCGTCGCGTGTCGAAGATCGAGCGCCCCGTGCTCTTGCCCGGCGCGATTGGACTGACATCTCCACGACTTTGCCGAGTTCGACGTTCAACGGCAATGAGAGACTCGCGAACCGAATCGAGGCCCAAGCTGACCATTTGCCGGAACCGCTCGAAGCGGCCGACTTCACTCCATTCGAAACGCAAGCCGAGCAACCTGCGGATCCTCAGGACTCATTGCAGCTTCGGTAATCTGTTTCCAACGGCGAGCGAGTCGCAAGCGTTCTTATTGCAGCCGACGCTCTCAAGCGTCCTGGTCGGTGGGAGCGCATGGGATGATGAAGTAGAACGTCATTCCCTGTCCGGCATTGGCGACTGCATCGATCTCACCGCCATGGGCTTCGATTAGGCTTCGGCAGATCGGGAGCCCCAGTCCCAGCCCTTCTGCCTTCGTCGTTTGGAACGGGTGAAACAGACGGCCGCACATCTCCGTCGCCAAGCCGGGACCGGTGTCTACGACGTTCACTCGCACCGCTCCGTCGGCGTTGCGAGCATGAATCTCCAGGTGATGTTCACCGTCGACTTGCGACATGGCTTCGATGGCATTTTTGACGAGATTGAGCAAAACCTGCTGGATCTGGATTCCGTCGGCGTAGATCGTCGGGAGATCGTCGAGAAATAGCGCCACGTGAACGGCGTGCCGACGAAGCTCATGTTCGACAAGCGGAAGCACGTCGTGAATGAGTCGCTCGAACATCGACGATTTCGCGCTTGCCGACATTGCGACGCACGAAGGTTCTCAAGCGGCGGACGATTTCTCCGGCCCGAAGCGCTTGAGCGCCGAGGCGTTTCAGCACATCTTTCGCGCCACTCGGGTCGCCGATGACAAGCCGCTCGGCGGCGACCGCATCGAGATGAATTGCCGCCAGCGGTTGGTTTAACTCGTGCGCCAAGCCGGTCGCCATTTCGCCCATGACGCCTAAACGACTGGCGTGCGCCAACTGATTTCTCAAGGCATGAAGCTGCTCGTCCGATTGCTTACGCTCCGTGACGTCGCGTGCGACGACCAACATGATGTCCGTCGTGCCCGAATGTTCAACGTCCGGCAAGCCGACGGCGTACTGCTCAACCCAACGGGGCGTTCCTCGCAAGCCGACGAATTGCAGTTCCTGGCGTCCCATTCCGCCGCGGAACACTTCGGCGACGACCGCGCGAAACGGTTCTCGATGCTCGGGCAGTATGAGTTCGACGAGATCGACCGCCTGCGCTTGAGCCAAATCGTCGGCTTCCATGAGTTGAAGCCCGGCAGGATTGATTTCGAGAAGCCGCAAATTTCGATCGATCAGCGCCACACATTCCGGCTCGGCCGCGAAAATTGCTCGAAATCGGGCTTCGCTCGTGCGCACCTGATCGATCTTGCGATGAAGCTCCGTAACGTCATGGAATGACGTGACCACCGCATACGGGCCGGCTTCCGAGGGACGAAAGATAGGCACGGCATTCACAGAGAGCCAACGTCGAGTGCCGTCAGGTCGCTCGATGCCCATGATTGTGTCGTGGTTCGGCAATCCCGTACGGAGGCTAACCTGCGACGGATGTTGCGAACCGAGGAACTGCGAGCCGTCGCGGTGAACGGCTCGCCAATGCGGATCTAATGTCGTGCGTCCGACAAGTTCGTCGCGCGAGAGCCCAAGAATCTGAGAGGTGCGCTCATTGCACATGAGGATCGCCCCGCTTCGGTCTTGCATGACGACCCCTTCGGCCAATGCATCGACAAGCGCCCGATACGCAATTCGCTCTCCAGTAATCGCGATTCGGTTTCTTTGCGGTCGTGGATGTCGCAGATGGACCCGACCATCCGCACGGGACGGCCGGCGCCGTCGCGAACCGTTTCACCGCGCGTCAGCACCCAGCGATAGTCGCCGTCTTGATGCTTCAAGCGAATTTCCAACGCATACCGTTCACCTCGCTCGAAATTACGGCGAAGTGCCTCTTGGACGCGAGTGCGGTCGTCCGGATGAACGAGTTCGAAATAGGCTTCCGGGTTTTTGGGAAACTCTTCTGCTCGATATCCGACAATTTCGTACCAACGCGGTGAATGATACTGTCGACCGGTGTTGATCAAATCCCAATCCCAAATTCCGTCGTTCACGCCGCTGACCATGAGCGCATGACGTTCCTCGCTGAGTTCCAAGGCCTTTTGCGTCTCAAGCTGCTCTGTAACGTCGGCGATGGAGCCGGCGAATCGGGTCGGTGCGCCTTCGGCGTCCCAGTCCGCTTGGCCTCGAGGACGAAACCAGCGATAACCGCGATGAGCCGTGAGCAAACGGAACGTCGTGTCGTAAGGCTTGCGGTCGTGCAAATGGTCGTGCAGGCCTCGAGCCACGGTTCGTCGTTCGTCGGGATGAATGATGCCGAGCCAAAAATCAACGCTCTGACGGCCTGCAGCCGGCCCGTATCCGGTGAGCTCTTGATAGCGTTCCGAAACGATGACCTGATTCGACGCTACGTCGATTTCCCAGATTCCCTCCTGGGACGCGTTGATGACGAGGTCGTATCGCTGCTGAATGCTTTTTTGTTCTGCGGCTTTTTGGACTTCGTCCGTGACGTCACGAAGATTAACCACCACGGTGTGCACGTCGGCGTCGTCGATCCGGTTCACCACCGTCAGATCAAGCGAACAATAAGTTCCGTCTTTACGTCGAGCGCGGAGAACCATTCGCCCGATTTCCGTCGGATCTCGCAGCACCTGTTCCCACATCGCCGAGCAGGTCGCGAGGTCGTCGGGATGCGCGAAGTCTATCGCACGTAGCCCAAGCAGCTCGTCGATTTCAAAGCCGCTCATACGCCGCACGGACGGCGTCAGATACAGCATCCGCGTTTCCGCGTCGTACAGCCCGATGCCGTCGCCGCTGTGTTCGACCAGCTTTCGAAAGAATTGTTCCGATGCGGGAGCAGCCGACGTGTCTCGGTTCGGATCCGTGATGATCCGACGGCCGCACCATGGGCAGAAAGGTGTTTCCGGTTCCTCCGAAGTCCGACAGCGCGGGCATGGAGTTTGGGGAAATAGCGGCATCACGTCCGAAGGGCGTTCGAGGTCGTTGCGAGCGTCGCCGTAGATAAGCGATCAGCAGGCCTTCGGAGTCATCAGCGTTTCGCGACGGCGGTACGCCGCTGCGATCAGATGCGCCAATTGAGTATGCGATTCGATCTTAAGCTTTTCCATGATTCGCGAGCGGTGCACGTCGACCGTGCGCGAGCTGATTCCAAGACGCTTGGCAATTTCTTTGCTGACCAAGCCGTCGCACACGGCTTCAAAAATTTGCTGTTCGCGAGGCGTCAACGTCGCCAACCGAGCACCGGCTTCCGCATCGGCTTCGAATCGATTCTGGATGGCTCGCGAAGTTGCTAGGGCCAGGTCGACCGCCGTCAGCAACTCCTGATGGCTGAACGGCTTTTCCAGAAAGTCGACCGCACCGAGTCGCATGGCTTCTACGGTCGAAGGCACGTCGCCATGTCCGCTGATCATGACGAACGAACAGATCAGCTTTCGACGGACAATCTCTCGACAGAGCTTGAGGCCCGTCATGCCGGGTAACAATAGGTCGACGACCAAGCAGGCTGCGTTCTTCCCTTCGAGACGCAACAGAAACTCGTCCGCCGCGCCGAACGTCATTACGTCATAACCGACCGAACGCAGAATCCATTCGATCGATTGACGAAGATCGGCATCGTCTTCAACGACGTATACGACTCCCCGCGTTTCTATGCTTTCCGACATGCGCAGCCTCGACGATTACGGAGCCATGACAGCAAATACGGCGGGGGATGTTTTCGGGGGGGGCGAGCCGAGAATGTAGCAATTCTCTCCGTAAAGCGATGCCCGTGTTCACACTAATTTTTGTTCGGTTCGTGACAATATTGCCGAACGCGCTCCGATTCGCACACCTGTCAGACCGGCGGTGACTTCTGTCCGCCGGCCCTCCGCCGCAAAGCGCTGCTTACCGATCAGTCAGCATCTGTGCCGGCAAGAAGTAGCTACCTCGCGGCTGGAGCATTCGCAGCCCGACGGAAGCTCGAAGCTCATCGTGTCGCACCGACGAGGCTGCGCGTTACGAGAGTCCGCAATTTCAGAATCGGGCTAAAGAGTCCTTCGGTCGTAACTCTCCCCCCGAAACAACGCGCTGCGGGAAACTTTCATAGCGCGCTTCTTACGTAAAGAAACTGCCTACCGCCGGGTAGCGGAAAGCTGCGAGTTGACCCGAGCGAACATGCAAGGCATATGACTTCGGCAAACTTTGCTGGTGCCGGAAGCACTGCGAGGAGTTGCGAAATGTGTCTCGCGAAACTTGGATCGTCGTCATGCAACGCAACATTGCGAACTTCCGGCCGCAACACTCTTACAACGTGCTCGTCGTCGATCATCGACGACCTGTCGGTGAGATGCTTGAGCGTTGGCTGCGGGCGGCCGGATGTCGAACCACCGTGGTCTGCGACCTGAAAGAAGCTCGAACGATGATCGAATCGGCGACTCCTGATCTGTTGATCGCCGATATCGATCCACCGGATCGAATGGGTTTCGAGCTTCTGCACCAATTTCAGGCGGACGAACAAGACATTCCGGTCTTGATGCTCGCGTCGCCGCTGGATCCGCGCGAGGCCGTTCGAGCGCTGTCTTTCGGCGCTTGGGGATACTTGCTGAAGCCGTTGCAATTGCGCGACGTTCTCTTTCAAACCCAGCGTGTTTTGCAGCGACGTCACCTTTCGCCTCAAGCGGAACTGCGGGTGCTGCAGACCATCTGCAAACGTCGCGGCAAGCAATTTGATGCGGCTCTCTTCGATCGGTTCTACGGGCTTCTGCCGGCTCTCGAAACTGCGGACGTCGAGTTGCAGTCTCGTTGTACCGAATGCCTGCTTCACGGCGATCCGAACGAAGGCATGTGTCTCGGCTGCGACACGACCGAACCAAACTCGATCGTCATTACGAACAATTGCGGCTAACCCTCGAACAAGGCTCGAAATATGAGTAGCACCGACAAGGAACTGATCAACGAGTTCATCGTCGAGTCCCAGGAGGGGTTGGCGAATATCGAACAACAAATGCTGGCCATTGAAGCCGGCGGAGCAGACGTCGACCTCGACTTGGTCAACGCCGTGTTCCGGACGATGCACACCATCAAAGGCACGGCCGGATTTCTCGGTCTCACGAGCATCGGCACGCTCGCGCATGGCCTGGAAGAAGTTCTTGACGAAATGCGCAATCGTGAGCTGGTGCCGAGCTGCGATTTGGTCAACTCCATTCTCCGCGCGGCGGACTTCATCAAAGGACTAATCGAGTCGGTCGAGTCGTCGAACGAAGTCGACATCGGCGAATATGTTTCCGAGCTGCAAGATTGCCGGCGAAGGAGTGTGGCAGGCGTCCAAGCTGAGCGTGGTGCGGAATCTTCGGGCGGCGACGAATTGCCGTCTGCCGGGCTCGGATCCGCCGTTCAAGAGTGCTATGAACTTGTCGAACGCGTGAATCGGGAATTGTTGGCCGCAGGCGTTCATGCGCCGACGGAACTGACGCTACGAGAGATGTATCTGGCGACGAGCGTCATTCGTCAGAAGGCCGCCGCTATGCATTGCGGCGCAGTTCTGAAAGTTTGCCAAGCCGTCGAAAACGTGCTCAAAGCAGTTTGCGATGGCGAGCGTTCGTGGGACGCTCAAGTATCGCGAGCCCTCTGCGAAGGCATTGCTAAGTGCCGCGAAGGGGTAATGCTTGCCGAGATCGACGGCAACGATTCCGGACTGGCCGTTGACGACGTTCTCCGGATGCTGGCGACGCTCAATACTCCGGCGACCGCTCGCAGCGATATCGAAACGAAGCCGGAAGATGCTCCGGCGACGCCGAAAACGAGCCCGGAATCTCGCAACGCATCGGCAGCGGCCACATCCGAAGGCAATATTCGCGTCGACGTGGCCTTGCTCGACAAGCTCATGACGCGCGTGGGCGAGCTGGTGTTGGCCCGCAATCAAGTGCTGCAGTATTGCAACGGGCTCAACGATCCGGCGTTTCTCAGCACGGCGAACGGCTCAATCTGATTACGGCCGAACTGCAGGAAAGCGTCATGAAGACGCGGATGCAACCGATCGGCAACGTGTGGACCAAGTTTCCCCGCGTCGTGCGCGACTTGGCCTCGCAACTCGGCAAGCAAGTCGCCATCGAGATGGAAGGCAAGGAAACCGAACTCGACAAAACAATCGTGGAAGCGATCAAGGATCCGCTAACGCACCTGATTCGCAATTCGATCGACCACGGCATCGAATCGGCCGAGGTTCGTGGCGCCGCCGGGAAAGCCTGCCGAAGGCCGTTTGTTGCTTCGCGCCTACCATGAAGGGGGCCAAGTCAATATTGAGATCACCGACGACGGCGCCGGCCTCAATCTCGAACGCATTCGCCGCAAAGGCATCGAACGCGGACTCGTGTCGGCCGATCAGGCCGCCCGCATGTCTGATCGAGACGCGGCCCAGCTCATCTTCGCGCCAGGCTTCTCGACGGCGGAGAAAGTAACCAGCGTTTCCGGGCGCGGCGTCGGTATGGACGTCGTCAAAACGAACATCGAACGCATCAGCGGCACGATTGACTTGCAATCGGAGCTTGGCCGAGGCACGACGGTGCGAATCAAGATCCCGCTCACGCTCGCGATCATTCCGGCTTTGATTGTCGGCAACGACGGCGATCGCTACGCCATCCCGCAAGTAAGCTTGTTGGAACTCGTCCGACTCGAAGGCGAGGAGGCGAAGCGGGGCGTCGAGTACGTTCACGGTGCTCCGGTCTATCGATTGCGCGGCAAGTTGCTGCCGCTCGTCTATCTCTCGGAGCGACTGGGCCTGCGTCGCGACGCGAATGGCGAAGACGTCGTCAACATCGTCGTCCTGCAAGCCAACGATCGCCGCTTCGGCCTAGTCGTCGACAAAATTCATGACGCGGCGGAAATCGTCGTGAAGCCGCTGAGTCGGCAGCTCAAGGGGCTCTCGGAATACGCGGGCGCAACGATTATGGGCGACGGCGCCGTGGCGCTCATTCTCGATGTGATGGGCGTTGCGATGGCCGCAGGACTGACGGCGGAGAGTCGCGATGCTTCGGCGCAAGCCGCCAATGCGAACAAAGACGCGGCTGGCGCCAGCGAAACGTTACTTGTTGTCGATTTGGACGACGCTCGTCGGTTTGCCCTCCCCACGTCGATGGTCTCTCGACTGGAAAAAATTGCCGTCGGAACGATCGAACAAACCGATGGTCGCGAAGTCGTGCAGTATCGCGGCGCGATACTGCCGCTCATCCGACTCACCGATATTTTCGGCGGCGGTTTGGCCGAAAGCGGCGATCTCAACATCGTCGTCTATGCCGACGGCGCCGGTTCGTGCGGCTTCGTCGTAGGCCGCATCGTTGACGTCGTCGAAACGGAGGTGGCGCGTCGCAACCACGGTCGGACGTCCGAGAATCTGCTCGGCACGGCCGTCATTCAAGGTCGCGTCACCGATATCGTCAACTTGCCGCACTTGGCCCAAGCCGTCTAACGCCGTTCAAAATCTTCATCGAAGCGAGTGTTACGCCATGTCCGCAACCCGACAATTCTGCACCTTTAGCGTCGCCGATATGTTTCTCGGCATCGCCGTCGAGCATGTGCAGGAAGTGCTGCGCTACCAGCAAATGACGTGCGTGCCGCTGGCCTCGACGTTCGTTGCCGGCCTGATCAACCTGCGCGGTCAGATCGTAACGGCCCTTGATCTGCGGCATCGGCTGCACCTGCCGCCGCGTCCGGCCGACCAACTGCCGATGAACGTCGTGCTCCGTGATCGTGACAACGCCGTGAGCTTGCTCGTGGATCGCATCGGCGACGTCATGGAAGTCGACGTCGACCTGCACGAACCGGTTCCCTCAACCGTGGCCGACGACGTGAAAAATCTCTTCGTCGGGGCTTATAAGCTTCCCAAGCAACTTCTGCTCGTGCTCGACGACGAACGTCTGCTGAACGACGGCGAATCGGCGAAACCGACCGATTGTTTGCTCGCCGGCTGATCGAATCTGACCGCTCATTTCGAAGTTTCTCATCTGACGACCATATCTTTTTCGGAGTTCTTGCCATGACCGTCGCTGTTCGCACTATGAAGGCCGCCAAAGTCGCCAAGTCATCAAACTCGCAAGCCCGCATCACGGAGCTGAGCAACCTGTTGGCCGCCATCGGCAAGTCACAGGCCGTCATCGAGTTCAACATGGACGGCACGATCATCACCGCCAACGACAATTTCTGCACCACCGTCGGCTATTCGCTCGACGAAATCGTCGGCCGGCATCACGGCATGTTTGTCGAAGACTCGTATCGCAACTCGGCCGAATACCGAGAGTTCTGGGCCCGCTTGAATCGTGGCGAGAACCTCCCCGGTGAATATCGCCGCATCGGCAAGAACGGAAAGCTGGTGATCATTCAAGCGTCGTACAACCCGATCGCCGACGCTTCCGGCAAGTTGGTTAAGGTGGTGAAGTTCGCGATGGACATCACCACGACCGCCGTTCAAAACCACGAGTTCGTCGCGAAGCTGGCCGCCATCAGCAAGGCGCAGGCGGTCATTGAGTTCAACATGGACGGCACGATCATCACCGCGAACGACAACTTCCTCACAACGCTCGGCTACTCGCTGGAAGAAATCAAAGGCCGCCATCACGGCACCTTCGTGGAAGAGGCGTATCGCAATAGCGCCGACTACCGCGAATTCTGGGCTCGCCTTAATCGTGGTGAAAACGCTCCGGGCGAATACAAGCGCATCGGAAAGGGAGGCAAGGTCGTTTACATCCAAGCTTCCTACAACCCGATTCCCGACATCAACGGCAAGTACAACAAAGTCGTGAAGTATGCGACGGAAGTGACTGAAGCCGCTTTGGCGCGAGAAGAAATGAAGCGCATTCTCGGCGCGGTGAATCAAAATTCGGGAATGCTGGCCGCCTCGGCCGAAGAACTCACGGCCGTAAGCACGCAAATGGCCTCGAACGCCGAAGAAACGTCGGCGCAAGCCAACGTCGTGTCGGCCGCCGCCGAGCAAGTGAGCAAGAACGTACAAACGGTTTCGACCGGCGTCGAAGAGATGAACAGCGCGATTCGTGAAATTGCGAAGAACGCTTCTGATTCGGCCCGGGTCGCACGTCAGGCCGTAGCGACCGCCGAAACGGCCAACCAGTCGATCACCAAGCTCGGCGCCAGCAGCCTTGAGATCGGCAAGGTCGTGAAGGTCATTACGTCGATCGCCGAGCAAACCAACCTGCTCGCGCTCAACGCCACGATCGAAGCGGCTCGTGCCGGCGAAGCGGGCAAGGGGTTTGCCGTCGTGGCCAATGAAGTCAAGGAACTCGCCAAGGAAACGGCCAAGGCGACGGAAGACATCAGCCACAAGATCGAAGCCATCCAAGGCGACACCCGCGGTGCGGTCGACTCGATCCGTCAGATCGGCGACGTGATCGCTCAGATCAACGACATCTCGAACACGATTGCCAGCGCCGTCGAAGAACAAACGGCTACGGCCGCCGAGATGAGCCGCAACGTCGGCGAAGCGGCGAAGGGTACGGCCGAGATTGCGCAGAATATTACCACCGTGGCTCAAGCGGCGCAAAACACGACGCAAGGCGCGAACAACGCCCAACATGCCGCTTCGGAGTTGTCGCGCATGGCGGCCGAGTTGCAACAACTGGGCGCTGCGGTCAAGGCTTAACCGTCACAAGGTGCACGTCGGCGGACTGCGGGCAGCTTCCGGCATATGCCTCGGTCCGTCGCCGTTCTCTTAAGCCTACTCATTTGTCTGCCGGCGATGACGATTCGTTCGTTCCCTGCTCTCATTCGAACATTTTGACTTGAGGTTCTTTCATGCATGCGCTTGTGGTCGATGACTCTCGCCCGATTCGCCGGATCGAATCGGGAATCTTAAAAGAACTCGGCTTTGAAACTTCGACGGCCGAGAACGGCAAGCAGGTGCTTGAACAACTTCAAGCGGCCCCGCTGCCCGACGTGGTGCTCGTCGATTGGAACATGCCCGAAATGAACGGTCTGGAGTTCATTCAGGCCGTGCGTAAAGAGCCGCGTTTCGCCGAGTTGCCGGTGTTGATGGTGACGACGGAGACCGAAACGGAGCAGATGCTCAAGGCGCTGACCGCCGGAGCCAACGAATATCTGATGAAGCCGTTCCAAAAGGAAGGGCTTGTTGAAAAGCTGCGCTTGGTCGGAGTCGTCAAGTAACTCATGCGCAAGATTCGTGTTCTCGTCGTTGACGACTCCGTCGTCGTGCGACGCCTCCTCACTGACGTTCTCGCGGAAGATCCTGAGATCGAACTCGCGGGCACGGCCCCCAACGGTCGTATTGCGCTGGCGAAGCTGCCGCAAGTCAACCCTGACTTGGTGACGCTCGACATCGAGATGCCCGAACTCGACGGCCTGCAAACGCTGCCCGAGTTGCGCAAGCTCTATCCGAAGCTACCGGTCATCATGTTCAGTACGCTGACGGCGCGCGGCGCCGCAGCGACGCTCGATGCGCTGGCGCGAGGAGCTTCCGACTATGTGACGAAGCCGGCGAATGTCGGCAGCGTCGGCGCCGCCATTCAGAGCGTTCGCGAGCAATTGATTCCGCGCATCAAGGCGCTCTGTCCCGGCTTTTTCCCTGCGACGGCGGCGAGCACGCCCGCTCGTCCGGTCAAAGCCGCTTCCAAAACGACCGTGGCGGCATCGCAGCGGTGCGACGCCGTCGTCATCGGCTCGTCCACCGGCGGCCCGCAGGCCCTCACGACGGTGTTGCGGGCACTGCCTGCCGACTTTCCAACGCCGATCCTCGTCGTGCAACACATGCCTGCCGTCTTCACGCAACACCTGGCCGCCCGCTTGAATCAAGAGTGCGGCCTGACGGTTCGTGAGGCCGTGCAAGGCGAAGCGTTGTCGCCCGGAACAGTGCTGATTGCTCCCGGCGATTTCCATTTGGAGATTGAGCGGCAAGGTTGCAACGTTCGCACGCGGCTGCACCAAGGCCCGCCGGAAAATTCTTGTCGGCCAGCGGTTGACGTATTGTTTCGCTCCGCGGCGCGAGTGTATGGCCGCAATTGCCAAGCCGTCGTACTGACGGGCATGGGCAAAGACGGATTGCGGGGCGCCGAGCATCTCGTCGCCTCGGGAGGATCGGTCGTCGTGCAAGACGCTGCGACTTCGGTCGTATGGGGCATGCCGCGCGCCGTGGCGGAAGCCGGCTTGGCCCGTTGTCAGTTGTCGCCGGCCGAAATTGCACGAGAGCTTCAACGTACCGTCGCCTTCGGACGGCCGCCGGTTTCTGCAACCCGAGGTGCGCTCCGATGAGCACGACAGCATTAGCCCCTGACGCCGTTTCGTACGTTTGCACGCTCGTGCGCTGGCGCTCGGCCATCGAACTTGACGCGGCGAAGACATATCTCATTGAGGCCCGATTGAGCGTCGTCGCCAAGAAGGCGGGCCTCGCCTCGACTACGGAACTTGTTCGTAGCTTGCAAGCGAAGCACGACACTGAGTTGCAGCGGCAGGTCGTGGAAGCGATGACGACCAACGAAACGAGCTTCTTCCGCGATATCCATCCGTTCGATGCGCTCCGCAAGACGATTTTGCCGCAACTGACGACGGCGCGTGCCGACCGCAAGGCACTCAACATTTGGTCGGCCGCGTGTTCGACCGGACAAGAAGCGTATTCGGTTGCGATGCTGATCCGAGAGAATTTTCCTCACATCGCTTCGTGGAACGTGCAGATCATCGGCACTGATCTCTCCGACGAAGTATTGAACAAAGTGCAACGAGCCCGGTTCTCCCAAATCGAGATGAATCGCGGGCTGCCGGCCACTTTGCTGACGAAGTATTTCCTTCGTCAAGGAATGGAATGGGAACTCGTGCCTGAGTTGCGAGGAATGGCACAGTTTCGCAAACTCAATTTGATCGAGAGCTGGCCGACGATGCCGAGGATGGACGTCGTCTTTTTGAGGAACGTGCTGATTTATTTCTCGCCGGAAACCAAACGCCTGATCCTTGAGAAGGTTCGCAAGGTCATGGCGCCCGACGGAGTCTTGTTTCTCGGCGCCGCCGAAACCACGATCGGGCTTGATGCATCGTTTCGCCGAGAGCAATTCGAAAACAGCGTTTATTATCGACTGGGATAGGCCATGAGCAGTGATATGACGACCGCGGGAATGGATGAAATCGTCGAACAGATCGTGGCCAACATCGGCGCTACGATGCTCGACTTCGAGCCGATCCGCAGTGAATTCGCGCCGCCGGCCGATTCGCTCGTGGCGACCGTGCAAATTGCCGGGGCATGGACCGGAAGCGTCATCGTCCGCCTTACCCCCGAGTTCTCCACGTACGCCGCTGCGACGATGTTTAAGATCGATGCTTGCGAAGTGACGTCGGACGACGCCAAAGAAACGGCGGGGGAATTGGCGAATATCGTCGGCGGGAACTTAAAGAGCACGCTGCCGAGTCCGTCGTTTCTCTCGCTCCCGACGATCGTGAGCGGCCAGGAACTCGAAATCCGCATGCACGACGCCCATTGCGTCAGCCGAGCCGACTTCGCGGCGCCCTCCGGCACGTTCCGCATCGAACTCTTCGCCCAAAACGCTCCGCAATAGATTCGGCGGATGCGGAGCGATGCTGCCGAGCCGGCAAGCTCGAAAACTTAGCGGGTGAGGAGGGATTCGAACCCCCGAAGCCTTTCGACTCGCTGGTTTTCAAGACCAGTGCCATAAACCACTCGGCCACTCACCCGACGTGCGAACGTCTCGCAACGTTGCGCCTGCTCAATCTTGCGGCCGGACGCTGTTGCGAGATTTCCAACTCTAGCCGCCACGGCGACGGGCTGTCAATTCGTTGGCCGTGCGCCGACGCCCCGGCTACGATATGTCGACAGCGTCGGGCCGATGAAGGTTCGGCGGTTTCGTTTTGCCTCGGGAGCCGTGAGCATGCGACGTCGCGATTTTTGTCGGATCGGTTGGCAAGGGACCGCGGGGCTCTACGCAGCGACGGCTTGGAACGGGCTCGCGACTGCCGCTGATGCTCAGTCCGCCGGCAAGAAAATCAAGATCGGCCAGATCGGCACGGGGCATTCGCATGCGGCCGGCAAGCTTGATACTGTTCGCAAGCAAAGCGAATTGTACGAGTTCGTCGGAGTGGCCGAAGGCGATGCGGGGCTGCTGGAGCGAGCGAAGAAACATTTGTCATATTCCGGCGTTGCTTGGCTCACGGAAGACGAACTGCTCGCCGTGCCCGAGCTTAAGGCGGTGGTCGTTGAAACGGAGTTGGCCCGCGCTGCCGCAACGGCCGCGAAGGCCATCGCCGCCGGCAAGCACATTCATCTCGACAAACCGGGGGCCGTGCGGCACTCCGAGTTTCGTGGGGTTCGCTCGGCCGCGGAAGAACGCGGACTCTGCGTGCAGATGGGATACATGCTCCGCTACAACCCGGCGTTTCAATTGCTGTTTCAAGCGGTGCGCGAAGGTTGGTTCGGCGACGTTCTGGAAATCGATTGCTCGATGGGCAAACTTGCCAACGACGGGCTGCGGCGCGAGCTTGGCGAAATACCCGGCGCGGGAATGTTCGAATTGGCGTGCCATCTTGTCGACGCCGTTGTAACGGTGCTCGGCCGACCGCAGAAGGTTCACGCTCTCGGCAAGTCTTCACGCAGCGACGACCCATCGCTCGCCGACAATCAACTGGCCATATTCGAGTACGACAAAGCCACGGCCACGATCCGCTGCAATCACTCCGATCCGTTCGGCGGTCCGCATCGCAGGTTTCAACTTGTCGGAACCCGCGGCGGTATGGAAATTCTGCCGCTGGAATCAGGGCAAGGTCGTCTTTGGCTCAGCGAGCCGCACGGTGCGTACAAAAAAGGCGAACAATCGGTCGCGTTCAAAATCAGCGGACGATACGACGGCGAGTTCGTCGACTTGGCAAAGGTTGTGCGCGGTGAGAAGCAGTTGGCCTGGACGCCCGCGCACGATATCGCCGTGCATGAGTCGGTGTTGCGGGCTGCGGGAGTTTGGGCCGACGAGTAACTCGTCCGGCGTTTACTCCACTCCGCGAATTTGGAAATCGTACAGAGTACGAATCTCCTCCGCCGACTTGTGGCGCAGGCCGGTGAAACGTTTGCGAAGTGCCGCGACGTCGTCGACTGCCGGGCCCGCCAGCTTGCCGAACTTGTGGGCCAACAGCTCGGCGAGGTTTCCGCTGCGGTTGCGGGCATGACCTTCCGGGTACATCACCAAGCCGCCTGCCAACCGCCCGAGCGTCGTGTGTTCGATTTCCAAAGAAGTCGGAATTCCGTCGGGATAGCGAGCGTCGTAATCGTGGCCTCCGTGGCGGAAGTCGATTCGCTCCATCAGTCGCCGCGTAAGCGGATGTCGCAAGGCTGTGTCGTCGTAATCGTCGGGCAGCAGCATCAGTTCCTTCCAGCCCGACGTACGTTGCTCGATCGCTTTGCGCAGTAACGTGGCGATGATGTACACCATCGAGTGGTCTGCACTTTGGCGCGTTTGCGGATCTCGCTTTGCCGGATCGCCGATGATGTCGAACGCCGGTTGATAGATCGTAATCCGCAAACTTCGAATCGCCGCTTCGTCGTCGACGATCGTCGGATGCGCGGCAAGCAATTCCATGAGGCCCTGAATCGCGCCGGCCGATTGGTGTTCGTAGAGCCCGAGTTTGAAATGCATGCCGAGAATCGTGAACTCGTCCCCCGCAAGGCCGACGTCCAGATCGAACGGGCTCTCGCCTTTCGCCGCGGGCTTTTCGAATAGGCAGAAAATCGCTTCGGCGTTGCGGAAGATGTCGGCCGGGCCGACGAACCCTCGCAGCGCTCGGCGCGCGCTGAGCACCGCCGCTTCGGAACTGATGGCGGCGGAAGCTCCCTTCGAGTCGGAGAGTTGCTTGCCGTGCCGAATTGCGCGAAACGGAATGTAGTGCGCGACGACGAGCCCGACGGCAGATTCGAGTTGATCGACGTTCGCGCCCAGCATTACGCCGTAAACAATGGCCGAAGCAATCGCGCCATGGACGACGTGATCAATTTTGTAAGACTTCAGCGAGAAGACTTCCGCCAATCGCCCGCGAATCTCGTCGAGCAGGAGCATGGCCTTCAGCGTACGGCGACCATCACAGCCGGCGATCTGCGCAGCGGCGACGACCACGGGATAAAAGTCGTTGTGCCCGAATTCGCCGGCGGTGTGTCCGCGTTCGGGATCGTACCCGAAGTTGGTGCCGTTGGAGTCCCATTCGCGAACGGCCGAACTATTCGCCGCGACGGCCTTCTCGGCCGGAACCAGCTTTCGGCTGCCGAAGAGCGTCGTGCCGTGACGGCCGCTTGAGCCCGGCGGCAATTCGTAATCCAGGGCTTCACGACGCAACACGTTCGGCGCGTTTGTGCCGTACGCCAAGGCTGAGAGCCCGCAAGCCACGCTGTCGAGATGAAAGAGTTCGACGCGCTCTGTACGCCGCTTCGCTCGGTTCGGCGAAGCGGTCGGCCAGAAAATCGATTGCATACTGAGCCAAGCCGCGGACCTGATTGGTATTCCGCGGCAGCGTGAGGCGTTGAGACATGAGTTCTTCGGCGGCAAAGCGACGGTTTCGCGGCTATTTCCATGACGCGCCGGACATTGTACCGATCGTTCCGCAGGGCGACAGAACCCGACGGGTAGACAGCCGGCGAGTATCGCGAGAAAATGCTTGGCGAACGTGCCGGCGGAACGGCGGTTTGAAAACGGACTGGGCGACACGGACCATCGAAGGAGCGGCGGGTTGGAATCGTTGCGTGAGATCGTTCGCCGCGTCTGGGGCTACGACGAGTTCCGCCCGCTGCAAGCTGAAGCCATTGATGCGGTGCTTGAGCATCGCGATTCCGTGGTCGTGCTGCCGACCGGCGGCGGCAAGTCGCTCTGTTTTCAAGCCCCCGCGCTTGCCATGCCGGGGACGGCCGTCGTCGTATCGCCGCTCATTGCGCTGATGCACGATCAGGTCGACGCCCTGGTTGAAGCCGGCGTCGCCGCCGCGTACGTCAATAGCACGCTCACGCCCGACGAGCGCCGCCGCGCCGCCGAGGATGTGCGAGCCGGTCGCACGAAGCTGCTGTATCTTTCGCCGGAGCGGCTTACGACCGATCGGACGCTCGATTTTTTGGAGACGGTGCGGCCGTCGTTCTTTGCGATCGACGAAGCCCACTGCATCAGCGAATGGGGACATGACTTCCGCCCCGAGTATCGCATGTTGAGCGTACTTAAGGAGCGATTTCCCGATACGGCCGTGCATGCCTACACCGCGACGGCCACGGATCGCGTGCGGCAAGACATCGTTCGCGAATTGCACTTACAAAATCCGGTGATTCACGTCGGCTCGTTTGATCGACCGAATTTGGTTTACCGGGCCGAGCGGCGCACCGGGAAGCTCGAGGAAGTGCGGGCCGTCGTCGAGCGGCATCCTGACGAGTCGGGCGTGATCTACTGCATGCGTCGAGTCGACGTCGAAGAAGTTTGCGCAGCGCTGGTCGACCTCGGGCATCAGGCTTTGCCGTATCACGCGGGGCTTCCCGACGACGTCCGCCGGCGCAACCAAGACGCTTTCATCAAAGACCGAGCGAAGATCATCGTCGCCACTGTGGCATTCGGCATGGGCATCGATAAGTCCGACGTGCGGTACGTCGTGCATGCCGCGGCCCCGAAAAGCTTGGAAAGCTATCAGCAGGAAAGCGGTCGGGCAGGACGCGACGGACTCGAAGCGGAATGTTGCCTCTTTTATTCCGGGGCCGATTTTCAAACCTGGCGAAAGTTCCAGGAGGAGCTCCCGCCGGAAGCCGCCGGAGCGGCGGCCGCGTTGCTCGACGGCATGGAGCGTTACAGCACGAGCCTGACCTGCCGACATCGCGCTGGTGGAATACTTCGGACAATCACTTCCGGGTGACAATTGCCAAGCGTGCGACGTTTGTATGGAAGAAGTCGAACTTGCGGATGATTCGCTGGTGTTGTCTCAGAAAATCCTGTCGTGCGTCATTCGCTTGCGGGAAGGCTTCGGCGGCGACTATACGGCTCAGGTCTTGGTCGGCAGCCGTGAACAACGGGTCATGGAGAAGGGGCACGATAAGCTCAGTACGTTCGGCTTGCTGGAAGCACATGATAAACGGCAGGTGCGCGATTGGATCGAGCAGCTTGTCGGCCAGGGGTATCTTGTGAAGGGGGGCGAATACGGCGTGCTGCAGCTTACGGCGGAAGGTCGCGAAGTGCTTGCCGGCGGACTTTCGCCGCGGCTTGCAAAGCCGACGGCCCGCGGCTCCGGCCGCGAACGGACCGGACGTAAGAAAACGTCGAAGTCTGCGGCAGAATCTTGGGAAGGAGTCGACCGCGGCTTGTTCGACACGTTGCGAACGTGGCGACGTACCAAGGCCGAAGAACGCGGCCTGCCGCCGTTTATCATCTTTGGCGATGCGGTGCTGCGCGACTTGGCACGCTACCGCCCGAGCACGTCCGACGGCTTGTTGCAAGTGCGCGGCATGGGGCAGAAGAAGGGCCGCGAATACGGCGAAGAGCTGTTGGAGCTGATCATCGGCTATTGCCGGCAAGAAGGGCGAGCGACCGACGTTGAGGCTTGAGGGCCGCTTTCAATCGCGGTGCAATAAAAATGCCTCGTCGCCCGAGGAGCGACGAGGCATCGTGTGTGCGAGGTCGAGCCGAAGCTGCGAGCCTAAGCCGAGAGCGTTAGCTCGAGGCCGAGGTGAGCGAGGTCGAAACCTTGGAGAAGGTCGCGTTGGCGTTGGTGCCGAGCGATTGAATGGTCGTCAAGCATACGACGACGATCAGGGCCAACATCACGGCGTATTCCACCGCGGTCGGGCCGTCTTCCGATTTCAAAAACTTCTTGAGCTTCAGGGCAAACGTCTTCATCTGTGCGTCTCCGCAAATTGTGGCAAAAGTGCCGAGCATTTCGTCGATATTCGAACCGGCGATTTGACGAGCCTCACTTCGGATATCCGAAGTCCGGAACATCCCGTCACGCAAACGTAGGTCGCCGCGCGAGGTTGTCAAACTCGGCGCGAGAATTTTGTGGAGAATCGCTCGGGGTAATCGTGGCGTCGCAATTTCGACCTTGCCAAAACAGCGACGCCTTTCGCCGAGCAGAGTCGACGAAAGGCGTCGTGAGTTCGATCGCAATCAAGCCGCGTAGAGCGGCGAGTCGTTAGCTCGCGCTGGTGAGCGAGCTCGAGACCTTGGAGAAGGTCGCGTTGGCGTTGGTGCCGAGCGATTGAATGGTCGTCAAGCACACGACGACTATCAGAGCCAACATTACGGCGTATTCCACCGCGGTCGGGCCGTCTTCCGATTTCAAAAACTTCTTGAGCTTCAGGGCGAACGTCTTCATCGAATACTCCAACGACTGTGGGTCAGATTCAGTTGAAAATGTCGACCCGCCGTAGCGAAAAACGCTTAGGAGATCGACCGGCCGCGGATCGTGCGAGACGCACTCTCTGCGGCTATTGAACCCTAGGTCACCTCGCGGCTTTGTCAAATCACGCCGATTGCGAATCTCACCGAACACATCGATCTCGCCGAAATTCAGCGTTTCCGTTCTAATTCCCGGCGAACGCATAGAATGAATCGCATCTGCGACGACGCGATGTTGCGAAACGGCAACATTCGGAATAGGAGCAACCGTGTTCGCGGTTCCCCGCATCGAAGAACTCGATGCTTATACGAAGTCGGAAAATTGGGGATATCGGCCGGGCGAACAGCCTGCCGCCGAACCGCTGGCATTGGCGGCGCTGGCCTTCGTCGGTCGTGAACGCTCGGCCGATGCATTGCCGTTGCTCGACAAGCTCTGCGAATTGCAATCGCCCGACGGTGCGCTCGGCATTTATCAAGGTCAGGCTGCGCCGCACTGGGGAACGTCTTTGGCGATCTTGGCTTGGTCCGCGGCGCTGAAGAGCGCCAAGCCGCCGTCCGAGGACAACGTGCGGCGATATCGGGCCGCTGTCGTGCGCGGCTGCGAGTTCTTGCTCAAAGTTGAAGGAAAGACGATTCCGCCGGGAAGCGAAGTGAGTCACAACACGCTCCTCATCGGTTGGCCGTGGATTGAAAGCACGCATTCGTGGCTTGAACCGACAGCCCTCTGTCTCATGGCTTTGAAGGCCGCGGGCATGCGCGCTTATCCGCGCTGCCGTGAAGCTTTGGATCTGCTGCTCGATCGAATCCTTCCCGGCGGCGGATGCAACTACGGCAATACGATCGTGCTCGGTCAGGTGCTGCGTCCGCACGTCCAGCCGACCGGCATCATGCTGCTCGCCGTCGCGGGGGACGCCGATAATCACGAGCGAGTGGTTAAAAGCATCGCTTGGCTCCAGCAATCGCTCGACGAGCAAACGACCTCGGCCTCGTTGGCCTACGCGCTGCTCGGTTTGGCGGTGCAAGGTAAATCACCGGCCGATGCGGACGACCGCATTCGCCGTGCGCTTACGCTGCCTACTGCCGGAGTCGGTGCGTCACTGCCGCGCTTGCCGCTCTTGGCGCTCGCATCGCTGGGCGACAAGTGCCCGCTGGTGACGCTCAGCCGAGAAGGAGCCGCCCGATGAACGAGCATTCGTCAGCGAGCGCCGACGGTGAACATCCTTCAGGGAGGGCGACCACCGCCAATGTTAACCGCCGGAATTTGCTGCTGGCCGGCGGCATCGCGGCGGCCGGTGCCGTGGGATACGCGGGCTATCCGCTCGTGCGGCAGGTTGCGGCGGGCCGGTCGTCCGTGTTCATCGCCAAGAATCAGAAGTACGACGGCCCGTTGGTGAAGACCATCGAGGACGGGTTGGCGGCGGTCGGCGTGCAGTTGCCGCATCTCAAAGGCAAACGCGTGCTTCTGAAGCCGAACTTGGTGGAACCGATGCGCGGCAGCCCGCAAATGACGACGCATCCGGCGATGGTCGTCGCCTGCTCCGAAGCGTTTCGCCGAGCCGGGGCGATCGTCAGCGTCGGTGAAGTGCCCGGGCATATGCGCGACACGGAAGCGGCGCTCGTCGAAGCTCGGCTCGGCGAAGCTTTGATCGACGCCAAGCTGCCGTTCGCCGATTTGAACTATGAGGAAAGCCAGTACCTGCGGAACGCGACGAACGTGTCGCCGCTGCCGGGCTTCTACTTTCCGCGGTCAATCGTTGAGGCGGATCTCGTCGTGTCGATGCCGAAGCTGAAGACCCATCACTGGGTCGGGCTCACCGTGTCGATGAAAAATCTGTATGGAACGTTGCCCGGCAACCGCTACGGCTGGCCGAAGAACGTACTGCACCATGCGGGAATTCCGCAAACCGTGGTGGATATCAACGCCACGCTTCCGCCGACGATCGCCGTCGTCGACGCCATTCAATGCATGGAGGGAGACGGACCGATTCTCGGTACGGCGAAAGAGATGGGCTTGGTTCTCGTCGGAGTCGATAAGCTGGCCGTCGACTCGACGTGCGCGAATCATGGGCATGGAACCTGCGCTAGTCAGCTATTTGCAATTGGCTTTTGACGCAGGCCTTGGGCAGATGAACGACTTTATGATCCGCCAAGAGGGGGAACGGTGGCGACCGCTCGTCTCGCCGTTCAAGATTCTCGACCGCGATCACTTACGGGCGCTGCAAACGACCGAAGCACGCGGCCTGCTGACGTCGTAGCGAGGTTTGCGTTACGCGATGATTTCTTTTACGACGTTTCCGGCCACATCTGTGAGCCGGAAGTCGCGGCCGTTGAGACGGAACGTCAGCTTCAGGTGATCCAGGCCCATCAACGCCAAAATCGTGGCGTGCAGATCGTTGACGCTGACGCGATTCACCGCCGCTTTGAAGCCGATCTCGTCCGTCTCGCCGTAATGCGTTCCCCCTTTCACGCCGCCGCCGGCGAACCAAGCGGTGAAAGCGTGCGGGTTGTGATCACGTCCCGGCTTGGCCGACTTCTGGGCGATCGGCAAGCGCCCGAACTCGCCGCAGCAAACAACCAGCGTCGACTCAAGCAATCCGCGATTTTTCAAATCGGTCAGCAGGGCCGCAATCGGCTGATCCGTCTCGTTGGCGAAGCCGCGATGATTCCCTTCGATGTCGTTGTGGCCGTCCCAACTGAGCTGGTTTTCCATACCGCCGCTGTAGACCTGCACGAACCGTACTCCGCGCTCGACCAGACGTCGAGCCGTGAGGGCTTGGCGGGCGAAGTGTGAGCAGCGTTTCTCGTCGAGGCCGTAGAGTTTGCGAGTCTCAGCCGATTCGCTTTCTAGGTCAAACGCCTCGGGCGCGGCAGTTTGCATACGGTAGGCCAACTCGAAGCTCTCGATGCGGGCCGCCAACTCCTGTCGCGCCGGGATGCTCCGCTTGGTGTTTAGCGTTGAGTTTGGCGAGCAAGTCGAGCTGGCGCCGTTGATCGGCATCGCTCATCGTCGCCGTACGGCTCATGTTGTCGATCGGCGCGCCTTGAGCGTTGAGGGCAGTTCCTTGATAGACGCCCGGCAGGAACCCGTGCTCCAGTTCGAGGCGTATCCTTTCGGCAAGCCGCGTCCGAGCGTGTCGTACATCACGACGAACGCGGGCAGGTTCTTGCTTTCACTGCCGAGACCGTACGTCGTCCAACTTCCGACGCACGGAAATCCCATGCGGCTCATGCCCGTATTGATTTGAAACAGAGCCGGCGAATGGTTGTTCGTCTGCGTGAAGCAGGAGTGGATGAACGCCATGTCGTCGACATGCGTCGACAGGTTCGGAAACAAGTCCGACGCCCACGCGCCGCTTTCGCCGTGCTGCTGAAACTTAAACGGCGACTTCATTAGTCCGCCGACGGCGTTGGCGAAGAACCCGGTGTTCTTGTCGTAGCCTTCGATTTCTTTGCCGTCGCGCTTGGCCAATTCCGGTTTGTAATCCCAGGTGTCGACGTGGCTTTGCCCGCCGTTCATGAAGAGCCAAATCACGCTCTTGGCCTTGGCCGCGAAGTGCGACGGCTGCGGCAACAGCGGATTCAAACTGCGCGAACCGGTCGTCGCCGCGGCGGCTGCGGACGGCGCGAGCAAACCGTCGGTCGTCAGCAAGTCGGCGAGCGCCAACATGCCGATTCCTTGTCCGGCTCGAGCCAGAAACGTGCGGCGATCGGCGACATGCGAAAATCGATCGTTCATCGACGGCCTCGGCTTACGCGAACGCTTAGTTGACGTAAATGAACTCGTTCAAGCTGAACAACACTTGGCAGAAATCGGTCCACGCCGTGAGTTCGGCGTCGTCGGCGCGGCCTTCGTTGCGATAGGCCGACGCCTGGGCACGAAGGAACGCCGAGGCGTCGGCCGCTTCTTCCACGGTCGGCGCTCGACCGACGGCCGCAACGTACCCGCGCTCGATGCTCGGCCCGAGATCGCCGGGCGACGGCGGCAGCAGCCTCTTCGCAAACGCCGCCGCGTGGCCGCGGAGTGTTTCGTTATTGAGCAACATCAGCGCTTGCGGAGCGACCGTCGTTTGCGGACGGACCGCGAGATCTTGCAGCGTGTCGGGCCCGTCGAAGAGCGTCATCATCGGCGGCAGCTTGCTGCGCTTGATGAAGAAGTAGATGCTCCGTCGCACGTGGCTTTGATCCATGCTGCCGGGCCCGAACATCGCTTCGTCGAGCGTTCCGGAAACGGCCAGGATCGCGTCGCGAACGACTTCGCCTTCGAGCCGGCGCAAGTCGCGATGCCAGCAGAGGCGATTGTCCGGATCGGCCTTCGTGCGGGCCGCGTCGGTCGTCGTCGTTTGGCGATAGACGGCGCTCTGCATGATGAGCTTATGAATCGGCTTCAGGCGCCACTGGTTGCGGATGAGTTCGCCCGCCAAGTAATCGAGCAACTTGGGATGCGACGGCGGCGCGGCTTGGAAACCGAAATCGCTCGGCGTGGCGACCAGCCCGTTGCCCATGTGGTAATACCATAAGCGATTGACGATCACGCGGGCCAGGAGATGCCCGGTGCCGGCATCGACGTCGCACAGCCATTCCGCCAAGTTGCGGCGGTCGAACGACGACTTCGCTTCGGCCGGCGCCGGCTTCCGCCAACGCGCATCGTCGCTCGCGCGACACAGCACCCCGACGAATCCCGGCTGCGCTTCTTCGACTTTTTGATTTGGATCGCCCCGCCGCACGACGAACGTCTTGTCATAAAAATCCGGGCCTTGCGTGTGCAACCGTACGGCAGGCAGCCCTTCGCCGGAGATCAACGCCTTCACGACTTTCGGCTGCGGCCGCTTAGCATCGAACGCCGCAAGGTCGGCGCTCAGCTTCTTCCAGCCGCCATCTTGCGCGGTACCAAGCGAAGAGCGCATCGTTCTCGGCGGTCGAAAGTTTGTGAGCCGGTTCTTTCTGCAACGTTCGCAGCACGGCCAGCGCCGCTTCGGAAACGCTTGGAGCTTCAAGGCTCGGCGTCTTGCCGGACGCCAGGGCGATGCGGAACCGGCCAATGCCTTGGTAGTTGCCGGAGAACTCCAGCGTGATCGTCAGCTTCGCCCCGCCGTCGAAATCGATCGGCTTCTCAAGCTCAAACACGGCCCGCTGGTCGCGGCCCGCCGACTTGGCATCGATCGCCCAAGATACCGGAGTCTTCGTCTCGACGACGTCGGTCATGCGCCGCACGATCTTCAGGTCCGTCGCCTCCGCTTTGCCCTTCTTCGGCGCGGCGGCGACTTTAATCTTCGACAAGCGGAACCCGCCGTCGGCCGCCATGCCCGGGCCGCCGTGAGGCAGCGACTCATCGCGTAACGCCTCGATGCGCAAGGCCCCCACGTTGCGCAGATCGGTCTCCAAGGAAACCGTGTAGGTCAGCGTGAAGAACTGATTGCCGCGCGATTGCACCGTGCCGTCGTCTTGAATATCGAACGTCACGACCGCCGGAGCCGTGACCTTTGCGGGCTTCACGACCACCCAATCCGCAGCGACTGCCGTCTTCGGCGAATCCTTTAACCACTTTTCCATTGCCGGCCCAACGACCTTTCGCTCGTGCTCGGCGACGGCGGCCGCCAGCTTCGTGCGCTGCGGTTCGAACTCGGCCAGGGCCTTGCGAAAGCCCACGGGATCGAGCTGGACGTCGAAATCGCTTCGTACCGTCTTCGTAAAGGTCGACACGATGCGGAAGTAATCTGCCTGCGTGACCGGATCGTACTTGTGATCGTGGCACCGCGCGCAACCGATCGTCAGGCCGAGCATCGTCGTGCCGATCGTGCGGCCGATGTCGTCCAACTCGTCGTACCGTTCCTTCTCGGCTTGGTTCGCCGTGATTTGCGTCGCGTGCACGCCGGCCGCCAGAAACCCCGTCGCCATCAAGGCCTGCGGGTTCTCGGGCTCGTACTCGTCGCCGGCGATCTGCCACTTCACGAACTTGTCGTACGGCAGGTCGTCGTTGAGAGCGCGAATGACGAAATCGCGATAGTGATAGGCGTTCGGTCGATCGTAGTCTTGCTCGAAGCCGTGGCTTTCGGCAAAGCGAGCCAAGTCGAGCCAGTGCCGGCCCCAACGTTCGCCGTAGTGCGGGCTTGCCAATAGCCGATCGAGCAGCTTGTCATAAGCGTCGGGCGACGAATCGTTCAGCACTTCGTCGATCTGCTCGGGCGTGGGAGGAAGGCCGACGATGTCGAAATAAGCTCTGCGCACGAGCGTCCGCAGATCGGCCGAGGGGTTGGCCCGCAACTTCGCGGCTTCGAGTTTGGCCTGAATAAAGCGGTCGATCGACGTGCGGCACCAGTCTTCGGTGTTCACCGTCGGCGGTTGCGGATTTGCCAGCGGCGCGAAAGCCCAATGCTTCTTGCCGGCGGCGACGTCGATCACTCGCTCGTGCTTGTTGGGTTTGGCTTCGCTACGAGGATCGGGTGCTCCAAGCCGGACCCATTCCACGAGCACCGCGATCTCATCGTCGTTCATTTTGCCCTTGGGAGGCATGTGAACGTACTCGTCCTTCAGGTACTTCACCGCACGAATAAGCAGGCTTTCGTCGGGCTTGCCCGGAACGATCGCCTCGCCGCTATCGCCTCCTTTTTGCCAACCGGGTCGGCTATCAAGCAGCAGTCCCCCTTGCAGGATTTTGGAGTCCTGCGAATGGCACTCGTAGCACTTGGCGACCAGCAGAGGGCGGACCTTCTGCTCGAAGAACGCCGTGTGCTCGGCGGCAGGCTTGGCCGATTCGGCAGGCTTGCCGTCGGCCGAAGGTGCGGCGGCAAAGGCTTGGTCGCCGCCGTAAAGAATCGCCGCCGTGACGGCGACGATCGCCCGAAACGTTCGCATCGCCGCCGCCCTCGAGAGTGCGAAGAAAGTGGAACTCGGTCTACCGCTTACGCCAGGAGTTCCTTCACCACGCGGCCGTGTACGTCGGTCAGTCGGAAGTCGCGGCCGGCGTAGCGATAGGTCAGCTTCGTGTGATCGAAGCCGAGCGTGTGCAAGATCGTCGCGTGCAGGTCGTGGACGTGCATCCGATTTTCCACGGCTTGAAACCCGAGTTCGTCGGTCGCACCGTGGATGTGCCCGCCTTTCACGCCGCCGCCGGCCATCCAAACGGTGAAGCCGTAATGGTTGTGGTCGCGGCCGTTGATCTTGCCGGCGTTCGATCCGGCCTGCGGAAGTTCGACGGTCGGCGTCCGCCCGAACTCGCCGCCGAAGATGACCAGCGTCTCGTCGAGCATTCCGCTTTGCTTCAAATCGGTGAGTAGCGCGGCAATCGCTTGGTCGCACTCGCCGGCCAAGCGGCGATGCCCTTTTTCCAAATCGTCGTGGTTGTCCCACGGCTGGCCGGCACCGTGCCAGACTTGCACGTATCGGACGCCGCGTTCCACCAAACGACGGGCGATCAGAATCTGCCGGGCCTGAGTGCCCGGTCCGTAAGCATCCAGCACGTGTTGCGGTTCGCGAGAAATATCGAAGGCGTCGCTGGCTTCAATCTGCATCCGCGCCGCAAGCTGGAACGAATGGATGCGAGCTTCCATCGCGGGGTCGGCGCCGTGCGCAGCGAGATGCTCTTTGTTGAGCTCGTCAAGCAGCGCGAGTTGTTTGGCCTGTTGCTCGGGCGACACGGCCGAGTTTTGAATGTTTTCGATCAGCTTGTCGATCGTGGTGTGTTTGCTGTCGATGTACGTGCCTTGATACACGCCCGGCAGAAACGCCGAACGCCAGTTTTCCGCACCTTTCACCGGGTAGCCGCCGGGGCACATGACAATGAAGCCCGGCAGGTTCTGATTCTCGGTGCCGAGTCCGTAGGTCAGCCATGAGCCGACGCTCGGGCGCGTGAGCGGGAAAGTGCCGCAATTCATCAACATCAGCGACGGCTCGTGGTTCGGCACGTCGGCGTACATCGAGCGAACGATGCACATGTCGTCAATGTGGGCGGCGGTCTTGGCGAACAGTTCGCTCACCTCGATTCCGCTCTGGCCGTACTTCTGAAACTTGAACGGCGACGGGAATGCCGCGCCCGTTTTACGCTCGGTGGGCAAATGGTTCTGGACGGGCTTGCCGGCGTGTTTCTCCAGCGCCACTTTGCGATCGAACGTATCGACGTGTGACGGGCCGCCGTTGGCGAACAGGTGGATCACGCGCTTGGCTTTGCCGGCGAAGTGCGGTGCGCGCGGCAGCATCGGATTGCCGTAGCTGGCCGCCTGTGAAGATGCGGCGGGCGTCGCAGCTGCGAGCATCTTCTCATCGCCCAAAATGCCGGCGAGCCCGAGCATGCCCAGGCCGGTGCCGGTGCGCGCGAGCATGTCGCGGCGCGAGAGCGGAATGTTGACGGCGTGCGAAAATTGCGAAGTCATAGGCTTAATCGACGAACATGAACTCGTTGCTCATCAACAACACTTGCGCGGCCAACTCCCAGGCGTTCATCGTCGGCGCGGCCGGACCGTGGAAGTCTTTTTCGTAGTTCCAAGCGGCGTTCGTGGAACCTTCGATAAGTTTGAACTCGGGCGCCCAAACGAAGCTGTCGTGGCTGCCGGTCTTACCCGGTTCGACGACGAGATCGATCACGTCGCCGCGGCGGACTTCGACTTTGTCGAGCGTCGTGGGCTTCGAGCCGTTGTGGGCGGTCCACTCGCCAAGCTTGCCGGTTCGCGACGATACGGCATGGGCCGTGACGCCGTCTCCTTCTTTGTTCTCATGCTTGAGCGATCCGCCGAGCGATACGACGCCGTCTTGCGGCGCGGTCCAACGAATCGCCGTCGTATTCGACGGCGAACGTCCGGCGTGGCCCGAGTTGTTGCGAAGGATGGCATGCCCGTTTTGCGGATCGGGATACTTGGCGTCAGTCTGCCAGTACTTGCCGGTCCAATGTCGGAAAGGCGTGAACGATTTCACCTTGCCGGCCGCGAGGTTGTAGTCGGCGATGCCGTATTGCCACGTCGGCACGGCCGGCTTCAGGGCGTTGGTTTCGTTGACGAAGCGGGCCAAGCGTTCCGCTTCGGCGGCGCTCGCGTCGCGGCCGTAGATCATGCGATACAGCGTCTGCGAACGGCCGACGGGATCGGAAATTTCCGTCACCTCTTTGCGGGTTGCCAAGGTCTTGGCTTGCTGCTGCACGAACGGCGAGTTCATCGCAAACAGCGCTTGTTGTGGAACGGTCGTGCGGGGGCGTTCGTCGATCGTGACGTCGGGGTTCGCGAAGTCGAACACGCCGAAGATGCCCGGGAGATCCTGGCGATCGATGTAGCCGTAAACTGTGCGGCGGCCCGTGAACGGCGTTTTCCAAATGTCGACCGGCCGACCGAACTGCGTTTTGTCGAGCTTGCCGGCGACCTGCAAGAGCGTGTCGCGCATCGGCTCAAGTTCGAGCCGACGACGGTTCATTCGCCACAGCAGTCGATTCTCGGGGTCGACCATTTGCGGCGATTTCTGACCGGCTGCGACGGTCGGCGGCAGCGAGGCCTGTTGATAGGCTTGCGAGAGCATCATCAGCCGATGCATCCGCTTGACCGACCAGCCTTCGTCAACGAATGACGCCGCGAGGAAATCGAGCAACTCCGGATGCGAAGGCGGCGGCGTGCGGACGCCGAAATCGCTCGGCGTGTCGACCAGCCCGCGCCCGAAGTGGTGCTGCCAAAGGCGGTTGACCATGACGCGGGCCGTCAACGGATTTTTCGGATCGGCGATGACATCGGCCAATCCCAGCCGGCCGCTGCCGTCGGCGAACGGTTTGTCGTTGCCGCCGCCGAGCACGGAGAGATTGCGCCGCGGAATATCCTTGCCGCGACGAGCCGCATCACCGCGGATAAATACGGCCGGGTTATAAAGCTGAGCATTATCGACGAGCGACATGGCCCGCGGCGGCGCGCCCGGCGAAGTCACGACGAGCCCGTCAATCTTTTTTTGTCGATCTTCGATTTGGTTGCGTACTTTGCGGTCGACGAGTTGCATCCAATCGCCTGCGGCGACGACCGTCGGCGTGCCGTCGGCAAACAACGCTTGGCGCAGTTCTTCGGCCGCGGAGTCGGTGAGCTTCGACGGAGCCGCTTCGCCGGCTTTGCGCGATTTCGGGTCTTGCAACTTCTTCCAATCGGCATAAACGCCTTCGAGCAGTTTGCCGTAGAGCTTCGCGACGTCGCCGAGAGATTTCGGCGGCGACTTTTCGAGAGCTTCGCGAACCAAGCGATTGAGCGGCGCGGCAGGCTTCTTCTCGTCGCCGGGGGCGAGGAGCTTTTTACGCACCTCTTCGGACTTTGCGGCGAAATCCGCGTCTTTCAGGTTTTCGTACGCGTTCCAAGCGGCGAACACCGGATCGTTGCGGCGCTTCGAGGCGTTGAGATAGTCGCGCCAGCGGCGAACGATCGTCGGCCGCGCATCTCCGGCCGCGTACTGCCGCGACGTCTTGCCGCCGTCGGCCCGATCGGCCACGAGCTTGTCGAAATACTTCGTGACTTGCGAACGGGCTTCATCAACGACGAGATCGACCTGCTGCTTGGTAAATTGGTCGCGATCGGCCGTGAGTTTCGCGAGTTCGGCTTTGTACGAATCGTACTCGGGCGACGCCTTCGGCTCGCCCAGCAGCGGCAGCTCCGCCGGCGGTACGGAGCTGCGAAACACGCCGTAGAGCGAGTAGTAGTCTTCCTGCGTGAGCGGGTCGAACTTGTGATCGTGGCAGCGTGCGCAGGCCAGCGTCAGGCCGAGGAAGCCGCGCGTTACGGCATCGATCTGATCGTCGACCGTGTCATGCACGCCGGTAAATTGGCGACCGCACGTCAGGAACCCCATCGCCGGCATGGCGGCGTTGTCTTTCTGGGCGGGCAACTTGTCGGCGGCCAGTTGCTCGCGGACGAACTGATCGTACGGCAGGTCTTCGTTGAAGGCGCGAATCACGTAGTCGCGATAGGTGTAAGCGAACGGGAATCGCCGCTCTTGCGTGAAGGCGTAACCCTTGGTGTCGCCATAGCGAGCGACGTCGAGCCAGTGGCGCGCCCAGCGTTCGCCGTATTGCGGCGAGGCGAGCAGCTTGTCTACGACTTTGGCGAACGCATCGGGCGACGTATCGCGCTCGAACGCTTCGACTTCTTCGATCGTCGGCGGCAGGCCGATGAGGTCGTAATACGCGCGACGCAGGAGCGTGCGCTTGTCGGCCGGCGGTGACGGCGCCAACCCGGCGGCCAGCAATTTGCCGGCGACAAACTGATCGACCGGATTCTTATTCCAGGCTTCTGCGGGGACTTGCGGCCGTGCGGCGCGCTTCACCGGTCGAAACGCCCAATGCTCGGTTTGGGCCTTGCGAATTCGCTCGTCCATCGTGCCGGACCACATCGTGGCCTCGGTCGACTTTTCGCCTTCGCCCTTGGCATTCTTCGCGGCTTCTTCGGGCCACGGCAGGCCCATCTTCACCCAGTTGGAGAGGACGGCGAGTTGTTCGGGAGGGAGCTTACCGTCCGGCGGCATCTGCACTTTGCCGTCGTACTTCACGACGTTGATCAGCACGCTCTTCGTCGGGTCTCCGGCAACGGCGGCCGGATGCCCGTCCATGCCGCGAAGCACTCCGCCGCGGGAGTCCAAACGTAAGCCGGCTTCCTGAGCGTCAGGCCCGTGGCACTCCACGCACTTGCCGACGAGGATCGGCCGGACATGCTTTTCGAAGTATTCGATCTGATCCGGAGGGAATTTCTGTTCGCCGCCGGCACCGGCGGCAGCTTCCGCGGCCGCGCCGCTTGCGACATCGACCGACGAGAACAGAGCGACGGCGATGAGGCAGCAAACCGCCGGCAGCGCGGATCGACGCATGAGGGCTTCCATGATGGGAGAGCAAAACAGGCGGGAGCGGCCGACGAGAGCGAAGTGAATCCGCTTCGTCGCACGCTTGTCGTTACAGGGCAGGCAGTTGCGTCATTTTAGACGGCCTGCCGGCTCGCTGTCAAAGCGGCGCACGGCGGGGCCGTATTCGATAGAATCGGTCTGCGCGGTCCGGCTTCGTAACTTGCGGCGGCTATCGACGCCTGCGATTTTCCGTAAGTCGTTATCTGCGCAACGGTTACTTCGCCGCGGAGGTCGTCGGAGCTCCAGGGGCGTCCGGCACGCTGCCGTCGAGATACCGCCAGTTTTTCACAAACGAAATCACGTCGGCCATGTCCTGCAGCGGGATGTTTCGCTCCAGGCCCTCGGGCATGAGCGACACACCGTTGGAGGACATTTCGTCGATCTCGGTCTTCAAGATCGACTGCGTCTTGCCGTCGGGCATCTTCAACGTGACCGAGCCGGGCGTCTCGGCGGCGATGATTCCGACGTATTGCACGCCGTCTTCCGTGACGACCGTGTAGCTCACGAAATTATTGTCGATGGCCTTGTTCGGTTGGAGGACGTCGACGAGAACCTGCTCGAGCGTCTTGGTTCGCAAGTCCGCGATGCTCGGCCCGACCTCAGTGCCGACGTCGCCCACTTTGTGGCACGTCGCGCAATTTTTCTTGAACACTTCCTTGCCGCGATGCGGATCCGCCTTGAGCGACAAGGCCGCGCGGTATTGCTCGAGGGCCTTCGTGCGATCAGCGGGCATCGCCGAGGCCAGGAGTTTTTCGGCCCGGGCTTTGATTTGAGGGTTGGCCGTTTTCAGGAGCCGCGTGGCGCGGGTTTGATCCAACTCGCGCGGCTTGAGCTTGCCGCTCTCCATCGCGTCCAACAACACAGTCACTCGCTCAGGGCGGCTCAAGAGGGCGTCGAAGATTTGTCCGCGAACGGCGGGCGTTTGCTTGGCCAGGAGCGACAACAACACGCCGGTTGTTTCCGGCGTGCGTCGCGAGGCGACCAGCGCGAAGCGCCTTGGTACGCAACTCACCGTCGGCGTCGGTCTTCACGATCTTGAGCGCCGCCGCATCGACTTCGCTCGTATCGCCTGCCAAGCCAGCGAGAATTTCCAACGCATCAAGGCGGTGTTCTTTGGCGACGTTTGTGCTTGCCGCCGCCGCGAGCGCTTCCGAACGCACCTTCGCGAGTTGCTCGGCGTCGAACAGCGTCGCCCATTGATCCTTGAGGCCTTTACCGAGGCCGGCCAGAACGGCGAGGATCAGTTGGCGGCCTTCGTCGCTGGTTTCCCATGGCTTCAAAGCGCCCTTGAGCGAGACGGCCGCGTCTGCATCGAGCTTGCGGCCGGCTTGGAACGCGAGATCGCGCAATACGCGCGACGACGCGAGGCTTCCGCGTTCTCGGTCGGCTTCGTGCGTTCGATGACGATCGCCAAGAGGCGGGCCGCGTCGTTCGGGGCCGCAGTGCCGACCGCCGCGCGCGTCCACGGATCGTCCGCGCCGCGTTCCAGCACGTCGACCAAAGCGGCCAGCGTCGCGTCGTCGGGCTTCGTCGCATTGCCAAGCGTGAGCGCGGCTTGGAACCGGAGGCGCACGTCGGCGTCTTGGGCTTGTGCGATGACGAGTTTGCGGACCTCGGCGTCGTCGGCCGCGAAACGTTCGCTCAGCACGATCGCTTGTTCTCGGACGCGCGGATGCGAATCGTCGAGTGCAGCGGATATCTGTGTGGGGGCAAGCTTGTCGAGCCCGGCCAACGTCCATAAGGCATGAACTCGGCCTTGCGGCGTGCGGCCTTGCACGGCGAGCGACTTCAATCCGGCGACGGCCGCCGCGTCGTTGCGCTCGATCAGGAGTCGTTGCACCGTTTCCCGGCGCCATGCGTTCATGCTATCGAGGTGCGGCACGAGGTTGACGGTCGGCGTGTCGGCGAGCGTTTTCTCCGGCTTTTTGCAGGCAAAGTCCTTCGGAACGATACGGTAGACCCGTCCGCGATCTTCCCCGAAGCGGAGGTCGGGCCGGTTCTTCAACTCTTCGGGCATGAACTGGGGGTGCTCGATCACGGCCCGATACATGTCGCAAACATAGAGCGCGCCGTCGGGCCCGTTTTCGCAGTAGACGGGGCGGAACCAGGAGTCGCGCGAAGCGAGGAACTCTCGCTTATCGTAGGGCGATTTGCCGACGAACGTCGCCCCTTGCGGAGCGAGCACTTCGCGATGAACGAGGCTTCCGGTCGGTTCGCAGGTGAAGCTGTTGCCGTAATAGCTGGGCGGGAGAAGGTCGCCGCGATAGATGTCGATGCCGCAAGCCGCCGTGAACTGGCCGGCGTGCAGAATCGACGTCGTCCAGGCCGTCGGCAGAATCGAATAGACCCGGGATGCCTCGCCCGACACGGCCGCATCTTGCACGACCGCCGGCAGCGAGAGGTTCGGGTTCCTCGCCGTGTAGCGATCTTCCAGCATCACTTGAATGAGCGGATTGCGATTGCTGCAGAGGAAGCGATTGGCGTAATCGTCAAACGTCAGACCAAATTGTCCGCTTCCTGCGACGGCTTCGTACGTCCCGGTGCGCGGATCGAAGCGCAAATCATGACCGCGCAACGAGACCGGCTTCGCTTTCGGGTCGCGAGCGTCGACGGCCTCGCCGCCGCGCAGCCCGTTGGCGACGTAGATGTGGTTGTCGAGCCCGAACCGCGGATGATTCACGCGGAGTTGCGGGTTCTCCTGAGCGAAGCCGGTGTACCAGGTTTCAACGACGTCGGCCTTATGATCGCCGTCGGTGTCTTTGAGAAACGCGATGCTGCCGGCCATCGTCGCAATGACGCCGCCGTTCCAAGGCTGAATGCCGTTGCAGAACGAAAGGCCTTCGGCAAAGACGTGCGCCGTTTCATAGCGGCCGTCGTGATCAGTGTCTTCCAACAGCTTGATCCGCGAGAGCGGCTTACCCCCGTCGGCCGGACCGTTGGGGTAGTCGCGATACTCGGCCACCCACATCCGGCCGTGCTCATCGAACTTCACGGCCACCGGATCGACCACTTCAGGTTCGGCCGCGGCCAATTCGATCCGCAGCTCGTCATCAAGTTCGAACCACCGCAAGGCTTCTTCCGGCTCAAGCGGACTCTTAGGGGCGTCGGCCGCGGAAGCCAGGAGAGGAAGGTAGAGAACCGTCAGTGCGAACGTAGGCGCAAACGTACGAAGCCACGACATGCGGACGACTCCGGAGGGAAGGCGAGGCGGGAGCGTCCATGATAACCAGAAGTGCATTCACTATCGAGCGGCAAATTGCGCGAGAGAGCTGCCGCCGAATTTCGGTCCGAGTCGGCAGGCGAAAATCAGAGAATCTGCTTTGCTCAACCCGCGAGACACTTACTGCACTGCGATACGGAGTCGCCGTACTACTGCGCTTTCTTGCGCCGGTACGTCAGGATTTGGCAATCCGACGCTTGCGAATCGAAGTCGGCCGGACGAGGGCCGTTGTTGTCGCGAATGCGGAAGCGGAGCTTGCCGTCGTTGAACTCGTAGATCGCGTAAATCGAGTTCGCGCCGCCGTCACCAACGAGCGTAATGTCGCACGTCTTCGGGGTTTGCTTATCGTCGAGATAGTAGTCGCCGCCGAATTCGAAGATCTTCCCGCCGTCTTTGAGGACGACGAATTGAAACTTGCTCTCTTCAAACGTCGCTTCGGCCGATTGTCCGTCGTTGAGGAAGATCGACTCGCCGCGATCAGACGACTCAAGAATCCAAGTACCCACGATGCGTTCGGCGTCGGGCTTGGCATCTTTCTCGGTCTCGGCGGCCGACGCCACGCCGGACAAAACAAGCGTCGCAACGGCCGCGAAACAAAGCTGTTGGAACCGCATAATTCCGACTCCTTCGCAACGGCATGCGAGGCGTTCGAGGGCGCGCCGACGCCTCAGGGCGGCGAAGCGCGACGGCTCCGCACTGCGGAGTATACCGCTTTTGGAGGGCGGCTGGAAGAAAGACTTGAAGACCGGCGGCAGGCGGCGACTACCAGTAGAGTTGGACGCTGCCCGACCCCATGTGAAACGTGCTGTTGTCCGTGATCATGGCGTCGTAATTGACGGCAAAGCTCAGTCGATCGGTGCAAGACCAAGTGACGCCGCCGCCGAGCACGGACCAGTTGCGGCCGAGGTCGACGCCTTGCGTTTGGAAGCCTGCGCCGCCGGCACCGGTGAAGGTCGACGTCATCACGTTCGTCGTGCCGAGATAGTCGTAAAGCCAAATGGCGCGGGCTTCGGGACGGAACGAGCCGAGCCCGTAGGCGAAACGAGCGCCGAGCAACTGCCGGAAGGAGTCGACGTTGATGCTGTTGACGGACATGTTCAACGAATCGGCGCCGGTTTCCGTGAAGCCGTCTTGGCGGATGTAGACGTACTGCATGCCGAAGAAAGGTTCGATATCCATCGGCCAGCCGACTTCCTTCATGCCGAATTCCGTGTACTGCGTGGTTTGCCAGCCGCCGTACGAGGAGGTCGCCGTGCGATTGATCGTGCCGAACGCAATGTTGCGCCGGCCGCTGTATGAATCGAAGCCGTACGAAGAAGCGGTGAGCCAGTAGTAGTCGTCGTTCTCCACGCGGAAGTAATGCCCCGTCGTGAAGTTGTCGTCGGACACACGGTGCGCCGGCACTTCAAGATTGAGTCGGGAGTAGTTGTAGCCGGCGAGCATGCCGAAACGCACGCCGGTGTAGAGGTCGCGGAAAATCGAAGTCAGCGTACCGCCCGCGCCGAAGTTGCCGAGCGTGTTGACGCCGTTGTTCCAAGTACCGTAACCGATGCTGAAGCCGTTCCACGGACGACGTTGCCGCCCTTCGAAGCGAAGCACCGGTACCAGCGGCACTCCTTCGCGCGAACGCATGCTGACGAAGCTGACCGATTGTTGATCGTCGTCGTAGTTTACAAGGGGAGAAGTACCACCGCGCTCCGGCTGACCGAGCGTGTCGCTGCCCGTCATGTCGCTCAAACGCAGCATGACGGCCGTTGCGTTTTGCACGCCCATCGAGGCGGCGCTGATGTAGCCGACGCCGGAGAGCTGATCGAAGATGCCCGGCAGCGCCGAACTGGGTTGCGAGGCGATTTGGTCGAGCACGGTGTTGTAGTCGCCCGCCGCGCCGGCGCTTGTGGCATCGAGGTAATTCGCCACGGCTTGCTGGTTCGGCGTTTGAGCAGCGTTGACGAAGCCCGAGGTGTCGCGGAAGAGCGTGAAGCCGTAGCTGGTGCCGTTGAAGAACGGCGTGACGTTGAAGAACGACAAGTCGTCGTTGAACGTGAACGGCGTGTTCACCGTGAGAGCATTCGAATCGAGGAAGGTGTACGAAGTGCCGGAGGAGTAACCGGTCGTGGCGGTGCTTTGAATGTTCACGGTGCCGCCGTTGACGACGGCGTTATTGGCAACGTCGATGAAGTCGTGCGTCGTGCCGGGCGTGGTTGCACCGGCCGTCGGGGCGGCTTGGATGTTGATCGTGCCGTTGTTGTTCGTGAAATTCGTGCCGACCGTGGTCGTGCCGATGCCGTTGTTGCCCGGCGAGAGAGTACCGGCGTTCACCAATGCCCCCGCCAAATTGCTGTTGCCGCCGAACGATGCTGCCCGAGGCCACGCTGACGGTATTGCTCGAGCTGTTACCGTTGATGAGAAGCCCGCCCTGCGAAACGTTGGTCGCGCCTGTATAGGCTTGGTTGCCCATCGTCACCGTGCCGGTTCCGCTTTTCTGTACGGTGCCGCCGCCGGTGACCGTGCCGCTGAACGTGCCGTTGGAGCTCTGCTGAATATCGAGCGTCGAGTTGTTGGTAATTGTGCCGAGCAGTTGGGACGTGGTGCCTTGCAAGGTGCCGGCGTTGATCACCGTGTTGCCGCTGTAGGCGTTGGCCAAGACGATGCGGCCGGTGCCGGCCAGTTCGACGGTCCCCGTGCCGGTGACGGTGCCGACGAACGTCCCGGTCGTGGTTTGCGTGAAGCGGAGAGTGCCGTTGTTTGTGATCGGGCCCGTGAGGCTGTTGGTCGTGCCGTTGAGGATGTTGCCGGCGTTGATCGTCGTGCCGGTGGAGAACGCCGTGCTGTGCGTGGCCGTGCCGCCGATGAAGTTGACGATGCCGTTGCCCGTACCTGAAATCGTGATGTGACCATTGGAGAAGATGTCGCCGGAGATGTCGATGTTGGCGGCATCCGTGTTGAAAATGGCGTTACTACCGATGCCGACGTACACGCCGCCGCCGTTACCGTTGCCGTTAGCACCGTTGGTCGTGGTGCCCGTGCCGCCGGCGCCGCCGGTGGCCGAGTTGGTGTTGTCGACCGTCGTGGCCGTGGTGCTGCGGATCGTAAGCGTGGCGCTCGTTGCCGACAAACACCGCACCGCCCAACGCCAGACCGCCGCTGCCGCCGACGCCCGAAGCGCCGCCGGAGCCGCCGCCGTTGCCGCTGCCGCCGGTTCCAGAACCCGGTCCCGCACCGCCGCCGCCGCCGCCGTAGCCGGAATTGGCACCGCTGGAATTGGCGCCCACGCCTCCCGCGCCGCCGCCGCTACCGGTGCCGTCGCTGGCGTTGACGCTCGCGCCGCCGTTGTTCGTGGGATTGCCGTTGCCGTTGAAGCCGCCGCCTGCGCCGCCGGGTGAAGTCGTGCCGTCGCCGTTGCCGCCGTCGCCGCCGACCGCGGAGTTGTTCGTAAAGACGACGTTTTGAATTTCGACGTTGCCGGCGTCCGGTTCGATGTACAAACCACCACCGCCGCCGAGACCGCCGCCGCCGCCCCCTGCACCGTCGCCACCGTCGTTGCCGCGGGCTCGGCCGCCGTTGATCGTCATGTCGGTGAACGTCACGCCGCCGTCGGACACCCAGAACACTTGATTGTTATTACCGTTGATCGTGACGCCGTTACCGTCGACCGTAAACGGACCGGTGGAGTCGATTTCCGGCAGCGAACCGCTGAGGTTGATCGTGGCGACTTGAATGTCGATCGTGTTCGGAACGGCGTTCGCCTGGAGAATGGCCCAACTCAACGTACCGGCCGTGCCGCCGGTGCCGTCGTCGTTTGAAACGTTGACCACATACTGGGCCTGCGCCGACGAGGTGAACGCCGACAGTAAGCAGAAGAGGGCCAATGTCGGCAGAACACGGAGCACGCGATGCCAAGCGAAGAGAACGTGCGACCGAATCGCCGTCGTACCGTCATCGTTCGGCCGGAGCTGTTCAACCTGATGGACACTCATGCGGTCACCATTGCGACGGGCTCATGGGGCGGGCATCGTCGGCAGGATGCCGGCGACGCTTGCGCGAAACGTGGGGAGATACCGCAGGCGCAGCGATGGCGCACCGGCACCTTCGATATATCCCTTACAACTAGTTCGGCCCTCAAAACCGGAACCTTAATCCGGAATCGCCCAAATTGACGGACAAAGCGTGCACGCTCGCTCGCCGTAAGCCGGCACTGCGTTAATTTGCGGCGATTGCGATGTCTTTTCCGGTCGCAGAAAGTTTTCTGAATTCTGCGAAAGTTCCGGTCGTAGCGAGTCGATAAATGGGGCGTCCGATAGTGCAGGCGCTTTCCCCCACGCTTGCGCTGATCTGCTGAAGAGGATTCTGCGATGAACGCCCCCCACGTTCGCCGTGTTGCGCTTTGCTTTGCATTCATTTATCTGCCGGCAGCGACGATTGCGTCTGCGCAGTCGAGCAGTTGGTCGCCCGAGCGGCGGACCTCTGCGACGGCGACGGCCTCCGCAAATACGGCGTCGAGTGCGCCGCTGCATGCCGATGCGGTGCGACGTTCCAATTGGGACGAAGTCACGCCGAGTTGGCAACGTAAGCCGAACTCCGTGGTCACCCCGCGTTCGACCGAGTTCACGGCCCGCGCCAATCGCATCGAAACGACCGCGGCGCACGGCGGCATTCGGATGACCGCCGCTCAATCGTCGACGGAGAACCGGGCGGTGAACGCAGGCGGCAGCTCGCGCGGCGTGCCGACGCGGGCCGACCATCAATTTCTTGCCGACTACAACATTCGCTTGGCTGACGGTGAAAAAGTCGTCGGTCAGCCGACCATCACCGAGCGCGGCCCCGTCGGCGGCTCACAACCGAAGCTCTCTCCGGGCGGCGTGACTCCCAACAGTTCTGCCGGCGAAGTCATCCCGGTACCGGACGACTTGTCCGGTCGCTCGACGTTGCCGGCTCCCGGCAGCGCTCAAGGCGAACTGTTTCACGACGGCGAAACGATCGTCGAAGGGGACGGCCAGCTCCACGGCGGCGAAACGATTTACGAAGACGGTGTGCAGCTAGATCCGGGTATGCACTTTGAGCACGGTCAAGCCGGTTGTGCCTCGTGCATCGACGGCAGTTGCACCTCGGGCGTTTGCCAACACGACGAATGGTCCGACCCACCGCGCTGCCCCGAGTGCGGGCTGTACGGTAGCCACCGCCTCGGCTGCGGCCGCGTCGCTCGCTGTTTGCACAACTGCCTCGGCTTCCTCTTCCGTGAAGCTTCGGTGTTCGGCGGAACGCAAGCGTTCAAAGGTCCGCTCGACCTGGGTATCAACGGCAACTTCGGCTTCAACGAAGGTTTCAATCTCGGCGGCGCTCTGATACCGTTCCCGCGGTGCGGCCTCGGTTATCAGGTCGGTGCGCGTTGGACGCAAAGCGATCTCTCGGGCACGGTGTTCAATTCTTCGGCTCGAGAACAGGTGTTCGTCACGGCCGGTGTGTTTCATCGGGCGTATCGCGGTCGCGGCCTGCAATGGGGCGCGGCCTACGATTGGCTGACCGACAACTACTACTCCAAGTACACCGTGTCGCAAATTCGTGCGGAAATCAGTTGGCTCACCGGCTGCGGCAACGAATTCGGTTTTGCCGGCGTCTTCGGCTCCAACGGCGACGACGTGACGTTCAACATCCTCAACATCAACTTGGTCAACGCCCAAGTGATGCCGACTGACATGTACACGATGTTCTACCGCCACACGACGCGCTACGGCGGACAAGGCCGCATTTGGGCCGGTGCCACGGATCAAAGCCTGCCGGTCTTGGGCGCTGATTTCCGCGTACCGCTGTCGAACCGTTGCGACATGGTGGGCGGCTTCAACTACATCATGCCGGACGAAGGACAGAACAATAACGGCGGGGCCGATGAATCGTGGAACCTGTCGATGAACATCGTCTTCTACTTCGGCCGTATGAAGGAAGGCATCCACAACACGCCGTTCCGTCCGCTCTTCAACGTCGCAGACAACGGTAACGTCATGCTGCGACGCTAGTCGCGGACCGGCACGAAGAACTCGGGCAACGGTTCGAAGCAACTGCCGTGTGGTAACGGGTTAGTCGTCGGCCGCGGGCGAATTTCGCCACGCGGCCGCGTCTTCCCCGTCGAGTCGCAACGTGAGGCACTTTGCGCTGCCGCCGGCCTTCACGAACTCGTCGAGCGGCGTTTCCACCGGCGTGTAGCCGCGCTCTTTCAGATCGGCGTGCAATTTCGGGCAGCCGGTATTTGTCACGACGGTTCGGCCCACCACGACCGCATTACACGCAAACCGCCGGGCCTCCTCTCGCTCCACGGGAATGAGTTGCGGAATGTGCGCCTGGAGAGCTTGTAGGCCGTATTCGTCGAACGCGCCGGGGTAGTAGATCGCGGCGTCGGCCGCAATCGGACAGAAGCAAGTATCAAGGTGGTAGTGATAGTCGTCGGTCAGTTCGACGGGGATCACTCGCACGCCGAGCAACTCGCCGACAAGCTGGTGCCCGCGGGCATGGCTGCGAATGCGATATCCTGCGAAGAGCGTATCGCCGCAAAAGAGGGCGTCACCGGCTCCTTCGAAGTAGATGTCCGAAGGTAAACGGAGAACTGTGAAACCCGCGGCGGTGAGCCAAGCCTCGTCGACGGGTTCTTCTCCCTGTCGCTCGACATGACGAAATCGTGAAAGTACGGCCGTGCGGCGATACACGATCGCGGCGTTGGCCGTGAAGACCAAGTCCGGTAGACCGGACCGCGGTTCGAGCATGGAAATCTTGGCCCCTGCCGCAGTTAAAGCGGCGTGCAAAGCATGCCATTGCTCGCGGGCCGTTGCGGCGTCGCTGGCTCGGCTGCGGCTCATCCACGGATTGATTTCATACTCAATCCCGTAGTAGTCCGGCGGACACATCAAGATCCAAGGTTGCGTCATGGTTCATCAGTAGCAGTCGAGCAGTGTTGTAGGCGGCGCGGCTACGACCCGCGGCGTTCGCCGGCCAGTTCTTCCACGTCCTGCACTAAGGCCCGTAAAAACGGCTCGACGTCCGTGACTAGTCCCACGGTTTGAAACGAACCGCGATCATTGAGTTTGATCACCGTCGAAGGATTGATGTCGACGCACACCACCTTCACCCACGCCGGCAGCAAATTGCCCACGGCGACGGAGTGCAATGTCGTAGCGATCATCAGGCAGAACGTAACGTCACGGATGCGTCGCCGCATTTCTTGCTGAGCAACGAGCGAATCCGTAATGACGTCGGGGAGCGGGCCGTCGTCGCGAATACTGCCGGCGAGTAGAAAGTCGACGTCGTGGCGGACGCATTCGTACATGATGCCTGACTTGAGCACGCCTTGCTCCACTGCGGCCCGAATGCTGCCGATGCGGCGAATACGGTTGATCGACCGCAGGTGATGCTCGTGACCTGCTTCGACGGAGATTCCTTCTTCAAGCCGCACCCCCAGGCTGGTGCCGAAAAGCGATTGTTCGATGTCGTGCGTCGCCAACGCGTTGCCGGCGAAGAGCTTGTCGATATAGCCGCCGCGAATCAATCGGCACAAATGTTCGCCGCTGCCGGTATGCACGATGGCCGGGCCGCCGACGATGAGCGTTTTGCCGCCGGACTCATGAGTGCGCACGAGTTCGCGCGCGATCTCACGAATGGCCGTCCCTTTCGGCTTTTCCGTCGATACGGCCGAATTCATAAACTCAAATGCGTGCGGTTCGCTCGAACGTAGCGGCGGGATCACGCGTACGCCGGCATGACCGCATACGATCCGATCTCCCTTGCGAACCTCGGTCATCGCCACACAGCGCGGCGGACCGCTGGCGGGATCGATCAGTACGCCGCAGTCCATCTCTTGCAGCGATACTTCGTGCCAATGCCCGCCGAGGCGAACTTCGGTCTTTTGATTGGTCGTGCTGTAGAAGCCTTCGGGAAAGGCTCCGTCGATGTCGGCTTCGGCGATCGCGCAGTCCTGCAGATTGGTCGGCACCGCGCCGTGGTCGGCGATCGCGGCCAGCACGGTCTGCAATCGCTCCTCGCCGTCGGCACGCACTTCGACCAGCGCGAAGCTCGGATCGTTGCGACCTTGGCCGATGGAAATCTTCTTGATGCGAAACTGAGCGCCCGCTTGCGTGATGATGTCGAGGATTTTCGGCAGGATCAGGCTGTCGATGATGTGCCCGCGAACTTCGACATCTTCGACGAAGCCGTCGGCTTTCTGAGAGCCGGCCGTGGGGGCGGCGGGAGCGTGGGGCGACGTACGATGGTGCGACATGGGCGAGCTTCCTTGTCGTCGTGGGTTCGCAGAACAAACAGGGATCGCGGCCGGTGCGATTGGTGAATTCTAGGAATTTGGGCTACCAGAAGGCACGTTGCGGCCGGCAAATCCGACTGCAAAAATGATCGCAAATCCCTGCGCCGTCACGACTTCACAGCGGCGGGCGGTAACTCTATAATTCGTTTTTCTCCGCCTGCGACGTGTCGCCCCCCGGAAAGCGGTCGGTTTCCAACTAATGGACGACCAAGCTTTCCCGAGTAGGACCGAGCGATCGTCGCGCGAGTCTCCAAGTCAACGAACGGAAGCATTCATGTCGGAATCGGAAAAAAAAGTGAGCCGTTGGGACACGCTGGCTCAAGAACTCGGTGCCGACGCGAAGCCCGCGCCGCAACGGCCGGCCCCGTCGCCGCCTCCCGTCATTGCCCCGACCGCCGCTGCTGAAGAACCGGCTGAACATGCCGACAAGCCGAAACGCAGCAGTTGGGAAGAACTGACGTCGTGGCTGGGTATCGGCGGCGGCAAGCGTACCCGACCGGAAGCGGCCGCACCGGTCGCTCCGTCTCCTGCGCCGCTCCCGAAGCACGACATCACGAACCGCGTCCGCGCAAAGAGTCCGCCTTCCGCAGCGAGCCGATGCCGCGACCGGAATCGAAGCCTGAAACTCCTCGCGATAGCGGGCCGGCGATCGGTTCGCGCGGTCGTGAGTTCGACGATTTCCGCGACGCTCTCCAAGAAGAACGCGACGTCTTGCATCGTGAGGCTCCCCGTTCGCTCGACGAACCTTTGGCCGATCGTCCTGCCGGCGGCGAAGGAGAACGTAGCGACGACGCCGATTCGTCGCGTCGCCGCCGTCGTCGTCGGGGCGGCCGTGGCCGTGGTCGTGGACGATCGGAAGGAGAGCGTTTCGAAGGCGAGCGTGGTCCGCGTGATTCGGCTCCGCGAGACTCTGCGCGTCGCGACGGCGGTCGTCCGCCGGAAGCGCGCCGGGAAGTGGAGCGCCCCGACGTCGACGACGAATTTCACGAAGCCGACGATTTCGAATCGCAGGAAGCCGCCGGATTCGAGCCTGTCGAAATGCATGACGAAGGGGACGGCTACGACTCGGCGCCGCCGCAACGTGCGGATGGCGGTGCCGGCGACGAACCGCGACGGAAGCGTCGCCGCCGTCGTCGCCGAGGCGGGAGAAATCGTGAAGGGGGCCGACCGGAAGGGGATCGTGCGGCTTCGTCGTCCGACGATCTGCACGATGACCATCATGACGACCATGATGATCACCACGACGACCTCGTCGAAGAGTCGTCCGGCCGTGACCGGCGGATCATCCACGACTCCGACGATCACGGAGATCACGACGACGTTCATGCCGACGGCGATCACGATCCGGTGGAAGACTTTCACCAGATCCACAAGGGCATTCCCACGTGGGATGAAGCCGTCGGGTATGTGATCAACGCCAATATGGAAGCGCGGGCTCGGAACCCGAATCCGCAAGGCGGACACCGTGGCGGCCATCGCGGACGTGGTGGTCGCGGACGCGGCGGACATGATCGTCACTAGACGATTCGTCGTCGCTTCGACTTCTTAAGATTCAGCGTCGTCCTGATTTGCGGACGGCGCTCGGCGCGGCCATACTAGCAGGCTCGCATCGCAGCAAAGCGGCGGACGACGCAACGCACGCCGCGTTTGTCGTGCGCGCTCGCTAGTTGCTCGCACTCACCCCATGCCCTGGGAGTCGTCGCCGTGAGACTGCGCCCGCCCTCTGTACGTTTCTTCTTCGTCTGCTTGATCACTTCGCTGGTCGCCGGTTGCAGCGAGCCTTCGGCAGGTACGCCCGATCCCAATCGCAAGCTTCGCATCGCGGTCATTCCTAAGGGGACGACGCACGAGTTTTGGAAGTCGGTCCATCACGGTGCGCTGCGGGCTGCGAAAGAACTGAACGTCGAGATCATCTGGAAAGGCGCGGTCAACGAAAGTAGCCGCGAGGCCCAGATCAACATCGTTCAGGACTTCGTCAATGCGGGCGTCGACGGCATCTGCCTCGCGCCGATCAGCAAAGATTCCCTGATTCCGCCGGTGCAGCAAGCCAAGCAGGCCGGCATTCCGACGGTCATCTTCGACAGCGGCCTTGACGACACGGAAAGCATCGTCAGCTACGTCGCCACCGACAATGAAAAAGGAGGCCGCCTAGGGCGCAGTGCTTAGCGGAGGCCATGGGGAAGAAGGGAAACGTGATCATGCTGCGCTATGCCGTCGGCAGCGAAAGCACGCATCAGCGCGAAGAAGGTTTTCTCGACGAATTGAAGAAGTACCCGGACGTCAAAGTTATTTCCGAGAATCAATACTCGGGGACTACTCGTGATTCTTCCCTCGATAAGTCGCAGCAGCTGTTTCTGCAGTTTCACGATCAGGTTAACGGCGCGTTCGTTGTGTCGGAGCCGAACGGCGTCGGTATGTTGAACGCCATGACCAGTGCTCAGCTTAACGGCAAAGTGAAGTTCGTCGGCTTCGACCCGAGCCCGACCCTGATTGAAGCGATGGCCCAAGGCAATATGCACGGAATCGTGCTGCAAGACCCGGATACGATGGGTTACTTGGCCGTAAAGACGCTCGTGCGACATATTCGCGGCGAGCAGGTCGAGAAACGAATTTCGACCGGCGAATATGTGGCGACGCCTGCGAATATGAATAGTCCCGAGATGAAGAAGCTGTTGTTCCCGCCGCAGCAAGAACAATAGCGCGGAGCACGCCATGTCGGACGGGACGCCGCTCTTGGCGATGGCCGGAATCTCGAAACGCTTCGGCGCAACGCAAGCGCTGCGCGACGTGGCGCTTGAAGTTCGCGCCGGCGAGTGCATGGCGCTGATCGGCGAGAACGGGGCCGGCAAAAGCACGTTGATGAAGGTTTTGGCGGGCGCTTATCGTCCGGACGCCGGAATCATTTCGTTCGCCGGTCGGCCGTTTCAGCCGAGTTCGCCGCATGAAGCCCGTCAGGCCGGCGTGGCGATGATCTATCAGGAGCTCACGCTGGCTCCCGATCTCGACGTCATTGAGAACATCATGCTCGGCCAAGAGCGCAGCCGAGTCGGCATCGTCGATCGTCGGCGGCAGCGTGAATTGGCTCGTGCGGCGCTGGCGCGTCTCGGCCATGCGGACTTACCTCTCGATCAGCCGGTACGCGATCTCTCGAACGCCCTCAGGCAAGTCGTTGAGATTGCGCGGCGCTCGTTCAAGAAGCCCGCGTCGTCGTGTTCGACGAACCGACGAGCAGTCTCACGCAGCACGACGCGATCCAGCTGTTTCGCATCATTCGGTCGATGAAAGAGGCCGGTCTCGGCGTGATTTACATCAGCCACTTCTTGGAAGAAGTACGGGCCGTCGCCGATCGCTACACCGTGCTCCGCGACGGAAGAACGGTCGGCACGGGGCGATTGGCCGACGTCGACGAACCGCAAATCGTATCGCTCATGGTTGGCCGCACCGTCGAAGAATTGTTTCCACAGGTTCCGCATCAAGCCGGAGACGTGCTGCTAGAGATTGAAGGGGTGACAGGCCGCCGCACGCCTCGCGACGTTCGGCTGACGCTCCACCGCGGGGAAATTCTGGGCGTCTCCGGCCTCGTCGGCGCGGGACGCACGGAACTCTTACGTTGTTTGGCGGCTCTCGATCCCGTGCGCCGCGGCAAAGTTCGCATCGCGCACGTCTCGCCCCGCGCCACGCCGCGGGCTCGTCTGCAAGCCGGGCTCGGTCTGGTGTCCGAAGATCGCAAAGGGGAGGGACTCTGCGCAAACGCAGTCAATCGAAGACAATCTCACGCTCAGTAGGCTCCGGCCCTACTCTCGCTTCGGCATTTTGAATCTGCGCCGCCGCCGCGAAGCGGCCGTTGCTTGGATGCGACGTCTCCAGGTGAAAGCGGCCGGTCCGGCGCAACTCGTGAGCGAGCTTTCCGGCGGCAATCAGCAGAAAGTCGCCATCGCCCGCGTCCTGCATCAAGATGCAGAGGTGTTGTTGCTTGACGAGCCGACGCGCGGGATCGACGTCGGCACGAAGTCGGAAATCTACCGGCTCATGGGCGAAGCTTCGGCCCAAGGCAAGGGAGTGATTTTCGTCAGCTCTTACTTGCCCGAATTGCTGGCCATGTGCGACCGCATCGCCGTGATGTCGCGCGGACGCATTCGCGACGTGCGATCCACCCGCGATTGGACCGAAGAAACGATCATGGCGGCAGCCATTCAAACGGAAGAATAATCGATGGCCGAAACCTCGGAGACCGCCCGCTCGCCGCGCTCGGGACGTACGCGTAGCCAGGCTTTGTTGACGACGCTCGGGCCGGTATTGGTGTTTTTCGTCGTGTTGATCGGCTTCGGCATCGCTGATCGTATTCAAGACGGTGCAAACTCCACCTTCCTCAGCGTAAACACGATCCGCACGATTCCCGAGCAGACGGTGATCGTGGCGATGGCCGCACTCGGGATGACGATCATCATCATCGCGGGCGGTATCGACTTGGCGTCCGGTACCGCCGTCGCTTTGTGCTCGACAACTTTGGCTTGGTGCCTCAAAAACAACTACGGCATCGGCGTCGGCGTGTCGGCGGCACTGGGCATGGGTGCTTTGACGGGCTTGATCAACGGTGCGCTGATCAGTTCGCTTCGAATCGTGCCGTTCATCGTCACGCTCGGCACCATGAGCATTTTTCTCGGCGTCGCGAAGCTCATCGGCAACGAAACGACGGTCTCTCCGTCGATCGACCAGTATCCGCGTTGGCTTTCGACCATCGCCTATTCGCCCGTGTCGCCTAAATGGTTGATTCCATCGATCGTGCCCAATTTCGCGATCAGCGTCTGGATCGTGCTGGGCGTTGCCGTGTTGACCGCGGCGATGCTGAAATACACGGTGTTCGGTCGGTACGTCTTTGCCGTCGGCTCCAGCGAACCGACGGCCCGGCTATGTGGCATCAACGTCACGGCCGTGCGCATCGCTGTTTATACACTCGCCGGACTGTGCGTCGGCATGGCCGGCGTTCTGCAGTTTACGCGATTACGCAGCGGCGATCCCACCAGCGGCTCCGGGCTCGAACTGAAGATCATCGCCGCCGCGGTCATCGGTGGGGCGAGCCTCAACGGCGGCCGCGGGAGTATTCTCGGTACGTTGGCTGGAGCGGCCATGATGGTTGTCATCGAGTCGGGCTGCAACGCGTTGGGAATTTCGAACTCTTACACCAATATCGTGATCGGTGCGATCATTATTGCTGCCGCGGCCCTGGACCAAATTCGCCAACGTCGCCTAGCCGGGTAACCACACCTTCGCGCGAGATTGAACGTCGCTACGCCCATGCTCCCTCGCTATCAAGAACTTCTCGCCACGCTTCGCCGTCAGTTCCCGCAGCCGGTTTCAGATCCGGTGCATGATGCCTACTTCGTCTTCACGATTTTGCGGGCCTTGGATCAGGTCGATGCTCTGAAGTCGCAAATGCCGATGCTCGGCGGCCCGCGCGAGCCGGACTATTCGAAGGCGATTGGCTCGCGATTGGCTCCGACCGGCCAGAGTTTAGAAGCCGTGGTCCCGCAGCTTGTGGCCCAGTTGCAGGGAATGTTTCTCTGGGGGCATCCGCAGAGCCAAGTCAACGTAATCACGCATCCTTCGATCGCCGGCATCATCGGCGTCTTGCTCGCGTCGACGTACAACCCTAATTTGTGCAGCGACGAAAGCGGCCGTGGATTCTCCGAAGCGGAAGTGAAGGCCTCGTCCATGGCCGCGGCGCTAGTGGGTTACGACGCCGATCGCGCCGGCGGCGTCTTCACGTTCGGCGGTACCGGGTGCCTGTTCTACGGCATCAAGATCGGGTTGGAAAAGGCCGTGCCCGGCGCGATGCGGCGCGGAGTCCGTGAGCCGGTCGTCGTGCTTGCGTCCGAACATTGTCATTATGCCGTGCTCAACGCGGCCGGCTGGCTCGGCATCGGGCAAGATTCCGTCGTCCGCGTTCCGACGCATCTCGACAACTCGCTCGACGTCGACTGCGCTGGCCAAAATGGTGCACGGCAAGCGTTGGCCGAAGGGAAACGCATTGCCGCGATCGTCGCGACGATGGGTTCGACCGACGCCTTCGGCCTCGACGACCTGCGCGCGTACGATCGCTACGCGATCTACTCGTCAACGAGTTCGAGCTTGATTACGTGCCGCACATCCACGCTGACGCCGTGATCGGTTGGGCGTGGAGCGTATTCAACGACTACGATTTCACGGCCAATCCCTCAGGATTCCGCGGCCGCACGGTGCGCGCCTTGGCGCGCGGCCCACAATCGTTTGCAACATCTACGGTTGGCCGATTCCATCGGTATCGATTTTCACAAGACCGGATATGCGCCGTACATCTCGTCGCTGTTCCTTGTTCAGCAATGCGCCGACTTCGGGCTGATCGCTCGCGATCGTGATTCGATGCCGTATCTGTATCAGTCGGGCTCGTATCACCCGGGCATGTACACGCTGGAAACGAGTCGTAGCGGCACGGGGCCGATGGCGGCGTTGGCGACGATGCTGATGCTTGGCCGCGAAGGTTTTCGGACGCTGCTGGGGCACATCGTAGAGATGGCCGAAGTGCTCGCGAGAAGGGATTGAGGCGCATCCCGATCTCACGGTGCTCAACGGCGAAAACGTCGGACCGGTGACGCTGTTTCGCGTCTATCCGCCGGGCGTCGATACGTTCACGATCAAAGATCGCGAACGCACCGAGCGCGCGCTTCCGTTCCAAGGTTGAGGAATACAATCGGCTCAACCGCCGAGTGTTCGAGCGAGTGAACGCCGAAGCGTTTGGCCGGAGCCGGCGTCGTGATCTCGCATGACCGATTGCTATCGGAATACCGAGTACGGCGTGCCGATTGCGGCACTTAAGTCGTACGTGCTCTCGCCGTTCACCGACGAAGACCGGATGCACTCGATCATCGAGCATGTGCTCGCGGCCCGCGACGAAGTGCTCGGGTGCGATTTAGATTGACTCTCTTGAGAATGCCGTGGAAGTCGCTCTCTACAGCGTGAGATCACTCTGGAATGATCTCGAAGCACGCCAACCGTCCTTCGCCGCGAACATACATCAACCCGCGGGCGATGATCGGTGCGGCCCACGCGGGGTACGAAAGCAATCGTGCCGGACCAAGCCCCGTCGGATCGATGCCGCCTTCCGGTCGCGTCGGAGTGAAACGCGACACCACGTCGAACTTTTCCGGATTTACTTTGATCAGCAGAAGCTCGCCGTACTCCGTGAGGCAAACGAGGTGTCCGTCGACGTAGGTGAGTGAAGCCCGCGAAAGGTCGGGCTCCGACCACTTCACTTCGCCGGTCGCCAACGAAACGCAACGCAGTTCGGCGTTACTCGAATGCCGGCCGCTGGAACCGTACACGAACCCGTCGACCTCCACGGCCGTGTTCCAATGCGTTTGCAGGCGTTTGTCGCGCCGAGATTCGGCGTCGCTCCAAACGACGTCGTAGCCGCCGGTTCGCACTTTTAGTAGCGCGCTGCCGGGCCCGTATGTCTCGGAGATTAGCACCAAATCACCTACGACGACGGGATTTGATGCGTTCACGCTCTCCAAAATAGCGCTCGCCAAGGGAAGTAAAACTCCTGCTTTCCCGCGACGGGATCGAACGCCAGCAATCCGTCGCGACCGAACTGTAGCCCGAGGCGGCGGCCGCCGATCGTCGCGACGTGCGGGCCTGCGTATCCGGCCAGATCGTCGCCGACCTTGTATTTTACTTGGCCGGTTCGTTTGTCGAAGGCGACGACCGACGAGCCGTTCGGCTTCACCATGTCGAGTTGCCCGGGAGGCACGAGCCGGCTTTCCGGCGGGCTGCCGCCGACATGAACAAGCAGCAACTCCCCTTCGATCACCGGAGTGGCGCCGACACCGAAAAAATTCGTGATGACGCCGAAGTCTTGAGCCGTATCGACTTTCCAGAGAAGAGAGCCGTCAACGACTCGCAGGCAATAGAGCATCCCTTCGGCGCCAAAAATGTAAACGCGATCGGCATCAACGACCGGCGCACAGCGAGGCCCGTTGTCATAACCGAACATATCTTCGTAGTCGGTGGGGTATTCGAATCGCCACAACTCGGCCATCGTCGTTGCGTTGTGGCAAGTCAATCGAGCCATGGCGCCGTGGCGGTCGAATTGGAACAATCGTCCGCGACTAATCGCAGGCATGCCGTAGCCGACGCCCGTGCGTTGCTGCCAAACCAAACGCGGTCCGCTGGCCGGCCAAGGGGCGATCAAGCCGCGTTCGGGCGATTTTCCATCCGCGGCGGGGCCGAGAAATTGTTCCCAATCGCCCCCGTTTTTACGCGTGGAAAGGTCCGGCGGCAGGTCGTCTGCGAGCACGGCGAACGACTGCGACGAGCAAAGGACGAGCGCGAGGAGACATGCGCCGCGATCGGAAAACCATCACGCCCGTATGTCATGTTTTCGCGAACCTCGCCGCGTCGTGCATCGTCTAAGTTCGAATCGTCGTATACTATAACGAACGCTTCGCCGCACCGCGCGCAACGTTTTTGCCCGCCATCGTTCCGTTCAGGTTCGCCCCATGCTTGTCGTCGCTCCGCATATTCAGATTCCCGACGCGGAGTTCGAGTTTACCTACGCTGCGCAGTTCGGGCCCCGGCGGCCAGAACGTCAACAAGGTCAACTCGAAGGCCGTGATGCGTTGGCGAGCGACGACGAGTCCGAGCCTGCCGGAAGGAGTGCGAGCTCGCTTCCTAGCGAAGTATGGTTCGCGGCTCACCGGCGAAGGCGAATTGGTCGTGATGAGCGAGCGGTATCGCGACCAGCCGAAGAACGTGGACGATTGTCTGGAGAAAGTTCGCGAGATGTTGCTGTCGGTCGCCATCGCGCCAAAGAAGCGTAAGGCGACGAAGCCGAGCCGTGCGGCCAAGCAGCGACGCTTGGACAGCAAGAAACGAGACAGCACGAAGAAGCAGAATCGCCGCTGGAGCGAATAGTTATTCTCCGGCGTTGGCCGCCGTCGCGAGTCGACCGAGCGCCTTCTCAATGCCGTCGACCGTGCCGAACACGGCCGAACCGGCCACCAACACGTCTGCTCCCGCCGAAACGCAATCGCGGGCCGTTTGGGCGTCGACGCCGCCGTCGACCTCAAGTTCGCAGCCGATGTTCATTTCGTGAATCATCATTTTCAACCGTTGGATTTTCGGCAGCGTCGAGCGAATGAACTTCTGGCCGCCGAAGCCCGGGTTGACCGTCATCAGCAACACCAGGTCGACATCGGGAAGAATCTCTTCGAGCACGGTGAGCGGAGTCGCCGGATTGAGCACGATGCCGGCTTTCACGCCGAGCGACTTGATGCGCTGAATCGTGCGATGCAAATGGTGAGCGCCTTCGACGTGCACGAGCAAACTGGTCGATCCGGCGGCGACGAAATCTTCTAAGTAGCGTTCCGGGGCCTCGATCATCAGGTGCGTTTCGAGCGGCAGCCGTGTGACCTTGGCCAGCGACTTCAGCACCGGAATTCCGAAGCTGATGTTCGGGACGAACATTCCGTCCATGACGTCGACATGCAGTCGATCCACGCCCGTGAGCCCGGCCACTTTTTCGACATCGGCGACGTCCGCCCCGAGCCGCGTAAAGTCTGCGGCCAAGATCGAGGGGGCGATTTTTACTCGGTCGTCGCTCATGAGTTCGTCGTCGCTCTCAAGAAATTTGGGTCCGGCGAAATTCGCCGCTCGTCAACTCTACGTCACACTTCCAGTTGGCTGGCCGCCGAACGATCGACGTACCAGAGCAATTCGCCGCTCGTCGGCTTGATCATTTGGCTCGGCAACCGTTTAGGTTCGGCCCGTCCGTGTAGGACTTCGCGCAATACCTTGGCTTTGCCGACGCCCGTGACCATGAAGAGCACGCAGGCGGCCGCGTTGATCGTGAGAGCCGTCAGCGTGTAGCGGCGCGTGCTGAGTTGCGGTACGTCATTGGCCGTCACCCAGCGTTTTCGAACGTTGAGTGCCGCCGTGAAAGGAAACAACGACGCCGTATGGCCGTCGCTCCCCATGCCTAAGAGCACCAAGTCGAACGACGGCGGGCCGGCGTCGCCGTTGCCGAAGACGCGGAATAGTTCCTTTTGATAGTCGTTGGCCGCCGTTTCCGGCCGCTCGCTCTCGCCTTGAATTCGGTGAACCTTGTCATCGGCGATGTTCAGCTTCGTGAACAAGGTTTCATTCGCCAACCGGTAATTGGATTCCGGATCTTCCGGGCCGACGGGGCGCTCGTCACCGAAAAACCATTCCACCTTCTCCCAATCGACCCGATTGCGAAAGGCGTCCGACGTCAGGCGATCGTAAAGTCCGCGCGGGGTGGAGCCGCCGCTGAGCGCCACGGTGAATCGTCCGCGCGCCGCAACGGCTGCTGCGGCGCCGGTGACGAACTTCTCGGCCGACGCGTCAAATAGCGCCGTTTCCGAATCGAAGATTTTCAAAGTTCCGTTCATGGGGCGTGGTCCTCACGTCGGGCGTTTCATCACTCAGACCCGTTGCGGACGCCGCAACTCTTGCCCGAGCCGGAACGTTTCATCATCGCCGACGAGCACGGTGTCGGCCATTGCTAAAAACAGGCCCGTGTCGACGACGCCGGGAATGCCGCGCAGGTTCGCCTGCAATTGTCGAGCGTCGGCCGTGGGGGCGAGCGTCACGTCGAGAATGCGATTGCCGTTGTCGCTTAAGAACGGACCACTTTCGGCTTCGGCATAGCGGCCGTCGTACCCGAGGCGCTTGACGTGATACAGCACGCTCGCGGCGGCAAACGGCACGACTTCGATCGGCAGCTTGCCGCGCGTGCCGAGGCGAGGCACCATCTTCTCGCGGCCGACGAGAATGACGAGCCTTTTGGAAACGCTCGCGACGATCTTCTCGCGCACGAGCGCTCGGCCGTAACCTTTGATCAGATCCAGGTTCGGGGCGACTTCGTCCGCGCCGTCGACCGTAAGGTCGAGCGGGAGGGCTTGTTCCAGAGGGAGCGGCGACAAACCGACGCGGCGGGCCAATTCCTCAGTGGCTTGCGACGTGGCCGTCGTGCGGACTTTCAGTCCTTGCCGCACGCGCTCGCCGAGCAATTCCGTGAACCGATTGGCGGCACGACCCGACCCGAGACCGACGGTCATGCCGTCGGCGACGAATTCCATCGCCCGTTCAAAAATCGTCGCCGTCACGTCGGGGCCGCCTTTACCGCGATTCAAACCGTGAAGATGTTTTGTTTGCCGTGGACTTGCGACGAATGGCCGCGAGCCACGGTCTCGGAACTATTTCAACGCCGCTTCGACCCACGATTTCAGCTTTGCCAAACCGGCGGCGACGTCGGCGCCGAGATGCACTCGCAAGATGCGGCGATCGCGTTCGGCGAGTACGGCGAAGTCTCCCTGAGCTTGGGCGGCTTTCAAGATGCCGAACGTGTATTTCTGACCGGGAATCGGCAAATCTTCGGCGTCGTCGGAGGTGATTTGCAGGAACACGCCGTTGTTCGGCCCGCCTTTGTGCAATTGGCCGGTCGAGTGGAGGAAGCGAGGTCCGTAGCCGACGGTCGTCGCCGACTTCTTCGCGTTGCGCACGGTGTGTCGCATTGCTTGGATCGGCTCGTCGTAGGCGTGAATCATTTCAATGTACGCGTTGATCGCAAAGTAATCGCCCGCGCCGACGCGGGCCAAATGAGCTTTCACCAACGCGGCGGCGTCGGCTTTGTCGCCGGCGGCCGACTTCAAGGCCTTGGCGTTGTTCGAGTCTGTGAAGAGTTTGACATCTCCTTCGCTGAGAATCGGCTCGTCGCTCGGTAAGCTGCCCGACTTTTCGTACGCCTCCATGAGCGAGCGGGCGACGATCTTCGCGCTTTCAACGTCCGGTTGGTCGAACGGATTGATGCCGAGCACGGCGCCTGCGGCCGCGGTCGCGAGTTCCCAGCGGAAGAATTCTTGACCGAGATGAAGCGTCGTCGGCACGTCGATCGTAATGACCGGGTGTCCGGCGTCTCGCAACTTCGCAACGGCCGCGTCTTGCGCCGAGTCGGGAGCGGCGGCAAGTCGCGAATACACGAACACGCGGTCGTTGCCGTAGGCCGACGGATCGGCGACGCGCTCGCCGTCGACCGGGACAATGCCTTTGCCGAGCTTGCCCGTGCTCTCGGCGATCAATTGTTCGAGCCAAGCTCCCAATCCGGAGATGCCCGGCGAAGTGATGAGCGTGAGTTTGTCGCGACCAGATTTAGCCAATTGCCCCAAGGCCAAGCCGAGCGACACGCCCGGGTTGTCTTTGGCGGCGACGTTGGCACCGCAGGCCCGCACCATGACTTGGGCGCACGTCAAGAAGCCGACGACGTCAATGCCCGACGACGCGGCGGGGATCATGCCGAAGTTGGAGAGCGCCGAAAACCGTCCGCCGATTTCCGGCAGGCCGTAGTAGATGGCGCGGAACTTGTCCCCTTCGGCGATCTTCTGCATCTTCGTACCGGGATCGGTCACGGCGATGAAGTGCTTGCCGGCTCCCTCGAGCCCTTGGGATTGCACGGAGCGATCGAAGAAATATTGCTTGAACGAGTTCGGTTCGATCGTGCCGCCCGATTTCGACGCGACGACGAACACCGTGTTTTTCATTTCCAGCTTTTGATCCAAGGCCCGAACTTGAGCGGGGACCGTGGAATCAAGTACGAGTAATTTGGGGTGGCCGGCTTTTTCACCGAACGTCAGGGCCATGACTTCCGGGCACAAGCTGGAACCACCCATGCCGAGCACGACGACGCTCGCGAACGGCTTTCCGGCGTTGCTTTGAACGGCGTCTTCCGCGGCCCGCTGCAGATGCGAGATGTCTTTGAGTTGCTCGTCGACAATATCGAGCCACGCCATCCAGTGGGCTTCGTCGGCTCCCGAGAAGAGCGACGCATCGCGCTTCCACAGCCGTGCAACATTTCCGGCGTCGTCCCAAGTCTTCACCAGCGACTGAACGTCGGCTTCGTAACGGCCGAGCGAAAGCGTTTGCGAGGCGAGCGGGTAATCGGCCATGGCCGGCATTCTCGGGGGTAAGATCAAGAAAAAATCCGCGAAAATGCCGGGCAACGCCCGTCGTCTGGCCGCGGAAAAAGTTGAGCCGCTATCATAGGTTTTTGACTTCGGGCGAACAAGCAGCCGACTCATCGGCGACGTATAATCGGAGCTTGCCGCTGTTACGCCGTCTGCCACTTTGAACGACATCATGTTTCCGACGCTTTACCAAGTTCACACGCGCGTACTGCTCACGGAGTTGAGCGTTTCACTAAACCGCCCCGCCACGCTTGACGACATCGGCGACGAAGTTCTCGACGATTTAGCGCAACACGGGTTCAACTGGCTCTGGCTGTTGGGGATTTGGCAAACGGGCGATGCCGGCCGCGAATGTTCGCGCACGTCCGCCGATTGGCGAGCCGGTTTTCTCGAAGACTTGCCGGACGTTACTGATTTCGACGTCTGCGGCTCGCCGTTCGCCGTGCAGAGCTACACCCCGCACGTCGCTTTCGGCGGTGCACGGCGCTGGCTCGCTTTCGCGAACGATTGAAAAGCCGCGGCATTCGGTTGATGCTCGACTTCGTACCCAACCACGTGGCGCTTGACCACGCGTGGATCGCCGAGCATCCGGAGTACTTTGTCGCAGGTACCGAAGCGGAACTGAGGGCCGAACCGCACAACTACGTGCGAATCGGCAATCAGATCTTTGCGCACGGCCGCGATCCCTATTTCCCCGGCTGGCGCGATACGCTGCAACTCAACTATCGCCACGCAGGCTTGCGCAAGGCGATGATCGAAATCCTCGTCGGCATCACGAACTTGTGCGACGGCGTCCGTTGCGACATGGCGATGCTGTTGCTGCCGAACGTCTTCAAGCGAACCTGGGGCGATCGTTCGTTGCCGCGCGGCGCGGAACCGGTCGATTCGCCGTTTTGGCCGGAAGCGATCGACGCGGCCCGAGCCAACAACGACGACTTCTTGTTTCTCTCCGAAGTGTATTGGGATCTGGAAGCCACGCTGCAGGCTCAAGGGTTCGACTTCACTTACGACAAGTCGCTCTACGATCGACTTTGCACCGGCGATGCGGAAGCCGTTCGCGACCACTTATTGGCCGACGACGAGTTTCAAAGCCGGTGTTCCCGCTTTCTTGAGAACCACGACGAACAGCGGGCGGCGGCCGTATTCGAACCGGCGATGCACGAAGCCGCGGCCGTGCTCACGTACACGGTTCCCGGCATGCGATTCTTCCACGACGGCCAATTCGACGGCCGACGCAAACGGATGAACGTTCACTTGGCCCGCAAGGCCGAAGAATTTCCGGCTCCGCTGATTCGCGATTTCTACTTGCGGTTGCTCACTTGCCTCAGACGCGATGAGTTTCGCAACGGCCGTTGGCGGCTCTTGTCGCACCGTGAGGCTTGGACGGGCAACCCGACCTGGCGAAGTTTTATCGCCTACGAATGGCGCGACGACGCCGGCCAACGGGCCTGGATCGTCGTCAACTACGGTCGTACTCAAGGGCAGTGCTATGTGGACTTCGGCGATGAATCGCTCCGCGGCCATTCGCTCTTGCTCCGCGATCAGATGAGCCGGGCTTGGTATCAACGCGACGGATACGAACTTTGCGACCGCGGACTGTTTCTCGATCTGCCGGCTTGGGGCTTTCACGTGTTCGACGTCTCGGTGACGTGATGCATACGCCTTTGGGAGGCGATTGCGGTGAAACCTGGCGGCCGTGTTCGAGGTAGTCTGTGCGGAACAGACCTTGAACAAAGAGAGATTTCGGCGATGGCATTGTTAAATTGCGGCGTGAAAGCGCTGTTTCTAGCGGTCTTTGTTCTGTTCTCGGCCGATCGTACCTTGCCGGCTGCAGAACTCGCAGAGGGCGAAGGTGTGCAAACTCTCGGGCTGCTAATCTTCGACCAGTTTGAAATTCTCGATGCCTGCGGGCCGCTCGAGGTTTGGGGCAATCTCAAGACGCGAGTGAACGTCGTGACTGTTTCCGCGAAGGCCGGGCCGGTGAAATCGGCTCAAGGCCCTGAGATGGTCGCGCAGCATTCGTTTTCCGATTGCCCGAAGCTCGACATGTTGCTGGTGCCCGGCGGCATGGGCGCGTTCACGGCCTTGAAAGACGACGCAACGCTGGAATTCCTTCGCAAGCGCTCGGCGGAGGCGAAGCTCACGATGTCGGTCTGCAACGGGGCTTCGCTGCTCGCGGCCGCGGGATTGCTGGACAATCGCCCCGCCACGACAAATAAGGCCTTTTGGAAGCAATCGACCGCCCCAGGCCCGAACGTCAAATGGGTGCGCCAGGCGCGTTGGGTCGACGACGGCAACATCGTCACCAGCTCCGGCGTGTCGGCCGGGATCGACATGACGCTGCATGTCGTCGAGCGGCTGTACGGGCGCCCGTGGCTGATCGCATGGCGGATGAAATCGAATACGAGCGCCATCGCGACGCGTCGTGGGATCCGTTTGCCGAGAAGAACGCTCGGCCCGCAAAGAAGCGCAAGCCGTAACGTCGGATTACCCGCCGGCCAATCGTTTTTCTTCGGCCGCGGAAAGCCGCCCGTAGTACGGCACCAGGTTCCAGACATCGTCCCGTTCGCCGCGAGCTAAGCGACGGCTGGCGAGTTGCGCGACATGGCGGGCTTGCGGTTGCCGTAACTCTTCCGCGACGGCACTGACCCCGTCCGGCAGCTTTGCCGCAAGTCGCGAGACGATCGGTCCGGTCACCATGTCGCCAGGCGCGAGTTGCGTTAGCCAAGCATCGACGGTCGGCAGCGAGCATTCGCGGGTCGCGTCTTCTCGCTGCCATGTACCTGCGGCATCGCGCCGGTAGCTTGCTGCGAAAAGTTCGCCGCGGTGTGCGTCGAGCAAAGCCCAGAGCCGTGCGTCGCTCGGCGACACGGCATCGGCCAGCACATCGAGCGAATTTAGAGAAACGATCGACGCTCCGAGCGCGTAGGCCAGCGTTTTCGCCGTCGTTACGCCAATTCTGAGGCCTGTGAACGATCCCGGCCCGGTCGTCACCGCAACGTTAGCTACACGGTCTAACGACCACCGGGCGTCGGCGAGGATTTGTTGAATTGCAGGAGCCAGCCCCTGGGCGCTCCGGCGCCCGGGAGCCAATTCTCGCGACATGGCGAACCCGCTCGCGTCATCGAGCAATGCGACGCTGCCGCCGAGTCCGCTGGTTTCCAAAGCCAAGATGCGCATGATGGGCGAAAGGGCGACGACCGGGACGATGTGAGAAGCGTTACGATGCGGTGAGCTAGGCGAAATCCGTCGGCTCAAACGGTTTCCCGATTGCGGCGAACCTTGACCGCCGGATAGCACTAACCTAAACTGCGGCTTAGCTTTGCGACGACAATTCGTCGCCCGACGATCACCCGCCGCCTGATGGACCCCTGGGGCACTCGGCTCGGCGGAGTGTAAACTGTCGGTCTTTGCACGACGCCTAGCCTAACCCCTGGCCGCAAGCCCGGGAAGCGGCCGCAGTATTGGGATGTGAGCGAACAGTGAAACGGGCTCTGATCAGTGATATCCACAGCAACCTCGAAGGACTCGAGGCGGTGCTCAAGGATATCGAAAGCCAAGGCGTTACGGAGATCTACTGCCTGGGCGACGTGATCGGCTACGGCCCGAACCCGCGCGAATGCATCGACCGCGTCATGCAGTTTGATCTCTGCATTTTGGGCAATCACGATCAAGGCGCACTCTTCGATCCCGAAGGGTTCAACTCCGGCGCCGAGCGCGCAATTTTCTGGACGCGCGACCAGCTCGAACAAAACACGGGCGACCCCGAGGCCAACGCCCGACGTTGGGAATTCCTCGGCGAGCGTCCTCGGCTCCATCGCGACAACGGCTTCCTCTTCGTACACGGCTCGCCGCGCAATCCGCTCAACGAATACGTCTTCCCGGAAGACGTGCACCATCCGAAGAAGATGGAGAAGCTGTTCTCGCTGGTCGAGCGATTCTGTTTCCAGGGACACACGCACGTGCCGGGCGTCTTTACGCAAGACGGCCGCTTCGTGCGCCCGGAAGAGATGGGATATCAGTTCAAATTGGGCGATTCAAAGCTGATGGTCAACGTCGGCTCCGTCGGCCAGCCGCGCGACGGCGATCCGCGGTCGTGCTACGTCATCTTAGAAGACGATCGTATCGTCTACCGTCGCGTCGAGTATCCGCTCGATAAGACGGTTGAAAAAATCTACGCCGTGCCCGAACTCGACAATTTCTTGGGCGATCGGCTTCGTAAGGGGATGTAGTTCACGCATCCTCGTTTCGCACACGGCGGCCGGCTCGGCAAGGAGCGGCGCCTTTCGGAGTGGTCCGTTAAATGGAAAAGCGCTTCATTCTCTTTCTGGTCCTGATGTTCGCCATTCTGATGGCCAACAACTGGATCATGAACCGATTCTTCCCGCCGAAGAAGCCGCCGCAACAGGCGCAAGCCGCGGCAACGGCGACCGGTACGGCTGCAAAACCTACGGCCACCCCCACGGCTTCTCCCACCGCATCGCCGACCGGTACGGCAAGCCCCGCAGTAGCGCAACCCGCCGCGCCGGCCGCCCCCGCTGCGTTTCCCGCCCGCCGTGTGACGCTCGGCTCGCTCGACGACGCGAGCCCGTATCGGATGCTCATTACGTTCAATAGCCGCGGCGGCGTGGTCGAACGCGTCGAGCTCAATAACCCCCGCTACCACGAAGTCGACGAACTGCATCCGCTCGGCGGCTACCTCGGCTCGCTGGCCGTGGAAGATTATCGCGACGCCGGTAAGCCGGCCGGCGTGAAGGTGCGCGTCGTCGGTCCCGGTACGCCTGCCGCAGGAGCCGGATTGCAGGTCGAAGACGTCATCGTCGCCATCAATGACGCGCCTACGCTCACGGTCGATGCATTCGACGCCGCGATGCGGGCCACGGACCCTCGCGACGAAATCAAAGTGCGTTATCTCCGCGGCGCGTCCGAAGGTAAGCCGGGTGAAACGCGCAATCCGCGATCGCTCTGCGCCATTACCCGTTGCAGCTGATTCGGCCCGAGTTTAGCGATCCGGCCGATCCCCGTAAGGCCGATCCGCTCTCGTTCCTCACGACGTTGCAGGACGCCGGCGGCGATGCCTTGCCGATTGATCGCGCGGAGTTGGAAGGCGTGGATCTCTACAACGCCGAATGGGAGTTGCTCGAGGCCGATCCGAAACGCCCGGACACGGTTGCGTTCCGCCAAGCGGTGCCGTCTCGCAAAGTGGAGATCATCAAAGCGTACACGCTCGAGCGCCGCGCCGCCGATGCCAAAGACGACACCGCGCAAGACTACACGCTCCGCCTGCGCATCGAACTGAAGAACACGTCGGACAAGCCGAACCTCTTGGCGTATCGACTCGGCGGCCCGACCGGATTGCCCGTCGAAGGAGCTTGGTACTCGCGCGAGACGAAGATCGGGTTGGCGAGCGGCATCGGCATGCGCAACGTCATCTACGGGCAATTCAACGACGGCTATCAAACGCACGGCATTTTTAGCTGCACGCAAATCGTCGACAAAACGACCACGGACCTGACCGAACTTCCTCTGACGTACGCCGGCGTCGACGCCATGTACTTCACCGCCGCACTTCGGCCCGAGCTCAAAGAGCCGAGCGAACGGAAGTTTTCTCGCGTGCTCGCCGTTCAGGTCGGTAAAACGCAGGCACAGAAGAAGGAAACCGACGTTAGTTTCCGCTTGCTGCGATCCCCCGTGGAGATCGCGCCGGGCCAGTCGATGGTCGATGAGTTCCAGGTTTTCCTCGGTCCGAAAGTCCCCGCGTACTTTGATGCGTTCGGGATGGGCGCTCAGATCGATTACGGCTGGTTCGATTGGATCGCCATTCCCATGCTCTGGCTGCTGCACACCTTTTATAGGCTCGTGGGCAACTACGGCATCGCCATCATCATGCTCACGGTGCTCGTGCGCATGTGTTTGCATCCGCTCACCCGCAAGCAGGCCATGAGTGCGGTGAAGATGCAGCAGCTTCAGCCGGAGATCAAAAAGCTCGCGGAGAAGTACAAAGGCAAGCACGAAGAGCTGGCCCGCGCTCAGCAAGAGCTCTTCCGCAAGCACAACTACAATCCGTTCGCCGGCTGCTTGCCGATCTTCATTCAAATCCCGATCTTCGTCGGGCTTTACAACTCATTGAAGGTCGACGTTGAGTTGCGTCAGGCGCCGCTCATTTCGGAAAACATCCGCTGGGCGTCCGACCTTTCGGCTCCCGATATGCTGGCTCGCTGGCCGTCGTTTTTTCCTGATTTCTTGTGCGGCGAAAACGGCACGCTCGGCCCGTTCTTCAATCTGCTGCCGTGCATCACCATCGCGTTGTTCTTGTTGCAGAACAAAATGATGATGCCGCCGGCGACCGACGAGCAAACGGCTCTCCAGCAAAAGATCATGAAGTACATGATGGTCTTCATGGGCTTCATGTTCTTCAAAGTGCCAGCCGGTTTGTGCGTGTACTTCATCGCGGGCAGCATCTGGAGCATTTGCGAACGTCAGCTCCTGCCGAAGGCCAAGCCCGGCACGCCGGCGTCGGAAGCCGTGATCGACGTTGATGCCGGCAAGCCCGACGACGCGAAGCGACGCAACAAGAAGGGGCGCTAGCCGACGACTCATGCTCGACGCTCTCGACACGATCGCCGCCGCGGCAGGTGCCGCCCGGCGGAGCGTTGCGAGGAATCGTGCGTGTGAGCGGTCCGCAGGCCCTCGCTTGCGTGCTCCCGCTGTTTGCGGACGAGGCCCGCCATGCCAAATTGAACGAGTTGCGTCGCGCGACGTGCCTGTCGGCGGAACTCCGGTTGCCGCAGTTCGCTTCCGCCGTCCCTTGCGACTTGTTCGTATGGCCGGACGTGCGGAGCTATACCCGAGCTCCGACGATCGAACTTCACCTGCCCGGCTCTCCGCCGATCATCGAGGCGGCACTGGAAGCCGTATGTCGGCACGGCGCACGGCCGGCCCGTCCCGGCGAGTTTACGCTCCGCGCATTTCTCGCCGGCCGGCTCGATCTCACGCAAGCGGAAGCGGTGCTCGGCGTGATCGACGCCGAGGATCGCCGGCAACTCGACGTCGCTCTGGGGCAACTTGCCGGCGGGTTGGCGCGCCGCTCGCAGCGCTGCGCGGCGACCTGCTCGATTTGCTCGCCGATCTGGAGGCGGGACTCGACTTCGTTGAAGAAGACATTGAATTCATAGCACGCGACGAACTTCTCTCACGTCTGAGAACGGCGGCCCTCGCCGTAGCCGAGCTTCAGCGTCGGCTCGGTGCGCACGGAACGGCGGGCGTGTTGCCGCGCGTCGTGCTGGTCGGTGCGCCCAATGCGGGGAAGAGCAGCTTGTTCAACGCCGCTCGTCGGCAAACAAGCGGCGATCGTTTCCGCCGTCGCCGGGACGACGCGAGATTATCTCACGGCTGAAATCGCGCTCGCCGGCGCGGCCTTGGAACTCGTCGATACGGCCGGCCTCGCCGCATCGTCGCGAGACGAAATCGACGCAGTCGCTCAACACGCCGGAGCCGAGCAGGCCCGCAGCGCCGTGCTGACGCTCGTTTGTATCGACGGTTCCTCGTCCCCCGCGGAATACGCCGCTTCCGTTGCAAGTTTGGCGAACCTCGGCGGCGATCGTCTTGTCGTCTGCACGAAATCCGATCTGCCGCAAACTGCCGTCGCCGGTGCTCCGTCGGAATTCGCGGAAGTGTGCGTCAGCGCCACCACGGGCCGGGGGCTCGATCATCTGGCGGAGATGATCGCCGCACGCCTGCGCTCCGCGGCGGTCGGCGAGGTCGTGGCGAGCACGGCGGCACGCTGCCGCGATAGTTTGGCTCGGGCCGCGCACGCGCTAATCGCGGCCGTCGCCGTGGCCGAACAAAAAACACATGGAGAAGAATGGATCGCCGCGGAAGTACGTTTGGCCCTCGAAGAACTCGGCCAAATTCTCGGCACGATCTATACCGACGACATTCTGGACCGGATTTTTAGCCGGTTCTGTATCGGAAAATAGTCTTAACTTCCGCGTGGAATCCTTCGGCTGCTGGCCCGGCCTCGCGGCGTAGGATATTGTTGGAAGCCTCCGCACCTTTGACGCGCACCTCGATTCGGGAACCTCCCTCATGTCGGTCTTTTCGCCTCGTTGCGCTCCGCGACTCGTCAAGCTTTTGTCGCTGCTCATCCTGCCGGCGGTCGCCGTCTGCGGGCACGGCGTCGAGCCTCGTACGGCTCCCGTCGCCGGGCTTCATCAAAATACGCCGCAGACGCATGCTTTGGTCGGGGCCCGCGTCATGACGGCACCCGGCAAAGTGATTGAGAAAGGAACGGTCGTCGTTCGCGACGGCCTTATCACGGCCGTCGGCGCGGAGGTGAACGTTCCGCAGTCGGCCGTCGTTTGGGATATGACCGGTCGTACGATCTACGCCGGCTTCGTCGACGCCGGCGGCGAGCAAGAACTCGACGTCAAACGTTCCGCCGTCGGCGGTTGGAACGACGCGATTCGCCCTTATGTTCGGCTCGACGAACATTACGCGCCGGCCGCCGACGTCAACAAGCGTTACCGTTCGCAAGGCGTCGCCGTGCGGATCGTCGCGCCGAGCCAAGGGATCATCAAAGGCACCAGCGCGGCCGTCGCAACGGGCGATGACGCGCCGACATACTCGGTCGTCGCGCCGCAGACGGCGTTGCATTTGCAGCTTCAGCCATCGGCGAGCAGCGAGGAAAACTACCCCGGTTCGCCGATGGGCGCCATGGCCATCGTCCGGCAAACGCTGCTCGACGCTGCTTGGTACACGCGGGCCATGGAAGTCTTCCGTACCAATCCGAGCGCTCCGCGGCCGGAAGCCAACGACATGCTGGTCGTGCTGCAGGATCTGCTGGCGCGCAAGTTGCCGCTCGTGGTTCATGCTCCCGACTGGCATTACTTCTTGCGGGCCGACTCACTCGGCCGAGAGTTCGATCTGCCGATCGTCGTGCATGGCTCGGGCGACGAATATCAGCGGCTCGACGCCGTGCGGGCCACGGGGCGCACCGTGATCGTGCCGCTCAACTTTCCCGGAGCGCCGAACGTCGCAAACGCCGAAGCGGCGCTTACCGTGTCGCTCGAACAACTGATGCATTGGGATGCGGCTCCGGAAAATCCCGGTCGCCTGGCCGGCGCCGGCGTGCGCATTGCGACTGACCAGCCGACGCTTGAAGCTTAGCGATTCGCTGCTCGGCCAAGTCCGCAAAGCGGTCGAGCGAGGGCTCACCTCCGATGATGCGCTAAAGGCTCTCACCGTCACGCCGGCGGAACTCTTCGGCCTGGAGAAACGTTACGGTACCGTCGAAGTCGGCAAGACGGCGTCGCTCGTCGTGTCCGACGGCGATCTTTTCACCAACCCCAAAGCCAAGGTCATCGACGTATGGGTCGAGGGGCGACGCTACGAAGTGCAGCCGCGGCTATTTGCTGATCTTCGCGGACGCTGGGATTTCAGCATTCCGAAGCAGGGGGGCGACACGGAGCCGATTTCGCTCACGCTTGAAGGGGAGGCCGAAAAGCTGACCGGCAAGCTCACTCGCGACAAAAAGGATGCGACGCTCAAGAACGTCGCCATGGACGGCGCCCGATGGAGCGCGGCCTTCAAGGGAGACGCGCTGGAGTGGAAAGGCGAAGTGCAAATCAGCGCCGCCGTGCTGACGGCGCGCGACGACGTTCGTGAAGATGCGCCGGGCTTGCGGCTCGACGGGTTCTTGCTGCTGCCGCACGGCGATCGCGTGGCGTTTCAAGCCAAGCACACGGTGCTCGAAGCGAAGAAGAAGCCGACGCACGTGAAGGCCGACGATGAGACGCGCGCCGCGCTCTATCCGGTGAATTATCCGTTCGGAGACTTTGGTTTACCGGCCGCGCCGACGCAGCCGAAGCTTTTGGCATTTACCAATGCGACCGTTTGGACCTGCGGGCCGGCGGGCAAGCTTGAAGGCGCGACGGTCGTCGTCGCCGCGGGGAAGATTCAGTCGGTCGGCAAGAACGTGGCGGTGCCGAAGGGCGCGGTCGTCGTCGATTGCAAAGGAAAGCACCTTTCGCCGGGCGTCATTGATTGCCATTCGCACGTCGCCACCGACGGCGGCGTGAACGAGGCGACGCAATCGATCACGGCCGAGGTTCGCATCGGTGACTTCATTGAAGCGAACGACATCAACATCTATCGCCAATTGGCCGGCGGCGTCACCAGCTCGAACATTTTGCACGGCTCGGCCAATACGATTGGCGGCCAGAACCAAGTGGTGAAGTTTCGCTGGGGCGCACTTCCCGAAGAAATGAAGTTCGCCGCGGCCCCTCAAGGCATCAAGTTCGCGCTGGGGGAAAATGTGAAGCGCAGCAATTGGGGATCAGCGAGTCGCTATCCGCAAACTCGGATGGGCGTCGAGCAATTGCTCCGCGACGCCTTCAAAGCGGCCGAAGATTATCGCCGCAGTTGGAAGGAATATCGCAGCTTCAAGCGGGGCTTGCCGCCGCGCACGGACTTGGAACTCGAAGCGCTCGTGGAGGTGCTTGAAGGAAAGCGGCTGATTCACTGCCACTCTTATCGGCAGGACGAAATCTTGGCGTTCCTGCGGGTTTGCGAAGAGTTCCACGTGCGCGTCGCGACGCTGCAGCACATTCTCGAAGGTTACAAAGTGGCCGACGTGATGGCGAAGCACGGCGTCGGCGGCTCGAGCTTCTCCGATTGGTGGGCCTACAAATTCGAGGTCTACGACGCGATTCCGTACAACGGCGCGATTATGCACGATCGCGGAGTCGTGGTGTCTTTCAACTCCGACGATGCGGAACTCGCTCGCCGCTTGAACTTGGAAGCCGCAAAGGCCGTGAAATACGGCGGCGTGTCGCCCGAGGAAACGCCTGAAGTTCGTCACCCTCAACCCGGCCAAGCAATTGGGCATCGACAAATATGTCGGCTCGATTGAGCCGGGCAAAGATGCCGACCTCGTCGTTTGGCACAATTCGCCGCTGTCGACGATGTCGCGCTGCGAACAAACCTGGATCGACGGTCGCAAGTATTTTGATCGGGCCGACGATTTACGACGACGCGAGGAAACGGTCGCCCGCCGCAACAACTTGATTCAACGCGTGATTGCTTCCGGCGAACCGATCGACACCTCGCCCGACGCCGAGAAGAAACCGATGTGGGCTCGCGACGACATTTACTGCGGGTGCCGATCGCCCCATGTGCGCTACGGACTCCAACAACTGAAGGCAGGCAACTAACCATGAAACTCCACTTCTTGAAGTTGCTTGCGATCCTGATTGGTGCGGCGCTCGTCGACACGGCCGGCGTGCATGATGCGATTCCCGGCGCGCTGCAGACCGGCCCGATTGCGCTTGTAGGCGGCACGATTCATCCCGTGTCGGGCGACGACATTGAAAACGGCGTGTTGGTGTTCGACGCCGGCAAGATCACGGCCGCCGGACCTGCCGACACGGCGATTCCGAAGAACGCGAAGCGAATCGACGTTCGCGGCAAGCACGTGTACCCGGGCTTGTTCGACGCGGACACGGAAATCGGTCTGGTCGAGATTCAAGCCGTGCGGGCGACGGTCGACGATGCCGAAGTCGGGGAAGTGAACCCGAGTGCGCGGGCCGTCGCAGCGTTTAATCCCGATAGCGAACTCATCCCGGTCACGCGTTCCAACGGCGTGCTGACGGCCCTCACCTGTCCTGCGCGGCGGGCTGCTGTGCGGCTTGGCTTCGGTGATGCGCATGGACGGCTGGACTTGGGAAGACATGACCGTGCGGGCTGATGCCGCGATGGTCGTCGAATGGCCGGTTCTGATCCAAACGCAAACGGCCCGCCTCGAACAAACCCGGATTCGCGAAGAGAAGCGAGCCAAGGCGCTGGAGCAGATGACGAATCTGTTCGCCGACGCGCGGGCTTATCAGAAAATGAAACAAACGCGACGTGACCAAGGCGGGCCGCCGCCGGCTTTCGACGCGCTGCGGAAGCGATGCTGCCGGTGCTCGAAGGGAAGACGCCGCTGCACGTGCGGGCCGACGACATGCGACAGATTCAATCGGCCGTGGCGTTCGCGCGAAAAGGAAGGCGTGCGGCTGGTGATCGTCGGCGGCTATCACGCGCGAAATGTCGGAGCTACTGCGTGCCGAGAACGTGAGCGTCGTCGTCAAGGGAACGCACCGCTTGCCGCGTTATCGCAACGACCCGTACGACACGCCGTTCTTAGTGCCCGCGAAGCTCTACAAGGCAGGCATCAAGTTTTGCATCAGCGCCAGTGACCGGATGGCCAACGTGCGGGCAACCTGCCGTATCACGCGGCGACCGCCGCGGCGTACGGCCTGCCTGCCGACAGAAGCGCTGAAATCCGTCACGCTCTACCCGCGCAGATCATGGGCGTTGAAAAATCGCTCGGGTCGCTCGAAGTCGGTAAGAACGCGACGTTGATGATCTCCAGCGGCAACCCATTGGAGATTGATTGCCAAGTGGAATCGGCCTTCATCGACGGCCGTGCGGTCGACCTGACCGATCGACATAAGCAACTCCGCGACAAGTACCTCGAAAAGTACAAACAACAAGACGCCGCCCGCAAACCGGAGTAAGCGAGCGGCGTCCGTTGATTCGATCGTCGCAACCTGTGCGGCTCGTCGCTTATTCAAACAGCGAGCGAATCCGACGGAGCGGAGCAACCGTACGGCGCGTCGTGCGGTAGGTCGTCGTTGCAGTTGTTGCCCCGCCGTGGGAGCTTCGGCGGTCGCATCCGCTTCGGCCTTGGCTTCCGCCGTCGTTTCAGCAGCCGGTGCCTTGGCTTGAGCGTTCGGGCCGAGTCGGAGCCGTCTTCACGACCGGCTTGCTTTCGGCCTTCGGAGCTGCCTTCGCGGCAGGCTTATCGGCCTTCGAAAGATCACGAATCTTGATGTTGCGGTAGCTCACCAAGTTGTTGTGATCTTGCAGGCAGATGTGGCCGCTCGTGGGCTTGCCGAAATTGGCGAACGCCTTGAACTTGCTCTTTTCGAGCCGAGCGTTCCAGTCGTCGCTTCCCTTCACGTAGTCGAAGTACTTCACGCCGTTCATGAAGTGCTCGCACTTCTCGGGCGTGATCACGATGCGGAGCGTGTTCCACTCGCCGGCGGGCTTCGTGGCGTCCTTGTCCGTGGAGTAGAACTGGTAGAGCCAGCCGGCCTTTTGCGGATCGTGGCCGGCGACGTTGTCTTGAATCTGAATTTCCGGGCCGGTTTGCCACGGCGTCTTTTCGGTTTCTTGCACGTGATACATCACGCCGCTGTTGCCGCCCGGCTCGATGTTGAAGTCGAGCGAGAGTTCGAACGCGCCGTACTGATCGGCGGTGATGATGTCGCCGGCACCCTTTTCGGTACGCGAGAAGCGCGCCATCGACGATTTTCCAACCTTCGCCGATGGTGTCTTTCTTATAGTTCCGCCAGCCCTTCGTGGTCTTGCCGTCGAAGAGCAGCTTCCAGCCGTCGGCCTTTTCCTTGTCGCTCAAGGTGTTCAAGGCTTCGGCTCCCGAAGCCGAGGCGGCGGCGAACAACGCACAAAACAGAAACGCGGGCCAACGATGCCAAGCACGCATAACGCAAACTCCGTTTGATGAAACAGTTTCGAAACGTCCGAAACCGGCCCATTGTGCGAAAAACGCAGCTTGCCCACAAGTCGCCGCCCGCCGCTCAACAACGCCGAATCATGCTTCGAAGCCGGAGAAATACCGCGTGATCACCGCACCTTGCCCAGCCTTTCACGGCAGCTTACTCTAGAACCTCCGCCGGTTTCCCCGCCTTCACCTTGATGAATGCACCAATCGTCATGCAACGCTCCCGCGCTCTTCGTTTCGCACTGTTCGTCGCCTCCGCTCTGACGTTGCCCGGCGCACTCGCCGCGGCCGATAAGCTTCCGACGTTCTCGACCTTGATCGACGCCGGCGACGACTATTACTTCCAGGGCGAATACTCAGGCAACGCCGTGAACCTCGGCCGAGTTGGCCTGCAGGTCATTGCGAAAGGCGGCGGCGAGTACAAGGCCGTGCTGTTCGTCGGCGGGCTTCCGGGCGACGGCTGGAACCGTTCGGAAAAGTATCACTTGGCCGGTAAGGGCGAAGCTTCGGTGCTCAAGCTGTCGGACGACGACGTCGTAATCGAAGCAAGCTACGGCAAGGCGGTGCTACGCGATCCGGCTCGTCGGCAACTCGGCGTGCTTGAACGCGTGCACGCGTGAGCCCGACGATGGGGTCACGGGCTCCGTCGAACGCCGTCGTGTTGTTCGGCGCCGCCGGCGATCTTTCGCACTTCGACGAGAAGGCTCAAGTCTCGAAACTCGGCAACCTGATGCACGGCACGACGACCAAAGACCCGGTCGGTGATTTCAAGCTGCATCTCGAATTCCGCTTGCCCTACATGCCCACGGCGACGGGCCAAGCTCGCGGCAACAGCGGGGTGTACATCCAGCGCCGCTACGAAGTTCAAGTGCTCGACTCCTTCGGGCTCGACGGCGTTCACAACGAGTGCGGCGGCCTCTATAAGACCAAGGCCCCCGACGTGAACATGTGCCTGCCGCCGCTGGTGTGGCAGACGTACGACATCGATTTCCGCGCCGCGCGATTTGACAAGGCCGGCAAGAAGATCGCGGATGCTCGAATCACGGTCGTGCAAAACGGCCAAACCGTGCAGAACAACGTCGCCATCCCGAATAAAACGGGGGGCGGACAACCGGAAGGCCCGCAACCGTTACCGATCCTGTTGCAAGATCACGGCAACCCGGTTGAGTTTCGCAACGTATGGCTCGTGCGACGCTAGTCGCCCTGCGGCTACGCCTTGCGTGCGATGACTCGTACGGAGTCGTACTTCAGCGCGTCCGGCGCTCGCCACGTTTTCGCGAGCAGTCGCCAAGCACGAGCGGCCGAGTTGCGCGGCGGCAGCGGGCTCGACGGTGCATAGTTCATCGCCTTCAGTCGGCCATGAATCTCTTGCTCGTCGGCGAGCCAGTCGTATTGAAACTGGCGAGTGAAGCCGGTGAATTCCACCGCTTCGATCTCCAGTCCGGCGGCGCGACAGACGGCCTGCAGGCTTTCCGGCGTGAAGAAATTCAGATGACGCGGCACGTCGAGCCAACGCCACGTGATGCCGGCTTCGCGAAGGCCGAGGCAGGCGTTGTTCGGCGTTTCCACGATGAATCGGCCGCCCGACTTCAACAAGCTCGCAATGCTTTGCACGGCCAGCGTCGGCTGCAGAACGTGCTCCAGCACGTGCATCATCGTGACGACGTCGAACGAGCCGGCAGCGAGTTCTGCGGGGAGTTGCTCGGCCGTGCCTTGTACCACGTCGAGCCCTGCAGCTCGCGCCGCTTTGCAGGCATCGGCGTCGGGGTCCATTCCGGCGACTTCGTAACCGTCGCCGGCTAAGCGACGGAGCATGCCGCCGTTGCCGCAACCGATGTCGCAAACCCGAGCCGCCGGTAGGATGTTGCGTCGCGCGAGGCTTGCGGCGTTGAGTTCCGACTCGACACCGTGATCGAATTGCCACGCCAACCGGACGCGGAGCCGATCACCGAACGATCGCATCGCTTCGACGTCCTGCGGGGCGTGGTGCGTGTAGTAGTTGTCGACCGCGTAGTGCGGGCCGATTTCGTCTGCCGCGGGGCGCGGAACCAGCGAACCGTAGTCGCAGGTGGTACACCGCTCGATGCGGAAACCTTCGCGAACCGTCGGTCGTCGCCAATCGCCGGCCAACGCGAGCCACGGCTGTTGAGTGCCGCCGCACAGCGGGCAGGCGGACGCTTCGACGTGAGCGGCGTGTTCCAGAGCTTCGGTTTGCGTTTCCGGCAGCGTTTCCAACAACGTCATCGATACGGCTCGGCGGGTGTTCGGAATAAAGCGGTAAGCCGCTCATCGCGGTCAACCTTTCCTAACTGTAATTCGCCGTCGTCGGTTGCGCCAGATTGACGGACGCTCAATGTCGCCCAGATTTCCCTGAAGCTTCGCGGTCGGGCTGCACAATCGTTACCGTCGGCGTTTGCGGCCGGAAACGACGACATAACCCTTGACGGCTTGCGCCTTCAACCTGCTCGAAACGGCCGGGGAGATGTTCGAGATACCACTCGGCAAATTTGGTGACCATCCATAGCCGGCCGCCTGGACGGAGAGCGTCGAACGCGGCGGCGGCGAACAGTTCGGCAATGCGAAAGTTCGCATAGTACGGCGGATTTCCGAGTGCGACGTCGAATGACCCTGGCACAAGGCTACGGCCACTGGCTTCGAGACGCGCCGTCATTCGCGCGGCAAGGCCGTTGAGTGCGGCGTTGCGATTCGCACATTCGACCGCGCGGGCATGGGAGTCGATCGCCTCGACATGGACGTCGTCAAATCTCGCGGCGGCGGCCAGCCCGACGGCGCCCCAACCGCAACCGATATCCAACACGCGTTCGCCGTTTGCTACGTCAAGAACGTCGATCAGCCGCCGCTCGCCGGGATCGATCCGTCGATGTGAGAACACACCGGGGCGGCTGACGACGTCGAACAGTCGCTCGCCGTCGCGAAACTTGAACTCGCACGAATAGTCTCGCACCCGCGGCGGCGGGCCTGTGCGCGTGACGGCGTACACGATGCCGCGTTCTTGCGGAATCGCTCGGATGCGTCCGCTGAACGCTTCCAAAACTTCGCCGAGCCAACGATCGCGCGGGTTGTCGGTCGACGCCAGCAGCATGCCGCCGTCGCGAAGTGCGAGGTAGCCCTGCTGCAACTGATCACGGGTCAATTCGCCGTCGCCTTGCGAAGAAAGCGGCAACGCCACGACGTCGGCCTCGCTGAGAGCGAAATCAGCCTCGCACTTCAGTTGCAGGTTGGCCGGGCGATTGTCGGCAAGCGCCGCTTCCGCCAACTGCTGCATATGCAGATCGGAGTACGACGCGACGACCTCGGCCTTCGGATCGTTTCGTGCGACCATTTCCGCGAGCTGCCGCGTCCGGGCGACGTACAAAGAATGCGCAGTCGGTACGAGAGAGCTCAATGCCGCGGGCCAGGCATCGAGCAGTAGCTGCTCACTGATCTTCGGCGGTAAAGCACTTGATGGGGAATCGTCGTCGGTTTGGGGCTCGTCGCTACTACTCATTGCCGCAATATAGCGTGCCGGCGGCCGGCTGCCGGCAGTAGCTGCTGCTCTTCTGCCATTCCGTCGCGTCTGCTATAGTTCGCCGCTCGTCGGACAACCCCGCTCGCATGGCCCCGCTTTCGGTCAAGGAGGACCGCGGTGAAGGTCTTGGCATTCTCGGAAGGCCCGAATCACGTTTGCTACCGGTATCGGATCGAAGCGTTCGCTTGGGCGCTGGCCGACCGTGGATGGACGCTCGAATCGTTGCCGTTGGCGCCGAATACGTTTGAACGCAGCCCGCAACTGCGACGGCACAAGACGCCGACGTGGTGATTTTGCAGCGGAAGCTGTTGCCGTTGTGGCAACTTCACCGGCTGCGGCGTTATTCTCGCGTGCTGCTTTACGACTTCGATGACGCACAATTTTGCCGCGACAGTTACAGCCGGAAGTCGTCGACGAGCTGGACCCGACTCGCGAATTTTTGGGCGACGATCTACGCGGCCGACGGCGTCATCGCCGGTAATCCGTTCTTGGCCGAACAGGCCGGGGCTTACGTCGGTCCGGAAAAAGTGCATCTCGTGCCGACGTGCGTGGCACCGCAGACCTACGGGTTGGCCGATCATGTTCGCCGCGGCTCAGGCGTGCGGCTCGTGTGGATCGGGCAACACAGTACGTTGCCTGGCTTGTACCTGGCCGATCCGTTGCTTGAGGCCGCCGGCGCACGTACGCCGGGCTTGGAGCTACGCGTGGTCTGCAATCAGTTTCCTCGTTTACACGGCGTACGCGTCGTGCCGCGACAATGGTCGCAAGCGGGCGAAGCGCGGGAATTGGCCGATGCCGATATCGGCGTGAGCTACTTGCCCGACGACGAATGGAGCCGCGGCAAGTGCGGCTTAAAAGTGCTGCAATACATGGCGGCAGGTTTGCCGGTGGTGGCGAATCCCGTGGGAATGAATTGCGAAATGGTCGAACACGGCGTCACCGGGTTTCTTGCGCACGCCCGACGAATGGGCGGAAGCCGTAGGAAAATTGGCGGCCGATCCCTCGTTGCGTCGTCGCATGGGCGCCGCGGGGCGCAAGGCCGTCGAGTTGAAATACAGCGTGAGTCATTGGGCGCTGCGCTTCGCCGAACTGATCGAGCGGGCGTACCAAGCGAACGTCGGTCCGTTGCCGGTCGTGCGGCGGCGATTTCGATGCGCCGCACGCCGTACCGAGCGCAGGCGTACTGCATAGCGAATATCTGGGCTTCCCGGAGTCGCGTTCTTGACGATTCGGCGCAACGCACGACGGCAGGCAGTCGGAAGCCGGCGCGTTTCGCGGCGTGCTGCGTTGGCGACGTTGCTGGCCGTGTGCGGATGTCGGACCGTGGGTGAGCACAAGCCGTCGGAGCCGATCGACGATTCGATTCGCTCGGAGTTTGATCAACTTGTCATTCACAGTTCGCTGGAACTTCCGGCCGACCACCGGTTGCTGCAAGAACTCCGCGTCCTACGGACCGATATCCTGCAAACGCTCGCGCTCCCTGCCTCGAACGAACCGATTCATATCTATCTGTTCGAGACGGAAGCGAAGTTCAACGAGTTCATGGGGCGCAGCTACCCGAACTTTCCGCAGCGCCGGGCGTTCTTCGTCGAGAGCGATACGAAGCTCTCGGTGTTCGCCTTCTGGGGCGATCGCGTGGCCGAGGACTTGCGACACGAAACGTCGCACGGATACCTGCACTCGGTGATGCGAAACATTCCGTTGTGGCTCGACGAAGGGATCGCCGAATACTTCGAAACTCCTCGCGGCGCCGCCGGGCTCAACTTGCCGCATGCCCAGCAGCTTCTCACGATGCTCATGACGCAAGGCTGGCGACCGAACATGGCTCGGCTCGAGTCGCTGCGACTTGTGGGCGAAATGCGGCAAGAAGACTACGCCGAGAGCTGGGCTTGGGTGCATTGGATGCTGCACACGGACCCGCAACGACGAATCTTACTGCAGCAATTTTTGCAGTCGTTGCGATCGCAAGCCGTTTATGCGCCGCTGTCGGCCGCGGTCAAATCGAACACGCCTGATGCCGAACACCAACTCTGCGACTATCTGTTCGCGCTCTGTAACGCTCGGTCGTAGCCGGCCGACGGACCTTGCGATTTCTTAAGCCGCGGAGCGCCGTTTGCAGGCTCAAAGTAATGCGTGCTTCGCCGATCTGATCGCAACGGATATTGAGCCATGAACGGCGCCAAAACTACGTTTGCGGAGTTCTACCGGCATTACTTGTCGCATCACGAGCATCCGCTCAACCGCGGCTTGCATGTGGTCGGAACGCTCACGGTGTTCGCGCTGTTCGTGACGGCGCTCGCCACGCAAACGTGGTGGTTGTTGCTGTTGTTGCCCGTCGTCGGATACGGGTGCGCGTGGATCGGCCACTTTGTGTTCGAAGGCAATAGGCCGACGGCGTTCGGTAGCCCATGGCGAAGCTTTTTGGCCGATTGGCGAATGACGGCCGACGTGCTCCGCGGGAAGATCGGTCTACGCGGAACGTCCGCCGATTCTGCGCAGTCGTAGCTTTGCGCGATCAGTTCGATCGCAAATCGTCCGGCGTTCCGCGAATGCCCAGCGCCGAGAATTTCGCGGCCTTTCAGCTCGCGGGTTACTTTGTCCCAGAGGTCGATCTCGGAATCGAAGACGTGAGCCGCGGCGGCCGGCATCGTCAGCCACGATTGTTCGCCCAACTCGCCTTCAAGTTGGCCGGGCCCCCAACCGGCGAAGCCGGCGAAAAAGCGGATTTGCCTTTCCGGCTGATCGGCCAATTGGGCGAGCGCGGCGCGATCTGTGGAGAAGAAGAGGCCGGCGGGAACGTCGGACTCGCTTAGTTCCGCGCAGTCGTGCAACGCCATGAGCGGGCCTTCGCACGGCCCGCCGAGGTGGATGACGTCGTCGCGAACGCACGGCGAGTCGCCCATTTGCTTCCAGACTTGCTGCAACCGGACGTTGAGCGGACGGTTGAGCACCAACCCCAGGCGCCTTCCTCGTTGTGTCGAACCATCAGCACGACGGTGTGAAAGAAATTCGGATCGCGCAGTTCGGGGGCGGCGATCAGCAGTTGGCCTTGGAGCGATTCCATGAACGACGCCTCGTTCGGCGAACCCGACGTTTTGTTATTCCAAACCTTCGGGCGGCGCCGGAGAGGCGCTTGCCGCACGCGAGACTTCGCCGCGTAGCAGCATGAACGCCGTGGGGATGATAATCAACATCATGCCGGCCAGCGATTGCCATTGGAAGGCCGGCCGAGAAAGCACAGCTCAAACACATAGCAGAATACGACTTGGCTCAAAGCCACGACGGCCACCTTCGACGCCGGCCCGACGGCAAACGACTTGGTGAGAAAGATTTGCCCCAACGAAGCGAAGAAGCCCATGCCCGCGAGCTTGATGCCCGTGTCGCCGTTGAGCGAAGTGAAATGATCCGTCTGCGCCAACCCACGGCATGATCGCTAAGCAAAACACCGTGGCGACCCCGGAGAAGTGGACCACCACGGCTTGCGACGGCACGTTCTGCAATAGATTCAGACCGATGACGACGACGGCGCTCAAGACCGAGCTGATACAAGCGGCGATCGCGCCGCCGGTGCGATCGAGCGGCGGGCCTGTCGTGACTTCGACGGGGATTTCGAGCGGATAGTTGACGAGCGCCGCTCCCGCGACGCTGCAGAACACGGCCGGCCAAACTTCCGGGCCCGGGCGTTCGCCGAGCATGGGCCACGAGAGAATGGCGACCCAGATGGGAAACATGTTGGTGATGACGACGACGTCGGACGCGGGCAGATTCTTGAAGGCGTAGAACGCACACATCAGGCTGATGCTGCCCGCGATGCTGCGGAGCCACAACGTATGAGGCCGCCAGAAGACGAGAGGGATGCCCTGCGACTTCGCCAAGACGAACGTGAAGAGAAACGCGAGCGCCGTGCGGGCCAAGGCGACGACCGTCCAGTGGCACTCCTTATTGAGGACGTGCGCCAACTCGGACATCAGCGTGAAGGACGCGGCCCCCGCCAGCATCAAGACGTACGGACTCACCGCGCCGGGCCGCCTACGAAAGAGAGTGCGAGCCACGAACCCGGGCCGCGAGGGAGCGACAATTATTGAAGCATTCGCGACAAGCGACAACAGGTCGGCACGTGAGGTTCGGTCGGACCGCCGAAGAGGCTGAACTTAGGCCGAACAAAATAGAGTTAGCGGTACGAGATGTGGTCGTCGCGAGGCGACCACGTTGAACTCGCGCCGGCCGCGAAATACCCTCATTGTTCGGTAAAACCCGGGTTGCCCGGAACGGAAAGTTTGGTAATTTAATGGTTTCCCGTCGGCGAGCCGAAGCTTGCATGGGAGCATCGCCCGTCAAACGGCGACGGCTTCCGGCCGGTCTGCCGCCGAAGGAAATGCGGAGCCCACGGCACTGCAGGCACCCTTAGCTCAATTGGATAGAGCATCGGTCTACGGAACCGAAGGTTAGTGGTTCGAGCCCACTAGGGTGTAATCTTGTCCGTCGTTGAGAATCGGGTGAGCGCAAGCAAGTCCCGGTGCTAGCGCCTGAAAGCTAACGAGTACCACAACGGCGGACAGGAAAAACAACTTGCCGACGACGACCGATGGTCGCTTAAATCGACCGAAGGTCAGTCGCATCGGTTAAGTATTTTTTTCGGGCGTTCGAGGTTACGCATGCGGCGCAATTTTTGGCCGGCGTTTCTCTTGTGCAGCACCGTCGCCATGTTCGGCGGTTGCGGCGATTCCAATTCGCCCGAGGCTCGGCAGCGTGCGGCCGACGACGCGAAGTTCGGCAGCGAAGTCGATGCGCGTATTCAAGCTCAGAAGCTCGTCGAGTCCGTTCTAAAGCATCCCGACGATGCCAACTTCTCTTGGCTCAGCAACGCGCGGCTGAGCGAACCGCACGGATCTAAGGGGCTGCGAAATTGGATCGTCACCGGCAAGGTCACGGCCCCGAATGACTTCGGTGCAAAGCTCACGAAGCCGTATCAGGTGACGTTGTGCGTTGACGGCGGTCAATGGAATTGCCTAGCGATCTTCTACGACGGCCAAGTCGTCTACGAAAACGGAAAGGCGATCGCGCAGCAGGTTGCGGACATCGTCGCCGCGGAGCCGCGCGAAGTCGCGGACAATGAACCCGAGCCGGCGGCGCGAGAGCCCGCGGCCGTCGTCGTCGATCAAGAGGCCGCCGTACGTCGTTCGATCGAAGCGCGACGCAAAGGCCCGTTGTTCGAGCAACGCACGTGGCTCGTAAAGGGAAGCGAAGTCGTCGGCACGCTCAAAAGTTTCGGCGCTGGAAAGGTTCGAATCGAATCGGAAGCGGGCGACGTGCTGCAACTGACGGAAGCCGATTTGTCGCCCGCGGATATGGCCTTCATCCGCACGAATTTTCGTCAGTGACGCGACGGCCCAAGGCCGCGTTTGACCATCGGTCACTATGACCGATGGTTTAAGATGGGCGTCCTGTACGCGATTTCATGCGGTCTCTACCGCGCCACTTTTCGTGGAAAAGCTGTCGATATGTCGACCGAAAACGGTTGACGGCGCGTCACGCTTCGGCTTATCTTCCGGGCACTCGTTAGTTATCAGGCGTCTCATCGGCTTCGGCCTTCTTTTCTCGGCAGCTAAGCGCACGAGCGGAAACCGGGTCCGGCGTTTCGCCGGCCGGCCCTTACCTGAAGTGGTGACGAGTCGGTTTCCACCCTCGGCTTGTTGGCTTGCGTCGTCGACCGATTGCGCTCGGCTTGCGCTCGTGGCTCACGCTATGGAGCAAGTCTAGTCGCAATCGGTCGGCGACGGTTTGCCGCATGATGCGCAGTTACTAGTAACTGCGCACTGTACCGCCATGTCACACCCGACCTACTTCTGTTCGGCTCAATCGGCACGACTCGAACCATCGGTCGTCGCAATCGGTCGAACCCTCGCGACCCGCCCCACCTTTGCGGCGGTGTTCTTGCGTTTTTGTGATCTAGCTTTGCGCCATACGTGCCGCTGCGGAGCCGCGGCCTTTCTGATTCTGACGATTGGCGCGGCGGTGTGTGGAGAGCCGCCGCGCTCGGAAGGTCTCACCATGAATTCGCCTCATCGCGTCGCATCCGCGCCCCGCTTGAAACTCTTCAACGCCGCGGCCGGTCACGACACGGCCGCCGACGACACGCCGCCCAACCCGCCGCGCCGCACGACGGCCGGAAGCAACGACGACCTCGGACCGCAAAGCAAGGTGCGTCAATTTTTTGATCGCTGGTTCAAGCCGATCGTCCTCGTCGGCGATGTCGACGCCTCGCCGAAGACGGTTTACGAGTACGAGAAGTCGCTCGACTATTGGGAGCAACTGACCGACGACCCGAGCTTAGACGAAATCGACGCTTGGACGTTGGCCGAATACAAGAGCGGTTTGCGAACCGTGACGTGGCGGCGGTCTCCGCACGCGCAACCGCGGCCGTTCAAGGCGTACACGATCGCCAAGCACGCGAAGCAACTGCGGGCGATTCTCGCGCGTCGGTCCGTCGTACGATCCGCGCATCGTCGCCGCGGGCATCGTCGATACGGTGCCGTACATGCGCGTGGAAACTCCGCGGCGATTGACTCCGGGCGCGACGTTCACGATTGACGAAGCGCGGTCGATCGTCGCCGCGGCCTGTCGCTTGGCCAATCCCGCGTCGCGTGCCGAGTGGGTCGCCCGTTGCTGTGCGATGTTCTACGCCGGTTTGCGGATCGGCAGCGTGGAAGCGCTCGATGCGGCCATGTTCCAAACGCGCGGCGAACGTCGTTGGTGCGTGGTCGACGGCGACGACGTGAAGACGGGCAACGCGCTCGCCGTGCCCGTTCACGCCGAGTTTGGCGCGGCCGTCGATCGGCTCAAGGTTTCGACGGGCCGACTCTTCAGCGTCATCGACCGCCGTTGGCTTGCGCGGCAACACGAAAAGTTGCAACTGGAAGCGGGCATTAAAAAGCCGCTCGGCTTCCATGCGTGGCGGCGGACGTACACCGAGCAAATGGCGCTGGTCGGCGCAGGTCACGGCGAGCTAGCCGCGCAGGCCGGTGCCGACCACGCCAACGCCCGCACGACGCGCGAACACTACTGCAACGCGAAAGCGCTGCTCGTCGATCGGCTGCCCCGTTTGATGATTGCCGATGGTCTCGATCAAAAGCGCCTCGCTTTTTAAGGAGCCTTAGCCGTGGTCAAGAAACTTGCCGCCGTCCGTCGTCCGCGTCTTAGTCCGCTCGAACGGTTTCATCACAAGCGCCGTCGCGTCGTCGACGACCTTCAAAAGCTGCGAGACCAGTGCCGAGCGTTCTACCCGGTCGGCGCTACGGTCGATGTCGACGTTTGCACCGGTTCCCACTCGGATTTCGTCAACGAGTTTTGTGCCGCCCGAACCGTTGAGGAAATGAACGCCGCTCGCGCTCGGTACTACCGCAAGTTTCGCGGCACGATCGCAGGTTATTCCGACGACGGCATTACGGCGCTCGTGATCGCGATCGACGATCCGGCGGCGGCTGCGATGGCGGCGTTCCATCGAATCGGCGGAACACTCTCGCGATACATCGTCGGCACGGGCTCTTGCACGGTCGTCGCAGAGCCTTCCGTCTAGTCGTTTTCTTTTCATCACCTTCCCTAGCCCGCGAAAGGATTCTCCACCGATGGGCCTGCTTAAATTCACCGTCGAGAACTGGCACGAACTCGACGAAGGCCGCATGGCACGTGCCGTCGAACAAGCGATCCGCCGCATCGTCAACGACTGCAAGGATCGCCCCGGCCTCGATTCGGCCCGCAAGCTCGGCTTGACGCTCGTCTTCACGCCGTTCACCGACGACCTCAACGACATCGTCGAAATCAAAATGGACTACGACGTGAAAACGTCGGTCCCCTCGACCGGCCGCGGCGGGATGAGCCTCGGCGTGCAAAAGAACGGCGAACTTCTATTTAGCTCGACTTCGCCGCACAACGTCAATCAATCGACGATGTTCGGCGACGACGACGCGAGCGAAGGCGGTGAAGGCCACGGCTAACGGCCGGTGTTGACGTTCATTGGTTTTCTCCCCTTCCGACAGTGAAAAGGATTTTACTCCCGTGATGCATGACAACACACTTAGAACGATTCAGGAAACGGCGGTCCGTGCGGCCGGCGCTTCCATTCTTTCCATCCCCGGCAACGATCGCCTGGCGTTCGTCGTTCAAGACGGTAAGCGGGAATTGATTCCGCTTCCCGCAGCCGTGCGCAAGCACACGCTTGACGACCTCGACGAACTGTGCCGCTTCGTCGTCGACTACGCGAAGCGCGTAGACGCCAAAGAGGCCAACAAAGATCTTGGCGGCGTGGTCGTATTCCATTCGCCGACGCAAGTCGTCGCCGTGCTGCATGACGCCGATCGTCGCGACCGGGCCACGCTGACGCTGGCGCGAACGGGCGCGTGGGTCTGGATCGAGCAAGCGGCCAAGTCGCCGCCGAAGCTCACGGCGAAAGAGTTTCTCTTGCTGTTGCGCACGACGTTGGCCGATCGCGTCGAGCCCGACGCGCTGCATGCTTGGCAAGTCGCGCTGCGCAACGTGCGGCTAACCACGCGAGCGACGACGGACGCCACGACCTCGCACGGCTTGGAAAAGCTCGGCAAGGAAATCGAGCAGCAATGCGCCGGGGCCGAATCGATACCGGAGCAACTGACCGTAACGGCCGCCGTCTATCGCAACGTCGGCAACGCCGAGACGGCCGCCGTCGTCACGTTCGACGTATCGATTGATTTCGAGGCCGGCAAGTTCGTTCTCACGGCCATCGGCGACCGCGTGGCCGATGCGGTCGACGCGGCGCAAGTGATCGTCGGCGACTACATCCGCGATCAAGCCAAGCTCGCCGCAGTGTTCCACGGCACGCCCTAGCAGGCTGCCGCGCGGGGTACGGTAGACGGACAAGGACACATGACCACACCCGTCGCGGGTTCGATTCCCGCCCCCGCCACTTGTTCGACGTACGTCGTTCCAAGGATCGGAAGCGTGCAAACGGAAGTTTGGGGAATCATCGCGTGCCTGCGTCACCGCCGTCGGGAACTGACGGGCAAGGCGCATCGTCGCGGCGATTTCCACTTGGTCGAAATCGAAGACGGTCCCGTCAGGTTCCGCACTCACATTCCCGCCGGCCGAGGCGGCAAGCCGTTCACCCTCGGCTTGTTCAAACCGGCCCTGAAAGAGTTCGACGAGTTTTTAGAAGCCGCCGCGGAAGTCGCGCACGGCAACAATCCGCCACCCTCGCTAGGAAAGGTTCCCCGCCATGTCCGCCACCGCCGAACAAACCGCCGCCGCGACTGAAAGCCTTCGCACGCCTCAGATCGCCGACATCGATTCTGATTTCGTGCCGATGCACGGGCCTTCGTTGCTATCTGCCGCCCTGGTCTCGTTTCAGCGCGTCGTTGACGTACGGCGGCGCGTTGAGAAGTTGGATCGCGACGCGGCGTACTTCGCACTGCGCGACGCAGTCGACATTGCACAAGTTCACCTCGACCTCATCGCGGGCATCGATCGCAACAACCTCAGCATTTCTAAACGCCTGATCGATTTCGCGAATTGCCCGTCGAATTATTCGTCGGCAATGGAACTAACTGCTGCGTTTAAGCAGTCGCTGGATGCCTGACCCCAAGCGAGGCCGAACTTCGGCGGCGCACGGTTGCGCCGCTTCGGCTTCGTGTCGCCCGATCGTATCCAAGGGACGGAAAGCGATCGGCAGCGTTCTTTCGAGTCACGCCCTCACGGATGAAAACGACCATGCGACGCAACCGTCGCGGCCGGGTCTCTCAATTGCAGCTTGTCGCCGAAACGGAAGTCGATTGCGCAACTCGTGTTGCTGGCCGCGCAGTTCGCCGCCCTCGACGACACGCACGTCGGGCAAGGGGAGCGGACGCCGGCCAACATCACGCGCGCCATCCTCGGCCACTTCCGCCGGCTCGAACCGGGATGCGACGCCACGTGCGAGCAAGTCGCCGAAGCGCTCGGCGTGAAGTTGTACGTAGTCCGCAAGCGCGTGTGGGAGCTTTGCAACAAATGTTTACTAAGCCGAGTTCGCGGGCCGTCGTTCCATCGCGGGCCGCGTGACTCGGCGCCGCACTCGTTGAACGACTTCACGCGACGGGCTCGCGGCAATCGCTTGCGAGCGACGTACCGCGCGACGACGGAACGCGAGCACCGTTTAGGCTACGACCGTCAAACCGCGCGAGGGTCGGCCCGATGATCGAAAGCCGTTGCGAGGTTTGCGAGAAGACGGTTCGACGCCAACGGCGCACGCGCGTTTGCAGCAAGCGCTGCCGTAATCGGGCGTCGCTCTACGACCGTTGCGGTTGCGGTCGCAAGAAACGGAAAGAGGCGGCGCAGTGCCGCGGTTGCTTTCGCGCTCCGGCCGCCGCGCGGGCCGCTCGCGCGGAACGTGCGTACAAGGCCGGCGGCTCGTTGCAAGCGGTCGCCCGGCGTCTCATTTGTTCGGTCAGCGGCGTCGCCAAGATGCTCGACGCGCGGGGCGTGACCCGACGTCGGACCGGCCCCAAGTCCAAGCGTCAAGGAGCCTAGTCGAATGCTGATACTCCAATTCAGTAACGAAGAAACGATTTATTTGGTCGACGACCGCGACCAGTTCGTCGCGCTGACGCTGAACCAAGAGGGCGTCGTGAGTTTGAAATTGACGCTACCCGACAACGTCGTCGCCGTGCGGCATGCGCTGCTGAAGGGCGCAGCCCCGTCGAAGTGGCTCGCGACATGCGCGCCGCCGTCGCTCGTAAACGCTCGGCCAAGGCCGCGTAGAACGCCGCCTGAATCGATTCGCAAGGAAGCACCATGTTCGAACCCGAAACCCGACCGACGCCCCATCCCGCGCAAACCGTTTTGCCGTTCACACGCGAGCAACAGACCGCCGCCGTCGCCATGGCGATCGAACGCCTGCGGCCCGCGTTGTCATCGTCGAAGCTGCGCGGGCTGCGGGCGTTGCTCGAAGCCGTCATGACCGCACCGCGCAACGAGCGTGACGAGTTGGCGATTGAGTCGATCGCCGCCCGCCTCGACGTGTCGGTCCGCACCGCCGGCACGCTGCTCAAGGCGGCCGAGGCGCTGAGCCTCGTCATCATCGAACGGCGCACGGCTTCCGGCGTCCCCACGTCGTGCGCCTCGACTTCGACGGGCTGCGATTGGCCGCTCGTGACTCCGCGATCGGCCGACCGTCCGCGGCCCGTCACGACGCCGCTGCGAAGTCACAGCCGCAAGCTGCCGGCCGCGCCGAGGCCGACGCGAACGTCGAAGCCGGCGACGTGGTCGACCTACCCGCCTCGGCCCTCGTTTACCCTTCCACATCCCCCGATAGCGATACGCAAAATTTGCCGAACGTTCGGCAAGATTTTCCTATCGTTCGGAAAAATTTGCCGAACGGCGGCGCGGGGGCCGACAGTTCTTTGAATTTATATATCCCCCCTACCCCCCAAACCGATTCGACGTGCGACGACGAATGGGCGGCGGCGGCGGCGGCTTTGAAGGGGATCGGCTTGGGGACGTGGCGGGAAGCCGTCTGCGAGGCCCAGGCCCGCGGCCAAACGCCCGCCGACGTGCTGGCGGCCGTCGAGACCTACGACGCGAACCGGGCGAAGCTGACGAGCGCCGGGGCCGTCCGGTCGTACCTCGACTGCGGAGCGTGGCCGGCCGAGGGCGTCACGAGCCCGGCCGACGTGACTCGGCGCCGAGCCGAGCGCGAAGAGGCCGACGCCCGGCGCATCGCCGGATACCGCCGCGTGGAGCGTGACACGGCCGCGGAAGACGAAGCCCTTGAGCACGACCACGGCGCGGCGCTCGACGCGCTCCCCGACCACGAACGGGACGCGCTGGCCGCCGCCGTGCTGCGCGATCGCACGTCGCTCGAACTGTACCGGGCGGGCCGCTGGCGTGAGCGGAGCATGCCCCGGTTGTTGCTTTTGGCGGCGCTGCAATCGCAGGCCGCGGTTTCCAGTTCCTAGCCCCAAGGTGTGACCGTGAGAGCTTTTCAAGATTTAACCGACGCCGAGCGCAACAAACTTTGCAGCAAGCTCGCGACGCTGCTGAAACCGCTGGTGCCGGAAGACGCGGGTTTCGCCGTGATGATGTTTCCGAAAGTCGGCGACGGCCATGGAACGCTTATCACGTGGAGCCCGCCGCCGCGGGTTGAAAACGTTCTGCGGCAAATTGCCAACCAAACGACGGCGGCGCTGATGGGCTTCGACCCCGAAGACTACGCGCAGCTTCAAGAGCCGCAAAAGAAGCTGCTCATTGAAACGTTCCTCGAACAGATCAACCGCCAGATTCCCGACGCCGTGCGAGCGGTCGTCATTCTTGCGAACGTGGAAACCGGCGCGGTCGACGTTTCGACGAAGCTGCCGCTCGATCAGGCGAGCCGGGCCGTGCAGATCGTCGGCCGCGGAATGCAGCGTGACTTGGCGGCACGCAACAACTAAGGAACCTCTCACCTATGGGGACTGACTCGAAAATCGGTTGGACGCATCACACGTTTAACCCGTGGATCGGTTGCACGAAGATCGCGCCGGAATGCGAACACTGCTACGCCGCGGAAATCTCCAACGTGTACGGGTTCGCCAAGTGGGGGCCGAACGGCACGCGGCGGATGAAAGCGGCGGCGGCGTGGCGCGAGCCGTTCCAGTGGATGCGCGACGCGGCGCGAGCCGGCGAGCGGCGGCGCGTGTTCTGCGCGTCGCTGGCCGACTTCTTTGAAGACTGGCCCGGCGACATCCTCAGCACGCGCAAACGACCGTTGGCGCACGACGGCCAAGGCAATTGGGTGGAAGTGGCGGCCGACGATTTCGAGGCGCAGCGCGTGACGATGAGCGACGTGAGGGCGAAGACGTTCGCGCTGATCGACGCGACGGCCGCTTGGCTCGATTGGCTCCTACTGACGAAGCGCCCGCACAACGTCCCGCGAATGTGGTGCAGCCACGTCAACACGGACGGCCGCCCGCCGTCGCTGCTGCGACGTGACAACGTTTGGCTCGGCACGTCGGCCGGCACGCAAGCCTCGCTCGAAAAGAACGTCGGGCCGCTCAAAGCCTGCCACGACCTCGCGCGGGTGTTGTTCATCAGCGGCGAACCGATGCTGGAGCGCGTCGACTACAAGCCGCATTTGATTTCGTCGGACGGCTTCGCCTACATGGGGCCGGAGCGCGGGCCGGTCCACGTCGCTCACGGCGGCGTCGGCATCGGGTGGCTGCTGCTCGGCTTGGAAAGCGGACCGAAACGGCGCGACCCCGGCGTCGGCGTGTTGCTCGACGCGGCCGAGCAAGCTACGTCGATCGGCACGCCCGTGTTCGTCAAGCAAGATTGCGCCCTCAAGCCGGAGCAACAGGGCCGCATTCCGAACGACGTTTGGTCGCTCAAACAATTTCCCCGCACCGTTCCCTACGTGTGAGACGCGACGCAGATGAAAAGTTCCAACCCTCTGAAATGGCACGGCGGAAAAACCTACCTTGCGAAAACGATCATCGCCCACATGCCGCCGCGGTGTAAGAACCCGAACAACCCGGCCGACGACGATGCGGGATGGTTGCACTACGTCGAGCCGTACGCCGGCGGGCTCGCCGTGTTGTTTGCCAACGACCCCGAAGGAATTTCGGAAGTCGTCAACGACCTCGACATTGAGCTGTCGAACTTCTGGCGCGTGTTAGGCTCGCCCGAGTTGTTCGAACGCTTCCGCCGCCGAGCCGCGGCGACGCCGGTAAGTAATCTGTTGTTCAAGCTATCCAAGGCGGCCGAAGCGATCGGCTTCACGAATGACGGCACGGCCGACGCGCGGAGCGTCGACGCCGCGTTTTCCTTTTTCGTGCGCTATCGTCAGTCTCGGCAAGGCTTGGGGAAAGACTTCGGCACGCTCACGCGGAACCGCACGCGGCGCGGGATGAACGAACAAGCTTCGGCTTGGCTATCGGCCGTCGAAGGGTTGCCCGATGCGCACGAACGTTTAATTCGCGTCATCGTCGAAAACGGCTTCGCCCTGAAACTCATTCGGCAGCAAGTCGGGCCTGCGCACGTTGTTCTATCTCGACCCGCCGTATCTCCACTCGACGCGGGTCACAAAATCCGACTACCGCCACGAAATGACGCCGCGACAACATGCCCTTCTGCTCGCGACGATCGCACCGCCGCATGAGCCCGACGTTGCGGCGTTCACGGCTCTGGAAGGCAATAAACATTTACAAGAGTACCAAGCCGCGTGCGCCTTCACGTTTGAAGGGCGATTCATTCTGAGCGGATACCCTTCGCAGCTTTACGACGACTACGCGACCCGCTTCGGCTGGCGCGTCGTGGATGTCGTCATCGACAACAAGGCGAGCGGCAAAGCGACCAAAGAGAAGAAGACCGAGCGGCTATGGTTCAACTACGACCCGCCCGACGAGACGGCCGCAACGAACGCCGGCGCGGAAGCGGTGACTCAATGAAACGCGCGCCCGGTCAATACGTGCGGACGTTCGCGGAAGCCAGTCACGTGATTCCACAAGGGTTGCCCCCAGAAGCCGGCGTGTTTCCGGTCGTCGTGCGGATCGTAGGCCGTCGCGTCACGCTCCGCCTCGGCGACGCCGAGAAGACGGCCGACATTCGCACCCGCAACGGCCGCGAGAGTTGCACGATTGAAATCGTCGACCACCGCCCCGCCGCCGGCCCGCTGTTGCTGCCGTTCGACTGTCACCCCTTCAAGCACGACGACACGCCCGCATTCGGCGCGGCGCAAGCGACCCTCTTTTAATTTCCTTTAATTTCCGCAACTCACAACGGAGCCACGCCGTGACGATTGAAGATGCAACGCCCGCCGAAGTGACCAAGGAAATCAACGGGCTACCCGCGGACTACGGAACGCCGGAGTACGAAGCGAAATGGATTCGCGGCAAGCTCAATCTCCCCGAAGACGCCCCAACTAGCGGCGTACAAGGGAAAATGCACTGCGTATGCGCCGACGCCCACGGCTACCAAACCTACATTGCGGCGTTTCGGTGTGATGACAAGCAAGGCGAGATTGCTCGTCTGACTCATCAGGTCGCGGCGCTCCAAGAGACCTTGGAAAAGACCTCGAATGCCAACCGGTTCGTTGCGGACAAGTACCGCGCAACAATAGCCGAAATCGCGAAGGCCGCGCGAATTGTCTTGGAGAAGTACCGAGCCGAGGGGGATGCGCTGGCCAACTATTTCGCGAAGTACGGCGCGGAGCATGAAACGTGCTTTGAAGACGACGGCGAAGAATGTGAGTGCGCAGAAGACGACACGTGCGAATGCCCGCTGATCGTCGCCATGCACGAAACGGAAAACGAACTACGCGAAGCGATTGCCACGCTCGCCAACGTCATCGCGGCGGGGGCTTGAACGATGGGCGTCTACGTCGACGACTACGAAGGACGTTTCGGGCGAATGGTGATGTGCCACATGATGGCCGACACGCTCGCCGAGCTACACGAGTTTGCCCAACGCTTGGGGTTGCGCCGCGACTGGTTTCAAAACGGCAGCGCACCGCATTACGACTTGTCGAAGGAGAAGCGGGCCGAGGCGCTGGCCCTCGGCGCTATCGAGGTTCCGATTCGCATCGACGGCGTTCGCAACCCCGAATGGCTGCGCGTCTATAGCGTCGCCAAGGCTCAGCGAACACCGAACAAGTAACAACCGACGTCGCGTCACGCTTCACGATGCCCGACCCCTTCGCCAAACCCGTGCTGTCGCTCTTTCCCAACGTCGGTCTACTCGACCGCGCGTTTGAGGAAGCCGGGTTTTGCGTCGTCCGCGGGCCTGACATTCTTTGGGGCGGCGACGTTCGCCGCTTTCATCCGCCGGCGGGTGTGTTCGGCGGCATCATCGGCGGGCCGCCTTGCCAAGATTTTTCGGCGGCTCGTCGTGCCCCGCCCACCGGCGAGGGACTGGAACTGCTGCGCGAATACTGCCGCGTGGTGCGTGACGCGGCGCCGGATTGGTTTCTCTGCGAGAACGTGCCGCGCGTCCCCGACGTGGAAGTCGCCGGCTACTTCATGCAACGGCTCGACGTCGATCAACGTTGGTTCGTCGACGTAAGCCGTCTGCGTCACATCCAATTCGGCAGCCGGCGGGGCGAACTGTTGCATATCGACCGACGCCCCGGCCGTGACGCTCCGGAGCGTCACATCGAGCGGGCGGCGCTCGCCAGCGACGGCCGATCGGTCGCCGAGTTGATTCGCCTTCAGGGGTTGCCCGCCGACTTCGACTTGCCCGGCTTCACGGTCGAAGAAAAGAAACGAGCGATCGGCAACGGCGTGCCGCTGGCAATGGGGCGCGTCTTGGCGGCGGCCGTGGTCGCGGCGCTGACCCGCGGGCCCGTCACGATGCAATTGACGTTGGACGGAGCCGTGGAGCCGAGCGGCGTTTGTGTGTGCGGGTGCGGGCGGACACCGAAGGCCGGGCGCAGGTACTACGATTTCCGCTGCCGCAAGGAAGCCCAGCGCAAACGTGACGACGCTGCGGGGCGCAACCGAGAGAACCGGAAGACGAAGCGGCGGCGTGTGACTTGCCCGGTGAGTCACGACGCGGGCGACCGTGACCGAGCTACGTCACAGGGGCCGACGGCGTGAACGACTACCAAACCTATCCCGGCGGAAAGAACGCCGAAGGGGTCTGGCAGCGCCTGATCGGCAAGCAGCCGACGCACGCTTACTACGTCGAAACGCACGTCGGCAGCGGCGGCCTGCTGCGGCGCAAGGTGCCGGCGCTCAAGAGCGTGGTTTGCGACTTAGACCCCGATGTCGTCGACCATTGGCGGCGGCTGAAGTTTCCCGGTACGGAAGTCGTTCACGGTTGCGGCATCACGTGGCTGCGGGCGAACGCCGATCGGCTCGACCGCGATTGGCTCGTCTACTGCGACCCGCCCTATCTGCCGGAAGTACGATCGAAGAAGAAACTTTACCGTTTTGAAATGACTGCGCGAGCAACACGTGGAATTACTCGACGTCGTGTCACGGCTTCAATGCCACGTGATGCTAAGCGGCTACGCCGCGCCGCTCTACGACGAAGCCTTGGCCGGATGGTCGCGTGAAGCCTATATGGTGATGACCCGCGGCGGCCTACGTCAGGAAATCTTGTGGTACAACTTCGGCGACGCGGCCGGGTCGCAACTGGCGCGAGCGGCAACGCATCGCTCGCAAACTGAAGCGGTGGGCGGATAAGTTCGCCGAGTTGCCGGAGTATGAACGCCGCGCGATTCTCGCCGAATTGGTTCGCGCCGAGCAAACGGTTGTCTAAGCCGATCGGCGGTCACGCCATCCGCGGCGTGAAAATTGGATCTCGCCACGTCGAAAGTGAAGTGAACGGCCGCGGCCGTGTCACGCTCGGCCAGGTAACCACGTCGGAAACGACGAGCCTCGACGCGCCGTCGTTTCCGACGTGGGTCGACGCACTCCGGTTTCGGCGTGGCCGACGTCGGCCACGTCGTCCGCGGCGTGCCTGCAGCAAACCGATCGCACGCCGAAGCCGGCGTGAAGCGATCGACATGGCCACCCGCCTCGTTTTCGGCGTGGTCCCCTGGCCGGCCGGTCCGCCACGTCGGATCTGACGCGAGGATCTAGCTTCGAGCTGCACACGCCGCCGCCGGCGTGGCAGGCCCGCCGCGGCTCGTCACGTGTGACCGCTCAAGCAGTCGGCCCCGTGACCGGTCCCGGCAAAGTCACGGCCCCGAAGCCCCGAACGCATTAGCGGCCCGCTGTGACGCGGCGACGGGTCACGACTCAACGGTCGGACCACACCCGCCGCGCCTCAGCCCGTGCAAACGCCGAGGCCATTTTTCGCCGATCGCGGCGTCACGGCCGGGCTATCAGGAGTAACCGGGGAAATAGTCGTCGATCATGCCGACGATGAAAAACTGATCGGAAAAGCGGTTGTACTCCAAAATCACGCGGTCGCCGTTGCTCACGCCGTTGGGGTAGAACGTCCGCGGGTGCGCGAACACCTGCCGGCCCGTGCCGCGGACCGTGCCGTATCCAAGATCGACGATCTTGCACTCATGAGGAAACAAGGAGTCGTCGACCACCTCGGCGAACAACGTCGGCGCGTGGAAGTTTCCCAACCGCACGACCGCCATTTTCTCGCCGAGGTCGAAGTTGCCGTCTAACTGACCGTCGACCCAGAGAATCTGCGCCGCGCCGACTTCGCCGCTCCGCAGTTTGGTCGCGTCGCCGTTGAGAACGTCGGCGTATGGGTGGCCGCTGTCGCTCATCTCGATTTTCACGACGGCGACGCCCGAGACTTGCGCCGGGCCGATCGCATTCGGGCGCAGCGGTTCGAGCAGCACGCCGAATTGACCTATGTCGTTGCGGAACGGTGCGGTGATGTCGCCGGGCGGAGCCACCGGAACGCGCGCCTTCAGGCAGGGCCGCTTACGAAACTCGGCAAGGTTCAAGTTGGGGCCGGTGTGCTGCACCGGTCCGACGCTGGAATTCTTCCGCGTGAGGCCGACGATTGCCCCGACGCCGAGATTTTCGTTCGACTCGTTGCGCACGTCGATGACGTTGGTATCGTCCGGCTTTTCGTCGGACCTGCGCCTGCGCGTCGCTTCTCTGAGCGAACGCCGCGCGAGCGCCCGCAAGGCGTTGAATTCCAGCGCCGTGAACTTCATCACGTCGCCGCTGGCGGCCGGTTTGTCGGAACTCATGTGCGCTCCTAATCCAAGCTGATGGCCAGCGGCGAGAAGTCGGCGAAGCGAACGACCCGTTCAACGTTCACCTGCACGGGTTTGGGCAAGAGAATGTGAGCGTCGTCATCCACGGCGTCTTCATACTTCACCCACAAATAGTCGTGCCCCAGTTTGCTGATGCCTTCAATGGGGCCGATTTGCATGTCGGCGATATTCTTCGACCGCAGAAACTTGTACGTGATTTCCCAATCGGTGTCGCGCTGACGGCGCGAACCGCTCGCGCCGATGAAGAGAATTTCACCGCGCGGGAAGGAAAGAAACGCCGCGTCGTTCATGCAACCGACCATGTCGGCCAGCGTCGCGACGAAGTTGACGGTGACCAACTCTTTCGGCACGTAGACCGTCCAACCGAATTGGAAATTATGGGCCGGGATGTCGCACCCTTTGACCTCTTTTCCTTCGACGCCGATCGCGCCATGAAAGTCGGCCGGGTCGCCCGTCTCGACGTAGCGGCCTACCGTTTCGAGCGACTGCGTGATATGAGCCGTTTCGGATGAAATCTCGAAGCTCAACGCGCCTTCGTTTTGTGCCGTCTCCCCCGCGCATAGGGAACGGTCGCAACCCAGCCGTCGTCGCGGGCGGTTTCGAGCGGCTCCATGTCGGGCTTGCCGCGGCGGAGTTGCTTGCCGTCGATCGGATGCCACACGGCCAGCGGGGCCGTTGCGAGCAACATGCCCGCGGCGGCCTCTTGATCGGCGACGTGCTGAATCTGGTACTCAAACGACATGCTTTCGGCCGTGACGCGACGGCTGCGCTGCGCTCCCAGATGCGCGGGACTAACGGCATGCCTACTCCTTTAAGCGAATGACGGTGCGATCTTCCGAACCTCGGCCGCGAGAGCGCCTACGGCTTTAACGGTGGCGGCCGTATTCTTGGCGACGGCGTCGTCGCTGCGACCCATGCCGAGCATTTGCGCGGCTAGCGAACCGCTGAACGTGCCGGCCGTTTTGCCGGGCGTCGTTTCCACGTCGACCTCTTCGATACGCTTGCGCATCGATTCGGGAATATGACGCCCGCCGGCGGCCTTCGCCGCGTCGACCAACTCGGCCAACTGTTTCTGAGCGTCGGCCGTCGCGGCGTCGATCTCGCGCCACGTGGCGTCACGGGCGGCGTTGCGGCCGCCGATCGTGGCCGCGGCGTCGTCACGGATGGATTGCTCACGAGCATGCGCAGACCTATCGGCTTCATCGAGCCCGCGGCGGCCGAAGGAGTTCTTGATTTCATCTTCTTTCGCCGCATCGTTCTTAGCGACTTCCACCGCCGTTTCGGCTCGGATTTTCGCAATCTGAGAGTCGGCCGTTTCACCATCGAGCCAGGCCGTGAATTTGGCCCACTTCTCGGCGAGCCAGCCGAGCGACTTAATCCACGTGTTTTGCAGGAACGTCGCTAGCTCGGCCCAGGCCGTTTGAAATCCTAAGATCGTTCCGTAAAAAACCGTCTCCAACAGGTGTAGACCGGCCGAGCAGCCTAGCGCGATCGCTTCCCAAGCGGTCGTCGAGACGTTTTGATTCCACGTCCAAAAGTCGGTCCACGTCCCGCGGAGAAATCCGACGCCGCGAACCCATTCGAGTTTCAGGAACGAAAGCCCGATTTTCAGCGCGGTGCCGATGTCGCCCGACTGCAACGCCGCCTTAATGCCGTCCCAGGCGTTCACGGCGTCGCGCTTTACGTCGCTGAAGCCTTTGGCCAGACCGGCGAGCGCCGTGCGTCCCACGCCGCTCTGGGCGACGACGGCGGCCCCTACGGCCGTGACGGCCGCGATCGTCAGGCCCATCGGACTGAGCAGCGCCAGAAACGCCACTCGTGACGCCGCCAGCATCCGGCCGACGAACGCGAGAGCGAAGCCCGTGGCGCTGATCACGACCCCGACGCCCGACAATGCGAAACCGAGGACGGACACGGCCGCCCCCATCGCCAGCAGGGCCGCGCCGCCGGCAAACGCGAGTTGAACGAGCGCGGCATTTTCGCGCAGCCATTCCCCCGCGCGGGCTCCGACGTTTTGCAGACTCGATACCAAACCGCCGAGCGTCGGGGCCAACGCTCCGCCGATCCGCACGACCAGCGCCGAAATCTGCATCTTCAGCGCGTCGATGGCGTCGCCGAATCGGTCTGCGGCCTCGGCGTCTTCGGTCGCCATTTCAATGCCGAGCCGCCGCGCCTCGGCCTGCATTTGTTCGATCGCATGCGCCCCGCCCGAGAGTAACGGAATGAGAGCCGCGCCCGACTTGCCGAAAATCGCCATCGCCGCCGACGCCCGCTTGCCGGCGTTTTGAGTGTTGCCGAGGGCCGTGGCGATGCGCTTGAACTGCTCGTCGGGCGGCAACCCTTTTAGGTCTTTGATGCTCAGCCCGATGCGAGCGAGCGCATCGGCGGCGCTCTTTGAACCGCGGCCTGCGTCGTCGATCGTCTTATTCATCTTGACGATGGCCGCCGTCAAGGCCACCGACTCGACGCCGCACTGTTTGGCGGCGAATCGCAGCGTGGAAAGCTGCTCGACGGCGACGCCGGTCTGTACGGACGTGTCGACCAGTTCCCCGCCCACGTCGCCGGCCTTGAGCGCCATGGCCGCAAAAGAAGCGGCGACCAGCGTGCCGATGCCGGCGATTCGCGCACCAACGACGCTAATGCCCGCTCCCCAGTCGCGGAACCATTTGCCCGTGCCTTTCAAGTCGCGCACGAGCCGCGATTTATCGGCGAAGATTTCGACGAACGCGCGGCCCGCACGAATCGCACCGCTCTTGCCGGCCATGGTCAACCTTTCTTCTTACGCAAGGGGAACCGCGCGATCGCGCGATCGAATTGGGCGTCGCGTTGTTCGTCCGTCAGTCGCTTCCGCCGGCGGCGCTTGAGCAAGTCTGCGCGGCCGGATCGGCTTACTCCCTTCCTTGAGGAAGAGATTCATCAACCGCGCGGACAAGACGGCCGTTTGCACGTTGGCCGCCTCGACCCGCGCGGCTTCCATGTCCGTCAACTCTTGGAGCGTGTATGGCGACGGGTCGAGGCCGAGGACGCCGGCCGCACGCCAGATGGCTTTATCAACGCTTGCGCGATCGACTCGACGTTTGCGTCGCTGAGGGCCTTGGCGATTTTCTTCGTCGCCAGTTCGCCCGCCCGGTTTCCGATCTCCAGCGCCTTCATGAGAATCCCGCGCAAGTTTTCTCTTGCGCGGGGGTCGGGGAAAAAATCGACGATCGCCCAGCAGACTTGCCAGCCTCCTTGATAGAGTGCGTCGCCTAAGATGGCGTCGGCAAAACTTTCCATCGAAACGCCGCGGGCCTGGGCTTGGGGCTCGACGATCGCCCACAAGCAGCCGGCCAAGAATACGTCGTCGGTCGTGAGTCGCTGAAACGGCTTAATCGGGTCTTCGACCATCTCGCCGATGTCGAACTGCATTTGTGCGATCAAGCGCCGTTTGGTCTCCACGGAAATGCGCAGCAGCCATTCGCGGCCGTCGGCGTCTTTGAACATCCGCGGGCCTTCGGCCGGCGGCGCCGCGTCACGTGCGGCGTGTACGGCCGCGGAATTGGAAACCGACATAACAAAGCTCCTGAGCGATCGTGAGAAAAGAGAGAATGAGCCGTCTACGCGGCGACGTACGTTTCGTCGGCGACCAAACCGAAGAACACGCCCTTGCCGAGCGTGCCCGAACCGGCGCTGACCGCGACGACTCCCTCGAACACGTCGCCGGCGACCAACGCCGCGACGGGAATCGAGAGCACGGCGGCGACGACTTGCCGGGCCGTGTTCGCGGAAGTCAACACAATCGGAGCGCTCAGCACCGACACGCCGTTTTTGTAAAGGTCGATCGTGATCGTGGAGTCGCCGACGCACGGGTCGAGCAACCCGGCATAGAACTGCAACAGCGTGCCGGCCGTTCCCAAGACGCTGAAGAGTTCCACGCGCAGCGTGTGAGCCGTCGTCGCCAACGATTCGGCGTGACGCGGCCGCTGCTGATGATTGGTTTTCGACGCGGCGATACCCGCGGTCGGTTTGGTTTCGCGGTCGCCGATGCTGTTGGGGGGCAACTCCGCTTGATGCTTGACGAAAATACGATCGACGATCAGGTCTTTCATCGTCGTGGCGTCGGCCATGATTCAAACCCTTGAGAACGTGTGACGGTCCGCGGCCAAGAAAAAGCGCCCGGCCGGGCCTGAGCCGACGCCCGGCCGGGATTGGCCGCGGCTCCGAGCCGTGGCCAAAGTTTGGGGATTAGTCTTCGGGGTCTTCGTACGGCGTCGGCACGCGCGTCGGTTCGTTGTCCGGGTCGCTCGGCTTGAGAATGACCGGCCGTTTCGCAAAATCCCCTTCGGGATGGTCGACGCCGTTGCTGAACACTTTGCAGTGCGCCAAGACCGCTTCGCCGGATGCGACACTGTGAACGTTCTTGCAGAGCAACACCCAGATTTCCGCGCCGGAGTGGTAGGCGTCGCTGACGATGTCGCGACCGTCGCCGGTTTCCGGGTCGCCTTCGAGTTCGTTCAACTCGATTTCAATGCCGAAATCCTTCTCCCCCTGATCGTAGACCTTGTAAGCCAGATCGCGGGCCGAGCCTGCGACCTGTTCGGCTTCGTCGGTGTGCGTGATGTCTTTGCCGCGCATCAAGAGTTTGAACGCGGCAATCGTGGGTTCCGTCGCCGAGACGTAGAGCCGTCCCTTGCGACCCATTTGAAGACGAGACATAACTTCCTCCGTGAAACGACTCAGTTACGGCTTAACGCTGTCGGCCCACATGCCGACGACCTTGGGCCTCGCTTTCGACTTCCGCCGGCCCGATGGTCGGGCGCGGCTTGTAATAGACGGGCGGCAAAACCTTTTGCACGTTCCCGCGCCCTCGCCGCGGCGTGCCGATGACGACCGGCCGCACGAAGCCGCCGCGCCTCCATCAGGCTCGGCACGATGCCGCGGCCGATCTTCGCCGCGCCGATGACGACCGAGCGCGTCGACGGGTCGTAGCTGTAGAACATGAATTTGCGCAGGTACGGACCCTTGCCCGGTTTCTGTCCGCCGCGATGCGCCGTCGGCGGCGTCCCCGTGTGCTCGCCTTGTCGCCGTAGCGCATCGAGGTTTGCGCAATGCGCCGGATCAGCGCACCGCCGGCGGCAAGATTCTTCAGTTCGGCTCGTTCGACGTGGCGCAGAATGTTCGCTTCGTTGAACTTCAGGCCCCGCACTTTGATCTTGAACACGCATCAGGCCCTCAACTCGGCGGCGTAGACGACCGTCGCAACGGAGATAAACGTCGAAGCGTCCATCAGTTTGCTTTGGTCGTAGAGCGGTTCGATTTTGCTCGGCTCCTGCGGCATCACGTCGAACGCTTCCACGGCCCCCAACAGCAAGCAGTCGCGCAGCATCTCGACGAACGCGACCAGCGGGTCGACCGCCGCGAAGTCGTCGGCCTCGGCGGCGACACGGTCGATGTGCGCCTTAACGCCGATGTCGATGGACACGGCATCGACGTACACATCGCGCCCGACGACCGAGGTTTTGATTTCCGTAGCGACGACCATCACGTCGATCCCTTCGTACCCGTCGGGAAGCGTGACCGACACGACGCGCACGGGGCGGGCCGTGAAGCCGATGCCGAATGCCACGCGCTCGCCCTGTTGATCGTCGAAGCCGCCGGCGGCGCTCGCCGCATTGAGAGCGGCGACGACGGCGTCGCGAACTTGTATTGAGCGAGCGGACATGAAAAAACCAATCGTATAAATCAGGCGTAAGTGCCGTTGCCGCCGTTGTCGGTGATGGAAGGTCCGGCAAAGAAATCCGGCTCGATGGCGCAACACGCACACGTGGCCGTGGAGTAATCCACGGACGACTCGGCCGCGCCTTCGCGCACCAGTTCGCAGCCGACGAAGATCGCTTCCCCCTTCGTGCCGGGGCTTCCGCTCCCCATGCCGCCGTCGCCGCCTGCTTCACCGCCGGCGCAACTCACTTCATTGACTTTGATCGCGCCCCTCACCGTGACGTTGCCCCCGAATCCGCCGTCGCCGCCCATCTCTTCGGGCGTACCGTTGACTCCGTTGCCGCCGAGCGCCGTGATCTTCGTCAGCACGGTGCCCGCGCCGACGATCTTGAGATGCCCTCCGCCTGCGCCGCTGTTGTCGGGGTACAACTCGATCGAGGTCGTGAGGTCGTACAGTTGCAACGGCCAATTGCCGGCCACGATCGAAGCGTGGAGCACGATCGCACCGAGGTTCGTCGCCCCCGCCCCGCAGCCGCGAATCGCCTGGGTATAGACGAGCGGCGGGCCGTCGTAGCCGGCGAATTCGCCGACGCCGACGAACACCACGCTCTGCTGCTCGCTCGCTTCGATCGCCGCGATGGCCGCTTGCACCGTCGCATAAGGCTTCGTGTCGTTGCCGATCGCGGCCGTTGCGTCATTGCCGGTCGACTCGACGTAAGCGACGCGCGGCGCTCCGGCCGTCGTCGTGAGCGAGCGCACACGCAAGTCTCGATACGCGCCCATGGTGCCGTTGTTGATTTCGACCAGCCCCGCCGATGGTTGCCCCACTCCGGTAACGACGTTGCCGCCGATCGAGTCGCGCCAGCAAAGTTGGAAAGCCGGCTGCGTCCACATGCGCGAGCCCGTCTTGTCAATGAAAAGCGAACCGGCCCCCGTCGCTTCGTCGCAGATGTGTCCCGAAATCAAAATCGAATCGGTGACCTTCAATCGCATTGCGCCTTGCGCGTAGAACAACAGTGCGCCTGCGCCGTGCCGATGCTCGATGATTCCGTCGGTGATGCCGCCGCCGAGCGGGGAATCGGCGACGCGCATTCGAACTTCATCTGTTCCCGCGACGCCCCCCGCCTTGCGCGCGACGATCGACTTAAACGCAACGTCGCTCGTCAGCCCTAATTCGAGAACGAGCCGAGCCGCGGCTAAGTCGATCGCGCTGCCGAGCGCCGCGACTAGCGCGGGCTTGTTGGAAATCGCCGGCCACTCCGGCGTAACGTCGGCGAGAACGAGATAGTTGACTTCGCTCGTCTTCGAGCCGCTGCCCCGGTAAACCCACCGCTGGCCGTCCGTCGTAGTCACGACGGTGCCTTGGCCGATGTCGCCTTGCTGCTCGCCGGTCAAGTCGGCGATGCCGCCGGCCGAAAGCACCTGCACTTGCGAAGGAATGACCGGCAAACGCGCAGGGGTCGATTGTTCCGGTAAGGTCCGATGCGTCGTGTGTGTGTGACGCCGCGGCGAATTCGTCGGCGTCGGCCGTGGCCGCGGTGCCCAACTCCATCGCCGTACGTTGCGCCGCTGCGGTGAGACAACCGATCAGCGTACGACCCGCGGCCGTTAGGTCGGTGAGCGCGACGGCGTCGACGCCCGTCGTATAGATGAGTTTGTTGGCGACGGTCGTCAGCGCCGAGATTGCGGATAGCAGAGCGTCGGCCGCCTGCTTGCCGTCGAGTGCCGCTTGCAAACCCGTCACGCCGCCGATCGCGTGCGTGTGAACCGCCGCGGCCTTGGAGTCGAGCCGCGTCTTGTAGACCTTCCACGTCGCCGATGCCCACGTCGCCGCCCATCGCTTCGCGCATCTCGGCCTTCGTGATCGTCTTATTCCCGTTCGGGCCGGCGGAAACATCAATGACCGGGAACAAGTCGCCGTCGGCGATCGTCTCGGCCGTGAGCGCAGGGCCTTCGGAAAGTTTGCGGGTTTCGAGCGTCATGCGGCGACCGCCTCACTGATAAAGAACGCGCCGTTTTCGGCGACCAGCGGCGAGCCGTCTTCGGCCACCAATTGACCGGCGAAGAACTCGCGCGTTTGCTTGGAATGGATTTCGTAAATCTGTCGCATCGTGTCGGCGAAGCGGGCCGCCGGATCGTTGGCCCACGGCAACACTTCAAACCACGACACGAGCCCTTGCGCGTTGACGAACAAGACGGCGTCGCCGGCTTGCGGCGTGACGCGGCGCCCGTCTCCGTCGACCAGCAAGCCCGCTTCGACGTGCCAGTCTTCATTCACGAGCAACGTGAATTGCCCGTCCGTTTCGTATTGCCGTGCGAACGATTGCTTGCGGAGCGCGCGGAGTTCGATTTCTCCGGCCGTCTGCGAGCGGTAGATAACCTCTACCCCGTGCCGACTGACCTGCGAGCGATGAGCGCGGAGAATGATTTCCGGCAATCCCACGGAGACCCCTTAGCGTAGCGCGAGAAGATTCGTCGCGGTCGTGCCGGTCGACCAAACCCGCGTCGCGCGGATTTCGTGAATGCCGATCGGCAGCGACTTGAATTCCACCACTTCGCCCGTGGCGAGCGTCACTTTCAGATGTCCCGCGCCGCCGACGTGAATGCGGCGCGTCGCCGTGGCCAAGTCGTGTTCGTCGTGCGGCGTGATCGCTTCGCCCGACTGCACCGGGCCGATAAGCTGCGACGGCAGCATCGCGGCGAACGGATCGACGGCCACACGCGCGGCGACCGTCACGTCGAACGTGTGCGTGGCCGTGGCCGCGCCGCCGTCCGTCACGGTCAGCGTGATCGTGGCCGTGCCGATCGCGCCGAGAACGGGCGTCAGCGCCACGCTGCGGTTCGCGTTCGCACCGCCTAGCACGATGTCTTCATCGGCGACGATGCCTTGATCGTCGCTTTCGGCGGTCAGCACTAAGCTGCCGGTCGGCGTCACGTCGTCGCCGACGGTGACGGGTTGCGCGGCCAGCGCTTCGCCGTAGGCGAGCGACTGATTGGCCGGGCCGGAAATCGTAGGGGCTGCCATGGCGGTGCCTATCGAGACAGTGAACGGGGAAAGAAAACAAAGTCGGTTCCCCCGCGGCGGTATCCTTCCCGCCGCGGGGGAACTTCATCGGGTAGAAGTGACGGCGTTACTCGACCGCCGTTTCGTCGTTGATGATCGCGTCCGTGCAAAGGATCGGAACGCCTTCGACGTCTTCCGGCGTCGGGGCCGGTTGTCCGGTCGCGTTGGTCGCCGTGCGACTCTTGCGAAGCTGCTCGCGGCTGCGACGGTTCATCGCAATATGCGTCGGCTTCTTCGGCATCCGCGACATCGCTTCGTAAATGAGCGCGTCGGTGAGCGTCTTGCCGGCCGCCGTACCGATGTTTGCGATACGGGCCACGTCGCGAGCGCCTGCAATTTGCAACGCCAGCCAAGCAGTAACCGGTGTCCAAAGCGCCGGGTAGACTTTGCCGTCGCCGTCGCGTGCTTGAATGACGACGGTTTCGTCGATGTCGATTTTCCCGTCGTTGCCGCCGATGATGCAAACGCCATCCTTCGTCGTCGGCGATCGCAACAGATACACGCTCGTAAGCGCCGTAGCGCCGGTCGCGCTCACGACCATTTCGTCGGCGAGTCCGTTCAAGTGCGTTGCGTCGGCCAAGCCGACGAAGCCGCCGGCGTCGGCCCCTACGCCGTAGAAAATTTGGCGTTCGGCACCGAACATCGCCGCCGCCAAATGCCGTTTACCTTCCTTCGCGACGAGCGCCGCCGGCCCCTTGCCGTAGCCGTTCGCCAGCGCCAAGTCGACTTGGAACGAAGCGTCGAGAATTTGCAGATTCAGCGTAACGGCCGTGTCGACGGAGCTATCCAGTTCGCGACCGACGTTGACGGCGCGGAAGCCGACGACCGGCGCGCCGGTTTGCTTCGTGTACTTGTGCTGCGTGCCGTTGCTGGCCACGTCGGCGGTGAGCGCCTTCAAGACCGGCGATTCGTCCAGCACGTCGGAGATTTCCAGATCGGCCAAGTTCTTGTCATTGATGATGAGCAAGTCGGCCAGAGACAACGGATCATGCGCCATAACAAACCATTCCTTCCGTGAAAACTTTGTGGATCGTTGATTGCGGTCGAGCCGCTTCCTTTCGGCTCGTCGATGTGGCCCGCGGGCCACATCCACAAAGCCCCCGACGCTTCCGGCCGCGGCCGGTCACGTCACGCGGCGGTTAGCCTTTCGTCGCAGCCGCCGGCGTTTTCTTGGGGAGAGAGAAGCAGGCCCCGAACTTGCTCAAGCCGGAGTCCGATTTCTTTCCGCCCTTGCCGCCTTGTTCCCCTTCGTTGAATTGCCCGCCACCCTCTTCGCCGAGCTTGACCGCAGCCAGCTTGGCGTTGGCGTCTTCCGTCGCTTTGTTGGCGGCGGTGAGTTGCGTGCCGAGCGCTTCCGTGTGAAGCTCCAGCGCCTCGGCGTACGTCTTGCCCTCGCCGAACCACTTCGCGCCGTTTTCGGCTCCGAACTTCCCGACGAATTTTTGCAGTTCGTCGCGGCTCTTTTTATGCCACTCCGCGGCCTCGGCGGCCGAGGCCGGCGCGCCTTTGTCGTTTCCGTCCACTGCGGTTCCCTCCTTCTGAAGCTGCGCGGAGCCAAGGCCGCGCTTGTTGAATTGGCTGGCCGCGTCGGTGTCGGCCCCGTACAAACACAACGCGACGCCGAACAAGGTCCACTCGCGCACGACGATCAGCGGGCCTTGGAACGTTTGCCCGTTGACGACGGCCGACATTCCGTTCGGCACGTCTTCCAATCGCATGGGGCCGTCGAAGTCGATCGACGCCGAATACGGCACGCCCTTGGGGCCTTTGTAAAGGCACTCCGCCGCGCGGTCGTCGGGCTTGAACGCGATAAGCTCGCCTTCGCACGTCAACCCTTCGGGCGTCACGTTGAAGACGTTCAAATAGCCCATGTCCTGCCGGTCGTCGTGCCGGTAGTCGATGGGGATGCTCGGCTTGTGTTTCATCCCCGCGAAGTCGTGAACGACCGGAGCCCACCACCAGGGATGTTCGACCGGCTTGGCACTGCGCGAGAACATCTTGATTTTTCCGCGCGGCCGTTCGGCGTCGCCTCCTTCGGCGGGAGTGATTTCCGGCGCGGCGGCTTCAAATCGAAACGCGCCGTCGGCGTCTTTACCCAGGCGCTTCGCGGCGGCGTCACGGTCGAGAATGGCGCTAGTTGTCATCGGTCGAAACCTCAATCTTCGTCTGAACGGGTTGGCCGCCGAGCACCAACGTGATGCCCTTATTTTTGGCGTACTCAATCACGGCGGCGTTCTTGTCGATGTTCTCGTAAACGCTGCCCGTGCCGCGCTTCAGGCAGACGCTTTCCAAGTTGTCGATGCCGGCCGCGCAGGCGTCTAAGTCGCCGCGAACTTCTTCGCTCGGCTTCCACCACGGAATGCCGCGCGGCACGAACTCCCATTGCAGCGCCGACATTCCCGCCCGCGGCAAATCGAAATCGCCGTCGCGAATGGCAATCAGCAGGTTGCGCAGGAACAAGCGGTCTTGCGCGTCTTGCAACGGTTCGCGTCTCGCGAGGCACGCACGTTCGTAATGCAGCCAACTGCCGCGCGAGCCGAAGAAGTTCGTATGCGCTTCGTCGAAGAAACTAAACGGGATGTCGAGAGCCTTAAGCGCGACCATGATGTCGAGCTTCATGAACTCTTGAAACGACATGCCCGGCGAGTTGCTTTCCAGAAACTTCGCGTCGTCGTCCGGGTCCAAGTCGATGATGACCGGCCCCTCGCCGAAGTTGACTTGATAAGGAGTCCGCTTCGTTTGCCCTTGGCCGTCGGTCGTCGGTTGCCCCGCACCGGGCATCGGCTCGCCGATCGCGCCGCCGCTCTTGCGAAAGAACGCGAACGTTAGCAGGCTGCGGACCTTCGCCGTTTGTAAGGCGTAGTCGAAATTCTCGTAGGCGTCGCGCAGCGGGTTCACCGCGCTGAGGATCGGCGAGATTCCGCGGGTCTGGTCCCACCGATCGTAGTAGCCGTGCCAAATCATATTGCTCGCGCTGACCGTCTTGGAAAACTCCAACCGGTTGCCGACGCGATTGTGAATGGCGTACGCAAGGTGCCGGCCCTTGTCGTTGATCTTCACGCCTTGCACCCAACGGCCGCCCCGTTGCTCGACGTTCGGCGGGTCGACGACGCGGCCCCCTTCCATGCCTTGCGTCGATCCGTCGTCGTAGATCAACAGACCGTCGTCGCCGGCTAAGACCGCTTGGGCTTCGAGCATGCGGAACATGCCGGCCCACGACTGACGCCCCTGCGCGTCGATGCGCTGCCGCGCGGCAATCCGCCAAAAGAAGTCGGTCAGTTCGCGCTTAAGGCCGGGGTCTTTTCCTTGCGGGTGAAACTCGAACGACGTGACGTAGTCCAAGTGCCGCCGGACCGCCCAACCGAACAGCGAAAGGTTGCGATTCAGGTCGAGCGTATTGGCGTTGGCGATGCGCCGCTTAGAAGCGGTGAGGATGTCATCCTCGGCCGCGAGCCTCACCGCCGGCTGCCGACGCTTGCCGCGCGACTCGACGGCGTCGTATTGCCACCGAGCGCCCTTGAGGCTTCGACCGCTCCAAGTTTTCGACCGGTTGAAGTCGATCATTTAGAAGCCGCCCAGATAGACGCCGAAGGAAACCGGCCGCGGGTTCGGCGTCTCGGTCAGCAAGGATTGGAGCCGGCGACGCTCGGCGACCAACGTCGCAAGGTCGTACGTCGTCGTGGTGCCGCCGTAGCTCACGGTCGTAACGCCCTCGGCCAGGGCGGCGTCGATTGCGTCGATCTTTGCTTGGGTTTCCGTGTCAGCCATGGGGGCGACACTACGCGCCCGGTTTCGGGTTTTGCAACAGGCCCGGCCCGTGACGCCGCGATCGGCGAAAAATGGCCTCGGCGTTTGCACGGGCTGAGGCGCGGCGGGTGTGGTCCGACCGTTGAGTCGTGACCCGTCGCCGCGTCACAGCGGGCCGCTAATGCGTTCGGGGCTTCGGGGCCGTGACTTTGCCGGGACCGGTCACGGGGCCGACTGCTTGAGCGGTCACACGTGACGAGCCGCGGCGGGCCTGCCACGCCGGCGGCGGCGTGTGCAGCTCGAAGCTAGATCCTCGCGTCAGATCCGACGTGGCGGACCGGCCGGCCAGGGGACCACGCCGAAAACGAGGCGGGTGGCCATGTCGATCGCTTCACGCCGGCTTCGGCGTGCGATCGGTTTGCTGCAGGCACGCCGCGGACGACGTGGCCGACGTCGGCCACGCCGAAACCGGAGTGCGTCGACCCACGTCGGAAACGACGGCGCTCGAGGCTCGTCGTTTCCGACGTGGTTACCTGGCCGAGCGTGACACGGCCGCGGCCGTTCACTTCACTTTCGACGTGGCAGCCAATCAGTTTACGCGACGATCTTGCCGTCTAGCTCATACGCGCAGGCGCGTGCGACGCTGGCCGCAGGGGCACGTGATGATGATCCAGACGACACGATCGAACGGAATTAAATCGGCCGTCGTTCCGGGCGCTTTCTGATCGCGGATTTCACGCCGGTCGGTTTCGTCGTCACTGCCGCATACGTGGCAGACGCCGAGGCGCTTCGCATCCTCAATCGTGTGCCGATACCCTTCGGCGGTCCGTGGCGGTTCGTCGCTTTCGTCCGTCGTAATTTGCACGTCTGCCGGGTCGACGTGTTCGACTTCGGAATTGCGATCGCTCGGCAGGTCGTCGTGACTTAGCTCGGTCACGGCCGTCGCGTCGGCCAGGTCGGTCACGGCCGCGGCGTCGGTCGTGACCACGCGCGGGGCGGGTTTCGTTTTCTTGTTCCTGTTTCGCTTGCTCATATCGAACCTTTCAAATTATCAGAACATCGGCCTAACGCGGGGATCGCGTTGCGGCGTCGTTCTGGGTATAACCGGTTGTGACGCGACGGCCGGCGGCGGCGTGGTCGTGTCGACGGCGATTTTGCAGCCGCGAATAGACGCCATGACGCGCGCACCGTTGATGCAGTCCCACAAGTGATTGTCGGGCTTGTTCGGCTTCGCCTTCCAAATCTCCACGGTGCGACCGCTCTTGTCATTTGTCAGCCGGGTGCGAGTTTCGGCGAGACAGTGGGCCGCAATCATTTCATGATCTTGATCGCGCGTACCGAACAGGCGCATCGCGCCGGGGTTCTGCGCGGGCCGCGTCAGAGCGCCGGCGGTCTGCGACTTCCAAAAGTTGGTGTCAATCACGGCGCGACGAATGTTGCCCTGACGAAGCGAACGACCGAGCAGCCAATTATCTCCAGGCTGCTCGCCCGGCTTGAGCGGCCATAGGTGCATCGGCCTATCCGCCGGCCCGATGCCTTTGCCCTCGCACGGCAACAACAGCACCGCGTTGAGAGACGTGCGGCAGACCTTGCCGATCGTTTCTTGTAGTTGGCCGTCGGACCAGTCGACGCCGATCAATTCCAAGCGCATTTCGCCGGCGTCGCCTTCCCGCGGAAACCTTCGCGCCGCGAGAATGTCGACCAGCACCGTCAGCCCCTCGAACACGGCCGCTTCGGTCGCGAGCTTCGGATAGACTTTTTGAAGCGTGTGCCGCGCATCGCGATAGGCGAAGTAGCCGCGCCCCTGATCGGGGAACGTGCCGTAGTCGACTAAGTCGCCGCTGAAGTCGTTGGCCCACGCCACGCAAGCGTAGTAGAGCAAGTGGTGTTGAACGTCGATGTAGCAGGTAAGCCGCGTGGCGTTGAGCGGTACGACGTAGCGCCGCAAATTGTTCACGCGCCGTGCGATTTCGTCGGCCTTTAACTCCCCGGTCTCCGCGGCGTCGTCGGGCTTGGGGTCGTTCTGATACTCGGCCCAAAACGCCTTCGGGTCTTTGAAGTAAAGAATCATCGCGTGTTCGAGAGCCGAAACGTCGGTCTCGTGTTTGCGAGCTTCCCACGACACCGCCGCGCCCGCGTCCATCTCGCGGCGATGCTGCTTGTAGAACGCGCGGGCTTCACGTCCGTCGCCGCCGTTGCGGAAGGATGCGCGGCGAAGCTCATTGTATTTGGCCCACAACTCCATGTTGGTCGGGAATGACTTGAGCATGCCGAAGCGGCGGCCGTTCCATTCCGGGTAGAGTTGCGGATTGAGAAGTTGATCGGCTCCGTCGCCTTGTTCGATAACCGTCATCGGCGCATAAACGGCGATCGTCTTGCCGGGGCCGGCCAAGCCCATCACTGCGCCGTTGATGAGTTTCAGCCGCGAACGAGTTTGCGACGCGCTCCGCGCAGACGAGTCGGTTTGCCAGTCGTCGACAATCGCCAAGTCGGGTCGGCGTCCCTTTTCATTCAGGCCGCGGAGCCCGCCAGTCAAGCCGGCGGCGCGAATGATTGCGCCCGAACATGGCGCACCGGGGATGCGCACGAATACCACGCGGTCGCGTTTCCATTTGATGTAGGTCGATTCGCCCTTATAGAGTTGGCCCGCGCTTTTGTTCGCGATGTTTTCTAACGCGCGGATAGGGTGAACCATTTCAGGGAAGTCGACGGACAACAGTTCGTTGGTTAGCAGTTCCGCTTGGATATTCTCAAGCGACTGCATCGCGAGTTGCTTCGACGCGCCGATCGTCACGACAAACCCACGATGCCCGTAGCTCGTGGCCCAGAGGTCGCCGCCTTCGGCGATGGTCGACTTACCGCCGCCTCGCGGCATGGCTAGCGCGAAGTTTCCACCTTTTAGAATCGTCCGTTGAAGTAGCTTCACCGCGGTGAGCAAATCGTCGCTGAAGTCGTCGCGGAATTTGTGACGAAAGTAGGTCCGCAGATACTTCGCCAAATCAAAGCGGCACGACTCACGACGCTCCGGGTCAGCGATCGGCGGTATCTCGCCGATGTCGCGCCCGGCTTTGCTGTTGCCGGCTTGGCGCGCGCGCGTTCGCGTTCCTTTTTCTTCGCGTAGTTTTCCTTACCGATGCACAGCGCTTCGGCCGGTTCGTTGCGCGGCGGGGCGGGAATCGACGGCGGCGCAGACGGTTCGAGGCCTGCCACGTCGGAAGTGGCGCGTTCAGCTGGCGGAGATTTCCGGCGACGCGGTTTCGCCTGCGCCTTCGACTGCGGTTTGGCCGCCGCTTTGCTCGACTTTGACGGGGGCTTTTTGTGACCCGACGTCGGCGGCTTTGACTTGCCCCTATTCTTCCCGGCCATCCGTGGCAACCAAGTGTGTTACATCGCGCGGCTTCTTCGGCGGGGGGCGACTGTTTCAACCCCCTGGGAAGGACCCGCGACGGGGGGTGGGCAGTCTGATGGCTTTGCGTTTCGATCATCAAACCGCGAGCGGAAGCGGACGACGGACGCAACGTCGGCGTGCGCTCAACGACGCGACGTAGAGCCCCGTAGCGTTCCGCGGTCTCGTTGGCCGACTCGACCGATAGGCTGTCTTGCCACTCGTCGATAAGGATTAAGTCGGGCCGCTCCTCGGCTTTGATAACCGCTGCGATGTCACGGTCTGATGTGATTCGCAGAATCGTGATGCGGCTCGGCACGGCGGATAGGTGGCATTCCTTCCGCGGCACTTCCACTTGACGCTCGTCGAGATACTTGGCGATGACGGCCGGGTAAGCTTCACGCAACCGATCGGATTTCCATAACTCATGCTCGATGCGAATGGCAATCGGGTGCGCAGATTTCAAACGAGCGCTGAGTTACGACCACGTGGCGACGGTGTCCGTTCAATGCCGCGTAGAGCGCGGCGGCCTGAATCAACGTCGTCTGCCCGCGGCCTCGGTCGAGCGACGGCGCCAACTGTACGGCATGACGGCCGACCGTTCCAAATGGGCGGCGGCTTCAAGCTGATCGGCGTCGTGCGGCTGAGTGAACCAGTGCGGCAAGAATCGATCGCACCACGCTAGGAAGCTCAGTTTATTCGGTTCCATCCGGTTTGCTCGCAATGTGACAGGCCGCGGGCGGGCATCCGATGCCCTCGGTCGCTTATCCGTGCGACGCCCGCGGCCTTGTGTTAGGTATTCTTCCAACGTTCGTAGAAGTCGCCGCCGCGGTCGTCGTCCTGGTTCTTCAGGTCGCGACGCAAACGCCTCAGCGACCGCCGCGTCGCCTTGGCGTGCGTGCCGATTTCATCGACCGCCTTGCGCATGTCGACGGTTACGTCGGAGAGCTTCGCAAACGATTGCGACAAGCGGTCGTTCGAGACGCCGAGACGTTCGGTCAATGCTCGCGACGCCCTGCGGTCGGGGACGACGACGAACCAAAAGTGAAGGGCGTAGAGAACCCCGAACACGAGCAGCGCGAGCGAGACAATCCACCCGCCGGCACCGAATGATGCCGACTGCCGAAGCGTTTCGTATACCGCCGATTTCACAACCTCTTGCATCGCTCGCCCTCGCCGTGCGTGTGTGACGCGGCACCCTATTCGGCGTCCGACTTCTCGACGCGCTTCCTGAGAAACATTGCCGCGCCGACGACGATCGAAACCAGAGCGCCGGTGATTGCGTCGGCCGACTTATAGTCGCCGCGGCTCACGACGATGATGACGCCGATCGCCACGAACATCAGCACCGCGACGGCGGCCGACACGATCAGTTTTTGAATCCGTTCGCTTAACATGACTTGCCTTGGAGAGAGTGAAAGCGTCGGCCGGTTTGTATCCCGGCCGACGCCGAAGCAGATACCACGGACGCGGCGACGTGCGCCGCGAGCCTAGTGGAAGATGACGACACCGCCTTGTAGGGGTTGCGTTTGAATCGTCAACGCTTGGCCGGTAACGACCGGAGCGCACGACGTTTGCGGCAACACGACATCGCCGCCGTTACGCAACACCAGGGCTTGCGGTTGCACGACGACTTGTCGTCGCACGACCACGGGTTGACGCACGACGATCGCTTGCGGCTGCGCGACAAAGCCGCGCCGCAGGAAACCGCCGGCTTGCACAGTCGGCCGCACTCAACAGTGCGACGCCCAGCGCAAAGAGACACAACGCTAACATCTTCATTCCTGCACACTCCCGCCCTTTTGGGCTCGAATGATCGACTCGAATTCCTTGACCAGTTCCACCCGCTGCGCCGGAGTCGGTTGCGGAGCGCGGGCAGGCGGCATAGCGCCGCGGGAAACCGTTTCCCTCAGGTCGAAGAAATTTTCACGCATCCACTTCGCGACGCGGGGGTCGTCGCCGATGTGAACGCCATGACTAGGCTGCGCGAGTTCGACGCCGTGACACTTGGCGCAGAACGTCTTAATGAGCGGGTACTTGCCGACATCCGTTGCCGTCTCCGTTTCATCGGCGGGCGGCATCTTGGCGGCGTCCGTCACCTTGCCGAGCAGCGTTTGCGTTTGTTCGGTCGTGAGTCGTTCCACACGCACTTCGCCGGATGCCGAGCGAATGACGAGCGCGGCGGGCTCCGGGGCGTGGGCCTGTAGGACCGTCGCCAAGGCTTGGCCCGCGGCGAGCTTTTCCAATGCCGGCGACTCGGCTTTTAACGCTTGCTGATAAAGCGTCGTCGTGCGTTCCAAATGCAAGGCCCCGGTTTCGTTTCGCGCCTTGCTTAGCTCCATCATTTGCGACAACAGCGCCTGATTGTCCATCAGCCGTTGTGCGCCCGTTTGAAAGCCGAGCGGGGCCGTGCTTTGATAGACGGTCGAGCCTTGACCGACCAGCGTTTGCGGATAAGCGACGCTCGGCAACACGTAGACGTTCGTCGTCGTCGGTTGCGCCACGACTTCGGCGGCGACGGCATGCGATTGATAGACGCACGGCGAACGGCCGCAACGGTGGCATGCCGTCGCAGCGTCGGACATGGCGACGACGATCAAAAGTCGCCATGAACCAACCTTTGAGCAGCGACATGATGAATGACGCCGCGAGGCGCAATAACATCGCCACGAACACCACGCCCAAGCATCCGAAGGCGAAAAGCGCCACAAGTTGCAAACCACACAACACCGGGTCTTCATTAAATTTCACGGCTCTACTCCTTTGCCAAGTCGTTACGGGTGGTCGCCGCGCGTCGCGCCATCTCGACGTAGACGGCGCGTAAAGTCGTCGCGTGTGACCGTCGCGCCGTTTCTCAGCAGCGCGATAATGACGTCTTCGGTTTCATTGGCCGGCGGCGGCGGAACGAGCCGCCGCAACGTCCCCTGCGCGTCGTCGGCCGAGACGCGAACGCCGAGTTCCAGGCAAGCCCGTTGCGCGTTCGATCGACTGATAGCGGTAGCCGTGGTAGATGGCTTTGATCGACTCGCCGAGAAATTCCACCGACGACTTACCGTCGCCGCTCGGCTTGTAGTCGGTCAACGCATCGACGGCGGCGACGTAGTCACGTCGCGCACGACCAAGCACGTTTTCGGGTTCGTCGATGCGCTCGCCGAATCGTCCCGTGACGATCGCCACCGCTTCGTTCGGTTCCAGTTCGACGACCGTGCCGTCGCGACGCTTGTAGGTTTGAGCGTGGCCGAAAAAATCCGTGTCGCTGCCGAGCAGCAACGCCATATCGTTACGCGCGGTCCGATACCCGCGCTGCGGCGCGTGGCAGAGAATGCACGACATACCGGCTTCTAGCTGTTGCGTGTGGCCGGCGGGCTTCGTCGTGTCGGCGACCACGTCGGGCGGCGCGAACCGTTGCAGAGCGCCGCGACCATCGGCCAGCCCAAATTCGATCAGGCCGTTCAGCATCGGAATCAGCAATTCGCTGGCGTCGCTGAACGGTTCGAAGGCGATGAGGTTTCGCAAGAATTGTTCCGAAGGGCGCGTGCGTCCGTCGACCGGGTCGAACGTCACCGCCAACGGCCGCGGCGTCGCCAAGCCGGGGAACGTCATCACGACGCGCTGTTTGCCCGTGACATCGCTGCGGAGCAACAACGCGCCGCGATCGCCGCGCAGGTCGCGGCTTTGCTCCGTGAAGAAACCGCGACGCGCGAGCAACGTCTGTAGCGGCGTGAAGTCGCCCCCTTTAGGGAACTGGCGAAACTCCATGTATTTGCCGCGTACCGAAGTCAGCAATTGCTCTAACAAGAAATCGGCGGAGTAAATCGCGCCGGTCGAAGCGGTGAGTTGTGCGACCATCACGTCGACACGCTGCGACTTCGTGTCGTCGGTAACGTGCTTGGCCATGGCGGCTTGCAAGTGCGGCGCGAGAATGGCGACGGGCTGCGCCGCTTCGCCGCCGGCATTCGTGACGTTGACGCTCGGCACGTGGTAACGGGGATCATCGGCGGCTAAACCGTCCCACGTGGCCACGAGTTGCGCCAGTTCGTCGCCCGCGGCGTACCAGGCGCAGGTTATAGGCAAGTAGCCAGCCGTTCGCGTGCGGATCGCTGCGCCGCAAAACGCGGGTATGCCCGCAGGCGCTGTTAACGGCGAAATCCATGACGCCGCGCCATTCGATCGGCTCGCCCCACGGCGGCACTTCGACGAAACGCACGTAAGGCCGATCGGTCTCCGCGTATTGAGAGAGCGCGACGACGGCCCAGACGACCACGTCGGCTTCCGTGTGCAGCATTTGCACTTTTGCGGCCGGGGCGTCGCCGAGACAACCGGCGACGAGCAGCGCGATTAAAGACGTTCCCACTTGTCGACGCCTCCGCGCCATTGTTGCCCGGCTTCGTCGGTAACGATCAAACTGCGGAATGGTCCGCTCATCGGCGGCGGCGCAGGCGGCGGCGTGTCCGGCCGCGGCTTCGTGATGGGATAGCGCGACAACGCTTCTAGTTCATCGCCGCGTTGCAGGTCGATGATGTCGTCGGAATAGGTCGCCTGCATGAGGTTGCCTTCCATCAAGTGCGGAATGCCGAGCAGGTGACCAAATTCGTGGCGGAACACGCGACCGGCGTCGATTCGTCCGCGGGGCGGATTGAGGGACAACGCCCATATCTCGGCCGAGTCGAAGTTGCGCGCGAAGTTGACGATAGCGCCGCTGCTGAATCCGCAGGGAAGTTCCGCGACGCCGAGCGTTCCGAACGGCCCGTCGATCGCGCTTTGCGTCACCACAAGGTGCGCAGTCTTCGGGTTGCTCACGAACACGAAGTTAATGCCGCAGACCTTCGACCAAGCATCGGTTGCGAACCGTACGGCCTCTAACACGTCGACTTCGCCGAGCTTTCCGGCCGCGTAGACCGTCAAGTCGCTAATCGGCCATTTGCAAACCTTCGTGCCGACGTTGTCAGGAACGCCGCACACGCGCACGCCGTTGAAGTTCATCGCATCGCCTCGATTGCCTGGATGACGCCGGCGCGAAGGCCGCGGCCTTGGAATAGTCCAGCCCTTCGCCGTGGCAGATGCTTTCATCGACTTCGCGGTCGCGCTGCAAGTCGGCGATACGTCCGTCGGCCAGCGTGCCGAGGTCGTGAACCAATGCGGCAACGTCGTACGTCACGGCGGCGACGATGACGAGTTGCAACAGTTCGGCGTCGATCGCTTCACGGCCGAGGCGCAGGGCCTCGACGACGCGAATCAATCGAGCGCAACCGGTTACGACGGCGGCGGCTTCCGGGGAGTTCACGAGAGTCGGCATGATGCCACGACGAAGGGGCTGGGAATCAATCAGCCCCGGCGACCCTATGCGCCCGCTTTCGGGTTTGACAACCGCTCGGCGGCCGTCCACGCCGAAATTGCCGTGAACCCTCGAAAAACGGCCGCCGTCGCATTAGCGGCCCGCCGTGACCCGGCGCCGTGGTGCGACTTGAGAGCCGCCGAGCGCTTAAAGAATTCGCGTACGACGATCTGGCGAGTTCGTTTTTTAACGATCGTGCCGACCGCGATGACTGCACTTGAGTGGACCCGAACCCGCGAGGCACAGGTCTACGGAACCGAAGGTTAGTGGTTCGAGCCCACTAGGGTGTATTTCCGCCATCTTCTTGGGAGCACCGAGCTATTAGCTCGGGCCTTTTTCGCTTATCGGCCGGGTGGATGTGACAAATCGCAAGCGGCGATCAATCACAATTGGCTGCGTCTGGGCCGGCGAACATCGGTTGATCTGACCGAAGCTATTTCTCCGACGTCACGGCTTCCTTGAGGTCGTCGGCCGCCTAGATCTCCTCTTATTGAGATCAGGCCTGTTCGGAGTCTGAGGCCATTTCAGACTCGACGCGACGTCGTTTGCGGCGACGGTATGCCGCGAAGCCGAGGCCGGCCATGCCGACGAGAATCATGCTTCCCGGCTCGGGAACCGACGAGTAGTTGATGTAGAGGTCGTTGTTGTAGGCACTGACCCAGAAATGTCCGCCCAGCGTCGGCGCGGCCTCCGGCGGGAAGAAGTTTGAAACGTCGACGGAGAACTGCGAGAGCGCACCGAGGCTTTGCCCATTGGTAATGCCGAAGCCGGTGAGATGCCGGCATCGAGGTCGACCCAAAGCCAGCGGTACGAGACCGGGAACGGCGTCGGTTCGGCACCGCTGAGATCGAGAACGTCAGTTTCATCAGCATCGAAGTTGTTGTCGCCGTAGTTGGCTCCGAGCCACGAGCGAATGGAAACCGTGTAGCTGCCGCCGGAGGCATCAAGCGCCAAGCCGCCGGCACCGACGAATTTTACGTAGTCCCAAGAGGTGGCGTTGGTCGGAGTACCTGAGTTGGTATCCGTCGTCGCGAAATCGAAGACAAAGCTGCGCCGGAATTCCAAGCGGAATTCGTCGCCGAATTGACGGTGAAGGTGCCGACGCCGTGGCCGCCGTCACCGTTGACGCTGCTACCGGCGCTGAACGTGCCCGTCGAGTTGACCGTAAGCGGGCCGGAGATCGAGCCCGCCCCGTTGAGTGTCGCGGGGTCGGTCGTCGTGGTGCTTCCTACGGTCACCGCTCCGCCGCCGGTTTGTGCGCCGTTGATCGTTAAAATGCCTTGATTGATGACGGTGGCGCCGGTGTAAGTGTTGGCGCCGGAAAGAGTCCAGTGTCCGGCTCCCTCCTTGGTCAACGAGACGACCGCGCTGCCGTTGACGATGTTGCCGGAGACGACACCGTCGGCCGCACCACGGAGTCTCAGGTTTCGAGCGCCCGTGGTCGTGCTACCTGAGATCTGACCGGAGATGGTGAGCAGGCCGGCTGCGGATTCGATGTTGTAGGTCGTGCCGGTGCCGCCGGTAATGAAGTTGACGGCGCCGGCCCAGGTGTTGTCGCCGCTCGCATTGCGGAGGTGCGAGATATCCAGCGACGCTCCGAGGCGACCGCCGATCGTCAGTGTTTCGCCGGTCACCGTGATATTGTTGGCCAATTCAAGGGTGCCGGTTCCGGCGGCATCGCCGGAGACCTGCGTGCCCGCCACGGTGCTGCCAAGCGCTTGGTTGTGCGTGAGACGCAGAATGCCGGCGCTGAGCGTCGTCGTGCCGGTGTACGAGTTTGCGCCGCCAAAGGCCAATGAACCTGTGCCGGCCTTGGTGACGGTGCGAGCCGACAAGTCGCCGTCGGCGATCACGGCGTTGATCACCATCTCATCCGCGGTCTGCGTGGAGTCGTTGACGGTGAACGTGCGGTTGCCGAGCAAGTTGAGCGTACCGCCTGCGACCATGGCCGTGCCGGAGGTGGTGGATCCGGTATAGGTGACGTTACCGCCGAGGTTCAGAACGCCGCTGTTGAGTGCAATGGCCGAGGTCGACGCGAGCGGGCCGTTACCCATGGTCAACGTGCCGATCGTTTGCGTCGAATTTTGCAAGTCGAGCAAGCCGCTGAAGACCACGAGGTTTCCGGAGCTGATCGTAGCGTCGTTCTGAACGCGCAGCGTACCGGCGGCGACGGACGCCGAACCGATGTTCGTCGTACCTGCGAGGTCCGGGCTCGCACCTTGCAGAGTAAGCGATCCGGTGCCGAGATAAGTGATGCGCCAAGTCGAAGGCGGTCGTGGAGGTGATGGTTCCGGCGATGATCGTGTCGCCGCTGCCGCTAACCGTCCAAGTGCGAGCGGCGGTGAGGGAATCGGCCGTCACATTGGAGAAGGTCAGTGTCTTCCCGCCGGCGATGTTGTTTACGGTGGTCAGGCCGTTAGCGGCCGCCAGCAGCGCGAAACCTCCGGTGAAGTTGAGGCTGTAGTCGCCGGTGAAGGTGGTCGTGGTGTTGTTGTTTTGCCGTAACAGATTGGCGATCGCACGATCGCCGCCGGAGGCGAAGATCGACGCCGTACCAGCGGTGAGCGACCCTAGGCCGACGGCCCCGTCGTTGCCGAGCCCCAGTGAGCCGGCGGTAACGGTCGTTGCGGTGTGCGTGTTGTTGCCGTTGAGAATCAGCGATCCCGTGCCGGTTTTCGACAACGTACCGCCGAAGGCGCCGTCGGTGATTTCGTTATTGATGACGACGTTTCCGGCGCCCGCGATGGTCAACGTGCGGGCCGTGGCGCCGCGGTCGACGAGGACGAAGAAGTCGCCGTTGAACGTGGTGAGGCCGGTATTCTCGATCGTCAAAGTACGGGAGGCTCCGCCGTGTACTTCGACACGACCCGTGAAGGTGAGATTTGCCGAACCGGCGATGGTGCTGTTGACGTTGACGTTTAAGCCGCGGAGCGTCGTTTCGAATCCGGCGTGATTGAAGTATCCGCCGAGAGCGCCGCTGATGCCGAGACCAAGGTCGGTGCTTGCGGAAAGTGCGCCGGCGACGCCGTATACGAGTGCGCTGGTGGCGGTGTTGCCGCCGGCCACGATTACGCCGCCGGACGAGTTTATGACGTTGGCGCCGGTGAGGGTGAGCGTTCCCTCGCCGAGCTTCGTCAAAGCCCCCGTGCCGCCGTTGCCGACGGCGCCGGCGATTTCGACGTTGTTGCCGTTCGTGTCGAACACCGCCCCGCCGGCGTTGAATGTTAGTACGCGCGAGCTTGCCGACGGGTCGAAGGTCGCACTCGCGGCCCAACGCAATCCGCCGCCGGAGAAGGTGAGATTGCCGGATCCCAAAGCCGCGAGCGTGGAAATCTCGATCAACCCTTGGTTGAACAACGTGCCGCCGCCGTAAGAGTTGGCGGCGTTGGTCAAGGCTAGGATGCCGTAACCGGCTTTCGTAAGTGCCGTGGCGCCGCCGGTTAAGGCCGAACCAATCGTCAACGTGTTGGTGGGATTGGTGACGTAGAACAAAAACTCCGACGTGCCGCTACGAAGTTCGGTGAAGCCGTTCAGGAGCATGGCGTTGCTTGCCGTGGTCGTCGTGGCCAGCAGCGTGCCGCTCGCCAGGGTAAGGATGTCGGAAGAGCCGCCGATAATCGAGAGCGCCGACGTCGAGGAATCGAGCACCAGAGAGTTGATTGTCTTGCTGCCGCCGGTGAGTGCTGCCGACGGATTCGTGGAGAAACGTACGTTGTGGGCCGTCACGCCGGAGAGGGCGTTGTAATTCGTTGCGTCAGACAAGTACTCCGTGGTGAAGTTGAGCGGTCGGAAGCCGTTGGCATCGTAGGTCACCAAGCTGTTGCCGAGAGCCGTATAGAGCCCGGTCTCAGTCGCGGCCGTCGCGGCGGCTTCGCCGACGGCGTAAGGAATGATCGTAATCGTCGTGGTACCGGCCCCGCCTCCGCCGCCGATGCCGCCCAGCGTCGTCGTCGTGGCTCCCGTCACGACGATGCGACCCGCCGGACCTGCTGCGGCGCCGAGATTTTGACCTGCAAGTAACACAGTGGCTCGGTTTTGACGCGTGAGGCCGGCCATCGTAAGCGTGCCGATGCGTGCCGCGTTGGTACCGCCCGCCGTGTTGGAGTAAATCGTGTTCTGGCCGGCCTGCAGAATCACTTGGCCGACGGTTTCAGCCCGAGCTCCGTCTTGGGTATTGACCACGATCAGGCCTTGAGCGACCGCCTCGGAGATCACGCCGGCCGTATTGGCGAGCGTGATGGTCGCCCCGTTTGCGATCAGGCCTACGTTGGAGGATTGATCTTGGTCGCTAATCAAATACGTGCCGGCCCCGTTGATGACGAACGATTGCGCCGACGAAAACACGTCGACGTTGCTGGTGTTGCCGTCGAGGCGAATACCGCCGCCGTTGATCACGACATGGCCGGTAAAGCTCGTTGAAAGCGCGGCGGTCGAAGTAATGCCCCAGTTGTTTTTGACGATCGTAGCATCGGCGCCGCCGGACAAATTGAAGGAGAAGGTGTTAGTCGCGTAGCCGTCGAGAATCAAAGTTCCCGTCGACCCAAGCAAGACGGCCCCGTAGCCCGGGCCGGTCGCCGTACCTCCGCCGATTCCGCCGACGGTTTCCGTGACGTCGCTGACGTCGAAAACTGCGTTCACGCCGATGCTCGTCGACAGCGTAACCATCGACAAATCTCCGACGGCGTTGCCTCCTTGGACGCGAACCGTACCGTCGCCGATGAAGAGCGAACGGCTCGAAAGATTGTTCGAACCGCCGAGGATCAGCGTTCCCTCGCCGGCTTTCACCAAGGCGACGGCCGGATCAATTGCCGAACTGATGGTGAGAGTTTGTGCGGTGTTGTACTGGTGGATCACGAGTTCGCGAGCCACCGTGGTTCCGATGCGCAGACCGCTGGAGAGACGCCCCCCGGCGATTACTGCAGCTCCGGAACCTTCGGTCATGAGAATGCCGCCGTTGGCGAGCGTAAGAACGTCGGCAGCACCGATGTTCACCGTCGAGGCGTTGGCCGAATTGAAGCTAATATTGCTGACGCTCAGCGTGCCGACCGTGCCGGTGTAGCCGTTTTGGGCGATCAGATTGTCCCCGGTCGCCCAAGTGGCGACGTCGTCTTTGGTCACCGTGGCCGCGGCGACGATTTGACCGCCCAAAACCGCGGCGAACGTGTTGTTGAAGGCGGCCCAGCCGCCCAGGTACGCCATGTTCGTCGTGCTCGTTTCGATCACGGAACTGCCGGCCGACTGGAAATACACGGCGCCGTTGCGCTGCGAGTGATGCCGCCCAGCGACAACGTAAGATTTCGGCCGACGCCGGCTTGCAAGCTGATTCGCGAACTGCCGGCGGCGAGTATCAAGCCGTTGATGGTTTGCGCCGTGTCAGCCGAGGCATTGCCGACCAGTCGCACCAGACCGCCGCGCATGTCGAGCGCCACGTTCGAGGCGATCTTGCGGGTGTTGTTCGTCGTATAGTCGAGGACGAGTTCACCTCCTTCCACGCGGGTATTCACCGATGCGCCGGTCAGGTTGGTGTTGTCGCCCGAGAGAGTGACCAGGCCGGGGCCGAGCTTCCACATCGTGGTGTTGCCCGCGAGGTTGGCGGAGATGGTTCCGCGCCAGAGCCGCGCCGCCGAAGACCAGTCGCTTGTGGTGCCGGTCAACGTGAGCGTGCCGCCGGAACCGTAGAGAGCGCCTTCCAAACCGTCGGTGTAGCTGCCCAGATTCAACATCGGCGCGGTGAGATTAAAGCTGTTGAGGTCCAGTATCCCGATGCCGGTGGTTCCGGAGTCGCCCAGGGTGATAAAGTCGATTCCGTTGGCGTTGTTGACGCCGAAGATGTCGTTGGCGTTGACCTCGATGATCGCTCCGCCGCGGCTGTAGAAGCCGTTGCTGGTGCTCCCTCCCGTATTCGTGATTATGCCGGTCGTATTCAGGTTTAAGATCGTGCCGGCATTTTCTGCAACGAAGTCGTCGGCCACGATGAGCGGCGTGCCGGAGAAAGTCCAATCGCCGCCTCCCACGTAGATGTCGGCCGCCGTGCCGGTCATCGTGATGCCGCCGGTGACGAACCCTTTGCTGCCGGTCGCTCCGGTGAAGAACAGCGTTCGGCCGCTATCTACGTTGGTGACGGTGATGCCGCCGGCGTAGGTGATCGTCGCACCGTTCGTGCCGTTAGCCGAAAGCGTGGTGCCGTTGGCGGTCGTGGTCAGAGCACGGTTCGTAGTTTGACTGTTGGCCGCGCCGTCGCCGATGAAGCGGAGGGTCGCGAGCCCCATCGTGATCGTGTTGCCGCGGCCAAGGCTGCTCGCCGCGCCGCCGGCGTCAGTCACGGTGTCAAACTCGACCGTTCCTTCACCGATCGTGACGTTGCCGGAGAAGGTGTTGAGGCCCGTCAGTCGGATGACGCCGTTGGTGGCGCCCCAGGCACCGGCATCGTCGTTTAAGGCGAGCGAGTAACCGGACCCGCCGTCGGAGATGACGCTCGAAATATTCAGGCGCGAGTCGACGTCACCCCCTTCCAGGGAGATGCTTCCGTTGCCGCCGAGGATAATGCCGCCGGTGATGTTGAGCGTGCTTGCGGCATCGGCGAGGCTGAAGCGAGCCGTAGCGCCCGTGCCTCCGGCGCCCAGCGTCACCAATCCGTTTTGGTTGAAAACAAAATCCGACGCCAACGCGCCGGTGTTGTCGACCTGGAACTCGCCGAGAGCGCCCGCGGCGAACGTCATCGTGCCGCTTGTGTTCAGCGTCGTGCCGTCGACGCCGCGAACGATGATGCGCCCGAGCAGGTTGAACGTGATGTCGCCGCCGCCGAGACCGTTGGCGGCCGTCGTGATGACCGTTCCACGGTTGAGGATCAGGTCGCCGTTCCAGCTGTTGGCATTGTTGGTGAGAATGAGCTGTCCGGTTTCGGCGTTGCCGGCGGTCAGCGTATTGACGCTGTCGACCGTTAAGCTACCCGAACCGCTGAGTGCGCCGCTTAGCGTCATGACGAACGCGGCCGTGCCGACGGCGGCGGAATTGTTGCCGCGTAGATTGATAAACGAGTCGGCCGTGACGGCGGCGTCGCCGCCGTAGAATTGGTTGGCCCCGCCGAGCGATAAAGTGCCTCCGGCCAAGGTCAGGCCGACGCCGACCGGCGCGAGGGCCGTCGTGGCCGCAGCGTTCGTATAGTAGAACGCCGCGTTTGTATTTATCGCCACACGAGCGCTGTTGCCGATAGCGGTCGTGCCCAAGGCGGCCAAGTTGGTCATTTCCAGCGTTCCACCGGCGACGGTGACGTCGGTCGTCAACCCGGCATTGAATGCCGCGTCTGCGGCGGCGGAGAGGACGACTTTGCCCGCGCCGCTCTTCGTGACGTCGGCTTCCCCTTGCAAGGCTCCTGAGAAGGTGAGCACGCTGCCGGCGTCGGCGACGTTCCAGGTTTGCGCCGCACCGAGCTTGAAGGCCGACGCGATTGTGACCGCGGCCGGGCCGCCTGCGGTGATTCGCACGCCGTCGGTCGCCGTTTGCGGGGCCACTTCCAGGCGGCTCGTCGCGACAGCCCCCGGATTGATCGTCACCGAAGCGGGCGTATTGGTGCTCGCTTCGAACGTCAGGGAGTTGACCTTAAAGTTTTGTTCAAGCGTGGTGACGAGCGCACCACCGGCGTGCGAGTTGGCGACGAAGACGACGTCGGTCCCTTGGCCGGGAATCGAAGCGGCCGGGGTCGTACCGGCTTTGTCCGTGGACCAATTCTGAGCGGAGCTGTTCCAGGCGTTGTTGTTGAGGCCGGTCCAGTACGACGTGCCGACGATCAACGCGCCGGTCGTAATCGAGATCGTCGTATCCGTGCGATTCAGCGTGATCGACGTGAATCCGCCGGGGATCGTTCCGAGCACATAGTCAAGCGCGCAAGCGGACCGCTGAGCAAGCCGCCGTTGATGACGTTGAGCAACGTGTAAGTGCGGCCTGCGTTGAGCCCGGTATCGGTCAGGTTGAACGTGACCTTGTTGCCCGCGAAGAGGCTGAGCTTGCCGCCGGAAAGCAGGGTCAACAGATCCGTGTTGAGGTTGTCTCCTTCGGTGTTGCCGTCGCCGGCGTTGAGACTGAGCGTGGTATTCGTGCCGCCGAAGCTGCCGAGTTGCAATGTCGTCAACCCGGAGAGCTTGTTGCCGGCGCCGTCGAGCAGGCTGAGCGTTGCGCCGTTTTCCACGACGACGGTCGTGACGGCCGCGGCATTCGTGATGCCGCCGGGGATCGCCAAAGAGCTGCCGCTATTGAGTACTCGCAGCACGGTGGAACCGGAGAGCGGCGAAGCGACGGTAAGCGAGCCTCCTTCGACGGTCGTCGATCCCTGGTATGACATGTTCAACCCGCCGGCAAGCGTCAGGCTGCCCGTTCCTTGCTTGATGAGGCTGCCCGTGCCGATAATGTCGCGATTGTGAGTCCGCGTCGTCGTTTCTTCGAGCACGAGAACGGAGTTGTTGATGATTCTGCTCGCCCACGCCGCCGCGTCGCGCAGCTGGAGCGTGCCGCCGGAGATCGTCGTGTCGCCGGTGAAGGTGAGAACGCTGCCGACGAGAGTCTGCGTGCCGGTTCCGCGTTTCTCGAACAGCAGCAAGCCGCCGGTGCCGCTGGCGCGATTGCGCATATAGCCCGTGTAGCTGAAGTCGCGGCTACTGTCGACGATGAGCTTGCCGTCGGCGACGACCGCATCGGTCTGCGCTCTCATGGTTTTCGATCACGCCGCGTGACGCGGCCGAAATGCCGGCGACGGTTTCCGTTCGGCCTAACAGCTTGAAGTACGCTTCCTCGCCGCTTGAGCTGACGAACGTGATCGACGCCGTGTCGACGATTTGTTCGTTCGCTCCCAAGGCGACGACGACGTCCAATTCTGCGATGAGCGTGCCGTTGCTGCCGATCTGCACGTCGCCGTTGATCGCTTGGTTGGTCGCGCCGTTGAGCAGCACCGACGTCAAAGTCGCGGAATTGACTCCCGTATGGTTGAAAATTGTGAGGCCGGTGAAGGTGCTCGCTCCTTGAATGACGAGCAAGCCGTTGTCACCCGTGCTGCCGGCGGCGCGGGTTACGAAAGTGAACGAATCGTTGGAACCGGCTGTCGAATCGTCAATTCCGTCGGCAAGCGTGATGCCGCCGTTGACGAGCCCGACGTCGAGCGTTCCGCCGCCCGCACCAATGTTCCAGATGTTTGCGGCGGGGATGCCCGTGAAGCCGGCCGCCAGCTTGAGGCCGCCGCCGTTGAACATCACGGCTCCCGAGCCGAGCTTGGCGTACGAATCGATTTGCACGAGGCCTTCATTGAGCGCCACGCTGCCGAGTCCGGGATTATTGGCGGTGAGAATCAGCAGACCGGGGCCCGATTTGGTGAACTTCGCTCCCGCCGTAACGAGCGGCGTCGCGACCGTGGCCGAGCTTCCCATCACGTGGAAAACGTATTCGTTGACGGAAGCGTTAACGGCGATGCCCGTGAACCCGCTGATCGTCGAGGAGCCGGTGCCGCTGAAAAGAAATCCGCCGCTGTCGACGGTGAGAGTGCCGAGGCCGTCGCCGGTGAGGTCGACGACGCCGGTATCCGTCGCCATCAGCAACGAGCGAATCGTCCGATTGCTCGTCGCGCCCGCGGTCGTTGCGCCGACGAGCACGTTTTGCGTGCTTGTCGTCGCGGTCCACGCCGAGGTATTCGCGACCAAGGCATACTCGGTGGCCAGGTTCAACGGTCGCCAAGCGGCGTTGGCCGTGCCGGCCGTCGTCAAGAATGTATCCGCCGCGCCGGTGCCGCCGGCGGCGGGAGCGATCGCCCAGGGAATGACGGGCAAGTTGGTTCCCGTGCCGGTACCGAAGCCGGCCATCACCGAGGCGTTTTGGAATTGCGAGCGCGGGTTCGACGTCGCCTGAATACCGCTGCCGCGCAACACAAGCGTGGCTTGATTCAAGCGAGCGATCGAAGCCGCGCAGAACGATATTGGCCGTGGTGTTTGAAGTCGTGGTGGTGGCGTCGATGCGCACCGAGTTGACGCCCGCTCCGAACGTCACGGCCCCGACCAGTTCGGTCATCGCGATGTTCTGATCGTTTCGCAAGAAGAGGCCGTCGGTGGTCGAGCCGGTACTGTAGAGGTTGAACGCGACGTCGTCTCCGACACGTCCGCCCGTGAGCGCACCGGCCGCGGTTACGCCGTTATGCTCGATGAAAAGGCTGGAGCGAGCGTTGACGTTGACCGTAGTGCCGGCCGCTATGCTTTGCACGTAGCGATTGTCGCCGTTGACGTCGAGCGTAAGCCGTCCGGCGTTGACGTTGATCACGCCGCCGACGCCGACGTTGATTAGGCCGTCGGCAATGGTAAGTGTGCCGGCGCCGGTCTTTTCAAACACGGCCGCTCCCGAGGAGGAGCGAATGTCGCCGTAGAAGGTTCCGGCGGCCAGTTGGTTGACCGTCAGCGTTTTGCCGGAAGCAATTTGTACCGCCACGTTTCGGTAGTTGCTGGCGTCGCCGCCGGACAGAGAGCCGATCGTTTCCGAATCGATGACGTCGAGCAGTACGTTGTTCGTGGCCTCCAAGACCACGGCCGCGTTGTCGCCGATGGTGCCGCCCCCTTGCAAACGCAGAGTTCCCGCGGTGACGCGTACGGAACCGGTCGAGGTATTGTTCGCGTTGTTGAGAACCATCACGCCCGAGCCGGTTTTCGTCAGCGCTGTCGTGCCGGCCAAACGGGACGCCAGCGTGAAGGTCGTCGCGCCGTCGTGCGTGACGACGAGTTCGTTAAACCCGACCGAGCGGATAAGTCCGCCGGTGATCGTGGGATTTCCGGCTGCGACTCCGTTGGTGATCAGAATTCCCCCGCCCGCGATATCGAGCGTGTCGTTCGCGCCGACGGTCACCGTGGAATTGCCCGAAGCCGCATCGAATCGCAGGCTATTGATCCTGAGCGTCGTCGCCAACGTACCGGTGAAGCCGCTCGCGTCGGTAATGTTGGCGCCGCCGAGCCAATCGGCGACGTTGTCCGACGCCGTGCTCGTGATGCCGACGACTTCGCCGCCGACGACCGTCGCGAATCTGCGCCGGACCGGAGCCGAGTTGGTAGGTCGCCCAACCCCCTAGCGACGTGGCGGACGTCGTCAGATGTCCGAGCGTGGTCGAGGGATTGAATCGCAACGTGGCTCCGACGTTGCGCGTGATCGTGCCCAGCGAAAGGGTCGTCGCCGCACCTGCCGTGTCGATTTTCAGGATGACGCTCGCCGGATCCGTCGCGGAGCCGAGCACAAGGTTCCCCGGCGCCACGTTGACGGGCGTCGAGGCGTTGCCTTTGATTTGCAGTAGTCCGCCGTTCATCGTGAGTCCGGCGCCGCCGATCTTCAGTCCGGCATTCACGGTGTGGTCGAGAATGACCGTGCCGGCGTTGATCGTCGTGATCCCCGTCCCGCCGACGTTGTTGCCGGAAAGAGTCACGGTGCCGCGCGAGTGCTTTGTGAACGTGCTGCCGAAGGTGACGTTGCCGCTGAGGTTGCCCTCAATGATCGTGAACGTCGTGCCGACCGTGAGATTTCCCGACACGTTGCCGGCGGTGATGTTGACGCCGCCGTCGTCGGCGGCAATTTGGCTGCCGATCGCCACCGTCGTCGTCGCGGATACGTTCCCTGAAATCGTTCCGTTGCGAAACGTCAATGTCGTGGTTGAAAACGAACCGCCGCCGACGGAGTCGATGATGTTGCCGGCCAACGCGGGAGCCGTTCCGTAGTTGGCCGGATTGAGGCCGATGATGATGTCGGTCGAGGACGACCCCGTCGTGCCGTTGAGGTCGAGGATGCCGCCGCCCGCGGTTTCGCTCGAGATGTTCAAATCGTCCATTTGGTTGGTCAACGCGCCGTTGACGCCCAGCACCAGGGTTGCGGTGCGAATGAACAGATCGTCGGCATCGCCCGGGCCGAACGTGTCCGGAGCGTTGAAGATGAGCTTGCCTCCGCCGACGATCAAGTTGTCGCCGATGACCATCGGGGCGTTGATGGACCAAGTGCCCGACCCGCTCTTTGTGAAATCGGCCGCGTTGCCGGTTTGAGTGATGACGCCGGTGATGATGCCGTCGCCGCTGCCGTCGAGCGTGACGGACTGGCCGCCGGCGTCGACTGCGCCAGAGTAATCGTCGCACCGCCGACCCCGGAGGCATCGATGATGCCCGCCCCGGTGAGGGTGATCGTTCGATTAGTGACTTGATTCGTATTGCCGATAAATTGCAGCCGGCCGGCGACGAGTGTGATGCCGTTGGTACCCGAGCCCAAGTTGCTCGCCGCACCTCCGTTGTTGGTCACAGTGCTGAATTGCAAGGTGCCTGCGGTGACGGTCAGCGTGCCGAACGTGTTCGCGCCGTGCAGTTCCAAGATACCGGTGCCGGTTTTATCCAGTGTGCCGTTGCTTAGAACGCCGGAAAGCACCGCTTTGTCGGTCGTCACGGAAGTATTGTCGACGACGTTGACCGTGCGCGTCGCACCGTTGAGATTGATGTTGTTCGTGAAGTCGACGACCCCCGTCGCCGTCAGCGAGCCGAAGATCAGCGGCGCGGCGTTAGGCACGAAGCTCGGCGTTCCGGCCCACACCAGAGGATCGGGGCCGCCGGAGATCGACACAGTCAGGTCGCCTCCGACCGCCGCGAAGCCGCCGCCGCCGGCCAGCCATTGAACTTGGTTGTCGCCGGTCCCGAGCGATCGTGTGAACGTGCCTGAGGTGGAATAGACGCCGCCGTTCAAGGCGATGTTGTTGTTCAGCGCAGCCAAGCCCAAGACGTCGCCGGCGCTGATCTGAATGCTGCCGGTGAAGTTGTTGGAGGTGATCCCGCTGATATCCAGCGTTCCGGCGCCGGCTTTGATGAATGTGCCGCTGCCGGTCAGCGTCGTCATCGCCCATGACATGTCGACTGCGTTTGCCGTATTGTCGGCCACGGTCACCGTGATGCCCGCCGTTCCCAAGTTCAGCGTACCGGCGCCGTTGATCAAGCCCGTGAGTCCGGTCGTGCCGGTGTAAGTGACGGCCGTTGCGGTGAGCACCTGACCGGCGCCGATATTGACGCTGGGGGCGACCGCGGCGACGCCTCCTAAAGTCAGTGTGGTGACGTTGGAATTCACCGTGCCCGTAAGTTCCACCGTGCCGTTCGAAACGGTGAGCGCTCCGGTGCCGAGCCGTCCGGAGCCGGTGAGTCGTAGGGTGCCGCCGCCGCTTACCGTCGTGCTGCCGGTGTAAGTGTTGGTCGCCGAGAGCGTCAAGATCGCCGTGCCGGAATAGGCCAGAGCGCTCGCTCCGGTTCCGGTTCCGTTCGTCACCGCGCCCGAGATGAGAACGTTGCTCGAACCGTTGATGGTCAGCGTGCGTCCGGTTGTGGCATGCTCGGAGAGCCGCACTTCGCCGGCCAGTTCGACGCCGGCCGTCGTATTGACGGTGAGCGTTCGATTGTTCCCGCTGTTGGTCCAGATCCCGTTGAACTTGAGGCCGTCGGTGCCGCCGAGGATGACCGTTCCCCCGTGCGTTACGTTGTTGGCGATCGTGCGCAGGCCGCCGGCGCTTCGGAAGGTGCCGGCCGTCAACAGCAGCGCACCGGAGCCGAAGGCGTTGTCGCTGCCGGCCGCTAAGGTGCCCGTGGCGGAATTGAGCGTCGTTGAGCCGCCGGTGCTGTTGGTGCCGCTCACGGTCATCGTGCCGGTGCCGGTGTAGCTGAGATTGACGGCCAGAGCCGTCGTAGACGTGATGTTGCCGCCCAAGACCGTGTCACCGGTGCCGTTGAAGGCCAACGACACTGCGTTGGTGATCGAGTTGAGAACCATGTTGCCGTTCAGCGTCACGCTCTTGCCGGCGGCGACCGTGTTGGTGAGCGTGTGCCCCGTCGTCGTATTCGAGTAGGACCAATTGCCGTTCAAGATGAGGCTGTAGTCGCCGATAAACGTCGACGTACCGCCGCTCGTCGTCGAGTTGACGCTCATCGGGTTTGCGAGCGTGCGATCCGCTCCGTAGGCGAACAACGAGCCGTTTCGCAGCAGCACCGTCCCGGTGCCGAAGGCGCTATCGTGCCCTGCGCCAGCGTGCCGGCGGTGATTGAAGTCGTGCCGGTATAAGTGTTGTTGCCGGACAAGATCCACGTAGCGCCGTTATCCGCGGTGATGCCGAGCGTGCCGCCCATGTTGGCGAGCGTACTCGTGATCATGTTCCCCATGACATTGCTGCCGCGGAGGAACAGGACTTTGTTCCCCGCGACCATGTCGTTCACGACGTTGGTGAGAATCAGCGCGCCGGTTCCGTCGGCATGAATCTGATTGCTCCCCGTGGTCGTGTTGAGGCGGATCATGCGGTCGCTTACCTCGCCCTCGCCGATGTACTGGATGACGCCGCCCGTGGTGCCGGCATTTCCGAGTTCCAACGCTTGAGACTGCGTGTTGGCCCCGGCATTCGCTCCCAAGCCGCTTCCGCCGGTCAACGCACTGTTTCCTAGCGACGTCACGACTAACGCGGCTGCGGTGGTCACCTGCGTACGGCCGACGTAAGTGTTGGCTCCGAGAAGTTGCAGCGTTCCGGCGCCGTTTTTGATGAGGTTGCCCGTTCCGGAGATCACGCCGGTGATCGTTGCAAAGTCCGTGAACGTGCTCGTGTTGTCGTTGACGGTGATCGTTCGAGTCGCCCCGTTGAGGTCGATTGAATTGCGAATCTCGACCTCGCCGAGCGCCGTGGCCGAGTTGAGCACCAACGGGCCGGTCGTGGTTGCGGATGTCCCCATGAAGCCGCCGACGTTCCAGGTCAGAGTAGACGGGGTCGACAGCCCGCCGATCGCCACGATGAGTTTGCCGCTGGAAGCTGCAAAGCCGCCGCCGCCGGACGTTAGGCCGGTGTTCCACGAAACGGTGTTTTCTCCGGCCGAGGCCGAGGCTGCGAGGACGCGCGTGAATTCGCCCGTCGATTGCAGAACGCCCGACGTCGTCGTGCCGCCGAGAATCACGCCGCTCTTGTTGGGGAGAGTGCCGTAGTCCTTGGCCACGAGAAAGCCGTCGGTGATCGTCGTCGTGCCGGTATAGGAATTGGCGGAGTTGCCCAGGATCCACAGGCCGACGCCGATCTTGCTCAGCCGCGTGGCGAGCGAGCCGTTGTCGACGATTTGCAGATTGATTTGGTTATCGCCCGTGGAGGCTCCGCCGAGCGTAAGCACTTGGGCGACGGTGGCGCTCGGCCCGAAGGCGATAGGCGTAAACTTCTCGAAAATCAAAGCCGAGTTGTTAGCTGAGGCGTTCGCGATTTGTCCGCCGCTGCCGGCCGCCGAACCGTTGAACGTGAACAGGCGATCGATGCTGATCGAAGTCAGGCCCGTGTAGTTGATGCCGCCGATGGTTCCGGTGAAGACCAAGCTTGCGGCGTTCGTCGCGTCGCTGGTGTTGAGCCCGCGGCCGATGCCGCTCGGCACGTTGATGTTGGCCAACACCGGCACCGACACGAGGCCCGAGGAGCCGATCGTCGTCACGCCGGTGTAGTTACTGATGCCGCTCCACGTCTGTCCGCCGGTATTGTTCTTCGTGACGTTCACGACGCCTGCGCCGTCGTTGATCGAACCCGAAAACGTTCCGGTGCCGTTGCCGCCGCCGACGACGAGCGTCGCCGCCGTCGTGCTGGAGTTCGTGATCGTCCCAGCGCCGTTGAAGGCGCCGATGGAAGACGTCGTGCCGCCGCCCGGGCTTGTGGAAACGCCGTTCAGGTCGAGTATCGCGCCTTGGCGAATCACCAGTTCGGCGCTATTTGCGGACAGCACGCCTCCCGTGACGAGGCGGACCGTCCCTTCATTGATCGTGGTTGCGCCGGTCTGCGCGTTTACTCCGGAGATGACCAAGGTGCCGAGCCCGTTCTTGGTTAGGCCGCCGGTGGTGGTGCTGCCGATGATTGCGGTCGAGGACAATGTGAGCACGTCGCTCGCTTCGTTGACGCGGATGACCACGGTCCCGGCGCCGCCGGTGGTGATCGCTCGAACTGTGGCGTTGTTGCTGACGATCGTTGCCGAGCCGCCGGTCTGCAGGATGCCGCCGTCGTTGGCGACGCCCCCCGTGTTGACCGTGAGATCACCGCTCAGCGTCAGCGTATGGCCGCCGGAAATCTTGAGCGACGTCACGGCGACTGCGCCGTTGGTGAAGCTGCCCGTGATCTCGTTGTTGTTGGCGGCCGTCAACGCGGTCGCGGAAGTGACGAACCCTGCATCAGTCCCGTAGACCGGCGCAACGAGTACGCCGCCGTTGGAGCGGGCGAAGTTGGCGCCGTTGATGTAGAAGTGCCCGTTGCCTGCGAGCGTCGTCGCGGTGGACGTCAAGACGCCGTTGATCGTCACGGTCCCGCCGCCCCCCGCGGTGGTGACGAAATTGACCCCCGATCCTTTGCCGACGGCGCCCAGCGAGGAGAAGACGAGATTCGCCGCGGCTCCGCCCCCTCCGGAGGTGATTCGTACCGTGTTCATGCCGGCCGTCGGCGTCAAAGCTCCGAGTGTTTCCGTCGTGGCGTTCCCCGAGACGCCGACAAACTCCAGCGTGCCGCCTGCGACCTGATTGGCGTTAAAGCCGTCGACGTTGAACACCACGGCATTGCCGTTGGAAACAATATTGGAAGCGGCGTTCGTGGCGGCGAGTTTGAGCGTGCCGTTGGAGATCGTAAGCGCGCCGGACCATGTGCCGCCGGTCGTGGCGGTCGAGGTCGTCGGAATGGTGCTTACGTTGTAGGTGCCGGCGGGAGCCGTGGTCGTAGTAAAAGCCACGCCGACCGTGAATCGCGTATTGTCGATGATGCCGGTGATCTGCGCCGAGGTAGCACCGATGGTGATGGTCTGCCCGACTCGCAAGTTCGCCGTGTTTCCGGTGGAAAGCGTCAGCAAGGTGGTCGCGTCGGTTCCTGGTGCGGCAATGGTCACCGTGGTCGCCGTTCCGACGTTCATCGTCGGCTCCGCGAGCACCCAAGTCCCGACGCCGATCTTGGCGAGCCCGGTCGTGTTGGTGCTGTTGTTGTCGAGCAGCCAACTGCTGAAAGTATTGTCGCCCGTGTTCGTGCCGCCGAGATAGAGAGTCTTAGCGCCGACGCCGCCCGCCCCCACGATGCCTGAAAGCGAGAGCGTTCCTGCGCCGTCGGACACGATGGCGTTGCTCCCCGTGGTCGACACCAAGCTAAACGGCTTCGGCATGCTGTCGGCCGCAGCGCCCGTGTATTGAAACGTGCCCGTGTTGAGTAGGATGCTGCCGGTCGTCGATGTTTTATTGACGGCGCCGAGATTCCCCATGGAGATCGTACCGGCAACCGTGGTGTTGCCGGTGTAGTTGGATGCGGAGCCGTTGATGGTGAGCGTTCCCGTTCCGGACTTCACCAGGCTATGGCCGAACGACGACGACCCGGGGCCGATGATGCTGCCTGTGATCGTCGTACTTCCGTTGCCGGAAAACGTCATCGTCCGAGCCCCGGTGTTGTTCGTGTTGTTCCAGAAGTCGCCGGTGAACGTCAGCAGCCCGTTGAGGTTATTGGCGAACGTCGTGACGCCGCCGCCCGTGATCGACCCGACGCCGAACGTTGCGCCGAAGCCGTTGCGGCCGTTGAACGTGAGCGTCTCGTTGGCGTCGAATGTAAGATCGCCGAACGTCGCCGTAGCGTTGATCACGGAGCTTCCGATCGCGTGATCGACGAAGATAATCGGGCTGCCTCCCGATCGGTTGTAGACGTTCTTGCCGATAGTGGGTGCATCGGAGCGAATTTCCAAAACCGCGTTGTCGCCGGCGAGATCAATCGCGGAATTTGTGCCGGTTCCTGAGTTGGTTCCAAGCTGTGCTCCGGACGTAACGCGTAAGGAGCCGCCGGAGATTCTGATCGTTCCGGAGAACCCCGCGGTGCTCGTCGGCGAAAGGATCAACGTACCGGTGCCGGTCTTATTAATGCTTCCTGTGCCGCTGATTGCGCCGGTGATCGCGTAGTTGCCAAGTCCCAAAGAGCTTGTGTTGCCGAACGTCATAAACGTAGTTCCGGCGGTGCCGGCCAGCGCAAGGTCGCCGATCGTCAACGTGCCGCCGGCCGAGTTGACGATCGTGTTCACCGTGCCGGGCCCGTTGGTCAGCGACGCCACGCTGTTGTTTCCGACGCTCAGCAATGCGGCACACGAGTACGATCGGCCCCTGTCCCTGCAGCGACAAGGTTCGCGTCAGGTTCACTCCGGACGAATACCCGCCAGCTAAGAGCATCGCTCCGCCGCCGAAACCTCGCGTCGCGGTTCCGTTGACGACAATCGTCGACGTGTCCGCTCCGAGCGCGGCCGCGTTTTTAATCGAGAGAATTCCGTAGTTGACGGTGATCGGGCCGCTGAATGCATTCGTGGCGTTTCCGAGCCGCAACGTCCCGCCGCCGGCAATCGTCAGTCCGTCGGTGCCGAGAAGTTGGCTGTCGATGGTCGCCGTTTCGCCGAGGGCCGTGAAGATCGTCGGCGTCGTACCGGCAAGGGTGAGCGTACCGCCGCTGAGCGTATACCCGGAACGATAGAAGCTGAGCCGGTTTGCGATCGTGCCCGTGTCGAGCGTGACGGTCCGCGATACGGGAATGCCGCTCGTCGGGTACGGGCCTGAGAATATCGCGTGATCAATATTCGTGTTCGGCCATGAGACGAGGTTCGTCGTGTCCCACCAGTTCACGCCCGACCAATTGCCGGTGCCGCCGAGATTCGTGCCTTCGACGTTATTGCCGACAGGGCTGCCGTCGGCGTCCCAATACAAAGTCGCGGCCTGACTCGGAACTCCGCCCAGCGCAACGGCGCAAACAGAGGCATACACCGCGGCGTTGTGACCGCAGCGCCGCCAGATGCGCGGATGGCGCAGCGCAGCGACAACGCTTACAGTCGATGCAAACAGCCGACTTGTCGCGCTACCAATGAGGGAGCGGCGCGTACGACGCCGGACGCTTGTCTGTGTCGCGGTTCGAATCGGGAGTGCGCCGCCGTTTCCTTCCACTTCGAGCGATCGCTTTCCGTCGCAATCGCTTGAGTTGTCACTGACCGTACCGTCAAGCTCCCGCATGAAATCGCACTCCGGCGTTGCAGACTTGAGTTAGGCGAATCCCTGGATGGCGCGCTTGGGAAATCCCTCCAATCGTGCTAGTTCACGTCAGGAGGAAATCACACATTTCGCGCGCGTGACCGAAACTCTATTTCACGCGGCGGATTCAACAATCGAAATAAAAAAAAGTTACGAATACACAACTCACAAAGTCATTGAGTGCGACATCTTGCCGCGTTGTGGTCGCTGTGTTGCGACAGGTTGTCGTGCATCCCGTAGAAAGAGAGGGGCTGGATTTGATTTAGTTAGAAAACCCGGTCGAACGAGGGGTTTTAGCGAGTCGGCTGCGAACGCGTATCGCGACGTTCGAAGCGCACGTGAGTCTGCGGCCGAAGAGAGAATGCAGACGAGATCATCCGTGCCTTCGACGACGGTCGATGACCAAACATCTGCAGGCAACTCAATCCTGAATTTCGAAAGCCGCAATGCGGCGGCGTCAGGCTTGCTCGAACGACGCGATGTGATCGTTCATCGCATCGCGTGCCATGTTGAAAGAACTCCGCTGTGCAAATGCGGCGTTGCCTTTCACGGCATCGAAGGTTCGTCGAACCGTTAGGAGCGTGTGTCGTGGAGCCAATACGTCACGCTGCCTTTGAGGTCGTCGACGAACGAGTTGCGCAGTCGTCATGCGGGCATCGATCAACTGCAGTGCTGTGCCGAACGCCGAACTTCCGGGCTGAGAGTGAGCCGATCGTCGGTCGGCTTCGAGATTTTTTAGCGCCGCCGCGACGGCCGGTTTTCGTGCGCCGTTGCGTCCTTGCTTACGGCCGGCTCTTGACGAGAGGTGGAAGTCGCGAGCAACCGTTCTGGAAAGTGAGACGACATGCGTTGATCGCGCGACAATGCGGCGGCTACTCCCGCGCGTCTTCCCCTCCGACCAATAGCACATGGGTCGCCCCAACTCCCGCACTCCGGGGTATCGGGACAGGCGAGACTTGTCGACGACGGCGGGACTTTTGGGAATTCTCCAAAGTCGGATCCGCGTAGTAACGCGTCACGGCCAGGTGCTGGAAATCGCACGCCGATGCCGCTCGTCGGCTCATCGGAACTCAAAGAATTCGGTCCGACTCGAAAGCATCTCGAGGCATTGCCAAAAGTTTTTTTTGATTTTTACATCGACTTTGGGGAGATTGAGGGGGTTAAATGTGTGGCAACGGGTGGTACGACGCTCCTAGTCACACCCGGTAGCGGTACAAAAACCCGCTAAAACACCCATCTGAGCGCATTCGCATGAATTCCAGTTGATAGATGGGCGACAACTCGTCGCCTTCTGTGATCGCTTGCGTCGCCGGTTCTCGCCGTAGACCGAATGGGAAGCCGATCGCCATGTCTCAGTTTGTCTGTCGCCGTCCGGGCTTGTTGCAATTTCTCGTGTGCGGATTGTTTGCGAGTTGTCAGCAGGCCGATTCGGCGCTCGCCGCCGACGAGGCCTTGCCGTACTTCAGCTGGTCGAGCCGTCACGTCTTGGCTCCCGAGCCGATCACTCCGCTCAACTTTGCGCGACCCACTTTCGAAACGGCGACACGCGCTCCAACGCCGGTCTTGTCCGGCGGCGGCGAATGGTTCTTCCTGAGCGCCACGATCGTGTTGGCGATCGGTGCGGTCGGCTATGCGAGTCGTCGGTGGCGGCGAGGCATTGCGAAACGGATGCCGTGCCCGTCGATCGAGCCGATGTCTTCGCGACGTGCTCGGCGCTTGTTCTGGCGTAGCACGCGTCGGCAGGCGGTCGTCTATCTGACGATCGTGTGCGTCGCCGTTCCTATCGCACCGTTGCGCATGACGGCCGTCGCTTACGGGGCTGACGGCGTTTGGCAGCAGACGGGCGCGGGGCCTTACTTGTGGAACGATGCGGCCAATTGGCTTGCCAGCGTCGTGCCGAAGAATCCCGGCGATCGCGCGCTGCTCGATGCGATCGACCTCTCGACGGACCAAGTGATCAACATCGACACGTCGGTGTTTCTTACGACGTTGCGCCTCGGCGATCTGGTCGGCACGAGTTCGTACACCTTGGCTCCCGGTGCCGGACTTTTGCGGTTCGATAATCGCGGAGCCCCGGCGCTATTGATCAAGTCCGGCGCGGGGACCGATGTGATTTCGAGCGGCGTCGCACTCGACGACCATTTGACGATCAACGTTCAGAACACGGGCGGACTAACGATCTCAGGCATCATTGCCAACGGCACGAACGGCGCGAAGCGGGTCACCATCGCCAACTCCGGTACCGGCGTGCTCACGCTGAGCGGCGCCAATACGTTCTCCGGCGGCTTGGTCATCGCCGGCGGTCATGTCGCGGGCCGCAGGCAACACAGGGGCTCTTGGGGCCGGCATCTTGTCATTCACCGGAGCCGGCGCCGTTTTGGAACTCGCCGACGATGCGGGCCTGATCTTCGGCCGCAATACGATCGTCTCTGCGAATAGTCAGATCACGGTCGATCGTCTGACGGCCGGAGCCGGGGTGACGCACACGCTCGGCACTTTGCTCATCGGCGGCCAAACGCTGACCGTCGCCGGCGGGGCGAACGTCACCAGCGGAACCGCGGCGCTGACATTCGGCAGCGTCACCGCAACGACCGGTCCGGCGACGTTCACGGTCAACAACCCGACGGGGGGCGGAACGACGCTGCTGACGTTCGGCGCGATGACGAACGGTGCATTCGCCGTCACGTTCAACGGTAACGGCCAGGTCGCGCAAACCAGCGTCTGGGGCAACGGCGCAGGGGCCATCGTGTACTCCGGTACCGGTACGCTGACTCTCAATCAGGCCAACACCTTAACGGGCGCACTGACGATCAACAGCGGCAACGTCGTGGGAACGATCGCTGCGGGCGCGTTAGGCGCAGGTACGGTCATCCTTAACGGCGGTGCACTCCGGCTCACAAACGCTTCCGGCACGAATCTGAGCTTTAATCGTAACACGACGGTCTCTGGTTCCGCGACGGTCGTCAGCGACGTCGCCGCGGCCGGAGCAGGCAATACCTACACGCTCGGGACGTTGCGCATCGGCAATCAGACGCTGACCGTGCAGGGCGGTGCGAACGTCACCAGCGGCACCGCGGGCATCACTTTCGGAGCGACGACGCTGCTCGATAACGCCGCCTTCGACGTGCAGAACCCGACGGCGGGCGGTGCGACCACGTTGACGCTCGGGGCACTTGGCGACTTGGCGACGGCCAGAACGCTGACGTTCCGCAACACGGGCACGGCCACGACGGCAAGTAACGTCGTGCTCGCCACGGCTGCGGGAGCCCTGACCGATGGAACAACGGTCAACATCGAGAGCGGCACGAACGCAGGAGTCGTTGTCAGCCTCAATATCGCCGCCGCTTTGGGAACGCTGGCTCAAGTGAACGTCAACGGCAACAGCACGTTGGCCATCACGGCGGCGCAGACGATCAACTCACTGTCGGGCACGGGCACCGTCGTCGCCAACGGCGCGGCGGCCCAGACGCTGACCATCGGCAACGGCGCGAGCGGCTTGGCTCCGGTCACGACGTTCTCCGGAGCACTCAACAACGGCACGCAAACTCTCAACGTCGTTAAAGCCGGCAACGGCACGTTGATTCTCAGCGGCAGCAACAGCTTCACGGGTTCGTTGACCGTGAGCGGCGGCATCTTGCGGATCGGCAGCACCTCGGCGATCACCGCTTCGAGCGGCATCACGGTCAACACGATCGGCGTGCTTGACGCCAACGGCCTGACCATCTCGCGTCCGCTCACCGTGAGCACGGCCGGCCCCAACGGCACCGGTGCGATCATCGACAGTACGGGCCTCGGCGTGACGTTCACCGGCGCTACCGCCCTGGGTGCCGCGAGCGTCATCGGTCTGAATACTGACATCACGTTCAACAATGGAACCGGCCTCACCGGCAACTTTACGCTCAATAAGATCGGTTCAGGTACGTTGACGATTGCCGATAGTGCGACGACCAGCGCACGCACGGGCGTCAACTACGTATCCGCCGGAACGCTCCGTCTGCAATCATCGTCGGCCACTTCCATCACGCCGATCGGCACCGGAGCGTTCGCGATGAACGGCGGCACGCTCAGCCTCGGATTTGACATCGCCAACAACTCCAACACGGGCGCCGTCAACGTATTGGCGAACTCGACGATCGTGACCGATCGCAACTCGGCCGGGGCCGGCGTGAACATCACGCTGGGCGGTCTCAACATCGGCGGCTCCACGCTGACGGTTCGCGGCGGCACGACGGCGACTTCCGGCACCACGACGCTGACGTTGGGTACCGTGACGATCGGCGGTGCGGGGCTTGCCGGCGGGAATCCTACGATCGACGTTCAAAGTGGCGCCGTCGCGACGGCGTTGACCCTTGGTGCGCTCACCGATCAGGGGAATGCAGCCCGCACGATCACGTTCCGCAATACCGGAACGTCGACGACGAATTCAACCGTCACGTTGGGTACCGCGGCCACGAGCTTGCTCGACGGCACGTCGATCGTCATCAACGGTGGGGCCAATGCCGGCGTGAACGTGAGCGTTACCAACGCCACGTCGATCGGCGCGTTGTCTCAAGTCACCGTGAACGGCAATAGCACGTTGACGCTTGGGGCCGCACAGACTTGGGGCTCGTTGTCCGGCAACGGCACCGTCGGCGCGGTGACGTTCGCGCTCACGCTCGGCAACTCGGTCAACTCGCAGGCCTACAACACGGACTTCTCGGGAGCGATTACCGGAACGACGGCGACGCTGATCAAAAACAGCATCAGCACGCAAACGCTCTCCGGCACTACGGCCAATACGTTTACCGGTCTCACGACCGTGAACACGGGGACCTTAGTGCTGAACAAAACGGGCGTGCTTGCCCTGGGTGGAAGTTTGACGATTGGAGCGGCCGGCGGTGCCAACGGCTTGGCCACGGTGCGGCTCGATAAGTCGAATCAAATCGTCACCACAGCGACCCTCATTCTCAACTCAGGGGCGACTCTGAACCTTAACGCCTCCAACCAGACGATCGGCACGTTCAATGCCATGACGGGGGCGACGATTAGCGGCAGCGGCACGCTGACCCTGGGCGGCGGCACGGCGACGCTGACGGCTCTCGGCAACAGCGTGATCAGCGCCGGCGTTCTGTTCGGCGGCGGTACGCGCACGCTGGCAACGACGGCCGCACAAGACTCGCTCACCATCGGCGGCGCGATCGGCAGCGACGCCACGGCACTTACGAAAACCGGCGCGGGCACGGTTGTCCTGTCCGGAAACAACGCCTATGCCGGCCTGACGACGGTCTCCGCAGGCATCGTGAATATTCGTCATGCCAACGCACTCGGAACGACCGCCGCAGGCACCACGGTTGCCGCGGGCGCTACGTTGCAAATTCAAGGGGGCATCACCACCGCGGCCGAAGCGCTCACGTTGAATGGCGCGGCGCGGCGCTGCAGTCTGGTGCTTTTGTCAACGTCGCCGATACGAACAACTATGCCGGGGCGATCACGCTCGCCGCCGCCGCGACGATTTCGTCCGATTCCGGCACGCTCAATCTGACGAATGCCGGCGATCTCACGGCGGCCGGGTTCCTGCTCACGTTGGGCGGAGCCGGTAACGGCTCGATCACAAGTTCGATCACCGGCACGGCCGGCGTCACGAAGAATGATTCCGGCACCTGGACGCTCGCGGGTGCGAATACGAACAACGGCCCGCTCACCGTCAATTCGGGCACGCTTCAACTCGGCGACGGCACGACCGGCAGTTGGAACGCCGCTTCCAATTTGAACGTCGGCGGCGACGGCCGGTTCGTTTATCACGGCACGACGACGGGAAGTGCTCAATCTCTCAACGTTCTGACGTTTAACGCCGGGCAAGGCGCGGTTCAATCGACTTACGGAACGAGCGGCAACACGCAACTCACGTTCGCGTCACTGACGATCGCCGGCGGCGCGACAGGGAATTTTATCGTGTCCGGCGGAGCGAACGGTACGACGAATCGGATCACGATCACCGGCGCAACGCCCGACAGCTTCCTCAACGCCGGGGCGTACTTCAACGGCGCGGACTTCGCGTACAACGACGCCACAGGCTTCGTTCGTGCGTTGAACTACGGCGTCGATTTGGGCACGAACATTGTCGCCGCGGCCGCGGAATTGGCGGCGGGCCACAACGTTATCAACTCGTCCAGCGGCACGACCGGCGTCGTCACCCAATCGGCTCCGATCATTGTGAACTCCTTGAAGCTCAGCGGCGCGACGACGCTGACGACCGGCGGATTGGTCACCGTTCAAACGGCGGCCGGAGCGAGCGGCGGCATCATCGCGGCCGGAGGCGCGTCCGTCATCAACGGCACCGCCGGCATTTCGACGAGCGGCGCCGGCGCGCTCGTGGTCAACGTCGCCGGCGGGACCGATTCGTTGACGATTGCCGCTCCGATTGATGCGTCGACCACCGGCGGATTGATCAAGGCCGGGGCCGGAACGTTGTTGCTCACCGGGACGAATGCCTACTCGGGCGCGACGACGGTCAACGGCGGCATTCTCACGCTGGGAAGTGCCGCGGCGTTGGGGGCGACGACGAGCTTGGCGGTGAACACCGGCGGCACGCTCAATCTCGCCGGTCAATCTACGACGCTTGGCGTGACGATCAGCGGAAGCGGTGCGGGCGGTGTCGGCGCCTTGGTCAACAATAGCGGCACCGCGGTTCAGGTCGGAGCCATCACGCTCGGGACTGCGGCCGCAATCGGCGGTACCGGCTCGATTCTATCGACGGCCGCGCTCCCCACGAACGCAAACTTGCTGACCAAGGTCGGCTCCGGCACGCTCATCTTCGGGACGGCCAGCGCGCGAACCGGTGCGACGCGTGTCGACGGCGGCGTATTACGTCTCCAGAACGCGAGCAACGTCACGCCGATCGGCACCGGCCCGATCGTGCTCGGCGGCGGCGGGGTGAGCCTCGGTTTTGACGCCGCGAATGCGACGATCAACGGCGCGATCGTCGTCGCGGCGAACTCGTCGATCGAAGTCGATCGCTTCACGTCGGGCGCCGGCGTGCTGAACACGCTCGGCACGTCGCTCATCATCGGTTCACAAACGCTCACGGTTCGCGGCGGGGCCAACGTCGCGTCCGGCACCGCCGCTTTGACGATCGGCGGTACGACGACGTCGCTCGTCGGCAATGCCGGGTTCGACGTGCAAAGCCCGATCGCGGCGGGCACGAGTACCACGTTGACTATGGGCGCACTCAATGATCTTGGCGTCGCCCGCACGATTACGTTTCAGAACTCCGGTTCGTCGGCCACGAACAGCCAAGTCAACCTTGGCACCGCGGCGGGAAGCTTGATCGACGGAACGGCGGTCAATATCAACGGCGGCCCGAGCGCCGGAGTGACCGTGAACTTGAACATCGCCGCGGCGCTCGGCACCTTGGCGCAAGTCACGGTAAGCGGAAACAGCGTCCTCAATATCGGTGCGGCACAAACCATCGGATCGCTGGCCGGCGACGGCACGGTCGTTGCGAACGCCGGAGCCGCTCAGACGTTGACCATCGGCAACGGCAATAGCTCCGTCGTGCCGACGACGACGTTCTCCGGCTCGCTTAACAACGGCACGCAGACGCTGAACATCGCCAAGCTCGGCAACGGCACGCTCATCCTCAGCGGCAATAACAGCTACGGCGGCACGACGACCGTCAGCGGCGGCATCTTGCGGCTCGGCAGCGCCACGGCTTTGGGCAATACGAGCGGCGTCACGATCAACAACACGGGCACCGTGGATCTGAACGGCCAAACGACCTCGCGCAACTTCACCATCGGTGGGGCGACGACCAGCGCCGGCGGAACGCTCATCAGCAGCACCGGCACCGGCACGATCACCGGAACCACGGCCCTTGGTGCCGCGGCCCAAATCGGCGGTGCGGGCAACGTGTTTATTAATAATGCCGGCGGGCTCACCGGCAACGTTTTGCTCACCAAGATCGGCGTGGGAACGCTGACCATTCAGAGCACGGCCACGAGCGCTCGCACGGGCGTCAATCAGATCGACGGTGGCACGCTCCGGTTGCAGGCCACGACGAACATCACGCCCGTCGGCACCGGCGCGTTCACGCTCAACGGCGGCACGCTCAGCCTCGGCTTCGACATCGCCAATGCCACGATCACGGGTGCGATCAACGTCATCGCCAACTCGACGATCGTCGTCGACCGCAACACGCCGGGCGCCGGCTTCAGCGCCGTGCCGACGATCACGCTCGGAGCTTTGAACATCGGCGGATCGACGTTGACCGTCGTGCCGGGCTCCAACGTTACCAGCGGCTTCCACGCTCTGACCTTGGGATCGACGACCATCGGCGGAGCGGCCATGTCGCCGGGGAACCCGACGATCGACGTGCAAAGCACGGCCGCGGCCAATACGACGCTCGTTCTCGGAGCCATTAGCGATCAGGGAATCGCGCCGCGGACGATCACGTTCACTAATACCGGCGTCGGCACGCAGATGACGAACGTCAACCTTGCCACGGCCGCCGGCAGCTTGATCGACGGCACCGTGGTCAACGTCAACTCGGGCCCGAACGCCGGCGTCAGCGTCAACCTCAACATCGCGGCCGCGCTCGGTACGCTGGCCCAGGTCAACGTCAACGGGTCGAGCCGCGTCACGCTCGGCGCTGCTCAGACGATCGGCTCGCTCGGGGGCAACGGCACGGTGAATCTGGCGACGTTCGCCCTGACGGTCGGCAATACGGCGAACTCGCAAGCGTACAACACGAACTTCTCCGGCCAATTCACCGGCACCACCGGAGCGCTGACGAAAAACAGCATCAGCACGCTCACGCTCTCCGGCGCTCTGTCGAACACGAATACCGGTGCGACGACGGTGAATACCGGCACGCTCGTACTTGCGAAGACCGGCGGAGCGATTGCAGTGCCGGGCAATCTCGTCATCGGCGCGGCGGGCGGAGCCAGCGGCAACGCGACCGTGCGACTCGACGGCAATAACCAGATCGTCACGAACCTCGCCGCGGCCACGCTCACGATCAACGCCGGCGGCACGCTCGATCTGAACGGCTTCAATCAGCAACTTAGCGGCGCGGCGCTATCACCATGGCCGGCGGCCGTATCATCGGCGCGGGAAGCACGCTCAACCTCACTGCGACGGGATCGTTGACGGCGACAAATACCAATTTCATCAACACGAACTTGGCCCTGAATACGGTCGGCGGCGCGGCGATCACGCGGACTTTCGCTTTGACCGGCATCAACGACTCTCTCACGATCAACGGCGTGATTAGCGACGCGAGCCCGACGGCCATCGCCAACATCACCACCTCCGGCGCCGGCACGCTGATCCTGATGAACACGAACACGTATCGCGGCACGACGACGATCGCCACCGGTACGACGCTCGTCATCAATTCGGCGGGCAACCTCGGCTCCGGTACGTTGAGCATGACCGGCACGGCGACGTTGATTCCCAACGCCGCGGGCATCACGCTCACCAATGCCGTCACCACGGCGGCCGGCTTCACCGTCGGCGGCACGAATGCCGTCGCGTTCGGCAATACGACGACGCTTACCGGCGCGTCGACGATCACGTTGAATAATTCCGGCGGCGTAACGTTCGGCGCGATCAACGCGACGAATCAAAACCTGACGTTCACCGGCCCGGGCGACGTGACGCTCGGCGGCGCGACGACGATCGGCACCGGCACGCTGACGAAGATCAACGCCGGCACGCTCACGACCGGAGCCAACAACGTGCTGCCGTCGTCCGGCACGCTGGTCGTCAACGGCGGCACGTACAACCAGGGCAATACCGTGCAAACGGTCAACTCCTTGGCCGTCGGGCGGGCTGCAATCGCCGCGCTCAATCTCAGCGGCAACGCGGTGCTGAACATCACCGGCAGTGGCGCCGGCGGGTTGTTCCTCGGTGATTCCGGCGCAAACGCCTCAGGTACGCTGAACATCTCGGGCAACGCAACGCTAAACGTCGGCGGCGGCAACGGCATCGTTCTGGCCAACGGGGCCGGCGTCACCAACGTCAACGAGTCGGGCACGATCAACCTCAACGGCGGCGTGCTCAGCACGCGCAAGATCTCCATGATCAACGCCGGCGGCAGTTTCGGATATTTGAACTTCAACGGCGGCACGCTCCGCGCCGCGGCGTCGAGCACGTCGTTCGTCAGCGGCCTGACGGCGGCCGTCTTGCAAACCGGCGGCGGCACGATCGACTCCAACGGCTTCACCATCACCTTCGGCCAGCAGCTCAGCGGCGCCGGCGGCCTCACTGTCGTCGATAGCTCCAACTCCGGCGGCGTCGTGACGCTGAGTGCCAACAACGTTTACACGGGCTCGACAAACGTCGCGTCGGGCACGTTGGCTCTCGGCGGCAACGGTTCGCTGGCCGGCACGGCGATCAACGTCGCAACAGGGGCCACGCTCGCCGTCGTGAGCAACTACACCATCGGCTCGTTCGGCAGCCCCACGTTGACGATCGACTCCGGCGGTACGTTGTCGCTTGCAAATTCGTTCGCCCAAACGCTCACGCTCAACAGCGCCACGGCCGGCGCAACCGTGCTGACGATGGGTTCCGGTTCCGGCACGTTCCTCAATTTCGACATCGGCGGATCGGCCGATCAAATCGCGATCGGCAACGGCCTCTTGGTTCGTATTCTCGGCGGCGGCGTCGTGCTCAATCCGTCGCTCGCCGGTGCTCTGGCCAACGGCACGTACACGCTTATCTCCGCCCCGGGCGGCGGACTCTTGAGTACCAACGGCACCAGCGGCCTGTTCTCGCTCGGCAGCTCCGTGATCGGCGGTGCGAATCTCACGCTCAACATCACGGACACGCTGCTCAGCCTCACGATCGCCAACGCTCCCCCTCCGCCGGCAATCGCCTACTTCCGCGGAACGACCTCGGTCTGGAATAGTTTCACCGGCGGCAGCTTGAATTGGGCGACCGACTCCACCGGCGGCACGCCGACGGACGCGCTGCCGGGCTCGGTGACCGACGTGCACTTCTACGCCGCCACGGCGCTGCCGGCTTCCCTCACGACGACTCTCGGCCAAGACTTCACGATTCGGTCACTCACGCACGACGGCGGCTCGACGCGCGTCACCATCGACGGCACGATCGAAGGGAGCGCGGCGCTCAACACGCTGACGATCACGCCCGTCGATTCGTCGACCGGCATCACGGTGAATGCGGGCGCCGGGGGACTCACGATCAACGCCCCGTTGGTCGTTGGTGCGGATCAGACGTGGACGAACAATGCGTCGACGGTCATGACGATCGCCGGGCCGATTACCGGCGTCGGCAACCTGACGGTGAAGGCCAACACGGCCGCCGTGACGATCAACGGCATGTTGGGGATCAACGGTACATACGTCAACTCCGGGCTGCTCGTGACGACGCTCAACGGCGGCGTCGGCTCCGGCGTTCGTTCGCTGACGAATAACGGAGCGGCGACACTGACGATCAACGGTGCTCCGCTGACGGTGAACACCAACGGCACGACGCTCACCAACAACGGCACGACGACATTCACCGTCGCTGGCGGCGTCAACGGCACGGGTAATCTCATCGTTCGCGCCAATAGCTCGGTGCGTTCACGCTCGGCGGCGGCGCTTTGAACAACAACGGCACGATTACGAACTCGGGCATCGGTACGGCGACCGTTTCCGTCTCCGGCGTCATCGGCCCGAACGTCACCGGCGTTATTCAAAACAGCCTTACGTCGACGCTCGCGCTGCAGGCCGTGAATACGTTCACGTCCGGCCTGACGATTCGCGCCGGCACGGTTCTCGTCGGCAACGGCACGACCTCAGGTATCACGGCCGGAGCCGCCACGAGCGTCATCACGATCGGTCATACCAGCGGCGCGAACAATGCGTCGTTGTTGGCCAATCAGTCGAGCGGCACGATTTCGCTGGCCAACCCGATCGTATTGGCCACCGGAACGACGGGCTTGCTGACGATCGGCAACAGCACCGCGCCGACCACCGGCCAAACGACCTTCAGCGGCGGCATCACCGGCACGAACGATTTGCGGATCGCCAACAACAGCAACTCTTCGAGCGTCGTCACCATTAGCACTGGTGCGGTCAACAACAACGGAGCCATTTTCAACGTCGGCACCGGTACCGCGGGCGTGGCGATTTCCAGCGTGATCGGCACGCTCGTCACCGGCGTCACGCAATCGAGCGCCACCTCGGTGCTTACGCTCAGCGGCGTCAATACCTACACCACGCCGACGACGGTGACCGCCGGAACGTTGGCCGTCGGCGGCGCGGGCTCGTTGGCGGGGACGCAAGTCACCGTGCAAAGCGGCGGTACGCTGTCGTTGCAATCGACGGCGGCCGTCGTGCTGGGAACGTCGGGAAGCCCGACGCTCACGATCGACGGCGGCGGCGTACTTTCGTTTCTCGACACTGCGGCGAGATCCTTCACCATCAACAGCGCCACGGCTGCGGCGACCGTACTCCTGTTGGGCGGCGCTTCCGCTCCGGCCATTCTCAACTTCGAATTGGGAGCCGCGGCGCTTCCGACACGATCACGCTCGGCTCGGGCCTGCTGGCTCGCATCAACGCCGGCGGCGTCGTCATTAATCCCGCGGCCATCAGCGGCCTTTCGGCGGGAAATAACTTTACGCTGATCACGGCCGCCGGCGGCTTGCTGAATACCAACGGCAGTTCCGGCTTGTTCACGTTCAGCAACGGTGCAAACACCATTACGCTCGCCGGCAACACCTACTTGCTGACGCAGACCGATACGGCCCTGTCGCTCAGCGTGACCGCCGTCGCTCCGGCGGCCGCCGACCTCTATTACCGCGGCGCCATCGACGCCAACTGGAATACGTTCAGCGGCGGCAACACCAACTGGACGCTCGATCTTGCCGGGGCGACCAATGCACAAAGCGTACCCGGCGAAGCGACGAACGTGCACTTCGCGGCTACGGGGGCGACGAATCTCACGACCACGCTGCGGCAGAACTTCACGATCAATACGCTCAATCTCGACAACGGGTCGGCCGCCGTCTCGATCTCCGGCGCGATTATCGGTTCCTCCAGCATCAATACGCTGACCATCACGCCGACGAATGCCGCCACCGGGCTTACCGTCAATACAGGCTCCGGCACGCTCACGATCAGCGCCGCCGTCGGACTTGGCGCGGCTCAGACGTGGACGAATAACTCGGCGAGCACCGTGACGATTTCCGGCCCGATCACCGGCACGGGAGCGGTTACGATCGCCGGCACCGGCACTTTCTCCGTCACCAACGGTTCCAACGCCTTCAACGGCGGCCTCACGATCAAGAGCGGCACGATTTCGACGAACGTCGCCAGCGGCCTCAACGCGTCGGCGATTTTCCTCGGCGATACCACGGGAAGCGCGAATGCTACGATCACGACGAACATCAACGCGACGGTTTCCTTACGCCGATCACCGTCGTCGCGGGAACGACCGGCGTGTTGCGGATTGCCGCGACGAACGGAACCAACAACACAACGTTCGGCGGTGCAATTACGCTCAACAATCATCTCACGCTTGACGACACCGCGGCGCCGCGCGTACTCGTCATGTCCGGGGCGCTGAACGCCACGGGTACGAGCAGCGCACTCACGGTCACAAAGGGGAGCGGTGCGGGTTCCGTCACGCTTTCCGGAGCCTTGACCGTCGGCAGCGGCGGATTGACGTTTCTTTCGACGGGCTCGACGACCGCCGGTTCGGTGCTGACGCTTTCCGGCGCCATTTCCGGAACGGGCGACATCACGTTTAGCAACAATACGACGGTTCAAAACGGAGTCACCGTATCGAACGCCTCGATCAATAACACCGGCGCGATTCGGAACGTCGGCACCGGAACCGGCAACACGCTCGTCAGCGGCAACATTCTGACGAACGTCACCAGCGTCCAGCAAAACGGCACTTCGCCGCTGGAACTCGGAGGCGTCAATACCTACACGGGACCGACGACCGTCACGTCGGGTACGCTGGTGCTCACGGGGTCGGCTTCGGCCAACGGCTCGTTGGCCGGCACGGCCATCAGCGTCGCCTCCGCCGGGACGATCGTCGTGCAAGGCAGTTCGGCCACGCTCAACAACTATACGATCGGTGCAACCGGCAGCCCGACGCTCAGCATCGCCACCGGCGGCACTTTGTCGCTCGTGGACGCCTTGGCCAATACGCTCACGATCAACAGCGCCACGGCCGGCGCGACGGTGCTCAGTTTGGCGAACGGCAGCCAGCTTGTTTTCGACGTCGGTCCGACCGCCGACAGTATTCAACTCGGCTCAGGCCTGCTCGCGGCGATTGCGTCCGGCGGCGTCGTCACGGTCGTTCCGTATCTCTTCGGCCCGTTGACGAGCGGCAGCTTTACGTTGATTTCTGCTCCCGGCGGCGGACTCATCAGCGGCGGCTTGGCGGACTTCCAACTTTCCACTACGAGCCTCGGCGGCGCGACGCTCGGGCTCACGATTACCGACACCGCGCTCGTGCTGAACGTCACGAACCCGAATAACCCGACGACGCTGTACTTTAAAGGCGGAGTCGCCGGGAGCACGGGCGGCATCAACGCGACGTGGAATGGCTTCGTCAGCGCCAACACGAACTGGACGACCGACGCCAGCGGGACGACCAACGCTCAGGCCCTGCCGTCGAGCGTTACCGACGTGCATTTCTACGCAGCCGGTACGACGACCGCCAATCTGACGACGGTGCTTGGTCAAAATGTCGAGGTACGCACTCTCACGCTCGACGGCGGCACGCTCACGCAGGCGGTCAGCATCGTCGGCACGATTCCAAATACTTCCAACCTCAACACGTTGACCATCACGCCGCTCACGCCCGGCGCGGGCATCACGGCCAACTCCGGAGCCGGCGCTGACGATCACCGCCCCGATCGTCTTGGGGGCCGATCAGACCTGGACGAACAACTCCAACGCCGCTTGGAACGTCACCGACATCCAATTCAACAACCGCGAACTGACGCTGAACAGCAACGGCACCGGCGCGTTCACGATCAACGGCACGACGTCCGGCACCGGTGATCTTACGGTCGCCGCCAATAGCACAGCCAACATGACGTTGAGCATCAACGCCGGAACGTCGTTGCTCAATCACTCCGGTTCGATCACCAATGCCGGCACGGGAACCGGTACGGCGACGCTGTTGAAGATCGGCGCGAATGTTTCCACCATCACTCAGGCGAGCAATTCCTCGCCGATGGTTATCAGCAACGGCACCGGGACGACGTTTACGATCAACCCCACCGGCACGACGATCGCATCGCGCGGCGCCGCTTTGTTTACGGTTCAAGCCACGCCAAGCGGCACCGGCACGGTCACGTTCAATAACGACGGACCGGGAAGCATTTTGATCACCGGGGCTACGGCGAATACCGGCAACATGATCTTCAATGCCAATAGCACCGGCACGATCAACCTCGTCGGCGGATCGACGAATGCGGTCAACATCATCAACTCCGGTTCCGGCTCCGGCCGGGTGACCATCGCCGGCAGCATCACGACGGCCGGCACGGCGGTCGTTCAAAACAGCGCCACCTCCGTCTTGCAACTTAGCGGCGTCAACACTTACACCGGAGCCACGACGGTGAGCGCCGGCACGTTGGCCCTCAACGGCGGATCGCTCGGCGGCACCGCGGTGTCGGTCGGCCCCGGCGCAACGTTGCTGGCTCAAAACAACCCGACGATCGGTTCGGCCGGCAGTCCGACGGTCACCGTTTCCGGCGGCGGCATTTTGTCGCTCGTCGACGGCAACTCCAACACGCTCTTACTCAATAGCGCCACGTCCGGAGCGACCGTGCTGATTCTCGGCGGCGCTTCGAACGCCGCGCAGCTCAACTTCGAAATCGGCGCAGTCGGCCGACCAGATTTCGCTCAATGCGACGAACTTGCTGAAAGCTTTGGTCAACGCCGGCGGCGTGAATCTCAACATTACCGCTTACGGCGCTCTGGCCACGGGCAGCTACACGCTGATTTCCGCACCGGGCGGCGGCCTGCTCAACACCAACGGTTCCACCGGCCTGTTCAATCTGTTGCCCAGCAGTGTCGGCGGCACGCTTTCGCTCAGCGTCAGCGATACCGCGGTCATTCTCAACGTCACCCCGTTTGCGACGCCGGCCGTGGCCTACTTCAAGGGAGGCGTCGGCGTCGATTGGGCGGCCTTCAGCGGCACGAATTCCAACTGGACTTCCGACTCCGCGGGCACGACCAACACGCACGCCGTGCCGGGAGCGACGACCGACGTTCACTTCTCGGCCGTGGGAGCGACGAATCTCAACACGACCATCACGCAGAACTTTACGATTCAAAGCCTCACGCTCGACGGCCTGACCAACGCCGCAGTCGGAATTGCCTCGACCGGCGGCAATCTCACGATCAATCCGTCGGGATCGACGACCGATCCTTCGACCGGCCTGCTCATCAACTCCGGCTCCGGCAGCCTCACGGTGAGCGCTCCGGTAATTCTCGGAGCCGATCAAACATGGCGCAACAATTCCGACGCGACCGCCGTCTTCTCCGGCGGTATCAGCGGTGCGGCGGCCCTCACGTTCGGCGGCACCGGCACGGGCGGGTTCCTCGTGAGCTCGACGATCGAAAGCGACGTCACGTCCGTGACGCTCACCGGATCGTCCGCCGAACTGACGCTCACCGGCGTCAACGCCTTCAGCGGCCCGCTCACGGTGAACTCCGGTACGCTCACGGCGAACACGAACGCGCAGGCTTTGGGCATCGGTTCGGCCGTGTTGAATCTCGCCGGCGGAACGGTCGATCTCAACGCGGCCGCGGCGCTCGCGTTCAATCGCAACACCACGGTCTCCGGCAACGCGACGATCATTTCGGAAAAGAACGTCGCCGGCGCAGGGCGTCACCTATACGTTCGGCACGCTTCGATTGGTTCCAATACGTTGACGGTGGAAGGGGGCAATACGGCCACGGGTACGGCAGGCCTCGCGTTCGGCGTGACGACCTTCACCGGCAACGCGACGTTGCACGTCGATAACCCGGTCGCCGCGAGCACGTCCACCGTGTTGACGCTCGGCGCCTTGAACGACGGCGGCGCAGCGACCACGATCACCAAATCAGGAACCGGCACTCTCACGCTGGCCACGGCCGCCGGGACGTTGACCGTCGGCACGCGGCTGAACATTACCGGCGGTACGGTCAATTCGAATCTTGCCACGGCGTTGGGGGCGAACGTTCAAGTCGACGTCGGTGACGGCGGACTCTTCGCCGCCACGGTCAGCCAGACGATTGGCGCTCTTTCCGACGATACGGCCGTGACGCACACCGGTCGCGTGACCATCGGCGGCGCGACGCAAACTCTCACGATCGGCGGGGCGTCGAACCTGTCGTCGACGTTCGGCGGCGTCATCGCATCGGCGACCGGTGCGACGGCCAGCGCCATCTCGAAGCAAGGCACGGGCACGCTCACGCTAACCGGTGCCAATACCTACCTCGGTGCGACGGGCGTCGTCGCCGGAACGTTGCGGCTTGGCGCTGTCCGGCGTGCTGCCGACCGGTTCGGCCGTCACGATCGCCAACGCCAACAACGTCACCGCGCTCGAACTCGCCGACGGCTTCACGCAAACTCTCACCGCGACGACGGCCATCACCATGGGCGGCGACTTCCGGCGGTGCGGCGACGCAGGCCGTCGTGAATCTCGGCGCCGGCGCGGTGCTCACGCTCGGCGGCGGCGTCACGTTCACCGCCACCGGCAACCCCACGGCCACGCAACAGATCAACGGCCCCGGTACGCTCGATCTGGGCGCGGCGACCCGCACGTTCACCGTCGGCGATAGCACGGGCGATACGATCGATATGCAAATTGCGGCCGTCGTCAACGGCGGCGCGGCCATCGGCCTTACGAAGGCCGGGGCCGGAACGTTGCAACTCTCGGGCAACAACACGTTCAGCGGCACCGCGACGGTTTCCGCCGGTACGCTGATTTTGTCCGGCTCCAACACGGCATCGTCGTACGTCATCAGCGGCGGTACGAGCAGCGTGTTGCGAATCACGAACGCCAGTCAAGGAACCGGCCCGCTCAACGCGGCCACCGGCGCAACGACGCCCGTCTTCCAATTAAATATCGACGGTGGCGGCAGCAACGAAGTCATCACGCTGGCCAATCCGTTCATCAGCAACAGCGGCATCAACCCGACGATCAACGTCAACAACAACGGCTCGTCGAACGTCAACAACACCATTCAAATCACGGCGGCGACCGCGGCCAACACGATCGGCACCGGAACGATCACCGTCACCGGCGCCAACGGTTACACGCTTCAATTCCTCAACGGGCTCACGTCCACGGCCGGCACCGTCGGCACGCAAACGCTCAACCCGACCACGGCCAATCTACTCGTCGGCGGCTTCGCGACGACCCACACCACGGGCACCGACATCTGGGCGCTCGACGGCACCTCGACCGGCAACGTCATCACCGGAGCCATCGTGCAAGGCACCGGCACGAACTTGTTCCAAATCAATAAGACGAACACGAGCACCTGGACGCTGGCGGGAACCAGCAACCACACCGGGGCGACCAACATTCAAAACGGCTCGCTCGTCCTGGCCGGCGGCACGAATCGTATGTCGACCACGGGAGCCGGCGCGTTCATCGTGACGCTCGGTTCCGGAACCACGAGCGGTCGACTGGTCTTCGGCAATTCCTCCGGCGCAGGCCCTCCAAACGCTGAGCCAGTCGGCCGCGGCCGGCGTGCTCGTCACCTCCGGCACCGGCACGGCCAATGCCATCGTCGGCGGCGCCGACAACGGCGGCCTCGTCGCGAACAACTCCATCCTCACGCTCAACATCGGCGCCGGCTTCACAAACACTTACGCCGGCCTCATCGGCGGCCTCGGCCTGTTTGAAAACAACTTGAACATCGTAAAAACCGGCGGCGGCGTGCTGGTGCTTTCCGGCGATCTTTCGAACTGGACCGGCACCGGCTCCGGCCCCGCTGATCCAACTCGTCCGACGCTCACCGTCTCCGGCGGCGTGCTGCGGCTCACCAGCGCCGCCGTCATCAACACGGCGATCCTGAACACGGGCGGCCTCATTGACGACCAAGGCTTCACGCCCGGCCCGAACTTCTCGCTCACCACCACCGGCGGCCTCATCACGCTCAACAGTCTCGGAGACAGTTTCGCGACCTTCGGCATCACCGCCGCGTCGCACGGCGTCGTCGCTCTGAACTTCAATAACAACGGCGTCACCAACTACGCCGGCAGCGACATGTATCTCGGCACGATCGGCGCTCGCATTTATTCCGCGGCCTCGCTCACGCCCGGCGTCGGCGGCACGTATCGCTTCGGCGGCGGCGGACCGTGGGGAGCCCTCGGCTTTGCGAGCATCGGCGGCGGCGGCGGGTACTTGCAGATCGCCACCGCCAATATCGTCACGGGAGGCAACAACGTCGTCATCGGCGACAACGGCACGTACAACGGCGGCACCGGGCTGTTCGGCGGACGTAGCGTCGTGGAGTTCACGGCCGCCCAAGATTTCACCGGAACGTTGAGCATCCTCGGCGGTTCGCTGCAATTTACCAACGTCAGTCAACTTGGCAGCCCGGCCACGGCGGCCAACAGCATTCTGCTCGACGGCGGTTCGGCCAACTTCGGGTTCGGCGCCATCCTGCACTACGGCCCGAGCACCACGACCGACCTCTCCGCTCGCATCGGCATCATCAGCGGCGGTACCATCGACACGGCGGCGAACACCGTCGCTCTGACCACGGCCTTGCACAACACGGGCGGCGGCACCGGCGGTCTGAATAAGATCGGCACGGGCACGCTCACGTTGTCGCGCACAATACTTACGTGGGCACGACGGGCGTCAGCCAAGGCAACCTGACGCTCAATTTCAACGCGGCCGGCGCCGCGGCCACGGACATTCTCAGCAATGCCTCCAGCGGCGTGGTGTTCGCCGGCGGCACGCTCACCATCAACGCCCAGGGGGCGACCAACGTCAACCGACAAAGCATCGCGACCACCGCCGTCACCGCGGGCGGCAATACGCTCAGCTTCACCACGTCGGCGGCGTTCACCGGCGCGGGAGCTCTTAACGTCGCCTTGGGGGAAATCACTCGCGCCCCGGGCACCGGGCTCACGATCACCGCCGGCACGAGCCTGACGCTCGGCACCGCGGCCGGCAACGTCACCACGACCACGGTCAACACGAACGGCATTCTCGGCGGTGCGATCACCACCTCCGGCACCGGCATCACGACGACGACCTGGGCCGTTTCGGCCGCCACGCAAACGACGAGCGTCACTTGGGACGGCACGACCGGTTCCGGCACGAATCGCTTGAATATCGCCGGCCTTGCAGACAGGGCGCAAGTCTCGTTCTCGGGGACCGCGCCGGGCGGGCTCGTTACCGGCCGGGCGTACTATGTCGTCGGTGCGACGGCGACTGATTTCCAAGTCGCGCTCACGCCCGGCGGCACGCCCGTCACGCTGACCGATAGCGGCTCGACGGCCGTCGTGAATCGCGCCGGAGTCATCACCGGCCTGGCGGCAGCGAGCTACCTGACGACGGCCGCGGCCGGCAACACGGCGGCCAACTATCTGACGACGTCGAACGTCGACGTCACCAGCAGTCCGACGCTCGGCGGCCCGATCACGATCAATAGCCTTCGCTTCAGCAGCACTACGGCACAAACCCTCACGCTCACCGGCGTGAACGTCATCAATAGCGGCGGCATCCTGGTTTCGAGCGGCGTCGGCAACGTGGCGACGGCGATAACCGGCGGCACGCTCCAAGGCGCCACCGGCGCAGGACCTGATCATCAATAATTTCAACACCAGCAGCGCGTTGACGATCAATTCCATCATCGCAGACAACGGTACGGCGACCGGCCTCACCAAAAACGGCCCCGGCGCACTCACCGTCGCCACCGCGACCAACACCTACAGCGGCGAGACCGTGATCAACGGCGGCACGCTGACGATGGACGCCGCGGCCCGCTACGGCAGCACCTCCGGCTTCACGCTCAACGGCGGAACGCTCGCTTGGACGGCGGCGGCCAACTTGCCGAAGACGTTCACCCTCGGCCTCAACGGCGGCACGCTCAACATCACCAGCGGCGGCAACCAGACGATCGGCGTCGCCGGCGAAGCCCTGCGTTACCTCGGCGTCGGTGCTCGCGTGCTCACGCTCAACGGCGTCGTGGATCGTCGGCAGAGCATTCTGTTTGCCATCGGCGACAACGGCGGGCCGACGAGCCTCACCTTGGCCGCCGCGGGCGATACGACCGTCATGCAGTTGAGCGGCAGCAATAGCTACACCGGCGTCACGACGATCAGCCGGGGCGTCTTGCAACTCAGCACGGCTTTGAGTTTGCCCGGCGGGCTCGGCGGACTCGTGGCGACGACGAACAACACCGGAGGCGGCAACCTGATCTTCGCCGCCACGGGCACGCAACGCGCCATTCTGGAACTCACCGTCGCCTCGGGAGATTTCTACCGCTCGCTCGGCACCGGCTTCGATCAGGTCCAGTTCACCGGCAACGGCGGCTTTAGCAACGGCGGCGTCGGCACCCGCATCGTCAACTTCGGCGGGGCCGGAGCGACCGTGACGTGGGGCAGCGGCGGCTTTGTTCCCACGGGAAACATCCTGCAATTCGCGCAGCAGGCCGGCAACACGAACGGATCGACCGGCATGATCGACTTCCAAAACTCGATCGCACTCGGCGGCGCGGCTCGCACGATCGACGTTTCCGACGGCACTCAAGCCGCGGCGACCATGGGTGTGGATGTCACGCTGAGCGGTAACCTCACGACGAGCGCCGCCGCCGGCGGGCTGACGAAGACCGGCACCGGCGTCCTACGCCTCACCGGCGACAACACCACGGGGAGCCATGCCGATAGCCCGACCGTGGTCAGCGGCGGCTATCTCATCTTCGGCGGGACGACGCCGATGAATGCGATCCTCGGCTCCGGTGCGACGAACCGCACGATCACCATCGCGGCGGCCGGCGGCGTCGTCGTGACCGGTTTGACCAATTTGCAGCCGCTGTTGGATCGCCTCAACGCCGCGTCGGCCGGCTCGGTACTGCTGGATACGAGCGTCACGAGCACCTCGGCCGTCATCAATCTGAACAATCCGGCTTTGGCGAGCGTCGGCATCGGCGCTTACAGCGACCAAGGCGGTACGCCGATCTACTACGCCGGTTCCATCATCCCCAACGGCACGACCTACCGCTTCTCGGCTCCGAGCGAAGCGGCCAAGGGAGGCCAAGGCCCTGCGGCCTCGGCCGTGCAACGAAATACGAATCTCCTCGTGTTGACGAAGCAAAACGTCCTCACCGGAAGCAACTCCGCATCGTTTAGCTTAGGAACGTATTTCCTAACCAGCGCCAATAACTTCACCGGCGGCGTCACGCAATTCATCGGCAGCCAGACGAATATCGGCATCGGCCACAACGCGGCGCTCGGCGCCGGGCTGATCAACGTCGGCAGCACGACCGACTTCATCGGCTCGCTCAACGGCGATCACGTCCTCAGCAATAACATCCGCACGGCGGTCGCGGGGAACTTCGTGATCACCGGCACCACCAGTACCGACGGCATCGCCAACCCCGGCGGCTTCACGTTCCTCGGCACGCTCAACACCACGGGCACCGTCGTGTTGTTCGCCCGCGGCAACAACCCGATCTTCATGGGCAACCTGGCCCCGGGCAACGCCGTCGACTTCACGTCGAACACCGGCGTCGGCTTCTTCAGCTTGCTGTCGCAAGCGGCCGGCTCGGTTGAGAAGACGTTCACGTCGATGCGCTTCGCCAACACGTCGACCGTCGTCATCGACGGCGATCGCTCGCTCGGCGCGGTGCCGGGGGCCGCGGGGACGAACCTCACGTTCGTCGCCGGTACGGGCATCCTGCAGGTACAGCCGGGCACGACCGACGTTTCGCTGAACGTGAATCGCGAAATTCTGATCACGGCCAATCAAACGGCCCAGTTCAACGTTCCCGGCGGCGCAGGTTGCGGCGCTTCGTCGCTCACGATTCCCGGCATCATCAAGACCGGCGGCACGAGCGTGGTTTCCAAAACCGGCCTAGGCACGCTCGCGTTGCAGGGAGTTAACACGTTCACCGCCACGACGGCCAACAACGGCTTTGCCGTGGTCGGCGGCACGCTGCAGCTCGACTACGCCAACCTCGTCGGCACGGGTTCGATCTTGAACAACACGACGACTATGGCGCTCGTGCTCGGCACGAGCACCAACAGCACGCTTAGCGGCGGCGGTACGTTGCTCGTTTCCGCGGGCGCGGCCAACGCCACGCAAAACTTCACGAATCTCGTCACCACGGCGAAAGACAACGCCGTCGTCGTCAACTCGACCGGCGGCGTCGTTACCCTCGGATTGGGAACCGGCATCACGCGCACCGTCGGCGGCACCTTGAACTTCCGCGGCAACGCGCTCGGGACGGCCGTGATCAATTCGTCGTTCGCCGCGGTCAACGGCATCGTGCCCGGTGCGACTTGGAACGGGGGCGATCTGGTCGGAGCCAGTGGAACGGCGCTTTCGGCCTACTCTGCCTACACGGCGACTCACCGGCAACACGATCGTTTCCGGAGGGGCCAACAACGTGAAGGTCGACAATGCGACGACCGGCAACGTCACGCTGGCCGCCACCGGCACGATTGACGTCAATACGTTGGTGTTCGGCGACGCCGCGGCCCGCACGATCGACGTTCGCAACGGCACCACGGCCGGCATCTTGCGATTCGGCGCGGTCGGCATGGTTCTCGCCGGGTCGTCGGCCGGAGCGCTCACGATCGGCATCAGCGGCACGGCCGGCACCATCTCGGCCGGCGGAGCGGCGAATACTGCCGGCGAAGTGATCTTGGCGAACAACTCCGCCAACGCGCTGACGGTCAATTCCGTCGTCGCGAACAACGGCACCGGCGTCGTGACGCTCGTCAAGTCGGGCTCGGGGCTCGTCACGCTCGCCGGCAACAACACCTACACCGGTTCGACGTACGTCAACGACGGCGTTCTCGCCTTCGCAGACGGCAGCGCGGCCGCCAGAAACTTCGGCAGCGCCACTGTGGCCGCCGCCAACATTCTCATGAACGGCGGTACGCTCCGTTACACGGGCACGGCCGCGAGCACGCTCATCTTCGGGACGACGTTCAACACGATCAGCGGTATCGATGTGCCGAACACGACCGGAACAAACGCCCTGACGATGGGGACGACGACGGCCGCGTCGGGAACCACGGGCATCGCCGGCGTACCGGGAATTCTCCAGAAAACCGGAGCCGGTTCGCTCACGCTCGGCGGCAGCATCAACAACGCCAACCTTAGCGTTCAGGTTCGTACCGGTACGCTGAACCTCGGCAAGGCTTCGACTTCGGCGATTCACGCCGTCGAGCAAGCCGCCGGTGCGGCGTTGATTATTGAAAGCGGCGCGACTGCGGTCATCACCGGAACCGGCGGCGATCAGATTCTCGACACGAGCAGCGTGGTCGTGAAAGGAACAGGTACGTTCAATCTGAACGGCTTGAGCGAAGCGTTCGACGGACTCGCCGGCGACGGCATCGTCACCAGCGCCACGGCGGCCGTGCTCTCGCTGGGAGGTTCCCCGACGCTGACGAACAACGCGTCGAACATTTCGCCGAACTCGGTGGCCGCCGCGGCCGCAGGCATGGCGGACAACGGGCTCAGCAAGTTCACGGGGACGTTGTCCGGCGCAGTTGTCGCTCACGAAGAACGGCGCCGGGACGCAGACCTTCGGCGGCGTCTCGACCTACACGGGGGCGACCACGATCAACTCCGGTACGCTGCTCTTGGCCGTGGCCAACGCTTTGCCGAGCGGCAGCGGGAAGAGCGACGTGACGATCGTCGGCAGCACGATCGTCAACGGCTTGAACGTGCCGGGCACGCTCGACATCGGCGGCTTTGATCAAGCTGTCAACGGTTTGAATTCCTCCACCGGCGGATTTGTGACGACCACCGTTCCGCTCACGTGGAACGGTTCCTCGTGGTTCGCCGCGGACCGCATCAACGTGCTCACCGTGGGCAATAACGACGCTTCCGGCAGCTTCAACGGCACGCTCCAAGACGGCATCACCATCGTTCCCAACGCCGGCCTCGGCGCAGGCACGGTCGTGAACGGCATTCTCGGCTTCACAAAGACCGGCGCTGGAACGCAAACGCTCTCCGGCTTGAACACCTACACCGGCGCAACAACCGTGTCCGGCGGAACGCTTACCGTAGCGCTCGGCGGGTCGCTGGCCAGCACGAACGTTCAGGTTGACGCCGGCGCGACTTACAACGGCAACACGGCCTTCGGCCTCGCCGCGGGGACGACGCTCGTCAACAACGGCGAGGTTCATCTCTCGAACAGCACGCAATCGCTCGCTTCGCTCAACGGTGCGCAAACCGCGGCGTCGATCGTTCTCGACTCCACGCAACTCACGGTGACCGGCGGCGGCAGCTTCGCCGGCTCGATGGCCGACGGCGTTGCTCCGGGCGGCCTCACCGCTGCCGGTGGCACGCTGACGCTCAGCGGCGCGAGCACGTACACGGGAGCCACGAACGTCACGGCGGGAACGCTCGCCGTCAACGGCGGGCTCGGCGGTGCGTTGGGCGGTACCGTCGTTTCAGTAAGTTCAACGGCCACGCTGCAAGCTATCGGCAATACGACGCTCGGCACGGCCTCGGCCGGATCGATCAGCGTTGCGGCGGGGGGCACGCTCAGCCTGCAAGACGGCGCGATCTCGACGCTCGCACTCGCCAACACGACCGGTTCGCTCTCCTTGGGCTTGGCTTCCGTGCTCAAGCTCGACTTGAGCCCCAGCTCGTTGCTCAACCAGATTGATTCCGCCAACATTCGCTCGCTGACGCTTGCAGGGAATGCGATCGTCAACCTCAACGTGCTCGGCGGCGCGGGTTCGCTTTCGAACGGCACGTACACGCTGCTGACCTACGCGTCCGGCTCCACGCTCGGCGGCGGCATGTTCACGTTCGACGGAACGAACAACGTCTTCTCCCTCGGCGACGGCCGTACGTACACACTGACCACCGGCGCGACCGCATTGGAGCTTACGGCGGCCGGCGCCGCGTCGCTCTCCGCCTACTGGAGCGGCGCTCGCAGCGACGGCAGTTGGAGCACGGTCTCCGGCGTCGGTAACGACACCAACTGGCTCGACGGCACTGCAGGAGTGGATACGCATGCCGTGCCCGACGCTAATACCGACGTGTTCCTCACCGCCGCTACGGCGACGAACCTTGCGACGACGCTCGACGCGGCATTCTCCGTGAAGAGCCTGACCTTCACCGGCGCAGGCACCACGGCGGCTTCGACTTCGGTCTCGATCGCTTCCGGCATCGGCGCTCAAGCTCTCACCGTCGGCGCCGGCGGCATCACGGTGCAAGCCGGTTCGGCCTCGCACGGCATCAGCGCTCCGGTGGTCCTCGGTGCGAACCAGACGTGGACCAACAACACGGCGAACGTCGTGCAGCATGTGAATACTTCGCTCAACGGCGTGCTTCGCGTGAGCGGCAACATCAGCGGCTCCGGTCGCAATCTCACTGTGATGGGCGCGGGTAACATCGCCGTGACGGGCAACATCACGACGGGCGGCAACGTCACGATGAGCGGCACGGGCAACTTGGTTATGGCCGGCAACGTCGACGCCAACGTCGCGATCAATTCCGGCACCGTCGCCATGGGAGGCCGACTGACCGGCGCTACGAACAACTTCGCGCTCAACTCCGGCGGCACGTTCTCGCCGGGAGCCGTCGCCGCCGACAACGCGCCGGGCATCGGCACCTTCACGAATGAATCAGCGACCGGAACCAACGTGTGGAACGGCGGCAGTCATGTCGTGTTCCAGTTTAACGCGATCTCGACGCTCGGCACGGCCGGCACCAACTGGGACTTCATCGACAACCTTGGCACCGGGCTCTTGATCAGTGCTTCGGCCGCGTCCCCCGTGACGTTGCAGGTCGAGTCGTTCCTTGCAGGCAGCCGCACGGTGCTCGGCGCGGCCGACGGGTTCGATCCGAACTTGCCGCCGTCGCAGACCTATCAATGGCTGTTCGCAACCAATGTCTCGCTGGCGGGAGCGGACCCCGTTGCGGAGCAAGTCGTCGTCGACGCGTCGGGCGTTTGGACTTCGGCGAGCTACCCGGGCGGATACGGCGCGTTCACGCAACCGATGTCCGGCGGCAACTTCTTCGTGAGCAGGCTCGGCGGCAATCTGTATCTCAACTACGCCGCCGTTCCGGAACCGGGCAGCTTGCTCCTCGTCGGGTTGGCCGCCGCCGGGTTCGCCGCCTATCGTCGCCGTCGCCGAAGCAACGACCAAGCCTCGGCGACCGACGTCGCGCAAACGCCGAGCGAGTAAGTTTCGTTCGGCTACGGCGCGTCGAAGCCGGTAAGCGGGTGTCGTTGCACCGTTTCCCAGGCGATCTCCTGCAGCAGGGAATTCAGGGCCGGTTTGTCGGCTTTGTTCAACTCTTTGTCCGTGTCGAGCACGCGCGGCACCGGCAAACCGACCGGGCTCCGGCGATAAATCACGGCGAAATGGCAATACGCTGAGAGCAACATGAGCGCCGGTTTGGCGTGCCCCCACGTATCGCGAAAGAGATCCCATTGCACCTTGAGCCCCGCGCGTTGCCGGCGACAAGTAACTCACGCAGCTTCACCGAAGCCGCCCCGACCGGCACGACGTACCCGGCGTGCGAGTTCGTCTCTTTGTTGAGCGCGCGAACGAGGTCTTCGATGTCGCGGCAGTATGCGTCGTTCGCTTTGCTCAGCTTGGCGACGTCGGTCGCGTCGTGATCGATCTTCTTGCGCGTTTGCAAGGGATAAACCGGTTCATATTCGTCGTTCGGCAGCCAGAATTCCTGCACGAGTACGCGTACGTTCGGGTTGTGCTTCACGGCCAGCTTGACGAAGTTGCCGATTCCCTCATCCGGCAACCAAATCGGTGCCAGAGTCAGCACGTCGACTTTGCCTTCGCGCAGCGCCGTCTTGGCCAAGTTTTTGTCGTCGGGTACGTCCCAATGTTGAATCACCCGTGAGCCGCCGATGCGAGACGTGCCGACGATTTCCTGGTCTTTAATGCCCGCGGCTTCGGCGAGTTCCGGCAGCATTGCGAAGATGAACACATGAAAGCTGTGTCCGCAGATGAAAATACGCTGGCCCTTCGCAATCGGCTCGGGCAGCTTCGCCGGCGATTTCGGCTCGTCGGCGGCTTGCAAAGGCCCGCGCACTGCGACGAGGCCCGCGGCGGAAAGTCCGGAGGCTACGAAAATCCGCCGCGTTACAGTTAGCTTGTCGCTTGTCATGTGCGATACTCGTCGCAGGCTCACGGGATTGGAAAGCTGGAGCTTCGTTCGCCCGCGTCTTGCTGTCAACCAGCGGGCCGTTACTTGCCCGTCAATTCAAAGGCCGAGCATGTTTCTTCGCGTCATGGGCGTTGCGATTTTGTCGGCGGCAGCGTGGCTCTCGACGGCCGCCGATGCGGCGACGCCGACCGAAGCGGACGTTCCCTACGGCGACGATTCGCGTCAGGTGCTCGATTTCTATCGAGCCGAAAGTGCCGAGCCGACGCCGCTGTTGTTCTTCGTTCACGGCGGCGGCTGGCTCAACGGCGACAAACGTAGCTTCAACGATATGTCGAAGTATCTCGGCGCCGGCATTTCGGTCGTGTCCGTCGAATATCGGTTCGTTTCGCAGGCTCATGCGGCGGGCGTAAAGCCACCTTGTCGTTGGCCGCTGCACGACGCAGCCCGGGCGTTGCAGTTTGTTCGCAGCCGTGCGAAGGATTGGAATATCGACAAGTCGCGCATCGGAGCCTGCGGGAGTTCGGCCGGTGCTTGCACTTGTCTGTGGTTGGCCTTTCACGACGACTTGGCCGACCCGAAGTCGGCCGACCCCGTAGCCCGCGAATCGACGCGTCTTTTCTGTGCCGGCGTGGTGCGGGCTCAAACGACGCTCGATCCGCGGCAGATGAGGGAATGGATCGCCAACGCCAACTATGGTGCGCACGCTTTCGGGTTCGACGGCGACGCCAAGCAAAAGCTCTCGCCGTTTGAGGAGTTTTTGGCCGCGCGCGATCGAATTGAGCCGTGGTTCAAGGAATACTCGCCGTACGAACTTGCGACGGCCGACGATCCGCCGATCGGCCTGTTTTACGACACGCCGCCGGCCATGGGGCGAGAGCAAGAGAGTACGGCGCATTCCGCCAATTTCGGCGTCGGGCTGGCCGCCAAACTGAAGCAAGTCGGCGTCGAGCACGAATTGGTCTATCCCGTGCATCCCGAGGTCCGGCACGGGAACGTGCATGAGTATCTCATCGAACAATTGAAACACCGAGCGGTCGCACCATGACATCTCTTCTCCCGCGGAACCTCCGGCAACTCGCAGCAGGCATCGGCATCCTTTTCAGTACGGCGGGGTGTGAACGGCCGTCGCATCCGGCCGCGCAGGTTCAGGGCATCGTGAATCCGCTTGCCGGGGTACCGATCGATCTCACTCATACGTTTGATGCCGACACGATCTATTGGCCGACCGAAAAAGGCTTTCAGTTCGAACGCGGCAACAACGGTCCCACGGCGAAAGGCTACTACTACGCCGCGAACCGCTTCACGACCGCCGAACACGGCGGCACGCATCTCGATGCGCCGATTCATTTTGCCGAAGGGCGGCAGACCTCGGATATCATCCGTTTAGATCGTCTTGTCGGGGAAGCCGCGGTGATCGACGTCACGCAGGCCTGCGACCGGAACACGGATTACCAAGTCAGCGTGGCCGACTTGCACGCTTGGGAAGAGCGGCATCAGCGGCAACTCGTCGACGTCATACTGCTGCTGCGAACCGGTTGGAGTTCGCGCTGGCCGGATCGCGGCCGGTATCTTGGCACGACGAAGCTCGGACCGGAGGCGGTCGTCGAATTGCGTTTTCCCGGCTTGGCTCCGGAAGCGGCCCGCTGGTTGACGGAACACCGGGGCGTGAAGGCCGTCGGCATCGATACGGCTAGTATCGACTACGGCCGGTCGACGCATTTCGAAACGCATGTGCAACTTTGCAAGCACGGCATGCCGGTCTTCGAAAACGTCGCCGATATGTCGGGCGCTCCCGGCGCACGGGGCTTGGGTCGTCGCGCTGCCGATGAAGATCGGCGGCGGCAGCGGCGGACCGCTACGCATCGTTGCTTTCTTGCCGGCAGCCGACGACGTAGCTCGCTAAATCGTCGGCTACAGACCGAAACAGAGCAGATGTTCGCGAGTTCGCACGTAGATACGGCCCGCGGCGATCGCAGGCGTGCCGACGATCGATCCGCCGACATCGTTCTTGCCGAGAATGTCGAGCTCCGGGCCGTCAGTGAGAACGACGACGTAGCCGTTCTCGCCGGCGATGTAAATCTTGCCGTCGCCCGCAATCGGTGAGGCGAAGTAATCGCTGCCGTTGTCTATGCGATTGGGGCCCCAAAGCGACGAACCGTCAGCGGTGGAGAAACAGGTGGCGATACCGCCGCACTTCACGAGCAGCATCCGATCTCCGCTGACGAGCGGCGACACGATGTGGTCCGTGTGCTTGGTCGGATGTTTCCAGAGCAGGTGCGTTTCGGTGACGTCTCCCGCGCCGCCGCCGCGTACCGCCAAGACATATTCGTCCGCAGGATTCTTGGCCCCGAAACGGGCGCCGGCTTCGTTGCCGGGCGGCAGGAACGCCTTGTCGAGCTCGTCGCCGTCGAGGCGCCGTCGTTATTAACGTCTCCCCGGTCGAACGTCTTCTTGTAGAACGCTTCCGGCACTTGCTGTTTGCCGACGAAGGCTTGGAGTTCTTCCTTGGTGACTTTGCCGTCGCGGTTGCCTGTTTCCTTTTGGTCGATCGACGCAATCCACTGGTTGGCGATGCCGCTGCTTTGCAGGGAGATGTAGACGATGCCGTCGCGGCAGACCGGCGTCGTTTTGATGTTGCGGAGCAGCGTGCGGGCGAACCATTTACGCTTGCCGGTTTCCAATTCGTAGCCGATGAGCATCCCGGTGCCCGCGACGACGAGTTCGTCGCCGGCGGCCGTGCGGTTGACGACGGGGTGCGAATAGCCTGCGCACATGTCGTTGCGTTCGTCCTTCCACCGGAGTTTTCCGGTCTGCTTGTCGAAGGCGTACAACGCCGGATTCAAATCGTCGTCTTGGCAGAAGATGACCAAGTCGCCATGAACGGCCGGTGACATGCCCGGCCCCCATTTGAAAACGTAGTATGGCACCGGCAGGTCGACTTGCCACCGATCGGCGCCGGTCGCCGCATCGACGCAGATCATGCCCAACGTGCTGAAGTAGAAGTACACGCGATCGGCGTCCGCGGCCGGAGTCGTGGACGCTTGGCTATTCGTCATGTGAACTTCGGGCAATTCGCCCGTCGGCCAAGTCCGCCGCCAAAGCAACTTGCCGCTTGCCGCATCAAAGGCGGCGAGCGCGACTTCATCCGGCTTCGTCATCTCTCCCACAAACGCCCGGCCGGCGACAATCGTCGGACAGCCGACGCCGTCGCCGAGTTCCGCTTTCCACTTGAGATTCTCTTCGAGCGAAAAGGTCGTCGGCAACGATTTTTGCGAGGCGGCGATGCCGCTGCTATTCGGCCCGCGGAATTGAGGCCAATCGTCGGCGTACGCTGCAGAGCAGCCGCTGCCGATCAAGACAAGCCAAATGACGATGCGACATTTTCCCATGTTCAATACGTCCTTCCGCGGCGACCAACGCACGACAACACCGCGATACGGCGACGTTTGTTCTCGCGACTAAAACAGCGGCAACGCATCCCCTTCTGCCAGCAAATTGTAAACGCGGCCGTCGGGATCCTTCGCCTCTAGCTCGTGGACTCCCATCGCGTGATACACGGTTTTGGCGATATGTGCCGGCGTCACCGGCTTCTCGGCCGGGAACTCGCCGCGGCGATCGCTCGTGCCGTACGTTTGGCCTCCCTGAATCCCGCCGCCGGCCATCACGATGCTTTGGCAGTGGGTCCAATGATCGCGGCCCGCTCCGGAAACACCGCCGCTACGTCGATCGCCGATCTTCGGCGTGCGTCCCATTTCGCTGGTCACCAGCAGCAGCGTTTCATCGAGGAGTCCGCGCTCGCTGAGGTCGCCGACGAGAGCGGAAAACCCGCGATCAAAATCGGGCAGCAAGTGGTCGCGCAAGCAATTGAAATTGTCGCCATGCGTGTCCCAGCCTGAGTTGCGGCACGTCTTACGATCGGCGAATTCCTTCCAGAACACTGTGATGAACGGCACGCCCGCCTCCACCAACCGCCGAGCGACGAGCAGGCTCATACAGTTGAGCGAGCGACCGTAGCGCTCGCGAACCTCTTTCGGCTCTGCGGAGACGTTGAATGCCGACGTCGTCTTGGAAGCGCCAGCAGCGACAACGCCCGTTGTTGCAACTGCGTCCATTTCGGCCGTTCGCCGCCGGCTTCAAACTCGCGCCGCATCCGATTCAGCGTCGCCAGCAATTGTTCGCGGTCATTCAACCGGGTCGAATCGACGTCGCCGCCAAGCGTCAGGGCCGGAGCTTCGAATTGCAGCGGCTGTTCCAAGCTTCCCAGTACGTACAGCGGGTCGTGCTCCACACCCAATCGGGCCGAGAATTGCCCGGGCCGTGTGTAGGGCAATCGGCTCGGCATGTGCGGCAACGTCACGGCCCCGGGCAACCCGCCGCGCGACGGGACGCGCGATCCGACGACGGAGCCCATGTACGGCCAGTCGTTTGGCTGCGGCGTGCGGTTGTTACCGAGCGACACGAAGCTGGCGTCCGCCGTATGACCGGTCAGGTTGTAATAATAGCCCGCGTGGTGATCGTTCGTATTCACGCTCGAGCGTACGGAACGTACGATCGCCAGATGATGCGCTTGCTTCGCCAGCAGCGGCAGATGCTCGCTGATTTGCACGCCCGGTGCGCTGGTGTCGATCGGTTGAAACGGCCCGCGATATTCGAGCGCCGCCTCAGGCTTGAGATCCCACATATCCAAGTGCGACGAGCCGCCGCAGAGGAAAAAGAGGATCGTTGATTTGGCTTTCGGTTTCCGTGCCGGTAACTCTGCTCCGGATGCGGCGCTGAGCGCAGGGGCGCCGAATTGAAAGCCGGCAAAGCCGACCGTCGAGGCCACGAGAAACGATCGTCGACTCGGCGACCAAGTCGGTTCAAAGCTGGAGGAAATAGTCCGGCTTCCTTTCAACGTACGGCGGGCCGGCTACGGCCGAAGCGGTGCGCCGGAAGTGGAAGTGCGAGCAGGCGGGAGAGTGCATTCTGACTCGTCTCGCTTCCATATGTCAACTTCGGTGATGCGGCGATCGTGATTAGATTTAATCGTCACTTCGTCGTCGGAGATTCGACTTGTAGATCCCTCGGCAACTCGGCAATCCAGCGACGAATCAGCTCTGCGCCGAGTGGGTCGATATGGGCCGAAGCCAGCGGCGGCATTTGTCCGCGCCCGTGCAAGGCCATGCGATGCCACAGGAGCGAAGCTTCCGGTTGCCCCGGCTTCAAGAGCTTTGCATCTGCGATCTGAAACGACTGATGAACCGGCGCTGCGCCGACCGTGCGCGTCTCGCCGAGCGCGGACCAATAGGCGACGTCGAATTGGGCGTTGCCGCCGCCGGCCGGAACATGGCAGTGAGCGCAATTCGCGTGGAGATACGATCGGGCACGCTCTTCGAGGCCGGCCGTTCCGTCGGCCGGATCGGCTAGCCGCGGCATAAGATCGGTCGCAGAGTCGGGCTTCGCACCTCCGGCTACTGCACGACGCCCTCGCACCTTACGGATGTCGTCCCAGTACTGATTGGCATCCTTAGACGACAGGCCGCGTTTGCGAGCCGCTTCGACGACCCCTTCACGCAGCTCCGTGGAAGCGTCGAGCTTGACGACTCCGAGATGCTCCAGCGTACGCAGTTGATTGTCGGCGGCGCCGTCGTAAGAAAAGGTGCAGTTGAGCTGCGCCGTGGAAACTCCGAGGACGTAGTTGGCAGCTCGACTGTGGCACACCATACACTCGGCGCGGCTTGGGTAATGCCAGGCTTGAGTCCGTTTGCCGCCGACGGCGGAAGTGTCTTCGATCGTAAACTCGCGATCTCGGCCTCGTGCTTCCACGAGTTCGGCGTCGGTTTGCTCGTCGTTCCAGGCGTACGAATATCCCACCCACTCCTTCTGCTGCTTTGTCATGAACCGCGTTTCAATCCAACGCCGTGACTTCGGATCGTCCGCTTTCGCTTCCAAAGCGAACGACTTCACGAGTACGGTCCCTTCCGGAAAGTCCCATGATTTGCGCGAGGCGTACGTTGCAACACCGTCTCCCGGCAGCGCCAGAAACCGTTCCTTGTACGTGACGTCGCTCCAAAGCGGAGAGTTGACCGTGTAAGGAATCATGCCGGGGACTGGAGTATGCCCTTTGCCTACCTCGAATAGTCCGCTTTCACTGAGCTTGCGGGGGAAATCGGAAGGTTCGGTCGGCGGTGTTCGCTCGAAGCGATATAGCCCGCCGGCCTCGCCCGGTTGGTAGTCGCACACCAAGAGCTCGCCGCGCGAATCGAGCCCGAATCCGGTGATTGCGTGCGTCGTGTCGGCGATCTCTTGGTGATAAGTGACGCGTTCGCCGTCGTGACGGATGGCCCAAATCTTGCCGGTGGAATAGTCGCCGTAGAGGTAGCAGCCGCGAAGTTCCGGGAACTTCTCGCCGTGATAAACCACGCCGCCGGTCAAGCTGCGAGCTTCGCTATGAGCGTGCTCGGCCGCCGGCGGCACGATCGGCGTCGGCCCGCGTTTGCGCTCGGTGTAAAACGGCGCGCTCCCTTCCGTAATACTCCAGCCGAAGTTGTCGCCACGGCGCACGAAGTACGTTTGCTCGAAGAGATCCTGTCCGTTTTGCGTCACCCAGAGGTGGTCCGTTCGCGGATCGACGGCCGCTCGCCACGGATTCCGCAGCCCGTAAGCCCACGTCTCCGGTCGGGCTCTGGCCAGCGACATGAACGGATTGTCTGGCGGAATGGAGTAGTTGCGTCCAGCCTTCTTGTCTTCGGGGCGGATGTTGTCGACATCGATTCGTAAGACCTTCGCCAGGAGTGTCGTCATGTCCTGGCCGACGTTGTTGTCGTCGCTGTCGCTGGTGCCGTCGCCCGTAGTGACGAACATGTGGCCGTCGTTGGAGAACGCAATGGCGCAGCCGTTGTGGCCGTCGGACTTCCAGTCGATGATCGAGGTTTCCGACTTCGGCTCAACCGCATACGGCGGCTCGCGCTGCATCATGAATCGAGAGATGCGGCAGACCTTTTCCCCTTTGGCGGCTTTGATCGGGCCGGCCCAACCGACGTACACATAGCCGTTGTCGGCAAACTTTGGATGAAAGCAGAAGTCGTAGGCCAAACCTTCCACGGTGAATATGGGCTCCGTGGACTCAGCTTCGGCGTCGTCGGCGAAACGCACCAGTGACGTGGCCTTGCTTTGGCTCTCGTGCGTCAGCACGCATAATTGCGACGAGTCGGGGATTCGCCGCGCGATGATCGGATGGATCAGTTTGAGGTTTGGGAAAGCTCGCACCGTGCGAAACGGCGGCGGCGGATCTGGTGCGCCGACAACGCGAGACGTGGTCAACGGGATACGTTTGGCAATCCCGTAAGGTCTGCGTTGCGCTTCGTCCGGACCACGGAACGTGAGCCGTGCGTAGTCCTCGTACTTGTGAAAGTTCGGTTCGGTAAGCGGTGCGCAGCTGGAAAGCTCGGGCTTGGAGCCGGCGGCACCATAGTCGTAACGGCAAAGTGCGAATCGCCAAGTTTCGTCAATTGCCGGCCGACCTCCGGTGTGGGCCATGTCGGTCCACGGAATAGCCCCTTCGACGGACCAGCCGGAATCAACGTCGTCGCGCCGCTCGAGCGTACCGCGGAGGGCGACTGCGGTTCGCCAGTCGAACGGATCGGCCTTTACGAACTTTGTGAAGGCCTTCGAATCGCGCTCGGGAATGAACATGTCGAGCCGTGTGCCGAGCGGCGTGACTTGGAATTCGTAATAGCTCGGCTTGTCCGCGGAGGGCCGGAAAAAGAGTTCGAAAACGTCGTTTGTCCAGGTTGCCGAGTCTTGCTCCTTCAGATCTGCGAAGAGATCGGCATCTTCCATCTCGGCGAAGAAATACAGACCGTTCGCATCCCAAAGCATCCGCACCTTGGTCTTGGGGGAAGTTGCTCCGCCAGCCGCTGATACGGCTGAGTCGGGCTTAGCAGTCCACGGCTGCCCGAATTCATCGATTGTCACCGCGTTCTTCCAAGCGGGCTCGTCTGCGCGGCCGTCAACGGTGATTGGATCGGCCGTCCAGCGACATTCAAACGTCGGCGACTCTGCGGGCTTAGCGTCGTCGGCCGGTTTCACTTCTGCGGCCGTCGTGCGAGCGGGCGAGCAATAGCCGACGGCAATACAGCAGACGAAGATTGCGAAGCGTGTCGCACGTACCATGAAAGGTCCGCGGGCCGGAAGGTTGCGACGGAAGGCGGGAGACCGTGATTATAGCCGGCAGTGGATTCACCTCCATCTTTTTTGCCGGGCGATTCTCGTTCTCGTAATCAAAACCGGGTGACGACCTTCACGTGCCGAACTAAACTACGGATCGCTCAGGCTGCAGATTTCATAGAGTCTTGCGCCTCCTACGATGAGCTTCCCGCCCACCAAGCTTTGAGGTAACTCGCCATGTCGCATTCTCGTCGTCAATTTTTGAAGGCCGCCGGTTCGGCCGCCGCCTTGGCCAACGTTCCGTATTTCGGTTGGACGTCGCAGACGATCGCCCAAGACGCCGCCACCAAGAGCAAGAACGATCGGCCGCTCATGGGTTGCATCGGCGTGGGCGACCGTTGGAACGCCGTCGGTCCGCTGGCGATGAACTTTGCGGACTGCGTCGCGGTTTGCGACGTCGATACGGCCATGACGGACAAGGCCCGCAACAAGGCGCTGGAGGTCGGTTCGAAGGCCGGTCGTCCGCGCGACGTCGAAGTCTTCGAAGACTATCGTAAGTTGCTTGATCGGAAGGATATCGAAGTCGTGACGATCGTCACGCCCGACCATTGGCACTCGAAGATCGCCATCGACGCCATGAAGGCCGGCAAAGACGTGTACTGTGAAAAGCCGCTGACGCTCACGATCGACGAGGGTAAGCAGATTCTCAAAGTGCTTAAGGAGACGGGCGCGTCTTCCAAGTCGGCACGCAGCAGCGCAGCGAAATGTCCGCGAATAAGGGAGCGGTGAAGAGCCAATTCTTGCAAGCCGTGGCGCTGGTGCGCAGCGGCCGCTTGGGGAAGATCACGAAAGTGGAATGCCGCATCGGCGGCGTGAAGCCGAGCCCCGCGTTGCCGAAGACCGCCGTGCCGGCCGGTTTGAATTGGGAAATGTGGCTCGGCCAGTGCCCGCTGGTTGATTACGTTTCGGCTCCTTCCGGCGGCAAGTATCCGTTCAGCCGCTGCCATTACGAGTTTCGTTGGTGGTACGAATACTCCGGCGGCAAGATGACCGATTGGGGCGCGCACCACGTTGATATTGCGTCGTGGGCTTTGGGCGCCGACACCAGCGGTCCGGTGTCGGTTGAAGGTATTTCGGTCAACCACCCGGTGCCGTTGAAGAACGGCATGCCGACCGTCGACAACATGTACAACACGGCGACCAACTTCGACGTGAAGGCCATGTTCCCGGGCGACGTCGAAATGCGGATTCTGAGCGACGGCGAGAACGGCATCCAGTTCACCGGCACGCAAGGCGACTTGTTCGTCAGCCGCGGCGCACTGCGTGGTTCGGCGGCCGACACGCTTAAGGACCAACCGCTGTCGGACGAGTTGCTCAGCCAACTCTACAAGGGGAAGAAGTGGGGCAACCACATGGCCAACTTCTTCGATTGCTGCGTCGACCGCACGCAGCCGATCAGCGACGTCGACACCCATCACCGAGCGATGACCACTTGCCACTTGGCAAACATCGCCATTCGCCTGGGTCGTAAGATCAATTGGGATTCGCAAGCCGAGCAGATCACCGGCGACGACGAAGCCAACGGTTGGCTCAAGCGCGAACAGCGCAAGGGCTACGAAGTGACGGCTTAAAGAAGCTCGATCGCTTCACGGCGATGACAATTCAACCGAAGCGAGCGGAGGCCGAAAGGCCCCCGTTTCGTTTTTATTGCCGACGCTTTATGCCCCCGTGTTCTCGTGGTCGTGCGAATTCTTCACCGGCTCGTCGCTTCGTTCTGCGATCGGTCGCGACGGGATGAATTGTCCTACGATCCACGCCAGCGAGGCCCAGGCACAGCCAGCCAGCCAACCGCCGAGTACGTCGCTCGGGTAGTGCACGCCGAGGAACACTCGCGTAAAGCCGATGAGCAGCGTGAGCGATATCGCCACGACCATGCAAAAGGCCTTTGCGCGTCGGCTGCTCACGGCTTTCATAAACATGACGCCGAGCGTCAGATACACGACGGCCGACGCCATCGCATGGCCGCTTGGAAAGCTCATGCTCGTGACGTGCCGTAGATGCGGCACCACGATCGGCCGCGGTCGCGCAAACACCCATTTGAGAAAGATCGAGAGCAGCGCTCCGCTCATGGTCGTCGCCAGCATCAGCGTGGCCACGCGGCGTTGCTTTTCCATGTAGAGGAAACCGGCCGACACGGCCACGATGATCGACAGCACCAAACCGCTTCCCAGTGCCGTGGCGTCGAGCATTACGTCTTCCAGCCAGCGCGGGCCGATCGTGCGGGCCGGATCGTTCGCATCGCGAAACGCCTTCAGCAACTCGGCGTCAAAGCGGAAGCTTTCGCCTTCGGTGATTTCGTCGGCAAGCACAATGAATAACGCGGCGGCGGCGAGCATCAATCCGGCCGCCGCCACTTCCACGATTCGCAGCGGGCGGCGGCGAATGATGTCAAAAGCGCACCGTCGCACGTCGTGATAGAGGCGTTTCCATCGCGGCTGCATAGGCTCGCTCGTTGCTGGTGCCGTCATGGTGTCCGATCCTTGCAGCATCATATCGAGTTGGGGCGATTTATCTCCGGTGCCTCACTGCAACCCGCGTTCCCGATGCGTCCGACGAACTGTTATTCTTCGCTGGCGGCACGGTTATACTGAAAACACACTCGACGGCGAGCCGCTGCCCCGTATTTCTCGCTCGGAGCTTGTTCGTGAATCGACCGCGTCGCACGTTGTTGTTGGCCGGCTTGCTTGTCGGAGTGTCGTCGCTCGTCGGCCGTGCGGCGGAGCCGGTCCGCTTCAGTCGCGATATCCTGCCGATCCTTAGCGACAACTGCTTTCATTGCCACGGGCCCGATCCAAAACATCGCGAAGCCGATCTGCGTTTGGATGATCGGGAAGCGGCGATAGCGCACGGTGCGCTGAAGCCCGGCCAAAGCGACGGCGAGCGAATTGCTACGCCGGCTGACGTCTGACGATGCCGACGAACGGATGCCGCCGCCGACATCGAATCGCACGGTTACCAAAGAGCAGATCGAGTTGGTGCGACGATGGATCGACGAAGGGGCTCTCTGGGGTAAGCACTGGGCGTTCGAATCGCCGCAATCATCGCCGCCGCCTGCCCCAAAAGATCAGAAGTGGGTTCGCAACGCGATTGATGCGTTTTTGCTCGCGCGATTGGAAAGCGAAGGCCTCGAGCCGTCACCTGAAGCGGACAAGGCGACCATCTTGCGTCGGGTTTCGCTCGATCTCACCGGCTTGCCGCCGACACCGGAAGAATTCGACGAATTTCTGCGGGATGAAAGCCCGCAGGCTTATGAGAAGGTCGTCGATAGGCTGCTGGCGTCGCCGAGATACGGCGAACGGTGGGCTTGGGATTGGCTCGACGCGGCCCGTTACGCCGATACTAACGGCTACCAAGGCGACCCGGAACGAACGATGTGGCCCTGGCGCGATTGGGTCGTGCGGTCGATCAACGCGAACATGCCGTACGACCAGTTTACGGTCGAACAGCTTGCCGGCGATCTTCTGCCGAATGCCACGCTCGATCAAAAGCTGGCGACCGGTTTCAATCGCAATCACATGTTTAACGGTGAAGGGGGCCGTATTGCTGAAGAGACTCGCGTTGAAAACGTGATGGACCGCACCGAGACGACCGGCACGGTTTGGCTGGGGCTGACGATCGGCTGTGCCCGCTGCCACGATCACAAGTTTGATCCGTTTACGAACAAGAGCTACTACGAGCTGTACGCCTTTTTTAATAACACGAGTGAAACCGGCGCCAATTCCGGTGGAGGGCGAACCGGCGGCATCCCGCCGGTGATCGATATCTCGACGCCGCAACAACAACAGGAACTCTCCGACGCTGACGCCAAGATTCGTGAGACCGCGACCGAAGTCGCGAAGCTCGAGGAGGCCTTGTTCCCGCGCGACGCAGGTCAGCCGGCCGCGAAATCGAACGAGGCCGAGAACCTGTCCGGCAATCTCGTTGCGGCGTTGAATCTAGAGTCGGCCAAGCGGAGTTCCGACTCCCTGCGCGAGATGGTGAATTTCTACAAAGAGCCACGGCCGAAATATGCCCGGGCCTTGGGGCAACTCAAAGCGGCGATTGACGACCGCGAGCGCAAGGGAAGCAGTTGCCGCGCGTAATGGTGATGGACGCGTTGGCCGCGCCGCGCGAGACGTTCATGCTCGACAAAGGGGCGTACGACAAGCCGGGCACGAAGGTAGCTGCCGAGTTTCCGATCGGTCTGCATCCGGCCGGCGGCGAGTTGCCGAAGAATCGCCTCGGCTTGGCTCGTTGGCTCGTCGACCCGCAACATCCGCTCACGGCGCGAGTGACGGTGAACCGTTTTTGGCAAAGTTTCTTCGGCGTCGGACTTGTGAAGTCGGCGGAAGATTTCGGCGTGCAGGGAGAACGGCCGTCGCATCCTGAGCTGCTCGACTGGCTCGCGGTCGATTTCGTTCGGCATGGGTGGGACGTCAAACGTCTGCATAAGCAAATCGTCACCAGCGCCGCGTATCGCCAATCGTCGCGAGTGTCGCGATCGTTGTGGGAGCGTGATCCGGAGAATCGTTTGCTTGCCCGTGGGCCGCGGTTTCGCATGCCATCGTGGATGATTCGAGATCAAGCTCTCGCGGCGGCCGGGCTCATTGTAGAAAAGCAGGGCGGTCCGTCGGTGAAGCCGTACCAGCCCGAGGGGATTTGGGAGGAGGCGACGTTCGGCAAGAAGAGCTACGTGCAAGATCACGGCGAATCGCTTTATCGCCGCAGTTTGTACGTGTTTTGGCGACGGATCGTCGGTCCGACGTCGTTCTTCGATGTCTCGGCCCGGCAGGTTTGCACAATCAAAACATTGCGAACGAATACGCCATTGCACGCGCTGACGACGTTGAACGACGTCACGTACGTGGAAGCAGCCCGGGCGCTGGCCGAACAATCGCTGAAACACGGCGACGAGAACTCCGACGATCAAATGGCCTGGGCCTTCCGCAAGGTGCTGCTACGAGCACCGAGCGACCAAGAAGCGGTCGTGCTCCGCGCCACAATGGAACAAATGCAAAGTAGGTACGCGGCCGATTCGAAGGCGGCGGAGCAGTTGCTCAAAGTCGGCGAATCGCCGCGCGATGAATCGCTGGATGCCGTGCAGCATGCGGCGCTGACGGCCGTGTGCCTGACGATTTTGAATCTGGATGAAGCGTTGACGAAGCAGTAGTCAATTGAAGTGTGATCCGAACATGACGCCTGACGAACAATTTCGTGCGGAGCTTACGCGACGGCAGTTTTTTTCGCGGTCGGCCGGCGGCATCGGTTCGGCGGCTTTGGCTTCGCTCTTAGCGGGCGACGGATTACAGGCGGCCGACTCCGTCGTGACGCCTGGCGTTCCCAAACGATTCGGCGGGCTGCCGGGCGTGCCGCATGCCGCGGCGAAGGCGAAACGCGTCATCTACTTGTTTCAAAACGGCGCACCGTCGCACGTTGATCTGTTCGACTACAAGCCGATGCTGCACAAGATGCACGGCGTGCAGATTCCGGATGAAGTCGTCGGCGGCCGGCGATTCAGCACGATGACCGGCGGGCAGACGGCTCGGCCCTGTTTGGCCGAGATCGCGAAATTCGCTCAGCATGGCAAGAGTGGAGCGTGGGTCAGCGATTTCTTACCTCGCACGGCCGAGATTGCCGACGAACTGTGCTTCGTTAAAGCCATGCACACGACGTCGGTGAATCACGCCCCGGCAATTACGTTTTTTCTGACCGGCGCGGAGCAGGCGGGCCGACCAAGCATGGGGGCTTGGCTCACCTACGGACTCGGCAGCGACACTCAGGATTTGCCGTCGTTCGTCGTGATGACCTCGGTCGATAAAGAAGCGTCGTGCGGTCAGATCTTTTACGATTTCTACTGGGGAGCCGGTTTCTTACCCACGAAGTATCAAGGCGTGAAGTTTCGCGGCTCCGGCGACCCGGTGTTGTACCTCTCGAACCCCGCGGGAATGAGCCGTGACGTGCGACGCGGCATGCTCGACGGTTTGGCGAAGCTCAACCAACTCCAACTCGACTCCTACGGCGATCCGGAAATTGCAACGCGCATCACGCAGTATGAAATGGCGTATCGCATGCAAGCGAGCGTTCCGGAACTGACAGACTTCTCCGACGAGCCTAAGCATGTTCTCGACATGTACGGTCCCGACGTTATGCGACAAGGTTCGTACGCCTACAATTGCCTGATGGCGCGACGCTTAGCGGAGCGTGGAGTGCGGTTCGTGCAATTGATGCACGCGGGCTGGGATCAGCATCGCAATTTGAATACGCAGTTAAAGATTCAATGCACCGACGTCGACGCTCCGAGCGCGGCGCTGGTGAAAGATCTGAAGCAACGCGGGCTGCTGGAAGATACGCTCGTGATTTGGGGAGGCGAGTTTGGTCGTACGCCGTTTCTACAAGGGAGCATCGAGAATACGAAGCAGTGGGGCCGCGACCATCATCCTTATACGTTTACGCTCTGGATGGCGGGCGGCGGCGCTGAAGCCGGGCCTCTCGTATGGAGCGTCGGATGAATTCGGGTTTAACGCCGTCGAGAACAAAGTGCATGTTCACGACTTTCAAGCCACGGTCTTGCACTTACTCGGCGTCGACCACACGCGGCTCACGTACAAATTCCAAGGCCGTTACTTCCGGCTTACCGACGTCCACGGCGAAATCGTGAAGCCGATTCTTGCGTAACCGGCGGCATTTCAGAGAAGGAGACGGGGGATGAAAGTGATGATCGAGATTTGAAAGAGATAAGGCGAAGATAAACGATCTCTTCTCCTTGTCTCCAATATCCCCGTTATCCTCCGATACCCTTCTCGGAGAAAAACGTCGTCGCTGAAGGAGAAATCGGCAGCGGAGCCGCAGGAGAAGTTTGCACGAGTTCTTCGCGCAAAATGGTCATGTCGGCCGGGGCTTCGATGCCGATGCGAACTTTGCCCGGCGACATTTGGACCAGAGTGACGACGATGTTGTCGCCGATGCGAATGCTTTCGCCGACGCGCCGTGTGAGAACGAGCATGGCCACCTCCTTGTCGCCCGACGATTCCGTCGCCGGGCATTTCCGTTGCCTCGATCCTCGTCGCCGGTCGAACCGTGAATGATGACGGAAGCCGGCGGAACGGATGCAAGCATAGCGTTGCCGGCGGCGTCCGGCAACGCGGAAATCGACCGCCTTCGCGGGGCGACGTAAGGCCTTGTTGTGACGCTACTTCGGTCCGGCGTACTCGGCATTTGCGGCGGCCGCAGAAGCACCGTGTTCGAACTTGTAGCCCTGTTCGGCGAGCAACTGTTCCAAAGCTCCTAAGAAGGCAAAGACGTTCGCCGGCCGCGAGCCGTGCCCCATGAGGCCGATTCGCCAAACCTTGCCTTTGTAGGCCCCGAGCCCGCCGCCGATTTCGATGCCGAAACGATTAAGCAGGGCTCCGCGGACTTTCATGTCGTCGATGCCGTCGGGGATGTGCACGGCGTTGAGCATCGGCAAGGTGTGGGCTTCGTTCGATGCGTAGCGAATGCCGATCGCGGCCAAGCCCGCCTTCAACGCACGATGGTTCGCCGCATGCCGTGCGAAGGCCGCTTCTTGTCCTTCTTCCAGAATGATCCGCAGGGCTTCGTAGAGCCCGTAGGTCATGTTGATCGGACCGGTGTGGTGATAGACGCGTTCCTGCCCCCAGTATTTGGCGAGCATCGAGACGTCGAGATACCAGCTTTGCACCTTGGTCTTGCGATTGAGCACGACGTCTAAGGCCGCCGGGCTAAAAGAAGCCGGAGCCAATCCGGGTGGGCAACTCAAGCACTTTTGCGTGCCGCTGTAGATGGCGTCGATCTTCCACCTATCGACTTCGACGGGGACGCCGCCGAGCGCCGTGACGGCATCTACCAAGAGCAACGCTCCGGCGTCGTGAACCAAGTTGGAAATCTCTTCGAGCGGTTGCAGCGCGCCGGTCGACGTTTCGGCCATGACGATGCCGACGACTTTCGGCTTGGCCTTCGCCAGGGCTTCCTTGAGGTGCGCGGGTTCGAACACTTCGCCCCAGGGCCGATCGACGCGCGGTCACGTTGGCCCCGGCTCGCGAAGCCACGTCGACCATCCGCTCGCCGAACACGCCGTTGACGCAGACGATCATCGAATCGCCCGGCTCGATCAGGTTGACGACCGTGCTCTCCATGCCGGCCGACCCGGTGGCGCTGATCGCCATCGTCATCGGATTTTGTGTGCGGAAGAGCGTGCGCAACATGCTTTGCATGTCGCTCATCAGCGCTAGGTAATAGGGATCCAAGTGCCCGACGGTGTTGGCCGCCAGAGCCCGCAACACGCGCGGATGAATCTCGCTGGGGCCGGGGCCCATGAGTAGACGAACGGGCGGGTTGAGCGGCGGCGGCAATTCAGACATTTTCAACTTCCCAATTTGGTCGCGGAGTCTGCCTTCGCGTGTTTTGTCGTAGCTGCGAAATGAATTGAGAACGAACTATTCCGGGGCCGCTTCGCGCACCATCGCACTGATTTGCTTGAATTCCGGTGTTCCGGCCCGCCCGCACCATTCGAAGAGAGCCGCTTCCGTGGTGGTTGGCGTCGCGCCGGATGCTTCCAGCCGTCGCAAGGCGGTCTGATAGTCGACATCGTGACGCGAGCCGATCGCGTCGACTGCGAGGTACACACGAAAGCCGTGCGCCAGCAGGTCGAGCGCCGTTTGCTGCACGCAGACGTGGGCTTCGATGCCGCAGAGCAGCACCTTGGTTATGCGCCTCTCGGCCCAAGTGCGAAAGATACCGCCGCATTCACCGCAGCTAAATGCCGTCTTCGCAGGAAGAGGGCCAAGTCGCTCGGCGAGCTCAGGCACGGTTGGGCCGAGCCCTTGCGGATACTGCTCGGTGCCGGCGGCGGCCACGTTGAGGATCTTCGCGCCGTCGAGCAGGCGGCGAATGTTCCAGATGATCCGCCGGTGGCCGGGCACCAGTGTAATGAGCTTGCCTTGTACGTCGACAACGAGCAGGCCGGTATCGGCCGGAGACATCAATTCCGGGCTGCGCGGTAGCGCTGCAACTTGTGCGGAAGCTCCGCTGTCGGCGGCGGGGGGCGATGATGCGTTCATGCCGCGTAGCATACCGCATCATTCGGCGGCCGGCCACTAACGACCGCCGGGCGATTGCGGTGTGGCAGGAGCCGCGGGATAGTCGCGCCCGAGGCCTTTCGCAGAGCAGCAAGAGCTTCGTCGTCGAGCGGAATGCCGAGGTTGCGCAGCCGAACGGCATCGGACCATGCCGTGTTGAAATCACCGACGCGAGTATAAAGTTTGACGCGTCCGGCGAGCGTCGTCGGATGATCGGGATCGAGCTTCAAAGCCTGTTCAAAATCCATCGCCGCCTCGCCGTTGCGCTTCATGGCCAAATACAAGTCGCCTCGTTCGGCGAGTATTTCCGCGTCGCCGGGCGCGAACACAATGGCGCGGGTGAGGTCGTCGAGGGAACGGAATATCCAGCGCGGGTCTCGCTCTTGTTCGCCGAGTACCCGCTCCGCGCGAGCACGCTCCTTGAGGATTTGGGCGAGCGTGCTGCGGTGCGGGAACTTTGCGAGCGACTTGAGGGTGTCGGTCGGAGGGGTGCGACGATTTGCGTTGGTTTCGAGAAGGACGTGTTCGGCGGCGGCGAGGCTCGGTGCGGTTTCCGTCCTCTGAGCCAGCGCCGCCGTTTCGCGCAGTACGCAATCGAGGGCCGACTGAATTGCGGGCAACGCTTCGCTCGGTCGTTTTAGGTTGTTGTAAATCATGGCCTGCACGAGGTAGGCCTTGAGCGAATAGTGGTCTCTTTCAAGGGCCGACGCGACGTCGGCCAGCGCCATCTTCATCGTCTCAGGATCGTCGGGAGCTTGTCGAATATAGACGTTGGCCCGATTGAGATAGGCATCTGCGCCGCCTCGTGTAAGGGCGATCATGCGCGTGAAATCGGCCAAGGCGAGAGCGTAACGCTGGGATTCGAAGAATGCGAGGCCGCGATTGTTCGTCGCCTTCAGGTCGTAGGGATTCCAGCGCATGGCTTCCGCTGCGTCACCGACTGCCAGATCAATGCGACGCTGCCCGAATTGGTTGACGCGAGCGGCTGCGCGATTGGAGTAGGCGTCGCCATATTGGGGTTCGATCGCCAGCGACCGGTCGAGTGCGATCAGCGCTTCGCGATGACGATCGCGAGCCAGTAGGATCGTCGCGTAATTGTTGAGCGCACGATCGTTGCCGGGCATGGCCTTCGCTGCCGTGCCATACAGGCTTTCCGAACTCTCAAAGACCTTAGTTCGTTCACGGCTGGCGATCGCTAGCCAAGCTCCGACGGTGAGAAACAACCCGGTGCCCGCAATTCTCGCCGGCCACGAAGGTCGGGCAACTTCGCTTGCCGCAGCCCCTGCGTTCGCACCGCGCCAAGCCGAATATACAAAGCCGACTGCAACTCCCATGGCCGCCAGCACGGCAAATATCGGCAGATACATCCGGCGTTCCGCCCCGACTTCGGTAACGATCGGTACGAAACTCGACGTGGGAGCGAGAATCAGAAAGAACCAGGCACCGAGAAAGCCGACCCAAGGACGACGCAGCCACCCCCAAGCCGTCGCTGCGAGCGCGGCGGTGATAAACAGTGCGCCCGGGAGCACGGCGAAAGGTTCAAGCACGGGCCGATGGCCGTAGTCGATGCTCAGCCTACTGATGAGCGGGATGACGGCGAGTCCGACGTCAGCGCCCGATGCACCAGCATTGCGTAATCAGATAGTCGTACCACGGAAACTGATCGTGGGCGAATCCGACGGAACGACCGCGCGGCGCGTGGATCATGACCCACGCCAGCACGCCGTAGGTGGCGAATAATCCGGAATAAAATCCCCAGCGCCTCTTGAAACGCCTCACGCCATGACGCGAAGCGGAACGCTCGATCGTAAGCGAGTACCAACAGCGGTGCGGCGATCATGTTCTCTTTGGAGAGCATGCCCAGCACGCAACACGCAATAGATGTGAGTTGCCAAACGTGCCGATTGCGGCCTGCTGCGGCATCTGCGGCGCGAATACTTCCGTAAAGCGTGAGAAGCAGGAATAACGAGATGAGTTGCTCGGTCCGCTGAGTGACGTAACAAACCGTTTCGGTGTTGAGCGGATGCACGAGCCAGATTGTGGCACCGACGAAGGCCCAAACACCGGCGGTCGTTTGGAATCGTTGGCCGAATGCAGGGGCAAGCAGGGTACGCCGGACGACGGCATAGATAAGAGCGGCCACGAGAACATGCAGGGCCGTATTTACGTAGTGCAAGTACGGCACGTGCATCGGCAGGATGCCGATAAAGTCGGCGATGCCCGTGGGGCTCGATGCCGAAGCCCACCAATGATTCAGCGCAAATGACAAGGCAACGACCGGTCGGCCGGCGAACGGCGTGTCGCGTTCGGCCGTCGCGGCGTATTGCCACGAACGCCACGTCCAACGGGTTTCAGGATCGACCAGCGCTGCAATGTGCGGATTCTGCTCAATGGCCGTCGAGTCGTCGAAGAACAAAACGCCTGTGAAGCTCTCGCGATACGTGAAATATCCGACGACGGCCAGCCAAGCGACGACCGCAATCGTGCGCCAAATACGGCCTTCGAACAGGCGTCGCAAGACCGACGGCGATGCCGGTTCGACCACGGCCGGCTCGGGCGCGACCTGCGGGCGGCGTTTGCGGCTGGCTTTCGACAAACCGAGAGTTCCGTGAAGCGGCGATGTATGGAGGGCAGGACGTTAGTCTTCAGTCTAACCATCCGTGCCGTCGAGGTTGAGGGTTGGCGCCCGTTCGCAGTCGATTCACTTGCCCAATTCGCGCTTGTCACAAAGAATACCAATCAACGTGAGCCGCCGACGCACGGACCAAACGACAACATGACGGAATCTTTGCTCCAAGTTTTGTACTTTGCCGCGATGGCGTCGATGCTTGCCGTCGGCTGGTTTTGCACCGTCATTTCTTTGCCGGGGACGTGGATCATCCTGGTCACGGCCGCCGTGTATTCTTGGCTTACGCCCGACGGAGCTCGCTGGGATATCGGCGGCAATGTGCTGGGCGTGCTGTTGGGGTTGGCCGTGGTGGGCGAGATTCTGGAGACGGCTTCGTCGGCGGCGGGCGTTAAGAAGCTTGGGGGAAGCCGACGCGGTGCCGTGCTGGCGATCGTCGGTTCGTTGATCGGTGCTGTTATCGGCACCGGTGCAATTCCAATCCCGATCGTTGGCACGCTTGCAGGAGCTTGCACGGAGCGATGATCGGTGCGATCTTGGGCGAAATGTGGAAGGGCCGCGACGTCGATCATGCCCTGCACGTCGGCAACGCGGCCGCTTGGGGGCGGCTCGTCGGATCATTGGCCAAAATCTGCGTGGCCTCAATCATGGTCGCCGTGACGCTGGCGTCGGTCCTGCTGCGCTGACGTTTGTTACCAAGTGCTGATTGCCAGCGGATTCTCGCGGATGTAGGCCTCCGCTTCCTCTCGCGTAAACACACTCTCCGTCGCGCTGATCGATCGTACGCAGCTGCCGCCTCGCGCACTGCCCCACGCGATGCAATCACGCGGGCCGAGGCCTTGCAGTAGCGCGGTGATGTAGCCGGCGTCAAACGCGTCGCCTGCGCCCGTTCCACCGACGTACGGGAATTTGTACACCGGGGCGAAAAGCTTCTCCTCGCGCGAACGTAGGTAGGTTCCGTTACCGCCGCAGGTGATGACTACGGTGCTCGCACCTGCTGCGAAGAATCGCTCGGCTTGGGTTTTAGGATCGGTGAGCCGCGTGAGTTCCGCTGCTTCGTCAGTGTTCGGCAGGAAAACATCGGTGTGCGGCAACAGCTTTTCCAGTCGGTGCCAATAGTCGCCCGGACCGGGGAGCACAACGTCGAGGACGGTCGTCACTCCTTCCTTCCGAGCGGCGGCGAAGAGCTCGGCAAGTTCCATTTGCTCCAACGAAGGCATGAGCAAGTAGCCGCCGACGTAGAACACCTTGCTGCGACGGATTTCCTCCCAAGGAATATCCGACGCCGTGAGCTTGGCATTCGCCCCGAGCGTGTGAATAAATCGCCGGTCTTCCCCCTTCACATTGACGATCAATGTCGCCGAAGTGCCGACGTCGTCGAGCTTGCGAATGAGCCGAGTGTCGGCAGCGGCATTGTGAAGCGTGTCGATAATGAATTGCCCGAAGGCATCGTTGCCGACGCTACCGACGACGGTCACACCGACGCCGACTCGCGCCAAGTCCATAGCCGCGTTTGACGCACAACCGCCGATCGTCAGCAGCAGTTGATCGGTGACAAGCAGTTCTCCCGGCTTCGGCAACCGATCGAGCGGGGCACACATGTGGTCGGCCACGAGGACGCCGACGCTCAGGCAATCTTGGGGCATGCGACTCTTCTTGTTTGGCCACGGAGCTTGTCTCCGCGTTGCTCACCATGCGGTTTCACGCCGCAGGACTTTATAGAAACTTTCGGCTACCAACGCCCTGCCGACCGATCTTGACGGTATAAGCACGGCTGCGTACCTTTCGCGACCTAGCGTGGTCAGGCGCGCAGCCGCCGAGCGGTTCTACCAACCGCACGATGGCTTTGCCAGTCCCGAACGCTCCTCTGATGCGCACCCTGAGAATTCGGGCTTGCCGCGCGGTTCGAGAAGGAACTCGAACTCAACGGAGGAACTGCCGATGCGGGGCCGCTTTCTCACGGTAATCGGGTTGACGCTCGGCGTCACCGGGGGCGCTCTTTTCTCAGGCGGATCGCCGCCGCTTTTCGCCGCCGACGAACCGATTGGCAATGTTCCTGCCGGCGGAGCGACACACCTTGTTGCGTCGCTCGTGCGAGATCTGGGAAACGACGATTACCACCGTCGCGTGCGAGCCGATGAGCAGTTGGCGAAGCTTGGTCCTGCGGCGAGAGCCGAGTTGGAAAAGGCGGCCGTGGATCCGAGCCCGGAGGTTCGTTTGCGGGCGAAGGAACTGTTGAGAAAGCTCCGGATCGAAGACTTGTGGCAGGCCGGTCAGTTTCAATACCAGGCCGCCGGCGGCTCGGCTTCGGCCGTGATTGAAGCCATGACGAGGCAGACGGGAAACCACGTTTTGCTCGGCGATCAATACGGCCAGTTTGACGATCGATCGATTGACGCGCTCTACACGACCGGCGAGTTTTGGCCCGCCTTAGACGATGTCTGCCGTCGTACGGGAAACCGGTTGCGACCGCATTTCGATCCGCGCGAGCCGGGGCTCGTGCTTTCCGCCGGCAAACCGGGCTCGTACCCCACGGCTTATGCCGGTCCAATCCGAGCACAAATCCTTTCGGCGCGGCGCGCCTTCAGCGAAGAGCTCGACTATGAATCGGACCGGAGCGATAAGACTCATACGTTTCAGGTCAACCTGCAGGTGATGTGGGAAGATCGCTTCCGGCTGACGGCCTATCGCTCCCAAGCGGAATTGGTCTCGGCGATCACCGACGTCGGTACGACGGTCGCCGCGACACAGCCCGCCACGACGGGTTGGAATATCGCCGGCGGCGGAGCCCGGCAGTTGACTATGACGTTGCGATTGCATCCCCCCGCCACGGCGGCGAAAAAGCTCGATACGCTGGCACTCAAATGGGGCTTGGTCGCGGCGGGCGACATGGCATGTTTGGAAGTCGGCGAGTTGGCGACGTCGTCGCCTCATTACCAAGACGACGTCGAACTACGCGTCGAGTCAGTCGAGCAGGGGGGCGGCGGTCGTTGCGAAGTCACCTTGCTGCTGCTTCGTGAAATGATGATCCAAGAACCGGCCGAAGCCTTCTTTCAAGAAAACGAAGTCGAGCTGCTCGATCAGGCGGGCACGGCGTTCCGCAAGCAATCGCAGAACAACGCCTTTGAAGCCGACGGAGCGAGGATCAAGTTGACGTTCGTCGGCGAAGGAGCTGATAGCAAGCCGACGAAGCTGAAGTTTCACTATCCGCGGATTCGATCGCAGCGCGACGTGGTGATCACCTTCCGCGACGTGTCGTTGCCGAATGCCCGGCCGGATTAACTCGCCGCTTTGATCAATCGGCTTTGAATCTCGCGGAAGATGCCGCGGGCTACGTCGGTCTTCGAGCCTTGGAGCGATGCGACGACGGCGCCGTCGCGATCGATGATGTCGACGCTGTTCGTCAACGAGTTCATCGCCTCGGGACCGTTGAGCACGATCAGGTCGCAGCTCTTCTTTTGTAGCTTGGTGACCGCGCGGAAGTGCCGGTCGTCGGTCTCCAACGCGAAGCCGACGACCCACTGCGGCGTCTTTTCATCGAGCCGTTGATGTCCGAGCGTCGCGACGATGTCCGGCGTTTCCACAAATTGCAGCGTCAATGGTTCGCCGGTTTTGGCGATCTTGTGCTCTTCCACTTTCACCGGCTTGTAATCGCACGGCGCGGCCACGCCGATCAATCCGTCGCAATGAGCAAATTCGGCTCGCGCGGCAGTCAGCATTTCGTCGGTGGTCACGACCGGAATGACACGTGCCGCCGCGGGGTAAGTGATTTCGACCGGCCCGCTGATGACCACGACCTCATGACCTGCGCCGAGTGCGGCTTCGACCAACCCTAGCCCCATGCGGCCGCTCGAGGCGTTCGTCAGGTAGCGCACCGGATCGAGGTACTGCCGCGTCGGTCCGGAGGTGATGAGAATGCGTGCCATGAGATCTCGGCGTCGCGTCGTTAGGCGAGAGCCTTGTCGATGGCGGCGCGAATGACATCGGGCTCGGCCATGCGACCGGCGCCCTTCGTGCGGCAACTCAGCCACCCTTCGCCCGGATCGACGATCGTCACGCCGTCAGTCCGGAGTTGAGCGACGTTGCGAGCCACGGCCGGAGCCGCCCACATTTGCGTGTTCATCGCGGGAGCTATCAACACGCGTCCGCCGAACGCCAAGTAGAGCGTGCTCAGCAGATCGTCGGCCGCGCCATGAGCCGCCTTCGACATGAAGTCGGCCGTCGCGGGGGCGACGCAAAGCAGTTGAGCCCGTTCCGCCAGCCCGATGTGAGCACCGAGCGGAAACTCGGCGTTGTCAAACACCGTGCGGTACACGGGCCGGCCGGTGAGGGCTTCAAAAGTCGGCGGGCCGATGAACCGGCAGGCGGCGTCGGTCATCACGACGCTGACCGCCGCCCCGTCCTGCACGAGTTTGCTGACGAGCGCCGCCGTCTTGAATGCGGCAATGCCGCCGGTGACGCCCACGACGATCTCGCGTCCGCTGACGGGCATGGCAACGTGATAGACGCTAGGCGTTAAGAGCTAGGCGCAGATGAAAAATCCAAACGCCGAAAAACGTTCGATACGAACAGCGAGCCGAGAGCGTCGGCGACCGGAGTCTTAAAGCTCTCGGTCGTCTCACGCTCTCGATTCGCACAAGAGATTACAGCGCGTTGAGATCAAGTTCCGGCGGACCGCCGGCCGATTCGTTTTCGCCCGTGATGCGCAGGTTGCCCGAGGTGTCGAGGAAGATTTTGTCGTTGATGATCTCGGCGATCACGATCTGCATCTTGTCGTTCGTATGCACTTCCACCAGCGGGCGAGCGCCGGCGTTCAGAGCGACCAAACGCTTTTGAATCAGCGTCGACAGCTTGAAGCGACCACCGACCTTGTTGACGATCTTCTCTTCGCGAAGGGCGTCGATCATGTACACGTTCCTCAGAAACTAAGATTCGGAATTCGTCAGTATTTCACAGAGACGGGCGACCGCCGCATCGAGTTCGTTGTTCGTCACGCGATAGAGGTAGCGGTCGGCCTCCACCATTTCGCCGCGCCACTTCCAAACGTCGCTCAATGGCCGCGCGGGTTTCAGTGCCGCGAGCCGTGAGTCGTCGGTCGAGTTCGTCGATGGATTCAGGTTGGACGAAGATCGTCAGGGCGTCAGGGTAGTGCTCTAAGACGGCGAGCGTTCCCTGTACGTCGATCTCTAATACTACCCATTTGCCGGCCTTAAGACGAGGGGCCACTTCACTTTGCAGCGTGCCGTACCAATCGCCCCGGCCGTACACTTCGAAACATTCCAAGAAATCGCCGATTTCGCGGCGGCGGCGAAATTCTTCCGGCGACAGGAAGTGGTAGTCCACCCCGTCCACTTCGCCCGGCCGCGGCTTACGCGTCGTCGCGGAAACGCTCGACACCAGCGGCGCCGAGCACTCGGCGTACATTCGCTTCAGCAGCGTCGTCTTGCCGGCGCCCGGACGGGCCCGAAATGACGATCAGCTTCCCGGCGGAAGCGGACCACGGTCGCGGAAGGAGTGCGTTATTCGACATTTTGAATCATTTCGCGAATGCGTTCGACGGCCGTCTTGATCTCGATGACGTACGTCGCGATTTCCACGTCGTTGGCCTTCGAGCCGATCGTATTGATCTCTCGAAACATCTCTTGGGTAAGAAATTCTAGCTTCCGGCCGGCACTCTCTTCGGCCTGAACGAACTTCTCAAATTGCTCCAAGTGACTCTTCAATCGGACGATTTCTTCGCTGATGTCGGAACGATCGGAATAGATGGCCACTTCTTTGATCAGATCCGAGGCATTAAGCGTGATCTGATGCTCGGCCAAAGCCGCTTGAACTCGTTCGGTGAGCCGCTTGCGATACTGTTCGGCCGTTTGCGGAGCGCGGGCCTCGATCTTGCCGAGCTCGCCGGCAATGATGCCGATGTTGCTGCGCAGATCCGCGGCCATATGCAGACCTTCGTCGCCGCGCATCTTCGCGAGATTGGTCATGGCCGCAACGAGCGTCTTACGGATCAGCGGCCATTGCGCCTGCACGTCGCTCGTGCGATTGGGGTTCTCGACGACGACGCCCGGCAATTCCAAAAGCGTCTCCAGCGGCACCTGCTCGACGACGTGCCACTCGTCGTACAGCGATTGCAACTGTTCGCGATAACCGGCCAGAACGCCGCGGTTGATCAGGTAATCGTCGGCTGCGTTCAGGCGATCGATCCGCAGATTGACTTGCACCGTGCCGCGGCGAATTTGCTCGCGGACGGTTTGCTCGATCTCGCTCTCGAGCACGCTATAGCCTTCGCCGCACTTCATCGTGAGCTTGAAGTAGCGATTGTTGATCGTACGCACTTCGACGCCGACGGAGAGGTCTCCCTCCCGACGATGGGCTTCACCGTATCCGGTCATGCTCAGCAGCAACGCGAAACCTCTTCAAGCGTGAGTTTGCGAAACGACCGCACGACGTGCCGCTCGTGCGACGCGTCGTGCCGATGAATACGAAGGCGAGGCCGAAGCCGCGAATGACTAGTTTACGAACCGGTGCCCGTCGGGCTTGCGGCGGGAGCCGTTGCCGTAGGCGTCGCGGCCGGAGCGGTTGAGGCTGCGGGAGCTGCGGCGGCCGCCGGCGTACCCGTCGGCGTCGGCTGCGTCGAAGCATCGGCAGCACCTACGGCCGGCGCGGCATTCGTGCCGGCGATCTGATTCTCCAACGACTCCGGCTTAAACATCTTCACGGCTGCGGCGCAAAGCAAAATCCAAATCGCCGCGACCACGATGGTGACGCGGGTGAAGACGTCGCCGGCCTTGGTGCCGAACGCGCTTTGTCCACCCATGCCGCCCAAGGCACCGGCGAGACCGCCGCCGTTGCCGCGTTGAACAAAACGAACAAGATCATGAAGATCGCCAACAAAAACAGCAGCGTCTTCACGACAAATTCGAAGAATCCCATTAGCTCTTCACTCCGGCTGCGATCCCCAAGAAGTCGGCCGCCTTCAAGCTAGCGCCGCCGACCAGGGCTCCGTCCACGTTCGGTTGTGAAATCAATTCGGCGGCGTTACTGGGCTTCACGCTGCCTCCGTAGAGGATCCGTACCTCGTTGGAAAGGGGCTGATTGTAGCGTTCCGCCAACAGTTTGCGAAGGTCGGCATGCACTTCTTCGGCCTGGGCCGGAGTGGCCGTCAGGCCGGTGCCGATGGCCCAAACCGGCTCATAGGCGATGACGATCTGCCGAATTTGGTCTTCGGTCAGGCCTGCCAACGAGCCTTCAAATTGCTTGTGGATGACCGCCGCGGTCTGCCCGCCTTGTCGTTCGGCCAAGAGTTCGCCGACGCAGACGATCGGCCGAATTCCCGCCGCCAGAGACGCGAGAGTCTTCTTATTCACCGCGGCGTCCGTCTCGCCCAAGAGCGTGCGGCGTTCGCTGTGCCCGAGAATGACGTACTTGCATCCGAGGTCGACCAGCATCGGCGCACAGATTTCGCCGGTGAACGCACCGGGATTTTCCGGTAGCAGGTTTTGCGTCCCCCAGGCGACCTTGCTCCCCTTGAGCACTTGGCTCACGGCATCGACATACAGCGTCACCGGAAACACGGCCGACTTCGTAATGGCTCGCGTTGCCGACCCCTTCGGCCACGGCTTTCGCCAAAGCGACCGATTCGGCCCGCGTAAGGTTCATCTTCCAGTTACCGGCGATCAGTGGAGTTCGCATTCAAATTGTTCCGTCAAGTAGTCCGTAGTGAGTTGTCCGTCTTTGGTAATGCGTCGCGTTGTTTTATCCGACCGGCTCCGCCTTGGATACGAGCCGAGCACTTCTAGCCGAATCGTCTTCTTTTCCAGCGCTTTAAACGCCTTCGCCACCGCGTGTCGGTTTCGTGGCCGTCGAGTTCGGTGAAGAACATATAGCCCCCTTCCGGTCGCGCAATGGGGAATGATTCGATCCAGGTCAGGTTCAGCTTGGCCCGCTTGAAGATATTCATCGCGTCGGCCAAAGCCCCCGGTTTATGCGGGATTTCGAACATCGCCGAGGTTTTATCGTGCCCCGTGTCGCGAGCCTGATTCTTCGCCAATGACGAAGAATCGCGTGATGTTCGATTGGTTGTCTTCGATGTTTTCCGCCAGCACGTCGAGGCCGTAATGGGTCGCCGCTTGCACGCCTGCAATCGCCGCGACCTCCGGCCGTTCACTGGCCGTTTGGGCGGCGGTAATCGTGCTGGCGACTTCGACGAGGCGCGCGGTAGGGAGATGCCGCGAGAGCCAGTTGCGGCACTGCGACAACGCCTGCGGTTTGCTGTGTACTTCCGTAATTCCGGAGCGCGGGCCGCTGCCGAGCAAGCTGTGATGAATTCGTAGCGGCACTTCGCCGCAGATTCGCACACGAAGCCGCGTGAACATGTCGAGCGTGTCGGCGATTCGGCCGTCGGTCGAATTCTCGACCGGCACCACGCCGAACGTCGATTGCCCGCGCATCCACTTCTTCGAACACGGCCGAGATGCTGCCGACCGGCGCCTGGTCGAACGACTCGCCGAAGTGGTACAAGGCCGCCATGTGGCTATAGGTGTAGGCCGGGCCGAGGAACGCCACCGAGACTTTGCGGCGCAACGCTCGCCAGCCGGACGCCAACTCGCGGTAGATCGAGTGCAGGGCGGCGTCGGACAACGGTCCGGGGTTCGCTTCCGTGAGCTTGGCGAGCAGGGCGTCCAAGTCGTCGCCGTCGGGCCGCGACGATTCCGCCGAACTGCCTTCCGTGTCGACGAGCGCTCCGCCGGTCGCTGCGGCAAGTTCGGCCGCAATTTGGGCTCGCTCGTTCAAGAGCCGGACAAGTTCTCCGTCGAGTTCCTTCGAGCGCCGCCGCAGCGCCCCAGCCGATGTCGTCGCCGACGTCGTCGCCGAAGGCTTCGAGCGTTTGGCTTCGGCGTCGGAACCCATGCGGGAGCGATCCTCAAGGCGGCCAGCTTTCGGAGCACATTCGCACCGAACGCCGTACGTCGACTGAACTTAGGTAAACCCTGGATTGTGATGGCGGCGCTGCCGGCTGTCAAGGTTCCGCACCTCGCCGCGTTTCCTCATCAAGCCCGGCGACCGCTGTGTCTCGAGGCTTCGGCAGTCGGCGAGTTCTTACGGTCGAAAATCGACGTAAGTGCCAAAACGTTTGCGCGACTTACGACGACGGTAATGGGCGCAGTGCGCCCATAACTCCATCTATGGGCGCACCCCTTGTGGGTTTCGAGGTTGTGCGCCCATAAGTCCGGTTATGGGCACAGGCCATAAAAGCGGATCGACGTAAGTCCCGATTGGGCCGAGCGACTTACGTCGATTGGTCGGACGCCATGAGCAGCCGTCTAGAACGCCGGGGAGGCCGCTGCCGACGGAGTCGAAAACAAAGCCGAATTGCCAAGGAACCGACCTTGCATTTTCCACTTTGACGCGTGCGATTCAAATCGACTTTCGGCCGGCCGTTCGGCTGTTCTCAAACGGCCAGATTCGGCAGTGGGTCGTTGCCCGCCGCTCAGTCGTTTGCTGCCAATTTGGCAACCGGAAACGCAAAGTTTTGGCGGTGTCATTTTGGCAGTTTGTCGACTTGGGGCCGCGTGGGAAAACGGCTCGAAATTCGCCCGCCGATTTTGCCGTAAATCACGCAGTTTCAACGTATTTCAGGCACCCCTGAACAAAACCTCACCCCGCTGGGCACGGCCTTTGCTTTTCTTGGCACACGCAAGTTTCGACCGCCAAAATCACAAGCAGTTCAACGGCCTACCCCGGGTGCCGTTCGGTGGAAGTCCGACGGCTACCGGCAAGCCGGAATTATAAGAGGAGCACAAACAGTTATGGCCAAGGGTGAAAAGATCATCGGTATCGATCTCGGTACCACGAACTCCGTCGTCGCCGTCATGGAAGGCAGCGAGCCGAAGGTCATTCCGAATGCCGAAGGCAACCGGCTCACGCCGAGCGTCGTCGCGTTTACCGACAAGGGCGATATCCTGGTCGGCGAGCCGGCTCGTCGCCAAGCCGTGACGAACCCGCTGCGCACGGTCTACTCGATCAAGCGGTTCATGGGGCGTCGTCACAACGAAGTCGCGTCGGAAGAGAAGATCGTCCCGTACAAGGTCGTCGGCGGCCCGAACGAATACGTGAAGGTGCAGATCGGCGACAAGCAATACACCCCGCCGGAAATCTCGGCGATGGTGCTGCGCAAGCTCAAGGAAGCGGCCGAAGCGTACCTGGGTCACAAGGTCAACAAGGCCGTCATCACGGTTCCGGCGTACTTCAACGATGCCCAGCGTCAGGCCACGAAAGACGCCGGCCAGATCGCCGGCCTCGAAGTGGCGCGCATCATCAACGAGCCGACCGCGGCCGCGATGGCCTACGGTCTCGACAAGAAGAAGAACGAAAAGATCGTCGTGTTCGATCTCGGCGGCGGTACGTTCGACGTGTCGGTGCTCGAAGTCGCCGACGGCGTGTTCCAGGTCATCAGCACCAACGGTGACACGCACCTGGGTGGCGACGACTTCGACCAAGTGCTGATCAACTACGTGGCCGACGAGTTCAAAGGACAAGGATCGATCTCCGCAAAGATCCGATGGCTCTGCAGCGTCTGCAGGAAGCGTGCGAAAAGGCCAAGAAGGAACTCAGCCCAAAACACGACCGACATCAATCTGCCGTTCATCACGGCCGATGCTGGTCCGAAGCACTTGCAGATGTCGATCACTCGGAGCAAGTTCGAGCAATTCGTCGATCACCTGATCGAGCGTTGCCGCAGCCCGGTCGAGCAGGCGCTGAAAGACGCGAAGTTGTCGCCGTCGACATCGACGAAGTCGTGCTGGTCGGTGGTTCGACCGTATTCCGAAGGTTCAGGAGATGGTCAAGAAGATCTTAACGGCAAAGAGCCGCACAAGGGCGTGAATCCGGACGAAGTCGTGGCCGTCGGCGCGGCGATTCAAGGCGGCGTGCTGGCCGGCGAAGTCTCAGACGTGCTGCTGCTCGACGTGACTCCGCTCTCGCTCGGTATCGAGACCTTGGGCGGCGTGATGACGAAGCTCGTCGAGCGCAACACCACGATTCCGACCGAGAAGAAGCAAATGTTCAGCACGGCCGACGACAACCAGACGGCGGTGACGGTCAAGGTGTTCCAAGGCGAACGCGAAATGGCGAACGACAATCGTCTGCTCGGCAGTTCAACCTGGAAGGCATCGCTCCGGCTCCGCGCGGCATGCCGCAGATTGAAGTCAAGTTCGACATCGACGCCAACGGCATCCTCAACGTGTCCGCCAAGGACTGGGCACGCAAAGGAGCACAAGGTCAAGATCGCAGCAATCGAGCGGATTGAACGAAGCCGAGATCGAGCAGATGCAGAAGGATGCGGAACTCCACGCGGCCGACGACAAGAAGAAGCGTGAGCTGGCCGAAGCTCGCAACCAGGCCGATCGATGTGCTTCCAGATGGAAAAGCTGATGAAGGAGCACGCCGACAAGCTGAAGGATGCCGATAAGCAACCGCTCGAAGCGGCGATCACGAAGGCCCGCGAAGCCGCCAAGGGCGACGACGTCGACGCGATCAAGACCGCGATCACCGAGCTCGAACATGCCTCGCATGCCATGAGCAAAGTGCTGTACGAAGCCGGCGGCGCGGGAGCGGCGGGTGCCCAACCCGGCGCAGGCCCGGAAGCCGGCCCCTCAGGCAAGCAAGGGGGCGACGACGACGTGATCGACGCGGAGTTTGAGGTGAAGAAGTAGTTCGACCTCGATTCGGAGGTCGAGCGAAATCGATAGCCAGGGTGACATGTCCGAGTTACACGTGGAGCGATTTCGATAGATTCGTTTTCAGTTTTTTTGTATTGAAATTTCATTTGCAACTGACGACTGACCACGAACAACTCAACGACTACCAATATGGCCTTCCGTTTCGACAAACTCACGATCAAAGCCCAAGAAGCGGTGCAGCGCTCAAGAGATTGCGGCGGACGCGCGGCAATCCGCAGATCGACGCGGTCCATTTGCTTGCCGTGCTGGCCAAAGAGACCGACGGCATCTTCTGGCCGCATTATTGAAAAGGTGGCGTGAATCGGCGGCAGTTCGAAACGTCGTCGAAGGGAGCTCAAGCACTTTCCCAAGGCGTCGCGGCGGCGCACAGCCGCAGGCCGCGCAGAGCTTGATGAACGTGCTCGATGCCGCCCAGCACGAAGCCGAAGGGATGAAAGACGAGTTCGTCTCGGTCGAGCATTTGCTTGTTGGCCCTGGCCAAGACCGATACCAAGGCCAAGCAACTGTTGAAGCTGAACGCGATCGGCGAGCAGGAGATTCTCAAGGCGCTGCAAACGGTCCGCGGTCGCGCGCGTCGACGATCAGAATCCCGAAGGCAAGTTTCAGGCTTTGCAGAAGTACGGCATCGACTTGGTCGAGCGGGCTCGCCAAGGGAAGCTCGATCCGGTGATCGGCCGCGATCAAGAAATTCGCCGCGTCGTGCAGGTGCTGTCGCGGCGGACCAAGAACAATCCGGTGCTGATCGGTGAGCCGGGCGTCGGCAAGACGGCCATCGCCGAAGGTCTGGCCGTGCGCATCGTCCAAGGCGACGTGCCCGAGACGTTGAAGAATCGGTCAGTCGTCGCACTCGACATGGGTGCGCTCGTCGCCGGTACCAAATTCCGCGGCGAGTTCGAAGAACGGCTCAAGGCGGTGCTCAAGGAAGTGCAATCGTCCGCCGGCAACGTGATTCTCTTCATTGATGAGTTGCATACGGTCGTCGGCGCGGGGGCGGCCGAAGGAGGCAACGACGCCGCGAACCTGCTCAAGCCGGCGCTGGCCCGCGGCGAGCTGCGCTGCATCGGCGCGACGACGCTCGACGAGTACCGCAAGTACATCGAGAAAGATCCGGCGCTCGAACGTCGTTTCCAGCCGGTGATGGTCGGCGAGCCCTCGGTCGAAGATACGATCGCCATCTTGCGCGGCCTCAAGCGTACGAGGCGCATCACAAAGGGGTGAAGATCAAAGACTCGGCCCTGGTGGCGGCGGCGCAGCTTCGCATCGCTATATCACCGATCGTTTTCTGCCCGACAAAGCCATCGACCTGATGGACGAGGCGACCCCGCCTGGCGATGGAGCTGCAAAGCGTGCCGACGGAGATCGACGAAGTGAACGCCGGCTGATGCAATTGGAGCTCGCCTATCGTCAACTTCAGGAAGAAACGGAAGAGCACGCCGTCGAGCACGCGCCGAGATCGAAGACGAGATGGCGAGCTGAAGCATAAGGCGGCGAGCCTGCGCGAACAGTGGGAAGCCGAGAAGATGGGAGTCGGCGACGTGCAGAAACTGCAGGCCGACTTCGACGCCGCCGAACGCGAGTTCCAGCAAACCAGCAACGAGATCATGAAGGCCCGTTCGGGGAACCATCGGGTCGATGAGCAGGTCTACCAGCGGTGGTCGGAACTCGACAAACGCCGCAAGACGCTTTCCGAGCAATTGGAGAAGGCCGGCACGGCCAAAGCCGAGCAGAAAGGGGCGAAGCCGACCGGCCCGAAGCTCTTGAGCACGGAAGTCGGCCCGGAAGAAATTGCCGAGGTCGTCAGTGCTTGGACGGGTATTCCGGTGAGCCGGATGATGGAGGCCGAGAAGGCGAAACTGCTCGTACTCGAAGAACGTCTGCATCAGCGCGTGATCGGCCAGAACGAAGCGGTCGAGGCCGTGTCGAACGCGGTCCGTCGCAGTCGCTCGGGTCTGCAAGACCCGAACCGGCCGATCGGCTCGTTCTTGTTTTTGGGGCCGACGGGCGTCGGTAAGACCGAGCTTTGCAAAGCTCTGGCGGAGGTGCTCTTCGACGACGAAAACGCGATGGTCCGCATCGACATGAGCGAGTTCGGCGAACGCCACAACGTCGAGCCGCTTGATCGGAGCTCCGCCCGGCTACGTCGGTTACGAAGAAGGAGGCCGACTGACGGAAGCGGTCCGACGGCGACCGTACAGCGTCGTGCTGCTCGACGAAATCGAAAAGGCGCACCGCGACGTGTTCAACGTCCTGCTGCAGGTTCTGGACGACGGTCGTTTGACCGACGGCCAAGGCCGCACGGTCGACTTTACGAACACGATCATCGTGATGACGTCGAACGTCGGCAGCCAGGCGATTCAGGAGATCACGCGCGAAGGGGGCACGGACGAAGACATTCGCGAGGCGGTGAAGGTGGCTCTGGAAGGAAAGTTCCTGCCGGAGTTCTTGAACCGTATCGACGAAACGATCGTCTTCCACCCGCTCGATCGTTCGCACATCCACCGCATCGTCGAAGTGCAGATTGACCGGCTGCGCAAGCAACTGGAGCAGAACAATCTACACTTGGACATCACCGAAGCGGCGATCAACGCGATTGCCGCCAAGGGTTACGACCCGACGTACGGCGCGCGACCGCTGAAGCGCGTGATCCAGCAGGAATTGCAAAACCCGCTGGCGACGGAACTGCTGCGCGGCGAATTCCCGGCAGGAAGCACGATCCGCGTGGATGCGCAAGACGGTGAGTTCGCGTTTAGTCGCGCGACGGCGGAAGAGGCGAAGGCGTAATCTGCGAGCGAGCGGCGGGGATAAACCCCGCCGCTCGCTTTTCTATTCCGTCGGCAGCTCATAGCAGGCCGCGGCTTCGTCGTTGCGGACCAGCAGCTTCGTTCCTACGAGCACCGGCTGGTTCCAACTGACGCCGGTCGGCAGGGCCGTGAATCGGCCGAGTTCGTTGAAGCCGTCGGGTTTCGCTTCCACGAGAGCGACGTCGCCTTCCTCACAAAGTACGACCAGCAGGTCTTCGACCATGAGAATCTGCCCGTGGCCGTATTCGTTGTCGCGTTTTGATCGCCATTTGACCGAACCCTTCTCAACGTCGACGCACATCAAGAATTCGCCGTCGTCGATGCCGTAGGCGAAGCCGTCGCGGACGATCGGGTTCATGAACTTCGGCTTAAAGCGAGTCGATTTGTATTTCTCGTCCACTTTCCAAGCTTCGCCCTCTTTCGTGATTTCGAGCAGGCGACAACCGACTCCGTAGCCGGCGGAAATGAAGACCCGACGATCGTCGAGCACGATCGGTTGAGGCACTTTCGGATTGCCCCCCGTCCAGGAATCGTAACGCCAAAGCTGTCGGCCGCTTTCAACGTCGTGCCCCGTGACGGCTTGAGCGTTGACGATGAGGATCTGCCTGACGCCGCCGAGCACCGCTTCTACAGGCGTCGCGTAGCCTGCAGGGTCATCACCGTTGCTCCAGGAAACGGCGCCGTCGCTCGTGCGATAGGCGACCAGCGACTTGCCGTTGCCGCCGCCGACGCTGACCACGACGACGTCGCCGTGAGCCTGCGTTTTCACGATGAGCGGTGACGAGCTCTTCCCCCAATCGGGCATCGCGGCCGATGTTTCCGTGACGACTTCGTGCGACCACAGGACTTTGCCCGTGGCGGCGTCGAAGCATTGCAACAGGCCCGCGGAGCCGAGCGTAAAGAGTCGGCCTTCATGAAAGACGGGCGTGGCCCGCGGGCCGTAGCCGCCTAACGCCCAGTAGTGGCCCGGCGCGTTGTTGTGGCTCCACACGACTTGGCCGTTCCTCAAGTCGTAGCAAGTGACTTGTTCGAACTCTTCGTCACCGATCTGCTGCTGCGTGAAACCGAAGTCGCCGACGACGGCGAAGCTCGACCAGCCCTTGCCGATGGGCATGCGCCAGAGTTGCTTCGGCGGCTTCGCGTTCCAATCGCGGGCCAGTTTCTTGCCGGCGGGTAAGCGGAACTTGCCGTCGTGCGTCGGGCCAAGAAAAGAGGGGGAGTCGAACTCCGACGACTTAGCAATTGCAGCGACGAGACCGTCAGGCTTAGTCGCCGTTGCCAAAGGGGGTGAAGCCGTATTGCTCACCAAATTTGCGAACCACGGTCGGTACGCAAACCGGGGTTGCATATCGCCGCCGAAGGTCGGTCGTTCGACGCGGTAGATCGACAAGCCTGCGCCGACGGCGATCACGTAGAGGAGCAGAATCGCCCAACGCACGCCGCGCCGCAGGCCGGAATCGAGATACATCCACGCACAGAACGACAAGCCGATGATCAGCGAGCAAATGAGCGTCGCAAGCAGCTTGTTGGCGTTGGTTTGAAAGATCTCAACCGGCGTGAGGCGGATGCCGACGAGTGCGACGGCGCCGCCGATGACGACGAGCGCCAATCGTTTCCATTTCGGTCCCGCCGAAGCGGCGCGGTCCGGAGACGGATGGTCCGATGAAGTCATGCCGAGAACATGTCCGGGATGTGTGAAGCGTCGCCCGCATGCCGACCATGCGGGCGATCTCCTACTACGGCGCAACGGCCCTGCGCTTGTTACATGCGAGGCCGAAGTCGGAGTTAGTCGCCGGTGCGCGACGTCACTTCGATCAAGTGGTAGCCGAACTGAGTCTTTACCGGGCCTTGAATCGTGTTGACCGGCGCGGAGAACACGACCTTGTCGAACTCGGGCACCATTTGGCCGGGGCGGAACTCACCAAGGTCGCCCCCTTCTTGACCCGACGGGCATTCCGAATGTTCCTTCGCCAACTGTTCGAACTTGGCGCCGCCGCTCTCGAGTTCCAACTTCAGATCGTTGCACTGCTTTTCGGTGGGAACAAGGATATGACGGGCGCGGGCTTTTTGGAGCGGCATGATGCGGCTTTCGATAAGAGGTGAGGGCGAGGATGATTTCACGTAAGGATATCGCCCAAGCCGTTTTGGGCAATCGGCGTTCGCCGGGCGGCGACGTTCCATTCGGCGGACAGTGTCGCATTTCCTAGCGATTGCCCATATTTCGACCCTTCCTTACAGTGAGGGTTTCGCGCATCTGCCCCATTTGCATCTGTACGCTTTTCGATCATGTCCTCCGTCGTCAACATCGCCGCCTACAAGTTTGCTCCGCTCGACGGACTCAAGGAACTTCGCGCGCGGCTGCTGGCGTTTTGCAAGTCGAGGCACTTGCGCGGGACGATTCTCTTGAGCACCGAGGGGATCAATCTGTTTGTGGCCGGAGCTCGCGACGACGTCGACAGGCTCTTGGCGGAGTTGCGCTCGCTGCCCGGTCTGGAAGAGTTGCATGCGAAGATCAGCGAGAGCGATCGGCAACCGTTCAACCGGATGCTGGTGCGGATCAAGAAGGAAATCATCGCCTTCGGCGTGCCGGGCATTGATCCGGCTCGGCGGCCGTCGCCGAAGCTCGCACCGCAAGAACTCAAGCGCTGGCTCGACGAAGGCCGGCCGGTGACGTTGCTCGATACCCGCAACGACTACGAAATCAAGCTCGGCACCTTCGCCGGAGCGACGACGCTGGGCATCGATCATTTCCGCGAGTTTCCGCAGGCCGTCGAGAAGTTGCCGGGCGATTGGAAGACGCGGCCGATCGTGATGTTTTGCACCGGCGGCATTCGTTGCGAGAAGGCCGGGCCGTTTATGCAACGCGAAGGCTTTGAAAACGTCTACCAACTCGACGGCGGCATCCTCCGCTACTTCGAAGAGTGCGGCGGCGCTCACTACGACGGCGAGTGCTTCGTGTTCGATCAGCGGGTCGGATTGGACGCAGGCTTGAACGAGACGGAAAGCGATCAATGCTTCGCCTGCCTCACGCCGCTGACGGCCGACGATCAAAAAGATGTTCGCTATGTGAAGGGCGTCGCTTGCCCGTATTGCGCACCGACGGATGAGGACCAAGCGGCCGCACGTCTGGCCGAACGCGAAGCGACGTTGCGCCGCGCGACGACGCCGCTGCCCGGGAGCGTGCCGTGCGACAATCATCGACCGCTGAACGTGCCGGCATCGGTCGACGGTCGGACGTTGATCGAGTTCCTCACGGCGATCTTTCCCCACGTTCCTGAGACGCGCTGGCGCGAGGCCTGCGCGACCGGCCGATTGCTCGATGCGCAACAGCGACCGGTTGATGCGGATCGCGTCGTAAGAGGAGGGGAGCGGTATCTGCACTTGCAGCCCGCCGAGATCGAGCCTGCCGTCAGCAACGACGTTCGCTTGGTCTATGAAGACGAAGCGATGGTCGTCGTCGACAAGCCGACGCCGTTGCCGCTGCATCCGAGCGGTCGGTTTCACCGCAATACGTTGCAGGCGTTTTTGCACACGGTTTACGCTCCGCAACGGCCTCGTCCGGCGCACCGGCTCGATGCGAATACGGCCGGTCTCGTCGTGTTCTCGCGCACGCGACACTTCGCGAGCATCGTGCAGCCGCAGTTTGCCCGTGGTGACGTAGAGAAGGTTTATCTGGCACGGGTGCAAGGCACGCCGACTGACGACGAGTTCGTCTGCACGTTACCGATCGGTACGGAAGCCGGCGAGGTCGGCTCGCGGGCCGTTGATGAAGCAGCCGGGGCTGCGGCCGAGACTCGGTTTCGCGTCGTCGAGCATCGGCCGACGGCACGACGTTCCTCGAGGTGCGGCCGATCACGGGGCGGACGAATCAAATTCGCGTCCACTTGTGGCAGCTCGGGCTGCCGATCGTCGGCGAGCAGACCTATCTTCCCGGCGGCAAATTGGGGGCCGTGCAAACGCACGCCGTCGGCGACCCGCCGCTTTGTTTGCTGGCATATCAACTGACGTTGAATCATCCGCTCGACGGTCGCCGACGGACATTCTTTGCTCGAAAGCCCGATTGGTGCTTGAGCGCCGGCGAGCGCGGCGCGTAACGTAGTAGCCGCGCCGGCGAACTCGACCTGTTGAACGCTCGCCGACAATTCTTTGTTCAAGGAGCGGCGGTGATGAACCTGCGCGGACTATTGATCTTGTGCGCGGCGATGATGTGCGGAGGCGCGGCCTTGTCGCAGGCCGCCGACGCGGAGCCGAAGAAGCGTCCGAATGTTTTGTTCTTGGCGATCGACGATCAGAACGATTGGATCGGCTGCCTCGGCGGGCATCCTCTGGTGAAGACGCCGAACATCGACAAGCTCGCGGCGCGCGGCACCGTGTTCGCGAACGCACATTGTCAGATGACGCTTTGCAATCCGTCGCGCACGAGCCTGATGCTAGGGCTGCGACCTTCGACGACCGGCGTCTACGGATTGTCGCCCTGGTTTCGCACGGTCGATTCGTTGAAAGACCGTGTCACGCTGCCGCAATATTTTCATCAGCACGGTTATAAGACGTACAGCGTCGGCAAGATTCATCACGGCGGCGTCGGCGGTCCGAACAAGCGGAAGCTGGAATTCGAAGTGTGGGGGGATGCCGGCGGCGTGGGAATCAAGCCGCCGCAGAAGCTGATTCCGCCGACGCCGATGAGCAACAACCCGCTGATGGATTGGGGCGTATTTCCGCACCAAGACGAAGAGAAGGGAGACTATCAGGTTGCGAACTGGGCGATTGACCAACTGAAGACGATGCCGAAGGACGAGCCGTTCTTTCTGGCCGCCGGGTTCTTCTTGCCGCACGTGCCGTGTTACGCAACACAGAAATGGTTTGATCTTTATCCAGACGACGACTCGGTCTTGCCGACGGTCAAGGACAACGATCGTGACGACGTGCCGCGGTTCGCGTGGTATCTGCACTGGAACTTGCCGGAACCGCGTTTGAAGTGGGTGCGCGAGAACAATCAGTGGCGAAACCTCGTGCGATCGTATTTGGCGTGCGTGAGTTTTACCGACTGCGCAAGTCGGCCGCGTGCTCGACGCGCTCAAAGCAACCGGGCACGAGGACGACACGATCGTCGTCCTCTGGGGAGATCACGGTTGGCACTTGGGCGAGAAGGGGATTACCGGCAAAAACACGCTCTGGGAGCGGTCGACACGGGTGCCGCTCGTGTTCGCCGGACCGGGCGTGCGAGCCGGGCAGAAATGCGTCGAGCCGGCGGAATTGCTGGATATGTATCCGTCGTTGGTCGAACTGGCCGGCTTGCCTGCGCGGAGCGACCTGGAAGGGACTTCTCTAGGTCCCCAATTGCGTGACGCGGCGACCGCGCGCGAGCGGCCGGCCGTCACGACGCACAATCAAGGAAATCACGCCGTGCGAAGCCGAGACTTCCGCTACATCCGCTACGCCGACGGAACGGAAGAGCTTTACGACCGGCGGACTGATCCCAACGAGTGGACTAATGTCGTCGGCGATTCGCGGTATGCCGACGTCGTGGCGGAGCACAAGAAGTGGCTGCCGAAGATTGATCTGCCGCCGGCACCGGGAAGCAAGTCTCGCGTCTTGACGTACGACGCGCAAAAAGACGAGGCGACTTGGGAAGGATCGCTCGTGCGACGCGGTGATGCCGTGCCGGAGTAGCCGGGAACTCAAAACGTCAACTCTCTGAACTACGAACGCTGAACCGTAGCGCATAAAAAAACCCGGTGCCGACGAAGACCGAAGTCTTCGCCGGGCACCGGATCCTACCGGCAGGCGGAGCCGGAGACGGTATCGGCACGGGGAGTTCGCAGATTGCGGCTCCCCGTGCCGGGGTTTTCAGACGAGCGAGGTGATGAAACCTGCACTCAAGCGAGTGACTACTAGCCTTCGCTCTTGGCCATGACGAAGCCGTGGTAAGCGACGTGGCCGTGTTCGCCGACGTCCAAACCTTCGATTTCTTCTTCAGCCGAGACGCGGAGACCGATCGTGTACTTGATCACGAGCCAGCAGATCGTCGAGACGATCACGGTGTAGACGCCGACCGCAACGACGCCCTTGATCTGGGCGATGAGTTGCGTCATGCCGCCGCCGTGGAACAGGCCGGCAGCCGGAGCCGCGGCGCCTTCGGCCGGAACTTCGGCGAACAGGCCGATGAACAAGCAGCCGAGCGTACCGCAACCCAAGTGGACCGAGGTCGCACCGACCGGATCGTCGCACTTGATCTTGTCGAAGAAGAGCACCGAGAAGACGACGAACACACCGGCGATGGCGCCGATGATGAGCGAGTCGTTCATCGAAACCCAAGCACAGGGAGCCGTGATGGCGACGAGACCGGCCAAGCAGCCGTTGATCGTCATGCCGAGGTCCGGCTTGCCGAGCACGATCCACGCCGTGGCGGTGGCGGTGAGCGTGGCGATGGCGCCGGCGGCGTTCGTGTTGACCGCGATCTTCGCGACGAGGCCCGGATCGGCCATGCTCATCGTGCTACCCGGATTGAAACCGAACCAGCCGAGCCAGAGGACCAAGCAGCCGATGAAGGCGGCCGTCATGTTGTGGCCGGGGATGGCTTGAACCTTGCCGTCGGGACCGTACTTACCGATACGCGGGCCGAGCACGTAAGCGCCCGTCATAGCGGCCCAACCGCCGACGGAGTGCACCACGGCGCAACCTGCGAAGTCCCAGAATCCTGCATCCGCGAGCCAACCGCCGCCCCACACCCAGTGACCGGTGATCGGATACATCACCACGGCCATAAGGGCCGAGAAGACGATAAACGAGAGATACTTGATACGTTCGGCCACGGCACCCGAGACGATCGTCGCGGCGGTTCCGGCGAACACGAGTTGGAAGAAGAACTTGCACCAGAGCGGAACGCCGGCCCACGAGATGGAGCCGTAGTCGCCCTTATAGTCGTCGCCGGTGGCCGGGCTGTTGTCTTCGCCCGTCACCATCATAATGCCGGTCTTGCCGACGTAGTCGTCGCCTTCGCCGCCGCCGAACATCAAGCCCCAGCCGAAGAGCCAGTAGAAGATCGACGTGACCGCGAACACGATGAAGTTCTTCGAGAGAATGTTGACCGTGTTCTTCGCGCGAGCAAAACCGGATTCGACGCAGCCGAAGCCGAGGTTCATGAAGAACACCATCATGGCGGCGACCATGACCCACAACGTGTCGACGCCGACCTTAATGCCGGCGATGGCCGTCGCGGTTTCTTCGGGCGTCATCGTCTGCGCATCGGCCGACGAGCCCTTCAAGAACAAACAGGCCAGGATGATCGGCACGGTGAGTGCCGTGCGGCCGAGCGCCGCCTTGAAAATACTTTTCACCATTCGCACTACTCCCTGAAAAACAATGAGGTTCGCCGGGCGCACGTTCAGTGCTTCGAATCGGGAGCCAGCGCAGAAAGTCCGCCTGCCTACCGACCCGCATCGCCGCCTTTGGAGAATGCCCGCGGATCGCACAATGCCGACAAACGCGAACGAACCTCGCAGCGTGCGAGAACGTTCATCGGCCGGGGCGGGCGTTAAGCAACCATGGTGCCGGCAGAAGTGTGCTCACCGGCTCGGAGCGGTCTTAACGGCGAATCCGCCGCGTGAGCGGACGATGAGAAAATCGCCAAAACGGCGGGTTTTTCCACGTGCCAAGACGGTTCCGCGCGAAATCTGAAAACGCGCGAAGTTTTTCGGCGCGAAACTAGTGACATGCCCACGGCGCACTAAGGCTTAGGCACGCCTCGCTGAAAAGCAAGGCACGAACTGCTAGCCCTGCATGGCCGGGAACATCTGACGGATCATCGTGATGGCGGCCGGGCCGACGAGAATCACGAAAATGCCCGGGAAAATGAAGATGACGAGGGGGAAGATGAGCTTCACCGCCGTCTTGGCCGCCTTCTCTTCCGCAAGTTGCCGACGACGCGTGCGCATGGATTCACTTTGTACGCGCAAAGCTTGGGCAACGCTCGAACCGAACTTGTCGGCCTGAATCAAGATGGCCGCCAGTTGACGTAGGTCATCGACGCCCGAACGGTCGCCGAGGTCGTGCAGCACGTCGGCCCGCGGCTTGCCGACCTGTAAGTGGAAGTTAGCGAGATTGAATTCGTCGGAGATCACCTTGTACGACCGCTTCATTTCTTCGGCGACCTTCCGCAAGGCTTGGTCCAAGCCGAGACCGGCTTCCACGCAGACGACCATGAGGTCCAAGGCGTCTGGGAGGCCGAGGAAGATCTGGTCCTTGCGAGCCTTGCCGATGAAATGCAGGACGATTTCGGGAACGTAGAACATGACGCCGGCGACGGCGACGGCCGACATGATGTTCTTCTGGTTCATCTCCGTGAAGATGGCGACGCCCGCTCCGCTGATCACCAAGCCGATGAGCAGCAGCGCGATCTTGATGCTGAGAAACATCGATGGCGCGGCTTCGCTGCGGAAGCCGGCTTCGTTGAGCTTCTGCTTGAGCTTGTCGGCTTCTTTCTCGTCTTTCGGTTGCAGGGGAGCAGCGAGCGTCGGAGAGGCCATCGCCAGCATGCGCGACATCGCGTCCTGCTTCTTCATCGCCGCTTCGGCTTCTTGCTTCTGTTTGCGTTTGGCCGGGTTCTTGAACTCTTCGAGCCGTTCCAAGGTGCGCGGCTTCTCCACGGCGAGCATGTTCATAAACAGCCCAGGCTCCGAGCGCGAACGCGCCGAAGACGGCGATCGGCACGATTTGTTCCATGCCGATGAAGCTGAGGAGAATGAATTGGGCCGTCATGGCGACTAGACCTTGATGTTGACGATCTTGCGAATCATGTAGGCGCCGAGCATCTGCATGACGACGGCGCCGGCGAGCATCTTCTTGCCGAGCGGATCGGTGAAGAGCACCATGACGTATTCGGGATTCAAGCGATACACGGCGCCGAAGAGCACCACCGGGCAACGCCAAAAGTACGACGCCCGACAGCCGACCTTCGCCGGTGAGGGCTTGGATTTGTCCCCAGATGCGGAAGCGGTCGCGGATGAGCGCACCGATCTTGTCGAGGATTTCAGCCAAGTCACCGCCCGTCTGACGTTGCAGAATGATCGCGCCGTGGCGAAGAACTTAAGATCGAGATTCGGAATCCGATCGGTGAGGTTGTTCATCGCATCGGTGATCGGAATACCGAGGTTGTTCTCTTCGAACACCCGACCGAACTCGATGCTGATCGGCGGTTTCATTTCTTGCGCGGACCAGAGTCGAATCCGGCCGCGAGGCTGTGACCGGCAGCGAAGCGCACGAGCTAGCAGTTCCAAAGCGTCGGGCAATTGCGCGGCAAACTGCTTGAGGCGGCGGCTGCGTCGCAACAAGAGCCAGATCATCGGAAACGACCGCGCCGCAAGACAAACACCAGCGGCGCAATTGCCAGATTCAATCCGGCGATGGCCGTGAGCGATCGCTCCGCCGACGCCGATGATGCCGGAGATCGAGAGGAAGCGGGTCGGCGTAAGATTCGTGTCGGCCTGCTCGAACAGCAAACCGAACTTCTCGAAGCGCGTGGCGATGAGTTCGCCGAACGACGGCACGGCGTCCAGCGGCGTAGCAATGACCGAGCGCCGGGAGTTTCGTTCTTGGCCTGCCCGACCGAGGTGAGCATGTTGAGCCGATCTTCGACCTTCGACTCGGCCTGCGGGTCGCATGAACATCAGCCAGCGGCGCCGATAAGAGCGGCGACGGCGACGAAGACTGCGACGGAGATGAGAATCGGGCTCATGACAACTTCTTAAATAGTTGCAGACGAAATTTGGCGGATCTACGCCGCCTAGGCTTGCATCATGACGCGTTGACGGAAGGCGCTGGCCGGCAACCGGACGCCGGCTTGTTCGAGCTTGTCCATGAAGGTCGGCCGAATGCCGGAGGCGATGAAGTTGCCGTAGGCCTTGCCGTTGGCGTCGATGCCTTGCTTGTCGAACTTGTAAATGTCCTGCAAGACGACCGTGTCTTGTTCCATGCCGACCACTTCGGTGATGTACGTGATGCGACGGACGCCGCCTTGCAGACGGCTGGCTTGAATGATGAGGTCGACGGCGCTGGCAAGCTGCTGCCGCATGGCTTTAAGCGGAAGTTCGAAGCCGGCCATCGTGATCATCGTTTCGATACGAGCCACGGCGTCACGCGGGGTGTTGGCGTGCAACGTGGTCATGGAGCCTTCGTGGCCGGTGTTCATGGCCTGAAGCATGTCGAGCGTTTCCGGACCGCGGCATTCGCCGATGATGATTCGTTCGGGACGCATACGTAGGGCGTTCTTGACGAGGTCGGTGGCGGTAATCGCGCCTTTGCCTTCGATGTTGGCCGGCCGTGTTTCGAGTCGCACGACGTGGTCTTGCTGCAACTGAAGTTCGGCCGCGTCTTCGATCGTCACGATGCGCTCGTGGCCCGGAATGAAGCTCGAAAGCGTGTTGAGCAGCGTCGTTTTGCCGGAGCCGGTACCGCCGGAAATCACGACGTTGAGCCGAGCCTTGATGGCGCCTTCCAGCAGCATCACCATTTCAGGCGTGAAGGCTTTGTAGTTGAGCAGGTCTTCGAGCTTGAGCGGGTTGGAGCCGAAGCGACGAATGGAAACCGCGGCGCCGTCGAGAGCGAGCGGCGGAATGATCGCGTTAACGCGGGAGCCGTCGGGGAGACGAGCATCGACCATCGGGCTGACTTCGTCGACGCGCCGACCGACCTTCGACACGATGCGGTCGATGATCTGCAGCAAGTGGGCGTTGTCGCGGAACGTCACGCCCGACTTTTCCATCTTGCCCCGTTTTTCCACGTAAATCTGCTTCGGGCCGTTGATCAGAATATCGCTGATCAACGGGTCTTTTAGCAGGAGCTCCAGCGGACCGAAGCCGAACGTTTCGTCGAGCACTTCTTCGACGAGACGTTCCCGTTCGGCCCGGTTGAGCAGCGTGCTTTCCGCGTCGCTGAGGTGTTCGATCACCATGCGGATTTCGCGGCGGAGCACGTCGTTGTCCATCTCGCTGACTTTCGTCAGGTCGAGTTTGTCGACGAGCTTGCCGTGGATTCGGCGCTTAAGGTTTTCAAACTCGCTGACAGGGGCGTTGTCGCCGCCGCGGCCGTTGGAAGGAAGCGTCTTGACCATCGGAAATCACGCTCGGGAAATCGAACTAGGTAGCATGTAAGGATCGTGCGGGAACAACGGTCCCTGGGAAAATCTACCTCACAGTTAAAGCTTGCCGAGAAACGGCAACGTTGAAGATTTTTCGCGACGTGACGTCGGCCGCGCGATTGTGCGGAGAGTGACGAACGTGACGTGTGCCGAAGATTAAGACCGAGCACGAACCCAAAAAGCGGCTTGAGGGCGAGAGCCCGCAGATCGAATGTCAGCAAACTTGGCGGAGACGTGTGATGCGGAGCGACTCCAAGAGCGCTCTGCGCAGCACGAGTCTGCGAAGGTTATTTCTTCGCCGGCCAGAAGCTGAAGAGGCCGCTCTTGTTCGGCTTGGCGTCGGCCGTCGGGGCGGGGGCGTCTTCGCCCTCCTTCTTCACGCCGGTCAGAGCTTCGGCCAAGCCGAGGAGCGATTGCGTGACGGCGGCCTTGGGAGCTTGTTCCACGAGCGGAACGCCGTTGTTGCGCACTTCAACCATCGTGCGATAGTCGTTCGGCACTTGCCAGAAGATTTCGCGGCCGATGGTTTCTTGCGCCTTCTTGAGCGTGATCGCTCCGGCGTCGAGGCCGGCGCGGTTGATCACGATCTTGATCTTCTCGGAGAGCTCTTTATTTTCTTTGAACGACGTGAGCAATCGCACGACGTTTCGCAAGCAGGGGAGATCAAGCTGCGTGACCAGCAGAATGTGGTTGGCCATCTGCAGGGCGACCATGTCGTTGGCCGTGTAGCCCTTCGAGAGGTCGATCACGAGGTGCGAGAACGTCGCTTTCATCAGGCCGATGACCCGTTGCAGGTCGTCCGGCGTGATGAGCGCCATGTCTTCCATCTGCACGGGCCGCGGCAGGAGATACATGCCGGAGCTGTGCTTCGTGAGCGAACGCTTGAGCAGCGAGAAGTCCAGCCGTGAGACGTTTTGTGCGACGTCGACCAGCGTGTAGTCGGGAATCGAGTCGAGAAACACGTCGGCGTCGCCGAGGCATAGATCGAGGTCGATCAGAGCGACCGACTTCTTCGGATCTTTGGCCAACGCACAGCCGAGATTCACCGACAGGCTCGTCGTGCCGACGCCGCCCGTCGCACCTGCGACCGCGATGACGGTGCTGCCGCGCGCCTTGCTTTCACCTTTGCCGAATTTGCGTTCGCTGATTCGGCCCAGTGCGTCGAGCACGTCTTGCAGCTTTACGGGGTGCGAAAGAAACTCTTTCGCGCCGGCCCGCATGGCCTGCAAGATCACTTGGCCGTCGGTCGTAGACGCGACGACGACGATCGCACATTCAGGCGATGCCTGACCGAGCTTCTCAACAAGCTCGAGGCCCTTCGCCGTGTTGCTATCGAGCACGACGATGCCGATATCCGGATGCGTCTGCGAAATGACGTCGGCGAAGAATTCGTATCGCGAGCACTCGGCTTCGAGCCACACGGTGTCCATGCCCAACAGCATGGTCTTGAGCGCGTTCCGCGACGAATCGTTCGGATCGACGATCGCTAAGCGAAGAACGTTGCTCATTTCGCGTGGCCCGGACTCAGCGGCACGAGTCGTAAGATGTTCGTTCGCCGTTTCGGCGTGCGAACAAAACTCCTCATGCGGCTCCTAGTGCGAATACTTGGTATCGAAGGTTCCGACAAATATAGAACGAACTTATCGGGAAGCCTGGTAAACCGAGTATTATTTGAGGACGTCGTAGCCCGACGGGCCAATGAGACCGGGTTCTTCCGAATTTGCCGGAGGTAGCGTCGGCACGGGCGACGAATTTTCCGTGCGATACTGCGTTTCGCCGCGGATCACGATGGTTTGGTCCAGCGGGCTCACTTCGCGACGGCTCGAAATCGGCGCCGCTTGAGTCCGCGACGAATCGGTCGACCGCGGCAAGGCCGGCACGGCGGGTTGCGGCGCCGGAGCGGGCGTAGGAGTTCCGCCGGATGCGCCGCTGCGGAGCGGTTGCGGCGGCGTGGCATCTTCAAGCGGGGCCTCGAGCAGTTCGCCCGTCGGAGCTCCCGGCGGCGGTAGCGTGACGTCGTTCACGCCTCCCTTGGGCGTAATCAGATATTCGCGTTGGAAGTGAGGCGGACGGAAGCATTCGTCCGGATCGACTTCGATGTGCCCGCGATTGAAGAGCTGATTGTCATTGGGGTTCGTCGTGTGGCTGCCCGGGCCGCCGCCGAGTTCGCAGATTTGCTGCGGATCGAGGCCGTCGACGATCTGCGGCGTGACCATGATGAGCAGTTCGACTTCGTCGATCTGATCGGCCGTGCGACGGAAGAAGCTCCCGACCACGGGCGTATCCATAAGCACCGGTACGCCGCGCGTGCTGCTATTCACTCGGGTTTGCACCAAGCCGGCGATCGCCAAAGTTTGGCCGGCGCGAAGCGTTACGGCCGTGTCGGCTTCGCGGACGCGTAGGCCCGGAACTTGTTGGCCGTTGATCGTCACGCTGCGGGTGTCGTCGATTTCGCTGATGCGCGGACGGACTTCGAGGCGAATGGAGTTGCCGCCGAGCACGATCGGCACGAAGTCGATTTGTGTACCGAAGCGGCGATATTCGATGGAGATCGTGCCCAGGCTTTGCGGCACGAGTACCGGGAATTCACCGCCTGCGTTCATAAACGCCGGGCGACCGCTTTCGGTCACCAGGTTCGGGTCGGCGAGGATCTTGGCCAAGTTGTTCTGCTTCAGGGCTTCCACGAAGGCGTAGAAGTTATCGCCGTTCGAGGCCACGCGAGTGAAGATCGTGGTCCGGCCGTTGGTGTTGATGGCACCGGCGGCCGCGAGGTTATTGGGCTGCAATATGCCTGCGCCGTTGAGGGCTATCGCACTGCCGTTTTCGAGGATGGCCGCTAAGTCGATGCCCAAGTTGCGAAGCTTGGTTCGCGAGACTTCCATCACCCGCACTTGCAGCAACACTTGCTGCACGCCGCCGACCGTGATGTAGTTGATCACGTTCGGGTAGTAGTTTTGCGAGATTTCGACGATCCGGCTTTGCTGATTCGGGTCGTCAACGTAGCCCGAGATGATCACGCCGGTCGAAATTGGGCGAATCCGCAGAGCCGCCTTGGGGAACGTGTCGTGCAGCAGGCGAGCCAATTCTTGAGCGTCGCCGTGGACCATCACGTCGATCGTGCGGATATTTCCCTTTTCGTCCCAGATGTTTACCTGGGTGACGCCGCTACGACGGCCGTAGATTTGAATCTGGTTCGGCGAAAGCGCCGTGAGCCCGACGATTTCCGGGTTGTTGACCTGAGCCTGCGGAATCTTCGTGTCTTGAGTGAGGATGCGGCTCGTGTTGACGATCATTTGCAGCCGGTCGGTCGCCGCGGTGACCTGATGCGTCACCGGCTGAGGATCGAGCTGCGAAAACGGCGGTGCCGGCGGATTGGCGGCAGGAGCGCCGCGACGGGAGTCGCCGCAACCGGAGCCGGCATGGCGATCGGCACCTGGAGGCTTGGCGGGCCTTGCTCGACGAGCACCTCTTGAGCCGAAGCCGAAGCGGCGAAAAGCCCGGCATCATTCCAAGCGCGGTACAAAGCCGACGGCAGATTCCGACGTGAGAGATCGCAATCATCCTTGAACGTCCTTGCTCAATCCGTTGAGTGTCGGTCGGGTGACGCCGCAACCGGCGAGCGGTCGCCGAGTGCGGGCCGTGCTAACTGTCGCGGTCGCTTAAAACATCTTCTCTTCTACGTCCGATTTCTGTTCCAATCCGGGCGGCGGAGCGATGCGGGAATCGAGGGCGGGAGTCGAAGCCGCTGCTGCGGCGCCGCCTCCGGCACCGACGACCTGACCGATCCGTGACTCGCCGCTGAATTCCACTTCCTTGGCTTCCGAACCTTCGATCAGCAGCATCTTGTAGGCCTTCTTCTCATCCGGTATGCCGCCCTCGCGAGCTTCTTTCATTTTGATTATCAGGTCGGCGAAGCTGTTCACACCTTTGGCCACTTCGTCGCCGAGCGAAGGCCCGGTCGGCGGCAGCGGCATGATGCCGGCGCTCGCCAACAGCCCGCCGGAGGATGGCTTGGGCGACGAATCGTTCGACGAAACGCCGAGCACTTCGTTGATCGTCGAGCCTTCTTGGCCGATGGATTCTTCTTCTTCGCCGTGATCTTTGACGCTTCGCATGATCAAGCGAATGATGCCGATCTCGCTCGCCGTGGTCACGCGCATGGCATCCTTCGGGAAACCAACAGCGAAACCGTCGTGGCGGTTTGAGCCGGTTCGCCCGGAGCCGGGCGATCGGTCACGTCGTCGACGGCCAGCACCTTGGCGTTTTGCAGAATTCGCTTCGTCATGGTTTGCATGATGTTGCGCTGCTGATTGGCTTCCACGAACAGCATGACGTCGACGTTGTCGCCCGGCTTGATCAGGCCCGAGGCGTGGCTGACCTTGTCGACCTTCACCGTCACGGCTTTCATGCCGGCCGGGATTTCGATGGCGTCCCCCTTGCCGTCGATCAACTTGCCGATCAGCAGCGGCTCGCCGACGATGATCGTCGCCTTGACGCGTTTGTCTTGCAGGTCTTCGATCTTCTCGACCGCCCCTTCCGGCAGCGCGTCTTTACGCCATTCCTGCATGCGAATGTCGTCGGGCTTTATCAGGTCGCCCTTCAGAATTTCGCGCTTGGCCACGACGATCGACGTGGTCTCGCCCTCGTTCGAAGGGCGGGCCATGATCTGATTGATGCCGATGGCCGCAATGAGGCCGCAGCCCAGCGCCATGACCAACAGAAGTAAGCTTTTAGTACGCATGGAAGTCGTGTTCCGACGGGGCGATTCGTGAGGCCGGCAAAAGTGTTAGGAGTCGTCTGTTCCGTACAACGCTATTGGACCGTCTCACGCCGCATAACGGTTGTCGCCGTCAATGTCTTCCCGCCTAGATACATTGGCGAAGGAAGCCAACTCACTTGATTGAAAGGAATCGTAACGGTAACGGTAACGGGTGCGCCATATCCGGCATTACTCGGAGGGTTAGGGTTAACCGTTACAGTTTGCCCGGAAATTGACGCATTCGTGAGATAACTGTTCACCTGGGATTGCACGGACGACGTCGTCGCGCCGTCGAGCACGGCCACCCGGGCTCCTTCGCGCGACGCGTTTACGATCAACTGCTGAACCATCACCATGCGGCCGTATTCGATCATGCCGAACACCAGCATGATGAACACCGGCGCAACGACCGCGAATTCGACGACCGCAGCGCCTCGTCTCTTTCTTCGGCACGATCGGAAAACTTTCTCCAGTTTCCCGTTGGAACTCTGGGAAAACTTTGCGTGCTTGCAGGCGTTGCCGGCGACAGTTGCGATATCAAGATGCTTTATCAGGCCCAGGCTCATATGAGCATTCCCGTCATCACGAAGTAGAAGATGGTTCCGATCGCAATCGGAATCCCGTACGGCAGCAGAAACATCCGCGGCTTGCGCTCGGCGGCGATCGCCGAGAGCTGATTCGGGTCGCGAATCGTCACGACCTCGTTGACGATGGCCATGAATTGCGTCCCGTGCTTTTGCCAAGCCTTGCGATAGGCCACCATGCCGACGGCGATCACGCCGCCGAAGATGGCCGTCCAGCAGAAGCTGTAGAGCGTGTGGTTCGTCCAGACCCAAGGCGCCGACGCCGGCGAGCAACTTCACGTCGCCCGCGCCCATGCCGCCGATCGCGTAAGCCGGCATCAAGAGCGCCAGCCCGACGACCGTCCCCAGCATGCTCCAGCCGAGTCCTTCCCAGCCGAAGTACGCGGTGCTGTAGATCCAGCCGCTGATGATCATCGGGAAGGTGATCCAGTTGGGCACCTTCAATTGAATGCCGTCGATCACGGCGGCGACGATCAGCGTGAGCGTCACGACCCAGATCGGCCAGTGTCGTACGACGGTGGCGAGAATTTCGTTGTGGTCGAACATCGTTAGGTCCAGAACTTCGCGGGGAGTGGAAGATTGCGGAGCGGAACTGTCGGAGACGTCGGCGCCTTATCGTGCTTGTTGGTTTACGCGCGGCCGCAGAACATCCAGGTGAATGTCGCGGAAACCATCGCGAAAAACGTCACCAGCAACTGCACGGCGGTTGCGGCTTCAAGCGGCATGATCGGGTACATGGCCGAGTGTCTCGACGAGAGGTAAAGCTGTGAGCGTCGCGCAAGCGTGCGAAGCTCTACCGAAAACATAGGTTACGAATCGCGCATGGGGGAAAACCGAAAATGTCGACTTGGCCCGCCTCGCGATTCGGCAGGTATCGGCCGTACGAAACGGACGCGGTCGCGGTACGAACGTATCGTTTGCAACGATCAGTCCGCCCGCGACGTCGCGCCGTAACGTCACGCTAACTGGCCGAAGTCAGAGCGCTGGAAACTGACGTAAACGTCGCATTGGCGTTCGTCCCCAACGATTGAATCGTCGTGAGGCACACCACTACGATCAGCGCCAACATCACGGCGTATTCCACCGCGGTCGGGCCGTCTTCGCTCTGTAGAAACTTACGAACGCGGCGCAGCAATACGTTCATCACACTTCTCCCATCGTCCACAGCAGCGGCACGATCGCGCCAAGTCGTACGACCGGAACGTCGCGACGCCGCCGAAGAGCCTAAATGACGCGCCGCCGTGATCAGCGCGGTGTCTTCGAGCCGAGGCTCGAACGAAGGTCGTACCGCGCCGAACTACGGCGGCAAAAACGCAACTCGTGCGTCGCTCAGAATCTCGAACCGGGACAAGTGTGCCGCCGCGACGGTCGGAATAAGGTGCTGCCGAACCGTACGACGAACATCCTTTCGGTAGCCGGACTGCCGTGAACGCCCGTAGGCGACGTAGGCTCCTGGGCTTTGCGTGAGCGACCTTTCGGCCGTCGTGCCTTTTCGAGGATGCCGAGAACGCTGACCTTCTCAAACGATGCTTCAAGACGGGTGATGTGGCGTCTTGCGGGTGATTGAGGCATCACAAGCTCGCTCGCGCTCCAACTCCGTGCGCTCGTCAAGCTGCGGCTTTCATCAATCGCCAACTGAATAGTAGGTCAGAAATCGAGCATCGCATGAAATGTCGGAAAGATTTTTTTGACTTGGGGTGATTCGTCCATGCTTTGCCGCTCATCCGTCGTCGCGGCCCTCTTTCCCGACCTAGCATTTCACAAAGGCGCGCGGCTGCGCACGCCGCTCGAATGCTCAAAGCTCTCCGCTCCCTTTCCGGTTTACTATGCTCCGCTTCGCTCTTACGATCTTCGTCAGCGCTTTCCTGCTGTTTCAGGTGCAACCGCTGATCGGCAAATACATCCTGCCGTGGTTCGGCGGCAGTCCGGGCGTCTGGACGACTTGCATGCTGTTGTTTCAAGTGCTGCTGTTGGGCGGATACGCTTACGCGCACTTTGCCACGACGCGGCTCTCGCAACGTTCGCAAGGTTGGCTCCATCTCACGCTGTTGCTCGTTTCGGTATGCACGCTGCCGATCGTGCCGAGCGATGCCTGGAAGCCGTCGGGAGAAGAATCGCCGGCTTGGCACATCTTGTTGCTGCTCGTCAACACGATCGGCATTCCCTACTTCTTGCTTTCGACGACCGGCCCGCTCGTGCAAAGCTGGTTCGCGCAAACGTATCCCGGCCGCTCGCCGTTCCGACTTTATGCGCTGTCGAACGTCGGTTCGCTGCTCGCGCTGCTCACTTACCCGTTCATCGTCGAGCCGTCGCTCAAGCTCGGCACGCAGGCCGCCGTCTGGTCGATCGGGTACATCGTCTTCGCGATGCTCTGCGGTTGGAATGCCGTGCGCATGATCCAAGGCGCCGTGGCGACGACGACCGCGGTCGCCGCAGCCGCGGCCGTGCGACGCGACCCGACCGAGGCCGTGTCCGGCGGAACCAAAGTTCTCTGGTTACTCTTGGCCTGCACGGCTTCGGTCATGCTGTTGGCCACGACCAGCCAAATCTGCCAACAGGTCGCCGTGACGCCGTTCCTCTGGATCGTGCCGTTGGCGATTTACCTGATCTCGTTCATCCTTACGTTCGACGCTCCCCGCTGGTATCGCCGCGACGTCTTCGGCCCGCTCCTGGCCGTCTCCGCCGCCGCCGCTTGGTACGTCGTCGACAACGGGCCCGCCTTCTCGCACAACACGCAACTGATCGTTTACAACGTCGCGCTGTTCGCGGTCTGCATGGTGTGTCACGGTGAATTGGTGCGATTCAAGCCCGCGCCGTCGCAGCTCACGCTCTTCTATCTCTTGATCTCCGTCGGCGGTGCGCTTGGCGGCGCGTTCACGGCGCTCGTCGCCCCGCGGATCTTCACCGGCTTCGTCGAATATCAAATCGGCCTCGGTGCGGCTTGCGTGCTGTTGCTCGTTTGTCTCGACCGCGATGAGAAATGCCCGCTCTACCGTTGCCGCCCGCTGTGGGCTTGGTGCGGCTTAGCCTGCGGTTGCATGGTCCTCTGCACGGCTCTCGGCAAACAGGCCTTGGCCTCCGACGCCACGCAAATCACCGCGGCCCGCAATTTCTACGGCGTGCTCCGCATCGTCACTCGCGAACATCCGGCAGTCGGGCCGCAAGTGGCGATGGTCCATGGTCGCATCGTTCACGGCGTGCAATGCTTGGCCGAAGGGGAACGCCGTCGTGCCACGGCCTACTTCGGGCCCGATTCAGGGTTCGGCGTCGCCATGCGATTGCACCCGTTGCGTAAGGCGACCGGCGCAGAGGCCCGCGGTTTGCGGGTCGGCATCGTCGGCTTGGCGCGGGAGCGATGAGCGTTTACGGTCGTGAGGGCGACTACATTCGCTACTACGAAATCAATCCCGATGTCGTCCGCCTTGCTAAGGAACACTTTACGTTCCTCAGCGATTGCCCGGCCAAGACCGACGTCGTGCTCGGCGACGCACGCGTTTGCCTGGAACGCGAACTCCGCGCCGGTTCGCAACAGTTCGACGTGCTCTGCTTCGACGCCTTCAGCGGCGACGCCATTCCGATGCACTTGCTCACGCGCGAATGCTTCCGCACGTATCTTGGCCACCTCGCGCCGGGAGGTCTACTCGTCGTGCATATCTCGAACAACAACGTCGACCTCGCGCCGGTCGTGCGCGGCTTGGCAAATGAGTTCGGCTTGGAAGTCCGTTCGGTCGGCAGCGGCGACGATTTGTCGAAGGCCGTGCAGCGTTCCGATTGGCTCATCCTCACGCAGAACCAAGAGTTTCTCGAAGACGAGGACGCGAAGGCTCACTTCCGTCCGATTCCGTCGCAGCGGCGCCGATCGTCTGGACCGACGACTTCGGCAGCCTTCACCAAGTGTTGCAGTAGTGCGCAATCAACGTGTTCAATTCGCGGACACTTCGCGGTCGACCGGCGTGACGCAGCACGTCGGTCGCACAATGTTCACCATGGGCGAACTTCGTACGAAACGCTCGTTTTCGCGGCGATAATCGCGAATTCTCGCAGTTTAGTCAAAGCGGTGAATTGCCGACGTCGGCTGCGGCCGCGCATTTCTTGATCGCTTCGCGGGGTGCCGGAAACGCCGGCACGATGCCTGCATCACTTTCCTCCGGCGACGCGAGTTCACGCTCATGTCGCACCTATGCGAATACGAGAATTCTTTGGGAGGTTGAAGGCTATGCGTACGATTCTTTCTTTGGCGTTGGTCGCCGCGAGCTTGATGACGTTTGCGAATCGAGCCGAGCGCAAGTGGCTGCGAACGTCGCCGCAGGCGCTGCCAACGTATCGGCGAACGTCGCCGCGAACGCGGGTGACGATTGGCGTTGGAAGTATCACAACAACCGTTGGTGGTACTACACGCCGCAGAACCAATGGGCGGCCTACCACAACAACAACTGGGTCTATCCGAACGCCCAGGGTACGTATATGTGGCAAGGCCAGAACATTTTCGGCGGTCCGGTCTACTACGGTTCGGGCTACCGCGGCGGCGCTTATGGCAATCCGTACTACGGCAACGGTTACTATAACGGCAATGGCTACTACGGCGGTCGTTACGGCAACTACTACGGGAACGGGTATGGTAACGGCTACTATGGCTATGGAAACCGTGGCGCGAATGTCGGTGCGGCGGTAGGCGGTGCGATTGGCGGCGGTCGAGGCGCGAACATCGGCGCGATCATCGGCAACGCGATCGATTAACTTTGATTCATGCGAATCAGTGAATCCGTTAGACGTTCGAACAATTCGACAATCTGATCTCTCTCCCAATGCCCCGCGGACGCGAAGATGTCCGCGGGGCATTTTTTGTTAGGTGGAGTGACGTACGACTGAATAAATTGGGCGGATATGGCGTCGTAACGTCGTCATCCCAGACATACTTTGAGCATCTCGCCATGATCGTTAGACTCCTCGTCCCCGCCTTATTTTTAGTCCTCGCGACCTCGGTGGAATCGGCCGAGACTCGTAAGCCGAACGTCGTGTTTTTTCTTGTCGACGACATGGGCTGGGCCGATTGCGGAGCCTACGGCAGCACGTATTACGACACGCCCCGCATTGACGCCTTTGCCAAACAGGCGGCACGCTTCACCAACGCCTATTCGTGCCCGCTCTGCTCCCCGACGCGGGCCACGATTCTCAGCGGACAATATTCGGCACGTCACGGCACGACGACCGCTTCCGGTCATCAACCGCCGCAATCGCCCGAGCATGTGTTCCTCTCCAAGACTGCGCCGGCCAATCAGGCGCTCATCCTGCCGGAGAGCCGCAACTACTTGGAGCCGAAGCAATACACGTTGGCCGAGTTGTTGCACGACGCTGGTTATCGCACCGCGCACGTCGGCAAATGGCACCTCGGCGCCACACGGCCGCACTGGCCCGAGACGCAAGGTTTCGACGTCGCGTGGCATGCGCATCCCGATCCCGGCCCGCCGAGCTACTTTTCGCCGTACGGCGTGAAGACAGAAGGCGAACCGCGCGGGCAGACGCATGTCGGCACAATCACCGACGGGCCCGACGGCGAGTACATCGTTGATCGGGTCGCCGACGAGGCGATTCGCTTCATCGACGCGAACCGCGAGCGGCCGTTCTTCTTGAATGTTTGGCAGTTCGGTGTTCACGGACCGTGGGGACATAAAGAGGCCGTGACGGCGGAATATGCGAAGAGAAAGGATCCTCGAGGCGTGCAAAGCAATCCGATCATGGCGTCGATGCTGAAAAGCGTTGACGAGAGCTTCGGCCGCATTCTGGATGCTCTCGACAAGGCGGGGCTCGCCGGCGACACGATCGTCGTGTTCATGTCGGACAACGGCGGCAACGTACATAGCAACATCCCGGGCGATCGCAAGGCGGCGACCAAAGCGGAAACGCCGCGCACTGCGCAGCTCAAAGATTGGAGCAAGTGGGCCGGTGACGAACCGCCGACTCGCAACACCCCGCTGCGCGACGGCAAGGGGACGCTTTACGAAGGAGGCGTGCGCGTGCCGCTGATGGTGCGAATTCCCGGGCAGACTTTGGGGATGATTCAAGAAGACGTCGTCGGGGCCGTCGACATCTATCCGACAATCGCCGAGTTGACGGGCATTGCGTTGAATCCGAAGCAGAAGCTCGACGGAATCAGCCTTGCCGCTCGCTTGAGACTTCCCGTTGTCTCGGTCGTCGGCGAACAGCGACGTCAGAATCGTCCGTACTTCAACTACTTCCCACACGGCGGGCCGTCGAAACCGCCGGGCGTAACGGTACGCCGGGGCGATTGGAAACTGATTCGTTGGTATCTCACCGGGCCCGAGTATCCGGAACTCGTCGAACTCTACAATCTGAAAGACGATCTCGGGGAAACGAAGAACGTCGCGACGGCGAACCCCGACGTCGTACGCGAACTGAGCGCCTCTGATCGACGGATTCCTGCGCGACACGGGAGCCTTGGTTCCGCAACCCAATCCCGACTATCGCCCCGGTTCTCCGAAGGCCGCACCGTCGCGAAAGCCGGCCCGGCCGCAGCGGCGAAGACGGAAACGGTCGTCGAACCGATCAACGGTTGGCGAGCACGCGGTTGCACGGCCGAGTTGCGAGCCAACGGGCTCGTGGTCACGGGGGAAGGAAAGAAGCCTGCTTTCCTCGGCATCGCCGGACTGAAGTTCACGGGAGCAGCCGTGCTGACTTTGGAAACTTCAGCAGGGGCGGGCGTCGGCAAGGTGCAATGGCGCACAGCGAATCAAACGGAGTTTCCCGAAGAAGGGCAAGTCGTCGAGTTCGCCATTTCGGACGGCGGCCCGAAAACGACGGAAGTCAAACTTCCGATCGACGGGCAACTTGCCCACGTGCGCGTGTATCTCCCGGCGCAAGCTCAACCGGTCGTGGTCAAACGTATCGGGCTCTCAGCGACGGCCGGTACTCCGCGCGATTGGGAGTTCGGCAAATAGGCGAGGGAGTGACGGCGAGCATTTTTGTGACAAAGTGTCACAAAAATGAGGCTACTTGATGCCCGAGCTTCCCTGAATCAATCCGCGGACGCCGAATTGCTCCGGATGGCGAGCGGCCTTGTCGCTGAACGTGCGCAGGTCGTTCATGATCGGCTTCAGTTCGCGCGAGAGTTGATTGATGTTCTGCACTGTTTGCGACACGTTATCGTAGAGCGTCGGGTCGTTGACGAGCTTGGCGATCGTGCCTTGTGAGCTCGTCAGGCCGCGAGTGAAGCCGGAGAGTTCGGTGAGCATCGTATCGAGCTGCGTCGCCGCACGGTCGATGTTTTCGATGAGCCGTGGCCCGCGCTCGCCGAGCGGCTTCGTGATGCCCTCGAGATTCGCCAGGTTGCGATCGGCCGATTGCATCGTTTGACGCACGCCGGCGATCGTGTCGGACACGTCGCCGAGCACTTTCGGCAGCTCGTTGATCGTGCGCTTGAGATTGTCGCGCATCACCGGATCGCTGATCAGCGCATCGGCGTTGGCCACGGTGATGCGAAGCTGCTGCACCGTCGCATCCGTGTTGGCGATCATCCGCTGGATGTTTTCTTCGTTGGAGTCCACGAGCCGATTGACGCGTTGCGCGAGTTGCCCGATTTCGTCGCTGGTTTTGGCGATCGATTCCAAGGCGATGGAAACGTTCGACTCGAGGCTCGTGATGGCTTGGAACGGATCTTTGGCGACGAGCCCCTGCAGCGTCTCGCCGTCCTCGACCTTTTCATGCGGTCGAGGAATGGTCGACGGGACGATTTCGATCACCGCGTCGCCGAGTAATGAGCCGCCGATGCGGCCGACTTGATCGCGGAACAAGTGAAACTTGTCTTCGATCTTGGCCGTGATCATCACGCCGACCTTCTCGTCGAGTTCCACATGTCGCACGCGGCCGATGAGCACGCCGTTGACCCGCACGGGCGTATCTTGCGTTACGCCGGGGGCTTGTGGAAACGCGAACTTAACGGTGTACGTACCTTTCACGAGCGACGGCAAATCGCCGAAGAGCAACAGCAAGATGGCCAAGATCAAGATCGTGGCCAACACCATCACGCCGACTCGAAATTGTACGGTACGCTCGTCCATCGATCGCTGCGAACAAAAGTCTCGGGTTAAGTGGTCTTACAGAGTCATCGTATCGCGCTGCATGGCCCGCTCGCGCATTTCCATCAGTCGGTCGCCTGCTTCGCCGCGAACGAACTGGCCGACGCGCTTGTCCGGCGCGTGGTCGAGCCCGCGCGGGGAGCCGTCGTACAAAACTTGTGATTCGCGGTCCTTGAGTCGTGCAAACGGATACAGCATCACGACGCGGTCGGCCACTTTGCGGGCCGAGTGCATGTCGTGCGTGACGACGATGCTCGTGACCGGATGCTGCCGACGGACGGCGAGGATCAGTTCGTTGATCACATCGCTCATGATCGGATCGAGGCCGGTCGTCGGTTCGTCGTAGAGCATGATTTCCGGGCTCATCGCCAAAGCGCGAGCGATGCCGACGCGCTTCCGCATGCCGCCCGAAAGCTCGGCCGGTTTCTTAACGACGACGTTGTCCGGCAGGCCCACTTCGGCGAGCCGCTGCATGACGATGCGGCGGAGCTCGTCGCGACCTTTGTTCGTGTGCTGGCGGAGCGGGAACGCCACATTTTGCTCGATCGTCATGCTGTCGAAGAGCGCCGCCTGCTGAAAGACGAAGCCGAAGCGGGTTCGCAAGGCGGTGATTTCGCGATCGGGCAGCTTGGCCAAATCGCGGCCGTCGTAAACGATGCGCCCTTCGGTCGGGCGGACCAAGCCGATGACCGTCTTCATCAGGACGGTTTTGCCGCAGCCGCTTTCGCCGAGAAGTACGAGCGTTTGGCCGCGAGGAATCTTCAGGTTGATGTTTCGCAGCACCCAGTTGCGGCCGAAGCGCACGCTGACGTTCTCGACGTGCACGAGCACATCGTCGGGATCCGTCGGTTTGCGTTGCGAATCGACCATGGCTACAGGTACGAAACCCCTTCCGGCCAGATGAGCAAATACACGGCGTCGAGCAGGATGCCGAGCATCAAGTCGATGGCCAAAATGACGACGAACGATTGTACGAACGCGCTGGTCGCCGCGCGGCCCACGCCTTCGGCGCCCGGCGCACAGTGAAAGCCGCGGTTGCAACTGATCAGCGCGATCGCGGCGCCGAAGAACAAGCTTTTGAAGATGCCGCTGAAGACGTCGAACGCGCCGACCATCTCTTGCGAATGCTGCCAATAGTGGTGCGAGTCGATGTCGAGCAGAATGACGCTGTAAACCCAGCCGCCGACCACGCCCATGAAGTCGGCCATGATCGTGAGCGTGGGAATGAGAATCAGGCAGCCGAGGAATCGCGGCACCACGAGATAGTGAATCGGGTTGGCCCCCATGCTCGAGAGGGCGTCGATTTGCTCCGTAACGCGCATCGTGCCGAGTTCGGCGGCCATTGATCCGCCGACGCGCCCGGCCAGCATCGTCGCCGCGAGCACCGGGCCGAGTTCGCGAACGAGCGACATATTGATGACGCCGCCGAGTCGCGTTTCAATGTGCAGCGCGCGGAACTGTGCGTAGCTTTGCACGGCGAGGACCATGCCGATGAACGTGCCGGTGAGCGCGATGACGGGCAGGCTCAAGACGCCGATTTGGTAAAAGTTCGGCATCAGCGTTTCGCGCTTCGGTAGCCGCGTGAACGTCCAGTTGAGCGTCGAGGCGATGAAGATCGCGAAGTCGCCCAGCGCCGCGACGTAGCCGACGATGACGTCGCCGAAGTCGCTGATCCAGTCGACGACGGAGCCGGCGAACCCGTTGCGCGGGCCGTCTGCGTCCGACGACGAAGGATGAGAAACGCTCGACATGGGTAAGGAGAGAACTCGCTGCGACGGGATGCTCGGCGTGTGCGCGCACGGGGAGGCCGTACGTCTACACGCCGGCATGTTTATCGACTAGGTCGGTTTGGGAATCTTAGGCGGAGTCTGACGATTCCGCGGAATGATCGGCTGCCGGCGGCGATGGCGCAAGCAAAAGGCCGCACTCGAAACAAGTTCGAGTGCGGCCCCTATTAATTGCTCAGGCTAACGGCGTGCTTAGCCGGCGGTGCTTTCGGCTTCCCCTTCGCTCGAAGCGGCGGCGACGGCCGGCGGCTCGCCGGTGACGCTTCCTTCGAAGAAGAGTTGCTTCTTGTCGGCGACCGTTTTGACGTCGATCGTCACCGTGTCCTTGCCGTTGAACTCGCCCTTGAGCAGTTCTTCGGAGAGCGGATCTTCGACGAAGTTCTCGATCGCCCGACGGAGCGGACGAGCGCCGAAGTCGGTGTTCGAGCCCTTCTTGATGAGGAACGTCTTGGCTTCGTCGGTCAGGATGAGCTTGAGTCCCTTCTCGGCCAGACGTTCGCGAACCTTGGCGAGTTCGAGATCGACCACGCGCTTCAAGTCGTCGACGGTCAGGTGGCGGAAGACGATGATGTCGTCGCAGCGGTTGATGAATTCGGGGCGGAAGAACTTTTCAATGATCTCCATCACGCGACTCTTCATGTTGTCGTACGACGTGTCGTCGTCGACCTTGTCGAAGCCGAAGTGCCCTTCGTTCTTGATCGCTTCGGCGCCGGCGTTGGTCGTCATGATGAGCACGGTGTTGCGGAAGTCGACGTGCCGACCAAAGCTGTCGGTCAGACGGCCTTCTTCCATCACCTGCAGCAGCATGTTGAACACGTCCGGGTGCGCCTTTTCGATTTCGTCGAGCAGCACGACCGAGTACGGGCGGCGGCGGATCTTTTCGGTGAGCTGACCACCTTCTTCGAAGCCGACGTAGCCCGGCGGAGCGCCGATCAAGCGGCTGACGTTGTGCTTCTCCATGTACTCGCTCATGTCGATCTGAATGAGCGCGTCGGCGTCGCCGAACATGAATTCGGCCAGCGCCTTGGCCAAGTGCGTCTTACCGACGCCGGTGGGCCCGGCGAAGATGAAGCAGCCGGTCGGCCGCTTGGGATCTTTCAATCCGCTGCGGCTGCGGCGCACGGCCTTGCTGATCGCCTTGATCGCTTCGTCTTGGCTGATCACCTTCTTGTGGAGTTCTTCTTCCATCTGCCATCAGACGGATCGAGTCTTCGGTCGTCATCCGCGTGAGCGGAATGCCGGTCATCTTCGAAACGACTTCGGCGATCACTTCCTCGTCGACCACGCCGTCGTTCTCGCGCGATTTCTTGCGCCAGTCGCGGGGGATGTTCTTCTTCTTCTTCTTGAGCTTGTCGGCCTGATCGCGGAGCGCCGCCGCCTTCTCAAAGTCTTGGTTGGCGACCGCTTCTTCCTTTTCTTTGTTGAGGCGTTCGACTTGCTCGTCGATTTCTTTCAAATCCGGCGGCTTGGTCATGGCCTTCAGCCGTACGCGAGCGCCCGCTTCGTCGATCACGTCGATCGCCTTATCCGGCAAGCAACGGTCGGTGATGTAACGGCTCGAAAGATCAACGGCGGCCTCGAGCGCGTCGTCGGTGATTTGCACCCGATGGTGCGATTCGTACCGATCGCGGAGATCCCTTCAAGATCTCGATCGTTTCCGCCTTGTTAGACGGTTCGACCATGATCTCCTGGAAGCGGCGTTCGAGCGCGGCGTCCTTCTCGATGTACTTGCGGTACTCGTCCAGCGTCGTGGCGCCGATGCATTGGATTTCGCCGCGGGCCAGGGCCGGCTTGAGCACGTTGGAAGCGTCAATCGCCCCTTCCGCACCGCCGGCGCCGACGAGCGTGTGCAATTCGTCGATGAACAGAATCGTGTTCTTCGCCCGACGAACTTCGTTCATCACCGCCTTGATGCGTTCTTCGAACTGACCGCGGTACTTCGTGCCGGCGACCATCATCGCCAGGTCGAGCACCACGATCCGCTTGTCGGTCATGATTTCCGGCACTTCGCCGTCGACCACGCGTTGCGCGAGGCCTTCGACGATGGCCGTCTTGCCGACGCCCGCTTCGCCGAAGAGCACGGGGTTGTTCTTCGTGCGGCGGCAGAGAACTTGGATGGCCCGTTCAATTTCCTTCTCGCGGCCGATCACCGGATCGAGCTTGCTTTGGCGAGCGAGTTCGGTGAGGTCGCGGCCGAAGCTGTCGAGGGCCGGCGTCTTCGAGGCCTTGGAGCCTTTGCCGCCGCCGCTGCCGCCCGATCCGCCTTCGCCTTGCGCACCGCCGCCGCTGCCGCCCGAAGGTTGGCGTTCGCCCCCTTCGCTCCCTTCGATGCCGTGACCGAGGAGGTTCAGAACTTCTTCACGAACTTCTTCCAGCTTCAGGCCGAGGTTCATCAGAACTTGCGCGGCCACGCCTTCTTGCTCGCGCAAGAGACCGAGCAAGATGTGCTCGGTACCGACGTAGTTGTGCCCCAAGTTGCGGGCTTCTTCCATCGAGTATTCGATGACCTTCTTAGCCCGCGGGGTTTGCGGAAGCTTGCCCATCGTGACCATGTCCGGTCCGCTTTGGACGAGCTTCTCGACTTCCAGACGGATCTTCCGCAGATCTACGTCGAGATTCTTGAGCACGTTGGCCGCAACGCCGCTGCCTTCCTTGATGAGGCCGAGCAGCACATGCTCCGTACCGATGTATTCGTGGTTGAATCGCTGCGCTTCCTGATTCGCAAGTTGCATGACCTTGCGCGCACGATCCGTGAAACGTTCGTACATTTTCCAACTCCGTAGGCCGTACTAACGCGAAACTTCTACCGTCCCACTACCTCTTTGCCGACTTCGAACACACTGCCGTCTTCAAACTCTCTGCGTCTCAACACACTTTGTCGCTTACTACTCTTACACCCGCTAGGCATTGAGCAAGCTGCTATTACTACTACGCACTAAGCGGCATTTCGGATCACGCGGGCTGCGCCGTCTGTAGCGTCGGACGGTTCCGACGCCGTGTTGCGAGCCGCATGATCGGCCATCGACAACGTCTCCGGTTCGTCGCCGGAGCCCTCGTCGATTCCGGAATTGTTCGCATTCTCCCGGGCTTCGTCTAGGGAGCGCCGCTCCATGGCCATTTCCAAGGCCCATTTTTCCGAACCTTCGACCTTGGCCAGGGCGTCCAATTGCTCCGCGGCTTCGTCCCGGCGGTCGGCGTGCCGAAGCACCGTAGCGAGCAAAAGTCGCGCATCCACATCGCCGCGGCGGAGCCGAATCAGGTCGCGGCACTTCGCTTCGGCCCCGATCCAATTGCGCCTGCAGATAATCTTGGAACGCCTCGTTGTAGAGCGTTTCTTCGCGCTTGCGGGCATCCGCAGTGCGGATTTGGCGTCGCGACCAGCGGCTCCCCGCAATGAGTCCGGCCACCCACAACGCGGCCAGCGCGATCCAGCCGAATGTAACGAGCCCCGTCGGCAGGAGTTCGGTGTAGATCAGAGAAGTGAGAAGCTGCACATTGAGCAGCAATGCGAATCCTGCGGCCCAGGCAAAGCCTTGCCACTCGCCGCCGCGCCAAAGTTGCGGCACTCCGGGCCAGGCCCAACCGTATGTCAGGCCGGAACTTGCGCGACCATTGCGACCGGACCCGCTCATGGCTCAGCTCCTTCCAAACTCGGCCGACCGTTCCATGGTCGGCTGTCTTGCTCGGCCGGATTCTAGCTCTGCCGCACTCGGCGGACAAGGCAAATAAAAGGGGGACAAAGAGTTAGGGAGTTTTCGGCGTTGTTCCGACTTCGCCAACTTCCGCGGCTGTGTAAGAATTGATTCTATGAGTTTTCAATATACGCCCGCCGCTGATCGCGCATTGCACGCGGCGGCAGCTTGGGAAGATCCCGATTATCGGTCCGACATCGCCCCGCCGGCCCTGCTCATGGGGCTGCTCGAGCAAGCGGAATGCCGGGCCGCAAAACTGCTGGAGCAGCGCGGAATCGACTTCGCGGCCGTGCTGGCATTGCGACCGGGGCTTGAGCGGCGGGGCACCGAAGACGTTCCGCTGGAGCAGCGAGTATTCCTTTCGCGCAATGTCGAAAACGACTTTCGCACGGCGCAGCTGGAAATTCTCGACGAGAACCCGCGGACGTGCCAAATCGCCACCGAGCATATCTTGCTCGGCTTAGCGACGGCCAACGATGCCGTCGGCCTCTGGCTGCGCGAACGGGGCATTGATCCGGCGGCGATGGAAGCGGAAATCTGCCACCGCTATGGAATTGACCATACGCCGATTCCATTTGATTGGTCGAACGACCCGATTCCGCTGGCGGAAACGGCCGAAGCCGCGGTCGAGATCATTTACGACGAGCCGGAAGACGCACCGAAGCCTGCGGCCGGGCGCGTCGGACTGATTCGCGTGCTCGACGCCGCGGCCAATCGGGCCGGCGAGGCATTGCGCGTGATCGAAGATCATGCGAGGTTCTTGCTCGACGACGCCGATCTTACTCGGCAATGCAAGGAACTGCGGCACGCCGCTGGCCGCGGCGCTGGCCGGCATTTCCATGAGCGAGCGATTGGCGGCGCACGACACCGTCGGCGACGTCGGCACGGAAATCACGACCCCGGCCGAGCAAACTCGGACCACGGTCGACGAGGTCGCTTCGGCCAATCTGCGGCGGTTGCAAGAATCGCTCCGGAGTTTGGAAGAGTTCGGCAAAGTCGTCGACCCGGCGATTGGCCAAGCCTGCGAACAGCTCCGCTACCGTTCGTACACGCTGCAGAAGCAGTTTGCCGAACGAAACGGCCGTGAACCCGCGACATCGGCGACTGCGGCCTCGCTAGGTTCACCGGCCGATCTCCGCACGCATCTTGAACGAAGCCCGCTTGTATATGTTGGTCGATGGTCGCCAATCGGAGCCGGAATTCGTTCGATTCGTCGAGCAGCTCGTCGCAGCCGGCGTTGACGTGATTCAACTTCGCGATAAGCAGCTTGACGATCGCACCTTGCTCGCGGGCCCGAAGGCTGCGCGAACTCACTCGCGATTCGCGAACCTTGTTCATTGTGAACGATCGGCCCGACCTAGCGTTGCTGGCCGAGGCCGACGGCGTGCATGTCGGCCAGGAAGAGCTTTCGGTCGCCGAGGCTCGTGCGATTGTCGGGCCTGCCCGATTGGTCGGCGTTTCTACCCACTCCATCGAGCAAGCTCGCGCGGCCGTTCGCGACGGGGCCGATTACATCGGCGTCGGCCCGACGTTTCCTAGCGGCACCAAGCAGTTTGCCGAATTTCCGGGCTTGGCATTCGTCCGACAAGTCGCCGCGGAAATCTCGCTACCGGCATTTGCCATCGGCGGTATCACGATGGAAAACGTCGCGCAAGTTCGGGCCGCGGGCGTTCATCGCGCGGCGGTCAGCGGGGCCATTGCTCAAGCTCAAGACCTTGCGGCGGCCGTCCATGGGCTACGGAACGAGCTGAGCTGATTCGGCTAAGGTTGGGCGCGGTCGTATCCGAACCAAAGACCCCAAGCCGCGAAGGCGACGATCGCAACAAGCACGGCGATGACCCACCAATGCACTGCAGCGAAAAGCAGCCAAACCGTGGCGAGGCCGAGTGCCAGCAAGCCGGGGCCGATAATTCCGAAGCCGATCGCGGCGACGCCTGAAATTAATCGTGCGAAGAATTTCATGTCGGGCTGAGAGGCCGGTGTGATCGGTTGCCGATCGCCCCATGTTGGGTGTTTCGCTCACAATTGGCAACCGTACCCCGGCGGCGGTACGATGGATTTTGATTCGTCGCCCTTCTCTTTCGCTCACGTCTAGCCATGCAGTGGGAACGCCTAGGCCCGTATCGGATCGAGCGGCGCATCGGGCGCGGCGGCATGGGCATCGTGTATTCGGCCATCACTGACGTCACGGGGGAACGCACGGCTGTGAAGGTGCTGCCGAGCGACGGCCGCGACGACGGCCTCTCCGAACGTTTTGCGGCCGAAATCGATAGCCTGCGGATGCTCAACCATCCGAACATCGTTCGCATTCTCGGCTACGGCGAAGAACAAGATTGCCGTTACTACGTGATGGAACTGGTCGACGGGCTCAGCCTGCAAGAAGTTGCTCGAGCGCGGGCAGCCGCTGCTTTGGCAAGAGGCGACGAGAATCGGCGTGCAGATTTGCCGCGTTCTCAAGCATGCCCACGACCACGGCGTGATTCATCGCGACATCAAGCCGGCGAACCTACTGCTTTCGCGCGAAGGGCTCGTGAAGCTTTCCGACTTCGGCATCGCCAAGATGTTCGGCAACTCGGGGCTTACGGCCGACGGCGGCGTGATCGGGACTGCCGAGTATATGTCGCCCGAACAGGCCGACGGTCGGCCGGTCACCTATCGCAGCGATCTCTACAGCTTCGGCGGCGTGCTCTATGCGTTGCTCGCCGGGCGGCCGCCGTTTAAGGCCCGCAACTTTCTCGACATGCTGCAGATGCAGCGGTTTGCCGAGCCGGAACCGGTGATTCGTTTGAATCCTTCGGTGCCGCGAGCGCTCAACGATTTGGTGCTGCATCTCTTGCAGAAGGACCCGGCGAAGCGCGTGCCGAACGGCGCTGTGGCGGGCCGGCAATTGGAATCGATGCTGGCGTACGATCACGCCGTGCAGGGCGGAGCGCATGGACCGGACGTAAGCGTGAGCCCGCCGGATTTGCGGCCGTCGGCGACGCACGAACCGGGGGCAAGTCCGCCGGCCGGGCATTCGGCCGACTTGCGATTTTCCGTGAATGCGGAAGTGGCCGAAACGCCTGCAGCGCCGCCTTCGCCCGATTCGGCGGAGGCAGGTTCGCCGCGCACGGCATCGGTCGCGCCCGCGGCGTCAGCGCCGGTCGTCGGTTCGGACGTGGTTTTGCAAAGCTCGGCCGAAAACGTTCTGCGCGGCGCGACGGCCGACTTTCTCGTCGCCCCGCCCCCGCCACGGCTTGCGACCGGTGTCGGATCGCAACCGCGCAGTGATCGGTCGATGGGCGTCAACGTCGAACGTACGTACACGCCGATTGCGAAGAACGATCGCGGGCCACGACGCGAGGAAGTTGAAGAGCCGACGCCGTGGATTTCGCCCGGCACTTGGGCGCTGGTGGCGGCGATGCTCGGTATCGGCCTCACGGCTTGGTATTGGCTACAGCCGCCGGCGGCCGAAAAGCTCTACGCTCAAATCAAGGAAGCCGCGGTCGACGGCAAGGTGGAGCGGCTGATCGACGTCGAGAACAAGATTCAGTCGTTCATCGACTACCATCCGGGCGATCGCCGCGTGCGCGAAATGCAGTCGTATCTCGATGAGATCGAACTGCATCGTTTGGAGCGGCGGTTTGAGTTTCGGGCCAAGTTCTTCTCGAAGAACGAAGGGTTGTCGCCCATTGAGCGAATGTATTTCGAGGCGTTGGGCTACCTGCACCTCGATCCGGAACTCGGCCGACGCAAGCTACAAGCCTTGGTCGATCTGTTTCACGACACGAAAGACGCCTCGAAACAGACCCGCGAGTGTTTACAATTGGCTATGAAGCAGTTGGAGCGGCTCAACCGCTCGTTGCCGCAGCAGGTTTCGGCCGACGAGAAGTTGCTGGAAGAGAAGTTGGCGGAAGTCGAATTGCTCGACGGCACCGATCCGGCGGCGGCCCAACGCATGCGAGCGGCAATCGTCGAACTGTACGGCAACGAAGCGTGGGCCGGCCGGTTGGTCGATCAGGCTCGTAGCGGTTTGGTGTCGCCTGCCGCCACGGCCGAACTGCCGAAGAGCCCGGATGAATGAACTTTCGCCCCTCGCTTCGGCGAGGGGCTAGTATGAGATATCGCCCGCCTGCTGTTCTCGCCCTTCACACCTGAACCCTCGTCGCTCCGCAATGTCCGACTCCTTCTCGCTCGGCCAGTTTCCCACGACACGTATGCGTCGCCTGCGGCAGCATCCGCGGCTGCGCGATCTGACGCGCGGGACGCGCTTGCATCCGTCGCAGTTTTTGTACCCGCTGTTTGTTCGCAGCGGTCGCGGCGTGCGGCAAGAGATCAGTTCGATGCCGGGCGTAGCTCAATTTTCGTTGGACGAATTGGAGAAGGAAATTGAGGAAGTGGCTGAGTTGGGAATCGGCGGAGTGTTGCTTTTTGGCATACCAGACGCAAAAGACGCCGTCGGGAAGGACTCATATTCCGATAACGGAATAATACAGCAAGCTCTTCGGACCGTTAAGCTAAGGGCTCCGCAGCTTTATACGGTGACCGACGTTTGCTTCTGCGAATACACGGACCATGGGCATTGCGGCGTGCTCGATCAATCGACCGGCCGCATGGACGTGAACAACGATGCGACGCTCGAACTGCTCGGCAAGCAAGCGGTGAGTCATGCTCGGGCCGGTGCCGACATGGTCGCTCCCAGCGGAATGATGGACGGCATGGTCGGCTCGATTCGTAAAGCGCTCGACGGCGCCGCGCTGACGCACATTCCGATCATGGCGTACTCCGCGAAGTTCTCCGGCGGGTTCTACGGGCCGTTTCGTGACGCCGCCGAGAGCACGCCTCAGTTTGGTGATCGCCGGTCGTACCAAATGGATAGTGCGGCCGATCCAGGACAGGCTCTTCGCGAAACGGCGCTCGACATTGCCGAAGGGGCCGACGTCGTGATGGTCAAGCCGGCGCTGGCTTATCTCGATATCGTCGCGCGACGTCAGCCGCACGTTTCCGGGCGTGCCGTTGGCCGCGTACAACGTGTCGGGCGAGTACAGCATGGTCAAAGCCGCCGCAGCCCGCGGCTGGATCGACGAGCGGGCCGTCGCGACGGAGATCGTTACCGGCATCGTTCGGGCCGGTGCGTCGATCGTCATCACGTATTGGGCCAAAGACCTCGCTCGCTGGCTGAAGCAATAGCCGCGGCGAAGGCCTTCCCGCCCGGCATTTCCCACTCCCGAAGCATCACTCCCCAGTCGCATCGCATGTCTCGCACTCGTAGCTCCGCCGCCTTCACCCGCGCCAAGTCCCTTATCCCCGGCGGCGTGAATAGCCCCGCGCGGGCCTTTGGCGGAGTCGGCGGCGAGCCGATTTTCATGGAGCGCGGCGAAGGAGCTTACCTCTACGACGTCGACGGCAATCGGTACATCGACTACATCGGCTCGTGGGGCCCGCTGATTCTCGGCCACCGTCATCCGGCCGTCGTCGCCGCGATTGAAGCGGCCTTAGCGAAAGGTACGACCTACGGCGCTCCGACCGAAGCGGAAAGCGAACTGGCCGAGTTGATCATCGCCGCCGTGCCGTCGATCGAAAAGGTTCGGCTCGTCTCCAGCGGCACCGAAGCGACGATGAGCGCGATTCGCCTAGCTCGCGGCTTCACGCGCCGCGACGTCATCATCAAGTTCGCGGGCAACTATCACGGACATGTCGATAGCCTACTCGTGGCCGCGGGGAGTTCGGCGGCGACGCTCGGAGTTCCCAATTCTCCCGGCGTGACGGCGGGCAACGCCCAAGACACGCTCACGCTTCGCTACAACGATCCGGCCGGCGTGGCCGAAGCCTTTGCGAAGCACGGCGATAAAATTGCCGGCGTGATTTTGGAACCGGTCGTCGGCAACATGGGGCTCGTCGTGCCGACGCCGGAATTTCTGCAAACGCTCCGCGAGCTCACGACCAAGCACGGCGCGCTGCTGATCTTCGACGAAGTGATGACCGGCTTCCGCGTGGCCTACGCCGGCGCACAATCGGTGCTCGGCATCAAGCCCGACCTAACGACGCTCGGCAAGATCGTCGGCGGCGGTTTGCCTGTCGGCGCTTACGGCGGTCGGGCCGACGTTATGAATAACATCTTGCCTGCAGGTAAGGTGTTTCAGGCCGGCACGCTCTCGGGCAATCCGCTGGCTACCGCCGCGGGTAGCGCCACGCTTAAGGCGCTGCGTAGCGAGAACCCGTATCCGCGGCTCGAAAAGCTGGCGGCACGGCTTGAAACGGGGTTGCGCGAGGCGGCGGCCGCGGCCGGCGTCGAACATTGCACGGCCCGGGCCGGCAGCATGCTGACCCTGTTCTTCAACCCCGGCCCGGTCACTGATTGGGATTCCGCGGCCCGCAGCCGCACGGACCGGTTCGCCAAGTATTTCTGGCAACTCATTGATCGCGGCGTATACATGCCGTGCAGTCAGTACGAGGCGCTCTTTCGTTTCGGCGGCACACACCGAAGCCGATATCGAGGCGACGATCGCCGCCGCGCACGAAGCTTGCCGCGATTTGCCGTAGTCTAAGTTGCCCCGTCGCCGGGTTCACGCGCGCCGTAGCGTAGTTTAAGATGGCGCTTTGCGGCATGACTCAACCTTCGCACTCGGCGGCACTGCGCTATGGATACGGCTTCGCGACGACGTTACTTCCTTCCGGTGCTCATCGGCTTGGCCCTGATCGGCATCGCAAGGATGCCCGCCTCTTGGGCTGCGGAAAAGTATCTCGAAGAAAAGGGGCCGGCGAAGGCTCCTGAAGCTGCGAAAGTTGCCGAGGCGAAAGCCGAATCGGCGGCCGTCGCTCGCGCGAAGGAGGCGATCAAGGTTCTCGCTTCCAACGAATACGAAGGTCGTGGGCCAGGCACTAAAGGTATTGATTTGGCCGCCGACTATGTCGCCGGCGAATTCGCCAAGCTCGGCCTGAAGACGTCGCTCTACGACGGCGCGGCCTTTCAAAAGTTCACCATGAACGTGGGGGCCGAACTCGGCAAGAAGAATCAACTCGTGGTAGTCGGTCCGCCCGGCGCCGACGGCAAGCAGCGCCGTTACGAATTGAAACTTGGCGTCGACTATACGCCCCTCTCGCTGGGCGGCTCCGGCAAGATCGACGTCCCGCTGGTGTTTGCCGGTTACGGGATCACAGCGACAGAGACCTCGTCGCCGCACGGCGCTGCCAATCCTCACGGCGCGGCCAACCCGCATGATCCTCATGCGAATCCGCACGCCGATCCTCACGCGAAGCCGGCTGCGGACAAGAAAACGTCCGAAATTAAGGCAAAGCCGGAAGCTAAGGCGGAACCGGCAAGCAAAGCCGCTGCGAAGCCGCAAACGGACGGCGAAGCGAAGGCCGCAGCGCCGTCTAGCGGTGCGGCAGCCGATCCGCACGCCGGGGCTGCGCCGAAACTCGAAGAAAAGATCCTCTACGACGACTACGCCGGCCTCGACGTCAAAGGTAAATGCGTGATAGTGCTGCGTCATCAGCCGCAGCAAGGCAATCCGCACGGCATTTTGCCGGGCATCCCGAATTCGCCGCATGCTCCGTTCACGCGCAAGCTGGCCAACGCCTATGAACACGGCGCTGCGGCGGTCGTGTTTGTGACTTCCGACTACGACACGAAGAACCGCCTGGAGCAACGCCGCAAGCAATGGCAAGAAGCGGTCGACGAATTGGCCGCCGAGCGCGAGAAGTTCGCCAAGCTCAAGAAGCCGACCGACGAGCAGAAGCTCTCCTATCGCGAGGACGTCGAAGAGTTGGCTCGGCAAATCTTGGAGCACGGCAAGAAGCTCGAAGAAGAGCGTGATGCGTTGCTCGATTTTCGCTCGGCCGGCGGTTCGGGCGACCCGGCCAAGCTGCCGGCCACGCACGCGCGCCGCAGTGTTTGGGATCGCATCTTGGCGGACGCGGGCAAGCCTTCTCTCGCCAATATTGAAAAGCAAATCGACGACAAAGCCGCGCCCGACAGTTTCCCGCTCGACGGTTGGCGCATCGAAGGCGAAGTCGATGTCGTTCGCAAGGAAGCCGAAGTGAAGAACGTCGTCGCGGTGCTCGAAGGAGACGGTCCGTACGCCGACGAAACGGTCGTCATCGGCGCGCATTACGATCATCTCGGCTACGGCGGCGAAGGTTCGTTCGTCCCCAATGCCAAGGAAATTCACAACGGCGCCGACGACAACGCCTCCGGTACGACGGCCCTTTTGGAGATCGCTCGCATCTTGGCGACGCGCGAAAAGAAGCCGGCACGGCGCATCGTGTTTATCGCCTTCACGGCCGAAGAACGCGGCCTGATCGGCAGCGCTCGCTACACGAAGGAGCCGCTTTACCCGCTCGACAAAACGGTGGCGATGCTCAACCTCGATATGGTCGGCCGACTTACCGACGACAAACTGATTATCCAAGGGGGCGATACGGCGACCGAGTTTCAACCGATCGTCGATAAGCTCAACGCCGATAAGTATCACTTCAAAATCACACACAACGGCGGCGGCTTCGGCCCGAGCGACCATTCGTCGTTCTACGCCAAGCAAGTACCGGTGATGCACTTCTTCACCGGCTTGCATGCCGATTATCACCGCCCGAGCGACGACTTCGAAAAGGTCAACGCCGACGGACTGGTGCGCGTCGCCGAACTCGTGGCCGACGTCGCCGCACAACTTGCCGAAACCGACAAGCGGCCGACGTACCTGGAATCGAAAGCCACGGGGCCGACGATGAACCGCGGGGGCGATCGCCCGTACTTCGGCAGTATCCCCGACTTTGCACAAGCTGAATCCGGTTACGGCATCAGCGGCGTGACGAAGGGGAGCCCGGCCGATAAAGGCGGGCTCAAGGGAGGGGACCTCATCATCAAGCTCGGCGGTTCGCAAGTGACGAACCTCGACGACTTCGACGCCGCCCTCCGACGCTTCAAGGCGGGCGAAAAAGTTCCCGTGGTCGTCAAGCGCGAAGGCAAAGAAGTGACGCTCACGGTCATGCTCGGCGCCGCGTTGATTAGTGCTCGGCGAACCAATCACGCATGAGGCGGTACATTTCGACCGCTTTCTGTTGGTCGACGGGATGCCCTACGCCTTCATAAACATAACGTTTGCACGGCACCTTGTTTTTGTCGAGCGTTTGTTGAAGCGTGGCCGACTGATCGGGCCGCACGGTCTTGTCGTCGGCGCCGTGAAATAGGATCATCGGCGCTCGGATCTTCTCCGCGTCGCCGGCGGGAGGAGCGGCAAATCCGGCCTTGGGAGCGACGCCGCTGCCTGAAATGGCTGCGGCCGTCAGCAAGTTCGGCTCGCGTGCGGCCAGTCCGATCGTGACGAAGCCCCCCATGCTATGTCCGTAAGCGTAGATGCGTTTGGAATCGACCTGCGGCAGCGACTTCAGGATCTTGATGCAGGTCGCGGCACGTTCCAAATTCTGCGGACTTGCCCCGAAATCTTGGTGCTGACCTTGTCCGCCGACCGGCCGTTGTCGTGGTCCCGTTCCGGGCGACACTCTGCCGCCGAGCGCTTTGCGATTGTGAGTGTAGTTGGGTGCGATGCACACAAATCCCCAGTTCACCATCTCGCGAGCCTTTTGCAGGCCGAACGATTCGGCGCTGCCGCCGAGTCCGTGGCTGATCAAGACGGCGGGAAACGGTCCCTCACCCTCGGGCTTCAGCAGAATGCCGTCGAACTGCAATTTCTCCAGTTCGTAGGTCCATTGTTCGCCGTCGAGCTTAAAGCCGAGCAAGTCGTTGGCTTGTGCGGTCGCTCCGCATGGGAGCGGGAGGGCCAAGGAGATCAATACGAGTACGGAGATGCGATACATGATAGAGCCCTCGTGACGCCGGCTGTTCGTCGAGTGCCGGCATTTCACGGCATGTAACCCTTCGTCGGGATCCAAGTTTCGGGGGAACGCGAATGCAAAGAGGTTTGGCCGACGACGCACGACGGCGTTTTTGCGGCCGCGAAATCGCCGGAAACGCCGCATTTCTCGGTGTTTACTGACCTTTACCCAGGCCGGCGATTTCGTCAGAATGCCGCACCACGATCGACGCTCGAGACGCTGTTGGAGCGTTCTCACCAAGTAGCGGCGTTCCGACACGGAACGTGAAACCATCGTGCACATGTCGAGCTACGGAAGGCTCGATCTAGAGCAAGGAGTGCCTCGTGACGAACTCGATTTCCGCCGCGTGCCGTGCGTTGGTTCTTTTCGGACTGTTGGTCGCCCCCGCCGCCGCGCAACAAGCCGCGCCGACCCACGTCGCTTCGCCGGTCGCCATTCTCGACCTGCCGTATTTGTTCCGCAATCACCAGCGGTTCAAGCAAATGGACGACGTGCTGAAGCAAGAGATCGGCGCCGCTGAACAACAATTCCTCGGCGAACAAAAGGCGCTGAAGGACGAAGCTCAACGCTTGGGCAACGGCGATTTCAAGCCCAGCTCGCCCGAATTTAAGGCCGCCGAAGAGTCGCTGGCCAAGAAGGACGCCGACATCTCGCTGCGCGTGAACATCATGCGGAAGAACTTCGCCGAAAAGAAGGCGAAGAATTACTTTGAGGTCTACCAAGAAGTGATGGCCTATGTGAACTATCACGCTCGTCAAAGCGGAGTGGTGCTCGTGCTCAACTTCAACGGTGATCCGATTGACGGCAGCAACCCGCAGTCGGTCATTCAGGGCCTCAACAGCACGGTGCTCTACAAGCATCCGGGCGTCGACATCACGCCGGTGATTCTCGACATGTGCAATCGCGGCGTCGCCCTTCCGCCGGAATTTCAGCCGGGTGCGGCTCCTGCGGCTCAGCACGGAGTTCCGTCGCAGCGGTAGGAAAGCGGAGCTTGCTTCCGCTTCGTGCCGAGTAATCGTCGGGCGTCGTCATGCGTAATGCGTGTGGCGACGCGCGGTGTTGATTGCTCGGCGGCTTCCTTCATTCGCTTGCTTGCGGTAAATCCCTGATGTACGCACCACGACAGCAGCGCACAATTGCGCCTCGACGGTGGTCGCCGGTTTCGGCTATTGGAGCGGACGCGACGTTTCAGTCGAGTTCCGTCCGGCCGCTCCTGATACCGGCATCACGTTCGTGCGCCGCGATCTCGGCTCTGCAGCCCGCATTCCCGCGGTAGTCGCCCATCGCATCGACGCGCAGTCGCCGGACGGTTCTCCGTTCCGGCGCGGCTTCGGTCGAGATGGTCGAACACATTATGGCGGCTCTCTTCGGCCTGCACGTCGACAACTGCGAAGTTTGGGTCGATGCGCCGGAAATGCCCGGTTGCGACGGCTCAAGCCAAGCGTTCGTCGAGGCCCTCACGGCGGCCGAGTTCGTCGCGCAGCCCGCCATGCGCAAGGCCTTGGTGGTTCGCGAAACCACGCGGCTCGGCACGGCCGATTGCTGGATTGAAGCTCGCCCGAATCCGGCCGGTGCGCTCTCACGTAAAGTTTCACCTCGATTACGGCCTCGGCAATTGCGTCGGCCGCCAGACCTTGGCGTTGCCGGTGACGGTGGATTCGTTCCGTCGCGAGTTGGCTCCGAGCCGCACTTTCTTGCTGAAGAGCGAGGCCGACTGGCTCGTTTCGCAAGGCTTGGGCAAACGCACCACTCCTCGCGATCTGCTGATTTTCGACGCCGACGGTCCGATTGACAACGAACTCCGATATCACGACGAATGCGTGCGGCATAAGTCGCTCGATCTCGTCGGCGATTTGGCCCTGGCCGGCTGCGACTTGGTCGGGCATTTCGTCGCTTACCGTAGCGGGCACCGGCTTAACGCCGATTTGGTCAGAACCTTATTAAGCGAAGTCGTGCCGACCGAAATTCGGCGCACCGCTTAGGAGCACCGTGCCATGGCCGTCTTCATCGCCCCAGGCGCGGTCGTTGATCCGCGGGCGGAGTTAGACGACGAAGTTTACGTAGGGCCGTTCTGCGTCGTCGGGCCCAAGGTCCGTATCGGCGCGGGCACGCGGCTGGAAAGCCATGTCTCGATTACGGGCCGCGCGACGATCGGTCGCGACAATCGCTTCTATCCCGGCGTCGTCATCGGCGGCGAACCTCAGGATCTGACTTACCGCGGAACGGACACGCAGGTAATCATCGGCGACGGCAACACGCTGCGCGAGTCAGTTACCGTTAATCGAGCCGGCGAAAAGGAAGACGGCGTCACGGCGCTGGGCGACGGAAACTACCTCATGGCCTGCGCTCATGTCGCCCACGATTGCAAAATCGGCAGCGGCGTCGTCATCGCCAACGGCACGCTGCTCGGCGGGCATGTTCACGTGGGCGACCACGCGACGCTCTCCGGCAATATCGGCGTGCACCAATTCGCTTCCATCGGCAAGTTCAGCTTCACGGCCGGGCTCAGTTGCGTGCTGCACGACGTGCCGCCGTTCATGTTGGCCGAAGGCAACCCGGCCCGTCCGCGTTGCGTGAATCTCGTGGCCTTGAAACGCCATAATTTCTCGAGCGACGCCGTCGAGGCGTTGCTCGAAGCACATCGCCTGCTCTATCGCTCGAAGGTCGGCTTCGAGCATGCTCACGAAATTCTTAAGAACGACGACCGCATGGTGCCGGAAGTCTTGCAGTTGCTCGAGTTCGTACGAGCCCAGCAAGACGGCAAGCATGGTCGCTCGCGAGAACGGTTACGGAGAGCCGCATGAGTCGCATTCGTACGGTGGTGGTCGGCGCAGGGCACTTAGGTAAGTTCCACGCCGGCAAACTGAAGGGCCTGCCGGAGTTCGAACTCGTGGGCATCGTCGACCCGAGCGAAGCCGCTCGTGCCGCGGCCGCCGAGCAATTCGGCGTGCCGACGACTCCCGATCATCGCACTTGGCTCGGTCAGGTAGACGCCGTCGTCGTCGCCTCGCCGACGACCCATCACCGCCGCGTGACGAGCGAATTTCTCGAAACCGGCGCTCATGCGTTGGTCGAAAAACCGCTTACATCGACGGCCGCCGAAGCCGAAGAACTCGTCGAATGTGCGCTGTTGCGACGCCGCGTCTTGCAGGTCGGGCATGTCGAACGATTCAACCCGGCTTTTGAAGCCGTGAAGCCGCTTTGCGTCGCGCCTCGCTATATCGAGTGCCTTCGTGAAGGGCCGTTCAGCTTCCGCTCGACCGATATCGGCGTGGTGCTCGATCTGATGATTCACGACATCGATTTGACGCTGGCCTTGGCCGGTTCGCCGCTTGTGTCGGTCGACGCCGTCGGCCAATCGATTCTCGGCCGTCGGGAAGATGTCGTTCATGCCCGACTGCGTTTCGCCGACGGCTGCATCGCCCAGCTTCACGCTTCGCGGGCCGCATCATCGGCTGCTCGCCAACTCAAGGTTCAATCCGCCGAGCGACTCGTCTCCGTCGATCTGAACGCCCGGACGGCGACGATCACGCATATCGATCCTCGCTTGGTTCGCGGCCAAGTCGACGTCGAAAAGCTCGACGGCGCCGCAAAGCTCAAGATGAAGGAATCGCTCGCCACGGAATGGCTACGTGTCGAGAAGACCGAGGTCCCGGCCCGCGATGCACTCACCGCCGAGCTGCAGGACTTCGCGGAAGCCGTGCAAACCGGCCGACGTCCGCGTGTCTCGGGCGTCGACGGTTTAGAAGCCGTTCGCGTCGCCGAGCAGATTCTGGAAGCCCTGCATCAGGACGAAGAACGTCCCACTCGTGAAGCTTCTCGGCCGGCAATTCTGCCGGGCCCACATTGGCATCGCACGGGCGTGGATGCGGGGCTTCGCGACGCCGGCTAAGTCGCCGGAACTTGGCGCTAAGCCAAGTCGCGATCTTCGAACATTAAGAGCGACACGAGCAGCATGATCGTCGTGTAGAGCAGGCAATATGCGCCGGCCCAGCCGAGATAGCCGGCCCAATCCGCGAGCGTCAGCGATGCGTCACGGCCCGATGCGATCGCCGCCTGAATGTTGAAATGCTCGAGTACGGGGAGCAGCGTCGAGAGAAACTGCCCGACGAACGCCACGATCGGCATTTTTCCGACCGATGACTGCACCAAAAGCGGCGTCATGTGGCCGACGACGTAGATCACGGCGCAGATCAGCATGTTGGGCATCATCGGCAGCCGAGTGCTCACGGCGACGCTGATCGAGGTCAGCACGATCGTTTCCATGAAGGCCAACGCCAAGGCCGGCACCGTCTGAAGCATTTCCGCTTGGCATTGCTCGGCCTTCGGAATCGGCAGCGAATTCTCGCGAGCTTGGTACTTCGTGTTGAACGACACGGTCGCCAAGAAGAACGACCCCAGCACGATGTAGAAGATCGCCACCGGCGTTAAGACGCCCAGCAATTTGCCGACGATGAACTGTCGTCGCGTGATCGGCTTTGAGAGCACGGTCAGCGCCGTGCGTCCTTCCACTTCGTCGGACACTGATACGCTTGCCGAGCAGACGGCCAAAATGATCGACAGCACGAGGATCATCATGAGCCCCGTATCTTTCATCATCTTGATGTCGTCGCCGAACGTGCCGTACGGCAGGAACAGCGCCAGCAGCACGAGGACGAAGCCCAGAGCGATCACCGCCGGAAGCAGCGGTTGCGAGCGCGATTCCTTGGCCGTGGTTCGTGCGACGGCGGCAGTCGTAGGAGCGACCAACTCCAGTAGCTTTGCCGTGAGCCATAGCGCGGCAAACGCGCCAATCATGCCGACCAGCGGAATCCAGAGCGGAATGATCCAGTTGTACTTAACGTCGAAATGCATGCAGGTTCGCCAGGTTCTCTCGCTTGCAATCTTTAACGGCTAAAACCGAATCGAAAACTCCGCAAACTCTCCGGTCGGCGGGACGTCAAAGCTATCGGCTCCCGCGATAAACCGTCCCAACGCGCTCTCGACGGCCGCGACGAACGCTCGCACTTCGGCACGCCGACCTTCGACGACGAGCAGCACCTGTCCGTCGTCGAGGTTTTCTACGGTGCCGGCGACATCGAACTTCGTGGCCGTATCGTAAGTTGTCTGCCGAAAGCCGACGCCTTGCACTCGGCCGCGAAAATGAATCTCGCGTCGTATTTGTTCGTCGTCGGTCGTCAAACGTCGCTCCGGGGCCAAGGTCGGCTCTGCCGTCGTGAATGCAATATACCGACGGCCTCCGATCGTCGGCGAGGGGGCCTGCCGGCATCTCACCAAAGGCTAACACGGGCTGCTTCCGCCGGCCACAAATGTGCCGACGTTTGTCGGTCGATCTTGACCTGCCGGCTTGATTGACCTACCGTCCCGCCCCATGTTTCCCCCAAGATTTGCCGCCGCATCGCTCGCCGCCGGTCTCGCGTTTTGCGCGGCTTGGGCGAACGTTGTCGCCGCGCAGGTTCCCGCACCGCCCGAAACTTCCGGCTTTGCGTTCGGTGCGGTCGACGGTTTGCTGCTCCTCAAGAACGGCCAGATTCTTACCGGCACCATCACGCGGTCGGGCGACTACTATCACGTGGGTCAGCAACAACGCCGAGTTGCAGGTTCGCGTTCGCGAGGCCGAAGCAATTTGCCGCGATCTCGAAGAAGTGTTCGCTCGCAAAGCGTCGCTGGTCAACATGCGAAGCGTCGACGATCACCTCGCCTTGGCTGATTGGGCCATCGATCACAAACTCTACGGCCACGCGGCCCTGCGCCTTGACGGAAGCTTACCGCGTCGACGATACGCATCCGCGCGTGTCGTTGCTTGAGCGTCGACTGAAGGCGGCAATGGCCGCACCTCGGGAAATTACTCCGCCGCCGAAGCCGCCGGCGCCGGCGATGAGCGACGAGCAGCTTGACGCGACGGTACGAAGTATCTCGGCCGAATCGTTGCACGAATTCACCGTCCGAGTGCAGCCGCTGCTGATGAACTACTGCGCGACCGCGGGCTGCCACGGCCCGCGCGGCGACCAAAAATTTCCGCTGCAACGGGCGTATCTCAACGAACGCTCCGATCCCCGCTCGGTGAAGATGAATCTGCACGAAGTGCTCAAACACGTCGATCGCCAGAACCCTTCGAACAGCCAGATGCTGACGGTGCCGATCTCGCCGCACGGCGGAGCGAAGCGGGCCGTGTTCCACGCTCACAACGCCGAGCACTACCGCACCATCGCGGCCTGGGTCGGCCGTGTCGCTCTCACGTCGCGGGCTACTGCGGGCGGCACGACGACGCCGAAGACCGGCGGCAACACGCTTTCGCAACGGCTGCCGATCGCCGCACCCACGGCCGCTGCAACGGCAACGCCTCCGAACGCCGCCGATGCCACGGCTCCGGTGACCGTTACGATTCCGACCCTGCCGAACCTCGACGCTCGACCGTCGATCGCTGCGCCGACGGCGCCGTCTTCTTCGTCGGCAGATCCCTTTGATCCGGCCGAGTTCAACCGCGGTCGACAATCGCCGCCGGTCCCGCCCGTCGTAATGCCGGCAACTTCCGAAGCGCCGCAGCCGATGGAACCTGCCGCGTCGCCGTAAGTGCCGCTTCGCCGACCCCACTTACGTCGAAATGCGCAGTCGGCTTTGTGCGTACTCCGCGCACATGTTCCGTTCGTGAGTCTGCCAGCTCTTGTTGGTAGCGCTCTGACTGCGCACTAATGCACCGATTTTGTGCGCACTGACAATGCTGCTTCGCGTCGTAGGATCGACGTAAGTCTTGATTCGCCTCGTGACTTACGACGATCTTAAACCCCGGTTGTCGGCACTCGCGCTGGGCGAGGAAATCGCTTGGCGAGAACGTCAAATTGCCAAAGAGCCAACCCCGTATTTTCCAACTTCCCGCCACCCAAGCAAACCAAAATTCGGCCGGCTCCCGCAGCCGGCAACGCACTCTGAGCAGATCAAAAACAAATTCGACGCCCGTCGCTCGTGGCATGACGACGTTTGTAGATCGGCAACCAAGGCCTTCTGCGGGAGCGAGACGATGCGTCGAAGAGAATTTCTGGCCGGTGCCGCCGGCGCCGCGGCGGCTGGTTCTTGGATCGGTTCGCCGTTCGTTCGGCTAAAGAACCGCCCGTCGCGTGCCCCGATTGTGCGACCACGTACGAATCGCCCGCCGCCGCAATGAAATCGCTGCGCGAAACTCTGGCTTACGTGACGACCACGGCCGTCGGCGTGGCCGATCGCCCCGACTATCTGGCCGTCGTCGATCTCGATCCTTCGTCGAAGACTTATTCGCAGGTCGTGCATCGTTTGGCGATGCCGAGTGCCGGGGATGAGTTGCATCACTTCGGTTGGAACGCGTGCAGCAGTTGCCATGCGAAGGCCGCGGCGAGCGGAGAGCATCTGCGACGCTATCTCATTCTGCCGGGGTTGTGCTTGTTGCGCATTGTCATTGCCGACGGCGCTGCTCATCTGTGCCGTCCGAAGCAGCATAAAGTCATCGAGGCCGCCGAGATATTCGAGAAGACGAACCTTTCCGCGCCGCACACCGTGCATTGTCTTCCCGACGGCAACGTGATGATCTCCATGCTCGGCGACAAAGAGAACGGTGCGCCGGGCGGGTTCTTGCTGCTCGACGACAAGTTTGAGATCAAAGGTCGCTGGGAAGCGGTGCCCGGCGAGCTGCGCTACAACTACGACTTCTGGTATCAGCCGCGTTTCAACGCGATGTTCTCCAGCGAATGGGCCGCCCCGAAAACGTTTCGCGGCGGCTTCAACCTCGACGACGTTAAAGCCGGCCGCTACGGAAATCGGCTCTACGTGTGGGATTGGGAGAACCGAAAGCTCAAGCAGACGTTGGAACTCGGCGACACGGGCATGATTCCGCTCGAGATTCGTTGCCATCACAACCCGGCAAACGCCCACGGCTTCGTCGGCGCCGTGCTCTCCAGCACGATGTGGCACTTTCAAAAAGATGCCGAGGCTTGGAAGGCCGACAAAGTCATCGCCGTGGAGCCGGTCGAAACTAAAGATTGGCCGTTTCCCGTGCCGGGCCTCATCACCGACCTTGTCCTCTCGATGGACGATCGCTTTCTATATTTCTCCAACTGGCTACATGGCGACATCCGACAATACGATGTCAGCGACCCTGCCCATCCACGACTTGTCGGACAGGCGTGGCTCGGCGGCGTCATCGGCAAAGCGGAGAAAGTCGGCGGCCGTAAGCTCGACGGCGGGCCGCAGATGTTGCAACTCAGCCTCGACGGCAAGCGACTCTACGTTACCAATTCGCTCTTCAGTTCGTGGGACGACCAGTTCTACCCCGGCCTCAAGCAGCAAGGCTCGTATATGTTGCAGCTCGACTGCAACACGGAAACCGGCGGACTCGCGGTCAACGAAAAGTTCTTCGTGGATTTCGGCGCGGAACCTGACGGCCCGACGCGTGCGCACGAAGTCCGCTTCCCCGGCGGCGATTCGACCTCCGACATTTGGGTCTGAGTTTTGTTCGGCGCGATCGGAGCGATTCTCTCCGCGGGCGAGGAGTTTCTGTTGGTGATCGTTATTTGGCGCCGAGCTTCAGCCAGACGTGATCGCCAATCTCGATGCGAGTCTTGTCGATCGGGTCGAACTCGATATCGAGCCCCTTGGCCGCGCGTCCATTTGAGGTTGGTCACCGTGCCGACCGCCTTGGCCGCGTCTCCTTCGCCGCGATAGACCGCATCCCCCAGCGCAACTGCGCGGTACGCGATCGCCGAGACCGCCGTGTCGCCCTAAGTGGCCGGGCGTGTCTCCTTCGTACTTCGCATCGAAGCTCTCGACGACGACGAACGGAAACGTATCGGGGGGCGCGGCATCGGCCGCAATCGGAAGCTGAGCTTCCGTAGAACGGCCGAACCAAAGGGCGGCAAGCACGACCGGGCCAATGAAGAGCGTGTAGCGAAGCATGGCGGGGAGGTTCCAAGTGAGTTGCGATTCCATCTCGGGCAGTGCGGCCAGATTCTAACTCAGACCGGGAGGCGAGCGTCGGCATCTGCCGTTTTGGCACGTTCGGTTTTGGTCCGTCTTCACGGTGCTCCGCCGCTCTGATGCCGCGAATGATGCGTAACGTGCCAATTCGTAAAGACTTGTGTCGTGTGCTGCCGTTCTTGGCACGGTGCTTGCGTTCAGTAGAGGCCGCGTGGAAAGTGCGCCTGCCAAAGTAGGCTGCGCCCACGGCCTACCCAAGTATCAAGGGCTCGCGGCCGACCTCGTTCGCTCGCCCTGAACCGCTCAAATTCGTTTACGCAATTCGCTCGACTCAGGAGGAATCCGCTGTGGCAAAACAGATGGTCTTTAGTGACGACGCTCGTCAGCCGCTTTTGGCCGGCGTCTCGAAGCTGGCCAAAGCCGTTCGCAGCACGCTTGGCCCCCGCGGCCGTAACGCGGTGCTCGACAAAGGTTGGGGCTCGCCGAAGGTGACCAAGGACGGCGTGACGGTCGCCGAAGACATCGAACTCGACGACCCGTACGAAAACCTCGGCGCGAAGCTCGTCAAGGAAGCCGCCTCGAAGACCAACGACGTCGCCGGCGACGGCACGACGACCGCCACGGTCCTCGCCGAAGCGATCTTCCGCGAAGGCTTGAAGATGATCGCCGCCGGCGCCGACCCGATGGCTCTACAACGCGGCATCACGAAGGCCGTGGAGGCCGTGACCGAACAGGTCAAGAAGATGGCCACGCCGATCAACGAGAAGAGCAAGAGCGAACTGCGGCAAATTGCCACGATCGCCGGCAACAACGATTCGACTATCGGCGACGTGCTCGCCGACGCCTTCCTGAAGGTCGGCAAAGACGGCGTGATCACCGTCGAAGAAGGGGAAGCAAGCCGAGACGACAGTAGAAGTGGTCGAAGGCATGCAATTCGACCGCGGCTATCTTTCGCCGCACTTCGTCACTAACGCCGACAACCAAACGGTCGAGCTCGACAGCTGCCAAATCCTGATCTACGAAGACAAGATTTCGAACGTCAAGAACCTCGTGCCGATTCTCGAAGCGGTTTCGAAGTCGGGCAAGCCGCTCTTGATCATCGCTGAAGACATCGAAGGCGAAGCTTTGGCGACGCTCGTCGTCAACAAGATGCGCGGCATCCTGAACGTGTGCGCCGTCAAGGCGCCCGGTTACGGCGATCGTCGTAAGGCCATCCTCGGCGACATCGCCGTGCTGACCGGCGGCACCGCGATCTTCAAGGACCTCGGCATCCAACTCGATAGCGTCAAGCTCTCGGACCTCGGCCGCGCCAAGAAGATCCACATCGACGCCGAAAACACGACGGTCGTCGGCGGTGCGGGCAAGAAGGCCGATATCGACGGTCGAGCCGAACAAATTCGCCGCGAAATCGACGTGACCGACAGCGAATACGATCGCGAAAAGCTCCAAGAGCGTCTCGCGAAGCTCGCCGGCGGCGTGGCCCAAATCAATTGCGGTGCTGCGACCGAAACGGAAATGAAGGAGCGCAAGTGGCTGCTCGAAGACGCCAAGTGCCGCCGTACAAGCGGCCTTGGAAGAAGGCGTTGTGCCGGGCGGCGGCGTGGCTCTGCTGCGTTGCGAAAAGGCCGTCGAAGGCCTGAAGCTCGAAGGCGATGAAGGCCTCGGCGCTCGCATCATCAAGAACGTGCTCGACAACCCGCTCCGCTGCATTGCGAACAACGCCGGCCTCGACGGCGGCGTGGTCGTCAACCGCGTGCGTCAGCTCAAGGGCAAGAACGACGGCTACGACGCCGACAAGGATACCTACACCGATCTCGTGGCTGCGGGCGTCATCGACCCGGCCAAGGTTGTGCGTACGGCCCTGCAAAACGCGGCCAGCGTTGCGGCGCTGCTGCTCACCACCGAGTCGCTGATCACCGACATTCCGAAGGAAGATGAAGGGGACGACCACGCGGGCCACGACCATCACGGAATGGGCGGCGGCATGGGTGGCATGGGGGGAATGGGCGGCATGGATATGGGCGGTATGGGAATGTAATTCCGCGACCGCGCGGAAGCTGCAAACTCTCAGCACCAAGTTCCCATCGCCAAGCTCAACACAAACTTCAAACTCAATTAACGTTCACATAAGGAATCTGATCACATGGCTAAGTTGAATCTCCGTCCGCTCGATGATCGCGTCGTCGTCCAACCGCACGATGCCGAAGAAATGACCGCAGGCGGCATCGTGTTGCCGGACGCCGCCAAGGAAAAGCCGCAACGCGGCAAGGTCGTGGCCGTCGGCCCGGGCAAGCTGCTCGATAGCGGCGATCGCGGCACGTTGTCGGTCGCCGTGGGCGACGAAGTGATCTACGGCAAGTACAGCGGCACCGAGATCGAAGTGGACGGCAACGAAGTGAAGATTCTCCGCGAGAGCGACATCCTCGCGAAAGTGATCTAGCTCTTCCGTTGATATTTAGCCGCGGAGCTCGTCTCCGCGCTACGCAAAACGCGGAGTCGAGCTCCGCGGCTAATCACAAAACAAGAACACTCTAGGAACTCATTACCGTGGCAAAGCAACTGCTTTTCGACGATCAGGCCCGCGCCAAGATGCTTAAGGGCGTGGAAAAGTTGGCCAGCGCCGTGGCCGTCACGATGGGCCCGACCGGCCGCAACGTGATCATCGACAAATCGTTCGGCGGTCCGACCGTGACGAAAGACGGCGTGACCGTGAGCAAGGAAGTAGAACTCGAAGACCGCTTTGAAAACATGGGCGCGAAGCTCGTGAACGAAGTTGCTTCGAAGACTTCCGACATCGCCGGCGACGGCACGACCACCGCCACCGTGTTGGCTCGGGCCATCTTCAAGGAAGGCCTTCGCAACATCGTGGCCGGCAGCAACCCGACGGCCGTTCGTCGCGGCATCGACAAGGCCGTGGACGCCGCCGTGGCCTACCTGCGTTCGATCGCCAAGGCCGTGTCGAAGAAGGAAGAAATCGCTCAAGTCGGCGCCATCAGCGCCAACAACGATAAGGAAATCGGCGACCTCTTGGCCGACGCCATGGAAAAGGTCGGCAAAGACGGCGTGATCACCGTCGAAGAAGGCAAGGGGACCGAAACCACGCTCGAACTCGTCGAAGGCATGCAGTTCGACAAGGGCTTCATTTCGCCGTACTTCATCAACCGCCCGGCGGAGATGGATTGCGAATTGAACGACGCGTACATCCTGATCTACGAAAAGAAGATCTCGAACATTCGCGACCTTGTGCCGATCCTCGAAAAGATCAGCACCTCCGGCAAGCCGCTCTTGATCATTGCGGAAGACGTCGAAGGGGATGCTTTGGCGGCCTTGGTCGTCAATAAGCTCCGCGGCGTGCTCAACATCTGCGCCGTGAAGGCCCCGGGCTTCGGCGATCGCCGCAAGGCCATGCTTGCCGACATCGCAACGCTGACCGGCGGCACGTTCGTCAGCGAAGATTTGGGCGTGAAGTTGGAATCGATCGAGCTTTCGCACCTCGGCAAGGCCAAGCAGATCACGGTCGATAAGAACGACACGACGATCGTGCAAGGTGCCGGCAAGCAAGCCGACATCCAAACGCGCATCCAGCAAATTCGCAATCAGATCGAAGCCACGGAAAGCGAATACGATCGCGAGAAGTTCCAAGAACGGCTCGCCAAGCTCACCGGCGGCGTCGCCATCATCTCGGTCGGCGCGAATAGCGAAGCCGACATGAAGCAAAAGAAGGCCCGCGTCGAAGACGCTCTGCACGCCACGCGTGCGGCCGTCGAAGAAGGCATCCTGCCGGGCGGCGGCGTGGCTCTGGTGCGTTGCAAGGAAGCCGTCGAAAAGGCCCGTTCGAGCGCCAAGGGCGACGAACGGATCGGCGTCGACATCATCCTGCACTGCCTCGCGGCTCCGATGCGCCAAATCGCCGACAACTGCGGCATCGACGGCTCGGTGATCGTCGATGAAGTATCGCAAAAGGCGACCAACATCGGCTACGACGCCAACGCCGGCGAATACGTCGACATGTACAAGGCCGGCATCATCGACCCGCTCAAGGTCGTGGCGCAGTCGCCTTGGGCAACGCGGCGAGCATCTTGGCCTTGATGCTGACGACGGAAGCCTTGGTCACGAACTTCGACAAGGAAGACAAGAAGACCAAGATCGAAGGGGCGGTCCGCTAAGGTTCGCCGTCGTCGCCGGCCGCTTCTTCGCGAAGCTCCGGCGTATAATGAAGCAAGCGGGCGGGTCGCTCTCGGCGCAAGTCGAGAGCGACCCGTTTCGCCATCCGGCAATCTGCGAGTGTAAGGCGAAACGGATTTTATGGCGTCGAAACGCTGCTATTACGAAGTGTTGAGCGTCTTCGAAGACGGCGTCCGACGGCGAGATCTCGGCGTCGTATCGTAAGCTCGCCATCAAGTATCACCCGGACAAGAATCCGGGCGATGAAGAGGCCGTCGTCAAGTTCAAGGAAGCGGCCGAAGCCTACGAAGTGTTGAGCGATTCGGACAAGCGCGGTCGTTACGATCGTTTCGGCCACGCCGGCGTCGACGGTCCCGGAGGCGGCGGCTCGCCCCACTTTGGCGACATCAACGATATTTTCGAAGCCTTCGGCGGGATCTTCGGCGACGTCTTCGGCGGCGGCGGGGGACGAGGTCGCGGTCGCCGGCAAGGCGCCGACGTGCGGGCCGACGTAACGCTCGATCTGCGCGAAGCGGCCCGCGGCTGCACAAAAGAAATTCAAATCTCGCGCCACACGAAGTGCGAGACCTGCGGCGGCACTGGCGCGAAGAAGGGGACCAAGCCCGAAACGTGCCGCTACTGCGGCGGTCGCGGCCAGGTGATCCAAACCACCGGCATCTTCAGAATGCAGACGACCTGCCCGAGTTGCCACGGCGCAGGCAACGTCATTCAAGACCCCTGCACGGGCTGCCGCGGCGAAGGTTACGTACTCGAACGCACCAAACGCGAAGTGCAAATTCCCGCGGGCGTTGATACCGGTACCCGTTTGCGAATCACGGGGGAAGGCGATCCCAGCCCCAACGGCGGGCCGAACGGCGATTGTTACTGTTTCATCACGGTTCGCGAGCACGCGCTCTTCCAACGCGACGGGCAGAACCTCATATGCTCCATGCCGATCAGCTATACGCAAGCCGCTCGGCGCGATGATCGAAGTGCCGACGCTCGATGGTCCTGAAGAACTCAAGATTCCGCACGGTACGCAACCGGGCGAAGTGTTCCGTCTCAAAGGACGTGGTATGCCGGATCCGCGAGTTCGCGGCAAGGGCGACATGCTCGTGCAGGTGCAGGTGGAAGTGCCGTCGAAGCTCACGAAGCGGCAAGAAGAATTGCTCCGCGAACTGGCGACCGAAGAGAAAACGAACGTCAGCCCGCACCGCAAAAGCTTTTTCGATAAAGTGAAAGAGTACTTCACCGGCGACGATGAAACGGCGTCTGTGCAAGAAGGGCGATAGCGCCGGAATTGTCCGAAGGACGAGCAGAGATCGAAGACGAAGGGATCGAAGGACCAGAAGAGATGACCGAACAAGAAAACGAACTTCCGGAAGACGCGATTGCCGGTTCCACGGCGGACGCCGCGGCGGCGCTCGACGATCCGATTGCCAAGCTCCAAGCCGAAGCGAACGAGGCGAAAGATCGCGCGTTGCGGGCCGTTGCGGAATTGGAAAACGTCCGCAAGCGGCTACGTCGCGAAATGGACGACGAACGCAAGTACGCGCTGATGCCGCTGGTCGGGGACCTTCTGCCGGTGGTCGACAACATCGGCCGCGCCGTTACGGCGGCCGAGAAGAACGCGGACGTCACGAGTCTGCTCGAAGGGGTCAAGCTCGTCGCTCAGCAGTTGGAATCCGTGCTCGCGAAGCACAATGCCAAACGCATTGATGCGTTAGGAAAGCCGTTCGACCCAAACGTGCATGCAGCCATCCTGCAACAACCGGTCGCCGACCAACCGCCGAATACGGTCGTCACCGTGGCGCAAGAGGGATACACGCTGCACGATCGCGTCGTGCGACCGGCGCAAGTGATCGTTTCGAAGGCCGTCGAGTAGTTTTCGTTGCGAAGCTGCAAGCCGCGGAGACGAGCTCTGCGGCTAAATGGAACTTGAATCTCAAGTTGTTTTAGAGCTCTTATGCCGACCTACGATTACGAATGCGACGCTTGCGGACATAAGTTCGAGCAATTTCAGTCGATGAAGGACGAAGTCCTCACGAAGTGCCCGGAGTGCAAGAAGAAGAAATTGCGCCGGCTGTTCGGCACCGGCGGGGCCATCGTTTTCAAAGGCTCGGGCTTCTATCAGACCGACTACCGCAGCGACTCCTATAAGAAGAGCGCCGCAGCCGATTCCAAGCCTGCGTCGGGCGGTGATTCGGGCGGCTCCTCAAGCTCGTCCAAAGGCGACGGCGGCACGAAGTCGTCGGGCAGCGACAAGTAAAGTTTCGCGATCACGCGTGGTTCATGGCCGAAGCCGTCTGTCCTATTTGTCGCAAGAAGTTCGATCCGGCGACGTCGGACGCTGCGCCGTTCTGCGGCAAACGGTGCCGTGAGATCGATCTCGGGCGTGGCTCGGCGAACGCTATACGTTCCCGTCATCTCGCGTCGATGACGAATCGGAAGAAGTCGATCGGCCGGAAGTCGACGACGAACGAGCCTGACTCAGGCCGCCGGCTCCAAGAGTTGCGACCCATCTTCGTCGGTCTATAATTGCCGCTGTTCCGTAGGTTTTGCGGGACGTTTTCGGCGGGCTCTCCGTCCGCTACTCGGCAGCTTGAGACCGACATCATGAGTCAAGATATTCGCCGGTCCACGGGCTTGGCCTGGGATCGTATCGGCCGCTGGTTCTTCCGAGGCCGGATCTTTCGCATCGCCATTCAAGTGCGAATGCTCACGCTCGCGTCACTGGGCGTCCTCCTCACGATCGCCGGCTGGTGGGCGACGGGCAAAGTCTTCGAGAATTTCGATTCGCCCGACGTTAAGGCGTTGGTGCGGTCGTACGAAAGCTGTCCCTGGAAGACGAAGTTCGGCGGGCTCGGAATCGCCGGCTTCGGCACCGGCCTGGGTGGCGGTCCGGCGCTCGCGCGCCGCCGAACGATTCCGTGGTCGACCCTTGGCACCGGCTTACGGCGCCGGTCATTCAATTCTTGGATTTGTCGCGTACCTTCGGCGGCAGTCTGTTTCTACTGATTTGCATCGTCTGGGCGGCCGCGGTTTGGGGACTGTTCGGCGGTGCGCTTACGCGCGAGCGCTCTCGTGCAGCTTTCGCGGGAAGAACCGGCGACGCTGCCGCACGCTCTCGGTCATGCTGCGAAACGCTGGATGTCCTACTTCGCCGCGCCGCTGCTGCCGATCGTCGCCGTCATCGTCGTGACCGCCGGCCTCTTTCTTTTGGGGCTCGTCATGCGAGCCTCCGTGTTCGTCGCGGCGCTCGGGTATCCGTTGGCCGTCCTCGGCGGCATCGTTATGGCTTTGGCGATGACGGGACTTTCCGTCGGTTGGCCGCTGATGCACGCCACGATCAGCGCCGAAGGAAGCGACGGATTCGACGCCGTGAGCCGTTCGTATTCCTACGTGTTTCAGCGCCCGCTGCACTATTTGTTTTACGGTTTCCTCGCCGTTCTGCTCGGCCTGCTCGGGCTCGCCGTCGTCGAACTCTTTGCACGCGGCGTTTGGCAACTGTCGGCTTGGAGCGTGAGTTGGGGAAGCGGCGCGGAACTCATGGATCAGGCGCTCAAAAATCGAGGCTTGAGCGGCAGCGACGTATGGGGCGCGAAGGTGCTCGGCTTCTGGAACGGCTGCATTCGGCTCGTCGTGCTCGGATACGCATTCGCGTTTTTCTGGACCGCCGTTTCCGCCGCGTACTTATTGTTGCGTTACGACACCGACGGCGCGGAGCCGGATGAAATCTATCGGCAGGACGGCGACGTCGCATACGGTCTGCCGCCGTTGGTGCCGGACGCCGCAGGCGTGCCGACGGTGCCGCCAAGCGAAGCCGTGACGCCGCCGACCGAACCGCCGAGCCCGTCGTAGTTCCCCGGCGTCGTCATTTCTCGGCGTCGCCGAATCGAATTACTTCGCGATGTCGGTGAAGTGCGCCAGCACTTCCGGCAGACGAGCGAAGAATTGGCCGTTGGAAAACACGGCGTCGCAGCCCGAGGTTTCGGCTTCTTCGAGCAGCTCGCCTTGCACGTGCGGTCCGAAGGCGATGATCCGGGGCCGCACCTTCAGCGCCGTGCGAATCTTGGGAATCAGCACGCTGGGTTCGATTCCGGGAGTCGAGAGATCAATCGCAACCAACCGCGTTCCTTCGACGAGCTTGTCGTCGAGCGCGGCCGGGCTCATGGCCGTTGCGGAGGGAACGCCGATCTGCGCCGCCGCACCGGCGATTCGCGACATAAACATCATGTCGCTGCAAAGAAGTACGATGGCCATAGTTCGTCCGTGATCTTGAAGAAACGAATCTCCGGCGAGCCGACGGTTCGACGAAGTGAAAACTGTAGAAACGACTCAGACGGCTTCCGGTCCTTCGAGGCCGTCGCTCATGCGAATGACTCGCTCGCAGTGGAGCACGAAGATCTTGCCGTCGCCGATTGAGCCTTCCGGGCCCGTTCGCGCGACGTGCTGCAACGTTTCCAGCGTGCGGTCGAGAAAGTCGTCGTTGACGACGATTTCCACCGCCACCTTCCGCAGCAAGTTCGATTTGTACTCGTTGCCGCGGTAAAGCTCGGTCTGCCCGCGTTGCCGACCGTAGCCCTGGGCGTCGCTCACCGTCATTCGGGTGACTTCGATATTGACCAAGGCCTCGCGCACGGCCTTGAGCTTTGTGGGCTGAATGATGGCGACGACGAGCTTCACGCGGCGATTTCCGATGATTTGGGGCCGTGCCGAATCGCTCGGCCGGCGTGCCGGCAGACGCCGGCGACAACGTCTAAAATACACGTCGTCCCCGACGCGAACAAGTTGCCGCCTGCGACGCCGGCGGCGGAGCGAGTTGGACGCAATCGCACATGAGCTGGTATCTCGCACGAGCCGGACAAACCCACGGTCCGTATCCGCCCGAAGCGCTCGCGCAAATGGCGCGCGACGGACATTTATTTCCCGGCGACATGATCTGCCGCGACGGTCGGACGTGGCAACCGATCGAGCAAGTCGTGGCGTTGCCGAAAGACATGGCTCCGGCATCGACGCGGGCGCCGTTGCGCCGGAAGTCGGGCTATTTATGGCTCGCCGGCGCGGCGGTGATTGTCGTCGCCGCCGGAGTGCGCTTCGCCATGCAGTGGGACACGGCCTCGGCCGGTCGCACCGACAGTGTTGCGAAAATTGAAGCCGGACTGCAAAAGCTCGGGGTGCCGAAATTGCTCGCGGAAAAGGCGGCGCCGGCGAGCCGTTGGCCTCGTCGGAACTCGCAGGCTTGCGCGACTCGGCCCGGTTGGACATTTCGCTCATTCCGCGACGATTGCGAAACATCGAGGCTTACCAGACTCGCTCGTTCAGCATTGTGAGCTTGGGCATCTCGCTAACGGCGGGCCTCGTTCTGGCGACGCTCGGCGTGCGCAAGTTCGCAGTCGCGGAGCCCGCTAAAAGCCACAAGCCGCGCGAAAGGGCCTCGCGCGGCTTGGAGCGTGCGGGAAGATTTGCTGCGTCGCGTTGACTACGGACGCGTGGTCGTCAGCTGAGCTTCGAGCACCTTGCGAACTCGCTCGCGTGATTCCGTGAGGTGAGCCGACGTGTAAGCGTCGAGTTTCACGTCGCCGTCGAGAACTTTCGTCATCGCGGCGTCGAGCTTCTTCAATTCGGCATAGGCGAGGCTTTGGACGTCTTCCGGTACGTTGCTCGACGAACCCAAGCTGCCTCCGCCGCCGCCGAGCATCGCCAGCAGAGCCGACGAACCTTGCGGGCCGAGCGCCAAACCGCTGAGTCGTTTCAGGTACGTACGTTGCAGGTTGCGACGCACGCTGCTGATCGCCGGCTTGCGGTTCGTGTATTCGCCGGCCTTGATCGTGCCGAGTTCCGAGTAGATCGATTTGGTCAGCGTGTCGATCAATTCGGCGACGGTCAGCACGTCTTTATCGGCGTCGACCTTGAGTTCGGCGTCATGAAGCCGCTTGAGAGTAAGCGACGAAAGAAGTTGATCGAGAACTCGTTGCTGCCACATGAGGATGACGTCGTGAACGGCGTAGTCGGTCCGTTCCGGCTCGCGGACGCCCCAGTGGCTCCAGCGCGTGGCGGCCAGATAGTTGTACAAACTCGGCGGGAACGCGAACGGCTTGTCGTTGAAAATCCGCTCGCTGATGAGCTTCAACGCGGCTCGTTGCTTGTCGGCCGGCACGATTTCGAACGGCGGGCGACCGTTCGGGTCTCCCTTATGGTCGCGGTTGACGTACAAGCCGCCGACGTAGCGCGAGGCGAAGAACAGCGACGAGCCGTAGTTGCCCAGCAGCACGCCGAACGCTTGGCGAGCCCGTTGGTAGCCGTCTCCCTCTTTCGTCACGCGGTCGACGACGTCGGGAATCAGTTGTTCGATCATTTCGCTGCGGGCTTTGGCGTAATCGAGCGGCTCCTTGCCGAAGTCGAAACGATTGACGAGCGGATCCGGGTCGATGCCGCGGGTGTCTTCGTCGGTCGCGAAGGCGAGAGCCGGTTCGGCCGAGCGTGAAGCGATTTTCTTCAAGCCGGTCGATTCATCGCCGCCGCTAAACGGCTTGTAGCCGTATTCGATGGCCCAGAAGTCGTACGGGCCGATCGTCATCGAATAGTAGTCGCCCTGCTTCTTGCCCTTGGCGGCGATGTTCGTCGGGTTGTAATCCATCACCGACGACGCCAAGCCGACGTCCTTCGTCTTGTCGGTGTCGTGCAAGTCTTCCACTTTGAAGAGCGTGCTCGCCTTGAAGTTGTGACGCAGGCCGAGCGTGTGGCCGACTTCGTGCATGGCCACTTCTTTCAGGCCTTGCAGGATCATCTTGGTTTCTTCCTTCGCGGCTTCGGCCGGATCGGCTTTCGTTGCGGCGAGCATCGTCGCTCCCAAGGCCAACTCGCGCGACATTCCGTTATGCAATTCGCAGCGGCACATCAGGCTGTGGCGGTGCGATTGCGGCACGCCGGCGAGCATTTCGCGATATTCGTCGATATCCACCGGCCCGCCAGTCATCGCGGCGATGCTCTTGGGCGTGAACGTTTCCATCTCCATCTTCCAGAACCGAATGAAGTCAGCGTCGAAGATGATGTCGGCGTCGAGAATCTGGCCGGTCAGCGGGTTCACGCGGCTCGGGCCCATCGCGAAGCCGGCGCCGGAGGTGATCCAGCGGAACGTGTTGTAGTTGATGTCTTCCGGGTCCCAATCGGCGTTGTCGGGCTGTTGCCGCACTTCGATGGCGTTGACGATGCCTGCCTTTTCAAAGGCCTTGTTCCACTCGAGGATGCCGTCGGAGATTGCCTTGCGATATTGAAACGGCACGGTCTTTTCGATCCAGAACACCACCGGCTTCTTCGGCGGCGAAAGTTCGGCCGTCGGGTCGGCCTTTTGCAGATCCCAGCGGTTGATGTAGCGTACAAAGTTGTCGTCGGCGCCCTTCTTGGAGTAGTCCTTGATCACCGTCAGGAAGTAACCGATACGATCATCGGCCACGCGGGGCTGATAGCCGGTGTCGGGCAGGGCACTGATCGAGTAGTGCACGTTGATCGTGGCGCTCGCGCGTCGGGCACGGTGTCGAGCTGCACGTTCGGCGAAATGCTGTAAGCCGCGGCGACTTCGAGTTCGATATTGTCTTTAAAGCCTTTGACGGCGGCCCATGTCGATTTCGAGGGCGAGAATTGGAAGCCCGGCTGAGCACTGCCGATTTGCGGCAAGTCACTCATGAAAATCTGCGAGAAATCGACGATCGCGCCCCCTTTGGGACCCATCGTGATGATCGGCAGGCTGTAAAGCACGCTATCCGTGTAAGCGAACCGTACGGCCGATTCTTCTGGGCTCCCTTTGGCCGCGCGGAAGCGAATGTTGCGACGGACGACGTGGATGTTGTCGTCGACCTTGCGGAACTGCCAGAGCCAATCGTCGCCGAAGCCCCATGACATGCCGCCGAGGAGTTGACCTTCGCCGATACCGCGGGCAATCGAGATCAGCACGATCAGGTCGCGGTTCATCGCACTGGAATCAAGCTCTGCCAAGAGCCGGTTCTCTTTGCGATAGAGGCGGATTAGGCCGTCGACCGGCGTGAAGTCTTTGAGCACGTCGGTATGCGGCGGGTATTTCGAAGCCGGACCCGACGGCTTGGCGCCCGCTGACGACGGTGCCGATTTGCCTTCGTCTTCTTCGTCTTTGTCCGCCTTGACCGGAGATGCGGCCTTCTCGGCTGCGGCCGGTTTCGTTTCTTCAGCGGCTCGTGCGGGCGACGTGGCGCCGACCAGCGGCAACGTCGAGCAAGCGGCGAACAGGGAGGCGACAAACAGACGCTTCATAGCGGCAACCTCAGATAGGATTCGGCTTCGCGCGAGCACACGATGATGGTTGTCCGGCGACCGGCAAATCTTGCGGACTTTGCCTGGTCGGTCGGCGAATTCGGCACGAGGCCGGTTTCAGACCGTAAAATATACCCCAACTTACCCGGCTTGCGAATTAGCAACATCCGGAACGCTTTGCCTGGTCGGATTCACCGGTTCGATTGTCACGCCTTCGCCGATTATTACGGAAGGACCGTTTTCGATTTCGGGCGGGTGTTGTGATGTTTCCGGAACAAGTGGCCGCCATAGCTAGTTGCTTTGCGGGTCTGCCGCCGTTGAGCGGTTTGCCGATCCGCCACGCCGCCGCCGGATTGAGCGGCGCGGAAGTTTGGCGTGTCACGACCTCTGGCGGCGGTTTTGCCCTCAAGGCTTGGCCCAACGATTTGCTTACGACGGAGCGGCCCGAATGGATCGCGCGGCAACTGCGTGCAGCCAGAGATGCCGGCGAAGCGCGGCTTCCCGTACCGCTCTCATCGTGTGAAGACCCTCGCCACACATGCGTGCGGGCTTGTGAAAGATGGTGGCAGTGCGAGCCTTGGCTGCCGGGAAAGCCCGAGCTTGCGACGGCGGCCGATGGTGACAACTTGGCCGGAGCGATGGCGGCACTTGCGCAACTTCACGCAGCACTTCGAACAGGCTCAGCCCGCGAATGCCGCCGCGATCGGTCGCCGGCAATTGCCCGACGCCGTGCCGTGTGGAATGAGGTGAATGACGGCGGGAGAGAACTTGTGCGACGCGCCGTGGTCCAATGCGGCGACGAGAGTGAACGGACGAGCTTTGATGAATGGTCGCGCACTTGGAGGAAGATGTCGGCGTCGGTTGATCAGATGCTCCAGCTTGAGGAACGACAATCGTCCGCGCTGCAAGTCGTACATGGCGATATGCGTGCGGACCATGTGCTATTCGAAGGCGGCAAGGTCTCGGGCTTCATCGACTTCGCCGCCGCGACCGTCGATAGCGTTGCGCTTGATATGGCGAGATTGCTCAGCGATGCCGTCGGCGGCAATGCCCAAAAAAATTTGGCGATTCTCAACGCCTATGCCGCGTCGGCGCACTCAAGCGGCGGCTTATCCGTCGAAGAAACCGTGTTGGTCGATGTCTACGCACGATCGGCGGCGCTTTTGTCGCCGTATCGTTGGTTTCGCTGGATTCATGTGGAAAAACAAGAATTCGCCGATTCGGCAGCCGTTGCGTTGCGCCGGCAGAGACTCATGAATCGATTGCGGGAAATTGTTGAATCGACCTGAAGCCGCACGGCATCAAAGCCACGTTGACCCGTCATTTTTGACCGGGGTAAAATGCGGCGGAATTGGGATTTTTGAACGCGAAGGATTTGAGCGTATGAACGATAAGAGACTCCCCCGCAGATTGCGAACGTCGGCCGTCTTGATCGGCCTGATGATTGCTTTCGTCGGCGGTGCGGTAGAAGCGCAGCAAGATTTCTTTCAGCCGCTCGAATTGGGATCGGGTGCGCCTACGGGAGACGTCGTCAAGGCAACGGGCGTGTTCACCGTCGAGGCCGACGGCAAACATGGCCGCCTTTTCGTCACGGCGGACATAGCGCCGGGCTGGCACATCTATTCCGTCACGCAGAAGCCCGGCGGACCTGTTACGACTTCGATCTCGGTGAAGCCGGTTGCCGGCGTGACCATCGGTAAGTTTACGGCCGACGACAAGCCGCACGCGGCGGCCGAACCGGGCTTCGACAACATGATCGTCGAAACGCACGAAAGCGTTATTACATGGACGGCGCCCATGGCGTTTGCCGAAGGCGTGGACCCGACGAAGCTGGAACTCGCCGGCCGTGTATTCGCCCAGGCGTGTGAGAAAGTTTGTCTTGCTCCTCAGGACTATAAGTTCGCGGCAAAGGCCGGCACGCCGCCGGCGCTCAAGAACCCCGCGACAGATCGTATTGAACCGGCGACGGCAAGTCCGCCCCCTCCGGTTGTTGACAAGGCGACCAATTCCGCCGCGACGACGTCTTCCGGCCCGCCGATGCCCGGAGTTGGTTCCGGACCGCCCGTCCCCGGAGGCGCCGGGTTCCGCTTGCCCGTCGGCATGGAGAAGGCGCTCGATGCGACGGTCGTCGAAGGTTCGTATAAGCCGCGCACGGCTCGATTGCAGCTTGAGGCACGGTTGGAACCTGCCCAGGTGACGCCGGGCGGCAAGGCGAAGATCATCGTGACGATGAAGCCCGACGCCGGTTGGCACGTGTATTACGCGATCGCTGCGCCGCTGCCGGCCATCGGTAATCAGGCGACGGCGCTCGTGTTCACGGAAACGTCCGGATTGCAGGGAGGTTTCTTGTCGACCGAACAGAAGCCGGTCAGCGAGCATCTTGGTGAAACATCGTCGATCCCCTACTTCGAACAGCCTGTGACGTGGAGTGCCGAGGTCGATGTTCCGGCGACGACGCAGCCCGGTGAATATCGATTGGCCGGCACGCTCGGGTTTCAAACTTGCGAAGGAAACAACTGTTTGGCGCCCGAGGCCGTGAGCTGGGAAACGGTGCTCAACGTGGGGTCGGCGGCTGCGCCAGGCACTTCGTCGAAGCCGCTGCGATTTCTGGGACCGGTGAGCTACCGTACGGTTCACGCGGCCGCTTTTAATGCCGCCGTGGCGCGATGCGCGGTTGATCTCGGTTCGACCGACTACGACCTTGCTCAGATCAAACGGCAGCAGGGGGCCGATGAATCCTCGCTTGCGACGATGCTTGGCTTTGCCTTTTTGGCCGGCTTTATTTTGAACTTCATGCCCTGCGTGCTGCCGGTCATCGGCTTGAAGGTGCTTTCGTTCGTCGAGCAAGGCGGGCACGATCCTCGTCGTGTGTTCCTGCTGAACTTGTGGTACTCGCTCGGCATGATCTTCGTGTTCGTCGTGTTGGCGACGATTCCGGTGGTCCTGAGAATCGGCTTCAACACATCGTTCGGCTGGGGCGAGCAGTTTAGCTACGACATCTTCAACATCATTCTCGTGGCGATCGTGTTCGTAATGGCCTTGAGCTTTCTCGGCGTCTGGGAAATTCCGATTCCGGGATTTGCCGGAAGCCGCGGAGTGCAACAGGCGTCGTCGAAAGAAGGACTCGGCGGTGCGTTCGTTAAAGGCGCGATCACCACAGTCCTGGCGACGCCTTGCAGTGGTCCGTTTCTCGGTACGGCCGTGGCGTTTGCGCTGCGCGAAAGTCCGCCGGTGACGTACGCGATCTTCATTGCGATGGGGCTCGGTATGGCGGCCCCGTATCTGCTCGTTGGTCTCAAGCCGGGACTGGTTCGCTTCTTGCCGAAACCCGGCGAATGGATGGATACGTTCAAACAAGTGATGGGCTTCGTGTTAGTCGGCACGGCCATTTGGCTCATGGTGCCGATTCACGAAGACAAAATCTTTCCGACTTTGATCCTGCTGGCAGGCCTCGGTGTGGCATGTTGGTGGATCGGCCGCACGCCGAACTATGCGGAGAGTCATGAGAAGCTGAAAGCCTGGGGCATGGCCACGGCTTTTGCCGGCGTCATCGGATGGCTCGCGTTTGCCATGCCGCAAGTTACGGACCCGCTCCCGTGGCGGCACGACTTTGCGATGAACAATTTCGTCCGCGAGGTCGACGACGGCAAAACCGTGATGATTGAGTTCACCGCCGAGTGGTGCTTGACCTGCAAGTCGCTGAAGGCGGCGAACCTGGATCGGTCGACGACGAAGAAACGTGTCGAACAAAACGGCGTTGTTACTTACGAGGTCGACATCGACAAGCTGCCCGAAGCCGAGCAGGAGTTTTTCCTGCGCCTGCAGGGCGTTCGCGCAGTGCCGCTGATCGCCATCTTCCCGGCGAATAAGAAGTACGAGCCGATCTTGTTCGGCGGCGGCTACACGCAGTCGCAGATTCTCGAAGCGCTCGATACGGCGGGCCCGTCGAAAGCGACGACCTCGCCTGATCGTCAGGTCAGCTTGGTGACGCAGTAGAGCGGCGCTTTACGCCCAAACTACGCCTTCGCCGCCGGCGACAATTTCGCCGATCGGGAAGCATTCGACGCCGCAGTCTTGGAGTTGGCTGCGGATGCTGTCGGCGTAGTACGAGCTGACGACCATCGTCAGGCCGATCCCCATGTTGAACACGCGGTCCATTTCATCCGCTTCGATTTCACCGAGCTTTTGCAGCCAGGGGAATACCGGCGGGATCGGCCAATCGTAACGGCGGACGCGGGCGTGGCAGCCGGGCGGAATGATCCGTTCCAGGTTGCCTTGCAGTCCGCCGCCGGTGATATGCGCGATGCCGTGCACGACGTGCTTCTTCGCGTAATGCGCAAGCACCTTGCGGACGGGCTTCACGTAGATCCGCGTCGGTTCGAGCAACGCTTCGCCGACTGTGCGGCCAAGTTCCGGAACGTGGTCGTTCACATTGTGCTTGGCGATGTCGAACGCCACGCGGCGCACGAGGCTGTAGCCGTTGGAATGGCAGCCGCTCGAGGCGAGCCCGAGCACGACGTCGCCGGGCGTGATTTGCTTGCCGTCGATCACACCCTTGCGCTCGACCACGCCGACGCAGAAGCCGGCCAAGTCGTAGTCGCCGCGGGCGTAAATGTCGGGCATGATCGCCGTTTCGCCGCCGAGCAGCGCGCAATCGGCCTGCAGGCAGCCGTCGGTCACGCCTTGCACGATTTGCTCCAGCCGCACCGGATCGTCGTGCGACATCGCGATGTAATCGAGGAAGAACAGCGGTTCGGCGCCGCAGCAGAGCGCGTCGTTGACGCTCATCGCCACGAGGTCGATGCCGACGGTCGTATGTCGGTCGCAGTGCATGGCGACCTTGAGCTTCGTGCCGACGCCGTCGGTGCAACTCACCAATACCGGGTCTTGATACTTCCGCGCGAAGAGCGGCCCGGCGAAATCGAGGGCGAACAGCCCGGCGAAACCGCCGTCGAGCGGCATGACGCGCGGGGTTTGCGTGCGATGCAGCAACCGCGGCAGTCGGGCCATTGCCTGGTCGTACACTTCCAGGTCGACCCCGGCGTCTTTATATGTGGCCTTGGCCATTGCTGTTCGACCGCTCCCGCCGCGAGAAAAGCAAGATTTTAGAAGTCGCCGGCAAGAGTTGTCAAACCGCCGTCGTGGTCGGGCAATTCGCCGCCGCGGCGCGACTTGACATTCGCCGAGCGAGCCAATCAGACTAGGCGCTCGCGTTTTCGTTCGATTGCTTTCGCCCGTCTTTGCGAGGTTCTCCGTGGCCACGTTTCATCGTCGCTCGCCGTATTGGATCGCCGCCGGAATTTTGCTGAGCGCGGCCGGATTGTCGCTGGCCGAACCGCCCGCCTCGCCGGCCTTGTCGACGGTTGTCCCCGCGGCCGATCTTCGAGTGGCTGCGACGAACTATCTCACGAAGATCGCCGGCTTCATGACCGACGAAGCGACGTTCGCCAAGAACCAGGAGCAACTTGCGCAAAAGGCCAACGCTTTGGTTGCGCTCGCTCAATCCATCGGGCTGCATGACGGCGACGCGAAGCTCAAAGCCGTCGCCTCCGACGTCATGACCGCCGGCCGCGAATTGTCGCGGGCCAAAGATTTTGCGACGGCCAAAACGGCTCACGACAAGCTAACCGGCGTCATCGGGCAAACCTCGGGCGGCGCTGCTCCGAAATGGGAGAAGTTCGCGTCGCTCGGCAAACTCATGCACGAGTCGGCCGAAGTGAATAGTCGGCTGCGTCGCAACGTTCGCCGGTTTGCACGCACGAAAGACGACAGCGCCGAAGCGGCGGCCATCTTGGCCGTGTTCGCGCAGGCCACGCTTTACGACACTCACGAAGTGAAGAACCCGGCCGATCTGCCGAAGTGGTATGCCATGGCAATCGAGATGCGCGATGCGGCCGCGGAGCTTTCCAAGTCGGCCCACGCCGGCGACGAAGCGACTTTTAAGAAGGCCCTCGATCGTATGGGCAAAAGCTGCGACGATTGCCACGAAGTATTTCACGCCGAGTAGGCGAACCGCCGTCGTGTTTTTGCGGTTGTCGGGAAGTTCGTTAGAATTGAAAAGGTGACACCTTCTTTCTGCTCTTGAGTTCCGGAACTATGAACCCTCAAGCTGAGACCGTGCTCGACGCGATTCTGCGGCTGCCGGTGGCAGATCGGTTGGAGATCGTCGACGCCGTTCAGCAGTCGCTGCCGACGGATGATCGCGCACCGTTCTCGGAAGAGTGGCGGACGGAAATACGTCGCCGTGCCGAAGAAATGCGTTCGGGCAAGGTGGTCGGCATCCCTTGGGAAGAGGTCAAGCGGCGTGCCGACGAGATAATTCGTGGCTAGCTTGACGTTTCACGACGAAGCGTTGAGCGAATATTTGGCGTCGCTGCGCTGGTACCGAGAACGAAGCGAGACTTCGGCGAGCGATTTTCAAGCGGCCGTTGAGCAGGCCGTGCGTCGAATCACGGCAACACCGGAAAGTTTCCCGAAGTTTGAGGATACAATACGGTTCATTACGGTCGATCACTTTCCATTCAGTGTAATTTACGATCTGACCGGCAGTAAAATTCATGTGGTTGCGGTCGCGCATTCGAGCCGACGGCCTGGTTATTGGCGACACCGAGTATAAGTTTTTCTCGCATGGACAAACGCGATAAGAAGCGCAGTGAAGTGCTCAAGCAGAAGCTGCAGAAGTTGCAGCAGTTGCTATCGGCCGCGAAGGCGCAGATGGACGATCCTGACGAGGTTCGCAACCTTGAGAAGCAGGTCGCCGAGGCGAAGGCGGAGCTTGAGAAGCTCAAGTAGTGCCGTTCGAATCTCTCTCCGGCTACGAAATGCAGCAGCGCCGGCAGACCAAGCTAAAGACTTCGCGCCGTAAAACAGACCGGCCGGAGGCTTCAGGGGTGAAGCTCCGGCCGGCCCGCCACATCGAAGTTTGGCGCGTGCCGCGGGGGCGGCACGTGTGAATAAGGTCAGCCTGCGGAAGGAGGTCGGCTTCCGCGGGCTGCACGATGAACCACGCCGATTTGGTCCCGACCGTCGCCGTCCCAATCGCCGACGACGGGGGTGTCGTCGTCGTCGCCGAGTTGGTAGGTGAGGTCATCCGGGCCCAAGCGTAGATCACCGGTTGTGTCGATTTGCCATGTGCCGTGGCGATAAACTCCCAGGTCGTCGCGGCCGTCGCGATTGAAGTCGCCGACGATCGGAGCGTCCCCCTGATTTCCGAGCCGTACGACGGAGTCGGCCTGCGTGAAGCGGCGGTCGCCGTCGACGTCGAGCGTCCAAATTCCCTCGTGGAACACGCCGATGCGGTCGATGCCCGTGTTGGTCCAGTCACCCACGACGGGCGTGCCGTGAGCCGGGCCGAACGAATACTCGCCTCCTTTGCGGCTGCGCACCGGTTGCTCCGCGCCGGCGAGGATGACGTCGCGCCGCTGAGCGGCCGGTCGACGTACGACGCCGATGTCGTCCTTGCCGTCGCCGTTCCAATCGCCGATCACCGGATGATCGCCGGCGGCGCCAAGTGCGATGCAAAGATCCGCGGCGTCCCACTGGCTGTTGCCGTTGAAGTCGACGAACCAGCGTCCGTCGGCGAAGACGGCCATTTCGTTTAGGCCGTCGCCGTTGAAATCACCGGAGAGCGGGACGCCGTCGACCGGACCGAACGACGTCTTGTATACGTGCGGCGGTCGCACCATGCCGAGCTGCAAGCTCCATTGAGCGCACGGCACCCGCCGCTGTGAAATCTTCCCGAACAGAAATCGGGCGTATCGTTTGGCCTGAGTTCCCGGCGCGGCTTCGCTCGACGAGTTGACCGTCGACGACGACGAGATGCCAAGCGTACTGAGGACCCGCGGCGAATTCGTCGGCGGCGGCCGTCGCAGCGCAGAAAAATTCTGCGGCGAAGGCGAGACCGGTCAGAACCGTAAGTCGGCGCAGTTCCATCGAAGCGCAGCAGGCGGAGCGCTGATCCAAGACATGACTGACTTTCTGAGATGTGCGTCAAAGATGTGGCAGTCGTTACGACCAGCAGAACAGAAAGAACCGGACCCGTGAATGGGCTAATTCTCGCGATTTTGCGAGAGCACAACTCGGCGGCAGGCAGGGCAATCGGGGACGAGTTTAACGTCGTGGCGGGCAGGGACGCGACGAGCCGTTGAGGTGGGATGACCTCGCCGCGGCGAAGCGATTTCCGCCGGTTTGTATCCGGCGAATTCGTCTCGCAACTGAAAAGTAGGTCGCGAAAGAGGGCGCGTCCAATCCGCCTGGAGAAAATTTGCGGATTAGCTAAAGAATGACGTAGGCGGACGTCGCTCAAGACGTCAGCCCGATGCGGCAAACGGCGAAAGGCCGATTATTACGGACGCGTCGGACTTGCAGCTCGACGGCGCGCTTTAAGCGTTACTGAGCTTCGCTTGGGATGTCGCGATACAAGCCCGGGTCGTCGATGCCGTCGCCGTCCCAATCGCCGACGACCGGACGCTCGCCGGCCTCGCCGAACGTAAACGCGCGATCTCGAGCGTCTAGGATTCGGTCGTGGTTCGTGTCGATGTGCCAGAGGCCGTCGCGATAGATGCCGATATCGACGATCGTGTCACCGTCGAAGTCGCCGATCACCGGCAGGTCGCCAGGCTGGCCCATGCTGAACGCCGAGTCCTCTTCGGTGTACTTGCCGTCGCCGGTCAGGTCGAGCCGCCATTGGCCGTCGCGGAAGATGCCGATCATCTCCTGGCCTTCGCCGGTCCAGTCGCCGGCGATCGGTACGTCGCCGCCCCAGCCGTACAGAAACACGTGATCGATAAGGTCTGATCGCACGGAGCCGGTCGACGTGAGTTGCATCGCGCGAACGCCGAGTGTGGCGTTCTCCGCCAGCGGCGGCAGGTTTTTGATCGGTCCGTGTTTGGCGTTTTCGGCCGAGGGCAAGCCGGGGTCGTGCGCGATGTGCCGCGGATCGCCGGGCCAAGCTTTGCCGAAGATGGCGATATCCATCTTGCCGTCGCCGTCCCAATCGCCGGTGACCGGAAGATCGTCACGAGTGCCGAGCTTGGCCCACAGGTCTTGCTCGTCCCACTTGCCGTTGCCGTTGAGGTCGACGTACCAGCTGCCTTCGTGATAGACGCCGACGTCGGTCGAGCCGTCGCCGTTGAAGTCGCCGGCGACCGGAATGCCGTGTTCGACGCCGAACGTCACTTCGCGCACCGTGGCCTGATCGTCGTCGCCGGTGCGCAATTCGAACAAGCCTTGCGCGCACGGATTGCGTGCGCCAGTCCGGGCGAGCGGCGTTGATTTCTTCCAGCTCGCGCGAGTTGGCCACCATTTGACTTTGCGTCAGCCGCGACGTGCGCAGGCTTGCCGGCGTTCACCACGCTCAAGTGCCAGGTGTAGCCGACGACGCCACTGTTGTAGAGATCGGGCGTCGCCGGGTTGACGGCTTGCGCCGGGTTGAGCGGTGTCGCGGCAGGAGGGGGCGCGGCGGCCGGGTTCGGATTGTACGGCGGCGGCGGCGGGTTATCGAACGTGATGCGGAACGGCACGACGTCGACTTTGACTTCGCTGAAATTGTTGAGCCGGGAATGCGTGGCCCAGCCGACGACGATGCTGCGAATCTGATCGCCGCCGGTCGAGACGCCGCCCGTGGTGCCGGGGGTGTCGATCCAGTCGATGTAACCTGCCGGATGAATTTCCGTGACGATGTATTCGCCCGCAGGAATGTCCGCAAAGAGGTAGGAACCGTCGGCCGCGGTGACGGCAAATTCGACCCGGTTGCCGCGGACGTCGAAGATCGGTTGGCCGTCGGGACGCGAAAGTCGCACGATGACGCCGGGGATGCGTGTGTCGTCGCTCGTGAGCTGGCCGTCGCGGAGGCTCGGCAGATTCGCGAGAATGTCGGACGCGTCGCTGGTCGTCGAAAGGAGCGTCGCGCCGTCTTGGAACACGATGCCGCCGATGCTTGACGGGACTTTTTCGCAGAAGTTGTAGTTGATGCCGTCGGGGAACGACGTGAGCGTGATTCCGCCGAGCACGTCGTTGGCCGCATGTCCGCCGACGGTCACGCCGTTGATCGTGCCGATCAGATCGCCGCCGTCGAAGTAACCGGCCGGTTGGATTTCACGAACGCTGTAGGTGCCCCGTTCGAGGCCGTCGAACTTGTACTTGCCGTCGGCGTCGGTGTAGGTGACGGCGATGATGTTGTTGTTCGAGTCGAGCAACTCAATGCGGACGCCGGCGATGCCGACTTCGTCGCCGTTGCGAATGCAGTCGCCGTTCTTGTCGGCATGAACGCCGCCGCTGATGCTGCCGTACTTCTCGACGAAGTCGTAGCGCACGCCGAAGCGATCGGAAATGAGCGCGATGCCGTCGAGGCGATCGTTGGTCGTGTTCGTACCGGTGGTCACGCCGCCGACGGTGCCGACCTTATCGCCGGAGTCGAAGTATTGAGTCGGCTGGGTCTCGCGAACCGAGTACGTTCCCTTGAGTAAACGATCGAAGAGGTATTCGCCGTTGGCGTCGGTGGTGGTCGTCGCGATGACGACGCCGTTTTGCAGCAATTCGATCGTCACGCCCGCGATCAGCTTTTCGCCCGGTTCGTAAACGAGATCGCCGTCTCCTTCGGCATGCACGCGACCGCTGATCTGGCCGAACTTCTCGCAGAAGTTGTATTCGACGCCGTTTTGGCCGGCCGCAAGCACGATGTTCGAAATGGTGTCGGGCGTGTTCACGGTGCCGACGTTCACGCCGTTGATCGTGCCGGGGAGCGTGCCGCCGTTGAAATAGCCGTCGGGCTGAATTTCGCGGACCGAATAGGTGCCGGCTTCGAGTTCGATGAATTCGTAGTTGCCGTTGGCATCCGTGAGAGTTTCGCGGATGACGTTGCCGAGCGAATCGAGCAACTGGATGCGGACGCCGGCCAACATCGGTTCGCCCGGATCGACGAGGCAGTCGCCGTCGTAGTCGGCGTGAACGTTGCCGCGGATGCTGGCGAGCGGTTCCGGCGTGAGACTCAAAAACGCGCCGGCGGTGCGAACAGGAACAGGCGGGCCGGGCGGCACGTTGTAGTTGTCTCGCGGTAGGCCGACGCGGTCGGCCAGCGAATCGGCGTACTGATCGTAGAAGTCGGCGGTGCCGGTCGTCGACTTGTAGCCGGGCGCTTTGAACGTCGGCGTGAAGTGTGTGAACTGGAATTCGTCGCCTTCGACGATGGCGCTGGCCGTGCCGTTGTAGCCCCGTTCGTCGACGTCGACCTTGATGAGCAGCTTTTCGCCCGCATCCCAGCCGGAGAACGTGAGGACGATCGACGTGGCGCCGTCCCAATTGCCCGCAGTGCCGTTGAGCGGTACGGCGGAGAGAATCGTGAACCCGTTGGCGATGAGCTGCAAGTCGGAGTTGCCGAAGCCGCCGACGCCGAAGTTGGCGCCTGCGGTATCGAAGAACGTTTCACCGGGATCGAGGATCCCGTTGTTGTTCTTGTCCATGTTGATGACGAGCGTCGTCAACTGGGCGCCCGTCGGACCACCGGTCCAAGTGACCTCAATAGTGTCCGGCGCCGTGTCTTCGCCGTCGGTCGTGTCTTCGTAATAGACGGCGCCGACGTGAATGTCTGCGGCCATCGGGCGGCGATCTTGCAACTTTTCGATGCGACAACGGCGCTTGGCGTGGCGCTTCGTCGCCGGTTCGGCTTGGCCGTGCGACGCGTCTTTGCGCAACCATCGAGAAAAGAAGCTCACGTTCAACCTCCGTGTGTATCGATCTGCGCCGGCCTGATGCCTGCGCCGTGCCGTACTACTTGGTCAGAATCTGTTTCGGGGGAGCCAGCGTCGGCAGTTGCGTGACCGTCGCCGCCGGGCGATCGGAACCTTGCGGCTTCCAGAGACGCACGGTCGTGTCGAAGGCCGCCGATGCCATAAGGCCCGTGTCGGCATGGCAGTCGAGCGCGGCGACGCTTCCCGTGTGGCCGGAAAGCTGCGACAACTCGCGCCGCGATTGCACGTCGAGTACGCGGATCAAATTGTCACTCGTGCCCATCGCCAGACGATCGGGGCCGACGAACTTCAGCGAGAAGACCAAACCCGACGGTGCGGGCAAGGCGGCGGCGCGAGCGCCGTCGGCGTTCCAAAGGAACAGCTTGCGATCGTCGCCGGCCGTGGCGAAAGTCGCCCCGTCAGTCGAGTAAGCGATCGAGCGGATGCGCATCCGATGAGCGGGGACGTCGGCGACGACGCTGAAATCCGTGAGATCCCAAATTCGTACGACCCCGTCGCGTCCGGCCGCCGCCAGCCGACGATTGTTCGGCGCGAACGCCAAGGCCCGCACGTCGGACGCCGGGCACTTGAGTTCCTTGACGAGCTTGCCGGCTTCGACGTCGAACAAGCGGACGACGTCGTCGAAGCCGGACGATGCGAGAAGTTTGCCGTCGGGACGAAACGCTACGTTGTGGAGCACGCCGCCGTCGACGTCAAAGCGGTGCAGCACGGTGCCGCCGTCGAGATTCCAAACGACGACGGAGTAGTCGTCCGATGCCGAAGCCAGCAACTTGCCCGCGGGATGAAACGCCACGGCGCGCACCCAATCCGTGTGCTCGCGCAGTTGCGTGACGAGGCTGCCGTCGGCGATGTTCCAAACGCGAATGCGATGATCGTCGGCGCCGGCCACGACGACTTGCCCGTTCGGGCTCACGGCGACGCAGGCCGCGACGGCGGCTTCTTGCGTCTCCGGGTCGATCTCGATTTCGATCGTGCGATCTGCGGAGTAGATGTTCGCGAGCGAACCGAGCGGCGCTTCGGCGACGGCGATCGATTGGCGGGCGTTCATGACCCAGAGCGTGCCCAACGGCAGCGCCACGGCCAGCCGTTTGAGTGCGTCGCGACGTTGCATGCTGGCAGTTCTCCGACGAAGCAAGTCGGTAAGTCGTCGATGGTCCGGCTCATCCGTAAGCCAAAACCTGCGCGCAGCGCCGCACGACGACGTGGACTCGTCATCCGTTATCGGCCGAAAGCGCGGCGATACCGTAGAGAATCGGTCGACCTTTCCGGCCGGGAAAGCTGCGCGAAGTCTGCCGTCGTGCGAACGCCTGTCGGCTCTCGCGAAACGGTGATGCTAAGAGAAATCGTTTGGCAGACCGCCGATCTCGACAATAATGGGCGAATGCCGGCAGCAACGCCGGCGACACCCTCTTTCGAGCTAAGGAGCCGGCACCATGGGATTTCTGAAAGAGTTCAAAGACTTTGCGATGCGCGGCAACGTCATTGACATGGCCGTGGGTATCGTCATCGGCGCCGCCTTTACTACCGTCGTGACGACGCTTGTCGACAATGTCATGCTCCCGGTGATAGGGTCGGTCACCGCAACCCTGGGAAATATGGCCGACTGGGAACGCACGATCGAAGTTCCAGGGCTCAAGCCGATCGTCATCAAGTACGGAACCTTCATCGCCGCCGCGATCAAATTCATCATCACGGCGTTCTGCTTGTTCCTCGTGGTGAAGATCATGAATTCCACGAAGTGCAAAGCCGCGACCGAACCGCCGCCGCCCGCTCCGCCGACGAAGGATCAAGAACTGCTCACCGAAATTCGCGACTTGCTCAGACAGCGCAACGCCTAAACGTTTCGCCAAGCTAGAAAAACAAAAACGGCCCGAGTCAGACGATGACTCGGGCCGTTTCGTTTTGTTGAGAGGCGCTGGTGGGAGTCGAACCCACGGTGGCGGATTTGCAATCCGCTGCCTTAGCCACTTGGCGACAGCGCCGAATTTTTCTGCGGGGCAATCAGGCGGAAAGGTCGCCGTAGCTTGCCGTATTTCACAATCGAGGGGGGTAAGAATACCCGCGAGGCCGCGAGCGGTCAATCGCCCCGAGGGAGGTCACGTCGCCGGAGTGCGACGTGAAACGGTGCTACCACTTCCATTCAGCACCGAGCATCGGGCCATGCATAAACATATCCCCCTTGGCATTCTGCTGGAAGCCGGTCGCGATACCGTCGTTGGCCGGAATGATTTGATCCGGCGCCAACGCGATTTCGTTGATGTACATAAATTGGTAACCGGCACGCAGCCCGAAGTGCATCGTCGGGTTATACGTGAAAATGACGTTGAACTCGGTGAGGCAGGCTTCATTCTGCCCGTTGGTTTGAGCGTCGCGAATGACGACCGTGTTGTTGAAGTCGCGGACGCGCGTGCCGGTGTTGGCGTCGTTGTAGTAGAAGCCGAATTTGAAGTTCGATTCGAAGCCGTAGAGCTCCCAGTCGTACTTGGCTCGCAGGCCGACTTGTCCGCCGAGCATACGGTTGTGCGTGAAGATATCGGCGTTGCTCATCGAGCCGGGCTGCATCGACACGACGCCCAACCGCTCGTTGAACTCTACGTACCGTACGCCGACCATCCAGTTGATGAATTCCACCGTGTTAATCACGTTGGCTTCGTAGCTGTGGAACTCGTCGTTGAGCTCAAACCGTTGACCGCTCGCGAGGCGATAGTCGCTGCCGATCGGTTGCAGGCCGAACCAGACCGAGTTGACGTTGCCGGCCGTCGTGTCGGTGTGAGCGTCGATGTCGTCTTTGTAGATGGCGTTGGCTTCGATCGTCCAATCGCAGAACGCCTTGCCGATGGTGAGCTTCGGGATGCTTTCGAGATTGAAGTCCGGGTCGCGGCTGCGACCAAGAATCGCGCCGGTGGTGCCGCTCTGTGCCAAGTTCTTCCACGTGGCGTCGTTGCGATGCATCCACCAAGCGTCGGTGGAGATGTACACGTGTTGATAGCAAGCGCGAACGGCCGGACCGCAGTAGTCGAACCAGTTGCCGTTGACCGGACCGTTAATCAGCCGCCCGGCTTGCTCATGGGTGAGCGTACCCTTCGGCAGCTTGGGAGACGAAGGATCGACTTGCGAGCTGCCGTACGACGACGGCGGCCCGTAGGGATTCGGATAAGGATTGTTGGCCGGCGTGCCGTAGTGCGACATGCCGACTTGCGCCGAGGCTTGTTCGATGCCCGAATGCCCGGCCGGGAGGAAGTCGAGCGAGGTCGGAATCGGCACGGCTTCGCGAGTCGGGATTTGCGGAGCGGCCGGCGCAGTCGTGGCGGCGCGAATTCCGAACTCGGCATTTCCGCGATTTGCGGCGGCGCGACGTTCTGACCGCGGGCCGTCGTCGGCAAGATCGCCGTCGCGGTTACCAGCGTCAGAAGAATGTTGCGAGTGTTGATCATCATGTCCGACTTTCCGACTCCTCGAGCGCGGCCCGGGCCGCGACGCTCATTGTTCTTCGAGCCGGCGGCAGAGGCGCTGGTGGGAGTCGAACCCACGGTGGCGGATTTGCAATCCGCTGCCTTAGCCACTTGGCGACAGCGCCTGATTTTGCGGTTCTTAGGAGTTTCGACCGACGCCTTTCGCGTTGTTGCGACTCTTACCAGCGAGCTTCGAGGCCCACGTTCGGACCGTGGTAGAAGAGGTCGCCCTTGGCATTCAGGCCGAGGCCGGTTTGCGCGGAGCCCCTTCGTTGAGTTGGTCGGCGGCCAACGCAACTTCCGTAATCCAGTACGCTTGGTAGCCGGCTTGAATGGCCAGGTACGGTAGCGGACGATAGCTGATCTTGGCGCTGAGTTCGCCGATGAACGAATCGTTGTCGCCGCTGGCGTTCGTGTTGCGACGAATGATGGTGTTGTTGACGTCGCGGATCAGCGTGTGCTGCGAAGCGTTGTTGTAGTAATAGCCCGCCTTGCCGCCTGTTTCGATGCTGAACAGTTCCCAGTCGTAGCCGGCGCGGAAGCCGGTCTGACCGCCGATCATATGATTGTACGTGTCGAAGGTGCTGAAGCTGCGGGCCGCGGCTTCTTGAGCCGTGACGACCGCGCGATCGCGGACTTCGACGTACCGAATACCGGTAAGAAACTTGAAGATGCGCGTCGTTTCAACGATGTTCACTTCGTAGTTGTGCAGACCCGTCGAGTTTTTGAAGTCGACGATGTTCGCGCCGATGTAGTTCGTCGGGGCGATGCCGGAGAGCGTCGGCAGCGTCATGCTGGTTTCGGCATGCGTCGCGTGAGCGTCGAAGTCGTCCTTGTAGAAGGCCGTACCTTCGATCGCGATGTCGTTCGGCAGGATGTAGCCGGCCGTGAGGCGCGGCAGCGTTTCCACGCCGTAGTCGAGTTGTGAATTGTTGAGCACCGTCGTGACGGCGTTATTCGCAATCACACGCGGCGAACCGCCGCCTTGGTGCAGCAGCAAAGCGTCGGCCGAGAAGTAGCCGCGGCTCGTGCGTTGAAACACGCGACCGAAGCCTTGGCGTCCCGCCGGCGGGCAATCTGAGTAGACCGGGCCCGGGGCCATTTCGCCGGGGTAGCACGGGTATCCGCCGTACCCGCCGCCGCCGGGGTAGCAATCGGCACCGAGCATCGCAGGCGCCGCCTTGAGCCCCCATCATCGCCGGATCGGGCATCGGTGCTTGACCGTAGGTTGCGCCGGCAAACGCCGCCAGCAACGCAGGTACGAATAGGAAGCGTGCAACTTTCATGGGCCCTGTATCCTCGCGCGGAGAATCTTCGGACAAATGGTGGGGAATTGGCGTACGGAGCATGCGCGGCGGCAGCCCCTCTCCAGCCCGGATAAATCCTTCCAACGGATTCATCGGTACAGACGGGCATTCAACTCAAACGGAAAATGCGGAGTTGCTCGCAGATTTGGAACGATCGTCATAAACGGACCTCTTACCGAGGCACGCAGAGCTTGCCCAAATTTCGCCGCTAGTCCGATTTCAAAGCTCATGAAGAATGCCGGCACTCAGGTTCGATTCAGTTTCCTGGTCAAATGTCGCCGCCGGGTTTCGGCGACTGCCCCGCTCGTGGAAACAGGAGGTCGCCATGTCGCTCTTCGGATGGATCCAAAAATATCGCGACGGCAAGCACGTCGCCCGACATGTCGATCGGGTCGTCGCACGCTACCTTGGATTGGTGCGTGAAAGCACGATTTCCCGAGTGGCCGGAATGCCGCGGGCCGAAGCTCGCGGATACGTACGCGTGAAGGCCTTGGCGATCGTTGCTCCCGCGGTCGAGAAGATTGACGCTAAGACCGATCCCGTTCCGCCGCGGCTCTACGACGTCGTCACCACCTTGTCGGTCGAGCGGCTGGTTGTCGAAATCATGTGCCAGCTGGGGCACGTACAAGTTCAGCCTGCCAAGCGTCGGGCCGCCTAGTTCTTGCGGACTTGTCACGTCGCGCCGCCGTAAGTCACTCGCGGTCGCTTTCGAGGCCTTATCGGTCGTCGGAAGCGGCCGCGACGTCGTTTCGCGGATTCGACGAACGTGTATCCGCCGTGTGACTGTAAAACGTGGTGAATTGGCTCGTTTTTGCCGCCGCCCGGCACCGGTTGGCCAATTGCCGCTTCGGCGGGCCGGCGGTACAATCGCCGCTTTGTGCCTGCCGTCGATTGCCGTGATTTACGGCCTTTGGCGAGTTTTGCAGGCACTTTGGCCCGCGCGGCCTGCATCTCATTCTTTGGGCTTTTGGCAATGTCTTCCGCGACGAAAACTCCGTGCGATTTTGGTTTGATCGGTCTGGCCGTGATGGGCGAAAACTTGGCCCTCAATATCGAGAGCCGGGGTTACAGCATCGCTGTCTTTAATCGCACGACGAGCGTCGTCGACCACCTGATGGAAGGTCGCGCCAAGGGGAAGAAGTTCGTCGGCTGCCATTCGCTGGAAGACTTGGTGAAAAACGTCGCCCGCCCGCGCAAGATCATGATCATGGTCAAAGCCGGCAAGCCGGTGGACGAGTTGATCGATCACTTGATTCCGCTGCTTGAACCGGGCGATGTGATTATCGACGGCGGCAACGAGCATTACACGAACACGATTCGCCGCACGAAGTATGTGGAGAGCAAAGGCCTGCTCTTCATCGGCACCGGCGTTTCGGGCGGTGAAGAAGGAGCTCTGAAGGGCCCGAGCCTGATGCCCGGCGGTTCGCACGCCGCGTGGCCGCTCGTGAAGCCGATCTTCCAAGCGATCGCCGCCAAGGTCGGTCCGAACAACGACATTCCTTGCTGCGAGTGGGTCGGCCCCGACGGTGCCGGCCAGTACGTGAAAATGGTTCACAACGGCATCGAGTACGGCGATATGCAGATGATCTGCGAAGCCTACTTGCTGTTGAAGTCGACGCTCGGTCTGACGAACGACGAACTCTACGACGTCTTCTCGTCGTGGAACAAGGGGGAACTCGATAGCTACCTGATCGAAATCACCCGCGACATCTTCAGCGTGAAAGACCCGGAAACCGGCAAGTACATGGTCGACTTGATCATGGACAAGGCGGGCGCGAAGGGAACCGGCAAGTGGATGAGCCAGTTGGCGCTCGATCTCGGCGTGCCGAGCACGCTGGTGACTGAAGCCGTATTTGCCCGCTGCCTCTCGGCGTTGAAGGATGCCCGCGTTCGAGCCAGTAAGGTTCTGAGCGGGCCTTCCGAGACGTACAAGGGAGACAAGGCTCAGTTTATCGAAGCGGTCCGCCAAGGCCTGTACGCATCGAAGATCTGCAGCTACGCGCAAGGCTACGTGCAGTTGCAAGCTGCGGCCAAGGAAAACAACTGGCCGCTCGACTTCGGCAGCATCGCGCTCTTGTGGCGCGGCGGCTGTATCATTCGGGCTCGCTTCTTGGAACGGATCAAAGAGGCGTTCGACGCCGACAAGAACCTGGAAAACCTGCTGCTCGCGCCGTACTTCCGCGATGCGGTCGCCAAGGCCCAGCCGGCATGGCGGCACGTGATCGGCACGGCCGTGGCGCACGGTATTCCGATTCCGGCCTTCATGAACGCTCTGGCCTACTACGACGGCTACCGCCACGAACGGCTGCCGGCCAACCTGCTGCAAGCGCAACGCGATTACTTCGGCGCCCACACGTACGAACGGACGGACAAGCCGGGCACGTTCCACACGGAGTGGATCGAGCTGCGCCGCAAGCCGGAATAGTTTGCGAGCAGCCTTTGAGAATTTGAGCCGATCTAAGATCGTCGCACCTCGGCTCCGGACGCCCGTCCGGAGCCTTTTTTTCAAACATGTCGCGGAGTCGTCCGTCATGCCTACGATCGTCATCTTTGGAGCGTCCGGCGATCTGACGAGTCGGAAGCTGATTCCTTCGCTTTATCAGCTTTACCGCAAGAAGCGATTGCCGGCCGATACGAACATCATTGGCTTTTCGCGGACTCCTTTTGCCGACGACGCCTGGCGCACGCAACTTACTGAAACGACGAAGAAATTCGTCGGCGAAGATTTCGACGACAAGCTTTGGGCGGAGTTCGCCGCCAAGGTCTTCTATCAACCCGGCGACATGAACGACGATGAGTCGTTCAAAAAGCTTTGCACGAAGCTCGAAGAGGTCGAGAAGGGCTCGAACGCGTCGCGCGTGTATTACCTCGCGACGTCGCCTCATTTCTATTTGGAAACGGTCGATCGCCTGGGAGCCTCGGGCTTGGCGACGGAAAACGGCACGTCGACGCGCCGCCTCGTGGTCGAGAAACCGTTTGGTGTCGACGCCGACTCGGCCAAGTCGCTCAATAGCGACTTGCACCGCGTCTTCAAAGAACGCCAAGTCTACCGGATCGATCACTACCTCGGTAAGGAAACGGTCCAAAACATCTTGGTCTTGCGGTTTGCGAACTCGATTTTCGAGCCGCTCTGGAACCGCAACTACATCGACCACGTGCAGATCACGGCCGCCGAAGAGGTGAAGATCGGTCGTCGGGCAGGCTACTACGACACGTCGGGCATCATGCGCGACATGTTCCAAAACCATCTGCTGCAATTGCTCACGATCACTGCCATGGAAGCCCCCTCGCGCTTCGAGGCCGATTACGTTCGCAACGAGAAGGTGAAAGTTCTGCAGTCGATCCGCCCGATGACGCCCGACGAGGTGGCCAAGCACACGTTGCGGGCGCAATACGTGGGCTATCGCGACGAGCCGGGCGTGTCGAAAGACAGCCAAACCGCGACGTTCGCCGTCGCCAAGTTGCACGTTGACAATTGGCGCTGGCAGGGCGTGCCGTTCTACTTGCGCAGCGGCAAGGCGATGAGTTGCCGGACGACGCAGATCGTCATCCAGTTCCGCGATCCGCCGCATATGCTCTTCACGAACGAAAAGAAGAAGCACACGAAGGTCGAAGCCAATCGACTGGTGATTCACATCCAACCCGCCGAAGGCATTCAGGTTCACTTTCAAACCAAAGTGCCTGACGCCGGCATGAAGATGCGGCTGACGACGCTCGACTTCCGCTTCGACAGCCAATTTCACGGCTCCATGCCGGACGGCTACGAGCGGCTGCTGCTCGACGTGATGTCGGGGGATGCGAGCCTTTTCGCCCGCGCCGATGAAGTGGAATTGGCCTGGGGAATCGTCGACCCGATTCTCAAGGCTTGGGACGAGCACAACGAACCGCCGCTGGCCATGTACGAGCCCGGCGAATGGGGACCGACCGAGTCGCTGTACTGGATGGGAAGCGACGATCGGCATTGGCTCGACGTGTGCCCGGTGTTGGAAAAGCACGGGGCATAGACGGATTTGCGACGCTCCGCGGCGCGGGCTTGGCCCTTGTCGTTGCGGCGTCGAGTCCGACAATGGACCTTATGTCCGCCATCGACGCCAATCCCGCCGCCGTCGTACCGTTGCCGCATCTGGCGATTGGCAACGTGCAGATCGGGTTTCCGGTCGTGCAAGCCGCGCTGAGCGGATATAGCGACATGGCGATGCGCAGTCATCGCGCGTCGGCTCGGGGCTTCGTACAGCTTGTGCGAAGTGGTGCTCGACCAGACCGTGCTCAACGCCGGTCGCAAGCTGAAGCAACGCTTTATGCAGATCAGCCCGGAAGAGCATCCGGTCGCCGGCCAGCTCATGGGAAGTGATCCGACGGAGTTTGCCTCGGCCGCCAAAGAGCTCGTGGCCGCAGGCTTCGACGTGATCGACATCAATTTCGGCTGTCCGGTCAAGAAAGTGCTCGGCCGTTGCCGCGGCGGATTCTTGCTCAGCACGCCCGCCGTTGCACTGGAGATTGTGGCGCGCGTGCGCGATGCCGTGCCGCCGCACATTCCGGTCTCCGTGAAGATGCGGCGCGGCCTCGACGACACGCCGCAAAGCCGCGACAACTTCTTCATCATCTTCGACGGCGCCTTCGAACGCGGCATCGCCGCCGCAACGGTTCACGGCCGCACGGTTCATCAGCGTTACATCGGCCCGAGCCGCTGGGAATTTCTCACGGACGTGAAGCGGCATGCCGGCAGCCGGACGGTACTCGGCAGCGGCGATTTGTTCACGCCGCAAGCGTGCTTGGAAATGATCCGGCAAACGGGCGTCGACGGCGTCACCGTGGCTCGCGGTTGTATCGGTAATCCGTGGATCTTTCAGCAGTGCCGAGCGCTGGCCGCGGGTTCGCCGTTGCCGCCTCCTCCGAGCGTATTCGAGCAACGCGAAGTCATTCGCGAACACTATCGGCTCGCCGAAGGTATTTACGGGGCCAACCACTTCGGCCGGCAAATGCGGAAGTTCGGCATCAAATACTCGCGGCTTCATCCGCAGGCGCTCGACGTTCGTAATGCGTTCATCGCCGTCTCGCGCACCGAGCAGCTTGAAGACGTCATGCAACGCTTCTATTCGGAAGACCTGCCGGGCCAGTATCCGCCTGACGATCCGGAAGAGTCGCCGGAAAACACGTCGTGTGAAATCGACTAGCGCCGGACATGTTGCTTCGCCCGGTTTCTATTCACCAAAGTGATTGTGTCATGAAATCGGGAATGTCTCGCCGCCAAGTCTTGGAAAGCGTCGTCGGGCTGGCCGCGTCATCTCTGCTGCAGGATACGAGTTCAAAGGCGGCCGAACCGAACGCCGCCGCCGGTTCGTCGCGGCATTTGGCGCAAGACTACACGGTCGTTTACCACAATTCCGAGCACAAGCTTTATGTCGAAGGTTGTGGATTGCTGCGACTTGCCGACGGCGTGCTGCTGGCCGTCGTGCCGATTGTCCCACGCTCGGAATGGACGCAAGAAATGCGTCCGAAGCACAGCCGGCTCCATGTGATGCGCAGCGAAGATCACGGTCGAACGTGGCGCGAAGTTTCCGAATTGCCGTACTATTCGGGCCGGCCGTGGACCCACGGCGGAAAGCTCTATCTCTTCGCATTCACGCCCGGGCCGAAGCAGCGCAATGACGATCTTCTGTTGCTCCGCAGCGACGACGGCGGCGGCACCTGGTCGAAGCCGGTCACCCTGTTCCGCGGGCATTACTGGAATTGCTGCACGAACCTTGTCGTGCGCGACGCGAAGCTCTATTGGAGCGTCGATGATCTGACGTACGGCAACGGCGACAAACGGACCACGCGCGCCATCTGTGGGGATCTTACGAGCGATCCGATGGATCCGGCGGCTTGGCGCATGTCAGAGCCGGTGCCGTTTCCCGGCGTGCCGCGTCAGCTCTCGGATCCGATGCTCGACCATCTCGGCGATCGGTTTCTAGAGCCGAATGTGATCGAGGTCGCCGGCCGGCTGCGCGTGATATCGTCGGTAAAGCTTAACAGCCAAACGACGACGAACCTCGCCGCGATTTACGATCTCGAAGATCGCGACGGCAAGCTCGAACTAACCTTCCTGCAATACCATCCGATGCTCGGCGGGCATCTCGACTTTTCAATCGTTCGTGACGAAGCCTCACAAATGTTTTGGGCCTGTGCAAATCTGGCCGTCGATAGTCGCGAATCGCTCGACTTTTGGAAGCAGGCCCGCTCTAGCGGCAAGTTTCGCGATACATCGACTGCCGGAGACGACCGGCGCATGCTCATGCTGCTCTACGGTCTCGACGGCATCAATTGGTTTCAGGCCGGCTGCATCGCGCAGGCTCCGAAGCTGTCGCAATCGTTCATGTATGCCGTTCCCGTGGTCGACGGCGATGATCTGGCCGTCGTGTCGCGCTCGAGCGTGAACGCGGCCCATCAGCACGATGCCGACTACTGCACGTTTCATCGCGTGAAGAATTTCCGCCGGCTCGCGCTCAATCTCTTTCCGCAGGCGGAAGAGTGACGCTCGCCGCCTGAATCTGCTTGAGAGCCCAGTCGCAGGCCTCGCGAACCAGCGGCTCCTCGTCGTTCAGCCCTTTGGCGAGCGCTGCCGCGGCCTGTGATGCGCGCTGATTGCCGAGCACGATCGCGGCGTTTCTGAGAATGCCTCGCCGCCGTGCGCGCCAGAGCGGCGTGTCGCGAAAGCGTTTGCGAAAGCCCGCTTCGTCCAGGTCGAACAGCCCGATCAGATCCAGCGGGTTCTCGTCGGCCCGGGCCATGAAGGTCGGCTCGTCGACGGCGGGCGACTTGCGATTCCACGGACAAACGTCTTGGCAGACGTCGCAGCCGAACACCCAATCGCCGTGCCCGGCGCAGCGGCAACGGAATTTCTTCACGAAGTTCGATCGTCGTGTAGCTAATGCACTTGCGGGCATCGAGCACGTACGGCCCGACGAAGGCCTCCGTCGGGCACGCATCGAGACAAGCCGTGCAGGTGCCGCAATGGTCGGTCTCATGTTCGGAGTCGTAAGCGAGTTCGACGTCCGTCAGCAGACCGGCCAAGAAGAACCAACTCCCCAGTTTGCGATTCAGCAGCAAAGTGTTCTTGCCGATCCAGCCGAGCCCGGCGAGCTGCGCGAATTCCCGCTCTAAAAGCGGAGCCGTGTCGACTACGCCGCGAACCTTCGCACCGACTGACGTGGCCCGCAGCCAGTCGGCCAATTGATGGAGCCGATCGTGGATGAGGTCGTGATAGTCTTCCCCCCAGGCATATCGCGAGACGCGTCCGAAGCCTGCGGTCGTCGGTTCCGGCTCCGTCGTGCGATACGGCATGGCCAGCATCACGACGCTGCGAACTCCCTCCAACACCGAGCGAGGATGCTCGTACGCGGCGGCGCGGTCTTCCAAATAGCGCATCGTTCCGGCATAGCCCGAGGCGAGCCATTCGTGAAATCGCCCCAGCCCCGACGGCGTAACCGCCGGAGCAATTCCCGAGAGCGCAAAGCCGAGCCGTCGGGCTTCGGCCTTGAGCTGCGTCGTCAGTTCGGCTCGGTCGGACATGGAAGTTCTAAAGAGACATCCGGCGGTAAATCATCGGCCGCCCGCGAAAAACAGCGAGAATCGCCGCAGCAACCCGCGGATTTTTCCCGTTTCTCGCCGCCCTGGGCGATTGTTCCGGCCGGCGGGGCAATTACTCTGGATCATAGCGAAAGACCGGCGGCGATTCTTGCCCGGCGATTCGCGCACCTCCCCGTTGTGAGTTGACGCCATGAAGTACCTCCTCGCCGTCGTCGCGTTGTTCGTCGCTTGCGGTTCCGCCGCAGAAGCTCAAGCTCAATGGGGCTGGAACGGCTACGGCCAGTGGTACGGCCGCAACGTTTACACGGTGTACGATCAAGATCGCCTGCCGTACTTCTCGCTGCACCCGCCCGTGTATTACAGCCGTCCGGTGCCGCGTACGTACGGCTACAGCCCGTTCGCTTATCCGGGCGACGTCATGACGCCCGAACTGCCTGCGGTCGAACCGGAGATTATCGTCAATCCGTACGTCGATCAGGCTGCGCCGAAAGCCTCGGCGGGCACTCCGAACGACATGCCGAAGCTCGTTCCCCCGTCGAAGTCGCCGACGCTCGCACCGCGTGCCGGCGTTCCCGGTTCGTCCGCGCCGTCGCGCTCCGGCTCTCAGAAGCCTGCGGCCGACCGCTCCGCCGCCGTGAAGCCGCTGCGGATCGTGAATCCGCACGTCGGCAAAGTCTACACGGTCTCACGCTAGCAATCGCGATTGCCGGCAGCGCCGCAACTGCTCTGGAACCTGCCGGCGATTCTGCTAATCTACCGCCCCTTCTTTCGGGCCACGGCATCCACGCGTAACTTCACCGCACGCGCCGCGGCTCGCCTGCAATCCGAACGGAGTCGGGTTATGTGGCGCGGTTCGTTCATCGTTGTGGCGGCCTTATCGGCGACGGCTCTCGTCGGCTGTCGAAATCGACCCACGCAACTCGATCCGTTTCTCGGCCGTACCACGGTTCCGCCGCCGCCCACCGGCAGCGTCGGTTCGGGCGGGACGTCCGTTCCCGCGTTGACCGCACCGCCGTCGGGCTCCGTTTATGCTCCGCCGGGCGGGTTTGGAACCTCGGGGCTTTCTTCGTCGACGTCTCCGAGCGGCACGGTGACTCCGCCGCCGAGCTTCACAAACTCCTCCGCCTCCACGCCCGCACGTTTCACCGGCGCCGGCTCTTCGCCCGCGCGCCTTCGAGCGGCATCACCGGCGCTTCCGGTCAGCCGATTCGCGTCGTCGAACCCGCTCCCGGAAGTCGACCGACCTCCTCGGGCGGCAACCTTTACACCGGTGCGTCCGCAGGCGGCGTCGACATCATGGACCTGCCGGTCTCCGGTCGCTCCGCCCAACCGAAAACGGCCGAAGGCACCCGCGGCGTGCAACAGAGCTACACCTCCGGCGGCACGTCCGCAGGCATTGATATGTCCGCCGCACGCAGCGTGACGCTCCCCGGCCAAGAACCGGCCTTCGGTTTCGACGCAACGTATTCACAACTCAACGGCCGCCTCGAGTACTCCCCCGTCCGACGGCCGCTGGCTGCTGCGATACATCACCCCCGGCGATCGGACCGATCGGCTCGGCGGCGTCGTCGTGATGTCGCCGACGAGCCCCACGACCGGCTTCCGCAACGGCGACATGGTCACCGTCCGCGGCCGCGTCGACAACGACGGCGGCGGCCAAACGATGCCGCTCTACACGGCCGCCACGATCGCGGCGCAACGCACCGTCACGCGTTAGTCCGCCGCGCGTTATTCGCGTCGCGTCTTCTCACGTCTCGCATCGGCCGAAGTCGCCCCCGGCAAACGGCCGAAAATCGCCTCGGCCGATTAACGTAAATTGCACGAAACCTCGGCAAATACGGCCTGCCGAGCTCCTTAGCTAAACGGCTTTCGGAGTTTGCGCAATTAAATATAATCCGCGCCCGCCGTCGCCGAACACGTTGAGTCGAGCGCCGGCGCACTCTTCGCGCTCACGCCGTTTGCCCGTAGCGCCGCCGTGAACCGTCTGAGAAATGCCAGCGCTCCGAGAATCGCAATCGCCGGCACGATGACTTTCAGGCCGACCTTGCCGCGGCCGATCAAGATCGTCACCGCGATGATCGCCGCCACGGCGAAGAGCCACATCCCGGCCCCTTGCCGAGCCTCGGGCAGCGCGATCCAGAGAATCGCGAGCACCGCGGTCATGTGCACGCTGCCGGCCGCCACCGCGGCGTAACTTTCGCCGGCGGCCTTGTCGAACACGTTCAGCCAGAGCGCAACGCCGGCCATGACGAGCGTCAAAGCTCCGAGAATGATTCGCTGCGTACGAACGTCGAACATGCCGAGCGACCGCCTTCGAGAAATCAGATGATCAAATGCGGTCGAGCATGTCGATCCAGCGCGCAAACTCTTCGCGCTGCGTCGTGCTCAAGTCGTCGTCGCCCGCGGATAGCTCGCGATACGTCACCGGAAACCGCTCCCGCAGCGGCTTCAAGCCGGCTTTGATCTGCGGCAGGTTCGGCAGGCTCTTCTCCGCGGCGATGAAGTACGCCAGCGGCGTTTGCGGTTCGTTCTCCGGCAGCGGACCGACGAGCATGCCGTTCACCAGCGCCGCCGCGCGAATGCGTTCCGGATATTGAGCGGCGGCCCGCATCGCGAGCGAGCCTCCTTCTTCCCAACCGAGCGTCACGATGCGCGGGGTCCAAGCGGAACCCTTCGGCCGTGCGGTCGATCGCCTTGCCGAGAACTCCAGATCGTCCCGCCCCCAAACGCCTTCCTTATCCTTGGCGGTCGGCTGCAACAGAATCAGGTGATCGCGCCGGCAAATCGGCAGCCACGCTTCGAGCGAGGTCTTGAGCGTCGCCTTATCGAAACCGCCGGCCGGATGCAGCAGTATGACAAGCCCGTGCGGCACGTCGTCCGTGTAGTTGTTCGGCACGTAGAGCGAGCAAGCATTGCCGAACTCGGCGATCTTCAGCGACTGCGGCCGCTCGATTTCCACTTCATCGTCGCCGTCCGCTCCGGCTTGCTTCCCGCCGATCTCGCCCGGCACCGTCTCCGGTTGCGCGGCCGGCGTCAACTCCACCTTGAGCTTCTTCGCTCCCGCGCGCCACGTGCAGCACCACCGGCTTCCCCGGTTCGCTCTCGGCCACGGCCAGCGCCAGTTGCTCGCGACTCGTTACCGCAACATCGCCGATCGCAGTAATCCGATCGCTGACTTGGAGTTTCCCGTCCGCCGCCGGCGATTTCTCAAACACGTAGCGAACTCCGACCCCGTCCCCCGCCTTATCGTCGCCGTTCTTCCGCTCCGGCAAAAAGCCGAGGAACGGCCGCTTGTACGGGTCCAGATGATCGACGAGCGTCAGTTCCTTGTCAAACAATTCCTCTTTGCCGGTCGCGGCGTTCGTCCGGGCCAGCGTGAGCTTCAGCGAGTCGCCCGCGTACCGGCTCTGAATCGCTTCCATCACCTGCGCTTGAATCTCCACCGGCCGGCCGTCCACTCGGCGAATCAGATCCCCTTTGCGCAGCCCCGCTTTGTAAGCCGGCGAGTTCGCGCGGGCATGAGCCAAGATCGGCGCGTCGGCGTAGATGTTCGGGCCTTTGAAACGAATGCCGACGAAGCCGGCCTTCAGGTCTTCCCCTTGCTTCCAACGCGGCAACGTCGCCAGCACATGCTCCAGCGGCACGGCGAAACCGATGCCCGAGTCGTACCATTCCGCGCCCGATTCGTCTTCCGTTTCGTTCGGCGAGAGCGGCACCAAGATGCCCATCACGCGTCCGCGAATATCGCACAACGGGCCGCCGTAATTCACCGGTGAAATCTTGGCGTCGGTCTGCAGAGCTTTGCCCCAAATCCGATTCACCGCGCTGACGATGCCGACGGAAGTATTCGTCTTCTCCGCGTCGAACGTTCGCCCCACGGCAATCGACCACTGCCCGACGTTGATGTCGCGCTGCGGCGATGGCGTGGGAATCGGCAAGCCGACGGCGTCCACCTTCAGCAGCACCAGCTTGCGCACTTCGTCGTGCGCCACAAGCTTCGCCGGCAGACGCCGATTTCCCGCCAGCCCGACGATGATCGACGACGGACGATGCGCGAAGTTCACGGTGCTGGAAACGATATACCCGTCGGATGTGACGATCAATCCGCTGGACGGACCGGTGCCGACGAGCATCTCGCCCACGGTATCAAGCCCGCCGATCGTCTCAATCGAAACGACCGCCGGAGAAACGGCCGCGACGACCGAACGGAACGCGGATTCTTCGCGCAGCGGCAAGTCTTCAGAAGCCTGCGCGAGCCTGCGAGCCCGCACAAACGGACGACGCCGCGACAAGAACGAGAGCAAGAAAACGGCGGATCACGGGTTCGCGGCTCCCGGGTTCAAAACGGCGGCGGGCTTCGCCGCTGCGCCGCGCGGCGAAGTCAGCGTCACCTCAATCAGTTCCTGCCCTGCGCAGCAGCGTCGCCTTCACCGGGTCCACGCGATGCACGGTCGCCAGTTCGTTGCGCACCGCTTCGCACGATTGCGTGATCCGTCCGTTGACGAACAGCACGAGATCGTCGGGCCGAACGCCTGCGTTTGCGGCGGCCGAACCGGGAGCCACGGCGTCGACATACGGCGGCGTCCGTTGCAAGACGTCGGGCACCAGGGCGATGCCGAGCAAATCCAGCGTTTGCGGGTCGGCAATTTTGGCCGCCGCCTCGTCCGGCTTGGGCCGCACGTATTTGCCGGCGACGATCGCCTCGGCCGTGCCGCGTAGCTCGCTGGAAGGAATGGCGAAGTTGAGCCAAATGTTCGATTGCGCGTGGCGCAGCTCTTTGCCGAGCATGCCGAGCAGCCGGCCGTGGTAATCGACCAAAGCCCCGCCGGCGGCGCCCGGATTGTTCGTCATGGCGTCGAGCACGTAGGCCGAACCTTCGTAAGGCGTGGCGAACACGCCGCGGCGGGCGTTGAGTCGCGTGATCGTGCTGACGATGCCGTGCAGAACGCTGGCCTGCTCGTCACCGTAAGCGACGCCGTAGAGATTGCTGAACGCCAAGACGCGCGCGCCCGGCTCCGCGACGGCGTTCTCCGCGAGATTGAAGTGAGCCAGATCGGTCGCGTCGAGCTTCAAGACGGCGAGTTCCAACCGCGGATCGGCGCCGAGCAGCTTGACCTCTTCGAACTTGCGGCCGTCGTTGAGCGTGACGGTGATGTAGTCGGTGTCGAGCACGTAACTCCAGGCCGTGAGCACGTGCCCTTCGGACGAGATGAGAAACCCGCTCTGATAGGCTTCCAGCCCGCGGTAGCCTCCCTGCGCCGTAAATCTTGACGACCTTCGGCTGAGTCTCGCGAATGACCGAAGCCAAATCCGCGGCGGCCGACGACGCCGCGCCGCACGTCGCGAGCAGGACGAACGACACGACGAGCAGCGTGATCTTCCTGAAACGCAGGTTCACTTCACGGCCTCCTCAAGCTGCCATTTCGCGGGGGCGAGCACCGTGTAGAGCTGATCGCCGTAACGCACTTCGATTCTTCGCGGCAGCCAGCGACCGCCGGCTTCGCGAACGTCCGAGAAGTAAAGTTCGCAGGGATCAAGCTCCGGATCGACGTGCGCTTCCAAGCTGACCAAGTCGCCCAACTGCGGATCGAAGAAGAAGCGGCATTCCACGCCGCCGTGTGCCGAGAAACACGTCGTACTGACCCGGCAGCCCGGGGAGCGGAAACGACCCTTCGTAGTGCAGGTTGCCGAACTTCTCCGGGCCGGCGGCGAGCAAACGACGCCACAACGCCAAGGCCGCCAACAATCCGCCCGAGCCTTCCGGTTCGGTGAAGCCGGCCAGCGAATCGCCCAGCGGCAGGCGAGCCGTGCCGGTCGGCAACGCGTATTCAACTTTCGTATCGTCGAGCGTGAGCGTCATCGTCGTCTTCGAGGCTTCCGCGCCGCCTGCGGCTTGCTCCCCTTCGATCGTCCAAGTGCCTTTGGCCGGCTTCGCGCCGAAGCTGCGCCGCGGCCGACGTCCAAACGCGATCGCGTTCGAGCTTGTTGAAGAAGTAGTTTGCGTAGCCTCGTTTCTCTTCGAAGCTCTTCTCGACGATTTCCGGCGTCGGCGTTTCCTTCTTCGAGTCGTCGGCGGGGCCGAACGGGGAGCGAAACTTCGGCTTGTCCGGCGTACCGTCGGGAGATTTGTCGGGCGCGGGGCCGTCTTTCGGCGTCCCCTCGGGTTGCTTCGGTTGCGGGTCTTCAGGATTACCTTGCTTCCGCGGCGGCAGGCCTTTTTCCGGCTCCGGCTTGCCGGAGCTTTTCGCGATGAGTTCGGCCGGGCTATGCACGCCTTGTAGACGTACGAACGTGTGGTGCGTCACTCCTTTGGTGCGATACGAAATCGGCACGCGGAAACCTTGCGGGAAAATGCCGAGCACGTTTTTGAACGCGTTCACCGTGCGAATCTGCCGGCCGCCGAACTGCACGATTTCGTCGCCGATGCGCAATCCGCGGCGATATGCGTCGCTGTCGTCGAGTACGTCGGCGACGATCACGCGGCCGTCGGCGTCGCCGGAGACGCGAGCGCCGAGCGTCGCATGATCGACGATGCGCCCGCTCTTCAAGCAGCCGAGGAAATGCTTGATCTGGTTGATGCTGATGGCGTAGCCGACGCCGACGTTGACCCGCCCGCGCTTTTCGAAGGAGCCGCGGCCGTTGATGCCGATGACTTTGCCTGCGGAGTTGAACAGCGGGCCGCCCGAATTGCCCGGGTTGATCGCGGCATCGGTCTGGAGGCAATCGGCGTATTCGAGCAACGTGCCGGCCGGATATTGGTAGCGATGAATGCCGGAGACGATGCCGTAGGAGACCGTCGGCTTGAAGTCGTGCGCCAGTAAGAACGGATTACCGGAAGCGAACACCCAATCGCCGACGCGCACCTGATCGCTGTCGGCCAATTCGGCGTATGGAAAATCCGCGCGGCCGAAGAAGCTTGATGAGCGCCACGTCGCCGACCGGATCAATGCTCACGACGACCGCGTCGTACGAGCGGCCGTCGGCGAGGCCGCACTTCATGTGCTTTTCCGAGCCGTGGACGACGTGGAAATTGCTCAGAGCGTAGCCGTCGGGCGAGATCAGCACCCCGGAACCGCCGCCGTTGCCTTCGGGCGGGAAGATGGCGACCGTCTTGCTGTGCGCTTCCGCCATTACGGCGACGCGCGCGGCTTCCGCGGCCAAGACTTCGGGGTCGACGTCGACCCCCTGCGCCGCGGCAGTAAAGAACGCCGCATCGACGAACAACACGGCGACGAGCGCAACGAACGCCCCTCCGAGCGAGGCGAAACGACCGACGGTTCTAGGCTGCCGAAGTCGGCTCATTTGTAGAGTCTCGCGTCGCACAAATCGAGGTAATCGCCCGTTTCGATGCCGTCGTCGCCGAAGTCGACCGTGACCTTCAGGCGCGTGACGCCGGTCAGGTCGAGCGCGATCGGCGCGGGAGCGTCGGAGCCTTGCACGTTGCGTTCGAAGAGCACCCGATCGTCGCCGTAGATCGTGAGCTTCGCGTTGCCGTGCGGACGGACCCGATCGTCGATGCCCACGGTGGCCGTGAACTTCACGAACGGCTCCGCCAGCAGCCAGGTGACGGTGCTGCGGCTGTGCAGGGCGACTCCCTTGTGATAATCGCGCCCGCCGAGACGTAGCGGGCCGGGCTCCAGCGCTTTGTCGAAACGCGGTCCGTAACGCTTGGCGACGAGGTCGGCCACGGCCCGCGGCTCGCGAACCCGCGTTTCAAACACGACCTGCTCAGCCGGGAAATCCGTGAGGTACCGGGCCGGATAGACCATGGAGTTGACGCGCTCCAGCGGCAGATCGAGCTCGGCGCCGGCCGGCGTTTCCAGACGGAGCTTGCCTTCGACCAGCGACATCGCGGCGACTTGAATCTTCGAGCCGGCCCGATCGACGATCGTGGCGACTCCCGGCGCGAGCGAGGCTGCGCGTCGCGTGGTAGTAAATCAAGCCTTCGACCTTCGGGAGCTTCACCGGAATGGTTTCGCCGTCGAGCTGAAACTGCACGACCTCCGGCGTCACGTCGCCGAATAAGCCTTCGAGATAGTCGATGGCCGTTTCCTCGCGGATGACGATGAGGTCGGCCTTCGGAGTTTGCTTCAACACGGTTTCCCATTGCTTCGCGATGGCTTCCGGTTGTTCCTTAAAACGGACCGAGCGCACCGAGGCGACGGGGATTTCCAGCGTGAGGTCGCGGCCGAAGGAAATCGTCGCCTTGCCCGCGCATCGTGGTATACGAGACGGCCCAGAATTGCGTGCCGTCGATCAGGTCGACCCAGACGGTCGCCGCTTCGACGAAGTATTCGGAGGCCGCGGCCGGAGCGACGGTGAGCAATTGCGAAGTGAGCACCTCGCGACGGCCGCCGGGTGCGGCGTTGACGACGATCGCATCCGCCGAGACGGCTTCAAACGTGCCGCGGACTTGCGAACCGTCTGCCAAGCCGAGCTGAAACTCGGGAGGAGCCGCCAAGACCGCGACGGTGAGCAGGGACCAAATCATGCGCTGATGTCGGGGAAGGGGTGCGAATTGAGGACGACGAGCGGCCAGAGCACGGCCACCTGCGGCGTGTTGAAGTATTGCTGAATGAGGTCGTAGTAATGCACGGGGAGGTCGCGGCCGAGCTGTTGGCGAATTTGTTCGCGCACTTCGGGCGGCAGGTCGCCCCATTCGGCCTTGTTGTTGCCGAAATTCTTTGGGTCTTTTTGTCCGGGGCCTTTTTGCTTGGCGATTTGGCTGTCTTGCATCGGCGTGCCCGATTGGCCTCCGCCCCCGCCGCTGCTTTGTTGCTGCTGCTGTTGCCGCTTCTTTTCGAGCTCGTCGATCATCTTGTCGAGCGAGGCGATGACGCCGTCTTCGATGCGCCGCGTGCGCTTGTCGGCGTTCCCTTCGTCGAGGCGGCGGCGAATGTCGTCCATCCATCGCGCGATATGGTCGAGCGAATCGTCTTCCAGCTTCTTCAGGTCTTCTCGCATCAGCCCGGCGACGACTTGAAACCGTTGCGGGACGTTGCGGACGTCGTTGAGCAATTGATCGATGGCGCGCGCAGTCCGGGCGTCTTGCGAAGCTGATGATGATAGGCCGCGGCCTGATAGAAGAGCAGCGAGGCGGGGTCGACGACGTCGGCCGGTTCCAGCCCGCCCAAGACGCCGACGGCCTGATCGTACATCTTGCACGGGCCAGCCAGCGGCCGAAGTAGAGCCGCAATTGATCGCGAAGCCAGGGCTGCAACGATTGATCGTTGAGCCACGTCGGCGACTCGACGTACCAAGGTTCGGTCGGGCCGGAGCAGATGCGCACGAGTTCGGCGACGCGATCGTCCGTCAGCGCGGCCACGGCGGCGACGTTATCCAGACCGTCGAAATCGCCGGCGATCGGTTCGTTCCAGATGGCTGCGACGGCGCCGCTGACGACCGGCTGCGAAGCCGCGAAATCGCCGAGTTTGCACGAGCCGCGAGCGCACTTTCGTCCGCCGAGGCGGCGGCGAGCCGCTTCACTTGTTCCGGCTTTGCGGGACCGGCCGGCTCGCCGGCGGCTTGGAGCGGTTCGATATTGCCGGCCGTCGCCAAGGCGAGCCCCAGTAAAACGGCGAACGTCGAGCGTCGGTGGCTTCGTCGCGTCATTGGTTTTTCCCCAACACGATGTCGCGCGTGATTTGAAACACTTCCTGTTCGGTCATCGCGAGCTTGCGGAGCATTTCCAGAGCGTCGGCGTCTTGGGAGACGTCGACCGTTTCGTTGATCAGCCGAGTACGGCGATTAACCCGCATCTGCAGGGCGCGAATCATCTTCAACTCGGCGATGCGATGCACATGAGCGGCTGCTCGTTCTCGCCTTGGTTGTTGTTTTGACCCGGCGGCTGTTGCTTCTTGTCCTTCAGGTCTTTCTTGGCTTGTTGCAAGGCCTCGATCATTTCCTTCAGGGCCGCGATCACGTCTTCTTCCACGGCCAGCGTGAGTTCGTCGACCTTCACGGCCGCCAGGAGTTCCACGATCTGAGCGATGTCGTCGCGGCGTCTGTTCGATCGTGTCGCGGAAATGCGACGGCCGAGCCTTCTTCTTTCAGCAGATTGAGGGCTTTGTCCACTTCGACGAGATCAGCCCTTCTTAGCGGTTTCGGCGACCGGTTTCGATTTCTTCGCCTTTGCCGCGCAATGCGACCGGCACGGCGTGCAAAGCTTAGTATCGCGATAGACAGCTTATTGCATGCGGAACATATCGGCAAAACGGCGATCGATTGTTGGAGCAACGCACCATATCTTTTTCGCGGAACTTTCAGAATTTCTTCGAACTCGGCTTTGGCTTGTTCCAGTTGGCGGAATGGCCTCCTCCTGTTCCTTCATCGCTCCTTCACAATCGCTTCATCGAGCCGCTTCCAGCTTCTTCCATTCGCTTTTGAGCCTGCTCGACGCGCTGCTGCGGAGAGTTCTGCGGCGATTGCTGGTCCTGCGATTGTTGCCCCTGCTGCGGCGGGCCGGGTTGCTGCGAGCCTTGTTGGGGCGAACCTTGCTGAGGCTTACCCTTTTGCGACGGGCCTTCGTCGGGCTTGTTCTCGTCCGCCGACGGTTTGCCCGATTGCGACTCGCCCGGCTTTTGTTCGCCGGGTTTCGGTTTTCCCGACGGATTATTGTCGGCGGGCTTTCGATCGTCATTCGGTTTCGAATCCGACGATTTATCGCCCGGCTTGGCCTGCGGATCGTTTGGCTTGTCCGATTTCGGACCGGCCATCTTCTTCGCCAATTCCGCGGCGGCTTCCGCCAGTTTGTCTTGGTCGGGAGCCACTTTCTTCGGGTCGCCGTCGGCCGTGCGCCCTTCGAGTTCCATCTGCTTGTTGATCATTTGCTTGATCTGCTTGATGAACTCTTTGATGCGGGCCTGCTCGTTCTTCAGCTCCTTGCCGCGCTCGGCCGAGAGCAGCATGGCGAGCAATTCTTCAAGCTGTTGCGTCATGGCTTCTTGGTCGCCGGCAGCGCAGGGCCAGTTGGCGTTCTTGCAGCACCTTCACCAAGTCGTCGAACTTGCCGTCGAGCGAGCGGGCCTGCGACTCGGCGAACACTTGGCGGAGCAGCCGCGACTGATCTTGATCGGCTTCGTCCGAGAACTGAGCCAAGAGCTTGATGACCTGTTCGAAACGCTTGAACTTCTCGGCGACGCGGCGTTGTTCGTCCGCCAAGCCTGCCGGAGTCGCCGCGGATGCGGAAGCCGCGGGCTGCACGGCGCCCGGCGGCTGTGCGGAAGGCGCGGACCATGTGAACGACGGAACGACGAGCAACGCGGTCGCCGTTGCGAAGGCCGCGGTCGTTGAATCCCACGAATTGCGATAGGGAGCGTTCATCCGTCAATCGTCCCCCAAGAGACGCGCCTTGCTTTGGCGCTGGGCGTCGGTTTTGTCGCCGATTTCCTTCTGCATCGCGATGATCGATCGCAGCAGGTCGACGGCCTCTTTAAACGACTCCAACTCAAGCATCTTGTTCAGCACGACGTTCATTTCGATCAAGATCGCGTCGGCCTCGCGGTCCTGGGCGTCACGTCTGGCCGCGTCAATCGCCGCGGCATCTTTGGCAATTGGAGGATGATCGCACGACCAAAGATGCCGCGGCCATCGACGCGGCCAGACGTGACGCCCAGGCGCGAGGCCGACGCGATCTTGATCGAAATGAACGTCAGTGCTGAACAAGATGCTTAAGTGCGAGTCGTTTAAAGAGGCCGTCGACCTGCTGCGATCGATCATCGCGATGCAGAAGGAAATCGGCGACAAGGAAAAACCAACGCCCAGCCACAAAGCACATCTCTTGGGGACGATTGGGCGTTGAACGCTCCCTATCGCAATTCGTGGATTCGAACGACCGCGGCCCTCGCAACGGCGACCGCGTTGCTCAGTCGTTCCGTCGTTCACATGGTCCGCGGCCTCCGCAGCACGGCGGCGGCAAGACCCACAGGCTCCCGCATCCGGCGGCGACGTCCGGCAGGCTTGGCGGACGAACAACGCCGCGTCGCCGAGAAGTTCAAGCGTTTCGAACAGGTCATCAAGCTCTTGGCTCAGTTCTGCGGACGAAGCCGATCAAGATCAGTCGCGGCTGCTCCGCCGAGTGTTCGCCGAAGCGCAGGCCCGCTCGCTCGACGGCAAGTTCGACGACTTGGTGAAGGTGCTCAACGCCAAGCCGGCGACCAAGAAGCCATGACGCAACAGCTTGAAGAATTGCTCGGCCATGCTGCTCTCGCCGACGGTCCGGCGAGGAACTGAAGAACGAGCAGGCCCGCATCGGAGCAGATCAAGCAAATGATCAACAAGCAGATGGAACTCGAAAGGCGACATGGCCGACGGCGACCGAAGAAAGTGGCTCCCGACTCAAGACAAACTGGCGGAAGCCGCCGCGGAATTGGCGAAGAAGATGGCCGGTCCGAAATCGGACAAGCCAAACGATCCGCAGGCCAAGCCGGGGCGATAAATCGTCGGATTCGAAACTCAATGACCATCGAAAGCCGCCGAGCAATAATCCGTTCGGGAAAACCGAATCCCGGCCGACGAAAGCCGGTGAGTCGCAATCGGGTAAACCGATTTCGGCGGACGAGAAGAAGCCCGACGAAGGCCCGTCGCAAAAGGGTAAGCCTCAGCAAGGCTTCCCCCAACAAGAGGCTCGCAGCAACAACCCGGCCCGCCGCAGCAGGGGCAACGAATCGCAGGACCACGCAATCGCCGGCAGACTCTCCGGAGCACATGCGTCGAGCAGCCAAAGTGATGGAAGAAGTCCGCAAGCGGCTCGATGAAGCGAAGCGCGAGGAGCGATGAGGAACAGCAGGCAGGCCATTGGCGAGCTGGAACAAGTGAAAACCAGTCTCAAAGAAATTCTCCGCCAATTGCGCGAAGAAGAGATGGTGCGCTTGCTCCAACAACTCCAGCACCGCTTTGCCGATATGCTCCGCATGCAAGAAGTCGTTATCGCGATACGCAAGGTTTGCACGCTGTGTCGGTCGCATCGCGCGGCAAAGGCGAAGAAATCGAAGCTGGTCGCCTGAGCCGTGAAGGTAGGGTGATCTCTGTTGAAGTGGAAAAAGCCCTCAATCTGCTGAAAGAAGAAGGCTCGGCCGTCGTGTTCCCGCGCACGATCGAACGGATCGCGACGACATCGCTCAGATCGTGGAACTCCTGGCGGCCGTGAAGGTCGATGAAGTCACGCTGGCCGTGGAAGAAGACGTGATCGCGGCCCTGAAGGAAATGATCGAGGCCTTGCAACAAGCCAAGAAAGACCTGAAGGACAAGAAGCAACAGCCGCCGGGTCAAACAACCAAGGCGAGAACGAGCAGCCGCTCAATTGATCGCATCGCCGAGTTGAAGATGATTCGCGCCCTGCAGATGCGGGTTAATCGCCGTACTCGGCTGATTAACGAAACGGTCGACGTCTCCCAAGACGCCGACGCTCTGGAAAAATGCTCCGCAAGCTCGCGATGACCGAACAGGAAGTGTTTCAAATCACGCGCGACATCGTGTTGGGGAAAAACCAATGACGCGACGAAGCCACCGACGCTCGACGTTCGCCGTTTTACTGGGGCTCGCCTTGGCGACGGCCGGCAATATCGAACCGCTCCAAGCCGACGGCGAGCCGGCCGGTCCCGCAAAGCCGGAACAAGTGAAGCGGCTCGCCGCCGCCTCGGCGGACGAAGTGTGCATCGTGCGGCTCGTGCGACTTTCTGGGCGGCTTCGCAGCCGGTCGTCAGCGGCGCCGTCGCAGCCATCGTGGAACGAACTGATCGCCGGCGATTTCGACGCGCTGGATAACGTCGCCGCCGTGGCTGCGTTGACGGACGATCGCGTCGCCGAACTCGTGCGCATCTGCTCCGGCCCGGACCGAACCTTGGTACGTCGAGTCGCCGACGTGGCTCAACGATCAATCGTTGCAGCCCTGGCTGCGACGATCGATTGCGGCTCTACTTCGGCCGCTGGCTGGCCCGGCGACAAGATGTACGATCAGGCCGTCGGCGTCTTGGGGGGGCTAAACTGGCCGACGTCGTCGACCCCGCCTCGCTGCTCTTCTATCAGGCCGCGGCCTATCATCATTCAGTTTCGGCAAGACGCCCGGACTGTGCGGCTCCATCGATCAATTGCTCAACGACGTCCGCAACGTCCCGCAACGGCTTCAAGTCGTCGCCGGGCTGATGCGAGAAGACCTGAAGAAGCTGGAAGACGATTCGCTGACCAGTATCCGGCGCGATGGATGGACGCATTTGCCGCCGCCTCGACGAAGGGAACGCCGAGCAAGGCGCACGCGGCGCAGTCGAAGACGGCGTCATCGCCTCGCTCGACAAGATGATCGACGAGCTCGAAAAGAAGCGGCAACAGCAGCAGCAACAAAGCAGCGGCGGGCGGCGGAGGCCAGATCGGGCACGCCGATGCAAGACAGCCAAATCGCCAAGCAGAAAAGGCCCCGGACGAAACAGACCAAAGAATTTCGGCAACAACAAGGCCGAATGGGGCGACCTGCAGCCGAAGTGCGCGACAAATTCGCGAATTCTCGGCAGCGACCTCCCCGCGCAGTTGCTACGACCTCATTCAGCAATACTTCAACACGCCGCAGGGGGCCGGCACTCCGGCCGTTCGTCGTCCTTAATTCGACCCCTTCCCCGACATCAGCGCATGATTTGGTCCCTGCTCACCGTCGCGGTCTTGGCGGCTCCTTCCCGAGTTTCAGCTCGGCTTGGCAGACGGTTCGCAAGTCCGCGGCACGTTTGAAGCCGTCTCGGCGGATGCGATACGTCGTCAACGCCGCACCCGGCGGCCGGGATCCGCGAGGTACTGACTTCGCAATTGCTCACCGTCGCTCCGGCCGCGGCCTCCGAATACTTCGTCGAAGCAGCGACCGTCTGAGCACCTGATCGACGGCACGCAATTCTGGGCTGTCTCGTATACCACGAGCACGCGGGCAAGGCGACGATTTCCTTCGGCCGCGACCTCACGCTGAAAATCCCGGTCGCCCTCGGTGGCGCATCGGGTCCGTTTTAAGGAACAACCGGAAGCCATCGCGAAGCAATGGGAAACCGTGTTGAAAGCAACTCCAAAGGCCGACCTCATTGTCATCCGCGAGGAAACGGCCATCAACTATCTCGAAGGCTTATTCGGCGACGTTTACGCCGGAGGTCGTGCAGTTTCAGCTCGACGGCGAAACCATTCCGGTGAATCTCCCGAAGGTCGAGGTTGATTTACTACCACGCGACTCGCGCCTCGCTCGCGCGGGGAGTCGCCACGATCGTCGATCGGGCCGGCTCGAAGATTCGGTAAGTCGCCGCGATGTCGCTGGTCGAAGGCAAGCTCCGTCTGGAAACGCCGGCCGGCGCAAGCTTGATCTGCCGCTGGAGCGCGTCAACTCCATGGTCTATCCGGCCCGGTACCTCACGGATTTCCCCGGCTGAGCAGGTCGTGTTTGAAACGCGGGTTCGCGAGCCGCGGGCCGTGGCCGACCTCGTCGCCAAGCGTTACGGACCGCGTTTCGACAAGTCGCTGGAGCCCGGCCCGCTACGTCTCGGCGGGGGTTTATCACAAGGGAGTCGCCCTGCACAGCCGCAGCACCGTCACCTGGCTGCTGGCGGAGCCGTTCGTGAGGTTCACGGCCACCGTGGGCATCGACGATCGGGTCCGTCCGCACGGCAACGCGAAGCCACGATCTACGGCGACGATCGGGTGCTCTTCGAACGCAACGTGCAAGGCTCCGACGCTCCCGTGCCAATCGCGCTCCTCGACCTGACCGGCGTCATGCGCCTGAAGGTCACGGTCGACTTCGGCGACAGAGACGGCATCGAAACGGGCGATTACCTCGATTTGTGCGACGCGAGACTCTACAAATGAGCCGAGCTCGGCAGCCTGAGGCGTCGGTCGTTTCGCCTCGCTCGGAGGGGCGTTCGTTGCGCTCGTCCGCCCCGTGTTGTCGTCGATGCAGCATTCCTTGCCGCGGGCGTCGTCGACCCCGAAGTTTTGGCCGCGGAAGCCGCGCGCAGCGTCGCCGTGACAATGGCGGAAGCGGCAAGGCAGAGACGGTCGCCATCTTCCCGCCCGGAAGGCGGTTCCGGTGCATCTCACCCCGACGGCTACGCTCTGACAATTTCCACGTCGTCCACGCGGCTCGGAAAAGCACGGGAAGTACGAGCCGACGGCCGCTGATTACGACGCGGTCATCGTGAGCATTGATCCCGGTCGGCGACGTGGCATCCATCAAGCTCTTGGGCCGCGCAGGATTTCCATACGCCGAATTAGCGACAGCGATCAGGTAGGCATCAGGGCGATTGGGTGTTCGCTTCCGTAATCCGTTCTTACTGGCGAAGCAACTTCAAGCCGACGGTCTCCCTGCGCATCGTCTCCGGCATTCATCGCTACCAATATCCGGCCAACCACGTTGCTCGAATACGCCAAAGTGCCTCCAGACCGATGCCGCGATCCGACCCAGCAATTCGGGCGGCCCGCTGTTCAACTCCGCAGGCAAAGTCATCGGCATCAACGGCCGCGGCTCCTTCGAAGGCAGGCGGGTCAACGTCGGCGTCGGCTACGCCATCAGCATCAACCAGATCAAGCATTTCCTCGGCTGCTTGAAGGCCACGGCGCATCGTCGATCATGCGACGCGCATCGCGTCTCCGGCGACGCCGACGGCCGCATCGTCGCCGACATTAGCTCGACGACAGCGACACCGTATCGCCGCGAACGCGCATCGGCAACGAAATCGTGCAGTTCAGCGGCCGGCAGATTCGCACGGTGAACGCGTTCAAAATCGTGCTCGGCATTTTCCCGCAAGGTTTCCCGCGTGCCGATTTCGTATCGCACCAAAGGAGTGACGCACCACACGTTCGTCTACGTCTACAAGGCGTGCCGTAAAGCCCGCCGACTTCATCGCGAAAAGCTCCGGCAAGCCGGAGCCGGAAAAAGGCCTGCCGCCGCGGAAGCCAGGTAATCCGAAGACCCGCACCGAAGAACCCAAGGGGACGCTGCAAAAGACGCCCCGCGCCAACAAATCTCCCGACGGTACGCCGGACAAGCCGAAGTTTCGCTCCCCGTTCGGCCCCGCCGACGACTCGAAGAAGGAAACGCCGACGCCGGAAATCGTCGAGAAGAGCTTCGAAGAAAAACTGAGGCTACGCAAACTACTTCTTCGACAAGCTCGAACCGCGATCGCGTTTGGACGTCGGCCGCGGCGGCACCATTCGCGCGCGAAGCCGGCCAAAGGCACTTGGAGAGAAGGTGAGCAAGCCGCAAGCGGCGCGGAAGCCTCGAAGCAACGATGACGCTCACGCTCGACGATACGAAAGTTGAATACGCGTTGCCGACCGGCACGGCTCGCCTGCCGCTGGGCGATTCGCTGGCCGGCTTCACCGAACCGGAAGGCTCGGGCGGAATTGTTGGCGGCCTTGGCGTTGTGGCGTCGTTTGTTCGCCGCCGGCCCGGAGAAGTTCGGCAAATTGCACTACGAAGGGTCGTTTTTCCGCTCCCCCGGGCTGCCGGGTCATACACGTGTTTCTCGGCACCGGCAGCATGGAATGCCACTTCTTCTTCGATCCGCAGTTGGGCGACTTGGTCAGCTTGGAAGCGCACGTCGATCCGGAGCTTGATCCCTGCGAACTTTATTTCTCGGACGTTCGCGAAGCCGGCGGTCACTGGCTGCCGCGAAGAATCGAAGTGCGTTACGGCGATCAGCTCTACACGTATCGCCCCCGCGAAATGGCAGGACTGAGGAGGCCGTGAAGTGGACCTTGCGTTTCAGGAAGATCACGCTGCTCGTCGTGTCGTTCGTCCTGCTCGCGACGTGCGGCGCGGCGTCGTCGGCCGCCGCGGATTTGGCTTCGGTCATTCGCGAGACTCAGCCGAAGGTCGTCAAGATTTACGGCGGTACAGGGAGGCTACCGCGGGCGATGGAAGCCTATCAGAGCGGGTTTCTCATCTCGTCCGAAGGGCACGTGCTCACGGCCTGGAGTTACGTGCTCGACACCGACTACATCACCGTCACGCTCGACGACGGCCGCAAGTTCGAAGAGGTCGAGCTGCTCGGCGCCGATCCGCCGTTGGAACTCGCCGGGCTTGAAGCTCAACGCGACCGATCTGGCTCACTTCGAATCTCGCGGAGAACGCCGTCGCGGAGCCGGGCATCGTCTTGGCGTTGAGCAATCTCTACGGCGTCGCTTACGGTGACGAGCAGGCCAGCGTTCTGCACGGCATCGTCCACGATCACGCGACTCAACGCCCGCCGCGGCGTGTTCGCCACGCCTTACGAAGGTTCGGCCTACGTGCTCGACGCCATGACGAACAATCCGGGCATCGCCGGCGGGGCTTTAGTACATACCACGGCCGGCTGCTCGGCATGCTAGGTGCTGTTCGGATTCTATCGTGTTTCCCTATTAACCTTGACGG
>JASGKB010000015.1:0-49724 GCA_049840675.1 Pirellulales bacterium
GCTCGACCGCGGCCGCCGGTTCAACGACCCGGGCCACTTCTGCGAAGCGGCGTTCAATACATTTTTTCCGATCTACGAGTAAGCGAAAGGTTGTCGCGTCATGCCGATCCAAGAATTAGAAGTCGTTGAAAGCTCCGTTGTAGGTCAGCAAAATTTCGACGGCCGGCCGTTCCCCGCGGTTCGCGAGTGCCGTACCGCCGGTATCACGCTCGACGACGCCTGCGCGTGGGCCGAGTCCAACAAAGCCGAACTCGTCGCCGAGGCCTCGCGCTGCGGCACCGTGATGTTTCGCGGCTTTCCGCTCCGCACCGCGGAAGACTTCGATCGCTTCGTCACGGCCTTCGGGTTGCCGAACTTCGCCTACGAAGACTCGCTTTCAAACGCCGTACGCGTCAACAAAACGCCGCGTGTGTTCACGGCCAATGAAGCGCCGCCCGACGTGACGATTTTCTTCCATCACGAAATGGCCCAAACGCCGATCTACCCGAGCCGATTGTTTTTCTTCTGTGAGCAACCGTCGGCGACCGGCGGCGCGACTCCGTTGTGTCGGTCGGACGTCTTGTGGGAACGGCTCGTCGCGAAGTGTCCGCAATTCGCCCAAGACTGCGAGACGAAAGGGCTCCGCTATTCGAATGTCATGCCGGCCGCCAACGATCACGCTTCGGGCATGGGGCGAAGTTGGCAAAGTACGCTCCGCGCACAAACGCCGCAAGAGGCGGAAGACCGGCTCCGCGGACTCGGCTATTCCTGGACTTGGCAAGATGACGGGTGCCTGCGCGACGACGCCGATCTTGCGCGCGGTGTACGACCTAGGGGGCGGCCGGAAGTCGTTCTTCAATCAGCTCATCGCAGCGTTCTGTGGATGGAAAGACGCCCGTAATGATCCGGCGAAGGCGATCACGCTCGGGGACGGTACGCCGCTCGATCGCGACGCCGTGATGACGGCCGTCGCACTGGCCGAAGAATTGGCGTTCGACGTGCCGTGGCAGCAAGGAGACGTCGCGCTGGTCGACAACTACGTGGTGATGCACGGTCGACGCACGTTCACCGGCACGCGCAAGGTGCTGGCGTCGCTCGTAGCGGCATAATGAAGCTGTTCCTTGACGGAGTCTCGGCGCTGAAGAAAAAGGGCGCGGCGAAGCTTTCGCTCCGTCGCGCCCTGGGCACGTCTTCAAGTTGTGCGTCGATGTTGTCGAGAGCGCGTCCCTAGCCTGAAATGTGGCGGCGCTTGTACGAGATGTAGCCGGCCAGCAGGATCACGGCGCCGACGGTCGACATCAACAAACCGGCCGGATGAAAGCCGGGATCGGTCGGATCGGTGCCGAACAGGGCCGACGAAATAAAGCCGCCGAGCAGCGAGCCCAGCAGGCCGAGGCCCATGGTTTTGAAGATGCCCATCGGTTGCCGACCTGGCACCAACAGGCGACCTAGCAATCCGGCGAACAATCCGACTAGAAGCCAACCGATCATGACCTTAGCCCTCCGCAAAACATTGATACGCACCGCGGCCCGCCACTGAGGATGCGAGCCGCGATGCGCGGAAAATTGTTGCAAGTCGACATATGCAACAGGCGTGCCGGCCGCGGCAATCGGCGTACGGTCACGAACGCAAGTTGTTGTGGCCGCGTAGAATGGACGCGGAGCCGAGCCTTTTACCGGCTCGCTTGTGGGGAGTCGGCCGATCGATGAGGAAGAGAAATGGCTGATGCGCAATCGTCCGGTGGATTATCGGCCGGCGAACTCCGGCTGTTGGCCGAAGCAGCCGACTACCTGGAGAATCCTTCGCTGCTGATGCAGTTGGCCAACGCGGTCGGCAAGCCGTTGGAATTTGTCGTTCGTGCGGTCGAGAAGGTCGCGCCCGGTCGGGTCGACGAAGCGGTCGGCGCCGCTTTACGCACGGCGGTGAACGTGGCCGTGCGAACCATTCCCACGGATGCTGCCGGCGCGAAGCCGGTGACCGAAGTACCGGAAGATCTCCGGAAGGTCGGTGCGCTTCCGGGCTTTCTCCACAAGCTCTCGGTCGCGGTGACCGGCACGGCCGGCGGGCTCTTCGGCGTCGCCGGCTTGGCGGTCGAGCTCCCCGTGACGACCACGCTCATGTTTCGCTCCATCGCTTCGATCGCCCGCGAGTTTGGTGAAGACCTCGATGACGCCGAAGTGCGGCTACAATGCCTCACGGTATTCAGCCTCGGCGGACCGGGGGAAGCCGGCGAAGCGATGGACAGCGCGTATCTTTCGGCGCGGTGGGGCGTGCAAGAGATGGTGACGCACGCAGCCCGCGCAGTGGCCGGCATGACGACGGAGCAACTGGCGGCAGCCCTGCAAAAGGGAACGGCCCCGGCGCTGGCGACGCTCCTCGCACGAATCGCCGCCCGGTTCAACCTGACGGTGTCACAAAAGGCGCTCGTGCAAGCGGTGCCGGTCTTGGGCGCGGCGACCGGTGCGGCGATCAACGTGGCGTTCATGGACCACTTTAATCGCGTGGCCCGCTTCCATTTCGGCATTCGCAGCTTGGAACGGAAGCATGGTCGCGATGTGGTGCAAGAAGCGTATCGCGGCGCCGCAAAGCGGCTTCGTAAATCGTAGCCTGCCGCGTCGCGCTCGTGGTAAGATCAAACCGGCGCACGCCCGCACGGAAGTTCTTAGAATTCTCAATGAGCGAGGCGACGATGGCTCTCGGCAGACAGAAGCGGCGGCCGGTCACGATCTTGGTATACGTCTACTCCAACGGGTTCGCGGGCTACGCCGTGGCGCCGCGGATCGAAGGGGACGCCCGGCCGCATGAAATGAACCTCACCGGTACGACGTTGCCGTTGCACGCCGTGTTTGAAATTGCCGGCGACTACCTGCCTTTGGTTCCCGAGCAGCAAATGAAGCTAGACCGGCTGGAGGAGGCTATTTTCTCGCTGAAAGAGCGAGGTTTCGATGTCGCCAAGCTGCCGGAGGACGAGTAGGAAAGTACCCCGCGGCAGAGCGGAAACTGCGAACTAAACTAGAGGTGGAGTATCGCCACGCCCGCGACGGACTTCGACCATGCCCGGCCGCCGTTTTTTCCATCGACGCACATCGACCGCCTTCACGGCGACGTCGCTTTTGGCGTTGTCGGCGATTGTGACGACGGTTCGCTTTGCTGCGGCCGAGGAAACTACGCCGCCGACGCTCGTTGGTACCTGGAAGCTCGCGGCCCAGAAGGTCGATAAGAAGGCCGAGCCGTTCACGCTGACGTTTCTCGAAAGCGGTGGGATTGAATTCTTGAGCGACACGGTGTCGATGACCGGCACGTACGAAGTTGACGACGGGCCGACGCCGCGGCATGTGTCGCTGCACTATCGCAACGAGCCGGCGCCTTGGCACGGCATCTATCAATTTCGCGACGGCCAACTCTGGCTCTGCTTCGGCGATGCCGGCGTTCCGCCTCCGAAAAAATTTGAAGGGGGCAAAGGGCAGGCCCTCTACAAGTTCACGCCGGCGAAGTAGATCGCCGCGTGCAAACTGCGACACGATGTCGCTGTTGCCCTACTTCTGAGCGGCTGCGAAATCCTCGCGGCGGCGCACTCGCGCTAGTTTTTCTTTGCGACTGGGAATTGAAGTCGCGACGTTCCGCGTCTCTCGCTACGGTCCGGCTGCGCGATGTCGAACCAGCGTGGTCGATCGTGCGTACAAAGCCCGGGGCCTACTCTGCGCAGAGGGACATGCATGTACCGACGAACACCCGTCGTCGCCGGCTTGGCGATACTCTCGACCTATGCGGCGCTCTGCGCCGGTTGCAATCGCACGCCGCCGCCGGCTGCGCAAGTGGAAGAGGCGCCTTACCGATTAGACGGCACCGACCATCTGATTGTTCGCGCCGATTTGATGCCGCGCTTGCAGATGGCCCGCGTCGAACGCAGCCCGATCCAAACGGAAGTCGCCGGCTTCGGGGAAGTGGCATTCGCGCCGGGGGCGCAGAGCGCCGTGCGGGTTCCGTTCGACGGCTTTGTCGAAGAAGTGGCCGCCGACCTGGGTGAAGAAATTCGCGAAGGAGCGGTGCTGGCCAAGATTCGTAGTCGCGAACTTGCAGAAATGCGAGCCAAAGTCGCGAGAATCAGTGCCGAACTCGATGCCGAATACGACGCTCGCGAGCGAACGATGTTGCTCGTTTCTGAAAACGCCCTGACTGAACGGAAGCTCATCGAAGTGAAGGCCCGCATCGCCGGGCTGGAGGCGGAACGCACCGGAATTTTGCAATCGCTGCACGCCTCGCGCATTCCCGAAGAAGGGAGCGAGTTGTTCGAGCTGCGAGCGCCGCGCTCGGGAAGCGTGATCGCCCGCCGTATTGACCCGGGCGAGAGTGCGCAAGACCCGCAAAACGAACCGGCCTTTGTCATCGCCGACCCCAAACAACTTGTCGTGCGGGCCAGCTTTCCTGAACGGGACGCGCCGCTCTTACGAACCGGATTTCCCTGTCAGATCACCATTCCGTCGCTGGGCAACGCCTCGTTCACCGGGCGTGTGAGCGCCGTGGTCCCGGCGGTCGACGCCCGCAAGCGCACGGTGCAGGCCGTGTGTAAGTTTGAAAAACTCGATCCGCGCGTGCGGGCCGAAATGCTGGCGCACACGAAAGTGAGCGTCGAAGGAGAGCCGAAGCTGTTGGCGCCGCGCTCGGCCGTGTTGCTGCGGCGCGACGTGCGCGTGGTCATGGTGAAAGTGGGCGACGACCGGCTTGAGCGCCGACAAGTGGAGACGGGGGCGAACGTCGGCGACCGCGTGGAGATCGTGTCCGGATTGAAAGAAGGAGAGGAAGTCGTCGTCGAAGGAGCCGTGCTGCTCGACGGCGAACTTGATCGGCTGCTGTAGTTCGGCCGTCGTGCGATCGTCCCTCGGCGGTCGCAATTTCTTCTCGTCTCTCTTTCGGAACCCGACACTATGCTCAACGCCATCGTATCGCTGGCCGTGCGCCGCTGGGCGGTCGTGCTTGTCGCCACGGCTCTCTTTTGCGGGTTCGCCTATTCACGTTTTCGCAAGCTGCCGATCGAAGCCTTTCCCGACGTAACCGACCCGATGGTCGAAGTCGTCGGCGTGTATCCTGGCCAGGCTGCGGAAGAGGTCGAGCGGCGCGTCACGGTCGAACTCGAACGCGTGCTCGCCGGCACGCCGCGATTGATCGATCTGCGGTCGGTGTCGGTCTTCGGGCTGACGCTCGTTACGCTGAAGTTCGAGGAGGGAACGCGCGACATGGAATCGCGCGCGATGGTGGCCGAACGCCTGCGCGACGCTTCGCTTCCTGACGGCGCATCAGCCGAAATGGGCCCGCAATCGACGCCGGTCGGGCAAATATATCGCTACACGCTTCGCGGCCCGCGCTCGCTGAAAGACCTGCGGGCCATTCAAGATTACGTAGTGGAACGGCGCTGTGCGCGACTCCCGGCGTGGCCGACGTCGTCACCTTCGGCGGCTTCGAACGCAACTATCAGGTGCGCATCGATCCGCTGCGGCTGACCGCGGCCGGCGTGTCTGTGGAAGCCGTGTACGACGCGCTCTCGACGGCCAATCAGAATGCCGGCGGCGGCTACGTCGGCGTCGGTTCGCAGGAATACGTCGTCCGCGGACTCGGGGCTCTCTCCGACCCGGCGGAAATCGGCGAGGCCGTGATTCACGCGAATCGCTCCACGCCGCTAAGGGTGCGCGACGTGGCCGACGTTGTGGAAGGCTCTACGCCGCGGCGAGGTTCGGTCGGTCGCGGACGTAATGATGAAGTCGTCGAAGGAATCGTGCTGCTGCGCCGCGGCGCGAACCCGAGCGACGTGCTCGCCGGCCTGCACGAGCGGATCGACCAACTCAACGGCTCGATCCTGCCGGCCGACGTAAGCATCGACACGTTTTACGACCGCACCAATTTAGTGAACTCTACGCTCCGCACCGTCGGCATCAACATGCTGGAAGGGGTGCTGCTCGTGCTGTTCGTGGTCTATGCGTTTCTGCGATCGGTGCGGGCGGTGCTCATCGTCGGCGTGGTGATTCCAGTGTCGCTGCTCTCGGCGTTTCTCGGCTTGAGCCTGATGGGCTTGCCGGCCAATTTGATTTCGCTTGGCGCGATCGATTTCGGCATTCTCGTCGACGGCGCGATCATCGTGCTCGAAGCGACGCTGCACGCGCTCCATCGCGGACGGGGCGTGCATGAGCCGGCCGTCACGATTCGGCACGCCGCGGCTTCGGTCGTGCGGCCGGTCGCGTTTTCGATGGCGATCATCATCATTGCGCTGGTCCCGATTTTCTTCTTGGAACGCGTCGAGGGACGCATCTTCGCGCCGATGGCGTATACGTATGCCTTCGCGCTGCTCGGGGCGCTGGTTTCGGCGGTCGTCGTCGTGCCGGCCTTGGAACGAGCCCTATTTCGCGGACATGTGCGGGCCGACGATCCGAAGTGGCTCGTCGTGTGTCGCGAGGCGTATCTCAAGGTGCTCGGCTGGGTCGATCGCGGCCGGTGGGTCGTGCTGCCGACGTTCGTCGCTGCGCTGGTCGCCGTCGGTTGGTACGGTTCGACGATCGGCACAGAGTTCTTGCCTGAACTCAACGAAGGAGGTTTCTACATCACCACGGTGTTTCCTTCGACGATCTCGCTCGACGAAACGCGCCGACAGGTTCACGACATTCGCGAACATCTTCTGGCGTCGCCGGAAGTGGTTGACGTGCTTTCGCACATCGGCCGGCCGGAAGAAGCCACGCAGGCCGAAGGGCCGAACAACGCGGAATTTTTCGTCGTGCTCGCGCCGGAGAAACAGTGGCGCGCCGGCCTATCGCGCCGCGGGCTCGAGCAAGAGATGCGCGCGCGGTTGGCCGTCGTCGCGGGGGCGCAATACAACTTCTCGCAACCGATCACCGACCGCGTGTTTGAAACCATCTCGGGCATCATCGGCCAAGTGGTCGTGAAGGTGAAAGGGAACGATCTGAACGACCTCACGCAAACGGCCGAGCAGCTTCGTGATCGTTTAGCGAACGTGCCGGGCATCACCGATCTTTCGCTGTATCAAGCCGGCGACGTGCCGACGCTCCGCATCGACTTGAATCGCGACGCCTTGGCGCGGCGCGGGCTCGCTGTCGACGAAGTGCAACGCACGGTGAGCATGGCCATGGGAGGTCAGCAAGCGACCGAATTCTGGAACGGGGAGCAGCATTTTCCCGTGTCGCTTCGGCTGCCGGATGAAGTGCGGTCGAACACCGATATTCTCGGCCGCATGACGGTCGGCGATCCGGACGACGGCATCACGCTCGGCGAAATCGCCGATATCAAACAAACGCGCGGCCGGGCGTCGATCTACCGTGAAGATTTCAGCCGGTTCGTGGCGGTGAAGTTCAACGTGCGCAGGCCGAGATTTGGGAAGCACCGTGGAAGCGGCGCAGGAAGCCGTGCGCGATTTGCCGATTGCGGAAGGCAACTATGTGACGTGGGGCGGCGAGTTTCAGAACCAGCGCCGTGCGATGAGCCGGCTGATGGTCACGGTGCCGATCGCCCTCGCGGTGATCGTGCTCGTGTTGTTCGCCAACTTCGGCCAATGGTCGCCGACGCTCACGATCCTGGCGTTCTTGCCGGTCGCGATTCTCGGTGCCGTGGGCGGCCTGCGGTTGCTCGGCGAAAATTTTTCGGTGAGCAGCGCCGTCGGCTGCATTGCGCTGTTGGGACAATTGGTGCTGTCGGGCGTGATTTACTGCACGCAGATCGCGCAAGCTCGCACCATGCAGACGGATCGAAGGACGGCGATGTTGACCGGTGCGGCCGAGGCGTTCCGTCCGGTCTTTCTTACGACGATGCTGGCTCTGCTCGGCCTCGTGCCGGCGGCCATGTCGCACGCGATGGGGAGCGAAACCCAGCGACCGTTCGCGATTGCAATCGTCAGCGGGCTACTGTTCTCGTTCCCCGCAGTGCTGCTGATTTTGCCGATCGTGTTCTCAAGCATCATCAAACCGGTTCCGCTGCCGGTCACGGCCGAACCGCCGCATCATGCTTGATGAAGCTCCGTGCGTGATGCAATCTTCTCCCCTCGCCCCTTGCGGGAGAGGGGCCGGGGGTGAGGGGGTGACAACGGTCAAGAGCTTACGCTATGTCGTCGCCACCGGCACTTCGACCGGCGCGGGCGAGGCTTGCTCGACCGGAGCCCGGCGCCGGCCGTCGGGCGTACGGCGGAAGTGTTCGGTGAGGGCCGAGGCAAACACCGACTCGGCTTCGCGCCAGGTGTAGCGATCGACGGTGATGTCGTCGCTGCAGCACGAAATGAAGTTGAACGAGTTCGGTTCGTCGCGACGCCGCGTCGAGGTCGTGGTGCCGGCCTGGACGACGAGCGCGGCGAAGCGGCTGATTGCGTAACGTTGAGACGTATCGCCGGCGTGAGCCTGGTGAAAGTGCCCGGCCAGGAGCAAGTCGGCCCCGCACTCGGCCAGCACAGGCATCGCGAGCGCGGCCCGCCCGACGAGGTCGTGCCGCTCATAAGTCGACGGCAAATCGAGCGGGTGATGCGTCACAAGCACGCGTACTGCGCGGCGCGGCGCGGCGGCGAATCGGCGGCGAACCTTTTCAATCTGTCCGCGGTTAAGTCGGCCGTTTTTAAACGTGAACGAGCGGGCCGTGTTGAGCCCCTGGATCACGATTTCGTCGTCCGCGTAATGCGGTTCGGTTTCCGCAGAGACGTACTTGCGATAACGCCCGAGCGGCCGCAAGAAGCGGCGCAACACGTCGTACAGCGGCACGTCGTGGTTGCCCGGTACGACGATCTGCGGCGTCGGCAGGCCGGCCAAAAATTGAGCCGCCGCCTGATACTCTTCCTCTCGCGCCCGCTGCGTGAGATCGCCCGACACGACGACCACGTCCGGCCCGACGGCCGAAATCGCGGCCCGCAGCGGTTCCACCGTCGCCGTATCGACACGGCCGAAGTGGAGATCGGAAATGTGGACGAGCTTGCGCACTTTGCGGTCGAGGTTCAGGATTCAACGTTCGAGGTTCGAGACGGGGGCGCAATGACCTTGAGCGCTCCCGGGCGAATTCTATACTCCAGCGGCGTGTCCAAGCGGGTTACTTCCCCGTCGGCCGCCACGCGCATTTGCCGGCGCGTCGTGCGAATCGTCAGGCTTTCCGTTTCCACAGTCTGAAAATCGTGGTCGTCGCGCAGCAAGCCGACCAAAGCTCGCAGCGCAAAGGTGAAGAGTTTCCAGCGTCCCACGTCGCGCGTCATGTACACGGCCAGTCGGCCCGTATCGATTCGCTCGCGCGAGCCCATTCGCAGGCCGCTCATGGCGTAGGGATTATTGCCGACGAACACTAGCGGCGTCTTGCGGACCTGCGGCAGGCCGTCGACATCGATCGACACGCGAATCATCGGATACCGCCCCAGCACGGTCCAAAACGCGCGGGCGAAGGCGGACCATTTGTGTTTGCCGAGCCGTTGCTGCCGCTCGCGATGCTCAACGAGTTCCGGGTAGATGCCGATGCTCGAATTGTTCACGAACACTCGGCCGTTGACTTCGCCGACGTCGACCCGCCGCACTTCTCCTTCCGCCAACGTGCGTACCGCTTCCGGCAGCGTGAGCGGCAGACCGAGATCTTTCGCGAAGTGATTCAGCGTTCCCATCGGCAATACGCCGAGCACGCACTCCGTGCCGACGACGACGGACGCACAGCCGCTGACGGTGCCGTCTCCCCCGGCGGCGACGAGCAGGCGGCAACCTTGTTCCACGGCGCGGCGGGCGTTCTCAAGTAGCTCCGCGCCGCCGTCGAACGTGCGTACTTGGCCGGAGATGCCGGCGTCGGCCAGCGCCGCTTCAATTTGCTCGCGGCAGTCGGATTTGTCGTCGAGTCCGGCCTTCGCATTCACCAGCACGACAAGCGCCAAGCCGGAAGCCCCGGCTTCCGCATCGGGCGGGCTTGTTTCAGGCGAGTTCACGACGGCACGCGGGGCGTTTTGTTCTGTCGTAGGAATCATGTTCGCTCAGACTTTGCAAACCTTGGGCCGCCACGGCGCAACAATCGCATGCTGCTTCCGGTTCGCCGCTCACCGGTCGATGGGCGGCCAGTTTGTCGCGGTCGGGTGGAAGTTCGACCAGCGTTGCACCGTCCGATATCGTAAATGCATTAAAACCGGCCCGCTTCTATCAACGACGCACCTTCGTATGGCTGACGAACGTCCCCATCCCGCCGCTCCGCACGCCCGTTCCGGCAAAGACGTTCTCGACGAACTGCACGTCGACCCACATCGGGGACTCGACGACGGTGAAGTTGCTGCGCGGCGCAGCAAGTTTGGGCCCAATCGACTCCCCGAAGCCGAGCATCGTTCGGCGTTTCAGAAGTTCTTGGATCAGTTCAAGCAACTTGTCGTCGTGATTTTGCTCGTTGCGGCGGTCATCGCCGGCGCAATGGGTGATCCGCTCGATACGGCGGCGATCTTAGCGATCGTGCTGCTCAACGCCGTGCTCGGTTTCGTGCAAGAAGAGCGGGCCGAGAAGGCCCTCGAAGCGATGAAAAAGCTCTCCGTGCCGACGGCTCGCGTCCGTCGTAGCGGGAAGCTTGAAGCATTACCTGCGGAAGACTTGGTGCCCGGCGACATCGTGGAAGTCGAAGCCGGCGACAGCGTCCCGACCGACCTTCGGCTACTCGAGGCGTACGCGCTGACGGCGCAAGAGGCCGCACTTACCGGCGAATCCGTACCGGTTGAAAAGGACGCCGGTGCGCGCGTCGAGGCGGATGCCGTGCCGGGGGACCGGATCAACATGCTCTTCTTCGGCACGACGGTCGCCAACGGCAAGGCCGTGGCCGTCGTCTCTTCCACCGGCGCGGCCACCGAACTCGGCCGTATCGCCGGTTACTTGGCGCAAGACGAGCGCGAACCGACGCCGCTGCAGCGCCGTCTGGAAGGGCTCGGTCGCTGGCTGGCCGGTGGCTGTTTGGCGATTGTCGCCGTGATCGCCGCTCTGCAGTTGGCTCGCGGCTACGCATGGTCCGAGGTGTTACTGCCGGCGGTCGGGCTCGCGGTCGCAGCCGTGCCCGAGAGTCTGCCGGCCGTCGTAACCGTGACGCTCGCGCTCGGTTTGCAGCGATTGGTCCGCCGCCAAGCCCTCATTCGCAAGCTGCCGAGCGTCGAAACATTGGGCTCGGTCACCGTCATCTGTTCCGACAAAACGGGTACGCTCACTCGCAATGAAATGACGGTGCGCGAAGCGTGGACCGGCGGCGCCCGCTACGAAGCGACGGGCTCCGGTTATGCGACCGACGGCGAGTTCCGTCTCGCGAAGGGCGATGAAAGGTCGCCCGAAACGGCCGACGCCGATCTGGATCAAACACTTCTCATCGGACTGGTCTGCAACAACGCGGCGCTCAAGCCTGCGGCCGACAGCGGCGAAGCAAAGATCGTCGGCGATCCGACGGAAGCGGCTCTGCTCGTGGCCGCCGCCAAGCGCGACGTGATCGTCGAGAAGTATCCGTTGCGCAAAGAGTATGAGTTGCCTTTCGACTCGACGCGCAAAACGATGTCGGTTGTCGTGCGGCCGCCGGACGGGCCTCGGTTGCTCTATACAAAAGGCGCACCGGAAATCGTGCTCAAGCTTTGCAACTCGCAACTTGCGGCAGGCCAGGAAAAGCCGTTGGACGAAGCTCGCCGCAAAGCCGTCGCCGAGGCCGAGGCCGGCATGGCGTCGCGCGCTCTCCGCGTATTGGCCCTGGCCTATCGTAATTTGCCCGACGATGCACGCCTCGACGGCGCGACGAAGCCGGAGGAAGTCGAACGCGACCTTGTGTTCGCAGGCCTCGTCGGCATGATCGATCCGCCGCGCGACGAAGTTCGCGATGCCGTCACTCGCTGTCGTGCGGCGGGGATCCTTCCCGTGATGATCACCGGCGACCATCCGGCCACGGCTCAGGCGATTGCTCGTGAGTTGGGGATTCTCGACGACGAACGTCCGCAGGCGATGAGCGGCCGCGAACTTGATACCGTTGACGATGACGGACTGGCCGAACGCATCGCCACGACGGCCGTCTACGCCCGCGTGACGGCCGAACACAAGATGCGCATCATTCGTGCGTGGCGGAGCCGAGGGGGCGTCGTCGCGATGACGGGAGACGGCGTCAACGACGCGCCGGCGATCAAAGCGGCCGACATCGGCATCGCCATGGGGATCACCGGCACCGACGTTACGAAAGAAGCGTCCGACATGGTGCTGATGGATGACAACTTCACGACGATCGTCAACGCCGTGGAAGAAGGGCGCGGCATCCTCGACAACATCAAGAAAGTCATCCACTACTTGCTCTCGTGCAACGCCGGCGAAGTGCTCTTGATGTTCTTCGCCGCGCTGTTGGGGCTACCGACGCCGCTCACCGCGATCCAAATCCTTTGGATCAACCTGATCACCGACGGCCTACCCGCGCTGGCTCTGGCGACCGAGCCGCCGGAAGACAACCTGATGCAGCGAAAGCCGAAGGCCGTGGATGCGGCGCTCATTTGCGCGGCCGAACCGTGGAGATCATGCTGCACGGTCTACTGATGGGGACTACGGCGTTGGCTGCGTTTTTCTGGATGCGACAGCTCTATCCGGACGACGTTCGCATCTGCCAAGCCGCGACGTTCGCCGTCATTGCCTTCTCGCAATTGCTCTACGCGTTGGCCTGTCGTAGCCGCGGGCTGACGGTCGTGCACCTCGGGCTCACGACCAATCGCGCGCTGCTGGCCGCCATCGCACTCTCGGGCTTGCTGCAAATCGGCGCCGTGTATCTGGCCGGCATCGGCCAAGCTTGGCGGCGGCCCGAAGTTTGGGGCGTGCTGAGCTTGGCGATTTTGCCGTTCGCCGTCGTGGAACTGGTCAAGGTTGTGCGGCCGCAGCGCAGTTGCGTAGCCGCGGCCGCACAGTAGTGCGAAAAAACGCCGCTGAGGCTTATGGCGACGAGCCTCGATATGACGGGCGTTGCTGCGTTCTCGGGCGAGATTTCTCTATAGAATTCATTGATTCGTTTGCTTTAATAAATGAATCGCCCCCGCCTCTCCTTCCCGCCTTCTTTCGGCGCTTTCTGCCATGAACATTGCCGCGTCGCTGCGCAACGTCATCCCGTTTATCGTCGTCGCGTGCGCGTCGATGGCGAGCTTGTCGGTCGCGGCCGAACCAATCTCGTTCAATCGCGACATTCGTCCGATCTTGGCGGAAGCATGTTTCCATTGCCACGGCCCCGATCCCGGGTCGCGAAAGGCCGATCTCCGGCTTGATCGCGAACAGAGTTTCTTCGGCAAAGAGAGCCCGCTTGTGGTGCCGGGCAAGCCGGACGCGAGTCCGCTCTGCGAGCGCGTCTTGTCGAAAGACGCCGACTTGCAGATGCCGCCTCCCGACGCGCACAAGCAGCTTACCGACGAGGAGCGGCAACTCGTGAAGCGCTGGGTGGCCGAAGGGGCGAAGTGGCAGCCGCACTGGTCGTTCCTTGCGCCGCGCGCGTCCGGAATTGCCGGCCGTGAAGAACGGGGTGTGGGGCAAGAACCCGATCGATCGCTTCGTCGCGGCTCGGCTTGAAGCCGTGGGGTTGGAACCAGCCGTTGAAGCGACACCCGAGACGTTGTGTCGGCGCGTGTATCTCGACCTGACCGGCTTGCCGCCGACGCCTGACGAACTGCAGCTTTATCTCAACGACTCCGGCGCCGACCGTTACGAGCGACTTGTTGAACGGCTGCTCGCCTCGCCGCGCTACGGCGAACATCGAGCCCGCTATTGGCTCGACGCAGCCCGTTATGCCGACACGCACGGTTTGCACTTCGACAACTATCGCGAGATGTGGCCTTACCGGGATTGGGTCATCAACTCGTTCAATCGGAATCAGCCGTTCGATCAGTTCACCGTTGAGCAGCTTGCCGGCGATTTGCTGCCGAACGCCACGACGGAGCAGCGCATCGCCACCGGCTTTCACCGCTGCAACATGACGACGAATGAAGGAGGAACCATCGCCGACGAAAATTTGGCGAACTACGCCCGCGATCGCGTCGAAACGACAAGCTGGGTTTGGCTCGGGCTGACGGCCAATTGCGCGGTGTGCCACGATCACAAATTCGACCCGATCACGACGCGCAGACTTCTATTCGATGAGCGCGTTCTTCCGGAACACGACGCAAGGCTCGCACGACGGCAACATCAAAGACACCAAGCCGGTGCTGTTTCTGCCGAGCATGACCGACGCCCCGCGCTACGGCGCGTTGCCGACGGAACTCGCCACGGCTCGCGAAGCGTTGAATGCGCGGCGCGGAGCGGCCGCCAAGGACATTGAAGCGTGGCAGGCCGTGGTGAAGCCGGAGCAGATCGACCTTTTGCCTGCGGGACTTGTCGCCTATGCACCGCTCGCCGGCAGCGCCAAGAAGCTCACGGCGACCGAGCCGCTCAGTTGGCGGCCCGACGGCAAACACGGACGCGCGCCGGTGTTGCCGGCCGAAGGCGTTCTGGAGTTCGGCGACGTCGGGCCGTTCGCCGCCGACAAGCCGCTCACGGTCGCCGCCTGGGTGCGACCCGCCGAGAAGCTGAACGACGGCACGATCGTAGCCCGCTCGCCGCTGAAAGGTTCCGGCACCGGCTGGGAACTCTCTTTCTTCCAAGGGGGCAAACTCTCGCTGGTCATCACCTCGGGCACGGCCAAGAACAACATCCGCGTCTTCACGCGCAACCCGGTGGCGAAGCCGGGGGCTTGGCTCCACGTGGCCGCGACGTACGACGGTTCCGGCCGTGTGGAAGGGATGCAGTTCTTCATCAACGGCAAGCCGATCGAGGCCAACCGTTCGGCCGGTGCGAAGCTCGATCCGGCGATCGTCGATGCGAAGCCGGGCGATAAGGCGGTGCCCGGTAGCTTGCGAATCGGCGGCCGTGCGTCGGGCGGATCGCCTTTGACGGGCGGCTCGCTGCAAGACGTGCGCGTCTACGATCGACGACTCCCCGCCGGCGACGTGCTGACTCTCGCCCAGTTGCACGACACGCGTGCCATGGCCCGCATTGCCGCCGAAAAGCGGAAGCCGGAGCACAAGGCGAAGCTGACGACGTTCTATCTCGACAACCTCGACAAGCCGTACGTGACGACGGCCGCGAAGATCACGGCGCTCGAAGAGGAGCAGAAGGCGATCGAACTGCGGTCGACGATCACGCACGTGCAAGAAGAGAAGATGAACTCGCCGGCGATGGCGAATATTCTGCTTCGCGGCGCGTACGACAAACTTGGCGACAAGGTCGACCCGACGGTCTTCGCCGCGTTGTCGCCGCTGCCCTCCGGTGCGGAGCGCAATCGGATGGGACTGGCCAAGTGGCTCGTCGATCCGCAGAATCCGCTGCCGGCCCGTGTGACCGTGAACCGCTTCTGGCAGGAAGTGTTCGGAGTCGGGCTGGTGAAGACGGCCGAAGACTTCGGCATCATGGGCGACGCGCCGAGCCATCCCGAGTTGCTCGATTGGCTGGCCGTGGAGTTCCGCGAGTCGGGCTGGGACGTGAAGCACCTGTTTCGCACGATGCTGCTTTCCAACACCTATCGCCAAGCGGCCGTGGCAACGCCTGCGAAGCTCGCCAAAGATCGCGACAACCGGCTCCTGTCGCGCGGGCCGAGGTTCCGTATGGACGCCGAAATGATTCGCGACTATGCGCTCAGCGTGAGCGGCGAATTGGCCGGCCGGATGGGAGGGCCGAGCGTACGGCCTTATCAGCCGGAAGGGATTTGGGACGTCGTCGGACTACCGGGCGGCAACACGCGCGACTACAAGCAAGACACAGGAGACAATCTCTATCGCCGCAGTTTGTACACGTTTTGGAAACGGATGGCCCCGCCGCCGAATTTGGAGACGTTTAACGCGCCGGCGCGGGAGTTTAGCTGTTTGCGACGTGAACGAACCAACACGCCGCTGCAAGCGCTGGTGACGCTCAACGACCCGACGTTCGTGGAGGCGGCCCGCAACGTGGCGCAGCGCGTGCTGCAAGCCTCGGGCGGCGACGCGCCGCAAACGCTCACGCTGGCCGCCGAGCGAATTCTCTGCCGGCCGCTGAAGCCGGAAGAAACGAAAGTTTGGGAGGCCGCTTTGGCCGATCTCTTGAGCTACTACCACGCTCATCGGCCCGACGCCGAAGCGCTGATCAAAACGGGCGAAAGTAAACCGAATGCGTCGCTTGACGCGGCGCAACTCGCCGCCTGGACGAACATCTGCAATGCCATGCTGAATTTGGATGAAGTGCTGAATAAGTGATGAGTTGCGAGTGATGAGTTTGACTGCAACGTCACTCCTATTTCCGACTTGGGACTAGTTTGCCGACCGCCCTTAACTTCTTTCCGCTGAAAAGCCATGCATCCTCTCGACGACTACCGCACGCTTGAAACTCGTCGCCAATTTTTCTCGCGCGGTAAAAGCGCCGTCGGCTACGCCGCGCTGAGTACGCTGCTCGGGCAAGGTGTCGGCAATGCGTATGGTGCGGCCGCGGCTTCGGCGGCAAGTTCACCGGCCGCGGGCCTTAAAAAGCTCGGGCCGCACTTTCCGGGCAAGGCCAAGAACGTCATCTATCTGCACATGGTCGGCGGCCCTGCGCAGATGGACCTCTACGACTACAAGCCGGAGATGGCCAAATGGTTCGATAAGGATCTGCCGGATTCGATTCGTAAAGGTCAACGTCTGACGACGATGACCTCGGGCCAAGCCCGCTTTCCGATTGCACCGTCGAAGTACAAATTCGCCCAACACGGCAAGTGCGGCATGTGGGTCAGCGAAATGCTGCCGGAGACGGCCAAGTGCGTCGACGACATCTGTTTCATCCGTTCGCTGAACACGGAGGCGATCAATCACGAACCGGCGATCACGGCCATGCAAACGGGCAGCCAGGTTTCCGGTCGGCCCTGCTTCGGCAGTTGGGCGGCCTACGGACTCGGCTCGGCGAATGAAAATCTGCCGACGTTCGTCGTGCTCGTCGCCGTGCCGACGAATCGGGCTCAAGAGCAGGCGATCAGCGCGAAGCTCTGGTCGTCCGGTTTTCTTCCTGGTCATCTCACGGGCGTGTCGTTCCGTTCCAAGGGCGACCCGATCCTCTATATCAACAACCCGGCCGGCGTTCCCGACGAAGTTCGCCGCCGGATGCTCGACAGCATTCGCACGCTCAACGAACAGACGTTCAAGTCGGTGGGCGATCCGGAAACGCAAACGCGGATTCAGCAGTACGAAATGGCGTTCCGCATGCAAGCGAGCGTGCCGGAGCTGACTTCCCTGGCCGATGAAACCGAGGGAACTTTCAAACTCTACGGCGACGACGCGAAGAAGCCGGGCTCACTGCCCAACAGCATGCTCATGGCCCGTCGTTTGGTGGAGCGCGGCGTGCGGTTCGTGCAGATTTATCACAACAACTGGGATCACCACAGCGACTTGGCCGGCCGCATGCCGAACCAAGCGAAGGATCTCGACCGTGCGACGTACGGACTGATTCACGACCTCAAGCAGCGCGGCATGTTCGACGAAACGCTGATCATCTGGGGCGGCGAGTTCGGCCGCACCATTTACTCACAAGGCGGATTGACGAAGGAAAACTACGGCCGCGACCATCATCCGCGATGCTTCACCATGTGGATGGCGGGCGGCGGCGCCAAGGGCGGGACCATCTACGGCGAGACGGACGACTTCAGCTACAACATCGTCAAAGACCCGGTGCACATCCGCGACTTCCACGCGACGACGTTGCAGCTTCTCGGCTTCAATCACGAGAAGTTCACGTACAAGCACCAAGGACTCGACTTCAAGCTCAGCGGCGTCGAGCCGGCCCGCGTGATCAAAGAGTTAATCGCATAGCGACGCTTGATGCGCATCAAAGCGCGAAGCCCCGGGCTGCTAACCCGGGGCTTCGGCGTTTTATGAACTTGCGTGTGGTCGGTCGCTTACCGATCGGAGAACGTCGCGAAGAAGTTGCGGAGTTCGAGCAAGGCCGGGCCCCACAGAATGATCATCGCGGCCGGAGCCAAGCAGAGCACGAGCGGGAAGAGCAATTTGATGCCCGCCTTGCTGGCACGTTCGTCGGCCGTTTGACGTTGGCGAGTGCGGATTTCGTCGGAGAAATCTTTGACCGCTTGCACGACGTTGGTGCCGAGACGTTCGGTTTGCTGCATCAACGTGTTGAGCGCCGCGGTTTCCGGAATGTCGACGCGTTGGGCGAAGTGCTTGAAGCCGTCGCCGAGCGAGCTCATCTCGGCTTGGCGACGAACGATTTCGAGTTCCATGCCGAGGTCGGGGTGCGCCGGGTAGATTTCGCGGCTGACGTGAGCCAGCGAATCGTTCACGCCCAAACCGCCCGAAAGACACATGGTGAGCATGTCGAAGGCATCGGGCAGACCGCGTTGGATCAACTGCGTACGGCGGCGAACTTGTCGCTTAAGAAACAACCACGGCAGCACGTAGGCCAAGGCCGCGGCGGCAAAGCCCCAGATGAGAACTTGGGCCAGGAGTTGGCGACGTTCCGGGCCGATCATCACGGCCGTGACGCCGGTGAGCACCACCACGCCGATGGCCATGATGTTGCGCAGAGCGAGGAATTCGTTACGGGCCGACGGCTTGTAGTAGCCGGCCCGACGGAGGTCGCGTTCGAGCGAATCTTCGGTCGATCCGAGCAGCGGCAATTGCGCGGCAAGCGGATCGGTCATGTCGCCGAAAACCGGACGGCTGGCCACGTAAGGGCCGGCGTTCTGCGTCGCCAGTTGGCTCGCGAACGTTCCTTGCCAGCTCAAGATGAGGGCTCGAACGGCGAACACCAAGCCGACGATCAGGGCGAAAGCGACGACGGTAAGAATGTCGATCATCATGGCAGTATGCGGAGGTTAGTCGACGGGCGTAAACGCGAACCGACGAAAGGTGATTTAGTAGTCGTTCTTCAGCAGACCGTAGACCCAAACCAAACCGACGAGTTGCAGCACGCCGGCGACGGCCAGCAGTACCAATCCGCCCGGCAGGTTGAAGAACTGGCCCATGTAGTCGGGCTGGAAAATCATCATGTACGTAAACACGAGCGGTCCGGCCAAGGCGATGAGCACCGTCGCCATACGGCTGGCGCCCGTCGCGGCTTGGAACGAACGTTGGTAGCTGAGACGATCGCGAATGACGTGCGACATACGTTCCAGCGCCGCGGCCAAGTTACCGCCCGTGCGACGTTGGACGTTCAGAGCGGTCGACAGAATACGCAGCTCCATCAGCGGCACGCGCTTGATCATAGATTTCATGGCGGCCGGAACGGCGAGACCCATTTCGAGATGCCGCGAGGTACGACGCCACTCCACGCCCAACGGTTCGGCCGTCCCTCGGCCCGTGGCTTCCACGGCCTGATCCAGGGTTTCACCGGCGCGAACGGCGCGGGCCATCATTTCCATGGAGCCGGGAAGTTGTTCGCGGAGCGTATTCATGCGCGAGCGGCGTTGCATCAGGTAGAACGCCAGCGGTACGAAGAAGCCGACCGCGAAGCCGATCACGCCGAGAAGTACGTCGTTGCGCCAGACGAACACGCCGCCGCCGACCAACAACCCGCTGAAAACCATCAGCAGGAACGCCGGTTCGGGAGCCATGTCGAGGCCCGTTTGGTGGACCAATTCGTTGAAGCGGTAGTCGATCCGATTCGTCATGCCTTCGGGCGGCGATTGCTCGCCGGCGAACGGCAGGGTCGAGATCGTCGGCCGTTCTTCGTCGGCAGGCTTGTTCGGATCGGCGACGTTCAGATCGCGGACGATCAGGTAGATCGCCGTGCCGAGCAGAATCGCCAGCAGACCGAAGTACAGGAGGAGCGTGGTGTCCATGATTGACTAAGCTTCGCGAAAGTCGGAGTTTGTAACTTGCGGACCTCGGCCTGTTACTGACGAATGCGACGAGCCGTGAACATGTCTTCGTTCACCGCGACGCCTGCAGCCTTGAGCCGCGACAGGCACTTCGGCTTGTAGCCGGTGGCGAAGAACTCGCCGACGGCAGTGCCTTCGGCATCGACGCCCGTTTGTTCGAACCCGAAGACGTCTTCGAGGACGTATTCGCCGTTCTTCACGCCGACGATTTCCGAGACCTGCATGATGCGGCGCGGACCGCCCTTGAGGCGCGAGCCGTGAACGACGAGGTTGATGCCGGCGGCCGCGTATTGACGGACGACGTTGATCGGGAGTTCGATGCCGGTCATGGCGACCATCATTTCCAAACGGGTCAGCGCGTCGCGCACCGTGTTGGCGTGGATGGTCGTCATCGAGCCTTCGTGGCCCGTGTTCATGGCTTGGAGCATGTCCCACACTTCGGGACCGCGGACTTCGCCGACGATGATACGGTCCGGCCGCATACGCAAGCTGTTGCGAACGAGGTCGCGCTGGGTGACGGCGCCGACCCCTTCGGTGTTGGCCGGCCGCGTTTCCATCCGGATACGATGGCGATGTTGCAGGATAAGTTCGGCCGAGTCTTCGATCGTAACGATCCGTTCGTCGGCCGGAATGTAGCGCGAGAAGGCGTTGAGCAGCGTCGTCTTACCGGCACCGGTACCGCCGGAGAACAAGATGCTGCATCGTGCGGCCACGGCGGCCGAGACGAAGTTCGTCATCTCCGGCAGGATCGAGCCGAAGCGGAGCAAGTCTTCCATCTTCAGCGGCTCGGCGCCAAAGCGGCGAATGGAGAGCGTCGGGCCGTCGAGAGCCAGCGGCGGAATCACGGCGTTCACACGGCTGCCGTCCGGGAGACGAGCGTCGACCATCGGGCTCGATTCGTCGATACGTCGGCCGAGCTTGGCCACGATCTTTTGGATGATGCGGATTAGGTGCTGATCGTCGGCGAACTGAACGTTGGTCAGTTCGAGCTTGCCGCGACGTTCCACGTAAACCGTCTTCGCGTCGTTGACGAGAATATCGTTGACCGTCGGGTCTTTGAGCAGCAGTTCCAGCGGACCGAAGCCGAAGATTTCGTCCATCAACTCGTCCATCAGACGGTTGCGGTCGATCTTTTGGCCGAGGTCTTTGCGCGTGCCGAAGGCGCTGTTGGCCATCGTGCGGACTTCGTCGGCCAATTGTTGGCGATTGATCCGCGTGATCTTGGACAAGTCGAACGATTCGACGAGTTGTTCGTGCAACGAAGCTTTCACGCTTTGGAATTCGTGCTCCGCGGCGTCGAATGCGCGATCGGCCCCGTTGCTAAGAGCGAAGGAAGTATTCATGGCTATTGCGTGAGCTCCAGTTTTCCAACCCAAGGATTGCGGGGGGCGCCCGCCGCGGTGACTGCTTGACTGCTGACCAAGGTCGTCGGTTGTACGACGACTTCCCAAGTATCGTTCGTCGATCCGGAACCTCGGCCGACGCGGCAAATGCGGCCCGCGCCGAAGCCGACGACTTCGCACGACGACGGATTGCCTTCGGTCACGGAGTCGGCCAAGGGCCAGGCTCGCGTTTGACCGACGATTTCCATCAGCGTGTAGCCGAGCTCGCCCGGAATGTTCGGCAGGACGTTCATCGGCAGCTTGCCGACGACTACGAGCCGACCGCCGTAAGCGGCGAGGTCGCCCGCCGAGAGTCCTTCGCGGGCTCGCACCGGCCAGACGTAGTCGACGTTGAGTTCGTTGTAGAGATCGGGCACGTAGCACCAGCCGGGCCCCGACTGCGCCGAATCCTCGGCGTTGCTTTCTTCGTTCGTTGCTGCCGCGGTTTCCGTTTCGTCACCGGCTGCAGCGGCGGCCGTGTCGCCCGCTTGCGTGCCATCGGTTTTCGCGCGCCGCAGACGAACGTGAGTTCCGGGATACCGTCGGGGCCGAGCGTGACTTCGCCCGTCCACGGGTTGAAGCCGTAGTTGTCGTTTTGCCCGGCGACGACCGGGGCCTTCGATTGATCGATCCAGCTTTCGTACTCGGCCACGAGCGGCATGACCGGCACCTTCACGCCCGGCTCCGGTTGGAAGCCGACGACGCGTTGGTCGACCGTGGCGCTTACGGTCACGGCCGGATCGGCGCTGGTGACGCCGGTGAGTCCGCCGAGTGCGAGCGAAACGCGGTTGTAAATGTTGGCGCTGACGCGGCCCGTAATGCGGAGCGTGTTGACGTCGCCCGGGTTCGACGAATCAGCGGGGATGCCGAGCACCGTGCCGACCGGAGCGAGCGGATCACGCGTGCCGACGACCATATCGCCGGTCGGCGCGTTTTGATGATTCGGATCCAGACGAAACTCGCGGCCGTCGACACGGTTGCGGAGCCCGGCGAGGCGGGCCGTTTCGCGAGCCATGAGGACGTCGTCGCGCGTGTCGGGGTTGCCGACAAACGCGCCGTCGTCCATCAGTTCGACGGCGCCGGCCAAAGCGGCCGTTTCGCAAGCGGCCTTCAATTCGGCTCGCACGCAATGCAGGCGAGCCGCGTTAATGCCAAGGGCTACGAAGCCCGAGAGAAACACAAGCGTCAGAATCAGCAGGCCGGTCGCCACGCCGCGGCGTCGGTCGCCACGAGTACCGCGGTCACCGACGGACAATCGGCGTGCCGCGCGATTTCGCGAAGCGGCGGGCGTCGAGTTGTGCCGTCGGGTTTGCATGGTGATCGGACCTGAGAAACGAGAGACTTCGAACGACTGACTGCGGACTGCCGGCTACCGACTAGTTGCCCCAGCCCCAGCCGCCGTAACGCATGTAGTCGACGGCGCGACCGGTGCTGCCGTAGCCGCCGCCGTAACCGCCGGTTCCGTATCCGCCCGGGCCCCAGCCGCCGCCGGCGCCGTAGATGTTCGGCGTCGGCTTGAAGGTCTTGGCATCAGGCGTGTTCGGAGCTTGAGCGGCCGGAATTTGATCCGGCACCGGGAAGGTCAAGCCGGCCGGCAGACCCGACACCAAGCTCGTTTCGTTCTTCACCATTTGGTCGTTCGAAAAGCTCACGGCTTGCCGGGTTTGGCTGCCGCGAAAGATTTCGATGCGGTCCAGGCTGGCGACCGTCGGGTGCTTGATGCCGAGGATGCCTTCGAGCGTGTACTTGTTCGGCGTGACCGAGCCGAGTCCGCCGGCGCCGCGAAGAGCCAGCGACATGTCACCTTGGCCGAGCACGGCCTTAACCACGTTGGCTTGATCCGGAGTTACGGCGATCGTCACGCTGACGACGGCCGCGTTGTCGTAGTTGGTGCCGAAGCCCTTCGGGGCAGTGGCCGAACGGTTTTGACGCAGGTCCAAACCGCCTTCCGTCGGGCCGCCCGATTCGCTGGCGACGCGACCAACCGACAGCACTTCGACGTTTTCGAGCAACGTCACCGTGGTCGACGGGATTTCCAGCAGACCGCGGCCGGCGTCGGCATTGCGCTTCTTCGAGCGGAAAAGGACGTCGACGAAGCTTCCTTCGACGGTCGAGCCGCCGACGGCCGCGAGGTTGTCGATCGGAATCGTGATCGCACGCATGCCCGCCTTCAGCTTATCGGAAAGCTTCGGGCCGGTGCCTTGCGGGTACAGCGTGGTCGTGAGGATCGGTTCGCCTTGCTTGATTTCGCCTTGAGCGATGCGGCCGATGATTTGGCTGCTGTCGAGCATCACGGTGTCGAGGTTGTACTTCCGCGACTTCATGTCTTCGGCCGTCATCGGCACCAAGGCGAGGTCCGACAACGTGATTTGCCGGCCGGCCGGAATGGCGACCGAGGCCAACGGCACCGGAACGGTGCGCGGAGCCGCGGGGGCTTCGACGGGCGCGGTGGTCAGCGCGGTGCGCAGAGCGTACGCTCCGGCTAAGCCGAACAGCAGGGCGAAAATTCCGACGGTCATCGTGCCGGTACTAATACGGGCCATGGATCATTTCCTCTCTCTTACAGGGGCGACTACTTACGGCTTTTCAGCGGCGCCGCACGGGCGTCGCCATGAGTTTTGAAACAACAGTGCGAACCAGACACCGGACACGAAACGCTATTCGGTGCGCATGATCGTTCGCGCGACGACGGTCTTCTCTTTCAAACCGAATCCGAGGAACGCGAGCAGATCAGGCGCGGCCGCATTCATCGGCACGCTGACCGTCACGGCCACCTCATTGGATTCCGGACGAACCTTCTCGACATTCAGACTATAGGTTGTGATTAAGTTGCGTCGGCCGAGCGTCCGCTCCACAGCCGTACGCACGGCTTGCTCGTCGGCGCCGCGAAACGACGCCGTCCGGCAGCCTGCCGAAGCGGCTTCCTTTACGCGTTGTCCCGAACTCCACAGCATGCCGAACTCGATTAAGGCGCAAACGAGGCCGATCATGATCGGCAGCACCAGAATGAGTTCCATGCTCAGCACGGCTCCCAGGCGGCGACGCTCGACGGATCGACGTGCGATGCGGCGATTGATCGATGAACGTTTCATGGCGGTAGGTCTTTCGAAGATTACAGGCCGAACAATTGCGTGCGGAACGTCCAAGCGAGCACCACCCAAGCGGCCAGCGCCACCGGCACGCCGTACGGCATCAGGCGTCGCTTCTGCTTCCGATCCACGGCGGCTTCCGTGCTGGTGAGTCCGCGCGTCTTGCGGCCGTCTTGTTCTTTGCCGAGATACTTGCGTTTCACGTCGTAGGCGCCGTGCTGCAGCATTTGCCAGCCGAGCACGCCGATGCTGAGAATGATCACGAACACCGTGCTGATGACGAACAGCGAGAACGTTTGCTTCGGGCCGAACCAAGCGCCGAGCGCGCCCATCAGCTTCACGTCGCCCGCGCCGCCGCCGCCGGTGATCCAGAGGACGAACAGGATGCCGAAGCCCACGCCGAAGCCGGCCATCGCGGTGAGCAGGCGCGCTTCCGGCGCCGCTCCAACCGTCGGCCAAGCCGCCGCGCACGCCGTGGAAAATCAAGGCGGCCAGGAAGCACGACACGGTCAGCCAGTTGGGCAGCCGCTTCGTACGGTAGTCGCAAACCGCGGCGACCAGCGTAAAGCCGATCACCAGCGCGAATTGAATGATGTCGACGGTATTCACCGCGGCAGACCTCTTCTACGAGAAACTCCGGACGTACTCCGCCTAAGTTCGAGAGTACTCACCAAGACAATAGGTTGCCGTTAACGACGAGCAAATTTGCGGAAACATTGCGGATTGCAAGGCTCCTGCGGAATTCCCTGTCCGCGTCGCTACAACCGGAACGATCGCGAAATGCCGACCTCCTGTAGCGGTCGCGGCGCAGCGTCGCCCCTGTGACAAGCCTAGGTCGCAGCTTGGTAGTGCAAACTCCGGTCCAACGTCGGAAATGCGTGCTTTGGGCAACGATGTCGCGTTTCGTCAACATGCGCACCGGCGCGCTGTTGATCGGCGGCAACACGGGCCGACGTGGCGACGCCCGCGGCACGCGGCCGCTGCGAATTCCGAAATCGCGCCGAACGCCGTGATTTACGCCGTCGCAGCGTTTGCGCACCGCCGGCGGCAAGCGTGCTTCGCGGTCTCTCGGCACGGCCGCTGCTTTATCACTTTCTCACCTTCGCAACGTTGCGAAGCACGGGACATCACGCCGCACAAAAATCAGTTCGCGTTACGCATCACAGGGAGAGATTGCCATGAAGACCGTTTTTGCTCGTATGTGGAATGAAGAAGCCGGTGCCGTCGTTTCCGCCGAAATCATGCTCGCCGCCACGATTCTCGTGCTGGGCGTGATCGTCGGCCTCAAGAGCGTCCGTGATTCGGTCGTCACCGAACTCGCCGACGTCGGTCAGGCCATTGCCAACGTCAACCAAAGCTACTGCTACTCCGGCACCAGCGGCCACGCCGCTCACACCGGTGGCGGCGATTTCCAAGACGGAGCCGACTTCTGCGACAACGCCAATTCCTACGGCGGCGACAAGTCGAAGTGCGTGAGCGTCGCCGCTTGGGCCGGTTCGGAAGGTTAAGCCGAACGTAACAATCTTGCCGGGCCTCACCCGCCCGGCCTCGGGTCTCTCTCCTCCCCGTGATGCCCGACGCCTTCGGAACTTCCCCGGTTCCGGAGGCGTCGGCGTTTTTGCTTCGGGCCGGTTTGCCCCCTTTCGGCGAACTATGCTTGCCTGAACGATCTTGCGACAAACTCTCTCCGAATATCGCACATATATGAGCCTCGACTCTTCGTCGACCGACGTGGCGACGACTTCCGGCCCTGCAGCCGAGGTCGCCCCGCCGAAAGTTCGCCGCAGCGGCAACGAACCGGTTCTGATTCCCGTGCTCGGTCCGCATTGGGCTTTGCATTGGAAGCACCTGCTCGTCGTCGCCGCCTTCGGCACCTTGGCCGTGTTCCTCAACCACATTCCGCTGCGCGGCACCGACCTGTGGGGCCACCTGGAATGGGGCAAACGGATCATTGCCGAACAGAAGTTGCCGACCGAAGATCCGCTCCAGCCGCTCGCCGCGGGCATGCGCGTGGTCGACCTCGGTTGGCTATCGCAAGTGATTTATGCCGGCGTCGAACAAATCGGCGGGCCGGAAGGGCTCATCAGCCTGTTCACGGCCGTCATTCTATTGACGTATCTCTTGGTCGCGCGGACGTGCTATTTGCAAACGCGCTCGGCCGTTTTATCGACCGTACTGACCGCGGCCGCCGTGGCTTTGGGCTGGAGCCGTATCAGCACGATTCGGCCCGAGAACTTCGCCCTGCTGCTTTTCGCGTCGCTGCTCTGGCTCTTGATCGGTCGTCGCGTTCGCCGCGACGATTCGATTCTCGCCGACGATACGCACGGCGATTGGAAGCTCTGGTTGGCGATCCCCGTGATTCTTGCGCTCTGGGCCAATTTGCACGGCTCGTTCTTCTGCGGACTCGGCTTGCTCGGTTGCTTCGTCGCCGGTCGGGCCTGTGAAGTGCTGCAACAACAACGCAGCGTGAAGGCCGTGTTCGTCGATCGCGAGTTCCGTCGCTTGGTCTACTGGACCGAGCTCGCCGCCCTGGCCGTGCTCGTGAACCCGTACACGATTGACGCTTATATCGAAGCCGTTCGCTTCTCGCGCAACCTGAACTTGCGCGACGTCGTCGAATGGGCGCCGCTCTCGTTCGGGCATCCGGCAGGTTTGGAATTTGCCGCGGCGCTCGTTGTCGTCGGCCTGTTGCTGCGGCACAGTCTCCGCAAGTTTGCGGCTTCCGACGTGTTCGCCCTGCTGCTCTTCGGCGCCGCCGCCGCTCTGCAACTCCGCATGATCGGCTGGTTCGCGATCTTGTGGGCCGTGTCGATGGCTCCGCACTTGGCCGACGTTCTCTCTCAATGGTTTCCGGCCAAGGCCCGCGGTGCGGAAGCGCCCGAAGCCACGACTGCGGGCGATGAGGAAGAAGACGAAGTGCCTCCCCTGCCCGCCGGCCATTCGTATCGTTACACGCTCGGTTGCGCCGGTCTGATTTGGATCGCCTTTGCGTTCACCACTTTTGCTCGCCCGCTGCTCGGTGGCCAACCGCGCACGGCCGACGCTTTGTTCGGCGAGCAATCGCCGCAGAAGGTCGTCGCTTGGCTGCACAAGAATCCGCCGACCGGTCAGGTGTTTAACCCGCAGTACTGGGGCGATTGGCTCGCCTGGGCCGGCCCGAAGCCGCTGCAATTGTTCGTCACCACGAACATGCACCTCACGCCGCGCTCCGTGTGGCAAGACTACGGTCGCATCGCCGCGACGCAAGCCGGCTGGGAAACGGTGCTCGACCGCTACCGTGTGCAAACCGTGATTGTTGATCGCCAATTGCAACCGAACCTCGGCCGCGCTCTGCGAACCTCGGCCGATTGGTCGTTCGTTTACGAAGACGATCAGGCCCAAGTGTTCCGCCGCAAACCGAAGGCCGCGGCCGCTGGTAAAGCAGACGCCGCCGCCAAGCCCGCCGCTCACTAAGGTTTAAAAGAAACCGGGGGCTAGCGCCCTCCGGCGAATGAAACGTACAAAGTCGCATCAGCCGGAGAGCGCTAGCTCCCGGTCCTTAGCCACGATCGAAGCAGACGCACATATGATCAAGTCGACCGGAACCGAATTCGCCAAGTTGCGTAAGCCGAGCTTGGCCGCATTTCTGCTCGTACAAGCGCTGCTCATCTCGGCGGGCACCGTTTGGGCGACCGTCGAATGGCGACGCTGGGACGCTGATCTGGCGCTGCCGCCGTTGCGTCCGACGCCGATCACGATCCGCCCGACGTACGACAACCCGGTCGTCGTCAGCGACGAACAACTCGAACGCGTGCTCTTGAAGCTCCGTCCGCGCAATCTCGGCGCGAAGACGAAGCTCAACCACATCGACCACGCCCTGCGCTTCTGGACGCCGAAGGCCAAGTTTCAAGACCCGGCCTTCTTCTCGGGCGAAGAGCTGCGCGGCATTCTTACCGACACGCGCAAGTTCAAAGCTCTGTTTGGCGAGAAAACTCCGCCGCTCTTGATCGACACGCCATATGGCGTGCGCGTCCGCGTGCAGGAAGGGCTGACGTCGTCGAGCCACTTCGATCACACGGTCGCCGGCCTCGCGGAAGTCGGCACGCCGCTCGATTTCCCGGTCGTCACGTCGACGCAACTCACCACGTATCGAGCCATGGTCGATCAGGCCTTGCACGACTTCAATCTGAACCAGATCGAGTACGAGTGGTCGGGCTTGACCATGATTTCGTTCCTGCCGCCCGTGAAGTCGTGGCGCACGACCGAAGGTCAGGAGATGAACTTCGATCGGCTCGCGCTGCGGATGCTGCGTGAAGAAATGCCGCGCGGCGTTTGCTTCGGTAACCATCGCCTGCACACGCTCGTGATGTTCTTGCGAATTGACGATCAGGAACATGTTCTGCAACCGAGCACCCGCGCCGAAGTGATCGCGTTCCTCCAAGACATGACGCGCCGCCTCGTGCAGCATCAACACTCCGACGGTTACTGGGACGGCCGCTGGCCCGATCAGCCAGCCTCGAGCGACGTGAAGGAAAACCTCAGCGGCGACGGGATGGCCGATCGCATCCTTGCGACGGGGCACGCTTTGGAATGGTGGGCGCTCGCGCCGGCTGAATGCCATCCGCCGCGGGAAGTTTTGGCGAAGTCGGGCCAATGGATGGTACGGACCGTCGAAAACCTCACGGCCGAACAGGTTGAGTCGTACTTCACGTATCTCTCGCACGCCGGTCGTGCGCTGGCATTGTGGCGCGGCGAAGTTGCCGTATGAAGTGAAGTTGAATGAAGTCGTCGCGGCACCCGCCGCAACTCCGGCTCCGGCCGCAGCCGCTGCGAAATAGTCCGGCTCGCGCTTTTCAAGCGTTCCGCAGTTTGCCATGATGGCGGACCCGCCCCGGTTCCCGTCCTCATCGCCGCTCGGAAACTCGCCATGAATTGCGCACGCCCGGCTCTGGTTGTCGCCACGCTCTTGATCTCGCTTGCCGTTGCTGAGCCGTCGCGCGGTGAAGTGCCGCCCGAGTGGCGACCGAAGATCGTCGGCGGAGGCGAAGCGCAGCGTGGCCGTCGCCGCGCCGAAGGATCTGCGGTTCGCACATCTCTCCTGGCCGAAAGCTCATCGGGCTCCCGACGGTACGATCGTCCTCGCGTACACGGCCGGCGTGTTTCACGGCGATCACGGCGGCGGTTCGCCGGCGATTTCCATCTCGACCGACGAAGGCCGCACCTTCACCGCTCCGCAGGTTCTGCGCGAGTTTGACCGTGAGCACGACTACACGCAAAGCGGCAATCTGGCGATCGGCACGGCCGACGACGGTGCGCTCGTGCTCCTCGCGATGGCGTACACCGGCGGCACGGGCGACATCGTTGGCACGGCGGGCCGCGGCAACAATATCTACGGCTGGCGCAGCAGCGACTCCGGTCGCACTTGGACGCCGACCGACACCTCCACGCTCGGACCGAACAAGACCGGCTCCGTGTTCGGCCGCCTCGTCGACGTGCCTGGACAAGGACTCACGGCGCTCGGTCACTATCGCGCCCCGGCGAAACCAAGTGCCGGCATTTGGCTCGCGCAATCCAAGGATCAAGGTCGCACTTGGGGCGCACCGCGGCAAATCACCGAGGCCGACACGGCCGAACCGGTGCTCGTCGTGACGGAGAATCGCTGGCTGGCGTTTCTCCGCGGCAAGAAGGGGGGCGGACGCCAGTACGTCGCCCACTCCGACGACGCCGGCAAGACGTGGTCGGCCGAACTCTCCGAACTTGCGCCGCCGGCGAAGCACAGCCTCGCCGCGCCGTTTGCGACCGTGAACCCGGCCGATCCGAGCGAACTCTTGGTGCTCACCAACGAGCGGGCCGGCAACGCCGTGAAAACGCCGAGCACCATCACGCTTTGGCGCGGCAAGGTCGCCGATATGAAATGGACCCGCGCGCAGTACTTGTGGAAATGCCGAAATCGGACGACAACCCGAACAAAGACCTCGGCTACCCATGGCTTCTGCACCAAGGCGGCGACCGCTGGCAACTTTACTTCTACTACGGCCGCGGCCGCGGCGAATGCGCACTCTGGGTTGCCGACGTAACGATTCCTCAGAAGTCGCCGCAGGCACAGTGACTTGGCGCGGTTGGCGGCGCAATAGGAAAGCAGTCCGTTGATCTTCAATACCGCGGCCTACTATCTCCTCTTTCTGATTCCTGCGGCGGTTGCCTTTCGGATCGCTTCGGCCGGGTTGCGTCCCTGGATCTGCGCTTTCTCTGGAATCGCCTTCTATCTGTATTTTTCTTTGACTCAACACGGCGGCGTTTGGGGCGCGGCCTGCGTTTTGATCTTTGCTTGGGAATCGCTGTTCCGCTCGCTGTACCGGCCTCGAGCGAAAGCCTGCATCGGCGGCGTGCTGATCAGCCTCGGCGTGTTGGCGGCGTTCAAATACTGGAACTTCTTTACCGACCTCGCAACGACGCCGTTCGGCGAAAATCAGCTTCGTTGGGAGCGGGCGTTTTTGCCGCTGGGAGTGTCGTTCTTCACGTTTGAGTTCATTCACTACGCCGTCGACCGTTACCAAGGCAAAGCGGAGCGAGGATCGCTGGGCGAGTATCTGGCTTTCATTTTCTTCTTTCCCACGATGGTCGCCGGGCCGATCAAGAGATTTCAAGATTTTCTTCCGTGCTTGCGCCGGCCCTCCGACGAAACGGCGCTGGATTGGAACCGTGGAATCACGCGGATCCTCACCGGCTTGGTGAAGAAGCTGGCGGTCGCCGATTTTCTTACCAGTCTGACGGACCATCTCAATGCCGAAGACATCGCCGTCGCCGACCGTCGAATTCTCTTAGTTTGGCTGTTTGCCTACGGGTGGAAGATCTATTTCGACTTCTCGGCGTATTCGGACATTGCCATCGGCTCCGCTCGATTGTTCGGCGTCCGCGTTCCGGAGAATTTCGATTGGCCTTACTTCCGAACGAATATCGCCGAGTTTTGGAAGCACTGGCACATCTCGCTTTATCGGTGGTTGGTCGACTACGTTTTCATTCCCCTCGGCGGCTCGCGAACGTCTCAATTGCGAGCGTGTGCGAACATCGCCGTCGTTATGCTGGTGAGCGGGCTGTGGCATGGAGCGGCGCTGAACTTCCTCGTTTGGGGCGCCTGGCACGCCGGCTTGCTGATTATCCACCGGCTGTGGAGTTCGTACGCCGGCGGCATGTCGCCCGAGAGTCGCCTGCCGAAATTCGCGGCGTGGTTGCTGACGTACGTCAGCGTTAATTTGGGATGGGCCTTTTTCGCGATGGATCTGAAGACTGCGGCGCTATTCTTTCGGACGCTATTCTTTGGAAGAAGCCTTTAAGATATGAACGCGCTCTGGTGGAAGCATTGCCTCGAATACTTCGGCGGCGAGCGTGACGCGCCGCCTGCCGGATTGCGTTTGTCGTCGGCGTCGCCCGCTTGGGGGCTATGGTGGGGCGGCTTGCTGTTGCTTACCTACGTGTTCGCCGGTCAATCGTCGAAGTTCATCTACATCGACTTCTAGGCAATCGTGAGAGCGGCTGCGTATGTCGAAACGAAATCTTGCGACACAGATCGTCGCTGCGGCGCTGGTGATCGTCGCGGCCAACGTCGCCGTGGCTTACTTGGCCCGCAATTCCTACTCCCGGGTATTGCTGCGCAAGGCGGAGGTTGCGACATCCGAGACCGATGCGTTCATCGGCAACTCTTTGGTGAGGTGCGGGATTGACGAGCGTGCCTTTGAAGCGGTGCGTCCGAATTCGCAAGCCGTGAACCTTGGCCTCGGCTCAACCTGGACTCTCGACCACTACCTGATTTCGCGCCAACTCAAGTCCGCTCGACTTCGCGCGGTTTATTACGGCTTCTCAGATCTCCAGCTTGTGGCAACGGGCGAACAGGATTTTTCAACGCTCGTCGGAAATCGCGCGCTGGTGTACTACGCCGAGCCCGAGATCGCCGCCCGATACTTCCGCGGGAATAGTGTTTGGGCGGCCGTGTTTCCGCATCTGCAGTATCTTCCGATGCTGGTCGAACGACTGACGGTTTGGTCGAAGGTCGAAAAATTACGCCGACAAATCGGCGAGTGGGGATTGCCCAAAGCGGCGGTCAATGAGTTCGGCCGCGTTGAAGATTTTGCGGCGAATGAACGGGACGTGACGGAGGTTGCGAACAGTTGCCGTAGCGCGGTCGCCGAAGCGCACCCCATCGTTCCCGAAATCAGGGACATGATTCAAGAGATGCGGCGGCGCAACGCCGAGGTCGTCATGGTTTCGATGCCGTTGCCGTCGCGACATCGCGCTCGATACTACGACTCGCCCGAATGGCGTTCCTATCTCCGCTACGTTCAGACACTGATTGCCGCCGAAGGAGCGAGCTATATCGACGCCTCCGATTGGATCGCCGACGAATACTTCACCGACGTTCTCCATCTCAACGAAGCCGGCGCCGCGGAGTTCTCGACGCGTCTTGCGCAGCTCATGAATTCTCGTCAGCCCGCTGCTGCGCCGTGAGTCATGTCACGATACGATTGCTTGCGACGATGAATATGAAACAGAGCGTTACGGAACTTCCGTTCAACACGTTTCTCGGCCTCGAAGACGTCGCCGATTCGACGCGGCTGCTCCGGCTTCCGACCGACGGCCGGTATCTCAATCATCTCGGCACCGTGCATGCCGGAGCGCTGCTGGCCTTGGCCGAAGCGTCGAGCGGCCAATTTCTGCTGCGGCATTTCGATTCCGCGGAAGGCGTCGTTCCCGTCGTTCGTCATCTCGAGGCGAAGTTTCGCAAGCCGGCAAACGGAGCGGTCGAATCCACGGCCGCCGCAAGCAATGTCGCGCTCGCGAAGTTCGACGCCGACCTCGCCGCCAAAGGCCGCGCTCTGATTGCGATTGCCGTCGAACTCTACGACGAGGCGGGCACGCACGCCCTCAGCGCCACGGTGGAATGGTTTATTCAACGCCTCCCGCGCAGCAACGCCGACGTCTGACGACCGCCTCCCGTCGCAAGGCTAGCTGCTGGCCGACGTGAGCGACGTTGAAACTTTCGAGAACGCCGCATTGGCGTTCGTGCCGACGGCGCGAATCGTCGTCAAGCACACCACGACGATCAGCGCCAGCATCACGGCGTACTCCACCGCCGTCGGGCCGTCTTCCGATCGCAGCAACTTACGCGCGGCCAAAATCAATTTTCGCATAGGACGTTCACCCCAACTCAAAACGTGTGGAAACCCGATATGTGGATGTAGGCCGCCGTACGAACGTGTCAAAAAAGTTATCTTCGCCGCCGCTCTGAAGGCCGCAAGTGCGGTACCGTCGGCAAAATCGTTACACGGGGAGCGCCACGGCATGACGTAGGCTTTAACGGAATGACCCCGGGCGGTAATCATCCGAAAGGCCGAGCAGAAATGCCTCTCTCATCACCGGTTGCATTGAAAGCCGAAGTCGATCGACTCTTTGGGCAAGCCGCCGCGCTCATGGAAGGTTCGCCGGCCGAGCACGACATCGCGATTCAGTTGCTCAATCAACTGGCGCTCGCCGTCGAAGTGGCGCTGACGCGCCGCGCGCGACGGACGGGCCTGCGGGAATGACCATCGCCGCCAACGCCAACGAGCGCCACTGCTCGGGCCGCTGCTAGTAGCTCGCGCCGCCGCTTCGGCGCTTCAAACCAGACCGGCGATCGATCCCGGCTTCATTTGCCGACCAATGACGCGGCCTTCCACGAACGGAGAATATCCGCAGGTTCGTATCGACCGCAGGCCCGTTCGTCGGCCCAGTCGATGAGCGAGCGGGCTGCGTCGGTGCAGAGTCGGTCGCGGCGCGGCATCACGCCCACTCGTCCCAGGTCCAGCCGATCGGCGTCCCAGCAAGCCTGGATGGTCGGTTCGGCGTCGGTGAGCCCGGCCGTGTGCAACCGGCAGGCTTCGTACAGCAGCTCGAAGCGCTCGTCGTCGAGATGCACGAGCGTGCCGCGCAGCGAACGGGCCAATTCCCCGCCGCGCAGCCCGTGCTGCGGATCATGCCCTTCGCTCTCGCGACGCGCAGTCATGAAACAGGGCGAACAACGTCACGATCTCGCGATCGGCCCCGATCACGTCGGCGATGCGCAGACCGTTTTCACAAACCCGCGCCCAATGCAAAACGCCGTGAAACCCGCGCAGCGGCAGCAGGTAACCGGCGCGGATCGTCGCAAAGATGGCGGGCAGGTCGTGCATCGCGGGAACTTCGGCGCGGAGCTTGCGAGGAATCGGGAAGATGAGCGGTCGCTCGTCCGCCGTCGGCCTAGCGTTTACGCCAGGCGTCGGGCGTTTCGTTGGTGACGGCCGTCGACTCGCACCGTTCCGGATCGAGCGGGCGAATTTCCAGCGTGAGGCCGTACGCCAGGCACGGGTTCTCGGCGGCGATGGCCGCGGCTTCGTCCAAGCTCGGAGCCATGATGAACCAATAGCCGCCGACCAGTTCCTTGGTTTCGGCGAACGGGCCGTCGGAAATCGAAAGCTTGGAAACCGTCTTCCCTTCGGCGGTCAGCCGGCTGCCGCGTTTCATCGTGCCGCGGAGCTGATGCTGCTCGTGCCAGATGTAGAACCGATCGATCGCGGCCTGCACGTCCTGCGGCGAAGCGTTCTCGTCCCACTTTCCTCGCGAGATGACGAGATATTCGTGGAGGTCTGCCGGCTGGTTCATAAGACAACTTTCCGCGTTAGCTGATCGGGCGGCTCGGGCCTGTGGTAGACCTGAGCGCAACAAGAGGCCGCCGTATTTTAAGCAAGGTGCGCTTGCCGACAATCCGGTTCGGCTCTCTCGCCCGGCGTGCGGAGAGAGGGCTGCGGTAAGGGCATGGTGCGAAGTTCGAAGCACGGGTTTCGAATAGCGAAGGCGAACGATCCGTCGTCCGAGCTTCGACATTCGTCCTTCAATCCGCTCCCCTCACCCCATCCCTCTCCCCCGATTCACGTCCGTGAACACTCGCCATCGCGCCGGGGCGAGGGGACCAAACCGGGTTTGGGGTTTGGGGCGGATTTGGGCCGCCCGTCGCGAGGAGCGGTTAGACCGTCGTGCGAGCATTGTCGCCATCTGCGACGGGACGGGAAGTGATCTATAATGTCGCTCATGATCGCACTTAGGAGTAGATGGAATGCGAGTTTCTGTTGAGCTATTGGAGTACGACGACGACGTACGGACTCTCGATGGCAAGCCGTTTTCCGGGATAGGCTTTGAACTATACCCAGATGGCCGATTGAGGTTTGAAGTCCCATTTTCCGAGGGATTCGCCGAAGGGATCTATCAGGAATGGCACCGCAACGGCTTGCTGAAGGAGCAATGGCAAGCTCGCCGCGGATGCGCCGAAGGCACTATCAAGAGCTGGCACGACAACGGCGTCCTTCATTCAATTAAGGAAGTCGAGTACGGTGCAGAGATAGTTTACGAAGAATGGGATCGAGATGGACGCCAGGTCTGTTCTCGTCGTGTCGATCCTGAATCAGAACTCTTCAAATACGTTCTGACCATGCGCTCCCGAGCAGCGGCTAACCCGGCTTGCTCGTCGACCTGAGCATGGCAAGACGCAATCCATTTCCTCGCGGGGCGGCACGGACAGCGGTTGTCCGTGTGCCGGAGGCGCATGAGCTTGGGGCGACTTCGGTTCTTCTTGTCGCTGCGCGATCCCGAAAACGAGTTGTCTTGTCCGGGCCACCCATCCAAATACTCGTGCCGTGTCTAAAAGTCGACCTTTGTCACCAGCGGGGAATTACGGAATTGATCTCGCCACCAGTCACGCCATTGCTTGAGCTGTTGCGGATCGCAGGCTCGAAGTTGATCGTCCCACCAATACTTTGATTGGTGAATAGGAGCGAATACTTCAGCGACGAGTTCGGCGTTGCTCGAAAGCGATCCGGCATCAGGATGGGTAATAACGTTGATGCCTGCGCCGACAAAACTGCCGCCCGTAATGTATGTCAGTAGTCCGAGACCACATAGCACATTGCCGTTATCGAAATTGATCCCCGACACGATTTCCATAATCGCCTCCCGATAGTCTCGCTGAGGAGTCTCGTCGGGAGACGGCGAATTGTCGTCATTTGAAAAGTTCATAGCTCTTTCCCCAATTCAGCTCATACGACTTTGACAGCTTTGTCCGTGCGCCGGAGGCGCTTGAGGGCTTGCTTGGCGCTTGGCCGCGACGTTGGTTCCTCTTGTCGCTGCGCGACCCCGACAACAAGTTGTCGGGGCCACCCGTCCACCCGTCGTAAAACGGAACCTGGGTTACTCGCTTTGACCGTGACCGTCAGGATGCGCGATTGTCGATTGCGCCGAGCCAAAGAGACTATTGAATAGCTCGGCAATCATCACGTCGGCTTTCATTCGCGCACCATTTCGGGAAAGAATCCCTGATTCTCCATAAAGTCGAATAGCCGTTGAGCTCCCTTTTGAATGGCACCTTTGTCAGAAAAACAAGCAGGGATGAGCATGATCCCAATTGCTTGATGGCGCTCCTTCAACGTTACGGTCTTTGATCCGGATGACCCCAAGGCATAACGAGTACGCGCGAGCTTATCCGTCGGGAACGCGGCATCTCGCAACAAAGCGGCGCCTTCAAAGTAGCCGGACACGGTCGAAGTTAGTGAGTTAGCTTCGACGAAGTCGTCGAGGATCTCCATGATTTCATGCAGTGCCGCATCGCACTGGGCATATTCATTGTGAAGAGCACCGAGAACTGCGTTCAATCTTTCCACGAACGCGGAATCTCTCGGACTTTCCTTAGACATAAAATACCGCTGACTTTGTGCCTGGCGTTGCACGCGGGGGGCACGGACAACTTGTTGTCCATGCGCCGGAGGTGCATGAGCGATCGCTTTCAGCTTGGGGCGATTTTAGTTCCTCTTGTCGCTGCGCGACCCCGACAACGAGTTGTCGGGGCCACCCTTGCGCTGTTTTCCTTGGCGGCGCTTTGGCGGAGGACCGGGGGCCGGCGCCCTGCGGCTGATGGATGCGCGGACCGATTAGCCGGAGGGCGCTAGCCCCCGGTCTTTGCCGGTCTTGGTCGGTTGCCGATCGTGACTCTTCGCCGGCTCTACTTCGCCGTCAATGACTTTGACGGGGCTCGGCTCATGACGTAGGCGAAGAGGTCGCGGAGTTGTTGGTCGTTCAGTTCGTTGAGCTGGTTTTCCGGCATCAGCGAGATCGGCAAAGCCTGCAACTCTTCGATGTCGTCGCGGTTCAGCAACACCGGCCGATTGTCCGCGCCGCGCATCGTCACCGTGCGGGTCGTTTGTTCCGTCAGCAAGCCGGTCATGGTGCGGCCGTCGACCGTGGTGATCGCGAAGTTCGTGAACTCTTCGCGGATTGCCGCGCTCGGGTCGACCACGGCCGTCAACAGGAAGTCGAGGTTCGTGCGCTCGTAGCCGGTGAGGTCGGGGCCGGTTTGGCCTCCTTCGCCGAAGAGCGTGTGGCAGACGCCGCACTTCTTCGTAAACAGTTCGTGGCCGGCCGCCGGATTGCCCCCTCCTTGCTTGACGAGCGTGAGCAGCTTGGCGACTTGCTGCTGCTTCTCGGCGGGCGTGGCGCGGATGCGGCCGTAAAACTTCGTGACGAGCTTCTTCACTTCCGCGTCGTTGAAGAGCGACATCGTTTGCACGGCGTCTTGCGGAATGGCGCTCTTGGAAATCAGGCCGTCGTCGATTTGCTTGAGCATCAGCAAGGCCCACTGCGGGCGCGAGGCCAAGAGTTTTTGAGCCGACGAGCGCACGCCTTGCTCGTCGGGCAGATTGCCGTGATAGAGCTTGATGACCGTTTCGCCGATCTTCGGATCGTCGAAATTCATCAAGGCTTCCAAGCCGGCGCGGCGGAGCGAATGCGACGGCGTCGTCGCCAGCAGCTTGAGCAAGACGTCGACCGCTTTCGGCTGCTTGATCTGGCCGAGAATTTCCACGTACGCCAAACGTTGCGGCTTCGAGGCCTTTTCATCGGCCACGATCTTGAGCGCTTCGGTGACGGCGGAAGCCTTGCCGAGGCGCAGCCCGAGTGCGAGGTCGCTCTTACCGAGTTGGCTCTGGTATTCGTCGAGCGCCGAGGCAAGCTCCGGCGGAAGTCCGTCGATACGGCGACCGCGGAATGCTTCGAGCAGGCCGGCGATGAGTCGATTCTTCTGGGCGGCGTCGGGAGCCAAGGCGAGGAGCTTCGCGCAGGTTTCGAGGTCTTCCTTGTCGCCGGTCATCGAATAGCGCTGCATCGTGCGCTCGACGAGGAATTGATCGACGATCGGTTGCGACCAGAACGCCTTATCGGCATAGAGGGCTAAGACGGCTTCGCGATCGGTCGCGGCCTTCGATTCCAAGGCCCACCAGACCATCAGCGGCTGGTGCAGGTCCGTTGCATCTTCGCTGCGCGCGGCGAGCACGCGAACGATCGGCAGCCCGACGTCGGCCGGCAGGCGCTTGGCGGAAGCGGCCAACTGCACGCGAACTTGCACTTCCTTTTCCGAGGCGGCGAGCTTCGCCATTTCGGCGGCGGCCGAAGGGGGCGCAGCCCGATCGTCGCCGAGCAACCGCACGGTCCAGCGTCGCACATGTTCGTTGGGGTGACGGAGCCCGGCCAGCGCGAGGCTTTCGTCGAGCCCGCCGAGTCGATAGGAAACCCAAAGAGCTTCGAGAGCCCGCGGGTCATTGGCGTCAATCAACTCGCGCATTGCGGGGACCACGGCCCGGTCGCCCCGTTCGGCCAGGACGCGAACGGCGTTTTGGCGGAACCATTTATTGTCGTGCCCGAGGAGCTTCACGAGTTCGTCGGTCGAGGCTTTGGCGAGGTCGAACGGCGCGAGCGGCTTGGCTCCCTTGGTTTGCAGGCGGTAGAGCCGGCCGGAACCTTTGTGCCAGTTGTCGCGCGGATCGACGTGCGTCAGGCGCGAGTCGTACCAATCTGCGATGTAGAGTGCGCCGTCGGGGCCGACTTCCACGTCGACCGGACGAAACCAATGGTCGGCCGTGACGGTGAGCAGCGGCATGTCGATGGTGCGATAGGTCGACGTGTCCGGCAGGAGTTCGCTGGCCCAAACGCGATTGTGGAGCGCGTTGCCGGCGATCACCGCATGATTGTAGCGCTCGGGGAACTGGCCCCCTTCGTAGACGACGAACGTTTGCGGGAAGCGGACGGCGTCGCCCTCGTGGCGCATGTGCTTGAACCAACCGAAGGCGTACGGATTGGTAAGCGGACCGTGCTTGCCCCAATTCTTTTCGCCGTACGAGCCTTGCGGGTAGTACATGCCGCGCGTGCCGCCGCCGTTGGTGCCGGAGAAGACGCGGCCGGCTTTGTCGATGTCGACGCTGAACGTGTTGCCGCCTCCTTCGGCGAAGATTTCGAATACCTTCGTCACGGGGTGATAGCGCCAGATCATCTGACCTTGGAAGGCGACGTTCTTGGAGACGTCGCTATTTACGACGCCGGTGGTGGTGCTGCCGTTGGCGCCGTAGAGCCAGCCGTCGGGGCCCCATTTCAAACTGTTGGCCACGGAGTGCGTGTCTTCGAGGCCGAAGCCGCTGAGGCGCACTTCGGGATCGGAGTCAGGGACGTCGTCGCCGTCGGCATCGGGATAGAAGAGCAGGTACGGCGGGTTGAGAACCCAGATACCCCCTTGGCCGACGGCGACGCTGACGGCGATGTTGAGCCCGGTGATGACGTCTTTGGAGGTGTCGAATTTGCCGTCGCCGTCGGTGTCTTCAAACACGGTGATTTTGTCGGCCCCTTTTTCACCGAGCGGCGGCGGGGCGGGAACTTTGTCGAACACGGCCCGCAGGTATTGGTCGTACTTCACGACCTTGAGACCGGCGGGAAAGGGATACTGCCGATACTGCACGAGCCAAAGGCGTCCGCGAGCATCCCAGCTCATGTAGATCGGCTGCGCGACGGTGGGCTCGTGGGCCAGGAGCTGCATCTCGAAGCCGTCTTGCACTTGGAAGAGTTTTTGGGCTTCGGCCGGCGGCGTGGGGAGCGATTCGTCACCGACTTCTCCTTTGCCGGCGAACGATTTCATGACGCGTTCGACGTCGGCATTGGCGGCGAAGCCTTCTTTGAACTTGTCGCGGTTTTCGCCGGCGTCTGCTTGTTTATCGAGCGCGGCGGGAGGCGTGCGGCCGGCGGCCCAATAGATGCCGTTGACGAGCAACCGATTGAAGTGCGCGAGTTTGAAATCGTCTTTGTGGCCGAGCGACGTGTAGAACACGCGCGACTTGCCGTATTGATTCGTCCAGGCGACGGGATGTGTGACCGGCTTGCCTTTGTCGCTGGCGATGCCGTTGAGCAGGACCGTGGTGCCTTTGTTGGCCGTGCATTTGTAGAGCGAACCGGTGCTGTGCCAGCTCGCTTGGCGAATGCCTTTGAGGATCGGATGCGTTTGCGCGTGCGAGGCGATGGAGACGTCGGTGCCGATGTCGTTGGCGTAGTGGTTCTCGTACTTGCCGCCGAGCACTTCGACGTCGAAGTCGGGCCATTGGTCGAGGCCGGCTTTCGGCTGCGGCTGATTGGCGCGCATCGCGAAGGCGTGGCTCGTGGTGCGGATGGCGACGAGCGGCTTGCCGGCCTTGAGATAGTTGCGGACCGCATCCAGTTCGGCTTTGGGGAGCGGGCGGCGGCGCACGGAGACGAAGAGGACGTCGGCGTCGGCGATTTTTTCGATGCCGGGGAAGTGATTGAGGTCGGTCTTGTCGGCGTGGAGGATCGTGGATTCGATGCCGAGCGGTTTGAGTTCGCGCTCCGCAAAGGCCGGGAGCGTTTCCCAGGTCTCGTACTCGTCTTCGCCGATGAGGAAGGTAACCCGGAGCGGGGCTACGGCGGCGGCGGCGGCCGCGGGGGCTGCCTCTGCCGCGGGCGCTGCGGCGTGTGCTAGAGTTGTCGATGTCGCCAGGGCGGCAGCGGCGGTGGCGAGCAGCAGACGAACGGGAAGCGTGAGCGACCGAAGTCGCTGAAGCGCAGAGCATACGAGCGTCCTCAAAGAGCGGGGGACGAGCAGACGAAGGCGGGATTCGGACCAAGCGGGATCGGGCTTAGCTAAAGTGAATTCAGATTATCCTCTCGCCGTTGAGCCCACAAGCGACCGTAAGGTCATGCTACCCGAAGTTCTGCCGGTTCTCGACATCCTGGGCGGGCAGATTGTGCGGGGAATAGCGGGTAATCGTGCGAGCTATAAACCGATCGAAAGTTGCTTATGCGACGGGGCGGCACCGGCCGTCGTGGCACGCTGCGCTTCGAGGTTTGAAGACCGTTAAGCTAAGCTACCTCGCTGATCTCGATGCGATCGCGGGGGGCGAGCCGAGTTGGAGTTGCTACGACGACGTCGTGGCCGCGGGGTTCGCGCCTTGGATTGATGCCGGAATCCGTTCGGCCGATCAAGGCCGGCGCATTGCCGATTATCTCGCGTCGCGCGCTCCGGAAGGTCGCGTGATTGTCGGGCTGGAGACGATGCCCGACGTGCTGACGCTCGCGGCGACGGGCCGCGCCGTGCGTTGGGAACGGCTCGTGTTTAGCCTCGATCTGAAGCACGGCGAACCGCTCACTTCGTCCTACGGTTGGGCCGGTCAGACGCCGGAGCAGATTGCTGCGCAGGCCGTGGCGTGCGGCGTGCAAGCGATGATCGTGCTCGACCTCGCAGCGGTCGGCGTCGGCCAAGGCGTGCCGACGTTGGAACTCTGCCGCACGTTGCGGGCGAAATACCCGACGTTGCACCTGACGAGCGGCGGCGGCGTGCGCGACGTCGGTGATTTGCGATCGCTGGCGGATGCGGGATGCCAGGCGGCGCTCGTGGCCTCGGCGTTGCACGACGGCCGCATCATCGGCGAAATGCTGGCTGCCGCGGAGTGAAGCGGCGGCGTGATTGACGCTGCCCAACGAGGCCCGGCATTGGTATGTTGAACGCTGATATTTCTTAGCGTCTAACGCCTGCCGACTAGCGCCTCGTCTATGTTCACCGGCCTCGTCGAATTGAAAGCGTCCGTCGTGGAAGTGCGGGACGAGCCGCCGGGGAAGCGGTTGCGCATCGCCGCACCTGCGATCGCCGCCGAAGTCGCGTTGGGCGACAGTATTTGCGTCAGCGGCTGCTGCCTCACGGTCGTCCGGTTCGACGGCGGCGTGCTGGAATTTGAAGCCGGCCCCGAAACCCTGGCCCGTACGAGCCTGGGCAATCTGCAGCCGGGCGGGTTCGTTAATCTCGAACGTTCGCTGCGGTTGAATGATCGGCTCGGCGGCCATTTGGTCACCGGCCACGTCGACTGCACCGGTTCGCTCGTCGAACGTCGCGACTTGGGGCAATCGACCGACAGCCCGTGGTCGGAGATGTGGTTTCGCTTTCCCAAGCACTATGCGGGGCATCTTGTTGAAAAAGGTTCGATCACGGTCGCCGGCGTCAGCCTGACGGTCGTGGCCGCCGAGGCGGAGCGGTTCAGCGTGCAGCTCATTCCGCATACGCTGGCCGTCACGACGCTCGGCGATCTTAAGGCGGGCGACGTCGTCAACCTCGAAACGGATCTCTTGGCAAAGTACGTCGAACGTCAACTGGCCCTGCGCACATGACCGAATCTGCCGCTCCGCAAAATCCGCAAACTCCCCTCAGCTTCGAGCAAGCGCTCCAGCGTCTCGAACAAATCGTGCAAAAGTTGGAAGACGGTCGCACCGATCTCGGGGCGTCGTTGGCCGGTTATGAAGAAGGCGTCAAACTTCTCCGACAATGCCACGGACTCCTCGAACGAGCGGAGCGGCGCATCGAACTGCTCAGCGGCGTGGATGCCGACGGAAAACCGACGACGCAAGCATTCGACGACGAAGCCACAATTTCTCTCGAAGAGAAAGCACAAACCCGCTCGAAGCGGCGTAGTACGAAGAAGCCTGTCGTGGCCGACGGCGCCGAAAGCGGATCTTCCCCCGCCGCTGATAGCGTGGACGAGCCGGGATCGCTGTTTTAGAATGAATTCGCCCGTTTCGACGGGCGGCGGGGCTGCCGGCGGTTGCGTGCCGGCGAACTTTTCGTGCTTTCGTCAGGCCGTGTCGTGCGCCGAGGTCCGGACTTTCGCATCGTTGATGTCTATTCTTTCCACCGCCGATCGTAAGCCTGCCGTGACGCCGTTTCCTGCGCTCGATGCGTTCACCTCGCTGTGGTGCGTCGGGTGGAAGCGGCCTTGGCTGATTGCCTGCCGCGACCCGATGCGGCACTGCCGGGCTGTCCGCAATCGCTGGCCGATGCGATGCGCTACAGTTTGCTGGCACCCGGCAAACGGCTTCGCCCGATCTTGGTCTTGGCCGGCTGCCAAGCCTGCGGCGGAGATTTGGAAGCCGCGCTTCCGGCTGCGTGCGCCGTCGAGATGATTCACTGCTATTCGTTGATCCACGACGACCTGCCGGCGATGGACGACGACGACCTACGCCGCGGCAATCCGACGAACCACAAAGTCTTCGGCGAAGGCCTGGCCATCCTTGCCGGCGACGCGCTGCTGACGCTTGCCTTCGAAACCTTGGCGACCCGCATCCGGCCGGCGACCGCCGCGGCGGAATGTTGTGCCGAGTTGGGCCGCGCCGCCGGCGGCGTGCGACTTGGTCGGCGGGCAAGCCGACGACTTGGCCGAAGAGGGCAAGCTTCCCGGTGCGCGCTGCAATCCCAGCCGCACGCCTGCTGAAGGTTTGGCGGCGTTGGAAGCCATTCACCGCCGCAAGACCGGCGCGATGATTCTCGTCTCGCTACGGCTCGGCGCGATCGTCGCCGGGGCCGGGCCTGCCCAACGTTCGGCCCTCGACGAATACGGCCGCCGCCTCGGGCTGACTTTTCAGATTATGGACGACCTGCTCGACGTGCGCGGCTCGGAAGCGGCCGTAGGCAAGCGCGTCGGCAAAGATGCGGCCCGGGGCAAGCTCACGTTCCCGGGCCTCTTGGGTGAAGCGGAAAGTTTGCGACGTGCCGAAACTCTCACGGCCGAGGCGATCGGCACGTTGCAAGGTTTGAAACAGCTCGGTTTGCAGCAACATGGACTCGGAACCGACGTCGACGTCTTGGAAGACCTCGCGCGTTACGTTGTGGAAAGGAACCACTGACATGCCGGCCCCCATTCTTCCCACGATTGATTCGCCCGACGATCTGCGCCCGCTCACGCTCGTGCAACTGGAGCAAGTGGCCGCCGAGATGCGTGAAGCTGCTTTGCAGCGTCGTGTCGAACCGTACGGCGCACTTTGCTTCGAATCTCGGCGTCGTCGAGCTGTGCTTGGCTCTGCATACGACTTTCGACTTCCGTAGCGACCGGCTGATTTGGGACACGGGGCACCAAATTTATCCGCACAAGCTCATCACGGGCCGGTTCCGCGACTTCGCTTCGATTCGCACGAAGGGGGGCTTGATGGGCTACCCCAACCCGGCCGAAAGCGAGTACGACCTGTTCGTCACGGGACACGCCGGCTCCAGCGTTTCCACGGTGCTCGGACTCAAGAGCGGCGACGACCTGCTCCCGGGCCAGGAAGATCGGCAGGCCGTGGCGGTGATCGGCGACGGCGCGTTTCCTTCGGGCATCGTGTTCGAAGCCCTGAACAACGCGGCGTACCTGAAGAAGAAAATGATCGTGGTGCTGAACGACAACAAAATGTCGATCTGCCCGCGCGTCGGCGGAGTGGCCGACTACTTCGATCGGCTGCGAATGACTCCGCTCTACGTCGGGCTCAAGGCCGGTGCCGCCAAGGCGCTGACCAAGGTGCCGCTCATCGGCGACGGTATGGAGCGGATGCTCAAGAACACACGCGACGCGGTGAAGGCCGGACTGCACGGCGGCATGCTGTTTGAAGAACTCGGCATCCGCTACGTCGGCCCGATCGACGGCCACAACCTCGGTTTGCTCAAGCAATATTTGGAGATGTGCAAAGAGGCCGACGGTCCCGTGCTGCTGCACATCGTCACGCAGAAGGGGCACGGTTTCGGCCCGGCCGAAGAAGATCCGGTGACCTTCCACACTCCGGCGCCTTTCCAACGGCAAGGCCGTTGCGTGGTGCCGATCAAGAAGTCGTCCGGCCGCGCGTACACGAACGTCGCCAGCGCCTCGATCCATGCCAACTCGCCGCCAACCCGAAGGTTACCGTGCTCACGGCCGCGATGTGCCAAGGGACGAACCTCGAAAAGGTGCGCGACGATTTCCCGACTCGCTTTTTCGACGTCGGCATTTGCGAATCGCACGCCGTGGCGTTTGCCGCCGGTCAGGCGAAAGCCGGCTTGCGGCCGATCGTGGATATCTACAGCACGTTCTTGCAACGCAGCTTCGATCAGATATTCCAAGAGGTATCGCTGCAAAACTTGCCGGTGACGTTCCTGCTCGATCGCGGCGGGCTTACCGGGCCCGACGGTCCGACGCATCACGGCGTGTTCGATATCGGCTATATGCGGATGTTTCCGCACATGGTCGTAATGGCGCCCGGCGATGAAGCCGATTTGCCAGCGATGCTCGACTTCGCGCTCAAGGTCGACGCGCCGACGTCGATCCGTTACCCGAAGGCCCCGGCGGAAACGATCGAGCGGGCGCCGTCGCCGATCGAGTTAGGACGCGCCGAAGTGCTCGAATGGGGCGGCGACGGTATGATCGTCGCCTGCGGAACCCTGCTGACCGAATGCGTTAAAGCGGCGGCTCAACTTCGCGAAGAAGGGCTCGACATCGGCGTGATCAACGCCCGCTTCATCAAACCGCTGGATACCGACACGATCTTGAAGGCCGTGTCGACCTCGCCGTTCGTGCTCACGGTGGAAGAAGGCCAATTGATGACCGGCTTCGGTTCGGCCGTTTTGGAGGCTGCAAACGAAGCCCGTTTGCCGACGGCGAACATCCATCGCCTCGGCATTCCGGATCAGTATGTGGAACACGGCGAACGGGGCGAACTTCTGGCCGACTTGGGGCTCGACGTTGCGGGCATCGCCGCCAAGTGCCGCGAATTGGCCGCGGCTGGCGCTCCATCATCACGACGAAGAAGTCGCCGTCGAAAAGCCGACGCTCCGTCGCCGCGGTTAAGACGCCGCGGATCGGTTTTAACGGCTAATGTCGCAATCGAGGCGGTTGCGAACGAACAGTCCTATCCTTTCGCTACGTCTTCCGCGATCGTGTTTCCGGCAATCGCACTTTCGGCGGCCGCAACTTCCCCCGCTGCTGCCAAGCGGCGTTTGCGGCGGCGATGAACGGCCAAGCCGAGTCCGGCCAGACCGACCAGCAACAAGCTGCCCGGCTCAGGAACGGCCGAGTAGTTGACGTAGAGATTGTTGTCGTAGGCGCTGACCCAGAAGTATCCGTTGGCGACTCCGCCCGGCACCTGTAGCGCGGACGTGTCGAAGAGGAATTGCGAGAGTGCTCCGTTGCTTTCCCCGGCGGTGATGCCGAAGCCGGTCAAGGTGCCGCCGGCGATCGCGTCGATGTCGACCCAGAGCCAGCGATAGTTGACCGACTGAGGCGTCGGTTCTTGGCCGGTCATGTCGACGGTCGTCGTATCGGCCGGGTTGAAGTTGTTGATGCCGTAGACGGAGCCGTTCCACGAGCGGAGCGAAATCACGTAGCTGCCGCCGGAGGCATCCAGCGCCAGTCCGCCGCCGCCGCCGAAGTGCATATAGTCCCAAGACGTGCCGTCGGTCGGAGCGCCGGTGCCTCGATCGGCGACGGCGAAGTCGAACACGAAGCTGGAACCGGAAGACCAAACGGAGTTGGAAGCGGACGAAACCGTGAGAACGCCGACGCCGTTGTTATTGTCGCCGTTGGTTGTGTTGGCTCCGGCGCTCAACGTGCCGCCGGCGGAGACGTTGAGGCTTCCCTGTACCACGACTCCGGAAGCGGCGTTCAGCGTTCCCGCAGATACGGTCGTGCCGCCGGTGTGAGCATACGGCGTCGAGTTGTTGGTGAGCGTCAGCGTGCCCGCTCCGGTCTTTTGCAAGCTGCCGTTCGTCGCCGCAGAAACGCCGGACCAAGCCAGCTTGGCGGAGGCAGAGGCGACGTCGATCGTTCCGGTTTGTCCGGCGCTGATCGTGAAGTTGCGATTGGTCGAGGTCGTGCCGCCGGTGTAGCGGAGCGTACCGCCGGAGAACACTAAGTTTGCGGCGTCTGCCGCCGAAGCGCCGATGCCGGAGCTGATTCCGCCGTCGGCCAATAGATCGACGCTCAGCACGCCTGCGTTGAGCAGCGTCGCGCCGGTATAGCCGTTGGCGGCGATGAGAGTCGTCGAGCCGGAGCCGGCCTGCACGAGCTGACCGCCGCCGTTGATGAGGTTGTCGACGATCAGGTTGTTGTTGCGGTTGAACGCCAGCGTGGCGTTGTTGGTGACTTCGCCGATGCCGAGCGTGCCGGTGCCGCCCCCCGAGCCCACTTGCAACGTGCCGCCGTTGATCGTCGTGCCGCCGGTATAAGTGTTGATGCCTTCCAAGATCAGCGTGCCGGCCGTGGTTTTCACAAGCCCTGCGCCGCCGTTGAGTTGGGCGAGGTTTTGCAGCGTGCCCCGTTGCGCGTTGAGCGTCACAATCGCCGCGGCGGCTCCGATGGAGCCGGCCGTCATGTCGAGCAGACCGCCGTCGAGGTTGATCGTATTGATTTCCGTGCCGAGCCCGTCGGTGTAGAGGATGTTGCCGCCGACGATCAGCGATCCGGTGTCGGTGATGTTGATCGTGCCGATCGCCGTGTTGAGAGCCCGCAGCGTCGTGGCGGCCATCGTGAGATTGTTCGTCACGCTGACGGTTCCGCCGCTGATATTGATGATCGAAGTCGCGGTGTTCGCTCCGTTGACGGCGGCGACTGCCGAATTGTTGCGCGCATCGTCAAAGTTCCGATGGTCGTATTGCCGCCGGCGACGTTGAGCGTCGCCAGTGCGTCGGCCCCGGCGACGTTCGTAGCTCCGGCGACGGTGATCGTGGCCATCGTCATCGATCCGATCGTGTTCGTGCCGATGCCGCTGATGTTCACCGTGGAGAAAGAGTCGCCGGATGTTTCGGCCGTCGATGCGGAATTCGTCCCGACGGTGAGCGTGCCGATCACCGCGCTCGTTCCCGCCGTCGTGCCGCCGAGATTGAACGTGCCGGTGACGTTGCCCGTCGTCGCTCCGGACCCGGATCGCGCGCCGATGCTGATCGTCGTCGCATCGAGGATGCCGGTATCGAACGTAAACGTTCCGGTGCCGTCGCCCGTGGTTTGCGCGCTGCGTCCGCCGACGACGACGGTGCCGAGCAGCAAATCGGCCTGGTGTCCGGCAAAGTTGACCGTGCCGACGAGATCGGCGGCCGTGCTCGAGCTGCCGTTTTGGATATTCAGCGCCGCGCGGCCGTCGCCGGCGAGATTGCGAATCTTGATCGAGCCGGTCGAACCGAAGAAGTCGAGCGTGCCGATCGCTCGATTGGCAGAGCCGCCGATGGTGATGGTCGTGGCGTTAAACTCGTTGACGCCGCCGCCGAGTTTGATCGCTTGAGTGGCGGCGCTGGTTGGGCTGTCGGACGTGATCGTCGTGGCGATGATCGTGCTGTCTTGTGCGAGGATCAACGTGGAGCCGCCGCCGCCGGTACCCGTGCCGCCGCCGGAGTTGGTGGCGTCGCCCACGCGGAACGTTCCGGTGCCGAGATTGGCGTAGAACACGCTCAGGCCGCTCATGTCGAGCGTTGCCATGTTGCTGACGTTCGTCGTGACGTTGCCGCCGATCTGCACGTTGTTGTTCGTCGGAGCGCCCGGAGCGCCGATCGAAAACGTGCCGCCGCCGAAGACTTCCAAAACCGTGGTCGTGACGGCGGACGAGTTGTAGCCGATCGTCACGGCTCCGTTGACTTGCAGCTTGTCACCGGTTTCGACTTGGATCGAATTCGGAATGATGCCCGAAGTTTGCACGGTCATCGCGCCGCCGAACAAGGCGTCGGCCCCGCTGAGCGTGAGGCGGCCGACATTCGCGCTGCCGGCCGTCGCGCCGAAGATCAGCGTATTCGTCAGGGCCGACAGGTTTTGATCGGCTGCGATGAGCAAGGTTCCTTGGCCGATCGTGGTTGCGCCGTCGTAGGCGTTGCCGGCTCCCAGCATCAACGTTCCCGCGCCGGCCTTCGTGAGATTGAAGACTCCTGCTCCGTCGCCGATCACGCCGCTGACGCCGAGCGTGGAGAAGAACCCGGCGACCGTCACCGTGACGTTTGCTCCCAAGGTCACCGCTCCGGTGCCGAGATACAGATCGTTCGTGCCGTTGAACGTGAAATTAGCGTTCCAGTTCTGGGCGTTGTTGTTGATGTTCGTTAGCACGAGCCCGGACGTGTTGTCGATGGTGCCGCCGTTGATCGTGAACGTTCCGAGCCCGAAAGCCCCTTCGTGGTCGAGCAGCAATGTTCCGGCGTTGAGAGTTAGCCCGCCCGTGAACGTGTTGTTGCCGAGCAGCCGCAGCGTGCCCGCTCCGGCTTTGATCAGGCGCGGTTGTTGCCGGCGTCGCCGACGGGGCCGACGGTGAGCATGTTAGCCGTCGTCGTGAGGATTACGC
>JASGKB010000016.1:0-16959 GCA_049840675.1 Pirellulales bacterium
GTCGTCTTTGAGCATCGTGCAAAACGCTTCGCCGTTGTACTTCGAAAACAATCTCTCCGTCTGGAAACCGGCCGGGCATGTCGTTGGTCCGCCGATTCGCTTGCTGGCGTTCGACCCGACGTCGCCGCCGCTGATGATGCCGGAACTCAAAGAACTCGCCCCGTTGCTCACGGCGGCCGATACCGTGCTCTTCGATCGCAAATCAAAGGAAGACTTCGGCGATCTCGACGCCGGCGAAAAAGCCGAACTCAACGGCCGTACGGTCACCGTGATCGGACACGTTTCACTCGGTACCGACTTCGCCGACGACGGCACCATCCTGGCCAGCGACCGCACGTTCAACTCCGTGATCTACGGCCAAACGCCGATGCCGGAAAGTCTCGACGATCTCGACTTCGGCCTCATCCGCCTTCGCGACGGCGTCAATCTCGACCAAGCTCGCGACGAACTCGACGCTCTGCTGCCGCCGCAGGTTCTAGTGCTCACCAAGCAGCAATACCTCGACACGGAACTCAAGTTCTGGAGCACGGCGACGCCGATCGGCTACGTGTTCGCCCTCGGCACGGCCATGGGCTTCTTGGTCGGTACGATCATTTGCTATCAGATTCTCTTCGCGGACATCGCTGACCACCTCCGCGAGTTTGCCACGCTCAAGGCCATGGGCTACCGCCCGCGCTACTTCATCGGCCTCGTGCTAGAAGAGTCGTTAATCCTGTCGCTGCTTGGATTTATTCCGGGCACGATTTGCGCGGCCGTGCTTTACCGCATGGTCGCCGTCGTCACCGGGTTGCTGATGAATATGAGCTGGGAACGTACGCTCTTGGTCGGTGCGCTCACCGCCGCGATGTGCGTCGTGTCGGGCTGCTTGACGATGAACAAAGTGCTGCAAACCGATCCCGCCGAGATGTTCTAAAGTTCACGAGACTCGACCATGGACCGCCTCACTGATTCCACCGTCCGGCGACAACGCGGCTCGCTCGCCACGCGAGAAAGCCCCGAGCCTGCGCGGCGGGAAGTTTGCGGAAAACTTCGCCATCTGCATCAGCGGGCTTTGTCACACGTTCGGCGACGGGGAACTGCGCAAGCAGGTGCTTTTCGACAACGAACTGCAACTGGCTCGCGGCGAGATCGTGATCATGACCGGGCCTTCCGGCTCGGGAAAAACCACGCTGCTCACCTTGTTGGGCGCCTTACGCACGGTGCAACAAGGCAGCGTGGAAGTTCGCGGCAAGCAACTTTGGGGACTTTCCAGCGGCCAGTTGGTCGACGTTCGCCGCAATATCGGCTTCATCTTTCAAGCGCACAACTTGTTCACGTCGCTCACGGCGTTACAGAACGTGCGCATGGCCTTGGAACTCAATGAGACCAACCGGGCCGAGATGGATCGCCGCGCCGAAGAGATGCTCAAAGCGGTCGGGCTCGGACATCGCATTCACTACAAGCCGCAGCAACTCTCCGGCGGCCAACGGCAGCGGGTCGCCATCGCTCGGGCTTTGGTTCACAACCCGCAGGTGATCCTGGCCGACGAGCCGACGGCTGCCCTCGATAAGCAATCGGGCCGCGACGTGGTGAACCTCCTGCGGTGCTTCGCCAAGGAGCAAGGCGCGACGATCTTGATCGTCACGCACGACAACCGAATTCTCGACGTCGCCGACCGTATCGTGAACATGGTCGACGGCCGAATCATCAGCGACGTCGTCGTCAGCGAAGCACAGGCCATCTGCGAATTCCTCCGCCGCGTCCCGCTCTTCAACGGCTTGCTGCCGGACACCCTGACGAAGGTGGCCGACCAAATGGAACTCCGCGAATGCAAGCCGGGGGAAACCGTGTTTCGCCAAGGTGATCCGGGAGACAATTTCTACTTGATCCGCAGCGGCGAGGCCGAGGTGGTGTTCGAAGACGGCGGCCCGGGCAAGGTTGTGGCGACGCTCGACGAAGGAAAGTTCTTCGGCGAGATGGCTCTGGAAACCGGCGAGCCGAGAAAAGCCACGGTCCGAGCCAAGACCGACCTCACGCTCTGCGCCTTGGACAAAGAAGAGTACCTCGCGGTGAAGAACGCTAGCGCGACGTTCAAGGAAGAGATCAGCAAAGTGCTGTTCGAGCGGCAGCGATAGAGCCGGCCGAGCCGTGCGGCGCAGTCAATCGCGATAGCCGAGGCGCGCGTCGCTTCTCGAAGATGAAGCGGACGTGATGCTCCAGGTGCGTCACGGCCTTGGCGATCACGTCACGGAGAGTACAGGCCCCCGTGACGTTATGAACGCCCTCACGTCGCCAGGATTCTTCCGGAGCGTCGTACAGAATCGCCGCAATCTGACGGCGGACAAGAGCGATCAGCTCGATCTCTTCGGCCACGTTGCGATGCGGCGAAGCCAGAGCAAGAACGAACGCCTTGGGGTCGGCGAAGACGAGCGGCGGACGATCTTCCGCCAAGATTCGCTTCACGCGTTCGGCGAACAACAGCTCGGAATCCGCCAAATGGCACACGACCTCGTGCGTCGTCCATGTTCCCGGGATTGGACGAGCGAGGCATTGCTCGCGACTCAGGCCTTCAACGCTTCGTTTCATTGCGTTGCAACCGGTCGTGTATTGTGTCAGCAATTCTCGGTGCATCGTGACGCGGCACTTTCGGCGAGGGCGGGCCAAGCCCCTAAGAAAAACGGCGTAGCGATCGAGGTGGATCGCTACGCCGTGAGCATTTGCAGCAAACGAACTTCGAGAAAGCCGGACTACTTGACGTTCAACGTCAGACGGCGAGCGCCCGCCGTTTTAACGGCGTCGATGTAGTCGAGCGTGACGTTCATCGCTTCGTTGAAGTAGTAATCCTTCTTCACAACCGGACGATCTTCTTGCTCGTTCATTTCCTTCTCGATTTCGTTTTCGAGATCGCCTTCTTCTTTGTCGGCGTTCACTTCCGCCAAGAACTTCTCTTCGTTCAGCGGCAGCGTCTTACGATTCTTCTGAGCGTTGTAGCGTTCGACGCGGGTTTTCACCTTTTGGAAGTCGGTCGAACTGGCGATCCGCTCCTTAGACGTCGCCCGCAGCTGTTCGAGCATGTCGGGGTTTACGAAGTCATTCGCGAATAGCCGGCCGCTTCAATGCGATCGAACGGCAACGCGAAATCGAGATCGGATTCACCGACTTCCAATTCCGCCGTAAGCGACGGCAGGACGACGTCCGACCGCACGCCTTGGTTTTGGGTGCTGTCGCCGTTGGGGCGATAGAACTGTTGCATCGTCAGCTTGAGCGCGCCGAGTTCCGGAGCGTTCGGCACTTGGAAGATTTGCCGGCCGAGATCCAGCAGGCTTTGCACGGTGCCTTTGCCGTGCGTTTGCGGATCGCCGACGATGATGCCCCGGTTGTAATCTTGGATCGCACCCGCGAAGATTTCGCTCGCGCTGGCGCTGAACTTGTTGCAGAGCACCACGAGCGGCCCGTCCCAGGCTACGCCGCGGTCGAGATCGTTGTACTTCTGCCGTTCGTTGTCTTTGTCCTTCACTTGCACCACCGGGCCTTCGTCAATGAACAGGCCGGTGAGGTTGATCGCTTCGGTGAGCGAGCCGCCGCCGTTGAAGCGGAGATCCATCACCACGGCGTCCACCTTCTCCTTACGGAAGTTCGCGAGAATCGCCGCCACGTCACGAGTGGTGCTCTTATAGTCGGGCTGCCCGAGGCGGGCGCCTTCCATATCCATGTAGAAGCTCGGCAGCGAAATGAAGCCGATCTTGTGCGGCTTGCCGTTGCGATCTTCGGTGAAAATTTCGCTGCGGGCTTCGGCTTCCTTCAATTCGATCTGGCGCGGGTGATGTTGTAGATCACCTTCTCCGTCGTTCCGTACGGAATGACTTGCAGACGAACGATGGTTCCCTTCTGGCCGCGGATTTGGTCGACCACTTCGTTCAGGCTTTGGTCACCCACGTCACGAATTTCGCCGCTTTCGCCTTGGCCCACGCCGACGACGCGGTCTTTCTTCTTGAGCCGGCCGTCTTTATCGGCGGCGCCGCCGGGAATGACCTTATGCACGACGGTGTAGCCGTCGTCGTATTGCAGTTGTGCGCCGATGCCTTGCAGGTTGAGGCGCATCTGAATTTCGAAGTTTTCCTTCGTCGACGGCGACATGTACGTCGAGTGCGGGTCGTACGAGGTCGTCATCGCCGTGAGGTACCACTCGAGCAGTTCGTCCTGCTTGAGCTGGCTCATCCGCTTTTTCAGGCCGGAGTAACGGCGGCCCAGCTTGTCGCGAGCCTCTTGGCCTTCCATCTTTTCCGTGGCTTTGAGAACCAGCAGATCGTACTTGATCTTCTTCCGCCACAAGTCCCGGGCCTCGGCCTCGGTCTTGGCGTATTGAGCGACCTCAGGATCGCGCGTGATATCTTCATCGACCGAGAAATCAAACGGCTGCTTGAGCAGTTCGTCGACCCAACCCATGCGTTCTTCGAGCCGAGCCTGATAGGTGTTGAAAACTTGGAACGCAAATTCCGTGTTGCCGCGGCGGATCAGATCGTCGAGGTCGTGCTCTTGGGCTTTGAAACGGTCGACGTCGCTCTGGTAGAAGAAAACCTTCTGCACGTCGAGCGTCTTCAAGAAGTTCGAAAGGGTGCGTTCGGCGATTTCGTCGTTCAGCTCATGACGCGAGATATGCCCTTCGCGCATGTACCGCGTGACCGCCAACGTAATCTGGCGGTCCTGCACGGTCGGGCCGCTCAATTCGGCGTGCAACGTTTGCATGCCGGCGGCCAAGGGAAGGGCGGCGACCAGGAGCGAACCAAGAATCCGAGGCAGGCGGAACCCTCGAAGCGTCATGACAATTCCTTTGCGACGATGCTCTGGCAGGCGAGCGACCGGCGAAAGCAGGCCGGGTGCGCGTAAATGTCGTTCGATGAACGACTTAGTTGGGAATGCTATCCCGCCGCCAGAGCCGCTGCAAGATCAGCCCCGTGACAAGCAGGAAAGCATGGATTTCCGCTTGTTCGACGCTGCGAAACGCCGAGAAATTCCCGCACTCCGCGGTTAGCGGAAATCCGCCTCGGCGACGAGGCCGGCGAGACAATCGACCAACTCCGGCTCGGCACCCAAATGTCTAGCGACTGACCAACGTATGGCGGAGTGGCGTTTGCCGACGGCGGCGACCGTTTGTCCGATGCGTTCCAACAACTCGCCGGCGAACAGCAAGTGCGGCTGCACGACGACAACCCGCCGCCCGAACTGCGCGACACTTTCCAAGATCGGCTCCAGGGCCGGCTGGGCCATGGCGACGAAGGCCAGAGAGGTAAGCACGCGGCGGTTGGCCGAGGCTCGCAACTTGGCGAAGAGCCGCATCTCTTCGTTGGCGTCGGCATCGGTGCTGCCGCGACCGACCATGACCAGCATGGTTTCCTCGGCCGCGAAGGGATGCTGCGCCAGAGCTTCGTCATGACGACGTTGCGAGAGAGCCTGCATTTCGGGTCGGCAGCCGAGGTGCGGCGTTTGACCGACGAGCGTGAGCCCGTGACGATCGCAAGCCTCGCCGACGGCGGCGGGGATATCGCGCTTGGCATGGCCGGCCGCGAAGAGAATGACCGGCACCGTGAGCAGGCGGCGCACGCCGCGGGCCGCGAGCCGCACGACGGCGGCGTCAATCGTCGGCTCGGCAAGTTCCAAGAAGCACGGCTCGACGGGCAGCGGCGACAATCGCTGGGTCAAGAGCCGTGCGGCTTCAAGGGCTTCGGCGACGCCGGCCGAATCACGCGTGCCGTGACCGACCAAAAGAACGCCCGCGCTGGAAGCGGCCAATTGCGCGGCGTCGAAGGGTTGCGAGAGCGTAAAAGGTTCGTCGTTCATCGCCGTATTGTAGATACCGGCCCGGCGGCGGGGAGTCTACAATGGGGGTCAGGTCGCGAACCCCGGCAACTTTGACGTCTCTCCATTTCCGCACCGTCGATGCCCCCCGTCGTTTATAGCTATCTCACGGTGACGCTCGGCCGCGACATCGGGCAAAATTTCATGCTCGACCCCGACGCCGACAATCGGATCGGCCGCGGCACGGAATGTACGATTCAGCTCAACGATCCGCTCTGCTCGCGCGTGCATGCCGTGGTTTCCAACGTCGGCGGACGTTGGGAAGTACGCGACGCCGAAAGCCGCAACGGAACGTTCGTCAACGATCGCAAGATCGACGACTCCACGCTCGCCGAAGGGCATTACCTGAAGGTCGGCGCCACGGAGTTTCAGTTTCATCAGAGCCGGCAGCGTCCTACGTTGCCGGGCGATCCGAACGTCGGCATCACGCAGTCGATCGTCGCCCGCATCAAGATGGGAAGCAAAGAGATCGACGCCGCCGATCTCGGGGCGATTCAAAACGTCGAACAAACACAAGACCTGCTCCTGCTGCATCAGCTCGCCATCAAGCTCTTAGCTTGCAGCGATCCGCAGCAATGCCTGAAGATCAGCCTCGATCTCTTGCTCGGGCGCACCAAGGCTTCGGTCGCGGGCTTCTTGAGCGTCGGCGACGATCGCAACCTGCAACCGAAGATCGTCCTGCCCGAATACGCCCAGCAGCGCGTCAACCTGAACGAAGACTTGATGCGGCTAGTGTGCGATGAAGGGCATGCGGTTTGGATCGCCAATCAGAAGAACGCCCAAGCAGAAAAAGCCGCGGCCCATTTTTCCGACGCCCAGTGCATTCCACTGGTGAGTGACAAACGGGTTCTCGGCGCGTTTCATCTCTATTTGGAAGACGGACGCTTCCGGCAATCGCACTTCGATTTTGCCGTGTCGGCCGCGAACATCTGCGCAGAGCGCTGGCCCGGGCTTATCACGAAGAGTCGCTGACGACCGACGTCGAGCGACTGAAGAAGGTGGCCGGCAGCGACGAACTCGTCGGCGAAAGTCCGCCGATGCTCGACCTTAAGGCCCGTATCACGCGCGTGGCGGCCGCGGGCGGGTGTGTGTTGATCCGCGGCGAAAGCGGCAGCGGCAAAGAACTCGTGGCCCGCGCCGTACACCGGCAAAGCAATCGGGCCGATCGGCCGCTGCTCTCGATCAACTGCGCGGCGATTCCCGCCGACCTCATTGAAAGCCAACTCTTCGGGCATCGGGCCGGCTCGTTTACCGGGGCCGATCGCGATCACGACGGCCTCTTCAAACAGGCCGACATGGGAACGTTGTTCCTCGATGAAATCGGCGAGTTGCCGTTGGCCGGCCAAGCCAAGCTGCTCCGCATTTTGGAAGGGCATCCGTTTTTGCCGGTCGGTGCTTCAAAAGAAGCGCAGGTCGACGTGCGGGTGATCGCCGCCACGAATCGCGACCTCGCACAACTGGCTCGCGAGAAGAAGTTTCGCGAAGACCTTTACTACCGGCTCAACGTTTTTGAGTTGTACCTGCCGCCGCTGCGCGAACGGGGCTCGGATATTAGCTTGCTCGTTGATTTCTTCCTGGCCCATTTCGGAAAAACCCACGGCCGGCCGGGCATAAAACTCAGCGATGCGGCCCGCTCGAAGCTGCTCGGCTACGCCTGGCCGGGCAACGTGCGACAACTCCGCAACACGATCGATAGCGCCGTAGTGATGGCCGCCGGTCCGCGGATCGAAGCCAACGACCTGATGTTGCAAGACGTCGGCGGCAACGACTTGGATAATCTCGAGATCGAAACCTGGGAAAGGAAGCTGATTCTCGAAGCCTTGAAACGCACGGGCGGAAACGTTCCGGAAGCGGCGAGGCTGCTCGGCATCGGCCGGGCGACGCTCTACCGCAAGCTGGAACAATATGGAATTGAGCGTTGATCGCTCGGCGCCCGGCTTCGCGAGTTCCGCGGCACTGCGTCACCAAACAACCGACCCGAACGACTTTCGATAAAGCTCTGGTAATGATCAAAACGACGATCGCAATTGCGACCCCGTCTTGGCATGAAGGAGGGCCACATTTCTTTACCCTCGCGGCGTGCATCGTTACCATAGACGGAAATCCTCCCGCCTCATCCTTCCCGCCTGCGGATCTCTCGCCATGACGTTTCGATCGTCGCTCGCCTTTGTTTGCGCACTCGCCGTCGCCGGGCAAATTTCAGCCCAAGAATGGACGCGATTCCGCGGCCCCAACGGCACCGGCATCAGCGCCGACGCCTCCATCCCGTCGACATGGCGCGAGAACGATTACGCCTGGAAGGTCGAGCTTCCCGGCCGCGGGCATTCATCGCCCGTGATCTGGGGAGATAAAATTTTCCTTACCAGCGCGCTCGACGAACCTTTGCAACGCGTCGTGCTATGCCTCGACGCGGCGACCGGCAAAACGATATGGGAGCGGTGCTTCGATTATTCGGCGCACAAAAAGCACAACCTCAACAGCTTCGCCTCGCCGACGCCGGCCGTCGACGCCGAGCATGTTTACGTTTCGTGGTCGGTACCCGAATCGCTCACGCTGATGGCGCTGACGCACGATGGCCGCGACGTGTGGAAACTCGATCTCGGCAAGTTCGTCAGCCAGCACAGCGCCGGGAATAGCCCGGTCGTAGTCGGCGATATGGTGGTGCTCGTAAACGAACAAGACGACGCCGAGAAGACCAAGAACGACGGCGGCGGCGAATCGGGCGTCAGCTATCTGCACGCCGTGTCGTGCAAAGACGGCAGCACGATTTGGCAAACGCCGCGCACCAGCGCCACGGTCACCTATAGCACGCCGATGGTTCGCGAACTTCCCGGCGGCGACACCGAACTACTTTTCAACAGTCAGGCGCACGGACTGGGCGGCATCGATCCGAAAACCGGTAAGGTCAACTGGGAGTTGAGCGACGCTCTGAACAAACGCAGCGTCAGTTCGCCGGTGATGGCGGCCGGCTTGGTATTCGGCACGTGCGGTTCGGGAGGCGGCGGCAACTATATCGTCGCCGTTCGTCCGCCGGTCAAACCGGGCGACAAGCCGGAACTCGTCTACAAGGTCACCGAACAGGCCAACTACGTGCCGACGATGATCGGTAAAGACAACCTGATCTTCGTCTGGAGCGATAAGGGCATCGTCAGTTGCCTCGACGCCGCAACCGGCGAAGTGAAGTGGCGAGAACGGATCGGCGGCAATTTCTTCGGTTCGCCGATCTGCATCGCCGACCGACTCTACTGCATTGAAGCAGGCGGCGAACTTATCGTTCTGGCCGCGAAGGAAGAGTTTGCAGAGTTGGCCCGCATCCCGCTCGGCGAAACGGCCCACAGCACGCCGGCCGTCGCCGGAGGAAAGTTGTTCCTCCGCACGGAATCGCATCTCTTCTGCGTGACGGGGAAGAAGTAACGCAACCGCCGCGCAAGTCATGGCCGACGCAACTCTTTGGCAATTCTGGATCGACGTCGGCGGGACGTTCACCGATTGCTTTGCTCGTCGGCCCGACGGCGAATTATTGCGGCATAAGCTGCTTTCCAGCGGCGTAACAAAAGGAGCCGTGCGCGACGGTTCGACGAGGGAGCAGATCGTCGATCCGGCTCGCCGAGACGACCCGCCCGATTTCTGGCGCGGCTACCGGTTGCGATTGGTCGACGAGCGCGGTGCGGCCGTGGCCGAGAGCGAAGTCGCCGCGTTCGACGGCGCGACCGGCGCGTTTCGGCTCAAGCAGCCGCTCGGCCGCGCCCCACAAAGCGGCCAAATCTACGAGCTCACCGCCGGCGAAGAATCGGTCGTGCTTGCCATTCGTCGGCTCCTCGAGCTCCGGCTCGACCAAACGATTCCGCCGGTCGACGTACGGCTCGGCACCACGCGCGGCACGAATGCGCTGCTCACGCGCCGCGGGGCGCGTACCGCCTTCGTCACGACGCGCGGCTTTGCAGACGTCCTCCGCATCGGCTATCAAAACCGTCCACGATTGTTCGACCTTCGCGTGGTGAAACCGGAGCCCCTCTACGCGGCCACGGTCGAGGTCGACGAACGCCTCGCGCCAGACGGCGCAATACTCACGTCACTCGACGAAGCGGCGCTCCGCCGCGACCTCACGACACTCAAATCGCAAGGCAGAGTCGATTCGCTCGCCGTCTGCTTATTGCACGCCTATCGTTCAGGCGTACATGAAGAAATTGTCGAACGTATCGCCCGCGAAGTCGGGTTCACGGAAATCAGCCTGAGTAGCAGCGTCGCGCCGCTCGTAAAAATCGTCGCGCGCGGCGACACGACCGTAGTCGATGCCTATCTCAATCCGGTGCTGCGCGGTTACGTCGCCTCGCTGCAAACAAAGCTTCCCGGCAGCCGGTTGCGCATCATGACTTCCGCCGGCGGGCTCGTTTCCGCGGAGCGATTCGTCGGCAAGGACAGCGTCCTCAGCGGTCCGGCTGGCGGAGTCGTCGGCATGGCTCGGGCTGCGCAACTCGCTGGCTTCGAACGGGCCATCGGCTTCGACATGGGAGGCACCAGCACCGACGTAGCTCGTTTCGAAGGTCGCTTCGAAATGGAGTACGAAACCGAAAAAGCCGGCGTTCGAATCGTCGCGCCGATGACGTCGATTCACACCGTCGCGGCCGGCGGCGGTTCGATCTGCCGTTTCGACGGCGTGAAGCTCGTCGTCGGCCCCGATAGCGGCGGCGCGGAGCCCGGCCCGGCTTGCTATGGTCGCGGCGGTCCGCTGTGCGTGACCGATTGCAATTTTCTCCTCGGCAAAATCCTCCCCGAACGGTTTCCCTTTCCGCTCGATAAAGCGGCCGTCGACCGCCGCTTGCGGGAACTCATCGATGAAATCGCCGTTGCGACCGGCAGGCATTACACGCCGGTCGAACTTTGCGACGGCTTCCTGCGCATCGCCGACGCCAACATGGTGAAGGCGATTCAAGCCGTGAGCGTGGCGAAGGGCTACGATCCGCGGGATTACGTGCTCGTCGGCTTCGGAGGCGCAGCCGGTCAGCATGCCTGCGCCGTTGCGCGCGAGCTGGGCATGACCAAGGTGCTGAGCCACCCCGACGCCGGGCTCTTGAGTGCTTTCGGCATCGGCACGGCCGATGTCGTGCGACATCGCGCGATCGGCATATATCGACCGCTTGCAGAGATCACCGCGGCCGACTTGGCGAAGCAGTTCGAAAAGCCGGCCGCGGAGGTTATCGGCGAGGTTGAGGCGGAAGGGATCTCTCGCAAGCGCATCGAACTTCGGCAGCGCGTCGACGTTCGCTACCGTGGGCTCGATGCCGCGTTGACGATCGACGCCGCGGACCGTGCCGCGATCGCCGAGGCGTACGAAACCGAGCATCAACGGCTTTACGGCTATCGTCAACAGGATCGACCGCTAGAACTCGTCGCCGTGCGCGTCGAAGCGACCGGTCGGACGCCGGTCGAATCCACAACGCCGAACTTCGTCGAACGGGGTCGCCGTCTCGCTGCGGGCGATTTTGAATCTCCGGTCCCTGCGCATCTCGACGGCCAGGCTTGCTCGGCGGCCGTGATCGATCGTGCCAAGCTCGTTCCCGGCGACATCCTCGAAGGCCCGACGATCGTCTGTGAGAACGCCGCTACGACGGTCATCAGCCCCGGCTGGCGGGCCGAAGTACTGGCCCGCGGCGAACTGCTGCTGACGGACGTGCGAAAACTGCCCGCGGTGAACATGGGCGCGAATGTGGCCGGAATCGAAAGCGATCCGGTCCAACTCGAAATCTTCAACAACCAGTTCGCGGCGATCGCCGAGCAGATGGGAATCACGCTCCGCAACACGTCGACGAGCGTGAACGTCAAGGAGCGGCTCGACTTCAGTTGCGCGCTCTTCACCGCCGCGGGGGACTTGGTCGTCAACGCGCCGCACATACCCGTACATCTCGGCGCGATGGGGGAAACGGTCCGCCAAGTGCTGGCCGACAATCCTCGCATGTCGCCCGGCGACGTTTTCGTAACGAACGACCCGTACCGCGGCGGTTCGCATCTGCCGGACGTCACCGTCGTCACGCCGGTTCACGAGCCGACAACCGGCCGACTACTGTTCTTCACGGCGAGCCGCGCCCATCACGCGGAGATCGGCGGAATTCGCCCCGGCTCGATGCCGCCGTTCTCGAAGAACCTCGTTGAAGAAGGAGTGCTCATTCGCAACTTCAAGCTCGTCGACGCCGGCCGTTCGAGAGCCGACGAGTTGCGCGAGCTTCTGACAGCGGCCAAGTACCCGTCGCGCAATCCCAACGAAAACTTGGCGGACATCGCCGCGCAGACCGCGGCCAATCTGCAAGGAGCCCGCGATCTACTCCGGCTGATCGAGCGACGTTCCTGGCCGGTCGTCGAAGCGTACATGCGACACATTTGCGACGCCGCCGAGCGCAAGCTGCGACAAGCTCTCGCCAAACTCGGCGACGGAACGTTTCGCTTCGCCGACCATCTCGACGACGGCACCCCGATTTGTGCGGCGATCACCGCCGCGGGCGATTCAGCGACGATCGACTTCACCGGAACCGGGCCCGTGTCGCGCGGCAACCTCAACGCGAATCGGGCGATCGTCACGGCGGCCGTGATGTATTGCCTACGCGCGTTGATCGATGAAGACATTCCGCTCAACCAAGGCGTACTCAAGCCGGTGCGAATCGTGCTACCGGAGTGCGTGCTGAACCCGCCGTCGGCCGAACAGGCCGAAGATTGTCCGGCCGTGGTCGGCGGCAATGTGGAAACGTCGCAACGCGTCGTCGACGTGCTGCTCGGCGCGCTCGGACTCGCTGCGGCCTCGCAAGGGACGATGAACAACACGCTCTTTGGCGACAGCACGTTCGGCTATTACGAAACCATCTGCGGCGGTAACGGGGCCGTGCCTGCCGGCCCCGGAGCGGACGCCGTCCACACGCATATGACGAACACTCGGCTCACCGATCCCGAAGTTCTCGAACTGCGCTACCCGGTATGCGTCCGCGAGTTCGCCATTCGCCGAGGTTCAGGCGGCCACGGGCTACACCGCGGCGGCGACGGCATCGTACGAAGATTGGAATTCTTGCGGCCGCTGGAAGTATCGCTCCTGCATCAACGCCGCGGACCGTATGCCCCGTACGGCTTGAACGGCGGCGAACCGGGATTGCTCGGCTGCAATACGCTCACGCATGCCGACGGCCGCGAGGAACCGCTGGCCGGTTGCGTGCAGTTTTCCGCGCGAGCGGGGGATGTCCTAAAGATCGAAACGCCGGGCGGCGGCGGCTGGGGGGCGGCGTCTTAGTTCGAAGCCGATTCGAAATCCTGTCCGCCACGATCGGCCGCCGCCAGCACCAAGACGCCGAGCGCCATCAGCCCTGCGGCCATCAGCAAAGGATACGACGGGCTTTGCTGCGAGAGCGGAATGCCGATCGCCGGGCCGAGGATGCGGGCCAGTGCGCCCACCGATTGCCCTAAGCCGAGCACGCCGCCTTGTTTGGCCGGGTCACTGCGGCGGCTGAGAAGCGAATTGATGCTCGGCGTGAGAAAGGAAAAACCGCCCACGGTAACGGCCAGCGACACGAGCAACAACGCGAGTGAATAGCTTCGCGATGCCTGCCAGAGCAGCAACAGCCCGACGATCTCCAGCACGCATCCCGCCACGGCAAGCTTGCCTTCCGGCACGCGCCCCGAGAGCCTACGAACAAGCCCGCCTTGAATCAGCGTGAGCATGAGGCCGATGTAGGCGAACGTCCAACAAACTTGCTGAAACGTGAAGCGAAACACGCCTCCTTCGTCTTTGATGATCAGCGAAAGCGTGCTTTCGAAATTCGCGAACGAGAATATGCAGAGGAACGACGCCAGCAGCAATAGACCGATGCTGGGAACCTGCATGGCGTCGCGAAGGGCGGCGAGACTCAACCAGCCGCGGCGTTCGTGCAGCGTCGTTTCGACTTGTCCGCGCTGGAGCGATTCGGGCAATTTAAAAATCGCCAGCAGAAGCGCCACGGCCGAGAGCGCCGCCGCCGCGTAGCCTGGACCAGGGCCCGGATCGCCGTCGCCCGAAGGGACCGCGAATGCCCCGAACAGCGGACCAAAGGTAAACCCCAAACCAAATGCGGCGCCGATCAACGCCATGCCTTTCGCGCGGGTTTCCAGCGTCGTGCAGTCGGCGATGTACGCTTGGGCCGTGCTGATCGTCGCTCCGGCGATGCCGGCCCCAATACGGGCTACGAACATGAGCCATAGGCTTTTGGCGACGGTCGCGTAGCCGAACAAGCCGTAAAACACGACGGAGCCGGCCAGACCGACGATCAGCACCGGTCGCCGACCAATGCGATCGGACAAACGCCCCCACAGCGGCGCAAACAGAAACTGCATCGCCGAAAAACTCGACATTAGCAGCCCAATGGTCAGGCCCGTCGCAGAAAACTGCTTGGCGTAAATCGGCAGCAACGGCAAAACCATGCCGAAGCCTAAGAGGTCAATGAAGACCGTGAGGAAGATGACGAACAGCGAAGCTTTCGACGACATGGCGAGCTGCGGCAAGGTGTGCGGCGGGCGATAATGTAGAGCGGCGCGCACCTGTGCGGCGCGCGAGCCTTCCAGAATAGCCTAACCAGGAAGCAGGGGTAAGATCAGCGCCGCTCGCACGGCGGCGGTCCGTAAAAGCCGGAATCACGCGCTAAGCGTCGGGCATTGGCCGCGCCGCCGTGTCGCCTTATCATTCACGGCATGAGCCTACGCACCTACGACGAACGACGCCGACTCGAATCGCTCTCGCCCGAGGAACTTCGCGCGCACCAGTTGCGGCGATTCAACGAACAACTTGCGGCCGTTCTTCCGACAAACCGTTTCTACGCCGACAAGCTGGCCGACTTTGAGTTCCCGCTGAAATCGCTGGACGAACTGGCTCGGTTGCCGTTTACGTTCAAAGACGAACTGCTGACGAAGCAAAATCACGGCACGGCCGCCAACCTCACGTACCCGCGCGAGCGATACGTGCGGTTTCATCAAACCTCGGGCACGCGCGGTCGGCCGCTCGTCGTGCTCGACACGGCCGACGACTGGCTCCGCTGGATGGACATCTGGCAGCATGTGTTCGACGCGGCCGACATCGCCGAGCGCGACGGTATCTTCTTCGCCTTTTCGTTCGGCCCGTACATCGGCTTTTGGAGCGCTCTGGAAGCGGCGGCCGAGCGCGGGTGCATGGTCATTCCGGCCGGCGGCATGAGCACGCAAGTTCGCTTGGAACTCTTGCGCGAACAGCGGTGCGAGCGTCGTTTGCTGCACCCCCAGCTATGCTCTCCACATGGCGGAAATCGCGGCCGAGCGCAAACTCGACCTGCGGGCCATCGGCATTCGCACGTTTGTCCTTGCCGGCGAACCGGGAGGATCTGTGCCTTCCGTGAGGGCCACGATCGAACGTGCCTGGGGAGCCCGCGTGGTCGACCATGCGGGAGCGTCGGAGGTCGGGCCGTGGGGCTTCGGCGACGATTCGGGCGAAGGACTCTACATTCTCGAAAGCGATTTCATCGCCGAGTTTCTCAGCGTGGAAACCGGCATGCCTGCAGCTGACGGCGAACTGGCGGAACTCGTCATCACGTCGCTGTTTCGCCATGGCTTGCCGATCATTCGCTACCGCACCGGCGACTTGGTCCGCCCGCGCCGCAAGCATGCGTTTCCAAGACGGTTCACATTTCTCGAAGGGGGCGTCGTCGGCCGCACCGACGACATGCTCATCATCCGCGGCGTGAACATCTTCCCATCGGCCGTCGACCAGATTCTTCGCGGCTTTCCCGAGATTGTCGAATATCGCGGCTACGGCGCGGACGCGCAGCGCCATGGACGTGCTGGAAATCGAAATCGAAGATCGCTTGAGCCTGCCGGAACGCGTGGCCGACGAGTTGCGCATACGGCTCGGCCTCAATATCGACGTCGCTCTCGTACCGATCGGCAGCCTGCCGAGATTCGAAGGCAAAGGTCGGCGGTTCGTGGACGCCCGCAAAGTCTAAGGTATCGGGTTTGGCTCCCCTCGTCCCGACAAGGGGAGTGGGGCCGGGGTGAGGGGCGAGATCGTATGACGCCGCATTTCCTGAATCCCGCCGACCTGCGCGGCGCGATCCGTCGCGGCGAATTCTCCGGCCAAACGTCCGGACAATGTCCCGGCTTCGTGCAAACGAACCTGGTCGTCGTGCCGCAAGGCTGGGCCGAGGAATTCGCCGATTTTTGCCGCAAGAACCCCAAGCCTTGCCCGCTCGTCGAGCAATTGTCAGCCGGTGAATTTCGTCCGAGTTCCGCAACCGACGCCGATCTCCGCACCGACGTTCCGCGCTACCGCGTGTTTCGCAACGGCGTAGCCGATGCAACGGAGCCGAGCGACTTGCAAACGCTCTGGCGCGACGACTTCGTGAGCTTCCTGATCGGCTGCTCGTTCACGTTCGAGGCGGCTCTGCTGGCCGCCGGCTTACCCGTGCGCCATCTCGACGAACGTCGTAACGTGCCGATGTACCGCACCTCGCAGGCTTGTGTGTCAGTCGGACGTTTCTCAGGTCCGCTGGTCGTGAGCATGCGACCTTACCGACGCGAACACATCACAACGGTGATCGACGTGACAAGCCGCTTTCCGGCCATGCACGGCTCGCCCGTTCACATCGGCGATCCGGCGACGGTCGGCATCGGTCCTATTCACAAACCGGATTTCGGCGACGCCGTCACGATTCACGACGACGAAGTTCCGGTCTTCTGGGCGTGCGGGGTGACGCCGCAACTCGCGCTGGCCGCGGCCCGGCCGGAAATCGCCGTCACGCACAGCCCCGGCTGTATGTTCGTTACAGATTTACCCGACCGACAATTTGAGACGCCATGACCACCGACGCGATGCCTTCCGAGGACGAACTCCTGGCCCGTTACGACGTCGCCGCGATTCGCGAACAGTTTCCCGCGCTCAAGCAGAAGCACGGCGACCGCGAAGCCGTGTTCTTCGATGGTCCCGCAGGCAGCCAAGTACCGGAACGCGTCATCCAGGCGATGGGCGCGTACTTGCGCCGGATGAACGCCAACCACGGCGGCGTGTTCAGGTGCTGTTCGGATCTCATCGTGTTTCCCTATTAACCTTAGCAAGGACCAGAATTTAACGAGTTAACCACATAAACATAA